>NZ_CP010954.1:0-1012500 GCF_000943805.1 Sphingobium sp. YBL2
TGGCAGGATGCGACGGTGCTGCCGATCGACATCGACACGCCCTGGTACAACAAGGACAGGTTCGTCATGCCGGCGGTCAGCGGATCGGCGGTGCGGGCTAGGGACGGCAAGGTCCATGTCGGCCTTTCCAACCTCGATCCCAGCCAGACCAATATGGTGACGGTGAAGCTGGACGGGCTGAACGCCGCCAATGTGTCGGGCCGCATCCTGACAGCCCCCGCGATCAATTCGCACAACAGCTTCGACGCGCCGGAGGTGGTGAAGCCCGCCGCCTTCACCGGCGCGCAGGTGAGCGGCGGCACGCTGACGGTGGCGCTGCCGCCCCGGTCCGTGGTCGTGCTCGACCTGCAATGAAGCCCTTGGAGCGGACGGAGGGTGGAATCGCCGTCCGCTCCATCCTTTTTAGCTGTGCCGTGTTCCTGCGCAGAAGCACGTTGCGCCCGGAACCATTATCGGAGAGAGCCTATATGGCGCGGCAGACTATCATGAAACTCATGGGCCTCGCGCTGCTGGCGGCTGCTGGCCAGGCCTTGGCCCAGCAACCCGCCGCCACCCTCAACAGCCGCCTGACCGGCGACCTGACGCCGACCCACGATCCGGTCATCATCCGCGAAGGCGACAGCTATCATGTCTTCAGCACCGGCCACGGCCAGCGCCTGATAGAAACGCGCACGTCGAAGGACCTGGTCCACTGGACCGCCGGCGATCCCGTCTTCACCGCCCTGCCCGGCTGGGCGACGAAGGCGATCCCCGGCAGCAACGGCATGTGGGCGCCCGACATCAGCTTCGTGAACGGCCGCTACCGGCTTTATTATTCCGTCTCCACCTTCGGCTCCAACCGCTCGGCCATCGGGCTGGCGACCAGCCCGACGCTCGATCCCAAGGCGAAGAATTACGGCTGGCGCGACGAAGGGCTGGTGGTGCTGTCGACCAGCACGGACGACTTCAACGCCATCGATCCCAATTTCATCGTTGACCGGGAGGGTCGCCACTGGCTGGCGCTGGGCAGCTTCTGGACAGGCATCAAGCTGTTCGCGCTGGACCCGAAAACCGGCAAACCCAAAGACCCCAAGGCGAAACCCCATGCCATCGCCCGCCGCCCCGCGCCCACAGGCGGCCCGGCCCCGGTGGAGGCGCCCTTCATCGTCGACCATGGCGGCTATTACTGGCTGATGGCGTCCTATGATTATTGCTGCAAGGGCGTGAACAGCACCTATTATACGGTGATCGGCCGGTCCAGGGCGATCACCGGCCCCTATCTGGGCAAGGACGGCAGTTCGATGATGCAGGGCGGCGGCACCATCTTCCTGCGCGCCGACCTTCAAGAGCAGCAACGCTGGCGCGGGCCGGGCCATGCGGGCTGGCTGCACGACCGGGACGGTACGGACTATGTCGTCTATCATGCCTATGACAAGCAGGCGAACGGCGCCCCCACCCTGCGGATCGCGCCGGTCCGCTGGGGCGCGGACGGCTGGCCGGTGGCTGAATATTGACCCCGTCGCCCTCCCCCCTTCCGGCGCTTCGCGTCTCCCTCCCTCTCCCGCCGGGAGAGAGGGGGTCCGCCCCCAAGGGCGGCGGGAAGGGCAAGGGCGACCCAAGAGGAGAGCTTTTCATGAATCCAATCGATCGCCGCCTATTCCTCGCCGGGACAGCCGCACTGTCGGCAACGCCGCTGATCGCGCGCACCAGGGTCGAAGTCCCCACCCCCGCCGCCGTCAACCCGTTGGTCAAGCAACGCGCGGACGCGCAGGTCTTCCGTCATGAAGACGGCCATTATTACCTCACCGGTTCCGTCCCCGAATATGACCGGCTGGTCCTGCGCCGATCGAAGACGCTCGCGGGCCTCGCCACTGCGGAGGAAGCCGTCCTTTGGCGGCATGAGAAGACAGGCCCGCTGTCCGGCTTCATCTGGGCGCCCGAACTGCACCAGATCGACGGGCGCTGGACCATGTATTTCGCCGCAGGCCCCAGCGGCGGCGGCGAGGACGTATTCCGCATCCGCACCTATGCCATCGTCTGCGACGGTCCCGATCCGATGACCGGCCGATGGAAGCTGCTCGGCCAGTTCCAGGCGCCGTGGGACAGCTTCAACCTCGATTCCACCAGCTTCGTGCACAAGGGCAGGCGCTACTTCGCCTGGGCCCAGCGCGAACCGGGGATCGAGACCAATTCCAACCTCTATATCGCCCCGCTGGCGTCGCCGCTGAAGCTGGCGGCCAGGGCGACGCGCCTCACGATCCCGACGCTCGACTGGGAAACAGGCGGCTACAAGGTGGCGGAGGCGCCCGCCGTCCTTCACCGCAACGGCCGGCTGTTCATGACCTATTCGGCCAGCGCCACCGACGCGCGCTATTGCCTGGGCCTGCTGACCGCGCCGGAGGATGCGGACATCATGGACCCCGATGCCTGGGTGAAATCGCAGCAGCCGGTCTTCACCAGCTGCCCGGAGACCAGGGTGTACGGGCCGGGCCACAACAGCTTCACCGTGGATGAGAAGGGCCGCGACATATTGGTCTATCATGGCCGCGACTATGAAGCGATCAAGGGCGACCCGCTGTTCAATCCGGACCGCCATACGCGCGTCCAGCGCCTCTATTACAAGGCGGACGGCACGCCCGACTTCGGCGTGCCCGTCGGCAACGGCCCGCTGCCCGAGCGTTTCGCCTCCGCCGTCGATCCCAGGGCGCTGCTGGCCCATGACGGCACCCGCCTGATCGCCGGCAATCCTTCGCTGCCCGCGACCCAGTTCCGCCAGACCGCCGGACGCGCCGGGCCGCAGAGCATCATGCTTTCCCCCATTCTGCTGCCAGACCATTATCTTTTGGCCGGCAAGGACGGCTCCGTCACCCTCGCCCGCAATGATCGCAGCGCCGATTTCGCCATGCGCAGCCAGTTCGTCCGATTCTCCGACGACAGGTCGAACACGGTCCGCTTCGTGTCCATCGCGGTCACGGGCAAGGCGCTTGCGGCGGTCGGGAAGGAGATCCGCCTTGCGGGCAGCCGCGACGCTACGGCACGGTGGATCGCGGACTGAAACCCAGCCTCCAAGTCCGACAAATAAAAGGATAAAAGCCGCCTCCCCATTTCGGAGGCGGCTTTTTCTTTTCGCCGGAAACGGCAGAAAAGCGCCGTTTTTTCGGATGAGACATATTTGTCACTAGGGAAAATTTTTTCGTGAACGGCAGTGCAAATTCCCTCTTGCCTTCTATTACTCCGAGAAATAATTAGTCCGAGTAATTCATGGCGCCCAAGGCGCTCGCATCTCCAAGGGGAGGATCAAACATGGCTTTGAAGCCGCTCGCTTTCACGTCTGCATCCCTGCTCGCGCTCATGTTGGCGGGCACGGCCCATGCCCAATCCGCAGCAGCGCCGCAGGATGAAGAGGCCAACGACATCATCGTCACGGGCGTCCGCGCCTCGATCGTGGGCGCGCTCAACGTCCGCAAGGAATCGACCCAGATCGTCGACTCGATCGTCGCGGAGGATGTCGGCAAGCTGCCGGACAACAACGTCGTCGAAGCGCTCCAGCGCGTCACCGGCATCCAGGTGACCAACCGCACCGGCGGCGAAGCGGCGGCGATCTCCATCCGCGGGCTGCCCGATGCGCTTACCACGCTCAACGGACGCAACATCTTCACCGCCGCCGGCCAGGCTTTCGCGTTGCAGGACGTGTCCGCCAACCTCGTGAAGCGCGTCGATGTGTTCAAGACCCGCTCCGCCGACCAGATCGAGACCGGCCTTGCCGGACAGGTCAATGTCGAAACCCGTCGTCCCTTCGACTTCGACGGCTTCGCCATTTCCGGCCTTGCCCGCGGCATCTACAATGAACAGGCCGACAGCTATAACCCGAACGTCGCGCTGCTGGTCAGCGACCGCTGGGAAACGGGCATCGGCGACATCGGCCTGCTGGTGAACGGCAGCTACAGCCGCACCAAATATCGCGACCAGACCGTGACGGCGGGCGCCTTCGTGCCGTTCGCGACGATGGACCCGGCGACGGGCACCGGCCTGACGCCGTTCCAGCGCATCTTCCCCGCCGGGCGCGATCCGATCACCGGCCAGTTCGTCGTCGCCCCCGCCCTCGGTGCGTGGGACCCCGGCCTGGACCGCGGCCTGCCCACGGCGACCGGCTCCACCATGCTCGTCAACGGCGTCGAAACCCCCTATTATCTGTCGCGCGACGCGGTGTTCAGCTCCGACCTTTACGGCGAGCGGGAACGTCCGTCCTTCAATGTCGCGCTGCAATGGGCGCCCAACAGCAGTTCGGTCTATACGGCCGAGGTCTTCTACGCCGGCTTCCGGGGCGAGACCTTCAACAGCCTGCAGTTCAGCTTCGTCGACTTCTGGGACAATCCGCAGGCGCCGACGCTCTATGACGGCACCAACATCGTCAAGTCGCGCGTCGCCAACAATGTCTACGGCTTCAACAGCGGCGACTTCACCAAGACCTCGACCGACAGCTTCGTCTATGCGCTGAACGGCAAGTGGGATCTGGGCGACCGCGGCAAGATCGTCGGCGACATCGCCTATCAGACCAGCAAGGTGAAGACCTCCTTCATCGCGATGCGCACGGACCGCGTCGCCAGCCAGATCACCACGGATTTCAATGCCGGGGGCGGCATACCGTCCTATCATTTCAGTGACGACAGCCTGCTGAACGACACCGGCATCTGGAACGTCGCACAGCTCTACGACAATGCGAACCGGGACAAGGGCAGCGCCATCACCGGCACGCTCGACGGCTATTACACCTGGGACGAGGGCTTCCTGCGCCAGATCAAGGCAGGCATCCGCATCGACCAGCGCAAGGCGTCGACCGCCGTGCGCACCCAGGACGCCGGCGCGCCGCTGGCCGCGACCACGCTGGCGGGGCTGGGCGAAGGCGCAGCCTTCACCAATTCGGACTTCTACCAGGGCCGCGCCGACGTGCCGACGAGCTGGACGCTCGCGAACGGCTACTGGCTTCACGACAATGCGGACACGGTGCGCGGCCTCTACGGCCTCAGGACATCCGACCAGCTCTCGCTCCAGAGGGTGTTCGACATCGATGAAAGCACCATCGCCGCCTATGTGCAGGCCGATGGCGAACTGTCGATCTTCGGCCGCCCGCTGAAGCTGCAGGCCGGTGTCCGCTACGTCACGGTCGACACCGACTATAATTTCTTCGACCGCTACAATGGCGGCGCGCAGACCCGCGTCTCTTCGGGTTCGGATCGCTTCCTGCCCAGCTTCACCGCGCGCTACGAGATTTTCGACAATCTGCGCCTGCGCTTCAACTATGGCGAAACGCTGCGACGCCCGAACTTCAGCGACATCAACCCCAATTATTCGCTGACCGGCGACCTCACCAATGTCGGCTATGGCAGCGGCACGGCGGGCACGGCGACGCTGAAGCCCACCCATTCGAAGAATTTCGACGCCGCGATCGAATGGTATTTCGAACGCAACAGCGCGATCACGCTGACGGGCTTCCGCCGCGAGATCAACGGGCTGGTGGTGCCGCTGACGGTGATGGAATTCATCCCCAACAACGGCATCGTCGCGGGCGCGACCAACAATTTCGCCATCACCCGGCCGGTCAACGCCTCCAACGGCGTGCTCAAGGGCCTGGAACTGGGGCTCACCTATTTCCCGAGCTATCTGCCGGGTCCGCTGGACGGGCTGGGCTTCGTGGGCAGCGTGACGGTGCTGGATTCCAAGCAGAACATTCCGCAGACGGATGCTGCGGGCAATGTCACCGGTCAGGCGACCTCGTCCTTCTTCGGCGTGTCGGACCTCAGCTACAACGCCACGCTCGCCTATGACAACGGCCCGATCGGCGCGCGCCTGTCCTATATCTGGCGCAAGGAGTTCCTGGCGAACAACGAAGCCCGCCTGTTCGCCAACCCGATCGGCGTTTGGCGCAACCCGGAAAAGAGCCTGGACTTCCAGCTCACCTGGAACGTCAACGACCGTCTGGGCGTGACTTTCGACGCGGTGAACCTCACCAAGTCCAAGCAGCAGACCTATTACAAGTTCGAGGATGTCGGCGGTCCCGAGCAATATAATCTTGGCACGACCCTGCTGGCGCGCACCTTCGCGCTCGGCGTCCGCTACACCTTCAAGTGAGTGCCCGATGGGATGCGGTGTCTCCTCACCGCATCCCATTTCCATGGCGGCCGGTCCGGGACCCCTCTCCATTCCCGGGCCGGCCGCCATATCCTTTGCGGTCATGGGCGGGTGAGAGATGCATGCTTCGATGAAGGTCCTGCTGGCGGGCGCGACGCTGTTGGGGGCCGCTGCGGCTTCCCAGCCCCCGTCGCGGCCGGGGATGGACAGGCACCGCATCGCCGTGCAGCGCTTCGGCAACGATGCCCCCTGGTACGAGCAGCGCATTCCCTTCTTCGAGTCCGCCGATCCCCGGATAGACGCCGTCTATTATTATCGCTGGTCCCTCTTCCGCGCGCATCAGCGCGATCTGGGGGAAGAAGGCTTCATCTCCACCGAATTCCTGGACGATGTCGACTGGCAGCGGCACCCTATGCCAGCCTGAACGACGCCACCGGCTTTCATCTGGCGGAGGGGCGCTGGCTGAACGACCGGCGCTATGCCGACGATTATCTGAACTTCATGTATGCCAGCGGCGGCAATGACCGCCACTTCACCGACTATATGGCCGACAGCGTCTGGGGGCGTTATCTAGGCTCAGGACCTATTACTGGCGGGGTCGAGGTTTGAGGCAAAATGGCTCAGGGCAAGAAGGCGAGGCGCAGGAATATGTCGATATTTCCAGCCTGCCGACGCAGCACTGGGCCATTTTGGTCAAATTCCCGCGGGACGCCGAAATGGCGCCTCGACCCCGCCAGTAATGGGTCCCGAGCCTAAAGGGGCTGTAAAGGCGCGACATGCAATGTTGCGGTCGCCCCTGCGAACCGGGCCCGCGCCATGGCGTTCAAGAGCGCTGGCCGCGTCCGGCTCTGTCGCGCCTGCTCCACAAGGAAGCCGTTACACAAGCATGCGTCTTTCCATCGGCGGCCGATCGGCATAGTGCTTCAAGGCCGTTTCCTTCTTTCCGGCTTCCACAACCAGAATGTGCGCCATTCAGCCGGCCCCGGAAGCAGCACAAGTTGCACGATGACCCCATTTCCAGAAAGGAACGGCATAGTGACCGTCGATCGTCGTACATTCATGCAGACCGCTTTCATCGCCGGAGCCGTCGCCGCCTCCGCCAACGCATTCGCCCAGACCGTCGCAAAGACGAAGGCGCGCAACGTCGTGCTGGTGCACGGCCTGTTCGCCGATGGCTCGTCCTGGTCGGAGGTGATCCCCCTGTTGCAGGCCCACGGGCTCAACGTCACCGCAGTCCAGAACCCGCTGACGACATTGCCCGATGCGGTGGCTGCGGCGCGGCGCGTGCTGGATCGTCAGGACGGGCCGACCGTCCTCGCCGGGCACAGCTTTTCCGGGATGATCGTCACCGAAGCGGGCATGCACCCCCATGTCTCCGCCCTCGTCTATGTCGCCGCCCGCGCGCCCGATGCGGGCGAGGATTATGGCGCGCTGGCGAAGACATTTCCGACGCCGCCGGCCAGCGCCGGCATCGTCTTCGACGGGGATGAGGGGCGATTGACCGAAGCGGCCTTCCTCCGCGATTTCGCGGGCGACCTTCCGGAGGCCAGGGCGCGGGCGCTCTTTGCCGTCCAGTGGCCGTTCCACAGGGAACTGCTCGCGGGCCGCACGACGAACGCGGCTTGGCGCAGCAAGCCCAGCTATTATGCGGTCTCGACGGAAGATCGCACGATCGACCCCAACCTCCAGCGCTTCATGGCGAAGCGCATGAACGCAAAGACGATCGAGCTGAAGTCGAGCCATGTGTCGCTGATCTCCCACCCCCGCGCCGTTGCGGATCTGATCCGCGAGGCGGCGGGGCCGGCCTGACCCGAGTGCCGGCGGGCATGGGAAAGCCTAAGGCTCAAGGCAATAGGCGCACAGCTTATTGCCATCGAGGTCGCGGCAGTAGGCGAAGTACCATCCCGGACCGCGCACATCGGGTCCGCCTTCGGTGGCGCCACCCAATGCGAGCGCGCGCTGATGAAAAGCGTCCACCTCCTCGCGCCGATCAAAGCAGAAGGCGACCATCGATCCATTCCCCACCGTTGCTGGCTGTCCGTCATAGGGCCCAAGGACCGCGAAGCTGAAGGAACCATCTCGCCCGTACACACGACCTCCAGATGGATGCTCGAACAAAGGCGCAAGCCCGACCACCGCAAGCAGCGCGTCATAGAAGGCCTTTGCACCGGCGAGATCGTTCGAACCAACTGTGCAATATGCTAAGACGCCCATGCCGAAGCCTCCCGTTCGCTGAACCTCCATCCATCCGGGGAAGAGCGATGATGCGCAACCGGTCTTTGGCGGAGCCCTGGATTCGGACGCACCGCTTCAGCCAAGCGCCCTCATAACGGTCATGATGCTCACCCTGTGGCGAACGCGAAGGCAGCGTCACGCCGCCGGCTGCACGCGAATGAGTGGATGACGCCGGCTACCCGCCGCCCGAAACGGATGAAAGTTCCAATATGAACATGGCAGTACCAGCAGGTCGAGCATACCGGGGCGCCCTGCCAGTTCGGTCATCGACCCCAGATCGGTCGTTTAGCGCCCCTGTCGGATCTTCATGACCGGCATGTCTATGCCAAGGCGCCCTGACTGGCGGCCACGAGATAGGCGTGGCAAGCTCGGGGCAATTCACAGCGCAGCCGGGCGAAATTCTCTTCCGATGGCTCAGCCTCCATGACGACCCGCACCGAGCCGCCCAGAAGGGCCGCGAGCATGAAGGCGGCAGAAGATCGGTCGGCGAACCGCGCATCCGGGACATTGGCGAGCAGCGTATCGATCACCTGCGTCATGCGTTGCGCCGCCCGGCTCATCATTTCCGACAGGTCGAACTCGGCGGCGATGCCATAGATGGCGCGGGAGGCGACCATGTCAGCCATCTTCGCGTCCAGCCATGCCGTGGCCACCCCGTGCGCGACCGTCCCAAGGTCCGATCCCGCCAGCCGCGCCGCCGCATCCCGCATCGCCGTATCGATCAGGTCGAACTGCCGCTGAACGAGGGCGAAGAGCAGCGCCTGCTTGTGCGGATAATATTGGTACATCGTCCCCACGGAGACGCCGGCGCGCGCCGCCACACGGGTGGTGGTGAGCCGCCCCACGCCGCCGGCAAGCAAAACCTGAATGGTCGCGACGTGAATCGCCTCGATAGTCACGGCGGAGCGCGCCTGTTGCGGCGCTTTGCGAGGTTTCAGCAAGGCTGGCGGTGGGCGGTTCATATGCGAATACCGAAACTGAAGGATCATTCATATCTATAATGCTCCAATGATCGCCCGCAAGGAGCTTCACGATGAACACTGTCCTCATCACCGGCTGTTCGACCGGCTTCGGCCGTGACACCGCCCTCCATTTCCTGAACCAGGGCTGGAATGTCGTCGCCACCATGCGCGATCCCGCAGCCAGCACCCTGCCCGCCTCCGACCGGTTGCGCATATTGCCGCTCGACGTCACGGATATGAGCAGCATCGCCGCGGCGGTCGCGGAGGCGGGGCCGGTCGACGTGCTGGTGAACAATGCCGGGGTGGGCTGGCTAAATGCCGTAGAGGGCACCCCCCTGGAAACGGTGCGCGCCATCTTCGAGACCAACCTGTTCGGCGCGATCGCGATGATGCAGGCGGTGTTGCCGGGAATGCGGGCGCGGCGCACGGGCGTGATCGTGAACGTCAGCTCCAGTTCGCTCTACAAGCCTTTGCCGCTGCTCTCGGTCTATCGCGCCAGCAAGGCGGCCATGAATGCGCTCACCGAGTCCGCCGCGCACGAACTTGCGCCGTTCGGCATCAGGGTGCGGATCGTCATGCCCGGCATGGCGCCTTCGACCAGCTTTGGTGACACGGCGCGGGGCCAGGTGATGAAAGATGGCGGCTTCCCCGCGGCCTATGCCGATTATGCACAGCAGACGCTGGCCGCGCTCATGGAGGCCGCCAACGGTCCGGTCACGGTCGGACAGGATGTGGCGGACGCTGTCTATCGCGCGGCGACCGATCCGGAGTGCCCGGCAGTGCTGCCGGCCGGCGCCGACGCCGTCGCCTGGGCAAGAGACGCCTGATCTGTCAGGAACGATCCTCGATGCGATCCCGCAATCGCTATTATGCAGGGCCCGTCTCGTCCCGTGTCGACGGGGGTCGCTTCCTGAACCCGCCGGGGAGAGCATCGTGCAGAAAAGTGGGAACCGGTTTTCGGTTTAAGCGATGCGACAACAGAAAGCTGGAGCGCGCGGCTAGCGCCTGATTTAACGCAGCGCGCTCTGGAAGCTTGTGGGATTTGGACTTCCTATTTTGCCGGAGAAGCGTTTCATGCCTTGGATGGAACGTTTGTACTGACGGAGGCCCAATGGAGCACGGATGTGATTGCCGATGTAAAAACGCCACCTTCTGCAATTTGCAGATAGTGGCGGTTTTCCTTGGTGCACCCGGCGGGATTCGAACCCACGGCCCTCAGATTAGGAATCTGATGCTCTATCCTGCTGAGCTACGGGTGCCCGGTGACGGCTCTATTGCGAGAGAGCGGCGCGGTCAATTCTTCGCGTCGGGGGGAATGACCGGAAAAGGCAGCGGCGCAACCTCCACGCCCTCCGCGATCAAGGCCCGGGCCTCGCTCAGGGCCACTTCGCCATGGATGCTGGTGCGATCCTGCTCGCCATAATGCATGGCGCGCGCCTGTTCCGCGAAGTCGCGCCCGACCCAGGTCGAATCCTCCAGCGCCTTCTGCTGCGCCTTCGCCAGCGCAAGCACCAGTTCGCGCATTTTCGCTTCCTCGCCCGCACCCATGGTGATCGAAGCATCGCCCGAAGAAGCGATCTGCGGCATGGTTTCCGGCCGGCTGTTCCCCTTGGCAGCGACGGCGGGAGCCATCACCGCCTTGCCGACATGCCCGTCGCCGCAAAGCGGGCAGGCGAGCAGCCCACGCGCCTTCTGATCCTCATAATCGGCGCTGGAACCGAACCACGCCTCGAACACATGGCCTTGGGATTCGCATTTGAGGTCGAAAACGATCACGATAGCGTCACATCCATGGGCAGGGATCGCCGGTTGGCGAGCGCGGGCACCCGCCCGCGCACGTCCTCTATGCGCGACAGGTCGATCTCCGCAAGAGCAAGGCCCGCCTGCTCGCCCATGTCGAGCACCATGTCCCCCCATGGGTCGACGATCAGGCTATGCCCATAGGTGTCGCGGCCATCCGCATGATGGCCCGTCTGCGCGGCGGCGATGACGAAGCAGCCCGCCTCTATGGCGCGCGCCCGCAGCAATATGTGCCAGTGCGCCTTCCCTGTCGGCACGGTGAAGGCAGCCGGCATCAGCAGCACCGTCGCGCCTGCGTTGGTGAGCGCCCGGTAGAGATCGGGAAAGCGCATGTCGTAACAGACCGACAATCCCATGCGGGCCCAGGGCGTGTCGACCGCCACGACCCGCTCGCCCGGCCCATAGACCGACGATTCGCGCCAGCTTTCGCCCGTCGCCAGATCGACGTCGAACAGATGGATCTTGTCGTAGCGGGCCCGGATCGCGCCGCCATCGTCGATCATGAAGCTGCGATTGGCCCAGCGCCCGTCGCTCCGCTCATCCTTCAGCGGGGTTGAGCCCAGATGCACCCACAGCCCCTGCTTCGCCGCCGCATTGCGCACCACGGCGAGGACAGGGTCGTCCGCCTCCGAATGCAGGGTCGCCGCCGCCCTTTGCCGGTCGCGGTCCAGATAGCCCGCCATTTCGGGTGTGAAGAGAATATCCGCCCCCTCCCCCTTGGCACGCGCAGCCATGTCCGCGATGGCGGTGGCATTGGCGGCGGGATCGATCCCGCTGGTCATCTGGAAGATGGCGGCGCGCATCCGGCCTATGCCCCCAGCAGGGCGTCGAGCTTGCCCTGCCGCTCAAGCATCGCCATGTCGTCGCTGCCGCCGATATGCCGGCCGTCGATGAAAATCTGGGGCACGGTCGTCCCGCCATTGGCGCGGTCCAGCATTTCCTGCTGCCTGGGCCCGCCCATGGTGATGTCATATTCCTCGAACGCCACGCCCTTTCCGTTCAGCAGCGCCTTCGCCCGGGCGCAATAGCCGCACCAGGCCTTGGTATAGATTTCGACCTTCGCCATGTCTTACTCCTTGATCGTCGAAATTGTGGTTCGGCGGCTGTTTGTCAATCGGCGCCGTCCGGCAGCACCCGCGCCCAGCACAGCAGATGAACGCTTGCCGCTCCGCCGCGTTTCAGCGCCCGGGCGCAGGCGGCCGCCGTTGCGCCGCTGGTCTGCACGTCGTCGATCAGCAGAACGGCGCGTCCTTTGAGCATATGACCCGGGGCCAGGGCGAAGGCGCCGCGAACCGCCTTCGCCCGCGTCTTCGGACTCATGCCGCGCAGGGGCCGGGTCCGGCGGGTGCGGAGCAGCGCATGATTGTCGACCGGCAAGCCGGTCAGCCGCGCCAGATGGCGGGCGATCAGCGCCGACTGGTTGAAGCCCCGCCACCACAAGCGCCAGCGGTGCAGCGGCACCGGCACGATGACGGCATCGCGCACCGCCGGAACCTGCCGCGCCATCTGCCTCGCAATCAGCCGCGCAAGACCGATCCGCCGCCCATATTTCAGCCGCAGCGCCACGGTGCGGGCGACATCGCCATAGGCCAGCACCGCCCGCGCGCTGTCATAGGGCGGCGGATCGGCCAGACAGGCTCCGCATTCCGCGCCATCCCCGCGGTCATAGTCGAAGGGAAGCCCGCAACGCGCGCAGCAGGGCGCGCCCAGGAACCGCATCCCGCTCCAGCAGGCGAGGCAGAAGGCATCATCCGCAGCCACGATCTCGCCGCAGCCCGGGCAGCGTGGCGGCAGGGCATAATCGACCAGCGGGCCGAGCGTGGTTTTGAGGAGCGGGACGCTCTTGTGAAGCAGGGCAAGGGACATCATCTCCCTTGTTCCCGCTCCTTCGCCCATGCACAAGGCCCCGATGACCAATCCCGACATCTTCGACCGAGCCCTGCGCGCCAAAAGGCGCGACCGGATGATGGCGCGCTTTGCCGAGCATGACTTCCTCTATCGCATGATGCTGGACGAACTGCTGGACCGGCTGGGCGACGTGCAGCGCGAGCTGAAGGAAGTGCTGGTGATCGGCTGCCCCGATGGCAGCGCGAGGGCCGCGCTGGAGGCGATGGGCAAGAGCGTCGTCTGCGCCGACCCCGGCTTTGCGGCGGCGAAGGCGCAGGGCGGCGTGCAGGCCGATGAAGACGCCCTGCCCTTTGCCGATGAAAGTTTCGACCTGGTGATCGCCTGCGGCACGCTGGACAGCGTCAACGACCTGCCCGGCGCGCTGATCCTGATGCGGCGGATATTGCGCCCCGACGGGCTGATGCTGGCTGCTTTCGCGGGCGCAGGCTCGCTGCAGCTACTCCGCGCCGCGTTGATGACGGGCGAAGGGGACCGGGCGGGGCAGCATATCCATCCGCAGGTCGACGTTCGCTCGGCGGGTGATCTGCTGGCGCGGGCAGGCTTTACCATGCCGGTTGCGGACGGCGAAGTGCTGACGGTGCGCTACGGCGATATATTGCGGCTGATGCGCGACTTGCGGGGCATGGGGGCCGGCAATGTGCTGGCTTCGCGGCCGCCCGCGTTGCGGCGGGACGTTCTGATCGGGGCCACGGAGCATTTCGCGGCGGCGGCCGACATCGATGGGCGGACGGCGGAGCAGATGGCCGTCATCTATCTTAGCGGATGGAAGGCCGATCCCAGCCAGGCGCAGCCCGCGCGACGGGGCAGCGCGACCGTTTCCCTGGCGGAGGCGCTGAAGCCGAAGCATTGACGGCGGTGAAAATGCAGCAAGGGGACTGTTCAATATGCCGCACCCATGCCCGCGTCCCTTTCCGAAATCCCCCATAATTCCGCCATTTTACCGATTGGCACACGTCTTGCGATTTTCCCCGGGCAACAACCGGAGACTTGCCAGCCGTGCCGACCCTATCCGACAGCGCCCCCACAAAGGCCAAGCAGCCCGATGAGATCTGGTTCACCCGCTGCCCCGTTCCGACTGCCACCGGCATCGCCTACAAGCTGGGCTGGCTGACCGAGAGCTTCGAGGGCGACGGCATTGCGCTGCGCACCTTGCAGGAGTCGGGATCGGAACTCGGCCGCCATCATTATGACCACCGCCTGCCCACGCTGATCCGCGAGGGCGGCAACATGCTGGCCATCGCCGCCCGCGCCCAGGGCGAGCCGACGAAGCTGATCGGCCTCACCTGGATCGAGGAGAGCCAGCTCATCCTAGCGCGGCCGGATTCCGGCATCCGCTCCGCCGCCGATCTCAAGGGCAAGCGGCTGGCCCTGCCCGGCTGGAGCCACAACGACATCCCCAGCCATGTGCGCGGCACCAGCATCGCGCGCGGCATGTCGCTCGCGGGCTATAAGGGCGCCCTGGCGTCGGCGGGGCTGAGCTTCGACGATGTAGAGCTGATCGAGACGCCCGACCGGCTGCGCAATATCGGCGGCAGCGGGCGCGACCTGCAACCACGCGGGTCGGGCCAGCGCAGCGGCGTCGGGCGGCTCTGGCCGATCGAGGCGCTGGTCGAGGGGAAGGTCGACGCCATCTATGTGAAGGGCGCCGCCGCGCTGGATCAGGCGCGGGAGAACGGTCTGGTCGTCGCCATCGATCTCGACGCCCTGCCCGACCCACGCTTTCGCGTGAACAACGGCACGCCGCGACCGATCACGGTCCATCAGAGCCTGATCGACGATCATTTCGACCTGCTGGTCCGCTTCCTGGCCGTCACCCTGCGCGCAGCCGATTGGGTCGCGGAGCAGCCCGACCGGCTGCGCGACATCCTCGAATATGAAACGGAGGGCAGCGCGCAGGCCGTCGACCAGGCCTATGCCCGGCTGCACGAAGGGCTGCACCCGACATTGGACGACGAACGGCTCGCCCTGTTCGACCTTCAGAAGAAGTTCCTGTTCACCCACGGCTTCCTCGATGCGGATTTCGCCCTGTCCGACTGGGTCGATCCCCGGCCGCTGGAGGCCGCCCGCGCCCTCAACGCCCAGCGTCCCCAACCTGTCGCCATTCCAGCCTGAAAGGAAATAAGCATGTCTGACACCAACGGACTTTCAAGGGAAACGATCGGCTTCGTGCTGCAGACGGAGAAGGACGCCCGCCGCGCCTTCCGCGTCCTGCGCGAGACCCATACCATCTCGGCCAGCGGCACCCTGTTCTTCGCGGTCCGCATCCCCGGCGAAGACAAGATCATCACGCTGAACTATGCCGGTCTGTGGGAAGACGATCCCGATCAGGCCGTCACCAGCGTCATCGGCTTCGACGGCACGCTCCATTGGGGCAACGCACCGGGCGGCGCGGCGCGCTACCTCAAGATCTTCAAGAAATATCCGGACTTCCAGGCGATCAGCCACGTCCACACGCCGCATCTGGGCGCCTATTCGCAGGCGCATTCGGAACTGCCGCTGCTGTACGTGCCCAACCGCCGCTTCCGCTTCACCGCGCAGCTTCCGGTCTATATCAACCGCCGCCAGCCTGAGCCCGACTTCATCCTGGAAGCGATCGAGCAGGATAGCGAAGTCCCCGGCATCGTGGAGGCCAATGGCGGCGCGACCATCTGGAGCTGGAAGGGGCTTCGCGACCTCACCAACACCATCGTGCTGCTGGAGGAAGGCGCGCAGTTCCAGATATTGGGGCAGGCGCTCGGCGGGTCAAAGCCCTTCGGCCCCGGCGTGCTGGAGCAGCAGTGGAAGATGGGCAAGCTGGTGCCGCCCGACGCCCGCGTCGATGATGACGGCACGATCCATCTGCCTGAAACCGCGCAAGCCGCCGAATGATGTTTGAAGTCCGGCGCCGTTGCTGACGCATTTGCGCGGTTAATCGGACCAGACCCCTCCCGTTCGGCTGAGCCTGTCGAAGGGCCCTCCTTCTCCTGAAGAAGTGAAGGGCTTCGACAAGCTCAGCCCGAACGGAGGTGAGGTGGTTCCGGTCAACCGCGCCATGCTCCAGCAGCGGCGTCGCTTTCCGGAGCGATCCCATGTCCCAGAAGAAGCGCCAGCTTGCGCTCGCCGTTTTCCTGACCCGCCACGGCCATCATCCCGGCGCCTGGCGCCAACCGGGCACCGCCGATACCGGCAAGCCCGATTTCCGCTATTGGGCCGGCCTCGTCCGCACCGCGGAGCGCGGCAAGCTGGACGCCGCCTTCTTCGCGGATTTCGTGGGACAGAGCGGCGACAGCACCAAGGGGATCGCCCGGCGGCATGCTTTCCTCGATTTCGAACCGCTGACCGCAACGGCGGCGCTGGCCAGCATCACCAGCCATATCGGGCTGGTCGCGACGGTGAACACCAATTTCGAACAGCCCTATGCGCTGGCGCGGCGCTTCGCCTCGCTCGACCATATCAGCGGCGGACGGATCGGCTGGAACATCGTGTCCTCGCTGGCGGACGGCGCGGCGAAAAGCTTCGGCATCGACCAGCCCGCCAGCCATGCCGAACGCTATGCCCGCGCCCATGACTTTGTGGAGCTGGCCAAGGCGCTGTGGGACAGTTGGGAAGACGACGCCTTCGAGGGCGCGGACAAGGACAGCGGCATCTACCTCAATGCCGACGCCGTGCATCCGGTCCATTATCGCGGGCCCTATTACGGCATCGACAGCGTGCTCGACATGCCGCGCCCGATCCAGGGCTATCCGGTCTTCGCGCAGGCCGGCAATTCGGAGGTCGGCCGCGATTTCGCCGCCCGCCATGCCGAGATGATCTATGCCGCCGCCCAGTTCATCGAGGATGCGCAGGCCTTCTACAAGGATGTGAAGACGCGGGTCGCCGGTTACGGCCGCGATCCCGATACGCTGAAGGTGATGCCGGGCCTGTCCTTCACCATCGGCTCCAGTCTTCAGGAGGCGCAGGACAAGTTCGGCGCGCTGGAGGAGAAGGTCGATTTTTCAGGCGACCTCAATTTGATGGGGCATGACGTCAGCGCCTATCCGCTCGACGGGCCGCTACCCGACCTGCCGGAGCCGGAGAACGGCAAGGGCCGCTGGCGGCAGCTCACCGCGCTGGCGCGGCGCGAGAATCTCAACATCCGCCAGCTTTTCCTGCGCTTCAACGCGGTGCGCGGGCATCGGGTGGTGCTGGGCACGCCGGTCGACATTGCCGACCAGATACAGGACTGGTTCGAGCGCGACGCCGCAGACGGTTTCAACCTGATCCCGCCGCTGTTGCCAAGTTCGCTGGAGGATTTCGTGGACCTTGTGGTGCCGGAACTCCAGCGGCGCGGGCTGTTCCGGACGGAATATGAGGGCACGACGCTGCGCGAGCATCTGAACCTGCCGCGTCCGGAGAATCCGAATGAGCGGCACGCTCCCGCCGAAGCCGTTCTGGAGTCCGCCGCCTAGGACTGTCCTGCTCCTGCCGGCGCAGGAGCATATCCTACCAACATCGAAAGGATTGCCGAATGAGCAACACACTCGACACGCTCTGGTACACGCGCTGCCCGGTGCCGACCGGCCTTGGCATCGCCATCCAGCAGGGCTGGCTGGAGGAAGCCTTCCGCGCGCAGGGCACCAGCCTGTCCTCGCTGCTCGAATCCAGCGATTTTTCCAAGCGGGAGTCGCATTTCTCGCACACCGTCCAGAACAGCGTGCGCCATGGCGGCAATATCCCGGCGATCAGCGCGAAGGCGCGGGGCCGCGACACGCGGGTCATCGGCCTGTCCTGGGCGGACGAGACGCAGTTGATCCTGGCCAGCCCGGAGTCCGGCATAGAGACGGTGCGCGACCTGAAGGGCCGCCGCTTCGGCCTGCCCAACTGGAAGAATGTCGAGATCGACTTCACCCGCGCCCAGGCCATTCGCGGCCTTGAGAATGCCTTGCGGCTGGAGGGACTGGAAGTCTCCGACGTCGAGATCGTCGATCAGGACATCGAGACTCATTATAGCGACGGGCAGGCACAGACGGTCGGCGGCACGCTTGCCTGGAACGGGCGCAGCACCAGCCGGGCGCGGGCCAATAATCTGGAACTGATCGCCCTGCTGCGCGGCGAGGTCGACGCGATCTTCCTGAAGGGCGCGAGCGGCGCCCAGATCGCGCATCAATTCGGGCTCAAGACGGTGATCGACACCGGCATCCATCCCGATCCGCTGGTGCGCTCCAACAACGGCACGCCGCGCACGCTGGCGGTGGACGGGCATCTGATCGACCATCATTTCGACGCCGCCGTCACCATCGTCGAGCAGGTGCTGCGCGCCGAACGTTGGGCGCAGTCCCACCCGTCCGACGTCCGCCGTTATCTCGCCCGCGAAACCAACAGCAGCGAATATTGGGTCAGCATCGCCTATGGCGAGGACGCGCAGACGAAGCTGAAGACCGACCTTGCCGAACAGTCGGTCACGGCAATCCAGGACTTCACCAACTTCCTTCACCGCTGGAACTTCATCCCGCAAAGCTTCGACGTGCGCGACTGGATCGACGCCCGTCCGCTGGAAGCGGCGCAGTCGCTCGCGCTCGCAAGCTGAACGGAACCATGGGGGAGAGAGGATTTCCGCAAGGCAGCCCGTTGCTGCGCTGCCTTGCCATCTATGGCGAGATGCCGGGCCGGTTTGCGCTGACCGCGGTGCTGCTGGCCGCCGTCAACGTCGCGCTGGTCGGCCAGCAGGTGATGGTCGGCCATGCCGTGCAGGAAGCGCAGCATGGCAGGCTGGTCGCTGCCGGTCCGGACGGGGTGCTGCATTATGACCGCGCCTGGTTCTGGGTCGCGCTGCTGATCGGCCTCTCGCTGGCGCGGGCGGCGGTGCAATATGGCGCGGGCCTCCTCTCCCTCTCCATCGGCCAGCGGCTGCTGACCATCCTGCGCGGGCGGATATTGACGCAGATACAGCGCCTCGACCTTGCCTATCACTGGCGCCATGGCGTGGGCGAGATGGTGACGCGCATGACCCGCGACGCGGACAAGGTGCGCGACGCGCTGATCAATTTCTGGCGGCAGATATTCGAAACCGGGCTGATCGTCGCCATCTCGCTTGGCCTGCTGGCGCTCTATTCGCCCTGGCTCGCTCTGGGTCCGCTGGTCCTGCTGGCGATCGGCATCGGCCTGCTCTGGTCGGAAGCCGACACGCTGGTGGCGCTCGACCGGCGGATCGGGGATGCCTATGACGCGGTGACGCAGGACCTGTCGGAAGGCGTCAACGGCGTCCGCGTCATCAAGGCTTTCTCGTTGGGCGAGGCGCGCGCCGAGCGCTTCCGCCGCCATGTCGACCTGTTCCGGGTGGAGGCGCGGGCGGCGATCCGCCACGCCTGCCGCAGCATTCCCCTGCCCCAGACGATCATCGCCCTGTCCCATGCCTGGGTGCTGGGCCTGGGCGCCTGGATGGTGGCGCATGGCGCGCTTGGCCTGGGCGCGCTGGTGGCGGCGATGCTGGTCGTCAACACGCTGGTCCTGCGGATCGAGAGCATCGGCCGCCTGCTGCAAGTGATCGCGGACGCCCGCGCTTCGGCGGCGCGCATCTGGGAAGTGCTGGACGCGGAGCCGGTCATCAATTCGGGCAGTGCGCCGCTGCCCGAAGGCCCGATCGGTTTCCGCCTGTCGCATGCCGCCGCCTCGCCCTTGGGCGACGGGGCGACCGTGCTGCGCGACCTCAGCCTTGCCGTGCAGCCGGGCGAGGTGGTGGCGCTGGTCGGCGCGACCGGATCGGGCAAGAGCATCCTCACCGCCCTGCTCCCCCGGCTGGTGGAGGTGGACGAGGGCCGCGTCGAACTGGGGTCGGCGGAAACCGGCTGGCGGGACGTGCGGACGAGCGACCTGCATGCGTTGCGCCGCCGCGTCCATGTGCTGCCGCAGGAAAGCTTCCTCTTTTCCGACACGCTGGCCGCCAATCTGCGCCTCTGCGCGCCCGATGCGACCGACGACGAGTTGCGCGCGGCGCTGGACAAGGCGGCGGCTGGCGAATTGCTGGCCCGCCTTGAGGACGGGCTGGAAACGCGGGTGGGCGACCGGGGCGCGACCCTTTCGGGCGGCCAGCGCCAGCGTGTGTGCCTGGCCCGCGCATTGCTGGCGGACGCGGACATATTGGTCCTGGACGACGCCACCAGCGCCCTCGACGCCCAGACCGAAAGGCGGGCCATCGACAATATCCGCAAGCTCCGCGCCGAACGCCCGGTCACCCTGCTGATCGTCGCCAGCCGCCTGTCGACCGCGCTCGCCGCCGACCGGGTGGCGGTGCTGAGCGGCGGCCGGATCGTCGCGGAGGGCACGCATGAGCAATTGTCGCAGGACAGCGCCGCCTATCGCGACCTGATGGGACTGTAAGACAGATGAACGCATTCAGAGGCGACAGCGCCCTGTCCGACATCGAGCTGGAGGAGAAATTCTCCCAGCGCAGCCTGAACCAGAGCGTGGTCGAACGGCTGATCCCGCTGCTCGCGCCGATCTGGCGCCCCATCGCGGCGGTCATCGGCATAGAGATGGTGCAGGTGCTGGCGATCTTCGCCCGGCCGCTGCTGATCGGCCTCGTCATCGACCAGGGGCTGCGCCATGCCGAGACCAAGGCCGGAGGCGGCATCGACGCGCCGCTGATCGCCTGGGCCTGCGCCGGGCTGGCGGCAAGCTGGGCCGTGCGTTTCGCGCTGGGCGGCCTGTCGCAATATTGCGCCGGGATCGCGGCGATCCGCCTGCTCAACGACCTGCGCACCCGCGTCTTCGCCCATGTTCAGACGCTGAGCGTCGGCTATTTCGACCGCACCAAGGCGGGCCGCATCATCGCCCGCGCAGACCGCGACGTCGACACGC
Source organism: Sphingobium sp. YBL2 (assembly GCF_000943805.1). NCBI lineage: Bacteria > Pseudomonadati > Pseudomonadota > Alphaproteobacteria > Sphingomonadales > Sphingobiaceae > Sphingobium > Sphingobium sp. YBL2. The sequence continues at coordinate 20,829 of NZ_CP010954.1, forward strand.
TGGAACCGCTGCTGATCCAGGGACCGCCGGAATTCCTCTCCGCCCTGTTGCGGCTGTGCCTGTCCGGCTTCCTGCTGTGGCTGATCGCGCCGGTGCTGCTCGCGGGGCTGGTGGCGGTGGTGCCTGTCCTGATCGCCGCCACCTTCCTCTTCAAGCGGGTGGCGCAGCGCAGTTGGGCCAAGGTGGCCGAAAACCGCAGCCGCTTCACCGCCCATCTGGTCGAGACCGTGGCTGCCGTCCGTCTGATCAAGCAATCGGGCCGCGAGCAGGAAAATCTGACCAAATATCAAAGGCTGCTGGAGGACTTCAATTCCTCCCTGATCTACGGCTCCGTCCGCTCGGGCTGGTTCGCGCCCTTTACCGGCCTGCTCACCACGGCGGGCCTGGCGCTGACGCTGGTCGTTGGCGGACGCGGCATCGCGCTCGGCACGCTCACACTGGGCGAACTGACGCAAAGCCTGTTCTACGTTTTCCTCTTCCTTGCGCCCTTGCAGGAATTCAGCGACCTTTTCGAACGTTTCGCCAACGGCACCGCCTGCGCCCAGCGCGTCTTCCTGCTGCTCGATACGCAACCCGACATCGTGGACCGGACCGATGCCGCCGTCCTCGACGCGGTGGAGGGCCGGATCGAGTTCCGCAATGTCCGTTTCGGCTATCGTCCCGGCCAGCCTGTCATTCGCGACCTCAGCCTGGATATAGAAGCGGGCGAGCTATTGGCGATCGTCGGTCCGACCGGCCATGGCAAAAGCACGCTGGTCCAGTTACTGACCCGTTTCTACGATGTGGACGAAGGGTCGATCCTCCTGGACGGGCAGGATATTCGCGCCGTTTCCGAACGCAGCCTGCGCCGCCATATCGGCGTCGTGCTTCAGGACAATGTCCTTTTCGGCGGAACGGTGCTGGAAAATCTCCGTCTCGCGAGGCCCGAGGCCAGCGACGAAGAACTGATCGCGGCATCGAAACGCATAGGCGCGGATGAAGTGCTCGATGCTTTGCCCCACGGCTATGCGACCCATGTCGGTCCGCTCGGCAGCCAGCTCAGTCAGGGACAGCGGCAACTGGTTTGCCTTGTACGCGCCTATCTCGCCGATCCATCAGTGCTGATCCTGGATGAGGCGACCTCCGCCATCGACGTCAGCACCGAAAGGCGCATCCAGCGGGCCTTGCGGGTGCTGTGCGAGGGGCGAACCTCCATCGTCATCGCCCATCGCCTGGAAACCATCCGATCGGCGCACCGCATCGCCGTCATCGAAAATGGCGGGGTGCGGGAAATCGGATCGCACCGCTCGCTGCTGGAAAGCGGCAGACGTTACGCCGCCATCTATCGGGCGCATGAGGAAACAGCGGTCTTGATGGAGCAGCCAATGGCGGCTGCCCTGCCCTGATGCACGATCAGGGCGTGGAATCGCGCCTGTCCTTTTCCGGATAATCCTCCGGCTTCACCTGCCCGACCACCGGACGATCCTCTACCCGTTCCTGATCCTGCCCACCGGTCGTCCGGGGGTCTTCCTCTTCGCGCCCGGGCAGGGCGTCGCCCAGCGGTCCCTTGGGCGTCCGCGCCTTTTCGGGCGCATGATCGCTGTCATTCCGATCCATCGCTCGCCTCCACTTTTTCGGCAGTGCCGGGTTCGGCCATCTTGCGATGCCGCTCCGCCAGTACGCCCGCCGGCGTGACATGCGCGGCGGCAGCCTGCAGCTTGTTCTTCCAGCCGGACACGATATGCGCCTTCCCGTCCATCAGCGCGTCCCAGCCGTCCCTGGCGACCTTGGCCGGATCGTCCTTCTCGTCCGCGCCGACCTTGGTGTCCAGCATCTCGGCGCGGTCGAAGAACTCGGTCTCCGTCGGGCCGGGCATCAGGTTGGTGATGGTGACGCCATCGGCATCCTTGATCTCGTTCCGGACCGCATCGGCGAAACTGTCGATGAAGGCCTTTGTGCCATTATAGACCGCCTGGAAGGAGCCGGGCATGAAGCCGGCGATCGATCCGGTGACCAGCACCTTGCCCGCATTCCGGGCGACCATCGGCCGCAATATCTGCTGGAGCAGGTAAACGGTGCCCGTGATGTTGGTGTCGATCACCCGGCGCCAGTCTGCCACGTCCTGCTCCAGAAAGGCATGGCCCAAACCCCGCCCCGCATTGGCGCAAAGCAGGTCGACCCGCCGCCCGCCGGTACAGGTGATCAGGCGGTCCACCCCTTCCATGGTGGAAAGGTCGGACTCCACCGCCTGCACGTCGACGCCATGACGCCGAAAGTCGTCCGCCGCCGCATGGATCAGCGGTTCGTTGGCCACCACCAGCAGATCATAGCCGTCCTGCGCGGCGAGATGCGCAAGTTCGAAGCCGATGCCGGTCGACGCACCGGTCACGATCGCGAATTTCTGCGAAGCCATATGCTTCTCCTTTCAGGCGTCCCGGGCGGGCTGCATGCCCCGCTTCAGGACGATCTTGGTCACTTCGTTCTGCCTGTCGTGGAACATGCGATAGCCCTCCGCCGCCTGCTCCAGCGGCAGGCGGTGGCTGATCAGGAAGGTCGTATCGATCTTGTCCTCCATGATCGCGTTCAGCAGGCCGGGCATATAATGCTGCACATGGGTCTGGCCGGTCTTCAGCGTCAGCCCCTTCTCCATGAAGGCGCCCAGCGGGAATTTGTCGACGAAGCCGCCATAGACCGCCGGCATGGAAACCCGCCCGCCCTTGCGGCAGGCGAGGATCGCCTGCCGGATCGAATGGGCGCGGTCGGTTCCCATGAAGGTCGCCACCTTGATCTGGTCCCAGACATTGTCCGCGAAGAAGCCATGCGCCTCCAGCCCGACGGCATCGATGCAGGCGTCGGGGCCGATGCCGCCGGTCATCTCCATCAGCGCTTCATAGGTCTTGCTTTCCTCATAATTGATCGTCTCCGCGCCGAAGCGGCGGGCGAGTTCCAGCCGGTGGGGGAAATGGTCGATGGCGATCACCCGCTCCGCCCCCATGAGGAAGGCGGACTGCACCGCGAACAGGCCGACGGGGCCGCAGCCCCAGACGGCGACGGTGTCACCCGGCTCGATCTGCGCATTTTCGGCGGCCATCCAGCCGGTCGGCAGGATGTCGGACAGGAACAGGACCTTGTCGTCGTCCACCCCATCCGGGACGACGATGGGACCGACATCGGAAAAGGGGACGCGAACATATTCCGCCTGTCCCCCCGCATAGCCGCCCGTCATGTGGCTGTATCCGAACAGGCCCGCCATGGGCTGTCCGTAGATCGCCTGGGCGATGTCCTGATTGTCGGCGGGCAGGCCGTTGTCGCAGGCCGAATATTGATGCTTGCCGCAATGGAAGCAGCTTCCACAGGATATGGTGAAGGGCACGACCACCCGCTGCCCCTTCTTCAGCGTCGAACCCGGCCCTGTCTCCACCACTTCGCCCATGAATTCGTGGCCCAATATGTCCCCCGCCTTCATCGTCGGGATATAGCCGTCATAGAGATGCAGGTCCGATCCGCAGATCGCGGTGGAAGTGATGCGGATGATCGCGTCGCGGGGATTGACGATTTCGGGATCGTCCACGGTTTCGACCCGGACATCATGCTTGCCATGCCATGTGAGCGCGCGCATCAGGTGCCTTCCTCTTCATATTCACGGCGGTTGCGCGCGCTGGTCGCGATCTCGCCGGTTTCCATCAGTTGCTTGAAGCGCCGCAGGTCGCGGCGCGCCTGGATGGCCGGTTCGCGCTGGAACATCTTGGCGATGGCCTTGCCGATGAAGCCGCCGGGCGGATCATAGAGGATCGTCGCCGTCACCCAGCACCCCCGGCCGCCCGGCGCGTCGCGAAAATCCACGCGGCCGCTATTGGGCACGTCCGCGCCCTCCTCGGAAGCCCAGGCGATGGTTTCGCCCGGACGATCCTCCGTAATGGCGGATACCCATTCGACGGTGCTTCCGGCGGGCGCCTTCACCACCCAGCGGGAACGGCGATCGTCCAGAGGTTCGACAGCGACGACATTTTCCAGAAACAGCGGAAGATTGCCGACGTCGCGCCAGAAGGCATATAGCTCCTCCCGCGGCCGGTCGATCGTCACCGTCTTGCCGATCAGATCGTCGCCCTTCGCTTCCACCAGGCTGTCGGCGGCCTGCGCCGCCGCATCATCCTGTTTCGCCGTGGTGAGCGGTGCGTCATCACTCATGCTGACCCTCCTTGAAAGGTCAGACAGCAACCAGTTCATCCGCTCCGCCGTTCCGCCCGACCCCGGCCGAAAAGCGGCAAAACGCCGGTTTGTTAACATGGGTAAGTCCTGCCGCAAGCCGGGGAACAGGGGCTGACGGCCCCTCGTTGTCACGGGCAGGAGACCCGGAGGAGAAGATCATGAAGCAGACGCATTTCAGAAGCGGCGGGACATTGATCGGGGCCGGCATCGGCGCCAGCCTGGCGCTGCTCGGCATGGTCGGAAGAAAGCTGGCGGTTCAGGCTCCGACAGCACTGGCCGGCGATTGGGACCGGGCGCTGGCGGCGGAACATGCCATGACGCTCGTGCTGTTCGACAAGCTGGGCGAGACACAGCCGGGCGGCAAGCGCAGGATGCTGTTGATGCAGCTCAAGCATGCGCTCGGCAAGCATGCGCTGGAGGAGGAGAACGCCGTCTATCCCGCCATGCGCGCGGCGGGCCTTAAGGAAGAGGCCGACGCGCTGAACGGCGACCATGGCTATGTGAAGCAATATCTCTACGACCTGAGCGATCTCATACAGGATGACGCGGGGTTCCGGAGCAAGCTGGCGGCGTTCCGCGCCGACATCCAGGACCATATGCGCAAGGAGGAGGATGAGCTTTTCCCCCGGCTGAAACAGGCGCTCGATCCGCAAGCCGTGAGCCGCCTGACCCGGCGGATGAACCAGGAGGGGCTGAAACTGGCCTGAGGAAACTGGCCTGAAAAGGAGAGCATCATGGACGAGCCCCGAAAGACGCGTTCCCTGCCCACCGAACATACGCGCGATCCGAACATCTCTACGGAGAACCAGCCCGAAGGCGCAGCCCGCCGCCCCAGCGACTCGTTGGACCGGGAGCCGGATCGCGATCCGCTGAGCGGCGGCGCCATCCCATCCAATTACGACCCGCGCACCATGACGCGGCGGGGCGAGGAAGAGGACAGCCGCGCCGGGCGGGAGGACGCCGGCGCGAAAAGCCGGCGGGAGGAAGGGAGCGGATCACCGGCCGGCAGACGTTCCGACTGACCCTTTTCGCGATCCGGACGGGCAGATTCCGCTCTTGCGAACGGTTCGCTTGGAACCGACGCATGGCTGGCGACTTCCACCGGAAGCAACGCCCACGGAGGAGGAAGACCATGGCCAATCAGCAGTTCACCGACGCGATCGCCCTTCTGAAAGCCGACCACCGCAAGGTGGAGGATCTGTTCGAGCAGTTCGAAAAGGCCGGATCGCCCGCGCGCAAGAAGACGCTGGCGCGGCAGATCTGCCTGGAACTCAAGATCCACACGCTGATCGAGGAGGAAATCTTCTACCCCGCCTTCCGCGGCAAGATAGAGGACGATACGCTGGACGAGGCCTATGTCGAGCATGACGGAGCCAAGCTGCTCGTCAACGACATAGAGGAAGGCGATCCTTCCGACGATTTCTTCGACGCCAAGGTCAAGGTGCTGTCCGAAGAGATCAAGCACCATGTGCATGAGGAGGAAATGCGTGGCGAGGGCATGTTCGCCCAATGCCGGAAGACCGATGTGGACCTGATCCGGCTCCGCGACGCGATGCTGGCGCGCAAGGAAGAATTGTTGAAGGAGGCGGGGAATGGCGGCCTTCCGCCGGCCAAGCCGCGCGTCATCCAACTCGTGCCGGCCTGACGGCTGCGGACCGCCGGCCGAAGACTCCCCCCTTCGGCCGGCCTGTTTCCGGCAGCGCCTGTCCACGGCGCATGCCAGCTTCGAAACGCCGATTCCGACTAACCTGAGTGATGGGCGGCCCCGCCCGCTCCAGCTATGATCGCCTGGCAATGACAAGGAGAGAGCCCGTGTCCCGCCATGATGATGCGTCCTATTTCGAAGCCCGGGCCAGGGAAGAAATCCGCAAGGCGAGCGAAGCCAAGCAGCGCGGCGACAAGGGCGTGATGATCGCCGTCCATGCCGAACTGGCCGTGCGGTACCAGGCCAAGGCCCTGCAATTGCAACGCCACTGATCCATTTCCCCGATCCTGCTTTCCCCTCATTTAGGGGAAGGCAGGGCGGCAGGCCTTGAAAGCTGTCCCCTGTCCCGCCATCTGGCGGTCGGATTCCACTGGGGAGAGATTTCGATACTGCCATGACCACCACGACCGGCACCGCACCCGAAACCCGTTCCTTCGAGGCCGACGTCGCCCGCCTGCTGCACATGATGGTGCACTCGGTCTATTCGGACAAGGACGTCTTCCTGCGCGAGTTGATCTCGAACGCGGCCGACGCCTGCGAAAAGCTGCGCTACGAACTGCTGAGCGATCCCGCGCTTGCCGGGGACGACGGCCAGCCGCGCATCACCGTCACGCTCGATCCCGAAGCGCGGCAGCTCATCGTCGAGGATAATGGCATCGGCATGAGCGAGGTGGAGCTGGCCGAAGCGCTCGGCACCATCGCCCGATCCGGCACGCGCGCTTTCATGGAGCGCGTCGCGGCGGTCAGGGAAGGCGCCAAGGAAGGGGAAGGCGCGCAACTGATCGGTCAGTTCGGCGTCGGCTTCTATTCCGCCTTCATGGTCGCGGACAGGGTGGATGTCTTTTCCCGCCGCGCCGGGGCCGATGTCGCCGCGCATTGGGCGTCGGACGGCCTTGGCAGCTACACCATCCAGCTTGTCGACATCGCTGACGCGCCCGCTCGCGGCACCCGCATCGTCCTCCATCTGAAGGAAGACGCCGCCAGCTATACCGAGCCATTCACCGCCCAGCGCATCGTCACCGCGCAGTCGGGCCACGTCCCCGTCCCCATCTTCCTCAAGGAAAAGCCGGATGCGGAGGAAAAGCAGATCGCGGACGGCGCGGCGCTCTGGACCCGCCCCAGGTCCGACATCACGGCGGAGGAATATGCCGACTTCTACCGCAGCACCGCCGGACAGTTCGATGAGCCCGCGCTGACGCTCCATTATCGCGCGGAGGGGCTGCACGAATATTCGGTTCTCGCCTTTCTCCCCTCCATGCGCCCCTTCGACCTGTTCGATCCGGACCGCGCCGGGCGGATGAAGCTCTATGTCCGCCGGGTCTTCATCACCGACGAGGCGCAGATATTGCCGCGCTACCTGCGCTTCGTGCGCGGGCTGGTCGACAGCAACGACCTGCCGCTCAACGTCTCGCGCGAGATGATCCAGGAAAGCCCGGTCCTCGCCGCGGTCCAGAAGGGCGTCGCGAACCGCATCCTTTCCGAACTGGACAAGCTGGCCCAGAAGGATGGTGAAGCCTATCTCAAATTCTGGGACAATTTCGGCGCGGTGCTGAAGGAAGGGCTGTACGAGGATTTCGCCCGGCGGGAGGCGCTGCTCGGCCTCGCCCGTTTCAAAAGCACGGCGTCGGGGGAAGGCTGGCGCTCGCTCAAGGACTATGTCGAGGCGATCAAGGACAATCAGACCGCGATCTACTATGCCACCGGCGCCGATCTCGACCGGCTCGCCTCCTCTCCCCAGCTCGAAGGCTTCCGCGCCCGCGGGATCGAGGTGCTGCTGCTCACCGACCAGGTCGACAGCTTCTGGGTCACGGCCGGCGTCGACTATCAGGGCAAGCCGTTCAAGTCGGTGACGCAGGGCCTGGCCGACCTCAGCCTGATCCCGCTGGCAGAGGGCGAGACGCCCGCCGCAGAGGCATCGGCGGAGGTGGACGGCTTCATCGCCTATGCCAGGGACGTGCTGGGCGAGGCGGTCTCCGACGTCCGCGCATCGGAACGGCTGACGGAAAGCGCCGTCTGCCTGGTCGCGCCGGACAATGCGATGGACCGCCAGCTTGAAAAGCTGCTGGCCGGGGCCGGACGGATCGACAATGCGGCCAGGCCGGTGCTGGAGATCAATCCCCGCCATGACCTCATCGTCAAACTCGGCACGCTGCCCGACGGCAGCGATCTGCGCGAGGACGCCGCATGGCTGCTGCTTGACGAGGCGCGGATCGCGGATGGCGAATTGCCGGCCGACCCGCGCGCCTTTTCCGCCCGCCTCGCCCGCATGATCGGCGGCGCGATCGAATAGGATGACGGGTGGCCGGGACCGCGCCCGGCCACTCCCATATCGGGGCGGCATCGAACGACAATCCGCTTGCCAGCCCCGCGAAAGCGCGCCAAGCACGCGGCAACAGGAAAATGAGGGGATAGCGCGTCGATGAGCTATTATGACGTTCTGATCGTAGGTGCCGGCCATGCCGGGGCGCAGGCGGGCATTTCGCTGCGCCAGCTCGGCTTCGAAGGGTCCATCGCGATGATAGGCGATGAAAAGGACCCGCCCTATGAGCGTCCGCCCCTCTCCAAGGAATATTTTGCCGGCGACAAGAGCTTCGACCGCATCCTGATCCGCCCGGCCAGCTTCTGGGAAGAACGCAAGATCGACATGCTGCTCGGCCTGCGCGTGAAGGCTGTCGATCCGGCGGGCAGGTTCGTGACGGCGGGCGACCGCGAAATCGGCTATGGCAAGCTGATCTGGTGCACCGGCGGCTCCCCGCGCATGCTGACCTGCAACGGGGCCGACGCGCCCAATGTCCATGCCGTGCGCCGCCGCGACGATGTGGACGCGATGATGGCGAAGCTCGACCGGATCGATCATGTGACCGTGATCGGCGGCGGCTATATCGGGCTGGAAGCGGCGGCCGTGCTCAGCAAGTTCGGCAAGAAGGTGGTGCTGCTCGAAGCACTGGACCGCGTGCTGGCGCGCGTGGCGGGAGAGGAATTGTCGCGCTTCTACGAGGCCGAGCATCGCGCCCATGGCGTCGACCTGCGCACCGGGGCGCGGATGGACTGCATCGAAGTCACCGACGGAGAGGATGGTCCTCGGGCGACCGCCGTGCTGATGGAGGATGGCGAGCGGATCGAAACCGACATGGTGATCGTCGGCATCGGCATCGTCCCCGAAACGGGCCCGCTGATCGCGGCGGGCGCGGTCGGGGGGAATGGGGTGGACGTGGACGAATATTGCCGCACCAGCCTGCCCGACATCTATGCGGTGGGCGATTGCGCCGCCCATGCCAACGGCTTTGCACGCGGCGCGCAAATCCGGCTCGAATCGGTTCAGAACGCCAATGATCAGGCGAAGACGGCGGTCAGCCACATCATGGGCAAGGAAGAACCCTATCACGCCGTGCCCTGGTTCTGGTCGAACCAATATGATCTGAAGCTTCAGACCGTGGGCCTGTCGATCGGGCACGACCAGACGATCCTGCGCGGCGATCCGGCGACCCGTAGCTTCTCCGTCCTGTATCTGAAGGGCGGCAAGCTGATAGCGCTCGACTGCGTCAATGCGGTCAAGGATTATGTGCAAGGCCGCGCCCATGTCATTTCGGGCGCGGTGCTGGACCAGGCGCAGCTTGCCGATGCCAACGTGCCGCTCAAGGAAGTCGGCCTCGCCTGACCGGAAGGATGAAAGTCAGCCCCAAAAGCTGGCCTTCATCGCCAATTCCCAGGGTCCGCCGCGATAATGCCAGGCAGCAAGGCCGACGATGGCAAGCGGCCTTGGGTGGAAGCCCCGCCGCAATTCGGTGGCCAGCGCCTTTGCCTCAGCCGGTTCGGCCTTGTTCTGCACGGTGACGTGAAAGCGCGGCCGCCCCCGATCCTGCGACGACAACAATCCTGCGAAGGCTTCCGCCAGTTCCTCCCGCATCGCCATCAGCTCCGGACTTTCCACCCTATAGGCGACCCCCCGCCCCAGCAGCATGACCTCCGCCAACCTCGCGCCCGGCGGCGGACCCGCGCAGAGCCGCTTCAGCCGCAGCGCCACTTCTGCCAGGGCGGAGGGCGGCAGATGATGGAACAGCGTGATATGCGCCGGCACCAGATTGCGCTCCGCCGGAAAATGCGCGCGGCGCAAACCGTCCGCCCAGGCGAAATCCGCCGCGCCCATCAAAGCCGTCACGACGATCGGCGCCGCCAAGGACTCACTCGCCAAAATCCGGCATCTCCTTTCGCAAAATCCCGTCAGCCGCTATGATCCATCCAGGCGGTCCCGACAGGGAGACCGCCGATATAGGGGGAACCGCCATGACAGCGCCACGATCCTTTCGAGCCATCGGAATCCTGTTGCTGCTCTGGAACCTGATGGGGGTAGCCGCCTTCATCATGCAATATGGCGCGGACCTCGGCCAACTGGCGAAGACCGATCCCTATAGCGCCAGGATCTTCGCCTCCATGCCCGGCTGGGCCTGGACCGCTTATGCAGTCGCGGTCGGCGCGGGCACGCTGGGCGCGATCCTGCTGCTGCTCCGCAAAGCCGCCGCCGCGCCCTTGTTCCTGCTCTCGATCCTCGCCGTGGTCGTGCAGTTCGGCTACAGCTTCATCCACACCGACCTGCTGGCGGTGAAGGGCCCCACGGCCGCGATCTTTCCGGCCATGATCCTGATCATCGCCCTCTTCCAATGGCGCTATGCCCGCAACCTGATTGCAAAGGGCGTTCTCCGCTAGAGTAGCGTGCGGAAAAGCCTGTCCTGAGCCTACGGAAACTTGGAAAGCGCGGCTCGCGCCGATGTAACGCAGCGCGCTCTCGCATGTGGAGCGTTCAGCCTGCTTGCGGTATCGGTACGCCCTCTCCGGGCTCCATTCGCGCGAAGAGCGCCTTAAGCCGCCGACAACACCGGCGCCTGCCCGACAGCATTCAGATCGAAGGGCACGGTCTGGTACATTTCGTCGATCCAGTTGCCGAACAGCAGATGCGCGTGGCTGCGCCAGTGATTTTGCGGCGCCTGCGCAGGATCGTCGTCAGGGAAATAATGGGCGGGCAACTGCCTTGCCCCATCGCGCGCATATTCCTCCGCCAGCGTCATCGTGTCATATTCGAGATGGTTGAACATGTGCAGGAAGCCGCGCCCCGGATCGCCGATCAGGCAAAGCCCCGATTCGTCGCTCTCCGCCAAGATCTGCAATCCCCGCCCCTCCGGAATATCCTCCCGCCGCACCTCCGACCAGCGCGACACGGGAACGCGGAAATCGTCCGAAAAACCCCGCATCCAGGGCGATGACGGCACATGAACATGATGGCGGAACACACCGAACGCCTTGCGCTCCAGCCCATGTTTCTCCACGCCATGGAAGTGATGCAGCGCCGCCTGCGCCGCCCAGCAGATGCTGAGCGAGCGATGCACATGGGTCTGCGTCCAGTCGAATATGGCGCGCAGTTCGTCCCAATAGCTCACCGCTTCGAAAGGGAGCTGCTCCACGGGCGCTCCGGTGATGATGAAGCCGTCGAACCGCTCGTCCCGGACGTCGCTCCATGGGCGGTAGAAGGATGCCATATGGTCGGCGGAGGTGTTGCGCGACACATGGTCGCTGATCCGCACCAGCGTCAGTTCGACCTGCAACGGCGTCGCGCCGAGCAGCCGGGCAAGCTGCGTCTCCGTGCTGATCTTGTCGGGCATGAGGTTGAGCAGCGCGATGCGAAGCGGGCGAATGTCCTGCCGGACGGCGTCGGCTTCACGCATGACGACCACGCCCTCGGCCTCCAATGTGCGGCGGGCGGGCAGGTCGTCGGCTATCTTGATCGGCACTTCACGTCATTCCTTGTTCCGGAGCGACGCTTCACGATGTGGCTTGGGTCCGCTTGGTTGCCGGATCGGCCACATCCTCCTTCACGGAGTGCCACCTTGCCCGGATCGGCAGGTTGGCGTTGGGCGTCGTCCCAACTCTTGATGCTGTGCGCTCAATAGGCGGACGACAGGCGTTTGGCAATCGCTGCTTTCGGGAAGAAAAGGAAAACTTTGAGGCGTGCCCTTCAATTTCGGCGGGAAATCCTTCCCAACGCGCCATGCAGGGAGGATGCGCCATGACGGCCAACCAGCCTTCACGCCGCTTCTAGGCCGCCAACCTCAAGAAAGGCACCGGCTCTGTCGAGCGCAGGACGATGGGCTTGCCTTCCGACGCCTCGAACAGTTCGCCGTCCAGAATGACGCTGCTATGGTCGCCCTCGATGCGGATGACATCGCCCTGTTCCAGATGGATGCCCTGCATCTGCGATTTGCCGACCCGTCTGGTGATGCTCGCCCAGAACAGGCGCAGCAGGGCGGACAGGCTCTGGTCCACCGCCATCAGCTTCATATTGCCGCGCCGGCTGTCCCCCGGCTGCACGCCAAGCAGCAATCGTTCCAATGTCGTCACGATCAGCACGGCGAAACGCCCCGCCAATTGCCCGTCGCGGATCAGGGAAATCCGCACCGGGCGGCTGGATTGCGGCAGGAATCGGGCGCGGATGCCGAAGATCAGCGACACCAGCACCGCGATCACGGTCAGGAAATGGCTGAGGCCGTTGGACAGGCCCAGCGGATAGATCTGGTTGCGGCAATAGAGCATGTAGTCGGCCAGCCCCGCTCCGCCCAGGAACATGCCCAGCACCGGCCGGCTTTCCGCCTGCCCGTCCGACAGGGCGATCAGCTCGCGCGCCACCACATGGTCGTCGACGCCCGCCTTGGCGATCTGCACGATCCGCTCCAGCGCCTTGATCGGATCGCCATGGATGCCGAGGTCCAGCGCGATCAGATTGGTCTTGCCGTTGGGCAGCACCGCGATGGGCGGCACGCGGCCCTTGAAATGCTCGCCCTGATACAGTTCCGTCAACGCCGCCTGCACCGTGCCGTCCCCGCCGTTGATGACGATGACGACGGGATCGACGCGGGCGATGGTCTGGAGCGCCCGGCCGATCTGGTCGACATGCTCCACCTCATAATGGAAGATGTCTGGATTGCTGGCGCAATAGCTGCGCACGCGCGGAAGCGTCTGCCGGTTGCCCGTGGATTTGGGGTTGGACAAAAGGGCGACGCGGACCATGGTCGGGGATCACATATATTTGAGGTTGATGGTGATCTTCGTCACGCCCGGCCCTGCATAGAAGGCGGCCTTTTCGACCCCCGGCTTGCCCAGGTTGAAGATGCTGATCGACGGATTGTTCGAAAATCCGCCGCCGTCCCGCGAAATGTCCGTCTTGCCGTTGCCGTCGCGGTCGTGGCGCACGGCGATGCCATATTTGCCGGGTTGCGGCACAGGCATGCAGAAACGCATTGCGCCGTTGCTGGCCTTCACCGGAACGTCGATACGGCCCAGCCATTCGCCCTTGGCGAGCCAGGCCGCCTTCGTCGCGGGATAGGATTGCACGCGCACCTTGCCGGTCGAGGCAGCGAAGCCGCGCACGTCGACCAGAACCGCCGGGCCCTTGGCGTCCGTGGAGCAGCGTTCCAGGTCGTTGCCGATCTCCATACCATGGGCGATGGCCGGGGCGGCGGCGAACAATGCCCCTACCGACATCAGACCCACTGCAACTTTGAACATGACCATCCAACTCCGTGAAGCTATAGCCGCCCAGTGACACCGGACGGCGAGCCCCTGTTCGCCCCGCAACTTACCTGACTCGCATATGGGGGGGGTTTGCGGCCAAATCATGGTGATGGGACGACCACATAGAGAAATGCTGACCGCCACCGACAGATACCTCGCCCGCCTGATCGCCCTGCCCATGCTGGGGACGCTGGTGATCTCGGCCATGCTGCTGGTGCTCGACAAGATGCTGAGCCTGTTCGACTTCGTCGCGGCGGAGGGCGGGCCGGTCAGCGTCGTGTGGCGGATGCTGGCGAACATGATGCCCGAATATCTGTCGCTGGGCATTCCCATCGGCCTGATGCTGGGCATCCTGCTCGCCTTCCGGAAGCTGGCCCTGTCGTCGGAACTGGACGTGATGCGGGCCGTCGGCCTGTCCTATGGCCGGCTGCTGCGCGTGCCCTATCTGTTTGCGATCGCGCTGGCGCTGCTGAATTTCGGCATTGTCGGCTTCGTCCAGCCGCTGTCCCGCCATGCCTATGAGGCGCTGCGCTTCGAACTGCGGTCGGGCGCGCTGGGGGCGTCGATCAAGGTGGGCGAATTCACCAATCTGGGCAAGCGCATGACCCTGCGGATCGAACGCAGCCTGGACGAGGGCCGCAACCTGCAAGGGATTTTCGTGCGCGCCGTCGGCAAGGACGGCCAGACCGTGGCGGTGACGGCGGCGCAGGGCAGTTTCCTCGCCACCGACGATCCCGACACCATCATCTTCCGCCTGCGCGATGGCGTGCTGGTGAACGACGCGCCCAAATACAAGTCGCCGCGAATCCTGTCCTTCTCCAGCCACGACCTGCCCATCGACCTGCCGCAGATCGAGAAATTCCGCGGCCGCGACGTCGACCGGGAAAAGACCATCCCCGAACTGGTGGTGATCGGCCATGATCCGGGGACGCCCGACAAGCTGCGCAACGAGATCCGCGCCAATTTCCATTTCCGCATGGTGGAGGTGGCGATGATGCTGCTGCTGCCGCTGGCCGCGCTCGCCTTCGCGATTCCGCCGAAACGGTCCACATCGGCGCTCGGCGTGTTCCTCTCCATCGTGTTCATCGTGACCTATCACAAGGTCAACGAATATGGTCAGGGCGTGGGATCGCTGGGCAGGATCGACCCGATCATCGCGCTGTGGGGACCGTTCCTGCTGTTCGCGGGCCTGATCCTGTGGATGTACCATGTGATCGCGCACCGGCCCGGCGGCCAGCCGATCGCCGCGCTGGAATATGCCTTCGCCAAGATCGCCAAGCAGTTCCTGCGGCTTATCGGCCTCGTCCGGCGGCGGCCAAGGGCGGAAACCCCGGCGGAAGGAGCCGCCTGACCCATGCATCAGCTCAACTTCTTTCCGTCGCGCCAGCTTAGCTGGTACATGGCCCGGCTGTTCCTGACCCGGACCTTCGCGGTGCTGGCGATGCTGGTCGCGGTGCTCCAGACCCTCGACCTGCTGGGCGAATCGGGCGACATCCTTGCCTATGCCGGCAATGGCGATGCGCAATTATGGCATTATGTGGCGCTGCGGGCGCCGCAGATCGTCGCCCGCTTCCTGCCCTTTTCGGTGCTGCTCGGCACGCTGATCATGCTCGCCAGCCTCAACCAGAACAGCGAGATCATCTCGATGAAGGCGGCGGGGCTGTCGGCGCACCAGATATTGGCGCCGTTGCTGGCTGCGGCGCTGGGCGTGGCGCTCATCAGCTATGCCTTCAACGAGCGGATCGTGGCGCGGTCCACCGCCCGCCTTTCCGCTTGGCAGGCCGTCGACTATGGCCCCCTGCCCCCCGACAGCGGGGTCAAGACCAGCCCATGGGTGCGCGACGGCAACAATCTGGTCACGGCCGCCATCGTCGCCGGACGGGGCACGGCGGTCCAGCTCCGCAAGGTGGAGATATTCAACCGGATCAACAACACGCTGACCACCATCGTCCAGGCGCCCAGGGGCCATTATGACGCTTCGGCCAGAAGCTGGGTGCTGGAGGACGCGCGGCAGTTCGACGTCGCGCGTGGGACGGAGCGGCAGATCGGCACGGTGCGCTTTGGCCACGACATACGGCCCGATCAGTTCACCTTGGCGAAGGTCGACCCGGATGCGCTGACCTTCGGCCAGTTGCAGGCGGCGATCAGCGACCTGCATGATGCGGGGCGGCCGACGGCGGAGCTGGAGGGCAGCCTCTGGCACAAGCTGTCGGGACCTTTGTCGGCGCTGCTGATGCCGATTCTGGGGTCGGTGGCCGCTTTCGGGCTGGCTCGATCGGGACAGTTGTTCGTGCGCGCGGTGATGGGGATGGCGCTCGGCTTCGCCTATTTCGTGGCGGACAATTTCTCGCTCGCCATGGGGAACCTCGGGGCCTATCCGCCCTTTCTGGCAGCCTGGGCGCCGTTTCTGCTATTCCTGCTGGTGGGCGAGACGGTACTGTTCCGGACGGAGGAATAATCCTCGCCCCCGGAGATGACATGCTCCTGCCCTCTCGGGAGCACCAGCGGGGGCGGTGGAGTTAACGCTTGCCCATCGTCGAGCGCGCGATCTTCCCCACCAGCGGCCACATGCCGGGATAGTTGCCCTTGTGATAGGGCGAATCGCTCGCCAGCGTCGCCACCAACCGCTTATGGGCCTCCCCCAGCGCGTGATAGGGCACGCTCGGCAGCAGATGATGCAGCGCATGGTAGCGCAGCCCCACCGGCGCCCAGATCGCGGCGAAGGGCGACGGCGGCGGCACATTCACCGAGTCCAGATATTGCGCGGTGACGGTCATCGCCTCGCCCTCATTTTCCCACAGATGCGCGACCAGCGTGCGGAGCTGGTTGATGACGGTCATGCCGGAATGCACCGCCATATAGGTGAGCAGCGGCTTCCATCCGAAGGCGAAGATGCTGCCGACCAGCGCCAGCGCGAAGAGACACGCGCCCGCCTCCTGCCACATCCACTGGCGGGCAAAGTCTCCCTCCGGCGCGCGGCGGCGATAGGCGGGGTTGATCGAGAGCGCGGAAAATTCCGCCACCACCCTTCGCCGCAGCGGCGGGACCATCAGGCTGAGCGGCGTCAGCACGGCGAAACGCAGGATGAGGCCCAACGGCGCCAGCGCCGCCACCAGGATGAACAGCGGCAGCGACCAGGGCTTCATCAGCGCCAGCGGCAGATATTCCGGATCATTCGCCGTGCCGTAGCGGGTGCGGGCATGATGCTGCGTATGCACCTCTTCATACATGAATGACGGGATCATCAGGGGGATGCCGACGATCAGGTTCCAGCCAAGGCGGAAACCCGGCAGCGCGCCCTTGCGGATGTGGGTCAGCTCATGGATGAAACTGGCCGCGCGATAAAGCGCCAGCATCGCCGCCAGGCCGAACGCCAGCATGAGAGCGGCATCGCCGGTCAGGATCGCCCCGGCCAGCGCGGCATAGCCGACAAGAGCCGATGCCAGCATGTCGGGCCAATAGATGGCGGGCCGGGCCGTCGACAGTTCGCGGGTCAGGTCGGCCGCCGCGCGCAGCATCGCCGCATCGTCGGGGATCGCGCTTTTCGTCCGCGACGCGGCTGCAATAAGGGGATCGTGCACAGTCATGCCGTGGTTCCTAAAGGGTAAATGCGCTGCAATTGGGGCAGCAACATGACGATTTGGTCATGATGATCCCATCCGCTCATGTCCCGATTGACATTCCCGGAACAAGCGCCGAACTGCTCTGCCCAAACCTCTCCAGCGAAAGCGTCCTGCGCCGTGGCCAATCAAGAACTGGTGATTACCCCCGTAACTTCCAAGGCCGACCGCAAGGCTTTCGTCGATCTGCCCTGGCGGCTCTATGCCGGCGATCCCAACTGGGTGCCGCCGCTGAAGGATGAGGTCTACAGCCTGATCACGCCGGGCAAGAACCCCTTTTTCGGCCATGCCGAGGCGCAATATTTCCTGGCCCGCCGCGGCGACAGGGTCGTGGGACGGGTGTCGGCGCATCTCGATCATCTGGCGCTGGCCCAGCCCGCCGAGCAGGGCATGGGGCCGGGCACCGGCAATTTCGGTCTGTTCGAGGCGGAGGATGCCGAAACCGGCGCAGCCCTGATCGCGACGGCGGAGGGGTGGCTGCGGGCCAAGGGCATGACCCGCGTGCTGGGGCCGATCTCACTGTCGATCTGGGAGGAGCCGGGGCTGCTGATCGAAGGCTTCGACCACAGGCCGACGGTGATGATGGGCCATGCGAAGCCGGAATATCGCGCCATGGTGGAGGATGCGGGCTATCGGCCGGTCAAGCAGCTCAAGACCTATGAACTGGACATCACCCGGCCATTCCCGCCGCTGATCCAGCGCATCGTCCAGTCGGGCGAGAAGAACGAACGCATCCGCATCCGCAAGGTCGACAAGTCGAAATTCGACAGCGAAGCGGCGATCATCCTCAGCATCCTGAACGACGCCTGGGGCAATAATTGGGGCTTTGTGCCGATCACCGACGAGGAGGTCGCGCATTTCGGCAAGCAGTTGAAGCCCATTGTGTTCAACGACCTCATCATGATCGCGGAGCTGGAGGGTGAGCCTGTCGCTTTCATGATGACGCTGCCCGATCTCAACGAAGCGATAGCGCCGCTTAACGGCTCGCTCTTTCCCTTCGGCTGGGCGAAACTGCTCTGGTGGCTGAGAAAGCCGAAGGTGCGGACCATGCGCGTGCCGCTGATGGGCGTGGTGCAGCGGTTGCAATCTTCCCGCATGGCGAGCCAGCTTGCCTTCATGATGATCGAATATATCCGCCGCAGCGCGACCGCGCATTATGGCGCGACGCGCGGCGAGATCGGCTGGGTGCTGGACGACAATCAGGGCATGAACGCCATTGCCGACGCCATTGAGAGCAAGGTGAACAAGGTCTATCAGGTATATGAAAAGCCCCTTTAGGCGCTGTCTGCATCCCATAGGCTTCCCGTTGGAGGGGATGAAGGGACGCGAGCAGAAGCACGCTTCTGCTTTGGCGCCCATGCTGAATTCAGCCTGAAAGCCCGCCCAAGGAGAATGGTTAAGGCACCGCCACATCCACCGCGCCGGCCGCGATCTTCACCATGGCCGGCGTCTTCGCCAGCACTTCGCCGTCGATGGAAATGCTCTGCGGCGGCGCCGTTTCGATCCGGAACGCCTTGCCGCGAAACTCCTCCGTCTGCGCGTCCCGGTCGCGCAGCTTGAAGAATTTGGCGTACCAGTCCCAGGCCAGCCGGGCGTGGCTGCGCCCAACCACCGCCTGGATCACGATCTCCCCGGTGTCCACATCCGCCTGATCGGACAGTTCCACCCCGCCATGATAGGGGCCGTTGAGGATGCGTACTTCCGTCGCCCACATGCTGCGCTGCCTGATCCCATCGTCCAGCATCAACCGGAAAGCGCGAAAGCCTATGGAGCATTTGACCGCCCAGAGCAGATAGCCGATCCGTCCCAGATAACGCTTCAACTTGTGCGGCACCGTCTCCCCGATCCGGGGGGACAACCCCAGCGAGGCCGCATTCACGAAATAGTCCCGGTCGATCATGCCCAAGTCGATTCGCCGCCGCCGGCCGCCGGATATGACCGCCACCGCCCCTTCCAGATCGAGCGGAATGCCCAGCGTCCGCGCAAAACTGTTCGCGGTGCCCAGCGGCAGCACGCCGAAGACGCAGTCCTTGCCCACCAGCTCATCCACAGTGCCGGACAGCGATCCATCGCCGCCGCCGACGATCACCATCGGCGCGCCGTCCGCGATGGCCCTGCGCACCGTTTCCTGCAATCGCTCCGGCTCCTTCACCGCATGGGCTGCGATCAGGCGCAGGCCCGCTTCCTCCAGCCTGGCCTTGGCATCCTTGAACAGGGCTTCTCCTCGGCGGGAATGCACATTGACGATCAGCGCCGCCTCATGCGGCAGGTTTCTGACGGGCGGGGATGTCGTTTCCATGCCTCGACAACACGCAACTGCGCTCCAAGGTCCGAAACCATAAAAGGCCTTGCCCGTTCATGGTTCATGGCCCGCATCGCTCATCTGTCGGATATTCATTTCGGCGCCCATGATCCCCGCATCGTCACCGCCACCGAGGCCTGGCTGCAACAGCATCAGCCGGACCTGGTGGTCATCAGCGGCGATTTCACCCAGCGCGCGAGGCGCGAACAGTTCCGGCAGGCCGCCGCCTGGCTCAACCGGCTGCGGTCGGCGGGCATGAAGCTGCTGGTGGTACCAGGCAATCATGACATTCCGCTCTACGATCTGGCGCGCCGCTTCGGGGCGCCGCTGCGCCGCTACAAACATTATATCAGCAATGATCTGTGCCCTTTTTACGAGGATGATGCGGTCGCGATATTGGGGCTCAACACCGCGCGATCGCTGACGATCAAGGATGGGCGGATCAACCATGACCAGATGGACATGCTTCGCGAAAGATTCGCGCGGGTCGCGCTGGAGAAGACGCGCATCCTCGTCACCCATCACCCGCTCTTCGCCATGCCGATCGGCAAGGGCGGCGAGTTGAGCGAAGCTGTCGGAAGGCATGAGGATGCCGTACGCGCGGCGGCGGAAGCAGGCATCCATATCGCGCTGGCCGGCCATTTCCATCGCACCTATGCGGAGGCGGCGGAGAAGATGGTGGCGCATTCGGGCGGCGCGCTGGTGATCCAGGCGGGAACGGCGACCTCCACCCGCCTGCGCAATGCCGAGCCGCAAAGCTTCAACTGGCTGCACGTTCACCGCCATGACGAGATAGAAGTGCAGGTGGTGGTATGGGACGGCGCCAGTTTCCAGCGAGGCCACCATATCGGCTATTTCAAACAGGGCGGCGCGTGGATCGGGCAGGACATGGCCGATCCGGCGGCCCTGCCGGGAATTCAGGTAGCGGAAAAGGCGAGAAGCTGAGGCTGGCAGGCTGTGTGGGGAGGTGGAAACCGATTGTCTGCTGAAAAGGATGCGACAACGCAAAGTTAGAACGCACGCCCAGCGTCCGATTCAACGCGGCGCGCTCTGGTCGAATGCTCCCTGGGCAAGGGCCGCGCCATGATCCCGGATGGCGCGGGGCCAGTCGGCAGCAGCAAGGTCGAACCCCGCCTTGTCCCTTGCATAGAGCGCGCGAATGGCGTCCTCATAGCCGGGCCGGTCGCCCGCCATCACCGTCAGAAAATGATAAGCCGCGTCCATCGCCGCGCGAGGCGATGGCTTTGTGTCCGCATCCTTGCGCGCCGCATCGACCAAGCGCCGCAGCGTCACGGAAGCACCGCCGGGCTGCGCCGCCAGCCAGTCCCAATGCCGGGGGAGCAGAGTCACTTCACGCGCCTGAACGCCCAGCCGGGGCCGCCCCCGGCCGCGGGAAATCTCCTGCACTGGACCGCGCAGATCGATATCCACCTGCCGCCCGGTGCTGTCGTCGAACAGCAGCAGAGACTGCGCCTGCGTCCCCATGGCATGAAGCGTTGCCCGCAGCTCTTCCTCGTCACCCGTCGCAATCCAGAGGTCGCCCGCAAAGGCGGTCAAAGTGCGCGTCATGCCGAAATCTCCTTCGGCACAACATTTATTATCCGGGTAAAATAGAGTCAATAACGTCCGGGTAAAATTATTCGGTCAGTTCCGCCCAGACAGGGGCATGATCGCTGGCCTTTTCCCGCCCACGAAAATCCTTGTCGACCTGCGCGTCGATCAGGCGGTCGGCGGCGGCGGGACTGAGCAGCAGATGATCGATCCGGAACCCCGCGTCGCGTGGCCAGGCGTTCATCTGATAATCCCAATAGGTCCATATTCCGCCCGCCGGGTGCCGGGAAGCGATGGCATCCGTCCAGCCGTCGCCCAGCAGGCGACGATAGGCGGCGCGGCTTTCCGGCTGCATCAGCGCGTCGTCGGCCATCGCCTTGACCGAATAAACGTCCCTGTCACGCGGAATGACATTATAATCGCCCGCCAGGATCGCCGGCACTTCCTCCGCCCAGATTTCCGCAGCGCGAAGGCGCAGACGCTTCATCCAGCGCAGCTTGTAATCGAATTTCGGTCCCGGCTGCGGATTACCGTTGGGCAGGTAGATGCTGGCGACGCGCAGCCCCTTTACATCGGCTTCCAGATAGCGGCTATGCTCGTCCTCCGGCTCCCCTTCCAGGCCGCGGCGGACCTCCACCGGCGTCTCGCCGCGCGCAAGGATGGCTACCCCGTTGAACCCCTTCTGCCCGTGCCATATCGCGCCATAGCCGACATCTTCGATGTCCTTGACCGGGAAAGTGTCGTCGGAGGTCTTGATTTCCTGAAGACAGGCGATGTCGGGGCGGGTCTCGTCCAGCCACTCCAGCAAGCGCGGCAGGCGCGCCTTGATTCCGTTGATGTTGAAGGTGGCGATGCGCATAAGGGCCTGTCTTTCTTTCGGTCGGCCTGAATCGCATCAAACCGGCGCGTGCCCTTTTAAGGAAATGAAGGGCTTCGACAAGCTCAGCCCGAACGGGGAGAGAGCGCTATCAGACCGAGAAGCTGGTGCCGCAACCGCAGCCGGCGGTGGCGTTGGGGTTCGTCACCTTGAAGGCCTTGCCGCCCAGATCGGACACGAAATCGACCGCCGAACCGCGCACCAGATCGATGCTGACGTCATCCACCACCAGCGTCACGCCGTCGCGCTCGACCATGATGTCGTCGGGCTCCACCGCCTCGGCCAGACCGAAGCGATACTGGAAGCCGGAACAACCCCCGCCCTCCACTGCCAGACGCAAAATGGCGGGCTTGCCCTGCTTGGCGGCAATGGCGGCCACGCGGGCAGCGGCAGAGGGCGTAAGATCGATGTCGGTCATGACGTTTAAATAGGATCAAGCAAAAGGCCCGACAAGCTTTCGCGTGCCGGGCCTTGGGAAAGAGAAAAAAGTTCGGCTCAGTCCGCCGCCTTTTCCTGGGCCTTGGTCGGGCCGCCCATGGCGATCGGCGGCTTGGTGTTCATCGCCACCAGATAATCGGGTCCGGCCACGAAGGGGATCGGGTTGATCGCCTGGCCGTCGACGCGCACCTCATAATGCAGATGGCTGCCGGTGGAACGGCCGGTCGAACCCATCAGGCCGATCAATTGGCCGCGATGGACATAGCTGTTGGCGGCGACCAGCAGCTTCGACATGTGGCCGTAGCGCGTTTCCATGCCGCCGCCGTGAGAAATCTGGACCAGATTGCCGTAACCGCTGGCCCAGCCGGCGCGGCTGACGATGCCGTCGGCGGTCGCGTAGATCTTGGTGCCGGTCGGGCCAGGGATGTCGATGCCCTTGTGCATGCGGGCGCCGCCATTGAACGGGTCGGAGCGGACACCGAAATTGGAGGTCAGGGAGAGTTTCTCCACCGGACGCCCGGAGGGGATGTAGTTGCTCGACTTGGCCTGCCCGTCGAGCCGCTGAAGGCTGGAGAAGAGATTGGAGAAGCCGACATCGGCCGGGCCGAGCGTGCTGGTGTTGATTTCCGACGCATCGCCATAGGGATCGTCTTCATCTGCCTTGGCCTGAGCCGGGACTGCGGCGCAGAGCGCTCCCGCCATACCCAACGCTCCAGCGATTTTAAGTGCAGAACGGAACCATCGCGCAGCGCGCGCATTATCAGAATGAAGAACCAACATGCCGACCCCGACTCTCGACCGGAGGCTTTGCGCCTCTCGGCCTAATCCCCACGTTTCCAAAATGCGGCTGATGCCGCCACCCGCTGGAACAAAGAGGACATGTCCCGCCTTATTGTGCAAGCGGCGTGTAAAATTCCCGCGTTAAACCGGCTTGTCGGCGCGCCGAGTCGTTGAACGGAGGTTTCAACGCACCCCGAAAGTGGCGTTTCACAAGGATTTGGTAATGTTTTGCGGGGTTCACGCCCAGTCGTTTCGTCGCATGGCCGAACCATGTCGTCCCGGCGGAGACGTGGCGAATCTCATCTGTCATGATCCTCTGCAACATGCGCGCCGACATTTCATCGCCCGCTCCCCGGAAGCGGACGATGGTAGCCGGGGTGATGTCCAGCGCACGCGCTTCCAGCACCATCGGCACGATGGCAAGGCGGGCGAGCGCATCATGCGCCGTCTCGCTCGCGGCCTGCCATAGCCCGTCATGCGCCGGCAAAGCGCCGTAAAAGCTGCCGAACTGCCGCAGACGCCGGTCGAGCAGCGCGAAATGCATGGCTTCGTCGGCGCCCACCCGCATCCATTCACCGGTGAATTCCGGCGGGAATTCCGCCCCGAACCGCCCGATCAGGTCGAAGGCGAGATCGATGGCCACGAATTCGATATGGGCAAGCGCATGGAGCATCGCGATCCGCGCCCGTTCCGAACCGATCCTGCCGCGCTTGGGCATCTGGTTGGGCGGCAAAAGTTCGGGCTTTCCCGGGCGCGCCGGGCGATCCGGCATGGCGGCATCGAAGCGATGCGCCAGCCGCCCAAGCCGCCAGTTCCTTGCGACCGCCCGGGCCGCCATCAGCTTGGCCAACGGATCGGGGGTCAGCAGCACATGGGCGCAGGCCGCGCCGACGCTGTCGATGGAAACAGGAAGCGTCAAAGGCCTTGTCCGGCCTCCAGCACCTCGGCGGCATGGCCCTTGACCTTCACCTTGGGCCAGACGTGCAGGATCTTCCCGTCAGCCCCCACCAAAAAGGTCGCCCGCTCGATCCCCATATATTTGCGGCCGTAAAGCGACTTCTCGACCCAGGTGCCGAAAGCCTCGCACATCTCGCCCGGCTCGTCGGAGGCGAGCGTGACGGTCAGCCCGTATTTTTCGGCGAATTTCTTGAGCTTGGCGGACTTGTCCTTGGATATGCCGACCACCGGCACGCCCAATGCCGCGAAATCGGCGGCGAGCGCGGTGAAATCCTTGGCTTCGCTGGTGCAGCCGGGCGTGTCCGCCTTGGGATAGAAATAGACGACCAGGGGCTTGCCCCTGTAGCGCGCCAGGGTGAAATCCACCCCATCCGCATCCTTCAGCGTCACTTCAGGCACGGCGTCGCCCACATCCAGCATCGTCATTCCTCCTTGAAGGGCGCCGCCAGCGCCGCCCATGCGTCACCGACCCTTTGCCGGGCCTTACCGTAGCTTTCAAGCAGCGCGTCCCAGCTTTCGACCCCGCAGGCCCGCGCGACGAGAGGCCGGGTGGCTTGCGGAGGTTCGGTCGATTTCGGCGAAACGAGGCGGGAAACGACGAGAAAGCGGGTGATGAGATCATGGGCCGGGATCAATTCGCCCGGCAGGTGGCCGGCCGCCGCAAGCTGCTCCAGCGCGGCGCGCAGATCGGGGTCGAACGCCATATTGTGGCGGAACTGGGTGACGTGGATCAGGAATTCCAGGTCTACCAGCCCGCCCGGCACCAGCTTCACGTCCAGATCGCTCGCGGGCGGTTTGTGCCTCGCGATGTCCCCCCGCATCTTCACCGCATGGCGCGCCAGTTCATCGAAATCGCGCTGCCGCTCAAGCGTTTCCGTCAGGATCGCGCCCAGCGCCGCGCGCGCGGCATCGGAGCCGAAGACCGGGCGGGCGCGCGTGAGCGCGAGATGCTCCCAGGTCCACGCCTCCTCCCGCTGATAGCGGGCGAAGCTGTCCAGGCTGACCGCCAGCAGCCCTTGCGCGCCGGAGGGGCGAAGGCGCGTGTCCACCTCATATAACGGGCCTGCCGCGGTGTGCACCGACAGGGCATTGGTGATGCGCTGGCCAAGGCGGTTGAAATATTGCGTCGCGCCCAACGGCTTCGCGCCGTCGGATTCGGTTTCGAAGCTGCCGGTGAAGAGATAGACGAGGTCGAGGTCGGACGCATGGGTCAGCACTCCGCCGCCCAGCCGGCCCAGCGCCAGGATCACCATCTCGCCGCCGGGCACTTTTCCATGGGCGCGCTCGAACTCCGCGACGGTGGCGGCGCCCAACGCCTCGATGGCGGCTTCGGCCACGCGGGAATAGCCCCGGCCCGCCTCCAGCGGATCGCCGCCGCGAATGATCTGCGCGCCCAGAGCGAAGCGGCGGTCGTTCACGCGTTGGCGCACCCGGTCCAGCAGCGCCTGATAATCCTCCCCCTCCTCCAGCCGGGCGAACTGGTCGGCCAATATCTCCACAGGAGGCGGCGGATCGAAGGCGGAGGTGTCGATCAGCCCGTCGAGCAGTTCCGCCCGCCGCCCCAGCGCGTCGGCCAGCGTCGGCGCATGGCTCAGCAGTTCGGCCAGCAGTTCCACAAGGCCGGGTCGCGCCGCCAGCAGCTTGAAGAAGTTGATCGCGCTCGGCAGGCGGCCGACCAGATCGTCCAGCCGGTTGAGCGCCCGCGCCGGATCGGGCGCCGCGGCCAGCGTCCGCATCAGGCCCGGCAGCAATTGCTCCAGCGCCTCCCGCGACGCGCCGCTGCGCAATGCGCGGACCGTGCCCGATCGCCAGCGCGCGATCCGCGCCAGCGGCGTTTCCGGATCGGCAAAACCCAGTTCGGCAAGCTGCGCCTTCAGCCTCTCCTCGTCCAGCGACAGGGATTCATCGGGCGTCGCTGGGGTCAGCCGGTCGTAATTGCCGCCCACCCACTGCACATGCGGGCGCAGCAGGTCGAGCAGCGCTCCGCCATCCTCCAGCCCGTGCAGGCGCGCGACATTATCCAGCGCCTCGGCCGACCTGGGCAATTCATGGGTCTGGCGATCCTCCACCATCTGCAACCGGTGCTCGACGGTGCGGAAGAGGACATAGGCCTCGTCCAGCCTGGCGGCGACCTCCGCTTCGAACACGCCGGCGGCCGCCAAGGCACGCAAGGCTTCCCGCGTATTGCCCGACCGCAGGGAAGGATCGCGCCCGCCATGGATGAGCTGGTGCACCTGCGCGAAGAATTCGACTTCCCTTATGCCGCCACGCCCGCGCTTGAGGTCATAGCCCGGCCCGAACGCCTGACCCTGCGAATAATGGTCGCGGATTCGGCGGGAGATGTCCGTGATCGCATCGATGGCCCCGAAATCCAGACTGCGGCGCCAGACGAAGGGGCGGATCGCCTGCATGAAATAATCGCCCAGCGGCAGGTCGCCCGCCGCCGGTCGGGCCCGGATGAACGCCGCCTGCTCCCAGCCGAGCGCGGTCGATTCATAATAGCCGATCGCCGCCTCCACCGGCAGGGCGATGGGCGTCGCCTCCGGAGAGGGGCGCAGGCGAAGGTCGACGCGGAACACATAGCCGTCGCCGTCCCGGGCATTCAGCAGTTCGCTGACCCGCCGGCCAATGCGCACGGCCGCGTCCGCCGGGTCTTCCCGCTCGCCATGGGGCAGCGTCTTCGGGTCGTAGAGCAGGATCGGATCGATGTCCGACGAATAGTTCAGTTCCCGGCTGCCATGCTTGCCGAGCGCCAGCACCACGAAGCCCCGCTTCTCCGCGTCCGGATAACGCTCCGCCATGGCGGCGGCCAGCGCCTGCTCCAGCGCCTGGTCGGCAAAGTCCGACAGGGTGCGCGTGACCCGGTCCAGTCCCCAGACGCCCGCCAGATCGGCGGCTGCGGTCACCAAGGCCACCGCGCCACGCCTGCGCCTCAGCGACCGGGCAATGCCGTCATCGGGCGCCGCCACCTGCTGCGCGGCGGCCCAGGCCCCTTCGAAATCTCCGCTCTCCACCAGATCGGCAACATCCGGAAAGCGATCCAATTGCCGGGCCAGGAAAGGCGAATGCGCCCTGATCCTTGCCGCGACCGCCAAACGGTCCGTCACCATGAATCTCCCATAATGGAGCCGATATTGCGTGCCATTGCGACGAACACCAGAAACTTTTGCGCCGCTTGGCAGTTATCTTACCATGGAAATGCAACGAAAACCCCTCAGCCGGTCGGCCCGGATTCAGGATGGCGCGATCCGCCGCGTCCTGAATATCGGCGTTCCGCAACCCTATGAGGGCATCGGCAATGCGTTGCGTTCGACCTTCCGTGCGGGTAGCGGCGCTGTTCCGGACGACATGCTCGACCTGCTGGAGAAACTCGACCGGCATTAGTTTCCGTCGGATCGGCCCAGACCCACCGCGCTCCTGCGGAGGAGCGGGGCGTCGAGGGGACCGCCGCAGTCTAGGCTAGCCACCTTCACAAGGGGCGACAGCATTTTATTTACGATCCGCGCCTATGATGACGCGATCATGAATGGACGCGCCCCATGATCTACAAGGCCTTTGCCGCCGTGACCCTGATCGCGGCTCCGATCATCGTATTGACGGTGGAAAGCTTCGTTCCCCAATCCAGTCAGGCCGTGCCGTCCGCGGCGATTGTTCCGGCTTCAGCGCCCGTGGTGATGCCCGCCCAGGCCGCGCCGTCCCCAACGCCGCCCCAAGACAGCGGCGCCCAAGATCCGGGCGCTGCGGACTTCGGCCAGCCCATGCCCGAAGCCGGCAGACCCTTCCTCGCCCCGGGCGCAGGGCTGCCCGCTGCGCCCGTATCGAACCCGACGCCGGTCGAAGGCGTGCAGCCGTCCGACGAGGTGCCCGAATAAGGCCGGACCTCACATTCCCTTGAACGTGTCGCATTGCGCGGGATCGCCGCTGTCGAGTCCCTTGCGCAGCCAGGTCATTCGCTGTTCGCTGGTGCCGTGGGTGAAGCTTTCCGGCACGGGACGGCGGCCGGCCGCCTTTTGCAGCGTATCGTCGCCTATGGCTTGCGCCGCCTTCATCCCCTCCTCCAGATCGCCCGATTCCATGAGGCCGGTGCGCTTGGCCCAGACGCCCGCATAACAGTCCGCCTGCAATTCGACCCGCACCTGCAGCGCATTGCCCTGTTCCTCGCTGACGGCGCGCTGCCGCTGGTTCACCTCGCCCAAAGTCCCCTCCAGATCCTGCACATGATGGCCGACTTCATGCGCGATCACATAGGCTTGGGCGAAATCGCCGGGGGCGCCGAAGCGCTGGCGCAGTTCGGTGAAGAAGTCGGTGTCGAGATACACTTTGCGGTCATTGGGGCAATAAAAGGGGCCCATGGCGCTTTGCGCCGCGCCGCAGCCCGACACGCCGCTCTGGGAATAGAAGTAAAGGACCGTCGGCTGATATTGCCGGCCGGCCTGCTGGAAGAGCGGCCCCCAGACGCGCTCGGTCGATCCCAGCACCTTCAGGGACCAATGCTGTATATCGCTGAGTTTGGAGGTATCGCGGCTGACCTCGCTCCCCTGCGGCATCTGGCCGCCACCCCCCATCAGGCTCAGGGGATTGACGCCCATGACCGCCAGAATGATCAGCACCACGACGATCCCGCCGCAGCCGAAACGGCTGCCGATCAGCGGCAGCAGCAGGCCCAGACCGCCGCCCATCCCGCCGCCGAAGCCGCCGCGACCCTCCTGGATCTCGAAATTGGTGCTTTCCCGTTCGTCGTCGAGCCGCATCTCGTCCCTCTCTTTCCTTGCCCTGCCTATTCCATTCCGTCGCCGGTGGAAACGTCCCCGATGCAATGCGGGTTGCGGCGAGCGCACCGTCCCATGAAGAGAATGTAACGAGACATTCAGTTGGAATGCCGGAAGACTATTCTATATTGCGCTGCGACATGGCCGACACCGAATCCCAGCCGCGCAGGCGCGCCAATATGCCGCTTCCCCTCCCCCGCGAAGTCGCCCTGTTGCTGCAGGGCGGCGGAGCGCTCGGCTCCTTCCAGGCGGGCGTCTATCAGCGGCTGGACGAGTTGGGAATCGACGTCAGTTGGGTCGCGGGCATTTCGATCGGCGCGGTCAACGCCGCCATCATCGCCGGCAATCCGCCGCACAAGCGCCTCAGCCGGCTCAAGAAATTCTGGCTGACCGTCTCCGGCGGCATGCCCAATGTCGTCCTGCCGGAAATCGACCATATCCGCGAGGCCGCTCATCTGATGGCGGCGGGCACGGTCGCGACCTTCGGCGTGCCGGGCATGTTCCGCCCACGCCTCTGGCCCGCGCCGCTGATGCCGGAAGGGACGGCCGGCGCGATCAGCTTCTACGACAGTGCGCCGCTGAAGGACACGCTGGACGCCTGCATCGACTGGGACCTGCTGAATGACGGGCCGGTGCGGCTGTCGGTGGGCGCGGTGGATGTGGAAAGCGGCAATTTCGCTTATTGGGATACGCGCGGCCGGGGCGGCAACACCCGGATCGACGCGCGCCACATCATGGCGTCGGGCGCTCTGCCACCGGGCCTGCCGCCCATCGAGATCGACGGGCGCTGGTATTGGGATGGCGGCATCGTGTCCAACACCCCGCTCGCCCATGTGCTGGACCATCAGAGCGAGGATATGCTGGTGTTCCAGGTCGATCTGTTCCCCGCCGAAGGGCCGATGCCCCGGCAGATGACCGATGTCTATTCCCGGACCAAGGACATTCAATATTCCAGCCGCACCCGCCAGGTGACGGACCAGTATCTGCGGCTGCGCAAGGAGCATAAGGCGATCCGCGCCCTGCTCGACAAACTGCCGCCCGAATTGCAGGAGGACGCGGACGCACAGCGGCTGCGCCAGTTGCTGGACGTGGGTTCGGTCAACATCGTCCACCTCATCTACCGCAGCCGCGCGTGGGAAAGCGGAGCGCGCGACTTCGAATTTTCCCGCTCCACCATGCTCGACCACTGGGCGCAGGGCCGCGACGCGGTGGAGGAAGTGATGCACAAGGGCGACCTCATCGCCCGCAACATCGTCAACGGGAAAAGCTCCACCTTCGACCTCGACGCCCCCGACCATCTCAAGGAGAAGCAGGCATGAGCAGCCAATTCCTGTCCGGCAAGACCGCCCTCATCACCGGATCGACCTCCGGCATCGGCCTTGCCTATGCCAAGGCGCTGGCCGGGGAAGGCGCGAATGTCGTCATCAACGGCTTCGGAGATGCGGACGCGATCGAAAAGGAACGCGCCGGGCTGGAGGCGTTGAGCGGGGCGAAGGCGCTCTATAGCGGCCATGACCTCACCAGAACCGAGCAGATCGAGGCGATGATGAAGGAGGCGGCGGACGCATTCGGCGGCGTCGACATCCTCATCAACAATGCAGGGGTGCAGCATGTCGCGCCGGTCGAGGATTTCCCGGTCGACAAATGGAACCTCATCATCGCGCTCAACCTCAACAGCGCCTTCCACACGTCCCGTCTCGCCATTCCCTTCATGAAGGAGAAGAAATGGGGACGGATCATCCAGACGGCTTCGGCGCATTCGCTGACGGCCTCTCCCTATAAGAGCGCCTATGTGACGGCCAAGCATGGCCTTGCCGGTTTCACCAAGACGCTGGCGCTGGAGCTGGCGACCTTCGGCATCACGGCGAACTGCATTTCGCCCGGCTATGTGTGGACGCCGCTGGTGGAGAACCAGATTCCCGACACGATGAAGGCGCGCGGCATGACGCGGGAGCAGGTGATGAACGACGTGCTGCTGGCGGGGCAGCCGACCAAACAGTTCGTCACGGTCGATCAGGTGGCGTCCATGGCGCTTTATCTATGCAGCGATGCCGCCGCGAACATCACCGGCGCCAATATGAGCATCGACGGCGGCTGGACCGCGCAATAGCCATATCCATCCCGGTCATCGGCGCGCAATTCCTTAACATGGATTGTGTCATATTGGGGACAGCGGGAAGGATTTGTTTTCATTGAGGAAACCTGATGCGACCAGCGCAGGTTATCCCCTCCGACACGCCATGCGGCGAAATTGGAAAAGGGACTCCTCATGAAGAAATATCTCATTGCGGCCGCACTTGTTGCGGCGCTGCCTTCCGTCGCGTCCGCGCAGGAGGAAACGGCGCCCGACGGCACCCAGGCCTTCGGCGTCGAACCCTATGTCGGCATATTGGGCGGCTATCACACCTTTGACCGTGGCACCGAATTCGGCAGCGTGCCCGGCGAGACGATCATGAACGGCGCGATCATCAGCGGCGTCGCGGGCGTCAACGTGCCGCTCGGTCCCGTCTTCGTGGGCGTCGAGGGCAATGCCACCAAGGGTTTCAGCGACATCGACTGGGAATATGGGGTGAAGGGCCGCTTCGGCGCGCGGGCCGGTGAAAGCGGCATGATCTTCGCGTCGGCCGGCTATCAGTGGGTCAACGGCAAGGGCGGCTGGCCGGACCGCAAGGACTGGATGTACGGCCTGGGCGTCGAGGTCGGCCCGAAGGACATCGGTCTGGGCGGCGTCACGGGCAATAGCGGCATCCGCCTGCGCTTCCAGACCGAAACCTATGATTTCGACAGCTTCCGGCCCACGGCTGGCGTGATCTTCCACTTCTGATCCCTCCCATGGCATCGGCAGGAGCGCCCGTCGGCAACGGCGGGCGCTTTTGCTTTGGGGAAACAGGCTGGACATGCCGAAGCCCCTTAAAAGGCGCGGCAAATCCGCTTATGGTTGCTTCTTCCATCAGGGAGACCCATCGATGCGTCATGCGTTGACGGCCGTCATGGCCGCCGCCAGCCTTATCTCCATTGCCCATGCCCAGTCCCCTGGCGCGCCTGTGAATGGGGCGACGCCCGCGACGCCGGCCAATGCCATCGCAGCGACCATCGCGAAGGACATGGATGGGCTAATGACCCTCTATCGCGACCTGCATGCCAATCCCGAACTGTCCGAACAGGAAAGCGCCACCGCCGCCAAGCTCGCCCGGCGGTTGAAGGCGATGAAATTCACCGTCACCGAAAAGGTCGGTGGAACGGGCGTGGTCGCGGTACTGAAGAACGGCTCCGGCCCGGTGCTGCTGATCCGCGCGGACATGGACGGACTGCCGGTGACCGAGCAGACGGGGCTGGAATTCGCCTCCAGGGTGAAGGCCAAGACCGCCGACGGCGCCGAAACCGGCGTGATGCACGCCTGCGGCCATGACACGCACATGACCGCCTTCATCGAAACCGCGCGGCTGCTCTCCACGATGAAGGAGGAATGGAAGGGCACGCTGGTGATGATCCTTCAGCCGGCCGAGGAAGTGGGCCGTGGCGCGCGGCTGATGCTGGAGGATGGGCTCTACACCCGCTTCCCGCGCCCGACCCATGCCATCGCCTTCCACGACGCCGCCAATCTGGAAGCGGGGAAGATCGGCTATACGCCGGGCTTCGCGCTCGCCAATGTGGACAGCGTCGACCTTTTGGTGCGGGGCGTGGGCGGCCATGGCGCCTATCCGCAGACGACGCGCGACCCGATCGTGATCGGCGCGCGGATTGTGACCTCGCTGCAAACGCTGGTCAGCCGGGAACAGGACCCGTTCGACCCGGCCGTCGTCACCGTCGGCAGCTTCATGGGCGGCGCCAAGCATAATGTCATTCCCGACGACGCGAAGATGCTGCTCACCGTGCGCAGCTATTCCGATGAAACCCGGGAAAAGCTGATCCGGGGAATAGAACGCGTCGCCCGCGGGGAAGCCATTGCGGCGGGCGTGCCGGACGACAGGATGCCGGTGATCTCCGTAAAGGACGAATTCACGCCCTCCACCTACAATCCGCCCGCCTTCGCCAACCGGATGGCGGACGTGCTGAAGGCCCATTTCCCCGAGGGCACCGTCAGCGAAACCAGACCCTCCATGGCGGGAGAGGATTTCGGCCGCTATTACCGCGCCGACAAGAGCATCGAAAGCTTCATCTTCTGGGTCGGCGGCGTGCCGGCAGACCAGATGGCGAAGGCGAAGGCCGGTGAGGTCAGCCTGCCGTCGCTGCACAGCCCCTTCTGGGCGCCCCAAGCCGACAAGGTGATCGCCACCGCCAGCGAAGCCATGACGGTGCTGGCGATGCACATATTGAAGCGGGATTGAGGCTGAAGCCCCTCATTCCCCCTCCCGCAGGCGGGAGGGGGAATGTCTTGGCCTGGCCAAAAGCCACCCCGCCCCGCAACCCATGAAAAAGGGCGCCACCTCCCGGCAGCGCCCTTTCCCAATCCATAAACCCGGTCAGGCGCCCGCAGGCGACGGATCACCGAATGGCCCCTTGCGCCGGCGCGTCTTCGGGATCGAAGACCCGGCCGCCGGGATCGCGGACGGCTTGATCGTCGTGCCGTCATCACGGGTGATCTCGCCCTTGTCGAGCAGCGTCTTGATTTCCTCGCCGCTCAGCGTCTCATATTCGAGCATCGCATTGGCGAGCAGGTGAAGCTGGTCCTCATGACCCTTCAGGATTTCCTGCGCCCGCGCATAGCCCTGCTCGACCAGCCCGCGGATTTCCTTGTCGATCAGCTTGGCCGTCTCGTCCGACATATGGACACGCTGGCTTTGCGAATAACCGAGGAATGTCTCGCCCTGCTGCTCTTCATATTGCAGGGGGCCGAGCTTGTCGGACATGCCCCATTGCGTAACCATGTCACGCGCGAGCTTGGTGGCATATTGAATGTCGCCCGAAGCGCCCGACGATACCTTGTCATAGCCGAAGATGATCTCCTCGGCCACGCGGCCGCCCATGGCGACGGCCATGTTCGCGTGCATCTTGTCGCGGTGATAGCTGTAGCTGTCCCGCTCCGGCAGGCGCATCACCATGCCCAGCGCACGGCCACGCGGAATGATCGTCGCCTTGTGAATGGGGTCCGAGGCCGGTTCATGGACAGCGACGATGGCATGACCCGCCTCATGATAGGCGGTCATCTTCTTCTCATCGTCGGTCATCACCATGGAGCGGCGCTCGCTGCCCATCATGACCTTGTCCTTGGCCGCCTCGAACTCGTCCATGGCGACCAGACGCTTGCCGCGGCGGGCAGCCATCAAAGCCGCTTCGTTGACGAGGTTCGCCAGATCGGCGCCGGAGAAGCCCGGCGTGCCCCGCGCGATCGTGCGCGGATTGACGTCCGGCGCCAGCGGCACCTTCTTCATGTGCACGGCCAGAATCTTCTCGCGCCCCTCGATGTCGGGACGCGGCACCACGACCTGCCGGTCGAAACGGCCCGGACGCAACAGCGCGGGGTCCAGCACGTCGGGACGGTTGGTCGCCGCGACGATGATGATGCCCTCATTCGCCTCGAAGCCGTCCATCTCCACCAGAAGCTGGTTCAGCGTCTGCTCGCGCTCGTCATTGCCGTTGCCGAGGCCCGCGCCGCGATGGCGGCCGACCGCATCGATTTCGTCGATGAAGACGATGCAGGGCGCATTCTTCTTCGCCTGCTCGAACATGTCGCGGACGCGACTCGCGCCCACGCCGACGAACATCTCGACGAAATCCGAACCCGAAATGGTGAAGAAAGGCACGCCCGCCTCACCCGCGATGGCGCGGGCGAGCAGCGTCTTGCCTGTACCCGGCGAGCCGACCAGCAAGGCGCCCTTGGGAATCTTGCCGCCCAGCCGCGCGAACTTGCTCGGGTCCTTCAGGAACTCGACGATTTCCTGCAATTCCTCACGCGCTTCGTCGATGCCGGCGACGTCATCGAACGTCACCTTGCCGTGCTTTTCGGTCAGCAGCTTGGCCTTCGACTTGCCGAAGCCCATGGCCCCGCCCGCGCCGCCGCCCTTCTGCATCTGGCGCAGCACGAAGAAGGCGATGCCCAGAATCAGCAGGAACGGCAACGACTGGTAGATCAGGATCATCCAGAAGCTCGGCTGTTCCTCCGCCTGGCCGGAATATTTGACATTATAGTCGTCCAGCAGGCCGGTCAGGCCGGGGTCGTTCACCGGGACAGTGCTGAATTTCTGCCCGCTGCTCAGCGTGCCGGAAATCCGGTCGGTGGCGATGGCGACATCCTTGACCTGGCCTTCCTGCACCTTGGCGCGGAATTCGGAATAGGCGATGCCGGTCCCGGCGGTCGACGCCGTGCGGCTGTCGAACATGGAGACGAACAGCAGCAGGGCGACAATCACCCCCGCCCATATCATCGCGCTCTTGATCCAGGGATTACCCTGCGGGTCCTTCTCGTCGTTCATTCACCACTCTCTTTCACCCGGCAAGATAGGATGCCGCAGCAAAATCGCAAGCGCGCGCCTGCTAAGGTCAGCCGCCGATAAATTGCGACAGGGCGATATAGGCCAGGATTACCGCGACCCCCGCCGACAGACCGCAAAGCATATAGCCGGTATAGAGCAGCATCGGCGGATGGGGTCGCTCCATCCGGTGATTACGCTGCGCCGCCGAAAGAATGACGCTGGCCAGGAGGCCATAGGTCACCGCCGCAAATTCAAACATGAATCGAAAATTCCCACGCTCAACTGGCTTCATTAACCAACATAGGCGTTAAGGAAAGGTCATTGCGCCCGATCAAATCGACGGATTGTTCGACGGATGCGCCAAGCCGTGGAACCTTTCCGTAACGATCATTGCCAGCGTCGCTGGGGCGCCAGCGTCAGAGTCCAGCAGGCCCCGCCCTTCAGGATGAGGCGACCGATGCTCATCTTCTCGCCCCGGCGCGCCGCCGCGACCAGCCTGTCCACCGCTTCCCCGCGTGGCGGGGCGGCATCCGGCTGCAATCGCGCGATCATGCGGAGGATCAGGCGGCGCAACAATTCGCGGGGCAGGTCGGTCCGGTCCAGCGTCAGCCCGCCTCCACCCGCGTGCACATGGCGCGCTTCCAGATCGTCGACCGTCCAGTCCAGCGCCTCCTCCGCCTCGGCCAGAGCCGCCGCGCTGCGTCCCGCCGCCGCGGCGTCGATCCAGTCGACACCGGCCAGCGCCATGCGCAGGGCAGCCCGGTCGAAGCGCGCATCGCTGTTCGACGGATCGTCGACATGGGGCAGGCCGCGTTCCAGCGCAGAGGCGAGCAAGTCGGCCTTGCGCACGCCCAGCAGCGGGCGCAGCACCACGCCCTGCCGCGCCCGCACGCCGGCCAGCCCGCCCACGCCCGCGCCCCGGTTGAGCCGCATCAGCAGCGTTTCCAACTGATCGTCCGCATGATGCGCCGTCAGCAGCCAATCCAGCCCCCGCGCTGCCCGCCAGCCTTCCAGCAGCCTGTACCGTTGCGCTCTCGCCCAGCTCTGAACATTGCCCCGAACCGCGCCGGTGGGATGCAGGGTGGCATGCGCGATCCCGGCGCCTGCGCACCAGTCCGCCACCATCGCCGCCTCCGCTGCCGAAGCCTCGCGCAAGCCATGATCGACCGTGGCCGCCTCGACACGCCCTGGAAAGGCGCGCGCGGCGAGGTCGAGCAGCGCCATGCTGTCAGGCCCGCCGGAAACCGCCACGCCGAAACGAGCGCCGTCGGCATCCCCGACCAGCGCCATCATCGCCCGGCTCAGTTCCGCGACGGGATCGCCCTCGGCCATGGGGACTTCAGGCGGTGCACTTGGCCCTGGTCCGGCCCTTGTCCATCATGCCGCGCAGGCCGTTCGACAGGCTGGCGCCGTAGACCTGCTCCAGTTCCGCATAGACCTTGCAGGCGTCGGCGGGCTTTTTGAGCTGGATCAGCGCCTCGCCCAGATAGGCCAGGCTGTCGGCCGCACGGTCGCCCTTGGGCCGCTTCTGGTAATTTTCATAGAAGGCGACCGACGCCAGCGCCGGCTTGCCGTCGTCCAGATAGGCGCGGCCCAGCAGGTTCGCCGCCTTGCTGGCGACGGGACTGGCGCCATATTTATCCACGGTCGCCTTCAGCTGCGCCTGCGCCTCCGGATAGAATTTCGCGTCCCACAGGCGGAAGCCATAGGTGTAGGCGTCGTCGGCCTCATTACCCGTCGAGGGCCGCTCGATCGCGGCGACGGCGGTCTTTCGTTCCTCGCTCGCACCATTGGCGGCCGGGCGCGGCGCACCTGGCCGCGCCGATGCGGTGGTGGAGGCCGGAGCGGCCGAGGCGGAGGGGCCGACCGCCGGCGGCACGACCGCGGGCGCGGCACGGCTTTCCTGTTCCGCCTTGTAGCGGTTGAACGCCTCTTCCAACTGCTTCAGCTTGAAGCTGTTTTCCTCCACCTGCCCGGTGATCGAGGCCAGTTGCGATTCCAGCGCATTCACCCGCGCCGTCAAATCCGCCACCGGCGTGGAGGCAGGCGATCCCGGCACCACGGCCGGCGCGGCGGGACGCGTGATCTCCGCCTCCAGCGGCGCGCCGGCCGGGAACACCTTGCGCTGGACCGCGCGCATTTCCTTTTCCAGACGGTCGACCCGAACATCGACGCTGACATTCTGGGCCGCGAGCGGCGGCGCGAGCGCGATGAGCGCCAGTGCAGCCGTCGCGAAAAAAGCGTTACGCATGGATGATCCCCGACTTATATCCGGTGTTAACCATAGGGCGATAATCCGCCCGGTAAAGCGCGACTTTGCGCCAAATTCCGCTGAATCGCCCCTGAACGGATCAGTCGGCCGCAGCGGGCGCAGGTGCGGCGGGCACCGGGGCGGCCGGACCCGTGGGAACCGGGGCCGTGGAGGCCGGAGCCGCCTGCCCCTGACCCTGACCCTGCGCCGCGGCAGGCGCCGCCCGCGCCAGCAGCGCCTCCGCATTGACCGGCACATCGGCGATGGTCCGGTCCGGCGGCCCCAGCGGCGCAATCGGCTTGCCGCCGACCGTCACGGTCAGCGCCTGCGGCCGGCCTGTCAGGATCATCGGATTGCGGGCATTGGCGGGAAGGGTGAAGCTTTCCCCCTTCTTCATAAGCCCGTCCTTCAGCCTCTCTCCCGCCTCGTCATAAATGCGCAGCCAGACATCGTCATTGGCGGTGAACAGCACGGTCTGCACCACCGGCGCCGCCGGGCGCGCGCCTGCTGCCGGCTTCGCGGTCGCGGGCGCGGGGGCACTTTGCTGCGCGGCGATCTCCTCGCCTGTCGGCGGCGTCATCACCTGCGTGCGCCAGACGGCGAAGCCGGCGACCAGGATCACGACGATTGCCGCCGCCGTCCAGGCCAGGGCCCGCGATGGAACCCGCGCCGGATCGGCCGGTTCGAACGCCTCATAGCGGTTGCTGCCAAGGTCGGAATTATGCACCGCGTTGCGCACGTCGGCGGCGATCGCCACCTCGTCCACATCGATGGCGCGGGCATAGGCGCGGGCAAAGCCCACCGCATAGGGAATGCCGGGCAGGGCGGCATAATCGTCGCGCTCTATCGCCTCCAACTGCCGCTGGGCGATGCGCGTCCGCGTGGCGACATCCTGTATCGACAGTCCTTGCGCCTCCCGCGCGGCGCGCAGGCGCGCGCCCGGAGTATTGGGCTGCCGTTCCGGCGCCGCGACGCCGGGTTCCAGT
This sequence comes from Sphingobium sp. YBL2, assembly GCF_000943805.1. Lineage (NCBI taxonomy): Bacteria > Pseudomonadati > Pseudomonadota > Alphaproteobacteria > Sphingomonadales > Sphingobiaceae > Sphingobium > Sphingobium sp. YBL2. The sequence goes on from NZ_CP010954.1 coordinate 59,226, forward strand.
TCAGGTTCTTCTGCCATGCTGCTCCGCGACTTTTGAAGGCTGGCCTTGTCTCATTGCGGGACGGGGATTGTCAACGCCGCGCCGCCCCGGAAAGGCGGGATGCATCGCCGCGATCCCCATTAATTCAATTCAATAGCATGTTCGCCGGCCCAGTCGACCAGCGCCGAACGAATATCCGTCACGCCCTTGTCCAGCAGATCGCGCATGAACCGGCGCAGTTCCGCAGCATCGATGGTCCGGATCATCGCCTTCACCGGGCCGACCGATGCCGGGGTGATCGACAGGCGCCGCACGCCAAGGCCGATCAGCGCCATCGCTTCCAGCGTGCGCCCGCCCATTTCGCCGCAGACGCCGACCGGCACCTCATAGGTTTCACAGGCGCGCACCACGCGGTCCAGGAAGCGCAATATCGCGATGCTCAGCCAGTCGTAGCGCTCCGCCAGGCGCGGATGCGCGCGGTCGGCGGCGAACAGGAACTGCGTCAGGTCGTTGGTGCCGATGGAGAGGAAATCGAGCCTGGGCAGCAGGAGGTCCAGCACCTCCGCCAGCGCGGGCACCTCCAGCATCGCGCCATAGCGCACCGCGACCGGCAGCTTCTTCTTCTGCGCCACCAGCCATTCGCGCTGATGTTCGACGAGCGCCTTCGCCTGCTCATATTCCCAGGGCTCCGACACCATCGGGAACATGACGTGCAGCACCTTGCCCGCCGCCGCCTCCAGCAGCGCGCGGGCCTGCGCCTTCATCAGGCCGTCTCGGTCCAGCGCCAGCCGCAAGGCGCGCCAGCCCATGGCCGGATTGTCCTCCAGCTCCTCCTCATCGTCGCGGGACATGTAGGGCAACGCCTTGTCGCCGCCGATGTCGACAGTGCGGAAGATCACCGGCCGGTCGCCCGCGGCATCAAGGACGTCTCGATAAAGCCGCTGCTGCTTTTCCCGCTGCGGCAAAGTGGCGGAGACGAGGAACTGGAATTCGGTGCGGAAGAGCCCGATGCCGTCCGCCCCCACGATGTCCAGCGCCTGCGCATCCTCCCGCAGGCCCGCATTCACCATCAGTTCGATCCGCTGCCCGTCCACCGTGACGGACGGCAGGTCGCGCATCGCCGCGAATTCCGCGCGGCGCTTCTGCGTCACATGCAGCTTGTTCTCGAACGCCTCCTCCATGTCGGGCGTCGGACGGATCAGCAGATTGTTGTCGGCGACGTCCATCAGGATCAGGTCGCCTTCGTTCACCTGATGGCGGATGTCGCGCACCCGGCCCAGCACCGGCACGCCCATGGCGCGCGCGACGATGGTCACATGGGCCGTCAGCGACCCTTCCTCCAGGATCACGCCCTTCAACCGCCGCCGGTCATATTCCAGCAGTTCCGCCGGTCCCAGGTTGCGCGCGATGAGGATGGCGTCCTGCCGCAATCCGAGTTGCGCCGCCGTCCCGAGCTGCCCCGACACGATGCGCAGCAGCCGGTTCGCCATATCCTCCAGATCGTGCATCCGGTCCTGGAGCAGCGGATCGTCGATCTGGCGCATGCGCATGCGGGTGCGCTGCTGCACGCGCTCTATGGCCGCCTCGGCGGTCAGGCCGCTGTCGATCGCCTCGTTGATCCGCCTGATCCATCCTTCGTCATAGGCGAACATCTTGTAGGTTTCGAGCACCTCCTGATGCTCGCCCTCGGTGCCGAACTCGGCCGTGCCGGTCATGCGGTCGATCTGTTCGCGCATCTTGGTGAAGGCGGAAATGACGCGGGCCCGCTCCGCCTCCGTATCCTCGGCCACGGTATGTTCGATATGGACGCGCGGCTGGTGGAACACGGCATGGCCCCGCGCCATGCCCATCACCAGTTGCAGCCCGTGCAGCACCGAGGAACCGGTATCCTGCACCCGGCTGTCCAGCGGACCGTCATCGGCCAGTTCGGCATTGGCGATCAGTTCGGACAACACCATCGCCACGGTCTGCAGCGCCTCGATCTCGATCTCTTCATAACGGCGCGGCTCCACATGCTGCACGCACAGGACGCCGATCGCTCGCTCCCGCCGCACGATCGGCACGCCCGCGAAACTGTGGAACAGCTCCTCGCCCGTTTCGGGCCGATAGCTATAGTCGGGATGCGACGCCGCCTCGTCCAGGTTCAGCGTCTCGACATTGGTGGCGATCATGCCGACCAGCCCTTCGCCCATCGCCATGCGGGTGACGTGGACGGCCTCCTGCTTCAAGCCCCGCGTCGCGAACAGTTCCAGCAGCCCTTCGCGCACCAGATAGATGGAGCAGACCTCGCTCGACAGCGATTCCCCGATGATCTCCACCACCTTGTTCAGCTTCGCCTGCGCGCTGGTGCGCGCGGCCATGACTTCCTGCAGGCGAATGAGGATCTGGCGGGCGGCGGCGGCGGGCGTGCTGGGCATGTGCCAAGCGCTAACAGATCGCGCGTCCGCTTTCCAAGGCGAATATGCGCGGTTCCAGCGGATTTTCCGTCTATGGATATGGCGGAAATGGACGAGGCTTTCGTTTACAGCCTTAAAATCTCGAAAGTCAGCGAGTCAGGGAGACGAGCATATGGCAGAAATCGATACTAAAGCCTTCGAACAGGATCTGATCGACCGCGGCTATTCCCGCCGCCAGATGGGCAAGGTCGCGGCCCTGCTGGGCGCGGGCGCGGCCGCCCTGCGCGTCACCGGCGCCATGGCGCAGCAGGCGGCGAAGCCGGTGGAAGGCGCGGTGCGCATCGGCGCCAATGAATGCTGGACCGGCCCCTTCCCCGTCGCCGCCGAAGCCGCGTTCAAGCTGGTGCAGGAAGGCAATCGCTACGAACCGAATGACGAACATGCGAAGCTGTTCGCCGCCGTCGCCGCCGTGGAGGGCATCCCGGCCGACCGCATCACCGCCTGGCCGGGCTCCAGCGATCCGCTGAGCCGCGTCGCCGTCGCCTATGCATCGCCCACGCGCGGCATCGTCACCGGCAACCCTGCCTATGAGGCGATCTGGCGCACCGGCGACTGGCTGGGCGCGAAGGTGACGAAGGTGCCGCTCACCAAGGATTATGCCCATGACGTGAAGGCGATGCTGGCGGCCGATCCCAATGCGGGTGTCTATTATATCTGCTCGCCCAACAATCCGACCGGCACGATGACCCCGCTGGCCGACATCCAGTGGCTGGCCGACAACAAGCCGAAGGACGCGATCCTGGTCGTCGACGAAGCCTATATCCACTGGTTCGATGGTCCGAACGCCGCGAAGATGGCGGCCAGCCGCGACGACGTGCTGATCCTGCGCACCTTCTCCAAGCTGTTCGGCATGGCGGGCATGCGGCTGGGTCTCACCTTCGCCAGCCCCGCGATCATGGAAAAGATGATGCGCTATGACGGCGGGCAGGTGACCGCGATGCTGCCGATGACCGCCGTCGCCTGCGGGACCGTGTCGGTGGCGCAGGCCGACCTCATCAAGGCCCGCCGCGCGGAAATGGTCGCCAATCGCGAAATGGCCATCGCCCACCTCAGGAAGAAGGGGATCAAGGTCATCCCCGGCAGCCAGGCCAATATGTTCATGGTCGACTGGGGAAAGCCGGCCAAGGCCATGCAGGCCGCCATCCTTGCGGAAAAGGTGCAGATCGGGCGCAACTGGCCGATCTGGCCCAATGTGTCGCGCGTCTCGGTCGGCTCGGCCGATGAGATGAAGGCCTTCTGCGATGCCATCGACAAGGTTTGGAAAGCCTGATCCAGGTTAACGGCTCATAAAATTTCAGGAATCCGGAGGCGGCGCATTGTGGAAATGCGCCGCCTCCTTCGTTTCCCCCGGTGGAATATGCGCAGTTGATGGAACAACTAGGGGAACAGACGACATGACCATGATGTTGGAAAAGGACGCCCGCGAAGACCTGCTCGACCGGGGCTATTCCCGCCGCACGATCGGCAAGATTTCCGCTCTGATGGCGGCCGGGGCGGCTGCCGGCAACCTGTTGATCCAGCCCGCCCTCGCGCAGCAGCAGGCGGCGCGCGGGGTGAAGGGCGCGGTGCGCATCGGCGCCAACGAATGCTGGACCGGCCCGTTCGAACCGGGCGTTCAGGCCGCGGCCAGGGCCGCCGCCGTCGGCAACTGGTACGATCCCGACAATTACAAGGGCGACCTGATCGCCACCATCGCCAAGGTGGAGGGGATTCCGGAATCGCACATCATGCTGTGGCCGGGTTCGGGCGGGCCGCTGGTCAGCACGGTCGCGGCCTTCTGTTCGCCCACCAAGGGCCTCGTCACCGCCGATCCGACCTTCGAATCCGCCTGGCGCACCGCCGATTATCTGAAGGCCCCTATCGCCAAGGCCCCCCAGGCCATTGGCAAGGGGCACGATGTCAAGGCGATGCTGGCCGCCAATCCCAATGCCGGGCTCTATTATATCTGCACGCCCAACAATCCGACCGGCACCATCACGCCGCTGGCCGACATCGAATGGCTGCTGGCGAACAAGCCCAAGGATTCGTTCCTGCTGGTCGACGAAGCCTATATCCACTGGTTCGACGGCCCGAACGCCGCGAAGCTGGTGGCGGGTCGCAAGGACCTGATCGTCATGCGCACCTTCTCCAAGCTGTTCGGCATGGCGGGCGTGCGCCTCGGCCTGACCTTCGCGGACCCCGAAGTGCAGAAGCGCATCAGCCTGTTCGGCCCGACGGCGGGCGGTCTGTCGATCACCGCCATGGCCTGCGGCAATGCGGTCTATCCCGAAGCCGGCCTCATCAAGGCACGCCGCGCGGAAATGATCGCGAACCGCGAGGAAACCATCGCCTGGCTCACCAAGAAGGGCATAGAGGTGCACCCCGGCAGCGAGGCCAATATGTTCATGGTCGACTGGAAGACCAAGCCGGCCAAGGAGATGCAGGCCGCCCTGATCGCCACGCCGGAAAAGGTGCAGATCGGGCGCAACTGGCCGATCTGGCCCACAGTCTCGCGTGTGACCGTGGGTTCGGCCGACGACATGGCGAAGTTCCGCGCCGCCGTGGACAAGGTGTACAAGGCCTGATTTCCTTCCCTAGGGGTCGCAGAAAGGGCGTCCGGTATATCCGGGCACCCTTCTTTCCATCCTGGGGCAATCCAAGGCATTTCCCTCCCGTAGTCGGGAGGGGGATGTCCGCTCTGCGGCCGACCTAGAGCCAATCGACATTCAGAAGATGACGAGCCGAAAATGGTGGTTTTCCGTGACCCGGAGCGCAGCCTACTCAAAGTAGGTGAGCACCGGAAGCACGGAAAAGCGTCATTTGCAGGCCGTCAGGGCTGAATGTCGATTGGCTCTAAGCCATGCCCGCCGAAGTCTCGCACAAAGCCTTGAACTGCTCGGCCATCTGGTCCCAACCGGGGTGGAATCCCATCTCCTCATGCTTCGCCATCGCTCCGGCATCCCAATGCCGGGCCGTCGCGGTGAAGCGCGTCCCCTCCCCCTCCACGGCAAAGCTCCAGATCGCCGTCATGAAGGGCGTCTGCGGTATCCAGCCGGAGGCATAGGCGTCGGTCGTCACCACCTTCTCCTGCGGCACCACCTCCAGCACGATGCCTTCCATCGGCCCCGTGTCCTCGCCATTCGGGCCGAACATCCGCACCGCGCTCCGCCCGCCGGGCCGCAGATCCTCCTCGATCACCTCGGCGCGCCAGGGCTTCGGGCAGAACCATTGGTCCTTGAGGTCCGTCCATACCTTCCACACGATTTCGCGCGGGGCGGCGATGTGACAGGTCACCGATAGTTCGAATTCCGCCGCGCTCATGCCGGCCTCCCCTCGAAAGCCGCCTTCATCCGGGCGGTATCCAGCTTCTGCATGGTCATCATCTCGTTCATCATCCGCTGGATGCCCGGTCGGTCGCCGGTCTTGTAAAGGTCCATGATCTCCTGCGTCACCAGCTGCCAGGACAGGCCATATTTGTCCTTCAGCCAGCCGCACGGGCCCGGCGACCCCCCATCGGCTGTCAGGGCATCGAAATACCGATCGATCTCCGCCTGATCCCGACAGGCGACGGACAGCGAGACCGCCTCTGTGAAAGGAAATTTCGGCCCGCCGTTCAGCGCCTGATAGCTTTCCCCGAACAGGGTGAATTCCACCAGCAGCACGTCCCCGCCCTTGAACGGACTGGGGCTGGGATTATCGTCGGGATAGCGGCTGATGAAATCCACCGATCCCCCGAACAGGGATGTGTAGAAGCGCGCGGCCTCCTCCGCCTGCCCGTTATACCACAGGCAGGGTGAAATCTTCGACATGGTTCCTCTCCTTATGCCGTGCCGGATCGCATGCCCACCAGCGCGAACATCGCGCCCTGGGGGTCGGTCGCCTGGATGATCCAGGCCCCGCCCGGCACCTCCATCGGGCCGTTCAGCACGGTTCCGCCGCCGGCCTTCACCTTCTCCGTCGCGATGTCGATGTCCGGCACGACGAAGTAGAAGAGCCAGACCGGCACCGGCACCTCCGGGGGACGGGCCATGATGCCGCCCGTCATGCTCTGGAAATCGGTGCCGCCGGTCTGGGAGACGAGCTGATAGCTGCCCATTTCCCCCATATCCATGGCCTCGCCCTTCGCCCAGCCGAACTGCCCGGTGTAGAAGGCCAGGTCGGCGTCGAAAGCGCCGCTGTAAAGTTCATGCCAGCCGACATGACCGTTCGCCATCGGTGGTGCGGGCTCCATCCCGTCGGGACTGGACCCCTTGAGCAGCATGAACGCCGCCCCGCCCGGATCGCTCATCACCGCGAAGCGCCCGACGCCCGGAATGTCCTCCGGCGCGCGCTTCACGCTGCCGCCCGCCCCGGCCAGCCGCTTCGCATCCGCATCCACATCGGCCGAACCGACATAGCCACCCCACCAGGGCGACATGCCGCGATCCTTCGCTTCGGCCGGAATGGACATGATCCCGCCCATCGGCCCGGCGCTGCCCGACACGACATGATAGGGATCATCGGTCCGCTCCCCGCCAAAAGGTTGCGCGGTCCAGCCGACGATGTCGCCATAGAAGGCGATCGCCGCCTGCGGATCGCTGGTCATCAGTTCATACCAGAAGAATTTGCCGTTCAGGTCGGTCATTTCCAGCCTCCCTCAAGCCCAGTTTTCGATCCCTGCCCTCAGGCCCTGGCGTCGAGCAGCACTTCGAACCCGCCATAGATCAGCCGCGCACCGGCGAAAGGCATGTCTTCCCCTTCCTTCGGCTCCATCCGCGGATCGTTCATGACCTTCTCCGCCCCTGCATCGCGAGTCGCCTTGTCGGGCCATTCGATCCAGGAAAAGACGACCTCCTCATCCTCCTCCGCGATCACGGCGGTGCGGAAATCGTTGACCTTGCCCGGCTTGACGTCGTTCGCCCAGCATTCCACGACCCGCAGCGCGCCATGTTCGATGAAGATCGGCGCGGCATAGGCCGCCACTTCCCTGTACCGCTCCTTGTTGCCCTTGGGCACGGGGATCACGAAACCGTCCATATAGCTCATCGTTTCTCTCCTTAAGGAAAGGCGGAGTTCAGGCGGCGGCTTCCTTGTTCACCGCCAGCGCCGCTTCCATATCCATCCACGCCACTTCCCAGATATGGCCGTCCAGGTCGGCAAAGCTGCGGCCGTACATGAAGCCATGGTCCTGCCGGGGATTGGGCTCCGCACCGCCCGCCGCCAACGCCTTCTCCGTCGTCCGGTCGACATCGGCGCGGCTCGCCTCGCTAAGGGCAAGCAGCACCTGGGCCGTTTCATGCGCGTCCGGAATGCGACGCGGCGTGAAGCCGGCAAACCGCTCCCGCGTCAGCAGCATCACGTGGATATTGTCGGAAAAGCTCAGCATCTGCGCGCTGTCGTCCGCAAAATCATTGTTCCGGACCGCGCCCACCGCCTCGTAAAAGGCTATCGAGGCGGCCAGATCCTTCACCGGCAGGTTGACGAAAATCATTTTCGGAGCGGGGGCGTTCGGCATCACACATCTCCTTGGGATCATCCTGGCCTGTGGCCTTTTCCCGACTCACCGGCTTGAACTTTATGCACTGATAGATTATCTTATACAACCTATAAGTTAGGAAAAATAACCAAGGACTTCCTCTCGTGAAAAAGCGGGCCTATCAGGATGGTTGTGCAACGGCCCATGCGCTGGACCTGATCGGGGATCGCTGGGCCATGCTGATCATGCGGGAATTGATGCTCGGTCCCAAGCGTTTCACCGATTTGCGCGCCAGCCTGCCCGGAATCAGCGCCAACGTGCTGACGCAAAGGCTGGAGGAGCTGGAAGCGGCCAGCATCCTCATCCGCCGCCGCCTGCCCCCGCCCGCCGCCAGCCAGATTTATGAGCTGACGGAATGGGGCCGCGAGTCGGAGATATTGTTCCAGGTGCTGGGACGCTGGGCATCCCGCTCTCCCACGATGCAGCCCGGCATGCCGATGAGCAATGCGTCGGTGATCCTGTCGATGCGCACGATGATCGACCGAGACCGCATAGGCGATCTGGATGCGACCATCGGCCTGCGCTTCGGGGAGGAGGAGTTCCGCCTGACCCTGAAGGATGGCGATTTCACCGCCGGGCGCGGCGAAGCGGGCGGTGCGGACGCAATCTTCTCCGGCGACCAGAATGGACTGGCCGCCGTGATCTATGGCGGCCTGACGTTCGAGGACGTGGCCGACTCGCTTCAGGTGGAGGGGGACAGGGCCCTTGCGGCACGCTTCGTCCGCCTGTTCCCCTTGCCGCCAAAGGCGCCTTCGACGACCACGCCAGCGTCATGAGGCCCCATAATCCTCCCCATGCCGGGCATGGGGAGGTTTCATGTCCGCTCAATGCCCGGCGTTCAAAATCCCGAACACCTGCTCAAACTCCCCGCGCCGCTCCGCTTCGCGCAGGAACTTCACCCGTTCGACGCAGATTTCCTCCAGCGGCGGCTGCTGCGCCAGCAGCCCCATGACTTCCGCTATGAATTCGTCCAGCGGCATCATCTGCGGATTTTCCGCATGGCCGGGCATCAGGTCGGTCTGCACTCCCGGCGGCGCCAGTTCGATCACCTCGACATTGCTACCCCTGAGCTGATGCCGCATCGACTGCGACCAGCTATGGAGCGCCGCCTTGGTTGCGCTGTAGGTGGGAGTGGCCGCCAGCGGGACGAAGGCCAGACCCGACGTCACCGTCATCAGCGTCGCCGCCTCCAGCCCCAGCAGATGCGGCAGCAACACATGGGTCAGGCGGATCGGCCCCAACAGGTTCGTGGCGACGGTGGCCTCCGCTATGGCAAGGTCGATCCGCTCCTCCACAACCATGATCCCGGCATTATGGATCACGACATTGAGCGCGGGGAAGTCCGCGACCAGCTTTCCGGCGAAGGCCGCGATCGCCGCCGCGTCCTCCATGTCGACGGTCAGGGCTGCCATGCCCGGATGCTCCGCCGCCACGGCGTCCAGCGCCGCCTGCCGCCGCCCGGCGATGATGACCTGATTGCCGGCCGCATGGAATTCATGCGCCAGCGCCGCGCCGATGCCGGAACCGCCGCCGGTGATGAGGATGGTGTTGCCGCTCTTACGCATGGTCTTCTCCTTTTGCGATGGTGTGACCGGCAATCTAGAGCTACACTCTCTTTTTGAAAGAAGGCACCGAAAAGTGCCATACGCACCAAGAGGTGAGAAATGGAAAATCCGTTGCAAAAACGTTTTGCCCCGGCTGAAATCGCCGAAGCGGAAGCCTTTATCGACACCAATCCCGAAGCGCCGCTGGACCCTCGGATCGAACGACTCGTCAACGATCTGATCGGCCGGGTCGCGGATAAATGGACGCTGCTGGTCCTCGAACTGCTGGAGGAAAGGGGCACGCTCCGCTTCACCCGCATTGCCGAACAGGTGGAAGGCATCAGCCAGAAGATGCTGACCCAGACATTGCGTCAGATGGAGCGCGACGGCCTCGTCATCCGCACCGTCCATCCCGTGGTGCCGCCGCGCGTCGAATATGCGCTGACGCCGCTCGGCAACAGCCTCAGCGCCGCCTTTTGCGGCGTCTGGGTCTGGGCGGAGCGCAATCTGGAAGCGGTGGAGGAAGCCCGGCGCCGTTTCGACACGCGCGACTGAGGGATTATTGCGCGGGAATGAAGGTTTCCCGCATGGGCGTCAGCGGGAATGTCGGCACCTCTACCCGTACCGGAGCGCCGGGCACCAGAGCCGATGGCGGCGTCCCCGGCGCACCGGGCGCAAAACCGGCCGCGATCTCCCTGGGCGGGGTCGGCGGCGGCGGCAGCGGCGTTGGCGACACCACCACGCTCACCGTCCCGCCGAAGCGCGACTGCCATTCGGCCAGCCGCCGCAGATAATCGGCATAGGCGGCGTAGAATTCCTGGAACGGCTTTTCCAATTGGGTGAGCGCTTCGGGCGCATAGGCCAGCAGCTGGTTCGACGGCATGGCCAGTATCTTCGCCCCCACCTCTATGGCCACGGGGCAGAAGCTTTTCGTCACCGGCGGCAGCGCAAAGAAATTATAGACGACGGTGTTGAGCAGTTCCCGCGCCTTCAGCCCGCCCTGACCGTAAGCGACATAATAATTGCGGTCGACCGCCGCGTTCGCTTCGCGCAGGGCCGCCTCATGCACATGCAATATCCGGTTATACTGGATGCGCGCCGGTTCGTTCACGCCATGACAGGAAAGCGCCGCGACGTTCAGCGCCATGCGCACGTGCCACAGCGCCGTATTGGCCGTCACGCCGCGATTGGGCGTCAGATATTTACCGTCCTCGCCCACATCCGGAATGCCCATTTCCTCGACCGCCCCCATCGGCGGCAGGGGCTTTATCGTGGGCACCACCGGGGGTGGCGGCGTGGGCGGCGCCTTCTTCTCGGGCGTGGAACAGCCTGCGATCAGCGCGAGCGCGGTGACAGATGCAAACTCACAGAAACGGCGAACGACGGTACGCGGCGGCACCCTGGCATCCCTTTGATCATTATCCGGACGTCACAACTCATCGCAGAGCGAAGCGTTCCTGACGACCAAAGCGGGCTCGGCTCGTCCGGGGAGGGATTCGGTTCGTCCCATTTGCCCTGCGACGCGCACCTGCGAAGGGAATGCGGTATGCCCCAGGCCGCTGCGTCAAAATCGGACGCTGGTCGCGCGCTCCAAGTTTTTGTTGCGTATCCTTTGAAGCAGAAAACCGGTCCCGCTTTTCTGCACGATATCCTAGATGCGCCGTTCCAGCGCCGCCGCCGCTTCGTCCATCAATTGCGCGATGATGTCGGCCACCGGCTCCTCCTTCGACACCATGCCCACCGACTGCCCGGCCATCAGCGAACCGCCCTCGACATCGCCGTCGATCACGGCGCGGCGAAGCGCACCCGCCCAATAATGTTCGATCTGGAGCTGCGCCTCGCCCATGTCGACCGCGCCGCTGTCGAGCAGATTGGCGACCTCCCGCTGCTTGGCCGTAAAGGCCTCGGTTCCCGCGTTTTTCAGCGCCCGCACGGGGATGACCGGCAGGCGCGGGTCGATCTGCACGCTGGCGATCGCATCGCGGGCCGATGCACGGAAAAAGGCCTTCTTGAAGTTCGGATGGGCGATGCTCTCGACCGCGCAGGCAAAGCGGGTGCCCAGCTGCACGCCCGCCGCGCCCATTTCCAGATAGCCGGCGATCAGTTCGCCACGCCCGATGCCGCCGGCGACGAAGACGGGAAGCTGCGACGCCATTTCCGGCAGGATTTCCTGCGCCAGCACGCTGGTCGACACCGGGCCGATATGTCCGCCCGCCTCCATGCCCTCGATCACCAGCGCATCCACCCCGGAACGCGCCAGCTTCTTGGCCAGCGCCAGCGCGGGAGCGAAGCAGATCAGCTTCGCGCCCTTCTCCTTGATCGCCTCGATACTGCCCTTGGGCGGCAGGCCGCCGGCGAGGACGACATGTCCGACCTCATGTTTCGCGCAAACCTCGATCAGCTCGAAAAGCTGCGGGTGCATGGTGATGAGGTTGACGCCGAAGGGCTTGCCCGTCAGCGCCTTGGTCGCCGCGATCTCCCTGTCGAGCAGCTCGGGAGTCATGGCCCCGCAGGCGATCACGCCGAAGCCGCCCGCATTGGAGATGGCCGCAACCAGATTGCGCTCCGACACCCAGCTCATCGCCCCGCACAGGATCGCGACCTCGCAACCCAGGAAATCGGTGCCGCGGGCCATCAGGGAAGCGAGTTTGGCGTTGGTCATGTTCAAGCCCTTAGAATCATAAAGCCCCTCCCCTTCAGGGGAGGGGTTGGGGTGGGGGTTCTCCCCACGCGCTATTTTGTGGGGCAGTCCCCCATCCCCGGCCCCTCCCCTGAAGGGCAGGGAAGGAAAGGTCAAGCGACCGGCGCGTCCAGGCCATAGGCCGTGTGCAGCACACGCACCGCCAGTTCGGTCTCATCCTCGTCGATCAGCACCGAAACCTTGATCTCGCTGGTCGAGATGGCGAGGATATTGATGCCGCGATCAGCCAGCGACTTGAACATGGTGCTGGCGACGCCCGCATGGCTCTTCATGCCGACGCCGACGACCGACACCTTCGCCACCTTCGTATCCGGGATCACCCGGTTGAAGCCGATCACGTCCTTCTGGCTTTCCAGCACGTCCAGCGCCCGTGCAAGATCCGCGCCCGGCACGGTGAAGGTCACGTCCGTCTCGCCCTTGTCGCGGCCGACATTCTGGATGATCATGTCCACGTTGATCGCGGCGTCGGCCAGCGGCCCGAAGATGTGCGCCACCGCGCCCGGACGGTCCGGCACGCGGGTCAGGGTGATCTTCGCCTCATTCTTGTCATGGGCGATGCCGGTGATGAGCTGACGTTCCATCTTGTCTTCCTTGAGCTTGGCTTCCAGTTCCTCTTCGCTGACGATCAGCGTGCCGGGGAGGTCGTCCTGGGTGGGATCATCGAAGGAGGAAAGCACCTGCACGACCACGCCTTCCTTCATGGCGAGGCCGACCGAGCGGGTCTGGAGCACCTTGGCGCCGACCGAAGCCAGTTCCAGCATCTCCTCATAGGTGACGAGGTCGAGCTTGCGCGCCCGCGCCACGATGCGGGGATCGGTGGTGTAGACGCCGTCGACGTCGGTATAGATGTCGCAGCGGTCCGCCTTCACCGCCGCCGCGACGGCAACGGCCGAGGTATCGGACCCGCCGCGGCCGAGGGTGGAGATGCGGCCATCCTCCATCATGCCCTGAAAGCCGGGGATGACCGCCACCGTGCCCGACCGCATCGACGCCAGCAGGTCGATCGTGTCGATGTCCCCGATGCGCGCCTTGGCATGGGCTTCGTTGGTGCGGATCGGAAGCTGCCAGCCGAGCCAGCTCCGCGCATCCACGCCCATCGCCTTCAGCGTCATGGCCAGCAGGCCGCTCGTCACCTGTTCGCCGGAAGCAACGACGACATCATATTCCGCCGGATCGTAGAGCGGCGAGGCTTCCTTGCAGAAACCCACCAGCCGGTCGGTCTCCCCCGCCATGGCGGATACGACGACGGCGACCTCATGCCCCTGTTCGACGACATGTTTGACCCGTGCGGCCACGTTGCGAATTCGCTCCATCCCCGCCATGGAGGTGCCGCCGAATTTCATCACGATGCGCGCCATTTGCCTGTCGAACCCGCCTGCTGAAAAGAAATAAAATGCCCCGGAGGGGCGCGAAAACGGCGCTCCTATTAGCAGCAGCGGCGAATATGGCAAGCAAAGCGACAGAGTAGCGGCAGCAGCGGAAGGAACCGACCCGCCTGCCGGTCATTGCCCGTCCGGGGACCAGGAACGGAGGATGCGATGGAAAGCAGCTTATGGGCGATGGTGACGATCGGCGGGCCGATCCTGCTCGGGATCGTGCTGATTTTCGTGATGCTCAGCAACCGCAGGCACCGGACGCCGGAAGAGATGCGCCGCACCGAGGATGCGACGCGGGACCTCTACCGTCGCCTCGACCAGGAGGACAAGGCGCGCGAATTCGGATCGGCGGCGCCGGGCAATGCAAGACAGGCCGAAAAACAGCCATAGCCTGCACCCCCGGACACTGGTAGCAGGAGGCCATGGAGAATATTGCGTCCAGCACCATCGACCCGCGTGAAGCCGCCCATTTCGGCACCATGGCCGCCGACTGGTGGAATCCCCATGGCAGCAGCGCCATGCTGCACAAGCTCAATCCGGTCCGGCTGCGCTATATTCGCGATGCCGTCGACCGGCATTGGCCGGGGCGGAGCCATGATTTCCGTCCGCTGGCGGGCCGCCGCGCCCTGGACGTCGGCTGCGGCGCCGGCCTGCTGGCCGAACCGCTGGCGCGCCTGGGCGCTAGCCTGACCGCGCTGGATGCGGCGGAGGAGAATATCGCCGTGGCGCGCAACCATGCCGCGGGGCAAGGCCTCGCCATCGACTATCGCGCCACGCCGGTGGAACGACTGGAGGAAACAGGTTTCGACCTCGTCACCTGCATGGAGGTGATCGAACATGTGGCGGACCCGGCAGCCTTCGTCGCCGCGCTGGCGGAAAAGATGGCCCCGGACGGCCTGCTGATCCTTTCGACGCCCAACCGCACCCCCCTCTCCCGCCTTGCCATGATCACCATCGGGGAAAGCATCGGCGGCATCCCCAAGGGCACGCATGACTGGCACAAATTCCTCAATCCCGAGGAACTTGCGAAGCTGCTGGAGAATGCGGGGCTGGAGGTGATCGACAGCAGCGGACTCAGCTTCTCACCGGCCAGGGGCTTCATCCTTTCGCCCAACAAGGCGATCAACTATCTGCTGACCGCCCGGCACCGGCAGGGCTGATGGCGATGGCGGTCGATCCCCGCATCGACGCCTACATCGCCCGGCAGGCCGATTTCGCACAGCCGATCCTCCGCCATTTGCGCGGTCTGATCCACGCGGCATCGCCGGACATTGCGGAAACCGTCAAATGGGGCATGCCCTTCTTCACCTATCGGGACAAAAACCTCTGCAACATGGCCGGCTTCCAGCGGCATGTCGCCTTCGGCTTCTGGCATGACAAGGTTGCGCCGGACAGCAGTCGTGGCGAAGCCATGGGCCAGTTCGGCCGGATTCGAAGCCTGCAAGATCTGCCGGACGATGCCACGATCGCAGCTCTTTTGAGGAAAGCCATGGCGTTGATAGAGGCAGGCAACGAGCCACGCAGCGGCGTGAAGACGCCTCGCGCACCGCTCCCCCTGCATCCCGCTTTCGCGGCGGCCCTCGACGCCGACCCTGCCGCCGCGGCAACATGGGCAGGCTTCCCGCCCGGCAAGGTGCGCGACTATTGCGAGTGGATCAACGATGCGCAAACGGATGCCACCCGCGACAGGCGCATCGCACAGGCGGTCGAATGGATCGCGGCGGGCAAGGGCCGCAACTGGAGATATGAAAAACGCTGAGAAGCGGTGAGCCGGGGATGGAGACCGGAGGAACGCAGCGGGGACTGAAAAAGCGTTCCGGGGCTCGCATTTCCCCGTGCCGCGCTCCCCAAAGGCGCGGCACCCATGACACCCTCAACTCACCGGCTTCGCCACAGCCACCATCGTCGGCTGGGCATCCGACACGGCATCCTTCGGCGCCACATCGGCAGCCGGAGTCTTGAGGCTCGCGGCAGCCGATTGTAGCGCAATGGCCGCCGCCTCCAGCGCTGCGGCCGCCGATTGCGGCGTGACGGCGGGCGGTGCCGCTTCCGCCACGGCAACCGGCATCGCTGGTTCCGCCACCGGCGGCGGCGCGGCCAAAGGCGCCGCAGCAGCCGTCTTCAGTTCACAGACATCGCCCACGCCAGCCGGCTTTTCCGAAAAATTCCGCGCCAACACAGGCAGTTCGTCCTGACCGGCGTTGGTGGCCAACGTCATCAGCGTGTCGGCCATTTGACAGAAACCCGCCGATTGCACGCCATCCGTATGACTGTTGGCCATTTTCGTGATGAAGTCGTCATAGGCACGTTGCCCGTCGGCAATGCCGTTTTCACGCATGAAACGCAGTTTCAATGCATTATTATATTTGTCCGCATTTCCCATCCTCTCATAGAATTTATCGTATTTCGCGGTGATTTCGCTATTGGTCGATCGGCATTTCAGCGATCCCAGCATCAACATGATCTGAAGATCTCTGACACGCGCTGCCTCTATTTCATAAGGCTGCCAGCACTGTACCTCCCCCGCGGACGCAGCGCCGCCGAAAAAGAGCGCAACGATACAACTGGCGGCACTCGCCGCCATCCTCAACCTGGACATGATGGACCTCGCAGAATCTCCGACCCCGCAAATCAAACATTAACATTTTGCCATAAAAATGCCATTAATTTTTATTTGACAGTGACATTTATGACGCATCCGGAAACATCGCGGATTCACGTCCTTTCCCTGATTTTATGACCGTTGCACCGGGTTATCCATGCGGATATTTCAGTTCCGGCATCGGCTATGCCGTCACGGCGTCGGCCCGCGCGATCAGCGCCCTCGCCTCCTCGACATGCATGCTTTCGATCATTCGCCCCTCGAACCGCTCGGCCCCGCCCGTCGCCGCCTCGACCAGCCGCCGTGCATCGGCGACGGCCTGGGGGTCGGGACCGAACACCTGATTGGCGACCGGCACCTGGCTCGGATGGATCAGCGTCTTGCCGTCGAAGCCCAGCGCATGCCCCGCCGCGCACTCGCTTTCGAAACCCGCTTCATCGTCCAGCCGGTTGAAGACACCATCGAACACGGCGATCCCCGCCGCTCGCGCCGCAAGGATGACGGATTGCAGGGACAGGGCCAGCCCTTCCCGCCCGGCCGACGGCGGTATCCCCAAATCCTGCCGCAGATCGTTATTCCCCATGAACAGCCCCGCGCAGCCCTCCGCCGCCGCGATCGCCTGCGCCGCCAGCACGCCCGTCGCGCTCTCGATCATCGCGATCACCGGCTTGTGGCAGACGCTGAACACATCCTTCACCTGACGGGGATTTTCCACCTTGGGCAGCACCACATAATCCGCGGCCGATGCCTTGAGCGCGACCATCTCCCGCCCATGAGAGGGCGCGCCCTCGACATTGATGCGCACTGCCGAGAGACGACTGCCAAATCCCTCCGCAACCGCTTCGACCGCATTGGCCAGCGCTTCTTCCTTGCGGCCGTCGGGCACCGCATCCTCCAGATCCAGTATCACCATGTCGCAGGACAGCGTCCGCGCCTTGGCAATGGCGCGCGGGTTGGACGCGGGAAGGAACAGCAGCGATCGGGCGTGGCGCAACAACATGATGGAACTCCTATCACTTTGCCTTTTCCCATTCATGATTTCGCGTCATAGTCCAAGCGGATTTCGGGGGAGAGGCAGAGATGCTGACGACATTCGCGCTGACGGTGACATTATTGGTGCTGTTCTACCTGGCGGTGAGCGTCAAGGTCGTGCGCCAGGGCTATCAATATACCATCGAACGCTTCGGCCGCTTCACCGAAGTCGCGCGCCCCGGCCTGAATTTCTACCCTGCCTTCTTCTACGCCGTCGGGCGGAAGATCAACATGATGGAACAGGTGGTCGACATTCCGGGGCAGGAGATCATCACCAAGGACAACGCCATGGTCTCGGTCGACGGCGTCGTGTTCTTCCAGGTGCTGGACGCGGCCAAGGCGGCCTATGAAGTGTCGGAACTCTATGTCGCGATCATGCAGCTCGCGACCACCAACCTGCGCACGGTCATGGGGTCGATGGACCTGGACGAAACCCTGTCCAAGCGCGACGAGATCAACGCCCGCCTGCTCTCGGTGGTCGACCATGCCACCAATGCATGGGGCATCAAGATCACCCGCGTGGAACTCAAGGACATCCGCCCGCCCGCCGACATCGTCAACGCCATGGGCCGCCAGATGAAGGCCGAACGCGAGAAGCGCGCCCTGATCCTCGAATCGGAGGGGCTGCGCGCATCGGAAATCCTGAAGGCCGAAGGGCAGAAGCAAAGCCAGATCCTGGAAGCGGAGGGCCGCCGCGAAGCCGCCTTCCGCGACGCCGAAGCCCGCGAGCGCGAGGCGGAGGCCGAAGCCAAGGCAACGCAGATGGTTTCCGAAGCGATCGCCAGCGGCAACGCGCAGGCGATCAACTATTTCGTCGCCCAGAAATATGTCGAGGCGGTGAGCCAGTTCGCCACCTCCCCCAACGCCAAGACGATCCTTTTTCCGGTGGAGGCGACTCAGCTGATCGGCACATTGGGCGGCATCGGCGCGCTGGCCAGGGAGGCTCTGGGAGACGCCGCGCCTCCACCGCCGCCCCCTGCCCCGTCGCGGCGCGGGCCGTTCGGACAGGGGCAGGCATGACCGACTGGCTCGCCATGCTGGACGACCATTGGGGCTGGCTGGTCTTCGCCGCGCTGCTCGCCATGGGTGAAGTGGTGATACCGGGCGTATTCCTGATCTGGGTCGCGCTGGCCGCCGCGCTGACCGGTCTGGTCGCTCTCGCGTTTCCGGTCTCCATCCCCCTTCAGTTGCTGCTTTTCGCGGGCCTTTGCCTGCTGTCGGTCTGGGGCGGGCGACGCTGGTACACCGCCAATCCGGTGGACTCGCAAGACCCGCTCCTCAACGACCGCACCGCCCGGCTGGTGGGAGAGGTCGTCACCGTCGTCGAACCCATCGACAATGGCCGGGGCCGGGTGAAGGTGGGCGACAGCGTCTGGTCGTGCAGAGGCCCCGACTCGCCAGTCGGTGCAAGAATGAGAGTGACGGGCGCGGAAGCTGCGGTGCTGACCGTGGAACCGGCTTGATGGCGATGACCCAAGTTGCGGATCGCATCGAGGATGTTCTGAAGGCGAACCATCCCGGCGGTTGAGATCACCGATGACAAGCTTGGTCGCCGCGCGGGAAACAGATGTTCAGCCACGAAGCCCCAAGATGAAGCGCTTCTCTCTTCCCAAAACCCGACCTCTGAAAAGCCATGGCTCCACGCCGTTCAGGCGGATCTCCGACAGAGGACGACAATATCGACAGCAAGCGAATGCTGATCCGGGTCGAACAGGGCAAGGGCGGCATGGACCGCGAGGCCATGCTCTCGCCGCAGTCGCCCGAACCGCTTCGGCATTTGGCGCCGTTGCGGAAAAGCGCTCGATCATTTCTGCCTTGACATTCGGGCCGCCGCTGCGCGCTTATTTGGGGGCCATCCTGATCGCTCCGTCCAGGCGAATGACCTCTCCGTTCAACATCGGGTTGGTTATGATGCTTTCCACCAATTGCGCATATTCGCCGGGCTGCCCCAACCGGCTGGGGAACGGCACCTGCTTTCCGAGGGAGTCCTGGGCCTCCTGGGGCAGTCCGGCGAGCAGCGGCGTCCAGAAGATGCCCGGTGCGATCGCCATGACCCTTATGCCATAACGCGCAAGCTCTCGCGCTATCGGCAGTGTCATTCCAACGATTCCACTCTTCGACGCGGCATAGCCGGCCTGACCGATCTGCCCATCATAGGCGGCAACCGACGCCGTGTTGACGATGACACCGCGCTCCTCGCCAACAGGTTCGGCGGTGTGAAGCCGCGCGGCGAAGGCGGAGAGCACATTGAACGAACCTATGAGATTGATCGTCACGATCCTGGAGAAGTCGGCAAGCGGCATCGGACTGCCGTCGCGATCTATCACCTTGCGCGGCGTGGCGATGCCGGCGCAATTGATCAGGATGCGAGCGACGCCGTGCCGCGCCTCAGCTTCCGCGATCGCCGCGTGAACGGCGACTTCGTCCGTCACATCCACGGCCAGGAAATGTCCTCCCAACTCCTCCGCCTGTGCGGAGCCGAGCTTCGAATTGAGGTCGAAGATCGTGACCCTGGCTCCTAAGCGGGCAAGGCGCAGTGCCGTGCCAGCCCCGAGCCCCGATGCGCCTCCCGTGACGATTGCTGCAACGCCATCGATGTTCATCGCTTGTCTCTCCCTCAAATCAGTTCAATTGCCATTGCGGTCGCTTCGCCGCCGCCGATGCACAGGGCCGCGACGCCGCGCCGACCGCCCCGGCGTTGAAGCGCCGCCAGCAAGGTTGCCAGAATGCGCGCGCCCGACGCGCCTATCGGATGGCCCAGGGCTGTCGCCCCGCCATTTACATTGAGGCGGTCATCGGGGATTGCCAAATCGCGCGCCGCGATCATCGCTACCGCGGCAAAGGCTTCGTTCACCTCGAACAGGTCGACATCCTCAACCGACCAGCCTGTTCTGCCGAGCAACGTCCGGATGGCGTGAACGGGAGCGGTGGTGAAGAGCGCGGGAGCATGCGCATGCGCCGCGGCCCCGCTCAAGCGCGCTATTACCGGCATTTTGAGCCGCTCGGCAACGCTCCGCCGAGTCAATATAATGGCCGCCGCGCCATCGGAGATCGATGCCGAACTCGCCGCAGTGATCGTGCCGTTTGACGCGAATGCAGGCTTTAACGTCGGTATTTTCTCCGGCCGCGCCCTCCCCGGCTGCTCGTCCGTTGCGATGAATTGCGAGCCTGACCGCGTCCTTACAGGCACCGGCACGATTTCTTCGGCGAAGGCGCCCGTTTCGATTGCGGCCCGCGCCCGCTCCAGCGACCGAAGCGCATAGGCATCCTGCATCTCGCGCGTGAACTGATAGGCATCCGCCGTATCCTGCGCGAACGCGCCCATCGGCTTGCCCACGCTATAGGCATCCTCGAGACCGTCCATCATCATTGTGTCGATGACGCGGTCATGTCCGATCCGAGCGCCAGAGCGATGTTTGGGAAGGGCATAGGGCGCATTGGTCATGCTTTCCATGCCTCCGGCGACGATGACGTCGGCGGCGCCCGCTCGCAGCGCTTCGGCCGCCATGATGATTGCCTGCATGCCAGAGCCGCACATTTTGTTCACTGTCGTGGCCTGAACGCTCTCCGGAAGCCCGGCGCCGAGAGCGGCCTGTCGCGCCGGCGCCTGGCCGAGCGCCGCCGGCAGCACGCATCCCATGTAGATGCGGTCGATTGCTTCGCCCGGCACCTTGGCGCGTTCGACTGCCGCACGGACGGCGATAGCGCCAAGCTCCGTTGCGGCGACCGATGAAAACGCGCCTTGAAACCCGCCCATCGGAGTGCGGGCATAACTGGCAATCACGATAGGGTCGGTCTGCATAAATTTCCTTCAGCTTCAGGCGGATATGTCCGCTCCTGCTCCACGGATCTGGACAGCGCCTTCCTCGAATGATTTGAGGAAGAACAAGCGCCCCCCGGCACTTGTCATGATCAACTGCACAGCAGGATCGGCGTTTCGACAAGGCCGCGGAATGACTGCATGAACTGGGCCGCCAGGGCGCCGTCGATTGCGCGATGATCGAAGCTCGCCGTCGTCGCCATGATCGTCGCGAGCCCCACGGCACCATCGACCTTCCACGGCTGCTCCACCCCTGCGGCCGTGCCCAGAATGAGAGCCTGGGGCGGATTGATCACCGGAAACATCTCGTCGATCCCGAACATGCCGAGATTGGAGATCGAGCAGGTGCCGCCCTGATATTCCTCGGGCAGCAGCTTGCCATCGCGCGCCTTCGCGGCGAGCGCCTTCGTCTGCGTCGCTATGGCGGAAAGCGACAGCGCCTCAGCGCCCTTGATCACCGGAGTGATGAGGCCGCCGTCGATCGCAACCGCCATCGATATGTCGACGCGCGCGAAGCGATGCAGCTCCTCGCCGCCGAACTGGACGTTCGCGTCCGGCACTTCGACGAGCGCGAGCGCCAGGGCCTTGATCAGCATGTCGTTGACGCTGAGCTTGATGCTGCGCGGCGCGAGAGAGGCGTTCAATTCTCTGCGCAGCTTCAACAGCGGATCGATGTTGCAGCGTGCCGTCAGGTAGAAGTGCGGCACCGTCTGCTTGGATTCGGTGAGGCGCCGCGCGATGGTCTTTCGCATCGAACTGAGCTTGACCGTCTCGACAGGAACGCCGGAAGGCGGTGGGGCGATGGTCGCGACAGGGGACGGCACGGCGTCGATCGACCGTGCGACCGGGTCGTGGCGCGGGGTGACCAATGGCCCGATGCCAAGATCGGCGCGAACGATGCGGCCGTTGGGGCCGGTACCGGTGATGCCGCCAAGGTCAATGCCCTTCGCCTCCGCAATGCGCAATGCAAGCGGGCTAACCTTCACCCGCTCGGCGGGCGACACACGGGTGCGCGGCGCCGGCACCCTTGGCGCGGGCTTTGGCCGGACCGACTCTGGAGCGGATGGAGCGAGCGCTTGCGCGGCCTCGACAGGTCGGGCGATCGTCGGCTCGGCGCCGGCCAGCACCGGCCTGGGCGCGGTCTCGCCATTCTCCGCCATGACGGCAATGACCGTGCCGACCGCAACGTCTGCCGTTCCTTCGGGAACCACGAGGTTCGTTATCCTCCCCTCGTCCACGGCTTCGAATTCCATCGTGGCCTTGTCGGTCTCGATCTCGGCGAGGAGATCGCCGGCCTTCACCAGATCGCCCTCGGCGACCAGCCATTTTGCCAGCGTGCCCTTTTCCATCGTCGGCGACAGCGCCGGGATCTTCAGTTCGATGGCCATGTCAGTTTCCCAGGAAAAGTTCGGCGGCGGCTTCGATGATGGCGTCGCTGTCCAGCCGATAGGCGTGATAGAGATCGGGCAGGTCCCCGGTCTGGCCGAAACGGTCGGTCCCGAGCGGGCTCACCCGCATGCCCTTGACGCCGCCGAGCCAGGACAGCGCGGCGGGCGATCCGTCGAGCACCGTCACCAGGCCCGCGCCCGGTGCCAGCGCGGATAGCAACGTCT
Organism: Sphingobium sp. YBL2; assembly: GCF_000943805.1. Lineage (NCBI taxonomy): Bacteria > Pseudomonadati > Pseudomonadota > Alphaproteobacteria > Sphingomonadales > Sphingobiaceae > Sphingobium > Sphingobium sp. YBL2. The sequence continues at coordinate 81,843 of NZ_CP010954.1, forward strand.
CAGCATGGCAGGGCGCGGCCGTTTCATCGGTCCAGCGCGCGGCGCGACGGGCCGACCAGCCGCGATGGAGCAGGTCAGGTGAGGTGACATTGAGCAGGCCGAGACCCGGAATGTCGTCGACAAGCTTTTCCCACGCCGCCAACGCTTCGGGCGCGACGACGCCGGTGAAGGCAATCGCGGCTTCAGCCCCTTCGGAAGGACGACGCAGCCAGTAACCGCCCTTCAACAGGTCGGCTTGCCAGCTGACGTCATCGCGTGCGACCTGCGGGATCGATCGGGTCGTCAGGCGCAGATAGACGGAGCTGCCGTCAGGCTGCTGCATATGGTCGAAGGCATAAGCCATCATCATGGCCAGCTCGTCGGCATAGGCCGGCTCGAAATAGGTGAGATTGGGCTGACCCATGCCGATCAGCGGGGTGTTGATCGACTGGTGCGCGCCGCCTTCCGCTGCCAGCGTGATTCCCGACGGCGTGCCCACCAGGAGGAAGCGGGAGTCCGAATAGCAGCCATAGTTCAGCGAATCGAGACCCCGGGCGATGAACGGGTCGTAGACAGTGCCGACCGGCAGCAGCCGTGTACCGAAATGCGGTGCGGCAAGGCCCAGCGAGGCCAGCATGAGGAAGAAGTTGTTTTCTGCAATGCCCAGCTCGATATGCTGACCCGCCGCATGCTGCGCCCATTTCTGTGCCGAGGGAATCTTCGCCTTGTGGAACACGTCGGCCAGCTCCTGCCGGCGAAACAGGCCGCGCTGGTTGACGAAGGCGCCGAGATTGGTGGTCTGGGTGACGTCAGGCGCGGTGGTGACAATGCGATCGGCCAGCTCCTCGCCCGATTTGGCGAGGTCGAGCAGGATGCGTCCGAAAGCGGCCTGGGTGGATTGTTCGGCACCCTCGGGCGCGCGGATCGCCGGAACGGCGATTGCGGGCGCCAGCGGTTCCGTCTTGACCTTCGCGATCGGACTGTCGGCGATGAAAGCCTTCAGCTCTGTTGCGGCATTGTCGCCAAGGCCGCCCCAGGGTTCCCACTCCTCGCCTTCCCTGATGCCCAGGCCGGTGCGGAACTGCTCCATCTGGGCCGGGTTCATCATGCCCGAGTGATTGTCCTTGTGGCCCGCGAGCGGCAACCCGTGGCCCTTGACCGTATAGGCGATGAACAGGGTCGGCCGGTCGTCCTGCGCGCTGTCGAATGCGTCGACCAGCGTTTCGATGCAATGGCCGCCCAGATTGGTCATGAGCCGCGCCAGAGCCTCGTCGTCATAGCTGTCGAGCAGCTTCCGGGCGTTCGGTTTCTGGCCGATGTCGGCCATCAACCGCTCGCGCCAGGCTGCACCACCCTGATAGGTCAGCGCAGCGAATTCGGCGTTCGGGCAGCTGTCGATCCACTCTTCCAGCGCCTTGCCGCCTGCCTGAGCGAAGGCGGCCTGCTGCATCTTTCCGTACTTTAGCGTGACAACGCGCCAGCCACATGTCTCGAAGATATCGTCGAAGCGCCGGAACATGCGATCCGCCGTGGTCGCATCCAGCGACTGGCGGTTATAGTCGACGATCCACCAGCAGTTGCGCAGATCGTGCTTGTAACCCTCGATCAGGCATTCGTAGATATTGCCCTCGTCGAGTTCGGCATCGCCCATCAGCGCGATCATGCGACCCGCATCCTCCTCCCGCACCTGGCCGTGCGCGATAAGATAGTCCTGGACGAGTGAAGAGAAAGCCGTGACCGCGACGCCCAGGCCGACCGAGCCCGTGGAGAAGTCGACGGGGATAGTGTCCTTGGTACGGGAAGGATAGCTTTGCACACCCCCCAGACCGCGGAATTTCTGCATGCGATCGAGGGTCTGGTTGCCGAGCAGGTAATGGATGGCATGCAGTACCGGCCCCGCATGCGGCTTGACCGCCACTTTGTCCTGCGGACGAAGGGCATGGAAGTAGAGCGCCGCCATGATCGCGGTCATCGACGAACAACTGGCCTGATGGCCGCCGACCTTCAGGCCATCACGTTTCGGCCGAAGATGATTGGCGTTGTGAATCATCCAGGAGGAAAGCCACAATAATCGCGTATCGAGATGCTCGAGCGCGTTGACGATGTCGCGTCGCGACTGGCTGCTCGCGGCTTCCATGCACTTGATCCTTCGAATTCGATCGGCGGTCGATAAATTGAGGAGGGCCGCCGCGGGTGTCACACCCTCCGCGGCTTCTTGCGTGATCAGATGAGCGTCCGGTCGGCGCCCTTCAGGCCCAGCATTTCGCGCGCTTCGGCGGGTGTCGCGGGCTCATGGCCGAGTTCGGCCAGGATGCGCTTGATCTTCTCGACCTGCTGGGCGTTCGATGCGGCGAGTTCGCCACGTCCGATATAAAGACTGTCCTCAAGCCCGACGCGAACATGCCCGCCCAGCAGCGCCGCCTGGGTTATGAACGGCATCTGGTGGCGGCCCGCCGCCAGCACCGACCATTTATAGCTCTCCTTGCCGAAAAGCCGGTCCGCGGTTTCCTTCATGAACACGAGGTTTTCGAGGTGCGCGCCCACTCCACCCAGGATTCCGAAGACCATCTGGACGAAGAATGGCGGCTTGATCAGGCCACGATCGATGAAGTGCGCCAGCGTGTAGAGATGCGAAAGGTCATAGCATTCATGCTCATATTTGGTGCCCATGCCGCCCAGCGTCTCGAACATATAGGCGATGTCACGGAAGCTGTTGCGGAAGACATAATCGTCCGAATTGGCAATATAGTCCTTTTCCCACGGATATTTCCATTCCGTGATCTTGCCCGCCACGGGAAACAGCGCGAAGTTCATGCTCCCCATGTTGAGCGAGCATATCTCGGGCTGGAACCGGAGCGCGGCCGCGATGCGCTCCTGGACGGGCATGGTCAGACTGCCGCCGGTGGTAAGGTTGATGACCGCGTCGGTGCGCTGCTTGATCACCGGCAGGAAACGCGCGAACACCTCCGGATCGCCGGTCGGGTGGCCATCCTCGGGCCGACGTGCGTGCAGGTGGATGATCGCGGCCCCTGCTTCGGCGGCGGCAATCGACTCCTCAGCGATCTGTTCGGGGGTAATCGGCAGCGCATCGGACATGGTCGGCGTATGGATGCCTCCCGTGATTGCGCATGAAATGATGACTTTGGCCATGAAGCTCTCCATTAATAGGCCACCGCGCAAACCTCTCGGATCGCTTGGATTATTGCCTCGCCTAGCGGACGGCATGAGCCTCCCAATAGGCGCGCCCCCATGGCATGGGCAGATGGCGCATCCCGCCCTGAGATGCGTGGCAGGCATCGCTCAGGTCCCTTGATTGCGCTTGCTGCGGATGTGCGGATGCCAGGCAGCCGATAGGTGCCAGCTATCGCCGGCAAGTTTCTGCCATATCGGTTTTATAGCTTTGGGCGACTAAACTCCCGCGATGCGGAGCGCGCAATCCTGCGGGTTTGTTCGGCGAAGGGCGGCGCCCGAAGGAAACAAGGCGCACAAATGATGGGCGGCGTGGCCGTCCCGACGGAAAAGAGAGACTAAGGAGAAGACAATGCAGATGCTTGATGAACGCCGATCCGAGATCGCGGCGAAAATTGTTCCGCCTTCGAAACTCGCTCATTTTGTTCTCCGCACGTCCCGCTTCACGGAGATGGTGGATTGGTACAAGCTCGTGATGCATGCGACGGCCGCCTACGAAAATCCGGGCTTGTCTTTCCTGTCCTACGATGAAGAGCATCATCGCATCGCGATCGTGGCCGTTCCCGATCTGCACGACCAGGACGGTTCCGATGTCGGCCTGCATCATATCGCCTTCACCTATGACTCGCTTCACGACCTGCTGGAAAATTATCAGCGCCTGAAAGATCTTGGGATCGCGCCTGCATGGGCGATCAATCATGGCCCCACCACCTCGCTCTACTATCGCGACCCGGACGGCAATCATCTCGAATTCCAGGTCGAGAATTTCGAGACTGTCGAAGAATCGACGAAGTTCTTCTTTACGGAAGAGTTCAACGTCAATCCCATCGGCGTCGAGTTCGACCCGGACATGTTGCGTCAGCGGATGCTTGCGGGTGAGGACGAGACGGAACTCAAACGGCGTCCTGCAAGCGGACCGGTGGGACTGGACGCAGTCAAGATCTGACGAGGCCGGGATTCCATCGGGAACCGCGTGCCGGGCCTGAACAGGGTCGAGGGATTCCGTCGGCCCAGGGCTGCTCGTAACTTGCGGCTGGCGCACGCGCGGCGCCGGCTGCTTCATCCGCTTCATCGAACCGACGGCCCTGATGCCCGCTGCCTATCATGGGACAGAAACCGCCATCGTTTCCTTGAATAGCTAATCTTCAATAATACAACAAAGCCGGTGAATGTCGGCAGATCATAGATAAATGTCGGGAGGAAAAGATGCGTGTATGGCTGGTGACGACCGTTGCGTCCGTTTGTTTGATGCCGGGGATCGCCCTCTCGCAAGGCGCGCCGGCGGGGTCGGCCGTGCAGGAACCCGCATCGGCGGAGGAATCCACCGCCAATGGAACGGGTCTGGAAGAAATCATCGTAACCGCCCAGCGCCGGGTCGAAAGCTCGCAGCGCGCGGCGGTTGCTATAAATGTCGTCGACGGCGCCGCGCTGCTGAAGGCCGGCGTGACGCAGGCGGATCGGCTCAACGAACAGGTTCCTGCGCTCTCCATCCAGCCGACGAGTACCGGCAATCTGATTTTCATCCGGGGCGTCGGCAATTTTACCCTTACCCAGAACAGCGATCCGGCCTCTGCGTTCAACTATGACGGCGTTTATGTGGGCCGCCCGACCGGCACGGTCGGCGTTTTCTACGATCTCGAACGGGTCGAGGTGTTGAAAGGTCCGCAAGGAACGCTGTACGGCCGCAACGCGACGGGCGGCGCGATCAACGTCATCCCCGTGCAGCCGAAGCCTGGCGATTTTTCCGGCCATGGCTCCCTGAGCTATGGCAATTACGATGCCCTCATCGCGGAAGCAGCGGTCAACATACCCATGGGCGATGACGGGGCTCTCCGCATATCGGGCATGCGCTCGAAGCGGGATGGCTATAATCGCGATGGAACATCTGACGAGGATATTGCCGCATTGCGCGTGCAGTTGAAGGCACGCCTGACGCCCAACCTGACCGTTCGCCTCGCCGCCGACCATGCGGATCTGGGCGGCGTGGGTACGAGCGTCGGTTACGACGGGCACTATGTCTATAATCCTCTGGCCGGCCGATACGCCTTTGCGCCGGCGAGCGTGCCTGCCTCCGATGGCGTGCTCACGCCTTTGGCGCAGGCCTATCGCGTCACCGTCAACGCCGGCCCCGCAGGCCGCAAGCTGGACCCGCTGGCCATCGCGCCCTATCAGAACAATCGGTTTTACGGCGCCAACGGGCTGATCGAGTGGACAACGCCAATCGGCACGCTCTCGGTCATCCCTGCATGGCGCTACAACAAGCTCGACTATCTGGCGACCAGCGGCGCCTTCGGGGCGCTCCAGCGCGAGACCGATGAGCAATACAGCCTTGAGGCACGTTTCGCCGGCAACCGCGTCGGCAGCATCGACTATACGATAGGCGCGCTTTACTATCATGAGGACATCTCTGCCGATGTCGCGCTGAGCACCTCGGCTTCGGCAGCATTCTCCAACGCGCGCTACGTCACGGAATCGATCGCGCCCTTCGGCCGGCTGACACTCCATCTGAACGACCGCGTCAGACTTGTCGGCGGTATCCGCTATACCGAGGATCGCAAGCGGTTCGCCGGCACGAGCATCTCAGGCGCGATCGTCTGCCAGCTACGGGTCGCGGGCGTGCCCACCTGTCCCAACGCTCCGCTCTTTCCCGTTGTGGAGACGCCGGCGCAGTTTCCCTTCGCCTTCCCCGCGGCGGGATCACCGCCGGTGCCGCTGCGCGTTGGCGGCGTGCCCACAGGGGCTCTCCTCATCCGCGGCGACCGAAACGACGATCAGCGCCTGACCAACCGCCGCGTGACATATCGCGGCGCGGTCGAGTTCGATCTGGCCCAGCAATCGATGCTCTATGCGAGCGTCGAAACCGGCTATCGGTCGGGCGGCTTTTCAGCCGCCACCGGTTTCGAGACATATGATCCCGAATTTATCACAGCCTATACGGTCGGATCGAAGAACCGGTTTTTCGACAACCGGGTGCAGCTCAACATCGAGGGTTTCTGGTGGGAATATAAGGACCAGCAGGTGTCGTCCGTCCGTCCCGACCTTGCCGGACGCATCACCAATATCACCCAGAATATCGGGCAGTCGCGCATTCGCGGTATCGAGGTGGAGGCGCGGGTGTTGGCCACTCCGACGACTTTGATCAGTGGCGACGTCCAGTATCTCGACAGCCGCAACAAGTCGTTCACCTACGTAAACCAGAATAGCGGCGTGCCGCCATTGACCGGCTGCATCGCCACTCTGGATACCGCGGCGAACCGTTATAATGTGGATTGCGCGGGCAAGCCGGGCTTCAACTCGCCGAAATGGACGCTGAACATCGCTGCCCAACAGACAATTCATGTCGGCGATTTCGACCTCGTCGCCAGTGCCGATACGCAATATCGCAGTTCCCGGTATCTGGGTTTCCTCTATCTCCCCGAACAGCGCGCCTCGGGCGTCTGGCGCAGCAATGCGCAGTTGAGCTTCGGTCCGGCGAACGGAAACTGGTCGATCGCTGCGTTCGTTCGCAACATCGAGAATAACCGCACCCCGGTCTTCTCCTCGACGCAACCCATCGCCAACATCCTCGTATCGACCCGCGCCGCGCCGCGCACTTATGGCGCCCGCGCCGCTGTGAAATTCTAGAGCAGATTCCGATCCGATTGCATCGGCTCGACTGCTCTAAGTTTTTGTTTTGTCGTGTTTTCCGAGTCAGCAGATGATTCCATCTGCTTGGAAAACGCTCTAGCTGGGAAATGTCCGTGCATAAGAGAAACCAAGTCAAATCCTTCGCAACGGCCTTGCTGTCGATAGTCGCCGCCGCGCCGCTGGCCGCCGCGCCGCCCGTGGACATGGTGCGCCAGGGCGTGGTCCTTGACGGCGTGACCGTCATCGATACGCGCACCGGCGCGGCAAGACCCAACAGCGCCGTGTGGATACAGGGCGAACGGATCGTCAAGGTTGCGCCGGCGCACAGCTTCAAGGTCGCTCGCACAGCACGCCGCGTGTCGCTGCCAGGCAGGTTTGTCGTGCCTGGCTACAACGACATGCATGCGCACAACCTGAATAGCGCAAGTCCCGCGACGAGCCTGCCGCTCATGCTGGCGAGCGGAATTACGGGGTTCCGCCAGATGGCCGGCTCTCCGGAATTGCTGGCGGCGCGTGCATCGGGGAAGCCTATCCTGCCGCCAGAATCCCCGGCCCTGTTGGCTATGCCCGGTGCGATACTCATCCCCGGAGCAAGCGCCACTGCCGAGTGGATGCGGGCCGAAGTCCGCCGGCAGAAGCAACAGGGCGCCGATTTCATCAAGATAGCGGATGCCGGTCGCGAAGCCTATCTGGCGGCGATTGACGAAGCGCGTCTCAACGGGCTTCCGATCGCAGGCCATCTTGTCCCGTCGGTCACGATCAGGGAGGCCGCCGGGCATGGGATGACGTCGGTTGAGCATCTTGGCCCAGGCATCAGCGTCCTGCTGAGTTGCTCGCGCGACGAGGACGCGTTGCGGCGAATCCTGTCTTCGGCACCGGAACCGGCGGAGGCTCCGGCGAATGCCGCGCCGGAGGAGTGGAAGCGGCTCTTGGCCAATCCCATGGCGCAGCTTCCGCCGCCCGCCATCAGGCTGATCGCGCGGACGGTAGCGACGTTCGACGAAGCGAAATGCCGCACGCTCGCCCGCGATCTCGCGGCCGGGACCATGTGGCAGGTTCCGACTCTGGCGCGACTGGAAGCGATGGAGATAGGCGACGGCCCATCCCTGCGCGACAATCCGGACAATAAATATGTGCCCGCGGAATCGCGCGCGCTCTGGAACTCGGTCGGTGATGCGTTCAGCCGCCGAATGGCCGCGGGCGACCGGGAGACGCTTCGGAATCTGTTCGAACTCCAGTTGAAGGTGACGAAGCTGTTCGACGAAGCGGGCGTCAAGATGCTGGCTGGAACGGACTTCGGCGGAGGGTGGCTGCCCCCTGCTTCATTGCATCATGAGTTCGACCTGCTCGCGCGAGCCGGCATTCCTCCCTTGCGCATCTTGCAGATGACGACGATCGACGCGGCGCGCTTTCTCGGACGGGAACGGACGATGGGCGCGGTGGAGCCGGGGATGGCCGCCGATCTGGTCGTCCTCAATGCCAATCCACTGGCGGCGGCTGGAAACCTTCACGGCATTGCCGCCGTGATGCGCGCCGGACGCCTCTACATGCGTGCGGAGCTCGATGCGCTGAAGCGGCGATCGACGCCGCGATGAGGGGCTTTTCCGGCGGTCGCGGCGCCAGTGCACTTCTCTGAACCGGGCAAGCATAAAGGACGAGCATATGAATCACTCGGTCGAGGACGTCATCCGGGAGTTGGAGAATCGGAGGATCGCCGCTCTCGTGTCAACGGACCTGGCTGCCCTTAACAATCTCCTTGCCGATGATCTCGTGCATGTGCACGGAAACGGGAAAATCGACGATAAGGAAGAGTATCTGCAAGGTGTGGCCAGCAAATATCGTTACCATTCCATCCAGCGAGGCGATCTCAACATACGCGTTTTCGGGAATGTGGCGATCGTAGTAGGTCGTCTGTCGCAAACGGTCTCGTTTCAGGGAGACGACAAGCGGATCGACATGAATGCAGTGGTCACCCAGACGTGGACCCGCGACGCGGACAATTGGAGGCAAAATAGCTGCCATACCGGTGTTGTTTCATCCTGAGATATGCCGCCGGTTCGTTGAACCAACAGCATCTTTCGTAATTCACGCCAGGCCGAAATCCAGCACGATCTTTCCGACGACATCTCCCCGTTGCAGGGCCTCCATCGCCGCGCCGGCCTCCTCCCAAGGCAGGACGCGGCCGACGACGGGATGGATCTCGTGCTGAACAAGCGCACGGTTCATCGCCTCGAACATCTCTCGCGAACCGACCGTGACGCCGCGAATTCGGGCATTCCTGCCATAGATGTGCCGCACATCGATCGGCTCGACCGCGCCGCTCAACATGCCGACCACGGAAATCGCGCCGCCCAGCCGAATGGCCTTCAGGCTCTCCGTAAACGTGCCGGCTCCGCCGACCTCCACGACGAGGTCTACGCCGCGGCCGTCCGTCATCGAAAGCGCAGGGGCGCTCCATTGGGGATCGTCTCGATAGTTGATGCCGCCATCGGCGCCCAGCGCACGCATCTGCTGCAATTTGGCGTCGGACGAACTGGTCGCCAGAACCGCCGCGCCAGCCATCTTCGCGAATTGCAGGGCGAAGAGGGAGACGCCTCCCGTGCCCTGGACGAGCACGACCGATCCCGGCTTCGCCGCGCCGGAGTGCATGACGGCGTTCCAGGCCGTCAAGGCCGCACAGGGCAAGGTTGCCGCCTCTGCCGCCGAAAGATGCGATGGAGCCGCAACCAGCGCCTGCTCGGCCGCCGTGAACATCGTCTGCCCAACGCCGTCACGCGCGGCCCCAAGCGGGCGGCGGCTTTCAGGAGAGAGTGCGCCAGCGATCCATTCCGGGAAAAAGAGCGAGCAGACGCGATCCCCCGGCCGCCATCGCGTGACGCCGTCGCCGACCGCCTCCACGATCCCGCAGGCATCCGAGAACGGGATATAGGCCCGGCCCGGTCGATCGATCGACTTTCCCGAGATCATGGCAATATCGCGATAGTTCAGCGCGACGGCCGCTGTTCGCACCCGCACTTCATGCGCGGCGAGCGGCGGCAAAGCGACGTCGGTCATGAAGAGCCGGGCTTCGCCATCTTCGACGCACACTGTCAGAGCTTTTCCCTGGCTGCTTCCCGGCATGAATATTCTCCCGATGATGATGCTGGCGCGGTTCGGTCGGGCCGCCGCGTTGGCCGGTCCCGGTTCAGCGGGGACCGAGGCGTACCGCGCCGTCGAGGCGGACCGTCTCTCCGTTCAGCATGGGGTTGCTCGCGATCGCGAGCACGAATTGCGCATATTCCCTCGGCTGGCCCAGGCGGCGCGGATGGGGCACCTGTGCCGCAAGGCTGCTCTGTACCTGCGGACTGAAACCCTCCACCATCGGGGTCAGAAATACGCCGGGAGCGATGGACACGACGCGGATGCGATGCTCCGCCAGATCGCGCGCCAGCGATAGGGTCATGCCTGCGACGCCCGCCTTGGACGCGGTATAGGCCGCCGTCCCGATCTGCCCGTCGAACGCGGCGATGGACGCCGTGTTGACGATGAGTCCCTTGTCCTCATCGGCAATGTCGGCCGCGACCAGGCGCGCTGCGAATTTCGAACTTGTGTTGAACGTGCCGACAAGGTTGACGTCGATGGTCCTGCGGAACCGATCCAAGTCGTGCGCCAGCCCGTCCCGGTCCACCGTGCGCGCCGGAAGCGCCACGCCCGCACAATTTACCAGCAGGCGCGCGGTACCGTCCCGGGCCGCCGCCGCCTCCATTACCCGCGCGACGCTGAGATCGTCGGATACATCGACCTGATGGAAAGACGCGCCGATCTCAGCGGCTCGGGAGACACCTTGATCTTCCTTGAGGTCGAAGATCGCGACTTTGGTCCCCTGCTCCCGGAGCATTCGCGCCGTCGCCAGGCCAAGCCCCGATGCGCCCCCGGTCACGATAGCGGGCAATCCCTGCAGATCCATCGCCTTTATTCCTCCCCAATTCGTTCGCTTCCTGTCCGCTTCATCAGCGGCAAACCGGGCGAATCCCGACGGTCCTGACGGCCCGTGACGGGACCGGGTGTCGCCGGGACCGGACGGCGCCAGCCCCGCCTGTTACCGCCAACGCTTAAATGGCCTTGGCCAAGCCACAAAATCGCTGTGGATGATGCAGCACATAAATATCGATGATGGATCTGTCGGCCGCGCGGCAACTCGGATCGACCGCGCTCCCCTCGATAGGACACCGCTTGTATCGCGGTAACTGATAATGCCTATCAGCGCCGCCGATTGGCCCGCCGTTCCATGTTCCAATAGAGTGCCGGCATTTCAGAACCCATGGTGCATGAAGGCAATGATGTCCGATACGAACGATGCAGAGGTGCAGGCGGTATATGACGCCGAGCGTCGCCGGCGCGAAGCGTTGGTGACGCGCGACCATGACGCGCTGACCCGGCTTCTGTCGCCCACCTTGTCCCACACGCATACGCCAGGACATAGCGAGACACTGGAAGAGTATCTGCGCTTCGTCAGGGAAGATGTCTTCTTCCTCGACATAAGGCGGGACAAGCTGGCCGTTCGGCTCTTCGGCACGGTCGCGGTCATGACGGGTTCGATGGACAGTGTGATTCAGATACGGGCGAACGACCAGACCGTCTCGTTGCGCGCCCAGGTCCTGCAGGTCTGGGTCCAGCAGGACGGACAGTGGCGGCTAGAGGCGTTTCAAGCGACCGCGATCTCCTGACGCGGCAGCGCCTGGCGTTTCCCGCTGCCTCGCTTCTCGCCTGCTGCGGATGTCCGCGCTGATTTCCTGGAGCAGCCCCCGCAACCAGACATGGCCCGGATCGCTGTTGTTGCGAGCATGCCAGAATGCCGCCTCCGTGATCGGATCGACGGCGAATGGCGGCTCCATGATGCGCAGATGGAGCATCGGCGCGAGCATCGCCGCCAATTCATAGGGCGCGATGGCGATCATGTCGGTTCCGGGGAGCTGGAAAAGCTGGCTGGTGAAGCTGCCGATCATGACGCGGTCATGGGTGGCGACCCCCGCGAGCCGATGAGCGACATCGGGCACGGTGGGAATGTCATGGTTGGAGCTTGCATGGGGAAAGCGCGTATATTCGGCCAGCGTCAACGGCGACGACACCGGATGATCGGCGGAGACGACGCAGACGAAACGGTCCTCGATCAGCGGCATCCGGTTCATCGCCTGAAACTGGTCATCATCGGCGAAGACCCTCTGATCGTCGAGGGTGATCTGCATGTCGAGGTCGCCAAGTTGAAGCGGATCGAAATCCTTGGTGAACCGCTCAGCCACCGCAATCCTGACATTGGGCGCCTCGATGCTGATCCGCTGCATCAGGCCCGGCAGGATCGTATGGGTGCAATAATCCGACATGGCGAAGCGGAACGTGCGCTGCGACGTCCGTGGATGGAAGCTGGGGCCGACCTGCAGCAGCCGCTCAATGACCAGGATCGCCTCATGGACCGGATCGACCAACGCCTGCCCCTGCGGCGTCAGTTCCATCCCACGGCCGACGCGAATAAGCAGCGGATCCTGGAAAATCTCCCGCAGCCGCTGCAGGGACCCGCTCGCCGCCGGCTGGGTCACGAAGAGCCTGCGGGCCGCCCGCGTCACGCTTTTCTCCTGCAACAGCACATCCAGGGCGCGTAGCAGGTTGATGTCGAACTGGGTCAGCTCCATCCTATCCCCTCCAGCCGGAATCCTGTTGCTGGCGGTTCAGGTCCCGATCGAAATCCCTTCAGCGCACCCCGCCGCGATTCCCATGCTGGAAGGCCTGGGCGCGAACGGTGGGCCGCCGAATAGGCATTCGATCATGGCGCGCGCGCCGAAAGGGTGCAAGCGTGGTTTTGGCCGTGAGCCGACGCCCCAACCCAGAGGTCGGAAGCCCGGAAGGATGCCAACTGAGAAGCCGTTTGCGCGGATGCGTGACGACTACTTCCGCGCTTCCAGGATGCTGACATAGTTGACGACCGCCGAGCCGCCCATGTTGAACAGCCCGACGAGGTCGGCGCCGGGAAGCTGGAAATCGCCCGCCTCGCCCTGCAACTGCATGGCCGCCAGGACATGCATGGATACGCCCGTCGCGCCGATCGGGTGGCCCTTGGCCTTCAGGCCGCCTGAGGGATTGACGGGCAGCTTGCCGTCCTTTTCGGTCCAGCCTTCCAGGATCGCCCGCTCGCCCTGTCCCTGGGGAGTGAGCCCCATGGCCTCATAGGCGAGCAGTTCGGCCGTGGTGAAGCAATCATGCGTCTCGACCAGGCTGAGATCGTCAAGGCCGACGCCCGCATCGGCCAGCGCCTGCCGCCAGGCACGGCTCGGTCCGGGCATGGCGATGATGTCCCGTCTGGACACGGGCAGGAAATCGCTGACGTGCACGGCGCTCCGAAACGCGATCGCCTTCGCCGCGGCGGCGGCCGTATCGGCGTCGGCCAGCACCAGCGCGGCGGCTCCGTCGGAGATCATGGAGCAATCGGTCCGCCGCAGACGGCCCGCAACGAGCGGGTTCTTGTCGTTGCCGCGACAGAATTCATAGCCAAGATCCTTCCGCACATGGGCGTAGGGATTGGCGACGCCGTTGCGGTGGTTCTTGGCGGCGATGCGGGCAAGCACGTCCGACTTGTCGCCGTAGCGCTGGAAATAGGCGTCCGTGATGCCCGCGAACACACCGGCGAAGCCGCCCTGCGTTTCGCCTTCCTCCGGCAGATAGGATGCCTTGATCAGGCAATCGCCGACCGCCGCGCTGCCGAGCTCTGTCATCTTTTCCGCCCCGATCACCAGCACGCGCCGCGCCGCGCCTGCCGCGATCGCATTCCGGGCCTGATAGACCGCGGCGCTGCCGGTCGCGCAGGCATTCTCGACCCGCGTCGCAGGCTTGAAGCGGAGATCGTCGCTGATGGCCAGTGGCAGCGAGGATACGAACTCCTGCCGCGTCATGCCGGCATTCATGGTCCCGACGAAAATCGCGTCGATGTCGCCGGGCTCCAGACCTGCATCGGCGATCGCGCTGGCCCCAGCCTCGACAATCAGACTCTCGATCGTCTCATTGGCAAGATTTCCGAATTTCGAGTGCGACCAGCCGATGATATATGCGGTCATGCTTAGTCCTTTATAGCTGTTGAGCGAACATAGCGGCTTGGCCATATCCCGTGAAATCACTGAGGCTGATACCGTCCATAAGCCTGGATGACCTTCGCGGGGCCATGTCAGAAGTTCCATTCCAGCGATCCGCCGAATATACGCGGCGGATTGGTATAGTCGCCGATGTAGGAAATCCCGGCGACGGTCGAAAACTGGCTGACGACGGCTTTGTTCAATATGTTGTTGATGTAGAGACGCGCCGTGAACGCCTTGCTGGGCGACGTCCAGGCGATGGAGGCGTTCAGGAAATGGTAGCTGTCCTGCCGCAACCGGTTGTCCGCTTCCGCCATGAAACCGCTATTGTAGCTGTCCGTCGCATTGAGCGCGAATTCGCCGACCGAACTGGGGATCGTGTAGGTTGCGCCGAAGGTATAGGTGAGCTTGGGCGAATAGGGAATGGTGTTCCCGCTCGCGTCGCCGGGGAAGCCGGAGTTCGGCTGGCCGTTCGGCAGAGGCGTCGTGAACGTCGCCCCCGGAAAGGACTTGAACCTGGCATGCAGCAGGTTGGCGCCGGCGTTCAACGTCAGATTGTCGCCCACCTTCGCCGTGAGTTCGGCATCGAGGCCGTAAAGCTCCGCCGATGCGCCATTGACGATGATCAGGACGGTCGAGAACGCCGGAACCTGGATATTCTTGTAATTATAGTAGAAGCCGGAAACATTCAGCCGAACCCGGCGCTGGAACAATTCGCTTTTCAGGCCCCCTTCGTAGGAGTCGAGCTGTTCCGGCAGGTACACGGGATTGATCGGCGTACTGATATTGTACCCGCCGCTCTTCACGCCGCGATTATAGGACACGAAGCCCGTGACGTTCGGCGCGAAATCATGATCGAGCGCCAGACGCCAGGTCGGCTTCCTGAAGCTGCTCTTCTCGCCGGCAATATCCGCCACCGTCACCGCGCCTCCGCCCGGCAGCGTAAAGACATCGGTGCCATGGAATTTCGTCCACTGCCAGGTGTAGCGGAAGCCGGCCGTGAACCGCGTCGAATCCGTGATCCTGTAGGTCGCCTGCGCATAGGCCGCAGCCGAATCCACCCGCTGCGTTCCATCGACATTCTCTCCGTCGAAGGGAAAGATCATCGGTCCGACAGCTGGATCGCCCGCGACCTGCAGACCGAGGTTGGCGGCGAATCCCGGCCGGAAGAAAAGCGCCTGCTTCCGATTGGCCTTGTTGTAGAAATAATAGAAGCCCGTCTGCCACGTCAGACGCCCGGAGTCGGACGAAGCGAGCTGGATCTCTTGCGTCACCTGCTCGGAATGATCGGTGGAATTAATGTCCAGAACGGGGGTCGTCGTCACCGATGGCGACAGGCGGAAGAAGTTCCTCGACTTGCGATATGCGCTGATCATCGTCAGTTTCAGATCGCCAAGGTCCTGGCCGAGCGTGACCGAGACTCCACCGCCGCTATAGTCATTCTGGGCGTCGACATAGCTTTTGGTGTCCCATGGCCGCGTCGGCTGGGGAGTGGGAAATGCGATGCCCGTTCCCGGCAGCGCGCGGAAGTTCATGGCCATGGGCCCGTGGCGATCCGAATAGTCGGCCGACAGGCGGATGACGGTCGTGTCGCTGAGATCGGCCTCCACCTTTCCGCGCACGCCGGCGATATGATCCGCCTTGTAGGTGTCGTGCCCGGTGAAGACATTGCGTCCCCAGCCCTGCCCTTGATGGCTGAACGTTCCGGCAAGGCTTGCCCGAACCGTTTCCGACAGGGGGCCCGCCACGAAACCGTCGGCTCTCAGCGTTTCATACTCGTCGAAACCGATCCGGGCGCGGCCGCCGAATGTCACGCTCGGTTCCCGGGTGGTGATCTGAAGGACGCCGCCTGTCGCATTGCGCCCGAAAAGCGTGCCTTGCGGTCCCTTGATCACGGATACCTGCTCGATGTCGAACAGATCCATATTCACGTCGGCCGGATTGGCGTAATAGACGCCATCGACATAGGTAGCGACCGGGCTTTCCAGACCGGCGGCAGCGAAACCGCTGCCCACGCCGCGTACATAGGGGGTCACGTTCCCGCCGATATTCAGCAGTTGCAGCCCGGGCAGCGCGGCGGCAAGACCCTGGGTGCTCTGTATGCCGGAATTGGTAAGTTGCTGAGGAGTGACGGCGGCAATGGCGATCGGGACTTTCTGCAGGCTTTCCGACCGCTTCTGTGCCGTCACGATGATCTCCTCCAGTCCTCCGGACTGCGCGCTCGCGTCAGCGGTCGCGGAGCCGGGCGCCTGCTGCGCCCAAAGCGGTTGCGCGACTACAAGTGCGGCGAGACAAACGCCTGCGGTCAAATATCGGTGCGCCATATTCTCCTCCCCATTTTTGTTCGTTGGTTATCGATCGGGACCCAGGCCGCCCAAGCTGGAACGCTGTCCCGGCGCCGACAGGCTAGCGCTTTACCGGACATCGAAGAGACGAGAAAAACCTCGTCGCGATGCATTCCGGTCATCATATCCGGGCGGGCCAGGGCGCTGCGCGGATCGCTTCACCGGCGAATGGGCGGCCTAGACCTTGGCATGCTTGCGCAGAAAACCTTCGAGCGCGAGCGATGTCGCCTCCGGTTGGTCGACATTCACATGATGCCCGGCATTCTTGATGATCACCAATTCGCTGTCGGGAATCACGGACGCGAGCTGCGCGCCGAGCGTCGGGCGATTTTCGAATTCGGCCCAGACGATCAATGTCGGACATCGGATGGCGGCCAGCTCCTCGTCGTTCAGCAACTTGTAGGTGAGCGGGACATTCGGAAGATATTTCACATAGCCGCGCTTATGCGACAGGATAAGGTCGACTTCTTCTTTGAATCGGTCCGGCGCGCGGGTCGGGAATTGAGGATCGTGGAACATCCGCCTCACGAAATCTTCGACTGCCGTCCGTCGGGTCGTTTCGTCCGGCTCGTCGGCCAGCAGCGCCGCGAAGTCGGCCACCACCTTCGCGGCGGGCGGCGGCGGCCCGCCCGGGCCCGCGCACATGTTGACCAGGCCGCGGACCTTGTCCGGATAGGCCAGCGCTGCCCGCATGGACACCGCGCCGCCCTGCGAAACCCCGCACAGAAATGCGCGGTCCTCGCCCAGCGCCTCGATCATGGCCGGCAGGAGGGGGACGAGGTCCTCAACCGTCCATCCCCCGGCGATCGCTCCGGATTCCCCATGGCCCGGCCAGTCGAACGCGACGCATCGGAAGTGCCGGCTGAGGTGCAGCAATTGCGGCATCATGAGCTGCTTGCCGGCGAAGGTGCCGTGCATCAGCAGGACCAGCGGCCCCTCGCCCGCCTCGATGCAGGCGAGCGAAACCCCGTTGATGGTGAGATTGAACTTCTTCATCGTGATGGGTCTTCCTGAAGGGTGCGCGATCCGGCTAAGCGAAGCTGAGGGCGCCGCGGACCGTGTTGATCAGCCAGTCGCAATCGTCGGGCAGCGCGTCGCCTCTCCACGCGACATGCTGGTCGGGACGGATGAGGATAAGCCTGCGCTCGTAGAGATCGCGCGCATCCTGGCGATCCAGTTCGAAGACCTTGAAGGGAACGCCATAGCGCGCTGCGGCCTCTTCCAGCGCCCGGGTCGATACGGACGGACCAAGCTTCAGAAGGCAGAAACCATCGCCGAAATGGTCGAAGAGCGAGCTGCCGTCGTCCAGCCAGATGTGCGGCGCCCGGCATCCCGGCACGGCCATCGGCGTATATTCCGCATAATCCATGCGCGGCGCCTCGCGAACGTCCCGCACGATAATGGGCGATGAATAATAATGATAGCCAAGCTGGGCGCCGAGGCTTCGGAATTCCTGCATCTTCTCGGCGACCAGCAGCTCGCAGACTTCCTTTCGGGCCGCCTCGCCACGCTCGGAATCCTCCTCCATATGAGGCCGGATCAACTCGCTTCCGAGAAGCTTTTGATTATAGGCCGACCCGTCGATGATGAAGCGCTCCACCTCCCTGCGCTCAAGAGAATAGGTGCCCAGCAGCATCGGACCGCCCCATCCCTGAAGCACGGCCGCCAGCTTCCAGCCCAGGTCCGCCGCGTCGCCGATGCCCATGTTCATGCCGAACCCGCCGAAAGGCGAGGTCAGGTGGGCGGCATCGCCGGCCACCAGCACGCGGCCGAAATTATAGGTCGGCAACATGCGCGAGTGGCTGGACCATGCGCGGCCGGTCGCCTCGGTGATTTCAAATTCGGTTCCGATGCTCGCGAAGAGCATCTTCGAAAAGTCGTCGAAGCTCAGCGGATCGATGCCCGGGGGAATCGGAGAGGAAAGATAGACCCAATGGTCATTCTCGCTTTGCGGCAGCACGACGTCGGCATAGCCGTCCTCGTTGAGGAAAAAGGTGAAGGAGGACAGTCGCGTCTTTTCGAACAGATGGGTCAGTTCCGGCGCCCGGAAGTGCCAGGACATGCTTTGGGCCAGCGTCTCGCCGCACAGGGCCGCGTTGAGCTTGGTCCGCAGCCTCGACCGGGCGCCGTCGCACAGCACAAGATATTCGGCCGTCGCGGTCCTTGGCCCGTTCGGACCGTTGTAGCGCACGGAGACTCCGCCTTCGTCCTGCGAGAAGTCGATGACCTCCGTCTCGAACAGCGCGGTGACCGTCGGCTTTTCGAGCAGGCATTCGTGCAGCGTCTTCTCGATCGCCTGGTTCGGGGCCCATTCCGGCACTTCCGCGGAGATGGGCAAGCGCTCCTTCCACTCACAGGCCCCTTCGATGTTGAGCAGGACCTGGCCGTTCGCCCGGGTGACGAATGTTACGTCGCGATGATATTTGGCGGGTACCGGATCGTTGGCGCGCAGCCGCTCGGCCACGCCGAGCCGCCGGAAATGCTCCATGGTCCGCGCGTTCGACAGATTCGTCTTCGCCGTGTGATAATGCCCTTCGGGACTTGCTTCGCACATCAGCACCCGCAGGCCCCGATGGGCCAGTTCGAGCGCCATGGTCATTCCGACTGAACCGCCGCCGGCGATGATCACCTGATATTGCTCGCCGTCGCGGGATTCACTGACAGTCATGTAAGATCTCTCCTGAGTGTTGCCGGCTAACCGTGCTTCTGATGGCCGGACACTATCGCGATGCCGCCCCTTTCCGAGATGAGATGTGTATCATTGCGATGCACGCTGCTTATCGGGCCCGACGCCGAAGATCGTCCGGTTAGGCGCATAGGGTGGGCGCTGCATGGCAGTTATCATCGCGCGAAATTTGAAATCTTGCCCACCCGGGGGGCGCATGGGAACCTTGTTCCAATTTCTGGAGGTGAACCATGCCAATGCCCGCCATCGCTGCCGCGATCGAAGATATAAAACATCAGCCGGTGGTATCGCCCACGCACTTCGCGCACGTTGTTTTCCGTACATCGCAGATCAAGGCGATGTCCGACTGGTACAAGACCGCCCTGAACGCGCACGCCGCTTTCGAAACGGAAATGCTGGTCTTCCTCACCTATGACGAAGAACATCATCGCGTCGCGATCCTCAACGTGGAGGGATTGGCCGAACAGCCGGACGGTGTCGTCGGCCTTCAGCATATCGCTTATTCCTACAAGTCGCTGCACGAACTGCTGGGCAATTATGTCCGCCTCCGCGAAAAGGGGATTGTGCCGAAATGGTCGGTCAATCATGGCCCGACCACATCGCTCTACTATTCGGACCCCGACGGAAACCAGGTCGAATTCCAGGTCGACAATTACGACAGCCTGGAAGAGGCGACGGCGTTCTTCTACAGCGAAGCCTTTGCCGTCAACCCCATCGGCGTACCCTTCGATCCCGATGCGCTGTACGAGCGCCTGCTGGCTGGAGAAGACGAACGGCAGCTCAAGCTTCGGCCGCCGAGCGGCCCGGCAGGCCCCGAAATCATCGGCATCCGCTGAGCCGGCGGCCTGGCCGCGAAAGCAAGGCAAAGCGGCGGCGGTCCTCAGGAACGACCGCCGCCGCCGCCGTCATTCCGCGAGGATCGGATCGGGTACCGACAACGCCATCGGCGCCATCGGCACTTTCCTGTCCATGGAATAGTTCATGGCCGCATTGCGCGCGAGATCGTAGAGATGCTGAGCCACCGGCGTCAGCGGCAGGTCGCTGCGCCGCACGATGCAGAGCGGAGGGCAGGCCAATGCGACGTCCGCGACCGGAATCGGCTGAACGAAGGATTTGATCAGCGGCGATTCCAGCCATTGCATGGGCAGGAAGCTCAAGAGATCGCTGTCGGCGATCGCCAGCATCGTCATCACCGTGGACGTGGTATGCAGGACGATTTCGGGCCGCGGCAGACCTGCGCGCTCAAAAATCTCCTCGAACGCCGTTTCATCCGGCCGGTTCGCGAGTGATGGCCTGATCCACTGAGCCGAACGCAGTTCCCTGATGCTCCTTGCATTGCCGAGCGGATGACCGGCGCGGGCGATAATCACCCGTTGATTGTCTGCGATCCGTTCCACCGAGAGCGAGGTGGACGACAGTTCATGGTCGTAGGCCCCCAGGTAAAAATCGATCTCGCCGGATTTGATGCTGCGTTCCACCGGCTGGAAGAAATCCTGGCGCATGCGCAGCAGAGCTTTCGGATATTTCCGGCGGAAGCTCCGCAATATCCGCGAGGTAAGCGCGATGGCCGCTCCCGGAGACATGGCCATCGACGCCTGTCCGACGAAATTGCCCTTGAGCTGATCGACCTCGTCGCGTGCGCGCCGCATCTCTGACTGGATGACTTCGGCGCGTTTCAGAAATGCGTGGCCGATCGGCGTCAGGCGGACGCCGTTCACATGCCGCTCGAAAAGCGGCGCGCCCAGATCGTTTTCAATGTCTCTGATACTTCTCGATATGGCGGGCTGCGTGATGCCGAGCAGCCGGCCCGCCGCCCTCAGGCTTCCTGTCTCCGCCACGGCGGAAACATCCCTGATATGATGCAACTTCATCCTGTTCCCTCTCGCTTATGTTGGGGTCTTGCCGCCCCCTTCAGTTCCGATCATGCTGCCTTGGCCTGGCCGGCATGCATTCGACATTCGCGGTGAAATCCCAATCGATGCCTGAAATGCATAGCTCCCTCGAACTTACAATCACCTCAAGCTGGCCGCCGCCCGCTAAACAAGCCTCCTGATCGATGCCCCTGCACCGCTCCCTATGACTTACGACGTCATACGGTGAAGCAGGCATCGAGAATGGTGATGGAAAACATAAACGAGGCTGATCAAATCAAGGCGCGCGACCGACCCTGGACCGCGCGTCACGCAGGATGGATCGCCGTTCGAAGACAGATTGTACCACCTATCGTCCCCTGGAGATGTCGGATGCCACAGAAGGTTATCATTACCTGCGCGATTACCGGTTCGATTCACACCCCTTCCATGTCGCCGCACCTGCCGGTGACGCCGGATGAAATCGCCACCCAGGCGATCGAGGCCGCGGCGGCCGGCGCGTCCGTGGTCCATCTCCACGCGCGCAACCCGGAAACCGGCGAACCAAGCCAGGACGTCGACATCTATCGCCAGTTCCTGCCCCGGATCGTCGATGCATGCGACGTGGTGATCAACATCACGACGGGCGGCTCTCCCATCCTGTCGCTTGAGGATCGGCTGCGGCCCTGCCTGGAGTTCCAGCCGGAGATCGCATCCCTCAACATGGGATCGATGAACTTCGGCCTGTTCGACATGCTGAAGCGGTTCAAGGACTTCAAGCATGACTGGGAGGAACCGTATCTCCGCAATTCCGACAATTATGTCTTCAAGAACAGCTTCCGCGATATCGCCGGCATCCTGCGCGCCTGCAGCGAGACCGGCACGCGCTTCGAGATCGAATGCTATGATGTCTCGCATCTCTATAATGCGCTCTTCTTCCTTGAGCAGGGCCTGCTGAAGCCGCCGATCTTCATCCAGACCGTCTTCGGCGCGCGGGGCGGCATCGGCACGCATTACGAAGATGTCATCACCATGCGCCGGACGGCGGATCGCCTGTTCGGCAATGCCTATACATGGTCCGTTCTCGGCGTGGGCCGGAACCAGATTCCGATCGCCACGCACGCCGCCTCCATTGGCGGCAATGTCCGGGTCGGTCTCGAAGACTCGCTTTGGGACGGTCCCGGCAAATTCGCCACCAGCAACGCCGTTCAGGTCCAGCGCATCCGCACCATATTGGAAGCCATGTCGCTTGAGGTGGCGACGCCGGACGAAGCCCGGGCGATGCTGCAGCTCAAGGGCCGCGATGCCATGAAGATCGCCGCTTGACAGAGGAGACGGGACGGGCCGGGAAAGGCTTTGCGGAGCCGCGCCCGGCCCGGTCCTCCAGGGAGAGGATCTTGTGGTGTCGGCTTTGACCCTTGAGAACAAGCGCATTCTGGTAACCGGAGGCGCCAGCGGGATCGGCCTTGCGGGCGCGAAAATCTTCCGTGCGCTTGGCGCGGAGGTGGTGCTGGCCGACCGGGACGCCGGAATGCTCGATGCGGTGGCCGACGGGATCGGCGCGGCGGCCAGCGTGGCCGGCGACGTGACCTCGGAAGCGGATTGCGATGCCATGATCGCGACGGTGCAGCGCGTTTGCGGCGGTCTTGACGCGCTATTCCACAGCGCCGGCGTCAGTGACAATGTGCGGTCGGTGGTGGAGACCGATATCGACGGATGGCAGCGCATTCTCGACATCAACGTGCGCGGCACCTTCCTCATATGCCGCGCGGCGGGCCGGGTCATGATCCCTCAAGGGCATGGCGCAATCGTCAATATCTCGTCGGTGGTCGGCCTTGGCGGAATTCCGCGGCGCCCCGCCTACAGCCCGGCCAAGGCCGCCGTCGCCCACATGACCCGCAACCTGGCGTCCGAATGGGGCCATCATGGCATTCGGGTCAACGCGATCGCGCCCGGCTACATCCTGACGCCGATGGTCGATCGCCTTGTGAAGGACGGCGCGTTCGATACGGACCGGATCGCGCGCCGGACGCCCATGGCGCGGCTTGGCGAGCCCGAAGAAATCGCCAATGTCGCCGCGTTCCTGTTGTCCGACATGGCGAGTTACATGACGGGCGCCGTGGTGCCGGTGGATGGCGGCTGGACAGCCTATGGCGGCGCCGGCGACGTTCAAAGCTGCTGAAGCGATCAGTCGTGGATCGGCGCCCCGATGCTGTTACGAGGCCGATCCGCCGTCACCTTGGTCCGCTTCGTTTCTTCCTTCAGGCAAGTTCGGCATGCATTTGAATTCGGATCCGGCGGACCTGCCCGGAAAGCTCGTCCGGATCGTCGGCAGGCGACACCTCCTGACCGGCGAAGCGCATATGCGCCCCTACACCCAGGGCTATCGATATCCCGGTGGCGGGGCGTCGGCCGTGGCGCTGCCGGGCACCCTCGTCGAGCTGTGGCGTTGTTTGCAGGCCGTGGTCGAGGCCAAGGGCATCGTGATCATGCAGGCTGCAAACACGGGACTGACAGGCGGGTCCACGCCGCATGTCGCCGGCTATGACGGGCGCCCGGTCGTGATCATCGGAACGCGCAGGCTGTCCGGCATTCACCTGCTGGAAGGAGGACGGCAGATCGTCGCCCTGCCGGGCGCCACGCTCTACGACCTGGAGGCGCTGCTGAAACCGCTGGGGCGCGAGCCGCATTCGGTCATCGGATCGTCCTGCATCGGCGCTTCCGTGATCGGCGGCATCTGCAACAGTTCGGGCGGCGCGCTCTTGCGACGCGGACCGGCCTACACGGAATATGCGCTTTATGCCCGTTTGCGGGAAGACGGGCAGCTATGCCTCGTGAACGATCTGGGGTTGGAACTTGGCGACGATGCCGAAGAGATTCTGGGCCGGCTGGAGAGCGGTCGCTTCGACGATGGGCCGCCGGCCGGCAATATCCGGGCCGCCTCGGACACCGACTATGATCGGCGGGTAAGAAAGATCGATGATCCTTCTCCCGCCCGCTACAATGCCGATCCGGGGCGACTCCATGGCGCATCCGGCTCCGCCGGTCGCGTCGCGGTGTTCGCCGTGCGGCTCGACACCTTCCGGAGGGACGATCGAAACCGGACATTCTACGTCGCGACCAACGACGCAGCCGTCTTCACCCGATTGCGACGCGCCGTGCTGGGGACCTTTTCACACCTTCCCGTCTCCGCCGAATATCTGAGCCGTGAGACGATCCTGATGTCGGAACGCTATGGTCGCGACAGCTTTTTCGCGATCAAATATCTCGGCACCCGGCGGCTGCCCCGCCTGTTCGCCCTTAAAAGGGGGCTGGACCGCGCGGCGAGATGGCTCGGGACCGGTTCGGAGGCCACCGGCGACCGGATGCTGCAGCGCCTGGGCAATCTCCTGCCCAGCCCGCTTCCGCCGACCTTGCGGCACTATCGCGACCGATATGAACATCATCTTGTCATCCGGGTTGCCGACGACGGCATCGAGGAAATGCGCGCCTATCTGGAGGGAGTGGAGCGAGAGGGCGAGACGACCGGTTGGCGCGAATGCACCGATGCGGAGGCGGAACGCGCCTTTCTCCTGCGGTTCGTGGCGGCAGGCGCGGCGATCCGATACGCTTCGCTGAAGGACGGCGCCGTCGGCGGGCTCGTGGCGCTTGACGTGGCGCTCCCGCGCAACTGCACGGACTGGGTCGAGCAATTGCCCGACGACATAGGCTCGCAACTGGTGGCGCGAGCCACCTATGCGCATTTTTTCTGCCACGTCTTCCACCGCGACTATCTGGTGCGGCCCGGGTGCGACGTCGAAGCCGTGAAACAGCGCCTGCTGGATCGGCTCGCAGAGCAGGGAGCGGAATATCCCGCCGAGCATAATGTCGGCCATCATTATGCGGCCAAGCCCGAACTCGCCAGCTTTTACATGACGCTGGACCCGTGCAACAGCTTCAACCCGGGCATCGGAAAGACCTCGCGCAAAGCGGGTTGGGCATAGCATCGGCCTGAACATCGGCGGGCGGACACCAGTCGCATCCCGCGGCGGGGCGATCGTTTACAGCTCATCCACAAGGATGTGGCGGCCGATGGCGCCGATGTCCGGGCTGCCCGTCAGCGCCATGGCGACCCTCATTTCCGCCTCGATAAGCTGCAGCACATGCGCGACCCCCGCCTGCCCGCCTGCCGCGAGCGCATAGGCCCAGGCGCGGCCGAGAAGCACCCCCTTTGCGCCGAGCGCCAACATGCGGACGACGTCCAGTCCCGATCGTACGCCGCCGTCGACCAGGACAGTCATGCGATCTCCGACAGCTTCGGCAATAGGAGGGAGCGCCCGCGCCGTAGAGGGCACGCCGTCCAGCTGACGGCCGCCATGATTGGACACGACAATGCCGTCCGCGCCGACGCGCGCCGCCATTTTCGCATCCTCCCTGTCCAGGATGCCCTTGATGATGAAGGGGCCGTCCCAAATCTCCCGGATGAAATCGAGGTCGCGCCAGCTGACGCTCGGATCAAAATTGGCGCGCATCCAGGCGAGGAAATCCTCGAGCCCCGTTTTCTTCCCCAGCACCGGCGCGATATTGCCAAGCTGATGCGGACGCCCGAGCAGGCCGACGTCCCACGCCCAGCGCGGATGCCGCGCCGCCTGGCCAAGCCGCCGGATGGCGCCAGCCTTGCCCGCCGCCCCGGCCAGGCCGGAATGATAGTCCCGATACCGGGAGCCGGGCACCGGCATGTCGACGGTAAATATGAGGGCGGAGCAGCCGAGTGCTTTCGCTTTCTGCAACAAGGCGCGCATGAAGCCGCGATCGCGGATCATATAGAGTTGAAACCAAAAAGGCGCATTCACACCCCCGGCAACCTCCTCCAGCGGGCATGCCGAAACGGTCGACAGACAGAAGGGGATTCCCGCCGCCTCCGCGGCGCGCGCGGCCTGCACCTCCCCACGGCGCGCATTCATGCCGGCCAGGCCGATGGGCGCGAGCGCCACCGGCAGCGCGAGATGCTGCCCGAACAATGTCGTGGTGAGATCGAGCCGCGACACATCGGTGAGCACGCGTTGCCGCAGCGCTGTCGCCGCGAGATCGGCCAGGTTGCGCTCAAGCGTCACCTCGGCATAGGAGCCGCCGTCGATATATTCGAACAGGAATGGTGGCAGACGGCGACGGGCAAGTTCCCGATAGTCGAGGGCGGAGGCGGCCTGGCGTATTTTGCGGGTCATAATGGGATATTCCGTTACCGCCTGTTCGTCGGCGACGCCACTGTCTCCAACCAGGCACACGCCATTCCGCCACCACCCCGCCTTTCCCGCGAGCCTGAGAAGCCTGGGAAGCGCGGCCCGAAGGGTTCACGCTTAACCCGCCTCTTCGAATGCCGGAACTGGACAATGGCGCACGCCCGCCTTGCCGCGGTCAGAAATTCTTGGTCAGTCTGGCGCCAAATGTGCGCGGATTGCCTACAAAGCAGCGCAGGCCTGTTCCCGTGGTGGGATTGCGCAAGCCCAGCGGCGCATCGAACACCTGCACGGCGATGTTGGTGCAATAGCGCTTGTCCGCGAGATTGTCGCCGAACAGAGCGATCGACCAATTGTCGTCGCGGCCGAACAGCGTGGCGCGGGCGCTGAGCAAGGAATAACCCGGCTGGATCGTGTACGGGTTTCCGTCGATCGTCGTGCCCGCATAATATTTGGTCGTATAGGATATGTCGCCTCGCAGGCTGATCCGCATGTCTCCGCCGACCGGCACGGAATATTCGACGCCGCTCGTGCCCGCGAGCTTGGGCGAGAAGGTCAATGGAAAGCCGCTCAGATCGTGCGTGGCTGGCGTGAAGCCGGGAATGTTGGGCGCGTTGGGATAGGATTTGAACTTTGAGTCGAGATAGGCGATCCCGGTGTTCAACTGAAGACCTTCGACCGGCCTGACGGTCAGTTCGGCCTCGATGCCTTGCTGGCGCAAGGAACCGACATTCTGCACGACCGGCGTGATTCCGAAGAGCGCGCGCTCCTGGAAGTCGTCCACGTCCATCCTGAACGCGGTGGCGTTGAATGTCAGGACGCGATCACGGGTCTGGAACTTGAAACCCAATTCATAATCCTTGACGATCTCCGGATTGAAGACCCGAAGCTGGCCCAGGGCGGCATTTGAGTTGCCGGAGTTGAATCCGCCGGACTTGAACCCGGTCGAATAGGTTGCGAAGAGCATCAATTCCCTGCTTGGACGCCAGGCGAGATTCGCCCTGTAAGTCCAACGGCCTTCGGCGTAAGACAATTTCGTCGTTTCGTTGGTCTGAATCGAAGCCGCCGCGGGATTGAAATTCCTGCCTATGAAGCTTCCGTCCTTGTCATCATGGGTGTAGCGCGCGCCCAGCGTCAGATCGAGCGACGGCACGATCTTGAAGCTTCCCTGAAGATAGCCGGCGAAACTCGACGTCCTCTGGTTGAAGACGAACAATGCCGCCGGATTCCGAGGGTTCGCAAGGCAGGCCGCCGTCGCGGTCGAAGGCGCGACAATCCTGCAGAAGTCCGGCGACAGGTTGAAATTATAATTGATCCGCAAGTCTTCATGATAATAATAAACGCCGCTGACGAAGCTGAAACGGCCGCCCAGAAGATCTGTGGGGGAACTCAGCTGCAACTCGTGCGCGTTGCTCTTGCTTCGCCAGAAATTGTCGCGGGCGAGCAACAGGATGGGAAGGAAGGATCCGTCGCCATCCTGTTCGAGATTGTTCCAGTCTCGATAGCTGTCGGTCAACTTCACGGCGAAATCGCCCAGCTCCAGATCGAATTGGCTGGAAACGCCCCAATGCTTCGAATCCACATGATTGCCGGCTGTGTACTGGTTGGTGGTGCCATCGTCCCGGTCGAGATCGGAAGGCGCGCCGATCCGCGCCGTCAGTGCCGCCAGCGTCGCCGGCGTCAGACTCTTGGCGATCAGGGGCGTATATTGCCATCCCCCGCCCCGCGTGAGCGTATAGTCGCCACGACCCGTCCAGGTCAGCTTATCCGACAATCTCGCGCGCAGCGTCGCGCGCCCCGCAAAATTGTCGACACCGCTTCTGCCGCCAGTGCCCGTGGTTTTCCAATAGCCGTCGAAAAGCTGCGCGAGACCGGCAACGCGAAGCGCGACGTCCTGGCCGAGCGGCACGTTGATCGCGCCGTCCAGCCGGTACCGGTCGCCGGTGCCGGCCTCTACGCCGATATTCCCTTCGAACCGGTCGCTCGGCGCCTTGGTGCGGATGTTCAGCGCGCCCACGGATGCGTTACGGCCAAAGAGCGTCCCCTGCGGGCCGGACAATATCTCAATGGCGTCGAGGTCGAGGAGCGCCCCGTACATCGCGCCCGGGCGTGCGATATAGACCCCGTCGACGAAGGTGGCCACGCTGGGTTCGATGGCGCTGTTCCCGAGCGAACCGAGTCCGCGGATCGACAGGCGCACCCCTGATGTCCCCGGTCCATTGCCTCCCTTCAATGTTGGCGCGATGCGCGGCAGATCCTGCAGCGTCTGAATATTGGCTTTCGCCAGGCGTCCGCTGTCGAGGTTCGTAATGGCGATGGGTACGTCCTGCAGCCGTTCCGATCGGCGTTGCGCCGTGACGATGATCTCGCCTGCGTCGGCGACCGCATTCCCTGTAGCCGAATCGACTTGCTGGGCCAAAACAGCGCCTGGCGTAAGGCAGGCCAAAGCGGCACTCGTAAGATAGAAACTGCTGCGCATCTCATCCTCCCCTCGCGCGCGGCATCCTGTCCGGGCGCGGTGTTTGGACGGTTCAATAGGCAGTGTTGCTCGCGACGGGACGATTGCTTTTTGCGGGTTTAGATAGGCGGCAGGCATCGGGTGCCGCAGAGCGACATCTTTCACCCATTGCGGCTGATGGCAAAAGGTCTTCCAAAGGAGAGACTTGATGACGCAACTGGATCGACGCACCGTGATAGCGGGAGCCCTGGCGGGACCGATCATCAGCGCCGAGGGCGCGCGGGCGCAACCGTCCGGAACGCCTCTGATTGCCACGGAAGAAGCCTATGCGACGCCGGAGCTTATGGCCGCGTTGGACGCCGGACCTCCTGGAATGACTGAAGCTGAGAAGACCTATACCGCTCTCTTGCGCAGCGGAACCGGCGCCGGAGCGTCGGAGCTCAATCGCAAGCTTTGCAGCGTGGAGGCGCGCCTTGCGGAAATGGACGCGAACGGCGTCGATATGCACCTGTTGAGCATCACGATTCCGGGTCCGCAAGCCTTCCCGCCAAAGGAAGGCGCGCGCGTCGCCCGTTCCCTGAACGATGGCCTTGCCGCGATCATTCGCGCCCATCCCACGCGCTTTGCCGGGCTGGCGGCGATAGCGCCTCAGGACCCCCAGGCATCGGTCGCGGAGATCGAACGCGCTCGGAAGGATCTGGCGCTCAACGGCGTGATCATCAACTCGCACAGCTTTGGCGAATATTTGGACGAGCCGAAATTTAGATCCATTCTCGCCGCGCTCGAAGCGCAGGACATGCCACTCTACCTGCATCCGCGTTCTCCGTCGCAGGCGATGATCGGACCCTATGAGAATTACGGGTTGAGCGGCGCCCTGTGGGGATATGGCGCCGATGGCAGCCTGCACCTGCTTCGCATGATATTCGCGGGCGTGTTCGATGAGTTCCCCCGGCTGAAAGTGGTGCTGGGGCATATGGGAGAACGAATCCCCTATTATTTCACGCGCATCGACAATCGTTATCGCAATCTCATGGCGCGAGGAGGGGAGAAGCTGGGCCTCAAGCCGCTGAGGCAACTTCCCAGCCAATATTTCAAATCGAATGTCTACATCACGACAAGCGGAACCTTCTCCCACAAGGTGTTGGCCTACTGTCTGGACATTTTGGGTGCGGAGCGAATCCTTTTCGCAATCGACTATCCTTATGAGCGCAGCGATGAAGCCGTGCGGTTCATCCGCTCGGCCCCGCTGTCGCCAGTCGATGCAGAGCATATCTGCTTCCGCAATGCGCAGACATTGTTCCGTATAAGGAACCCGGCGCTGCCCAAGATTTGAGCCTGCGCGGGTTCCCTGCGTGCACCCTGGGCCGCGTGTACAAATTAGGAATGCCGGGAAATGGCCAATTCAGGACCTTCCCCTCCCGTAAACGGGAGGGGTTAGGGGTGGGCGCGAGCGTAGCGAGCTTCTGACTTAGCCGTTGCAAAACAGCGCAGGTGCCGCGCCAGCCCACCCCCTAGCCCCCTCCCGCCTGCGGGAGGGGGAATGTCCTGGTTCCACCCGGATCACTCAGTCCAGCGGGTCTTGAATTTATCCACGTCGCCTAGAGCCCCAAATTGCGCCGGTGGTAATTATGCCCTGCCTTGCGGGTCAGGTCGCAGAGCCTTTCGGCAAGCGGAGTCAGCGGCACGTCCGCGCGGCGGACGATACAGATCGGCGCCGCATAGAGGCTGTCAACGAGGCCGATCGTCTGCAAACCTTCCCTGCTGGGCGCAAAATCGAGCCACTGCATCGGGAGCACCGTCAAGAGATCCGAATTGGCGACCGCAAGCAACGTCATCAGCGCGGACTGGCAGTGGACGACAACCTCCGGCTCCGTCAGGCCCGCATTTTCGAACATCGTCTCAAACTCGACTTCGCCATATTGGGTCGAGAAGGAAGGGCGGACCCACTGGGCATCGCGCAGTTCCGCGAGCCTTGTCGCGTGAGCCAATGGATGACCCTTTCGCGCGACGACCATTCGCTTGTTATCGAAAATCTTTTCCACCAGCAAGGTGGCGGCGGACAGATGCTCGTCCAGCGGCCCTACGTAAAAGTCGATTTCACCGGTGAGGATGTCATGTTCGATCGGCTGGAAGAGGCTTTCGGTGAGTTTCAGCAGGGCACGGGGATAGCTTGCCCGAAACGGTCCCAGAATGGACGGCATCAGCGCCAGGCCGGACGCGGAGGACAATGCGACCGAAACCTCTCCGACGAAATTGCCCTTGGCCTGCTCCAACTCCTCATGCGCGCGCCGAAGTTCGGACTGGATCGCCAGCGCGCGGCGCACGAAGAGCTTGCCGAGGGGGGTCGGCGACACGCCATTGGCATGGCGCGTGAAAAGCGAGACGCCAAGCTCATTCTCCGTATCGCGTATGCTGCGCGTGATGGTGGGCTGGGTGATGCCCAGCCGGCGGCTGGCCGCGCGCAGGCTTCCGGCTTCGGCGACGGCGACGACGTCGCGGAGATGACTAAGCTTCATGCATATCCTCCAGCAATGCCTGATTCGATCATAATGTCAGGCTGCAATAGGTGGGAGGCATCGTATGCGCGTGGGTGGCGGCGTTCAAGCGTTCATGTCAGGCGTAGTCGCGCTGCCTGATGCGCAGAAGCAGGGCAGCCGCGAGCAGGGCCGGCATCGCCATGACCAGGGAGACCATTGCGCGCTCATGTCCGAGCGAGAACAGCAATCCGCCCAGCGCGGGTCCAAGTGCGCTCCCGAACCGTCCAACCCCGATGACGAAGCCGATGCCCGAGGCACGCGCCGAGGGAGGAAAGTTTCGCGAGAGAATGGCGTACAGGTTGACCATGCCGCCTATGGTGCTGGCGCCGACGAGGACCGACATGGCGACGAGGACCGGCAAATCCATGGGGACCACGCCGAAGAGCGCGATGGCCAGGCCGCTCAACGTGACCGCGGCGATCACGACCCGCTTGAGCCCAAGCCTTGGCACGAGAAACGCAAAGGCGGAACCGCCCAGCACGCCGCTGACGCTCATCGCCGTGGCGGCCAGCGCCGCCTGAGAGACGGTGTGCCCGGCGCCGGTGATCAGCGACGGCACCCAGCTCTGGATATAATAAAGGGAAAGCGTAAACAGGAAAAAGATGGCCGCGGCGGCGACCGTTGCAGGGAGTTCGGCTGGGGTCAGCAGCAGGCGGATCGACCGACGCCGCGCCCGGGGGCGAATGGCGTCGGGTGCGACGCTAGCCGGCTGGCCGCACCGATTGAGCAAATGGTTCAGCCGCGTCTGCGTCGCCGGCCCGCCCCTCGACAGAATGCCGACGATCGACTCGGGCAGCCAGAGCAGGACGATCGCCAGCATGACCATGCCAAGACCGCTCGCTACAAGGAAAAGCGCCCGCCAGCCCAATAGCGGGATCATCCACGCCGCCAGAATGCCGCTCACGATCGCGCCGGCGGGCAGGCCGAGATTGACGATGGCCACCGAAATGTCCCGCCGCTTCGCATTGGCATATTCGGCCGCAAGCGGGTTGATGACTGCCGCCATCGTGCCGACGCCCAGGCCGGTAATCAGACGCGACCCGATAAGGTCGAAGAGATTGCCCGCGAGCGCTGTCCAAAGCGTGCCGCCGATCATCATCAGCAAGCTGAACAGCAGCGGGCGCCGCCGCCCATAGATGTCGGCGAGCGGCGAGAGAAAGAGCGATCCCAGCGCCATGCCGGCCAGAGCCGCCGCCAGAACCAGCCCGATGGCGGCCTTGCCGATCGCCATCTCTCGACCGATGACCGGCGCTGCGAAAGTGATCGCGAACAGATCCAGTCCGTCGAGCGCGCACATCGCGGTCAGCGCGAGGATGGAGAGCTTTTGCACCCGATGCATAGGAGCATCGAGAAACGCCTGCCAGAAGCCGGGCAACGCGTCGGGAGAATCCGATAGGTCGTTCACTCCGCACTTGCCCCGTCGTCGGACGCCGGGGATAGGCCGGCGGCATGGGCGAGCACGTCGCCCGCCGGCCATATGTCACCCCGCCAGGCGACATGCTGGTCGGGCCGTATCAAGGCCAGCCGCCGTTCATAGAGCGCGGCCACCCTGGGCTCGTCGATTGTCACGATCTTGAGAGGAATGCCGGATTTCGCGGCGTCATTCTCCGCCTCGCGCGTATCCGCGCCTCCGAAGGCGATAAGGGTGAAGCCGGCGCCAAAATGATCATAAAGCGACGAGCCGTCAGCGAGCCATGCATGCGGAGCCAGGCTGCCGGGTGCGGCGCTTGGCGTATAATCGAGCGACAGTCGCCAATCGGCTCCCGTGCCGTCGTCCCGGATGACCGGTGATCGCCAATAACGAAGGCCAAGCACGACACCGAGCGTATAAAATTCCCTTGGCTTGGTCTGCGCGATCAGGTCGGACACCTCACGCCGGACGGCATCGCCCTCCGGGCCATCATCCTCTATCCCGCTGCGGAATAGATTGCCCGGTTGGGTGCCGTGATTGCCTTCGGCTTCGTCCAACACGATTTCGTGGATCAGTCGCCGTTCGGCCTCATAGCTGTCCAGCAGGGCTGGACCGCCCCATCCTTGCAGCGCGGCCGCAAGCTTCCACCCCAGGTCGACGCCGTCCGCGACCCCCATGTTCATCCCGAAGCCGCCATAAGGCGGATGAAGATGACAGGCATCCCCCGCCAGGAAGACGCGCCCGTCGCGATATTTGTCCGCGAGAAGGCGGCTGGCGACCCACAGGTCGGAACTCAGAATTCGGTAAGGCAGGTCGATCCCGGTCGAACGCTTGATGAGGTCGAGCGCCTCCTCATCGGTGAACATTTTTTCCGGCGGCAGACTCAAAGGCATGAAAAACCACAGATCGCCTTCATCCATGGGACCGATCACGCTCGGCACATCCGGATTGACCTGCCAATACATGATTCCTGGCCCCTGCCGATGCGCGTCGGCGAGGCCCGGGGCGCTGAAGATGATATTATAATTGCGCGAGAGGCCGTACCGCCCTTCCATCTTCGCCCCGATCGCCTCACGCACGGTACTGCGCGCGCCGTCGGCTCCGACCAGATAGTCCGCTTCGATCACATGCTCCTCGCCCGTATCGACGGCTTTGACGGTCACCCGGACCGCCATGTCGTCCTGCTCGAAGGAGATGAATTCGCAACCATGCGCCATGGTGACGCAATCGATGGCGAGAAGGCGTTCCCTGAGGACGGACTCGAGCTTGTATTGCGGGATCCACTGCCCATGCTCGGAATAGCGTTCGTCACGCCGCGGCGAACCCTGCATCGCATTTTCGAAGCGGGCCAGCGGATAGCCGTTCAGCCGGGTAACGAAATGCACATCCGTGGGGTAGTCGATGCCGAACGGCGAAGCCTGGGCGAGGACATCGGCAAGTCCCCAGCGACGCAACAGCTCACGCGTCCGGACATGCGTGGTCTTGGCCCGGGGGGCATGTCCGCCCCTCGACTCCCGCTCGATGAGCAGACAGTCGATGGAGCGCATGCCAAGTTCGAGTGCGGTGGCGAGGCCCGTTGGACCGCCACCGACAATGACGATACGAGGGCGCTGGGCGGAGAGATCAGGGGAAGGGTTTTTCGTTTTCATGAACCGACGCTACCGCGTCCGATCACGCATCGAGATATGGCAGAAGATAAAGAGTGATGCCTGGGAACTATCGAGCGGAATGCCCTTATGCCGGACGGGGAACATTTCGGCCGACAACGCTTGGTCTGCACCGTCAGAAGCTCATCAATCGCTCGGGCAAAGCGTTGCAGCGGTTGCCATGGCAAACCGCTGCGCTGGCCTGAATAGTTGACCTGCCGCATGTTGGAGGATTGAGCCGGTCCCGCGTGCAATCCTTGCCGGTTGTGCCGTCTGCCGACGGCACTGTCCCATGCTATGGGGCGGACACGACATTCTCGATAGCGCCGATTTTGTCGACCTCGCATCGTACGACATCGCCCGGCTTGAGGAAGCGGGGCGGGTCCATCGCGACACCAACCCCCTCTGGCGTGCCGGTCGCGAGAATATCGCCGGGCTCCAGCATAAAGGCCGTCGAGAGATAGGCGATCTGTTCCCAGATATTGTAAATGAGTTCGTTGCTATTGCTGTCCTGCCGAACCTCGCCGTTGACCAGGCATCGGATGCGCAAGTCGTGCGGGTCGGCTATTTCATCGGCCGTGACGATCCAGGGGCCTATCGGTCCGTGGGTATCGAAGGACTTCCCGACCGTGAACGTCGGCGAATGAAACTGCCAGTCTCGCGCAGAGACATCGTTTACGACGACATAGCCGAACACGTGCGACCGGGCCGCACTTGCGGTGACACCTTTTGCGGCCGTCCCGACGATCACTCCCAATTCGACTTCATAATCCAGCTTTTCCGTAACACCCGGATCGATCGGATCGAATGGCCCGGAAAGGCAAGTCGTCTGCTTGTTGAACCACAATTGCTGCTTGGGGGCCGGAATGCCGTGGCGCTCGCCCTCTTCCGCATGCTTGCGATAGTTCATGCCGATCGCAAGAAATTTGCCGGGCCGTTCGATGGGGCAGACAAGTTGCGCATCGGACAGGGGGATGGAGGGCGTTCTGGACGCGACAAATGCAGCAATATGGCCCAGCGCCGTCTCGCCGCCGGCGACGATTGAAAGCATGGTGGGGTAGTCGTGCAGTTCCGCCAGCGGGACGATGCCATCATCCTTCAGCACGCCCAGGCCGATGCCGTTTGCCGATCTGTACCGTAATAATTTCATGTCGAACCTCTCTCATATCTGGGGCCGCACAAGGGCCTGCCATTGTCCCCTTCGTGAAGGCGCCGCGCCATCCGTGCTTCTTCCCTTTCGACATCGACTAAGGCACCGCTTCACGGTCTCATGTCAGCCCGGCATCGGCGTTGCGGAGCGGAGCGGCTAGA
Source organism: Sphingobium sp. YBL2 (assembly GCF_000943805.1). Taxonomy (NCBI): domain Bacteria; kingdom Pseudomonadati; phylum Pseudomonadota; class Alphaproteobacteria; order Sphingomonadales; family Sphingobiaceae; genus Sphingobium; species Sphingobium sp. YBL2. Next base: position 117,195 of record NZ_CP010954.1, read on the forward strand.
TAGAGGAATAGACCAGGTGATAGCCGCCATGCATCAGAGCAGGCGGTGAACAGCGCCGGCTTTGCCCCATGCTTCGACTCTTGAGCAGATGGGGCCGATATGAACCTTCTTCTCGACGGGCCGGAGGGCCAGCAGGGTTTCCAAAGGCTGGATACCTGCCTATGCCGCCAAGTCCGGACTTGAAACCGTCGAATGGTCTCTGGGGCTGTTTTACCGAGCCAGCGAACGGTGGAGTGTCATTGGTTTCCTCAACTATCAGCGACTGCTCGATAGCACCGCCAAAAGCCCGATCGTTCGCCAGGTAGGAACGGCAAGCCAACTGGGGTTCGGCTTGGCTATCGTTCGGAAGTTCTAGACGAAACGTCTGACACCTTATGGACGTGGCGCCAGTGATCGGGCGCGGCGTCGCACCGCTTCAACACCTATGATGTGAAGAAGAAGCGCCGCAAGCCGCCGGAAGAGCATGCCGTCATGGAGGTGCCGCCGATCATCAGCGTGGCTGAGTTCGAGGCGGTTCAGCGATCCTTGAAGGCGCGCAGCCCCAAAATGATGCCACCGCGCGCGGTCGGGGGATCGACGCTACTGACCGGCATCTGCTTCTGCGCGAGCTGCAACGGCGCCATGACGCTCCGCACGGGCACGAGCCGAAGCGGGCAAGAATACCGTTACTACACCTGCGCGACCAAGGCGACGAAGGGGAAAACTGGCTGCAAGGGCGTCTCAGTTCCGATGCATCAGCTCAACCAGGCGGTCGTCGACCATCTGGAGAAGCGACTGCTCGATACTGCGCGCCTGGAAGGTCTGATGGATCAACTGCTCAACCGACGCGACGAATGGGCGGCAGAACGCCGTCTACACGTCGCTGAGATGGAGCGTCGCGCGACCGAGGCAGAGGCCAAGCTGACGCGGCTCTACGAAGCGATTGAGAACGGCCTAGTGGATATTGGCGACGCATCGCTCAAAACGCGGATCGCAGAACTGACGGCCATCCGCAATCAGGCTCGCGGTGACGCCGAGCGAGCGGTCACGCACATCGAGCGGATCGGTCCAGAAATCACGCCACACACGCTCGGCACTTTCGCCCGAGCCGTTCGCCGCAAGCTACGGCACGAGGATGGCACCTATGCCCGAAACCAAATTCGCGCGGTCGCGCAGCGGGTGGAAGTGATCAGCAAAACCGATGTCCGCATCCGTGGCAATCGCACGGAATTGTTGCGAACCCTCACCGCCGCCTCTGGCGTAGAGGCGGCGGTGCTAGGGACTCGTGGTTTTGGACCGAAATGGTGGCTTACGGGACTCATAAAGCGACTCTATCATCCTGATTAAGCTAGATAATTTGTACTAGAGGATGACAAAGGCCCCCGGATAAGCCCCCAAAAAATTTCGAGCCAATTCGGCACGAATTCGAGTCCTTGGCACGCCTTGGAGAAGGCGATTCTTCCTTTTTCCGCTGCGACCTCCATCAGAATTCGAAGCCGCTGACGACCCTTTGCGGCCATTCAGCGATCGATTTTCGTTCCCCGGCAGCAGACCGTCCGCTATTCTTGCTTCGGCCTTCGTAAGATTAGCCAGTTGCTGACTGGCAGATCCGAGATAGAGATCGGGCTAAGTAGCCACTCGGTTATGAGATAGCCGGTTAGCTGTATCAATAAGCCGCAACGTCTGGTTAGCGGACCGAATATTGAGTGGCGATGAGACTGTAGCTGACCCTGGCTGATCGAAGTTACCAAACCGAGCGTTGGCTATTCCGCCTTGCGCAAGCATGACGTGCTACTCACCTTTCACAGCGAGCCTCGGACTAGCCCGATGCAAAATGCGTTGCGCCCGTAAAATATTGACCGACATTGCCGATATCACCCATGTCGAACCCTAGGATCTGATACTCAAGCCGCTGTTGCATAAGTACTGAAGGGCCCCCTTCGAGAAATGGATTGACCATTTCTGACATAATGGGTCGAAGCCCGGGACGCAGCTCCACTCCACTGGGCGTGGCGACCGCGAACTGTTGGAAACCGGCGACGCTAGGTACGTCGGGGTCGTCCATTACTTCGCGGAGTATCTTAAGCGGGTCGAGGATCGTAGGCATCACATCGGTTTCCGTCTCACGAGCCTTTTCGACAATCTCCGCAACCTTCGCATTTCCCGACCCCAAGCAAACCAGCGCACCGCTTCCAACTTGAGCGACTTCACTCGCCTTGCTGATAGCGACGGCGTCCTCGTTTATTTCGATGCTGATGTGAAACGCTTGGGCGGGCGATGCCGGCGTACTGCGACCAAAGACCAGCCCATCGAATATATGGATGTCTGTTTTTTCCCAGCGGCGTCGCTCATTGACCACGAGCGCGGCGCAGCGTGCATAGAGGTCAGCTACCTCCGATACCGTTGGTCCATTATCGAAATCATTGACCACAAGAAGATTCTGAAGACACGTGCTTGCTAAGCCGTTGGCGGTCTGCCCGGCAAATACATTGCCAGCAAATGCAAATCCCATACTGGGTAGTCGGCATTTTTCAGTCTCAACGAATTTACCATGCTTGTTGAGTACAATTGGTACAGAAAAGATCTTGGGACCTGCTTCGCCGACCGTTCTCGACGCCGAGCCAAAACGCGTGTCCGCAACGACAGCGAGTCCCTCTATCATCTGCCAGGCCAGAACCAGCGTCATCAAACCTCCTTTCGCTTATTGGCTTGCGATATCCAATATCTGATCGCATACATTGCATTACCGCTTTTAGGATATCAATTGAGGTCGTGGAGCGCTGCTAGGGCACACTTCCCCCCGAAATCGACCCATCCGAGACCTTCAGGTTCTAAACCCCTCTCCCCAACAGCGAACCGTCGGCTAACCAATCGGCTCAGCGAAGCGCTGGCCGCTCCCCGAATGTTGCAAGGATTTCGGCAAGCTCCTGCTGCAAAGCCACCGAAAGTCCAAGGCTATCGAGCGGACGGAACTGCAGCCAGTTGCGAGTTGCTGCCACGTCGAGGTTTCTGGACGGTGCCTTTGGCGCGAGTTTCATGGCAACGACGCGGGACACCCCCAATGCCATCAAGCTAATCATGGTGCGGTCAGACGCACCTATCTCCAGATATAGCGGAACCGATGGAACAGCGTTCCTGACGTCCTCGAAACCCAAGTCTTCAAGGACTTGGAGCAATATGGCGGTGTAGCAGCTGAAAAGGCGCACGCATTGGTATCGGACCTCGCGTTCGACCAATTCTAAGGTCTTGCGTACGACCTCGCGCTGATCATCGTCCGGATACTTGTCGAGTTGGTTCTGGACGATGCGAGGTAAAGGCCGACCTTCCATCCACCACAGCGCGATTAGAGCGAGAAACCGATGGAACTTGCTCTCGCGCTTCAACCCCAAGATGACGCGGTGGCATAGTTGCAGGATCATGGCGTAGGAATCGTAGGCGCCATCGTCCCTCGGATGTTTTGGCAGCAATTCCTTAGCGGCGCCCGGTGACTGCCTGGCCCGTTTCATGATGATGCTGTAGAGCCGTTGCTGTCGGTGCGCCGACACATTCGGACTCTTGCGAAGGACGTCAGCCGGGATTGTGATCTGGTCGGAAACGGCTACTATGGCACTGCGAACAGACGCTAAAATCTCATCGGATATCCGCTGGCCAGCCTGCATGCGCTCCAACGCTGATTCCAGCGTCCCGCATTTTTGGTCATGTAATAAGCGTACGAACGCAGCTTCCAGATCGTCGTCCGATTTCTTGACAGGCTGTCCGATGATCCGCAGGAGCGCAGTACTCCGGTTCAGGACGCTGTCTTCAATCGCAGGAATGATGTTGGTAGCGCGCTGGTCGTTCAGTGGCTGCTTCTTCCAGTTTTCGTATTCAATCAGAAAAATATTGCCCTGATACTCCTTCAAAAGGCGCCCAGCTCGACCAGCCAGGTTCCAGAAATCGACCGATGCGATGGCCGAGTGCTTTCCTTTTTTCGGGTAGCACATGAAAATGTTCTTTGCGGGGAGGTTAACGCCCTGCAGCAAGGTGCTGGTGCATACTAGATAGTCGATGTCGCCACCTGCTACCGCTTTCTCGATCGCTTCACGAACCTGTGTCGGAATGTTCGAATAGTGGAAGCCGATGCCTTTGCGTACGCAATCGACAAGCGCGTAGGAGCCATGCACCGCCTCTGCGATCATGTCGGCCAGCGCTTCCCGAGCTGGAGTTGGTCTGCGACCCTCGAAGCGCTTCGAGAGCCGCAAGGCGATGTCTTCGGCATCTCCAGGGCCATTGGCATAAACGATGTTGATCGAACCGGCGCCAAATAAGCATGCGGAATTGACCAGCTTTTCGGCCCGCGTGACCGTTCGCAATCCGAGTTCTCGTCTAGCGATTAAAGTGGGCTGCATCCCCCGCTCGCGCAGGTAAACTGCTATCGCTCCGGTTTGAGGATTCTCGACGCGAACGGCAAGGAAATTTTGTCCGACGGTTGCTTCGCGCGATGGCATGGGCTCGACATCGGAGAGGCCGAGGAGACGGCCGAAGATGTCGAGGTTGCGAACCCCTGGGCTTGCGAAAAGCAGCTGCGACTGAGGCGCTCTGCCGAGAAGCTCCTCAAGCACCCAATGCAACAAGATGCCACGTGAGCCTTCCGCAATTGTGTGAGCCTCGTCGACGATGATGATGTCGGCGCAGAACGCTGCGTGTTGGGCCAACATCAGCTGCAGTCGCTCTTGGGTCATCACGTAGACGGCCCGGCTCGGCAGTGCCATCTCGCTTTCAACCGGGACGGTCACGACATCGATGGTATAGCCATCGTTGGATCTTGCAGCTAGCAATCGGCGCAGGTCCCGCGATACCTGTGATATCAGGGCTCGCGTCGGGACGATGTAGGCTACCGTGCGGAGGTCGCCTTCGTCCAGTTTCTTCGCGAGGAAATTCTGAAGCACGAAAGATTTGCCCGCTGAAGTTGGGGCGGCTACGGCCAATCGCTGACGGGCGACGAGTTTCGTCCACAGGCGATGCTGAAAGTCCGTGAGAATGACCGATTGTTCATTCAACGTTACGGTGCGGCTTTCTGTGCGGGTTAGCTCCTCGATCATTAGGCGCATGGGAAGATCATCCCGTGCAAACGCGGTTGCCATGATGACCCACGGACCTTCGACGCGATAACTCTTCAGCTTCATCACTGCACCGCTGACGGCGGCCCACATCGTCCTGTCGACAGCGTCCTTGGAGATCGTTTTTCCATCGGTCGCGTGTAGATCGGTGATGCTCCACCCCTGATCGATATAGCCTTTGCGGTGTGAGATCGCCCAGGAGATCGCGGAACGAGGATTCTGCGGCTCTCGCGGATGGGCGCGGTGCATGATGTAGCCTTCCAGGCTCGGCGTATCGTGGACTTGGCCGAACTGACCGCCGGGCGAGACCGGAACACTAGCATCGACACGCGCAAATTCTATGTCTTGGTTCGGCCGCAACACAGAGAGCGGGGCGACGGTGACGATGAGGCGCGGATCATTCTTTGGCGGCGTGAAGGGCAGGCGGATGCGCTCGCATCGCGACAGCATCTCGTCGTGCAGCGCCTTGAGGCGCTCGGGGATCGCGGCGGCAGCGCCGAACGCCTCGCGCAACTCCGTCGTATCCATCTCGAAATTCCCCCGGCTGTTTCTGCCCATGAAGCGACTCGTGCCGTTCATCGTGCTCCTGTGTGGGGCCAGGAGGCTCGGAGGAACCCTGATGACCAGCGCCTCGCCGGGAGCTTTATCCTCGGCTTCGCCTGGCTTCGGCGCCAGCGGGACCGCATGCACCTGGAACGCGGGCAGTCGAACGTCGATGTTGTCCTGAGCCCAGCTATAGATTCGTTGGATCACCTTATCGAGGCTGATGGTGCGCGTGACCGGCCTGATCCGGGCAGCAACGCCGTCCTCCTCCTCGATCCCATAGATAATGTCGCCGCCCTCGCTGTTTGCGAAGGCGACGATGTCTGCGATCATGCCGTTACATTCCTTCTTTTCCTTGGGGTCAGGCAGGTCCGCTTTGAAGTCCAGGCGCCTGTTTTCAGGGCGGCCGAGAAGCCGCTGCAGATGCTCCTCGGTTATGCTGTCTATCGGTGCCTCAATCAACGTCCGGTCCCTCTCCTTGATAGCCTTCTCGCAGGCCTGCCACTCAAAATCGTAAGCCCACAAAAGCGTAAATCAGGCTAACCCGCCGTGGCGTTCGAGCACGCGCATGAGGACGGCGTTCGCCTGAGTGAAATTATCGCGCTGACCCTTGATCTGATAGGCCCATTTCGCGCCGTGGAACAGATTGTTGCGAAGGCGCCAGACGATCATCAGCAGGGTTAGAATGCGGTCGCGCGGATCGTTGTTCGCACCCCGAATGACGGCTTCGACAAGGTCGGGGTGGTCGTACTTGCGCAGGTCCAGGAATGGATAGTGGTAGGTCAGCTCGCCGTTGGCAAAATAGCGGTCGCGAAAGTATGCCAGCTCCGCGTCATAGAGGTCGGCACCCAGCATGTCGGAGCCCGCCCAGGCATCGACTTTCTCGGTGATGCGATCGACGCGGGCGTTCGCTTCCATGATCTCGGCCTCGAACAGGCTCCAGAGGAAGGCGAAGTCGAAGATCGCTCGGCGATCGTCGTTGGGTAGATCCTGAAACCCCGGGGCTCTCGCCTCCAGCCACGCTTCGCTTGCGCTCTTTGGCTTCTCCACCATCGATCAGTCCTCCGGTTCGTCGTTGCGCCGGCTCAGCTCCGAAAAGTCGGTGAGCGCGTCGCAGTTGATGCAATGATACATCTGCGAGGCATCCTGAAAGGCCATGCCGCAAAAACATCCGCAGAAGGGGCAACACTCGTCGATTTCGAGATCGCCCCATTCCCAGACGCCGAGATATTCAGGGACGGCATCGCGATCGTACCCGACGATCTGAAAGGCGTCGGCATTCTTCGCGACAAAGCCGTCGCTGGTGGCGCGCATGAGGATTGGCAGGATGTCTGCCGGCTCGAGCGCGAACCACTCGCCGCGAACCCGTGTCGCTGCGAAGTGACGATGCAGGCGACGTTCCAGCTCGAACGTCTCCTCGGTATTGATCCATCCGAGGAGACGGATAGCGGAGGGATTGCCAGTCTGGAGGTTGCCGCGACGCTTTTCGATGTCCTTGGCGACGCCGATCTTGATGCGGCAATAGCCGCTGTCCTCTTCGCCTATGAAATAGACCGGCATCGCTCGCGTCCACCTCAGCCGATCAGGTCGAGAAGGCCTTCGACCACTGCCTTGTCCGATGTCGCGACGAGGTCCAGCGGTCGGCTCTCTTGGCGCATGATCGCGATGAGCAGGCAGGCGGTGAAGGTCCAGAAGGGAGATCCTTCTGACAGGCCATGGCCGTCGATCATGGCTCGGATGCGCTCTCCGATTGGCGGGTAGTCGGCATTTCCCCGTTGCGCATGGACGGGTGTCATTGCGTGGACGATGATCGCCGCGAGGGCGATGCCCATGGCCCGCTTCTGAGCGACCTGCGCGAAGGTGTGGCCGTTGTCGCGGGCATATTCGGCCAAGTTGCTCGTCATCGTTTCGCGCGCCCACGTGTCGCAGGCCAACTCTTCCTCATAGCCTTCCTCGGGTGCGTTACCGGCCGCGCGGAAGATGACGTGCTTCAGCTCGTGAAGGAGTGCGAAGGCGAAGGCCAGGCCGACAAGGTCGGAGGCCGCCATCGCTCGCGCGTCGCCCAGGCTGGCGCGGTCAGCGGTCGGCATGGGAATGTCTTCGGGCCATTGGATGGCGGCGGTGCTACCCGCCGCCCGGAGACTGTGGGCGGCAGCGATGCGTTGCTTGAAGTCGAACTCGAACTGGCCCCGGCCGTGATCAGCCTTGAGCGCCGCGTCGATCGATACGCCGGTACTGGTGACAAGGATCAGCGCGGGGGCGTAGACCTCGATTGCGTGCCAGGCGGCGAAACCCAATAGCCAGAAGAAATCCACCGTCTTGGTGTCAAATTTGATCCGCTTGCTGGTCGCGTTCAATGTCAGGCCAGCGCCGCTCGGGGCGACTTCAACGGAATGTTGATGGTCGGCCCACAGTCGGCAAAGCTCATCGGCCTTTTCTGGAACGGCGCCCCGCAATAGGCTCAGCACAATCGTTTGATCGGACGGTTCAGTCGGCATAAAATCTCACTGCTGGAGGGGCACAGGAAGCGGATTCATTAATAATCTCGGGCTTTCAACATGATCCTATCGAGGTGAAAGCCGGGTATAAAGATGTCGCGGGTGTTCAATCCACAAGGCAGCAGGTCGAGCGTGGGCTCGCTGGGCCACAAATTGTGACCTCGGTCATGGCGAACAGAGAGAGCGCCATCGCTATCGTTGATGGTTCCACCTGAGCCACACGCCGCGTTCGACCTTTTCAGCTCGAAGTTATCTGATTGCTCGAGCTCCGCGATCTTCCGCTAAACAGCGGCCCGTCTCATGGGACCAGAGCAATCAACTCGACGCATTCACGCCTGACAGCGGTGACGATATTTTGATAGCGCTTTGAGTTCATGTAGCCCCGCACCGAATGCACTTGATCATTCACCAAGGTTACCCATAATTTCGGTCGGCGGAGGAAAACGCTATCGTCGCTTTCAACGACAACGCCCATTTTTGTATTATCCGTTGACAAAACGCGGCCCGGCGCTGTGAAGCTTCCTAGCTCCCGAGGGATTTCTACAATTTGATCTCTATCAGTAGCAGCCAAACGCTTGATGGTACCGTTTTGGAACTCCACCCAGATGGTGCTCTTGAACAGAAATACCCGTTTAGCGGATGACCCGGCATGTTCGATTAACTCTTTAAAGAGTGCCGACTGATCTGTGTAATCCAACCCGCTGACCGTCATCAGCTCGACATTATCCTGTTTGCTTTCTTCAGCTTCAAACCTGTTTTCCACGGCCAAAGCAGCACGTCCAGATTTTGCGCGGTAGAATTCTACTTGAGTGGGCGTCCGCAGATTCGAAATGGCATCCGTGTTCAATTCGATGCCATACGACTGCGAAGCAAACTCTTGGAACGCTATTTCCCAACCGCTTTCGTCTGTGCTCGTCCCAAACGCGATCAGTCCACCGTTTTTTCCGCACGCGGCGCTGACTGCACCATAACGGCATCGAAACTGCCGACAGGCCAAATCCGACACACGTCGTTGATTAAGTGAAACTCTGGCAGTGCGCCCGATACCGCCAAATTCCAGATTGTCACGGTCAAGCGCTGTAAACTGATGAATACTCTTCTCGGTGCTTAAGTATGCTCGGCCATAATAAAAACGAATATCTAGGACTGACTTAAAATCAATTTTTCTGTCGAAAGTGTAAGAAAACCGCTCGACGTCATCTTCGCTGACATCAATTGTTGAATCTACTTCTAGTAGGCGATCAATCTCCTGATCCGGCCTGCCGAGAACAATTCTGCGGTTGTCGGCGAACAGTTTGCCGGCAGCGTTGCCACTTCCATTCAGTCGCTTGTTACAGAATTCTTCAATATCGAAAGCGCGAATCAGGCCATCTTTCGAGATGAGCCATGCAAAATCGAAATATAGGTAGCACTCAACGTATGATCCGTGCAGACTGAGCGTCTTCCGTCTCATATTTTGCCCTTCCGGATGCGTCCAGCGATCAGCTCGTCAATTTGCGGTTCATCGCCTGCTTCCCACATTGAGATAATCTCTTCTGGGATCTCATAATGCTCGTCATTAGAAGGCGACACTGGGTAGCCGTGCCAAGGCCCGGGATGATTGCCACAATAAGGAAAAAAGGCGACCCGCTCGCCGGATTCTCCTACGATGAGAGAGGCGTTATGGGAAATCCACCAGTGATTATCTTGGTCGCATTGCCAGATTTTATCATCGCTCGTATCGAAGAAATCCGCCTCTTCAGAAACTGCCACTGTCTTAGCCCATAGCGTTTTTCCGGACTTAATTCTTTGACGATGATAGTTCATGGACTTGTAAGTCCGCGCGTTCCGAGACGTGTAGCCAAATACGATTCCGTCACTTTCTGCAGTCAGCCGTTGCAACGTCGCCCCTCTTTGTTGACCCAACCCTAATACGTTGGTCTGTCGTCATTTCGCTCTTAGACTGGATCGCGGCATAGCGCGAGCAGGATCGAGATAGTCATGGCAAGTTCCTCTTCGCTGAAGGAACTTCCAACCTCAAAGGGCAACCTCGCCCCGCCAAAGGCCCATATTTACCGCATTACAGTGCCCCACGCGACCCTCCCGCGGAGCGGGTTCGTGCATTGGTCGGCAGCCGACGCGCGCGAACGGCAGCTATCCCCACATCCCAGCTCCGAACCAGACATTCGCCTATCGGCCAAAACTGGAAATTGGGAAACGGATTGTCGGTGCTGAAACTCCCACAGAATCCAAAGCCAAATATAGCCATATGCCGGACCTTGTCTCCCAGCCGACATCAGACTGTGATTTGCTACCTTCGCTCCTTTACGGCCCGCCACAGCGTCGCCAGACTGGTCAGCACCGCAGCCACCCCAAGAAGAAACGATCCGTCTATAATCAGCATTGCCGACTCCTCTCCTGCTCGATATGTTCGCTATTTGTTCTAATGTAGGGAAGAGGGATTCGGCGATGTGCGTTCTGATCACCCCCGATTTCGGATAGTGTCCGCCTGCGGGTTACCGGCGACGTGGAAACGGTGTTGGCAGTGCCCTATGAAAATGACGATCGATTTCTGGTTGGCCTGAGCGACGGCACATTGCTGATGGGCTCCTACGACAAGCATATGCGCTGCCGTTGGGAAGTCGCTCGCGATGGTGCCGGCTTCGTTCATTTCGAGGGCAATGCTACCCGTGTCGAGTGGCGCATCGAATGGCTGACTGTCGCGGCATTCGATGCTCGTGTCGCGGAGCCCGGCAATCCGCCGGCGTTGCCGCTTTTTCCGGACCTTGATCGCTGGGCGGCATGAAGCCGGCGAGCGCTCGGCGTAAGAATGCGACCTACGGTTTATCGATGCCGCTCGCAGGCCGTGACGGGTATGAACGCTGGTTCGCCATATCCACCATAAACCTCACTGAGCAGCCAGCCGCGCTCGGCATCTGCCTCCCCTTGGCCGATACTCTTCCACCAGAAGCGCAAGGCAGCATCCCAGCGATACCCTCGCGCTTTCAGACGATCCTTGGCATCGAAAGGCGCATCGATGGCGTTGACGCGCCAGGTTGGCTGCTCCGAGCAAGCAATGAGCTTTGCAAGGATCGTGTCGCCGTCCGGCATTCCGTGCGAAAGCAGATACAGAAGGGCGAGTATGTCGTTTTCGGCCCGATGTCCCTCGTAGAACCATCCACATTGCGAAATGAGATGCGCAAGTGCCCGCCCCTCGAAACCAAGCTCGAGCCAGTCCAGTTCGGCCATTGAACAGGCCCATGGCTTGCCGGCAATGGCCGGCAGGCGACGATCGACAAACGGTCGATCAAAAGCGGCATTATGGGCAACGACGATGTCGGCAGAGGCAAGTATGTCCACGGCCGCAGCATCGTCGATAGCCTGACCTGCAAGGTCTTCCGCCGTCAGGCCGGTAAGCATCGTGATCCTGGGGTCCAGCGGCATGGCCGGATCCTCACGCCAGACGCGGGGCGTGCCTACCTGGATGATGCGCCCCCGTGCGTCGAACCGGAAGCGCTGGACAGCCAGTTCGATGATGCGATCCGCATCGTGGTTCAGCCCGGTTGTCTCAACGTCGATCACGACGCCAATCCGGCTCGGGACGAATGGGACCGCCTCATGGAACGCCGGTACCGGCATGAGGCGTCGCTGCACACGGAAGTCAGGATGTGCGCCCAACAATTCGGCCGCATGTGCATGGCGATCATGGACGGCGTTCATGCTGCCTCGACGACCCTGAAGACGGCGCCGCTTCCTGCATCACGCACGAGATCGACCCGCTTTCCATCCCAGTGATAATCCAGATGCCGCCCCTGAACAGGGCCGGACGCGCAATCCGGGTAGAAGAGAGCGACGCATTCCCCACCAGTCTGCCGAACGCTCGGATAGGCAATGCCGTTCGACCCACCGGCGCGCAGGCGCGCCGCGAGTTGCTGCGCCGCTCGATAACTATCCGCGTCAAGGCAGGCCCGGAATTCCTTCCTGTCGTCACGAAGATCATGAAGCTCGGCATCGACCTTCATCAGGATCTCGCGGAACTGAGATGTCCATCCCGCAGGCTCGCTGGTCCTGCCCATGAAGGCCGCATGGTGATGGATCGTCTCGAACAGCGCGGTTTCATAGCAGCGTGCCACGTAGAGGACGCCAAATTCTCCGCCCGAGAAGCGGCTCGGCCGATCGATGCTGACATGCGTGAACGATGCCATCAGATATGAGGCACCGGCACCTCCAACGCGCCGTCCCGACGGCACAAGATCGATATTGCCGACGGATGCCATGATGCGCGGATTCGTCTTCTGCTCGGCTGAAAGCAGAAGGGGCCAGTCGGCGGGGTCGGCAATATCCTCGAACAGGTCGATGGGAGGATAGATGCTGCGGATGATCCTGACCGCCCCCTCCCATTCGACCTTGCTGACCGGCGGTTCGTCTGCCGTCGTCACCAGCCGCCGCGCTCCGCGTCGAGATAGCGCCGGACCCGCATGATATCGGTCAGTTCACCCCCAATCATCACCTGCAAAGCGCTGGCGTCGCCAAAAGCGGCATTGGGGGCCTTGATCCAGTCATATCCGCGCTGCGGCTCCTGAAAGATGATCCGCAAAGCCTTGTGGATGCCCATCAAGTTGGAAAGCCGGGCCAGCCCGTCGCGCGAGATACGTCCCGGCCCCTCCGCCTTCCACCTGCGGTAGGTCCGCACCGGCATGTCAGTCAGCACGGCAGCCTGCTCATCCGTGATACCCCAGCGCGCAAAGAGGTTGAGCGCCGAACGAAACAGCGCGCCACCCTCTTCCTGCGAAATCGGCTCCGGCCGGAAAGGGGCCGGAACAGTGTCGATCGGCTGCAACATCGCCATAAGCGCCTCCATTTGGCATGATATAATTCATAAGACGCCATTTGGCAATAAACACAAAAGTGGTAGCCGAGAAGGTTCAGGTGCCGAACATGGGATGGATCACCTCCGCGCCATCCCGCAACCGACAGAGATAATTCGACCACCATTGCGCCATGCGAACCCGCTCGTCCCAATGAGCCCCACGATGATAAGCAGCCCGGACGCTGTCACGCTCCCGATGGTTAGCGTCCGCGCTCGTGGTGTAATTTCTGGTGTAGATTGAGATGATCGCATGGGGTGGGGCATGCCCCACCCCATGCGATTTCGATCTCGGTGGCCACCGGGCTCATCGGTAAGGTGGAGTTACCACACTTCACACGCCCACCGAGGAGTTGATCCCGATGACCGACGACAGACTACCGCTTGCCGAGCTGATGGCGAAGACTGGAGATGGAGATTTCCTGCGCACGATCGCCGAGAGCGTATTACAGATCATCATGGAGGCCGACGTCGATGGCCTGGTCGGCGCTAGCCGACACGAGCGCTCCGGCGACCGGACGACCTGGCGGAACGGCTACCGCGACCGCAGCCTCGATACCCGGCTCGGCACGCTCAACCTGAGGATTCCCAAGCTACGGACCGGCGCCTACTTCCCTGGCTTCCTGGAACCCAGGAAGACCGTCGAGAAGGCGCTGGTCGCGGTGATCCAGGAGGCGTGGATCGCCGGCGTCAGCACCCGGCGTGTCGACGAGCTGGTGCAGGCCATGGGCATGACCGGCATCTCCAAATCCTCGGTGTCCAAGCTGTGCAAGGATATCGACGAACGTGTCCATGCCTTCCTTAAGCGGCCGCTCACCGGCGACTGGCCCTACCTCTGGCTCGATGCTACCTACCTCAAGGTGCGCGAGGGCGGGCGGATCGTCAGTGTCGCCGCGATAATAGCCGTTGCCGTCAACACCGAGGGCAAGCGCGAAATCGTTGGCCTTCACATTGGACCCTCCGAAGCCGAGCCATTCTGGTCGAGCTTCCTCAAGGACCTCGCACGCCGCGGACTGACCGGCGTGAAGCTGGTCATCTCCGATGCCCACGAGGGCCTCAAGGCAGCGATCACTCGCGTGCTCAGCGCCACCTGGCAGCGGTGCCGCGTCCACTTCATGCGCAATGCCCTGGCCTACGTGCCCAAGGGCCAGAACACCGTCGTCGCCGCTGCCATCCGCCAGGTCTTCCTCCAGCCCGACCATGCCGCCGCGACACAGGTCTGGCGCCAGGTCGCCGACCAGTTGCGTACCCGCTGGCCAAAGCTCGGCGCCTGCATGGACGATGCCGAGCACGACGTGCTGGCCTACATGACCTTCCCCGAGCAGCACCGCGTCAAATTACATTCCACCAATCCACTGGAACGCCTGAACAAGGAAGTGAAGCGCCGCGCCGATGTCGTCGGCATCTTCCCGAACGAGGATAGCATCATCCGCCTCGTCGGCGCCGTCCTGCTGGAGCAGAATGACGAATACCAGCTCCAGCACCGCTACATGCAGATCGAGGGCATGGCCGCCCTTGCTACACCAATGATCGAGGAGGCACAGCCGCTACAGATTACACCCAAGGCCGCCTGAAAATGCAGCCCGCTGGCCACACCCAATTCTACACCACATTGACGGACGCGACCCTCCCGATGCGCCAGGGACCTTTCGATAGCATCAGGATGCCAGAGCCCACTTTCATTCAGAAGCGTACTCGCAGTGGATCGGAAACCATGCGAGGTCATCTCGTTGCTCGTGAAGCCCATGCGCCGGATGGCGATGTTCAGCGTATTTTCGCAGATCGGCTTGAGCCATGTACTGTTGGCAGGAAACAGATAGTCACCCCGGTTTCCCAAAGCCCGGAGAGCCTGCAGCAGATCGAGCGATTGCTTCGACAAGGGAAAGACATGAGGCTTGCGCATCTTCGTGCGCTCGGCAGGGACGCGCCAAATCGCCGCCTCGAAATCAATCTCGTCCCACTTTGCCTTCCGCAATTCGCCAGGACGGAGATAGACATGCGGGGCCAGCTGCAAAGCAAACCGCGTTTCAATCCTGCCGCCATAGCCATCGATCGCACGCAGCAGTTCGCCAACCTTCTCCGGCTTCAGGATGGCGGCATGATGCTTTACCTTTGGGCTGACCAGCGCACCACGCAGAATGTCAGCCGGGTTGTGCTGCGCCCGTAAGGTTGCCACCGCATAACGAAATACGCGGCCGGAAAATGCACGGGCGCGAGTGGCAGATTCATAATGTTCTTTCTGCTCGAACCGCTTGAACGCCCTGAGCAACTCATGGGCCGTGATATCCTTGATGGGCCGATTGCCTATCTTGGGGTCCAGCACGTCGCGAAACCAGCGCATCTTCTTGAGCGTGGCGGGGGCCTTGCCCTCAATCTCCATCTTCGCGATGAATTCGTCCGCCACGACCCGGAAGGTCGTGCGGGCCGCAGCCTCGGCCTTCAGCCTTTCCTGCTTCCTGTGCGCAACAGGGTCGACGCCCTGCTCAAGATATTCCCGGGCTTCGTCGCGCTTCTCGCGCGCCTCTCGCAGGCTTATGTCGGGATAGCGCCCCAGCGCCATCTTCTTCTCGATGCCGTGAAAGCGGAACTTCACCCGCCAGAGCAGCGAGCCATTGGGGTTGACCAGGAGATAGAGCCCGGCGCCGTCGGCGACCTTATAGGCTTTTTCCCTGGGCTTTAGGGACTTGATCTGAACTGCAGTCAGCATCTGGGGGCCTCGACTCAAGCATGTCATTTAGGCCCCCGGATTTGGGGCCCCCAAATCACCTGGATGCAGGTGGACGCGTGGGGGCTTCACCGGAAAGCCGATGCTCAAGCATACCAAATTTTTGGCTGATTTTCGAGGGTTTAGGCCCCTTTGGAGGGGCGTTCCTGGTGCCGCTTACGTGACTCGAACACGTGACCCTCGCATTACGAATAAGAGGTTCGGTATAGTCAAGCGCAATCATACGCCATCGCGTATCACTTCTGTTTCTTAGGTGTTCCCGTAGTGTTTCGTCATTCGTCCTCAGACGTATTCACATGCAACCGCCAGCGTGATATTCCTGTGCTTATCCAGATGGAGATAAGCCCATGGCAACAGGGAAGATCACGAAAAGGGCTGTCGATGCGGTGCCGGTGCCGGCGACCGGCAAGCGCAGCCACCTATGGGACGACAGCCTAAAGGGCTTCGGCCTGATGGTGACGGACAAGGGCGCACGGTCCTATATCCTGCAATATCGGATCGGCGGACGCGGCAATCCTACCCGCCGCGTGACCATCGGGAAGCATGGATCGCCATGGACGCCGGAGACGGCACGCAACCGGGCATCCGAATTGCTGGAACAGGTACGACGCAAGGTCGATCCCTTCGACACTGAGCGGGAGAAGGTCGAAACAGCGAAGGCAGAGAAGGAGAGTAGGGCGGCGCAGAAAGTCGTGTTGAGCCGCCTCGCCTTCGATACCATCGCGGACAATTTCATCAGCGGCTATGCGAAGAAGAACATCAAGCGCTGGAAAGAGTATGAGGGCGTGATCGCCCGCGACCTGAAACCGGCTTTTGGTTCTACCCCCCTCCCCTCCATCGCATCGGCGGACATTTCCGATCTGCTGGACCAGATCGGAGAGCGCGGATCGTCCACCGCCCTGCGCGCATACAATGTCCTGCGGGCTATCGACGTCTATGCGCTGGAAAAGGAGAAGAGGCATTATAAGGCCGCGCAATCGCCGCTGTCCGATGTGCAGCGCCCCGGCACGGTCGCGAAGCGCGAGCGCCATCTTGCGGACGATGAACTTGCAGGGGTGTGGCAGGCTGCGGGCGGTATGGGCTGGCCGTTCCTCCCCATCATTCGCCTCCTGATCCTGACAGGCCAGCGCCTCCGCGAAGTGGCACATATGGAATGGAAGGAACTGGACCTGAAA
Source organism: Sphingobium sp. YBL2 (assembly GCF_000943805.1). Classification (NCBI taxonomy): domain Bacteria; kingdom Pseudomonadati; phylum Pseudomonadota; class Alphaproteobacteria; order Sphingomonadales; family Sphingobiaceae; genus Sphingobium; species Sphingobium sp. YBL2. Next base: position 134,060 of record NZ_CP010954.1, read on the forward strand.
GCCGCGACGTGGCTCATCCCTGGCGAGCGGACAAAGAACGGCCAGACAACTCTTGTCCCACTAAGCCCCGAAGCCTTGGCAATCATAACCGATCTGCCGAAGATCAAGAATGACCATGACCTTGTGTTCCCGTCATCGAGTGGAACGGCCCTAACCGCCTTCTCGAAACCAAAGGCCAAGTTGGACGCAACCATATTAGCGCAGATGCAGGAAGTCGCCCAGGCGGCCGGGAGCGATGTCGAGAAGGTGCAGTTAAAGGATTGGCGCTTCCACGACTTGCGCCGAACGCTGGCCGTAGGCTGTCAGAAGCTCGGCGTTCCGGTCGAAGTCACAGAGGAAATTCTGAATCACCGATCCGGCACCCGCGACGGGATCGTCGGCGTCTATCAGGTCTACCGCTTCCAAGACGAAAAGGCGGAGGCGCTTACCGCGTGGGGCAAGCGGGTGAAAACACTGGCAGCACGGCAGGCCAGCCCGGCGAATGTCATTGATCTGGCGAGGCGGCAAGCATGAGGGGGGTTAGCATCACGCCTCCGCAAGACCCTACTCGGTCCTGCTATGGCGGGCGCCTGCTAAATATCCCAATATCGTCGGACGCCTCGTCATGGCCGGTAGCATCTGACGAATATCTCTATTGCTGGCAGGCTCTAATAGAGGTGGGTAAAGCGCTCCATGGTGATGAATGGTCGTTTTATGATCTTCTCGCGTTGGTGCCACAAAGGCCGCCCGAGATGGTGCGGGCCGAAGCCCGCAGTCCGGTGAAAGAAGATGACGCCTTTTGGGACCGTGAGGCTAAAAAATGGCAAGGAAATTGGAATGCTCATAAGCGCGTGAGTGCCGCAATCGAATGGTTCGGAGATGAGTTACGTAATAGTCGGGTTGCTGCGTTCACACTTAAGTCCGGGCGAATGCTGAAGGTGGAGCAGGGCCATTGGTTCGGAAAGGCCGCGCACGACGCTGCATTCTCGGCGGGCCAGATTGGCGGCTACTTCCTTTTCATAGGCCGCGATGAACTGATGGCGAGGCTGGCGCTGATCCGCGAACCAGAAATTGCCGTTCCATCGACGGCCGAACGGCTGCACCTATCGCCCTACATGAAACTCATGCTGGCGGTGATCGAGCAGTTTGGCGACAGACTCAGACAGCGCCCCCAGCCGAAGAAAATCGAAGTTGAACGCGCCATAGAGGAGATTGCCCCGCGCTTCGGCCTGCAATGCAACCCCTATGCCGGTGATCCTAATAGGAAGGCGGAGAAAGCAGCGTGGCGACCCGACAAAGGGCTGACCGCTTTAGGTGAAACCGCCCATGGGGTGATGGCGACCTTCATCCGGGAAATTTCCGACCAAAGCATGAAGGGAGGGTAACCCCTCAATCAACGGTTTTCTGCGGGTTTGACATAGGGGTACCCCCCAATTTGGCATAACCCAGTGGCCTGGGGGTTACCCCGTTACCCTCTCCGCAGCCCGAAATTCTGGCAGCAGATCGTCATCCGACCTCAGACGTAACCACGCAATTTCGCTGGTCATGATCTGGGCGAAGGATCGATTATGACGCAGGCATATCTTCGCACGCCTGATGCCGCGAAGTATCTTGGCATCGGCAAAAGCACCCTGGAACGGAAGCGCATTGAGGGCACCGGGCCAGCATTCCGTCGCCTCGGTTCCAAGATCGTCACCTATGCGGTCAAGGACCTGGACGCGTGGGCCAGCCAGCATGTTCTGGAATCCACTTCGCAGGCCGCTGCCTGAATGCCGCTGGTGACGGCACGGCGCGCCGATAGCGCCGGAAAGAAAAGGGGCCGGGAACGCCACATTCCCAGCCCCGCGAATTTCGTCAACCACGACAGCAGCAAGGATAAGGGTTCAGACTGGCGGGCGCAACTGCTGATGCAGCGCCACCGCGTTTCGCCCAGCGTTGGCGACCTGATCCTGTCCCTCCATTTCGGGGAGGGTCGTCATGCCTAATCCCATGTTGGTCACGCCCGAAGCGGCGGAAATGCTGTCGATCATGCTGCATGAAATTGTCCTTCCGGATGGTTGGGATGTGTCGGGCTTCTGGCTCGATTCCGCCCAGCAACTTGCGCAGTTCCTTGCCGATCATCGCGGCAAGATCGGCCTTGAGGATGCTGCCATGCTGGCCGGGATCGGCGGTATGCTCGTCGTCATGGCAAAGCGCGAGCGGGAAGCATCTGCCGCCGCTGGCGCATTCCTTCGCGGCGAAGGAGGCGCTGGCCATGCCTGATCAGATCGTCATCAGCAAGGCCGCGATCGGTGGCCGCTTCCTCGTCAGCTTTGAGCCGCGCTCGGTCTCATGGCCCAGCCTTGAATTTCGCCACCACGGCGAGGCCAAGCGCTGCGCCGACGCCCGGCACGCTGCTCATGGCTGGCCCGTCATCGACCAGACAGCGGAAGGGGGTGAGGCATGATGGCCCCCTTCATCGACCATAGCGCAGCCGCCGTGGCGCTGCTGAACAGCGGCGAGCGCCTGACCCGGAAGGCTGGTTCCTTCCTTGGTCAACTCGCCGTCGATCCAACGCCCATGACCCCGGCGCAGGCTGAATGGCTTGCCAAGCTGCTGGACCGGGCCGGGCTTCCTCCTGTCGCGGGAGATGAAAATGTCTGATCTGTTCGACCGTGAATTCCATGCAAGCCGTGCAGGCGGCTATTCCTCTCCCGGCCATGTCTATCCCAATACTCCCGGCTTCAAGGGGTCGGCGGAGACGGGCCGGGAAGCCGCAGAAGCGATCAGCGATAAGCTGGGCAGGCTCCAGCGCCAGGTGTTCAATGCGGTGAAGGGCCGTGGCACCAACGGGCTGACTCCGGAAGAGGCGGCGGATTTGCTCGCCATCGATCGCGTGTCCGTCCAGCCCCGCTTTTCGGAACTGAAGGCCAAGGGCCTGATCGCCGATAGCGGTAAGCGCCGGGTGAACCCATCCAGCCACAAGCGTGCGGTGGTGTGGGTTCTGGCCTGCTTCACATCGGATGATCGCGAGAGCGGTGCATGACGCGCACCTATTGTAGGGTTTCGAGCGAATATTTGAGATCGCGAACAAAGCATGACTCTGGTAGCTTGGCGATGCTGTTGATCCGGAGGTTAGTGAATGGCAAACGAAGACGCAGACACAGTTGAACAGGCAGGCGAAGTTACGCCCGCCAAGAAGCGCGGGAACTTCTTCGCCGTCGATCTTGATACATATCATGCCGTCTGTTCTCTCGGGGATCCGGATATAGCTGCGAGCTATCTAATTCTGGCTGCCGGGACGGGTGTGGACAATCGTACTTCGACTTGGTCCCGAGAGGCAATTAACGGGCGCACGTCGCTGAACTGGCGGAAAGCGCGCGATTGCATCGATAAGTTGGTTGAGGCCGGTTTCGTGTCGTGGATCAGGAAGGGCGCTCGCCCGCGACTTGACCTTATTCCGGTCGAGAAGAAATTGCCGCCGATCAGCGGGATGGCGTCTCAGACGGTCGATCTGGTACAGGATGGGAAGCAACCGATTGGATCTTCGCAGAAAGCTGCGGCAGCTCGAGCGCGCCAGCTTGGTTATCTTATCCAGCACCCTGATGGTTCTTACGCATTGCCGCCCCCGCGCAAGCTCCAGATGGTTTGGATGCCGAAGACATTGGTCGATGGTGCTGACGGCGAGCGCCCCCCTGTAGAACGAGTGAGGCGTGCACGCGATCCAATGGCCTTTAGGCTTTTGGTTGATCTGTATGGCATTCAGGACCTTGCCGAGCTGGGTGGAGTTGATCGTAGGTGGTTGCGCCGTAAATTTAACCGAGAGACTGTTCGGGCAACTGGCGCCTATCAGCTTTGGGTCTTCACCTATGATAACGAATATGTGAGCTGGGGCGGTCCTTTTGATGTCCACAGACGCGATCCTACCCCAGAGGAGAAAGCTGCAGGCAAGAACCATGCTGTCGAGTTTTTCGATCGCCTGCGCATCCTTAAGGATGCCGGGCTGATTGAATGGGTCGGCCGCGTCCCATCGCATGGTGTAACAGCGTCATTGCTGGGGCTTGAGGTGCAGGGAGCGTAGCGACCGGAGCCTTAAGTCCCAGCAATGACATGGCCCCTGTCTTGGCGGCCATCGCCGATCTTCGGTAGAGTTCGGGTTGCGAAACCAATGAACCTATCGGAGACGACGATGACCACAGACAGAATGGCGCTTATCGAGCTGGTTGAAAAGGGCGCAGACGCAGATCTCGTACGCGAGATGCTGGCCTTCGCTGCTGAACGGATGATGGAAACCGAGGTGCAGGCGCTAACCGGCGCTCCCCATGGGGCTCGAGATCCCTCAGGGCGGCAAGTTCAGCGCAACGGCTATCGTGAGCGCTCTTGGGAGACCAGGGCCGGCCATATTGATCTGGAGATCCCCCGCCTTCGCAAGGGGTCCTATTTTCCGTCCTTCCTTGAACCCCGGCGTACCGCTGAGAAGGCGCTGACCGCGGTCATTCAGGAGGCCTATGTACAAGGCATCTCGACCCGCTCGGTCGATAATCTGGTGAAGGCCATGGGCCTCACAGGCATCTCCAAGAGTTCCGTGAGCAGGCTGGTCGAGCAGATCGACGAGCGGGTCAACGCTTTTCTGAACAGGCCGATAGAAGGCGAATTTCCGTACGTCTGGCTCGATGCCACCTACATCAAATCCCGCCAGGCGGGTCGGATCCTGTCGACGGCGACAATAATCGCTGTCGGGGTGAGCACCGACGGCCGCCGTGAGGTGTTGGGTGTCGCCACCGGCCCCACCGAGGCGGAGACCTTCTGGAAGGGCTTCTTGCGGTCTCTCGCCGATCGCGGGCTGCGGGGCGTCAAACTTGTCATCGCCGATGATCACAAAGGATTGCGTGCCGCCGCCAGCAAGGTCTTCCATGCTACTCTGCAACGCTGCCGAATCCATTGGATGCGCAATGCCCTCGCGCATGTGTCGACCAAGCAGCGGCCGGCGGTCACGGCCATGATCAAGACGATCTTTGCCCAGGAGACCTCTCAGGAGGCCCATAAGCAGTGGCGGACAATCGCCGATGCCCTACGCGACCGCGCTCCCAGGCTCGCCGAAATGATGGACGCCGCACGAGAGGATGTCCTCGCCTATACCGCCTTCCCGAAGGACCATTGGCCCCAGATCTCCAGCACGAATCCTCTCGAGCGCCTCAACGGTGAGATCAAAAGAAGGTCCGACGTCGTCGGCATCTTTCCCAATGATGCGGCCGTGATCCGGCTCGTCGGCGCCCTGATGCTCGAACAGCAGGACGAATGGGCCGTATCCCGCCGATACATGAGCCTTGAAAGTCTCGCGCCAGTCAGCGACAATCCTCTCATCAAGCTGCCCGGCGTGGCGGCCTGATCCAGTCCGATCCTCTACCAAGGATCCGCGCTGTTACACCATCCCGCGGGGCACGATCAATGGGTCTATTACTTGGCTGAGGATGAGTCCGACACATCACTGTTGATTCATCCTATTGCAGTTGAACGGCAGGGTGGCGTCGATTGGCAGGAATTTGAGACGATCTTAGGCAGCTACGCAATCCGTGCTGCAGTCGCTCTCTATGATGACACGACTTCCGAGCAGGAATATTTTGCCGCGTTCTATGAGGACAGGTGCACATCGAAGGTTTTGCTGCCTGCGGAACGCTTACTGCGGAAGGTGCAACTTTTCGGGGTACCTCGGCTACGATACCGTGCGAAAACCAGCAATTCAGCGCGCTGGCTTCAACAGCTTCATGTTGAGGGACGAGAATACATTGAGCGCTATCGGGAGATCATTCAGGATGGCCGCCCAGAGCTGCTGAGCACGGCAGACCGCAGGTTAGCAGACTTCAATGTGACTTCAACGCTGGTTCAACGTGGAGTTCAACGTGACATCAACGATTCCTCCCAGTCACCTAGCCACGCGGCCGTGCCCAAGGGCACGGGCTTGGCCGAGGATGTTTCATGGAACGGTTGGCTCGATCGAGCAGCAAACGAAGGCTGAGGAGCTTATAATGGTGCCAGCAAATTTTCACTTCCCTGAGCGAACCCGCAGCGCCCCGCAGCGCCGCAGTGACGCGGGCCAACGCGAAGATCCGGATTGTGCAGTCATTCGTTTTCCCCTCGAACGTGTCCGCCGGTCTGTCGCACTGGTTAGGTGATGGCGAAGAAACCTGAAAATACAGGACGGAAACAGGGCGGACGATTCAAGCCTGGCGTGAGCGGCAATCCTGCCGGAAAGCCTGCCGGTGCACGCCACAAGATCACGCGGGCAATCGAAGCTTTGCTGGACAAAGATCATGAGGCGCTGACCCGCAAGGCCATCGAAAAGGCGCTGGAGGGTGACATGGTTGCGCTTCGCCTGTGCCTGGACAGGCTGGCCCCTCCCCGGAAAGATGCGCCCGTCTCGATCGCTCTGCCTGCCGTTCGCTCTGCGGCTGATGCGGTCGAAGCGTCGGCGGCCATTCTCGCGTCGGTTGCGGCGGGGGAGATCACCCCGGATGAAGCGGGGCGCGTCATGGCGCTGCTGACGGCGCACAAATCCATTGTGGAGGCTGGCGATCATGAAGCCCGGATCGCGGCGTTGGAAGCCAGGGCGAAATAGGAGGTGAGTATGGCGAACTTCGATAAGCGGCTCTCTGCGCTGGAGGCTGGCTATAGCGATCCGCAGCGGGTGGATGCCGTGTTTGCGGGAGAGGCTGACATTTCCGCTTGGCTGCTGTCCGACAGCGGCAACCCAGCGGACCGGGGCGCGGTATGGGATTATATTCTTGGTGCGGTCGATGGGCGCTCAAGGGGTCTGCCGTCTGAAATAGGCGGGTGTCATGTCGAATATTAAAAGCCGGTTGGCTGCGCTGGAAAAGGCAAGCCCGATTGGCCCAGCGATATGGCGGCGGATCATCCAACAGCCCGACCAGACGGAAGACGAGGCGCTAGATGCCTATGGCCATGATCGGATCGCACCAACCGATAGGCTGATCATTCGCAAGATTGTGGATTACGCGGTGCAGATAGGAGGGTGAAGTGGGGAATATCGAAAAGCGGATCAGCGCCTTGGAGGCTGTGTCGGGAGCGGATGCCGGGCCGTACATCATCGAGATTGTGGGCGGGCCGACGCTGACGAAAAGCGAGGCGGCTGCACGCGAGCAGCAAAAGCCAGACGGCCTGGTGACACGCATCGAATTGGTGGGCGTGCTGCCGGAAGCGGAGATATTGCCGATGGTGCGCGCTGAATAAAATAACGGGTGAAAAACAATCATCCGTTATCAAAGAGCGGTCGCCGCTTTGCTAAAGTAGCAAAAATTAGCCGTGCCCGTCTAAAATAGAGGTGGAAATACGATTAGCCCCGCATCATGAAGGGGGTCGATGCGGGGCTACGGGACCCTCCAAGGGGGAGGGAGGAGCATCATGTCCCACCCCGCCCGATTCTACCATTCAGCGAAGGACATAATCCGGAATTGCAGGCGGCCCGACCGGCATACATCGTGCGCCATATCGATGTGGCCCCCGCCCGCTGCTATAGTCATTCTGCTCCTGCTGCCCCGTCTCCTACCCCGGAGGCGGGGTTTTGCTTTTGCCCACGAAAAAAGCCCGGCAGTTTCCCGCCGGGCCAAGGAGAAGGCTGTAAGCCTCCGGGTCGCATCTTTCACTTACCCCCGCCGCATCGATTCGGATTGGATGGAATAGACGGGGCTGTGTCAGGGGTGTCTGCTATCACGGCTGCGCCGCCGCGCTCTGCATGATGCTGGTGGCGGCGCTGAACATGGCATCGACGGTGACGACGCCAAGGATGCCCAGCGCGAGGGCGAAAATGATAAGGCTGTACCGCATGGGGAGATTATCCTGTCGGCGTGACCTGAGCGGAAATTGACAATTCGAATCAGTGCGTTCGGATTGAATCGCTCAGTCGATGAACGGGAAACGCCCCGATCCTTCCGAACCGGGGCGGAGGTGTTGCCATGATGGCAATCGCTAGAGGTCGTTGATCGCCTCGACGCTCGATCCCCAATAGGTGCGACCATCGATCACGACCGCCCCGCATCCGTCATCTCCTGCAAGGCAATAATCCACGTCTCCATCTTCAAGATCGGGATCGCTGTCCATGTCGTCCATGTGGTCGATCATCCGTTGAACCAGTCGCCCAAGCTCTGGGCGGGACAGGCTCGGAATGACCGTCAGGAGGGCCGCCAGCGTCGGAACGGGTTGAGGCTGGCGCTTGTCCCTGCGTCGACGTGTGGCGGGGTTCCTGCGCGGCTGGTAGGCTCTGGCGCGTGGTGCTTTGCTCGCCATGGTCAGGGCCTCCATTCCAGCTTGGCGAGATAGGCGACGATCTTCTCCCGCGTCTCTTGCCGAATGCCTGCCCCTGACTTGATCCTGTCGATAAGGTCTGGTGCATTGGCGACATTCCGCCCGAAGCGGCTTGGCAGCATCTCCCGCTCCGCTATGGCCTTTTCGATGCGGGGGATGAGGTCGAGCGCACAGACCGCCTTACCCTTCGGTCTTGGCTTGTGCTGTTGCGCCTCGTCCTCCTTCTTCATGTAGGCCCGGACGCGAGCGACGACGCGGGAGGATGGATCGCGGCCCCTGCGAAGGTCGCGCAAAAGGTGGCTATCCCCCACGGCTTCGCGCCCGAACTTGCTTGCGGGCATTCCTGCTTTCTTCAACCAGCGCTCAATTTCCATCAGGATCGGCGCGGCATAGTTTCGCTGCGATCTGGCTGGGCGCGGCTTGGGCTTCTGTAGCGTGACGGGCGGCTGTTCGGGCTGCGCAGGCGCGACGGGAACCAGCTTGGGGGCATCCGTTTTCCGGTCGCGCTTCTCCCTCAAGCGCTGGTCAATCCATGCGATGTCAGGGTCCGGCGCAACGGGACCGCGATCATGGGCCAGGGCGGAATAGTTCTGCCGATAGATCAGCATGGCATTGCCTCCTTTGGGCTGGAGGCAAGCAGGAGGGATTTGACGGCCTCCCGCTTCGTGAGGTCGCGCCGCAACGGTCGCTCATGCTGGGCAAGGGCGTCCCGTTCCTGTGCGGTGATCCGCAGCGACCAGTGCAGGCAGACGGATGCGGGGCTGACCGTGTAGCCGCCGCCAAGCTCGACATAGCGGGCCAGCCATTCGGCGGGGTCAAAGGGGCGTGCGCCATCGGTGGGGGCCGAAGCCCCCTGATGAATGTTCGCGATGTGCATGGCTCAGGCCTCCCCGACGATGGAGGTCAGCAGGGGCGTAAGGTCGCCTTCGTCATCCCCGTACTCGCCAATCAGCAGCCGCAGCTTGTGGGCGATGATGTCAGGATCGCGGGAAGGATAGGCAACAATCGCCCGGATAGCTGCTCCTTGGCGCTGCCCTGCCGCCCGACACTCTTCTTTAGCAGCGGGAAGGCCGCTCTCCCGGTCGCAAGATTCCTCCAAGGTATCGCGCTCGGCGCGCATCCGGGCGCAAAATGCATTGTGGTCAGCAATGCCATTGGTCACGCGCAGATCGCCGGTTTCGTGGGCTGGCCGGGCGTCGATGAATTCATGCGGCTTCCCGGCTTTCTCGTCCCATGCGGCCTGCCATTTCGCCTCCGCAGCTTTCGACGCCGCGAAATAGCGATCGTAAGCCTGATCCTCCGCCTCCAGCGCCATGTTGTAGGCAGAGGAGGCTTCGCGCTCATCGTCCAGCAGCCCCAGCCACGCCGGGTCTTGTGTGGTGGTCGGGGTGCAGACCAGCCCGGTAGCGGCGCTGGCAACAGGTGTCGCAATTAGAGACGGTGCGATAATCAGAGCGCGCATGACAGTGCGCCGCGAACTGTGTAGTTCGTGCATAGCTTCAATCCCTTCTAAGCAGGGTTGGAGTTAGACCGGGTGGCGCGGTTGCAGCCTTGCCGCTCGGTCGCTAGCGGACTTCGTTAGCTAAAATGGTTATCTTCCCATAACGGCACACAGTCAACCCGGTTAGTTGATGTTATCCAAAAAAGATGCCATGCTCCTCTGATGATCACACCAGCAACATGTCGCGCCGGTCGCGGCCTTTTGGGAATGACGCAGGCTGAGTTGGCGGCGTCGGCCAGCGTTGGCCTATCCACCGTGAAGAATTACGAGGCCGGGAAATATGTGCCGGTGCCGAACAACCTTGCCGCGATCCAACGCGCACTGGAGGCGGCTGGCGTGGTGTTCATCGCTGATGGCGAAGCGTCATTGTCCGGTGGCGCTGGTGTTAGGTTCGCGGGTGTGGAGAGATGAGTGGTGCAGTTGACATCTATGGGGCGCACGGTCGCCGGACAGATAACGCGTGCGCGTGCGTGCGCGCGCGTAACTGCCGCATCAGCCTTGGACCGTCAGCACTTGGCAACCCGCACTTATGATCCTTGCCTTCTTCATCAGCATCTACCAGCCTCCAACGATCTGCACCGCGATCGATGGCGACACGCTGCGCTGTTCCGAGATCGGGCGGGTAAGGCTGTTGGGAATCGACGCTCCGGAAATGGCTGGCCACTGCCGCAAGGGACGGGTCTGCGCGCCGGGTGATCCGGAGAAGAGCAAAGCCCAACTCGCCAGACTGATCGCGCCGGGCGTGGTGATCTCGCCTGTCACCCGCGACCGCTACGGCAGGACCGTGGCGCAGGTCTATGTCGGTGGGAAGAACGTCGCATGCGAGATGCTGAGGAACGGGCTGGCAGTTTACAAGCCAGCCTGGGACAATGGTGGGCGGCTGGTGGCGGACTGCCGGTGATGCGTTCGAAGCAAGTCCGGCTAATAGCTGCGCTTGGTTTATCCTGCCTCCTCTCCGGTTGCGAAAGCAGGCCAGATCAGTGGGATGCCTTCATATATCCCGATGCGAACGACTTGACCAAGCATGAAGAGATCGCCGGATTCAAGACGTTCGAGCTTTGCCAGAGCGCCGCGATCGGTCGCCTGAGATCGCTGCCCGATCCTGATGGGGGCGACTACGAGTGCGGGTATAAGTGCGAAGCTCGCCCTGGGCTGGGCGGGATCAAGGTTTGCGAGGAGACACGGAAATAATGAGCCGCTATCGCTACCGCTGGAAAGACCGGCATGATGATCTTGTGACCCGACGCCGGGAAAGCCCGTGGCCACTGATTGAGTTTGCCATACTGCTCGGCCTGTCTCTTGCGGCGATTGCCATCGGCATTTTTTCGGCGGGCCACTGGATCGCGGGCCTGATCACCTAATCGGTCTGGATTCGCCTAACTGCTCATTTTGAAGCCAGCCGCGACCCAACGGACAATCATAATGATTGTGATCAGCGGCACGAATATCAGCAGCAGTTCGAGCCAGTGCGCCAACAAGAATATGGCTCCGCCAAGCAACTGACCCATCGTCAGGATGACGAATAACAGAGCGATAGGGGCGAAGAGTACAAGCCCGATGCGCCTAAAGCCTTTCCGCCAATTCATGCGCCGTCCTGCTCGTCCCGGTCCTTTGATGATCGCGACAAAGCCCAGGTGGCTAGGCCGACGATGATCCAGAACGCGAGGGTGTAGAGCCAATGTTCTCCGGACCAAGCATTGGCAACGCTCGATAGAAGACCCCCGATTGTCCAATTCATGTTCTAGCCCCCTGTCGTCCAGCGCCCAATTTCCCATGACTCCCGCAAGCTGACAAGTCCGGCCTCGGCGCTGTCCCGATCTGGCGCAAGGATGACATTTGCGCTGCGCCCGTGCCTGCCTTGTCGCAGCGGTGGGCAAGGCAGAAAACCGCGATTTTCTTTGCTCCTGTATAACATGAGTGGTATTCTGATACCCGTCAAAGGAGCCAGTTATGCGGGAACAGGTACACACATCGCTTACCGCCTTTCGGATCAACCCGGCGCTGCTCGCCGCCGCCTCTGCAAAGGCGAAGAGGGAAGGCGTCACGCTATCGGAACTGCTGCGCCATGCGGTGCGCAAGGAAGTGAGGGATGCGGCATGAATATCAGCTTCGATCCCAATGCGGCCATTGGTGATGTATCTCCGCTTATCCGGAGCGCGGCCTGTGGCGATCTGGGGGCCCAGCGGCAAGGCTGCATGCTTTCGTGGCAAGGGATGAAGGATGCTGTCTCGCGAGGCGCATTTGCAGCCGCCCACGGCCACGCAATTGAAATGATGATTTGGGCGCGGCTGGCGGCCAGCCATGGGGAAGCTCAAGACATCCTGATCCTCATCGCCGCGCTGTCCTATCTGGCAGAGTATTGGGGCTATGACAGCGAGGGCGCGGTCTACGGCAATGACCTATTGGCCGAAGCAACCGCCCTGCTGGACCGGTTGGCATCGGATGGAAATGAAGTCGCTGCGGATGGGCTGAACCTCATGGCGCAAACGGTAGGCCCGCACATCTTTCAAAAAGCTAAGGAGATCGCATAATGGCGATGGCATTCAACGGTGTTGGTCGCGTGCCCGGCCTGTTCGGCTTGCCTCCTGGCTATTCGACGCCGGGGATTGGTGACGGGTTGCCTGTGGGCGGCAATACCCCGGCATCCGATAGCATGCCCCAAGGCCTCGGCTTCTTTGGCGTCCCGCGTTTTGGTGCGCAGGCCGGGGCGGCTTCCCCTGCTGGCCCGCCTGCCGGTGGCCTCCCCAGCAATCAGGGTTCCCCCATCTCATTGATGCCGCTCGATATGCCGCTGCAAAAACCCATTATGCCTGAGAGCCGACCGGGGCCGGAATTTGTTCCCATGGCGCCGCTGCCCGGCGTGGAGCCGAAAAAGCCGGGGTTCTTTGGCAACGGTGGCGTAGGCTGGGATATAGTTGGCGCGATTGGCGATGCGATGGCCGGATTCAATGGACAGCCGGGTCTCTATGCGCAGATGAAAATGCAGCGCCAGAAAATGGCCTATCAGGAGCGCTTGCGGCAGCTACAGCGGCAGCAAGACTGGGAAGATTGGCAGCGCCAATGGGACTATCAGGTGGGGCACCCCAAGCCCTCTACCGCCGCGCCTTACCGCTGGGAGCGCAATGACGGAAGCCTGATGGAAATGGGCGCAGACGGACAGCCGCACGTCGCTTATGACGACCCATCGCCTAAGATGAACTTCATCCCTGACGGCATGGGCGGCGGGCGTTGGGTTGAGGTCCCGCGCTCCTCTAGCCCCATGGCAACGACAGAGCGTCCAGCTATCGGCGCGATCATGCCTGACCCTCGCAAGGGAGGCGGTAGCGGCAACGCTACCGGCGGCTTTCGTTGATCCGGCCAACTTCTCGGCTGGGCGCATGACGAGCGGGCGCAGGACCGTGGCTGGCAACCAAGCGGTGGGCGGCGTTACCAATTCGCTGCACCTCTCAGGGGACGCGGCCGACTTCGTACCCGCGCAGGGTCAGAGCATGATCGACCTGTACCAGCAGGCTCGATCCTACTTCCCGAATGCAACCGAAATTCTGAACGAAGGCAATCACATCCATGTGGGTCAGCGCGGTTATGGGCGCGTCCCCTATTATGGTCGAAAGGGCACAATGTAATGGGACGCTTTACGCAGAACGGCGTGGTCTATGAGGAATTGCCGGACGGCAATGTGCGGGTGGTCGGCTACGCGGACGGCGGCAGGCAGTCGGCGCCCTCTGTCGTGGCGCCCAACCCGTCTAAGGTCGCCAATTCACAGGTGCAGCAGCGCGGGCAGGATTTGGACAACCAGCGCAATGCCGGAACCCTTCCTTTTGCCGCGCCTCAAGCCGTGGCGACCCTGACCCGTACCACGCAGGAAGTGGAGGGCTATAAGCCCAAGCGTGAGCAGGACCTTCGCGCACAGTTCGATAAGGTGGACGCGGTTTCACAATATCGCAGCGTCGTGCCGATCTTCATGTCTGGGCTGAAGGCTGTCCCTGATCCCAAGGGCGATGACGCGCTGCTCTATCACTATGCCAAGGTCATGGACCCGCCTTCGGTCGTGCGCGATTCGGAGCGTCAGGGGGCGGCGGATAGCGCCTCCTTCTGGGATGCGCGGGTGGCGGCGATCAAGAAGCAGATGGGTTATGACGGCGGCGGCCTTGCACAGTCGGTTCGTGACGGCCTGATTCGTGAAATGAACACCAAGATGGCGGAGCTTGCCAAGAGCTACGGCGTGGCGCGGCGCGATTATCAGCGGATTGCGGGGGACGAGGGCTTGAGGCCCCTGAATGTCGTCGGTTCCTTCCCTTTCAACGATCAGCAGATGCGCGATTATCAGGAGATAATCGGTCGGCGCGGCATGAGCCTGCGGGACCAGCCTTACGCATTGCCGCAGTCCACTCTGCCCCCAGCAGAACGCCGTCAGGAAGTCGACCCGACAGGGGGTGATGAGTTTTCCACCGATCAGGACCGACAGTATGCCGCCGTGGCGCAGGCCGCTTTCAATAACGGCGCGAACCGTCAGCAGATGGACGCCATTGCAGCGGCCTTTGGCGCTCCGGCATTTGGTGACGACCTTGACCGCGCAATCGAGGGACGGGCACGCGGCCTGCGGACCCAGCTTAGTATTCCTGCTTCGGGTCGGCGGGAGCCGACGCTAACCGGGCAACTCGCGGCTGGGCCAGTGGGCGGAGCGGCGACGGGCATAATGAACGGCGTCACCTTGGGCGGGTTGGATGAAGCCATCGCCGCTGGTCGCTCTGCGTTCACCGATATTCCCTATGGCACGGCCCTCTATGAAGCCAATCGCAACAAGCATGCGATCGGCAGGGAGAACCCTTGGTCCTACAATATCGGGCAGATTGCGGGCGGTCTGGCGACGGCGGGCGCGGGCGGCGCGCTTGGCGTCGGTTCCAAGCTCCCCCTCCTTTCCGATGTTGGCATAGGTGCCATTGGCGGAGCGCTGGAGGAGAACGATCATCGCCTTGGCGGTGCCGTTTTGGGCGGCGTTCTCGGCGGTGGTATTGGCGCTGGGCTGCGGGGCGTCTCCCGCCTGCCGGGCAGGCCTGCCCCGGTGGACGATACCTTGTCGCGAGTGATCGATCGTGCGGGCTATGGCGGCATCCGCAATCGCCTGGTCGAAGCCCGCGACCTGAATATCCCCATGACGCTGGCGGATGCTGATCCTGCGCTGACGGCCCTTGCCGGATCGGCTACGCGCTTTTCCCCGCAGGCCGTCAAGCAGGCGAGCGATGTTCTCTTTCCGCGTTCACTGGGCCAAATCGACCGTTTCGCACAGGCCGTTGAGCGTGATCTGGGGCCGCTGTCCAATCCCATGCAGCAGAGCGATGACTTGCTGGCGCAGGCGCGCACCGCTGCGGCTCCGCTTTATGAGCGGGCCTACAAAGCCCCTGTCATTGGCACGCCCACACTGGATTCGCTCATCAATACCCCGTTCGGTAGGCAGGCAGTCGGCAAGGCACGGACGATCGCGGCAAACGAACGTCGCGATCCTGCGGCCATGGGCTTCCGTCTGGACGCTGACGGCAATGTGGTGCTGGAGCCGACCGTGCCGATGACGCTTACCAGTGCAGGGCGAGAAGGCGGTGCACCCGTTCAACAGCCCGGCTACACCACGCAAACGCTCGACTATGCGAAGCGCGGCATGGATGACGTGCTGGAGCAGTATCGTAACCCCATCACCGGCAAGCTGGACCTGACCACGGCGGGCCGGGCGGAAAACGGCGTGCGCGCAGACTTCCTCACCGAACTGGACAAGTTGAACCCGGCCTATGCGCAGGCCCGCGCCGCCTATCAGGGGCCAATGGAGTTGCGCGACGCGCTGGCGGCCGGTCGTGATGCGGTGAAGCAAAGTCCCCGTGAGGTTCAGACTATCGCGGGCCGCTCCTCTCCCGCACAGATGGAGCAGATGCGACTTGGCTATCGCGTTGGCCTGAACGACCGCGCCAACGATATGCGCTATTCGTCCAACCCGTTCGAGGGCATTTTGGGGACGCCAGCGGCGGAACAGCGGCTGTCGGCGGTCTATGGCGACAACTTCCCTGGCGTCAGCCGCCTGCTGCGCCAGCGCGACATTGAGCGCAATCTGGCACGTTCCACCAATGACATTCTCGGCAACAGCAAGACGGCGCAACGGATGATTGCCGATGAGACGTTCGGCAACAGTGCCGCCGTCAACGCTCTCGACGCAATTTCGGACATCGCCTCCATGAAGGTCCCGGTCAAATCCACCATTGGATTTTTTGGCCGTGCGGCGCTTAAGGATCGCGCCCGCCTTGGCAGCATCCGGAACGCTGAGAAACGGGCCAATGATCTGGCGCCCCGCCTTTTCAGTCCCGATACTGCGGCGATTATCGACGCCGTAGACACGTTGATGGGCCAGACGGCTCGCTACCGGACTCGCCAGAATTTGCTGGAGCCTGTCGTCGGCCAGATGGGCGGCGCAATCGGGGGCATGACGCCCGGCTGGCTATTTGGCCACTAAGGCGGGATCAAAGCTAAGGAAGAGCGGGACGCCGACCGCAAACGCAGAGGCAATAAACACCCACAAAGCGATCTTGGCCCGACGCTCCCATTTTCTGAGCGTCAGGTCAGCCTCGTACATGCCGGTCTTGGGGTTATACTCCATCGGGATACTGCTCCGCCCGGCTTTCCATAGGCGATAGCGGGCGATCAGGAACATCCCGAAAGAGAAGCTGAACGCGTGCAGGAAGATGGAGAGGGTCGTCTGGCTCACGGGTTCAGCCTATCGCATCAGCGCGGCAATCGCCAGTCTATCGACGGGTCGGTATTGCACCCGGTAAAAGTGGTGCGATCTGCATCACTTTCTTGAAGCGCTACTGCTTTTCCCCGTCCGCGTCTGTGTAGCCCGCCATCCAGTTTATCCACAATTGCGCACGCGCCTTCAGATTGGGATGGTCAGCCACGGCGGACACCATCAGTTGATGCGCCCGGTCGGTGTCAATTTCGACCTTCTCGCCCAGAACCCGGATCATAGCCGCCAAGGCCACAAGAGCGGCGTCAATTTCATCAGCGCTGCGGGACTGGAAATTGGAGTGGACGGGCATAGCTTCTTCCTCGCTCGCAAGGGGTATCATTATTAGTGATACCCTTCGCATGGGGGCGCGCTCAATGCACACCCTTAAGCGCCCTGCTATAGATCGCGCTGCTACAAAGCATGTCGCACGATGGTACGAGCTTTCCGGTTCTCGCTTGGGGTGTGTCCAGTTTTGGGCATACCCATGTCACGCGCCGCGACATGGCACAGGAAACCAACGTCGCACGCTGCGACATAGGTTTGGACGGGTGCGACAAAATGACGCACCTGTCTTGTCCGATGGGAGGTGATCCGGCCCCAGCATGAAAAAGTTTCAAGGTTTCAACGTCCGCGCTCACCGTCATGAATTTGCTGCGCTGTGCAGCAAACTCCCTGACGCCCTATGCGCAACATAGACCCTTCGTCCGAAATTCGGACGATGAACCAAATTTGGATCATCCGCTGGCTTCCGGAATACTCCCCGAAATTGGGGAATACCCAAGCGTCTGAATTTCAGGCGGCCGGGCGTGATCGCACGATCCCCAATGGGGGACGTGCCGATGGTTCCCCCGATTTGGTGAACCAAGCCGAACGCCAGCGTCCCACTATCCGAAGCGCGGACAGTGACCAGCCAGGCGAAATTCGTTCGCTTGATCCGGCGCGGTGCCGTGCCGCGACGTACGTCCCAGACTGTTACGAACGTCACGGGAGATTTTTCCGGAACGGGAAAGAACTGCGGCTTCCACCAAAGGTGGGAGTTGCCGCCGATCGGTGTAACGGCCTGTGACGCCGATCCAGTTACCACCGTTGGTGGAAATTGCCGTTCGGCCTGTCCTGATCCCCGCCGCGACCGCAGGGTATGGGCATCATACACATACCTTCGCTCAAAATCGGTTCGCGCCACGGTGCCGCAAACCTATCGCGCCTAGCGACCTTCCTCTATCCTGCCCAGATGATGACCCGCGATCAGGAGCTATGGGGCATGGCGTCGATGGTCCTGCGCCAGCATGGCGACCGTGCGCCGGTCGTGGTGGCGGAGAGGATCGGCCAGCTTGCCAGCGAGGGAAAGGCGGAAGGCGTGGCGCTGTGGAAGGAGGTTGCGCGGCGGCTAGAGCAACTGATGGGACAGGATTCGACCCAGTAGCGCGAGTTTTCTCCCCGCGCTTATCGCGTGCTTATCCACGGCCGTTCACCTGAACGGACTGGCGTGGAGTGCTGCTAAGTGCTTGAAAACTGGTGCCGCTTACGTGACTCGAACACGTGACCCTCGCATTACGAATGCGATGCTCTACCGACTGAGCTAAAGCGGCGTTGGGGCGGGCAGATAACAGCGCTTGGCGGGAAGGACAAGCGGGCAAATGCGATTTGCCATGCCCATCCAGCGTCAAACCGCTTCGGATCATCATTTCACCCCGCCTTTACACCATCTTTACCATCCAATGGCACTGTCGATTCTCAAGGAAAAGCTTTTACCTGAACCAAGGACCGATGGGATGGACACTCTGCGGGGGCATGAAATCGCCGATGACGAGGACGATTTCGGCCCGGCCGACGATGCAGCGATCGAGACGCCGCCGCTTGTCGGCGCCGATGAGCGCCGGATGCAGGTGCGTGCCTATAATTATTGGGCGTCCCTGCTGGGCGACCGCAGCCTGCCGTCCATTGAGGATCTGGCGCCCCAGGATCTGGAAGATTTCGGCCCCTTCAGCGTCCTGCTCGACTTCAGCACCGGGCTGGAGAATCCCGCCATCGTCTATCTCGGCACCGCGCTGCGCGAAGAGTGCGAGATCGACGGGCCCATCCAGTATATCAACGACGTCCCCGCCCGCTCGCTGCTGTCGCGGCTGACCGACCATTATCTCCAGATCATCGCCAACGCCGCGCCGATCGGGTTCGAGGCCGGCTTCGTCAACCAGCGCGACGCGGAAATCCTCTATCGCGGCATTTTGATGCCCTTCTCCTCCGATGACGAGACGATCGACTTCGTCTTCGGCGTCATCAACTGGAAGGAAGCGGCGAGCCAGGCCGTCACGGCGGAGATCGACCGGGAGGTGGAAGCCGCCCTGCTCTCCAGCCCCGCCGCGCCGCCGGTCGCGCCGATCTGGGCGGACGGTCCGGCGGTCGAGGATTTCGACACGCTCGACCTTGGCGGCATGGAAAGCCCTGACGAGGACGCTCCGCTGGCCGATTGGCTGGCCCTCGCCCGCGACAGCGCGGAGCAGGCGCGCACCAGCGAGGCCCGCAGCCATGCGGCGCTCTATCGCGCCATCGGGCTCAGCTACGACTTCGCGCTGGTTACGCTCGCCCGGCCGGAGGAATATGCCGAACTGCTGGAGAATAGCGGCCTCAAGGTCCAGGCCCGAGCGCCGATGACCGCCGTGGTGAAGCTGGTCTTCGGCTCCAGCTACGACAAGACGCGCATCACCGAATATGCCACTGCGCTGGATCATGCCCGCGCCAACGGCATAGCCCTGGGCAGCTTCGGCGACTATCTCGCCAATTATGACGGCGGGCTGAAAGCGCTGGTCCGCGACGAACGCGCCCAGCGCCGCACCGACGGCCCGGCCAAGCCCGATCGCCAGCAGACCGCCCGCGCCGCGATGAAGGCGGCCGCCGCGCTCGATCCCTTCACTGTCGCCACCGATGGCGACGGGCTGGCGGTGGTCATCGCCCGGCGGGAGAAGGACGGATCGCTCGCCATTGTCGGCGCGCTGCCGGAAGGGTCGGAAATCGGCCAGAGGGCGATCGTCGCCGCTGCGAATTAGGCGTTGTCGCCCGGCCTGCTCCCGCGCGGGAGCAGGGTGCATTCAACCGGGGCGCATCCTTAATCGCGGCCCAGGCCCCTCCCATCGGCAGAAACGGCCGCGCCGGATTGACAGAACGGGATCATGGGCCGATTTCGTGGCTTACTCTCCAGGGCGTTCGTCCCATGCTGCGCTGCATCATATTATTTCAATTTTACGTAACTTTATTTCCCATCCTGGGTTGAGCCTCAAGACGCAGTGGCGCATAGTGGACGGCATCGGTTTGAGAAGTCGCGTGGCGGTTCTCCGGCGCCTTCTCCGTTCACAGAAGCGGGGCTGAACCCGCGGGCAAGAGGCAGGCGCATGACGGCATTGGCTGAATCGAGGCAAGTTGACCACAGCATAAGCGAAGCGCTGGAGGCGGCGCTGGCTCGGGGCGCCCTGCCCGGCGAAAGCGAAGGATTCGACCAGAAGGCGATGCTGGCGGCGGCGGCCTTCATCGCCGGCACCGCCGCGACCCGCCGGCCCGGCCATGTCGCCATCGGCATGGAAACGCTGGGCGAAGGCGCGACGGGGCGCTACATGCGGATCGCCATCGTCAATGACGACATGCCCTTTCTGGTCGATTCCATCGCCAATGCGCTGGCCGCCGCCGACATCATCATCCATCGCCTGCTTCATCCCGTCCTGTCGGTCGAGCGCGACGGCGACGGCCATTTGAAGGCGATACTCGACAATGAAGCCGCCGGGGCGCGCCGGGAATCGATGATCTATATCGAGGCGGACCGCGCCGACGCGAAGGCCCGCCGCGCGCTGGAAAAGGCGCTGGAGGAAACGCTGGCGGACGTCCGCGCCGCCGTGTCCGACTGGCCGAAGATGCGGGAGGCGATGGCGGCCGATGCCGATGCCGTGCCCGACGAGGAAGGGGCGGCGCTGCTGCGCTGGTTCCTGGCCCGCCACTTCACCCAGATCGGCCATGAGGTTCGCCACCGCGACGGAAAGGCGGACGCCGGCATCGGCATCTGCGGCCTGCGCGACCAGCCCCTGCTGGCCCCCGCGACGCTGGAGGCGGCCTTCAACTGGTTCGAGGAAGGCAAGCGCACGCCGCTGATCATCAAGTCCAACCGCCTCTCCCGCGTCCACCGCCCCGTCCTGCTGGACCTGATCATCGTGCCGGTCCGGGACGGCAAGCAGGTGACGGCGCTGTCCATCCACGCCGGCATGTGGACCAGCGCCGGGCTGGCGACCACGCCCGACAGGGTGCCGCTGCTGCGGTCTGCGCTGTCGGCGCTGATGGACAAGTTCGATTTCGATCCGCACGGCCATGCGGGCAAGGTGCTGACCCATGCGCTGACCGCCCTGCCCCACGACATCCTCATCGGCTTCGACCGCGAGACGCTGGAGCGGCTGGTGCTGACCTTCATGTCGCTGACCGACCGGCCGCGGCCGAAACTGGTGCTGGGCACCAGTGCGCTGGCCCGCCATCTCTATGCCTTCGCCTGGCTGCCGCGCGAGGAGCTGACCACGGCGCGGCGCGTCGCGGTGCAGGACATGCTGAGCCAGGCCTGCAACGGCCCGGTGCTGAGCTGGTCGATCGCTCTGGAGGAAAGCGGCCTGGCGCTGCTGCGCATCACGCTCGACCTGCGCGACGGCGGCGTGGTGCCCGATGAACAGCCGCTCGACCGGCAGTTGAAGCAAATGGTGCGCGGCTGGCTGCCCGCTGTCGAGGAGGCGCTGGCCGAAAGCGAGGAGGCCGGCCGGGCCGCGACGCTGGCGCAGCGCTACGCCCCCGGCTTTCCCATGGGCTATCGAAACGGCGCCGGCCCGGCCGAGGCGGCGATCGACATCCGCCTGCTGCACAGCCTGTCCGCCCCCGGCGACAAGTCGATCCGCATCTATCGCAACGAAGAGGATGCGCCCGAACGGCTGCGGCTGAAGCTCTACAGCCATGACGCCATCGCCCTGTCCGAAGTGGTCCCCGCCTTCGAGAATTTCGGTTTCCGCGTGATCGACGAGATGCTGACGGCGGTCGAAGCCAGGGGACAGGCGGGCGCGCTGGGCCATGTCCAGCGCTTCGTCCTGGAACTGCCGGCGGGAGGCGATGCCGAAACCGTGATCGCCCGCGCCAACATCGTGACGGAAGCGATCGCGCAGGTCACCGAAGGCGTGGCGGAGAATGACCGGTTCAACGAGTTGATCGTCACCGCCGGGCTGGACCAGCGATCGGTCGTGCTGCTGCGCGCACTGTTCCGCTATCTGCGCCAGACCGGCATGGCCTATGGCATGGCGACCTTTGCCGAAACGCTGCGGCGTGAGCAGGGCATCGCCCGCCAGCTCATCGAGCTGTTCGAGGCGCTGCACGATCCGGAGGCCAAGGATGGACCGGCGCGCGCCGCCGCCGCGCAACAGACGATCGAGGCGGGGCTGGAGAAGGTCACGGCCATAGACGAGGATCGCGTGCTGCGCCTGCTGCGCGCCGTGATCACCGCGACGCTGCGCACCAATTTCTACAGCCCGGCCGCGCAGGAGGCGCTGGCCTTCAAGCTGGACAGCGCGCAGGTCCCCGGCCTGCCCGCGCCGCTGCCATGGCGGGAAATCTGGGTCTATTCGCCACGCGTCGAGGGCATCCATCTGCGCGCGGGGCCCGTAGCGCGCGGCGGGCTGCGCTGGTCCGACCGCCGGGACGATTTCCGCACCGAAATATTGGGCCTGATGAAGGCGCAACGAGTGAAGAATGCCGTCATCGTGCCGACAGGCGCCAAGGGCGGCTTCTATCCCAAGCAGCTTCCCAACCCGCAGGTCGACCGCGACGCCTGGTTCGCGGAAGGCACGGAAAGCTACCGCATCTTCATCCGCGCCCTGCTTTCGGTCACCGACAATATCGTCAAGGGCAAGGTGAAGCACCCGGCGCAGGTCGTCATCCACGACGGCGACGATCCCTATTTCGTCGTCGCCGCCGACAAGGGCACGGCCACCTTCTCCGACGTCGCCAACGCCCTTGCACTGGAACGCGACTTCTGGCTGGGTGACGCCTTCGCCAGCGGCGGCTCCCACGGCTATGACCACAAGGCGATGGGCATTACCGCCAGGGGCGCGTGGATCAGCGTGAAGCGGCATTTCGCGGAAATGGGCGTCGACGTGCAAAGCGAGCCGGTGCGCGTCGTCGGCTGCGGCGATATGTCGGGCGATGTGTTCGGCAACGGCATGCTGCTGTCGAAGGCGATCAAGCTGGTCGCCGCCTTCGATCACCGCCACATCTTCCTCGACCCCGATCCCGATCCGGCGAAAAGCTGGGAAGAACGCAACCGCCTGTTCCAGTTGCCGCGCTCAAGTTGGGACGATTATGACAAGACGCTGATCTCCAGGGGCGGCGGCGTCTTCCCGCGCAGCCTCAAGAGCATCCGCCTCACCCCGGAGGTGCAGGCGATATTGGGCGTCACCGACGCCGAAATGGAGCCGACGGCGCTGATCTCCGCGATCCTGAAAAGCCCCAACGACCTGCTCTGGTTCGGCGGCATCGGCACCTATGTGAAGGCCGCCGCACAGAGCCATGGCGATGTGGGCGACCCCGCCAACGACCGCCTGCGCGTCAATGCCGAGCAGCTTCGCGTGAAGGTGGTGGGCGAAGGCGCCAATCTGGGCGTCACCCAGGCGGGCCGCATCGCCTTCTCCCTGCGCGGCGGGCGGATCAACACCGACTTCATCGACAATTCGGCCGGCGTCGACTGTTCGGACAATGAGGTCAACATAAAGATCGCGCTCAACAAGGAAATGGCGGAAGGCCGCCTCTCCTTCGACGACCGCAACAGGCTGCTGGTCGGCATGACGGACGCGGTGGCCGACATCGTGCTGGAGGACAATCGCCTCCAGGCGCTCGGCCTTTCCATCGCGGAGGCGGGCGGCGCGGCGGAACTGGCGAGCTATGTGCGGCTGATCGAAACCTTCGAGGAGACGGGCCGGCTCGACCGGCAGGTGGAAGGGCTTGCCGCCAACGACCAGTTGCTGCGGCGCGGTCAGGAGGGGCTGGGCCTCACCCGGCCTGAACTCGCGGTGCTGCTGTCGACCGCCAAGCTCGCCTTGCAGGACGCCATCGAGCATGGCGACCTGGCCACCGACCCCAGCATGGACGACGAACTCGCCCAGGCCTTCCCGCCCGCGATGCGGAAGAAGGAGGCCGACGCCATCGCCGCCCATGCGCTGAAGAGGGAGATCATCGCCACCAAGGTCGCGAACCGCATCGTCAACCGGCTCGGCCTGATCCATCCGTTCGAACTGGCGGAGGAGGAGGGCTGCTCGCTGGCCGACCTCGCCAGCGCCTTCCTGATCGCGGAAAGGCTCTACGACATCCGCCGGCTATGGGATGACATCGACGCGGCGGAGATGTCCGAAGCCGCCCGGCTCGCCCTGTTCGGGGACATCGCCAACGGCATGCGGGCGCAGATCGCGGACATATTGCGCAGCCTGCCGTCCGGCACGCTGCCGCAGGCGGGCCATGGCGCGCTGGCCAAGGGCGTGGGCATGCTGGCGAAGCAGGTGGACGACCTGCTCACCAGCGAGGCGCTGCGCCGGGTCACGGCCGCAACCGACCGGCTGCTCTCGCTGGGCGCGCCGGAAGCGCTGACCCGCCGGACCGCCGGCCTGTTCAAGCTGGACGGCGCGGTGGGCATCGCCGCGCTGGCCGGGCGCCTGTCGGTGGATGAAGTCGCCCTGACCCGCGCCTTCACCCATCTGGGCGAAGCGGTCGGCATCGACTGGGTGCAGTCCACCGCCGCGCGCATGGCGCCGTCCGATCCGTGGGAGCGGCTGCTGATCTCCGGCGTGGCGCGCGACATGCAGCAGGTGCGGCTCGACTTCCTGGCGCAGGGGACGGGCAAGGACATCGCCCATCATGTCGAGGCATGGCTGAAGGAAAGGGGCGCCCGCATCCAGCAGTTCCGCGCCCTCGTCCAGCGCGCCAAGACGGCGGCGACGCCCAATGTCGCGATGCTGGCGGAGATCGCGGGTCAGGCGCGGGGATTGTTGGGGCGGTAGGAGGCTTTACGCTCTCTCCAACCCCCGTCATTCCCGCGCAGGCGGGAATGACGATTATGGGGTGGGGGTGGGAATCGGCTCCGGCGCAGGGACCGTTTCCGGCGGCGGCGCCTTCCCCAGCCCCGGCCCATAGACCGGCGTCACCGGTTCCTCCACCGTGCGTCCGTGCAGCGCCTCGATCTCCGCCTTGCGCTGTTTCAGATACAGCTCGCGATAATAGGCATAGGGATTTTCCTCGCTGCGAATCTGCTGGATCGTCTCGTCGAAGGCGGCGCGTTCGCCCAGCTGGTTCAGGATCGTCGCGGGAATCACATATTTCGGCTCGTTGAACGGCTTGCCGACGGCGAAGGGCACGACCAGCTTGTCCACCGTATCCCCCACAATGTCGCGCAGCGTCGTCGGCCCGACGATCGGCAGATACATATAGGGGCCCGGCCCCACGCCATAATAGCCCAGCACATTGGCAAGGCCGTTGGGCCGATAGGGCAGGAAGAAGGGCTTGCGCTTCGCCACGTCGAACAGGCCGGCCACGCCCAGGGTGGTGTTGATGGTGAAGCGTCCGACCGTCTCCATCGCCTTGCCCGGCTTGAACTGGAGCATATAGGCCAGGAAGACCACCGGCTCCTGCAAGTTGGAGAAGAAGTTGCGCAGCCCCTTGCGCGCGGGCTTTGGCAGACCCTTGTTATAGGCCTTGGCGACCGGTTCCAACACGGCCTTGTCGACCGCCTGCACCGTCTGGAAACTCTTCTCGTTCAGCCGCTCCAGCGGATCGCCCGGCGGCGGGCGGCTATGGCCCGTCACGACGATCTCGCCCGGCTGCGGCGCGGCAGCCGCAGGCGCGTCCGTGCCCGGCAGGTTCGGCATTACCGGCGGCGGCGGCACGACCAGCACCTGCGGCGTCCCTCCGGCGGCGGCCTGCGGAGCGGCAGACGCATCGGGCGCTGGCGCGGCAACGGCGGCAGGGTCGGACGCCGCCGCCCCCTCCGTTCCCGCTTGCGCGCCCATCATCAGCATTCCAGCGGCTATGGCCGGCGTCAGCATATCGTCATTCCTTGCAGGCAGGCCCTTTGGAGCGGATGACATTTTCATGTCACGCCCGTTTCATTAAGGCGGCTAATTGCGAAGGGGTCACCCGTCAATAGCATGACGCCGCCATCCTGCGCCGGCCGCCGCTCCATGGAAACGATCCGGCTTTGCCTCGCATATTTTGATACAAATTTTGCAACGCCCATAGTTTGCAATTGCGAGTCGTTCGCGTTATGCAGCCTGCCTCATCTCCCACAGGACTCGTCCCGCTTCCGATGCACGCCCCCGCCCGCACCCAGCCGAACAACAGGAAGAAGAGCCCGAAGGCCTTCTGGCTGAAGCAGCTTCATACCTGGCATTGGGTGAGTTCCGCGATCAGCCTGATCGGCCTGCTGCTGTTCGCCTTCACCGGCATCACGCTGAACCACGCCGCCGATGTCGAGGGTTCGCCGCAGACGGTGACCAGGTCGGCCACCCTGCCCCCCGCCTTGCTGAAGCAGGTCGCGGCGGACGAGGCGCCCGACGCCAAGAGGCCCCTCCCCGCCCCGATCGCCCGATGGGTGGAACAGGAAATCGGCCAAAGCGGCGCGGGCGAAGCGGAATGGTCGGCGGACGAGGTCTATCTTGCCCTGCCCCGCCCCGGCGGCGACGGCTGGGTATCGATCGACCGGCATAGCGGCGAAGTCACCAGCGAGGCGACGAGCCGGGGCTGGATCAGCTATCTCAACGACCTGCACAAGGGCCGCAACGCCGGCAATATATGGAAGTGGTTCATCGACATCTTCGCCGTCGCCTGCTTCCTCTTCGCCCTCACCGGCCTGCTCCTGCTCTGGCTCCATGCCAAGAAGCGCCCGACCACCTGGCCGCTGGTCGCCGCGGGCCTCGCCATTCCGGCCGTCCTGGCCATCATCTTCATCCATTAAGGGGGAGTTCTTCACCTCATGCAGATCAGCCACAAGATCGTCCTGACCGGCGCGGCCATGGGCGCCAGCGCCGTCGCCATGCCCGCCACGGGCCTGACCCTGGACGTCACGCTTGCCCTGCCGCGCCTGTCGGTGGCGGAATATCACCGTCCCTATGTCGCGATCTGGCTGGAGAAGGAGGGCGCGCCCGCCCGCACTTTGTCGGTTCTCTACGATGTCGACAAGCGCAACAATGGCGGCGTCAAATGGCTGCGCGACATTCGCATGTGGTGGCGCGCCTCCGGCCGCTCGCTCGCCCTGCCCGCCGACGGCATTTCCGGCGCCACCCGCGCCCCCGGCACCCATAAGCTGAGCTTCACCGCCGGCAAGGGCGGCATGCCGGTCCTGACCCCCGGCAAATATACGCTGGTGGTGGAGGCTGCGCGTGAATCCGGCGGGCGCGAGGTGGTTCGCGTGCCGCTCAACGTAACGGCGGCCGGGGCCAGAGGCAGCGCCGGCGGCCAGTTCGAACTGGGCGCGGTCAGCGCCGTGCTGTCGCGCTGAGGAGGGAAGCCATGATGACGTTCCGCAAGACGCTGTTGCTGCTCGCCGCCACCGCTGCCATGGCTCTGCCGCAAATGGCGGGCGCGGCGCGGCCCTGGATGCTGCCGTCCGAAACCATGTTCGCCGGCTCCGGCAATGAATGGCTGACGGTGGACGCCGCCATTTCCAGCGATCTCTATTATTTTGACCATCCGGGGCAGGACTGGCAGCCGGTCGTGACCGCACCGGACGGCAGCACGGCGCAGGTGGAAAACCGCGCCATCGGCAAGCTGCGCCAGACCTTCGACCTCGGCATCAGGACCAAGGGCACGTACAAGATCGCCATCGTCAACGAGATGCTGATGGGCAATTACATGCTGAACGGCGAGCGCAAGATGCTGCCGCGCGGCACCACCGCCGCGACGCTGGCGACCGCCGTGCCGCAGGGCGCGACGGACGTGCAGACGGCGACGGCGCGCACCCGGATCGAAACCTTCGTGACGGCGGGCGAGCCGGACCGAAAGGTCTTCACGACCACGGGCAAGGGGCTGGAGATGGTGCCCGTCACCCACCCCAACGACCTTGCCGTGGGCGAAGCCGCCACCTTCCAGTTCCTGTTGAACGGCAAGCCCGCGGCAGGGCTGGACGTGGTCGCCATCCCGGGCGGCATCCGCTACCGGTCGGACCTCAAGCAGATGGATGCGAAGACCGATGCCGAAGGGAAGGTCAGCTTCACCTGGCCGGAAGCGGGCATGTATTGGGTCAGCCTCAGTTCCGGTGGGCGGCGCGGACCGGGCGGCGAAGGCTCCGGCGGTGCGCCGGGCGCAGCCGGGCCCCAGGGCCAGCCGCAGGGTGTAGGCGGGCCCCGTCCGCCCATGGGCCCGCCCCAGGACCGCGCCACCTATGCCATGACGGTGGAGGTGCAGGGCTGACCGCCCGCCCGATCCGCATCGCCATCCCGCCCTGCCTCTCGCCCGACCTGTTCGGGCCAGACAAGCAGGCTGGCAGGATCAGCGACTTTGGCGGTCCGACCATGGGCACGAGCTGGTCCGCCCGCATCGTCGACGCCCCGCCCGGCAGCGCGGCGGCGATGGAAACGGTGCTGGACCGCATCATCGCGCAGATGAGCAATTGGGAAGCGGCTTCCGCCATCAGCCGGTTCAATGCCGCGCCGGTCGGCCAATGGATGCCGCTGCCCGGCGAGATGCTGACCGTGCTGCGCGCCGGACTGGAGATGGCCCGGCTGTCGGGCGGCGCGTTCGATCCGGCGGTGGGCCGGCTGGTGGCGAAATGGGGCTTCGGTCCGGACGGGCTGACGGGCCTTTCCGAAGCACCCCATCATCCCTCGCCCTGGACCGCCATCGCGATCGAGGGCGACCGCGCCCGGCGCACGGCCGACGTGACGCTGGACTTTTCAGGCATCGCCAAGGGCTTTGCCGTGGATGCAATGGCGGCTGCCCTGCGCGGCCTCGGCGCTGCGCATTTCCTGGTCGAGATCGGCGGCGAATTGCAGGGGCAAGGGGTCAAGCCCGACCTTCAGCCCTGGTGGGTGGACGTGGAGGCTCCGCCCGGCCTTGCGCTCCCTACGCTCCGGATAGCGCTTTGCGGCCTGTCGGTCGCGACATCCGGAGACTATCGCCGCTTCCGCCAGGAAGGCGGCGTCCGCCTTTCCCACAGCATGGACCCCGCCACTGGCGCGCCCATCACCAACGATGTGGCTTCCGTAACGGTGCTCCACGAAAGCGCGATGCTGGCGGACGCCTGGGCGACCGCGATCACGATAATGGGGCATGAACGTGGCATGGCCCTCGCCACACGGCACGGCATTGCCGCATGCCTGATCCGGCGGGTTGCTGATCGCGGGCAGGAATATATGACGCCTGCCCTGGCCGCGATGCTGGATTGAACCCGAACGGGTGGCGAGCGGAGGATCTGCCCCGCACGCCTGCGAAGGCAGCGGCTTGGCGTGCTGGCAGCGGCGATTTGGCCACCCAAACCGCGCTTCAACCCAAAGCGCGCCTCGACAGCCGAGTATCGATAGGCCAAAGGCGAGCGCATGATCGCTGCCATGGCTTCCCTTCTCTTCGTGCTGATCTGGTCGACCGGCTTCATCGTCGCACGGGCGATGGTGCCGCATGCCGCGCCGGAGCTGGTCCTGGCCGTGCGGCTGGCGCTGACGACGACCTTGCTCGCCGGGGCGGCGCTCTATGCGCGGCAGGCGCTGCCGCGTGGACGGCGACTGGGGCTGCATCTGGCGGCTGGCGCGATGCTGCATGGCTTCTACCTGACGCTCAGCTGGTGGGCGGTGAACAACGGCATGCCAGCGGGCGTCATGGCGCTGCTGGGTTCGCTGCAACCGCTGATGGTGGCGGTGGCGAGCGTCGCCTTTCTGGGCGACCGGCTGCCCGCCCGCGCCTGGGTCGGTCTGGCGATCGCGATCGGAGGGGTCGGTTGCGTGCTATTGCCGGCGATCGAGCGGTCGGGCGCCGGATCGATCGCGACAGGACCGGCTCTCGCCGGCGTGCTCGCCGTGCTCGGCATGGCGGGGGGCACGCTGATCCAGCGCGGATCGATAGCAGGCGACGGCATCGCGATTTCCGGGGCGGTGCAGAATGGGGGCGGCGCGCTGCTCGCCATCGCGGCCACGCTGTTCGCCGGGGAATATCGCTGGGACGGCACGCCTGTGCTGTGGATCGGCCTTGCCTGGTCGGTGCTGGGGCTGTCGGCGGGCGGACTGTCGCTGCTGGTGTGGCTGGTGCGGCATCAGGGGCCGACGCGCATGTCGATGCTGTTGCTGCTGGTGCCGCCGCTCGCGGCGGTCGAGGCATGGCTGCTGTTCGGGGAACGGCTGGGTCCGGTGCAGCTCATCGGCTTCGGGCTGGCGCTGGGTGGGGTGATGCTGGGCCGGTCGACGCAACCGACGCGCAATCAGGACATCGCCGAACCGGCCTGAACTCAGCCCTGCCTTTCCCGCAGCCGTTCGTGGTGGCGGATGACCTCATCGATGATGAAGCGCAGGAATTTCTCCGTGAAATCGGGGTCCAGATTGGCATCGGTAGCAAGCTGGCGCAGCCGGGCGATCTGGCGTTCCTCCCGGCCGGGATCGGCGGGAGGCAGGTCGTGGGTCGCCTTATGCTCTCCGACGGCCTGGGTGATCTTGAACCGCTCCGCCAGCATGAAGACGAGCGCCGCGTCGATATTGTCGATGCTCTCGCGATAGCGCTTCAGGGTCTCGTCCACTTTGGTCCTCCGCAGAGCATCGCCGGCGAAAATGGACGCGGGTTTTGCGCCCTGACGATGCGTCGATCAAATATCGCGCGCTTTTTGCCGCTTCCGGACGCCCGCGCAAGCTATTCCCGCTTGCCTTTAGCATTTTGCGCCGCCACATGGCGCTTGTCATGACAGCATCCGCCACCGGCAATGTCCACCCCATCGGCCGCGCCAGCAGCGCGCCTTCGCTCGCCCCCATGATGGCGCTGGTCGCTGAGGGCATGAATCAGGTGAACGCCGTCATTCTGGACCGGATGCAGTCGCGCATTCCGCTGATCCCGGAACTCGCCGGGCATCTGATCGCGGGCGGCGGCAAGCGGATGCGGCCGATGCTGACGCTCGCCTGCGCCGATCTGGTCGGTTATGCCGGGTCGCGTCATTACAAGCTGGCCGCCGCGGTCGAATTCATCCACACCGCGACCCTGCTGCATGACGATGTGGTCGACGGATCGGGGCTGCGCCGGGGCCGCAAGACCGCCAACATCATCTGGGGCAACAGCGCCAGCGTGCTGGTGGGCGACTTCCTCTTTTCCCGCTCCTTCGAACTGATGGTCGAGGCGGAATCGCTGAAGGTGCTGAAGATCCTCTCCAATGCGTCCGCCGTGATCGCGGAGGGGGAGGTCAACCAACTCACCGCCCAGCGCAAGATCGACACCAGCGAAGAGCAGTATCTCGACATCATCGGCGCGAAGACCGCTGCCCTGTTCGCCGCCGCCTGCCGCATTTCCGCCGTGGTCGCCGACCGCACGGAGGCCGAGGAGCAGGCTCTGGACGTCTATGGCCGCAACCTCGGCATCGCCTTCCAGCTTATCGACGACGCCATCGACTATGAATCGGACGGCGCGACCATGGGCAAGGATGCGGGTGACGATTTCCGCGACGGCAAGGTGACGTTGCCCGTGATCCTCGCCTACGCCCGGGGTTCGGAAGATGACCGCGCCTTCTGGAAGCAGGCCATTGCAGGCAACCGGGTGAGCGACGAGGATCTGGCGCATGCGACGGGCCTGCTGCGCAAGACGGGCGCGATCGCGGATACGCTGGCGCGGGCGCGGCATTATGGGCAGAGAGCGATCGATGCGCTGGGCATGTTCGACAATGGCAAGGCCAAGGCCGCGCTGACCGAAGCGGTCGGGTTCGCCATCGCGCGGGCTTATTGAGGGTCTGGCAGGCCGGTTCGTTTCCATCGTCGTGTTCCTGCGCAGACAGGTGCACTTAGCGCTTCATTCCGCCAAGACCTCCTGCCGATCATGATCCCTTCTCCTGAAACCATCGCCTTCCTCATGGCCGCCGCGCTTATGGCGGGATGCATCGACGCAATGGCGGGCGGCGGCGGGCTGATCGCCCTGCCTGCCTTGCTCGCTGCCGGAATCCCGCCCGTTCCGGCGGTCGCCACCAACAAGCTGCAATCCTCGCTCGGCACCTTCGGCGCCTGCGTGGCCTATGCGCGGGCGGGACATATGGATCTGAAGGCCTATCGCTGGCCGATATTCGCCGCCTTCGCAGGGTCGGTCGGCGGGGCGTGGCTGGTGCAGCGGGTCGATCCATCCATCCTCGCGGGGCTTATGCCTGCGCTGCTGATCGCGCTGGCGGCCTATTTCACCTTTTCGCCCAAGATGAGCGAGATCGACCGGCACCAGCGCATCGGCATGGTGCTGCTGAGCCTGCTGATCGGCGTCATCGGCTTTTACGACGGCTTTTTCGGACCGGGTGCGGGCGCCTTCTACACCAGCATCTTCATTGCGCTGGGCGGCCTGGGCCTCGTGCGCGCCACCGCGCAGACCAAGGCAGCCAATTTCGCCAGCAACCTCGCCGGCCTGCTTACCATGATCGCGGGCGGGCATGTGATCTGGATCGTCGGCCTCGCCATGGCGGTGGGCAGCATCGCCGGCGGGCAGATCGGATCGCGCCTCGCCATGCGCTTCGGCAGCCGCCTGATCCGGCCGCTGCTGATCGTCATGTCGCTGGCGCTGACGGCGAAGATGCTGCTCGACCCTGAAAACCCCATCCACGCGCTGCTGTTCGGCTGATCCTTGCACTCGGCCGGGAATGGCGCGAGAGGGACAGCCATGACTGCCCTGCCCATCGATGCCGTGCTGCCCGACCTGCTTGCCGCCCTGCGCGAAGGCAGCAACGCCGTGCTGGTGGCGCCGCCGGGCGCGGGCAAGACGACGGCAGTGGCCCCGGCGCTGCTGAACGAACCCTGGTGCACCGGGCAGGTGCTGCTGCTCTCCCCTCGCCGGCTTGCGGCCCGCGCGGCGGCGGAACGGATTGCCGAACTGATGGGCGAACAGCCCGGCGGCACGGTGGGCTATGCGACGCGGATGGATTCGCGGATGTCGGCCCGGACCCGCCTGCTGGTCCTGACCGAAGGCATTTTCGTGCGGCGGGTCCAGGACGATCCGGAGCTTTCGGGCGTTTCCGCGGTCCTCTTCGACGAAGTGCATGAGCGCAGCCTGGACAGCGATTTCGGACTGGCGCTCGCGCTGGACGCCCAGGGCGCGCTGCGGCCGGACCTGCGGATCGTGCCGATGTCCGCCACCCTGGACGGGGCACGTTTTGCCGCGCTGCTCGCCCATGGCGGGAAGGACGCGCCGGTGGTGGAGAGCGAAGGCCGCATCCAGCCGCTGGAACTGCGCCATGTCGGACGCGCTGCCGAAAAGCGGATAGAGGATGCAATGGCGGCCACCATCCGCCGGGCGCTCAACGAAGAGACGGAAGGCGACCTGCTCGCCTTCCTGCCCGGCGTGGCGGAAATCGAACGGACGGCGGAACGGCTGGAGGATGCCGGGGCGGAGGTTCACAAACTCCACGGGTCGCTCGATCCGGCGGCGCAGCGCGCGGCGATCCGCCCCTCGCGGGAGGGACGGCGGAAAGTCATCCTCGCCACCTCCA
Organism: Sphingobium sp. YBL2; assembly: GCF_000943805.1. NCBI lineage: Bacteria > Pseudomonadati > Pseudomonadota > Alphaproteobacteria > Sphingomonadales > Sphingobiaceae > Sphingobium > Sphingobium sp. YBL2. Next base: position 167,291 of record NZ_CP010954.1, read on the forward strand.
TTGCGGAGACCAGCCTGACCATCGACGGCGTGCGGATCGTGGTCGACAGCGGGCTGGCCCGGCGGCCACGCTACGACCGGGCGGCGGGGGTGACGCGGCTGGTGACGGAGCGGGCGAGCCAGGCGGCGGCGACCCAGCGGGCGGGGCGGGCGGCGCGGCAGCGGCCGGGTGTCGCCTATCGGCTATGGGAAGCGGCTGCGACGGCCGGGATGCCGCCCTTCGACCCGCCGGAAATATTGGAGAGCGACCTGTCGAGCCTGATGCTGGACTGCGCGCTTTGGGGGGTGAGCGATCCGGGCGAGCTGCGTTGGCTGGACCCGCCGCCCGCTGCCGCCGTGGCGGAGGCGCGCAAGCGGCTGACGGTGCTGGAAGCGCTGGACGAGGATGGACGCATCACCGCCCATGGCAAGACGCTCGCCACCTTGCCGCTGGAACCGCGCATCGGCCATATGCTGGTGCGGGCAGGCGAAATGGGTTTGGCGGAGATCGCGGCGGAGGTTGCCGTGCTGCTGGGCGAGCGGGGAATCGGCGGACAGGACACGGACCTGTCGCAGCGGCGGATGCGCTGGCGGCGGGAAAGCGGCAAGCGCGCCGATGTGGCGCGGGCGATGGCGAAGCGATGGGCGAAGCTGGCCCCGACGGATTCATCCGGCGCAATCCCTGTCAGTGCGGCGGGAGGCCATGAAACCGGCCTCTGCCTTGCCCTCGCTTTCCCGGACCGGGTCGCAAGGCGCCGCTCTGCGGACGGAGCCGATTGGGCAAGCGTCGGGGGACGCGGCTTCCGGCTCGACCCGCTCAGCCCCCTGGCGCGGGAGGAATGGCTGGCGGTGGGCGAAGTGCAGGGCAGCGCCGCGGGCGCCCGCATCCTTTCCGCCGCACCGATCGGCGAGGCGGAGGTGATCGACCTGTTCAGCGCTCGCGTCGCGGAACACCGCACCGTGCGCTTCCGGGCCGCCAATGGCGGGATAGAGGCGCTGCGCGAAAGGCGGCTGGGCGCGGTGCGGCTCTCTTCCGGTTCCGACGATCGGCCCGATCCGACCGCCGTGGTCGCCGCCCTGACCGACGGCGTGCGGCAGGGCGGGCTGGACCTGCTTCCCTGGTCCGACGCCGCGCGGTCGCTCAGGATGCGCGCTGCCTTCGCCGGGGTGGAGGCGCTGTCAGATACCGCGCTGATGGAAACGCTGGACGAATGGCTGCCCCCGCTGCTGCAGGGCAGGCGCCGCCTTTCCGACATCGACCGCTCGCAGCTTTCGGGCGTGCTGGAAGGGCTGATCGGCTGGGACGGGAAGCAGCAGGTCGACCGGCTGGCCCCGCCCGAATTCCGTTCCCCCGCCGGCAGCGGCCATGAGATCGACTATGCGGCGGAGGGCGGCCCCCGCGTCGAACTGCGCGTCCAGGCCCTGTTCGGCCTCAACGAGCATCCGGTGGTCGGCAGCGGGCGCATTCCGCTGGTCCTCTCCCTCACCTCGCCCGCCGGCCGGCCGATCCAGACGACGCGCGACCTGCCGGGCTTCTGGAAGGGCAGTTGGAGCGCCGTGGCGAAGGAGATGCGCGGCCGCTATCCCAAACATCCCTGGCCGGACGACCCGGCGGCCGCCGGCGCCACGCTGCGCACGAAACGCGCCGACGCCAAGGGGAAGCCTTGACTTCGATCCAGTCGCTGGTGCAACGCAACCCGATCTTCCCTCAGGAGTCTCTATCGCGATGAGCGCGCGCATCTATCAGATCCAGAAGAACGCCCTGCAGTCCGGCAAGGCGCTGACCCGCAAATGGGTGCTGGAATATGTGGCGGCCGAAGCGAAGAAGCCCGATCCCCTTACCGGCTGGGCGGGTTCCGGCGACACGAAGCAGCAGATCAGGCTGACCTTCTCCTCGGAGGAAGCCGCCCGCGCCTATGCGGAGCGGGAGGGGATTCCCTATACGGTCATTCCGACCGCGCCGAAGACGCTGAAGATTCAGGCTTACGCGGACAATTTCCGCTAAGCCGCCGGGCAGGACAGGCCTGCGCCTTCAGCATCACCTGAGCGCCAGATCCGCCATCAACGCCGCGAAACTCGCCACCACGCCTGCCAGAAACAGCCGGTAAGCATAGCCCAGCCAGCGATATTTCCGCCGCTGGAGCACCTGCCCGTTCTGGTACATGTCGCGCAGCATCGCCCGGCACAGCGCGTCGTCATCCGCGACAAGCCGCATCATCCGATCGCTGAACTCCGCTTCGCCGAGACTGGTGAAGACGCCGAAGAACAAGAGATTATCCTCCTCTCCCACGCCGCCCCGTGGCTGGCTCACGCTCGGCAGCACCGCCAGGATCGCGCAGGTCGCGGCCAGGAACACGCCCACCGCCAGCACCGCCACCGGCCAGACCAGCGCGCCCGAGCGCAACTGCGCGACGCAAAGCGTGAAGATCACCATCGACGCGCCGATCAGCATGTTCGCCTTCTGGTCGGCCATCTGGCTGAGTTGCATATTGGTCTGCACCGCCGTGCGCAGCAGGTGGATCGCATTGGGCACCGGCGCATTCGCCCCATCGGCCATAGTCCCCCCTTCCCCTTTTTTCGCGACAGTCATGCCCGATTGCCGCCTTATTCCCTTGCCAAAGAGCGACGCTTAAGGGCAAAAGCCGCTCTTTCACGGAAAGCACCACGGATAATGACGGATCGCCAGCCAATTTTCGACAGCGTTTTGAGCCAGATCGCGCCTTTCAACAAAAAGGGCGTCGAACTGACCGAAGCCACCACCTTCGCCGGCGATCTGGAATGGGACAGCCTGACGGTGATGGATTTCGTCGCCGCGATCGAGGATGAGTTCGACATCATCATCACCATGAACATGCAGGCCGAGATCGAGACCATCGGCCAGCTCGTGGACGCCGTGGCGAAGCTGAAGGGCTGATCCGCCTGAGACTTTAACCGCCGTTCGGGCTGAGCGAAGTCGAAGCCCTTTGCTGAGCCAAGGCGAAGCATGGAGCCGCGGCTCCGCTCGGCAAGAAGCTTCGACTTCGCTCAGCCCGAACGGTTTTGGGACGATTGAGACAATGACCGACGCCACGCAAGCCCGCGACCTCTTCTCCAAATTCGATGCCCTGATCGCAGAGCGCGAGGCGCTGCTGGCGACCGGCGTGCGCGATCCCTTCGCCATCGTGATGGACGAGGTGAAGTCCCCGACCCAGGCGGTGATCAAGGGCAAGGACACGATCCTGCTCGGCACCTATAACTATATGGGCATGACCTTCGACCCGGACGTGGTCGCCGCGGGCAAGAAGGCGCTGGACGACTTCGGCGCTGGCACCACCGGCAGCCGCGTGCTGAACGGCACCTATCAGGGTCACAGGCAAGTCGAGGAAGCGCTCAGGGACTTCTACGGCACCAGCGGCGCGATGGTCTTCTCGACCGGCTACCAGGCCAATCTCGGCATGATCTCCACCCTCGCGGGCAAGGGCGACTATGTCGTGCTGGACGCCGACAGCCACGCCTCCATCTACGACGGCTGCTTCCTGGGCGATGCGGAGATCGTCCGCTTCCGCCACAACAGCGTCGAGGATCTGGACAAGCGCCTGGGCCGCCTGCCCGCCGACGCGCTGAAGCTGGTGGTGCTGGAGGGCGTCTATTCGATGCTGGGCGACGTCGCCCCCCTGCCGGACATGGTGGCGGCGGTCCGCAAGCATCCCAATTGCATGATCCTGGTCGACGAGGCCCACGGCATGGGCTTTTTCGGCCCCAACGGCCGCGGCGTCTATGAGGAGCAGGGCGTCGAAAAGGACGTGGACTTCGTCGTCGGCACCTTCTCCAAGTCGGTCGGCACGGTGGGCGGCTTCTGCGTCTCCAACCATCCGAAGTTCGAGGTGCTGCGCCTCGTCTGCCGTCCCTATGTCTTCACCGCGTCCCTGCCGCCCAGCGTCGTCGCCACCGCCGCGACGTCGATCCGCAAACTGATGCATGCCGGCGAGAAGCGCGCCCATCTGTGGAAGAACAGCCAGCGGCTGCACAAGGGCCTGACCGACCTCGGCTTCAGGCTGGGCACGGAAACGCCGCAATCCGCGATCATCGCCGTCATCCTGACCGACCAGACGCAGGCGGTCGCCATGTGGCAGGCGCTGCTGGAACTGGGGCTCTACGTCAACATGGCGCGCCCCCCGGCAACTCCCGCGGGAACCTTTCTGCTGCGCTGCTCGCTTTGCGCGGAACATAGCGATGAACAGGTCGGCCAGATCATCGCGATGTTCGAGGCCGCGGGCAGGGCGACGGGGGCGATCGGCTGATCGCGCCTTCCCATCGCCGCCGCGACCGGACGGGCATTTAACGCGACGGAATTTGCGGCGAAATCGGAACCTTTCACCTGCGGCATTTCTCCATTAATATTGTTCATCTAGTGTAACTGTCGATGGCGGACGGGTTTTTCATGGATGAACATGCGACAGGGTGGCGAGCGTTCGTTGCACGCTTCCTGCCGCTGGTGCTCGTCGTCCTGCTGGTGGGTTCTCTCGGCACGCTGCTCTACAGCGCCAGCCATGCGGCCCGCGACCATGAGCGCGCGCTGAAGGAACAGCGCCGCAGTTTCGAGATCATCGCCCTCGCCCGCGCGTTCGAGGCGAAGACCGCCCGCGCCGAAGTGACGCTGGCCCGCTATGTCATCAGCCTTGACCCCGATACCGGCCGCCTGTTCCAGGATCAGTGGCGCACCGCCGCAAGCCAGCTCAAGACGCTGAACTACACCACCCGCCATTCCGACTGGCAGCGCGGCAACGTCATGGCGTTGCAGGCGGCGTTCGACCAGCGCGGCAAGACGCTGAGCGAGATCGGCCTGCGCACCACCTACGACCAGAAGATGGCGGCGCTCGCGCAATTCCATCAGGCGGGCAGATCCCGCGACCTGATGCGCATCACGGCGCTGCTGGACCGCGTCATCCAGGCGGAGAATGCCCGCTTGCAGGAGCGCAGCCAGGCCGTGTCGCTGGCCGGGGATCGCAACGCCTGGTTCGGCAAGACATCGCAGCTTTTCGGGCTGGTGCTGCTCGTCTGCGTGCTGTTCGCGCTCTGGTTCGCCAATGCCGCCTATAGCGAGCGGCGCAATGCCCGCAGGCAGGCGGATGACGAGGCGGAACGCGCCGACCGGCTGGAGGAGGCCGTCGCCACCCGCACCGCCGAATTGTCGGACGCCTATGAACGGCTCAAGAAGGAGACCGCCGAACGCGCCGCCGCCGAGGAAAATCTGCGCCAGATGCAGAAGATGGACGCCGTTGGCCAGTTGACCGGCGGCATCGCCCACGACTTCAACAACATGCTGGCGGTGGTGGTCGGCGGTCTGGAACTCGCCAAGCGCAAGCTGCGGCTGAAACCGCAGGAGGCGAACCGCCATCTCGACAATGCGATGGAGGGCGCCAATCGCGCCGCCGCGCTGACCCGCCGCCTGCTGGCCTTCGCCCGGTCGGAACCGCTGCTGCCCAGCCCGGTCGATCCCGATGCGCTGGTGGCGGGCCTGTCCGACCTGATCGACCGGTCCATCGGGGACCAGATCACCATGGCCTTCGAAAATGAGGCGAAGGGCTGGCGGATCTTCGTCGATCAGCATCAGATGGAAAATGCGATATTGAACCTGTGCGTCAACGCCCGCGATGCGATGGACGGGCGGGGTCGGCTGATCATCAGGACAGGGCAGGCCGAACTCGCGCAGCATGAGATCGGGGAATGCGCCGGCGGGGAATATGTGACCCTAAGCGTCAGCGACGACGGCTGCGGCATGACGCCCGACATCCTCTCCCGCGTGTTCGAACCCTTCTTCACCACCAAGCCGGTCGGCAAGGGCACGGGGCTTGGCCTCAGCCAGATTTTCGGCTTCGTGCACCAGAGCGAGGGAGAGATCCGCATCGAATCCGAACCCGGCAAGGGCACGAGCGTCCACCTCTATCTGCCCCGTCATATCGGTGCGGAAGGCGAAGACGCGATGGATGCGTCTGCGCCGGACCGGGAACCCGTGCTTCACCCACCGATGCGCATCCTGGTGGTTGAGGACGATCCGCGCGTCCTCAACCAGACGATGGCGGCGCTCTCGGAACTGGGCCACCTGCCGGTCGCCTGCGATCATCCGTCGAAGGCGGCGAAGCTGCTCACCAGCCATCGGGACATCGGCCTGATCGTCAGCGACGTGCTGATGCCGGACATGACCGGGCCGGAGATGATCCGCACCCTGCCCCCCATCTATGCGCATCTGCCGGTGCTGTTCGTCACCGGCTATGCCGGCGATACGGCTGAAAGCGCCGATTTCGGGGGTCATGAGGTGTTGCGCAAACCCTATACGCTGACAGGGCTGGCACAGGCGCTGTCGAATGCGCTCAGCGGATCGCACCACCCCGGAACAGCCGCGGCAGCAGAGTAAGCGCACCGATCAGCGGCCAGCGGCGCTGCCAGGGCTTGATCTGGATAGCGGTGCCGGCGTGGCGGTTGATCTTCCAAGCCAGATAATCGATGCCGCCGGCATAGGTGAAGCTCGCCTTGGCGAGGCGGACGACCGACAGCCACTTGCCGCGCCTTTGCAGCCGCCGCCAGAGGGCGGCCGCCTGATCCGGCTCCGGCGACGGGGGCAGGCCCTGGGCCAGCGCGGCTTCCCCGAAGCGCCGGTAACGGTCCGGATCGGCATCGACGATGGAAAGGGAGCGGCCCTTGCGCTCGGCCCGCAGTTCCGCGCCATAGGTCAGGGTGAAGCCGGTCTTCCACAGCGACAGCGCGTCCTGTTCCCGCACCATCGGGCGAGCGAGCGAAAGCAGCGTCGGGGCGGCGCCGGCAACGGCGGCGATGGCGCGCTGGCGGGCAAGGTCGTCCGCCGCCCAGAGCAGCCGCGCAGGCTGGGCAAAGCGCGCCCAGACCGACACATTGTCGGCGGCAGGGCTGTTGAGGCGCGCGAAGTCGGCCTCCGACAGCACCGCATATTTGGCGATCAGGCCATTATGTTCGAAGGGAAAGACATTGGGCGGGATCAGCCGGTTGGCGGTCGCGAGCCAGCGCTTTCCATAAGCGGCGCGATAGTCTGATACGATCAGGTAGAAATCCAGCATCAAGCCGTCGAGATTCTCCTCCCGCAGGCAGGAGCCGTAGAAGAGCACCGCCCGCGAAGCGTCGGGATATTGGGCCGCCAACGCGCCCGCCATCGCCGCCGCGCGCGGATCGGCGGGCGCGGCCAGTTCGGCGGTGACGAGGGAGAGGAGAGTGTGAGGCATCGGTCCTTGGGCTCTCCCTTCGCAGGAGCGCGGCAGTCTTTCAATCCCGCCGCCGGAATATCAAGGACAGATTGTTCGCGGGCATTTCGACCAGTCGCTGAAATGCCAGCCCCTCGCCCTCCGCAATCGCAATGACATCCTCGACCCGACGCAGGCCCCACTCGGGATCGCGCGCCCGAAGCGATGCGTCGAAGGCAAGATTGCCTGGCGCGGTTTCGACATCCTCCCGCAGATAGGGCCCATAGAGATAGAGCAGGCCACCCGGCGGCAGCGCGGCCCCCGCCGCCTTCATCAAACCGAGCGTCGCTTCCCAGGGGCTGATGTGCACCATGTTGATGCACAGGATCGCGTCCGTCCTTTCCACCGGCCCGCCTGCGCTGGCATCGAGCCTGAGTGGCCGACGCACATTGGGGAGCCCCGCTTCCTGCCGCCACGCTTCTATGGATGCCAGCGCAGCCGGATCGGAATCGCTCGGTTGCCAATCGAGCGCGGGCAGGGCGGCGGCGAAGTACATCGCATGCTCGCCGCTGCCGCTCGCCACTTCCAGCACCAGGCCGGAGGATGGCAGTTCCTCCCGAAGCACCGCCAATATGGCGTCGCGATTGCGCTCCGTCGCGGGGGCGTGGCGCTTGCCCGCGGCGGCGAGGCCGGAACCGGGTTCCCACGGCTCCGGCCCGTCCGTCATTCGGCCGCTTCCGCCAGCGCCGGCTCGGTCCATGTGAGGACCGGCTTGCGCGCAGCCAGCGTTTCGTCCAGGCGGCGGCGCGGGGCGAAATAGGGCGCGCCTTTCAGCGCCTCGTCACCTGCCTTGGCGCGTTCGGCCAGGCTGCGCAGCGCCAGGATGAACTGGTCGAGCGCGGCCTTGCTCTCCGTCTCCGTAGGTTCGACCAGCATCGCGCCATGCACCACCAGCGGGAAATACATGGTCATCGGGTGGAAGCCCTCGTCGATCAGCCCCTTCGCGATGTCGAGCGTGGTGAAGCCTTCCGCCAGCCCCTTGTCGCTGAACAGCGCCTCATGCATGCAGGGGCCGCTGCCGCCGAAGGGCGCGTCCAGCACATCGTCCAGGCTGCGCAGGATATAGTTGGCGTTCAGCACCGCATCGCTGGCGACCTGCCGCAGGCCGTCCGCGCCATGGCTGAGGATGTAGGTCAGGGCGCGGGTGAACATGCCCATCTGGCCATGGAAGGCGACCATGCGGCCAAAGGTCTGGCCGTGATGGTCTTCCGCCGTCTCTTCCTCGACCAGCACGAATTTGTCGCCCTGCTTTTCGACGAAGGGCAGCGGCGCGAAAGGGGCGAGCGCTTCGGACAGCACCACCGGGCCGGAGCCGGGACCGCCGCCGCCATGCGGCGTGGAGAAGGTCTTGTGCAGGTTGATGTGCATCGCGTCGACGCCCAGATCGCCGGGGCGGACCCGCCCGACGATGGCGTTGAAGTTCGCGCCGTCGCAATAGACGAAGGCCCCGGCGGCATGCACCGCGTCGGAGATCGTCTTCATGTCCCGCTCAAACAGGCCGCAGGTATTGGGATTGGTGATCATCACCGCCGCGACGTCAGGGCCGAGGCGGCCCTTCAGCGCTTCCAGATCGACCCGGCCGTCCGGTGTCGCCGGAATATCCTCGACCTTATAGCCGCAGAAGGCGGCGGTCGCAGGGTTGGTGCCATGAGCGCTTTCCGGCACCAGGATGACGCTGCGCGCATCGCCCCGCGCTTCCAGCGCCGCGCGGATCGCAAGCAGGCCGCATAATTCGCCATGCGCGCCCGCCTTGGGGCTCATCGCGACGGAATGCATGCCGGTCAGGGTCACCAGCCAGGCGGCCAGTTCATGGATCACCGCCAGCGCGCCCTGCACCGTCGATTGGGGTGCAAGCGGGTGAAGGTCCGCGAAACCGGGCATCCGCGCCACCTTCTCGTTCAGGCGCGGATTATGCTTCATCGTGCAGGAGCCGAGCGGAAACAGGCCAAGGTCGATGGCGTAGTTCTGGCGGCTGAGGCGGGTGTAATGGCGCACCGTTTCCTGCTCCGACAGGCCGGGCAGGCCAATGCTGTCGGTGCGGGCCAGATCGCCGAGACGGCTGGCGACCTCTGGCGCTTCGGCAAAGTCGACGCCAGTTGTCTCGGTCGAGCCGATTTCGAAGATCAGCGCTTCCTCCAGCATCAGCGCCCGGTTGCCCGTGGCGGTCGCGGGCGCGCTGTCGGCTTTGGTCAGAGCCTGCGGCGTGGTCGGCCGGCCTTCCTTGAGCATGGTCATGCCAGTTCCTCCTCCAGCGCCTTCGCGAAGATTTCGATATCCTCCACCGTCACGGTTTCGGTGACGGCGACGACCAGTCCGTTGCCGATTGCCGGCGCGTCCGGGAACAGGCGACCGAGCGAGACGCCGCCCAGCACGCCCTTGTCCGCCAGGTTGCGGACGACTTCGCGGGCGTCCTTCGACAGGATCAGGGTGAATTCGTTGAAGAAACTGTCGTTGAGCAGCGTGACGCCGGGCACCTGGGCCAGCCGGTCGGCCGCCTGAACGGCCAGCCCATGGTTGAGCGCCGCCAGTTCCCGCAATCCCCTTTCGCCCAGCAGCGTCATATGGATGCTGAACGCCAGCGCGCAGAGGCCGGAATTGGTGCAGATGTTCGACGTCGCCTTTTCACGGCGGATATGCTGCTCGCGCGTAGAAAGCGTCAGCACGAAGCCGCGCTTGCCCGCCGCGTCCACCGTCTCGCCGCAAAGGCGGCCCGGCATCTGGCGGACATATTTCTGCTTGCACGCGAACAGGCCCAGATAAGGCCCGCCAAATTGCAGGCCGACGCCGATGGACTGCCCTTCCCCGACGACGATGTCCGCATCCATATGGCCCGGCGCCCTGATCGCACCCAGGGCGACCGGCTCGGTGACGACCGCGACCAGCAGCGCGCCCGCCGCGTGGGCGGCATCGGCGAGCGGCGTCAGGTCGGCGATGCGGCCGAGAATGTCGGGATATTGGACGACGACGCAGCTTGTATCCTTGTCGATCCCGGCGATCAGCGCGTCGGTGTCGGTGGCGGCGTCCAGCGTCGGCGCCTGATGCACCAGCGCGTCGCCGGTGAACTTCGCCATGGTGTTGGCGACCGAGACATAATGGGGGTGCAGGCCGGACGACAGGATCGCCTTGCCGCGCCTGGTGATGCGGCGGGCCATGCCGATCGCTTCCCAGCAGGCGGTCGACCCGTCATACATGGAGGCGTTGGCGACGTCGCAGCCCAGCAGGCGCGCCACCTGCGTCTGGAATTCGAACAGCACCTGCAAGGTGCCCTGCGCGATTTCCGGCTGATAGGGGGTGTAGGCCGTCAGGAACTCGCCGCGCTGGATCAGATGATCGACGCTGGCGGGGACATGATGCCTGTACGCGCCCGCACCCAGGAAGAAGGGCGCTTCCCCCGCCGACAGATTCTTCCGCGCAAGGGCCGCCATGTGGCGCTCGACCGCCAGTTCGCTGGCATGGTCGGGCAGGCCGGCGATCTTGTCCGAAAGGCGGGCCTCGGCAGGAACGTCCACGAACAGGTCGTCAATGGAGGACGCCCCGATGACGGACAGCATGTCCTGCCGGTCGGTATCGGTAAGGGGTAGGTAGCGCATTTCACATATCTCCTCTCCCCTCCCCTTCAGGGGAAGGGCCGGGGGTGGGGACCATCCTCCAGACGCGGCGCCCGGGGCGGTCCCCAACCCCTCCCCCGAAAGGGAGGGGCTATTTGCTTCTCAAAGGCTCGCGACGAACTTCTTGTAGGCGGCTTCGTTCATCAGGCCTTCCAGTTCGCTGGCATCCGTGACGCGCAGCTTGAAGAACCAGCCATCCTCCTCGGCATCGCTGTTCACCAGCGCAGGCTCGTCTTCCAGCGCGCTGTTGGTTTCCACGACCTCGCCGGAAATCGGCGCATAGACGTCCGAGGCGGCCTTGACCGACTCCACCACGGCCGCGTCATCGCCCTTTTCGAAGGTCGTGCCCTCCGCAGGCAATTCGACGAACACGATGTCGCCCAACTGCTCCTGCGCATAATCGGTGATGCCGACCGTGGCGATTTCGCCCTCGACATCGATCCATTCATGTTCGTCGGTGAAATAACGGCTCATAAATCAATCCCCTTCCGAAAAGGACTCAGGCTTTGCGGCGATAACGGTGCGGAACGAACGGCATCGGCGCAACCTCCGCCGCGATGCGCTTGCCGCGCACTTCGATTTCGAGCGCCGTGCCGATCGCGCTGTGGGGCAGGCTGACCCAGCCCATCGCGATCGGCGCGCCCACCGTAGGCGCGAAGCCGCCGGACGTGACTTCGCCCACCTGCGCGCCGCCGGCATGGATCGTCGCGCCCTCCCGCGCCGGCAGGCGGCCCTCGATCCTCAGGCCCACGCGCTTCGAACCCGGTCCGTCGGCCAATTCCTTCATCACCCGCGCATGGCCGATGAAGCCGCCTTCTTCCCGCCTGCGCTTATGGATGGCGAAGCCCAGATCGGCGCCGATGGTGCTGACGGCAGGCGTCAGGTCATGGCCGTAAAGCGGCAGCCCAGCCTCCAGGCGCAGGGAATCGCGTGCCCCAAGGCCGATCGGCTTCACCTGCGGCAACGCGCAGAGCGCATCGGCCAGCAGCGTCACATCCGCGGCGGGCAGGCTGATCTCGAAGCCATCCTCGCCGGTATAGCCCGACCGGCTGATCCACAGCGGAACGCCGCGCCAGGTGAAGAGGCCGGACTGCATGAAGATCAGATCCGCGGTTTCCGGGACCAGCGTGGCCATCGCCTCCCCCGCTTCCGGCCCCTGCAAGGCGAGCAGGGCCTGCTCGTCCATGTGATTCATCACCACTTCATCGGGCAGATGCTCGATCATCCAGCCGATGTCGTCATATTTGGTCGCGCCGTTGACCACCATATAGATGTCCGCGCCGTCGAAGGCGCCGTCCCCCAGGCGGGAGACCATCAGGTCGTCCAATATGCCGCCTTCTTCATCGAGCAGCATCGAATAGCGCTGGCGAAAGGGCTTCAGCCCCTTGATGTCGCTCGGCAACAGGATTTCCAGCGCGTCGTCCACGCCTTCGCCGGAAAAGCCTATCTGGCCCATATGGCTGACGTCGAACAGCCCGGCATGTTCGCGGGTCCAGGCATGTTCGGCCATGATGCCTTCATATTGGATCGGCATGTGATAGCCCGCGAAGCCGACCATGCGCGCGCCCCTGGCGCGGTGCCAGCCATCCAGCGGCAGGTCCTGCAACGGCAATTCTTCTTCGAGATGGGCGATGTCGTCATTGCCGGACATGAGGGGCGGCCTTTCCGTGCGAGGGTCATTGGCGACAGACGCGCCCGTCCGGAGTCGGACTCATCGCGTTTGCCACCCCCTCTGTCACGGAACCTGAGAGCTTTGACCACCAGTCAGGCGACCGGATGGCTTACCCCTTCGGTGGGACGGCGCGAACCGTCCGCTTTCCAGAGTGCCTGCCCATGATGCGGTCCTTTGGCCTGAGAGATTCCGGGGCGGTTGCTCCTTCGGCGACGGGGTGGCCTGAAAGGCTTCCCATGCTCTCCCGCATCAAGTCCGATGACCGAATCCACGGCACCGGCGACAGTTCCGCATTGCGTGAAACGCGCCGCGCCGTCAATCGCTCAATCGGCGCCTTCCTCTTTTGCCAGCCGTTCGGCCAATATGCGCGCGGCCTGCCGCCGTTCGATCAGCCGCCGGTTGGCCGATGCGTCGTTCAGGACCAGGGCGCCAAGCCCCTCCTCCCCTTCGAACAGGCGCAGAAAGCGTTCGACGCCGGCGAAATTGGAGTCCGCGACCAGATGTCGCACCAGGTCGATCCGCCCCAACCAGAGCCGGTCGCCCTGCGCGCGCAGCAGGTCGGCAAGATCCTCAAGCTGGGCCGCGAGCGCGGCGATCTGCGGATGAAGGGCCATGACCCGATGCGTAGAGCGGTTTCAGGGCAAAGGGAATGCCGGACCGTCGCGAATCTCCGGACAATGGCTCAGGCCAGCGCCAGTTCACCGAAAATCTCGGCATGCCGCTTTTCGGCATAGCGGTCGGTCATGCCCGCGATGAAGTCCGCTATATGGCGGCTGCGCCGGGGTTCCAGCGTCGCGCAATCGTCGCGCCACTCCTGCGGCATCAGTTTCGGGTCGGCCTGATAGGCGCGAAACAGATCGGTCACGATCACGCGCGCCCGGTCGGCGGCCGCCAGTTGTGATGGGTGGTGATAGAGCGTCGCATACATGAACCGCTTGAGATCGCGCTCCTGCGCTGCGAGTTCGGGCGAGAAACCGACCAGCGGGCGTCCGGCCCGGCGAACGTCGTCGGCTGTCTCCACGCCCGCCGCAAGGATGTTGGCGCGGGTGGCGGCGATCAGGTCGTTCGCCATCACGCCGATCTGTTCCCGCACCAGTTCGCGCAGCAGGCGATCCTCCGGCACATCGGGATAGCGCGCGCGAACCCGGTCCCAGCAGCCTTTCACCAGCGGCACGCCCAGAAGCTGGTCCAGCGTCAGCAGGCCCGCGCGCAGCCCGTCGTCGATGTCGTGATTGTCATAGGCGATGTCGTCCGCGATCGCCGCAAGCTGCGCCTCCAGCGAGGCATGGCTGGCAAGGTCGAGCGGGAACAGCGCATCCACCTCCCGCATGGCCCAGCCGGGCCGCGTGACCGGGCCATTATGCTTGGCCAGCCCCTCCAGCATCTCCCAGCTCAGATTGAGGCCGCGGAACAGCGGGTAGGGACTTTCCAGCAGCATCAGCGTGCGCAGCGTATGCGCATTATGGTCGAAGCCGCCATGTGCGTCGAGCGCCGCCTCCAGCGCATCCTCCCCCGCGTGGCCGAAAGGCGGATGGCCGATGTCGTGCGCCAGGCAAAGCGCTTCGGTAAGGTCTTCGTTGAGGCCCAGTGTCCGCGCCGTCGTGCGCCCGATCTGCGCCACCTCCAGGCTGTGGGTCAGCCGGACGCGGAAATGATCGCCGTCGGGCGACACGAACACCTGCGTCTTGTGGCGCAGGCGGCGGAAGGCGATGCTGTGGATGATGCGGTCGCGGTCCCGCTGGAACATGTCGCGGGGCCCCCGCACCTCCCCGCCGGGTTCGGCATGGAGGCGGCCCCGGCTCTGGCCGGGATGCGAGGCATAGGATGCAAGCAGCGTCATGCCGCGCCCTTTAATGCCGTTTTCGACCATTGCCGAGTCGTTCGATGTTCCGATCGATGGGAAATCGCCCTATTTCGCCGGAAGCCGCTCAACCACTTCCCCGGCATCGCTTTTCCAGGCGAACACGTCCGCGCCCGCCGCCTTCAGCTTGTCCTCCAGCGCCCTGGCCCGCGTGAAGCTGCTGAACGGCCCGACAAGCAGGCGATTGGTGCGGCCCCAGCTCGCCACCCAGGCGTCCTGCGGTTCGAGCGAGTCATATTTCTTGCGCAATCCCTTCATGGTGAAGGCCAGTGCGCCCTTGTTCGCACCCGTACCGACCTGAAGCCAGTTGCGCGAGGGATTGGCGGCAAGGCGGGCCTTTTCCTCGGCCGCCTTCTTCTTTTCCTCAGCCAGTTGCCTGGCCTTGGCATCCGCTTCGGCCTTCGCCTTGGCGGCGGCGGCCTTCTTCGCCTTTTCCGCGGCAGCGGCGGCGGATGCCTCCCGCTCGGCGCGGCGGGCGGCCTGGATCCGGGCGACCTCCGACAGGTCGACCGCGACGACGCTCGACTGGCGTTCGGATTCCGGCACATCGATGGCGTGGATGATGTCCGCCAGCGAATGGGTGACGGCCGGATCGATCTGCTGCTGCTGCGGCGCAGGCGTTGCGGTTGGTGGCGGAGCAGCCGGCTGAGCCGACGGCGCGTCCACCCCGCCCTGTGGCGGGCTGGATGTGGGGGGCGCCGATGCCTGCGCCAGCGTGATCGCGTTGAGCTGGCTCGGCGGCGGGCTGGCGGGCGCCGGGCTTTGCGCCGGGACGGATTCGAAGCCGGGCGCCGGCGGGCCCTGCACATTGGAGGTGGCGGGAGCGGCGGCGGAGGCGGCAGCTTGCGGCGCGCGCTGCGGCGGAGGCGGCGTCTGGGTCTGGGTCTGGGTCTGTGGAATGGTGGAGGTGGGAACGGGCTGGCTTGGCGCTGGCGCGTTACGGGCCGGCGCTTCGGCCTGCGCAAGCCTCGTGGCGGTTTCGGTGCGGCGCGAACGACGATCCTGCTGCGCGGATCGGGCCGGCGGCGGCGTCCGGGCGGCGGGTTGGCTGGCCGGCGGTGCGGCAGGCGTGGCGGCCGCGAAAGCGGGCGGCGTGGGCGTGATGGCGGCGACGGTCGAACCGACATTGGCCGGGAAATGCCCGAAATGCACCGCCGCCGCCTTCTGGGCAGCGGTCAGATAGGGCATTTTCTGCATATAGGGCAGGATCGCCGTGGCAAGCTGCGACGGCATGGTCTGCTCCGCGATCTTCCTGGCGTCGGCCTGTCGGTTGTTCATCGCCAGGATGAACGCCCGGTAGCGCCAGGCCGCCCGGTCGCTCTTGTAGAGCAGCGGTTTCAGCACTCGTTCCGCCGCATCGACCTGACCGGAAATGCCAAGCGAGGCGGCATAGCGGTGGGTGAGTTCGACATCGTCCGGTGTCCGCTGGAGCGCCGCCTGATAGTCGCGCTGCGCGCCCGCCTGATCGCCGGTCATGTCCTTGGCAAGGCCCCGGTCGGACAGCAGGGTCGCTTCGGGAAAGCCCAGCCGCGTCGCCTGATCGAACAGGCGCAGCGCTTCGGCGGGGTTCTGGTTCTTCAGCATGACGCGGCCAAGGCCCGCCTTCACCTTGCCGTTGTTCGGCGCCAGCGTGTCGGCCCGGGCAAAGAAACCCGCCGCCGCCCGCGCGTCGTCCATGTCCAGCGCAGCCTCGCCCGCGCCGATCAGCGCCGTCACGTCACGCGGATTGGACGCCAGCCGCGCCAGATGATTGTTGAGGTTTTCCGCGCTGGAGGGACGCATCGCCTGCACCTGGGCGGGCTGCGCCAGAACCGGTTGCGCCAGCGCGGTGCCCGCTAGAAGCAGTCCGCGGAGAATCCATATGTCATAACGTCTCACAGACAGCCCTTTAGCGGATGGAGGCGGGACAAGGGAATATGTCGAAAGAAAAAGCGCGCCCGGTTGCCCATGGCAGCCGATGGCGCGCTTGTCAGTATGCCCCGGGGCGAACCCCGCGGCCGATTACTGGTTGCTCTGACGGTTCAGGAAACGCGGAATGTCGGGCGTCGGCGCGCCCTCATCGCTGGCGGCGGCGCCCTTGTCGGCGCCGCGGGTCAGGCCCGCCATCCGCTCGAACAGCGTGCCACCGGTGGCGACGCGCGGCGCGGCCTGCGGCGCCGGAGCGGGCTGAGCCGGCGCTTCTTCGGCCGCATCCTCACCCAGCAGCAACTCGTCCTGCGAAGGGTCTTCATCCGAAAACACTGCGGCGGGACGCTGCGGACTGAAAGGCGCAGGCTTCGCCGCCGCCGGCGCTGCGGCAGGCGGGGTCAGCGGAGCCGGGGCCGGCGCGGCGGGCACGTCGAGTTCCAGCGTTTCAGGCTCGGCTTCCGGCGCGGGCGCAGGAGCCGCGACCGGAGCCGGCGCAGGCTGCGGCGCGGGCTTGGGCGCGGCGGCGGTCGGCACCGCGACCGCCGGACGGCTGGCGAAGCTGAACGGCTGGGTCAGCGGCGCGGCATTGGCTCCCGCATCGCTGTCGATGCCGGTGGCGACCACCGATACGCGGATCTTGCCGTTCAGATTGTCGTTGAAGGCCGAACCCCAGATGATGTTCGCATCGGGATCGACCAGTTCGCGGATGTGGTTGGCGGCCTCGTCCACTTCCATCAGGCGCATGTCGTCGCCGCCCACGATGGAGACGATCACGCCCTTGGCGCCACGCATCGACACGCCGTCCAGCAGCGGATTGGCGATGGCCTTTTCAGCAGCCTGCAGAGCGCGGCCGTCGCCTTCGGCTTCACCGGTGCCCATCATCGCCTTGCCCATTTCGCCCATCACGGAACGGACGTCCGCGAAGTCGAGGTTGATGAGGCCCGGCATGACCATCAGGTCGGTGATGCCGCGCACGCCCTGCTGCAGCACCTCGTCCGCCATCTGGAAGGCTTCCTTGAAGGTGGTGTTCGGGTTGGCGATCAGGAACAGATTCTGGTTCGGGATGACGATGAGGGTATCGACATGCTTCTGCAGTTCCTCGATGCCCGCCTCCGCCGACTTCATGCGGCGATTGCCCTCGAAGGTGAAGGGCTTGGTCACCACGCCGACGGTCAGGATGCCGCGGTCGCGGGCGGCCTTGGCAATGACCGGCGCGGCGCCGGTGCCGGTGCCGCCGCCCATGCCGGCGGCGATGAAGCACATATGCGCGCCGTCCAGCGCCTGCTCGACCGAGGCGATGGTCTCTTCAGCGGCGGCCTTGCCGATTTCAGGGCGAGAGCCGGCGCCCAGCCCTTCGGTGATCTGCGGGCCAAGCTGGATGCGCCGTTCCGCGGGCGAGGCATTCAGCGCCTGCGCGTCGGTATTGGCGACGATGAAATCCACGCCCTCGACGGAGGCGGCGATCATGTTCGCGATGGCGTTGCCGCCCGCGCCGCCGACGCCGATCACCGCGATGCGTGGCTTCAACTCGTCCACATGCGGCGGGCTGATTTCAATGCTCATAAATTCTAGCTCCCTCCAGCTTCGGTGACGTGAGCGAAACTGTCATCGAAGGTTAATGCAACAGATGATGGCGTATTTCACCAGTAAAATTCGTCTGACCTGTGTTTATTTCAATAGTTCGTCTTCATCGCCTTCACCATTCTGTGCCACCATGCTGGCGCGCCGATACGATGAACGGTCTGGGGAGCGGGCGCTATCGTTCTAAGATCAACCGGGTTCGAAGCGCCGTAAAGCGCAAGTCCGGCCAGCGTCGCGAAGGCCGGGCCGCTATGCGCCTCCGGCATGGCGGCCAGGCCGCGCGGCCGTCCGATCCGCACCGCGCGGCCCAGCGCGCCCTGGGCATAGTCGGCAATGCCCTTCATTTCCGCGCCGCCGCCAGTCAGCACGACCTGCCGTCCGGTAGGCGTGTTGAAGCCCATGCCGGCGAGCGCCGCATTCACCTCCACCATGATCTGGTTCAACCGTTCGCAGATCACCGCCACCAAAGCGGCGCGGGTGATCTTGCCGCCATCGGCATTGGGGCCGGCGCTCTGCCCCGGAATGGCGACGTCGCCATGGGGCGCGGCGATCTCTATCATGTCGCGGAAGTCGCGGCGGTTCTGCATCGCGGACCCATAGAAGCATTTGATCCGCTCCGCCTGGCTGCGGCGGATGCCGAAGGCGGAGGCGATGTCGTCCGTGATGTCGGACGCGCCGATCGGAATGCTGTGCAGCCCGACCAGCATGCCGCCTGCATAGAGCGAGACATTGGTCACGCCAGCGCCCAGTTCGACCAGCGCCACGCCCAGGTCCCGCTCCTCTTCCGACAGGCACGCGAGGCCTGTGGCAATGGGGGAAGCCACGATGGAGTTGACGTTCAGATAAGCGCCGCGCACGCAGAGGTCGAGATTGGCGAGCGGCGCCCCGTCTGCCAGCACGACATGGATGTCGACGCCCAGCAGGTCCGCATGCATGCCTAGCGGCTTCTTCACCGGCACGCGGCCGTTGATGGTGAAACAGGTCGGCTGGGCATGCAGAACCACGCGCCCGTCCGGATCGATCCCCTGCTGGCCGGTGGTCAGAAGGTCATCGATGTCCGCCTGTTCGACGCGATAGCCGCCCATGTCGCGCTCGACCGTGACGACATCGCTGACCAGCGAGCCGCCGGAGAAGCTGACCCACACATCCTCGATATTCGTGCCCGCGACGCGTTCCGCCTGTTCCACGGTTTCCCGGACGGCGAGTTCGGTCCGCTCCATGTCCGCGATGAAGCCGCGCCGCACGCCCCGGCTTTCGCGCTGGCCGGTGCCCAGGATCGCCAGTTCGCCATTTTCGGTGCGCCCCGCGATCAGCGCGGACACCTTCCACGATCCGATGTCGATCGCGGTGACGAACTTCTCGACCTTGGGTTGAGCCATGGGGGTTCAGCCTTCCTCGCCCTTGGCGGGCGCTTCGGCGCTCGCATCGGGCTTGTCGCCGGACGAACCGCTTCCCTGGCCCTGCGGCAGGCGCAGCACGAAACGGTCGGGATCGCGCATGTCGAACTTGACGATGCCCCGGCCCAGCAGGCGGTTCACCCCGTCCATCCGCGCGAAATTGACCAGCGCCGTGGCCGACGGCTTGTCGCCTTCGGGCAGGGAAAGCGTCTCCCCCGACTGAAAGCGCAAGTCCCAGCGCCGGTTCCCGACCCAGGTGGCGCCCGCCAGCATGGGTTTGAGCGCGGGCGCATTTTCCATCAGCCTGTTGAGGCCCGCGGTCTGGAGATTGGCGTTGGGACCGACCACCAGCGGCAGGTCCGGCATCGCCCCGGCGGACACCGATTGCAGCACCACGCCGGCCACGTCGATCAGGTGAAGCTGTCCATCATGCTGCCACACCGCGACAGGATCGCGTTCGACGATGTCGACCACCAGCGTATCGGGCAGGCGGCGGGAAATGCGCGCATCCTTGACCCAGCCGAGCTTCAGCATGTCGGCCCGCACCTTGGGCAGGTCGAGCGAAAGCATGGACCGGCTCACCTGGCCCAGGGCGATATTGTAGATGGGCAGTTCGTCCATCCGCTCGACGCCGCGCACTTCGACCTTCTCGACTTCGAAACCGGCCTGGGCGGCAAGTTCGGACGCCTTCTGCCCGGCCATGGCGGGAACGCCCATCAGCATGGCGATGCCGACCAGCGCCGCCAGCACGATGCCGACGATGGTCCAGCTCGCCATGCGCTGGAGCGTTTCCTCGCTCACCGGCAGCAGGTCGATCAGGCCGTCGATCCAGCTCCGCTGCTTGACCGAACGCCCTCGCCCCCCGCTGCGGCCGCGCGCGCCGGTCGTTCGCGTCAGCCGCGCCGTTCCGCCACGCCGGATGCGTGCTTCAGCCATGCTTCGCCCCCCCATTGGCTGCAATTCGGGCGCCGTTCAGCGCGTCCTCGACTATACGCTCCACCAGCTCGGCATAGTCAATGCCCAGCCTCGCCGCCTGTTCGGGCACGAGACTGAGCGGCGTCATGCCCGGCTGGGTGTTCACTTCCAGCAGGAACAGCCCGTCGACCCCCTGTTCATCGTCCCAACGGAAATCGGCGCGCGACGCCCCCTTGCAGCCCAGCAACCGATGCGCGCGCAACGCGATTGCCTTGCAGGCTTCGCTGATCTCCTGCGGAATATCGGCGGGACACACATGCTCGGTCATGCCGTCGGTATATTTGGCGTCGAAATCGTAGAAGCCGCTTTTCGGGCGCAATTCCGTGACCAGCAGCGCTTCGTCGCCCAGCACGGCGGTCGTGAGTTCCCGGCCGCGAATATAGGGCTCGGCCAGCAATTCCTCGAAATGCAGCCACGGTCCCTCGACATCCCGGCCGATGGGCGATCCATAATTGCCGTCCCGGGTCACGATGGCGACGCCGACCGAACTGCCCTCATTGACCGGCTTCACCACATAGGGGCGCGGCAGGGGATCGCCCTCGAACAGGCTTTCGCTGGGCACGATATGGCCGCCGGGCATGGGGATGCCATGGGGCACCAGCGCCTGCTTGGTAAGCTGCTTGTCGATCGCGATGACCGAGGTGGCGAGGCCGGAATGGGTGTAGGTGAGGCCCATCAGGTCCATCATGCCCTGCACCGTGCCATCCTCGCCGGGCACGCCGTGAAGGGCGTTGAACACGACATCGGGCCTGGCCTCCGCAAGGCGCAGCGCGACGTCGCGGTCCATGTCGATCCGCGTAACCCTGTGGCCGCGCGATTCCAGCGCCTTGGCGACGCCCTCGCCCGACGAAAGCGAAACGGGCCGTTCGGCGGACCAGCCCCCCATCAGGACGGCAACATGCCAGGGGCCACGAGTCATGTATCTGTTCCTTCAACCAGCTGAACGCCCACCCTTTGAATTTCCCATTCGAGGTCAATGCCGCTCTTTTCCTTCACCCGGCGGCGCACCTCCTCGCCCAGCGCCTCTATATCCGCGCTGGTCGCATCGCCCAGGTTGAGGAGGAAATTGGTGTGCTTTTCCGAAACCTGCGCGCCCCCCCGTTGGAGCCCCCGGCACCCGGCCTCATCCACCAGCTGCCAGGCCTTGTGACCGGCCGGGTTCTTGAAGGTGGACCCTCCGGTCTTGCTGCGGAGCGGCTGGCTTTCCTCGCGGGCGGTCGCGATGCGGTCCATCTCCGCCTGGATGGCCGCGGGCTCGCCGGGAAAGCCCCGGAAAACCGCGCTCACCACGACAGCGCCGTCGGGAAGAGTGCTGTGGCGGTAAGTGTAGCCCAATGCATCGACCGGCAATGTCACCCGCTCGCCGGACCGCAGCAAAACCTCGCATTCCACAAGAATATCGCAGGTCTCACGACCATAGGCGCCCCCGTTCATCCTTACGAAGCCGCCGACCGTGCCCGGAATGGAGCGCAGGAATTCAAGCCCGGCGATCCCTGCATCCCGCGCGGTCGATGAAACGAGGATGCCCGAGGCCCCTCCCCCGCAGCGCAGGCTGGTCGCATCGACCTGCTCCACCTTGGCAAAGGGCTTGCCAAGACGCACCACAACGCCCGGAACGCCGCCGTCCCGCACGATCAGGTTGGAACCGAGCCCCAGCGCCATCACCGGGATCGCCGGGTCCAGCCGGGTGAGGAAATCGGAAAGATCGTCCGCGTCCTTCGGCTCGAACAGCCATTGCGCGACGCCGCCCGCCTTGAACCAGACGAGCGGTGCCAACGGCGCATCGGCCTTGAGCGAACCGCGAACCGGAGGAAGGGACGTTGCCGCCAGCGTCAATCGCGCATCCCCCAAAGCCGCATCCAGCCCTTCATCGCCTTCATGCCCGCCTCGCCCGCGCGGGTCGCGGCGAGGCCCGCATCCACATTGCGCTGGGCGGCGTCGACCATCTGCTGCGCCGCTTCGACGCCCTGCATCTGGATGTCGATCATCCGCTTCTGCATTTCCAGCCCGACATTGAGCAGTTCGAACATCAGGCGGCTTCCCTCTCCGCAACGGCGGAGGCCAACCCCGCCGCCCATTTGGTAATGTCGCCCGCGCCCAGGCAGATGATCATGTCATCCGCCTGCACATCGGCGGCGACCAGGCGGGCAAGATCGTCCGCGCCCTCGACCGTCGCGGCGTTGCGATGGCCCCGGCGCTTGAGGCCCGCGACCAGTTCCGCGCTGTCCACGCCCTCGATCGGCTGCTCGCCGGCTGGATAGACCGGGGCGGCATAGACGATGTCGGCATCGTTGAAGGCCTGCTGGAACTCGTCCATCAGGTCGCGCAGGCGGGTGAAGCGATGCGGTTGGACCACGGCGATGACCCGGCCTTTCGCCCCTTCGCGGGCGGCAGCCAGCACCGCCTTGATCTCGACCGGATGGTGGCCGTAATCGTCGATCACCGTCGCGGCGCCGCCACCGACCGCGATTTCCCCGACCTTGGTGAAGCGCCGCTTGACGCCGCCGAACTTGGCGAAGCCGGTCTGGATCGTCGCGTCATCGATGCCCATCTGCAACGCCACGCCGATCGCCGCCATGGCGTTCAGCACATTGTGGCGGCCCGGCATCGGCATTTCGATGCCCTCGATCCGGCGGAGCGAACCGTCGCGTTCCCGGATCTGCACGTCAAAGCGGTTGCCGCCGGGAATCGGCTGCACATTTTCGCCGCGAATATCGGCCTGGGCGGAGAAGCCATAGGTGACGATGCGCCGGTCCTGCACGCGCGGCAGGATCGCCTGCACCTCCGGATGGTCGAGGCACAGCATCGCCGCGCCGTAGAAAGGCACATTCTCGACGAACTCGACAAAGGCGTCCTTCACCTTGTCGAAACTGCCATAATGGTCGAGATGCTCGGGATCGATATTGGTGACGACCGCCAGCGTGCCGTCCAGGCGCAGGAAGCTGCCGTCACTCTCGTCGGCTTCTACCACCATCCATTCGCTGTTGCCGAGGCGGGCGTTGGAGCCGTAGCTGTTGATGATGCCGCCATTGATGACGGTCGGGTCCACCCCGCCCGCATCCAGCAACGCCGCGACCATCGATGTGGTCGTGGTCTTGCCGTGCGTGCCCGCGACCGCGACGGTCGATTTGAGGCGCATCAGTTCCGCCAGCATTTCGGCCCGGCGGATGACGGGGACGCGGCGCTCCAGCGCCAGATCGACCTCCGGATTGCCCTTCTTGATCGCGGTGGAGGTCACGACCACGGCGGCATCGCCCAGATTTTCGGCCTTGTGGCCGATCATCACGGGGATGCCCTTCTTGCGCAGCCCCTCGACCACATAGCCTTCGGCGACGTCGCTGCCCTGAACCCTGTAGCCCAGATTATGCATCACCTCAGCGATGCCGGACATGCCGATGCCGCCGATGCCGATGAAATGGATCGTGCCGATGTCGGTGCCGACACCCTTCATGCGTGGGATTCCTTGCTGACAGAATAGAGAGAGCCGTTGGGGGAGAGTTTGGCGTTCTTCATGCAGGAACACCCTGCAAATTGAGGCTGGTGGGCGTCGGGCCGACACGCAGCGGGTCATTGATGATGGGCGCCGGGCCAATGCTTTCCAGCAGATCGGCCATGTCGCGGGCCGCATTCGGGCGACCGCAGGCGCGGGCGCGCTTGGCCGCATTCTGGAGCGCGCCGGGTTCCAGCGCCATCTTCTGCATCTGCTTGGCAAGTTCCACAGCCGTGAAGCGCGCCTGCGGAATGGTGCGGGCGCCGCCGGCCTCGGTCATCTCGCGGGCATTGGCGGTCTGATGGTCGTCCATCGCGCTCGGCAGCGGTATCAGGATCGCCGGACGCCCCGCACAGGTCAGTTCCGCCAGCGTCGAAGCGCCCGCCCGCGCGATGACAAGGTGCGACCAGCCCAGTTTTTCCGGGACATCGTTGAAATAGGTCGCCAGGTCCGCCGGGATTTCCAGATCGGCATAGAGCCGGCGCACCCGCTCAATATCCTCCGCCCGGCATTGCTGCGTCACCTGCAGGCGCCGGCGCAGGCTGAGCGGCAGCATGCCCAGGCCATCGGGCACGACGCTGGAAAGGATCGTCGCCCCCTGGCTGCCGCCGATGACCAGCACACGGAATACGCTCTCGTCGGTCAGCGCGGGAAAATCCTCCTCGCGAAGCTGCTTCACCTCCTCGCGCACCGGATTGCCGACGAGGTGGACCTTGCCGGCATATCTGTCCTTGAGCCGCTCGACATCCGGATAGGCGGTCGCGATGGCATCCACCCGTCCCGCCAGATAGCGGTTCACCCGGCCAAGCACGGCATTCTGTTCGTGAATGGCGGTCGGAATGCCATCGGCCAGCGCGCCCAGCAACGCGGGCATGGCCGGATAGCCGCCAAAACCCACAACGGCCGTCGGGCGGAACGTCTCGTTCAGACGCCGCGCCATCGCCCGGCCCGCCAAAATCGCCTTCAACGCGCCCGGCCAGCTTCTGGGATTCCGGGTCATCCGCCCGGCGGGCATGACATGGACCTGTGCCCGGTTGTCAGGCGCCTTGTCGAAAATGCCAGGTATCTTGGCGCCGCGCTCATCCGTCACCAGCGCGACATGATGGCCGCGCAGCATCAGCTCTTCAGCAACGGCATGCGCCGGAATCATATGACCACCCGTCCCGCCGGCGGCGAGGACGAAGTGTCGGGAAATGCTCATCGACCACTCCATTTGACGACCGTGTGCCGACCCATGAAGGGGTTGCGCCGCGTGAATGCGAGCAACAGGCCGACGCCGATACAAAGCGCCAGCATAGAGGAGCCGCCATAGCTGATAAAGGGCAGCGTCATGCCCTTGGACGGAAATATCTGGGCGTTGACGCCCATGTTGATGATCGCCTGAAGCCCGAACTGGGTGGTGAGGCCCGCCGCGGCGAGAATGGTGAAATTATCGTCCTCGTCCAGCATGCGCAGGAACACCCGCACGACGATGGCCAGATAGACGCAGGCGATGCCGATGCAGGCGAGCAGGCCGAACTCTTCCCCGATGACCGAGAAGATATAGTCGGTATGCGCTTCGGGCAGGCGGAACTTGTTCTGCCCGCCGCCCGGCCCGACGCCCAGGAAGCCGCCATGGGTGATGGTGCGGAAGGCCAGTTCGGTCTGGTCCGGCCCGACATCCTGCGCAACGCCGATGCCCAGGAAGTCGTTGATGCGCTGACGTCCGTTCTCATAGAACATGTACATCAGCACCAGCCCGCCAAGCCCCGCGCCCGCCATCCCGCCGATGAAGCGCATGGACACCCCCGACAGCAGCAGCAGGCCGCCCCAGCAGGCGAGGAAGATCACCGTCTGGCCGAAGTCCGGCTGCTTCATCAGGATCGCCGCGATCAGCAGCGTCAGCACGCCGGTCAGCGGGATCACGGGCAGCGTCATGTCCTTGCCGCGCAGCGACAGCAACCAGGCCATGGTGACGACATAGACGGGCTTGAGGAATTCCGATGGCTGGAACCGGAAACCCGGCAGGTCGATCCAGCGCTTGGCGCCGTTCACCACCGAACCCAGCACCGGCACCAGCAGCAGCGCCACGGCAAAGACGATGCACAGGATAAAGGCCAGCCGGCGCGCCTGCGTCCGGGGCAGCATGGAGATCACCAGCATGATCGGCAGGCCGATGAACACCCACATCAACTGGCGGTAGAAATAGATGAGCGGCGTCACCGAAACCGTGCTGGTCGACCGGTCGATCGCCGCCACCGGGGAGGCCGCCGCCACGGCGACCAGCCCGATCGCCATCAGCGCGACGATCAGCGACAGCAGCACGCGGTCGATTTCCCAGAACCAGATGGCCAGCGCCGTACGCTCACGCGGGACGGTGCGGTTCCTGAACTCCTTTACAAGATCGCCTGCCCTCGACATGCCCCCCAAAGCTCCTCCGATTCCCTTTATTCCAGCGCGGCGACGGCAGCGGCGAAGGCATCGCCCCTCGCCTCGAAATCGCGGAACTGGTCGAAACTCGCGCAGGCTGGCGACAGCAGCACCACGTCACCCGGCTGCGCCACCCGCGCAGCGCGGCGAACGGCGGCCGATAGCATTTCCGAATCGTCCACCGCCATATGCGGGCGCAACAGCTCAGCGAACATGGGGCCCGCTTCGCCGATGGTATAGGCCTGGGCCACATTGGCGAACCAGGGCGCGCACTCGTCCAGATTGTCGGTCTTGGCCAGGCCGCCGACGATCCAGTGCAGCCGCTTGCGGCCATCGACCGGCGGATAGGCGGCCAGCGCCGGCGCGGTCGAGGCGGCGTTGGTCGCCTTGCTGTCGTTGACGTAGAGGACGCCGTTCAGTTCCCGCACCCGCTGCATCCGGTGGGGAAGGCTGGCATAGCTTTGCAGGCCCTGTTCGATTGTCGCTTCGCCGATGCCCAGCGCGCGGGCGACCGCGATGGCGACGGCGGCGTTCTGGGCGTTATGCGGGCCTTGCAATGCGGGCCAGCCGGCCTGAGCGGAGGGAGCGATGTCGCTCGATCGCACCTCCACAACCCCGTCATTCCCGCCTTGCCGGGAATGACGGACGGAATGGAATATCCCCCGGCTCGGCTCATCTTCCGTCGCGATTACCGCGGCATGCCCGGCCGACTGCATCGCAAACAGCCGCGCCTTGGAGGCTACATAGCCTTCAAAGCCATTATAACGGTCGAGATGATCCGGCGTGATGTTGAGCAGCACCGCCACGTCGCAATCCAGGCTGCCCGTCAGGTCGATCTGGTAGCTCGACAGTTCCAGCACATAGACGCCGCCCTCCGGCAACGGGTCCTGTCCCATGATCGGCAGCCCGATATTGCCGCCCATCCGCGTGGGAATGCCCGCCGTCTCGACGATATGATGGACCAGAGCGGTCGTGGTGGACTTGCCGTTGGTTCCGGTGATCCCCACCACCCGATGCCTGGGCAGGCTGGGCCGGGCGAGCGCGAACAGCTCTATGTCGCCAATGACCGGCACCCCCGCGAGCTTCGCATGCATGGCGATGGGGTGCTTGTTGAGCGGCACGCCGGGCGACACCACCACGCCGTCGAAGCCCTTGAGGTCGATTTCGGTGGGATCGGCCAACTCCGCCTTGCCCTTAACGGAGGCGCGCGCCTCGTCCCGGCTGTCCCATGCCACGACCTCAGCCCCGCTCGCCGCCAGGCACTCGACCGTGGCGAGGCCGGACCGCGCCAACCCCAGCACCGCATATTTCCTGCCTGCAAAGACGTCGGAAACGATCCCCATGGCGCTCACCGCAGCTTCAGCGTGGCGAGGCCTGCCAGCGCCAGCACGAAGGAAATGATCCAGAAGCGGATCACGACGGTCGGCTCGGCCCAGCCCAATTGTTCGAAATGATGGTGGATCGGCGCCATCTTGAACACGCGCTTGCCGGTGCGCTTGTAGAAGAAGACCTGGATGATGACGGACATCGCCTCCACCACGAACAGCCCGCCGATCACGCCCAGCACGATCTCATGATGCGCGGTGACGGCGATCACGCCGATCGTGCCGCCGAGCGCCAGGCTGCCGGTGTCGCCCATGAAGACGGCGGCGGGCGGCGCGTTGAACCAGAGGAAGGCGAGGCCCGCCCCGATGATCGCGCCGCACAATATGGTGAGGTTGCCCGCCCCCGGCACATGCGGAATGCCAAGATAGCCCGCAAAGTCGGCGCGCCCGACCAGATAGACGATGGCCATGAACGCCATGCAGGCGATGATGACCGGCATCGTCGCAAGCCCGTCCAGACCGTCGGTCAGGTTCACCGCATTGCCGAACGCCACGATCACGAAGGCCGCGAAGAGGAAGTAGAACGGCCCCAGTTCGATCGCCGGACCGTTGTAGAAGGGCACGTACAGCGCGGTATTGCCATGCTGGCTGACGATCAGCCACGCCGCGAAACCGGCGATCAGGAACTCGAAGGCCAGGCGCATCTTGCCCGAAAGCCCCTTGTGGCTGGCTTTCGTCACCTTGTCATAATCATCGAGGAAACCGATGGCGCCGAAACCCAGCGTCACGAACAGGCAGGCCCAGACATAGATGGAGGAAAGGTCCATCCACAGCAGCACCGACGACACCATGGACGTCAGGATCATGAGGCCGCCCATGGTCGGCGTGCCGCGCTTGGCGAGGTGCGTCTGCGGACCGTCGTCGCGGATCGGCTGCCCCTTGCCCTGCCGCACGCGCAGCCATCCGATGAAGCGCGGCCCGATCAGCAGGCCGATGATGAGCGCGGTCGCGATCGCCGCGCCCGCCCGGAAGCTCAAATAGCGGATGAGGTTGAACACACCCGCGAAATCCATGGTCTGGGCAAGCCAGTAGAGCATCAGTTCTTTGCTTCCTGTAGCGCGGCGACGAGGCGCGAGAGGCCGATGCCGTTCGATCCCTTCACCAGGACCGCATCGCCCGCGCGTATTTCATGTCGAATGAGGTCGGTGGCGCTGGCTGCGTCGGATACATGGTCGAAGGCGATGACGCCGCCCAGCGCTTGCGCCAGCGGCTCCATCTCCTCGCCCACCAGCACCGCATAATCCACCTGGCCCGCCGTCAGCGGTTCGACCAGCCCGGCATGCAATTCGCGGCTGCGGTCGCCCAGTTCGCGCATCCCGCCCAGCACGGCAATGCGGCGCTCCGCCTGCTCCCGGCCCAATTGCCTGAGCGTCGCCGTCATGCTCAACGGATTGGCGTTATAGCTTTCGTCGATCAGCAACGCCTCGCCGCCCTCGACAGGCAGGATGCTCCGCTGACCCCGACCCGGAAGGCCCGGCATTTCCGCCAGCGCCAGTCCCGCCGCCGCCAGATCGCCGCCCAGCGCCTCCACCGTCGCCAGCACCGCCAGAGCGTTGGAAACCCAATGTTCGCCCGGAGCCCCCACGGTGAAGCACAGTTCGACGCCCGGCAGCGCCGCCGTGACCAGCGTGCCGCCGCCCACCGCAGGCACGGTTTCGCGGGCGCGGACATCGGCCTCCGGATCGAAGCCGAAGGTCAGGATTCGTGCCGCATGCTTCTCCGCCTTGGCATAAAGGGTCGCGACATGCGGGCTGTCATAGGGGATGACCGCCGTGCCGCCCGGCTCCAGCCCCTCGAAAATCTCGGCCTTGGCCTCCGCGATCTTCTCCTCGGTGCCGAAAAATTCGATATGGGCCGGCGCGATGGCGGTGACGATGGCGACATGCGGCCGCACCTGCCGGGTCAGCGCCGCCAGCTCGCCGGCATGGTTCATGCCCATTTCGAACACGCCAAAGGCGGATTCGCGCGGCATGCGCGACAGGCTCAGCGGCACGCCGACATGATTGTTGTAGCTCTTGACGGAGCGGTGGACCTCCCCCGGACAGATGCGGTCGAGCGCATGGAACAGCGCCTCCTTGGTGCCGGTCTTGCCCACCGATCCGGTGACGCCGACCACCTTGCCCTGCATCCGCGCGCGGGAGGCGCGACCAAGATCCTCCAGCGCCGCCGCGCTGTCGGGCACCAGCACATGCGGCTGCGCGATCGGCTGGCTGACGATGGCGCCCGCCGCGCCCTGACCGAACGCCTTGTCGACGAAGCGATGGCCATCCGTGGCCTCGCCCTTCATCGCGACGAACAGGTCGCCGCCCGTCACTTCGCGGCTGTCGAACGCCACGCCAGAAACGGCGAAGGGCGCCGAAGCGACGCCCCCCGTGGCCTGCGCAATCTCTTCGGAGGTCCAGAGTGCGCTCATCCGGCGCATTCCCGCGCCACGGTCACATCGTCGAAGGGCAGCACCCGGTCCCCGATGATCTGGCCCTGCTCATGCCCCTTGCCTGCCAGGAGGACAATGTCGTCCGCGCCTGCCTGAGCGATGGCGGCGGCGATGGCGGCACGGCGACCACCAATCTCCTCCGCGCCCGGCGCGCCCGCCATGACGGCGGCGCGGATGGCGGAGGGCTCCTCCGAACGCGGATTGTCGTCGGTGACGATCACATGGTCGGCAAGGTCCGCCGCCACCTTGCCCATTTGCGGCCGCTTGCCCGCGTCGCGATCCCCGCCCGCGCCGAACAGCGCGATCAGCCGACCCCGCGTATGCGGCCGCAGCGCCTCGATGGCGGCACGCAACCCGTCGGGCGTATGGGCATAGTCGACATAGACCGGCGCGCCCGTCCTGGTGATGACGGCCCGCTCCAGCCGCCCGCGCACGGGCTGCACCCGGCCCAGCAGTTCCAGCACCTTGCCCGCATCCTCGCCGCCGGCAATCACCAGACCGGCGGCGGTGAGCGCATTGGCCGCCTGATAGGCGCCGATCAGCGGCAGGTTGACCTTGTGGCTTTTGCCTTCAACCTCGACGTCCAGCGTCTGGCCCAACTGGGTCGGGGTGCGGTTGGCAAGGCGCAATGCCTGCCCCTGCACCCCGACGCTCAGCACACGAAGCCCCCGCTTCGTAGCCCGCTGGATAACCTTTTCCGACCATGCGTCATCGGCCCAGACGACCGCCGCGCCCTGCGGCTCGACCACCTCGTCGAACAGCCGCATCTTGGCATCGAAATAGCTGTCCATGTCGCCATGATAATCGAGATGATCCCGCGACAGGTTGGTGAAGGCGGCTGCGGACACGGGCAGTCCTTCAGTGCGATATTGCGCCAGCCCGTGGCTCGACGCCTCGAACGCGGCATGGGTGATGCCCTCGCGCTTCAGGCCCGACATGTTGGCGAGGAAGGTCACGATGTCCGGCGTGGTGAGCCCGGTGGAAACCTGATCCACGGAGGTGGTCACGCCCAGGGTGCCGATGGAGGCGGATTTATGCCCCAGCATCCGCCAGAGCTGCCGGGTCAGTTCGACGGTGGAGGTCTTGCCGTTGGTCCCGGTGACGGCAACGGTCACCTCCGGAAACGGCGCGAAATAGCGCGCGGCAAGCTGCGCGAACAGGCGGCGGGGGTTGTCCGAGGCGATATGGATCGCGCCGTCCACCCGCGCCTCCGGCCGGGCGACGACCGCCACTGCCCCTGCCTGCACGGCGGCGGGAATGAAGTCCTCGCCATTGACCCGTGCTCCCTGGAAGGCCCCGAACACCGTGCCCGGCGCGACCTTCCGGTTATCGATCGCGAAGCCCGATACCGGCAGGTCCAGCGACGCGCCTGTATCGAGCTTCGCATCCAGCCCCTCGATAAGCGACCCGAGGCGCATTATTCTTTCTCCTTGTCGCCGTGCAGCAGCGGCATGAGGTCGGAAATGTCGACGTCGCGCCGCTCGTCGGGCAGCACGCCCAGCATCGGCCCGGTGCGTTCCACCACCCGCTTCACGACCGGCGCCGCCGTCCAGGCGGCCGTGCGCAGGCCATATTGACCCGTCGCCTCGTCCATGGTGACGAGGACCACATAGCGCGGATTGTCCATGGGAAAGGCAGAAGCGAAAGTCGTCACCAGCGAAGTCTTGTTATACCGGCCCTCTTGGGGCTTTTCGGCGGAACCCGTCTTGCCGCCCACCCGGTATCCCTTGGCGTCGGCGCTGCGACCTGTACCCGCCGCCACGATCATGCGCAACAGTTGGCGCATGCGCGCGCTGGTCGCGGCGGAGAAGACGCGGCGGCCCTCCGGCACCTCGTCCGCCTTCAATTTGCGCAGGGTAGCGGGCCGCCACAGTCCGCCGTTCACCAACGCCGCATAAGCCGAAGCGAGATGCAAAGGCGTTACGGCGATGCCATGGCCATAGGAAACGGTCAGCGTCGTGATGCGCCCCCAATTGGCCGGCCAGAGCGTGCCTGCCCGTTCATTGAGCTCGATCGGCGCGCGCTGATCGAAGTGCAATTCCCGGAAAAGATGCTGCAAAGGCTCCGCGCCCATCTGGTCGGCGATCCGCGCCGTACCGATGTTGGAACTGTGCACCAGGATTTCCGGCACGTTGATCCAGCGGCCGAGCGGATGGTCGTCCTTGATCCGGAAGCCCGCAATGGCGAGCGGCGCCGTCGCGTCATAGGTCTTCGACATGGAAGTGACGACGCCGCGATCCATCGCCGCGGCAATGGACAGCGGCTTGAACGCCGATCCCAGTTCATAGCGCGCCTGCACCATATGATTGCAGAGCGGCGATTCGCTGCAACTCTTGCCCGCATAATTTTGCAGCTTGTTGGGATCGAACACGGGGATTGACGCCATGGCGATCACCTCGCCGGTATTGGCGTCCAGTATCACGCCGCCCGCCCCCTTTGCGCGGGTCTGGACGAGCTGCGCGTACAGCTCGCTTTCCAGCGCGCCCTGCACGCGGCTGTCGATGGACATGGCGAAGGGCTGGCCGCGCAGCGCCGCATCGGTCAGCCGGTCGTTGAACGCCGCTTCCACGCCCATGCCGCCCTTGCCGTCCGTATTGGGCGCAAAGCCCATCACATGCGCCGCCAAGGTGCGCTGCGGATAGAGCCGCTCCTTCTCGCGCGGGAATTCGATGCCGATCTCGCCCAGGGCGTTCACGGCCGCCACCTCTTCCGGCAACGCGCGACGGCGCAGATAGGCCCAGCCGCGCCCGGTCAACTTCTTGTGGAAGGCGGCTTCCGGTTCGTCGGGGAATATCTCATGGAGCTTGCGGGCCAGTTCGGACGGGTCGCCGATCAGCCGCGAAGGCCGCACCGCAATCGAATAGGCATCCATGGTGCGCGCCAGCGGCACGCCGTTGCGGTCGACAATGTCGGCCCGCGCAGGAAGGCCGCCCATCGCGTCGCCGCCCCGCCCGTTGCCGGCGAAGACCCCCACCCAGGTCAGGCGCAGGATCAATACCGCCGTGATCACCATGAACAGGATCAGCAGCAACATCAGCCGGTTATGCGCGATCGCCGTCAGGTCGACGCGCTGCTTGCCCGCTCTCGCGCCGCCCGGCTGAACGATGATCGTCGCCATCTAGCGATCCCCCTTGGCGCGCTCGCGCTTCGCCTTGGCGCTGATGTCCCCCAGCGTGCTGTCGTCGAGCAGCTTCGCGTCCAGCATCGCCATCCGCTCCGCGCGGCGGGCGACGGGATTGGGCTTCGTCGTGTCGGCGTCCTCCTTCGCCTTTTCCTTGGGCGTCTTGACGGGCGGCGCCTTGGCGATCTTGTCGACATTGTCCGCCGCATGCGCCTCCCGGATCACGGCGATGTCGCTGCGGATCTGGGTCGGCGCGGGGCTGGCGGGCGCGGCCTGCGGCGCCGACGGCAGATCGGCGGGCGTCTGCACCATCGCCACCATCACCGGCGGCGCGACATAATCGGGCCCGTTGGGCTGCACCCCGTCGAGATGCGCCAGCGCCCGCTCGCCCGCCAGATATTGCTGGGCGGTGGGCGTCGCATACATGAAGTCGTCCTGGTTCCAGCGCTCAAGCTGCCGCATGTTCGCCCGCGCGCTGAACTCGGTCTCCAGATAGCGGATGTCGGCCTTCGCCCGCGCGATCTGCGCCCGCACCTTCATCAACTCATTACGCTCGGTCGCGACCTTGAGCGACACCAGATAAGCGCCCAGCGCCCCCAGCGCGACCAGAAGGATCCAGATCAGGCTCTGCAATCTCTTGACCGCGATCATGAGCGGGGTTTCCTGTCTTGGGTTCGGCGGGGGGAAACAGGGGCGGACGTGCGAACGGCGCTGCGCAACGTGGCGGATCGGGAGCGGGGGTTGCGCGCCAGTTCCGCCATGCCGGGCCGCACCGCCTTGGCTGGCCTTTCGAAAGTCGGCGCGGGACCGGACTGGAGTTGGGGCAAATGGCGCGATCCGCTCGCCTCGCTGCCGCTGCGGTTGCGCAGGAACTGCTTGACGATGCGGTCCTCCAGGCTGTGGAAGGTGACGACCGCCAGCCGGCCGCCTTCCTCCAGCATCGCCTCGGCCGCTTCCAGCCCCCGCTCCAGCTCCTCCAGCTCGCGATTCACATGGATGCGGATCGCCTGGAAGGTGCGGGTGGCGGGGTCCTTCTTGTTATGCGGCTTGTGGCCAAGCGCCTTGCGCACGACGCCGGCAAGCTGCCCGGTACGCTCCAGCGGCCGCGCCTCGACGATCGCCTTCGCCACGCGGCGCGAGCGGGGTTCCTCGCCATAGCGATAGAGGATGTCGGCAATCTCCTGCTCGGGGGCATTGTTCAGGAAATCGGCGGCGCTCATCCCGCTCCGGCTCATCGTCATGTCGAGCGGCCCGTCGCCCTGAAAGGAAAAGCCCCGCTCCAGCCGGTCGAGCTGCATGGACGAAACGCCGATGTCCAGCGTGACGCCGGAAACCGATGTCACGCCCCGGTCCGCCAGCAGTTGCTCCATCCGCGAAAATTCGCCCGCGATCAGGGTGATGCCCTTTTCGTCGGCCAGCGCCTGCCCTTCGCGAATCGCGTCGGGATCGCGGTCGAAGGCGAAGACCCTCGCCCCCTTGTCCGCCATGGCGCCCGAATAGCCGCCCGCGCCGAACGTGCCGTCGACATGGACCTCGCCGGGGTTGATGGCGAGGGCGTCGAGCACTTCGTCGATGAGCACCGGAATATGGCGCTCGGGGTCCTTGGCATGATCGGCGGAAGCGCTCACCTGGCCCCTCCAGCCGTCCGCTGGTCCAGCCAGCGGCAAACCTTGTTGCGGATCAGTTCCGGCCGGTCCTTGCTGTCGACTAGCGTTTCCGGCTTCCAGATCTGGATGTAGCGACCCACGCCGTAGAAGAAGACGGCGTCGGTGATGCCATATTCCTCCTTGATGTCGGGATGCATGGCGAAGCGGCCGCCGTCATCGAAATTGACCTCCTCGATCGTGCCGAGGCGGCGCTCCAGTTCCAGATCGGCATCATAGTCGCGCCCCGCGGCGCGCGCTTCGCGGGCCAGTTCCTCGACTTCGGTGAACAGATGACGGCGGTGCGATTCGCCAAAGCCCGTGGCGCAGGGGTTGCCGCCATGGACCGAGAGGAAAAGCCGGGTTTCATTGCCGCTGGACAGCTTGACCTGCCGGCGCATCTCCAGGGGCAGCACGAAACGGCCCTTGCCGTCCGCGACGCTGAATGCGTTGCCCGTATAGAGAATGACTTCCGACACTTTTGGACTGCTGCCCCTCTGTTCCCGGGGCGCAGGCTATCGCCAGCCGGATTCGCGCAGAGACGAACCGGCTCACAGGACTAGCAAAGCCTGACAAACCCCTATGGCTTTCAAATACCAAGCCACGGGGTGCAAGAAAAGGGATATTTTGGGAAAAGCCGGGAAATCCTGTTTTGTTCTGGTAATTAACCCTCTTTAAATGGCGTTGGCCGGGCAGGACGTGGCGAAGAAAGGTCCAAGGGAGCCGCCCCGCGCCGCCGGAAAAACACGGTTCCCAAGGCCGCCCAGAAAATCCCGACGAGGACAGCCCAGCGAACGGCGTTGACCAGCGCGTCACCCGACCGGACCCAGCGCCGCCCTGCCGGAAGCGTGGCGCCCAAAGCTTCCGCCACGAACTGCGGGGTATCGGCGGTCCATTGTCCGGGCTCCAACGACGCGGCGGCATCCGCGAGCCAGAGCCTGTCGTCGATCAGATCGGCATCCGCGACGATGGTTGCGCTGCCCTTCCCCACCATGCAGCGTGCCACCAACCCCCGCCCCACGATGCGGCACTTCGGCCCCGCATCCTCGAAACCGGAGGCGGAATAGACGGTCAACACCCGCCCATCGCCCAGAAAATGACGCTTTTCGCCCGCGCTGGGGGGCGTCAGCCTGACGCCCCAATATTCGATCATCGCCGCGAGCAAGGTGACGGCCGGCGGTCGCCGCCGGTCGCCCAACGGCAGGTCCATCGGCCAACGCAGTTCCGGATCGGCCAGGACCAGCGCCTTGCCGCCCCGGCTGATCCATCCGTTCAACGCGACCAGTTCATCCATCGAAAAAGCCCGCGGCTGGACCAGGAGGAGCGTCTTGGCAGGGCTGTTTTCCAGAGCGAGCGGCGAATCGAGCGGGCTCAGGTCGAATCGCTGGCGGAGGACGGTGACGATGGGCGCATCCACCTGGGCGCCATCGCGCCAGAACAGCGGCAGTCCGGTGATGATGGACAATTTGGGAGGATGAGGCGCGCGCTGAACAGCCGGCTCCTGAGCCAGCCAGCACGCCGCGAGAGCCAGCAAGGCCAGGCCCATCGCAGCAATCCGCCCTGCTCCTGCGAAGGCACGAACCCAGTCCCGCCATTTGGACCGGGCGGTCGCGAGCCATTCGTCTCTCTCGAGCGCCTTGGTGGGAATACGGAACATCAATCCCGCAAACATGGCCGCCAGCACCACCGCAAGCAACCAAAGCACGGGCAGCAAAGCCGGCACGCGCCAAGCCGCCAGAAACGCGCAGGACAGCACCGCCCCAACCGTTCCCAGCCCGGCCCACCACGCCGCCCCGTCCCCCAGCCGCCCCTTCAGCACAGCGGCCATCGGGATCGACAGCAATGCCGGAACCATCCAGCCCCGAGGATCGACCTGCCCGGTCCGCAGCAGCGCGGGCAACCCGCCGAGCAGCACCAGGAGCCCGGGCAGAGCCAGCATCACAAATGTCCGAAGCGCAGCCTTCAAGCCGAACCCGCCAGCATCAGCGCGAAGCCGGCGGAATCTCGCGATCCATGGGTTTCTTGAGATTGGGGTCGGGTTGCAGGTCCGGCACGATCGGCGCCTGCTCCGGCGCGGGCTGCACGCCCAGTTCCGCCAGCGGCTCCTTGGGCGATACCGCATTCACGTCCAGCGTGGGCACGGTCGGCGGCGGCACCGTCGGATCGTCTATCCGCGCCTTGTCGATCACGATATTCGCCAGACCCACGAGCAACACCACGCCCGCCAGCCCGGTGAGGCCAATCTGGACACGCTGCAACCCTTCCTGTTGGCGGGGTGTTTCAGCCATGAAGCGCTCTTTTTTATCGCCGCCGCGACCTGTGTCGGCGGTCAACGAGTTTGCGCGAGCCAGGGGAAGACAGTCAAGCCCTTCAATTCCAGCCATTCGCGATTATAAAGCGTTGAAAGATAACGGAATCCGGTATCGCACAGGATCGTGACGATCCGCTTGCCGGGCCCAAGACGCTTCGCCAGCGCCACCGCGCCCGCGACATTGATGCCCGACGACAGGCCCAGGCACAGCCCTTCCTCGGCCAGCAGACGCCGTACCCAGAGCAGCCCTTCCTCATCGGAAATGCGAAACTGGGTATCGATCGGCGCGCCCTCCAGATTGGCGGTGATGCGTCCCTGCCCGATGCCCTCGGCCACCGAAGACCCCTCCGCCTTCAGCTCGCCATGGGCATAATAATTGTAAAGCGCCGCGCCATGCGGATCGCTGAGCGCGATGGTGATATTCTCGTCATGCGCCTTCAGGCCCAGCCCGACGCCAGCGATCGTCCCGCCCGTCCCCGCCGCGCAGGTGAAGCCGTCGATCTGCCCGTCCATCTGGGTCCAGATTTCTTCGGCGGTGCCAATGATATGCGCCTTGCGGTTGGCGATATTATCGAACTGGTTGGCCCAGATCGCACCTTCCGTCTCTTCCGCCAGGCGGCGGGAGGTGTGGACGAAATGGCCGGGATTGGAATAGGGCGCCGCCGGCACCGTCACCAGCTCTGCGCCCAGCGCGCGCAGCGTGTCCATCTTCTCTCGGCTTTGCGTCTCCGGCATGACGATGATCGTCCGATAGCCCTTGGCGTTGGCGACCAGCGCCAGCCCGATGCCGGTATTTCCCGCCGTCCCCTCGACGATGGTGCCGCCGGGCTTCAACAGCCCCTTTTCCTCCGCATCGTTGACGATGAACAGCGCCGCGCGATCCTTTACCGAAGCGCCGGGATTGGCGAATTCGCATTTGGCGTAAATGTCGCAACCCGTCTCTTCCGAAGGGCCGGCAAGGCGCACCAACGGCGTGTTGCCAATCAGGGCGAGACTATCTTTCTGAACCAGCATGGCTTCCGCATAGCGGACCAGATACGCGCTTGCCAAGCAACGGATTGATGGCCGCGCGAAAGTCGGGATTGTCGCTGGACTCGTTAAGCTTTGCACCCTCCACCGTCTCAGAGCGGGACAGGCCGGATTCCGCAGGGGAACTGGCGAGGCTTTTCCCCTATGATGGGCACCAATATGCGGATTTTCGGGGGAAAAGGGGCTTTGAAGGGCCAGCGGACAGGGGTGAGGCACGGCGTCGTCGCCGCGCTGGCGCTGCTCGCCCTCGGCGCGCCGCGCCTGATCACAGCGGCACCGCTTGACCTGCTGGCCGCCAACCATGCGCAGGATGATCCCGCGGAGAAGCCTGGTGAGAATTTCCCGGGATCCGCCTTCTTCTTCGCGCAGGGCGCCTTCGATCCCGCGCCCGGCGCCGCAACGCTGCGAAGCGAGCATGTACTTGGGCTTGATGCCGTGCAGGCTGCTCCCGCCATGGCTTTCCGGGGCCTGACCGCGCTCGACAGCTATCGGGCGCTCAACTGCCTGACATCCGCCGTCTATTATGAGGCGGGGAGCGAGCCGGAGGACGGGCAACGCGCCGTGGCGCAGGTGGTGCTGAACCGCGTCCGCAACCCCGCCTGGCCCAAGAGCGTGTGCGGCGTCATCTACCAGGGGTCGGAACGCACCGACTATCGCTGCCAGTTCACCTTCAGCTGCGACGGCTCCATGGCGCGCGGCGCGAGCGCGGACGGATGGGCGCGCGCCCGCCGCATCGCCGCTCAGGCGCTTTCCGGCATGGTCTATCGGCCCGTCGGCCTTGCCACCTATTATCATACGCTGGCGGTGCGACCCGAATGGGCCGGCGCGATGCGGCCGGTTGCCGTGATCGGCGCGCATATCTTCTACCGCCCGCCCGGCGCCGGTGGCACGGCCGCCGCTTTCCGCATGGCTTATTCAGGGCGCGAAACACAGTCGGGGCCTGCCCGGCTGGCATTGACCGCGAAGTCCCCGATGTTCGATCCCATGGTGGCGGAACCCGTCACGGTATCCCCCGCGCCGGCCGTGCCCGTCACCGGGCCTTTTGCCCCTCTGTCTCCCGATGCGCCGGGCCTTCCCCAATCGACGGTCCGCCCCGAATATCGCAACAGCGGCCGGCCGCTGATCTGACGAGCTTTTTTTGCGGAAAAATGCCGATTATTTTATGGTTACCGTTTCAGAAACCAATCAAACCGTTGAAAAATAACGAAATAAATTTCTCATCATTTTTTCGGTCGTGGGGAACCTAATCCTTCCTTCATGGGTTCTGCACTGCGGATAGCAAATCTTTTGCCCCCCGCTCTTGCTATCCAAAAAAACATGAGCCCGGAACGCATCTCCCCCCCCCCGACGCGTTCCGGGCTCAGAATTTTTTAGCCAACTCCCCGGAAATCAGAGATATTTTCGCTCTCGGAACGCTTTTCCGGGCAGCGGGTTGTTCACTGGTCACCGGCATGACGCCCGGTTGAAGCATTTCCTGCCAGCTATGCAGGACAAAGGCTCTGAAAAGGAGACGATGATGACCAGGAAGATATTGGCCGCCCTTCTATTGACCGGTTCGTTGATGGTCGCGGCCTGCAATACGGTCGAAGGCGCCGGCAAGGACGTGCAAAGCGCCGGCCAGGCGGTCGAAAACGCCGCCAACTGATCCGATGGAAAGGCTCGCTTCACAGCGAGCCTTTTTTCAACCCGCAGCGTCCGCCGCTTCGCTGGTGGCCAGATCCTTGGCCTGCTTCCGGTCGGTGAACCAGATAGCGACGATGGTGATTTCATAAAGCGCCAGCAGCGGAATCGCCAGCATGAGCTGCGAGACCACGTCCGGCGGCGTCAGCACCGCCGCCAGCACGAAGGCGGCCACGATCATGTAGCGGCGCAGGCCAATCAACTGCGCCCGGCTCACAAAACCGGCGCGGTTGAGCAGCATCAGCAGCACCGGCATCAGGAAGCTGATGCCGAAGGCGAGGATGAACTGCATCACCAGCCCCAGATAACTGTCCGCGCTCGGCAACGCCTCCACCTGAAGGCCGCTGCTGTTGCCCTGAAATTCCAGGAAGAAGTGGAAGGCCGTGGGCATCACCACGAAATAGGCCAGCGATGCGCCCATGGCGAAGAGGAAGGGCGTGGCGATGAGGAACGGCAGCAGCGCCTTCTTTTCCTTCGCATAGAGCCCCGGCGCGACAAAGGCCCAGAGCTGGTTCGCGATGATCGGAAAGGACAGGCAGAAAGCGCCGAAGACCGCGATCTTCACCTGAACGAAAAAGGCTTCATACAGCTTGGTGTAGACCAGCCGCCCGCCATCGTCGCCAAAGGCTTCCTTCAGCGGATGGACCAGAATCGCGAACAACTGCTCGGAGAAATAGAAACAGATCGCGCCCGTTATGAACAGCGCATAGACGCATTTGAGCAGCCGTCCGCGCAGTTCGATCAGATGGTCTAGCAAAGGCGCCTTGCTGTCGTCGATGTCCTTCATGCCGCCGCGTCGTCCTTCCGCACCGGTTCCTGCGCCACATAGGGCGGTCCGTCCGTCGCTGGCGGGGCGACATAGGGGCGCGCTTCGCTCGCCGGGGCCGATTCAGCGACGAAGGGCGGGACCTCCCCGGCTGCCGCTGCGGCGGCGGGTGCTGGCAAGGCTCCGGTTTCACCGGCGGTTTCAGGCGCAAGCGTCTCCGGCGGATGCTCTTCCATGATCCGCTTGTTCTGCGCGGCCCATTTCTTCTCCAGCTCCTCCAGTTCCACCTCGCGAACCATCGCATCGATGCCGGTGCGGAAATGGCGCGCCATGGACTGCGCCTTGCCCACGATCTGCCCCACCTTGTAGAGCGCGCGCGGCAGGTCCTTCGGGCCGATGACGATCACCGCGATGATGACGATCACCAGAAGTTCAGACGAATCGATACCAAACATGCGTGCCTACCGCCCCGGCCGAAGGAAAAATCAGGCCTTGGTCTTTTCTTCCGTCGCGGTGGGCGCGTCCTGTTCGGGCACGCGATGGCCCTCGATGCGCGTGGCGGGCTTGGTGGGCACGTCGTCGTCCTCCATGCCCTTCTTGAAGCTCTTGATGCCCTTGGCGACGTCGCCCATCAACCCGGAGATGCGGCCGCCGCCGAACAGCAGCATGACCACCAGGAGAACGATGACCCAGTGCATCAGCGAAAAGGAACCCATTTGAACACACTCCTGAAACTGCGTCTTATCTAGAGTGATTTCGCGTGAAATGGAAATATTTCACGGCCCGGAAATCACGGCGAACAAACCCGCAGATCATGTTTCGGCCCGACAGAGGCCCAAGCATGATCTAGGCGTCTTCCTCATCATTTTCCACAACGGATTGGGCGCCCAGACCCTCAAGCGCCAAATCGACGGGATCGAGCAGGCCGGCGGCCCGCAAGTCGTCGATACCCGGCAGGTCCCTGCGGCTGCTAAGGCCGAAATGTGACAGAAATTCTACCGTGGTGGCGTAGATCAGCGGCCTTCCCGGCACCTCCCGGCGCCCGGCGGGCCTGACCCAGCCCGCCTCCATCAGCACGTCCAGCGTGCCTTTCGCCACCTGAACGCCGCGAATGGCCTCTATCTCGGCGCGGCTGACGGGTTCATGATAGGCGATGATCGCCAGCGTCTCCATGGCGGCGCGCGACAGCTTGCGTGTCTCGTCCTTCTCCCGGCGAAGGATATGGGAAAGGTCCGCAGCCGTCTGGAAATGCCAGCGCCCGCCCCGCTCGACCAGATTGACGCCGCGCCCCGCATAATGACCGCTGATCGTCGCCAGCGCGGCGGCAAGATCGCCCGCCTCCCCCACATGCAGCTTGATTTCGCCAAGGGTCAGCGGCTGTTCCGATACGAACAGCACGGCCTCCACCGCACGAAGGAAATCGTCCTGTTCCTCGATCACAATAGGCGCCCCGCATTCGGTTCCGGCACGGCGGCCCGCAGGAAAATGGGTTCGAAAATCCCGTCCTGCTGGATTTCCAGCCGCCCCTGCCGCGCCAGTTCCAGCGCGGCGACGAAACTGCTGGCCAATGCCGATCGTGCCATCGGCCCATCCTGCCCGCTCGGCAGGAAGGCTTCAAGCGCGGTCCAGTCGATCGCCGCCCCCACCAGCGTGCCTACGCGCTGTATCGCCTCGTCCAGGGTCATGACCGGCCGCACCGCGACCATATGCACCACCGGCTGCGTCCGCGCACGGACCTGGCCGTAGGACTGGATCAGGTCGAACAGGCTGGCCGCCCATTTCGCCTTGCGGACGAGGCGCAGGCCTTCGGGCCTTTCGCGGACGAACACGTCGCGGCCGATGCGGTCGCGCGCCATCAGCCGGGCGCCCGCCTCCCGCATCGCCTGAAGCCGCTGGAGCCGCAATTGCAGACGCAGCGCCAGTTCCTCGGGGCTGGGTTCGGGCTGCGCCTCCCTCGGCAGCAGCAGCGAGGATTTGAGATAGGCCAGCCACGCCGCCATCACCAGATAGTCGGCCGCCAGTTCCAGCTTCAGCTTCCGCGCGCCCTCTATATAGGCGAGATATTGTTCGACCAGCGCGAGGATGGAGATTTCGCGCAGGTCGACCTTCTGCGTCCGCGCCAGCGCCAGCAGCAGGTCGAGCGGCCCCTCCCAGCTTTCGAAACTGACGGTCAGCATGTCGGGCCGGGCCGCGGCGGCAGGGGCGAAGAGGTCGTCCATCGCTAGCAGGGCGCTTTCCGGCAATCGGCGCCCCGCCTCACGCCGGCACCATCGCCAGCAAGGCGTCGCGGGTGGCGAGCAGTTCCTCCAGCGGCGGCCCCTCGGGCGACGCGCCGCTCGACGCCATCGCCCGGTCCAGCCTTGCCTTCGCCTCGGTCCCGATGTCCGGCAGCAGGTCGGCAATGCCGACCATATCGTCCATCCGCCCCCAGCAATTGAGCGCCAGATCGCAGCCCGCCGCCACCGTTGCCGCCGCCAGTTCCGGGATGCTGCCCTTCAACGCCTTCATGTCCAGATCGTCGGACATCAGCAGCCCGGCAAAGCCGATCCGCCCACGGATGATCGTGTCGATCACGGAACGGGAGAGGCTGGCCGGCAGGTCGGGGTCCCAGGCCGTATAGACGACATGCGCCGTCATCCCCATGGGCGCATCCTTCAACGCCTGGAACGGTGCCAGATCGATCGCCAGGGCATCCTCGTCGGCGGTGACGATGGGCAGTTCATGATGGCTGTCGACCATCGCCCGGCCATGCCCGGGCATATGCTTGACGATGCCGACCACGCCGCCATCGGCCAGCCCCTCGATCACCGCCCGCCCCAGGGCGGCGACCCGCATCGGCTCCGCGCCAAGGGTGCGGTCGCCCATGATGTCGCTTGCCCCTTCCTGCCGCACGTCGAGCAACGGCAGCGCATCGACGGTAATGCCGACTTCCGCCAATGTGGTGGCAATGGCCCGCGCATTGGCATGGGCCGCCGCGATGGCGCTGGACGGAGCGATTTCGTAGAGCTTGTCGAACACCGCGCCAGGAGGAAAGCTGGGCCAGACCGGCGCCTGCATCCGCGCGACCCGGCCGCCTTCCTGATCGATCATGATGAGCAGATCGTCCCGGCCATGCAACGCGCGCAGATCGTCGGTCAATGCGCGAAGTTGCCCCCGATCCACGATATTGCGGCGGAAGAGGATGTAACCCGCCGGATCGGCCTCCGCGAAGAAGGCGCGTTCATCGGAAGTCAGTGTCTCGCCGGAAAGGCCGAAGATAACGGGTTTCATGCGGAGCGATGGTAGCGGCTGAAAGCGGCTCTGTCGAAGGGGTTGTTCCGGCCTTGCCGCAGGATCGGTGGGATTTGGCCGAGGGACATAAATGGGCGGGTCCAAGACATTCCCCCTCCCGCCTGCGGGAGGAGGAATGCCTCAGGACGGCCATTCCCGGCCAAGTCCCATTCCCCTAATTCACCACCATGCAGCTTTCGCCCGCGACCTTGAGCTTGCCGCAGAGCGTACTCGCCTGCCCGCCCGCCGCCGCGCGCAGGCGGTAGACGGTGCTGCCGCCCACCTCGGCCTGCTCGATCGACATGGGCAACGGCTCCAGATAGGTGAAGCGCTTGGACAGCCGCTTCCATGCATCCTTGGCGAAAGCCTGGTTGCCATAGGCGCCAAGCTGGATCATGCCGCCGCCCGCCGGCCGGGCCGCCGCCGTCGCCGGCCGGGCGCTGGTCTCGTCCGCCACGCGCGCCGTGACGCTCTGCGACGGCTTGCCTTGCACAGCGGGGCGCGCATTATCCGCTGTCCCGGTCGGCGTGATCGGCGCCTCCGGCACGCGGGTCGGATCGATTCGCCCGTCACGCGCCACGCCCTCGCTCGCGGCATAGCTGGCATCGCCCTCACCATCGAACTTCTTGGCGTCGGCTTCCTTGGCCGGAATCTTATAGTTGCCGGCAGGCGCGGCGATCAGCTTACCCTCGCCCCCGGCGCCGCCCGTCCGGTTCTGGATCAGCCAGACCCCCGCGACGACCGCGCCGATCAGCACCAGGCCAAAGAGAATGAAGCCCAGCAGCCGCAGCGGCGACAGCCCCGGCTCCTCCTCATCCTCGATGGCGGGTTCCAGCCAGGGCAGACGCTCCTCATCGTCCAGGTCCAGCCTTCCCCGCGCATAATCGCCCATCTCG
Organism: Sphingobium sp. YBL2; assembly: GCF_000943805.1. NCBI lineage: Bacteria > Pseudomonadati > Pseudomonadota > Alphaproteobacteria > Sphingomonadales > Sphingobiaceae > Sphingobium > Sphingobium sp. YBL2. The sequence continues at coordinate 211,955 of NZ_CP010954.1, forward strand.
ATCAAACTCCGCCGGTCATTGCATCTCGTTCAGGGCCGCAACGCCCATCAGCGCCAACCCGTTGCGGATGATCTGCCCGATTCCCCGGCTCAAGAAAAGCCGCGCGGAAGTGGTGGCCGGGTCGTCCGTCAGGATGACCCGCGCCCGCGGATTGTCGTTGCCCAGATTCCACCAGCTATGGAAGGCCGAAGCCAAGTCATTGAGATAGAAGGCAATGCGATGCGGTTCACGGGCCGAAGCCGCCCCCTCCACCACACGCGGAAACTGCGCGGCGAGCTTCACCAGCCCCAACTCCTCCGTCCCAAGGCGGGACAGGTCGGGCGCGGGCAGGTCGATCCCCGCCTCCTCCGCCCGCCGTCCGAGCGAGGAAATGCGGGCATGGGCATATTGCACATAGAAGACCGGATTGTCCTTCGACGCCTCCACCACCTTGGCGAAGTCGAAGTCCATCTGCGCGTCGGCCTTGCGCGTCAGCATGGTGAAGCGGACCACATCCTTGCCTACTTCGCGAACCACATCGGCCAGCGTCACGAAATTGCCGGCGCGCTTGGACATCTTCACCGGCTCGCCGTCGCGCAGCAGGCGGACCATCTGGATCAGCTTGACGTCGAAGCGCGCCTTGCCCTCCGTCAGCGCGGCGACGGCGGCCTGGATGCGCTTCACCGTGCCGCCATGGTCCGCGCCCCAGATGTCGATCAACTGGTCGGCCGTCTGCGCCTTCTGGAAATGATAGGCCATGTCGGCGCCGAAATAGGTCCAGCTTCCGTTCGACTTCCTGATCGGCCGGTCCTGATCGTCTCCGAATTTCGTCGAGCGGAACAGCGGCAGTTCGACCGGCTCCCAATCCTCCGGCGTCTCGCCCTTGGGCGCTTCCAGCACGCCGTCATAGACGAGGTCGTGCGCGCGCAGCCATTTTTCGGCCGCTTCGGGCTTGCCTGCCGCCTGCAACTCGGCCTCGGAAGAGAATATGTCATGATGGATGCCCAGCAGCGCCAGATCGCTGCGGATCATCTCCATCATCGCCGCGACCGCTCTGGTGCGGAACGGCACCAGCCATTCGCTCTCCGGCGCACCGACATATTTGTCGCCATATTCGGCGGCCAGCGCCTGCCCCACCGGCACCAGATAATCACCGGGATAAAGACCCTCGGGAATCTCTCCTACCGCCTCGCCCAATGCCTCGCGATAGCGCACATGCGCCGACCGGGCGAGCACGTCCACCTGCCCGCCGGCATCGTTGATATAATATTCGCGGATCACCTTGTGCCCGACATGCTCCAGCAGCGTGGCGAGCGCGTCGCCCACCACCGCGCCCCGGCAATGGCCCATATGCATGGGGCCGGTCGGATTGGCGGAGACATATTCGACGTTGACCGTCACGCCCTCGCCCGTCGAGGAGCGGCCATATTCCTCCGCCTCCGCATGGATCGCGGCGAGTTCCGCCCGCCAGGTGGCGTCGGTCAGCTTCAGGTTGATGAAGCCTGGGCCGGCAATCGATGCGCTCTCTACCTCGTCCAGCCTTTCCAGGCCCGCGACGATCTTCTCCGCCAGCGCGCGCGGATTGCTGCCGGCGGGCTTGGCCAGCACCATGGCGGCGTTGGTGGCAAGATCGCCATGGCCTGGATCGCGCGGCGGTTCGACCGTCACCGGCTTGCGGTTGAGGCCGGCGGGCAGCGTGCCGTCAGCCTCCAGCGCGTCGAGCACGGCATCGAGATGGGCGGTGAAGCGGTTGTAAAGAGACACTGGGCGAACTTTCTACCAGGACCCGTTCACCCTGAGCCTGTCGAAGGGTCGCCCTTTTTCTTCAAGAAACAAGGGCTTCGACAAGCTCGGCCCGAACGGGGAAATGAACTGAGCTAAGCTTAGCGGGTCGCGTTGTAACGGAGCTGATCCTGGGTCAGGTTGAAACCCACGAGCAGCTCGAAGCTGGTTCGCTGCAAGGCCGCCTTGACGTCCGGCTGCGCGAAGGGGTCGATCGCCGCGTCGGCATCCCCCGCCTTGCGCTTCTCCGTGATCTTGCGCTGGATGTCGGCCGGCAGCGTCGCGGCAGCCCTGTTCACATAGGAGCCGGCCTTGGCGGTCGTGGTGGCGCGATATTGCCCGGCCGGAAAGTCGAGCACCACCTGGCCCACACGCTTGGCGACGACGGCGTTGCCGCCCCGCACCACGGCGGAATAATAAGGCAGCGTCACCTGCCGCGCCGCGCCCGCATCGCTGCGGCGGGCGTTCACGGTGAAGGTCGCCTCCGTGTAAAGCTGGTCCCCTTCCGAGCAGGTGGAGCGCAGGTTGGTGATCTCCGCCACCACGTCGATCGCACGGGCATCCGTGCTGCCCGCCGGATTGAACAGGGTGACGTCGCCGGTCTGCGCCGGGATCGCCGCGACGGGACAGGCCGATCGCACGGCCACGATGCCGCCGGTGGGATCGATTTCGCCCCGCTGGGAACAGCCCGCAAGGGCCATGGCGATCATTCCGGTCAGCGCAAATCGAGAAAAGGTCACAGGCAATCCCTTGGGAACAGGCGTTGGGCTTCTTATCCATAGCCCGTCCCCCACGCAACTCAAACTGCACAGGGCGGCAAGGAAGCGGCTTTCCTCCAAAGCCACATTGGCCTAAGCGGCAGGCATGACCGATCTTCCGCCCATGAAGCTGCTGATCGCCGCCCCGCGCGGCTTTTGCGCCGGTGTCGACCGCGCCATCGTCATCGTCGAAAGGGCGATCGAGAAATATGGCACGCCTGTCTATGTCCGGCACGAGATCGTCCACAACAAATATGTGGTCGACGGGCTGAAGGCGAAGGGCGCGATCTTCGTCGAGGAACTGGACCAGGTTCCCGACGGCTTGCCCGTGGTCTTTTCCGCCCACGGCGTTCCCAAGACGGTCCCGGCCAAGGCGGAGGAGCGCGGGCTCGACTATCTGGACGCCACCTGCCCGCTGGTCAGCAAGGTCCACCGCCAGGCCGAACGGCAGGTCGAAGCGGGGCGCCATATCCTCTTCATCGGCCATAAGGGCCATCCGGAGGTGATCGGCACCTTCGGTCAGGTCGAGGCGGGGCATATGACCCTTGTCGAAACGGTGGAGGATGCAGAGGCCTTTACCCCTGCCGATCCCGACAATCTCGCCTTCCTGACGCAGACGACGCTGTCCGTCGACGACACTGCCGCGATCGTCGCCACGCTCCAGCGCCGCTTCCCCACCATTCATGCGCCCAAGGGGGAGGATATCTGCTACGCCACCTCCAACCGGCAGGCGGCGGTGAAGGCCATCGCCGCCCGGTGCGACGCCGTCTATGTGATCGGCGCGCCCAACAGCTCCAACTCGCTGCGGCTGGTCGAGGTGGCGGAGCGCGAAGGCACGCCCGCTCGCCTGATCCAGCGCGCGGACGAGATCGACTTCACCTGGCTGGAGGGTGTGAACACGCTGGGCCTTACCGCCGGCGCATCCGCCCCCGAAGTGCTGGTGCGGGAAGTGGTGGACCGGATCGGCGAAAGATTTTCCGTGGCCGAGGAACAGGTCGAAACCGCGCGGGAAAGCATTGCGTTCAAACTCCCCCGCGGACTGGAGGCCGCATAACTCCATGGCCGTCTATACCCAGGTCCCCGCCGAAGAGATCGACGCTTTCCTCACCCGCTACGACGCCGGACGCCTCGTTTCCGCCAAGGGCATTGCGGAGGGGGTGGAGAACAGCAATTATCTGCTGGAGACCACCGGCCCGGACGGCAATGGTCATCGCTATATCCTCACCCTCTACGAAAGGCGGGTGAATGAGGCGGACCTGCCCTTTTTCATGGACCTGCTCGACCATCTGGGCGCACGCGGTTGCCTCGTCCCCCGTTTCATCGCGGACCGGGAAGGCAGGCGGCTTCAACAGCTTGCCGGTCGCCCCGCCTGCCTGATCGAATTCCTGACCGGCATCTCCGTGACCGAACCGACCGCGGGCCAGGCCCGGGCCGCGGGCGCGGCGCTGGGCGCGATGCACCGGGCGGCGGAGGGCTTTGCCGGCACGCGCCGCAATGCCCTCGATCTCCCCGGCTGGCATGATCTGGCCGCCAGATGCGGCGCGGACTTCGACCGGATCGCGCCGGGCCTCAAGGCCCGCGTGGCGGAGGAACTTACTTTCCTCGACACCCATTGGCCCGCCGAGCTGCCTCGCTCCGTGATCCATGCCGACCTCTTCCCGGACAATGTGCTGATGCTGGGCGATCGGGTGACGGGCCTCATCGACTTCTATTTCAGTTGCACCGACATCCGCGCCTATGATCTGGCCGTCACCCACAGCGCCTGGGTGTTCAGCAATGACGGCGCGACATGGCACGGCGATCGGGCGGCGGCGCTGGGTGCCGGCTATCGGGAAACGCACGGCCTGACCGAAGCCGAACGGGCCGCCTTTCCCGTCCTCTGCCGGGGTGCGGCGCTCCGCTTCCTGCTGACGCGCGCCTATGACTGGATCAATACGCCCGCCGATGCGCTGGTGACGCGCAAGGACCCGCTGGCCTATCTGCGCCGCCTGGAATTCTACGCCGCTGCCGATCCGGCCATGCTGCTCGGCGCATGAGCACCCTTCCCCAGGTCGAGATCTTCACCGACGGCGCGTGCAAGGGCAATCCCGGCCCCGGCGGCTGGGGCGCCGTGCTGCGCTTTGGCGAGACGGAGAAGGAGATCTCCGGCGGTGAAGCGCAGACGACCAACAATCGCATGGAGATGATGGCCGCCATGCAGGCGTTGGAGACGTTGAAACGTCCATGCCAGGTGACGCTCTATACCGACAGCAAATATGTGATGGACGGCATCACCAAATGGGTGTTCGGCTGGCAGAAGAATGGATGGAAGACGGCCGACAGGAAGCCGGTGAAGAATGCGGAACTCTGGCAGGAGCTGGTCAGGGCCGCGGCCCGCCACAAGGTGACATGGCAATGGGTGAAAGGCCATGCCGGCCACCCCGAAAATGAGCGGGCCGATCAACTCGCCTGCGCGGCGGCGGAGCAATTCCGCAAGTAGATGGGTTGACCCAGCCGGTGATCGGCGGCGCTGGGGCCCCTCGACTGGCTCCATCCCGTCAGGATTGGACGCCATCCTCCCCATCCAGGGGGTTGCGGCCGAATATATTGCCCGCCGGATAATAGCGGCAGACGAGATAGTCGTAGCTCTGCCCCTCCGCCAGGGCGCAGCCGACCTTGCGGGTGCCGCGCCAGATGATCTGGGTATAATGGCCGACATCTTCCCATCGGCCGGTGACGCTGAGGTCGGGCAGCTTGCCGCTCCGCCGGAACAGCCGCTTCTCATCGATGAAGGAGCCCACCATCAGCTGATAATCATAGAGGCCGCGCGATCCCATCCAGAGATTCTCGCCGCTGGGAACGGCGCGGCTGGCGCGGGCGGAATGGCGGAAGATGTTGGTCTGCGCCATCTGCCGGGCATAGCGGGCCGCATCGGCGGCCAGGGCGCTATCCCAGGCCAAGGGCGAAAGCCCCAGCGATTCCCGTTCCTCATTGTGCATGCCCAGCACGACGTCGCGCATCAGACCCTCGTCCCGATCCGCTTCCTCAAGACCATAATAGGAAGCGGGCCTGGCCGGAGGCAATTGCCGCGCCCCGGGCGACGGCTCCGCGCCGCCCTGCCCCGGCGCTGCCGCCAACAGGCCGAGCAGCGCTAGCCGCGCAGGCCAAAGCCGTTTAAGAAGGCCCCCATTCATGCCGCCCGACCCCTTTATCCCCGCTGCCGCGCCCGATGAGCCCCTGGCCTTATATGTGCATTGGCCATTTTGCGTTTCCAAATGTCCTTATTGCGATTTTAACAGTCATGTTCGGGCCGAGATCGACAGCGATGCCTGGCGCGCGGCGCTGCTGAGCGACCTTGCCCATGAAGCGTCGCTGAGCGGCGGCCGGCCGCTCTCCTCGATCTTCTTCGGCGGCGGCACGCCGTCGCTGATGCCGCCCGACATCGTGGAGGCGCTGATCGACGCGGCCACGCGCCATTGGCGGCCGACGAGCGACATCGAGATCACGCTGGAGGCCAATCCCAGTTCGGTCGAGGCCGCCCGCTTCGCGGACCTGGCGGCCGCCGGGGTGAACCGTGTGTCTCTGGGCCTTCAGGCGCTGGAGGATGAGGCGCTGCATTTCCTCGGCCGCGCCCATGACGTGCGGGAAGGGCTGGCCGCGCTAGACGTGGCGCAATCGGTGTTCGGCCGGGTGAATTTCGACCTGATCTATGCCCGTCCCGGCCAGAGTCTGGCGGATTGGGAAAGCGAACTGGCGCGCGGACTGTCCTTCGGCACCGATCATCTCTCGCTCTATCAGCTCACCATCGAACCGGGCACCCGCTTTGCGACGCTGGTGGCGCGGGGCGAGTTGAATCCCGCCGATCCGGACCATGCCGCCGACCTTTACGAACGGACGCAGGCGATGACGGCGGCCGCCGGCATTCCCGCCTATGAGATCAGCAACCACGCCCGGCCGGGGCAGGAAAGCCGGCATAACCTTACCTATTGGCGCTATGGCGACTATGTCGGCATAGGCCCCGGCGCCCATGGCCGGCGCGATGGGCTGGCGACGCTGCGGCACAGGAAACCGGAAAACTGGATGAACGCCGTCGCGCGCAATGGCCATGGCCTGCAAAGCGAAGACCCGCTCGACGGGCACGACAGGGCCAGGGAAGCGCTGCTGATGGGGCTGCGGCTGGGCGAAGGCGTAGAGCTGGAGAGGATTGCGCGGATGTCGAGGATGGCGATCGAGGCTCTGGTGGATGCCGAGGCGGTGGCGCGGCTGGCCGGCCATGGGCTCGTGCGGCGAGAGGGTCAGCGGCTCCGCATCGAGCCTGCCGGGATGCTGCTGCTCGACGCCATCCTGCCGGAGATCGTGGCGGTCTGAACGACGGCGCGGCATCCGCTACAAAGGCGTCATGCTGAACCCGTTTTCAGCATCCATCCTGCCTTCAGGCAGCTTATGCCTGCGGAGAGAAATGGATGCCGGAACAATCCGAGGAGGCCGGCGCATGGGATAGTGGCGGCGGCGCCCTCCGGATCTCGCCCGTCAATCCTCGCCATCCATATGCGCGATCTCCTTGTCCAGATCGCGCAACACCTCGGCCCGGACCTTGTCCGACATCCGGGCTGCCGCAGCGATCTGGGCGCGGGCGGCCATCAGTCCGGCGCGGGCGGCGCGATGGGCCTGCGCCTCGATCTGGTCCTGGCAGATGCGGACGCGGATACGGCGGCGGCCATCGGCATCCACCGTCTCCCGCTGGCTTACGCTCTTGCCGTTCTCGCAGCCATTCGCAACGTCGACATGCGGCACCATGCGGCGGATTTCAGCCTCGCTCGGCATGGCGTGGCTCAAGGCGCGGTCGCCCTCGTCGCGCAGGCCGACGGGCGGCGCGGGGGGAACCGGCGGCGCCGGCAGCGCCATGTCGGCAACAGGCGCCGGAGGAGCAGGCGGAGCGGGAGGCGCCGGCGGCAGGACCGCCATCTCCTCAGCGTCTCTCGCATCGGACGAGGACGGGGACGGGGGCGTGGCCGCGGCTTTCGGCGCTTCGGTCAGGGCGATCTCGCTGGCGGAGGCAGGCTGGGCGACCAGATCGGCCAGCCTGCCGAAGTTCATCGAATCCACCTTGTCGGTGATCGCGGCGACCTGCTGCGCCGCCCGGCTGCCGGACGCGGTCAGCGCCAGGCCGGACGCGGTCACCAGGGCGACCGCCGCCATGCCCCAGCTGATGCGGCGCAGCGACACTTCATGGGCAGAGAGCATTTTCAGCCTCCCTTTGAGTGCGGTTATGCGATTGAGATGACAGGCGCCGGCAAACTGGCGGCCGCCCGCAGCCTTCAAGATGGCGCGGCCATAGGCATGCGCCTGATCCCGGCCGTAGAGCGACAGGACCCGGGCATCGCAGGCCTGTTCCTGATCCGCCCGATAGGCGCGATACGCGATCCACGCGACGGGATTGCACCAGTGCAGGCCCAGCAGCAACAGCGCGACCATATTGGCGACCAGGTCGCCGCCCTGATGATGGGCGCGCTCATGGGCGATGGCCATGGCCTGTTCCTGGGGATCGAAACGCAACGCGAAATCAACGGGCAGCACGATGACGGGACGGAACACCCCGAAGGCGAGCGGTCCGCCTGCCTGTGGGCTGCTGACGATGCGGATGCGGCCTTCTTCCCCGATCGGCGCCGCGTCCTTCAGGATGAAACGCCGGAAGCGGACATAGCCGACCGCCTGGACGACCAGAAAAAGGACCACGCCCAGCAGCCAGATCGACACCGCGATCTCCAGCCAGGGAATGCTCCAGTCCGACCTGACCGGGAGCGCCACCGGCGCCGCATCCAGCAAGGTCGGCAAGCCCGCCTGGTCAACCGCCCGTTGCAGGGGCGAAGGGCTGGCGACCTCTCGCGGCAGGGCCGGCAAGGCCATGCGAGCGAAGGGCAGCAGCCATAGCCAATAGGCCGCACCTGCACCCAGCCAGCGCGCCACAGGCTGCCGCAGCAGCATGACCAGCGCCATCAGCAGGGTCATGGCGATCAGCGTTTCCGCGATCCAGACGCTCATGATTTCAACCCCTTCAGGATTTCCTCAAGCTGGGCAATATCTTCCGCCGTCAACTGGTCCTGGCTGGCGAGCTGGGCCACCAGCGGCGACACCCGCCCGCCGAACAGCCGGTTCACCAACCGCCCCGACTCGCTGGCAACATACTCCTCCCGCGCGACGAGCGGGCGATATAAAAAGCGGCGGCCATCCTGATCGGCGGCGATGACGTCCTTGGCCATCAGCCGGGACAGCAGCGTCTTGACGGTCTGGACGCTCCAGTCGCGCCCGGCGGCGACGCGGTCCGCGACATCAGCGGCGGTCTGCGGCGCACGTTCCCACAGCGCCTCCATCACCACCAGTTCCGCTTCGCTGATCTTCTCGCTCAAGGGACTCGTCCGCATCAGAATCGACTACAGACGTAATCGCATTGATTACATCTGTAGTCAAGTGTATGTCATGAACTGTCGGTGCGGTTTACAGCGCCGGGATCGGCCGGACCGGCATTAACCTTTTTAAGGCGCGGGAACGGGTTATTCCCGATGGTTGGCACAGGCTTTGCGTCGTTTCAGACATACCCGATCGTTCGACTACCCGGGAGGATGCGGCACCAGTCTCCGCCGCATCCTCCCACCCGGGTCCCCGTGCAGCGCCGGGCCTTAAACCAGACCTGTCGACTGGCTTGCCTCGATGGCGGCCGAACTCGCCGAAGAAGGACCGGTCTCGACGGCCATTTTCCATGCGGGCTTCGACAAGCTCCGTCCCCACTCAGCATCCCGTCATCCGAAGGGCCGCATCAGGACCCGACAGGCATGAAAAAGGCGGCCCGGATGACCGAACCGCCCGCTCCATTCGCTTTAGCCAGCGCTCAATTGGCCGCGGCGACGCCCTGATCGGCCATCAACTGCTGCAACTCGCCGGCCTCGTACATTTCCATCATGATGTCGCTGCCGCCGACGAATTCGCCCTTCACATAGAGCTGGGGAATGGTCGGCCAGTCGGAAAATGCCTTGATCCCCTGGCGAACCGCCTGATCCTGCAAGACGTCGACGCTTTCATAGGCGACGCCCAGATGTTCCAGGATCGCAATGGCGCGGCTGGAAAAGCCGCATTGCGGGAATAGTGGCGTGCCCTTCATGAAAAGCACGACATCATTGCCGTTGACGATCTCCGCAATCCGCTGCTGCACGGCGTCGGTCATTATCTGGGTCCATTCCTGTCAGGCGCCGCTATCAAGGCGCATTTCGTCCAATGGCCGTTAATTGGGAACGGCGGTGGTCAGTTGCAAGGCGTGGAGCACGCCGCCCATGCGGCCGCCCAGCGCGGCATAGACCGCCCGCTGCTGCGCAATGCGGCTCATGCCCCGGAAACTCTCCGCCACGACACGCGCCGCATAATGATCGCCATCACCGGCAAGGTCGGTGATCTCGACCTCCGCATCGGGGATCGCGGCGCGGATCATGTCCGCTATTTCCTCGGCTGCCATCGGCATGGCGAAAGGGTCCTGATGCTTATTGGGCTTCGATGAACATGCGGCGGGCGATGACCTGCTGCTCGTCCAACGCGGCGCGAACGCCTGCCTCGTCGATGTCGATGCCCGCCTGCGTCATGTCGCCCAGCAGCTTGCGGATCACATCCTCGTCGCCCGCTTCCTCGAAATCGGCCTGCACGACCGCCTTGGCATAGGCGTCCGTTTCCTCGGGGGTCAGGCCCATCTTCGCCGCCGCCCATTCACCGAGAAGGCGGTTGCGCCGCGCCTGGATGCGGAACTGCATCTCCTGATCGTGCGCGAACATATTTTCAAAGGCCTTTTCGCGGTCGTCGAAGGTTGTCATGCCTGTGCCCTGTAAAAGGTGAAATGGATCGTCCGATCCGAAATAGGAAGATCGGGACGCTTACGCAACGGCGGGGACGAGCCAGGGACGCGTTCCGGCGTCCTTCGCCTCGAACGCGCCGATCGCGTCCGCCTGCCCCAATGTCAGCCCGATCTCGTCCAGACCGCCGAGCAGGCAACGCTTGCGGAAGGGATCGATCTCGAACTGAAAGCGGTCCTGAAACTGTGTCGTGACGGTCTGATGCTCCAGATCGACATGGATGGGGTCCGTCCTGGCCACCTCCATCAGCCGGTCTATCGCCTCCTGCGGCAGGACGACCGTCAATATGCCGTTCTTGAAGGCATTGCCGGAGAAAATGTCCGAGAAGCTGGGCGCGATCACCACCTTGATGCCAAGGTCGGCCAGCGCCCAGGCGGCATGCTCGCGGCTGGACCCGCACCCGAAATTGTCGCCCGCGATCAGGATCGGGCTGCCCGCATAATCGGGATCGTCGAAGACATTGCCCGGTTCCTTGCGCAGCACTTCGAAGGCGCCCTTGCCCAAGCCCGCACGGGAAATGGTCTTGAGCCAATGCGCCGGGATGACGATGTCGGTGTCGACATTCTTCATCCCGAACGGATAGGCCCGGCCGTCGACGATATTCAGCTTTTCCATCAATGCGCCTGCTTGCTCGCCGGGCGCGGCGTGTCTTCCGCGCGCCCCAGGGTCGCCGCCATGGCGGCACTTGCCAGCGCGCCCAGCGCCAGCAGCCAGAATACCTTCTTCATGCGACCGCCTCTCCCCTTTTTTCACCCATCAGTTCGCGTACGTCCGTGAGATGTCCGGTGATCGCGGCAGCGGCAGCCATGACGGGCGAGACGAGATGCGTCCGCGACCCCGGCCCCTGCCGGCCCATGAAATTGCGGTTGCTGGTGGATGCGCAGCGCTCGCCGGCGGGCACCTTGTCCGGGTTCATGCCCAGGCAGGCGGAGCAGCCCGGCTCCCGCCATTCGAAACCGGCTTCGGTGAAAATGCGGTCCAGGCCTTCGGCTTCCGCCTGGCGCTTGACCAGCCCGGAACCGGGCACGACCATGGCATGCTTGATGCCGCTGGCGATCCGGCGGCCCTTCAGCAGGCCAGCGGCGGCGCGCAGATCCTCGATCCGGCTGTTGGTGCAACTGCCGATGAAGACATGTTCGATCGCCACATCCTCCATCCGCTGTCCGGCGGAGAGGCCCATATAGTCGAGCGACTTCTGCGCGGCCGCGCGCTTGGAGGCGTCGGCAAAGCTTTCCGGATCGGGCACCACGCCAGTGACCGGCACGACATCTTCGGGGCTGGTGCCCCAGGTGACGCTCGGCACGATGTCAGCGGCGTCGATGACCACGCTCTTGTCGAACACCGCGCCTTCGTCCGTCGCCAGCGTCTTCCAATAGGCGACGGCGGCATCCCACTCCGCGCCCCTGGGGGCCATCGGGCGGCCTTCCAGATAAGCGAAAGTCTTTTCGTCAGGCGCGAACAGGCCGGAGCGCGCGCCGGCCTCGATCGACATGTTGGCGACGGTCAGCCGTCCCTCGATCGACATGTCGCGGAACACCGACCCGCGATATTCCATGACATAGCCGGTGCCGCCCGCCGTGCCGATCCGCCCGCAGATCGCCAGCGCGACATCCTTGGGCGTGACGCCATAGCCCAATTCGCCCTCGACCACGACTTCCATGGTCTTGGACTGCTTCAGGAGCAGCGTCTGGGTGGCGAGCACATGCTCGACCTCCGACGTGCCGATGCCGAAGGCCAACGCCCCCAGCGCGCCGTGCGAGCTGGTATGGCTGTCGCCGCAGACCAAAGTCGTCCCCGGCAGGGTGAAGCCCTGCTCCGGCCCGACGACATGCACGATGCCCTGTTCGGGGTCCGCATCCCCGATCAGGCGGACGCCGAATTCCGGCGCGTTCCGCTCCAGCGCCGCAAGCTGCTGCGCGCTTTCCGGATCGGCAATGGGAATGCGGCGGCCCGCGGCGTCGCGCCGCGCCGTGGTCGGCAGGTTATGATCCGGCACCGCCAGCGTCAGTTCGGGACGGCGCACCTTGCGCCCGGCGATCCGCAGCCCCTCGAACGCCTGGGGACTCGTCACCTCATGCACGAGATGGCGATCGATGTAGATCAGGCAGGTTCCATCGGGACGGCGCTCGACGACATGCGCGTCCCAGATCTTCTCATAGAGTGTGCGGGGCTTGACCATAGTGATTTCCCCCTAGACCCAGACAGGACAGGGGAAAAGGGGAAAAGCGGCCATTTTTTGCTGACGCTGGAGATAGCCCGACCGCAGGACGCCGCGCCGACGGGTTAGCCGGACGCGGCGTGCACGCTGGACATCGGGCTCAAATCGCCCGGTCGTCCCGCACGATGCGCCCCGCGGCGCCGAGTTCCGCTTCATGGCTTTCCTCGCGCCAGGTTTCGGCCAGCGCCGCGCTTTCCCATTCGCGCATCGCGGGCAGCGCCAGCATATGATCGACCCAGCCAAGCGCCACCGGACCGACATCGAGGCCATAGGTGCGCACCCGGAAAACGACCGGTGCATAGAAGGCGTCGGCGGCAGTGAAGGCGGGCCCGGCCAGGAACGGCCCCCCGAAGCGGGACAACCCCTCCCCCCATAATTCGGTGAGCCGGGCGATGTTGCGGTTCAGGGAGGGAGAAGGCAGGTGCGGTTCCACCCGCACGCCGACATTCATGGGACAATCATTGCGCAGGGCGGCGAAACCGCTGTGCATTTCCGCCACGGCCGATTGCGCCCACGCCCGCGCGGCTTCTTCCTTCGGCCAGACTTCCGCATGCCTGTCCGCCAGATAGAGCGTGATGCCCAGCGAATCCCAGACGGTCCGGTCCCCGTCGATCAGGGCAGGCACCTGGCCCGTTGGCGAAAATTCGCGGAAGGCAGCGTAGTTTTCAGCGGCGGCGAATGGCGCCATCCGGTCTTCGAAGGCTATGCCCAGCGCCTTCATCAGCACCCAGGGGCGCAGCGACCAGCTCGAATAATTCCGGTTGGCGGTGACGAGGGTGTAGGACATCGGCTTCTCCCGGTAGAACGGAGCGTCCGGAATAGACCTGCCTGCCGCCCTGCGAAAGCCGGAACGGGACAAGGGTTTCACAGCTGGCCTTATGCAAAAAAACGGCCCGGAGCGCGAGGCTCCGGGCCGCCAAGTCCTTCCACCCTGATCACGGGAACTGCACTCCCGCGATCCGGACCGTTCGGCAGCCTTCGGGCTGCAAACTGGTTCCCGCCGCAGCCCTTAGGCTGCGAACTGATTCATCGTGTTGTGTGCGCCGCCGGCCTTCAGCGCCGCTTCACCCGCGAAATATTCCTTATGGTCGTCGCCAATGTCCGAACCGGCCATGTTCTGATGCTTGACGCAGGCGATACCCTGGCGGATTTCCTTGCGCTGAACACCCTCGACATAGCCGAGCATGCCTGCCTCACCGAAATATTCCCTGGCAAGATTGTCGGTCGACAGAGCGGCAGTGTGATAGGTCGGCAGGGTGATGAGGTGATGGAAGATGCCGGCCCGCGCCGCCGCATCCTTCTGGAAGGTGCGGATCTTCTCATCGGCCTCACGGCCGAGGTCCGTCGCGTCGTAATCGGCGCTCATCAGCTTCGCCCGGTCATAGGCGCTGACATCCTTGCCCTCGGCGGTCCAGGCGTCGAAGACCTGCTGGCGGAAGTTCAGCGTCCAGTTGAACGAGGGCGAGTTGTTGTAGACCAGCTTCGCATTGGGCACGACTTCGCGGATGCGGTCGACCATGCCGGCGATCTGCTCGACATGCGGCTTTTCGGTTTCGATCCACAGCAGGTCCGCGCCGTTCTGGAGCGAGGTGATGCAGTCGAGCACGACGCGGTCCTCGCCGGTTCCGGTGCGGAACTGGAAGAGGTTCGACGGCAGGCGCTTGGGACGGAACAGCTTGCCGCCGCGGGCCAGCACGACATCGCCCCGCAGGCTGCCCAAGTCGGTGACCTCCTCGACGTCGAGGAAGCTGTTATACTGGTCGCCCAGGTCGCCATCTTCCTTGCTGTAGGCGATCTGCTTGGTGAGGCCGGCGCCCAGCGAGTCGGTGCGGGCGACGATGATGCCGTCGTCGACGCCCAGCTCCAGGAAGGCGTAGCGGACCGCGCGGATCTTCGCGAGGAAGTCCTCATGCGGCACGGTGACCTTGCCGTCCTGGTGGCCGCACTGCTTTTCGTCCGAAACCTGATTCTCGATCTGGATGCAGCAGGCGCCCGCCTCGATGAACTTCCTGGCCAGCAGGTAGGTCGCCTCGGCATTGCCGAAGCCCGCGTCGATGTCCGCGATGATCGGGACGACATGGGTTTCGTAATTGTCGATGTCATGGCTGATCTTCTGCGCCTTGACTTCGTCGCCGGCTTCACGGGCGGCGTCGAGGTCGCGGAACATCATGCCCAGTTCGCGGGCGTCGGCCTGGCGGAGGAAGGTGTAGAGTTCCTCGATCAGCGCGGGGACGCTGGTCTTCTCATGCATCGACTGGTCGGGCAGCGGGCCGAATTCGCTGCGCAGCGCGGCGACCATCCAGCCGGAGAGGTAGAGGTAGCGGCCCTTGGTCGTGCCGAAATGCTTCTTGATGCTGATCATCTTCTGCTGGCCGATGAAGCCGTGCCAGCAGCCCAGCGACTGGGTGTAGTTGGCCGGATCGGCGTCATAGGCGGCCATGTCGCGGCGCATGATGCCGGCGGTGTAGCGCGCGATGTCGAGGCCGGTGTGGAAACGGTTCTGGAGACGCATGCGGGCGACCGATTCGGCCGCGATGCCGTCCCAATGGCCCTGACCCCCGATGGTGGCGCCAGCCTTCGTGATTTCCTGTTGGTAGGTCATGACAGCTCGATCCCATGAACGATGTGGTGAATGAATGGCGTTTTTCTAATCGGGCTTTCGCGGGTGCGGCAGGGGGCGTGAAGTTCAGTTGTAGAACTTTACAAGAATTGCGTGTAAAGTTGTAAAGGCTGCACAGGAGCGCTTGACGAATGGCCAAGGATCGACCGGTTTACATGGGGCCGCGGCTGCGCAGGCTGCGGCGCGAACTGGGTCTGACGCAGGCGGACATGGCGGCGGATCTGGAGATTTCCGCCAGCTATGTGGCGTTGCTGGAGCGCAACCAGCGGCCGCTGACCGCCGACATGCTGTTGCGCCTTGCCCGCACCTACAAGATGGACATGAGCGAGCTGGCGGGCGACGGCGGCGCCGAGCAGACCGCGCGATTGCAGGCGGTGCTGAGGGACCCGATGTTCGCGGACATCGACCTGCCGGTGCTGGCGACCGGGGATGTCGCGGTCAATTATCCGGGGATCACAGAGGCTTTGCTGCGGCTGCACACCGCCTATCGCGAGGAGCAACTGGCGCTGGCGGACCGGGGCGTGGAGCGGGAAGATGCCGCCGAGGCGCCCGATCCGGTGGCCGAATCGCGGCGATTCCTGGGCGCGCGGCGCAACAGCTTTCCGCTGCTGGACGATGCGGGGGAAAAGCTGGCGCAGGAGGTGGAGGCGGCGGGGAGCCTGTCGGCATGGCTGAAGGCGAAGCATAATCTGCGGGTACGGCGCCTGCCGCCCGACGTCATGGCGGGATCGATGCGGCGGCTGGACCGGCACCGCGACGCGGTGCTGCTGGACGACGCGCTGGACGGGGCGAGCACCCAGTTCCAACTGGCGTTGCAGATCGCCTATCTGGAGATGCGCCGCGATTTCGACGCGGTGCTGAAGGACGGCCAGTTCGCGAGCGAGAGCGGGCGGCGGCTGACCCGCAGGGCGCTGGCCAGCTATGGCGCGGCGGCGATCCTGATGCCCTATACGGCGTTCGCCAAGGCGGTGGAGGCGCGGCGTTACGATGTGGAGGCGCTGGCCCGGCAGTTCGGCGCGAGCTTCGAGCAGACGGCCCACCGCCTCACCACGCTGCAAAAGCCGGGGCAGGAGCGCGTTCCCTTCTTCTTCCTGCGCGTCGACCATGCGGGCAATGTCAGCAAGCGGCTGGACAGCGCGGGCTTTCCCTTTGCGCGCCATGGCGGCTCCTGCCCGCTCTGGTCGGTGCATCATGCGTTCGAGCGGCCCAGGGAATTGCTGACGCAATGGCTGGAACTGCCCGACGGGCAGCGATTCTTTTCCATCGCGCGGACGGTGACGGCGGGCGGCGGCGGCTGGGGCGCGCCGAAGATCGAGCGGGCGATCGCGCTATGCTGCGCGGCGGAGCACGCCCATCGGCTGATCTACACGACTGGCGAGGCCACGCCCGAACCCACGCCGATCGGCGTCACCTGCCGCCTGTGCCATCGCAGCCAGTGCATGGCGCGATCCGCCCCGCCCATCGGGCGCGACATGCTGCCGGAGGATTTCCGGCGAACCCACGCGCCCTTCGGTTTCGCCGACGGGTGAGCGCGGCGGCGGCGGATCGTGGCGGGTCCGGCTGACCTGCGCCGGACCCGTCCGCCCCTTTTTGGCTTCAGCGCGGATCAGGCCCGCGCACATCGTCCTGCCTCAGCCGCGAGACCGAAGGCGCCATGCGGTGATCGACCGGCTCATGCACCAGATCGTCGAACAGCGCGCGATAATGGATCATGGCGCGGCGCAGGTCTTCGGTATCCGCGTCGCCCCGCGCATGGCGCAGGGCGATGTCATGGGCCGCGTGATAATTCTGGACGACTTCGGGATGGTCCACCGACAGGTCGGCCGAGCGCTGCTCGAAGTCCACGACGGGATAGCCGCGCACCTCCATCACCTCGGCCAGCAGCACGTCGGCCCGCGAGACCGCGCCCTGCGGATCGTCGACGAACTGCGCCTGCACCCGCACCCAGGCGTCGGTGAAGGCATCGGCCTGTTGCGGCGAAAGCGGACGGATGGGGAAGGCGGCGACGCGCTTCTCACGCTGTTGCAGTTCCGCCTCCGCCTTGCGCGCGCTGCCGGTCATTTCCACGGTTCGGCCATATTCCGGGCCGAACCGGGCGCGCAGATCGGCGCGGCGGCGATGGGCGATGGCCATGACGGCGACCGCAACGACAAGAACAAGCGCCAGAAGCGCCAGGCCGACTTCCAGCGGGGTCAGAGTGACCATGACATCTCTCTCCTCCACGGCCTTCGCAAAGCCGCTGTCGACGCCCGCCGCCTGCACGGGATCAACCTGTTTTGCCGGGCTTTGTTCCGGGGTCGAGAGAGGCGCCGATGGCCCCGGAAAGCTAACCCTCCATAAGATCGAGATAAGCCACCACGT
Source organism: Sphingobium sp. YBL2 (assembly GCF_000943805.1). Classification (NCBI taxonomy): domain Bacteria; kingdom Pseudomonadati; phylum Pseudomonadota; class Alphaproteobacteria; order Sphingomonadales; family Sphingobiaceae; genus Sphingobium; species Sphingobium sp. YBL2. The sequence goes on from NZ_CP010954.1 coordinate 229,544, forward strand.
CATTGTCCGTGGCGAGGAAAAGGCCGTCCTGCACATCCTGCGGCTGCTGCTCCGCGATGCGCAGGGCTTCGCTCAACGGGCCGTAAAAGAGCGTCGTCGCCGCGCCGCCGCCGTCAGCGTCGCTAAGATGATAGAGGCGGACGGTGGCCGAGTTGTAGGTGGTGCGCATGGGCAGGGATTATCGGCGCGGCGGTCAGGCCATGCAAGTCGGATCGGATGCATTTCGGGGTGAGAAGCAACCTTTGCTCCTCAGTTCGCAACCCGCCAGCCGTCGAGCGGCTGAATGGTGGCGCAGGACGGGCCGTCATCCCTGGCGCGGCCGGGCAAGTGACATTCCAGCGCCGCAGGCGGCGCCGCCTGTTCCAGAAGATCATGAGAAATATCGTGAACGTCGATCTTGGCACGGCGGCTCCACGGGGACGCAGGATCGCCGGCCTGACCGCCGATGGCGATATAGACGAAGCGGCGTTCTGGACCTTCCCGGCGGACGAACTCGCCGCTGAGCTTCGGCCCCGGCGCGAGCTGGACCGGCACATCGAAGCGAAGGGCTTCGTTGCGCGCGACCACCGGGCCTACCGGCGCACCCTTTCTGTCTTGCAGGCTATAGGTGACATCCGGAACCGGATTGTCGATCACCAGACGGAGAATGATCGTCCGCTTCGCCATGATCGCTTGCCCTCCAATCGCTTCGGAAAGGGTCAAGCTTATAGGAGAATGCGAGCCGATGGCGGAATTTGGCGCCGTCAGCGGCGATCGGTGATCCTGATGCCGGCTGCCAGACGGTTCGGGCCGATCTTCACCGCGTCGTCGGTGAAATTGGCGACGAAGCTGCTGTTGCGCTGCAACCCCGGCACGAAGGAGGCGCGGTTGTTCGCGATGGAGAGGTTCGTGCTGTCCTGCTCCCGCCCCTCCGGCGCCACGGTGATGAAGGCGCTGTAATTGTCCTTGTCGCGGCCCTGCACCATTTCATTGCCGCTGATCGTCCCGCTCGCGCCGTTGGAAAGGTCGATCATATAGTTGGTGAGCCGCCCGCCGCTGTCGTCGAAGCTGTTGTCGGTGATGGCGACGCGGGGCGTGCGGGTTTTCAGATAATGACCGCCATCGCCCTGGTCGAAGCGGGAGCGGGTGACGGTCAGGCTGCCGTAACGGCCCGCATAGATGCCGTGGGCGCAGGCGAGGTCGCGGTCGCAGCGCCCCAGATGGCGGAAGGTCGACCTGTCGATGCTGATCGCGTTGCCCGGCGCGTCGCCCGTCAGAATGCCTTCCTCGCTGTTGCGGAACAGGCTGTTGGCGACGGTCAGGTTGCCGCTTTCCAGCCGGATGCCCGCGCCATTGCCATCGGGCACGCGCAGATTCTGGAAGATGAGGCCGTCTATGGTGCTCGACCGGCCGCGCAGCACCAGCGCCGCCTTCTGCTCGCAGGCCACGCCGTCGAGGATGGCGGTGCCCGGCTTCTGCGCGCGGATGGTGACGTCGCCGCCCTGCTGCACCGCGCATTGCGCATAGCTGCCCGGCGCCACCAGCACCGTGCCGCGGCCATTGCCGATCGCCCGGATCGCGTCCCCCAGCGTCGCATAGCTTCGCCCGCTTTCCGCCACGGTGAAGGGCGACGTCACCCCCTGCGCCAGCGCGGTTGCCGTCACGGCGGCGGATACAAGCAGGAGAGTCGAAAAAAGGCGCATATCCAAGGATATAGAGGAGCGCCTTTCTGCGGCCAATGCGGAGTCATGGTTAATGAAATATTGTTCCGCTATGGGACAGCGGGAAAACGCCCCCTTGCGCCCGGCATGGTTCCCGCGATTCTGCGGCTTTGGCCGGTCCCCGCACATGCCGCATCATGACGGTTGGCGCGGGCGCGGTTGCGGGTTAAGCCTTGTCCGGACATGGTTTCCGCCCCTTCCCGTCCCTTTCCTGCCTGGCTGACCCTTTGCGGAGCCGCCCTGATGGCGGCGATGACGGGCGGCTGCTCTGACGAGGGGAGCGGACCGGTGACGGTCAGCGTGATCGGCAGCCCCGCCGATTTCGCCACGCCGCTGGAGAATCTGCCGGACCCCGGATCGAAGCTGTTCCTGGAAACCACCGCGCAGGGGCTGGTGGCGTTCGATGCCGGCGGCGAGATCCTGCCCGCCCTCGCCCAGCGCTGGATCGTGGAGGACGATGGCCGCAGCTATATCTTCCGCCTGCGCCGCGCCTTCTGGCCCGATGGCAGCAAGGTGCTGGCGAAGGATGTCGGGCGGCTGTTGACCGCGCGGATAGAGGCGCTGCGCCGGCTGGACCCCGCCGGGCCGCTGGACGCGGTGCAGGACGTGGTGGCGATGACGGGCGAGGTGATCGAGATCAGGCTGGCGGCGCCGCGCCCCTATGTGTTGCAGATGCTGGCCCAGCCGCAGATGGCGATCCTGTCGCGGGAGGGGGGAACCGGCCCCTACCGGCGGGAGAAGCGGGGCGGCGTTCCGGGGAAGGCGCTGGTGCTGACGCCGGTGGAGCGGGCCACGAACGAATCCGGCGACGAACTGCCGGTGCCCGCCTGGCAGACCCGGATCGTCCGGGCGGAGCGGGCGGCGCTCGCCATCACCCGTTTCCAGCAGGGCAAGGCCGCGCTCGTGCTGGGCGGGCGTTTTTCCGACCTGCCGCTGCTGGTGCCGGCGGGGGTCGACCGCGACGATGTGCGGATCGATCCGGTGCAGGGGCTGCTGGGGCTGGCGGTGACGGGCCGGAGCGGGGCGAGCGGCAAGCTGCTGGAGGATGACGGCGTGCGGCGGGCGATCAACATGGCGATCGACCGCAGCCGCCTGCCGGTGATGTTCCCCGTCGGCGGCTGGGCCACGACAGAGCAGATCGTGCCGGGCCAGCTCGACCTGCCCGCGCCGCCCGCCGTGCCGGATTGGTCCCGCCTGTCGCAGGATGAACGCTGGGCGCAGGGACAGGCGGTCATGAAACGCTGGCGCAGCGAACATGGCGATCCGCCGGCGTTGCGCGTGGCGCTGCCCAGGGGGCCGGGCTCCACCCTGCTGTTCGGGCTGGTGCGGCATGACCTGGGCATGATCGGCCTGGCTGTCGAGCGGGTCGACATGGCGGCCGATGCCGATCTGCGGCTGGTCGACGAGGTTGCGGCCTATGACAGCGCGCTCTGGTATCTGGGGCGGATCGGCTGCGCCCGGAAGGTGCATTGCTCGGCGGAGGCGGAGGCGCAATTGCAGGCGGCGAGCCTTTCCGCCAGCCTGGACGAGCGCATGGCCCGCGTGGCGCAGGCGGAGGCGCTGATGCAGGCGCATAACGGCTTCATCGCGCTGGGCGCGCCGGTGCGCTGGTCGCTGGTGGCGCGGCGGCTGACCGGCTTCATGGCGTCGCCCCGGGCGCGGCACCCATTGAACCATCTGTTCAGGAGCACCAACTAGAGCATCGAAAGCCGATGCTTGGAGGACGGATGATGGCGATTTCGCAGGACCAGTTCGACCGGATCGTGCGCGACATGCCCGGATTCGGCCGCGATCCGGCTTCGGTGCGCAGGCGGATCGAGATGATGGAGGCGATGCTGGAGGGGCTGTTCGTCCTTCCCGGCACCAACCGGCGGGTCGGGCTGGACAGTCTGGTCGGGCTGATCCCCGTGGTGGGCGATTTCGCCACGGCCGCCATGGGAGCGTGGATCGTGTGGGAAGCGCGGAACCTGGGCATGTCGAAATGGCAGCTCACGCGCATGGCGGCCAATGTCGGCTTCGATACGTTGATCGGCGCCATTCCCTTTGCCGGGGATGTTTTCGATTTCTTCTACAAGTCGAATACGAAGAATCTGCGCATCATCCGCAACCATCTGGACCGGCATCATCCATCGACCGTGATCGTCGAGGGTTAGGCTGTATCGACATGCAGCCCTGGCGGCCTGCAAATGCGCCCAGCGGCGGGCAAGCGCCGGGGCGCACGCGCGGCCTCAGGCAAAGGCGAAGTCAAGGCCGATGTCGGCGGCGGGGGCCGATTGGGTGAGGCGGCCGACGCTGATATAGGTGACGCCGGTTTCCGCCCTGGCGCGGATGGTGTCGAGCGTAACGCCGCCCGATGCTTCGGTGGGGACGCGGCCGCCGACCAGCGTGACCGCCCCGCGCAGGGTGGGCGCGTCCATATTGTCGAGCAGGAGGTGCGTGGCCCCGGCGGCGAGCGCGGGTTCGATCTGGTCGACGCGGTCCACCTCCACGATGATGCTGGCGATTCCGGCGGCGGCGGCGCGGCGGACGGCCTCCTCCACCGATCCGGCGACGGCGACGTGATTGTCCTTGATCATCGCCGCGTCCCACAGGCCCATGCGGTGATTGGTCGCGCCGCCCATGCGCGTCGCATATTTTTCCAGCACGCGAAGGCCCGGAATGGTCTTGCGCGTGTCTAGCAGCGTCGCGCCGGTACCGAGGATCGCGTCGACATAGGCGCGGGTCATGGTCGCGATGCCGGTCAGGTGCTGGACGGTGTTGAGGGCGGACCGCTCGGCCGTCAGCATGGCGCGGGCCTTGCCGCGGATGCGCATGATGTCGGTGCCCGCAGGCACGCGATCGCCGTCCTCCTTCAGCAGTTCGATCTCCACAGCCGGATCGAGCGCGCGGAAGAAGGCGGCAGCGATCGGCAGGCCCGCCAGCGTCACGGCGTCGCGGCTGTCCATCACCCCGTCGAAGACCGCGTCGGCGGGGATCACCGCCTCGCTGGTGACGTCGCGGCCATCGGGGCCAAGGTCTTCCGCCAGGGTCGAGGCGATGAAGGCGTCGAGATCGAAGCCGGGGAGAGCGAAGGTCATGCTGCCGCCAGCCTTTTTGCGATCATTTCCATCATGGCTTCCTGCTCGCTGCCGGCCGGGAAGGTCCAGAAGTCATGCTTGCGCCGCGGCCATGGCCAGTCGCGGCGCAGAATGCCGCGCAACCGCTTGTCCGATATATGGTGGCGGCGCGCGACTTCCACGGCCGTGACCATCCGTTCCATCAGCGCGTGCCCAGATCGCCCTGCCCGACCGTGCCGCTCGCCATTTCGAGCATGCGGTCGAGGCTCTTCTTGGCGGCGAGGCGCAGCCCCTCCTCCATCTCGATGCGCGGCTGGAGGTCGCGCAGCGCCAGATAGAGCTTCTCCATCGTGTTGAGCGCCATATAGGGGCAGATATTGCAGTTGCAGTTGCCGTCCGCGCCGGGCGCGCCGATGAAATTCTTTTCCGGCACCGCCTTCTGCATCTGGTGGATGATATGCGGTTCGGTGGCGACGATCAGCGTGTCGCCGGGCATGGTCTTGGAAAATTCCAATATGCCGCTGGTCGAGCCGATATAATCGGCATGGTCGACGATATGGGGCGGGCATTCCGGGTGCGCGGCGACAGGAGCGCCGGGATGCTGGGCCTTGAGCTTCAGCAGTTCCGTCTCGCTGAACGCCTCATGCACGATGCAGACGCCCGGCCAGAGCAGCATGTCGCGGCCCAGCTTGCGCTTCAGATAGCCGCCCAGATGCTTGTCGGGGCCGAAGATGATCTTCTGATCCTTCGGAATCTGCGCCAGGATCTTTTCCGCCGAGGAGGAGGTGACGATGATGTCGGAAAGCGCCTTCACCTCCGCCGAGCAGTTGATGTAGCTGAGCGCGATATGGTCGGGATGCGCCTCCCGGAAGGCCTTGAACTGGGCGGGCGGGCAACTGTCCTCCAGACTGCATCCCGCATCCATGTCCGGCAGCACCACGATCTTTTCCGGCGAGAGGATCTTCGCCGTTTCCGCCATGAAGCGCACGCCGCAGAAGGCGATGACATCGGCGTCCGTCTCCGCCGCCTTGCGCGAGAGTTCCAGCGAATCGCCCACGAAATCGGACAGGTCCTGGATCTCCGGCTTCTGGTAATAATGGCCGAGGATGACGGCGTTGCGTTCCTTGCGCAGCCGGTCGATCTCCGCGCGCAGGTCGATCCCCTGCGGGATTCCGGTGATGGCGTTCATGTCCCTACCCTGCTCCTTGAAGGGCCTTCATCCAGCGCCCCCTAACGGGCGTTGCGGCTGTTGGCCAGTACATCGTTGATGGGCGTCGTCACGTCCCATCGATCCCAGTCGCGGTCGGCGCGTTCCGGCGGGAAGGTGACGATCACCCGCGCGTCGCCATAGCCCAGCGCCCCCAGCGGCGCGCCGAGCAGCCTGCCGAGCGCGGCGCGGCCATAATCGCGCGCCTGCGCCATGCGTTCGGGCGAGCGCGCTTCCCTGTCCGCGCGTCCCTGCGCGTGGAGCGAGGTGCGGCGGCTGAGTTCCTCCCCCGCCTGCCGGGTCACGAACAGGCCGTTGGTCTGCACCAGCGTCCGGCGGCTTTCGTCGATATTAGGCCGCCCCGGCTTCACGTCCGGCGCGTTGACGATGAGCGTCCGGGTCTTTTCATTCCATTCCAGATCGCCGGCGCCGATGCCGCCGACGTCGATGAAATAGGCGACCGAAAAGGGCATCTTCACCAGCTGGTCCGACTTCAGCAGCCCGAAGCCGCGCACATCCTGCGCCGTGCTCTGTATCGTGCCGGACAGTTCCGACACCTTGAGGCTGGAGGCGCCCGCGAAACGTTCCGCAATGACCCTGGTGACGGCCGAGCCGTCCTCCTCCACCGTCACCGCATAGTCGCGTTCATAGCGGTGCCAGCCGACCAGCATGGCCGCCCCTGCGGCGAGCAGGGCCAGGACGGCCAGGACGGGGCCGGCGAAGCGCTTCAGCGCAACTGCCATCGTCCGTCCCCCGTCGCGGCGGCGATGCCGCGCCCGTCGAGGTCGATGAGATGCGCCAGCACCGAACGCCCCGCGGCGCTGTGCAGCCGGGGATCGACGCCCCTGTACATTTCCGTGACCATGGCGGGGATTTCCGATGCGCCGTTGCGTTCCAGAAAGCGCAATATCTGGCCTTCGCGCTGCTTTCGGTGGCCCATCATGCCGCGCACCAGCCGCTGCGGATTGTCGACCGCATCGCCATGGGCCGGATAATAGACCGCGTCGGTCCGGTCGAGCAGCCGCTGCATCGAGGCCATATAGGCGGTCATGTCTCCGTCCGGCGGCGAAACCACGCTGGTGGACCAGCCCATCACATGATCGCCGGTGAATAGGGCATTTTCCTCCGCGAGCGCGAAGCAGAGATGGTTGGAGGTATGGCCCGGCGTCGCAACGGCCGTCAGCGTCCAGTCCCGGCCGCCAAGCTGTTCGCCATCCGCCAGCACCCGGTCCGGACGATAGGCGGCGTCGAAGGCGGCATCGGCGCGGGGTCCGTCGTCGTCCAGCGTCAGCGGCGCGCAGCCGACGACCGGAGCGCCGGTCCGGGCGCTGAGCGGCGCGGCGGCCGGGCTATGGTCGCGATGGGTGTGGGTGCAGAGGATCGCGCTGACCGGACGCCCGCCGATCGCGTCGAGCAGCGCGGCCAGATGCGCCGCGTCGTCGGGGCCGGGATCGATGACCGCCACATCCTGCGCGCCCACCAGATAGGTCTGCGTGCCCGTATAGGTGAAGGGCGAGGGATTGGGCGCGAGCACGCGACCCACCAGCGGAGAAAGCCGCATCAGCGCGCCGGTGGGCAGGTCGGCCGGATCGAAGGGTGTTGCCATGTCCGATCCCATGTGCCCATTTCCGGGCGGTTTTCAAGGGCGATCCCCTGCCCTATCATGGCGCCATGGCGGCTTCGGACGATCTTTGCGAACAATGGCGGCGGCATCTGGCGCTGGACCGGCGGCGGTCGGTGCATACGGTGCGCGCCTATGTGGCGACCGCCGAACGGTTGCTGGCCTTCCTGGAGGAGCATCGCGGCGAAGCGGTGACGGCGGCGATGCTGGCGGGCATCGAACAGGCCGATCTGCGCGCTTTCCTGACGGTGCGGCGGATGGACGGCATCGGCAACGTCTCGGCGGCGCGGGAATTGTCGGCGGTGCGCGGTTTCCTGCGGTTCGTGGGCGGCGAGGATGCCCGCGTCCCGATGCTGAAGGGGCCGCGGGTGAAGCGCGGCCTGCCCCGCCCCGTATCGCCCGACGAAGCCGTGGCGCTGGCCGGGGACATAGCCGAAACCGCGCGGGAGCCGTGGATCGGCGCGCGGGACTGGGCGGTGCTGCTGCTGCTTTACGGGGCGGGACTGCGCATCGGGGAGGCGATGGGATTGACCGGCGCGGTGCTGCCCCTGGGGGAAACCCTGCGCGTCACGGGCAAGCGGGGCAAGACCCGGATCGTGCCGTTATTGCCGCAGGTGCGGGAGGCGATGGAAGCCTATATGTCGCTCTGTCCCTTTGGGCAGGAGAAGGACGGGCCGCTGTTCCGGGGCGCGCGGGGCGGGCCGCTTTCGCCGGCGCTGATCCGCCGCGCCGTGCAGGGCGCGAGGGGACGGCTGGGCCTGTCGGACCGGACGACGCCCCATGCGCTGCGCCACAGTTTCGCGACGCATCTGCTGGGGCGCGGGGCGGACCTGCGGTCGTTGCAGGAATTGCTGGGCCATGCCAGCCTGTCCTCGACGCAGATCTATACGCAGGTCGATGCGGCGCATCTGCTGGATATTTATCGCAACGCCCATCCCCGGGCGTGAAGCCGTTTCCTCGTCCGAACCGGGTTCCTGCCCGCGCGGGAGCATGACGATCCGGGATCACCCCCTCGGCTTCCAGGTGGCCAGCCGCCAGAGGTAGAAGAGGACCGCCCCGACCACGCAGGCGGTCGCCACGGGTCCGACATATTTGTCGATGTCGCGGAAATTCTGGCCCAATATATAGCCCGCATAGGCAAGGACGATGTTCCACACCAGCGCCCCGCCGCTGGTCCAGAGCAGGAAGCGGAAATGCCCCATGCGGAACAGGCCGGCGGGCAGCGAGATCATCGTGCGGAAGGCGGGCATGAAGCGGAAGACGAACACCACGATCTGCCCATATTTGCCGAAGATATGATCGAGCGCCTCGACATCCTTCCACTCCAGCGTCGCCCAGCGGCCATAGCGGTCGACGATCGGCTTCAACCGGCCGAAGCCCAGCCGGTGGCCGATCATATACCAGAAATAATTGCCGATGGTGGTCCCGACGGTGCCCGCGAACAGCAGCCATCCCATCTCCATCCGGCCTTGCCCGACGCGGATGCCGCCAATGCCCATGATGAGTTCGGACGGGATCGGCGGGAAGACATTTTCCAGCACCATCAGGACGAATATGCCCCAATAGCCGCCCGCATCGATCAGGCGGAGGACCCAGTCGGTCATCCGATCGCCCATCCCTTCGCGCGGTCGGCCCTGCCGCATGGCGTCCCCGCCCCGGCCGGGATGACGCCATATCGATTCAAGCGGCTGCCCGCGCCGCCAGCCGGGCGTCGATCGCGTCCCAGATCATCCCGCCGGTGTCCGTGCCGTTGAAGGCGTCGATGGAGACGATGCCGGTCGGGGACGTCACGTTGATTTCCGTCAGCCATTCGCCGCCGATCACGTCGATGCCGACGAACAGCAGGCCGCGCCGCCTGAGTTCCGGACCCAGCGCTTCGCAGATTTCCAGTTCGCGTTCGGTCAGCACCGTCTTCGCGGCCGAACCGCCCACGGCGAGGTTGGAGCGGATCTCGCCCGCGCCGGGAATGCGGTTGACCGCGCCCGCGACTTCGCCGTCGACCAGCACGATCCGCTTGTCGCCTTCCGCGACGCCAGGGATGAAGGCCTGCACCATGAAGGGTTCGACCCAGGAGGATTTGAACAGTTCCACCAGCGCGGAGAGATTCGCGCCGGACCGCCCGACATGGAAGACGGCATTGCCCGCGTTGCCGTAGAGCGGCTTCACCACGACTTCGCCATGCTGGGCGAGGAAGGACTTCACCTCCTCCAGGTCGCGGGTGATCATCGTCGGCGGCATGAAGCGCGCATAGTCGAGCACGAACAGCTTTTCCGGCGCATTGCGGACGGAGGCGGGATCGTTCACCACCAGCGTTTCTTCCTGCACGCGCTCCAGCAGGTGCGTGGCGGTGATGTAGCTGAGGTCGAAGGGCGGGTCCTGCCGCATGAGGACCACGTCGACGTCCCGGCCAAGGTCCAGCACCTCCGCCTCCCCGAAGGCGAAATGGTCGCCCTCCACCTTCTGCACCCTGACCGGGCGCGCCCGCGCCAGCACGCAGCCGTCGCGATAGGTGAGGTCCGGGGCGAGATAATGATAGAGCCGGTGTCCCCGCGCCTGCGCCGCCAGCATGATGTGGAAGGTCGAATCGCCGCCGATCCTGATGCCCTCCATCGGGTCCATCTGCACGGCGACGGTGAGCGGGTTGAGTTCGGTCGTCATCGACTTGCTTTTCCTACCGTTCGGGATGGGCCTGTCGAAGCCCATCCCTTTCCTGAAGAGAAGTTTCGCCGTTGAGCAAGCTCGGCCCTCGGGTCGACAGGCTCAGGGCGAACGGAACGGGAGGATCGGTTCAACCTACCCCCCGTGCCAGACATTGGCCAGATGGCGCGGCGGGCGGCCCGGCGCAAGGAGCATCACGTCGATTCGCATGTCGTCGCCCGGTTTTGCAAGGTCGTGGAACAGGATTTCCGCCGCCGCCGCGACGCGGGAGAGGCGGCGTTCGTCTATGGCGAGGTGAAGATCGGCATCCGTCGCCCTTGCCTTGACCTCGACGAAGGCCAGCATCCTGCCGCGCCGGGCGACGAGGTCGACCTCCCCCGCGGGCGTGCGCAGGCGGCGGCCGACGATCTGCCAGCCCTTGAGCCGCAGCCACCAGCCGGCGATGCGCTCCGCCTGTTTTCCGCGCTTTTCGGCTGCCCGGCGCTTCACCCCCCGAGTTCCCGTCACCCCCTGAGTTCCAGCGCGCGATCATAGAGGGCGCGGCGGTCGAGACCGAGCTTCTTCGCGACCTCCCCAGCCGCCTTGGACAGGGGGAGGCGTTCCATCGCCTCCAGCAGCGCCGCGTCGGCATCCTCGGCGCTGGCGGGCGGCGCCTCGCCGGGGGGGCCGACGGTGACGACGATCTCCCCCCTGGGCGGGGCGTCGGCATAGCGGGCGGAGAGTTCGCTCAGCGTGCCCGTTGCGGTTTCCTCGAAGGCCTTGCTGATCTCCCGCGAGACGGCGGCTTCGCGGTCGCCCAGATGCTCCGCCATGGCGGCAAGGCTTTCCGACAGGCGCGGGCCGCTTTCGTAGAAGACGAGCGTGGCGCGCAGGGCAGCGACTTCGGCGAGGACATCGCCCCGCGCCTTCTGCTTCGACGGCAGGAAGCCCATGAAGAGGAAGCGGTCGGTGGGCAGGCCCGACAGGGTGAGCGCGGCGATGGCGGCGCTGGGGCCGGGCAGCGTCGTGATCCTGCGTCCGGCGGCGCGGGCGTCGCGCACCAGCTTGTAGCCCGGATCGGAGATCAGCGGGGTGCCCGCGTCCGAGAGAAGCGCCACCGATTCGCGCGCCATCCGCTCGATCAGGCGGGCCCGCACCCCCTCCGCACTATGGTCGTGATAGGGGACCATCGGCCGGTCGGACCCGGCATGGCGCAGCAGCCGTGCGCTGACCCGTGTATCTTCCACGGCGATCACATCGGCCAGACGCAGGACTTCGGCCGCGCGGGGGGTTAGGTCTGCAAGGTTGCCGATCGGCCCCGCAACGATGTAAAGCCCCGGTTCAAGCCTAGACGGTTCAGTTTCCATAAGGATGCCAGATGACAGAGACGGATGCCCCCCGGCAAGCGGACTTGTTCGCTTCGATGCGACGCGCCGGGCGGATTTTGTTCGCCGCGACGGCTTTGCTGGTCGCCGCCTGTCAGTCGATCGTGCCCAAGGGCCCCGGTCCGGCGCAGCCCAGCGGGCCGGTGCAGACGGGCCCCGACGTCACCGAAGGCCTGCCCACCGACACGCTGCGCCATCGCGTCGCGCTGCTGGTGCCGATGAGCGGTCCCAATGCCGGGGTCGGCCAGTCGATCGCCAATGCGACCACGCTGGCGCTGCTCGACACCAAGGCCGACAAGGTGCGCATCACCACCTACGACACCGGGGTCGGCGCGGCGGCGGCGGCGAACAAGGCGCTGGCGGACGGCAACAAGCTGATCCTGGGGCCGTTGCTGGCGGAGGATGCGCGGATCGTCGGCCCCATCGCGGCGCGGGCCAATGTGCCGGTCATCAGCTTCTCCAACGACACCAGCGTCGCCGGGAACGGCGTCTACGTCATGGGCTACAACCCCAACCAGTCGATCGAACGGGTGGTGGAATTCGCCAGGGGCAAGGGCCTGTCCAAATTCGCCGCGCTGGTGCCCAAGGGAACCTATGGCGAGCGGTCGGGCACCGCCCTGTTGCGCGCGGTCGAGGGTGCGGGCGGAACCGTGGTGTCGATGCAGACCTTCGACCGCAGCCCCGCCTCCATCACGGCGGCGGTCAGGAAATTGCAGGCGTCCTCCAGCTATGACGCGCTGCTGATCGCGGACAGCGGCCGGGTGGCGGTGCAGGTCGCGCCGATCGTGCGGAAGAATGGCGGCGCGACGGCGCGGCTGCTGGGCACCGAATTGTGGAATACGGACAGCGGCCTGGCATCCAGCCCGGTGCTGCGCGGCGCCTGGTTCGCCAGCGTGTCGGATGGCCTCTACCGCCAGCTCGCGACCAAATATCGGGCGCGCTACGGCAATGCGCCGTTCCGGTTGTCGGCGCTCGGCTATGACGCGGTGCTGCTGACCGTGCGGATCGCGCGCGACTGGAAGCCGGGGACGACCTTCCCGGCGGCGCGGCTGCGCGATGCGGGGGGCTTTGCCGGGATCGACGGCGCGTTCCGCTTCGGCCGGGACGGCATTGCGGAACGGGCGCTGGAAGTGTCGGAGATCGGCGCGGGCACCTTCACGGTCGTCGCGCCCGCGCCACGCGCCTTTGCCGAATAGCGTGCCGCGTGCTCCTGCAACGGCGGGAGCACGCCGCAGATGACGGTCAGGACGCGGTCCGCCCGGTCGGCAGGATCAATGGCCAGTCGCCGTCCGTTTCTATGCGCGCCGAAATGCCGTACACTTTGGCGAGATTCCCCGCCGTCAGCACGTCCAGCGGCGCGCCGTCGGCCACCGGCGAGCCGCGATCCATCAGCACCAGCCGGTCGCAATAGCGCGCCGCCATGCCCAGGTCGTGCAGCACGGTGACGACCAGCGATCCCGCCCGCGCCTCTGCCCTGAGCAGGTCCATGACGTCGATCTGATGCCCCGGATCGAGCGCGGCCAAGGGCTCGTCCGCGATCAGCGCGGGCGCGCCGACCGCCAGCGCCCGGGCCAGCAGCACGCGGGCGCGCTCGCCCCCCGACAATTCGGTCGCCACCCTGCCCTTCAGATGCAGCGCGTCGGCGCGCATCAGGGCGGCGTCGATCAGCGCCTCATCCTCCACGGAAAGGCGGGACAGCGGCCCCAGATGCGGCAGGCGGCCCAGCGCCACCAGCCGCTCCACCGCCAGCGGCCAGTGCAGCGTCTGTCCCTGCGGCAGATAGGCGATGCGCCGGGCGATCTGCTGCCGGCCGAGCCGCGCGCTATCGGCGCCGTCGATGAGGACGGAGCCGTTTTCCCGTTTCACAAGGCCCAGCATGGCGCGGATCAGCGTCGACTTCCCTGCGCCATTGGGACCGATGATGCCGACCAGCTCGCCCGGCCCGAGCTCAAGATCGACGCCGCTTACCGCCGGATGGCGGCCCAGCCTGACGGAAAGCCCCTGGGCGCGGATCGTCACCATAGCCGCCTCTCCCGCATCAGATGCATCAGGAACACCGGGACACCCAGCAGCGCCGTCAGCACCCCCAACTTGAGTTCGCTGCCGGTCGGTATCAGCCGCACGCCGATGTCCGCCAGCGTCAGCAGCGCCGCGCCGCCCAGCATGGAGGGCAGCAATATGGCGGAGGGGGAGCGGTCGGTCAGCGGCCGCACCAGATGCGGCACGATCAGGCCGACGAAGCCGATCGCCCCGGACACCGCCACCGCGCCGCCGACGCCGATGGCGACGCCCAGCATCAGGCGGATGCGCGCCCGGCGAAGGTCGATGCCGAGCGCCTGCGCCCCATCCTCCCCCAGCGTCAGCGCGTCCAGCGTCCGTCGGTCCGCGATCAGCAGCGCCGCCCCCACCACGACGCAGGGCAGCGCGATCCAGACATGGCCGTAGGCGCGGTTTTCCAGGCTGCCCATCAGCCAGCTCATGATCTCCATGGCGGCGAAGGGATTGGGCGACAGGTTCAGCGACAGGCTGATCCCCGCCCCCGCCAGCGTCGCGATGGCGATGCCGGCGAGGATCAGCGTGAGCGGGCTTTCCGCGGGCCCCGCGAGCAGGAACAGCGCGGCGATGCCGATCAGGCCGGTCATGATGGCGAGCGCGGGAAGCGCCAGCGGATGCGCCTGCGCCAGCCCGAAATAGAGCGCGCCGACCGCGCCCAGCGCGGCGCAGTTGGAGGCCCCCAGGACCGAAGGTTCGGCCAGCGGGTTGCGCAGATAGCCCTGAAGCGCCGCGCCCGCCAGCCCGAGCATCGCGCCGACGATCAGGCCAAGCAGCATGCGGGGCAGGCGCAGGTCGAGAAGGATGGCGCGGGCGACGTCATCGCCGCCGCCGCCGAGGACGGCGAAGATGCGCGCCGGGGAGAGCGGAACCGCGCCCAGAGTGAGGGAAGCAAGGGCGGCCAGCAGCGCCAGCGCCGTCAGCGTGGGGATCAGCAGCGGATGGCGCCGGGCGCTCATGGCTTGCGCGTCCTTCCCTGCTTGCTACAGCGTGCCGTGCTCCTGCGAAGGCGGGAGCACGTTGGTTTGTTGAGGCACGATCCGGGAGCAGCAGCGTGCGGTGCAGAATGATCTTTACAACGTTCTGCGCCCTGGCCCTGACCGGCGCGGCGCCCGCCAAACCCCGGCGCATCGTGTCGCTCAACACCTGCGCCGACCAATATGTGCTCGCTCTGGCGGACCCGGCGCAGATCGCCGCGCTCAGCCCCTATGGGCACGACCCGGAACTGTCGGCGGCGGTCGGCAGGGCCCGCGCCTTCCGCACCCTCAAGCGCCCGGCGGAGGAAGTGCTGGCGATCCGCCCCGACCTGCTGATCGGCTTTCCTTCCGGCGGCAGCGTCGTCGGCGCGCCGCCGGGCGAGTGGCGGACCCTGGGGCTGGCGAGCGCGGACAGCTATGCCATGATCCTGACGCAGATCCGGCAGGTGGCGGCGGCGGTCGGCCATCCCGAACGGGGCGAAGCGATGATCGCCCGGATGAACCGCGACCTCGCCGCCCAGCCCCCGCCGAAGCGTCGCGGCGTCGCGGCCTATTATCAGCGGCGCGGCTATATGACCGGCACCGGCACGCTGGTCGACGACCTGATGCAGCGGGTGGGCCTGATCAATCTGGCCCGCAGGCTGGGCAAGCCGGCGCTGTCGCAACTGTCGCTTGAGGAGATGATCGCCGCCCGTCCGGACTGGCTGATCGTGGAGAGCGGCAGCGAGAAGGTGGTCGATCAGGGGACGGAAATGCTGCACCACCCCATACTGCGCGCCATCCCGCGCATCCGCGTGCCGCAGGCGTGGACGGTGTGCGGCGGCCCCGCCTATGTCGAGGCGGCGCGGGGCATCGCAGCGCAGCTTGACGGCGCTGCGCACAAGGGCACGGCGCGGGTGAACGCCGCGCCGCGCCATTAGGCTATTTTCAGAAGCGCACACGCACGCCGCCGAAGGCCGACCGGCCATAGGTGCCATAGCCATGGACCGTGGCATATTTCTCATCGGTCAGATTGTCGATGCGGCCGTAGATCTCCAGATTTTCCCGGATCGGGAAGGATGCCCGCACGTCCGTCACGGCATAGCCGTCCAGCCGGATCGCGTTGGTCGCATCGTTGAAGCTGTCGCCCACCATCGTCACGGTCGCGCCGGTCGACAGGCCGAAGGGCCAGACATAGTCCGCCGAAACGCTGACCGCATCGGCGGCGCGGCGCGGCAGCCGGGCGTCGGTATTGCGGTCGCGCGCATCGACATAGCTGTAGGCGGCGGTGACGGTCAGCGCCTCGACAGGCTTCAGGGCCAGCATCGCCTCCACCCCCTTGGCGCGGGTGCGGTCGAGATTATTGTAACCGCCGTAAAGACCGATCGAATAATCATAGTTGATCTGGTCTTTGGTGTCGCGGCGGAAAGCCGTGACGGAGAGGATCGCCCGGTCGCCGTCCAGCCTTTGGTCGAAGCCGATGTCGTAGCTTTTCGACCGCTCCGGGCGCAGGCCCGCATTGCCGACGTCGGCGCCGTAAAGCTGGTAGAGCGAGGGGGCCTTGAACCCCTCCCCATAGCTCATGCGGATGTTGGTCGCGCCGGCGTTGGGCGTGTAGTTCGCATTGGCGCCGAAGGTGGTCGCGCCGCCGAACTGGCTGTGATCGTCATGCCGCGCGCCGGCGGTCAGCGACAGGCCGGCGACCGGCTTCACGATGGCCAGCGCATAGACGCTGTCCATATCGGCCCGGTGGCTTTCGGTCGAGCCGAAGCCGGAGAAGTCGTAGTCGGGCCGTTCATGTTCATAGCCGAAGACCAGCTTGGCCTGATCGACCGGCTGATAAACACCCTCATATTCGAAGCGCAGATTGGTGCCCGAATAGCCATAAGGGCCGAATGCGGATGTATAGTCGCGGTCCATGCGGAACCAGGTCACGGCCGCCCGGTTGGTGAGCCTGCCGTCGAACAGCGACAGGTTCAGACCGGCATAGCCGACATATTGATCGGATTTCGAGCTGTCGGCGGTGCTGTCCACCACGCCGTTGTCGGTATCCAGATCGGCATGGATATAATAGCCGCGCAGGTCGAGGCTGAGCGTATCGGTGAAGGCCAGCTTGAGCTTGGCATTGGCGGCGATATTCTCATACCCGTCCTTTTCCGTGCCGCTGGCGGCGGAGGAAATGCCGTCGGTGTTGAAATAGGCGATGCCGACGCCGCCCGAAGCGATGCCGCTGCCGCCCGAAACATCCGCCTTGGCGTTCAGCGTATTGCTGTAACCGTAATCGACCGAGGCATTGCCCGCGAAACCGGCGGCAGGCGTGCCGGTCATGATGTTGACGACGCCGCCTATGGCCTGGCTGCCATAGGCGATGGAGTTGGACCCCCTCAAAATTTCGATTCGCCGGATATTGCCGGTCAGCAGATTGCCGAAGTCGTACATGTCGCCGATGCCGCTGGTGTCGTTGACCTTGACCCCGTCGATCAGCACCAGCGTCTGCGTCGTTTCCGCCCCGCGCAACGAAACCCCGGTCACGCCGCCAAGGCTGCCGCTGCGGTTGAAGCGCACCCCCGGCGTGGTGGCCAGCAGGTCGACGACGCTGACGCTCTGGCGGGTGCGGATGGTGTCGGCGTCGATGACCGTGACCGCCTGGCCGACCTCGTCGCGCGGCTGTTCGATGCCCAGCGCGGTGACGATGATCTCATCCTCCGCCAGGGCGGGAGCGGCCGCGAGCAAGGCGGCGATGGAAATGGAAATCCTCAACATGTCTATATTCCCCCTGAGCGCCGGTGCAACATGGCTCAGGGCGTCCGCTCGCGCGGCCGGACGGGGGAAATGGCCGGCGCCCGTGCCCTCCCCCCGCACCGATGCGGCCCTGCGCCGCTTCGTCGCTCAGACGGAGAACACCGTGCCATGGCCATACCCTGGACCAAGGCAAGAGCGACCATGCGCCGGCAGGTCTCCTGGCTCGCGGGTCAATGCGGCGATGCACGCCTTCCCGGACTTGCGTCCAGTGGCCGGCCCCTGGGCCGAAGTGCATCGCGCTCACCGCTTACAGTTGCAGGGACAGCCGCGGAATAGGACGGTTTCCCGTCCGCACCGCATTCCCGTTTTCAGCCCCCTTCGGGGCACCGGCGCGATCTTCTTTTTGCGCGCGAAGGCATTGCCCCGCCCGCGTCCCGCGCCATAAGGGAAAGCGGCGGCCATGCCAAGAGGCAGCCATGGAAGGAGATTGCATGCCGTTCGCCATCAGCCCCGCCGATGTCGAGGATGCGGCGCGGGTCATCGCCCCTGCCGCCATCCGCACGCCGCTGCTGGAAAATGCGGCGCTCAACGCCCGCTGCGGCCGGCGCGTGCTGGTGAAGTTCGAAGGCGCGCAGCACAGCGGATCGTTCAAGTTCCGCGGCGCCTACAACCGGCTGGCCCGCCTGGACGCGGCGGAGCGGAAGGCGGGGGTCGTCGCCTGGTCTTCGGGCAATCATGCGCAGGGCGTTGCCCTTGCGGCGCGGTTGCTGGGCATGGCGGCGACGATCGTGATGCCGGCCGACGCGCCCGCGATCAAGACGGCGAATACGCGGGCGCTGGGCGCCGATGTCGTGCCCTATGACCGCTTCACCCAAAGCCGGGAGGAAATCGCCACGAGGCTGGCGAACGAACGGGGCGCGGTGCTGGTGCCGTCCTTCGACGATCCCTTCATCATGGCCGGCCAGGGGACGATCGGGCTGGAGATCATGGAACAGGCCGCCGAAGCAGGGGCGGAGATCGGCCAGATCCTCGTCAATTGCGGCGGCGGCGGCATGGTGTCTGGAATTGCGACCGCCGTGAAGGCGCGCCAGCCCGGCGTCGCGATCCTGGCGGTGGAGCCGGAAGCGTTCGACGATACGGCGCGCTCGCT
This sequence comes from Sphingobium sp. YBL2, assembly GCF_000943805.1. Classification (NCBI taxonomy): domain Bacteria; kingdom Pseudomonadati; phylum Pseudomonadota; class Alphaproteobacteria; order Sphingomonadales; family Sphingobiaceae; genus Sphingobium; species Sphingobium sp. YBL2. The sequence continues at coordinate 248,050 of NZ_CP010954.1, forward strand.
GGCGAGCGGCGTGCGGGAAAGCGTGTCGGCCGATGCGCGGTCGATCTGCGACGCCCTGCTGTCTCCCGCGCCGGGGGCGCTGACCTTTCCCATCAACCGGGCCTATCTGGCGGGCGGCCTTGCGGTGAGCGACGATCAGGTGCGCGACGCGATGCGCTTTGCCTTTTCGGCGCTCAAGCTGGTGGTGGAGCCGGGCGGGGCCGCGTCGCTGGCGGCGATGCTGGCCGGGCTGGCTCCGGATGCCGAGGGGGCGAGCGTCGTGGTGATCTCCGGCAGCAATGTCGATCCCGACAGCTATGCCCGGATCATCGCGGGCGGCGCATGATGCGGCTGATGGGGGCGGTTCTGGCCGGCGGGCGGTCCAGCCGGTTCGGCAGCGACAAGGCGCGGGCGATGCTGGATGGGCGCAGCCTGCTGGAGCATGCGGTGGCGGCGCTGGGGCGGCAGGTCGAAACCGTGGCGGTCTGCGGCCGGCAGGTGGAGGGGATGATCGGGCTGGCGGATCGGCCGGCTGCGGACATGGGGCCGCTGGGGGGCCTGAACGCGGCGCTGCATCATGCGCGGGCGCAGGGTTATGACGCGGTGCTGACGACCGGATGCGACGTGCCCGCCTATCCGGACGGGCTGGCGGAGGCGTTGATCGGACAGGGAGCCGCCATCCTCAAGGGGCAGCAGCTGATCGGCTTCTGGCCTGCTTCGCTGGCTGGCGAGCTGGACGCGCATCTGGCGGAGGAGAATAACCGGTCGATCCGTGGCTGGCTGGAGCGGGTGGGCGCGCGGATCGTGGAGCGGCCGGAGTTCGTGCTGCCCAACATCAACCGGCCGGAGGATCTGGAGAGACTCACCCGGCCGGGTCGAGACGGTCGTCAGGCGTGAAGGCCAACATGCGCGGCGAGGTCGGCAGGCGCATGCGTCCCGGCCACCGCCTCCCCGATCAGCAGCAGCGTCGGGTCGTCGTCGCTGATCGTCTGCACCAGAAAGGCGAGCGCCGACAGCTTGCCGCGGATCAGGCGTTCATTGGGCAGGGAGACGTTGACCGCCACCATCACCGGCGTTTCGGGATCGCGTCCGGCGGCGATCAGGCAGCGGCCGATCTCGCCCGCCGCCGCGCGGCCCATATAGATGCCGAGCGTGCCGCCCGGACGGGCCAGCGCTTCCCAGTCGAGCCGCAGCGGCTCGCCCGCCTTGAGATGCGCCGTCACCAGCGTCAATCCCCGCGCCACCCCGCGCAGCGTGAGCGAGGCATGCCCGCTCGCCGCCGCCGCGCTGGCCGTGGTGACGCCGGGGCAGATGCGCACGGCAACGCCCGCCTCCGCCAGATGGGCGATCTCCTCCGCCGAGCGGCCGAAGACCGAGGGGTCGCCGCCCTTGAGGCGGACGACGCGGCGGTCCGCCCTGGCGGCCGCGAGCAGCAGGTCGTTGATGCTGCCCTGCGCCTTCGAATGGCGGCCCGAACGCTTGCCGACGCTGACCCGCTCGACGTCTGGGGGGATGAGGTCGATCACGCCTGGCCCGACCAGCGCGTCGTGGAAGACGACATCCGCCGCCGCGATCAGCCTTTCGGCCTTGCGGGTGAGCAGGTCCGGATCGCCCGGCCCCGCGCCGACCAGCCAGACCTGTCCGGGGGCGATAAGATCATTCGGCTGCATGAAGCGTCTCCTGCATGTTTTGGGCAAGGATATTGGCGAGCGCGGGCCGGCACGATCCGCAATTGGTGCCCGCGCCCAGCGCCCTGCCGATGGCGGGCACATCGACCAGTTGCCGGTCGCGGATCGCGGCGACGATCTGGTTGAGGCCGATGTCGAAGCAGACGCAGACGGTCGCGCCCTTGTCTCCAGCGGCGCCCGGTTCCCGCGCCGCGAGGACGGAGCCGCCCACCCCCTCTGCCTGCAACTGGCCGATCAGCCAGTCGCGCGAGGGCAGCAGGCCGCTGCGCGTCACGAACAGCACGCCGTTCAGCCTGCCTTCGCCGATGGTCGCGATGCGGCGGGTGCCGCGCGATGCGTCCATCGCCTCGACGCGGTCGCCCTTCGGAAGAAAGGCGTCGAGGCGGGCGGGGTCGCCATTGCCGGCGATTTCGTAGAGCGCGCCGCCCGGCACGGCGATGCGGGTGGACCAGAGGCAGGGCAGCTTCACCGGCTGCCCGATCCCTTCCCGATCGCGCAGGATGAGGAAACCGCTCCACTCGGTCGCGACCTTCCCGATGCTGGCCGGGGTGGATTTGAAGCCGGGCTGGCCCGAATGGGGATCGACCAGCGGACGCGGGAGCAGGCCGGTGCGCCCGCCGCTGGACGTCTGGTCCGTCCAGTGGATCGGGGTGAAGATTTCGCCGCGCCGCTGGCCTTCGTTCAGGCTGACGCGGAAGATGCTGTTGCCCTGCGCCGTCTCGACGCGAGCAAGGTCGCGGTCGGCAATCCCCAGCGCCGCCGCGTCCCGCGGGTGGATTTCCACCAGCGGCTCTTCGCGATGGCGGGCGAGTTTCGGGGACAGGCCGGTGCGGCTCATCGTGTGCCACTGGTCGCGATAACGGCCGGTGTTGAGCGTCATCGGCCACTGTTTCAGCGGCTCCTGCATGTCCATCTGCTTCGTCAGGACCAGCCGCGCCCGGCCGTCCGGCGTCGGGAAGCGGCCGTCGGCAAAGGGCGTGCCGCCCCAGCGGAACGGCTCCATGGCGTCATAGGCATCATTGCCGATGGCGGCCCAGGCGCGCAGGTTCAGCACCCGCTGCCCGTCATTGCCATAAGCGGTGAGCCGCGCATGTTCGCGCCAGATGTCGGCGGGCCGATCATAGGCGAAGGCATTGCGCCACCCCATGCGGCGGGCGACCTCCTTGACGATCCACCAGTCCGGCTTCGCCTCTCCGGGCAGCGGCAGGAAGGGGCGCTGGCGGCTGATCGTGCGGTCCGAATTGGTGACGGTGCCGTCCTTTTCCCCCCAGCCGGCGGCGGGCAGGCGGACATGGGCATGCGCGCCCGTATCGGTGTCGGCCATGATGTCCGACATGACGACGAAGGGACAGGCGGCCAGCGCGTCCCTGACCCGGTTCGCGTCGGGCATGGAGACGGCCGGGTTGGTCGCCATGACCCAGAGCGCCTTGATCCGGCCCTCATCGACGGCGCGGAACAGGTCGACGGCCTTCAGGCCCGCTTTGGTGGCCATTTTCGGCGCGGCCCAGAAGCGGCCCACCCGCGCCACATTGTCCGGCGCGAAGTCCATATGCGCGGCGAGCGTCGAGGCGAGGCCGCCGACTTCCCGCCCGCCCATGGCGTTGGGCTGGCCGGTGATCGAGAAGGGCGCCGCGCCCGGCTTGCCGATGCGGCCGGTGGCGAGGTGGACGTTGATGATCGCGTTCACCTGATCGGTGCCGCGGATCGACTGGTTGATGCCCTGGCTGAACAGCGTCACCGTGCGCGGCGTGGCGGCGAACAGCGTGTAGAACTGCTCCAGCAGCGCGGGCGCGACGTCGCAGGTCTTCGCGGTCGTCCAGAGATCGTGCCCGGTGCGGATATGTTCCCAGAAACCCTCGGGCGCGCTGACATGATCGGCGAGGAAGGCCGGATCGGTGAGCCCCTGCTGCGCTATCCAGGCCAGCAGGCCGTTCATCAGGGCAACGTCGGTGCCGGGCTTCACCGGCAGATGCAGATCGGCCCCTTCGCAGGTTTCGGTGCGGCGCGGGTCGATGACGACCAGTTTCGTGCCGCGCGCGGCGCGGGCCGCCTGGATGCGCTGATAGACGATGGGGTGGCACCAGGCGGTGTTGGAACCCACCAGCACGATCAGGTCCGCCTCCTCCAGATCGTCATAGCTGGCGGGCACGACATCCTCGCCAAAGGCGCGATTGTGCCCGGCGACCGCGCTCGACATGCAGAGGCGGCTGTTGGTGTCGATGTTGGAGGAGCCGATGAAGCCCTTCATCAGCTTGTTGGCGACATAATAGTCCTCCGTCATGAGCTGACCGGAGACGTAGAAGGCCACGCTGTCCGGGCCATGACGATCGATGGTTTCGCGAAAGCGCCGGGCGACAAGGTCCAGCGCCTTGTCCCAGCCTGCCCGCCTGTTGCCGATCATCGGGTGCAGCAGGCGGCCGGTCAGCCCTGTCGTCTCGCCCAGATGCGTGCCCTTGGAGCAGAGGCGGCCGGCATTGGCGGGGTGAGTCTCGTCGCCCCTGATCGTGACCGAGCGGGGGCCGGTCGGCGTCGCGGAGATGCCGCAGCCGACGCCGCAATAGGCGCAGGTGGTGCGGATGGCGCGCTCCATTCACCCCTCCCCTTCGGGTTCGCCTGTGGAGGCTGCCCCGGCCCCTCCCCTGAAGGGAAGGGAATTTTTGCTGTTCCGATTCACGCCGCCGCCCTCGCCTGCTCCGGCGGTGCGATCAGGATGCGGTCTCCTTCCATCCGCACCGCTATGGTCGGGGTGCAGCCCTTATCCCCGCCCTGCGCCTCGCCCGTTCTGAGCGCGATGGTCCAGTTGTGCAGCGGGCAGGCGACGCTGTGGCCATGGACGATGCCCTGACTGAGCGGGCCTTTTTTGTGCGGGCATTCATTGACCAGCGCGAAGACATGGTCGTCGCCGGTGCGGAACACCGCGATTTCCTTCTCCCCTGCGATCTGCAGGGTACGGGCGCCGCGCTGGGGAATGTCGGCCAGCGTTCCGATGTCGATCCAGTCGGTCATGTCGTTCACTCCGCAGCGATGGCGCCAAAGGGCATTGGGGGTTCGAGGGGCTGGTGCAGTTCGCTGTCCGCACCGGCTGCGCGCTGCGCCCAGGGATCATCCTGAGAGAAGCTCTGCGAATAGAGGAAGCGGCTGCGGAGCGCCTCGCGGCCTGCTTCGTCCTCGACGATCCGGCTCTTCACATAGTCGACGCCGACCCGCTCTATCCACGGCGCGGTGCGCTCCAGATAGCGGGCTTCCTCGCGGTAGAGCTGGATGAAGGCGGCGCAATGATCGAGCGCCTCCTGCTCGGTCGCGACCTTGCAGAGCAGGTCGGTGGCGCGGACATGGATGCCGCCATTGCCGCCGACATGCAGTTCATAGCCCGAGTCGACGCAGACCACGCCGAAATCCTTGATCGTTGCTTCGGCGCAGTTGCGGGGGCAGCCCGACGCCGCGATCTTGAACTTGTGGGGCATCCACGATCCCCAGGTCATCCGCTCGATCCTGACCCCCAAGCCCGTGGAATCCTGCGTGCCGAAGCGGCACCATTCGGACCCGACGCAGGTCTTCACCGTGCGCAGCGACTTGCCATAGGCATGGCCCGACACCATGCCGGCGGCGTTGAGATCGGCCCAGACGGCGGGCAGGTCTTCCTTCCTGATGCCGAAGATGTCGAGCCGCTGGCCGCCCGTCACCTTCACCATCGGGGCGTTGTACTTCTCGACCACGTCGGCGATGGCGCGCAGTTCCCTGGGGCTGGTGAGGCCGCCCCACATGCGCGGCACGACCGAATAGGTGCCGTCCTTCTGGATGTTGGCGTGCATCCGTTCGTTGACGAAGCGGCTCTGCTGGTCGTCCCGATATTCGCCGGGCAGCGCGCAGAGCAGATAATAGTTCAGCGCGGGGCGGCAGGAGGAGCAGCCGTCCGGCGTCGACCAGTGCAGCAGTTGCATGACTTCCGGGATGGAGCGCATATTCTGCGCCACGATTTCCCGCCGGACATCGTCATGGGTGAAGCTGGTGCATTTGCACAGGGTCTTCGGGCCGGACTGGACCTCATCGCCCAGCACGACGCTCAGCAGATTTTCGACAAGGCCCGTGCAGGAGCCGCAGCTTGCCGACGCCTTGCAGGTGGCGCGCACCGCGTCGAGGCTGCACGCGCCCTTTTCGATGCAGGCGACCACCTGGCCCTTGGCTACGCCGTTGCAGCCGCAGATCTCGGCATCGTCCGAGAGCGCCGCAACGGCCGCCTTAGGGTCCAGCGCGCCCCCTCCCGAGGCGCCAAGGGCGGCATAAGCCTGACCGAAGATCAGCAGGTCGCGAATGCCGCTGACATCCTCCTCGCGCTTCAGCAGGTCGAAATACCAGCCGCCATCGACCGTGTCGCCATAGAGCACCGCGCCGACGATCCTGTCGTTCCTGACGACGACGCGCTTGTAGATCCCGCGCGAGGCGTCGCGCAGGACGATGTCCTCGCACCCCTCTCCGCCCGAAAAGTCGCCGGCGGAGAAGACGTCCAGGCCCGCTACCTTGAGCTTGGTGGAGGTGACGGAACCCTTGTAGCCGCTATGCCGGTCGGTCAGGCCGTCAGCGAGGCTGCGGCACATCTCCCACAGCGGCGCGACGAGGCCGTAGACATTGCCGTCATGCTCGACGCATTCGCCGACAGCGAGAATATCGGGGTCGCTGGTGACCATATGGTCGTCGACCCTGATGCCGCGATCGACCTCCAGCCCGGCTTCGCGGGCAAGAGCGGTCGAGGGACGGATGCCCACAGCCATCACCACCAGACTGGCGGGGATTTCGCGGCCGTCCTTCAGCCGGACGCCCTCGACCTTGCCGTCGCCATAGATAGATTCGGTGTTGGCGCCGGTCAGGATGGTCTGGCCCCGGCCCTCCAGAGCCGACTTCAGCAGCCAGCCCGCCGCTTCGTCGAGCTGCCGCTCCATCAGCGTGTCCATGAGGTGGATGACGGTCACCTTCATGCCGCGCAGGGTCAGGCCATGTGCGGCTTCGAGGCCGAGCAGGCCGCCGCCGATCACCACCGCGTCGCCGCCCTTTCCGGCGGCCTCCAGCATGGCGTCGACATCCTTCATGTCGCGGAAGCTGATGACGCCGGGCAGGTCCTTCCCCGGAACCGGGATGATGAAGGGGTCCGACCCGGTGGCGATGAGCAGCTTGTCATAGCCGACGGTGCGACCCGATTGGCTCGTGACGGTCTTTCCGGCGCGGTCTATCGCCGTCACCGGATCGCCCGCGATCAGTTCGATATTGTTGTCGCTGTACCAGTCGCGGCTGTTGATGATGATGTCGTCGAAGCTCTTTTCCCCGGCCAGAACCGGCGAGAGCATGATGCGGTTGTAATTTACATGGGGTTCCGCGCCGAAGATGGTGACGCGGTAACGGTCCCTGTCCCGCGCCAGCAGTTCCTCGACCGCGCGGCAGCCGGCCATGCCGTTGCCCACCACCACCATATGTTCGCGAACATCGTCCGAAGGCATGAAGAGCGCCTCTTCACTGGCCGTTTCCGGTCCGGCGTTGTTCTGAAAATCCATCCTTCGACTCCAGAAAAGAAAAAGGCCGCCATCCGGACCCCCGGTCCTGAAACCGGAAGTCTGGATGGCGGCCTTGCCATCATAAGCGCCTTGATCGTCCGTCTGTGGACCACCGCGGCTATGGAAGAAGGACAACCCTGTCCCTTGCATTGCAGCATATGCTCTTGACGATTCGGGTCAAGCGATTCCTCGCAGCACGATGTATTTTTGTTGCGGCGCCCCTGCACTTTGCCGCAGGCGCGAAAAGGGCGGCGGCCTGTCGTGGGCCGCCGCCTCCCTCTCCTTGCCGTAAGCCGATCAGATGCGCGCCGCGCCGGTCCAGGTCGCGCGCCAGCGGGCGCGGACCAGCGTGATGCCGAGGAAGGCGGCCAGCGCAAGGCCCGCGAAGATCAGGAAGCCGGGCGCGAAGCTGCCGGTGAACTGCCTGGCGATGCCCAGCGACGAGGCGAGATAGAAGCCGCCAATGCCGCCCGCCATGCCGACCAGCCCGGTCATGACGCCGATTTCCGCCTGAAAGCGCTGCGGCACGAGCTGGAAGACCGCGCCGTTGCCGACGCCCAGCGCCAGCATCGCGGCGACGAAGAAGCCCAGGGCGGAGAGCAGCGTCGGCGCATAGGCGACGCCCGCCAGAGCCAGCGCGGCAGCGATATAGACCATCATCAGCGCCTTGACGCCGCCGATCCGGTCGGCCAGCGCGCCGCCCATCGGGCGCACCAGCGACCCGGCGAAGACGCAGCCGGCGGTGCAATAGCCCGCGACCACCGGGGTAAGGCCAAATTGATCGGTGAAGTAGATCGGCAGCGAGGCGGCCAGTCCCACGAAACCGCCGAAGGTCACCGAGTAGAAGCCCATCAGCCACCAGGCGTCGGCGCTTTTCAGCGGATGGAAATAATCGACCAGCCGCTTGGGCGCGGGCGCATCGGGCGCGTTGCGGGCCATGACCATATAGAGGATGAAGACGATGGTCAGCGGAATGCAGGCAAGGCCCAGCACCGCGTTCCAGCCGAACAGCCTGGCCAGCATCGGCGCGAACAGCGACGCCAGCACCGTGCCGGAATTGCCCATGCCGGCAAGGCCCATCGCCTTGCCCTGATGTTCGGCGGGATACCAGCGGCTGGCGAGCGGCAGCGCGATCGCGAAGCTGGCCCCGGCAAAGCCCAGGATCACGCCCAGCGCCAGCGTGCCGCCGAAGCTGTCGACGCCGAGAAGCCATGCCGTGAAGAGGCCGAGGATGACGATCGCCTGACTGATCGCCCCCGCCTGCTTGCAGCCGATCCGATCGACCAGCAGGCCGTTGACGACCCGCAGCACGGCGCCCGCCAAAGTCGGGACGGCGACCATCAGCCCCTTTTCGGCCGGCGTCAGGCCCAGGCTTTTGGAGATGGAGGGCGCCAGCGGCCCCAGCAGCACCCACACCATGAAGGCAAGGTCGAAATAGAGGAAAGCGGCGATGAGCGTGGGCGTGTGCCCGGCCTTCCAGAAACTGGTCTGGCCGGCTTCTCCTTCAACCCCCGGAGCCTGGTCCTCCGGACGCTCCCAATATGCAGTTGCCATGATGACGTCCCTCGAATCTTGTGAAATGGGCACGAAAAAAGCCGCTTCCGGACCTCGCTCCTGCGAAATCCGGCCAGCGGCTTTGCTGTATGATCGGAGGGAGAACGCGATCCCGACCTTGGGAAGGGCTCATCCCGGAAAACGCGCCTCGTCGCGCGACTCTCATCTTATCTCGCGATTCGATCCATGTTGCAAGGCACAAATTGGCGAGCGCGAGGGTGGGTTTTCAGAAGCTGGCGAGGAAATCCTCGATCCGCTCCGGATCGAATATCCGGCCGTCGAAGAAACGGTCCGGCCCCAGCGTCAGTTCGCCCCGTTTCGATCCCACCGCGAGCGGAGAGGCCACCGCCCCTTCCACCTTCATGCTGGCGCCCGGCATCGCGACGTCGCTGTCCGCCAGCGCCCGGCGGAAGATGTCCGGCCGGAACACCGACGCGGCCCGGGCGGCATTGTCCGCGCTATGGTCCACCATCTTCCAGCGGACGAGCTGCGAATAGATCCACAGCGCCTGGCTGCGCCACGGAAAGGGCGTCGCCTCCCGCGAGAAGAGCATGAAATCGGGCATGGAGAGCGGCGCCATGTCGATGCGGGGCACGATCCTGCCCGACAGCGCGCGCAGGATCACCTCCGCAGGCTGGTCCACATATTGGGGGCGCGAGAGAAGATGCGCCAGCGCCTCCTGATTTTCCGGGTCGTCGCACCAGCCCGCCGCCCGCACCAGCGCCCGCAGCAGCCGGTCGACGCTGTCGGGATTCTCCTCCAGCCAGGGCGTGCGGAAAGCCAGCACCTTCTCCACCCCGCGCCGCCAGATGCGCTCGCCAATGGCCACGGCTTCGGCCAGCCCGGCATCCACGGCCGCGCTGCCCCAGGGTTCGCCCGCGATGAAGCCGTCAATCTCCCCCGCCCCGATCGCCTCCACCGTCAGCGAGGGGGGAAGCACGCGCAGGATGACGTCGCGATCCGGATCAACCCCCGCGCTCGCCAGCCAGTAGCGCAGCATGACGGAATGGCTGGAAAAGCGATGGACGACGCCGATCACCGGCTTGCGCTTCCAGAGGCCGATGGCCGCCGCGAAATCATGCGCGGTGCCCAGCGGATCGTCCAGCCGCGCCGCTATGTCCGGGTCGAGCGCCTGCGCGAACGCGCTCGCCATCACCAGCATGTTGCCGTTGACGTTGAGCTTGTAGGGGGCGGCAAGCGGCGCGGCCTGCTGGCTCAACCCCAGGGTCACGGCGACGGCGAGCGGCGCCAGCATATGGGCGGCCTGCACCTGGCCGAACACCAGCCGGTCGCGCAACGTCGCCCAGCTTGTCGTGCGGACGAGGTCGAGATGCAGCCCCTCCTCCTCCGCGAAGCCCCTTTCCCGCGCCACCGCCAATACGGCGGCGTCGGTCAGCGGCAGGAAGGCGATGCGCAGTTCGGTCGTCATCACATCCCTCCCAACAGGTCGCTGGCGGTGATGAGGGCCTGGGCGACGTCCACGATCTTCTTTCCCTGATTCATCGCGCTCGACCGCAGCAGCGCATAGGCGTCCGGCTCCGAAAGGCCGCGCTGGCTCATCAGGATGGACTTGGCGCGATCGACGATCCTGCGGTCGGACAGCGCGGTGCGCGCCTCGTCCAGTTCGGACTGCAATTTCGCGAAGGCGTTGAAGCGACGCACCGCCAGTTCCAGCACCGGCTTCACCCTCTCCTTCCGCAGCCCGTCGACGACATAGGCGGATACGCCCGCGTCGATGGCCGCGCCGATCATCGCCTCGTCGGACTGGTCGACGAACATGGCGATGGGACGGGCGAGCGCCCGGCTGACCGTCAGCATCTCCTCCAGCGTATCGCGGCTGGGGCTGCCCAGGTCCATCAGCACGACGTCCGGGGCCATGCGTTCCAGCCGCGCGACGAATCCGCCGCGCGGGGGGACGATATGAATATCGTCATAGCCCGCCTCGCGCAGCCCTTCCTCCAGAACCGTCGCGCGCAGGCCGCTGTCGTCGATGATGACGATTCGCATGAGACCCCAAGCCTTTTTCGCCACTCAGTGGCCGCGATGTTGCGCCGCGTCAATCGGGCGCGACCGACGACAATTGCCAAGGATGGCGCGCCGCTGTATGCCCGGTCCCGTTTCCCGGAGGATGACGTCATGGACAACTATCTGATCGCAAAGCCCAATCGCTCTGCCCTCAGGAAAGTCGCCGTCCATGCCCTCCATCGTCATTTCCCAGCTCGGCTGGTCCGCGCCTGACGGCACGGCCGTCCTTTCCGGGCTCGATTTTCGTTTCACCGCCGAACGACTCGGCCTTGTCGGACGCAATGGCGTCGGCAAGTCGACCTTGCTCGCCCTGATCGCCGGGCAACGCGCGCCCGCCAGCGGCACGATCCGCATCGACGGCGGCATCGCGACGCTGCGCCAGACCGTTCAGGTCGACCCGGAGGAACGCATTGCCGACCTGTTCGGCGCGCGGGAGGCGCTGGCCCTGCTCGGCAAGGCGGAGCGGGGCGAGGTCGATATGGCGGAGCTGGAGGCCTGCGACTGGACGCTGCCCGGCCGGATCGAGGAAGCGCTGGCCTCCGTCGGGCTGGCGGCCGATCCCGACACGCCATTGCTGGCCTTGTCCGGCGGCCAGCGCAGCCGCGCCGCGCTGGCCGGAGCGGCCTTTGCCCGGCCCGACTTCCTGTTGCTGGACGAGCCGACCAACAATCTGGATGCCGAGGGGCGCGCTGCCCTGTCCGACCTGCTTTCGCGATGGAAGGCCGGCGCGATCGTCGTCAGCCACGACCGCGCGCTGCTGGAGCAGATGGAGGCGATTGCGGAACTGACGAGCCTTGGCATCCAGCGCTATGGCGGCAACTGGACCGCCTATCGCGAGCGCAAGGCGGTCGAACTCGCCGCGGCGGGCCAGCAACTGGAACAGGCCGAACGGCGCATGACGGACATCGCCCGCCGGACGCAGATCGCAGCCGAGCGCAAGCAGCGCCGGGACGCCGCCGGAGCGCGCAAGGGTGCGAAGGGCGACATGCCGCGCATCCTGATCGGCATGCGGAAGAACCGGGCGGAGGGGTCCGGCGGCGATGCCGCGCGATTGGCCGACCGCCTGCGCCGGGAGGCGGAGGAGGCGGCGCAGGCGGCGCGCAGCCGGATCGAGATCGTCGAAAGCCTGACCGTCGCCCTGCCCTCGACCGGATTGCAGGCGGACCGGCAGATCGTGCGGATCGACAGGGTGTCGGCGGGCTATCGCGCCGATGCGCCGGTGCTGCGCGACTTCAGCCTGCGGATCGACGGGCCGGAGCGGATTGCCGTCACCGGGCCCAATGGCGCGGGCAAATCGACGCTGCTGAAGCTGATCGCCGGTCTGATCCCGCCGCTGTCCGGCACGGTGCAGCTATCGGTCGATTGCGCGCTGCTGGACCAGAGCGTCGGCCTGCTCGACCCGCGGGCCAGCATTGCCGCCAATTTCGCCCGGCTGCACCCCCGCGCCACCGAAAATGCCGTGCGCGCGGCATTGGCGCGGTTCCGGTTCCGCGCCGATCTGGCGCTGCAGAGGGTGGGGACGCTCAGCGGCGGGCAGTTGTTGCGCGCCGGGCTCGCCTGCGTGCTTGGCGGCGACACATTGCCGCCGCTGCTGATGCTGGACGAGCCGACCAATCATCTCGATCTCGATTCCGTCGCGGCCATCGAGCAGGGGCTTGCCGCCTTCGACGGCGCGTTGATCGTGATCAGCCATGACGCCGCCTTTCTGGAAGCGGTCGGCATCGGCCGGGAGGTCAGCCTGGAATAGGCGCGCCGGTCAGTGCGCCGCCGAACGATCGACATTGCCGGTGGGGCGGGGAGCAAGCCACACCACGGCGGCGGCCAGGAACAGCACCAGCGCGGCGATGAAGAAGACATGGTTCATCGACACCACCTGCGACTGGGCGTCGACCAGATTGCCCACCGTCTGCCGCGCCTGTTCCTGCGTGAAGCCGCGGCTGGCCAGGTCGGCCATGGTCGCGTCGCCATGCAGCGTCCCGACCACCTCATTGCGCCACACCCGCTGCCCGTTCCCCCAGCCGGTCAGCACGATCGACGTGGAAATGGCGATGGCCAGCGTGCGCAGGAAATTCTGCATGCCCGCCGCAGAGGCGGTTTCCTCCGGCCGGACCGACCCCAGGGTCAGCGTCGTCAGCGGGATCATGAACAGGGGCATGCCGAAACCCTGGGCCAGTTGCGGAAGGGAGATCGTCCAGAAATCCGCATCGGTGGTCCAGTGCGCCCGCCAAAGCGTCATCAGCCCGATCCAGGCGACGCCGGTCGAAATCATCAGGCGCACGTCGACCTTGCTCACCAGCCGCCCGACAATGGGCGCCACGAGCATGGCGGTCATCGCCGTGAACGCCGTCGCCAGCCCCGCCCAGGCGGCGGTATAGCCCATCGAAATCTGCAGCCATTGCGGGATGACGACGATACCCGCGAAATAGGCGCCGAAGCAGAGCGCGAGCGTGAACACCCCGGAGGTGAAGCCGATATGGCGGAACACGCGCAGGTCGACGATGGGATGTTCCTCGGTCAGTTCCCAGATCAGGAAGACGCAGAAGCCGATGGCCGCCAGCACCGCCAGCGCGACGATCAGCGGATCGCCGAACCAGTCATGGTCGCGCCCGATGTCCAGCATGATCTGAAGGCAGCCGATCCAGAAGATGAGCAGCGCAAGGCCGATATAGTCGATGGGCAGCTTCATCCGATCCGTCTCCACCGGGGGCAGCAGCACCATGGCGGCAAAGACGCACAGGGCCGCGATGGGCAGGTTGATGAAGAAGATCCAGTGCCAGCTCCAGTTGTCGCTGATATAGCCGCCGACGATGGGACCGAGCGCGGGGCCAAGCAGCGTCGTCATCGCCCACAGCCCCATGACGCGCCCGCGCTGTTCCGGCGGGAAGATGCGCATCAGCAGGGTCTGCGACATCGGCATCAGCGGCCCGCCGCACAGGCCCTGGCCGATGCGGCAGACGACGATCATGCCCAGCGTCATGGACAGGCCGCACAGCAGGGAGAACAGGCCGAAGCCCAGCATGCCGAAGGTGAACAGCCGCACGGCGCCGAAGCGCTGCGCCAGCCAGCCGGTCAGCGGCACGCAGATCGCCTCCGCCACGGCGTAGCTGGTGATGATCCAGGTGCCCTGATCGGCGGAAATGCCCAGATTGCCCGCGATATGCGGCACCGAGACATTGGCGATGGTAAGGTCGAGCACGACCATGAAATTGCTGAGCGCCAGCGTCAGCCCCGCCAGCAGGCGATGACGGGGCGACAGGAGCGTGAAGGTTTCGGCCGGGCGGCTCACCACGGGCCTCCCTATTCGCCCGAAAGGTCGATTTCGGCTTCCATGGAAAGCCCGATGCGCAGGGGATGTTCGGCCAGTTCCCTGGGATCGAGCGCGATGCGCACGGGCAGGCGCTGCACCACCTTGATCCAGTTGCCGGTGGCGTTCTGCGCCGGGATCAGCGCCATCGACGCGCCGGTGCCGCCGGCGAAGCCGATCACCCTGCCATGATAGACGACGTCGCCGCCATAAAGGTCCGAAGTGACCGTGGCGGGCATGCCGACCTTCACCCGGCCGAGCTGGCGTTCCTTGAAATTGGCGTCGACATAGACCTGGGCGAGCGGCACGATGCTCATGATCGGGCTGCCCTGCGCGACGCGCTGGCCGACCTGCACCGACCGCCGGGTCACGACGCCGTCGATCGGGGCGCGGATGATGGAGCGGTCAAGGTCGAGCCGGGCATTGTCCAGCTTCGCCTTCGCGGCCAGCACGGCGGGATCGGTGTCGACGGTCGACCCGCGCACCAGCGCGTCATTGGCGGCAAGCTGGCCGCTGGCCGCGCCGCGTGTAGCCTCGGCCGTCGCCACCCCGGCCTTCGCCAGGTCGAGCGCCGCCTGCGCCGCGGCATAGGCCTTGCGCGCGCTGGTCAGTTCCTCGCCCGAGACGGCGCCGTTGGGGGCCAGCGCCTCCCGCCGACGGAGGTCGATGCGCGCCTTGTCGAAATCGGCCTGCGCCGTCGCGAGCTGGGCCCGCGCCTGGTTGATGTCGGCGCCGCGCGCCTCCACCTGCGCCGCCAGCGAGCCGCTGGTCGCGAGGGTCTGGCGGAAGCGGCGGCGGGCTTCGGCAAGGTCGGCCTCCGCCTGCGCCACGGCGATGCGGGCGTTGGTGGGGTCGAGCTTCACCAATATGTCGCCGCGCTTGACCGCCTGGGTATCCGTCACCAGCACTTCGACCGCCTGGGCGGAAATGAGCGGCGTCACCTGCGCCACTTCCGCATTCACATAGGCATTGTCGGTGCTGACATGGTTGCGGCCGACCAGCAGGTACCAGAGGGCATAGGCCGCGCCGACGACCAATATGACCAGCGCCAGCCGCACGAGCCATTTCCTGCGGGTTTCCATGCGCCGGGCGGCGGCATCGGCCGCATCGTCGGCCTTGCTCGCTTCGGACGTGAATTCGGGCTTGGCGTCAGCCATGGGGCGTATCCTTGGGCAACTGGAGCGGGTTCTGCGCATCGCTGGCGGCAAAGCCGCCGCCCAGCGCGCGGACGAGGGCGATGTCGAGCGTGAAGGCGCTGGCCTCCAGCTCCGCGACGGTCTGGCGGGCGGCCAGAAGCTGGTCCTCCACGTTCAGCACGTCGAGATAGGTGTTGAGCCCGCCTTCATAGCGCTGGCGGGCGATGTCATAGGCTTCCTCCGACGCGATCAGCGCCGCGCGGGCATCGGTCAGCCGCTGGTCCAGCGTCCGCCGTCCGGTCACGGCGTCGGCCACCTGCTGATAGGCGCCGAGGACGGTCCGGTCATAGCTGGCCACCGCCTCTTCATAGGCGGCGCGGACGCCGCGATACTGGCCGCTGAGCGCGCCGCCATGGAAGATCGGCAGGCTGACCGCCGGCCCCGCATTGCCGAACAGCGAATCCTTCTTGAACAGCGTGTCCGCGAAGGAGCTCGATCCGCCGGAGAAGGCGCCGTTCTGGAGCACGGTCTGATAGCCGAGCGATTGCACGCCGATCAGCGCGCTCAGGCGAATGGCCGGAAAGAAGTCGGCCCGCGCCACCTTGATCCGCTTGGCCGCCGCTTCGGTCCGGGCGAGCGCCGCGGCGACATCGGGGCGGCGGGCGACCAGATTGGTGGTGACGTCCGCCGGCAGGCCGAGCGGACCGGGGCTGCCGAGCCGGGGCCTTGCAATGGCGAGACCCCGGTCGGGTCCGGCGCCGATCAATGCGGCGATCTGATGCTGGCGGACCGCAATCGCCTGGTCGGCGGCGGCGAGCTGCGCCTTGGCGGAGAATAGGGTGGCGTCGGCCTGCCGCTCGCTGCCGCGCGTTTCCAGCCCGTTGGCGCGGCGGTCCGCCACCAGCTTCTGGCTGGCGGTGCGGATTTCCAGCGCGCGGGCCTGAATGTCACGCTCGTCATAGAGCCGGGCGAGATCGGCATAGGCATCGGCCACGCCGGCCGCCAGCGCCAGCCGGGCCTGCCGCGCATCGATCTCCGCCGCGCGGGCTTCCGAAGTCGCCGCCGCCAGCGCCGCCCGGTTCCTGCCCCACAGATCGAGGTCGAAGCCGAAATCCAGCGCCACCCGGCCGGTACCCAGCCAGCCCTTGGGAACGAATTCCTTGGGCATCCCCATATTATAGCTGGATTTGGTGACGCCGCTGCTGGCGTCCAGATCGACCGAAGGCAGCAACGGCGCGCCCGCCTGCTGCGCGGCGGCATTGGCCTGGGCGAAGCGGGCGGCGGCGGCGCTGACGTCCGGCGAACCCTTCAGCCCTTCCTCGATCAGCGCGTCCAGTTGCGGATCGCCATAGCCCTTCCACCAGCCTTCGGACGGCCATTGCGCGGAACCGTCGGCCTGAAGGCTGCGATCCGCCGCGATGCTGGCGGGCGCGCGCACGACCGGCTGGGGGCCAAGGTCGGGCACCGCCGCACAGGCGGACAGCAGGGCCACGCCCCCGGCAAGAAGCCCGGCGCGAGCGGAAGGGGGAAAGGGATTTGGAAGGCGACTCACGGGCATAAAACCGTACCAAATAGTATGAAATGAGCCTTTGCGCCTGATGCGAATCCTTGTCAACCAAAATAGCGTACTATATGGTACGATTTCATGACGGAGCCCATTCCCCCGATCAGCCGCCGCGAAGCGCGGCGCCGCGACCGGCGCAAGACCATATTGAAGGTCGCGTCGCGTTCCTTCATGGAAAAGGGCTATGCCGCGACGACCATGTCGGGGATCGCCGCGGCGCTGGGCGGATCGAAGGGCACCCTGTGGAGCTATTTCCCGTCCAAGGAAGAGCTGTTCGCCGCCGTTCTGGACGACGCGACCACCGCTTATCGATCGCGCCTCGCTGAAATCCTCGATCCCGACGGCGACCTTGCAGGCACGTTGCGGACCCTGGGCGTCAACCTGCTGACGAAGATCACATCGCCCGAAAGCGTCGCGCTATACAGGCTGGTGGCGTCGGAAGCGGGCCGCTTTCCCGAAATGGGGGCGATCTTCTACCAACATGCACCGGGCAATACCCGGCGATTGGTGGCCGAATTCCTGGAAAGGGCGATGGATCGCGGGCTTTTGCGCCGGGCAGACCCCGAACTGGCGGCGCGCACCTTCACGATGCTGATGCTTACGGGCTGTCACCAGTCGCTGGTCTGGGGACAGATCGAGCGGGCGACGGCAGAGCAGATCGAGGCCGATGTCGACAATGGGCTGGACTGTTTCCTGCGCGCCTATGCGCCGGAGCCGCGTTAACCATTTCTTTGCCCGCCGATCCTATGCTGCGCGGTGGCAAGAGGTGGGACGTCATGCAATTCTGGAAACGCGACAGCATCAGCAGGCCGCAACAGGCGCAGGGTCCGGACGGCGGACACGCGCCCCGGCGATTGCGCCTTCTGCTGGTCGATGAAGACGCCACGTCCCGCGCCGTCGTGGCCCGGCGGCTGTCGCATCTGGGCTATGACGTCGCGCTGGCGGAAAGCGGCTTCACCGCGATCAACATGCTGGTCACGCGGCCGGTGGACATCATCCTGATCGACATGGGACTGGCGCTGCTGCCCGGCCTGACGACGATGCGGAAGATCCGCGCGGCGGGACTGGCCGAAAATGCCTGTTTCGTCATGATCGGCGGGCGGAACGACAGGGTGTCCGCGGTCGACGCGCTGGATGCGGGGGCCGACGACCATGTGGTGAAGCCCTTCGATTTCGACCTGCTGGATGCGCGGCTTCGCCATTTGTGCGCAAGGGCGGAGCAGGTCGGTGCGCTGGCGCGGCATAATGCGGAACTGGACGCGCGGATCGCCCGCCGCGCGCTGGAACTGGGCGAAACGCGCGATGCGCTGGCGGAGATGCAGGCGGACCGGGCGCGGCTGGTGTCATCGATCCAGGCGCTGCATGACGAGATCGCCCGGCTCAACGCGGCGCGGAACTAGGGCCTGAGGCTGTCATCCCGGCGCAGGCCGGAATGACGGGCCGGAATCACTTCAGCCACTGCGTCGCCGCGAACCAGCCGGCAATGCCGGCCGCCATGGCCATGCACACACCGACCACGCCCCAAAAGGCCCAGGGTTCATGGGCATAGGGTATGCCGTCCACATTCATCCCCAGCAGCCCGGTCAGGAAGGTCAGCGGCAGGAACACCAGCGCCACGACCGAGATGATCAGCGCCTGCCGGTTCATCTGCTCCGCGCGCAGGTCGGTCAGTTCTTCATGGGCGAGCGCCGACCGTTCGCGCACCGCTTCCAGCTCCTCCGCCATGCGGGCGCAGCGGTCCGCCGCTTCCTGGAGGTGCAACCGGTCGTCGGGTTCCAGCCATGACGCATCGGCGGCGGACAGTCTTTCCAATGCCTGCCGCTGCGGCGCGATGAAGCGGCGATAGCCGATCGCCGTCGCGCGGATTTCCGACACGCGCCGCCGCGCCTCCGCCGGGCCATGTTCGGTCAGCGCGCTTTCGATCTCGTCCAGGCCGTCGCCCAGTTCGGCGACTTCCGGGTCGAGCGCTTCGGTGATCTGCTGCGCGAAGGCGGCGATCAGGTCGCCCGGATCGCGGATCAGACCCCGCAGCATCTGCTGCATGACGGGCTCCATCGCCGCGAGCGGCCGATAGCTGACGGAAATGACCCGCGCCTCTTCGGCCCAGAGGCGGATCGACACCAGCGGGTCGCCTCCATCGTCATCCGCCGCGCCAAGCCCGCGCAGGTTCACCAGCGCGCCATGGGCCATCAGCGTGCAGCGCGGCCGGGTCTCCTGCGCCAGCAGCGCGGACAGCGCCGCTTCGGGCATATGGTCGCAGCGGGACGCGACGTGGCGGGCATCCTCCTTCCAGCCATCGGCATGGACCCAACTGAACGGCGCGTCCTGCGTCCGCGCGCAGAAATCGTCGAGCGAGATTTCCTGCGCCCGAGCGCCGTCGAAGAGGAAGACCCGGCTTATGGCGTCATCTCCATCCAGAGCGACAGGCCTGCCCCCGGATCGTCGGGCGGCGCGTCTGCCAGGATGCGCACGGCATCGGCCCGCGCCCTGTCCAGTATCGCGGCAGGCACGTCCGGCGCGTGATAGACGCGATCCGCCTCGCCCAGCAGGCGGGCGGCGCGCAGGCTGAGATCGTCGGGATCGCCCGACAGCAGGCGGATGTTTTCCAGCCTGTCGGCCCCGGTCCAGAGCCCGCCCCCTTCGGAAAGCCAGTGCGGCACGGCGTCCACGGCTTTGTCGGACAGCGGATCGATCAGCCCGCGCACGGCAAGGCCGGCGTCGATCGCCCGCCGCCTTGCCGCGGCATCGGGCCAGCGCTGGCGGATCGCGGCGCGCGCATCGTGAAGCGCCGTCGCCAGCAGCCCCAGACGGGCCGGCAGCAAAGCTTCGATGCGTTGCCTGAGCGCCTTGGCGAGACCCGCCGAAGCGCCGCCCGTGCCGATGGCGATCAGCACCGGCTCCCGGTCGACAATGGCGGGCAGGGTGAAGTCGCAAAGTTCCGGCCTGTCGGTCGCGTTCACCAATATGCCCCGGGCCCGGAGCCGCTGCACGGTCGCCGCATCGCCATCCGAGACGATGGCGAGCGTGGCCTCAGCCGCCTCGCCCACGATCCGCGCGCCCGCCCGTTCGAGCAGGCGCCGCTTGGCGTCCGCCGCCTCCCCTTCGCCGGTCAGGATGACGGCCCGCCCTTGCAACCGCAGGAAAACGGGCAGGCTGTGCATCAGTCCTGCACATCCTTCGACGCTACCCAGGCCGGAATGCTGTCCCCCTCGATCAGCGCCTCGACCGGCGGACGGGCGCGGACAACGGCCCATTTGTCGCCCGACACCAGCACTTCGGGCGTCAGCGCGCGGCTGTTATAGGTGCTCGCCATGGTCGCCCCATAGGCCCCGGCGGTCATGAAGGCGACCAGATCGCCCGCCCCCACCACATCCATGTCGCGGTGCATGGCGAAGGTGTCGCCCGTCTCGCACACCGGGCCCACCACATTGGCGGCGGCGCGCTCGCCCTTCGGTTGCACGGCGCGGATGTCGTGCCAGGCGTCGTAGAGGCTGGGCCGCAGCAGGTCGTTCATCGCCGCGTCGACGATCACGAAGGGGGCCTGCGCGCCCTGCTTCACCCGCACCACCTGCGACAGCAGCACGCCCGCATTGCCGACGATCAGGCGGCCCGGCTCGAACATCAGGCGGACGTTCCAGCCCTGCGTCACCTTCGTCACCATCGCGCCATAGTCGGCGGGGCTGGGCGGCAGCGGCTGCGAGGGATCATAGGGCACGCCCAGCCCGCCGCCGAGATCGGCGGTGCGGATGTCATGGCCTTCGCCGCGCAGCCTTTCGATCAGCGCGCCGACCTTGGCGAAGGCGGCTTCCAGGGGCGCGAGATCGGTGAGCTGGCTGCCGATATGCACCGCCACGCCCTGCACGTCGAGGCCGGGGAGGCCGCGCGCCGCGGCATAGCTGGCCAGCGCCCGGTCATAGGGGATGCCGAACTTGTTTTCCGACTTGCCGGTCGAGATCTTGGCATGGGTTCCCGCGTCGACATCGGGGTTGATGCGATAGGCGACCGGCGCCCTCTTCCCCATCGACAGGGCCACTTCGGAGAGCATTTCCGCTTCGGGCTCACTTTCCAGATTGAACTGGTAGATGCCCTTTTCCAGCGCGATGCGCATTTCGTCGGCCGTCTTGCCGACGCCCGAAAAGACGATGCGGTCCGCCGGAATGCCCGCCGCCATGGCGCGCAGCAATTCGCCCACCGACACGACGTCGGCGCCGAGGCCCAGCTTCGCCAGCGTCGCCAGCACGGCGGCGTTGGGATTGGCCTTCACCGCGAAGGCGATCAGCGGATCATCAAGCTGCGACAGTCCTTCGCGGAACACGCCGACATGGCGGGTCAGGGTCGCGGTCGAATAGATGTAGACGGGCGTGCCGACCTGCGCGGCGATCTCCGCCATCGGCACCTGCTCCACCAGCATCGCGCCGTCGACATAGGTAAAATGGTCCAAGTCAGTCTATCCTAGAAATCTTATCGCCAAAAATCAGCGGGGGTCGCTTTCGGGCGGCAGGTCGAACGGGTCGTCGCCACGCACCTTCGATTGGGTCAGCAGTTCGACATTCCGTTCCGGCCGCGCCTGGATCGTGGGCGTGGTGAGCTGCGCTGCGGTGGGCGCCGTCGCCGCCCCCACCGGCACGGCGGGCAGGCGCTGCCCCTGCACCGGCTTCAGCGGCTGGCGACCGCCGCAGGACGCCAAGGCCAGCGCAAGCGCCGCCAGCGCAACCCCTTTGGCGATCCGTGCCGTCATCACTTCTTCTGCCCTTTCGCGTCGTTCCGGGCCTCAGCGATCCGCGCACGCACCTGATCGGGCGCGGTGCCGCCATGGCTCCTGCGGCTGGCGACCGAGGCGTCGACCGTCAGCACCGCATAGATACGCTCATCGATCCGCGCATCAATGGCCTTGAGCGTTTCCAGCGGCAGATCGGCAAGCTGCACGCCCGCCGCCTCCGCCGCCGCGACCGCGCGGCCCGTGATATGATGCGCCTCGCGGAAGGGAATGTCGCCCTCCCGCACCAGCCAGTCGGCGAGGTCGGTGGCGGTCGCGAAGCCGCTTTCCGCCAGGCCGCGCATCCGGTCGGTGCGGAACGTCACCGTCTCGATCATGCCGGTCATCGCCGCGATGGACAGGCCCAGCAGGTCATGCGCCTCGAACACCGGCGGCTTGTCGTCCTGCATGTCCTTCGAATAAGCGAGCGGCAGGCCCTTCATCGTGACGCAGAGCGCATTCATGCAGCCCATGATCCGCCCGGCATGGCCGCGCACCAGTTCGGCGGCGTCGGGATTGCGCTTCTGCGGCATGATCGAGCTGCCGGTCGAATAGGCGTCGGGCAATTTCACGAAGCCGAAGGGCTGGCTAGCCCAGATGATGAATTCCTCGGCCAGCCGCGAGAGGTGCAGGCTGCACTGGGTCGCCGCCATCAGATAGTCGAGCGCGAAGTCGCGGTCCGACACGCTGTCGAGGCTGTTGTCGGTCGGCTTGGCGAAACCGAGCGCCGCCGCCGTGGCGTGGCGGTCGATGGGGAAGCCGGTCCCGGCCAGCGCCGCCGCGCCCAGCGGGCACTCGTTGAGGCGGGCGCGGGCGTCGGCGAAGCGGCTGCGGTCGCGGCGGACCATCTCATGATAGGCCATCAGGTGATGACCGAGCGTCACCGGCTGCGCGGACTGGAGATGGGTGAAGCCGGGCATCACCGCATCGGCATGCTCCTCTGCGCGGGTGAGCAGCATGGCGGACAGGCCCTGCAGGCCCGCCTCCACCTCATCGATGGCGTCGCGCACCCAGAGGCGGAAATCGGTCGCCACCTGATCGTTGCGCGAGCGCGCCGTGTGCAGCCGTCCCGCCGCCGGACCGATCAATTCGGCCAGCCGCGACTCCGTGACCATGTGGATGTCTTCCAGGTCCAGATCGACCGGCACGCCGTCGGCTTCATATTCGGCGGCGATGCGGTTCAGCCCCTCGGTGATCGCCTGCGCGTCCTCTCCGTCGACGATGCCCTGTTTGGCGAGCATCGCGACATGGGCCTTGGACCCGGCGATGTCCTGCTTCCACAGGCGCTTGTCGAACGGGATCGACGCATTTATCTCCCGCATGACCGAAGCCGGACCGGCCGCGAAGCGTCCGCCCCACATGCTGTTGGAGCTTTTCCCCGTGCGATCATCCTTACGCTGCGTAATGACACTGCTCCTGCTGGCCGGCCTTGGCGCGTGCGATAAGCAATCCCCGGCCGCCGGGCAAGGCCCGAACGCCACCAGCGGCGAGGCGACGGGACCGGCGCAAAGCGGGAAAGGCGCGTTCAGCTACACGCTCGACAGGTCGAAGGCCGGAACCGCTGCCCCCGATTTCACCTTCCAGAATCCGGACGGCAGCGATGCCAGCCTCAAGGATTTCGCGGGCAAGCCGGTGCTGGTCAACCTCTGGGCGACCTGGTGCGCGCCCTGCGTGGCGGAAATGCCGACGCTGGATGCCGTGGCGGCGGATTATGGCAGGAAGGGGCTCGCCGTCCTCACCATCTCCCAGGACAGCCAGGGGGAGACGGTGATCAAGCCCTTCTTCGAGAAACATCCCCTGCCCCATCTGAAGGGCTGGATCGACCCGGAAAACCAGTTCGGCTTCCACTACAACACCGGCATGCTGCCGACGACCGTCATCTATGATGCGCAGGGCAAGGAAATGGTCCGGGTGGTCGGCGCGATGGATTGGGCCAGCAGGGAAGGCCGCGCGCTGATCGAAGCGGCGATGGCGAGCTGATCCCCTGCTCCCCCTCTCCACTCTTCATGTCGATAGGTTCGGCATGACGAACAGGGGCAAGGTTTTCCTGAAACGAACTTCCGTCAAAAATCCGCCATATGCGCTGCTTGCAAAATGCGGCGCGCCACATGCACCCTAATCAATTGCCATTCTGCCTCATGGCGTCGCAATCTGGTCTGATTTTCCTCCTAGAAATAAAGAAGAAATATTTAATTTTTCTATTTTTTGTGCGATGCGGTAGAGGTTTCATCCTAAAAGTTCGTTGATCCCCCTGTCATGGATAAATGCAAAACAGGGGGCATAGATGACAAGATTATCCGCTCTTCGCCTTTCATTGGTGCTGGCCTCGTCCTGGTCGGCCTGTGCGATGGCGCAGGAGGCGCAGACCGCGCAAGCCGATGATGGCGCCGCCATCATCGTTACCGGCACCCGCGCCGTCGGCATGCAGGCGGCCGAAAGCGCCGCGCCGATCCAGGTGCTGAGCCAGGAGGCGATCAGCCATGTCGGCCAGCCGAACCTCAACCAGGTCCTGACCCAGATCGTCCCGAGCTTCACCGCCCAGACGCAGGGCACCGACCTTTCCAGCTTCTCGCTCTCCGCCCGTCTGCGCGGCCTCAGCCCCAACCATACGCTGGTGCTGGTCAACGGCAAGCGCCGCCACGGCAACGGCATCCTCCAGGTGATTTCCGGCGCGTTCCAGGGTTCGGCGGCGCCCAGCATCGACCTGATCCCGCCGGACGCCATCGCCCGCGTCGAAGTGTTCCAGGAAGGCGCGGCCGCCGTCTATGGCACGGACGCCATCGCGGGCGTCATCAACTTCATCCTGAAGGACAATAACGAAGGCGGCAGCTTCAAGGTCACGGGCGGCCAATATTATGACAGCGAAGGCGAATTGTTCTCCGCCTCCGGCAATATGGGCTTCAAGCTGGGCGAGGACGGCTTCTTCAACCTGAGCCTGTTCCACCGCCGCCAGGATTACACCACGGTGGGCACCGGGCAGGTCCAGATCACCAGGCCGGACGGCACGCTTCAGCCCAACACGCCCGCCCAATGGTCGAACCTGGCGGGCGACGCGCTGTCGGGCATCAACGGCGGCCAGCCCAAGACCTATCTGACCGAAGCCTTCTACAATATGGGCTATGATTTCGGCGGCATCGAACTCTACAGCTTCGGCGATTATGCCCGCCGCATCGGCTATGCCAAGCAGGGCTACCGCCATCCCAAGCGCATCTGCTACGAAACCGGCAATCTGGGCGGCAGCATCACGCCCGCGGCATATAATCCCAATATCTGCTATGGCGACACCGGCACCTGGGGCATGGTGCCGCTCCAGCATGTGATCGAGGATGAATATAGCTTCACGGTCGGCGCCAAGGGCGATTTCGGCGGCGACTGGAATTACGACATCAGCACGACCTACGGCTATCAGAAGGACGACATCTGGACCGAAGCGTCGGCCCATCGCGAAGTCTGGCAGGAAAGCTATGCCGCCTCCCTGCAGGGCATCGGCAGGCCCAATACGGTGGACAAGGCCTATGACGGCGGCTTCCGCCTGAGCCAGACCACCGTCACCGCCGACATCCGCAAGGAATTCGACGCCGGCATGGCGGGGCCGCTGACCCTGGCGTTCGGCGGCGAATATCGCCGCGACACCTATGAGATCGTCGCGGGCGATTATTATTCGACCTACAAGACGGGCGTTCAGTCCTTCCCCGGATACAAGGCGACCGACGCGGGCAAGTTCCGCCGCAGTTCGCGCGCGGGCTACATCAACCTGATCGCGGAGCCGGTTGAAAACTGGTCCGTCGACCTTGCCGGCCGTTACGAGGATTATACCGACTTCGGCGACACCACCATCGGCAAGATCACCACGCGCTACGACTTCAGCCCCGCCTTCGCGATTCGCGGCACGGTCAGCACCGGCTTCCGCGCGCCGACGCTGGCGGAACAGAAATATTCGACCATCAACGTCGGTCCGACCAGCGCCGTCGCGCAGCTTCCCGCCGGCACGCCTGCCGCCGCGCTGCTGGGCTTCAACTCGCTGAAGCCTGAAAAGTCGAAGAACTTCTCGGCCGGCGTCGTGCTGCGGCCGGTGCCGAAGCTGGCCATCACGGTCGACGGCTATATCATCAAGATCAAGGACCGCATCACCGGCACGGCGGCCCGCAACGCCGTCCTGAACGGCGTGCCGCAGCCGGGCGGCGCCGACATCCTGAACGCGCTGAACGCCGCCGGCATCGTCCTGGACAGCGCCCTGTTCACCAACGGCACCATCGGCGTGTCGAGCTTCACCAACGGCATCGACACCCGCACCTGGGGCATCGATTTCTCGGCCGCCTACCCCGTCGCGCTGGACTTCGGCACGCTGAACCTGTCGCTGACGGCGAATTACAACAAGACGAAGATCACCGACAACAAGGTCGGCTACCCCATCTTCAACGCGGCGTCGGAAAGCAACATCGAGCGTTCCAACCCCGACTACAAGATCGTGGCCGGCGCATTGTTCAAGAGCGGGAAGTTCGCGCTCAACCTGCGTGAGACCTTTTACGGCAAGACCAGCGTGCTTGTCCGCCCGGCCTTCACGCCGTCCGCTGGCTTCATCCCGAATGGCGGCTTCCTGATCGCGGACGGCGCCATCGTGAACGGGGTGAACGCCAACCAGCTCTACTTCAACGGCGTGGTCAAGGCGACCGCGCTTACCGATCTGGAGGCAAGCTACGACTTCACCGATGCCGTCACCTTCTCTGTGGGTGCGAACAACCTGTTCAACAAGCGGCCGGAAGTGCCCGCGCTGATGCAAGGCGTCACGCCGGGCGCTGGCGTCTCGCCCTATATCAACGGCGCCGGGGCCTATAACAGCTATTATGGCCACGGACCCTACAGCACGTCGGGCGGCTATTATTACGCCCGGCTCGACTTCAAATTCTGACGCGTCACGAAGGAAGGGCCGGTCCGCCAAAGGACCGGCCTTTTTGCATCGGGGAAATAGGCATATGAAGAAATGGTTCGCCCTGGTCCTGGCTGTTGGCGCCACGCCGCTGGCCGCGCAGCAGCCTCCCTTCTCCCCTGCCGTGCGGGCAGGCGATACCCTGTATCTTTCCGGCCAGATCGGCCGGGTGCCGGATGGCATGGACCCCCATAAGGAGGGCTTCGATGCCGCGGTCCGCAATTCCATGGATTCCATCGGCAAGATCCTGAAGGACAATGGCCTCGACTTCGGCCATGTCGTCAAATGCACGGTGATGCTGGACGACATGGCGGATTGGCCACGATTCAACGGCACCTATGTCAGCTATTTCCAGGGCAAGCGGCTGCCCGCCCGAAGCGCGTTCGGCGCGGACGGGCTGGCGATGGGCGCGCCGCTGGAGATCGAATGCATCGCGAGCTTCAAATAGGCGAAGGCCGTCCGGCTTTTGGACCGCGTGGACAAATTGGGAATGTCGGGAAATGGCCAATCCAAGACATTCCCCTCCCGCAGGCGGGAGGGGTTAGGGGTGGGCGCGAGCGCAGCGAGCTTCTGACTTAGCCGTTGCAAAACAGCGCAGATGCCGCGCCAGCCCACCCCCTAACCCCCTCCCGCCTGCGGGAGGGGGAATGTCCGCAATCCACCCAAATCACTCAGTCCGGCGAGTCTCGAATTTATCCACGCCGCCTAGCGATGGCGCGCCGCTCAAGGCTCGCCCCTGGACTCCTGCATCCGCCGCTCCGCGAACCATTGCTCCAGCGCCTTGGCGGTGCAGCCGGTGAAGCCATTGCTGCCAATGGCGGAGCAACTGCCCGGCAGGGTCTGCCGCTGGACCTGCTCCATGGTCGCGACCTGGCTACCCCAGCCGGGGCCGCCCGCCGGTTCAGGCTTTTCGCGCAACTTCTTGGGAATGCGATAGCGTTCGGATTCGGGCTTGCGGGCGCAGACGATGATCTCGTCGCCCTCGCCCTTTGGGCAAGGATCGTCGCCATAGACGACCAGGTTGAAGATTTTCTGCGGCGGCTCGGCATGGGCCGCGCCGCCGAAAGTCAGGGGAGCCAGCGCGACGGCGGCGAAGGAAAGGGCAGTGAGGAGACGCATCGATCCATAATCCTTGTTCGTCCCCTGTCCCGCCGGCCGGATTGCCCGGTTTCCGGCAGCCTTCTTCCAGACGCCGCGCCGCGGCAAATGCCGTCACTGCTGCGGCGGCGTTCCCGGTTGCGGTCCCTGCGCCGGAGCCGGCTGCTGTTGCTGGGCGGCCCGGGCCTTTTCCTCCGCCACGGCCTGCGCCTCGATCGCCTTGCTTTCCGCGTCGATGGTGGAAAGGCGCCGGGTCCGTTCCGCCTCGACCAGATCCTTCCAGCTTGCATTGTCCGCGGCCTGGCGCTCCGCCTTGGCAAGGCGCGCCAGTTGCGCGAAGCAGCCGGTGGCCCCGCCGCCGCCCACCGGCGAGCAGCTTTCGGTGCCGCTGCGTCCGACATATTCCATCGACTTCACCCGTTCGCCCCATGCCTGATGGCTGGGCTGGTTCGGATCGCCGCGCAACGGCTCGGGAATGCGGTAGCGCTCCTCCTCGCCCTTGCGGGCGCAGACGACGATGTCGCTGCCCTGGCTCTGCGGGCAGGGATCGTCGCCATAGACGATGACCAGATTGACGCGTTCCGACCCCGCCTGCGCGGCGGTGGGCTGGTCCTGCGGAACGCTGGGCCCCTGTTGCGCCATGGCCGGGAAGGCAGCGCCCAGCGCAAGCATGGCGGCGATCAGGCGGGTCTTCATCATGCTTCTCCTCAGATACGCTTCGCCTTAGATATGCTTGGAAAGGGCGATGGCGGCACGACAGCCCAATCTGATGACGCCCGACAATAAGGGATAGACCGGAGCTTCCTCCGCGCCATGGGCGATGGCGGCGTCGCGATGCTCCACTTCCTCCGCCTGAAAATCCGCGATGACGGTGGAGAGTTCCGGATCGTCCTGACCCAATTGCTCGAGCTGCTCGGCATAGTGCCGGTCGATTTCGGTCTCGATCGCGGCGGTGCACGCCATGGCGGCGCGCGGCCCGATCGCCGCCGTCACCGCGCCCAGGGCGAAACCCGCCACGTTCCAGATCGGCTGCAGCGCCGTCGGACGCACGCCCCGGCGGGCGATCATCGCGTCGAAATGCTTGCGGTGCCGTTCCTCCTGCGCCGCCATGCCGGCGATGACGCGGGAATCAGGATGGCGGTCGCCCATGACGGCAAGCTGCCCGGCATAGATGCGGGTCGCACCGAACTCTCCCGCCTGGTCAACGCGCAGCATGGAGGCGCGCTGGGCGTCCGTCACCCGGCGGCCGGGCCGGGGGAAATCGGGACGCTGAGAATCTTTTGCGCTCATGCCTTGCTCCCTTTCCTGAGCAGCAGCACCAAGATGAGGAGCGCCGCCGCCGCCGACAAGAGGCCGTTATAGCCCGCCATCGAAATGCCGAACAGGCTCCACGGCGCGACGTCGCAGCGGGTGATCGGCGTCGCCATGATCTGGTTGAGGATGTCCGCCGGATTGCCGCCGGCCGGGCTGGTCGAGCAGGCGGTGAGCCCCTGCCACCAGCCATATTCGACGCCCGCATGGAACAGGCCGATGCCGCCACTGAGGCCAATGGCAAGGCCGGCGAGTCCGGTGAACAGCGCGCTCACGCAGGCCTTGCCGCGCAGCGCATAGGCGATCAGCGCCAGCGGAATGGCCGCCATATGCGCATAACGCTGCCACCAGCACATTTCGCACGGGTGCAGGCCACCGAGGAACTGGAAGGCATAGGCGCCGCCCAGCATGACCAGCGGGACGATCAGCGCCAGGGCGCGGGCGAGGGGCAAAGATTTCATGTCGCTCGCTTAAACCGTCACGTGGCTTTCGTCATGCTGAACTTGCGGGGTGAAGGGAGCCGGCCTGAGGGCCGCGCGATCCCCTCACCGAGCTGCGACCAGGCAGCGAGCTGCCAAGTCTGCGCAGCCCTCTTCCTCAAGGGAGAGGGATAAAGCGGGTGTCCGCTTCCCGTCCAACGCAATCCGGCAAGTCCCGAACCGGTCCCGCCGGCCGGGCGCGGCACGTCGATCCGCAACGATCAATGCGTCGCCGGCTTGCGGACGGGAGCGGCCTGAGCCACCGCCCCGCCCGGCTTTGCCGCCAGACGCGCTATGGTCTTCAGCGCATAGTCGAGCTGGAAATCCTCGATCCCCTTCTTCTTCAGCTCCTCTGCCGTGGCGGCGAAGCGGGGATCGTCCTTGCTGTCCTCTTCCAGCGCCGCATTGTCGGTCTTGATCTCGTTGATCAGGTGCCGGCGCAGGTCGCTTTCCCGGAATTTCGGACGATTCTTGTAATCGGGGTCGCTAAGCTGCGGCACCCTGACATCGGGTTCGATCCCGCCTTCCTGCACGGAGCGGCCCGACGGCGTGTAATAGCGCGCCGTCGTCAGCTTGAGCGCCGTGGTGTTGCTGAGCGGCAGCATGGTCTGGACGCTGCCCTTGCCGAAGCTGCGTTCCCCCATCACCAGCGCGCGATGCTGGTCCTGCAGCGCGCCCGCGACGATTTCCGATGCGGAGGCGGAGCCCGCGTCCACCAGCACGATCACCGGCAGGCCCCTCGCATCGTCGCCGGGCTTGGCATAATAGCGCTCGACATCGCCCTTGTTGCGGCCGCGCTGCGACACGATCTCGCCGCGCTCCAGGAAGGTGTCGCTGACCGACACGGCTTCGTCCAGCAGCCCGCCCGGGTTGGACCGCAGGTCGAGGATATAGCCGGTGGGCTTGCGGCCCAGCGACTTGTCGATGCTGCGGATCGCCTGGCGCACGTCGGCGCCGGTATTGGCCGAGAAGCTGACGATGTTGATGACGCCAATGCCGTTCTTCACCTCCCACTTCACCGGCTTCAACTGGATGATCTCACGCGTCAGGGTGAGGTCGATCGGCTTGTCGCGGCCGGGGCGGACGATGGTCAGCTTGATCTGCGTGCCCGGCGCGCCGCGCATCTTGTCGACCGCCTCGTCCAGCGTGCCGCCATAGATGAGCTGCCCGTCGAGATGGGTGATATAGTCGCCCGCCTTGATCCCCGCGCGCCAGGCCGGGGTATCCTGCGTCGGCGCGATCACCTTCACCGCGCCGTCCTCCTGCGTGACGGAAAGGCCGAGGCCGCCATAGCTGCCCTCCGTCTGGGTGCGGAGATTCTGGAAATCGCGGGCGTCGAGGAAGCTCGAATGCGGGTCCAGGCTGGCGAGCATGCCGTCGATGGCGCCCTTGATCAGCTTTTCGTCGTCGACCTTCTCGACATAGTCGCTGCGGACCTTCTGGAACACGTCCATGAACTCGTCGAGCGCCTTGTAGCTGCTTGCCTCCCCATCTGCGAGCGCCGCGGTGGTGGCAGGGATGAGCGCGAGCGCGCCAAGGGCGACGGCGCCCCGGAAGAAATTGGATTTCATGCGTGTCCTGAGTCCTGGCATCGAAGGGGCAATATAGGGCATTTCCGTGCAGACGCAAAAACCTTGGCTGGCGCCCCTTCCTAAACAGGCCGATGCCCCTTGCGCCATTTGGTGAACAGGTGCCGCGCCAGCATGGCGGGCGGCATTCTGAGCCAGTGGGAGCGCAGGTAGAAGGCGAAACGCAGCAGCCCGCGCCGTTCCCGTCCCCACCCGTCGCGCGCCAGCAGCCGGGCCTTGACGATCCGGTCCCGGAGCGTGAGCCGCGCCCCTTCGTCCCTCCCTTCGCCATAGAGCGCCATGGCGAGCCGCCTCGCCTGCCGCACATGGGACAGCAGGCCATGGTGCGCCGCCCGCGCCTCCAGCGCCGTCCCGTCGACGCCGTCGAGCAGGCAATATATGTCCCAGAGGTTGCGAAGCCCCCCGGCCAGATCGCCGTCGGCCAGCAGATGCGCCGCCGCGTGGCAGAGCCGGTCCTCGGGCGAGAGCATGGATAATTCGTTGGTGAGGGGAACCGCCTGCGCGATCATCGCCGCCGCGTCCGGCGTCTGCCGCGCCGTCAGCGGCAGGACGGTGTGATGCACGTCGATCATGCGGTCCCGCGCCGCGTGGATCATCGGCGGCAGCTCATGCATCCATCGGCGGTAATAGGCGTCGTCATAAGGGTCGTCCTTGACCCATTCCCATCCCGCGCCGATCAGCGCCCGTTCCACCCGATCCATCGCATCGCGCGGCACCAATATGTCGAGATCGCCGATGAAGCGCCCCTGCCCGGCGCGCAGCCCCGCCGCCGCATAGGCCGTGCCCTTGAGCAGCACGACCGGCACGTCCAGGCCGGCAAGCGCCTCTGCCGCGCGATCCGCCTCCCACAGGGCCTGCCGGGCTTCGCGCGCCGCATCCAGCCGGGCGTCCGCCAATATCGCGCCCACCGCCGGGGGCACGGGCCGCTCCCCGATTCGCAGGGCGAGCGTGCCGATCAGCCGCTCCGCCCTCGCCATGGCGATGAGGGCGTTCCACCCGTCCGCATCCAGCGCCGCCACCTCGTCAGGGTCGCGCAAGGCGCGCACCAGCAGCCGGGCGCTCATGCCAGTTCCTCCCAGAGCCGCTCGACAAGGGCGATGGCCTCGTCGCCCGATGGAAAGTCGATGGCGCGCGCCGGGACATTCCGGACGAAATCGCTCAACGCCGCGAAGCCCGCTTCGCCCAGGGCGACATAGTTGGTCGATGCCTGGGTCAGCCGCATGAAGACCTCCCCCTGGCCGACCGGGCGCACGTCCGCTTCATGGCCGAAACGCGGGAACAGCAGCAGCGCGGGCGGCGCGCCCTCCGCCATCCGCCCGATCGCCTCTCTGCGCGGGATCAGGTGGCGAATGTCCCCCTTGGCCGTCCCGGCGAGCAGCGGCCCCATGCGCTCCGCCGGGGCTTCCGCCGCGAGGACGCCGATGGCGCGGTTCTTGAGCGAGACGAGGCGCGGAAAGGGAAAGATCGCCCCCGTTTCCAGGTCGAGCAGCGCGAACTCGTCGCCCATCAGCCGCCAGCCCCGCTCCCCCAGTTGCGCGGCCAGCGTCGACTTGCCGGAACCGGACTCGCCGGTCATCACCAGCGCTCGCCCGTCCTTTTCGACGCTGGAGGCATGGAGCAGCAGGTGCCGCCGCCAGCCAAGCGCCATTTGCAGGTTCATCCCCATTTCCGCCGCCAGCAGCCCGTGGGCAAGGCTCATCGGCGCGGCGTCGGCCAGCCCATGATCGCCGGTGATGAAGATCGAGGGCCGGAACCAGCGCCGGAACGGCCCCGCAGGCTCCAGCCGCACGGTGAAATCGGCTATCGCGCCCGCCGGCATGGGATAATCGGCGTAGAGCCGCGCCAGCGCGTCCACCGGCTGGCGCCAGGCCGATCCGATGCGGAAGGTCGCCGGACCGATCTTCAGGGTCAGGGCATGGTTCACGCGATGCGGACCAGTCCAAGGGCGGCCAGTTCCGCCAGATGCGCCTCCACCAGCGGCAGGGCCTCCTCCGGCTCGCCCAGATCGTAAAGCTGGGCCAACTGCCCTAACAGCTCGCCCGCCGTAAGCGCCGCGCCGTCATCCAGCGTCGCCAGGATCTCCGGCACCGGGGCGATCGCCATATGGGTCTGTCCCGACGGCCGGTGGTAGAGCAGCACCATATCCTCCAGCACGCAGGATGCGATGGCGTCCGGGCTGTCCTGGCAATAGCGGGCTGGCATGATCGCGAAACCTGGCCTTCGGATGGGAATGTCGCGCCATCCTTAAGACAAAGGGGTAGCCAAGTGCCTAACGCGACAGGCTATTTTGCGCGACGCCCCGCCACCGCATGCCGCCGGATCGCGCCAGCCGGACAAAGGCCCGCAAATAGGCGTCGAGCGCGCTTTCGACGCCATGTTCCTTCACCGCGTCCGCCAGGCGCGCAGCCGGCGCGGGATGGTCGAGCGCCCAGAGGATCGCATCGGCAAAGGCATCGGCGTCGCCCACCGGCACCGGCGCATGCTGGCCCGCCGCGGCGAGCACCGGGCGGATATTCGGCGTCGAATCGGTTGCGACGACCCCCGTGCCGCATCCGAGCGCTTCGATGAGGGTCGCGACCAGCCCTTCCCAGCGCGAGGGTTGCAGCAGCAGATCGGCATCCGCCATCAGGGCCGCCAGTTCCGCCGGATCACCGACGAAGCCCGGAAATTCGACCCGCCCGGCGATGCCAAGCCGCGTGCAAAGCGCCTCCAGATCGCGGCGCAGCGGCCCCTGCCCGACGATCTTCAGGCGCCAGTCGAGATGCTTCAGCCGGGCGAGCGCCAGAAGCGCCGTCGCCTGGTCCTTCTGCGCGACCAGCCGCCCGACCATCAGGAAATGCCATGGGCCGCCGCCGGCTCTGGCGGCGCGCTGCCGCCGCAGCCGTTCCAGCAGCGGCGTGACCGTCGGGCGCGGCAGCAGCGTCACCTGCCGTCCCGCGAGCGGCCCGGCCTGCGTCAGCGTCATCCGGTCCGCCTCGCCCATCACGATGGTCATGGCGCTGGTCCGGGCGATGGCGCGGAAACGGCTACGCCTGATCCAGGCGGACAGGCCGCGCTGGCCGGGGCGGACGATCGGGTTGGAAATCCGACCGACCGCCCGCGTCGCCGTGCCCAGCGCCGCCAGCGCGCACAGCATGTTGCTCTGATTGCCCGCCGAATAGAGAATATCCGGGCGGAACCGCCGCACCATGACGGCCAGCGCCGGGAATTGGGCGATCATCGACAGCCGCCGCGAAAAGGGCGGCGCCGGTACGCGACGGACCGGCACGGCGGGATGGATGAGGCCCGCCACCGGGCCGTCCGTCCGCGTCATCCACAGTTCCACGTCCACGCCGCGCAGCCGCAGATGGTTGGCGAGCAGGATCGCCACCCGATCCAGCCCGCCATCGCCGGGTTCATAGAGGTAGATCGCGACCGAACAATCTTGTTTCACCCAATGGGGTGTATGGAACATGGGGTCGCCCTTGCTGCGCCTGACCGGATCGTCGAAGGCTCGACGCCGTCAACGCTGGCGAACCGTATAAGTTCGGGTGGAAATAAAGCCCTCGGCTCAGCGGGGCATTTGCAGCGATGCGTAGCAGGTGAAGCCGCTCGTCCCTGACTGAAGCCGCCGGATATAGTTGAGATAGGCCTGGTTCTGCTCATAGCTGGCGCCCGGCAGCCGGCCGCCGCGCAGCGCCTGCCGGACCTGTTCCCCGCTGAAGTTCTTGCCGGCGGGGAAGGCGCCCTGCGTTCCCGCCGGCACCACCTGCCCGTTGGGCGCGATATAATTGCCGGCCCGGCCCTGGTCGGGAACGGGTATCGTGCAGTTGAGCACCGACGCGGCCGTGTTCGCCAGCGCCGGCCGGATGGATATGATCGCGGAGGCCGCGACGGCGCCGCCCATCAGCAACTGGCGGCGCGACGGCGCGGCAAGGCCGTCGTCCTGCGACTCGGCTTCCTTCTGGGGGGGCAACGGCTCGCTCATGTCATCCTGATCCGCTATCGCGCTTGCCAAACTGTAAAAATTGCCGGCTACTGCGGCCCTCTTTGCAGCAAATGCGTCAAATTTCCAGCATGGTAACCATGAATCGCCTGACCGCCTCCCAGATCACCGCCTCGCTGGCCGTTCTGCTGCTCGGCACCGGGGGCGCGTTGATGATAGGCGCGGGGCCGCTCGACATCCTCCTGCCGGTGCTGGCGACGCTGCTGGTGCTCGTCATCTGCGCGGCCAGTCCGGACCGTCCGGAACCGGCCGTGTCGCCCCTGCCGGCGGAGGTTCCCGACATCATCGCCCATCCCGATGCGCGCGGTCTGCTGGAGGGCATAGCCGACCCGCTGATGCTGATCGAACGGGGCCGCATCATCGCCGCCAACCGCGCCGCGCAGCGGCTGCTGGGCGCGCATATCGAGGGGGAGGACGCCCGCATCGCCATCCGCCATCCCGCCGCTGCCGAACGGCTCGCCAGCCAGGCGCCGCTGGCCGAACCGGTCATGATCGAGCTGGTGGGCCTGGGCACCCGCGACCAGCGCTGGCAGATGCGGATCGCGCCGGTGGGGGAGGACGGCCATGTCCGGCGGCTGGTCCATCTGGCCGATCATAGCGGCGCCCACGCGGCGGAGAAGATGCGCGTCGATTTCGTCGCCAATGCAAGCCATGAACTGCGCACGCCGCTGGCCGGCATATTGGGCTTCATCGAGACGCTGGCCGACCCCGACCTGGGCAAGGACGACGAAACGCGGCAGCGCTTCCTGAAGATCATGGACGGCGAGGCGCGGCGGATGCAGCGGCTGATCGACGACCTCATCTCCCTTTCCCGCATAGAGGCGGAGAAATATCGCCTGCCCGACAGCGCGGTCGACCTGTCCGGCCTGGTGGCCGAGGTGGTGGGCGTGTTCCGCACCAGCCATGGCGATCGGGGGCGGGAGGTGGAGATGGAGATCGCGCCCGGCCTGACCGACGTGCAGGGCGACCGCGCCCAACTGTCGCAACTGCTCCATAATCTGATCGGAAATTCGGTGAAATATGGCCGCGCGGGCACGCCGATCCACGTGTCCCTTTCCGACGGGCCGAGCGGCCTGTTGCGGCTGACCGTCGCGGATGAGGGCGAAGGCATCGGCCCCGATCACCTGCCGCGCCTCACCGAACGCTTTTACCGCGTCGATTCGGGGCGCAGCCGGGCGGTGGGCGGCACGGGACTGGGGCTGGCCATCGTCAAGCATATCGTGGAGCGGCATCGCGGCCGGCTGGACATCGCCAGCGTGCTGGGCAAGGGCACCACCATCTCCATCCTGCTGCCCCGCTTCGCCGTCGAGGAAAAGGCCGTCGCGGCAAAGGCTTGATCAAAAAAAGACAGCGACAGGCCGGGCTTCCGCCGTCAATGTCATAAAAGTGCAATCCCATTGTCACAAAGGCGCGACGTACCGCGGCTACGGCGCGTGCCCAGAGGGGGGCGGCGAGAAGCGAATCGCGGCCTTTGACGAAGGAGATTACCCGGTGAAGCATTTCGCTCTGATGGCCGCGACCGCCGCGGCGGCACTCACTCTTTCAGGCTGCGGCCAGCAGTCCGGCGGCGGGGCCGGCGGCACCCGCGACCAGATCCGCGCGGTCGGCTCCTCCACCGTCTATCCGTTCGCCACCGCGATTGCCGAGATGTTCGTTCAGGGCAATCCCGGCATGAAGTCGCCCATCGTCGAATCGACCGGCACCGGCGGGGGCATGAAGCTGTTCTGCGCGGGCGTCGGCGCCCAGCATCCGGACATCGCCGACGCCTCCCGCCGCATGAAGAAGTCGGAATATGAGGACTGCCGGAAGAATGGCGTCAAGGACATCATCGAAATCCAGATCGGCGTCGACGGTCTGGCCTTCGCGGAATCGAAGAACGGTCCGGGCCTGAAGCTGACCCCGAAGATCGTCTATGAGGCGCTGGCCGCCAATCCCTATGGCAAGGGTCCGAACAAGGCCCAGAGCTGGAAGGATGTCGACCCCAGCCTGCCCGCCACGCCGATCAGCGTCTTCGGCCCCCCGTCCACCAGCGGCACCCGCGATTCGCTGGCCGAACTGATCCTGACCAAGGGTTGCGAGACCGACCCGGCGATGGAAGCGCTCAAGAAGAAGAATGAGGACGAGTTCAAGGCCACCTGCACCCGCATCCGCGAGGACGGCAAATATGTGGATTCGGGCGAAAACGACAATCTGATCGTCCAGAAGCTGGGCGCCAATCCCAATGCGCTCGGCGTGTTCGGCTACAGCTTCCTGGAGGAAAACAAGGACACGCTGAAGGACGTTTCCATCAACGGCGTCGAGGCGACCTATGAAACCGTCTCCACCGGCCAATATCCCGGCGCGCGTCCGCTCTTCATCTATGTGAAGAAGGCGCATATGCAGGCCATTCCGGGCCTTCAGGCCTATCTCAACACCTTCGCCGCGAACTGGGACCCGAACGGCGCGCTGACCAAGCGCGGCATGGTCGCGGCGCCGGAAGGCGTGCGCAAGGCGAGCGCCGAGACCGTCAAGTCGCTGGCCGTGCTCGACGGTTCGCAGCTCAAATAAGACAGGCGATATGACAGGTCCTGCAATCCTTCTGCTGCTCGCCGGTCTGGGCGCCATCGCCTGGGTCAGCGCCCGCGCCCGCGCGATGCGGCTGCAAAGCGCCGCGCGGGCTTCGGGCCGCCGCGACGCCGTGCACAGCCTGCCGGGCTATCACGGCTGGTATGTCGCGCTCTGGACGCTGGTGCCCGCCGGCCTCTTCCTGGCGGTCTGGGCCAATGTCGCGCCCGGTCTCGTCACGCAGGACGTGCTGGGCAGTCCGGCGGCGCAGAGCCTGCCCGCCGACGATTTCTCACGCTCCGCCATATTGGGCGAGGCGCGGGCGATCGCCACGGGGATGCAGGCGGGGGCGTTCAATCCGCTCTCGCAGGGCCTGGTCGAACCCTATAGGGACGCCATCGGCCAATATGGCTTTGCCGGCGCCGCGCTGGCGCTGGTGCTGGCCTTTGCCGGCGGCGCCTATGCCTTCACCCGCGTGCGCCCGGATTTCCGGGCGCGCACGCGGGTCGAGCGGCTGGTGATGGCGACCCTGCTGATCGCATCGCTGCTGGCGATCATCACGACGCTGGGGATCGTCGCGTCGCTGCTGTGGGAAAGCTTCCGCTTCTTTTCCATGGTCAGCCCCGTCGATTTCCTGTTCGGCGCGAAATGGAGCCCGCAATCGGCGGCGCTCGGCTATGGCAATGACGACGCCTTCGGCGCGGTGCCGCTGTTCTGGGGGACCATCTTCATCGGCGCGATCATCGCCATGGCCGTCGCCATCCCGCTGGGCCTGATGAGCGCCATCTACCTGACCCAATATGCCAGCCCCACCTTCCGCAAGTGGATGAAGCCGATATTGGAGGTGCTGGCGGGCGTGCCGACCGTCGTCTACGGCTATTTCGCGGCGCTCACCATCGCCCCGGCCCTGCGGGATTTCGCGGTCATGATCGGCATCCACGGCGCCTCTTCGGAAAGCGCGCTGGCGGCGGGACTTGTGATGGGCGTGATGATCATTCCCTTCGTCTCCTCCATGGCGGACGACAGCATCGCCGCCGTGCCGCAGTCGATGCGCGACGGCAGCCTGGCCATGGGCGCCACCACCAGCGAGACGATCCGCCGCGTGCTGATCCCCGCGGCGCTGCCCGGCGTGGTCGGCGGCGTGCTGCTGGCCGTCAG
Organism: Sphingobium sp. YBL2; assembly: GCF_000943805.1. Lineage (NCBI taxonomy): Bacteria > Pseudomonadati > Pseudomonadota > Alphaproteobacteria > Sphingomonadales > Sphingobiaceae > Sphingobium > Sphingobium sp. YBL2. The sequence goes on from NZ_CP010954.1 coordinate 286,690, forward strand.
CCGCGCCATCGGCGAGACGATGATCGTGGTGATGGCGGCGGGTCTGGCGGCCAACCTCACCTTGAACCCCTTTGCCAGCGTGACGACGGTGACGACGCAGATCGTCCAGCTTCTGACCGGCGACCAGGAATTCGACAGCGCCAAGACGCTGGCGGCCTTTGCTTTGGGGCTGGTGCTGTTCATCGTGACGCTGCTGCTCAACATCGTGGCCCTGCGGGTCGTGAAGAAATATCGCGAGGCTTACGAATAATGAGTGCCGAACGCCTTCCCACCGACTGGAAGTCGGACGCGATGCGCCGGCGGATCGCCCGTCGCTATGCATCGGAACGCCGCTTCAAGGCGGCGGGTCTGCTCGCCGTCGCGCTCTCCGCCGCGTTCCTCGCCTTCCTGCTGTTCAGCATGCTGGGCAACGGCCTGCGCGGCTTCACCCGGACGGAAATCGCGGTGAAGGTCGACTTCTCCGCCTCCCCGCTGCTGCTCGACCCCAATGCCATCACGGATCAGGCGCTCGCCAATGCGAACCTGCCGATGGTGACGGGGGCGGTCGTGAAGAAGGCGCTGGGCGCGGATGCCGAGGAATGGGTGTCGCCCACCGCCTGGACCGTGCTGCGCGACGCTATCAAGGCCGATCCGAAGATCCTCGCCCGGACCGTGACGGTCAAGCTGCCCGCCGCCACCGCCATCGACCTTGCCGCCAAGAGCAACGGTTCGCCCGAGGCGGAAGCGGCGGTAGCGCGGCTCGACAAGGCGGGCCTGCTGACTACCGGCATCAACTGGGGATTCCTGACCGCGAGCGACGGCACCGATCCGACGCAGGTCGGCATCTGGGGCGCGTTCAAGGGATCGCTGCTGACCATGCTGGTGACGCTGGCGCTGAGCTTCCCGGTGGGGGTCGCGACGGCCGTCTATCTGGAGGAATATGCGCGCAAGAACTGGCTGACCGACATCATCGAAGTGTCGATCAACAATCTGGCCGCCGTCCCCTCCATCATCTTCGGCCTGCTGGGCCTGTCGATCTTCCTGAACTTCCTGCACCTGCCGCGTTCGGCGGCGCTGGTCGGCGGCATGACGCTGGCGCTGATGACCATGCCGGTCATCGTCATCGCGGGCCGCAACGCCATCAAGTCGGTGCCGCCCAGCATCCGAGACGCGGCGCTGGGCATCGGCGCCAGCCCGGTGCAGGTGGTGTTCCACCATGTCCTGCCGCTGGCCCTGCCCGGCATCCTGACCGGCACCATCATCGGCATGGCCCGCGCGCTGGGCGAGACCGCCCCGCTGCTGATGATCGGCATGCGCGCCTTCATCGCCACGCCGCCGGGGGGGATCACCGATCCGGCGACCGTGCTGCCGGTGCAGATTTTCCTCTGGTCCGACGAAGTCTCCAGGGGCTTCGTCGAAAAGACTTCCGCCGCCATCATCGTCCTGCTGGTCTTCCTGCTCGCGATGAACGGCATCGCCATCTACCTGCGCAACAAGTTCGAAAGGCGGTGGTGACCGCGATGACAGCCATGATGCATGAACAACAGACGCTGACCCCTGCGGGCGAAACCAGGATGCCGGAAACGAAGATGACAGAAACCAAGATGACGGCCCGCGACGTCAAGGTCTTCTATGGCGAGAAGCAGGCGATCAAGGGCGTGTCGATCGATGTCGACATGGACAATGTCACCGCCTTCATCGGCCCGTCGGGTTGCGGCAAGTCGACCTTCCTGCGGACGCTCAATCGCATGAACGATACGGTCGCCTCCGCGCGGGTGGAAGGCACGATCACGCTGGACGGCGAGGACATCTACGCCCCCAGCATGGACGTGGTGCAACTGCGCGCCCGCGTCGGCATGGTGTTCCAGAAACCCAATCCCTTCCCCAAGTCGATCTATGAAAATATCGCCTATGGCCCGCGCATCCATGGCCTGGCCCATGCGAAGGCGGACCTGGACGTGATCGTCGAGAAATCGCTGCGCCGCGCCGGCCTGTGGGACGAGGTGAAGGACCGGCTGCATGACAGCGGCACCGCGCTTTCGGGCGGGCAGCAGCAGCGCCTGTGCATCGGCCGCGCCATCGCCGTCGAACCGGAAGTGATCCTGATGGACGAGCCCTGCTCGGCGCTGGACCCCATCGCGACGGCGAAGATCGAGGAACTGATCCACGAACTGCGCGGCCGCTACGCCATCGTGATCGTGACCCACAACATGCAGCAGGCCGCCCGCGTGTCGCAGCGGACCGCCTTTTTCCATCTGGGCGAGCTGGTCGAATATGGCGTGACGTCGGACATATTCACCAATCCCCGGCAGGAACGGACAAAGGATTACATCACCGGACGCTACGGCTGATCCGGGGGAGGAAAGACATGGCAGAACATACGATCAAGGCGTTCGACCAGGAAATGGACAAGCTCCGCGGTCTGATCGCGGAAATGGGCGGTCGCGCGGAATCCGCCATTGAGAAGGCGATGCTCGCGCTGCAACGCCATGACAAGGTGCTGGCGGCGGAGGTCGTGGCGGAGGACAAGCGCATCGACGCGATCGAGGCGGAGGTCGAGAAGCTCGCCATCGAGATCATCGCCCTGCGCGCGCCGATGGCCAACGACCTGCGCGACGTGATCGCCGCGCTGAAGATCGTCGGCGTGGTCGAGCGGATCGGCGATTATGCCAAGAACATCGCCAAGCGCGTGCCGCTGATCGCCGCCAACCAGCGGACGCAGGAGCCGATCGCGCTTCTTCCCTCCATGGGCCAGGTCGCGGGCGAGATGGTGCAGGACGCGCTGAACGCCTTTGCCGCGCGGGATGCCGACCTGGCCGTCGCGGTGGTGGAGCGCGATACGGTGGTCGACGATTTCTACAACAGCGTCTTCCGCACGCTCGTCACCTTCATGGTCGAAAATCCCAAGACGATCAGCGAATGCGCGCATCTGCTGTTCATCGCCAAGAATATCGAACGGATCGGCGACCATGCCACCAATGTGGCGGAGATGGTCTATTATGCCGCCACCGGCCAGACCCTGCCCGACCGCGAACGCGGCGGCGCGGCGGCGGAGGGCTGAGCATGGCGCGGGCCAAGATGCTGTTGGTGGAGGATGACGCGGCGCTGGCCGAACTGCTCATCTGGCATTTCAAGCGCGAGGATTTCGAGGTCGCGCACACGGTCGACGGGGAGGAAGCGCTGCTTCTGGCGCAGGAGAATGTGCCCGACATCGTGCTGCTCGACTGGATGGTGGAAAGCCTGTCGGGCATAGAGGTCTGCCGCCGCCTGCGCCGCATGAACGGCACGGCCAACGTCCCGATCATCATGCTGACCGCGCGCGGCGAGGAGGAGGATCGCGTGCGCGGGCTGGAAACCGGCGCGGACGATTATGTGACCAAGCCCTTTTCGCCCCGCGAACTGGTGGCGCGCGTCGGCGCGGTGCTGCGGCGCGTGCGCCCGGCGCTGGCCGGCGAGACGCTGACCTTCGCGGATGTCGAGATGGACACGGTCGGCCACAAGGTCCGACGCGGCGGTCAGGTGATCCCGCTAGGCCCCACCGAATTCCGGCTGCTCAAGCATTTCCTGGAACATCCCGGCTGGGTCTTCTCCCGCGAGCGGCTGCTGGACAGCGTGTGGGGGCAGGACAGCGACATCGAACTGCGCACGGTGGACGTGCACATCCGGCGATTGCGCAAGGCGATCAACGCGGACGGCCGCTATCACGACATCATCCGCACGGTGCGTTCAGCGGGCTATGCGCTGGATACGGACGGGGTCGCGTAAAAGGCGGTCGCGGACAGATGGGGTCCGGTAGCGGTCGTCACCCCGCTATGGACCGCGCCTCCCGCACGACCAGCACCGGGACGCCATCGCGCACCGGAAAGGCGAGCCCCGCCGCCTCGGACAGCAATTCGCCCTGTTCCGCATCCCAGCGCAGGGGCGTGCGCGTCACCGGGCAGACCAGCTTCGCGAGCAGCGCCGGATCGATCCTGCCGCTCATTGCATCGTCGCCCCGCCGTCGCGTTCGATCCGCCCGACGATCTGCATCAGCTGGATGATCCGGTCGGCCCGTTCGCCCAGCGTATCCGCCTCCAGCAGGGTCTGCTTGGCCGCCGGATCGAAGGGCACGATCTGCGCGATCCCGTTCACCAGCGCCATGTCGTCGAGCCGCGACACCGCCGTCCAGTCGACCACATAGCCCAGCGCATCGGCAAAGCGCCGCGATTCCTGCTCCAGCGCCGCCCGCTCCACGGCGGAGAGGATTTCATCCTCTTGCGCAATGGGCTCCACATCCGCCTCGATCTGGCGAAAGGCGGTGGGGACGTCCAGTTCCCGCACCACACGAAAGCGCGCAAGCCCCTTCAGCAGGATGTTGTACCGGCCGCCCTCCAACGCCTCGATATGGGTGATGTGGCCCAGGCAGCCCACATCGAACAGCGCGGGCTTCGTCCCTTCCTCCCGCGGCTGGATCATGCCGATGCGCCGGTCCCGCGCCATGGCGTCATGGATCATCGCCTGATAGCGCGGCTCGAAGATATGGAGCGGCAGTTCCATGCCCGGCAGCAGCAGCGCGCCCGGCAGGGGAAAGATCGAGACGCGCGACATGACGCCTGCGCCGGTCAGGAAAACAGGATCTGGGAAAGCTTGCGCCGCTGCCCCGCGACCCAGGGATCTTCCAGCCCCGTCGCCTCGAAAAGCTTGAGGAGCTGCGCCCGCGCCGCGCCGTCATTCCACGCCCGGTCGCGCCGCACCAGTTCCAGCAACTGCTCCGCCGCTCCATCGCGGTCGCCATTGGCCATCAGGCCGTTCGCCAGTTCGAAGCGCGCCTCATGATCGTCCGGATCGGCGGCGACCTTCGCCTCCACACCCGACAGGTCAGCCACCGGCCGGGCATCGCGCGCCAGCGCAATGGCGGCGCGTGCGCGCTCCACCGCCTGGTCCTTGGCCACATCGGCGGGCAGAGCGGCCAACGCCGCTTCGGCTTCGTCGAACTGTCCCAGCGCCACCAGCGCCCGCGCCGCGCCCGAAGCCACATCGGCATTGTCGGGCAGCATCTGATCGATCTGCCGGAACACGGACAGCGCCCGCTCCGCTTCGCCCCCGGCCAGCAATTCCTCGCCCATGGCGATCAGGGGCGCAATCTCCTCCAGCTGCGCCTTCTCCTCCGATTCGATCGGCAACTGGCCCAGCAACTGGTCGAGATATTGCTTGAACTGCCCCTCGGTCCGCGCCTGGCTGAGGTCGGCCACCGGCTGGCCCTGGAACACGGCATAGACGGTGGGGATCGACTGGACGCGGAACTGGGCGGCGATGAATTTGTCCTCATCGACGTTGATCTTGACCAGCTTGACGCCCTTGGCCGCATAGTCGGCGCAGACCTTCTCGATCACGGGCGCGAGCTGCTTGCAGGGGCCGCACCATTCGGCCCAGAAATCGACGATCACCAACTGGGTGCGCGAAGGATCCACCACATCGCGGCGGAAAGCCTCCACCGATGCCTTGTCGGCCTCGCTCAGTCCAAGGGTCGCCACTTCTCTTATCTCCTGCTGCAAACGCGGTTGCCAAGCCGCCCTCATACAGCGCCTTATGTGGGGCGTCACCCCATAGGAACAAGGGAGATCGGCCGGGGATCAACCGGAGATCAAAAGGTGTAGCCGACGCCGATCGCGCCGATCCACTGATTCCGGGAGCCCGCGACGGACACGATGGGCGAGGCGGCATAGTCGCCCAGGATCCGCGAATAGCTGGCCGCGGCGAAGATCGCCCAGCCATGGCGCAGGTCGCCCGACAGCGACTTGCCGCCCGCCAGGCTGAAATTCACCTTCTTGAATCCCGAACCATCGCCTGCCCCGCCATAGGCCGGCAGCCCCGATGCGGCAGCGCCCGCCGGATCGACGTCATAATAATAGCGGCCATATTTCCTGCCGACATAGTCCGCCGACACGCCCAGCCCGACGAAGGCCGTCTGCGACAGCGGCGTCATATATTCCACCGCGGGCGTGATGACATAGCTGCCATGCGCGCCCGCCACATCCCTGGTCACGGCGACGCGCGCCGACAGATTGTCATAGGCGCTGGTGATCACCCCGGTCTTGCCGATGCCGACGAAGCCGCCGACCTCCACCGCGATGTCGCGCTTGCCCAGCAGGCGCACGGCATCGTCCTTGATGTTCCTGCGGCTCGACCGGTCGAAGCGGACGTTGACCACCGGGCCCAGTTCGAAGTCGACGCCGTCGGGATCGCTGTTGGGGATCGCGTCGACATACAGGCCCGGACCGCGCGTCCAGAAGGCGAAGTCCTTCACCTTGCCGCGAAGCTGCGGGATGGGCAGCACGCGATAGTCGTCGGACCCTTCATAGCTCGGCGCGGCGGCCACGCCCACGCCGATGGTCAGGCTGCTGCGATCCTCCTGCTGGGCGAAGGCCGATGGCGCAAGGCAAATGGCCGCGACGGCGAACGCCGCGGAAAGGCGACAGCGATGATGCATGATGAGCCTGTTCAAAGAGATTGTCGGGCAAGATAATGTTTTTACGGCATTACCGTTCCGCACCGCGACATTCAGAGGAAATATTTGACCCTGATGTCCTGCCGCACCGCCGCCCCGGCCATGGCGAACTGCGCCGAGCGGAAGCTGGGCGCGCCGAAGCGGATCGCCGGATTGCGCGAAAAGCCCACCCCCTCGCGCGGAATGCCGGCCAGCGTGTCCAGCTTGCCATTACCATTCTCGTCATGAATGATGGCGATCGCATAGGTTCCCGGCTCCATCCGGCCGAGGGGCACGATACCGGCGGTCGCGGGGACGGTGAAATGCCGCCCGTCCGGATCGCCCCGGCAATCGGGGAAATGGTCCGCCTGCCGCGTCACGCAGATCAGGAAATTGCCCCTGGAGGACCGCAGGCCCTGCACGTCCATGCTGAGCGGCTGCGCCTGGTCGGCCACCGCCGCGCCCATGACCAGCGGGACCGCCGCCATCATCGCTGCCCTGCCCTTCACGCCCGTCCTTCCCTAAAAATGGCCCAATCCCCTGTCGGTCCCGCACAGCCGGTCCCAGATGCGGAAATACAGGCCGTAATTGCACGCATATTGTTCATGATGCCGCTGGTGATGGCTGGCGGTGATCAGCCAGCGGCCGGCCCGGCCCTGCACCATCCAGCGCGGAAACATCTCCCATCCCATATGGTTGCTGACGCCCATCACCGTCATGATCGTCAGCACCACGCCCAGCGCACCGACATGGATCGGAATCAGGAAGACCAGCGCCGGGATCACCACCGCGCCGGTCACCGCCTCCCATGGATGGAAGCTCATCGCGGCCCAGGCCGTCGGCGGGCGGCTGGCATGATGCACGGCATGGGCGATCCGGAACAGCCGGGGCCGGTGCATCCAGCGGTGGGTCCAGTAGAACCAGGCGTCATGGGCCGCAAGGTAAAGCAGCACGGACAGCGGCAGATACCAGAGGGGGAAGGCATGGACGTCGGCATAGACCCGCGTCCAGCCATGCGCCTGCCACCCCCAGGCGACGATGCCCGCCGGCACGCCGTAGATCAGTGCGGAGGCCAGCGACCAGGCGATTTCCCGCCGGACCTGCCGGTCCAGCCCGGCATAGAGGCCCGGCCTGCGATAACGGGTCGCCAGCGCGAAGGCGCCGCTCGCCAGCAGATAGCGCACGCCCACGATCACGCTCATGGCAAGGGCCGACAGAAGGATCGCGGTGAACATCGGCCCGACCATAAGCGGTCTGGAGCCCGCCGTCACGCCCGGGCGCTCAGGTGCGCGGCCGCGCCTGCCGGTAGCTGCCGAGTATCCGCACCCATTTGGTGTGGAATTCCAGCTCCGCCAATGCCCGGTCGATGGCCGGATCGCCCGGCATCCCCTCTATGTCGCAGTAGAATTCCGTCGCGGCGAAGCTGGCGCCGCGCTGATAGCTTTCCAGCTTCGTCATGTTGACGCCATTGGTGGCGAAGCCGCCCATCGCCTTGTAGAGCGCGGCCGGAATGTTCTTCACCTCGAACAGGAAGGTGGTCATCACCGGGCCCACCCCCGCCGCCGGCATCTTCGGCTCACGCGAGAGCACCAGGAAGCGCGTCATATTGTCGGCGCTGTCCTCGATATTCTCCGCCACCAGCCGCAGGCCGTAGAGTTCCGCCGCCAGATAGGGGGCGATGGCCCCTTCCCCGGCCACGCGGGTTTCCGCGACCAGCGCCGCCGCGCCCGCCGTGTCGGCATAGCTGACCGGCTGGATGCCGCGTTCCCGCAGATAATGGCGGCACTGGCCCAGCGCCTGCGGGTGGCTGACCGCGCTTTTGACGGGGGTGCTGTCGACCGCCATCAGGCAGTGCCGGATGCGCAGGAAATATTCGTCGACGATATGCAGCCCGGATTCGGGCAGCAGGAAATGCATGTCGGCCACGCGGCCATGCAGGCTGTTCTCGATCGGAATGATCGCCCGCGCGGCGCGCCCTTCCCGGACCGCATCGATCGCATCCTCGAACGCGAAACAGGGCAAGGGAACGCAATCGGGCGCATAATCCAGCGCCGCCAGATGCGAATTGGCGCCCGGCGCGCCCTGGAAGGCGACGGCGCGAACGGGATCGACGGCGGCCTTCGCGGCGAGGTCCGCGACCAGATCGCGGGCGGGGGCGGGATAGTTTTCCATGGGCGCCTGCGCGCTTATTCACTTCATCGCGCCCGCGCAAGCATCCTCTCCGGCCGCAAAGCCATGAAAAGCGTGCGCGATCCCGTTCAAGGCCGCTTGCACGTTCGCGCTTGCGCCATTATGGCAGCGCGCTAGAGGGGACGCGAACCAAGCGGCCAGAACAGAAATCCAGGGGAATCCGAGCGAATGGGCGATCGTTTCAACACCGCTGCCGGTTGGGCTTTGTTCGCGGGTATCATCGCACTGGGCGGTGCCATCGTCAGTTCCAAATTCTTCCATGAGGAACGGCCCGAGAAAATGGGCTACGCCATCGAGGGCGTCGAAGCGGAAGGCGAAGGCGGCGCGGCCAGCGGCCCCGGCCTCAACACCCTGCTCGCCAGCGCGGACGTCGCTGCGGGCGAGAAGGTGTTCGCCAAGTGCGCGGCCTGCCACACCGTCAACCAGGGCGGCGCCAACGGCATCGGCCCGAATCTCTACGCCACGGTCGGGGAACCGATCGGCCAGGGCAAGGGCGGCTTCGCCTTCTCCGACGCGCTCAAGAGCAAGGGCGGCAACTGGACCTTCGAGAATCTCGATCACTGGCTGACTTCCCCGCGTGAATTCGCGCCGGGCACCAAGATGACCTTCGCCGGTCTCGGCAACCCGGCCGACCGCGCGAACCTGATCGCCTGGCTGAACACCCAGGGTTCGAACCTGCCGCTGCCCGCCGCCGATGCGGCTCCGGCAGCCGGCGGCGACAATGCCGCGGCCGAGGGTGGCAATGCCGCCGCCAATGCGGCAGAGGCGCCCGCCGCCAACGCCGCCGCCAGCGAGTAAGAACTGGACGGCGAACCCATTCGGGTCGATGATCTGACGGGCGCGGCCTTGCTGGCCGCGCTCGACGCTTTGGCGGACCTGCGCATCACGGTCTTCCGCGCCTTTCCCTACCTCTATGACGGATCGGGCGAAGCGGGCCGCGCCTATGAGCGCGATTATCTCACCGCCTATGCGAACAGCCCCGGCGCGCTGATCGCCGGGGCTTTCGCGGGCGACCGGCTGGTCGGCGCCGCCACCGCCGCCCCCATGGCCGACCATGCCGCGGAATTCGCCGCTCCTTTCCGGGCATGCGGCATGGACATCGGCCAAATCTATTATTTTGGCGAATCGGTGCTGCTGCCGGAATGGCGCGGGCGCGGCATCGGCCACGCCTTTTTCGACCGGCGGGAAGCCAAGGCGCGGGAACTGGGATTCGCCATGGCCAGCTTCTGCGCGGTGATTCGCCCGCCGGATCACCCTGCCCGCCCCGCCGGCTATGCCCCGCTCGATCCCTTCTGGCGCGCGCGCGGCTATGCCCCGGTCGAGGGGCTGATCGGCCATTTCGACTGGAAGGATCTGGGCGACGACGCGGAAAGCCGCCATCCCATGCAATTCTGGGTGAAGCGTCTCATAGCCTGACGGGCGCGCTCGTCTGCCGTTCCTCCGTTTGAGATGCCCTTTTGGTCACCCCGGACGCGATCCGGAATCCTGCCTTTTTCTTTGACGGTGACTGAGAAGCAAGGGGGCCGGATCAAGTCAGAGGCGGCGAGCGCAGCAATGCCGGGTGTCAGCCGTTGCAAATCCCGATCACCCGCCGCATCTCGTCCAGCCTGATCGTCAGGTCCGCCCGGCCCGGCATCTCCTCCAGAATATGCTGGGTCAGCCGCTCATAATGCTGGACGAAGCGCGCAATCCGGGCATCCGGCATGCCGCCGCCAGCCTCCTTGCGCAGGTCATGCTCCTGCTGCGTCCGCCAGCGCCGGACGATCCCGAAGTCCGGCGCGGCCAGCAGCACCAGCCGGTCGAGCCGCGCGAACAGCGCCTGATAGTCCTCCGCCAGCGCCCGGTTTACAAAGGCGCGCCAGACGCCGTCCGCATCCTCCTCCCGCTCCAGGGCATTGACCGGCTCCACCAGCGCCGCCGCGCCCTGCGGCAGCGCACCGACGCACCAGCCCTCCAGCAGCAGCAACCGCGTGCCAGTCGCCGCCTTTTCCCATCGCCCTTCCGGCAAAGGATCGTCCGACGCCTTGTCGAAACGCGGCAGCAAGGTCGCCTCTCCCCGCTCCAACGCATCGATCACCCGCAACCCCAGCGCCACATCATGCGTCCCCGGCACCCCGCGCGTGCGCAGCAGCGGATGGATCGAACGGGCCATAGCCTCCCGCTCCGCCCGCGTGCGATACAGATCGTCGATGGAAAGGATCGCGGCCGGAATCCCGTCGCTCTGCAACCTCTGCCGCAAGCCCGCCGCCAGCGTCGACTTGCCGCTGCCCTGCGCCCCGCACAAGCCGATCACCAGCAGGCGACCGCCAGCCTCCTCCAGCGCCCGCCGCGTCAATCCCTCGACCGCGTCCAGCGCATCGTTCCGCATCCTATCGCTCCGCGATCAGCAGCTTGTCGATCTTGCGCCCATCCATATCCACGATCTCGAACCGCCAGCCCTGATCGTCGATGAAATCGCCCACTTCCGGCAAGCGCTTGAGCAGCCACAGCGCATGGCCGGCGACCGTCGCATAGTCGCGATCCTCCGGCAAGTCGATGCCGATCCGGTCCGCGAGCAGGTCCACCGGCATCTGGCCCGACACCAGCAGGCTGCCGTCCTCCCGCTCGACCAGGTCCGGCTCATCCTCGCTGTCCAGGTCGGACACGAAATGGCCTGCAATGGCGGAGAGCAGGTCGGCAGGCGTCGCAATCCCCTCGAAATGCCCATATTCGTCATGCACCATGACCATCGGCACCTCGGCCCGCCGCAGCACCTCCAGCGCGTCCATGGCGTCGACCTGATCCGGCACGACCTCCACCTTGCGCATCAGCCTTTCCAGGCTCAGCCCCTCGCCCCGGAACAGCGCGGTCATGATGTCGCGCGCCTGCACCACGCCGATGATGTCCTCCACCGTCCCCCGGCCCACCGGCAGGCGGGTGTGCGGCGTATCGAGCAGCTTGGCGCGAATTGCCTCCTCATCGGCATGGATGTCGATCCAGTCGACATCCATGCGCTGGGTCATCACCTCGCGCACCGGGCGGTCGGCCAGCCGCACCACGCCGGAAATGATGGCCCGCTCGCTCTCCTCGATCACGCCGGACCTGCTCGCCTCCGCCACGATCAGGTGCAGTTCCTCGGCCGTCACCTGATTTTCCGATTCGCGGGTCAGCCCCAGCAGGCGGAAGATGAGGGCGCTCGATCCGTCCAGCACCCACACGATGGGGGCGGTGACCTTCGCCAGCCACAGCATCGGCCCGGCGACCAGCACGGCGATGGGCTCCGGCGCGCGCAGGGCGAACTGCTTGGGCACCAGTTCCCCGACGATCAGCGAGGCATAGGTGGTAAGGCCGATCACCAGGGCGAAACCGGCATTCTGCGCGGCATGGGGCGACAGGCCCAGCATCGCCAGCCGTTCCCCCGTCGGCCCGCCAAGGCTGGCGCCGGAATAGGCGCCCGCGACGATGCCGATCAGGGTGATGCCGATCTGCACGGTGGAAAGGAACTTGCCGGGATCGCTCGCCGCCGCCAGGGCGGAGCGCGCGCCGCGCCGCCCGGCCTTTTCCATCGCCTGAAGGCGCGGCTTGCGGGCGGACACGATCGCCAGTTCCGACATGGCGAACAGGCCGTTCAGCGCGACGAGCGCCAAGATGATGACGAGGTCGACCCAGGGAAAGGGCGTCGGAGCGTGCGGGGGGATATTGGCCATGGCGGTCGGCGGCCACCTATAACCCTGATTCTTACAATTTCACAACCGCCGCATCATCTGCAGTTCAGTTCGCTTGTGGAACAAAGGCCTCCTCTCATCCATTGGGGGTGCATCCGCTCCGTTCGGGCGCACGAGAAAGGGAAATATATCCATGCGGAATTTTCATCGCATCATCGGCGCGGCCGGCCTGGCCGCCATGCTGGCGACCACGGCCTGCACCACCGATCCCAACACCGGCAACCGCACCATTTCCAAGGCCGCGATCGGCGGCATCGGCGGCGCGCTGGGCGGTTATCTGCTAGGCGATCTGGTCGGCGGGCGGCATGACCGCACCGAAAAGATCCTGGGCGCGGGCATCGGCGCGGTCGCGGGCGCGGGCATCGGCGCCTATATGGACGCGCAGGAAAAGAAATTGCGCGAAGAAACCGCCGGCAGCGGCGTGGACGTGATCCGCGATGGCGACAATCTGGTGCTGCGCATGCCATCGGGCATCACCTTCGCCACCGACAGTTCCGCCGTGCAGCCCCAGTTCCAGCCGACGCTGAACGACGTCGCATCCGTACTGGCGCAATATCCCAAGACCTATATCGACGTGTACGGCCACACCGACAGCGACGGCACCGATGCCTATAACCAGGCCCTGTCGGAACGGCGCGCCCAGGCAGTGGGCGATTATCTGACGAGCCATGGCGTGCAGTCGGCCCGCATCGCCACGCGCGGTTTCGGGGAAACCCAGCCGATCGCATCCAACGCCACGGCGGAGGGTAAGGCGTCCAACCGCCGCGTCGAAATCAAGATCGCTCCGGTGACGGAGCAGGATGTGCGTAGCTGAGACGGGCTGGGGGGGCCGGGAGGCCGGTCCCCGCCCGCTGTTCCTTCATGCCGCCCTATCCCTGCCAATCCAGGGCGAATTTCAGCAGCAGGGTGCGTTGGAAAAATTCGTGATTGTCGTCCGACGCGATCCAGACGATCCGGCGACCGCCTTCCCGGCTCAGGGCCAATCCTTCGAAATTGTCGGCCAACAGGGGCGGCGCCAGCCGGGCCAAGACGCGCGCCTTCAGCCGGTCGCCGGAGCGCGGCTCTTCCGGCAGCTCGATGATCGCCAGGGTCGCCGTGAACAGTTCCTGCAAGGTCAGCCGCCGGTTGAGGACCAGCACATGCCTGTCGTCCAGCGCGACCGCGTCGGTCGGGCGATAACCGCGCGGCGGCACATAGCGCAGGTGCATGGGCGCCGCCGTAGCGGCTTCGGCCGGGTCGCCCGCGAACAGCAGCGTGTCGTGGCTGCCGTCGGCGGTCATCCCCATTTCCGCCAGGACGAGGAAGCGGCCGCCGGGCAGCCGCGCCAGGGATTCGACCGATCCCGTTTCCGGCCAGGCCTCGATCTCCGGCCAGGTGCGGCAGGCTTCGACGCGGGCGAAGCCGGGGGAATAGCGGCAGATCATCTGTTGCAGTTCGAAGCCCACCCAATAGCGCCCTGTCGCCGGATCATGAGCCATCGCCTCCGAATCCCAGGCCCACCAGGGGCGCTCCCGATCCTGCGGGCGGATGGGAAGCGGGGCGATGAAGGGACGCCGTTCCGCCCTGCCCGGGCCGATGTGGAAACCCATCAGCGTGCCGGAATCGCTGAGCGCCAGAATCTGGCCGTCGGGTTCCGCCAGCAGCGAGGATATGCCGCCAAAGCCATGATGGGTGCTGCTGAGTTGCCATCCGCCCAGATAGTGCAGCATTCCAAGGTCGCGCTGGGCGGGATCGGCCGCGTTCAGGGACAAGGCGCGCGCCCGCACCAGCAATGGGCCGGGGCCGAAGGGTTCGGGCTTGTTCTTGTGCGGCGCGGGAAGCAGCAGGATCGCGAGCAGCAGGACGATCAGGATTCGGCGCATCGCCCTTGCCATAGGGGATAATCGGCCCCTGTGCAGGGTTTTTCGCGGCGCTGGCATCGACCGCCGAAAAGCGCGATAAGCGTTCCTGCCGGTTGCTCCAATGCTGAACGGCGGCTGACATCGCCATTCAGGCTTGGCTCAATGCGAATCGGGCAAAAGGGTCTCAATCGATGGTGAGTCCTCCGTGGAAGACCTGCCGTGATCGATGGCAAATGAGGAGCAACGCCATGAAGACGAAGTTTCTGATCAATCTGGGGGCGGCGCTGGCAATGGGCGCTGCCTCTCTGGCCGTCACCGCAACGCCGGCCATGGCCCGCGACGGCTGGGGCCGCCATTATGACCGTGGCGACTATTATCGCGGCGACCGCGGGTATCGCGGCTATCGCGGCGATGGTTATTACCGGGGCGGCGGCTATTATCGCGGCGACGGCTATTACCGGGGCTATCGCGGCTATCGCGGTGGCTATCGCTGCCGGGACAATGGCACGGGCGGCACCATCATCGGCGCGATAGCCGGTGGCCTGCTCGGCAATGAAGTCGGCAAGGGCAGCGGCCGCTACGGTCGCCGCGGCGACGGCACCACGGGCGCCATCATCGGCGCGGGCGTGGGTGCGCTGGCCGGGCGGGCGATCGACCGGGATTGCTGATCCACCGTTGAAGGATGAACGAAAAGAGGGCCGCTCCATCGGGGCGGCCTTTTTTTTGCCTTCTGACGCATCCTGTCCCTGCAACGCCAGGGCAGGCTCAGCCTGATGGAACCGACCGGCGCGAGTCAAAGAAAAAGGCCGCCCCGTTTCCGGCGCGGCCCATTCCAGACAATTCCCTTCTGGGAATTACATCGCGTTCGCGGCAGCGTTGCCGGCCGTGTTCGCAGCGTTCGAAGCGGCGTTCGAAGCATTGTCGGCAGCGTTCAGCGCGGCGTTCATGGCGTTGTCGGCAGCGTTCGAAGCGTTCTCCGCGGCATTGGCCGAAGCGTTGGCGGCATTTTCCGCACCGCCCGAGCAGGCGGCCAGGCCGAGCGACGCGGCGAGAACGAGCGAAAGAGCAATCGACTTGGTCATGGGTTAACCCCTCTCTGAGAATAATAACGGTGCAGACCACTCTCGGAGAAAAGTTCACCCCCCATTGCGTCTGCGCCGCGATTCGTAATGAATCCGGCGACTCATGGCAATCCCAATCATGCGTCAAGCCCGTGATTCGGGGCTGTCAGGGGTTGAACGGCGCGGTTCCGAACGACCATTGACGCATATAAAGATTTCTTTATATGATCCATGCATGAGCGCAGCAATCGACATTTTCCGGGCATTGGGCGACCCGACGCGGCTGCGCATCATCTATCTTCTGCGCGCCATGGAACTGGCCGTGGGCGAAATCGCGCAGGTCGTGGGGCAAAGCCAGCCGCGCGTGTCCCGCCATGTCCGCATCCTGGCCGAAGCCGGTCTGGTGGAGCGGCGCAAGGAAGGCAATTGGGTTTTCCTGCGGCTGGGCAAAGAGGCGGAAATCGGACCCTTTCTGACGCTTTTCGACCAACTCGTGCCGTCGGAGGGCGAACTGTTGTGGCAGAAGGCCGACCTCGCCCGGCTGGCGGCGGTACGGGCGGATCGCGCCCAGGCGGCGGAAAGCTATTTTGCCGAACATGCCGAGGAATGGGACGCGATCCGGTCCCTGCATGTGCCGGAGGGCGATGTGGAGGCGGCGATGACCGCCCTG
This sequence comes from Sphingobium sp. YBL2, assembly GCF_000943805.1. NCBI lineage: Bacteria > Pseudomonadati > Pseudomonadota > Alphaproteobacteria > Sphingomonadales > Sphingobiaceae > Sphingobium > Sphingobium sp. YBL2. Next base: position 302,601 of record NZ_CP010954.1, read on the forward strand.
CTGGGGGCGGAACCGATCGGCCATCTGCTCGACATCGGCACCGGGACCGGGCGAATGATCGAATTGTTCGGTCCGTCGGCGGAACAGGTGACGGCGCTGGACCGCAGCTCGGACATGCTGCGGCTGGCCCGCGCCAAGCTGCCCGAGGATGCGGGCGACAAATATGCGCTGGTGCTGGGCGATTTCAGCGCCCTGCCGCTGGAGCCGGGCAGCGCCGATACGGTGGTGCTGCATCAGGTGCTGCACTATGCCCAGGCGCCCGAGGCGGTGATCGAGGAAGCGGCCCGGGTGACGGCGGCGGGCGGCCGCGTCCTGATCGCCGATTTCGCGGCGCATGAACGGGAAGAGCTACGGCTGCGCGACCAGCATGCGCGGCTGGGCTTTTCCGACGGGCAGATCGAAAGCTGGTTCGCGGATGCGGGCCTGGAACTGGAGCGGGTGGAGGTGCTGCCCGGCCAGGAACTGACGGTGCAATTATGGCTGGGCCGCCGCCGTGGCGCGCGCGTCCTGCCTATCGAAGGACGACTTTCCGCATGACCTTGAGCTTTCCCTCCGTCGAAGAGGCCACGCGGGCTTGGCAAGCGCCGCTCTATGCCGATCTGACGGGAGACATTAATGTGAGCTTCGAATTCTTCCCGCCCAAGACGGAGAAGATGGAGGAGCAGCTCTGGTCCGCGATCCAGACGCTGACGCCGCTGGCGCCGAAATTCGTGTCGGTGACTTACGGCGCAGGTGGGTCGACGCGGGAGCGGACGCATAACACGGTGGCGCGGATCGCGAAGGAGACGCCCCTGTCGGCGGCGGCGCACCTCACCTGCGTGGCGGCAAGCAAGGCGGAGATCGACGGGGTGGCCGACGCCTATTGGGAAGCGGGCGTGCGGCATATCGTGGCGCTGCGCGGCGATCCGCCGGAAGCGGGCGCGAAGTTCGAGGCGCATCCGGACGGGTACAAGGGCGCGGCGGAACTGGTCGAAGGGCTGGTGAAGCGCCATCCCTTCGAGATTTCGGTGGCCGCCTATCCGGAGACGCATCCCGACGCCTTGAGCGCGCGGGGCGACATCGACAATCTGAAGCGCAAGCTGGATGCGGGCGCGACGCGGGCGATCACGCAATTCTTCTTCGAGCCGGATACCTTCTTCCGCTTCCGGGATACTGTGGCGGCGGCGGGGATCGACGCCGACATCATTCCGGGCATCATGCCGGTCAGCAATTTCGCGGCGGTCCAGCGCATGTCGGCCATGTGCAACACCGATGTGCCGGGCTGGATGGGCAAGCTGTTCGAGGGGCTGGACGACCTGCCCGCCGCGCGGCAGCTCGTGTCCGCGACGCTGGCGGCGGAACTGTGCCGCAAGCTTTATGCAGGCGGGGTGCGCGACTTTCATTTCTATACGCTCAACCGGGCGGAACTGAGCTATGCGATCTGCCATCTGCTCGGGCTGCGGCCGGCGACATTGGAGAAGACGGCATGACCGCCGAGGAACGCTTCCGCGCCGTGGCCGCGGAGAAGATCATGATATTCGACGGCGGCTACGGCACGTCGATCCAGAAACATGGGCTGACGGAGGCGGATTATCGCGGGTCGCTCGATCTGACGAAGGACCAGAAGGGCAATAACGACCTGCTCTGCCTGACCCGGCCGGACATCGTGGAGGGCATCCACACCGCCTATCTCGACGCCGGTGCGGACATGATCGAAACCAACACCTTCTCCTCCACCAAGATCGCCATGGCCGATTATGGCTGCGAACATCTGGTGCGGGAGATCAACATCGCCGCCGCCCGGATCGCCCGCAAGGCGTGCGAGGCGGCGAGCGCGAAGGATGGGCGGCCGCGCTTTGTCGCGGGGTCGATCGGGCCGACGAACAAGACGCTGTCGATCTCTCCGGACGTCAACGATCCGGCCTATCGCGAGGTCGATTACGATACGCTGAAGGCCGATTATCGCGAGCAGTGCGACGCGCTGATCGAGGGCGGCGTGGACTTCCTGCTGGTCGAGACCTGCTTCGACACGCTGAACGCCAAGGCGGCGGGCATGGCGGCGCGGGAGGCCGAGGCGGCGGCGGGGCGGCCGGTGCCGCTGATGCTGAGCTTCACCATCACGGATATGTCGGGGCGCAACCTGTCCGGGCATACGATCAACGCCTTCTGGTATTCGCTGCGGCATTTGAAGCCGCTGACCATCGGGGTGAACTGCGCCTTCGGGGCGGATCTGCTGCGGCCTTATCTGAGTGAGCTGGCCAAGAATGCGGATACGCTGATCCTGGCCTATCCCAATGCGGGGCTGCCCAATGAACTGGGACAATATGATGAGCTGCCGGAGACTACGGCGAACCTGATCCGCCAGTGGGTGGATGAGGGGCTGGTCAATATGGTCGGCGGTTGCTGCGGCACGACGCCGGCGCATATCGGCGCCGTGGCGAAGGCGCTGGCGGGGCACAAGCCGCGTCAGGTGCCGGAGCTGCCGGTGGTGACGCGGCTTGCGGGCCTCGAACCGATGCATATTGCCGCGTAAGATATAAATCCGTCATTCCCGCGAAGGCGGGAATCCATCTCCTGCCTTCTCCCCTGGTGCTATGTTGGGAGATGGATCCCCGCCTTCGCGGGGATGACGAAGAGAAGAGAAGCAGGGAATGACCCAATCGACCGCCACTTTCGTCAATATCGGTGAGCGCACCAACGTCACCGGATCGGCCAAGTTCAAGAAGCTGATCATGGCGGGCGACTATGCCGCGGCCATCGACATCGCCCGCGATCAGGTGGAGAACGGCGCGCAGATCGTCGACGTCAACATGGACGAAGGCCTGCTCGACGCCGTGGAGGCGATGACGACCTTCCTGAAGCTGATGACGTCCGAACCGGACATTGCCCGCGTTCCGGTCATGATCGACAGTTCCAAATGGGAAGTGATCGAAGCCGGCCTGAAATGCGTGTCGGGCAAGCCCATCGTCAATTCGATCAGCATGAAGGAGGGTGAGGAAGCCTTCCTCCATCACGCCCGCCTCTGCATGGCCTATGGCGCGGCGGTGGTCGTCATGGCCTTCGACGAGACCGGCCAGGCCGACACGAAGGACCGCAAGGTCGAGATCTGCGAGCGCGCCTACAAGCTGCTGATGTCCATCGGCTTCCCGCCGGAAGACATCATCTTCGACCCCAACATCTTCGCCGTGGGGACCGGGATCGAGGAACATAATAATTACGGCGTCGACTTCATCGAGGCCTGCCGCGAGATCAAGGCGCGCTGCCCCCATGTCCATATTTCGGGCGGCCTGTCGAACTTCTCCTTCTCCTTCCGCGGCAATGAGCCGGTGCGGCGGGCGATGCATTCGGTCTTCCTCTACCACGCCATTCCGGCGGGGCTGGACATGGCGATCGTCAATGCGGGCCAGCTCGACGTTTACGACGCCATCGACCCCGCGCTGCGCAAGGCGTGCGAGGATGTGCTGCTGAACAGCGATCCGGAGGCGGGCGAACGCCTGGTCGCGCTGGCGGAGAGTTTCAAGGGCAAGGATGCCGCATCGGAAAAGGCGGCGCAGGAATGGCGCGGCTGGCCGGTCGCCAAGCGGCTGGAACATGCGCTGGTCAAGGGCATCGACATGTATGTGGTCGAGGATACGGAGGAAGCCCGCCTCGCTGCCGCAAAGCCCATCGAGGTGATCGAAGGCCCGCTGATGGACGGCATGAATGTCGTCGGCGACCTGTTCGGCGCGGGCAAGATGTTCCTGCCGCAGGTCGTGAAATCCGCCCGCGTCATGAAGAAGGCGGTCGCCCACCTCCTCCCCTTCATCGAGGCGGCGAAGGAGCCCGGCGCCAAGGGCAAGGGCAAGGTCGTGATGGCGACGGTCAAGGGCGACGTCCACGACATCGGCAAGAACATCGTCGGCGTCGTGCTCCAGTGCAACGGCTTCGAGGTGATCGATCTGGGCGTCATGGTGCCGTGGCAGGACATCATCAAGGCGGCGAACGAAAATGACGCCGACATGATCGGTCTCAGCGGCCTCATCACCCCCTCGCTGGACGAGATGGTGACGGTCGCGGCGGAAATGCAGCGCGCGGATATGACCATGCCGCTGCTGATCGGCGGCGCGACCACCTCCAAAGTGCATACCGCGCTGCGCATCGATCCGGCCTTCACCGGGCCGGTGGTGCATGTGCTGGACGCCAGCCGGGCGGTCGGCGTCGCGACGGCGCTCGTCTCCGAAACCCAGAAGACCGATTTCGTCCAGAAGACCAAGGATGATTATGCCCATGTCCGCGCCGCCCGAGAGGGCAAGGGGCAGAGCAAGCTGCTCAGCATCGAGGAAGCGCGGGCCAATGCCTTCGAGATCGACGAGAGCCTGAAGCCCGGCAAGCCGCGCCTGCCCGGCGTCCACCGCTTCCCGGACTGGGATCTGAAGGACCTGCGCAACTATATCGACTGGACGCCCTTCTTCCGCGCATGGGAGCTGGCGGGCAATTATCCCGCGATCCTGGAGGACAGGGTGGTGGGCGAGAGCGCGACCAGCCTGTTCACCGATGCGCAGAAGATGCTCGACCGCATCGTGGACGAGAAATGGCTGACGGCGCGCGGCGTGGCCGGCCTGTGGCCCTGCCGCCGCGAAGGCGATGACATCATCGTCCATGTCGAGGATGAAAAGCATGTCCGCCTGCCGATGCTGCGCCAGCAGATCGCCAAGCGGGAGGGCCGGGCCAATATGTGCCTTGCCGACTTCATCAGCCATGATGGCGACTGGATGGGCGGTTTCGCCGTGTCGATCCACGGCATCGAGCCGCATCTGGCGCGGTTCAAGAACGCTATCGACGATTATTCGGACATATTGCTCAAGGCGCTGGCGGATCGTCTGGCGGAGGCCTTTGCCGAACGGCTGCACCATTATGTGCGCACCGCGCTCTGGGGCTATGCCGAGGGCGAGCAGCTTACCAACGAGGCGCTGATCAAGGAGCAATATCGCGGCATCCGGCCCGCGCCCGGCTATCCCGCCTGTCCGGAGCATAGTCTGAAGCCGCTGCTGTTCGACATGCTGGACGCGCATCACGCGACGGGCATTTCGCTGACGGAAAGCTTCGCGATGCTGCCGACGGCGGCGGTCAGCGGCTTTTACTTCGGGCATCCGCAGGCGGAATATTTCGGCGTGGCGCGGGTGGGGCGCGACCAGCTGGAGGATTATGCCGGGCGGCGCGGGGTGGATCTTGAGACGGCCGAGCGCTGGCTGCGGCCCAATCTGGATTGAATCCTACTCCGTCATTCCCGCCTTCGCGGGAATGACGGAAAGAAGACTAACGCGCCTCGTGGTTGGCCGCCACCGCCTTCGCCACCGCCTGCATCAACTGCCAGCGCGTCGGGATCGGTTCCGTCGTGCTGCCGATCATCACCGCGACCGCATAGCTGGTGCCGTCGGGCGCGGTCATGATGCCGATGTCGTTGAACCCGGTCGAACGCGCGCCCAGTTCCTGACCCGTGCCGGTCTTGTGCAGATAATGCCATCCCGCCGGCACGCCGCCCTTGATCCGCTGCGGCCCCGTCTTCGCCTCGCCCATGATCGAAAGCAGCAGTTGCGACGATGCCGGGGAAAGCATGTCGTTCTGCTTGAGCTTCGCCAGCGCCTGCACGATGGAGGATGGCGCGGCGCCGTCCGGCGGGCTGGCGAGATAATTGTCCAGCGCCTTCTGCCGCACCGATAGGGGCAGCCTGGCGCGGGCGGCGTAGAAGTTGCGGCCGATCGAATAATCCTGCCGCCATTCCAGGCCCGCCGTGGTGGATTGCAGCAGCCGTTCGCCGGGCCCGAAGCGGATGTCCCTGATATAGCGGCGCGCGAGATAGCTGCGCACCGCTTCCGGCCCGCCGACGGCGCGCAGCAGCGTGTCGTTGGCGGTATTGTCGCTCTGCGTCATGGCGCGGCGCATCAGGTCGGAATAGGTGGTGGTCCAGCCGGCATTGCCGACCAGGGCGGCGGTCGGCTGGTGGAAGAGGGTCAGGTCCTTCTTCGTGATGGTGGTGCTGTCGCTGAGGCGGATCTTGCCCCGGTCGACCGCGTCGAGGAAGGTCATGGACACCCAGAGCTTCGAAACGCTCTGCTGCGGGAAGAGCAGATTGCCGTTCCATGCAACGGTCCAGTCGCTGCCGATGCGGCGCACGGCGATGCCGACCTTGCCGTTGAAGCTTTGGCCCAGGTTGCGGATCACGCTGACCAGCGCGGGGGGCGGCGTTTCCCTTTGGTCGACCTTCAGCGCTTCGAAGGGCTTGGGCGGATTGGCGACCGGCTTGATCGGGAAGGTCGCGGTGGAAGGCTGCGGCCGCTGCTGGACCGCCGCATAGGGTTGCTGCGGCGCGCTGACGCAGGCCGAAAGCGCCGCCATCAACAGGACGAGCCGGGCCGAGCCGCTATTGCCGCCGCCATTTGGGCGCTTGCCGCGCCCTCCCTTGAAATTGGTCATCGAAATCCCCGCACTCTCCTTTCGCATTAGGGTTCAGACCCGCGCCGGGTGACAAGAATCATGCGATGAACGATTCCACAAATGCGATGTAAGGAGGCTGAACGAGGCGCGCCCTAGGCTCAGGACCCATTACGGCGGGTTCGAGGTTTGAGGCAAAATGGCTCAGGGCCAGAAGGCAAGGCGCAGGAATATGTCGATATTTCTAGCCTTGCCGACGCAGCACTGGGCCATTTTGGTCAAATCCCTGCGGGACGCCGAAATGGCTTCCATCTCGAACCGAAATGCGCTGGCAAAGGCAATGAGCCTTCGCGGCACGCATTTCGGCCCGATATGTTCGCCATTTCGACGCCTCGAACCCGCCAGTAAGGGGTCCTGAGCCTAGCTCAGTTGAGGTTCAGGCGAAGGACTGCAAGGAAGCGCCGATGAACCACATGCCGATGAACCACATGATGAACAGACGGACGATGATGCGGATGGCGACTGCGCTGCTGGCGGGCGGCATGTTGCCGGCACGGGCGTGGGCGGCGCCCTTCGCTTCGCGCCGCATTGCCGTGACGACTCGCGGCGCCGGTCGCGATGTCGTGCTGATCGCGGGGCTGGCGAGCGGGCCGGGGCTGTGGAACGGGGTGGTCGGCGCGCTTTCCGGTTATCGCTGGCACCTGGTCCACGTGCGGGGTTTTGCCGGCCTCGCGGCGGACGCCAATGCCAGCGGGCCGCTGGTCCAGCCGTTGGCGGACGAGATCGCCCGCTATATCGCGGCGGCGGGGCTGGAGCGGCCCGCCATCGTCGGCCACAGCATGGGCGGCACGCTGGCGATGATGCTGGGTTTGAAGGGGCTGGCGGGGCGGCTGATGGTGGTCGACATGCTGCCCGAAGGGGCGGCGATGGTCGGCGGCACGGCGCAGGGCATGGGATTTCTGGCCGATCAACTGGGGCAATATTTCACCGGAACCAGGGCGGGGCGCGCCTATCTGGCGCGGATGCTGGCGGAAATGCCGGGCGCCCGGGGCAGCGATCCGGATGTCGTCGCCAATGCGCTGCGCGATCTCGCCAATGTCGACCTGGGGCCGCAACTGGCGCGGCTGACCGCGCCGATGGAGGTGGTCTATGCCGTCGGCAGCGATGCGGCGCAGGCGGGCGAGATCGGCCGAACCTTCCGCGCCGCCTATGCCGCCAAGCGCGGCGTGCGGCTGGTGCCCATCGGCCCCAGCGGCCATGTCGTCATGGCGGATCAGCCGGCCCGCTTCAACGCGGTCCTCGGCAATTTTCTGAAGACGGTTTGACGCCGATCAAAGGCGCGGCGGGACAGCAGGGGTAAAAGCAATCCGACGCCTTCCTCCGCGTCACTCCTCGACTCATGGCGCAGCGCGATGGACGCTGCGCCACCTTTTTTCAGCTTCTTTCAGGGCGCCAGCACCGTATCGACCGCCTGCGGCAGCATCGCCGGATAATCGAGCGTATAGTGCAGCCCCCTGCTCTCCTTGCGATGCAGGGCGGAGCGGACGACCAGACGCGCGACCTCCAGCAGGTTGCGCAGTTCGATGAGGTCCGGCGTCACGCGGAAATGGCCGTAATATTCGTCGACTTCCTTCGCCAGCAGGTCGATGCGGTGCTTGGCGCGCTCCAGCCGCTTGGTGGTGCGGACAATGCCGACATAGTCCCACATGAAGCGGCGGATTTCCTTCCAATTATGCTGGACGATGACCTCTTCGTCCGAATTGGTGACGCGGCTTTCGTCCCAGGGGCGGATCGGCGGCGGCGCGGGCAGTTCGTCCCAATGGGCGCGGATGTGCCGGGCGGCGGCTTCCCCGAAGACGAAGCATTCCAGCAGCGAATTGGACGCGAGGCGGTTGGCGCCGTGCAGGCCGCTTTCGGTGACTTCGCCCGCCGCATAGAGCCCCGGCAGGTCGGTGCGGCCGTCAAGGTCGATGACCACGCCGCCGCAGGTATAATGCTGCGCCGGGACGACCGGGATCGGTTCCTTCGTGATGTCGATGTCGAGGTCCAGCAGGCGCGCATAGATGGTCGGGAAATGGGTGCGCACGAATTCCGGCGGCTTGTGGCTGATGTCGAGATGGACATAGTCGAGGCCGAGCCGCTTGATCTCATGGTCGATGGCGCGGGCCACCACGTCGCGGGGGGCGAGTTCGCCGCGCGGGTCGAACCGGGGCATGAAGCGTTCCCCGCCGCCGGGGACACCGGGGGGCAGCTTCAAATGACCGCCCTCCCCCCGAACCGCCTCCGTGATGAGGAAATTCTTGACCTCCAGATTGTAGAGGCAGGTCGGGTGGAACTGGTTCATCTCCATGTTGGAGACGCGGCAGCCCGCGCGCCAGGCCATGGCGATGCCGTCCCCGGTCGCGCCCCGGGGAGCCGTGGAGAAGAGATAGGTGCGGCCCGCGCCGCCGGTGCAGAGGATCGTCGCCTTGCCCAGGATCGCGTCGACATGGTCCGTCAGCCTGTTGAAGGCATAGACGCCCCATACATGCCCGTCGCCCGAATAGCGCTCGCCATGGCGGCTGGTGATGAGGTCGATGGCGACCCTGTCCTCCAGCAGCGTGATGTTGGGATTGGCGCGGGCGGCCTTCAGCAGCGCGACCTGCACGGCATGGCCGGTGGCGTCGTCGACATGGACGATGCGGCGGTGGCTGTGACCGCCTTCGCGGGTCAGGTGCCAGCGTTCGCCGAATTCCTCCCCTCCATTGAAGGGAACGCCAAGCTCCGCGAGCCGCTCTATCGCCGCAGGAGCCTCGGAGACGACGAATTCGACCGTGCTGCGGTCGTTCAGGCCCGCGCCTGCGACCATCGTATCCTCGATATGCGCCTCGAAACTGTCCCCGGCGTCGAGCACGGCGGCAATGCCGCCCTGCGCCCAGTTGGTGGACCCGCCATCCAGCGCGCCCTTGGCCAGCACCACGACCTTGCGGTCCTGCGCCAGGTTGATGGCGGCCGTCAGCCCCGCCGCGCCGGAGCCAATGATGACGACGTCATAGGTGGTGGTGGGCATATAGTCTTCTTACTCCCCTCCCGCAGGCGGGAGGGGTTGGGGGTGGGCTTGCGCGAGGGCTGCCATGATATGCGACAGCACGCCTTCGATATTCCCTATCACGTCGGCATTCTGAAAGCGCAAGACGGTAAAGCCTAGTTCGCGACAGTAGGCGTCGCGGCGGGCGTCATATTCCGCACTGTCGTCGTGGGTGGAGCCATCCAGTTCGATGATGAGCTTCGCCTCACGGCAGAGGAAGTCCGCGAAATAAGGGCCGATAGGGATTTGGCGGCTGAACTTGCGGCCGTCCAGTTGGCGGTTGCGCAGGCGCTGCCAAAGGAACCGCTCAGGCGGAGATGCCTCGTTTCTTAGCGACTTTGCGCGGGACGTATTCCTGCTTCTGAAAGGTCGCGCCAGCCCACCCCCCGGCCCCCTCCCGCCTGCGGGAGGGGGAGAGGCATCCCTCTCCCTCACGCCGCCGCGGTCAGGTTCAGGAACACATCCTCCAGATCAGGGTCGCGCGTCACCACGTCGACGATGGAAAGCCCGCTGGCCTGCACGGCGCTCAGCACCTGGCCCGCATTGGCGCGGTTCTTCATATAGGTGATCGTCAGCGTGCGCTCGTCCGACAGTTCGATCTTCTCGAAACTGGGGTCGGCGGGCGGCGTCACCACGTCGCGGTCGACCGTCACCTGCACGACCTTTTCCTGCGCCATGGCGATCAACTCGCGGGTCGGCTTGTCGGTGATGACCTTGCCATGGTTGATGATGCCGATGCGGTCGCACAGCTCCTCGGCTTCTTCGAGATAGTGCGTGGTGAGAACGATGGTCACGCCCTGCCGGTTCAACTCCCGCACATAGGCCCAGAGCTGCTGGCGCAACTGCACGTCGACGCCGGCGGTCGGTTCGTCCAGCACCAGGATCGGCGGGCTGTGCGCCATCGCCTTCGCCACCAGCAGCCGGCGCTTCATGCCGCCCGACAGGGTCCGGGCATAGGCGTTGGCCTTGTCCTCCAGATGCACGGCGCGCAGCAATTCCATCGAGCGGCGGCGGTCCTTGGGCACACCATAATAGCCCGCCTGATTCTCCAGCGTCTCGAACGGGGTGAAGAAGGGATCGAAGACGATCTCCTGCGGCACGATGCCGATGCTGTTCTTGGCGTTGCGGGGGTTCTGGTCGATGTCGAAGCCCCAGATTTTCGCCGTGCCGCTGGTCTTGTTCACCAGCCCGGCGAGGATGTTGATGGTGGTCGACTTGCCCGCGCCATTCGGCCCCAGCAGGCCGTAAATCTGCCCGCGCGGGATGGAGAGGTTGATGTTGTCGAGCGCCTGCTTGCCGCCCTTGTAAACCTTGGTGAGGTTGGCGATCTCTATGGCGGGAGTGGGGGAGGTGTCGGTCATGGCTGCCTATAGTGGGGTTGGGCCATTGGAAAGGAAAGAGCGGGGTTAAAATTCGTCGGCGGCGTCCATCAGGGCGGTGAGTTTGCGGGGCGCGACCTCCCGCCAGCTCCGCTCCAGCCGTTCGTTGATCTGGTCCCAGTCCGTGTCCCCCAGATCGAGCCGGATGCCGACCCAGCCATCCCCGAAATAGGCGGGGCGGTAATAGCGGGCGGGGTCGCTTTCGATCAACATCGCCTGTTCTTCCGGCGCGGTCGTCTTGACGAGGATGGCGATAACGCCGTCGCCATGACGATCCTGCGTGAAATAGGCGAATTTCTTGCCCTTTTCGATGCCGAAGCAGGGCATGCCGTGGGACGTGACCTCATCCGCCTGCGGCAGGGCCAGGGCGCGCTCACGGACTTTGTTCAGCAGCCATTCGGGCTGGCGCTCGCGGGTGACGAAATCCGCCAGCGTGCGCGGGTAGAGCTGATGTTCCGCCATCAATATGCGCGCGGCGAGGCTGTCGGCGGTGTCGCCGGGCAGGATCGCGACTTCGATCTGGCCAAGGACCGGCCCATCGTCCAGTTCCGCCGTGACGATGTGGACCGAGCAGCCGGCATGGGTATCGCCTGCGTCCAAAGCCTTCCGATGGGTGTCGAGACCCTTATATTTGGGCAGCAGGCTGGGGTGGATGTTCAGCATCCGGCCTTCCCAGCCGGCGACGAATTCGGGCGAGAGGAGGCGCATATAGCCGGCCAGCGCGACATATTCCGCGCCCGCCCCGCGCAACGCCTTGTCGATAATGGCGTCGAATTCGGCGCGCTTCAGGCCCTTGTGGCTCTGCGCGAAGGTGGCGATGCCCTCGGCGGCGGCGAGGGTCAGGCCGGGGGCTTCGGGATCGTTGGCGGCGACCAGCACCAACTCATAGGGGCAGGACGGATGCCTGGCGGCATAGAGCAACGCCGCCATGTTCGAGCCACGTCCGGAAATCAGAACGCCGACCTTTGCCTTCACTTGCAGTCCCCGTCCGGTTCGCGCGAAGTCGAGAACCCTTGTGACTTCGTTTCTCGACTTCGCTCGAAACGAACGGGTTTCAGTGACTTACCCCAGATGCGTGGCGGTCCAGTCGGCCCTGGCGCTCCATGTTTCCTGTGAGCCCTTGACCGTGCAGCCCTTTTCGCCCGCCTCCACGAGGCCGACGCGGACCACGGTTTCGCCCGCTGCTTCCAGATCCGCCGTCACGGCGTCCACCGCATCCGCATCCACCGCCAGCACCATGCCGACACCGCAATTGAAGGTGCGGGCCATTTCCTCCGGCTCGATATTGCCCTGCGCCTGGAGGAAAGCCATCAGGCGCGGCTGTTCCCAGCCGTCGGCGTCGATAACCGCATGACAGCCTTCGGGCAGCACGCGCGGGATATTCTCCAGCAGACCGCCGCCGGTGATGTGGGCCAGCGCATTGATCCGGCCTGCCCGGACCAGCGGCAGCAGCGACTTCACATAGATGCGCGTCGGCGCCATCAGCGCATCGATCAGCAGCACCTCATTATCGAAGATCGCCGGGCGGTCGAGCTTCCAGCCCTTGTCGGCGGCAAGGCGGCGCACCAGCGAGAAGCCGTTGCTGTGCACGCCCGAGGAAGTGAGACCCAGCAGCACGTCGCCCGCCTTGACCCGGTTGCCGGTCAGCGCCCTGGACCGCTCCACCGCGCCGACGCAGAAACCGGCAAGGTCATAGTCGCCCGGCCCGTACATGCCGGGCATTTCCGCCGTCTCTCCACCGATAAGGGCGCAGCCGGCCTGCTTGCAGCCCTCCGCAATGCCCGCGATCACGCGTTCGGCGACGCCGCTCTCCAGCTTGCCGGTGGCATAATAGTCCAGGAAGAAGAGCGGTTCGGCGCCCTGCACGATCAGGTCGTTGGCGCACATGGCGACCAGGTCGATGCCCACGCCGTCATGGGCGTTGTGATCGATGGCGAGCTTCAGCTTGGTGCCCACGCCGTCATTGGCCGCGACCAGCAGCGGATCGTCGTAACCGGCCGCCTTCAGGTCGAAGAAACCGCCGAAGCCGCCCAGTTCCGCGTCGGCGCCGGGGCGACGGGTGGCCTTGGCAAGCGGGGCGATGGCGCGAACCAGCGCATTGCCCGCGGCGATGTCGACGCCAGCCTTGGCGTAGCTGTAGGATTCGGTGTCGCTCATGGCTGTGGCCCCTAAGCATTTTCAAGTCAGATGGAAACATCTGACGGTTTAAGAAAATGCGGCAAGCCAAATAACGCACATTGTGCGCGAAAACGGAACGGGAAATGGGTTGCCGCTTGGCAGCGCAAGCAAATCTCGCCAAAAGGACGCGCGTGAACGTGCCTTCTGTCCTTCGTGGCCTGTCCCTCCGGCCTTTGAACCTGTTCCGCGCAGCGTCGCGCCCGATCCAGATACTGGGCGCGATCATGCTTGGCCTCGCCGCTGCGGCGCTGGTCGCGCAGATGGAGGGGGAGCGCGGCGTGCCCCCCATCGCCAGCGGCGGCGATTTCCAGGTGAGCCATGTGAAGGTCGACGTCTTCGCCAAGGATGCCGACAGCGCGCGCAAGGCCGGCTGGCGGCTGGCGCAGCGGCGGGCGTGGCAGATGCTGTGGACCCGGACCCATGGCGGCAGCGGCGCGCCGGCCCTGTCCGATTCGCAGCTTGAAGGCATGATTTCGGGCATCGAGATCGAATATGAGCAGGCGGGCCCCACCCGCTATGTCGCCACGCTGGGCGTCATGTTCGACCGGGCGCGGACGGGCCAGTTGCTGGGCGTGACCGGCAATGTCATGCGGTCCCCGCCCCTGCTGGTGATCCCGGTGCTGTGGGACGGCGGGTCGGCCGTGTCCTATGAGCGGATCAACGAATGGCAGCGGGCCTGGGCGCGTTTCCGCACCGGCGACAGCGCGATCGACTATGTCCGCGTGGCCGGGTCGATCGCTGATCCGATCCTGCTGAATGCGGGGCAGACCGGGCGGCGCGGGCGGCTGTGGTGGCGCGTGCTGCTCGACCAATATGGCGCGGCGGACGTGGTGATCCCGATCGCACGGCTCGACCGTCAATATCCGGGCGGTCCGGTGACCGGCACCTTCACGGCGCGCTACGGCCCCGACAATTTCCTGATCGGCAGCTTTTCCCTGCGCGCCTCCAACGACAGCGCGATCCCGCAGATGCTGGACCAGGCGACGCAGCGGATCGACCAGCTTTATACCCAGGCGCTGAATGACGGCCGCCTGCGTCCCGATCCGTCGCTGATCATCGAGGAGCCGGTCGATCCCAATGCGCTGGAGATCGAAAATGCCGCCGATCTGCCGGTGGAAACGCTCGACATGCCGACGCCCGCCGCCACCACGGGCAGCTACGCGATCCAGTTCGACACCCCGGACGTCGGATCGGTGGCGCAGGGCGAAGCCGCCGTGCGTTCCATCGCGGGCGTGCGTTCGGCGGCGACGAGCAGCCTGGCGCTGGGCGGCACGTCGGTCATGCAGGTGAGCTTCGACGGCACGGTAGACATGTTGCGTGCAGCGCTGGCGGCGAAGGGCTATAACGTCGCCGTGTCCGGCAATACGCTGCGCATCCGCAGGGGTGGGACACCGGGAGCCGGCTCTGCGCAATGAAAGGCGCCATGAGACAGATCAGCCTGCCGTTCGACCGGCCTGATCGGGCGAGCGGCGAGGATTTCCTGGTCAGCGACGCCAACCGCATCGCCGTCCGCCATCTGGAGAACTGGCGGGGATGGCCGCTGGCGATCAGCGTGCTGAGCGGGCCGCCCCTGTCGGGCCGTTCGACGCTGGGCCGCCATTTCGTCGCGCAGAGCGGCGGGACGATGATCGACGATGCACAGCGGCAGGATGAGCAGGCGCTGTTCAACGCCTGGAACGATGCGCAGACGGCGCAGCGCCCGCTGCTGCTGATCGCGGACGCGCCGCCCGCGCTATGGCAGGTGGCCCTTCCCGACCTGCGGTCCCGGCTGGCGGCGGCGCCGCATGTCGCGCTGGAGCAGCCGGACGAGGCGCTGGCCCGCGCCCTGATCGAGCGGTCCCTGGCGTCGGCCGGGGCAAGCTATGCCGCCGACCTGCCCGAATGGCTGCTGCGGCGGATCGAGCGCAGCTATGCCGCCATCGCCGCCGTGACGCGCCTGCTGGACGAGGCGGCTTTGTCATCGGGACGTAAGATTTCTACCGCTATGGCGAAAGATGTCCTGCAAGACGCGGGATTTTTGCCTATAGTCCCGGACTGATCCTCCGGTTCCGAACGATGAGAGAGATGTGGCCGAAGCCGACCCCTCCGCCAGCCTGACCCTGCCCAGCGACCGCTATTTCAACCGGGAACTGTCCTGGCTGGCCTTCAACCAGCGCGTGCTGGAGGAGGCGATGAACCGGGCGCATCCCCTGCTGGAGCGGCTGCGTTTCCTGTCGATTTCCGGCGCCAATCTGGACGAGTTCTTCTCCGTGCGCGTGGCGGGCCTGAAGGGGCAGCAATTGCAGGATGTCGACATGCGCTCCGCTGACGGGTTGACCCCGGCGCAGCAGCTTGCCGCCATCACGGATGAGACGGCGCGGCTGATGGGTGCGCAGCAGAAAGTGTGGGGGGCGTTGCACGGCGAGCTGGGGCAGGTGGGGATAGAGGTGATCGGCCCGTCCACCGCGCTCGACCCCTCCTGCGAGAACTGGCTGCGCGATCATTTCCTGACGCAGGTCTTCCCGATCCTGACGCCGCAGGCGCTGGACCCGGCGCACCCCTTCCCCTTCATCCCCAATCAGGGGCTGTCGATCGTCTTCGACCTGGAGCGGCTGTCGGACAAGGAGCCGATTCGCGAGCTGGTGATGATACCGTCCTCACTCGCCCGCTTCGTGCGGATGCCGGGCGAAACGGCCCGCTATATGGCGCTGGAGGCGGTGATCCGGCGCTTCTCGGCCGATCTCTTTCCCGGCTATCGCGTCCGCAACAGCGGCGTTTTCCGCATCATCCGCGACAGCGACATAGAGATAGAGGAAGAGGCGGAGGATCTGGTCCGCTATTTCCGCAGCGCCATCAAGCGCCGCCGCCGGGGCCGCGTGATCCGCATGGAGATAGAGGAACGCATTCCCGAGCCGGTCGAGGAGATGTTGCAGGACATGCTCCAGGGCCATGAGGCGATCATCGCGGAGGTGGAAGGGTTCGTCGGCATCGGCGACCTGTCCGGCGTCGTCGAGGAGGATCGGCCGGACCTGAAGTTCGAGCCCTATGCCCCCCGCTTCCCGGAACGCATCCGCGAATATGGCGGGGATTGCTTTGCCGCGATCCGGGCGAAGGACATCGTCGTCCACCATCCCTATGAAGCCTTCGACGTGGTGGTGTCCTTCCTGAAGCAGGCGGCGTCGGACCCCGATGTCGTGGCGATCAAGCAGACGCTGTATCGCGCGGGCAAGCAGTCCGCGATCATCCGCGCGCTGATCGACGCGGCCGAGGCAGGCAAGTCCGTGACCGCGGTGGTGGAGCTGAAAGCCCGTTTCGACGAGGAGCAGAACCTGATGTGGGCCGATGCGCTGGAGCGCGCGGGCGTGCAGGTGGTCTATGGCTTCATCGACTGGAAGACCCATGCGAAGGTGTCGATGGTCGTCCGGCGGGAGGGGGAGGCGTTCCGCACCTACTGCCATTTCGGCACCGGAAATTATCATCCGGTGACGGCGCGCATCTACACCGACCTCAGCTTCTTCACCGCCGATCCGGCCTATGGGCGCGATGCGGCGGCGCTGTTCAATTACATCACCGGCTATGTCGAGCCGCAGCGGCTGGAAAAGCTGGTGATGTCGCCCCGCGACCTGCGCAACCGCCTGTGCGACCTGATCGATGCGGAGATAGAGCATGTCCGCGCCGGGCGGCCGGGAACCATCTGGGCGAAGATGAATTCGCTGGTGGACCCGGCGATCATGGAAAAGCTCTATGCGGCGAGCAATGCAGGCGTGCAGATCGAACTCATCGTGCGGGGCATCTGCTGCCTCCGGCCGGGCGTGCCGGGCATGTCGGAAAATATCCGGGTGAAGTCGGTGGTCGGCCGCTTTCTTGAACATAGCCGGATCACCGTCTTCGGCAATGGCAAGGCGCTGCCCAATAATGGCGCGAAGGTGTTCATCAGTTCGGCCGACTGGATGCCGCGCAATTTCGACCGGCGCGTGGAGTTCCTGGCGCCGGTCGAAAATCCGACCGTGCACGACCAGATTCTGGACCAGGTGATGGTCGCCAACCTGATCGACACCGAACAGAGCTGGGTGCTGGACAGCGACGGCCATTACAGCCGCGTCGAGGCGGGCGACCGGCCGTTCAACCTGCACCGCTATTTCATGACCAACCCGTCCCTTTCGGGCCGTGGCGCCGCGCTGGACAGCGAAGCGGTGCCGACGCTGCGCCTGCGCGGGCGGGCCTGAACGGCATGAATTCCATGTTGAGCCAGGTCCGGGCGCTCGCCCCCGGCATGGCGACGTCCCCGCATCAGGCGAAGGCGCGCACGGCGATCATCGACATCGGTTCCAACAGCGTGCGGCTGGTCGTCTATGACGGGCCGCGCCGCATCCCCTTCATCCTCTTCAACGAAAAGGTGATGGCGGGATTGGGCGCGTCCCTGGGGAAGACGGGCCGGATCGAGGCGGAAGCCATGGACAGGGGGCTGCGCGCGATCGGCCGCTTCGCCCATCTCTGCCGCGAGATGGAGGTGCAGGAGGTGCGCTGCGTCGCCACCGCCGCGGTGCGGGACGCGGAAAATGGCGACGAGTTCATCCGGCGCGCCCGCGACATGGGGCTGGAGGTCGAGCTGCTGTCCGGCGGGCAGGAGGCGGTCGCCGCGGCCTATGGCGTGTTGTCGGGCATTCCGGGCGCGGACGGCATCGTCGGAGATCTGGGCGGCGGCAGCCTTGAGCTGGCCCGAATCCGCGACGGCGCCGTGCATGAAACGGTGTCCTTGCCGCTGGGCGTGCTGCGCCTGCCGCAAATCCGCGCCAAGGGGCCGGCCGTGCTGGAGCGAATGGTCAGGAAGATGCTGGCCAAGGCGGGCTGGGACGCGCCTGCCGGCCTGCCCTTCTATCTGGTCGGCGGGTCGTGGCGCGCGCTGGCCCGGTTCGACATGGAATTGACCCAGTTCCCGCTTCCCGTCGTGCACCAATATGAAATGCCTGCCGCGCGGGCCGAACAATTGACGCGCATCGTGTCCCATGTCGGCAAGGCGCGGTTCAAGGATATTCCCCAGATCACCGGATCGCGCGTGCCGACCCTGCCGGATGCGGCGGCGCTGCTGTCGGTGATCGTGCGCCAGTTGAGGTCGAGCAGGCTGGTCGTGTCGGCCTATGGCCTGCGCGAGGGGCTGCTGTTCAGCGATCTGCCCCCGGATATTCAGGCACATGATCCGCTGCTGATCGCGGCGGAGGCCGAAGGCGAAGCGCAGGCGCGCTTTACCGGCCATGGCGACATGATCGAGCGCTGGATCGCGCCGCTGTTCCTGGAGGACGGCAGCGCGTGGCGGCGGATTCGCCGGGCGGCCTGCCTGTTGGCCGATGTCGGGTGGCGCGCCAATCCCGATTTCCGGTCGGACCGGGGCGTCGAGATCGCGCTGCACAGCAATTGGGTCGGCATCAACGCGGCCGAGCGAGCCATGCTGGCCCAGGCGCTGCACAGCAATTTTGGCGGCGGCCTGTCGACGCCGCCCGGCATCGAGCGGCTGGCCCCGCCCGAAGCGCTTCAGCGAGCGACCTTATGGGGTCTGGCGATCAGATTGGGGCAGCGGTTGTCCGGAGGCGTGGAGGGGCCT
The DNA here is from genome assembly GCF_000943805.1 of Sphingobium sp. YBL2. Classification (NCBI taxonomy): domain Bacteria; kingdom Pseudomonadati; phylum Pseudomonadota; class Alphaproteobacteria; order Sphingomonadales; family Sphingobiaceae; genus Sphingobium; species Sphingobium sp. YBL2. The sequence goes on from NZ_CP010954.1 coordinate 321,193, forward strand.
TTGCTCGCCTCCCGCCTGGAGATGGAGGGCAATGTGCTCGAACTGCGGCTGCGCAGCGTGGACGCCGATCTGTTCGGAGAAGCGGTCGAGCGGCGGCAGCGGCAACTGGCCCAGGCCATGGGCGTGAAGTACCGGCTGGCCTGGTAGGGGGCTGACTGAATGCGGTCAGGGAGCGGAGCTTCTGCTTTCCCTGAAGGAAGCCTGCTCCTGCGCAGGCAGGCCCGGCCCTCCCTTCCGTGCATCATCGCCGCCCGATCCGGGCGCCTGCTTTCGCATGAGCATGCTGTGCCTTCAGGAAAGCGTCGCAATCGTCCGCTTCCGACCAGCCGAGCCAGCCGACCGGCTCAGGCAAAGATCAGCCGGGCCTCTTCGCCGGTCTGCTGCAAGAACCCCATCGGGCCGCCGACCTCAACGCCCTGCGGCAAATCATCGGCAGTCATTCCGCACAGCGCAAGTCCGCTCTGACAGGCAAGCAGGATCACGCCCAAGCCCAATGCCTCTTCGATCACCATCGCCAGCGAAGGCAGCCCCGATGCCCGATGCGCTTCGTCGCAGGGCGCTTCCGGAGGCGCTCGCAGCAAGCTCACCGCGTCCAGTTGCAGGAACAGCGCCGCGCCGCCGCCCAGCGCCGCCTGAGCCGCCGCGATCACCAAGGCTCCGCGCAGCCGTTCCGCATCCGCCGTCGCGACGATGATCCTCAGCTCGCGCATAGTTCCACGGCGCAACCCTGGCAGGCGGGATCCTTCGGCACCGCCACGGTCCGAAACCGCATCGACAACAGATCGGCCAGCAGCAAGCGCCCCGCCATGTCATCGCCGAAGGGCACAAGCGCGCGGATCACCTCCAGCGCCGCCAGACTGCCGATCACCCCTGTCAGCGCCCCGATCACGCCGGTTTCGGAACAGTTCCGCTCCGGCGCGTCCTGCGGCGACCCGACCAGACAGCGATAGCAGGGCTTGCCCGCCTCCCAACCGCGATATGTGGCCAATTGCCCCTCGAACGGCCCGACCGCCGCCGACACCAGCGGAATCCGCAGCTTCTGCGTGCAGTCCGCCACCGCCAGCCGCGTCGCGAAACTGTCGCAGCCATCCAGCACCACATCGGCATCCCGCAGCATCAGCGCGGCATTGCCCGCGTCGATGCGGGCGTTGATGGGGATCAGCTTCACGTCCGGATTGAGCCGCGCGACCGCCGCCATCGCGCTTTCGGCCTTGGGCGCTCCGATCTCGTCAGTGCCGAACAGCACCTGCCGCTGCAGATTGGAGAGGGCGACCGCATCGTCATCGATCACCCGAATCGTGCCCACGCCCGCCGCGGCGAGATAGAGGATGGCCGGGCTGCCGATCCCGCCCGCCCCCACGACGGCCACATCCGCCGACAACAGCCGCGCCTGCCCCGCGCCGCCGATCTCCTTCAGCACGATATGGCGGGCATAGCGCTCAAGCTGATCGTCCGTGAGGGCCAGGGGCGTCATTGGGATCGAACCCCCGTCGATCCGAATCCCCCTGCGCCCCTGATCGTCTCGTCCAGTTCCTCGACTTCGGCAAAGCGCGCCATCTGCACCGGCGCGGCGACCAGTTGCGCGATCCGGTCGCCCCGCGCGATCACAAAGGGTTCTTCGCCCAGATTGATCAATATGACCTTCAGCTCGCCGCGATAATCGGCGTCAATCGTCCCCGGCGTATTGGGCAGGCTGATCCCATGTTTCAGCGCCAGGCCGGAACGCGGCCGCACCTGCACTTCATAACCTTCGGGAATCGCCATGGCAAAGCCGGTCGCCACCGCATGCCGGCCGCCGGGCACAAGGATGATGTCCTCCGCCGACACGACGTCCATCCCCGCCGCATGCGCCGTGGCATAGGCCGGCGCCGGCAGGCCCGCGCCATGGGGCAGGCGCTTCAGGCGAATTTCAATGGGCGGAAGAGGAGAGGACATGGGCGACCTTTTCTATCAGGCGGGTGGCGATGGCGTCCTTGGGCAGATGGTCCCAGCTCTCGACGCCATCCTTCGAAACGATGTGCACGCTGTTGGAATCGCCGCCCATCACGCTTGAGCCGGGCGGCCCCGACACGTCATTCGCGACGATCCAGTCGGCGCCCTTGCGCGCCAGCTTCGCCTGCGCATGTTCAGCGATCTTCTGCGTCTCGGCGGCAAAGCCGACCAGCAGGGCGGGACGCTGCGCATGTTTGCCCAGCGTGGCGAGAATGTCCGGATTCTCGACCAGGGCCAAGGGCGCCGGCTTGCCCGATCCATCCTTCTTGAGCTTCTGATCCGCAGCGTCCGCCGTGCGCCAGTCGGCCACCGCCGCCACCATGATCGCCGCATGGGCGGGCAGGGCCGCCTCCACCGCGGCCAGCATCTCCCGCGCGGTTTCCACATCGACGCGGGTCACGCCGGCCGGCGTCGGCAGGTGCACCGGCCCCGCCACCAATGTCACCCGCGCGCCGGCCCGCGCCGCCGCCGCCGCTATGGCGAAGCCCTGCTTGCCGGAGGACCGGTTGGCGATGTAACGGACCGGGTCGATCGGCTCATGCGTCGGGCCGGCCGTCACCAGCACATGCCGTCCGGCGAGCGGCGCGTCGGCCGTTTCGAAGTCCGGCTGCCCGGCCAGCGGATCGGCGACGAGCGGCCGGGCGAGCAGCCGCGCCACCTCCGCCGCGATCGCTTCCGGATCGGGCAGGCGGCCCTTGCCGAATTCCCCGCAGGCCATTTCACCACTGTCCGGCTCCATCACATGCACGCCATCGGCCTTGAGCTGTGCGACATTCCGCCGGGTCGCGGCATGGTGCCACATCCGAACGTTCATGGCGGGAACGGCGAGCACCGGCTTGTCGGTCGCCAACAGCAGCGTCGTCGCCAGATCGTCGGCAATGCCGCCCGCCATCTTGGCCAGGATGTTCGCCGTCGCCGGCGCGACCACGACCAGATCGGCCTGCCGCGAAAGCTGGATATGCCCGATCTCGCGCTCTTCCTTGAGGTCGAACATGTCGCCATAGACATGATCCTCGGTCAGCACGCCCAGCGACAGCGGCGTCACGAATTTCTCCGCGCTTTCCGTCAGCACCGCCCGCACCGCGATGCCGCGCCTGCGCAGCAGCCGCACCAGTTCCAGCGACTTATAGGCGGCGATGCCGCCCGAAACGATGAGAAGGATGCGCTTGGTCATGACAGGCCCATCATTTGGGCAAGCGGCGGGCCCTTGTCCAGCCATTCCCATCGTCCCCATGCGCAATCATCGAAGGACGGCGAAACGGCCCGGCCGGAACCGATCCGCCCCTTCATGCGATTATTCCAGGAGAGCGGCGCAACCGTATCGAAGGGGCATGCATGGCAAGAAGCCGGACCGTACCGAGCCAGATCGACCTCATCACCCGCTATCGCGAGGTCAGGGCGCTGAGCGAAGCGCTTGCCGCGCCGCTGTCCGATGCGGACGCGACGGTCCAGTCCATGCCCGACGCATCCCCCGCCAAATGGCATCTGGCGCATGTAAGCTGGTTCTTCGAAACTTTCGTCCTGCGCGATCATGTGGCGGGCTATGTACCCTTCGATCCGCATTACGCCTATCTTTTCAACAGCTATTATGAGGCCGAAGGTCCACGGCATGCGCGGCCGATGCGGGGCATGCTGACACGGCCGACGCTGGAGGAAATCCGCGCCTATCGCGCCCAAGTCGACGAGGCGCTGACCACCGCCCTGCCGATGCTGATGCCCGATGTGCAGGCGCTGGTGTTGCTGGGCCTTCACCATGAGCAGCAGCATCAGGAACTGCTGCTGACCGACGTGCAGCATCTTCTGTCGCTCAATCCGCTGGAACCGGCGCTGTACGACGCGCCCAATGCGCTGCCTGCGCCCGTCCCCGGCCCTCTCCACTGGATCGAGGGCCGGCAGGGGCTGGTCGAGATCGGCGATGACGGCAAAAGCGATTTTGCCTTCGATTGCGAGACCCCCCGCCACAAGACGGTGCTCCACCCGCATGCCCTGGCGCACAGGCCGATAACCAATGGCGAATGGATCGCCTTCATCGAGGATGGCGGCTATGCCGACGCCGCCCATTGGCTGTCCGACGGCTGGGCATGGGTGCAGGCCGAACGGGTCGAGGCGCCGCTATACTGGCGGCGGGGCGAGCAAGGCTGGACGCGCTTCGGTCTGGACGGTCGCAAGCCGGTCAATACCGCCGCGCCCGTCAGCCATATCAGTCTTTATGAAGCGGATGCCTATGCCCGATGGGCGGGGGCGCGCCTTCCCACCGAGGCGGAATGGGAAAGCGCCGCCCTCAATGTCGCGCCGACCAGCGGGAACCAGTTGGACGGTCCGGCTTGCCCCCGCCCTCGCGCGGCGGATGGCGGCTCCACGCTGACGCAGATGTTCGGGGATGTATGGGAGTGGACGGGCAGCGCCTATCGCCCGCATCCCGGCTTCCGCGCGGCGGACGGCGCGGTGGGCGAATATAATGGCAAGTTCATGTCGGGGCAGTTCGTGCTGAAGGGCGGCAGTTGCGCCACGCCGCGCGGCCATATGCGGGCAAGCTACCGCAATTTCTTCTACCCCCATCAACGCTGGCAGTTCACCGGACTGCGGCTGGCAAAGGATCTTTGACGCGATGCTGCTGACCGAAGATGCCCCGCTGTCCCTGCGCGCGCCTGACCCGGCCTTCCGGCGGGACATTATCGAGGGCCTGTCCCGCGAGCCCAAGGCGACCCCGCCCATCTGGTTCTACGACCGGCGCGGGTCGGAACTGTTCGAAGCGATCACGGACCTGCCGGAATATTATCCGACGCGCACGGAAACCGCCCTGCTGGAACGGCATGGCGCGGATTTCGCCGCCGCCATCGGCGCGGGGCAGGCGGTGGTGGAGTTCGGTGCAGGCAGTTCGCGCAAGACCCCGCATCTGCTGCGCGCCATCGATCCAGCCGCCTATGTGCCGATCGACATCAGCGGCGACTTTCTTCGCGCTTCGAGCGCTGAATTGGCGTCGGCCTTTCCGGGGCTGCCGGTCTTGCCGGTGGTGGGCGACTTCAACGGCGAACTAGCCTTGCCGGCGGCGATAGAGGGGCTGCCGCGCCTCGGCTTCTTCCCCGGGTCGACCATCGGCAATATGGAACCCGATTCGGCGGTGGACCTGTTGCGGGCAATGCGGCGCCTGCTGGGCAAGGACGCGATGCTGCTGATCGGCATGGACCGGATCAAGGACCGTGACCGGCTGGTCGCCGCCTATGACGATGCCGCGGGGGTGACGGCTGCGTTCAACCTCAATCTGATCGCGCGCATCAATCGGGAACTGGAGGGCGACCTGCCGCTGGACGGCTTCCTCCATCGCGCCATCTGGAACGACGACAAGGCCCGGATCGAAATGCATCTGGAGGCGGTGCGGCCGCTTCACTTCCACGTCGCGGGCCAATGCTTCCGCATGGCCGTGGGCGAGACGATCCATACCGAAAGCAGCCACAAATATGGCGCGCGCGACGAAAGGCTGCTGCTGCGCGCCGGGGGATGGGAGCCGGTGCGCGAATGGAGCGATGCGGACGAGCTGTTCTCGCTGATATTGGCAGAAGCCTAAGGGGCGATTTCCAGGCGCGAAAAAAGAAGCCAGGGCGGCGGCACGGCGAATCGACAGGAAATTCCGGCCTTCAGTCCGTCACTTTGGCCGACCATGTGGTGATCCAGTGCCAGGCGCCGCGGCATTCCCCCATCGCACTCGCCTCTACCAGGCGGAAGCGCGAACCGTCCCAGACATAGGTTTCACTACCCCCGCAATCGCCCAGGCCCCGGCCCTTGGCATAGCTTTGCAAGGTGGAGGTCTCCGGCGCCCAGCCTGCATTGACCAGCATGGGATGGCCGGCCTCCTCGCTCCAGCCCGGCTGATAGTCGAAGCCGGCGAAGCGGAAGGTTCGGCGGCCGGGAATGCCGGTGGCGATCGCGGGGACGAATGTGAAATTATAGGCCCCGGCGCCGCAGGGCACCAGAACCAGCGTCTCGGTCTTCGACAGCCGGTGCAACTCGGGAGGAGAGGATGCGCCCCTCATCTCGTCGGCGCAACCCGTGAAGGTGCCGAGTGCCGTCAGTTCCTCCCGCCAGAGCGCGGGCGGCTGCGCGCCGCCGGGTACGGCTGCGCGCCGGATCGTGGGGATGGCAGGCGCGGGACGCACGGCGCTGCGTGCGAGCGGTCCCGTCGCGACGAGGGCCGCCATGGTGCCCGCCCTGCCCTGCTTCGCATCCATATAACGGAGCGCAGCGGTCAAGCCGGCGAGCGACGGACGGTCGATCGCCCTCGCGCCGGCGCGGATCTCCATGCGTCCGCCCTTCGCCATGGCAATGGCCAGTGCGGACGCCTGCGGCCCTTCCAGGCTGGCTTCGCCGTCCACGCTCGCCACGCGGGCAAGCTTTCGCCCGTCGATCAGGAAGTCCAGCGCCTCCCGGCCCTTTGCGTCCCGGCTGACCCGGATTTCGGGATCGGCGTCGGCCCCCGCCCCTCGCGCGATCCCCAGCATGACCGGCGCATCGGGCCAGTCGCCGCCTTCTGGCAGCAGCGAGACTGCCTCGCACCGGTTGCCGTTGTCGCAACCGATGGTCCAGTCCTTGTAGCTTTCCAGCCTGCCCGGCTTCGGCGCTTGCGCCCCAGCCGGCGCCGCTGCCATCACCACCGACAGCATGGCCGTCAGTCCGAATATGCGTTTCGCCCCCATGCGTTAACCATAGCCGATCCTGCCAGCGACGGGTAGAACTTTCGTTATAGAATCGGAACGATCATCGCAGGCTGAGCATCAGGCCCGCCAGCGCCGCGCTCATCAGATTGGCGAGGCTGCCCGCCACCAGCGCCTTTAGCCCCAGCCGGGCGATCACCGGCCGCTGGTTGGGCGCGAGATTGCCGGTGACGGCCATCTGGATCGCGATCGAACTGAAATTGGCGAAGCCGCAGAGCGCGAAGGTGACGATGGCGACGGTCGCCGGCGACAGCGCGCCCTGCGCCTGGCCGAGATTGATATAGGCGACGAACTCGTTGAGCACGACCTTGGTGCCGAACAGCCCGCCCGCGATCTGCGCCTCATTCCAGGGAATGTTGAGCAGATACATGACCGGAGAGAAGAGATAGCCGAGCAGTTGCTGGAAGCTGAGGTCGGGATAGCCGAACCAGCCGCCGACGCCGCCGAGGATGCCGTTCGCCAGCGCCACCAGCGCCACGAAGGCCAGCACCATGGCGCCGACCGCGACGGCCAGCTTCACCCCGGTCTGCGCGCCCTGGGCTGCGGCCATGATGAGGTTGGCGGGCTTTTCCTCGTCATGGGTGGCGGGCGGCATCGGTTCGCCCGGCGTTCCCCCCGGCAGCAGCGCGGCGGGGCCGGTGTCGCCGATCCGGCTTTCGGGCAGGACGACTTCGGGATGATCGCCCAGGGGGAGTTCGGGCTCGCGCTCCGGCTCGTCGGGCATCATGATCTTCGCCATCAGCAGGCCGCCGGGCGCGGACATGAAGCTGGCCGCCAGCAGATAGTCGATCTTGATCCCCATCGAGGCATAGGCGGCCAGGATCGTGCCCGCGACGCCCGCCATGCCGCTGGTCATGACGGCGAAGAGTTGGGGCGGGGTCAGGCCCGCCAGATAGGGGCGGATGACGAGCGGGCTCTCGCTCTGCCCCACGAAGATATTGGCGGCGGCGCAGAGGCTTTCGACCTTGGACACGCCCGTCACCTTCTCGATCGCGCCGCCGACCCAGCGCACGATCTGCTGCATGATGCCCAGATGATAGAGGATCGACACCAGGCTGGCGAAGAAGATGATGACAGGCAGCGCGGCGATGGCGAAGCTCGCGCCGCCGATCTCCGGTTTCGCGAGCGGGCCGAAGATGAAGTCCGTTCCCGCCTGCGCATAGCCGAGCAGATTGGCGACGCCGTGCGACATACCCGCGATCACGGCGCGCCCGGCGGGGGCATAGAGCACCAGCAGCGCAATGCCCGCCTGCAGCAGGAAAGCCGCGCCCACGACGCGAAGCCGGATGGCGCGGCGGTCGGAGGAAAGGGCGAAGGCAATGGCAAGGATCAGCGCGATACCGGCTAGGCCAATGAGAAGATGCATGAAAAGCTTTCGCGGGAAGAACGAACGGCGCGACCATAGAGACGCCGCAACGGCGAGGCCAGTAGCTTTACGCCAGTAACTTTACGATGGTGCAAATGCGTTTGGGCGAGATGTCCGGGTGGATTGCGGACATTCCCCCTCCCGCAGGCGGGAGGGGGTTAGGGGGTGGGCTGACGCGGCATCTGCGCTGTTTTGCAACGGCTAAGTCAGAAGCTCGCTACGCTCGCGCCCACCCCTAACCCCTCCCGCCTGCGGGAGGGGAATGTCTTGGATTGGCCATCGTCAGACTCCCGAAGCAAAAAGGGCCGGCGTCTCGCGACGCCGGCCCTTTTCTCATCCATCGAAATCCGGTCAGGCGGCAGCCTTGGCCCGCGACATGCGCTTGCGCTCGTTCGGGTCGAGATAGCGCTTGCGCAGGCGGATATTCTTCGGCGTCACCTCGACCATTTCATCGTCGTCGATATAGGCGATGGCCTGTTCCAGCGTCATCTTCCAGGGCGGGGTCAGGCGGATGCTGTCGTCCTTGCCCGAAGCGCGGAAGTTGGTCAGCGCCTTCGACTTCATCGGGTTGACTTCCAGGTCTTCCGGCTTGGCGTTCTGGCCGATGATCATGCCTTCGTAGAGCGCCTCGCCCACCCCGACCATCAATATGCCGCGTTCTTCCAGCGGGCCAAGGGCGTAGGCCACAGCCTCGCCCGCGCCGTTGGAGATCAGCACGCCATTCTTGCGGCCTTCGATATTGCCCTTGTGCGGGCCGTATTTTTCGAACAGCCGGTTCATGATGCCGGTGCCGCGCGTGTCGGACAGGAATTCGCCATGATAGCCGATCAGGCCGCGCGAGGGCGCCGAGAAGGTGATGCGGGTCTTGCCGCCGCCCGATGGGCGCATGTCGGTCATTTCCGCCTTGCGCTGGTTCATCTTGTCGACGACCGTGCTGGAAAATTCATCGTCCACGTCGATGACGACGGTTTCATAGGGTTCGGTCTTGTTGCCGTTCTCATCCTCGCCGAACAGCACGCGGGGGCGGGAGATGCCGAGTTCGAAGCCTTCGCGGCGCATGGTTTCGATGAGGACGCCAAGCTGGAGTTCGCCGCGACCGGCAACTTCGAAGCTGTCCTTGTCGGCCGATTCGGTCACCTTGATCGCGACATTGCTTTCCGCTTCGCGCATCAGGCGGTCGCGGATCATGCGGCTCGTCACCTTGCTGCCTTCGCGGCCCGCCATGGGCGAATCGTTCACCGCAAAGCGCATCGACAGGGTCGGCGGATCGATCGGCTGGGCCTTGATCGCGGTGTTGATCGACGGATCGGCGATGGTGTTCGCCACGGTGGCGACGGTCAGGCCCGCAAGGCTGATGATGTCGCCCGCCTTCGCCTCTTCCACCGGCACGCGGTCCAGTCCACGGAAGGACAGGATCTTCGAGGCGCGGCCGGTTTCCAGCACATTGCCGTCGGCGTCGATGGCGTGGATCGGCTGGTTGACCTTCAGCGTGCCGGAATTGACCCGGCCGGTCAGGATGCGGCCCAGGAAGTTGTCGCGGTCGAGCAGCGTCACCAGGAAGCTGAACGGCGCATCTTCGTCCAGCGCCGGAGGCGGCACATGGTCGACGATCTTCTGGAACAGCGGCTCCAGCGTGCCCGAACGCAGCGACGGGTCTTCATTGGCATAGCCGTTGCGGCCCGACGCATAGAGCACCGGGAAGTCGAGCTGCTCGTCGGTGGCGTCCAGCGTCACGAACAGGTCGAACACCTCGTCCAGCACTTCCTGGATGCGTTCGTCCGGGCGGTCGATCTTGTTGACGACGACGATGGGGCGAAGACCCAGGGCCAGCGCCTTGCCGGTCACGAACTTGGTCTGCGGCATCGCGCCTTCCGACGAATCGACCAGCAGGATCACGCCGTCGACCATGGACAGGATGCGCTCCACCTCGCCGCCGAAGTCGGCGTGGCCGGGCGTGTCGACGATGTTGATGCGGGTGCCGTTCCATTCGACCGAGGTGGGCTTCGCCAGGATGGTGATGCCGCGTTCCTTTTCCAGGTCGTTCGAATCCATCGCCCGTTCCTCGACGCGCTGGTTGTCGCGGAAGGTGCCGGACTGGCGGAAAAGCTGGTCGACGAGCGTGGTCTTGCCATGGTCGACGTGCGCGATGATCGCGATGTTACGCAGGGACATGCAACTGCCTTCGGGATTTAAGGTTTCCCGGCCGGCACCGCGCCTGCTCAGGACTATCGGGCGCGCCCCTACAGGAAATGACGCGCTGCGGCAAGGGCGGCGCGACGGCCGGCGGAAGCGTTCAGTGGTCCGACGCGGCGAAGGCGCCGATCCCCGTTTCCGCCCGCACCCGCTGCGCCGGATAGCCCGCCTTGTCCACCGCCGCGCGGGGCGAGCGGTCGAGCAGCGAGATCAGCCAGATCGAAAGGAAACCCGCCGGAACCGAAAAGATCGCCGCCGAGCTGTACGGAAAAGGCGCCGGTCCCAGATCGAAGGTGGCCGTCCAGACCGCGGGGGACAGCAGGGTCAGCACGAAGGCGGTCAGCAAGCCGATGGTCCCGCCCCATGCCGCGCCACGGGTGGTGCACCCGCTCCAGAGCAGCGAGAGGATCAGCACCGGGAAATTGCCCGACGCCGCCAGCGCGAAGGCAAGGCTGACCATGAACGCCACATTCTGCTTCTCGAACACCAGCCCCAACAGCACCGCCAGCGCGCCCAGCGCCAGCGTGGTCAACCGCGACACGCGCAGTTCGTCCGCCGAACCCGCCCGGCCATGTTTGAACACCGTGGCGTAGAGATCATGGCTGACCGCCGACGCCGCCGAGAGCGTCAGCCCCGCCACCACGGCGAGGATGGTCGCGAAGGCCACCGCCGAAATGAAGCCCAGAAAGGCATTGCCGCCGATCGCATGGGCCAGATGGATCGCCGCCATGTTGCCGCCGCCGCGCAGCGCGCCCTCCCCGTCCAGATAGCTGGGCTCCGTTCCCACCAGCACGATCGCGCCGAAACCGATGATGAAGGTCAGGATGTAGAAATAGCCGATCCACCCGGTCGCCCAGAGCACCGACTTGCGCGCTTCCTTCGCATCCGGAACGGTGAAGAAACGCATCAATATGTGCGGCAGGCCCGCCGTCCCCAGCATCAGCGCGAGGCCGAAGGAAATGGCCGAGACGGGGTCCTTGATGAAATTGCCCGGCGCCATGATGGACCGCCCCCGTTCCGCCGCTTCGGCCATGGTCGCCCCGCCGGACAGGGCGGCCTGGCGCTTCACCTCCACCGCGCGGGCGAACAGCGCTTCAAGGCTGAAGCCCATCTGCGCCAGCACCATCAGCGCCATGAAGCTGGCGCCGCCCAGCAGCAGCACCGCCTTGATGATCTGCACCCAGGTCGTCGCGCGCATGCCGCCGAACAGGACATAGAGCATCATCAGCGCGCCGACGATCACCACCGCCACGGCATAGGGCAGGCCGAACAATAATTTGATGAGCTGCCCCGCCCCCACCATCTGCGCGATCAGGTAGAAGCTGACGACCAACAGCGTGCTGACCGCCGCGAAGCTACGCACCGGCGGCTGGGCGAAGCGGTAGGAGGCGACATCGGCAAAGGTGAAGCGCCCAAGATTGCGAAGCCGTTCCGCCATCAGGAACAGCAGGATCGGCCAGCCGACCAGAAATCCGGTGGAATAGATCAGACCGTCATAGCCGTCGTTGAAGATCTGCGCCGAAATGCCGAGGAAGGAGGCCGCCGACATATAGTCGCCTGCCATGGCGAGACCGTTCTGGAAACCGCTGATCCCGCCCCCCGCCGTATAGAAATCGGAAGCGGTACGGGTGCGCGCCGCCGCCGCCTTGGTGATCCAGAGCGTCAGCCCGACAAAGGCGACGAACATGAGGATCGCGACCCAGTTGACGGGCTGGCGCTGCGCCTCCCCCTCCAGCGCCGCTGCGAACGCGGGGAGCGGGAGAAGCATGATGGAGGCGGTGGCAAGCGCGGCAAGCCAAGCCTTCATGCGACGCGATCCTGGAAGCCGTGGTCGATCAGGAGGGCCGCCATCCGGGCGTCATGGTGGCGGTTGGCATAGGCGACATAAACGCCGGTCAGCGCAATCGCGAGCAGGATGAGGCCAAGCCCGACCGGAATGCCGATCGACGTCACGCCCGGGCCGACGGGCATGCCCAGCAGCGCCTTGTCGAAGGCGATCAGCAACAGATAACCGACGAAAGCGAAGAAGATGATGGCGGACAACAGCCAGCCGATCTTCGCCCGACGCGCCACCAGCCGGGCATAGCGCGGATCGGCCGCCACGGCTGCGATCCTCTGTTCGTCCGGTCCGTCGCTCATGCGCCCTCCTTCGTCCTTTCGGCCATGCTAGCCGCGCGCCGGGCGATTGCAATGGCAAGCGCGGAGGCTTTATAGCTCGCATCATGGACTTGCGGGCCAACTGTTCTATGCACATATAACAGTTCGAACCGCCCTTGGCCCCTGGGAGATGACATGGCTTCGACCGCGCCGACCGCCACCGCCACGACCTCTGGCGACACGCTGAACCTGACGCCGCCCGACCCGGTGCCGCCGGTCGCGCCCGAAAAGGCCGCCGGGCTGGTGCCGCTGGATGACGAGAAACGGTCGAAGCTGGACGAGAAGGTCGATGCCTTCATCGACGATCTGGTCGCGCAGGACGCCAATTCGCCCGAATTCGGCCAGCGGGTCGACCAGCTCACCAATATGGGGCGCAAGGAAATCGCGGAGGCGGCCGGGCACAGCAACCGATTCCTCGACCGGCCGGTGCGGGCGATGGACAGCGACAACAAGGTCGGCGTCGACCTGGCGGAGCTGCGCCGGACCATCGAGGATCTCGACCCCGGCAAGCGCGGCAGCCTGACCGCGCCGAAGAAGCTGTTCGGCCTCATCCCCTTCGGCAACCGGATGCGCGACTATTTCGACAGCTACAAGAGCGCGCAGAGCCATATCAATTCGATCCTGGGCTCCCTCGCCAGCGGCAAGGACGTGCTGATCAAGGACAATGCCGCGATCGATGTAGAGCGGCAGAATATGTGGCAGACGATGGGCCGTCTGGAGCAGATGATCCACATCAGCAAGACGCTCGACGCCCGGCTGGAAGCCAAGGCGCTGGAACTGGATTCGACCGACGCCGCGAAAGCCAAGGCGATCCGGGAGAGCGCGCTCTTCTACATCCGCCAGCGCACGCAGGACCTGCTGACGCAGATGGCGGTGACGGTGCAGGGCTATCTGGCGCTGGACCTCGTCAAGAAGAACAATGTCGAGCTGGTGAAGGGCGTCGACCGCGCCAGCACCACGACCGTCGCCGCGCTGCGCACCGCCGTCACCGTGGCGCAGGCGCTGGTCGGGCAGAAGCTGGTGCTGGAACAGATCACCGCGCTCAACACGACGACCGCGAACATGATCGATTCGACCGGCGAGATGCTGAAGAACCAGACGGCGCAGATTCACGAGCAGGCCGCATCCAGCACCATTCCCATCGAGACGCTGCAACGCGCCTTTCAGAATATCTACGACACGATGGACAATATCGACACGTTCAAGCTGAAGGCGCTGGAGAATATGAAGACGACGGTGAACACGCTGTCGAACGAGGTCGAGAAGTCCAAGGGCTATATCGCGCGCGCCGAAGGGCAGGCGCAGGCGGCAAGCCAGGCCCGTGCCGACAATCCGTTGCTGAGTTCCATCGAGGCGTGAGGGGATGAGCCGTTCCGACCGCGTGCTGGCCGATGCGGAGGCGGTTCTGCGCCGCCATAGCGAGCGCGGGCAAAGCCTGTCGGCGCGGGCCCGGCAGCGGCGCAACGCGGCGCTGATGCGGAAGGTCAAATATGCCTTCTGGGCGGTGACTGCGGTCCTGATCGGCAGCGCAGTGGCGGGTTTCGTGACCCCGCTGGGCACGACCGGGGTGATGATCGCGCTGGGGGCGATGCTGGCGGCCCTGCTGCTGGTCGCCATGCTTCCCGGCGAAAAAAGGGTGCGGACAGAGGCGCTGGCGGATACGGCGCTCACCGCCCTGCCCCTGCAAACCGAAATCTGGCTGGAGAATCAGCGCAAGGCCCTGCCCGCGCCGGCCGTCACGCTGGTCGACAGCATCGGCGTCAAGCTGGAAACCCTGGCGCCGCAACTCGAACGGCTGGGCGATCAGGACCCGGCGGCGCAGGAAATCCGCAAATTGCTGGCCGATCACCTGCCCGAACTCGTCACCGGCTACCAATCCATTCCCGAGCCGCTTCGGCGGGAGGAGCGCAATGGGCGCGTTCCCGAACGGCAATTGATCGACGGACTGGGCGTGATCGACGCGGAAATCGCGCGGATGAGCGAAAATCTGGCGAGCGGCGACCTCGACAAGCTGGCGGTGCAGAACCGCTTCCTGGAACTCAAATATCAGGAAGCGAAGGAACTTGGGCAGGACTGACGTCTTCCTACAGTGATGATCCATTTGACGCTGATCATCGTCGATTTCCTCACCGGACTGCTGGCGGCCGGCGCCTGGGCGCTGGCGAGCGCGGGCGGAGCCATTGCGGCGCTTGTCGGCGGCGGACTGCTGGGCGCGTCGCTGTTCCGGAAATGGCGGCAAAAGGGCTGAAGGCAAGGGGTGTCAGACGCCTTCGATCAGCACATCCATGGCATGGCGGGTCAAAGGTTCGCTGAAACGTATGCCGAAGCGCTTGCCCTCGGCCCACATGACGCGACCGCTCGCCTGCACGCCCAATGCCTCGACCATGAGGTAGGTGCCGGTCGTCGGCGGGGTTTCGCAATGGGCCAGCGCGCCCGAGCTGGAAAGGTCCAGAAAATGGGCCCGCGCCGCCGTGCCGCCGAAACGCAGCGCAACCGGCCCGAACATCTTGTGGCGCGGGTCGAGCCGCCGCTGCCCCGCGGCGCCAGTCAGGTCTGTCATATCCTGCCCTCTCCCCAAGGCATCAGGTCGTCCAATGGTCAACGCATCATAGAATCGCTGGCAGCGCATTAACCATAATCCGCGCCAAGAAAAGCCTCCCGGCGACAGGAAGGTCAGGACCGAAGGGCGCAGGGAACGATGGAGGAAGGTTCGGGCCGGGCTGCGATGCGCTTGAACCGGGCGAAATAGCCCCCGGCCGTCGGCTTCGGGATGAGTTCCTCCAGCCGGAACCCCATGGCGGCCAGTTCGCAGGCGAGCAGGCGCGGCGGCGTTCCATGCTGGTCGGTCGGGCGGTTGGCGTCGACCACGATCAGTTCGCCATCCGGCTTGAGCGCGGGACTCAAATGCCAGAGAAAGGCGTAGGGCTCCGCGATCTCATGGTACATATGCACCATGAGGATACGGTCGAAGCTGTTTTCCGGCAGCTTCGGGTCCTCCGGCGCGCCCAGACGGACGCTGACATTGCGCCAGTCCTCCCGGGTGATGCGCCGGGACAGGGCCTCGATCACTTCGGGCATGATGTCCTCCGCCAGGACCCGGCCGCTGTCGCCCACCCTCCTGGCGAGGCGAACCGTATAATAGCCTTCGCCCGCGCCGATGTCCGCGACCGTCATGCCGGTGCGGATGCCGGCCCGGTTCATGATGTCCTCCGCCTCGTTCACCCGGTCGCGCGCCTCCTCGCTGGACCAGCGGGTGGACACGATCGGCGCGACCGGGCGGTCGGCGCGCGGAAAGGCGCGAGCGCCTGCCGGGCGGTCGCCATTGCCGTCCGACGAAAACGGGCCGCAGCCCGCCAGCAGGAACAGGCATGCTGTCAGTGTTCCGGCCGCCAGCGCCGGAGCTTTCATCAGTCGACGTCCTCCACATCGACCTTCTCGCCCGTCACCTTCTGGCTGAGCGCGGCGGCCATGAAGGGATCGAGCGCGCCGTCCAGCACATCGTCGGGCGAGGTGGAGGTGACGCCCGTGCGCAGATCCTTCACGAGCTGATAGGGCTGGAGCACATAGGAGCGGATCTGGTGGCCCCAGCCGATCTCCGTCTTGGCCTGATATTCGCCCGAGGCGGCTTCTTCGCGGCGGCGCAGTTCCGCTTCGTAAAGGCGCGCCTTCAGCATGTTCATGGCCGTGGCGCGGTTCTTGTGCTGCGACCGGTCATTCTGGCTGGCGACGATGATGCCCGAGGGGACGTGGGTGATGCGGACGGCGGAGTCGGTGGTGTTGACGTGCTGCCCGCCCGCGCCCGAGGCGCGATAAGTGTCGATCTTGAGGTCGCTTTCATTCACCTCTATCTCGATATTGTCGTCGATCACCGGATAGACCCAGACCGACGAGAAGCTGGTGTGGCGGCGCGCCGAACTGTCATAGGGGCTGATGCGCACCAGCCGGTGCACCCCGCTTTCGGTCTTGGCATAGCCATAGGCATTCTCGCCCTTGAACAGGAAGGTGGCGGACTTGATGCCGGCCTGATCGCCCGCCTGATAGTCGACCAGTTCGACCTTGTAGCCGCGCCGTTCCGCCCAGCGGCGGTACATGCGGCTGAGCATCTCCGCCCAGTCCTGGCTTTCCGTGCCGCCCGCGCCCGCGTGGATTTCCAGATAGGTGTCGCTGGCGTCGGCCTCGCCCGCCAGCAGCGCCTTGATCTTGTCCTCGTCCGCGCGGTCGGCCAGCGCCTTCAGCGACGCGATGGCTTCGGTCACCATATCCTCATCGCCTTCGGCGTCGGCCATTTCGATGAGTTCGGCGGTGTCGGTCTTCTCGCTCTCGATCGCGCGGGTGGCGCCGATGGCGGCGTCCAGCCGGGTGCGTTCGCGCATCACTTCCTGGGCGAGCTTCTGATTGTCCCAGAGGGTCGGGTCCTCGACGCGGGCGTTCAGTTCGTCGAGGCGGCGCAGGGCGCGGTCCCAGTCGAGGAAGCGGCGCAGCAGGTCCAGCGCGGCGTCGATGCGGTCGATATATTGCTGCGCTTCGGCGCGCATGGGAACTCTCCAGAATGTCGGGGCGCTTGGCCGTAGGATCGGCAAACGCATCAAGTGCCTGCCCCTATCCGAGGGCGGCGGATTTGGGAAGATTCAATCCTTGCCGGCGAATGCGCAAGGATCGGATGGAATCAGGCCGAATCCGCCGCTGTCGCAGCCCCGCCTGAAATCATCCCCGCCCATCACTCCGCCGCCATCGCATAGTTCGAGCGCGGCAGTTCATGCGCCAATGCATTCACCATGGCAGCCACCACCTGCTGCAAACGGGCAAGCCCCGGTCCCGGCTGGTCCAGCGAGACGTCCAGATAGAGGCTCCGGTCGCATTCCACCTGGATCGCATAACAGCCATGCGTCGGCCTGCCGTGGCGTTCGACCATATGGTCGCCCGCATAAGGATGATTTTGCGCGACGGCGATGCCGTGGGCGGCGGCGACATCCGCTGCCAGCGTCATCAGCCGAGCCGAGGCGCTGCGGCCGAATCGGTCCCCCAGCACGAGTCCGGGAGCAACCTGCCCCGCGGTGGGCGGGGGAAGCGGTGGCATGGAATGCAGGTCGATCAGGATCGCATGGCCATGGGCATCCCGCGCCGTCCGCATCAATCGCGCGAGCGTCGCATGATAGGGCCTGTGGAACAATTCGATCCGGCGTTCGACCTCCGCCCAGCCCAGCGAGCGCTGCCATAGCTCATGCGCGCCTGGCAAGCGGCGCGGGATCAGGCCAAGCCCGCCCCGCAATTTGGCGCTGCTCTGCAGGGGGACGTCGCGCGGAATGCCGCTGACCATGCCTGCGTCGATCTCCCGCTCATGCCGGTTGAGGTCGATCGTCGCTCGCGGCACCCGCGCCACCAGCACCGGAACGCCCCGTTCGATCAGCGGATAGGCCAGCATGTCCGCCCAGCGATCCTCCAGCCTTTGCAGCACATCCCGCCGCACCCGCGCCTGTGCCAGCAGCCCCTCGTCATAATCCCGCCCCGCATGCGGCACGGAAACGACCACCGGCCCGGCGGGGACGTCGGGTTCGTAAAGATCGTAGGCGGGCGTGGTTTCGGTCGGAACCGGCGGCGCGCTATGTCCCAAGCAAGATCCTTTCACAGGCCGCCGCCCAAAAATGGTTACTCGGCTGGATAATATTTACACCTTGTCGCATATATAGTCGCTTCACGCCATCCGCGAAGGGGGCGATCAGGGGTCGGCCGTCACAGGCCTGGGACGAGACGTACGGGGCAATGGTTCGAATTCTGCTGGCGGAAGATGATGAAAGCATGCGCGCCTATCTGGCCCGCGCGCTGGAACGTTCAGGATATGAAGTCGTCTCCGTCTCCACCGGAGCGCAGGCGGTGCCGCATATCGACAGCGACCGGTTCGACCTGCTGCTGACCGACATCGTCATGCCGGAAATGGATGGGATCGAACTGGCCCAGCATGCCGCCGCCGTGGCGCCCGACATGCGAATCATGTTCATCACCGGCTTTGCCGCCGTCACGCTGAAAGCGGGCAAGGCCGTGCCGCAGGCGAAGGTCCTGTCAAAGCCGTTTCACCTGCGCGACCTGGTGCTGGAGGTCGAGCGCATGTTCGGCACCGAAAGCCTGACCGGCCTCAGCTAGGCCGAGACAACCTCTTCCATATCGGGCGTCGGCGGCAGGGGCTGCCCGGCCATGGCGGCCGCGAACCGTTCCCGGTCCAGCCCCTTTTCCCAAACCGACACCACCACCGTCGCGACCGCATTGCCGATGAAATTGGTGAGGCTGCGGCATTCGCTCATGAAGCGGTCGACGCCCAGGATCAGCGTCATGCCCGCCACCGGCACCGAGGGCACGATGGAAAGCGTCGCTGCGAGCGTGATGAACCCCGCCCCCGTGACGCCTGCGGCCCCCTTGCTGGAAAGCATGGCGACCAGCAGCAGCAATATCTGCTCCTCCAGGCTCAGATGCACATTGGTCGCCTGCGCGATGAACAGCGCCGCCAGCGTCATGTAGATATTCGTGCCGTCCAGGTTGAAGCTGTAGCCGGTCGGCACCACCAGCCCGACCACCGACTTGCGGCACCCGGCGCGCTCCATCTTCTCGATCAGGCTCGGCAGCGCCGCTTCGGAGGAGGAGGTGCCGAGCACCAGCAGCAGTTCCGCCTTCAGGTAGCGGATCAGATGCAGGATGTTGAACCCGGCGAGCCGCGCCACCACGCCCAGCACCACCAGCACGAACAATATCGATGTCAGATAGAAGGTCGCCACCAGCCCGGCCAGATTGGCGAGCGCCCCCACCCCATATTTTCCGATGGTGAAGGCCATCGCGCCGAAAGCACCCAGCGGCGCCGCCTTCATCAGGAAGGACACCAGCTTGAAGATCGCATGGCTGGCCGATTCCAGCACCGTCATCAGCGGATCGGCCCTTTCCCCGATCATGGTGAGCGCGATGCCGAACAGGATGGCGACGAACAACACCTGCAGGATATTATGTCCATCCGCCACGGCGGAGACCAGCGTGCCGGGTATGATGTCCAGCAGGAAACCCGTGAGCGTTCGGTCATGCGCCTGCTGCTGATATTGCGCGACCTTCCCGGCATCCAGCGTCGCCGGGTCGATATTGAGGCCTGCCCCCGGATGGACGACATTGGCGACGATCAACCCGACGATCAGCGCCAGGGTGGAAAAGGTCAGGAAATAGGCGAAGGCCTTGGCCGCGACACGGCCGATCGCGCCCAGCTCCTTCATCCCCGCCACGCCGGTCACGATGGTGAGGAAGATGACGGGCGCGATGATCATCTTGACCAGCTTGATGAAGGCTTCGCCCAGGGGCTGTAGCGCGACGCCGGTTTCGGGAAAGAAATGCCCGATCCCAACGCCAAGGGCGATGGCGATCAGCACCTGAACATAAAGCTGGCGGTAGAATGGCAGGCGGGCGATGGGCTGATCAGACGGCGTGGGCGATGGCAGCATGGCGTTTGGCGTCCCCTTTTCGCACCGCAACATATGACCTGCCGGGCTGCTGTCCAGAAGAATAGCGGCAAGGCTCAATTTCCCGCTTGCGCTCCCTTACACCCCCGGCTATTGGCCCACTCCACCGTGGGCGTGTAGCTCAGTGGTAGAGCACTGTGTTGACATCGCAGGGGTCGCAAGTTCAATCCTTGCCACGCCCACCATCGAAAACCCCGCCAAATCAACGGTTTGGCGGGGTTTTTGTTTGCCTGCCGCAAGCCGTAGCGCCTGGCCATGCCCATCAATTTTTGGGCAAATTCTGGGCAAATCCGGGTCTCTTTGGGCAAATTCTGGGCATGCAAATGCCGGGCGATGGGAGCGAAATCCCGAGTCGCGCATACCGCCGAAATTATCTCGGACTGCAAGCGATTCGCTTAGCTCAGGCTCCAAAAGGGTCGATCCCGCAGCCGCGCAGGAAGCATACAAACGCTGCTCGCCCATCACGGCCTTTGCCTGCCGACGCATCCGTGCACTGCCACGAAGCCGGGCACCTCCATGGAATGGATGATCACCTTGCTGTCGCTTGGCATGCTGTTTCAGTTCAGCATGCGCCCGTACCAATCAGGACGACAGCATGCCCCAGACCTTCATAAAAGCTAACGCGCCTCACGCTGAAGCATTCGGAGCGAAACTCCCGGCGCAAGCGCGCGATCAGAGGGAACAGGAAGATAAGATGCTCTCCATTCGAACCCGTGGCAAGAACGGCATTTATTATATCCGAGGTACCGTCACGCTTGGCGACAAGCACATCGACGTCAAGGAGTTCAGTTCAGGAACGAGTGACCGCGATGCTGCGGCGCACCTGATGGCGGAACATGAGACGAAGCTGCGGCACCGGCTGATGTTCGGTCCGGCCGCGATCGTAGCGCAAGGCAAAATAGCCGACGCTTTTGAAAGCTACCTGACGAAAGCAAAGCCCCCCTGCCCGTCCGATGTCCTGCGCATCGGCAAGCTCGATGGCCTGATCGGAGACTTCAGCCTGCGCGAACCCAAGCAGGCCTGGGAGCATTTTCGCCGCGCCTATCTGACCGGCCATGACCCGGCGGGCCAGGATCGCTATCGCGCCGTGTTCCAGGCCGCGATCAACGTCCATCACGACCTGCACGACCTTCCGCCCCTGCGCATCAAGGCGATCCCGTTCGACAATGAACGGGTGCGCTTTCTCAGCAAGGAAGACCGCGACCGGCTGATCGAGGCCTACTCACCGCACATACAGCCGATCATCACCCTGCTCGCCTTCCATGGCCCACGCATCCAGACGGCATTGCAGCTCCCGTGGGGTGTCGAGGGCGTCGATATGGAGCAAGGATCGATCCGGCTTAACCACAGCAAGAATGCCGTCATCCGGTCCGTGCCGATGCATCCCCGCGTCATGGACGTCCTGCGTCCGATCTGGGAGAAGCGAGGGCAGCCGACAAAGGGGCATGTTTTCCTCAACCGGTTGGGCAAGCCCTATTCCGACACCCGCAAGGCGAAGATCCCCGGCGGCAACCCGATCAGGAATCAGCACGCCACTGCGTGCAAGCGCGCAGAGATAGAGGATTTCACCGTCCATGACTGGCGACACCACTGGGCATCGCACTGCGTCATGGCCGGGATCGACCTCATCACCATCATGAACATGGGCGGTTGGAAATCGCTCCGGATGGTGCAGCGCTATTCCAGCGTCAGTGTCGACCACATGCGCGAATCCATCAATAGGCTCAGCTAAAGCGAGCCGCACGTCCGAGAAGGATTTGGGGCAGACCGCACAGTCTGCTCCATTTCCTGCGAGAACCGATAGCCTAGCGAAGCCGCCCATAGGGTGCAGCGCAATCAGAGAAAGCGCCTCGAGAGGTTGTTCAGTGGTTGAGCGAGCGACTGATGGCGGCATGGATTGTAGCCTGCCTCGCGGTCGATACCAGTTGCGGGTGTGAAGCCAGGTCCCCGCGCCTGTTGCGGCGGCCTGATGCATCTCGACAAAGTTTCGGGGGAATATGAGAGCGGGATACCGCTATCTTCGCACACTTAGAGCGGAATTCCGCTTGATCTTCCAAATTTTTCCTGTAGCGATATTCCGCATAGTATATATTTTTAGAGCGGAATTCCGCATGCAAATGGATATTTTTTCTATCGTGGGGGATCAATTGCGTCATTGGCGCGGCAGACGCTCCATGAGTCAACTTGGATTGGCCCGGCGGCTTGGTCGTGATCGCGCGCGCATCTCTGAACTCGAACGTGATCTGATCGGCGGCCGCCGGGGTCGCGACCGCCTGACCCTATTCGCCGAGATCTGCGACGCGCTGGATCTGGTGCCCGTCCTCGTGCCACGCGCCCAGGCTAGCGCAGTCCGTGAGCAGGTCGAAGGCGCGCGCGGCATCGACTTCAACCGCCCGGTACGCTCGACGTTCGAGGAGTTGTTCGTCGATCTCGATGAGGACGAAGAGGAGAACCGCTAGATGGGGAAGGCTTCCGCGATCCTCGGCGTTCACCTGCTTGATGCGAAGCTTGGGCCAGTGAAGGTAGGAACGCTCACGCGCGATGCCGACGGCGCGGTCGCCTTCACAGTGTCCGAATCCTATCTCCGCGACACGGCACGGCCCGTACTCAGCCTTGGCTGGTATGATCCGACGTCTGACGCAGGCACCCGCGACCGGCTTTCCGCTCGTGGCGACAAGATTGGCCTGCACGGCTCGATCCCGCCCTGGTTTGCCGGGTTGCTTCCCGAAGGCGCGCTTCGCGAACTGGTGCTCACCGAAATGGGTCCCGGGGATCATGACCAGTTCGACGTGCTCACCCGGCTGGGCGCCGACCTTCCCGGCGCCGTGCTGGTTACAGCCGAAACCGACACACCAGCCTCCGCCGGCCCTCTCGATCTGATATCTATAAAAGGCTTCAAGGCGGCCGAACCCAAGGGTGTGGTCAAATTCTCACTCGCCGGAGTCCAACTCAAATTCACCGCCAATATCGACGGCGAACGGCTTACACTTCCCGCCCGGGGCGACACCGGCCGCTGCATCATCAAGGTAGCAAGCAATACCTATCGCGGGCTTCCGGAAGCTGAGCATGGCGCAATGACGCTGGCGGGCACGATCGGCGTCGAGACAGCGCCTTGTCGGCTGATGCCGCGCGCCGCCGTCGCGGGTATACCCGACGAAATGCTCGAACACGGCGAGCAGGTATTGGTGGTCGATCGGTTCGATCGCGCAGCCGACGACACGCGCATTCACATTGAGGACGCCGGGCAGGTCATCGGAGCGATCGGGGATCGCAAATATACCATGGCCACCACCGAAACCGTCATCAACATGATCAGCCGCTTCAGTACTGACCGCCGCGCCGACATCCTCGAGGCAATCCGCCGCATTGTCGCGGACGTGCTGATCGGCAACGGCGATAATCACCTCAAGAACTGGTCCTTCCGTTTCCCTGAACCGGGGCAGGTCCGCTTGTCACCAGCCTACGACATTGTTCCGACTGTCCTTTTTCAGCCGCGCGACACGCTCGCTCTACGGTTCGTACGCACCCACAGCTTCGACACTGTCAACCTCCACCGATTCGAACGAGTGGCGAGCTTTCTGCGGGTGGACCCCAAGTGGGTCGTTCGCGAGGTCAAGGCGACGGTGGAACGTGCGTTGGACACTTGGCCAGCTACGGCGCCGGAACTTCTGGGCGAGCGGTGGTCGGGAACACTTCTCGCAAGGCTCAACACGCTGGCGCTGGTCCAGGAAGTGCGAGGTTCGGCAAAGATACCGATCGGCTCTTGAAGTTCGAGAGATGGCTGGACACCGTCCACGACTGGCGCCACCACTGGGCATCGCACTGCGTCATGGCCGGGATCGACCTCATCACCATCATGAACATGGGCGGCTGGAAATCGCTGCGCATGGTCCAGCGCTATTCCAGCGTCAGTGTCGACCACATGCGTGAATCCATCAACAAGCTGAACTGAAGCGGATCAGGTAACATCAAAGAAGAATGTGGGGCAGGCGACGGAGACCAGCTCCACTTTTTCAGTCATACCATGAAAATCCACTCGCCACTCTCTGGGGTGCTGACAGGTCCATGAAACCCTCAAGGGATCCACGCCGCCTGGCGCTGCACATTACAGATCATATTCCCTAAACTTTGCAAACCCCCAGATTCCTATTCACCTCGATACTCCAGCGCCATCAGCTTTGCCTCACCAGGCCAACCAACGAGAAGCGTACCGGCAGGACCGCCGACCCTGCCGGTTCTACTCAGAGACCTATCACGCCGGCAAGACCGCCGATATCCGCGATTTGGTGGGTGGCATAATGAGGTAGGCTAGGCTCATGTCCGCGCGCGACGAACACGCGCGCACCGTAACCCAGATCACAGGCGGACATGTGATCATACCGAAAACTGGAAGATACGTGCATGGCTTCTTCGGGGGAGCACCCGAGCTGGTCGAACATATATTCGAAAGCCTGCAGCCGCGGCTTGTACGCCTGCGCATCCTCTGCCGTGAAGACATGGGCGAACGGAGCGCCGAGCTTGGCGACGTTTTCATGTATCTGTGCGTTATCCGCGTTGGAAAGAATCACCAGGGGGATTTCCTTGGCGACCTTGGCTAGGCCCTCGGGGACATCGGGATGAGGACCCCAGGTTGGAATGCTATTATAGATTTTGGATGCGTCCGCCTCGCGAAATTCCACGCTCCACTTCCGGCAGAGACGTTCGACGGAGTTCCGGACTACCTCATGCAATGGCTTCCAGTCGCCAAGAACTTCGTCGAGCCGGTATGCTTTAAAGTCCGCGAGAAAGGCCTCCATCTGCTCCGAGGCAATACGATCGGCAAACAGCTGACGGCCCAACGGCCCCATCTCGTAATTGGTCAGGGTGCCATAACAATCGAATGTGATGTATTTGGGTCTAAATTGGCTCATTGGAAATCCTTCCCGTTGTTCGTTCCGCACCGCGAGAACGCGACGGCCCCGCTGGCCCAATACTGGTTCAGCCAAGCAGAAGAAGATTCCGATTAAAGGCGAAGTGTGCAGACTTGTAGCCGTTTTTAACCACGAAATAGGCAATAAACGTGCCTGTAGCATAGTAAGATCATGTCAGGGAGTTTTGAGACGAGGCGCGGATGCTTGACGATGACAAAGATGCCAGAAAGTCGAATGACAAAAAGGCGCTGCGCAGCGCACGCTGGTTCCGCAAGGATGATTTGCCGGGCTTCATTCACCGCTCCACGCTTGCGGCTGCCGGCTGGAGCCGTCAGGACCTGATGGAGCGTCCGGTCGTCGGGATCCTCAATACCTGGTCCGACATCAATCCATGCAACATGAACCTCCGCGTCCTTGCAGAAGATGTGCGGACCGGGATCATAGAGGCAGGCGGAATCCCATTCGAGACGCCGCTGATGTCGCTCAGCGAAAACATCATCAAGCCCACCTCGTTTCCGTTTCGCAACCTTCTGGCCATGGAAGTGGAAGAGTGCGTTCGCGCCTATCCCTTTGATGCGGTAGTCCTGCTGGGCGGATGCGATAAGACACAGCCGGCGCTCATCATGGGAGCGGTAAGTGCAGGCGTGCCGTTTATCTTTCTCGCGAGTGGCCCCGCGACGCCGCGCTCGGCGACCGGCGGGAATCTCGCCAATGCTACCGGCGTTTGGCAAATGGTCGACAAGTTGCGCGCTGGGGAGTTTGCGGAAGGGGAGTTCGCCGATTTTGAGCGCAATGTCATGGGAACGGTCGGACATTGTGCCGAAATGGGCACTGCATCGTCGATGGCGGTCATTTCCGAGGCACTGGGAATCTCCCTGCCGGGCAGCAGTCTTGTGCCTGCAGTCGATCGGCGCCGCAACCAATTTGCGCGGGAGGTGGGGCGCCGCAGCGTAATCCTCGCAAATGCTGCCGAAGCCGGGCTCACACTACTTGACGGGCGCGCATTCGACAATGCGATCACATTGCTCTGCGCCGTGGGCGGATCGACGAACGCGATCATCCACCTTCTGGCGCTTGCCGGGCGCGCCGGTGTGGACCTCTCGCTCGAACGTTTCGATGAGATTGGCCGCCGGGTGCCGCTGATTGCCAATGTTCAGCCGGCCGGCGAGCATCTGACCGAGCGATTGATGGCTGCGGGCGGGGTGCCGGCATTACTTAAGAGGCTCGCTCCCCTGCTCCATTTGGACGCCCGCAGCGTTAGCGGTCAAACGATCGGCGATGTCGTTTCGGCGGCCGAAATACTCGACGAAGACGTTATCCGTCCACTCGACAAGCCCGTTCGGATCGGAGAAACTCTAGCGGTTGTGCGGGGCAATCTTGCTCCCGATGGCGCCGTTATGAAGGTCTGCGCCGCGGAAGCCCGGCTGCTCAATCACCGTGGCCGGGCCGTCGTTTTCGAAGACGTTCAGACGATCGCCGATCGGATCGACGATCCCGCGCTCGGCATTGACGAGAACAGCGTACTGATCCTGCGTAACGCCGGCCCCGTGGGTGCGGCCATGCCGGAATGGGGCATGCTGCCGCTTCCCCGCCATCTCCTGGCGCAAGGCGTACGGGACATGTTGCGCATATCCGATGCTCGGATGAGCGGCACGGCTTATGGGGCCGCCATATTGCACGTCTCTCCCGAAGCGGCAGTCGGTGGGCCGCTGGCGCTGGTTCGCGACGGGGACATGATCGAATTCAATCTTGCAGAACGGAGGCTCGATCTGCTGGTGGACAGCGACGAGCTCGAGCGTCGACGTGCCCAATGGCAGGCACCACAGCCTCGCCACAACCGCGGCTATCGCTCGCTATATAGTCGCCACATCGAGCAAGCCCATCGTGGCTGCGACTTCGACTTCCTGCGCGGTGCCGAAAAGGATTCACTCCCCGACGGGCTGTTCGACGGCTGGGTGGGGGGATGGTAAATGGCGATCCTCTATCGCTCCGACGCTCCTCGCGCCGCAGCTTGGTCCCAGTTTTTCGCCAAGCATGCTCCCGACCTCGACTTTCGCGTCTGGCCGGATGCTGGAAACCTTGATGAGATCGAGTATCTGATTGCCTGGCAGGCGCCGCGTGAGTTCCTGACATCCTTGCCGCGGCTGAAGGTCTTGTTCTCGTCGGGCGCCGGCGTCGATCATGTCGATCTTTCTGCGGTGCCTGATCACGTCCCCCTCGTCCGCATGGTCGAACCGGGCATCATCGACGGCATGGTCGAATATGTGAGTCTCGCGGTTCTCGCGGTTCACCGTGATTTCTTCGACTATGTCGAGGCCCAAACATCGCGAGAATGGAACCCGCTCGAGGTTCCACCGGCTTCTTCCCGTACAATTGGAGTGATGGGAATGGGGGTTCTGGGCCGCGCGGTACTCGAAAGGCTGCGCAGCTATGGTTTTCGCCTCCGGGGCTGGAACCGGTCCCCGCGCACGATTATCGGTGTTGATAGCTATGCGGGGGCCGAACAATTCAACGAGTTCCTGAGTAGATGCGACGTTCTTGTGTGCCTGCTGCCACTCACGCCAAGCACCGTGGGTATATTGAACAGCAAGACATTTTCTGCCCTGCCTCATGGTGCGTCTATCATTAACGTCGGACGGGGGCCTCATCTGGTCGAAGCCGACCTTCTGGCTGCCTTGGACAGCGGTCATTTGAGCAGGGCCATCCTTGATGTCACTGAAACCGAGCCGCTCCCGCCCGAACATCCGCTGTGGGCGCACCCGCGGGTGTTTGTAACACCGCATGTGGCGAGCATGACCCAACCGGAGACGGCCGCACCGATCCTACTCGACAACATTCGTCGAGATCAACGAAACGAACCGCTCATCGGCGTGATAGACCGATCCCGCGGCTATTGATCCAAGGTGGTGGGGCCACCGCTGGATCCTGTCATAGGCGGGGCGCCCGCTACCAATAAGCGACAGACCTGACGGAGCGGGCACGGGGCGGCCCCTCTCGCCTCTCTGCCTGTCTACTGAGTTCGCCTGTGGGCGCCGGCCTGACTTCAGACCCGGCAGTCAGATCGCCGCGATGTTCAGCTTCGATCCATCGACCAGTCGGGACAGCCGGAACGGTACGGGATCCACGCTAGGCGTGTCGTTCGCGACAAGCTCTGCAGCCAGATAGCCGAGACCCGGACCCAATCCAAATCCATGCCCGGAGCAGCCCGCCGCGAGGACAAGGCCATCCACCCCGTCCACCTTCGACACGACAGGCACTGCGTCCGGCGTGCAATCGACGAAGCCACCCCAGGCGCTATCAATCTCGATTTGGCCGAGTTGGGGGAAGGTCTTCCGTACACTCTCCACCACCTGGCTCACCAGCCATTTCAAAGGCGGAGGATCCAGCACGCGATTCTGTTCGAAAATCCGATCGTCGCCTGTCAGCAGGGCTTGCATTGAATCCGGCCCCGAAACGAACGATCGGCCGATGCCAAGCCTGACATTCTTCAGGCGACGGAAGAATTGCGGCATGAATTCACGGCTGTAACGGATAGCCTGCGGCGTGATTTCGAGGTTCGCCTTGCCACTGATCGCAAGCGTATAGCTGCCGTCCAGTCGGCGCGTGATCGTGCAGTAGGGTGTGGAGACCGCCTCGCCTATGTTGATCGTCGGGGTGGAACGTAGCGCGGTCTGTCGGATGCTCGCCTGAGGGAAGCTGATCCCGAGCGGCCTAAGGAATCGAGAGGACCAGGCGCCAGCGGCACACAGCACGGCGCTGGCCTTGATGTAGCCCTTCTCCGTGTGCACGCCCGCAATCTTTCCGTTGGCAAGCTCGATTGCCCGCGCCGCGCATTCCTGGTGGATCGTCGCGCCCAAAGCCCTGGCCCCCTCGGCAATAGCCGGCGCGGCAAGGGCAGGCTCGGCCTTGCCGTCTTGTTCCGAATAGGTCCCGCCGACCCACTTGCCGCGCGCTTCGGGGACGCGCTCGGCCACTTCCGCCCGGCTCAGCACCTGGGTATCGACGTCGTATTCCCGGGCGATCTCGCGCCACTTTTCCCAACCGGCGAGCACGGCCTCGTCATGAGTCGCATAGACAAGGCCGCACCGTCGGAAGCCTAGGTCTCGATTAATTTCGCGCGTGAGTTCGTCCCACAGTCGCATGGAGAGCACGGAGAGCGGCAGTTCGCGCCGGTCGCGGTTCTGCTGGCGGCACCAACCCCAATTTCGGCTCGACTGTTCGCAAGCGACGTGGCCCTTCTCGAGGAGCGCCACAGAGAGGCCGCGCTTCGCTAGATAATAGGCCGCTGTAGAGCCGAGGATGCCGCCGCCAACGATGACGACGTCAGCCTCAGACGGAAGACGCTCGTCACTATGAATGCGCTCGACCTGGGGTGACATGTTTCAACGGACCTCGATGCAAAGAGGTGGAAGCGGGGTTCCATCATTCTTCATTGCATCTTGCACTTGATAGAATGCACCGAAATCACGCTGGATTTCGGAAGATTTTCGGGATTTGGCCGCTTGATTGATCGGAAACGCTCTGCCTGGCATGCCGCACCGGCTAGTAAGGGTTGGAGGGCGAGCAGACCGTCCATTTTAGACCAAGCAGCGACGGTTCGAAAAAAGATGCCCGCTGTGAGCTCTTTCGAGGCGGGGCTGGCGATGGTGTCGCCCACGGATGAGCGACTTTGCGGCCGCCGCCGACGCAACTGACGGCCACTGAAAATGGCCCCGCCTCAGTAGGGGGACAGAGGCGGGGCCAAGACTTCTTCCAAAGGGGGAGAAGAGCAATGATATTGCGCCTTTCTGACCGAGTCGTCCATCGCGCAGATGGAACGGCTTTGGATGCGGCGCTATGCATCCACCGACATAATCCTAAATTGCCACCCTGGCCCTTACCTCGCCAGCATATACGCATGCCAGCGACGAAATGGCTCCTTATCGCGCGAGTGCCGTAATATCTATCCGGAACGACCTTCATGAACAAAGTCATGCCAGTGGCGGCATGGCAGATGGATTGCCCGCCAAAATGCAAATCGGGTGGCCCTGATGAAAATTGTCCCGCCTCTTCGTGGAGGGAGGCACGAAGAGGCGGGAACGCGACCCTGTGGCTTCTTGGCTCGGGATAAATGAAGGATAGCGCTTATCCTTGGCCATGTCTCATCAGGAATCAAAGACTTGCTGAGAGATGGGTTCATATTGGTCACTCAAACTGGCAGCTATTACGGGGTTTGATGCTCCTCCCGCCCCTCGGCCACCAGAACAAGATAGTCGCGTATTCGAGAGCGGAACTCCTCCGCCAGATGAATATGCATCCGGCGGCCATCCACGGTATCCGGCGCCCGGATCACGGCCCCCTTCTCGCACAGCTGGTTGAGATAGCGCAGCGCCGTCGTATGCGGCGCTCCCGAAGCGATGCAGGCGCTGCTCACTGAAATGGCCTTCCCCTCTGTTTCGGCGGCGAAAAGGTCCAGCAGCATATGCCAGGCCGGATCGACGGTGATGCCGAACGGTAACACCGCCTGCCGAGCATCGCTTTCCCGCAACAAGCGCCGCGCCAGAGAGCCAAGACGCTTCTCCGCCACGTCATCCATCGAAGAAGAGGTTTCCTGCCCCCCGGCATCGACAAGGATTTCGGAAGGTCCCGTCAGCGATCGAATGGTTTCGCTCAGCCGGGCAAGATCGTTTTCGATCGCCTTAAGATCCGTGGGGCGAAGCAGTGCCGCGCGTTGGCCGAACATGGCGGTCATCCTTGAATCCCCCCATTTCCCAGCCTTTGCGAGGCACGTTGATCCATCAGCACGCCGACGGCCATGACGATCAGGATGGGAATGCCCCAGGCGGTGGTCATGCTGTAATAGACCTTGGAAACCAGCTTGGGCGCTGCCCAGGCAACCAGGTGCGAACAGACGCCATTGAACTGGAAGGCCGCTGCCCAGATCGGCCACCATCGTGACGAGGTCAGCGCGAGATAGATGAACCCGATCAGCAGCAGCAGGTCGCCGCTGAACACCAGAGGGTTGGGCTTGCCGAATGGATGATCGCCACCCATTCCGATATAGGTGAGCACGCTCGCCAGCATGACGAGCAAGGCACCTGCTTTTCCTGCCCAGCCACCTTGGAGCCAGACATAAAGCGCTATGCAGATCAGAGCTGCATTGAAGGCGGCGGACAGATCCATTCGACTTCCCCGAGATAGGCGGCCTCTCAGGCGGCGGCACTGCCGGGCATATCGCCGAACAGCGACGGCACGCCCACCTTGCCGCTCTGCATTTTCTCCCGGGGGCAGCCAAAAAGATTCTCGTCGGCGACTTCGGAGCGCTTGCGGATGCGGTGCGCCTTGCTATGCGCCTCGACCAGGCTCTGGCGGCTTTGCAATATGGCGTTTGTACAGCGCGTAAGGTCGGAAAAAATCTTCTGCCCGCTTAGAGGATCAAGTCCCATGGACCGGCCCACCTCGATCATGTTCGCGCTGGCCCGAAGCGTGTGGGCCAGTAAATCGTCGAGCTTGGCGTAAGCCATGTTCAGGTCGGTGACCACCGTCTGAGCGGCATTTTTGCTAAGCGGCATGGGGCTGTCAGCTTTGGACATGGGATCTCCTTGGACGACGAGCGTCGTCTTGAAAGTCGGATTGTCTGAACGCGCGACCGCTATGAAAAGAAAGACATGATCCACAGGCCGGCCGCGACAAGCGCGGCAACCGTTCCGCCGATCATGAGCGCCAGGCTCAGGATCCACTTCATGCGTTGCAACGCATCTAGATCATTGTCTCGGCCTCCCAGCGGAGGGATGCGCAGCGCTTGATGTTCGACCGGCATCTCCTGCCCCCCAACAATCGACATTTGCGGGGCGATGGCAACCTCTTCCGGTTGATATATCAATGGCTGATATGTCTGCCGTCCCTCCACTTCAGAGAGGATGCGGGCGGCTTCGAAACGATCGGCAACCCCCAGCGCGCGCAATGCCTGGCGCACCCGCTGGTTCACCGCATGATCTGATTTGCCGATCTGCCTGGCGATCTGCTTGGTGTTGAGATTCTGGGCGACCAAGCGAAGGCATTCTTTCTGCTTGTCAGTGAGGCGCGAGATGTCCGGGTCGCTCATGTGCTTATATCCGGCGTAGGGACGATGGCGCGCAAATCGACCGGGGCGCCAAATTTCATTCGCATATTCATTCCGCCATGGTGCAAGGCTGCCCCTCCCTCAGCGCAGCGTGGGGCAGCGATTCGACGCCAAATTAGATAGTATTGTGATTCATGAACAGGCCGGCTTGGTCTGCTCGACCGCACGAAAGATCGGCGTGCGTCATGGCCAGGGCGCTGCCTCTCGACATCTTCGAGCCCCCTATCCCATTGCCGAACATGCGGGAGATGATGCAACACCATCAGGCACCCGGCCTCACCTGGTTGCGGCAACGGCTCAAGAAATCCGCATCGATGCAATGGGAAGGGCCGCCAAGTCTTCCATAGACGGCAAGACGATGGTGATCACTCTAATCTATCGTGAAATGTCGATGCATATTGTCAGATGAAAACCCATCGGATAAATCCGATGCATGGATCCGAACCTCGCTCTCAAAGCTCTTGCGGCGCTCGCACACCCCACGCGGCTCGATGCCTTTCGCCTGCTTGTCCGGCATGAGCCCGACGGTCTGTCCACGGGGGCGCTCGTCGAAGCCAGCGGCCTGAGCCAAAGCACCCTTTCCACCCATCTCGCTGTTCTGGCGAAGGCTGGCCTCGTCAGCGCCGACAAGCGCGGCCGGCATCAGATTCAGCGCGCCAATATCAACACGCTTCGCGGCCTCATGATCTTTCTCGCCAAGGATTGCTGTCAGGGCCGCGCCGAACTCTGCGAGCCGCTGCTCGCCGACCTAACTTGTTGCTGAAGGACCGGGCGCCCGTGACCACCATCGTCATCTATCACAATCCCGGCTGCGGAACTTCGCGGAACACGCTGGCGCTGATCCGCAATTCGGGGGTCGAGCCGCATGTCGTCGAATATCTGAGGACACCGCCGTCGCGCGCACTGCTCATCGAAATGATCGAGCGGGCCGGCATGACGCCGCGCGCACTCCTGCGCGAGAAAGGCACGCCTTATGCCGACCTCGGCCTGGGTGACGATACATTATCCGATGAAACCTTGATCGATGCGATGATGGCGCACCCCATTCTCATCAATCGTCCGCTGGTGGTGACGCCGCTCGGCGTGAAGCTCTGCCGGCCGTCCGAGGCAGTGCTCGACATCCTGCCGGATGCGCAGCGCGGAGCCTTCGCGAAGGAGGACGGCGAGCAGGTCGTCGATGGGGCGGGGAACCGCATCACGGCCGCGTGACCCGGCGTGCCGTCTTTGCCGAGGCGGCGGGCAGCTTCATGCTGTTCGCCACGGTCATCGGCTCGGGCATCATGGCCGAACGGCTTGCCGGCGGGAACGTCGCCATTGCCCTTCTCGGCAATACGCTCGCGACCGGCGCGATCCTGTTCGTCCTCATCACGATGTTCGGGCCGGTGTCCGGTTCCCATATGAACCCGGCCGTCACGCTGGTCATGCGGCTGCGCGGCCACATCCGCACCGATACGGCTATCGCTTACGTCGCTGCCCAACTCGTTGGCGGCATAGTTGGCGTCTGGCTCGCGCATCTGATGTTCGACCTGCCGATCCTCCAATTGTCGGGCAAGATCCGCAGCGGTCCCGGCCAGCTCGCGGGCGAAGCCATCGCCACATTCGGGCTG
Organism: Sphingobium sp. YBL2; assembly: GCF_000943805.1. NCBI lineage: Bacteria > Pseudomonadati > Pseudomonadota > Alphaproteobacteria > Sphingomonadales > Sphingobiaceae > Sphingobium > Sphingobium sp. YBL2. The sequence continues at coordinate 354,716 of NZ_CP010954.1, forward strand.
ATCCTCGCCATCCTCGGAACGGCGAATATGCGGCCCGAGAGCATCCCCATCAGCGTCGCGCTCTACATCACCGCAGCCTATTGGTTCACCTCGTCGACCAGCTTCGCCAATCCTGCAATCACCATCGCCCGGTCGTTGAGCAACAGCTTCGCCGGGATCGCCCCGGCCTGCGTGCCCGCCTTTATCGCTGCCCAGCTTGTCGGCGCGCTGGCCGCGCACTTCATTGCCGACACGATCTTCGCGGAACCGCATAGCGAGGCCGCTTAGATCGGATCTTCTTCGATACGATACCTACCAAGGAACCGTCATGACCCGCGTTCGCCTGCTTTGCGATCCCGATCACCTCCCGGCACTTGACCCGGCCTATGTTATTTCCCGCCCGGCGCTGGGCCTTGGCGACGACCAGCCATCACCCCGCATCCTGCTACTTTACGGGTCGCTACGCGATCGATCCTTCTCGCGCTTCGCGGTCGAGGAAGCTGCCAGATTGCTTCAGCTATTCGGCGCAGAAACGCGCATATTCGACCCATCCGATCTACCGCTGCCCGACCAGGTCAAAGGCGACGATCATCCCGCTGTCCATGAACTGCGCGAGCTGTCGCTCTGGTCGGAAGGCCAGGTCTGGTGCAGCCCCGAGCGACACGGCGCGATCAGCGGCATCATGAAGGCGCAGATTGATCATCTGCCGCTCGAGATGAAGGGGATGCGGCCGACCCAGGGGCGCACATTGGCGGTCATGCAGGTGTCGGGCGGTTCGCAGTCGTTCAACGCGGTCAACACGCTGCGCCTTCTCGGACGGTGGATGCGGATGTTCACGATCCCCAACCAGTCGTCGGTCGCGATGGCCTATAAGGAGTTCGATGAGGCTGGCCGGATGAAGCCGTCGAGCTATTACGACCGCATCGTCGATGTGATGGAGGAACTGGTGCGGATGACCGTGCTGCTTCGTCCGCATGCTGGCCAGCTTGTCGATCGCTATTCGGAGCGGAAATCTGCAAAATTGGTGGTGAACCCCGAGACCGATCTGTCGTCGATCGCGATCGCGCACCAGCGGCAGTAAGGGCTTCTGTAGGGGAAAGCCTTCCCCCTGCCGCCGAGCCGCAGAGTCTCGGCCGCCCCTTCTGCGGGCGGGCTCAGCCCCCAGGCTGTGCAGAAACTCGCCACGCCGGCGGTGCCGCGAGCCGGGCCCTTCAGTCTCGAAGCGGCGCGACTCCGTTCAGCTCGGCCGGACCAATGCTCCGGTTCCGACAGTGTTCACTACGCGGATCATGTTGAAGGCCAGCACCGACAGCGCCGCTTCCGCCTTCACTCTCCGCAATCCTCTGGTGAGGAACCTACCCCCACCAGACATTCGTTTGATGGTTCCGAACGGATGTTCGACCGTACATCGCCTGGTTCGCATCAGGCTGGGATCGGCATAGATCCGCGCCTCCATCCGATCGAACGCGCTCTGATCGAATAGTCGATGGATCGTGCGTTGGACGCCTGGCGTGCAGCGAGGCTTCAGGGCGCAGCTCTTGCACGCTGATGTCCGGTATCGAATCGCGCGGTTGCGAGTGCGCTTGCCGGACCGGCGTAAAGTTTGACCGGCTGGGCACCTGATCGTGTCGCTTTCGTCATCATAAACGAATTGAGTCTGCCGGAAGTGCTCCGTATTCATCGCGCCGCGCTTGATCGGTGCGGACACGATGATCGCCTCGGACTCGCAGCGGGCAACCTCCTCGGCGTTGGGGTAACCGCCGTCGGCCAAAACGTACAATTCGTCAGCGTCCAGGACATCTTTGGCCGCCAACGATACCGGGTGGAGGAAATGGCTGTCGTTCGCGTCGTTGAACGCGTCGTGATGGATGATGAGGCCACTCTTCACATCGACCACCCTTTGAAGGTTGTAAGACGGCAGCTTCGGCGCGCGTGCGTAGCCCGCCATGTTGCGATAGACGCCGGGCATGGGCCGGCGAAGGCCCTCGTCGTAGACGGCTGCGCCTGCCGCACGCTCCGATGACGGTGGCGGGTACGTGATAGGGTCAAATGGTCTGTTCATGCCTCACTCCATTGTTTCCAAATTGATGAGGCACTCGGCGGCTTCGGCATGAAGCCTGCGATCCTGCACCGAGCGCAATCGATGCGGTCCGACATCACGGGGGCTGAACAGCCACCGTCAGAGGGGCCCCGTCCGCACCGATTGTCTCGTTCTGGTCGTGAGGATTTCAAGAGCCGGAGGCCCCTCGCCGGACTGCCGAACGGCGGACCGCACAGAGGAGCGGGCCAGTCGAAAATTCCCTCTTGAAACCCTTTCCCCCCTTCCTAACTTTTCTCTTGCCGGACGCTGATAACCGGGTCCGGTTGGACATGGAGAGCGCCGGCTCTCTCCGGCGCGTCTCATGCCCAAATTGCTCAATCAGGAGGATTTGGAAATGAGAACCAGTTTTGACTTTGCGCCCTACAGGCGCTCCACGGTCGGCTTTGACCGCCTCTTCAACCTGCTCGAATCGGGCATGCGCGAAGACGATGGCTATCCGCCTTTCGATATCGAGCGGCAGGGCGAGGACAGTTACCGCATCACGCTCGCGGTCCCCGGCTTCCGTCCCGACGAGATCGAGATCGTGGCGCAGCAGAACCAGCTGACCATCACCGGCAAGCGCGCCGAAGACAAGGGGCAGTATGTGCATCGCGGCATCGCGGCCCAGCCCTTCGAGCGGCGGTTCCAGCTGGCCGACTTCGTCGAGGTTCGCTCGGCCAGCTTCGACAATGGCATGCTGAGGATCGACCTGCAGCGCGTGCTCCCCGAAGCGATGAAGCCGCGCAAGATCGAGATCAGCGGGAACACGCCGACCCAGACTTGGATCGAGGCGACGAAGGAGAAGAGTCTCGAGTCGGCCTAATCCCGACTTCCTCCCGCCGCCCTCGCGGGCGGCGGGATTCACTCAACTCTCTAGCCAGAAAAGGAGATGACATCATGGCTTTTCGTGATCTGATCCCCTGGAGCCGGCAGGAGAACCGGCTCCCCGCCACGGTCAGCGCCGAGCGCGACCGGAGCGACCACCCGTTGCTGTCGCTTCACCGCGAGGTGAACCGGCTGTTCGACGACGTCTTCCGCGGTTTCGGCGTGCCGTCACTCGGCGCGTTCGACGGCAGCCTGTCGTGGCCCAATGTCGAGCTCGGCGAGACCGAAAAGAACATCCGCGTCACGGCCGAACTCCCCGGCCTCGATGAGAAGGACCTCGACATCACCGTTGAGGAAGGCGTGCTGACGCTGCGCGGCGAGAAGAAATCCGAGGTCGAAGACAAGGACCGCGGCTACAGCGAGCGCAGCTATGGACGCTTCGAACGGCGGATCGGCCTTCCGCGTGGCGTCGAACAGGAAAAGGCGAGCGCGACCTTCAAAAATGGCGTGCTGACCGTCACCCTGCCAAAGTCGGAGGCGGCGAATGAGAATGTCCGCCGCATTCCGATCAATGCGAGGGCCGCATGACGGCGCGGCCCGGGGCTTTAGCCCCGGGCCGACCCTCCAGCCGCAGGACGTTCCGCCCGAGCCGGAGAGCCGTGCCGCCAACGACAATCATGGTTCTGGCCCAAGCCGCGCAAGCGCGCTACCGCAGGATGCCTCGGCGATCATCGAGCCGGTGCCGATCGCGGTCAACCAGTCCGGTCGCGTCCAAGGAGCATGTGGCGGCTGCGCTTCGCCGAGCGCTGGGGCTCGCGCGCCGATTCGCTGATGGGATGGGCAGGAGGAGGCGATCCGCTTGCGCAGATCGAACTCCGCTTTCCCGACCTAGAAGTGGCCGTGCGCTATTGTCGGCGCGAAGGCGTGTCCTTCGAGGTTCGTGGAGTGGCACGATCGGGCCGTTCCATGCAGCCCCGGCTCACCGATCAAGCCCTGCCGAAGTTGTGCTGCTGGCCCACAGGTCCGCACGCGCGATGCTGCAGCCGGTATGCGGCCGTGCTTGAGGGCACCCAAAGCCTGGGAACAGCGGTTGGCGGCGGCGGAATGGCATTTTCACATTCACCATGATCAGAGGAGACGATTGATGCGAAAAATTCGTGCAGCCGTCCTGGCTGGGGTGGCGGCGGTCGCCGTCATGGGCACCGCGCTGGCGGCGAGCCACGACCGTCATGTGATGAAGGTCGGCCTACCGGACGGCACGGTAGCCCGCATAGAATATCAGGGTAATGTGGCGCCGAAAGTCACGTTCGCGCCAGCCTCCAGCCTGGCGCCGATCGCCTGGTTCGATCCGTTCGAGGCGGCTCCATTCGCCCTGTTCGATCGGATCGCGGCCGACTTGGACCGGCAAAGCGACCTGATGATGCGCCAGGTCCACGCATTGCCGCTCCCGGCGATCGCCGATGATGGGAAGATCGACTTGACGGCGCTGCGCAGCCTGCCTCCGGGCACCGTCAGCTACAGTTTTGTCTCGACGATCAATGGCGGAAGCACGTGCAGCCGAAGCGTACGGGCCACCTCGCTCGGCTCGGGCCGGCAACCCAGGGTCGTGTCGAACAGTTCAGGTGATTGCCGCGAAGCGCCGTCGGCAACGGTCGTCCATCCGGACCGGACCGACGCGCTGCGCCGAACATGACGCAATCTGCTGATGGTCAACGCGGGAGGTTGTTCAAAGTCGCCTGTATCATAGGGGAGCGCCGCTGGCGCCGCTCCCTTTACGAGTCTGCAGTTGCTTAGCTCATGCACGTAACAGCCGGTATCCTCTCGAGCTTCATCACCCTGCTCGTCACGATCGGTCCGATCGAAACGGCGGTGGTCTTCGCCGGCCTGACGGCTGGGATTCATCGCAGCGAGCGGATCAGCCTCGCCGCCCGATCGGTCATAATCGCCTCTGGCGTCTTGCTGCTTTTCGCAGTGGCGGGCGGCACGGTTCTCTCGCTCCTGCATATTTCGCTACCGGCATTCCGCGTGGCGGGCGGCGTGCTGCTGTTCCTCCAGGCAATGACGCTCACCTTCTCGAGCCCGGGACTCTCGTCGATCAGCGAGGGCGAGCGCCGGGAAGCCGAGGGGCCCGGCGACATCGCGGTCTTCCCGCTGGCGTTTCCGTTGATTGCGGGTCCGGGCAGCCTTTCGGCCGCCGTACTGGTCATGGGCCGCACCGAGGGCTGGATCGAGGGGAGCGGCGTGCTCGCGATGATCATCGCCTGCATGGTGCTGACCTGGCTGGCGATGCTCACCGCAGACCGTCTCGTCCTGCTGCTCGGCAGCACCGGTGCCGACGTGGTGGGCCGCCTCTCCGGCGTGCTTCTCGCCGGACTCGCCGTCCAGTTCATCTTCGATGGCCTCGCGGCCGCGCCCTTCCTTGTCGGCTGAATCACCCACTATGCGGCCTGATCGAGCACCCGAAGCACCCGGTCGAGCATGGCGGCATTGGAAGCTGCCTTGGCAGCTCACGGCGGGCGAAGCGCTGCAGCAGTGCCAAATCCCGCCGCGGCAACCGCAGCGTGATCAGACTTTGCCCCAGTGCATCCGGGGGAATATGCTCAGCCGCCTTGCCGGATCGCAGGAAGTGATCGAGGAGCCGCTTGCGATCGGCAAAGCTCCAGCCCAACGCTTCCAGCTCGTCCGGCGGTGCCGACAGCAGCGCGAGCGCGAACTCCATGATGTGGTCGAAGGCGAGGACGAGGCGCACCGTCCGTCCGCCCCGCTTGCGCCAGCGCTCGGCAAGACCGGCGTCATGGGAGCGGGATGATACCATCGACCGCGCGCCATTCCCTGGGTCCGATCAGTCGGCCGTGGGCGATCCGAACCGAATGGAGCGCTGCCTCGATCTCGCGCCGCCAATGGTCGAGGAAATCGAACAGCACGGGGAAATCAGGCGCGAGATCATATTCCTGCCAGACGAACAGCTGGAGAAGCGACGGCGCATCGGGCCGGTAATAATGGATCTCGGCGGTCGTGAGACCGTAGCCCTCCAGCTGTGCGATAAAGCCGCGATCGGTCATTGCAGCGAGCGGCCGTCCGTCCGCGCTTTATCGAGCGAGCGCATGGCGGCGAAGACCTCGTCGATCGGCACGGCGCGTCTGGCACCGGGCGGCTTGCGCAGCGCTGGCTGGTCCTTCACCGCGGAGCGGTCGAACGCCCAGGAGGCGAGGATGGCCCGCTTTACTTCGGGTTCGAGACTTGGATGGTGCGCAACGTCAAACGGGTGCAGAAATCGGGAAAATGGCTGCGACATGGCCGTGACTCCTTTCCTTGTGTCGCTCCTTTCTCATGCGCGCGGTGGTAACGCAGACGGGAGAAGATTTGGTGACACCTTGAGTCGCGTCAAGAGGGAAGATGTGGGCACATGGTGCTGAAAATGGCTGAATTGGCACTCCGGGGAAGCGAGTGCCAAAAAATTTCATTCCATCTCTTGATCGGAAAAATCTCTTTACCTAGTTCTTGCAAACCTGTCGTTCCGATGAACGGCAGGCTTGTCCCATTCTGTTTTGCATCTGGAGGTTATGCATGCATTTCCGCCCCTTGCACGACCGTGTGGTCGTCCGCCGCATCGAAGCCGAGGAGAAGACCTCGGGCGGCATCATCATTCCCGACACGGCCAAGGAAAAGCCGCAGGAAGGCGAAATCGTCGCCGTCGGGCCCGGCGCGCGTGACGACAGCGGTCAGTTCGTCGAGCTGTCCGTCAAGGCCGGCGACCGCATCCTGTTCGGCAAATGGTCGGGCACCGAGGTCAAGATCGGTGGCGAGGATTTGCTCATCATGAAGGAGAGCGACATTCTCGGCGTGATCGACACTGTCGTGCCTCTGAAGCAGGCGGCCTGAGCCAGCCTGTCATTCCTCTAATCACCAGGAAGGAATTGAAGAAAGGAGCTGGCAGATGGCTGCCAAGGAAGTGAAATTTGCGTCGGACGCGCGTGACCGCATGCTGCGCGGCGTGGATACGCTGGCGAACGCCGTGAAGGTGACGCTTGGTCCGAAAGGCCGCAATGTCGTTATCGAGAAGTCGTTCGGGGCGCCTCGCATCACCAAGGACGGCGTCACCGTCGCCAAGGAAATCGAACTCGCCGACAAGTTCGAGAATATGGGCGCGCAGATGCTGCGCGAGGTCGCCAATAAGCAGAACGACAAGGCCGGCGACGGCACGACCACGGCAACCGTGCTGGCCCAGGCAATCGTGCGCGAGGGCGCGAAGGCGGTTGCCGCCGGAATGAATCCGATGGATCTCAAGCGCGGCATCGACCTTGCGGTCGGCGCCGTCGTCGAGGATCTCAAGAGCCATGCCAAGAAGGTCGGCGCCAACAGCGAGATCGCACAGGTCGCGACCATCTCGGCCAACGGCGACGCGGAGGTCGGACGCATCCTTGCCGAAGCGATGGAAAAGGTCGGGAACGAGGGCGTGATCACGGTCGAGGAGGCGAAGAGCCTCGAGACCGAGCTGGAGACGGTCGAAGGCATGCAGTTCGACCGCGGCTATCTGTCGCCCTATTTCATCACCAATGCCGAGAAGCTCAAGGTCGAGCTGGACGATCCTTATATCCTCATCCACGAGAAGAAGCTTTCAAACCTGCAGGCGCTGGTGCCGCTGCTCGAGAAGGTCGTCCAGTCCGGCCGACCGCTGCTCATCATCGCCGAGGATGTCGAAGGCGAGGCGCTCGCTACGCTGGTCGTCAACAAGCTGCGCGGCGGGCTCAAGATCGCGGCGGTCAAGGCGCCGGGCTTCGGCGATCGCCGCAAGGCGATGCTCGAGGATATCGCGATCCTGACCGGCGGCAATGTCGTCTCCGAGGATCTTGGCATCAAGCTGGAGAATGTCACCGTCGACATGCTTGGCCGCGCCAAGAAGGTCACGATCGACAAGGACAATACGACGATCATCGATGGCGTGGGTCAAAAGACCGATATCGACGGCCGCGTTGCGCAGCTGCGCCAGCAGATCGAGACCACCACGTCCGACTATGACCGCGAGAAGCTGCAGGAGCGCGTGGCGAAGCTCGCCGGCGGCGTCGCGGTGATCCGGGTCGGGGGCGCAACCGAGGTCGAGGTCAAGGAGAAGAAGGACCGCGTCGACGACGCGCTCCATGCGACGCGCGCCGCTGTCGAGGAAGGCATCCTGCCGGGTGGCGGTATCGCGCTGCTCCGCGCGATCAAGGCGCTCGACGGTCTCAAGGCCGCCAATGACGACCAGCAGTCCGGCATCGACATCATCCGCCGGGCGCTCCGCGCGCCTGCGCGGCAGATCGCCGAAAATGCCGGCGAGGATGGGGCCTATATCGTCGGAAAGCTGCTCGAAAGCTCCGAGTACAACTGGGGCTTCAATGCCGCCACCGCCGAATATCAGGATCTCGTCCAGGCGGGCGTGATCGATCCGGCCAAGGTGGTGCGTACCGCCCTTCAGGATGCCGCCTCGGTCGCCTCGCTGCTCATCACGACGGAGGCGCTCGTTGCCGAGCTGCCGAAGGAGGAGAAGACCGCGCCAGCGCCGGCGATGGATTATTGATTATCGGGAGGCCTGGCTGCCCGGGCCTCCTAATTTTCGCCGAGTGTGAACGGCCTTGAATCAAAGGTCATGAGCATCGTCCACACCAATTTGGGGCTGTCAGGGCGGCTGATCCGGCTGTTGAGGGATGAACGGCCGAAAGCGGACCCAAACTGGTGAGGCGTAACGGATAGTTTTCGCACAGCCTGCCCCGCAACGCCCCCATGATGACGCTTTGGTTGAGGGCCTTCGACCCGCGAAATGGCGCTTAACGTCAGTCCCGCTGTTAAAGAACGATCGCTAATGGAGGCGAGTATCGACCACATCATATTCGTCCAAACAAGGCCCTGAACTGATTCGTGGACTCTTCTCGCTGACCCGGCGTCGCATGATGTTGCAGCGCCACAGTGGCGCCAATATCTTCTATCTTCTCGTGCGCTGCCAATATGTCTCGCGTTCGCGTAGTCTGAAGTTTTAGCGTTCGCCCGCCGACGACCAGAAGACGCGGCTGGTCAAGGCTTGGTCGAGGCGATAAAGATCCATCATCAGCGTCTCGAGCTCGCGGCGCGCGCTTGTGTCGAGGCGCGCTACTCAGCGGTGTACGACACCAGAAGCGATGATCCGCAGGCGATCAAGGCGGCAGTGACCATGTTGTGCGACGCGGTCGAGAAGATGTCGCGCGACTGGTTCGATGATCTCCGGCAGAAAGCCGACCTCTGGCTCACCGCCGCGGCGCGGGCTAGAGCGGGTCGAGAAAGGTCTCTCCTCACGGCATCCCATTCATGGCCGTCGTTCATGGGCTCTTCTCCAACCCTCCGGAATGGCCACCATTGTTCTTGCCCGAAGGCAGAAGGAGGGGGACCAGGGATGCTTCACCCTGCCTGTCGACACATTGATCGAAAGGCCCGTCGGTTCACAACATTGCAATTTCGCCCGATCGCAGCGTCGTGGGCAGAGGCGTTCCTGCTACCCCACGGTTCGGCCATTCATCTTCGATTCCGGGCAAGACGCGGCATTTTGTGCAGGCACGACGGGGAATTACGCGCGATAATCTTTCGAAAAAAAGGCGAAGGCAGCAGCCAATGCTAGCCAGGGTGACTACATGTCGGTTTCTGGACAAGCATCAGGCGGGTGTTTCATCCGCCAGGGAGCGACGGCATGGCGACAAGCGTAGGTACGATGGCGACGTTGCGACGGATGACGGTGGACGATCTGCCCGCCGCGCAGTCGCTTTCCAAGGCTCAGAGATGGCCACACCGCGTCGAGGATTGGGAGATTCTGCTGAGTCTTGGCTTCGGCTATGTCGCGGAAAGCGAGGACGGCATCGTAGGCACGGCCATGGCGTGGCTCTATGGCGCCGACGCCGCGACATTGGGGATGGTCACCGTCTCGCCGGAAGTGCGCGAATCCGGCATCGACCGGCAGTTGATGGACGCGGTGCTGAGCGACCTGGGCGAACGCACGATCTTGCTCAACGCCACGGCCGAGGGGAAGCCGCTTTACGCCGAAATGGGATTTGAAGCTGCCGGGCCGGTGTTCCAGCATCAGGGCGCCGCCTTCGCCGTGCCGATCGCCGAACTCATTCCAGCTGAACGGGTGCGTCCGCTGGGAGCCAAGGACATGCCCACTCTGCACGATCTTGCCCGCCGCGCCACCGGGATGGACCGCAACGCATTGCTGAATGCGCTGGTCCCCGGTGCGCAGGGGGTGGTGCTTACCCGCGACAATGAACCGGTCGGCTTTTCACTGTTCCGCCGCTTCGGCCGGGGTCATGTCGTGGGCCCGACGATCGCGCCGGATAGCGGCGGAGCGAAGGCGCTTATCTCCCACTGGCTGGGGTCCAATGCCGGCATCTTCTGTCGCATCGACATACCGGCGGAAAGCGGCCTTGGCGACTGGCTCGAGGAACTCGGGCTGCCTCGGGTTGCGGAGGTGACGCGCATGGTGCGTGGTCGGCCGCCCAAGACCGACCCTTCGGCCCGGATTTTCACTCTCACGACGCAGGCCCTCGGATGACTATTTCACTCAACAATCCTGACCTTTTCGTCCAGCACGTCCATATCGACGGCGAATGGACGGGCGCGCGATCCGGCGCGACGATGGACGTCGACAATCCGGCGACCGGCGCGGTCATCGGCACGATCCCCGATTGCAGCGAAGCCGACACACAGGCCGCGATCGACGCGGCGGAGGCGGCCTGGCCGGCATGGCGCGCGAAGACGGCCGGCGAACGGGCGGCGCTGCTGGAGCGTTGGTACACGCTGATGATGGACAATGTCGCTGATCTCGGCCGCATCATGACCGCAGAGCAAGGCAAGCCCAAGGCGGAGGCAGAGGGCGAAATCCGTTATGCCGCAAGCTTCGTCAAATGGTTCGCCGAGGAAGGCCGGCGCATCGATGGCAGCATGATTCCCGCGCCCGAAGCCAATCGCCGCATCCTGGTGATGAAGGAACCGGTCGGCGTGTCGGCGGCGATCACGCCCTGGAATTTTCCTTCCGCCATGATCACGCGCAAGTGCGCGCCAGCGCTGGCGGCCGGCTGCCCGGTCGTCGTGAAGCCATCCGAACTGACGCCGTTCAGCGCGCTGGCGCTGGTCAAGCTGGCCGAGCAGGCGGGTTTCCCCAAAGGCGTCATCAACATCGTCACAGGTCAGGCCGCCCTCATCGGAAGCGTGCTGACCGGCAGCGAGACCGTACGCAAATTGTCCTTCACCGGATCGACCCGGGTAGGCGCGCTGCTGATGCGACAGAGTGCCGACACCATCAAGCGCCTCAGTCTCGAGCTTGGCGGCAACGCGCCGCTGATCGTGTTCGACGACGCCGACCTGGACCTGGCGGTGGACGCGACCATGGCGAGCAAGTTCCGCAACGCTGGCCAGACCTGCGTGTGCGCCAACCGTATCCTCGTGCAGGACGGCGTCTATGACGCCTTTGCGCAGAAGCTGGCGAAGGCGGTTTCAGCGCTCAAAGTCGCGCCGGGCGATCGGGACGGCAGCACCATCGGCCCGCTCATCAACCGGGCGGCCGTCGACAAGGTGCACGCGCATGTCGAGGATGCGCTTTCCCATGGAGCGAGCATCTTCGCCAAGGCGCCCGAAGGCGCGACGGGGGAACGCTTCGCTACCCCCGTGATCCTGACCGGCGCCACCCGCGACATGCGCCTCGCCCGCGAGGAAACCTTTGGACCGGTCGCTCCTCTTTTCCGCTTTCATGACGAGGCGGAGGGGATCGCGCTAGCCAACGACACCAGCTTTGGCCTTGCCAGCTATTTCTACACGGAAAATCTTCACCGCGCCTTCCGCGTGGGCGAGCGGCTGGAAGCGGGCATGGTCGTTCTGAACACGGGCGGCATGGCGATGGAAATGGCGCCCTTTGGCGGGATCAAACAATCCGGCCTGGGCCGGGAGGGCGCCCATGCGGGGATCGAGGAATATCTTGAGACCAAGGCGTTCCACATCGGCGGTCTCAAACTGTAATCCGGACATCTAGGGGGATTTCGTGACGCGCACCTACTCCATTTCCGTCATTCCAGGCGACGGCATCGGCAAGGAAGTCATGCCCGAGGGCATCCGCGTGCTCGAACGCGCGGCAAGCCTCTATGGCTTTACCATCGAGCAGAAATGGCAGGATTTCGCCTGCTGTGACTATTATGCCCGGCATGGCGTCATGATGCCGGAGGACTGGAAGGCGCAGATCGGCAATCCCGATGCGATCTTCTTCGGCGCGGTGGGCTGGCCCGACATCGTGCCCGACCATGTCTCGCTCTGGGGATCGCTGCTCCAGTTTCGGCGTGAATATGATCAATATGTCAATCTGCGCCCGGTGCGGCTGATGCCCGGCGTGCCGTGCCCGCTTGCCGGGCGCGAGCCGGGCGATATCGATTTCTGGGTCGTGCGGGAAAATACCGAGGGCGAATATAGTTCGGTGGGCGGCAAGATGTTTTCCGGCACCGATCGGGAGGTGGTGATCCAGGAGACGGTCATGACCCGCCACGGCACCGACCGAGTGCTGCGCTACGCCTTCGAACTGGCTGCGACGCGTGAGCGCAAGCATCTGACTTCCGCAACAAAGTCCAACGGCATCGCCATCACCATGCCCTGGTGGGATGAGCGGGTCGAGGAAATGGCGAAAAACTACCCGACCGTCGCGCACGATAAATATCATATCGACATTTTGACCGCGCAGTTCGTGCTGAACCCCGACCGGTTCGATGTGGTCGTGGCATCCAACCTGTTCGGCGACATCCTTTCCGATCTGGGCCCGGCCTGCACCGGCACCATCGGCGTGGCGCCGTCCGGCAACATCAATCCCGATCGCACCGCGCCATCCCTGTTCGAACCGGTCCATGGATCGGCGCCCGACATCGCCGGGAGGGGCATCGCCAATCCCGTCGGCCAGATATGGTCCGCTGCCATGATGCTCGAGCATCTGGGCGAGGTGGAGGCCGCTGGCGCGATCATGCGGGCCGTCGAGACGGTGCTTGCCGAGCCGGCGCTGCGCACGGGAGACCTCAAGGGCAAGGCCACGACCGAACAATGCGGCAGGGCGATCGCGGACGCGATCGGCTGAAGCGGCCGCCAAGCGCCATGTCCAGCCGGCGGCAGATTATGCCGCCGGCTCCCGCCTAAAGGGCGAGTACGGGTCGCTGCCCGGCGCACATCGGCCTTTCGCTCCGCCGCATGCGGCTAGGCTTGGACCATGATCACAACAGCGAGCCCACTCATGACGCTCCATTCCAACCGGTCGTTGCTCGACATCGACCGCGACCATCTGATCCATCCCGTCACATCCTTCCGTGCGCATGAAGCGCGAGGCGCGACCATGCTGCAAAGCGGCAAGGGCATGTGGCTGACCGACATGGAGGGGCGCGAACTTCTGGACGCCTTCGCAGGCCTGTGGTGCGTCAATGTGGGCTATGGCCACGACAGCATCGTCGAGGTCGCGGCAGAGCAGATGCGTCGCCTGCCCTACGCCACCGGCTATTTCCATTTCGGCAACGAACCGGCTGCGCGGCTGGCGCAGCGACTTGTCGACCTCAGCCCCGAGGGGCTGGATCATGTCTATTTCACCTTGGGCGGATCGGATGCGGTCGATGCCGCGATCCGCTATATCACCCATTATTACAACGCGATCGGCAAGCCGGCGAAAAAGCAGTGCATCGCATTGGACAGAGGCTATCACGGTTCGACCAGCACGGGGGCGGGGCTGACCGCACTTGCGAATTTCCACCGCAATTTCGACCTGCCGCTGCGCTGGCAGCATCATATCCCCTCCCCCTATCCCTATCGCAGTGACCTGGAAGGCGATGATGATGGCATCATCGCGCGCTCGGTCCAGCAACTGAAGGACAAGGTGGCCGAACTGGGCGCGGACAATGTCGCGGCCTTCTTCTGCGAACCGATCCAGGGGTCTGGCGGCGTGATCGTGCCGCCGGTCGGCTGGCTAAAGGCGATCCGCGCCACATGTGACGAACTCGGCATCTTGATGGTGGCGGACGAGGTCATCACGGCGTTCGGACGCACCGGCCCGATGTTCGCCTGCGAGGCGGAGGGCGTCGCGCCCGATCTGATCACGGTCGCGAAGGGGCTGACCTCCGGCTATGTGCCGATGGGCGCGGTACTGATGTCGGACAAGGTCTATCAGGGCATCGCAGACGGCGCGGCGGTTGACGCGGTGATCGGCCATGGGGCGACCTATTCGGGCCATCCGGTGAGTGCGGCCGTCGGGCTGGAGGTGCTGCGCCTCTACACCGAAGGCGGTATATTGGCGAACGGCCAGAGGGTCGGCGCGCGGTTTGAAGCGGGGCTGAGGGCTATCGCCGATCATCCGATGGTGGGCGATACGCGTGGCCGGGGCCTGCTCGGCGCGATCGAGCTGGTGGCGGACAAGGGCAACAAGGAGCGGTTCGATCCTGCCCTGAAACTGCCCGATCGCCTTTTCGCCAAAGGCTATGAGAATGGCGTCATTTTCCGTGCCTTCGGCGACAATATCATCGGCCTTGCCCCGGCGCTGTGCGCGTCGGACGAGGAGATGGACATGATCTTCGCGCGCATCCGCAAAACGCTGGACGACCTGCTGGAAGAGGCGGATATTCGCGCGGTTGTCGGGTAAGACATAAGGGGGCTAGGAACATGTTGGGCGGACCCAGACTGGACAGGATTGATCTCAAGATCCTCTCGCAGCTTCAGCAGTCGGGCCGCGTCACCAATGTCGAGCTGGCCGACGCGGTCGGCCTGTCCCCCAGCCCCTGCCTGACCCGCGTCAAGCGGCTGGAGAAGGCCGGATATATCACGGGTTATGGCGCGCATATCAATCTCCACAAACTCGGTGAATTTCTGACCGTGTTTACCGAAGTCACACTGACGGAGCATCGTTCAGGCGACTTTTCCAGGTTCGAGGCAAGAATTCGCAAGCTCGACGAGATCGTCGAATGTCACCTTGTGAGCGGCGGCTACGACTATCTTCTGAAATTCGTGACGCGCGGCGTCGCCCATTATCAGTCCATCATCGAGAATATGCTTGAAAGCGACTATGGAATTGAGAAATATTTCAGCTACGTCGTCATCAAGTCTCCTTTCATCAAGCATCATTATCCCATTCAGCATCTGTTTGGCGAACAGCGATAGGGCGGAGCGCTATCCATGACCGACATTGCCGACCTCATCGAACCACTCGTCGCCTTTCGCCGGGACATCCACGCCCATCCGGAACTGGCTTTCAGCGAGCATCGCACGGCGGGTCGGATCGCCGAGCAGCTGCGCCTTCTCGGACTGGAGGTGCACGAGGGAATTGGGCGCACGGGCGTCGTCGGCGTGCTGCGCAATGGCAGTTCGGCGCGTTGCATCGGGCTGCGGGCGGATATGGACGCGCTGCCGATCGACGAACAGACAAACCTTCCTTATGCCAGTCGTACGCCCGGGCATTTCCACGGTTGCGGACATGACGGGCATGTCGCCATGCTGCTGGGCGCGGCGCAGCATCTGGCCCGCAGCCGCACCTTCGACGGCACGGTCCATTTCTTCTTCCAGCCGGCCGAGGAAGGCCATGGCGGCGCGCGCGAAATGGTGCGGGAAGGGTTGTTCGACCGCTTTCCCTGCGATCGCGTCTTTGCCGTGCACAACTGGCCGGATCTTCCTGCCGGAACCATCGCTACCCGGCCCGGTCCGATCATGGGCGCTGCCGACAAGTTCGAAATCAGGCTGGAAGGGCGTGGCGGCCACGCCGCCATTCCGCAGGACACGCCGGACGCGATCCTTGCCGCGGCGGCATTGGTGCAGCAATTGAACGGCATCGTGTCGCGCCGGGTCGCGCCGACGGCCTCCGCCGTCCTTTCGATCACGCAGATTCATGGTGGACATACGCATAATGTCATACCCGAGGCGGTGATCATATCCGGCACCGTTCGCACCTTCGACCCCCAGATACAGGATCGCATCGAAGCGTCGATACGCCAGATGGCGGCAGGCGTGGGGCTGGCCGGGGAAGTCACCGCGACGGTGACATATGACCGCTATTATCCGGCGACGATCAACGACGCCGAGGCCGCGCAGGAGGCGCTCGAAGCGGCTGCGACCGTGGGCGAAGCACGGCTGGCCCCCGATCCCGCCTTCACGTCGGAGGATTTCGCTTTCATGCTGCAGGCCTGCAAGGGCGCTTATATCTGGCTGGGACAGGCGAAGCCGGAAGGATCCGCCCCGCTGCATAATCCGCATTATGACTTCAACGACGATGTACTGGAACTGGGCGTGAGGCTCCATGTCGCGCTGGTCGAGAGACACCTTGCGGCGGGAAAATGACGACTCTGGTCGGCAGGGAGCATGCCGAAGCACAAAGACGCTATAATCTTTCATCTGAAGCGACTGGTCCGGCAGGAAGCGCCGATGCCCGGCGAAACTCGATACACGTCGCTTCGTAAGATGATCATGATCGGCATGGATCGATGCTGATCGGTGATGGGGACGGGACATGGCTAGCAACGCTTCGATGACACATGGCGCGGTCGGAATGAGCGCGTCCAAGACACCGGCCGCCGCAGCGGCGGGAAGGCTCCAGAATATCGATGCCCTGCGAGGTTTCGTGATGGTGCTGATGCTGCTCGACCATCTGCGCGAGACATGGTTTGTCTATGTCAACGTTACCGACCCGTTCGACGCGCGCATGGGCTTGCCCGCAATGGGTATCGCGCGGTTCATCGTCAGCTTCTGCGCACCCATATTTGTCGCCCTGACGGGGCTTGGCGTCTATCTGTTCAGCATTCATCACACAGCGCGGGAAACAACCGGCTTCCTTGTGAAGCGCGGCCTGTTGCTCATCGCGATCGAGCTTTTGTTCCTGTCGCCGCTCTACTGGGGAATCGTGCCGCAGCCCACATTCTGGCTCCAGGTCATCTGGTGTATCGGCATCTGCATGATCGCTCTGGCCGGATTGATGCGACTGCCGCGCCCGGTGCTGATCGGCCTTGGCATCGCCCTTGTCTGCTTCCACAATCTGCTCGATCCGATCCGGTTGGCACAGGGCGATAGTTTTTTCCCGCTCTGGGCATTGCTGCATCAGCGTGACACAATCCTGCTGCCATTGGGTTTCGTGGCGAAGACGACCTACCCGCTCCTGCCGTGGCTGGGCGTCATATCGCTGGGCTTCGGCATCGGGCCCTGGTTCCGGCCGGAGGTGGACCCGGCCACGCGCCAGCGTCGCCTGCTCTTGCTGGGCTTTGGCATGATCCTGGCGTTCATCCTTCTGCGCCTGCTCAACATCTATGGTGACAAACCCTGGCATGCGATCGACGGGGACCCGGTGCGCACGCTGGTGAGCTTCATCTCGATGACCAAATATCCGCCGTCGCTGCTGTTCCTGCTGCCCACGCTGGGCGGCGGCGCGTTGTTGCTGGCGCTGTTCGAGCGGATCAAGAACTCGTCGCTCATCGCCGCGCTGGCCGTGTTCGGTGGCGCGCCCATGTTCTTCTATCTGCTGCACCTGTCGGTGCTGCGTATCCTCTACCACAGTGCGCTCGCGATCTGGGGTCCCAACCACGGCGCGAATTTCGGGTTCGACAATTATAATTGGGTGTTCGTCTGGTACGCCGCGATGATCCTGCCGCTCTACATTCCGACGGCCTGGTTCGCGCGACTGAAGCGTCGCCGCCGGGATATCGCCTGGCTCAAATATTTCTGACCGGCAGCCGGCCGACCCACCATCCGACAAGGACGAGTCGGCCGCCCGACCTGCCGCACAAACTGCCGGACGAGCGGCACAAGATGCCGGGCAATGCCGGACCGCCGCGACAAATCGGCAGAGACCGATGGCAAATGGCGATAGGCTTGGGACGGCAGCGCCCCATTCATGCCCTAGTGCATTCACATGAAGGAACAGGGACAATCCATGGCCAATGTCATTTCCACCGATCTGTCCCGGCGGATGCTGCTGGGGGGACTGGCTGCGGGGATGACGGTCGGCGGCGCGAGCGGAGTGACCGGTAGACCCAAGGCCGGCGGACGCATCCGCATCGCCAGCACCAATGCCTCCACCGCCGACACGCTCGACCCGGCCAAGGGCAGCACTGCTACCGACTATATTCGGCACTACATGCTCTACAGCGGCCTCACACAGTTTGACGGGCAGCTGCGCGGTCAACCGGGACTGGCCGACCGGATCGTGAGCCAGGACAATATCGTGTGGAATATCCGCCTGCGTCGCGGCGTGCATTTCCACAACGGCAAGCCGCTGACGGCCGCGGACGTCATCTTTTCGCTGCTGCGCCACCGCGACCCGGCTGCGGGGTCCAAGGTGAAGACGGTCGCCGACCAGTTCGCCGGCGCGAGGCAGACCGGGCCGCTCGAGTTGCAATTGCGGCTGACCGGTCCCAATCCCGATCTGCCCGCGATCCTGGCCGTGTCGCATTTCCTGATCGTGGAAAATGGCCGCCGCGATTTCAGCAAGGCGAACGGCACCGGGCCCTACACCCTGCATGAGTTCGCGCCGGGCATTCGCACCATCGTGCGCAAGAACCGCAATTACTGGAAGCCGGGCCGACCCTATCTCGACGAGATCGAACTGATCGCGATCCCCGACGAAATCTCGCGCGTCAACGCGTTGCTGTCGGGCGATGTGCAGATGGTCAATGCCATCGGTCCGGGTTCGGTCAAGCGCGTGCGCGCCACGTCCACCCATTCCATCATGGAAATCCCCTCGGGCCTGTTCACGAACCTGATCATGCGCCGCGACAATCCGGTAACCGCCAACCCGGATTTCGTATTGGCGATGAAATATCTGCAGGATCGCGAACTGATCAAGCGCGCGCTGTTCCGCGGCTTTGCCACGATCGCGAACGACCAGCCGATCTCGCCCGCCGATCCCAATTTCAATCCCCACATCCCACAGCGCCCGTTCGACCCGGATCGGGCGAAGTTCCTCCTCAAACGATCCGGTCTATTGGGTGTGCGACTGCCGGTCTATGCCGCGCCGGTCGCCAATGCGTCCATCGACATGGGAACAGTGCTGCAGGAACACGCCGCGCAAATCGGCCTGAAGCTAGCCATCAATCGCGTGCCCAGCGACGGCTATTGGGCGACCCACTGGATGAGGCACCCGATGACGTTCGGCAACACCAACCAGCGGCCGACGACCGACATGATGTTCAGCCTGTTCTTCCAGTCCAAGGCACCGACGAACGAAACCGGGTGGAACAACGCGCGCTTCGACCGGCTGTTGCTCGAAGCGCGGAGCACGACCGACGCCGCGCTGCGCAAGGAGATTTACGGCGATATGCAGTGGATCATCCATGAGCATGGCGGGCTGGCCATTCCTACCTTCATCAGCCTTCTCGACGGGTATGACAGGCGTCTCAAGGGCATGTTCCCAATCCCTCTAGGCGCCTTCATGGGCTATAACTTCGCCGAACATGCATGGTGGGACGCATGAGCGGCGCGCCTGCCCTGTCCCGCTGGCGGGGGCCGCTGAGGCTCATCGTCAAGCGCATCGGGCTCGCCTTCCTCACTCTGTTCCTGGTATCCCTGGTCATCTTCACGATCAGCGGGCTGCTGCCCGGCGACGCCGCGCAGGAAGTGCTGGGGCAGAGCGCCACGCCCGAACAGGTGGCGGCGCTGCGCCATGAAATGGGCCTGGATCAGCCCGGCCCGGTCCGTTACGCGCGCTGGCTCCAGGGCATTCTCGTCGGCGATCCGGGCCAGTCCCTCGTCGCCAACAAGCCGGTCGCCGACATCATCGCGGAACGCTTGCCCAACACGCTGACGCTCGCAGCGCTCGCCGCCCTCGTCTCGGTTCCGCTGGCCTTCCTGATCGGGATCGCGTCGGCGGTCGCTCGAGGACGCAAGCTCGACCGCGCGCTCAACATCCTCACCTTGTCCATGGTCGCGCTGCCCGAATTCCTGGTGGCGACGATCGCGGTGCTGGTTTTCGCCGTCAAACTGCTCTGGCTGCCGTCGATCGCTCTCATTCCGAAGGACCCGACACTGGCCGAATTCGTCCGCGCCTATGCCATGCCGGTCATGGTTCTGACGGTTGGCGTGGTTGCGCAGTTGGCACGGATGGTTCGCGCCGCCATCATCGCCGAACTGGATCGCCCTTATGTCGAAATGGCTCAGCTCAAGGGCGTCGGGCGCAGCCGGCTGATCTTTCGCCATGTCCTGCCCAATGCGGTCGGTCCCATCGTCAATGCCATGGCGCTCAGCCTGTCCTATCTTTTCGGAGGTGCGATCATCGTGGAAACGATCTTCAGCTATCCCGGGCTCGCCAGCCTGATGGTGAACGCGGTCACTTCGCGCGACATGCCCCTGCTTCAGGCCTGCGCGATGATCTTCTGCGCCGCCTATCTTCTGCTCGTGCTGATCGCGGACACCGTCGCGATCCTGGCCAATCCGAGGTTGCGGCAGGGATGAAGCGAAGATCGCTCCTTCGCCGCGCCGGCGCCTTGCCCCTTTCGGGCAAGATCGGGCTTGCGCTTGTCGGCTTCTGGATCCTCGCGGCGATCCTCGGCCCCCTTGTCGCTCCCTACCCGCCGGGTGCGTTCGTCAGCGAAGAGGTCTTCGCCGGTTCGACCAGCCAATTCTGGTTCGGCAGCGATTTCCTGGGCCGCGACGTGCTAAGCCGTCTGCTGGTGGGGGCGCGCCTTACCATGGGGCTGTCCGCGATCGCGGTCGCCATCGCGGTCGCGCTCGGGACCGGGCTGGCCTTGACAGCGGCGGTCGGTCCGCGCTGGCTCGACGAGCTCCTGTCACGCGCAATGGATACCTTGATATCGATTCCCAGCAAGATATTCGCGCTGGTGCTGGTCGCGGCCTTCGGATCGTCGGTGCTGCTGTTGACGCTGATCGTCGCGATTACCTATGTTCCAGGTAACTTCCGGATCGCGCGTTCGCTCGCGGTTGGGCTGGCCCGGCTCGATTATGTGGAGGTCGCGCGCGCGCGCGGCGAAGGGCGGATTCACATCGCGCTGGTCGAAATGTTGCCGAACATGATCCGGCCGCTATGCGCCGATATCGGATTGCGGTTCGTCTTCATCGTGCTGCTGCTGTCTGGCTTGAGCTTCCTGGGCCTCGGCCTGCAACCGCCCGAGGCCGACCTGGGGGCGCTCGTGCGCGAAAATGTTTCTGGTCTGGCCGAGGGCGCGCTTGCCATCATGGCGCCGGCGGTGGCGATCGCCAGCCTGACGGTGGGCGTCAACCTGCTGATCGATGCAGCCACGCAGGGGAATGTGAAGTGATGGCGGACGCCCATGTCGAGGTGCGCGATCTCTGCGTCACCGTGCGCGGCCCCGATGGCGCGCCGCTGCGGATCGTCGATGACATCTCCTTCGATGTCGCCCGGGGGCAAATGCTGGCGCTGATCGGCGAGTCGGGTTCAGGCAAGACCACGATCGCCCTGTCGCTGATGGGCCATGGTCGAGGCGGCGCAGCCATCAGCGGCGACATTCGGGTGGGCGACGCGACCCTTGATGGCGTGGGCGCCCGGTCGCTTGCCGCGCAGCGAGGCCATCGCATCACCTATGTCGCCCAGAGCGCCGCGGCGGCGTTCAACCCGTCGCGGCGGGTGATCGATCAGGTGATCGAACCCGCGCTGATCCACCGCACCGCCTCGCCAGCGACGGCGCGGCAGCGAGCGGTCGAACTTTTCCGCGCGCTCGCACTGCCCAATCCCGAGACGATCGGCAGCCGCTATCCGCACGAACTGTCGGGCGGGCAGCTTCAGCGGCTGATGGCGGCGATGGCGCTGATCACCAAGCCGGACCTGGTGATCTTCGACGAACCCACGACCGCGCTGGACGTGACGACGCAGGTGGAGGTGCTTCAGGCCTTCCGCCGAGTCGTGCGCGAACAGGGAGCGACCGGGGTATATGTGTCGCACGACCTGGCGGTGGTCGCACAGATGGCGGACCATATTCTGGTGCTCAATCGCGGCCGGGTGCGCGAGCAGAATGACGTCCGCACCATATTGGAAGCACCCACCGACGATTATACCAAGACGCTGATGGCGGCGGCGCATCCGGTCGTCGCGGTGGCCGCTCCGGCTGCCCGCGCGCCAGAGCCGCTGTTGGCGATCCACGGCATCTTCGCCGGCTACGGTCCGGTGGACAAGGCAGGCCGCCCCGCCAATCCGGTCTTGAGCGACGTCAGCCTGACGATCGGCCGGGGCGCGGCGGTCGGCGTGATCGGCGAGTCCGGATCGGGCAAGTCGACCGTCGCGCGCGTCGTCGCCGGTCTGCTCGCGCCGACCGCCGGTCAGGTGACGCTCGATGGAGAGGCGCTTGCGCAGACGGTGTCGGGGCGGACACGCGAACAGCTGCGCCGCGTGCAGATCGTGTTCCAGAATGCCGATGTCGCGCTCAACCCGGCGCATAATGTGGGCGACATATTGGGGCGGGTGCTGCGCTTCTATCATGGGGTCAGTGGCGCGGAAGCGGGCCGGCGTGTCGCGCAATTGCTCGACCTGATCCGCTTGCCGGCAGGCGTTGCCGATCGACGGTGCGGCGAATTGTCGGGCGGGCAGAAGCAGCGCGTCAATCTGGCGCGCGCGCTGGCAGCCGAACCCGACGTCATTCTGTGCGACGAAGTGACATCGGCGCTCGACACGGTGGTTCGAGGCGCGATCCTCGACCTACTGGCGGACCTGCGGCGCGACCTTGGCCTCGCCTATCTGTTCATCAGCCATGACATCGCCACGGTCAAAGCCCTGTGCGACGATATCGTGGTCCTGTACAAGGGTACGCGGGTGGAAAGCGGCCGATGCGAAAGCTATTCCACAGCGCCCTTCCATCCCTATACCGATCTGCTGATCTCCTCGGTTCCGGAAATGCGGACCGACTGGCTGGCTGACGAAAGCTTCCGGAACAGCGCCCCTTTTGCCGGGATGAACGAGCAGCCCGTGCTTTGCCGGTTCCTGCCGCGCTGCCCGGTCGCGATAAGCGGACGTTGCGACACGTTCGCGCCGCCCTTGCAGTCGATGGCCGCCGGCAACATCATCCTGTGCCATCGGACGGAAGAGGAATTGGCGCGGTAGCAGAAGGCGCGGCGGCCGCTGCATCGCGTGCTTCTGAAGCCGGTGGATACGGCGTAACATACCGAAGCATGTGTTAAATTGGTGAATCCTGCTGATCCCCCGCCATAGGCTCGACCCCACAACCGTGGAGGAGAAAAAGCGTGGCGAAACTGAAATCCCTCATCTGGTCGACTGCGGCGGCGGCCGCCCTTGTCACACCGACCATCGTCCAGGCGCACGGCATCTACTTCGCCCAGCGCGCCAAGCAGATCGCCGTCATCTATGGCGTCGGCGCCGACGATCTGGAATCCGTCAAGCGTCAGCCTAATATGGAAAGCGTGCAGGCATGGGACACCGACCTCAATCCGGTCGGCGCGCAACTGCGCACCAATGGGCCGCTGGTCGTCGTGGATACCGACGAGCCGCCGGCGATCGTGAGCGCCGTGCTTCAGAATGGCACCTGGTCCTGGGTGCCCGGCGGCGAGATCGTCAAAAAGACCAGGGAAGAAGTTCCGAACTCGACCAAGACCGAGACGACGATCAAATATGCTGTGTCGATCCAGGGTCCGTTGACCAAGCCGGTGCCGCTGATACCGGCACAGGCGCTGCAGATCGTTCCCGTCGGCAAAATTCCCGAAAAGCTGGGCGAGCCGCTGACCTATCGCGTGACCTGGATGGGCAAGCCCGTGGCAGGGGCTGGAGTGATCAACGACTTCGTCAACGACCCCGATGCGGTGGAAGTCAAGACCAGGGCTGACGGCACGGTGACGTTCCCGGTGCGCAACCAGGGATTGAACGTCATCCGCGCGGTCCTGGTCACGCCGAGCGACAATCCGGCCAAGACGGATCGCTACGAGCACACCGCGACACTGGCTTTCACGCTACCTCACAAACCCGAATAAGCCTGGCCGAAAATGGGAGAATCCTCAATGAAGTTCCTATCCTTCGCGATCGCCTCCGCGCTCGCCGTCACGCCCGCATTCGCTCATGGCGATGACAAGCCGCGCCACGGCGGCCAGGTCGCAGAGGTCGGTGAGACCATCTTCGAACTGGTCCGCACGCCGGCCGGCGCATCCCTCTATATCATGGAGGATGGTGACGAAGTGCCGGCCGCGTTGATGACCGGCAAGCTGATCGTCACGGCGGGCGGCAAAAAGACCGACGTTCCGCTGGTGGCGGCGAAGGGCAATCAGTTCGTTGCAAAGGGTGCCCAGATCCCGAGCGGCGCCCGCGTGGGCGTGCTCGTGATCAACAAGCAGACCCAGGCCCGCCAGTCGGCGACCTTCGCCATCAAATGAACGGCCGACGCGCCGCCCTATTGGGGCTAGCCGGTCTCGCGCTTGCGACAGGTCTCACCGACCTCGCCGCGGCGCATGGCGTGGCGGAGGGTGACAAGGCCTTCATCCAGAACAATCCCGGCATGAACATCGTGCCCTATATGTATCTCGGCGCCAAACATATGGTGACGGGATATGATCATCTGCTGTTCCTGTTCGGCGTCATCTTCTTCCTGTACCGGCTGAAGGATGTCGGCACCTATGTGACCCTGTTCGCGCTGGGACACAGCACGACGCTGCTGGCGGGCGTCTTTTTCAACATTCACGCCAATCCGTTCCTGATCGATGCCATCATCGGGCTGTCGGTCGTGTACAAGGCGCTCGACAACCTCGGCGCCTTTCCGACGTTGCTGGGTTTTCAGCCCAATCAGAAGGTGGCCGTGCTGGTCTTCGGCTTCTTTCACGGGTTCGGCCTTGCCACCAAGCTTCAGGACTTGATCGCCTCGCGCGAGGGGTTGATCCCCAATCTCGTCAGCTTCAATGTGGGCGTGGAGATGGGCCAGTTCATGGCGCTCAGCGTCATCCTGATCCTGATGGGCCTGTGGCGGCGATCGCCCAGTTTCACGCGCAATGTCGTCATCGCCAACAGCGCGCTGATGTGTGCCGGAATCGTCCTGACCGGTTATCAGTTCGCCGGCTTCATGATGGAGAAGAGCCTATGACTGCCACGGCCTCTGTCGCGGCGCCCTATCGGGCGCAGCCCGCCACCCTCTGGCGCGCGGCCCTCACCGCCGGCGTGGCCGGCGCGGCGATCCTGCTGCTGTTCGTGCTGCCCGCCGAATATGGTGTTGATGTGACGGGCGTCGGCCGGGCGATCGGCCTTACCGCGATGGCGGGGGACCAGGATGCCGCGGAACCCGCAGAAGCAGCCGTGCCGCCGCCAGCTCCTGCGGCCTATACGGTGCCGCCCCAGACGCAGGCGAGCATCGCCAAGGCCACTGCCTTCCGGAGCGACACCAAAACGATCACGCTCGCCCCGCACAGCGGGATGGAGATCAAAGCCCGGATGAAGGTCGGCGACACGTTCAACTTCCGCTGGACCGCGACCGGCCCGGTGCGCGCGGACATGCATGGCGAACCGATCGGCGGCAAGGAAGACGAATTCACCGACTATTGGAAGCAGAAGGACATCAAGGGCGCGCAAGGCAGCTTCACCGCCCCCTTTGCCGGCACCCATGGCTGGTATTGGAAGAATCGCGAGGATGTTCCCGTGACGATCACGGTCAAGACCGACGGCTTTTACGAAACGCTGTTCGAACGGACATGATCGGTGGAAGGACATGCCGCGCGTCATGCGGCACGTCCTTCCGGATAGCGTCGGTGACGTTCAGCGACTGAACACCATCTTCACGGAAATAGGGGTAATCGTCATTCACTTCATGTCCGAACAGGAATCGGCCGCGCTTGTCTCGCACGAGATGGCCTATGCCGCGGCACGCGAAGCGTTGATCGCAGCGGTCGACGATGCCGTGCTTTTCCCCGCCGTCATCGCGCACGGGTCGAAGCAGACCAACCGCTTTTCGATCAAGTCGGCCGCCACCGGGTCCTTCGCGGGGCTGAAGGTCGGGTCCTTCTGGGCCGACAACGACGCCCTCGGTCTGCCGCGACATAATTCGCTGATCTTGCTGTTCGACCAACAGGTCGGACGCATCGACTGGGTGATCGAGGCGGGGCTGGTCAATGCCTATCGCACCGCGGCGGCCGACGCCGTGGCGGCCGACATGCTCGCGCGTCCCGACGCGAGCACCCTTGCGATCTTCGGCGCCGGCAACCAGGCCTTTTACGAGGTCATGGCCCTTCGCCGCGTCCGTCCGATCACCGAGGTACTGGTCGTCGCGCGCGACGCCGACAAAGGCGCTGCGTTCGTCGCGCGGTTGCAGGAACAGGGCTTGGCGGCTGCCCGCGCGGGCGCGGAGGAGGCGTGCCGCCGCGCCGACATGGTGGTCACGGCGACGCCGGCGCGCGCGCCCTTGTTCGACGCGAGCTGGATAGGTCCGGGCACGCATGTCGCCAGCATGGGATCGGACGCTGCTGGCAAGCAGGAGCTTCCCCCTGCCCTGTTCGAGCAAGCGTCGCTCTATTGCGACCTTCCGGCGCAGTCGGTCATCATGGGCGACTTTCAACATTTCGCCGGCGATCGCAGCGCCATCGTCGCCATTGGCGACGCTTTGCAGGGTCGCGATCCGGGGCGCACGTCAGCCGACCAGATCACCATATTCGACAGTTCGGGCATCGCCCTGCAGGATCTCTGCATCGCACGTCATCTGATCGCGATGAAGCCGTGATTCGCGCCCGGCGGGCGCGGTATATCCTGCCGTGATGTGACAGATATAGGTCAGGTTGTGCCACGGCCGTAGCCAAGAAGAACAGGATCGCGTCGCAGTCGAGCGCTAATCTCCGCGCGACGGTGCCGCCGATCCGTGGGGGAAGCGACCGATGGCTGTTAGGAGGCCGCTCGGCACGATCTACCGCGTCGCCCGGTTCGGGACGGTTCAGCGTTTTTGTAGAAGGGGTTTCCATGACGACTCTCAGGCCCAAGTTCATCACCTTTGACTGCTATGGCACCCTCATCAATTTTGAAATGGCGCCGGTTGCGCGACAGGTTTATGCGGACCGCCTTTCCGGACGGGCCCTGGAGGATTTCTGCGACTATTTCTCGGCCTATCGGCTGGACGGCGTGCTGGGCGCGTGGCGGCCCTATCGCGAGGTCGTCGCCGAAGCGTTGCAGCGCGCGTGCAAGCGGTCGGGCACCGAATATCGCGATGCCGATGGCGAAGCGCTTTATGCCGCCATTCCGACCTGGAATCCGCACCCCGATGTGGTGGAGCCGCTCAAGCGCGTGGGCGAGAAGATCCCGCTGGTCATCCTGTCGAATTCGATGGTCGATCTGATCCCCTACAGCGTGGAAAAGCTTGAAGCGCCGTTCCATACCGTCTGCACCGCCGAGGAGGCCCAGGCCTACAAGCCGCGCATGCAGGCATTCGAATATATGTTCGACACGCTGGGCTGCGGTCCTGAAGATGTGCTGCACTGCTCGTCCAGCTTCCGCTACGACCTCATGACCGCCTATGACCTGGGCATCAAGGACAAGGCCTTCGTCAATCGCCGCCATGAGCCGATGAATGCCTATTATGAGGTCAACGAGATCCCCGATCTGGGTGGGCTGCCAGGGCTGGTGGGTCTGTGAGCGCCATGATCGAGCAAGCGGTTGATGCGGTCGTCGACATGCGCGCCTATGCCGCGGGCACGGCGCCCGCGACGGACTGGTTCGCCGGCCGCAAGGCGCCGGCCTTCGCCGACAACGCGGCGCAGGTGTCGGCCGTCTCCTTGAGGGGTGAAGGCCGGGTCGAAGGACTGGCGGCGGACGAGTTCGTGCTGGTGCTGGAAGGCCAGCTCGAGATCGAGAGCGATGCGCGGACGCTGACGGTTCTGCCCGACAATGGCGTGGTGCTGCCAGTTGGATCGAACTTCGGCTGGCGGGCTTCAGACGATCTGCTCGCGATCGTCTATACCGCCCCTGCACAGGGTCCGGGCAGCGAGACGACGCCGGTCGCGATCGATCTGGACGCCGACATGACGCCATCTGGTCCGCCGGCGGCCGAAAATCTGCTCGGCCCCGTTCCGTCCTGCCGCAACCACACCGATTATCTGTCGGCGAACAGCGAATTCGTCTGCGGCATCTGGGACTCGACGCCTTATCATCGGCGACAGATTCCCTATCGCCAGGTCGAACTGATGCTGCTGCTGGAGGGAGAGGTCAGCTTCAGCAATGACAAAGGCAGCGTGACGTTCCGCAAGGGCGACGTGTGCATGTTTGTTCGGGGCGATGGTTGCGCGTGGCTGAGCGAGCAATATGTGAAGAAGATCTACGCCACCCAGCGTCCGGTCTCCTGATGAAGAAAGCGATGGCGGCGCTATTTGTCGTCATCGCTGCATGCAAGATGGCGGTTTTGGCGCCTTTGGAAGGTGCCGCCAGAGGATGATGGCGTGATGACCCGGTTTTCCTCTGACGAGACTGATATTTGGGGGCGTTGGTTGCGCGCGCGCAGCCGCGCCCGCGCGATAATTTCCGTGGGGCTGGCGACATGACCGACATATTTCCCGAGACGACGGTGACGAGCGATGCAATGCCGCTGACGCGCGATCATCTGCCCCAGGCGCTCGCCCTGTCGCGGGCGGTTCAATGGCCTTACCGTGCGGAGGACTGGGCATTCGCGTTCGATCTCGGCCGGGGGTTCGGTGTCGAGATGAACGGGCGCCTCGTCGGCACCGCGCTCTGGTGGCCCTATGGCGACGACTTCGCCACCGCGGGTATGATCATCGTGGCGGACGAAGCGCAGCGGCGCGGGATCGGCGCGCGACTGATGGACGCCCTGCTCGCTGACGCGGCGGGACGTCGCATCATCCTCAATTCCACCGACGAGGGACAGGCGCTCTATCGCAAGCGGGGTTTCACGCCCTTCGACAATGTGATCCAGCATCAGGCGGTGCTGGCTGAAACGCCGGAGCTCGATCCAGCGTTGCCACTGCGTCCCGCCACTGCCGACGACCGCGCGACATTGATGGAGCTGGACCGCGCGGGTGCGGGAATGGATCGCACGAACCTGCTCGACGCACTGTTTGCCATGGCCGAGGTGCTGGTGATCGAGCGGGACGGCGCGGCGGCGGGGTATGGCTGTGTACGCCGTTGGGGCCGGGGCGTAGTGATCGGGCCGGTCATGGCCCCCAGCGACGAGGATGCGAAGGCGCTGATCGCCGCGCTCGCCGCCCGCCATGTGGGCGATTTCGTCCGCATCGACGTGTATCGCAGCGGCGGGCTCGGCCCGTGGATCGAAAGCCTGGGCCTGCCGCAGGTGGGCGAAGTCTTGTGCATGGCGCTTGGCGCCCCCCCGGAGGCGCGGGATGGCGTGCGGTTATACGCGCTCTCCAACCAGTCGCTCGGCTGAAGAGGTGAAAGAGATGATCGATACGGTTATGCAATCGGAACAGGCGCTCGCGGACCAGCGTGTCGACACGATCGAAACGCCGGCGCTCGTGCTCGATCTCGCCAAGGTCGATCGCAACATCGCCCGGCTGCGCGGCCGGCTCGATGTGCTTGGCGTCACCTTCCGCCCCCATGTCAAGACAGCCAAGTCGATCGACGTGGCGCGGCGGCTCTTTCCCTCGGGCGAAGGGCCGATCACCGTCTCGACGCTGGCGGAGGCCGAATATTTCGCCGCCGGCGGCTTTACCGACATCTGCTATGCGGTGGGCCTCAGCCCGGACAAGATCGGGCGTACACGCGATCTGGTGGCGCGCGGCATTGACCTGTCGGTCCTGATCGACTCGGTCGATCAGGCCGAGGCACTGGGCGAGGCCGCGCGGGATGGCGCACCCATGCCCAAGGTGCTGATCGAAATCGATTGCGACGGCCATCGGGGCGGGCTTCCGCCGGACGATCCGGCCTTGCTGCTGGTGGCAGACAGTCTGCGAAATGGCGGCGTGACACTGGCCGGCGTTCTGACCCATGCGGGCGAGTCCTATGGCGCGCGCGGCGGCGTGGGCCTTCCCGAAGCGGCCGAGGCAGAACGGGCCGCCGCCGTCGCCGCGGCTGAAGCGCTGCGCGCCGCGGGACATGCCTCGCCGGTGGTCAGCGTGGGATCGACCCCGACCGCCCATTTCGCGCGCAATCTTGACGGCGTGACCGAAGTCCGCGCCGGCGTCTTCATGTTCTTCGACCTTGTGATGCACGGCATCGGTGTCTGCGCGCTCGACGACATCGCCCTTTCGGTTGTCGCGACCGTAATCGGTCACCGCCCCGAAAAGGGCTGGATCCTGATCGATGCCGGCTGGATGGCGCTCTCGCGCGACCGGGGCACGCAGAAGCATCCGGTGGATCAGGGCTATGGGCTGGTTTGCGATATTGACGGTATGCCCTTTGGCGATCTGATCGTCGAGGATGCGAGCCAGGAACATGGCATATTGAAGCTCCGCGAGGGCAGCACCGCCGCCTTGCCCGACCTGCCCCTCGGATCGCGCGTGCGAATTCTACCCAATCATGCCTGCGCGACCGGCGCGCAGCACGAGACCTATAATGTGATCGAGCATGGCGGCCATGCCATATCCGCCACATGGTCGCGGATGCGCGGCTGGTGATGCAAATGAAGGCCATGCCGCGCGGCGAGACAGCCGCATGAAGATGATATCCTATTGGCTCGACACGACC
The DNA here is from genome assembly GCF_000943805.1 of Sphingobium sp. YBL2. Classification (NCBI taxonomy): domain Bacteria; kingdom Pseudomonadati; phylum Pseudomonadota; class Alphaproteobacteria; order Sphingomonadales; family Sphingobiaceae; genus Sphingobium; species Sphingobium sp. YBL2. The sequence goes on from NZ_CP010954.1 coordinate 385,168, forward strand.
AAGCCCTTCGCCTCCGGTGCACCCGGCGGCCCGCATGGGACCACGGATGTCGCGGTCGTAGGCGCCGGGTTCACTGGCCTGTCCGCCGCGCTGGCACTGGCGAAGAAAGGCGCGAAGGTCGTCGTGCTGGAGGCTGATCGGGTCGCCGGGGCGGCGTCGGGCCGCAACGGGGGCATGTGCAACAACGGTTTCGCGCAGGATTATGCCGGCATGGTCGGCAAGCTCGGCCGCGAGCGCGCCAATATGCTCTACCGTGCCTTCGACGCGGGAGTGGACAAGGTCGAGTCCATCATTGCCGCGGAAGGCATCGACTGCCATTTCGTCCGCGTCGGCAAGCTGAAGCTCGCCGCCAAGCCTGAACATTATGACAGGATCGTCCGTTCGCAGGAGCTGCTGGCCCGCGAGGTCGATCCGGAAACGAGGCTCGTTCCGCGATCGGACATGCGCGGCGAGATCGGCTCCGATCATTATTTTGGCGGGATGCTCTACGAAAAGGGCGCGAACATGCACATGGGTGAGTTCGGCAAGCCCTGGTTCCTGCCGTTCGTCGGAGCCTATTACCGCTATCAGGACCTTGTGAAATGACCGTTGATACCATGGACAAACTGAGCCAGGCGATCGCCCGCAGCGGAGAAGCCTTTATCGACGGCGCGTGGGTTACGGTGAACGCCGGCGAGATGCTGCCGGTCGTCAACCCCTCCACCGGCGACGTGGTGGCCAAGGTCGCTGCCGGCACGGCGGCGGACCTCGACCGTGCGGTTGCCGCCGCCCGCGCAGCTTTCCCGTCCTTCGCCCTTTCCGCCGTCGCGGATCGCCTGGCGCTGCTGGAGCGCATCCACGCGCTCATGCTCGACCGTGCGGAAATATTGGCACAGGCGCTGGTGTTGGAAATGGGTGCGACGATCAGTCATGCGCGCGCCGCCCATATCCCTCTGGCGGCCGCTCATGTGCAGGCCGCGATCGACGTGTTGCGCGACTATGATTTCCTGACGATGCGCGGCACCACCGCTATCGTGCGGGAGCCGATAGGGGTGTGTGGGCTGATCACGCCCTGGAACTGGCCGCTCTATCAGATCGCGGCGAAGGTCGCGCCGGCGCTGGCCGCCGGATGCACGGTGGTGCTGAAACCCAGCGAGTTGTCGCCCTTGAGCGCACTCATGTTCGCGCAGATCGTGCATGACGCCGGTGCGCCGGCCGGTGTCTTCAACCTCGTCAACGGCACCGGGGCCGAAGTCGGTGCGGCCATGGCGGCGCATCCCGGCATCGACATGATCTCCATTACCGGTTCCAACCGCGCCGGGGTGCTGGTGGCGCAGGCGGCCGCGCCCACGGTCAAGCGGGTGACGCAGGAACTGGGCGGCAAATCACCCAATCTGATGCTGCCCGACACCGATTTCGAAAAGGCGGTCCCGCCCGGCGTCATGTCCGCCTTCCGCAATGTCGGTCAGTCATGCAGCGCCCCCACACGCATGATCGTGCCGCGCGACCGGCTGGCCGAGGTGGAGGCGATCGCCCGCGCGACGGTCGCGTCGATCATCGTCGGCCAGCCCAGCGAGGCGGAAACGATCATGGGGCCGATCGCCAATCACGCGCAATATCGGCGCGTGCAGGCGATGATCGCGGTCGGCATGGAAGAAGGCGCGCGGCTCGTCTGCGGTGGACCGGGGCAGCCCGAAGGGCTGGAGCAGGGATTTTTCGTGCGCCCGACCATTTTCTCCGACGTCGACAGCGCCATGCGCATCGCGCAGGAGGAGATTTTCGGGCCCGTGCTCGTGATCATCCCCTATGACGATGTCGATCAGGCGGTCGCGATCGCCAACGACACGATCTTCGGGCTTGGCGGTCATGTGCAGGGTGCCGACCTTGATCAGGCCCGCGCCGTCGCCCGCCGCATCCGCACGGGACAGGTGCATCTGAACTATCCCGCCTGGGACCCTCATGCACCCTTTGGCGGCTATAAGCGATCCGGCAATGGCCGCGAATATGGCGCCTTTGGCTTTGAAGAATATCTCGAGATCAAGTCCATTCTAGGCTTCGCCTGATCCGTCCGAACATTGGAGGCCCCGTTCCATGCCCGCCCCGTTGCGTTTCATCGAATCCTCGCCCGAACTTCCCGCCGAAGCAGACGCTGTCGTGATCGGCGGCGGGATCATTGGCGCTTTCACTTCCTATTATCTGGCCAAGCGCGGCTTCAAGGTCGCGCTGGTCGAAAAGGGCGTGGTCGGCGGCGAACAATCGAGCCGCAACTGGGGCTGGTGCCGCCAGCAAAATCGCGACGAGCGTGAATTGCCGCTGGCGACCAAGGCGCTCGACCTTTGGCAGGCATTTGGCGAGGATACGGGGGAAGATACCGGCTTCCGCCGCTGCGGCCTCTTCTATGTCAGCAATAATGACGAGGAACTCGACACCTGGGCGCGCTGGGGCGAATATGCCCGGTCGGTCGGCGTCAAGACGCGCATGTTGTCGAGCGAGGAGGCGACCCAGCACGCCCGCTTCACCGGCGAACGCTGGAAGGGGGGGGTACATTCGCAAAATGACGGCATCGCCAATCCCGGCATGGCCGTGCCGGCGGTCGCACGGGCGCTGATGCGCATGGGCAGCAGCGTGCATCAGGCGTGCGCGGCGCGGGGCATCGAAACCGCCGGCGGCGCGGTCAGCGGCGTGGTGACCGAGCGCGGCACGATCCGTACGCGGCTGGTGATTCATGCAGGCGGCGCATGGGCATCGTCCTTCCTGCGCCAGCTGGGCGTGGATTTTCCGCAGGCAACCGTGCGCCAATCGATCCTGGCGGTCGGCACGAGCGGTCTCAACCTCCCTGACGCATTCTACAGCAAGTCGCTGTCCATCACGCGGCGCGACGATGGCTGCCACACGCTGGCGATCAGCGGCCGCGCGAAGGTCGATCCCACGCTGCAATTTCTTCGCTATCAGAGCAAGTTCCTGCCGATGTTCAAGAATCGCTGGCGCAGCCTGTCTCCGGGCGGCCTGCACGGCCTTCGCGGTCGACATGAGGGAATGACGCGCTGGACTCTCGATGGCCCCACGCCGATGGAAAAGGTGCGTATCCTCGATCCGATCGCCGATCCCAAGACGGTGCGGCTGACGATCGAGCGCGCAGCCGACCTGATCCCTGCCCTGGGCTCGGTGCCGATGGTCGCGGCCTGGGCGGGCTTCGTGGACAGCACACCGGATGGCGTTCCGGTTATCGGCGAAATCCCGAACATCCCCGGCTTCATTCTGGCTGCTGGCTTTAGCGGCCATGGCTTTGGCATCGGTCCGGGTGCCGGACATCTGGTTGCGGATATCGCGTCGGGTCAAACCCCGATCGTCGACCCGAAACCCTATCGCCTTTCCCGGTTCAGTGGCGGCGAAAAGATCGACGTATCGGAATTTTGACCCGGGCAGATGAGGTGCGGACCGCCCCGCATGTTCATGCCGTGAGGGTTCATCGATTCACAATATTGCACCGGCCGGCCCGATGAATTTGACGTAATATTTCCGTAACGCGGCCTAGCCTGATCTGTAACAAGAGGTGGAAAGAACCACCCTGGCGAAGGCTTCCGCGACAGGCAGGACAAAGCCCGTGCGGACATAAAAAGCCAGCCCCACTTCGCAGGACATCGGGAACAGCGATTTCATAAGGGGAACACATCATGCGCATGTCATCGGTCCGCCGCCTTGGCTTCCTCGCGGGCTCCGCCGCCATCGCCCTGTCTGCCACGCTTTCGCCCGCCGCTCTGGCGCAAGAGCCGGCAGACCCGGCCTCCGACAGCACCATCGTGGTCACCGGCCTCAAGCGGCAATATTTCGGCGATACGCCGGTCAAGGAAATTCCCCAGGCGGTGCAGTTCCTGGAAGGCAAACTGCTCGACGATCTCAACATCACCCGCCTCGACACCGCGCTCGAACTGGCGAGCGGCGTGTCGCGCCAGAATAATTTTGGCGGCCTTTGGGACAGTTTCGCGATCCGCGGCTTTGCGGGCGACGAGAATTTCCCGAGCGGCTTTCTGGTCAACGGCTTCAACGGCGGACGTGGCTATGGCGGTCCGCGCGACGCGTCGAACGTCGAACGGATCGAGATTCTGAAAGGCCCCAACTCGGCGTTGTTCGGGCGCGGCGAGCCGGGCGGCACGGTCAACATCGTGACCAAGAAACCGACCTTCAAGGAAGGCGGCAGCTTCGCCATATCCGCAGGTAGCTGGGAGACATACCGGGTCGAAGCGGACTATAACCTGCCGCTGTCGGACAGCGTCGCGGTGCGGATCAACGGGTCGTCCGAGCAGGCGGAAAGCTTCCGCGACACGGTCAACACGCAGAAATATACGCTCACCCCGTCCTTCCTGGCCAAGCTGTCTGATGCCGACATCTTCACATATGAACTGGAATATGTGAACCAGGAGGTACCTTTTGAGCGCGGCGTGGTGGCGATCCCGACTGTCAACGCCAACGGCTCTATCAGCTATAATCTGGGCGCTATCCCCAACAGCCGGTTCCTCGGCAATCCCAATGACGGCCCGGTCAAGGTCGAGGTGCTGGGCCATCAAGCGCAGTACCAGCATGATTTCAGCGCGGATTGGACGCTGATGCTGGGTGCGGGCTACAAGGACACCACGTTCGAGGGCTTTTCCAGCGATCCGGAACTGGTGCTTAGCCGACAGCGGCTCGACAATGACGGGCGCACCTTGACCCGCCAGCGCCGTTATCGCGATTACAGCACCACCCATATGGTGTTCCGCGGGGAGCTCAGCGGAAAGGTCAACACGGGATCGATCGTCCATAATATCCGCATCGGCGCGGACTGGGATCGCTTCAAGATCAAGACCTACCAGACCCGCTATCGTCCGATCGCTTCCGACCAGTCCTATGCGATCGACATTTTCAACCCCAACTACAACATTCCCGCGCCCACGCCGGGAACCGTGATCCAGAACGCGACCGAAATCCAGAAGGCCTGGGGCATCTACGCGCAGGACCAGATCGAGATTACCGAGCAGTTCAAGATACGCTTTGGCGGCCGCTATGACGATTTCAGCCAGGATATAGATCTGCGCCTCAACAACACCAATCCGCGCAAATCCTATACCAAGTTCAGCCCGATGGCCGGCCTCGTGTTCGAGCCGGTGAGTAGCCTGTCCTTCTACGCCAGCTATGGCAAGGGCTTCCGTCCCAACAGCGGCGTGGGCTTCGACGGCAATCCTTTCGCGCCGGAAATCAGCAAATCCTATGAAGTTGGCGCCAAGTTCATGACGGCCGACGGACGCATCACCAGCACCCTGTCGCTCTATAAGATGAAGAAGGATAATGTACTGACGACCGACCCGGCCAACGCGGGCTTTTCCAAGCCGGTGGGGTCGGCAAAGAGCAAGGGCATCGAGTTTGACCTCAACGCCAAGCTGCCCGCCGGGTTCGAGCTGTTCCTGACCTATGCCTATACCGATGCGGAGTGGGCGACCAACGCGCTCGATCCCAATTTCGGCTTCCAGATCCTCAAAGGCGATCCGCTCATCAACATTCCCAAGCATCAGGGCAATGCGCTGCTGTTCAAGAATTTCTCGATCGGGGACCATGAGGCGATGCTGGGTGCGGGCGTCAACCACGTCGGCAGGCGGCTGGGGGAGACAGCGACGACCTTCTTCCTGCCTAGCTACACCATCGCCAAGGTGCTGGGATCGTTCAACATCACCGACCAGATCAAGCTGTCGGCGGATGTGAACAACCTCTTCAACAAGAAATATTATGCCAGCTCCTATGCGGCATTGTGGGTCGCGCCGGGTACGCCGCGACAGTTCACCGTCCGCGCGAGCTTCAACTTCTGATGCAATGCCAGGCCGCCGGCATTTTCGTGCCGGCGGCCTGGCATTGCCCCTTTTTAACACAGGCATATCATGTCCCGGCTGCAATGGCTTCGCCTTCATCGCTATGCCGGCCTGACCATGGCACTTTTCCTGCTCGTTCAGGCGCTCACTGGCGCGCTGCTCCTCTATCGTGGACCTATTGAGCGCCTGCTCGATCCCGCGGGCCAGACCAGCCGGGGAAGAGCTGCGCTTATTTCAGCGGGAGAGGCGGCACGCGCCGCCAACAGCGCAATGCCTGGCACGCATCTCATCCGTCTGTTCGCCCCGGACTCCGACCGCGCCACATGGTTCGCCCATATGTCCGATGCGGATGGCCGCCGCACCTATGCCTCGATCGACCCGGCCGGCGGCGCGGTGCTGCGGGCCGGCGACCTGACCTGCTTCCCGCTCGAAGCGGCGCTACAGATTCATTACCGCCTTCTCACCGGCCGAGCCGGGATGATGGTGATCGCACTCAACGGGCTGGCGCTGGCGATCATGGCGGTGAGCGGAGTTGGTTATTGGTGGCCCAGGCGCAATCCCGCCAAGGCGCTGGCAATTCGATGGAGGCTTTCGCCTCGCCTCGTCCTGCGGCAGGTGCATCGGACCCTGGGTGTTATCGCCAGCGGCTTTCTCATTCTCATCTCTTGCACGGGTTTCCTGCTCGTTTTTCCGGATTTGGCCGGGAGCGGGGTTTCCGTTCCGCCGGCGAATATATCGGCTCTTCAGATCGATCGGAGTGTGACCCTCGCGCAAGGCATTTTCCCCGGCGCCGCGCTCCGTGACATAAGGGTCGGTGGTGACAGGCTGACCGTCAATTTCCATGCGCCGGAACGGAATGGGCGCGCGGTCGATGGCGTCGCGGTGGCCTTGCCGTCTCCCCACATCTTGAGTGCCATGCCCGCCTCCCGCAGCCGCGCGCTCTGGATGGTCCTGCTTCCCATTCATACCGGCGAGTTCATAGGCCTTACCGGCTCCGCTCTCTGGCTACTCGTCGCCCTCTCCCTAATCGCGCTGGCGCTCACCGGCCCGCTCATGTGGTGGCACGTTGCAACTCAGCGCCGCCGCGCTCCTCGAAAGGTTCCGACATGACCCTGCTCTACACCTCCGATCCTGCGCGCGGCCGGGTCTTGCGTGACATTTTCGCGCGGGAAGCGGCCGACATTGCCTTTGTCGAGCCGCCCGAAAGCTACGATCCGAGCGCCATCCGCTATCTGGTCGCCTGGAGTCCCTCGGCGGAACTGATCGCGAGCCTTCCCAATCTGGAAGTTCTCTTCTCGATCGGTGCCGGGGTCGACCAATTCAACATGGACGGTCTGCCGCCCCATATTGACGTGGTGCGGATGATTGAGCCCGGGATCGTGGCGGGCATGGTGGAATATGCGACGATGGCGGTTCTGATGCTACACCGCGACGTTATCGCCTACCGGGAAGCCCAGCGGGAAGAGCGCTGGTCACCGATCAAGCTCGTTCCGGCGCAGCATCGTCGCGTCGGGGTCATGGGCCTGGGCCAATTGGGTCAGGCTGTGCTCGAAGCGTTACGCCCATTTGGCTTTGCGCTATCGGGCTGGAGCCGTTCACTGCATCGGCTGGCGGGCGTGACATGTCATGCCGGCACGACGGGGCTTGGTGACTTCCTCGCCGAATGCGACATTCTCTTGTGCCTTCTCCCGCTGACGCCGGAAACGCGCGGCATCCTGTGCCGCGACCTGCTCTTGCAACTGCCCCGGGGCGCGTCGCTCATCAACGCCGCGCGTGGCGGCCATCTCGTGACAGAGGATCTGCTGGCCTTGCTCGATGAAGGCCATATCTCCGCAGCCTCGCTTGACGTCACCGATCCCGAACCGTTGCCGACAGGCCACCCTATCTGGAGTCATCCCCGCATTCTGCTCACCCCGCATGTCGCGAGCATGACGCGCGCGGACAGCGCCGCCCACGCCCTCATCGCCAATATCCGCCGCCATCGGGCGGGAACAGCGATGGAAGGCAAGGTAGAACGCAGCACAGGCTATTGAAAGCACGACAGGCAAGTCGGAACCGGAGGGGTTTGCCGCCCCTTCGGCATTTTAAAGCTCCAGCGCCTTGTCCAGCACATCGACGAACAGATCGACATTCTCCCGGCTGAAGATCAACGGCGGACGGATCTTGAGGATGTTGTGATCCGCGCCGCACGCGCTGATCAGCACGCCGTTCTCACGCATGGCATTCACGACCTGGGTTGTTCGGGCACGGTCGCTCGCCTGGCTCTCCTGGTCCGTCACGATATCGGCGGCAACGAAAAGGCCAGCGCCGCGCACATGCCCGAGGCAAGCGTGCCGCTCCCGCAAGGCCTCGACTCGGCTCAGGAGATAAGCCCCGACATCACAAGCGTTGTCCATGATATGGTCGCGCTTGATGACCTTGAGCACCGCCGCCGCTGCTGCGCAGGAAACCGCGTTGCCCGCGAACGTGTTGAAATAGCGGGAACTGCGCCCGAACTCCTCAACCACGTCATGCCGGGTCAACAGACCGGCAATCGGCTGTCCGTTGCCCATGGGCTTGCCAAGCGTCACGATGTCGGGATCAATGCCATGCCGCTGGAACCCCCACATATGGCTTCCGGTCCGGCCGAAGCCCGGCTGCACCTCGTCGGCGACGAAAATGCCGCCGGCTTTGCGGATCGCCTCGACTGCACCCTTCAGGAATCCGGGCTCTTCGGGAAGGATGCCGTCACTCGTGAAAAGCGAATCCACGATGAGCATGGCAGGCCGGATACCGTGCCTCTTCATATCGGCGATCGCCGACTCCACGTCGCGCGCGAAGCGTTCGCCGACATTGGGACCGGTACGATAGGCCGCTGGCGCGGGAACGGTGCGCACATGCATCCCCAGCGGAACGCCCTCACCCAATGTCGGAGAGAATTTCGAAACCGCGTCGGTTATGCCATGATAGGCGGTCTCAGTGATGATGACACCGGTTCCGCCAGTGCGAACCTGCGCGATGCGATAGGCAAGATCGTTCGCTTCGCTGCCTGAGCCGGTCAGCATCATATGCGACAAATCGCCCTCCACGGTCGAAAGAAGACTGTCGGCGAGCTCAAGGATGGTTTCGTGCAGATAGCGCGTGTTTGTGCATAGCGTCGCCACCTGTCGGGTGATCGCTTCTACGACATCAGGATGGCAATGGCCGAGCGACACGACATTGTTGTAGGTATCGAGATAGCGCCGTCCATCGGGGTCGTAGAGCCACACACCCTCGCCACGGACGAAATGGAGCGGCTTTTGGTACATCAACCGATAAGCGGGCCCAAGCAGTCGGTCACGCTGTTCGATCATCCGCGCCTCATGTGCATCGAGTTCGACTTGCCCGGGGATGAAGGCGTTTACGGAGGACACGTCCACGAAGGTCATTCATTGTCTCCTGACTGGCAGAATTGAAGCAAACGGCGGCTGGCCTCGGCACGAGGCAGCTGGTCGATATGGTCGAGGCCCGCCCATGCGAGACCGTTATTACGCATGATATAGGCGCGATTTTCGGGGTAACGTGTCGCGCGCCATTCGGTGATGAGCACCGTGATAACAAGCCGCGCCATCACCAGGTCCAGCATCACGGTCTGCTCCGCCGGCTCCAGCTGCAGCCGATCGTGATAGGCGCCGATCATTTCCGCTGCATTCCGAAGCGGGTCGGGACCGTCCACCAGTTGATAGGCAGCGGCAGTCGCGATCTCGCCCACGAGCGGCCCGTGGATCACATCGCCAAAATCGATGATAGCCGCCACCTCGTCGGTGCGGTCCGGTCGGACCAGCACATTGCCAAGGTTGAAATCATTATGGATCACCTGCGCGCGCAGCTTGGTGAGTGCCGGCAGTGTGTTTGCCTCATAATGATCCATGAAGCGCCGGACGAGCACGCGCCGCGCCGGGTCGGCAATGCTGTCGATCATCCCGGCAAGGCGATGCGCGGCCGCCACGTTCCAGAGCAAATCATGTTCTGCCGCCGGATGGACAAAGTCATGAAGGGCCTGATCGAGCGCGGCGAGACAGCGGCCCAGCGCCTGACGCAGCGCCGTCGTCCTGGGCGAGGCGACAAGCGGCGTGCCCGGCAGGAATGTCAGCATCCGAAGGATCGAAGCGCGACCGTCGGCCAAGGATATGTCCGTGTGATACCGCCCGTCGAGGGCCGCCACTGGATGTGGCACGGGCAATGAAGGCTCCGCCTCCTTGAGATGATTGAGCACAGCATTTTGCAGATGCACGATTTCGCGCGCTTCGGCGGGGTTCGATATCTTCAGGAGGAACTGGCTGCCGTCGGGGGCGGTCATCCTGAAGTTGCGATCCCTTTCTCCACTCAGTTCAACGGCATGGAGCGCCTTGCCGAAGATGTTTCGCGCCAGGTCTTCTGCATCCTGCGCGCCGAGTTGGGGCGGCTGGGTGGTAAGCGTCGGATCGAGTAGCATATTTCGCCCCATGTTGATCGAGCCGCGATGGTATTTCCTGCGCAATCCGATAGATTTCGACGTTCCGCATGCTGGCATGCTATGAGGGACATGCTGCCGTAAAATGTGCCGAATTCGTGCGGAGTGCCGATCGATCAGGCTGCGATTTGAACCGCCTCGAGCATCTTTATGCCCATGTCAGTCCGCCGATTGGACGAGATCGAGGAATCCGCGTTGCCCGACCTCGAAACTGCGCACGACGAAATAACTGAAATAGCGGTCGACCAGACCGCTTTCCTCGACGATCTTCATGATCGTTTGGGAATAATGCGACACTGACCGGGTCACGAACTTCAATATATAATCGCAATCGCCGCTGATGCGCGCGCATTCCTGAAGTTCGTCGATAGTCTTCAGCTTCTGCTCGAAGCGCGACACCGTTCCCATACGCCGGTCATGCAAGGTAATCTCCGCGAATACCGTGACCAGTTCGCCGATCGCCGCAAGATTGATACGTGCGCCATAGCCGGTGATGTAGCCCGCCGCTTCAAGGCGATCCACCCGCGTCAGGCAAGGGCTGGGCGACAGACCCACCTTCTCCGCCAAGGCAGAATTGGTGATACGGCCATTCCTTTCGAGAACGGCCATGATTCGCAGGTCGGTCGCGTCCAGCTTGATGGTCCTTTTCACGGCGACGGCAATTCCTCTATTCAGCGAAGTTGAAATGGCCGGCCATCCGCACCCACGATCTCAAAGTCCCAGCAATGCCGGCAGATCGTTGAAATCGCGAATGCGGGTGAGACCATAATGTTCTGTCGGCGGCTCATGCCCGCGATCGACAAAGACCTTCGCGCCAAATCCAAGATCATCGGCGGTCATCAGATCGTAGCGCGGGCTCGATGACACATGCATCATAACTTCAGGCGAACAGCCCAGGCGGTCGAACATATATTCGAAGGGCCGCATGAGCGGCTTGTAGGCACCCGCCTCCTCCGCCGTCAGAACAGCGTGGAAGGGCACGCCGATGTTGCGGGCGCTGTGTGGGATCAGGTCCACCATGCTATTGGACAGGATGACCAGCGGATAATGATCGGCGATTCGCGACAGCGGACCCGGAACGTCCGGGTGCGGTTGCCACGTCGGAACGGCATCGTATAAAGCCTGCGCATCCTTGGCTTCGAAAATGACGCCGTGCTTCCGACACGTACGCTCGATCGAATTGGCGACGACATCATGGAAAGGCTTCCAGGCACCAAGAACCTCGTCAAGGCGATAGGCGCGAAAGGATGCCAGGAAGGGCTCCATTTCCGATGGGTCTACCCGATCGGCAAAAATTTCGCGCGCGGTCGGCCCCATGATGAAGTTTATCATCGTTCCATAGCAGTCAAAGCTGATAAATTTGGGTCTGAACACCGGGCCGTACCTTTGCTGTCGTTGAAGGGCCTGATGAATAGCGTCTCTCTATCGATAATTTCCGCTGTGCATTAAATTGTCCGAAGCGAATTCTTCCAATTTTTGGCGCCTTCACCAAAGATCAATCGCTAAGCGGCAGCGACGAATTGCGGATCGGCGTGCTGGAAACGATGAATATGGAATAGCTTTGGATGCCGAGATCCGCTTGCCATATCTGTTCCAGAATTCGCGCCGGCCCATCATAGCCCTGAGCAACGATTTTCACCAGATAATCGAATTTGCCGTTCACCATGTGGAACTCGACCACCTCGGCTATACGCAAGACGGCCCTTTCGAACCGCTCCGCCTCCGCCCGCCGATGGTTTTTCAAGATCACCTGCACATAAGCGGTGACGAAATCGCCAAGCTTAGCGAGATCGAAATGGGCGTTATAGCCGATCACGATCCCCGCCGCCTCGAGCTTCTTGATCCTTGCCAGACAGGGACTGGCCGACAGTCCCACCGCTTCCGCCAGATCGACATTGCTGATGCGGCCGCTCGTCTGCAGCTTGCGGAGAATTTTGATATCGATCCGGTCGAGCTTCATTTCGCTGGTCTGTTTCCCCGTCCCATCTGCTTTCGGCAGGCCAAGGGGTCTGCCTGTCCATCATGCGGTAATGCCGCCAAAGATTCTGCGGTTCAGGAGCTTTGTACAATCTAAATATCAGGCTTGGACGTATAGAGCCGATGGATTCTGCCGACCGAAAAATCATAGCATCGGCCGCGCGGATCGCGCGGGTGGAGCGTGCAATGGAAAAACTGGACCGGTTGGATTTCAAGATATTGTCCTATCTCCAGGAACAGGGTCGCGTCACGAACGTCGGTCTGGCGAACGCCATCGGCTTGTCCGCCAGTCCATGTCTCAGCCGGCTGAAGAGGCTGGAGGATGCAGGTTACATAAAATCCTACGGTGCGCGGGTCGCGCTGGAGAAAATGGGCGATTACCTGATGGTGTTCACCGAGGTGACATTGGCCGATCACCGCGTTGCCGATTTCGGGCGCTTCCTCGCGCGAGCGAGGGAAGTATGCGAAATCGTCGAGTGCCACCATGTCAGCGGAGGCTATGACTATTTCCTGAAGGTCGTCGCCCGCAGCGTCAGCCATTATCAGCGCATCATCGAGGGGCTGCTGGAGAGCGACGCGGGCATCGAGAAATATTTCAGCTATATCGTTCTGGGTTCTCCAATCATGCGCGACGGCTTTCCGATCGAGCGCCTGTTTGGCGGTGCGGAGTAGTCGGCCGACTGCTTCCCTGATCGCCTACAGCCGTTGCGGCAGGCTCGTGCCCCCTGCCGAAAATTACCATCCGGCGCCGGTTGAGCTCGCCACGAATAGGCTCGCGACACGCCGACAGACCGAATCTTGGCAGATCTGAAAAGTCACAGGCTGAAGCCGAACCCGATCACCGCCATGGTCGACTGCAACGCATCGCCCGATTGACGCGCCAGCCGACGGGTGCCGCCAAGCAATCGTTCATGGACCACCGCTGTATAGATATTGATCTTGGGCGTCAGCCGATAGCGGAGGCGGAGCGTCCCTTCGCCTTCGGTGAGGCCGGAAGCCACGCCCTGCCCTGCCGCGCCCTGCGCGGACCATCCGACCGCCACGCGTGGTTCGAGATAGAGCCGCCCCGTGATCGGCAACTGGTAGATGAGTTGCCCTTCACCGGTCAGTTGCGCATCGTCCGAGAGGAAGAGGTAGCTCTCCCAGCTAAGGCGCGAGCCCACTGTGCCCTGCACTCCGATCGCGGCGTGGAGGTCGCGCGGATGGGGTTTGAAATCCTTCCGCACACCCGCCAGCCACGTCGTGTTTCCCACCGTATGTCCAAAGAAGAGGCGGGCCTGCACCTCATCGATCTGGCCGCCCAGCGCTCCGCCTCCCTGGGTCACCAGCATGACCTGATCGGTCGCACCGCCGTAGGAAAAGGTGCCGTCGAGAAGAAAGGCATCGTCCCCCTTCCCCATCCGCATTTCGATAAGGTCGAAGCCGCCCGACAAGGTCAACGCGCTCGTTCCTTCATCCTGCGCCATCACCGGCGAGCAAATGGCTGCGAAACACAGCGCCGACAAGGCGACACCGAAGAAGCGCCGTTTCTGTCCCGATCCCCGTTGCGGCATGGAAGAACAATAATGGTCAGCGTACGGTGTTATCGCGCGAAGCCGCGCTTCCTTTGCCCCCTAGGATGGCAAATTATTGCTGGCGCGCGGCAGCTTATGCCGCGATACGAGGCGCAGAGCCAGAAGCAGGGCCCACCACCAGACCACTGGAGACGCGCGGCGGCCCGCCAGTAGTTCTGGTTTGTCTCGCGCCTGGCTCTGGCGGGGGGTGGAATGATATCGGACAGAAATCATGCTCTCGACGCAAACGCTTTGGCATTTACTTGCACGAAGTTGATTATAAATCATTTGCTGCGCAAATGGGGGTTGCGCTGGATTGGCGATGAGCCACGGATGGGGGACACATAAGCCTATGACAGGGCATTCAACGGGCGGGGTCGGCGCAATTGCTAGGGATCACTGTTCCCCTTGGAAAAGCGGCACAGAACGCCTTCTGACACTGCTTACCTTGCAGAACCGCTCAAGGCGGATCGGCCCGGGGTTTATGCTTTCAATTATTATAACGATTTTAGGATTCCAAAATCTTCTACTTTGGCGATTTTTGGGAATTTTCCCAAACTGGCTCTATGCAATGGGCATTCTGCTTGTCGGATTTATGTCCTGGTCCATGACAAGGATGCAGCAGCTATCGCACAGTCATGCGGATATGGAGGCTAGCCAAACCCCCACCTGGCGGAGGATGTTTCTCCTGGCTTTGGTCGCGCTGGCCATCTTCATTCTCGGTGGCGAAGGCCGCTTTTTCTACGCCAGCCCCGATTGGCAGGTACGTGATTCTGTCTTACGCGACCTCGCCGTCTATCCTTGGCCGTTCGCCTATCGGTTCGATAACCATATCGAACTCCTGCGTGCACCGCTCGGCATGTACCTTCTCCCGGCAGTCGCAGCCAAGGCGTTCGGTCTCGCAACAGCCGATCTGGCTCTGCTCATCCAGAACAGCCTTTTTCTCACGCTGATCTTTGGCCTTGGATCGATGCTGTTCACGACATCGCATGCACGCGCTCGAGCTCTAGTAATCGTTATCTTCTTCAGCGGCATGGATGTTATCGGCCAGTGGCTCCAATGGCATGCGAATGGGCATCCTTTCCCAGACCATATCGAGCAGTGGGGGATAACCCAATATTCTTCGCACATCACGCAGGCATTCTGGGTTCCGATGCACGCGCTGTCCGGCTGGTTGGGTGCAGTGCTGTTTCTTCTATGGCGGGAGAAGCGGATTTCGCTCGGACAGATGTATGCGCCTGTGCCGCTGCTGATGCTAATGTCTCCACTTGCCGTTATGGGCATCCTTCCCTTTGCCGCCTATGCCGGGGTCGTGACCCTGTGGAAACGTGAACTCCGGGTCAATGATGTCCTGCGCCCAGCAATCACCACACTTCTCACCCTACCCGCCATACTCTATCTCGGAGCAGGCAGCGGCGAGGTCGGTCTGCGGATCATATCTCTCCCGCCCCTTCCCTACATGCTGTTTGAATTGCTCGAGGTCATACCCTTTGTTGCAGGAGCCGCGTTGATCGGTAGTCCGAGTACCGGCGAGCGAGCGACCTTGCTGCTGGTAGCGGCTTGCCTCCTGCTCATGCCCTTGGTGCAACTGGGCGAAGGGACGGATTTTACGATGCGGACCTCCATCCCGGCGCTTGCTATCCTGGCGGTCCAGATATCCCGGGCCTTTGATCGCGCGGCCACTGACCGCACATTCCGTCGACCCGCGATCATCATGGCGGGCATGCTGTTGCTGGGGTCAGTGACGGGGATGGTCGAAATCGCGCGGGCTGCGATGAACAAGCCTTCGCCGCAGGTTTATTGCAACATGGCGACATCCATATATCAGGTCGCTTACCTGCGGCAGAGTTCCAGCAGAGCAACATATTTCGCCGCGCTCGATGACGTGCCTGGCGTGATCAGGCCGCAGCCTTCAACCATTTTGAGCCATGAGACTGCGCGATGCTGGGACCGCCCTTGGCAAGCAAGACGATTCTAAGCGATCACTCCGACCTTCGAACACCCTGGGACGCGAGATGATGAATTTTGGTGGTGATGATCTGTATGTGTGGCTAAGAAATAGCGGGGCCGACGCTAACATGACGTCGCTGGGGGTAGGTTGATGCAAGCAGTCATTCTTGCCGGAGGGTTGGGCACTCGGCTGGGCGAGGAAACGTCCATCCGTCCCAAACCAATGGTCGAAATCGGCGGGATGCCGATCATCTGGCACATCATGAAAATCTATTCGGCCGCAGGCGTGACCGACTTTATCGTCTGCCTCGGGTACAAGGGCTATATGATAAAGGAGTATTTCGCGAATTATTTCCTTCATACCGCCGACGTAACCATCGACCTGAAGAAGAACAGTGTCGAGGTCCATCAGAACTGGAGCGAGCCCTGGCGGATCACATTGGTCGACACCGGGGCTGACACACAGACCGGTGGGCGGTTAAAGGGTATAGCCAACCATCTTACTGAGGGGGAGCCTTTCTGCTTCACCTATGGGGATGGTGTCGCCGATATCGATATCTCCAGTCTCGTCGCATTCCATCGCAGTCATGGGAAGAGAGCGACGATCACTGCGGTCGCGCCCCCGGGCCGCTTTGGAGCCATTGAGTTTGACGGCGAACTGGTGCGCAGTTTCCGCGAAAAACCGGCTGGAGACGGCGGCCTGATCAACGGCGGCTTTTTCGTTGCGGACAGGTCGGTGATCGACCTGATCGACGGCCCCGAAACCATTTGGGAGCAAAAGCCGCTCGAGCATCTTGCGGCGACCGGGGAACTGGTCGCTTATCGTCATGATGGCTTCTGGCATCCGATGGATACGCTTCGCGACAAACTCTATCTGGAATCGCTCTGGGAACAGGGTGCGCCTTGGAAAAGATGGTGACCGCCTCCTTTTGGAACGGTCGGCGCATACTCGTCACCGGCCATACGGGCTTCAAGGGCGGATGGCTTTCGCTTTGGCTGCATCGGTTGGGAGCCCATGTCACGGGTTTGTCGCTGCCACCACCTACCCGACCCAGCTTCTTCGAACAAACGCATCTTCGCGATCTCGTGAACCATGTCGAAGGCGACATTCGCGACATGCATACGGTCTCGAAAGTGGTCGAAGCTGCACGTCCGGAGATCGTGTTTCACCTCGCTGCTCAGCCTCTGGTCCGCTATTCATACGCCAATCCGGTAGAAACCTACGCGACCAACGTTATGGGCACGGTGCATGTACTGGAAGCCTGCCGCACCAGCGATAGCGTCCGGGCCGTAATTTGTGTCACGACAGACAAATGCTATGAGAATCGCGAATGGGTTTGGCCGTATCGCGAAAATGATCCGATGGGCGGCTACGATCCGTACAGCAGCAGCAAGGGAGCTGCGGAACTCGCTATCGCAGCGTATCGGCGCTCTTACCCTGACGGGCCAAAGATTGCCTCTGCACGCGCCGGCAACGTGATCGGCGGCGGCGACTGGGCGGAGGATCGCCTTATCCCGGACATCATCCGCGCACTAGGCGCGGGGGAACGACCGATGATCCGTAATCCTGCCTCGATCCGGCCCTGGCAACATGTCCTGGAGGCATTGTCCGGCTATCTCGCGATCGGAACTCGGCTGATCGAGGGCCGCGACGATATGGCGACAGCCTGGAATTTCGGTCCTTCCGACGATGATGCCCGCCCTGTGAGTTGGATCGTCGAGCGGATGCTTGCCGTTTGGGGTTCGTCAAATGGATGGGACCAACCCTCCACTCCTCAACCGCATGAAGCGGCCATGCTGAAATTGGATTCGAGCAAAGCGCGCAACGAACTAGGCTGGAAGCCGAAACTTAGCCTAAACCAAGCATTAACCAAAATAGTGGATTGGCATAAGGACGTGGCGCGCGGGGGAGATGCCCGCGAAATCAGCCTGCTTCAGATCGACGAATATATGGCGTGCGGAACTGTGCGGACGAGCGAGGACCAATGGGCGTGAACGATATACCTGGAGCTTCGCAACTGCAGGCCTTGGCCGAACAGTCGGATGAGGCGCAACTGCGCCATCTTATCCTCGATCTCGTTGGGGAATATGCCCGCCGCCACCATGCCCCGCAGACCTTCGTCCCCGGCGAAAGCCCTGTGCCGGTTTCCGGCAAGGTTTATGGTGCGGAAGACATGCAGGCTCTCGTCGACTCATCGCTGGATTTCTGGCTGACGACCGGCCGCTTCAACGCCGCGTTCGAGGAAAAGCTTGCGGCACGCATCGGTGTCCAGCATGCGCTGACGACCAATTCCGGTTCCTCGGCCAATCTGTTGGCATTGTCATCGCTATGCTCTCACTATCTCAGGGGAGATGCGCTCAAACCCGGCGACGAGGTGATTACAGTCGCAACCGGTTTTCCGACCACCGTAAATCCGGCACTGCAATATGGGCTGGTTCCGGTATTCGTCGACGTCGATATCCCGACCTATAATATCAAGCCCGACGCGATCGAGGCCGCGGTGTCCGACCGGACCCGCGCCATCATGATCGCCCACACGCTCGGCAACCCCTTCGATCTGAGCGAGGTGATGCGGGTCGCGGAGAAATATGATCTCTGGGTCGTCGAGGATTGCTGCGATGCGCTCGGCGCCACCTATGGCGGGCAGAATGTCGGCACTTTCGGCGACATCGGAACGTTGAGTTTCTATCCCGCCCATCACATCACCATGGGCGAAGGGGGAGCGGTCTTCACGGACAAGCCACGGCTCAAGCGCGTTATCGAATCGATGCGCGATTGGGGACGGGATTGCTGGTGCGCCCCAGGTATGGACAATACATGCGGCAAGCGCTTCTGCCGCAGGCTTGGTGATCTGCCGATGGGCTATGATCATAAATATACCTACAGCCATTGCGGTTATAATCTGAAGATTACCGACATGCAGGCGGCCGTCGGCCTGGCTCAGCTTGACCGCCTTGAGGGTTTCATAACGGCCCGGCGGCGCAATTTCGATTTGCTCACACAGCTTCTGAAGCCTTTCGAAGACGCATTCATCCTGCCGGAAGCCACGCCGGATAGCGAGCCTTCTTGGTTCGGATATCCGATCACCATCCGTCAGAGCGCGCCTTTTACGCGCGATGAGCTGGTGCGACACCTTGATGCGCACCGCGTTGGTACGCGGCTCCTGTTCGGTGGCAATCTCATCCGCCAGCCCTATATGCGCGGGCGGAATTATCGCGTCGTCGGCTCTCTCGACAATGCGAATTTCGTGACCGAAAGCACCTTTTGGATCGGCCTTTATCCCGGACTGGGGGAACTCCACCTGGAATATGTGGCGGAAACCATAGAGGCTTTTTTAAGGAATTATGTTAATAACTAAGCCTTGCGACTGTGACAGCGGCCGCTTGGGGCGGGGGAATTTTCGTGACTGAGTCCATTTTCAGCGACCTGTTCGTACTTGAACTGGCCAATAATCACTGGGGCAAGCTTGAGCGTGGCCTGAAGATCATCCGCGATTTCTCGCGCGTGGTGAAATTCAACAATGTCCACGCCGCGATCAAGCTGCAGTTCCGCGACGTCGACAATTTTGTCCATCCTGATTTCCGTGACCGGGCCGATATCCGCTATATCAAGAAGACGCTCGATACACAGATGCCATGGGAAAATCTGCGACTGATGGTGGAGACCGTGCGCGACTGTGGCATGGTCACGATGGTCACGCCGTTCGATGAAGTTTCCGTCGATAAATGCGTCGAGTTCGGCGTGGAAATCCTCAAGATTGCCAGCTCGGACGTTCGCGACAAGACCCTGTTGCAGAAGATGGCGTCGACCGGACTGCCCGTCATCGCCTCGACCGGCGGTGCCAGCCTCGAACATATCGACGAGCTCGTCGCCTTTTTCACCTCGCGCAACATTCCGTTCGCGCTCAATCATTGCGTGTCGCTTTATCCCTCCGAAGACGGCGACCTCGAACTCGATCAGATCGACTTCCTGAAGGCACGCTATCCCGGCATCGTGATCGGATATTCGACCCATGAATATCGCGACTGGTGGGATTCCACTCTGATCGCCTACGGCAAGGGTGCCCGCACCTTCGAGCGTCATATCGACATCGACTATGAAGGCGTGCCCGTCAGCCCCTATTGCACCAAGCCCGAACAGGCCAATATCTGGTTCCGCGCCATGAAGAAGGCGCAGGAAATGTGCGGCGGCGGTTCCGCTGAACGGCGGGCCGTACCGGAGGGCGAGCGCCGTTACCTCGATGCACTGGTGCGGGGCGTTTACGCGAAGCGCGATCTTTCCGCCGGGGAAATACTGACGGCTGATGACGTGTTTTTCGCCGTTCCTCTGCTCAAGGGGCAGCTCTCCACCCGAGAATTTGTCGGGGGCGAGCGCTTGACTGCTCCCATCGTGGCCAATGCCCCGCTTGACGTGCAGAGCTTGGATGCGCTGGCGCTTCGTGATCCGGCGCTGCTATCCCTGATTCTGGATCGCGGGCTCGACACCTCGACCGCGCGCACCGCGATCGCTTCCTGAGATGAACGATATGGGGCGATCAAGCGAATTCGAAGTGCGACAAGAGTCGAGCAACGCGGCCAGTGTCCGAATGCGGCTGGCGGATTATGTGGCTCGTCGCATCGCCGAGCATGGCGTGCGCCATGTCTTCATGCTGACCGGGGGCGGCGCCATGCATCTCAACGACGCGCTCGGTCGCGCCGAAGGGTTGCATTATGTCTGTTGCCATCATGAGCAGGCGGCGGCCATGGCCGCTGAAAGCTATGCTCGCCTTTCTGGGCGGATGGCGGCGATCAATGTGACCACTGGGCCCGGCGGCATCAATGCGCTGAACGGCGTCCATGGTGCCTATACCGATTCCATTCCTATGATCGTGCTGTCAGGGCAGGTGAAACGGGAAACGCTGCGGCATAACGCCACGGTCCTCGTGCGCCAGTTGGGCGATCAGGAGGCTGATATCACCGACATGGTGAAGTCCATCACCAAATTCGCGGTCACGGTTTCAAGCCCCCTCGACATCCGCTACCTGCTGGAAAAGGCGCTTTGGCTTGCCCAGAGCGGTCGCCCCGGGCCGGTATGGCTCGATATTCCCATTGATATTCAATCGGCGCTGATTGATCCGGCACAGCTGCGCGGTTTTGATCCCGGGGCAGAAGGCTATGGGCACAAATTTGCCGTTCCTGGTGAATATGGCTGGCTAACGGGCGTCGATCTGGATCGTGCCGCACAGCAGGTCGTTTCCGCCATTCGCGAGGCACGTCGACCGGTCTTGATGCCGGGCACCGGCATTCGCATCGCTGGCGTGTATGAACCCTTCCTTGAACTGGCCGACAAACTGGGTATCGCCGTCGCTCCAGCCTGGAATGCCCAGGATCTCGTTCCTGACGATCACCCGCTCTATGTCGGACGCCCCGGAACCGTCGGTGACCGATCCGGCAACTTCGCTGTCCAATGCAGCGATCTGCTGCTGGTTCTGGGCTGTCGTCTCAATATCCGCCAGATCAGCTACAACTATGCCGGCTTCGCCCCGGACGCGAAGAAGATCATGGTCGATGTCGATGCGCCCGAACTGTTCAAGCCGACAATATCGATCGACATGCCCATTCATGCCGATTTGCGGACCTTCGTCCCCGCCATGATCAAGGCGCTTGACGGATATGAGGCGCCTTCCGCCCATCGCACCTATGTCGACTGGGCCATGGCAAGACGGCAGCGCTATCCCGCCGTTCTCCCTGAATATTGGCAGAGGCAAGGGGTCGTAAATCCCTATTGCTTCACCGAACGCTTGTTCGAAGCGCTTGAGCCGGACGAAGTCATTGTAATGGCTGATGCCACCGCCGCGGTCGTCACAGTGCAGGCGGCTAAGCTCAAAAGGGGTCAGCGTCTTTATTCTAATTCAGGCGCCGCCTCGATGGGCTATGATTTGCCCGCGACAATCGGTGCCTGGCATGCGATGCCTCCCACCGCGAAGCGGGTCATCTGCCTCGCCGGCGACGGAAGCATCATGCAGAATTTGCAGGAGTTGCAGACGATCATCGGCCAAGGCATTCCGGCTAAGATTTTTCTCTACAACAATTCCGGCTATCACTCGATCCGGCAAACGCAGCAGGCATATTTCGACGGCCACTCCGTCGGCTGCGGCCCTGATTCAGGGGTTACCTTCCCTGATTTCGGCAAAGTGGCGCAGGCCTTCGGCTTTGCCTACACGCGAACGTCCGAGCATGAAGACATGGTGCGTGCCATCGCTGACACCCTTGCGGCGCCCGGTGCGGCAATCTGCGAAATCTTTATCGACAAAGGTCAGAATTTCGCTCCGAAGGTTTCGTCGCGACGCCTTGAGGACGGCAGCATGGTCACAGCGCCGCTTCACGATCTCGCACCCTTTCTTCCTCGGGACGAACTGGTCGAAGCCATGCGAGTGCCCGAATAATGAGCCCTGTACAGAACATCATATTTGACCTCGACGGCACGCTCATCGACAGCGCGCCCGTTTTCGTGCAAATTCTGAACGAAATGCTGCGCGAGCGTGGCAGCGCCCGCCATGTGGGACTTACCGAAATCCGGCAATTCGCAAGCCTGGGCGGACCGGCACTTGTCGGCGGGGTACTCGCCCAGGAATGTGGTGACCTCCGGCAAGAGGTCGTCGATTTTCGCGCGCGCTACGCGCTGTACAAGACTCCGTTCGAATCCTTGTATGAAGGGGTCGCTGAGGGCGTAAAACAGCTCACGGCTCATGGATATAGGCTAGCTATCTGCTCCAACAAGCCGCAGCAGCTTTGCGAAAAGGTCATAGGCGATCTGGAGCTGACCTCGCATTTTCCCGTCATCGTCGGCAGTTCCCCTGATCGAATGGCCAAGCCGGCGCCCGATTTGATGGAACTTGTCATGTCCGGGTTGGGCACAACGCCAGCGGAATGCCTCTATGTCGGCGACAGCGAGATCGATCATGCACTGGCCGGGGCGACAGGTGTGCGATTCGCCTTTGTCACCTACGGCTATGCAACCGATCAGTTCGCTGCTGACCAATGCGAGCAGTTCAGTCGGTTTTCCGATCTTGTCCAGTTCTTGAAGGAAGAACGGGAACCTTTGCATCCCGCGCGTGGGGTTGCCTAGAAAGGCGGAGCCAAGGTGACCTTCACCGCCCACATAGCAGCAGCTTTGCGGCACAACGAGCATCGCATTGTCCTGACCGGTGCCAGTGGATGGCTCGGCCGCGCTACATTGGACCTGTTACAAAATGCGCTTGGCGATGCGTTTGCGGAGCGGGTGTTTTGTTTCGGATCGCGGCAGGCTGAACTGCGCCTGTCCGAAACGCAACTGATCATGCAGCGGCCGTTGGCTGATCTCGCCAACCTCCCCTACCAGCCGACATATCTGCTTCATTTCGCCTTTCTTACGAAAGATCGCGCCGAAACGATGCAGGAGGCCGATTATTGCGCCGCCAATCGCGCCATCCGGCAGTCGGTTCTTGATGCTCTTGATCCCATCGGCGTGGACGCAGCGTTCATCGCTTCCTCCGGCGCCGCGCAATTTGCAGATGACATGCTCGCTAAGCCCGCGATGCGGCTGTACGGCATGCTGAAGCGGGAGGATGAAGATGCGTTCGCAGCCTGGGCTGAAAGTCAGGACAAAAGCTTGGTGATCGCGCGGATTTTCAATCTGTCTGGCCCGCACATCAACAAGCTGCCAAGCTACGCGCTGTCATCTTTCATCCTCGACGCTCTTTCGGGAGGACCGGTGATCGTCCAGGCCCGTCATGATGTACGGCGCGGCTATGTTGCGATACGCGAATTGATGTCGCTCGCATTCGCGTTGCTACTCGAGCTGCGGCATGAAGTGCTCCGGTTCGATAGCGGAGGGGACGACATTGAACTGGGCGAGCTTGCCTCTACAATTGCGTCCCGGATGGACTGCTCCGTCGAACGCCCCAGCCGAGGCGGCGGTCCCGCAGATGTCTATCTTGGCGATGACCGAAACTACCGGCGCCTCCTTGACCAGCACCGCATAGATCGCGTGTCGCTCGTCGAACAAATCAATGAAACGGCGGCCTTTTTGAAACGTGCGTCCACTCCGGGCGCTTCACAGGATTCCTATGCTTAGCCCCTCCGCAACGCCTGAAATCTCGGTTGTCATTCCCTGCCTCAATGAGGAGGAGAATGCTGCGGCGATCGCGAATGCCGTGACCAAGCAATTGGAATCCCTTACTGACAGCTTCGAAATCATTTTCATCGACAATGGTTCAACAGACGGAACAGCCGCTATTGTCCGGAACCTGTGTGCACGTGACGCACGCATTCGGCTAATCATCAACACGCGCAATTTCGGCCAGTTGCGTTCCCCAGCACATGCGCTGTTCCAAGCGAGGGGACGAGGAATTATCGGCATTGCCGCCGATTTTCAGGATCCTCCCGAACTCATCCCCGACCTCGTTCAACGTTGGCGCGCGGGGACAGATATTGTGCTGGGCGTCAGCGAGACGAAAAAAACCTCTCCTCTCTACTCGAGTTTGCGCAAATTATCCTATGATCTGCAACGCAAGTTCGGCGACTATCCGATCATCCCCAATGCCACGGGCTTTGGTATTTATGATGCCAAAGTAATCCGCACTATCGGAGAGCTGAACGAGCCAGAACCGTTTGTTCGCGGGTTACTCGTAGAAACCGGATATACCATCGACACGGTGGCGTTCAAACGGCCCGATCGCGCCGCTGGCCGTTCGAAAAATGGCTTCTTTGCTCTCCTCGACTTCGCGCTATCGGCCCTTGCCTATTCCTCAAAGGGTCTGCTTCGTGCGCCACTTTATTTCAGCTTTATCGCCTTTGCGGCAACCATTATCAGCATGCTGGGCGCGGCATGGTCGATCGCTTGGGCTCAAAACCCTAGAATGTGGATGTTTGCCGCACTGCTGGAATTTCAATTTGGGCTGTTATTCCTCTTCTTAGGCATACTCGGCGTGCAGGTTCGCCTGATCTCTGACCGGACTCGGGGAATGCCACTGGTGATTGAACGGGAACGCGTTAACTTCGCGCCTGAGGACTGACGCATGACGCCACTTTCTTCATCAGGGCTAAGGGTTTGGCGTTATTATAAAGTCGGTGTCATTAACACGCTGTTTGGTTACGGCGTTTATGCGCTACTGCTGTCGATAGGCCTAAACATGTATGCTGCCCAGATCATAGGGCACATTATTGGGGTCGTCTTCAATTATTTCACCTATAGTCGGCACGTTTTTCAAGATGCGGTCGCATCGAAGCTCCGTTTCATAATATCTTACATACTGAATTATGCTGTTGGTCTCGTTTTCCTTGCAATTTGTGCAATCATCTTGCCTTCACCTTACCTCGCAGGATTGTTGGCGCTGGTGATCACCTCGATCATCAATTTCCTTGTTTTGCGGAGATATGTATTCGCGTCCGGCCCACATGCAGTGCCGTTACCACGGCCAGCGGTAGTCAGTGAGAATATTGACCATGCCTCCTTTCGATAGCCCCCGCGACGCGGACCGCCTCATCGTTTACGGCCTGGGAACCGTAGGGCAGGCCATCGTCGATGATCTGCTAGCCGAGGGTATCAACATCGAACTCATCCTTGATCGCGGAAAAGGTGGGGAGAGCTACCGGAACATTCCGATCCTGGCGATCGAGGACGCTGGCGATGACCGCCTTACTGGCAAAACAGTCCTTGTCGGACTCCACAATCATTATGTCGACATCAACCTATTGCATGCCAACCTCCTTGCAGCAGGCGCGGCCCGGATACTGACCCCCATAAATTTACCGGAGTTGGCCCCGCAAGCCCGGACACGACCGGGCTACTGGCTTGATCCAGGCTTCAGCTATGCGGCGCACCAATGCGAATTTGCGCGCATACGTAACCTGCTTGCCGACGAGATCAGTCGAAGCCTTTTCGACGCCATCCTGGCTTATCGCCAGAGCGGGAATATCGCGGAATGCCCCGTGCCCAGCCTAGAGGATGAATATACCCCGATCGGCCTGCCCCGCTTTGCGGAACCATTGCGGATCATTGACTGCGGCGCCTTTACTGGCGTTGCCATCCACAAATTCCTCAAGGCGGGATATGAAATAGCGAGTTTCGTCGCATTCGAGCCGGATCCCGCCAATTTCGCAATATTGGCTTCGCGCAATTTTCCAGTTGATCGAAGGATTTGCCTACCGCTCGGGACCTGGTCAACGACGCGCCAATTGAGCTTCGCGAGCAATGGATCAATGGCCAGCCACTTAAGCGATGCTGGCGACACAACCATTCAATGCGTCGCTATAGATGATATCCTTCATGGAGAGCAAATAAATCTAATCAAAATGGATGTTGAAGGTGCGGAAGTAGAAACTCTCAAAGGAATGCGGAATATCATCGAACTGCATAATCCTCACCTACTCATTTCCGCTTATCACGCCCCGGAGCACCTATATGAGATTGCCGACCTGATCAATTCTTGGAACTTGCGATATAAGTTTCATCTCAGGGTGCACGAATACAATACTTTTGGAACGGTTATTTATGCGTTTCCTGACGATGGAATGAGCTAATCATCCGACCTGATACGCCGCATTTATTCACAGGCAACAGCAATTACGCCAGCCGACCGGCCACTTGCAGGATATGCACTTCAGATCCGGCGACTTCGGTTACAAGTTTATTCCTTTTCAAAATGTCAAATCCGCAATTTTCCAACAGAGCATCCATGGATGATTGCGAATAAAAATTCACATGTTCATGCCAGTGTCGTTTTTTATTTTCTTTATTTTCCATGTCAGCACGCATCACTTCTTCATAAGGAACCTCGATGTAAAGGACAGATTCTTTATCCATTGCTTCGCGAACTATGCGCAAGACATCCGATGGATAGGGAACATGCTCGAGAATTTGTGCACAAACTATCAAGCGATATTTTGATGATGTCGCCTGTTCGCGAGTGACGACCCTCGCATCTCCCTCGACCGCCTTGCCGCTTATATCGAATATGTCCAAACTAACGCGCCGCTTCTCGAAGGGCGTGTTCGCTCCGGTGTCACCGCCCCAGTCCAAGATGGTCAACGGATCTTTGACGAAGGCCGACAGAAATTCCTCTATATGACCTTTGTAGGTAATAGATTGGGACAATCTATTATTCCGCTCACGATAGCCAGGCTCGTAATATTCTCGCAAACTCACATAGGCTTCTTCACGGTAACCCGAATAGATGGAATTCATCTCTTCGTCTGAAAATCTAATGTCGCAGAAAAGGTGCCCGCACCTACGGCACCTTAGCGTCTTACATATTGAATAGGCATTTCCATTCTGGATCGTTTTCAATCCCCAGCTATCGTCGATGATAACAGGCCTCCATCCAAATGCCCGATCGGCAACGAAAGGCATCAAGATAGCAGGCGAAGCGGCCAAGTCTTCTGATCCGCAGCACACACAGAAAGAAGCCAGCCGCTGAGGTGCAAATGTCGCACGCGCTAACTCATTCTTGAATTCCATTTTCAGCCCCCGAACTCGATCTTTATCGCTATACAGCAACGAACTTAGCGAAATATTGCGAAGTTGACAGGCTATCAGCCAGCGCGCGGTTCGCCTACCGGGGAAACTTAGCGGCAATTTTGCGTTTCAACCGGACATAAGCCCATTCCTGCGCTTGGCGAACACTCGATCGCCTTCAAGAAAGGCCTCCAACATCGCCGGTATCAACTCCGTGACGGGTTCCTCCTTGCCGTAAGTCTCGCTGTACAACACCGCATATTCGACAATTGCCTGATGCAGGTCAGGCAGAATAGAAATTGTGAACTTGACCGGCGTTCGATCAGGAATGCGCGGCAATTTGAGATCAGCCATGTGCTCCTCCTATTCTTTCCATGGCGGCAGGACGAGATCATGATGGACCAGCAATCGTACCGGCGTTCCCGGACGAATGATGATCGTCGGCTGCACCTGCAGATTACGCGAAGTGATCTGATCGCCCGCCCTGGAAACATTCTGCTGGGCCGCCTCGCGGACAGCCCGCACCAGATCGCTCTCACCGGAAATGGAGAGATTGGCGCCAACACCCAGCAAGGTCGATATCGCCACACCCTGCAGCAATCGCAGGCTATGATAATCGACCTTGTCCGCCAGCCCCGCATAGCCGGATGTGTCGGTCGCTGGCGCATTGTCCAGCCGGATTGCACTACCATCGGGCATGATGATGCGCTGCCAGATGACCAGGGCGCGTTTCTGCCCATAGCTGATGGCGCTCTCGTAGCGGCCGATCAGCCGCGCGCCCTGCGGAATGAGCAAGGTTCGGCCCCTGGGGCTGTCGTAAACACGTTCCGAGACCTGAGCGGTCACAAGGCCCGGGAGGTCGGATCGCAAGCCTGTGATCAGGCTTGCGGCAATCACACTACCGGCTGACACTATGTTCGGCGACATGGGCGGCTCCAGACTGTGCGAATTGATGTCGCCCTCCGCCTGAGACGACATCATGAAACGCTGCTTCCTCGCCTGCCCATTTGGATGGAGAGCCTGATCGGGCGCCGACGCCTCTGGCACGTTTGCTGCCGGCGTAACCTGCGACGTTGCCGCGAGTTCCGCGCTGGCTGCCTCTCCAGCCTTTTGCGCGGTGATCGCCAGCAAGGAAGATTGCCGGGCAGCTTCTAGATCGGCAGCGGCTTTTTCGCGCGCGGCAGCCGCAGCTCTTGCACCAGCGTCATCGGGCGGTACACCAGCCAAATCATCCCCTTCCCGCTGCCGCTTCAGGATCGGGCGTCCCAGATCGCCGGGCAATGGCTGTCCGAGCTGCGGCACCGTATCATAGCTTTTGGGCAATCCTGCCAGCTGATCCGGTGGTAGACGCGAAGCCTCGGTCTCAGTCATCGACATGCCGATGGCCATGGGTCGGCGTGGCGCCAGCGCCCACCACATCGTGGCCGCTATTCCAATGGAAAAAATGGCGACACCGCCCACCAGAATGTTGCGCCTGAATCTCAGCGCTTTTACCGGTTGAGCCCGCATTTGCAGCGCTGCCGGATTTTCCTTTGGCCGGACTTCTTCCGTCGGTGTGTGAGCAGCGCTCTCTCCCAGCCGTTCGTCGCTCGACGGGATCTCTGTCGGCGCCTCCGATCCGCTCATGACGCCCTCCGTCGGCGAGTCGAGCCAGTCCGTACGACCCTCACAACCTGCTGTTTTCTAGTGCCAAAACGCAGTTCAGCCTGGTCGAAGATCCGGTCGACGATGTAGAAGCGGTCCCTGAGCCGATAATTCACGAGCTGCGCCTCCCCCTTGCCATCGACGAGAAAGAGTGGAGGCGCATCGCCAACAACGATCGACGCTGGAAACTCGATATAGGTCTGCCGGCCGTCATCAAAAGCGCGGAGCGGACGCCACGTCGGGGTATCGCCCGAAATTGCATAATTGAAATGCAGCTGCTCGACCTGAATGCCTGCCGCGATGGGTTCGGCGGCACGGGCCGCGTCATTCGCGCGGCGCAGCGTCAGCAGGGCATCTTCGGGATAGCTCCACGAAATGCCCGTCAGCGCGGTCCGCGCGGTGCTGAACAGCGCCAGGTGATAGGCACGGCGATCGGTCGTGATGAGCAAGTTGGTCGACAGGCCCGTCAGGCTGGGTTTGACCAATATATGAGTCCGCTTGGTCGCTCCGTTGCCGCTGGACGTATCGCCTATGACCCAGCGAACGGTATCACCGCTTGCAACGGAGACGAGCATTTCCCCCTGCTCCAGCGCGATGTCCGTTATACGTTCGGGCGCGGTGATCAGCTTGTAGATCGTCCCCGCCGAATAAGGGTAAATCTGTACCGCATTCAGGAATGCATCTGTTTTGGGGCCCAAGGTGGCATGGCGATTGGCGAGTTCGACATTTGCCAGGCCGCGATTCTGCGCCTGCGCCGACCTGTTTCCCCGATCGGCGATGGCGGGCGATGCGATCATGGCCAGCATGGCGAACGAAATGGTTGATTTATGGATCATGGCTGCGCCTCCATCCTGTCCGATGGCTTGGAAATGGCTGTTACCGCCGCTGTCCGGGACGGGGCCGATCGTAGCTGGGTGGCGTCGCCCTCGATCTCCCGGCTCCAGTCAATCGCATCGACATAGATGCCGAGCGGATTACGGCGGAGATCATCGGCGGTTCGCGGAACCTTGGTGACGATGGTCAATATCGCCGTCCAGCGCGACGAGCCCGCCTGGCTTCCCCGCTCATATTCGCTCTCGGTCCATTTCACCTGAAAGGATCTGTTCGACGCGCGCAGGACGCTCGTCACCTGCACCGAAGCCGTCTGTTCGCCGATCCGGGAGAAGGGTTGCCGCGCCCGCGCATATTCCCCCAGGAAAATGGCGCCCCGTTCGCTGGCAAAATCATAAGCCTGCAACCAGTTCCGGCGCATCAGCACAGGATCGAGCGACACGCCGCGTACATTCTCTATGAAGCGCGCCAGCTGATAGGCGATTTGCGGATCGGTCGGCTGATAATCCGCCTCGGCCTGCGACACCGCCCTCGCCTCACCCAGTCGATCCACCTCTACGACATAGGGCACAACGCGGCTTTGCAGCGATTGCCAGATCAGGCCTGATGCCATCGCGCTCGACAAGGCCAACGTACCGAAAGCCATCAATCGCCAGTTCCGCGCCTGCACGCGCGCGCTTCCGATCCGCTCGTCCCAGAGCTGGCCCGCTCGCTGATACGGCGTTTCCGGCGCGGGAGTCTGGCCATAACGCTGGACTGCTCGTCGAAAGATCATCTCAGTCGTCCTTTTCATGAATATCGGGGGTGACCGACGCGCCGCCGCGATCACCTTCCTTCAATGTCTGCGCGGCAAGGTGACGGTGATGGCGCCCGTCCTGCCGACGTTGCATCGCCTGCGCCCAGTCCGGTACATCGCCCTGCTTTGCTCCGGCTGATTTTGCACTGCCCGTGCCCAGCGCCGACCAGGCCGCCTCTCGTCCACGCTCGGCGGCGTCGGCGATACCCAGGCTGCTCGCAGCCTTGTTGCGGACAGCATGTCCGGCTGCCGTGGCGACACCACTCAGGCCGGCAGCCGTGCCCCACGAGCCGGAAGTCTCCTGGCCTAGCTTGTAGGCTGCCTGCGCCGCCGTCCCCATCATGGTGCCGGCCCGGATCGCGGATAGTGCGCCACCGGCAAGCGCTCGGCCGCCACCGATCGCGGCGGCACCGCCCAGAACCGCGACCCCGGCGGCACCAGCCACGCTTCCAACGGCGGCGCCCGCTCCCAATTGCGGCGCTCCGGCGGCAAGGCCCGACGCCATGGCAGGCGCAAAGATGCCAAGGCCGAACAGGGCCAGCGCCGCCAGCACCAGGCTCATGGCGGCGCCGATGTCGGGTTCCTGCCCCTTGAGGGCATCTACCATCTGCGAAAAGAAGCTGGAGCCGATCCCGACAATCACGCCCAGCACCATGACCTTGATGCCGGAACTCACGACATGACCCAGCACGCGTTCAGCGAGGAAGCTCGTGCGGTTCCAGAGCGCGAAGGGAACGAGAATGAAACCCGCCAGCGACACGAGCTTGAACTCGATCACGGTGACGAACATCTGCACGGCAAGGATGAAGAAGGCCAGAATGACGATCACCCAGGCGAACAGCAAAATGGCGATCGTCAGAAAATTGTCGAAAAAGCTGGTGAACCCCATCAGATCGGACGCCTGATCGAGCAGCGGCCACGCCGCCTCGAAACCGGCTCCGGCCAACCTTCCGGGCTTCAGCAGATCCTCCGCCGAGATGCTGCCCCCACCCGCCGTCAGCCCGGCCGCGGCAAAGGAACGGAAGATGATTTCGGAAAGAGAGGAGAAGCTGTTGATGATGAAGGCAAAGGCGCCAACGAAGAGGATTTTCTTCAGGAACCGCCCGATCACATCATGCTCGCCGCCCATCGCCCAGAAAAGCCCTGCGAGGGTCATGTCGATGCCAATCAGCGTGGCCGTCAAGAACCGCACATCGCCGCCCAGCAGGCCGAAGCCGCTGTCGATATAAGCGATGAAGGCCGCGAGAAATTGGTCGATGACATTGAGATCATTCATGAGACACGGTCCTCATGGACTTTGGTGTCGCGGAGCCCCGCTGCGAGAGGGGCTATTGATGAGCGAGGCTCCGCGACGAGGCAGCGTCCGGCCGTGGGGGAGCGGCGGGACCGGCGCTGCCTCATCTCAATTCCGTTTATAGGCGGTGCCGGACCCAAGAAATTGCCTGGTCGCCGCCCGCGCATCGGCTTCCGCCTGGATCCGGCGCGCCTCTTCGACCGCCTGCGCGCGGAAATGCGCGGCCATCATATTTTGGATCTGAAGCTGCTGCTTGGTGGCCAATGCCAGCAACTGGTTGGTCGCCTGGGCCGCCTGCAATGCGCCCTCGGCGCCCTGGCTTTTCCCTACAAGCGTTTCGATGGCGTCAGCGTCCTGGGCGACGTTGCCCACCACCTGCGACTGGAGGCGCATGGACTGTTGATACGCATCCTTGGCAGCGTCGAAACGTTCCCGCGCGGATGCCAGGCGTTCGTCGCTGCGCATCGCAGCGTCGTAATTGTCGGGAAACAACCGCTTGAACTGGCTGTCGAGCGTGTCGATCCGAAAGTCGATGCCCTGGGCAGCCGCCATCAACTGGTCGACGGCGCGCAATTTATTCGTCAGCTCGGTGAGTTCGGGAAAGCTGATGCGGCTCAGATTCTTCGCCATGTTGGTCAGCATCGACGCTTCATTCTGGAGCGACTGGATCTGCTGGTTGATCTGCTGGAGCGTTCGGGCAGCGGTCAGCAGGTTCTGCGCATAATTGGCGCTGTCGAATACGGGGATGGCATAAGCGGGCCGGCTCTGGAGGAGCAGACCACCGCCCATCGCACCGGCCCCGCCCAATGCGAGGACAGAAGCCACCAGATATTTGCGGAGCGGAATGCGCGCTTTCATCTCATTTCTCCTTGGACTGGAGGGAAGCAGGGGATGGGAAAAGCTCAAGATCGTCCGCTGCTGCCGGGAGGCCGCAGCCGCGCAGGAAGTGGCCCGCAAATCCGTCGAGACCATGTCCGGTGATGATCGCATCGATCCGGCTCTGGCTGTCGGGGTCAGACGCACCGCATAGAGCGAGGGCGACCGGTCCCAGATCCAGTTCGAACAGACGGTTGCCGCGTTGGGACTGGAGATAATAATGGCGCTTGGGCGTCGCGCGGCTGATGAGCTCGATCTGGCGCGCATTGAGGCCGAAACGCTCATAGGCTGCCCGCGATTGCGGTTCGACCGCCCGATCATTGGGAAGCAGGATGCGCTGGGGACAGCTTTCGATGATGGCAGGCGCGATGTTGCTCTCGCTGATATCGGCAAGGCTCTGTGTCGCGAACAGCACCGCCGCATTCTTCTTCCGGAGCGTCTTCAGCCATTCCCGGATGCGCGCGGCGAAGAGCGGATCGTCAAACAGGCTCCAGGCCTCGTCCAGGATCATCAGCGTCGGCCGGCCGTCAAAGCGCTGCTCGATCCGATGGAAAAGATAGGTGAGGACCGGAGCGGCCAGCCCCTTGCGCCCCATCAACGCCTCGGTTTCGAAACATTGGACATCGCGCTGCGCGAGGCGCTCCTCCGCGGCGTCCAGATATCCGCCATGGCTGCCATCCAGCATATAGGGCGCGAGCGCCAGCCGAAGGACATTGGACTGGAGAAGAAGCGACAGGCCGGTCAGCGTCCGCTGTTCGACCGGGGCCGTTGCCAGGCTGGAGAGCGCCGACCAGA
This sequence comes from Sphingobium sp. YBL2, assembly GCF_000943805.1. Lineage (NCBI taxonomy): Bacteria > Pseudomonadati > Pseudomonadota > Alphaproteobacteria > Sphingomonadales > Sphingobiaceae > Sphingobium > Sphingobium sp. YBL2. The sequence goes on from NZ_CP010954.1 coordinate 418,647, forward strand.
GCGCGTCCTTGATCTCGGGGGTCAGCAGCACGCCTTCCTGCGCGAAAATGCCGCCCAGCCACTCGGCCGCCCAACTGCGCTCGCTTTCCCTGTCGATGTCGCGCAATGGCTGGAAGGAAAGCAGATCGCCTTCCCCATTGCCGGCGCCCAGCGCATGGTGGCTGCCCCCCATGGCGAGCACTGCGGCGCGCGCCGAGCGGCCCATGTCGAACATGATGACACGGGCACCGGCATAACGGCGAAACTGCAAAGCGATGAAGGAAAGGAGAACCGACTTTCCTGCGCCGGTTGGTCCCAAGACCATCATATGGCCCACGTCGCCGACATGGGTCGACAGGCGAAACGGCGTCGATCCGCTGGTTTTTGCCTGGAAGAGCGGCGGCCCGGCGAGGTGGCGATTGCCATGCGGTCCGGCCCAGACCGCGGAAAGCGGCATCAGATGGGCGAGGTTTAGGCTATGCACCAGCGGCTGTCTCACATTTGCGTAGACCTGCCCCGGCAGGCCCGACAGCCATGCCTCGACCGCATTGACGGTTTCGCGGATGCAGGTGAAGCCAAGGCCGTTCACGACCCGTTCGACGGCGCGAACCTTGGCGTCGACGGCCGCGGCACCGCGATCCATCACCGTGATCGTGGTGGTCAGATATCCGAAGGCGACATGATCGCCGCCGAGCGCCTGCAGGGCGAGGTCTGCGTCGATCACCTTGTTGTCTGCGTCGCTGTCGAGCAGCTGGGCCGGCTGATTGTACATCACCTCGCGCAGCAGCGCCGCGACCGATTTGCGCTTGTTGAACCATTGCCGCCGGAGCTTTGTCAGCGCGCGGGCGGCATCGCTCTTGTCGAGCGCGATGTAGCGCGTGACCCAGCGATAGCCGAAATTCTGGTGATTGAGGGCGTCGAGCAGGCCGGGTCTGCTCATATTGGGGAAAGCGAGCAGCGTCAGCGTACGGATGTGCTGCCCGCCAAGGCGCGGTTCGAGACCGCCCACAAGCGGCGTGTCCGCCAGCAGGCCGTCGAGATAGAAGGGCGTCTCGGGAACATGCACGCCATGATCCCGATCCGACACGGCCGCATGGAGAAAGGTCAGGGTTGCGGCATCATCCAGCGGCTGGATTTCAGGCATGAAAGTGCTGAACAGATCGATGATCCGCCCTGTCTCGGCCATGAAGCCGCCGAGCGCCTGACGCCAATCACGCTGCCTGTCCTTCCCTTCGCGCTCGACAAGATGCCGTCCAGCCGCATCGCTGCTGTCAGCAGGCGGCAGCCACAGAAGGGTTGCGTGATATACGCTCTCGAAATGCTGCTCGTGAGACGCGAATTGCGCACGCCGTTCCTGATCCACGAGCCAGGAAGCGGGATCGACGAAAACGCCATCGGGATAACCCTGCGCTTCCCGTCGGTGGGCCTCGAAGAAAATCGCCCAGCCCGAACCGAGCCTTTTCAAAACATTATTCGCGCGCGCGCAGGTGGCAACCAGTTCCGCTTCCGTCGCGCTCTCAAGGTCTGGCCCACGGAAGCGGAATGTGCGCTGGAAACTGCCATCCTTGTTGAGGACCACGCCGGGCGCGACGAGCGCGGCCCAAGGCAGATGGTCGGCAATGCGGTCGGCGCGGGAGCGATATTCAGACAGGTTCAGCATGCCCAATATCCCTTCTGGCGTAGATGGCGAAGTAGGACCGGGGCGAAATCAGGATCGCGGCGGGTCGCTATGACCGCGATGCTGTGCCCGATCGCCCATGCCGCGATCCCGACCAGCCATATCTGAAGGCCAAGGCCGATCGCAGCGGCCAGCGTCCCGTTGACGATCGACAGGCCACGAGGCGCCCCGCCCAGCAAAATGGGCGAGGCGAGGCTCGCATGGATGGGGACCTCGAAGCCTTCGATCGCGCTCATGCCACGAGCGCCCCGCCGCCGAAGCTGAAGAAGGAAAGGAAGAAGGAGGATGCGCCAAAAGCGATGGAAAGGCCGAAGACGATCTGGATCAGGCGGCGAAAACCGCCCGAGGTCTCACCAAAGGCAAGCGTGAGCCCGGTCGTGATGATGATGATCACGGCAACGATCTTCGCCACTGGTCCCTGCACCGATTCCAGCACCTGTTCGAGCGGCTGCTCCCAGGGCATGCCGGAGCCGGCGGCATGCGCGGCGGCCGAAGCCATGGCGAGGCCAGCGGCGAGCAGGATGGCGACGGACCCGGCGCCGTGAAGGACGGCTGGTTGGGGGAATGATATTCTGGTCATAAAGCTAATCCTGTGGGGGTTGGAGGGACGAGGAGTTCGGTGAGCCGATAGCCGCCCTGCGTGTCGAGACCATCGACGCGCGCGAGGCTGGTGACGCGCCGCGACGCGCCGCGCCCGGACATAAAGACGATGAGGTCGATGGCATCCGCGATAAGGGCGCGCGGAACCGTCGCCACGGCCTCCTGCACCAGGCTCTCGATGCGGCCGAGCGCAGCGGCGGAACCATTGGCGTGGACGGTCGCAATCCCGCCGGGGTGACCTGTATTCCAGGCCTTGAGCATGTCGAGGGCTTCGGGTCCCCTCACCTCGCCGACAATGATCCGGTCGGGCCGCAACCGGAGCGTGGAACGCACCAGGTCGGTCATGGTGACGATGCCCGCCCGCGTGCGCAGCGCCACGGTATCGACCGAGGGGCTTCGCAATTCGCGCGTGTCTTCGATCAGGATCAGCCGTTCCTCGCTGGCCCCGATCTCGCCCAGCAGGGCATTGGCGAGGGTCGTCTTGCCAGAGCTGGTGGCGCCGGCGACTAGGATGTTCCACCGCTCATGCACCGCGCGACGCAGAAGCGCCGCGGCGGTATCGCTGATGATGCCATCGCTGACATAATCGTCCATGCTGTAGGGCCGGGACGCCGGCTTGCGGATCGCGAAGCAGGGGCCGGCCGCAATCGGCGGCAGGATGGCTTCAAATCGCTCGCCGGTCCTTCCTTCTGTCTGCGGCGGCAATTCCGCTGATAATATGGGTGCGCCGGCATGAACCTCCGTGCGCACATGCGAGGCGACCAGGCGGATGATCCGTTCGACTTCGCCGGGCCCAAGGACAATATCGGTATCGACACGTCCTTCACCCAGCAGGTCGAGCCGCAGGGCGCCATCGGGATTGACCATGATCTCGATGACGCGGGGATCGTCAAGCGCCGCAGCGATCGCCGGTCCCATCGCGCTGTGCAGCATGGCTTTGCGCCGTCCGGCTGCCGTTTCATCGTGCGTCGTCGCGGTGAATGTTTCGTGCCGGGTCACCCCTCGCCTCCTTCGGCCGATGGGGCCGCGATCGTCCGCTTGCCGGTTGCAAGCTGGCGGCCAACCTGGCTGATGAACGCCTCGAAGCGCTGGCGGCCCTGAGCCCGTCCAACCTCGTCATTCTCCCCGAGCGGGGGTGTCACCATAAGCTGGTAGCGGATGAACAAAGCGAGGCTTTCGACCATAATGTCGATGTCGCGGCGGGCGGCTGCCAGTTCCTTCGACAGTTCATTGAGGCGCATGCGCAGCGCCGCTTCCGCCTCACTCGCGCCGCGATGGCGCAGCCATGTCCGCAACGCATCGTTGACCAATCGGCTTTTATTCCCTGCATGGCCGGTACCCATGGCATCGAGCGCATCGCCGATCTCGCGGTCGATATAGAGATTCTGGCGGATCTTGGGCGCGCGCTTCATAGCCCCAACGCCTTTTCATGGGTTGACGCGACATCGATGGCATGGCCGCGGATGACCGGCGCCATGCGCTGCGCCTGCTCCATCGCGCGCTTGTCGGAAACGACATCCTCATCCTCGATGATGGAGCGATCCATCTCCAATTCGGAATTCTGCCTGCCGGTCCGAATCTCGGTTTCAAACGCCGGATGCCGATGCTGCTCGCGCCCGCCTTCGTCGGCCGCCTTCCCCGTGACAGCTGCGGCAGCCAATGTGCCTCCCCGCTCGGCAGGCGCACTCCAATCATCTTGCCGCGACGGGGGAATGTCGGAATAGGCCTTGTCGCTCAGCAGCGGCGGCGCTCCGATACGAGCGGCGAAATTGGGATCGCTATAATAGCGCAGCTTCTTCGCGCGGATCGGCGCCATGCCGGCGACGAGGACCAGTTCCTCCTCGGTCGAAAGCTGCATGACTTCGCCGGGTGTCAGAAGCTGGCGCGCGGTTTCCTGGCGGCTGACCATGACATGGGCCAGCCACGGCGCCAGACGGTGCCCCGCATAGTTGCGCATGGCGCGTTGTTCGGTCGCCGTCCCCAGCGCATCGGATATACGCTTCGCCGTCCGATCGTCATTGGTCGCAAAGGCGATACGGACGTGGCAATTATCGAGAATGGCATTGTGCTCGCCATAGGCCTTTTCGATCTGGTTAAGGCTCTGCGCGATCAGGAAGGCCCGGATCCCGTAACCGGCCATGAAGGCAAGGCTCGTTTCGAAGAAATCCAGCCGGCCAAGCGCGGGGAACTCATCCAGCATCATGAGGAGTTGGTGCCGTTGATCTTTCCCGGCCGACTGATCGAGGCGCTCGGTCAGCCGCCGTCCGATCTGGTTGAGGATCAGCCGGATCAGCGGCTTGGTACGGCTGATGTCGGACGGCGGCACCACCAGATAAAGCGAACAGGGCTGCGTGCCCTCCATGAGATCGGCGATCCGCCAGTCGCAGCGCGACATCACTTGCGCGACAGTGGGATCGCGATAGAGGCCAAGGAAGGACATGGCGGTCGAAAGCACGCCCGATCGTTCATTCTCGCTCTTGTTCAGCAATTCCCGGGCGGCGGAGGCGACGACAGGATGGACCTGCGGATGCTCCTTGGTCCCGAGATGGTTGGCGGTCATCATGAGATGGAGCGTTGCCGCAAAGCTTCGGCGGGGATCGGAAAGAAAGGTCGCCACATGGGCGAGCGTCTTTTCCTCCTCGGCATAGAGAATATGGAGAATGGCGCCGACCAGCAGGGAATGGCTGGTCTTTTCCCAGTGGTTCCGGGTTGTCAGCGCGCCCTCGGGATCGACGAGGATATCGGCGATATTCTGGACGTCCCGGACCTCGTCCGAGCCGCGGCGAACCTCAAGCAGGGGATTGTAGCGGGCAGAGCGTGCATCTGTTGGATTGAACAGCAGGCAATGCGAGAAACGGGCGCGCCAGCCTGCCGTCAGGGTCCAGTTCTCCCCCTTGATGTCGTGAATGACCGCGGACCCGGTCCAGGACAACAGGGTCGGCACGACCAGGCCAACGCCCTTGCCCGAACGCGTGGGCGCAAAGGCCATGACATGCTCAGGCCCCTCATGACGCAGATAATGGTCGCCATGGCGGCCGAGCATGACACCGGCCGGCCGATACAGTCCCGCCCGCCGCACATCCCTGTGGCTCGCCCAGCGCGCCGAGCCGTAGGTCGTCACCTGCCGGGACTGGCGCGCGCGCCATAGCGAACCGAAGATGGCGGATGCGCAGCCGACGAACCCGCTGGCCGCGGCCAGCGCGCCTGCCTTGTCGAAGACGATCGGCGCATAAGCGTCGAAATGATACCACCAGGCGAAAAGCGACCAGGGGCGATAGATCGGAATATCGCCGAGCATGAACCAGGAGGGCCCCAGCTGGGGTTGATAGGCGAGCATCACCGCCGCCCATTGGGTGGCTGCCCATAGGCCTGCAAGCACGATGACCAGCACAATGAGAATCTGGCCGATCAGCAATTTGGTCGGGGTCACGGTTTTGCTCCCGCCCGCCGGACCAGTCCGGTTCGAGCGGGTTCAAGAATCCGCGAAAGCTTTTCAGAAGGACATGGTGCAGATCGGCCCAGATCGGCTCAATTCGGACGTCATCTACGGGTTAGGGCGATCATCGCCCGATCGATCAGGCCCCCGCGTCCACCCGAAGCTGTTCGATTCTTTCGCATGCCGATGTTTCGACGGCATCCCGCAACATGCGAACGGACCGGGCAATCGCCTCAAGATCCTCGATGCTAATGGCATACGCAGCCGAGTAACGCGCCTCGACATAGGCGCGCTTCAACAGTTCGAACAGGCGACGCTCTGCCCTTGTGCCCCGTGGCCAAGCGGAGATCAGACGCGTCTCAATGTCTTCGGCAAGGGATCGGAGAAATTTGATATTATGGGAGCGCGGAAAATACAGTGTTCGGACGAGGAGAAAGCAGATGTACAATCGTTCCGTTGCTTGGTGGAACGAGAATGCTGCATCCTTTCGCCAACCTAGGTCTTCAGATCCTTTCGCAGCCTGATCATCTGCCGTGACTAGCGCGCGGTTTGAACTGTCCATCCAACTTTGATGGTAGGCCAGCGCCATCTCATAAGCGTCCCGAGGTGTTAGCGGCTGCGGCGCTACCAAACTCGTTCCGGGGAGTTCGTAGAGGACGATTCCATCACGAGCGATATCAACCCAAAAATATTCGCCCTTCCGCAGGCCCTGATTCACTTCATCGAGCGTATGGACGATGATGTTGACCGGCCGGCGCACAGCGTCATCGTGCAGGATCTTGTCCTCGGCGACATACCAATAACCGGCGATGTCAGTGAGGTCGGCATGGCTGACGATGATCAGTAGATCGAAATCGGACTGGTAGCCATTTTCAGGTTCATCGACCCAATCCATGCGCGAATAACTCCCGAAGAGAACGATCTTCAGGATCCGCCCATTGCGCTTCCAGGACTGGCTTGCGCGAGAGGTCGCCTCGGCAAATTCGCCAAGGAGAATTTTCTGGACCCGCTCCAACTCGCCGCGCTGGATATCCGGCAGGTGATCAAGATCCGTCTTCATGTCCGGATTCTCGCGGGATTTCCTTTCCTTGGCAAGCACCTATGAACTTGTCCTGGAGAAGCGAAGCGTACACAATCATGGCACAGGGACAAGAGCAGCGCTTCCCGGCCACGGCTGTTGCATTTGCTTGCCAAGCCAAGCGCCTTTTGAACAACTTTCATGACGATTGGGAGTGATGAAGATGGCAACAGGAACCGGGGTCTTGACAGCCCATGTGCCGGTGGAACGGCCGATAAGATCGATGCCCCGGTTGCTCGCATTGAACCTTCGCGACGGTGGATCATGAAGCAGGCTCTGGCGGCATGGATCGACCAGGAGGAAGATCGGCACAAGATGACGCTTGAAGCCTTGGCAGATGTAGACGCGGGCCGGGTGATCGATCATCAGAATATTCAGGCCTGGGCTGACAGCCTTGCGACCGACAGCCCGCGGCCCTCGCCCACCGCGTAAAGATTCAGTGGATCAGCAAGGCGTCGTCGGTTCCTTTGCGCCCGCATGAGCGCCTAGGGCCGGTCGCACCTGATGCATCCTCGCGTGTCGTATCGCGAGCGGCAGTCTCCACGTAACTGACGACGGTCTTCCCAAGGTCAACTGATCGTCGGCCCGCCTCGACCCCGCCCGAAGGACCAGCTCACGCCATCTTCGCGCATCAGGCCCGACACGCTTTGCCCGACGCGCCGCTCCAGCACTGGCCGCCAGGGCACGAGCACAAAATCCCGCGACCGTTCGAGTACCGCAAAGCGCCCGGAAATGAGGTCGACGCGGCGCCTGTATATGCCCTCGAGCTTCTCGCCCTCGACGGTCTCGGCAAAGGGCAAGGCCAGTTCGTGCGACAACTGGCCCGCCACGCGCAAAAGCTCACGTCGCTGCAGGACTGCAAGCAGATCCTTGCGATAGCGGATTTCGCCTTCGCCCCGCTCGACCAGTCCCTCCTCCACCAGCCATTGCCGCCGACGCGCCAGGGCATCCGTCATGTCACGACCAAAGCCTGCATTGCGCAACTGGGGAGGATCACCATCGACCAGCGTGCGATCGAGCCAGGTCGCCGCATGGGCGGTCGCCAGGTCCGCGACACCCACGGGCGAGAGCATCTCGATCAAGAGGGGCTGGGCTGTGAGTTGCCGACGCTCGAACGCCGCCACGCGACCGAGATGGTCGGGGGCGATGACCCAACTCCCGTCGCCCGAACGCCCGGCAATATCCCCGGCACGCGCAAGCGCCTCGAGCCTGCGGACATGCGCCTCGACATAGTCCGAACGCGCGCCCGGGTCATGGAGTCGATGCGCTTCGCCATCATAGCGTCCGCCATTGCCAGCCGCGACGGCGGCGATCGTCCGATCGACCTCGCGGACGGCTGCTTCCCTCGGCCTGATGGCGACAACGGCGGGGCCTTGCTGAGGACCGTCCCCCTCGACGTGCGATGGTGGAAGCAAATCGCCGGTTTCGCCCTTGCCGATCGGCACATAATAGGTGCGTCCGTCGATGCCGTCGATCAGCAGAAAATGACGGTCCTCCAGTTCGTCGGCAAGCCCGCGCATGAGTATGCGCCCGATGAGCGGCGAGGCGCCTGCCTCGGCCGGATCATAGATAAGCTGGTCGGCGCTTGACCGCTCCAGCCGCAGCCGCGAAAATTCGCGCTGCATCGTGCGGATGATGTCTCCCCGTTCACCCATGGTGCGGAGGACAGATTCGAGATCTGGGTCAAGCCGATAGCGGCCGGTGGGCAGAGGCTCGGCCAGCCCCATACGCGCGAGATGCCCAAGCCTGCTCGCCTGCAAGTCATGTTCGAGGGGATCGCGGGCAACGGGTTTGACGATATGGTCATCGGCGATGCGGAGCAGCGAACGGTCGATCGGCGTGAACCTGTCCTGCGTGATTTCCGCGCGGCGCGAGACGAGAATTTCGCGATCGCTTCTGGGACCAAGATCGAGTTCAACGAGTTCAGCCGCACGCTCGCGCAATCCCCTGCCGATATAGTCGCGCGCAATGACAAGATTGTCGCCATGCTGATCGACACCCCGGAGCAGGATATGGCTGTGCGGATGGCCTGTATTATAATGATCGACCGCGACCCATTCGAGCCGCGTGCCGAGATCCTCTTCCATCTGTGTCATGAGACGGCGAACAAGGGGTTTGAGATCCTCATATCGATCGCCATCCTCCGGCGCGACGATGAAGCGGAACTGATGCCTGTCTCCACTGCCCTTCTCCAGAAAGGCCTTGCCGTCGGCATGGTCCTCCCCGGGACCGTAAAGCGCGCTGCGCTCACCCGCCCTATTGGTTCCGTCCCGCTGCAGATAGCGCAGATGGTCGACCGCATGGTTCCCGCCCTTGCCGCCCAGCCTCACAAGCCGCGCCTTGACGATGACACGCCGGCGCTGGAAGAACGCATTGCTTGTCCCAACGCTAAGCAGCCGGCCGATGCCAGCGCCGCGCCCATAGCGATGGCCGGAAAAACCGGCTCGTCCCTTTCGTCCTGGCCCCGCGCCGCGCGCCAGATTGGCGGCGGCGACCACCCTGCCGGCATAACGCCCCGCCTTGGGCCCACGCGACGCGCGCTGCCGTCCAAGCCGGGGCGCGAAATCCTCATCATCGGCCATCGCATGGTTCCTGCTCTGGCCCCTCTCGTAGCCAGAGTGCGGCATCTTCCGCGCCATGGGAAGCGGTGCCGCCAGAAAACCCGGAAATCCGCGCCTTTCAGATGGACTTGGCACTGGACAAGCGCCCATCCCGAAATATGGCACCAGGAAAAATGATGTGCAGACAAGAGGTTAGACGGCCTCTGGTGCCGGCACCTTTATCTTGCCTTAGGCCGCCCCCCTCCCGCTTCCCTCTGCTCTCCCCGTCACCTCTCCTCGATCGCGGCTATTTTGCTACGCGCGACTGCCTCCTAACGCCATAATCGAAACACCCGTCTTGCCGTTTCTTCCCCCTTCGTCCGCCAGGCAATTGGAGGCAACCTGGTCTCGCGATTCCTGTCTTGGTCCCGTTCGCGTTGGAGCGCCAGGTTTCGTGGACAAAGGGTATCCATTGTCGGGCAGGGACGAGAATGGCGATGCCCACACATGCCTTTCCGATCTTTTGACATCGAGCTGCGATGGGATGCCATCTCCATCTCCGGGACCAAGGCCGGAGCATTGAGCAAGGAAAGGAATTTATCTTCAAATTGGAATGATTTAGCGGCTTGCAACCTTTCGAATTCTCCGTGTAACCAATTGGCGGGGTTTACAGGGGTACAACATGAATCTGAAGAATTGCGCGTCCAAATGGGCGCTGCTCGCCAGCGCCAGTGTCATCACCGCGCTCGGTACCGGTTCGTCTGCGCAGGCCGCCTGCACCACCGCCAATGGCATCGTCACCTGCACGGGCGACAACCAGCCCTTCACCATAACCTCTGACACCCAGACGATTATTGCGCAGGACGCGACCGTTACCGGGTCCGGTCTGTCCGCGATCCGCCTGAACAGCACGCGAGCAAATCTCGTCGTCAATGGGACGGTCAGCGCTACTGGCGCTGCTGTGCTTACCATCCAGAATGGCGACCGGATTCTTAACTACGATCCCTATGCCGGAGCTGCATCGCCGAGGGGATACTATTCCTACCCCTACCTCTATCCCACCGGTCAGGCTAGGATTCTGATCGGAGAACAGGGCGTCATCAGTGGCGATACCGGTATCTGGATCGAGCGATCGAGCAACAACTATCTGGGCGGCTCCACGGCCTCGATCGACAATAGCGGCCTCATCACCGCGACCTCGGGAAGCGCGATCCGTGGTCCCTCCGGTCTTTCCGGCGTCAGCTACACATCGATCACCAACCAGGAAAGCGGGACGATCCATGGCATTGCAGCACCCATCGAAACAATCACCAATGCCGGCCTGATCGACGGCCGCGGCAATGCGGCCATCGACGTTGGCCTGCGCTATGACAGCTTCTTTGCCAGCTATGGCCTGTCATACATCATCAATAGCGGTACAATCACTTCCACTGCCGGGGCGACGATTATCGGCCAGCACAACCCGCTGTCCGTTAACAACAGCGGCCTGATCGGAAACAGCAATGGCGGCCAGTCGATCCATGCCGGATCGAACCTGTACCTGACCAATTCGGGCACGATCCAGGGCGATATCGTGGCCAGCGGCGCCAGCACGATCGACAGCACGGCAGGCACCATCGAGGGTGACGTGCTGCTGGGCGATGGCGATGACATCATCATCGCCGCGCTCGATGAGAATAACCGGCTGACGACCGGGATCACCGGTCAGATCGACGGCGGCGCTGGCACGAACGCCATTGCTCTCACTATTGCCGCCGATGCCACGCTGACCGGCGCGCCGCTGCTGCCGACCCGCTTTTCCCTGCTGCAGGCGGGCCTCTCCAATCAGGCGAAGCTTACGCTCGACACCAATTTCAGCGGCACGTCGCGCCTCTATGTCTTCGGCACGGGCACGCTACTCAACCAGGGACTGATCGATACACAAGGCCGGGCCATGGAGGCTTATGGCTCCGGCTATTCCTCGCCACTCAGCCTGCAAAATAACGGCACCATCAAGGCAAGCCTGAGGAGCGCGACCGACGCCGCCGTTTCGATCGATGGCGTATCCCTGACCAACGACGGCAGCATCGAAGCGACCGGCGGCGCGGGCGTGCTGTTGAAGTCGGGCTACGGCACGGCCCTCACCAACAACGGGACAGTCAGTGCGACCGGGAGCGTGGCCATACTCTTTGGGGGCGGCTATTCCAGCAGCGCGACGCTGGTGAACAAGGCTGGGGGCATCATTCGGGGCGATACAGCCGCCATCGCCATCCTGCCCGACAGCAGCCCCTATTCCTACGCTTCGACCACCATAACCAATGCCGGCTCGATCATCGGTCATGTCGATCTGACCGGCGCGGCCAGCACTGACCGCTTCGTCATGCAACAGGGCGGGACAGTCAGTGGCGATATTCGACTTGGCGCCGGGGATGACAGCTATATTTTCGACGGGACGATGCGGGACGATGGTTTCCTGGCCGGCATTTCCGGGGTGCTAGACGGGGGCGCCGGGACCGACCAACTGCTGGCGCGGATCAAGGATGATGCCGCGATCACGCTTGGCAATACTATCAATTTCGAAACGGTCGGGCTGGATATCGCCGAGGGCAAGCAGCTCAGCCTGGCCGGTACCACGGGCGGCGCCCAGCTCAGCCTCTACGGCAAGGGCAGCGTCGACCTGTCGCTCGATATCGCTGGCCAGAATGTAACGCTGATCAACGCCTCGGGCTACGGCTTCAACTTCCCCGGCGACAGCAGTAGCTTCTATGTCCAGACCGGCACGACGATCGTCAGCCGGGGCTCGCTCAACGCAGCCTTCGATTCCGCCTTTTATGGCGGCAGCACCGTCCAGCTGGATCAGCTCGACCGGTTCACCAATGAGGGCAGCATTAGCCTCACCCAGCCCACCAACCCCTATGGTGCGCGTGCCTCCGCTATCAGCGGCGGCAAGGAGGTCGTGAACAAGGGCGAGATCCTGCTCAACGGCGGCAGCGCCATTGCGGGCGCTCTCACCGTGACCAACAGCGGCATGATCGTCGAGGTCAGCGGCGGCGCTGCGGCGGTGGGCGTATCAAGCTTTCGCGATCTCACCAATAGCGGCACGATCCGCACTTCCGGCAGCGCGGTCTATGCCAGCGATTACAGCGCCTCGACGGTCCGCAACAGCGGCACGATCGAAAGCACCGGCACGCGGGCGATCATTGGCGGTTATGCGCCCACCGTGGTTGTCAACCACGCCGGCGGAACCATCACCGGCGGCGCGGGCCTCGAAGCCATCGCCCTTTCCGGCGGCGGCGCGGTCAGCAATGCCGGCACGATCAACGGCGATGTGAACCTCAGCTATTCTCCCTATGGCGGCGCCAGCTATGCCAGCGGTGCCTATGTGGATCGCGGCGGCACGCTGAACGGCGACCTGCTGTTTGGTGCTGGCAACGATATTTTCGTTGCCAGCAGCGACACGCTCAGCGTGAGGGGTAGCATCGACGCAGGTGATGGCGTCGACAGCTTCGTCCGTGCCTATGATGCCAGCAGGACCGTCGACCTCAATGCCTCCCCCTCGTTCCCGGGCGGGTTCGAGCGGTTCGGCGTCGGTGCCTTGGGCGAAAACACGGTCATTACGTTCACCGCCACCAATAGCTCGATCCGCAAGCATCTCACGCTGGTCGGCGACGGCGCGATCGTCAATCAAGCGGATTTCAGCACGGCCAACCCCTCGGAACAGTTGCTGACGCTGGGCTCTTCGATAGATCCGCTCAACCTTTCCGGCGCCGGCTCGACCCTGAATTTCATCAACCAAGGCAAGATCAGCGGTGCGGTCGGAGGCTATACCGCCAGCTTCACCAATGAAGGCACCATCAGCAACAGCGCCAGCGGCGTGACAGCCGTGGAACTCATTGCCAACAGCCCGGATGGCTTCACCTTCCAGAATAGCGGGACCATCGTCTCGCCCAATGGTTCGCCCTATTTTTACACTACCACAGGCGTCACCATTCAAGGCGCATCCGACAGCCAGATCATCGACAATGTCGCAATTGGCAACAGCGGAAGCATCACGGGCGGACTGTCGGCCTCGTTCCATGCGACCGAATTCAGTTTCGCCAATTACGGGACGATCGAACCGGGCCTTAACAGCTATCTCCCTTCGGTCTCGCTCTCACTCGGCCAGAGCTATTATAGCGGTACTGACACTAATGCCGACAAAGCGACGATCAGCAACGGCGGGAGCCTGACGAACGCGATCGATGCCGCAATCGCGGCCAAGGCGCTGGCTTTCAGCAACAGCGGTACGATCGGTTCATCCCTTTACGGCGCGGCCGTCTTGCTCACCCAAACGGCGCATGAGACCCGTGACATGACGCAGGGTCTCTATGGGGCAATCGATCAGGAAAGCCTGTCCTTTGCTAATAGCGGTACGTTGAACGGCAGCGCTTATCTCTATTCGAGCGCGACCGCCATTGCCGTCACCAATAGCGGGACAATCGACGCGCCAATCAGCAGCCTTGTCCAGCTGGATGACCCGGCTCTGAGGATCGAAGGCAGCAGCCAGGCCAACCAGACCGTCGCCTTCAGCAATAGCGGGCAGATCAGCACCAGCCGTCTGGGCGCTTCGGCGGTTTCAATCGAGAGTGATGCGCGATCGGCCGAGCAGCAAATGAACGGCTTTGACGCGGCCGAGGGCCCGATCGCCGGCGAACCAACCACGACGATCAACGTGACCAACAGCGGCACGCTGAGCGCTGACGGCGGTGCCAGTTATCGTCCTGCGACCACGCCGCCCTACCCTTGGTATCCTTCATTCCCGGAAAGCCTTACCCTCGCCGCCGCGCTCAGCATCGATGCCTCGAGCGGCGGCCAGTCCAGCATCACCGTGACCAATGAGGCAGGCGGGATCATCTCCGCCGTCGGTGCGACCCGCAATGCCGCCAATGCGCAAAATCCTGTGGTCGCGGGCCTGGAGAATGTCGGTTCGACCGCTTTTGTTGGCAGCGCGAATCAGATCACGCTGGTCAATGCCGGGACGATCCGCGGCCTTCAAGGCGGGATTGTGCCTGCCAGTCTGCAGGTCGATCCGACCGCATCCGACCATGATTTCGCAGGCCAGTTCCTCGCCGGCGCGATCCAGACGATCAACTCGGCTGACAACGTCACCAACCTCGCCACGGGCGTGATCACCGGCTCGGTCGATCTGGGCGTGTTGGACGACAGAATGGCCAATTACGGCACCATCAACGGCAATGTGTATCTGGGCGAAGGCAATGACCGCTTCACCCATGGCCTGGGCGCGACACTCAACGGCACTGTCGATGGCGGCACCGGCACCGACGCACTGGTCATCGACATCACTGGCGGTGGCCTGCTCAACCAGCCGACCCTCGACAAGTTCGTGAACTTCGAAGAACAGTCCATCACCGGCACCGGCACCATCACTACCGATGGCCCGCTTTCGATCGCCAGCCTTGTGCTGCGCGACGCCAACCTTACCCTGGCCGCCGGACAGACGCTCAAGACCGCAAGCGACACCAGCATCGTCTTTGCCTCCGGTACCAACAGTCTCGCCAATCTCGGCACCATCGCAGGCTCCCTGAACTTCGCAGCAGGCACGAACAGTTTTGTCAATCTGGGCAGCATTGCAGGACCCGTCACCCTTGGCGGGGGGAGCAACAGCTTCACGGTGGGTGCCGGATCCTCGGTCAGCGGGCCGGTCATCGCCAATGGCACCGACGATCTGCTGATCCTGGCGGGGGGCGGCACCGACGCGGCACCGCAGGAATCGCGCCTGTCCGGCTTCACGGGCTTCGAACGCACGCGGCAGGACAGCGGCACGCTCGCTCTGTCGGGCGACTTCACCACCGGGCAACTGACCCTTGTCGGCGGCCGCTTTATCAGCCGCACCGGATCGGTGCTCAACGCTCCCTCCATCCTGGTCAACCAAGGCGCGACCTTTGGCAGCGCGGGGACCGTCAACGGCAATATCATGGTGCAGGGCACCCTCTCCCCCGGCGCCTCTCCGGGCACGATGACGGTCAACGGCAATGTCGCGCTGGCGGGTAGCTCCACCACCCTGTTCGAGATGACGCCGACCATCAGTGATGCGCTCATCATCAATGGTACGCTCAGCATCGCGCCGGGTGCGACGCTGAAGATCACCGGCAATCGTCCGCTGACCCCTGGCGTCACCTATGAACTGATCACCGCCACCAGCGGCATTACCGGCAGCTTCGCCACCATCGACAAGGCATCCAGCGTTGTGGGCTTTGTCCGGCAGGGCGATCACAGTATCGACCTGCTGGGCCAGTTCGTGCTTGGCAGCGGCGCCAGCGGCCAGGTCACGCAGACGGTCAATTATCTGAACGACCTGCTGATCGCCGGCACCGCAACCAGCGGCATTTTGAATGCGGCGCCTTCCTTGTTGCTGGCAGATGGTACGGTCAATCAGGCAGCCGCCGCTCGCCTCAACGCGGAAAGCTATGCTTCCGCTTCGCAGATCGGCATCGAAAATGGCCTGGCCATCGCCTCGGCCCTGCGCACCGCCTCGACCAGCGCGCGGGGTGAGGAAACGGGCCTCTTCACCTTCGGCCAGACGCTCGGCGGCTGGCGCCGCCTCCCCGGCGACGCGGCGCTCGGCACCGCGCGAGCGAATATCTCGACCTATGGCGCGCTTGCCGGCATCGGTCTCGGCTCACAGACAGCCTCGCTCGGCGCGTTCGTCGGCTATATCGACGTCCGCCAGCAGATCGGTGCGCTTCAGGCCAGGACCAAGGCCGAAGGTATCATGGCCGGCGCAGTCGCGCAGGCGTCGCTTGGCCGTTTCCATGTCGCCGCCTCGTTCAGCTACGACGGCAGCAAGGCCGACACCGACCGCAGCCTGCTCAGCAGCAGCAAACTCAGCAGCCATTATCGCTTGCGCAGCTGGACGGCGGATATTTCGCTGGGCCATGCCTTCGCTCTGAACGATGGCTGGAGCTTCGAACCCGAGGTCGGCTTCACGCATGTCTCCTCGCGCCGCGGCAGCGCGAGCGAGACGGGTGATGCTGTCTGGGCACTGGATGTCCAGAGGCGGCGGACCAAGGCCAGCTTCCTGCGCGGCGCGCTCGAACTGCATGGCCCGGCCGAGGCTCGCATCAATCCATGGCTTTCCGCGGGCGTTCTGCATCAGCTGAGCGGCAACAGCAGCTTCGCGACTGCTGCCTATGCTGGCGTATCCGATGACCTGACTGTCGCGGGCGTGAGCCGCAGCAGGACGCTAGCCACGGTCGGAGCAGGCGTGAACCTGCGGGTTTCGTCGGCGGCAACCCTCTTTTTCAGCGGCAACAGCGAATTTGGAGCCGAAAGCAGCGGTCAAAACCTCACTGCGGGCCTGAGGATCCGTTTCTGAAGATCCAATATTAGCAAAGCGGTGCGCCCAACTTATCAGAGAAGGTTCACGTTCCCATGAACGATGCCGGTCTTGCCGATGCGCTTGCCGCCGATCACGGCATCTCCAAGGCTGACGCCCGCAATATGGGGATGCCGTCTTCGCCGCCATCGTCCATTCTGCCAGCAAGGGTCACGAAGTGTCCCTGAGCGGATTCGGCAAGTTCAAGGTCAGGCACAACCCGGCCCGCGAGGGCCGCAACCCCGCGACCGGTGAGACGATCCAGATCTCGGCATCAAGGCAGCCTGGTTTCACCGCAGCCAAGGCCGTCAAGGATCAGCTCAACCGCTAATGCCCCAGTCAACTGCGGTGCCGTGGTCATGCGCGGCGCCGACATTACGGCACCGAGCATCGGTCAGACGCCACCACTCAACACCCCTCCCAGCGTGCCCAGGCGACGCTAGCGCCTGCCACATCAGGCCGCGCGATCAGTCCCTGTGCCCTGCCATCACCAGCGCCCAATATGATCGCGCTGAACCAGGCGCGATGAAAGATCAGCGTCCCGCTTCGATCGGGCAATTGATCTGCTGATGTCGGAAAGGCACATCCCCAGATGCGGTCCCAGCAATCTGGGCAATCCTCAGGCCAAGGGCATGCAGGGTTCCAGGGTCTGATCCACAGCAGGCGGAATCCGGGCACAGCTCAGTCTGAAGCAATTGATGCAGCAAGATCGCGACCCGATCGGGATCAACGCCGTACCGCGAAAAGCGGGTCGGAATTCGCCCTTCCCTCGCCCGGCGCCTCTGCCTTCTCGGGTACAGGCTCTCCGGCCAGATAAATAAAAAGGGGCGGCGGATTTGCGACCGGTGAGGGTGGCGGTAACGCCGTAGGATAGGGTCCGATCAGTGATGCGAGGGTCATCATATAGGCGCGCGTTTCCGGCGGCAACGGCCGGCCTTTGATGAGAAATTGCCGATAGCGCTCGGGACCAGCATGATAGGCACCGAACAGCCCCGGATAGCCGAAGCGCTGGTTCATGGCGGCAAGATAGGCGGTGCCCGCGAGGATATTGTCATGGGGATTGTGTGGATTCTGCCCGAGCCCATGAAGCCTTCGCATGTCCGCCCAGGTTCCGGGCATCAGCTGCATGAGCCCCATGGCCCCGGCGGAGCTGGTGATGGGCTTGCCTTGCCAGACCGTGCGGCCGCCGCTCTCCGCGCGCATGACCGCCTCGACCCATAGCCGGTCGATCCCGAAACGGGCCGACGCCTCGGCTATCTCTCCGGCCCAGTCGGCAACTGGGTCGGCGTGCAGCGGCGTTGCCCAGAGGATCAGCCCCGTTGCGATCGACCGCAGGCATCGCGTCAGCCCAGCCATAGCGGGCTCGCCTTGCCGATGATGTCGGCCTCTCCCACCGGCCCGAAATAGCGGCCGTCGAAAGATGCCGGAACCTTGTCCATGAGGAGGAAATAGCGGCCGGGACGCAGACCCTCGCAGCCCTCCCACCAGGGCAAGGTCCGGCCCATGCTGTCATGCAGGAGGCGTCTGGCGACCAGCTTTCCGTCCAGCATCACCCCGTCGCCGCGCGCGCAGACGATGTCGCCCGGAACGCCGATAACGCGCTTTACCAGCGGCAAGTTCATGGGGAGATAATGCCGCCGCGCGGCAAGCAGGCGGGCCGGATAGGGCGCGCGCGCGAGCACCATGTCGCCGCGCGCGAGCCTTGCCCCCGGGTACACCAGGTAGAAACCGACCGGGGCGCTCGCAGTCGCATTCCAGACCAGGCGCGGGGATGGCGGGAAGGCAATGGTCGCCCCCAGCGCAAACGCGCCCAGCCCGATCCAGATGGCATGGCGCCGCAGGCGGCGGCGCCTTGCGCGTGCCGCGCGCAACGCCTCACCCCAGGCGAAAAGCGGGAGGTCGCGAGGCCGACTCATGCGCCTTCTCCCGACCTGTGGGCCGCCGACCAGGCATCAAGATCATCGACATGATAACGCCAGCTTCCGCCATGCATGCGGCAGAGCGGCCCCCGCCCCTGATGGCGCAAGCGCTTCAGGGTGTTGGCGGCGATCCCCAGATGAAAGGCCGCCTGCTTGGCGGTCAGATAGGGGCAGGTATTCCGCGCGACCCGGGCGCGCTCGGCCAGGTCCCGCAGTTGGGCGCCGGGCCGTTCCTTCGCATGATCTTCCATTGCTGTTTTCCTTCGCGACCCGGCCCCGGAAGGGGCATGTGGGTCAGATCGGCCCATGCTGGGGCGATCCGGCCCATCGCGGCACGGTCGGAAAATGGGGGGCGCCCTTTTCGACCCCCGTCGCGATCATCCGGTCCCGGCCGCATGGAAAGCGGCCGGGACCGGCGACGGACCATCAGTCAGCCGGATTCCAGATGATGGCGAAGGCATCCTCATCATCCTGCCCGGCGGCCCGGCCCAGATTGGCGTAGAGTCGGCGGGGTCCGAATTCCGGGGCGGCAAGGCTGAGCGATACATAGTCCTTGCCGGAGGTTTCACTGATCCGGATCCAGCCCGCCCCGATCTCAACCCCCGACGCCAGGACGCGATAGTCGGGCTGGGTACTGCCATTCTTGTGGCTGTTGGGGATGATCTCGACATCGGTGCGAATCGAGAGGGTGCGAAGCTGGCCCTTGAAGCCATTTCCGTTGCGGGTGACATAACCGATTGCAGCCATTTTCTGTCTCCTGTCGTGTGCCCGCGAACCATTTCCGGGCGACAGCAGGCCAGGAGGGCCGGGCCGCAAAGGCCTCACGCACCGCAGGCCGAAGCGTCAGCGAAGGACCGGCCGGCCAGCCTTATTTGGTCCGCGAGGAGCCCTGCCAGGGGTGGGGAAATAAGGCGCAGCCGAGCCGGTTGCGGGAGGGTGGGCCCGGCCCAGAAGCCTGCTTTTCAAGGCGCCGGGATGGATCGCGCGGCAGCACAATCGGGAAACGATGGCATGCATGGCCCGTCAGTCCGACAACCAGAAAAGAAGGCCGCGTTGCATCATGCCACAGTTCGCTTCGAACGATTGCATCGGCATCATCAAGCGGGCGCGCAATTCATAGGAAAGGAGGATCATGCCGCCCTCCCATCCATGGGCGTGGCGGCAATGGCGGGATCAGCCTCGCCCTCTCCACCCACGCCCTGCCGGGCAGCGCGATGCTTCTCCAGCAGCCAGTCGGCGGCAAGGCTGCCCTGCCGATCCTCTGCTCTCCTATTTCGGTCGCATCAGCAGCCGATAGCCGCCCTGCGCCATGGCGCGGGCGGATTTCACCATGCGCCGCACGCGCTGGCGCACATGGTCGGTCCGGCCTTCCCAGCCCGCTTCCACCGCCAGTGCCCCGAACAAGGCTTTGCCGATTTCGCGGTGGCTGGCCCCCGACGCGCGCGCATCATGGACGCGCAGCAGCGCCAATCCCCGCCCGATCACGGGATCAGCGGGATAGAGCGGCGCGCGAAACCGGCCAGTCCTGACCAGATCAAGAAAGCGCTCGAGCGTTCTCAGGCGCCGGGCCGCCATTTGCGAGCCCCATATCTCATAATGCAGCAACACAGCGCCCCGGGTGTGGGTCAGGCTGCCTGCCATGATGTCGATTCTCAGATGCCGAAGCCCATCGCTTAGCACGGCATGTTCCCGGCCCATGGTATCGGTCGCGATCCGCAGCCACGGCAGCAGCTGCCCAAGCTCGATTCTTTCCTCCACCGGCGCAGAATGGTTGGCGATGACGACAGGCAGGGTCGCAGGATCGATATCCGCACGCCAGATGATCCGAGCCTCCGGTGCCGGGAGGTCGGGATGTTCAGCGAAAGTGAAGCCCCCATGGCGACGGGTCCACGGCACCTCTGGTGATGCGGCTCGCCTGCGCATGCCAGGCGACATAGTCCGGATCGCGGCGCAGCCATTCCCACATCAGTCCCGCGCGATCGATTCCGCGCAGCCCGGCATAGCATGCCGGATCCTGCCAATTTTCGGCGGCAGGACCCGCAGCGCTCCGTCTCACCGCTCGCTTTCCGGGCGAACCGGCGGCGCTTTGGCCGCTTTGAATGATCGAAGTCGGCGATCTTTGCTGCACGGCAGCAAATATGTCCCCGGACAGAAAAAACCATGATATGTCAGTTTCATGACAAAACCTGCCGGTCGGCGGCATGAGGCCCCGCCTTTCGGCCACAACAATGAGGAAAGGCCGACTGCAGGACGCGCGGCAGCTTGAGATGCCGCCTGCGGCCGGGACGCGTGCGCATGAGCATGCATCAGGAAGCGATGCATTTCCTCCAATGCATCAACCAGGTTCGGACGCGCGATGACATGGGGTCCGTCATGCGCGTGATTGCAGAGCAGCTGGGCTTTCAATATTTTGCCCTGACCCAGCATGTCGATGTGGTCGCGGCGGGCAGCGGCGTGATCCACATCCACAATTATCCCGACCGTTGGGCGGATTTCTATGCCGCGAACGCGCTGGGCATCACCGATCCCGTCCACAGGGCCTGCCATATGACCAGCTGGGGGTTTCGCTGGACACAGATGCCCGCCCTCATTCCCTTGACGAGCGGCGACCACAGGCATCTCGCACGCGGAAGGCAGGCGGGGATCGGCGACGGTTTTACCATTCCCTCCAATATCGGGTTAGCGTCCGCGCTCGTGGTGTAATTTCTGGTGTAGATTGAGATGATCGCATGGGGTGGGGCATGCCCCACCCCATGCGATTTCGATCTCGGTGGCCACCGGGCTCATCGGTAAGGTGGAGTTACCACACTTCACACGCCCACCGAGGAGTTGATCCCGATGACCGACGACAGACTACCGCTTGCCGAGCTGATGGCGAAGACTGGAGATGGAGATTTCCTGCGCACGATCGCCGAGAGCGTATTACAGATCATCATGGAGGCCGACGTCGATGGCCTGGTCGGCGCTAGCCGACACGAGCGCTCCGGCGACCGGACGACCTGGCGGAACGGCTACCGCGACCGCAGCCTCGATACCCGGCTCGGCACGCTCAACCTGAGGATTCCCAAGCTACGGACCGGCGCCTACTTCCCTGGCTTCCTGGAACCCAGGAAGACCGTCGAGAAGGCGCTGGTCGCGGTGATCCAGGAGGCGTGGATCGCCGGCGTCAGCACCCGGCGTGTCGACGAGCTGGTGCAGGCCATGGGCATGACCGGCATCTCCAAATCCTCGGTGTCCAAGCTGTGCAAGGATATCGACGAACGTGTCCATGCCTTCCTTAAGCGGCCGCTCACCGGCGACTGGCCCTACCTCTGGCTCGATGCTACCTACCTCAAGGTGCGCGAGGGCGGGCGGATCGTCAGTGTCGCCGCGATAATAGCCGTTGCCGTCAACACCGAGGGCAAGCGCGAAATCGTTGGCCTTCACATTGGACCCTCCGAAGCCGAGCCATTCTGGTCGAGCTTCCTCAAGGACCTCGCACGCCGCGGACTGACCGGCGTGAAGCTGGTCATCTCCGATGCCCACGAGGGCCTCAAGGCAGCGATCACTCGCGTGCTCAGCGCCACCTGGCAGCGGTGCCGCGTCCACTTCATGCGCAATGCCCTGGCCTACGTGCCCAAGGGCCAGAACACCGTCGTCGCCGCTGCCATCCGCCAGGTCTTCCTCCAGCCCGACCATGCCGCCGCGACACAGGTCTGGCGCCAGGTCGCCGACCAGTTGCGTACCCGCTGGCCAAAGCTCGGCGCCTGCATGGACGATGCCGAGCACGACGTGCTGGCCTACATGACCTTCCCCGAGCAGCACCGCGTCAAATTACATTCCACCAATCCACTGGAACGCCTGAACAAGGAAGTGAAGCGCCGCGCCGATGTCGTCGGCATCTTCCCGAACGAGGATAGCATCATCCGCCTCGTCGGCGCCGTCCTGCTGGAGCAGAATGACGAATACCAGCTCCAGCACCGCTACATGCAGATCGAGGGCATGGCCGCCCTTGCTACACCAATGATCGAGGAGGCACAGCCGCTACAGATTACACCCAAGGCCGCCTGAAAATGCAGCCCGCTGGCCACACCCAATTCTACACCACATTGACGGACGCGACCAATATCGGTGGGCAGCCCCCAGGGTCCTGCACCTTCGCCAATGCGGGCGATCGTCCCCTGCGCGAGGACAGGCTCCTCCTGGCGCAACTGCTTGGCAATTATGCGTTCGATGCCGCTCGGCGACTCTGGTCGATGCCCCGACAGGCCATGACCGCGCCGCTCATCACCGATCGGCAGCGCGACTGCGTGCAGTGGGCGGCGCGAGGCAAGAGCGACTGGGAGACCAGCCAGATATTGGACATCAGCAGGGAAACCGTGACGAGCCATATCAAGGAAGCCTGTGCACGCTACCAGGTCAACAAGCGGATATTGCTCGTCGGCCGGACGCTGGGTGACGGAACCCTGACGATCAGCGACATTGGCGGCTGGAGCCATCCCCATTTCTGGGAATAGCGGCGACTCAGCCTCCGAACCGACCCTTGATCGCCCATGACCAAGGGAGCTTATCCATGTTGCATATTGTGAAAGAACCGTTCCGGCCGCTGCCGGACACCGTGTTGCGCGCCATGTTCGCGGCCCGCAAATCCGTCTTCGTCGATCTCCTCAAATGGCAGATTCCGGTTCTCGACGGCCGGTTCGAGGTCGACCAGTTTGACGAGAACATGCGCGCTACATCATCCTGTCCGAACCCGACGGCACCCATCTCGCCTCGGCGAGGCTGCTGCCGACCCAGCGCCCCCATATTCTCGACAGCTTCTACGCCAGATTATGCGACGCGCCACCGCCGCGCGGCGGGGACATTTTCGAGATCACCCGCTTCTGCCTCGACCGGAACCTGCGGGCGGCCGAACGGCGGGTGGTCCGCAACCGCCTTGTGACCGCGATCGCGGAGCATGCGCTGGAGAACCGCATCAGCCGCTATGTCGCCATCGCCGAGATGAACTGGTTCCAGCAGATCCTGGCCTTTGGCTGGCAATGCCGGCCATTGGGCGCGCCGCAATGGCATGAGGGCTCGCTGCTCGTCGCGTTGGAGATAGAGATGGGCGCGGACACGCTCGACCGGCTCGCTGAGGCCGGGATCTATGATCAGGCACCGATGGCAGCGTGAGACGGGAGACGCGATCATGACCGAACCCCTTCCCACGAGTGCGTCGCGCCTGATCGAGCAATTGTTCGACCAGGGCTGGTCCGTCCTACCGCACGCCTTGCCCGAAGGCGTCATCGCCGCGCTGGACGCAGATCTCTCGCCCTCTTTTGCGGAGACTCCCTTCTGCCAGGGACCATTTTATGGCGAGACGACCAAGCGCTTCGGACGGCTGCTGACGCGGTCGTCCCATGCAGAAGCCCTGGTGCGGCATCCGCTCATCACCCGGATCGCCCGGCAGATTCTCGCCCCCTGGTGCGACTGCATCCAGCTCAATGTCGGGCAGGCCATCGCCATCCACCCCGGCGCGCCGGCGCAGGCACCCCATCGCGACCAGGATATGTGGCAAGCGCCCAAGGGAGAGATCGAATATCTGGTCAATATCATCTGGCCATTGACGCCCTTCACCGCCGATAATGGCGCGACGCTGGTCTGGCCGCGCAGCCACGGCGCCCAGGCGCTCCTGCCCGGTCCAGTCACAGATCCGATCGCGGTCGGGATGGAGCCCGGCTCTGCCCTCATCCTGCTGGGATCAACCCTGCACGGTGCCGGCGCGAACCGGACCGCTGCGGTGCGGCGCGCGATCGTCACGGGCTATAGTCTGGGATGGCTCAAACCCTATGAAAATCCTTGGCTTGCCTATCCGCCCGCAGTCGCACGCCGGTTTTCTCCTGAACTGGCCGCGCTCGCCGGCTATCGCCAGCACCGCCCCAATCTCGGCAATTTCGAGGGACAGTGTCCCTCGGTCCTGTTGACTGGCGCGCCTGATCGCCCGCTGGCCGCCATCGATGCGCTGCGGCCGGACCAGCAGGACATGGTGGCGGCCTTTGCGGCGCGGCAAAGCTGAATCAGGATGAACGCCGGTCCAACCTCCGAGCGGGTTCAGCAGAGTCTCA
Organism: Sphingobium sp. YBL2; assembly: GCF_000943805.1. NCBI lineage: Bacteria > Pseudomonadati > Pseudomonadota > Alphaproteobacteria > Sphingomonadales > Sphingobiaceae > Sphingobium > Sphingobium sp. YBL2. The sequence goes on from NZ_CP010954.1 coordinate 443,314, forward strand.
GGCGCCTCATCATGGAACGGGGCTATCGTCCCGGATCCCGTCTCGATCCTGCGGAGCTTTCCGCAATCCTGGCATCGAGCACGACACCGATCCGGGAGGCGCTCAACCATCTGGCGGGCGAGGGCCTTGTCGAAGCGCGAAGCGGCGGGGGCTTCCTTGTGCCGCTGATCGACGAGCCGGGCCTCAAGGATCTCTACGCCTGGTCGGGCGACATCGTCCAGCTCGCCCTGCGTAGCGCCCGCCTTTCGCTGCTGCGAGCGATCGAACTCGACCCGGATTTCGCATCGGGCGCAGACCGGGCCGCGCACCTCCTTCACCGAATCGCGAGCGCCTCCAGCAATCGCGAACATGGCGAAGCGATGGAACGCACCAACGCCCGCCTTCATGTCGCGCGTATCGGCGAAGAAGACATTCTGGGCGACACTGGGGAAGAATTGCAGGCGCTGGCGCACAGCGCGCGCGCCGGTGACATCGGGCTGCTGCGCAGGACCTCATCGACCTATCATCTGCGCCGCCAGCGCGCCGCGGCAAAACTGCTTCGCGGCATCTATCGAGACGAATAACAGGCGGGACATTCCGCCTGCAACTTGTCGAAGAGGAATATCCATTCCTCCCGATCATTCCATATGTTCGCGATATCGGATCCGTATAAATTTCGGATAGGGCCGTCCGCTTCCTACGCTCCATGGTGCTGCAAATAGTCGCAGCAAAACCAAGGAGTGACTATCATGGAACGTGACAATGACGTGATCGAACTCGGCGCGGTCAGCGTGGAAACCAAGGGGCCCGGCGGCATCACCGGCGATGTCGGGCTTGGTGAAAATAATTTCGGCCTTTCCGACGACTGAAGCGATGGCGCGCAGCTTCGCGGCTGCGCGCCTCGCCCGTTCGAGACACAGAATGAGCGGCTATACACTGCGCGATGGTCTGAGCTTCTGCCGGACCGAGGGACATGTCATTTTCCTCGACCTCCATGCCGATCGCTATTTCGGCTTGCGGCCAGCGCTGGACCAAGCGTTCAGATCCCTCATCGACGCCAACCACATCGATGCCCGGCAGTGCGACGCGTTGCTGGAAGCGGGCATCATCATCCGGTCGCCGGTCGGTATCAGGCCCGCCCCCTGCCCGCGCTCGCATGCATCCGAGGCCAGGCTGCCCATTGCGAAGCCGCGCCTGTCACCAGCCTATCTCGCAAGCGCCCTGACCCGCCGGTTCTGGTGGCGCGCGAGACTGAGACAATTGCCCTTCTCGCGGAACATCCGCTTGATCGAACAGCGCAAATATGGCGTGGCGCCACGGACAGCCCCGACCGACCGGCTTGCCCATATTGATCAGGCCTATCGCCGGGCCGCCATGATCGTCTCCGCCCGTGACCAGTGCCTCCCCACCGCGCTGTCGCTCGCGTCATGGCTGATCGCGCTCGGCATCCGGCCGGATCTCGTCCTGGGCGTCAAGCTCAACCCCTTCCAGGCTCATAGCTGGGTCGAGGTCGACGGCATGGTCGTCGCCGATGATCCCGATCAGGTCCGTCCCTTCTGCCCGATCAGGATCATCTGATGGAGAGATTTGTCGCCATATTCGCGCCGAAACCGGAACGCAGTCCTATCGCGCCGCCGATCCGGAGCGCGATTTCTCGCGCCGAGGCGCTGTCGGTCATGATCGACGGGGACGATATGCTGGTCGCAAGCGGCGGCGGACAAGTCCGGCATCTGGGCGATGATATCGGCATGGTCATCGGTCCCATTTTCGCGACCGGCAAGAGCGATCCGGCCACCCCGCCCTCGGATGTCGCGTCCAGCGGCGATCCGTCAGATCTCCATCGCTTCAGCCAGGACTATTGGGGTAATTTCGTCGCGATCCTGCGCGATCGCGCGGCAGGCTTTCATGTTCTGCGTTCAGCCTTCGGGCGCCTGCCCTGCTTCCATGCGGTGCAGGGCGATCAACTCATTCTCGCTTCCGACATGGCCCTGCTGTCGCTTGGCGGATGGAAATCCCGTGGGGTCGAATGGTCCGCCATATTGCGCCGTCTGGCGCTTAAGGATATCCCCTCGCCCTCCACCTGCCTCATAGGCGTGCAGGAATTGCGTGGCGGCTCCCGTCTCCATCTCACCCCAGAAGGGCTGAGCGTCACGCAGACATGGAACCCATGGGACCGGGCTGGCAGGCGCCACTGGATCGACGACCGGGACGAGGCCGCGCGCATGATCCGGCGCGCGGTATCGACCGCGACCCGCGCCAGCATCATGGGGGCCAAGCGTGCCCTGCTCATGCTGTCGGGCGGGATAGACTCCTCCGTGCTGGCCGCCGCGCTCGGCACCCATGGCTGCCCCTTTACCTGTTTCAATCTCGCCAGCCGCGGCGCGATCGGCGATGAACGTCATTATGCCCGGATGGTCGCATCCCATCTGGGCGCGCCGACCATCGAAGCGCAATGGGATGCTGGCATGGTCGACGTCAGCCGTTCCCATACCCAGGATCAACCCAATCCCCTCGCCCGCAGCTTCATGCAGGGCACCTCCCGCCTGCTCCATGAGGCTGTCGGGGCGAGCGGCGCCGATCTCACGATCGATGGCGGCGGCGGGGACAATGTCTTCTTTTCCCTGCGGTCCATCGCGCCGGTGACCGACGCCTTCCTGCGCGGACGAAGCCTGGGTGAAGGCTGGTCTACCGCCAAGTCGATCGCGGCCATGGCGGATGTGAGCACGATTACGGTGCTTGGTCGGGCAGCGTCACGGGCGTTCCGCCAGTCGCCGGCCTATCGCTGGCGGCCTATGACCCAATTTCTGTCCCCGCAGGTCATGGGCGACACAGCTCTTGTACCACGCCATCCCTGGCTGGAGCCGCCAAGCAGCGGTGAAACCGGGACGGCCGCCCATATCGCGCTCATCACCGCCGCCCAGGGCTGGGCGGAAGGCAATGATATCGGGAGCCCGGTGCGCCATGCGACGCCTTTGGCTTCGCAGCCGGTCGTGGAAGCATGCCTGCGGATACCGATCTGGTGGTGGTTCAGACAAGGCCAGAACCGGGTCGTGGTACGGGATGCCTTTCGCGACCGCTTGCCAGCAGCCGTCGTCGACCGCAGGACGAAGGGCACACCCGACAGCTATATCGCGGAAATCTTCACCGCGAACCGCTCCATCATCCGCGCCATGCTGCTCGACGGACATCTGCGCCGAGCCGGACTGCTTGACCTTTCCCTGCTCGAACATGTCCTGGACGGCGAGGGTTACGTCCAGGGCACGGCCTATCACCGCATCATGCATCTCGCTGACGTCGAGGCATGGGTGGCGGGGCAGACCCAGGATTAGGGAGGAAAGGGCTGTTTTAGGCGCAGCCTGTCCCAGATCGCATATTGCTCCGCCTTGCGCGGATCGGGATCTTTCTTGCCCTGAAGCCAGTAGAGGAACCAGTCGACATTGCGTTCGTAGATCGCCAGCCGGTGTCGCGGCTGCCATTTATTATGAAATTCATCGGGAAAGACATACATGTCGACCGGCTTACCCTGTTCGCGCAAGGCGGCGAAGACGTCGATCGCCGTCAGATATTCTCGATCCGCCAGCTGCATGAGCAATGGCGTATCGATCGACGCGGCATTGCGGATCATCGAACCGGGCTCCCAATAGTCCCGATCGTCGGATGTGGCGGGCGGGAAACCCTGCGACCGCATCTTCCGGGCAAAGGCCGGGCCGATGGTGGCGTTCACGGTCCAGGGTTCAAGACAGCAGGTGCTAATCGCGGCGGCGGCAAAGCGGCGGCTGTTGATGAGGGCAAAGCCGACCGTGCTCGATCCATCGCTCAAACCGGTGATGCCGGTGCGGTCCGGATCGGCAATTCCCATGTCGATGACGCGCTGCACCCCGGTCATGACCGAAGATTGCATGCTGCGCCTCTCCCCCCAATCCCGGTCATTCTCGGCCAACAGCTTCTGCCAGTCCTTGTTGAGCGGGTTGATCGCCCCGACATGGGGCGGGCGGTCCAGGCTGAGAACGGCAAAGCCTTTCGCGGCGAACAGATGGATCGGATATTCATTGCCGGTCGCGCCCCGGAGAAATCCGTTGCTGCGATAGGTCGTCACGATCATGGGCAGCCTCTCTCGTCCATCATAATCGGGCGGCAGGGCAAGATCGCCGGCGACTTCCAGGCCCAGGTCGTTCCGCCATTCCAGCCGCTCGACCCTGCCGAACCGGATGGATCGATATTCGGGATTGGGATCGTAGAGCAGATCGGTACGTCCGTCTCCCGGATCGATCCGCACGATCCGCGCCGGCACGCTCGCGCCCTGACGCAAGCAGACAAGGTCCCCACCTGCGAGCTCACAGCCGCTGATGACGTCGCTCGTAACAAATATTCTCCGTGGCGGGCCGGAGCCAAGCCGCCAGCGATAGAGCGCCGTCGACCGGTCATTCCAGCCCTCACGGCGCAGGAAGAGCAAGGGGCCATCATGGGACATCCACCAAAGCCCGGCAAACTTGCCGCGACAGGCCTCACCCGGACAGGGGATTTTCACGCCAGCCGCAGAGAACATGGCCAGCGCCCATGGGCTGGCCGGATTGGCGGTGACATGCTCCGTCTGGATAAAGCGCCCATCATCGGCCCTCGCCGAAAGCGGAAGGATTGCATAGCCGATCGGATCGGGGCCCAGCAGCGCCCGGTCACCTTCTTCGCCGGGCCGGGCCTCTCCCCCGCCCGGATCGACGCGAAACAGGGACAGGGCTGTCGTGGCGAGCGGCATGGGCTTGTCGCCCATCATCGGCACATAGCGATCATCATAACGAAAGCCGGCCACGGCCTCGCGCGCCAATGCGGTCCGCTCCGCCATCTGTCCGGTCCGGCTCGCATAGATGAGCGACCTGCCATCAGGCCCCCAGGCAAATTGCTCCACATCGACGGGAGAATGGGTGACGGCCCGGGCGGGACCGCCATCGGCACGCACTGTCCAGAGCTGGGTGACACCCTTGTCCCGTCGCAGGAAGGCGATCCACCGGCCATCGGGCGACCAGCACGGCGCGAGCAGGATCGGAAATCCCGTCGGCAGGATGACCCCGCGATAATCGCCGGTCCCGCCAATAAACTCTCCGCCCTGATCGAGAAGCCGCGGCTTCGCGGATGGCTTCACATCCATCACCGCAAGGCCGATGCAATAGCTATTGGTCGATGCCTCCGCCCGGATCAGGATAAAGGCGAGCTGTCTGCCGTCCGGGGAAACTCCGAGCGGGCTCTTGTTGCCAAGAAGGGCGCCATCGCCCCGCCCGATGTCGCGCACGCCGAGCAGGTCCTGCGCCGTGATGGCGCGTCGCTTCGTCATGGGCGCAGGGACCGGCAGCAGGTCGCTGCAATCCGCCGTCGCCGTGGAAGGCAAGGCGAGAAGTCCAACGCCCGCGGCCAGCAGCGCGATCGATGTCCTGTCCATGACGCTCACCATTTCTTGACCAGTTCGAGCGCGATGAAGCGGCCGACCGCTGAATAGTTGGTCGAGTCATAGGGCGTGTCATAATAGAGGCTGGTCGCGACGACCGAAGACAAGGCATTGAGAATATTCTGGACCGAGAGGCCAAGCTCGACGCCGCGCAACAGCCCCCCTTCCTCGCCAAAGCGATAACGGGCGCTGATATCGATCGTCGTCATGCCGTCAATGTGCAGAGCCGGGGTGGAGCGCACATCCTTGACGCCGCCGATCGTGCTGAGCGTGGCCGCGGTGCGGAAGCCGCCCTTGCTCCAGCCGATCATGCCCCTGCCGCGCCAGTGCGGCGGGTTGAACAATCGTCCCGCCAGTTGCTCGACCGGACCGTCCGCCAGAAGCTGCTGCGCGCTGTCGAGATAGGTGAGATTGGCCGACATCTCGATGTTCCCATTGGCAAGGCCGGTCCTGTAGGCAAGCTGGGCATCGATGCCCCGGATCGTCTGACGCCCGGCATTGATATTGGCGCGATTGATGATCGCGGCGACCTTTGCCGGATCATAGGGCACGCCCGCCCCGTTCAGAAACTGGCTCGCATGGGCGATCGCCGCCGCAAGCTGCGCTGCCGTTGGCGCATAGCTGATCTGCCTGGCGTAGATCGGATTGACGAGCGCCAGCGCTGACGTCGGGATCGGGTTCACGATGCGGTCGACATAGCGGGTGTGGAAATAGCTGAGCTCGAAGGACGCGCCCGGAAGGACGGGCGGACGCAGAGCCATGGTCACCGACCAGCTGCGCGCCTTTTCCGGTTTGAGGTCGCTATTGCCCCCGGCGATCAACAAGGCGGTGGTCCCGGCGGGATAGCCCCTCCCCCCGAATGTCGTGATTGGATAAAGGATCGCCTGTTCGATCGAATAGAGCTGGATGAAGCTTGGCGCCCGGAAGGATCGGCCCCAGCTCGCCTTGATGTCGAGGAAATCAGTCGGCGCGTAGATCATGCCGAATTTGGGTGTCACGACATCGGCAAGGCCGCGATAGCGCTCATAGCGAAGCGCGGCGCTGAGACTGAGGCTGCGCATCAGCGGCAAGGCCTGCGCGGGCCCAATGAGCGGGAAGCTGGCCTCGCCAAAGGCATAGACGCTGTCCTGCGACGGCCTGGCGTTGTTGATATTGCCCACGCCCCTGAAGATTGCGAAGTCGTTCGCCCGGATACCCGCGCCCAGGGCCAGCTTGGCGTCCCCGCCCGGCAAGCCGAACAAGGGGCCGTCGCCCGCGATCTCGCCGGTCATCGTCCGGTTATTATAGCGCCCAAAGGCCCGGCTCAAAAACCGATCGTTTATGAACGTATCACCCTGAAAATAAGTGCGCCCCTTGCCGAAACTGCTCGACAGGCTGAGCTGCCACTGCCCCAACGAGAGCCGCGCCGCTCCCGAAAAAGCCAGCGTGTAGCTGTCATAGCTCTGGGTGATCCGGCTGACCGATAGATTGGCGGCTGCGCTCGTGGGATAGGAAAATTCACCGGTCCGCTGGTTGTAGAGGCCGTCCAGTTCGATGGTCAGATTGTCGCTGATGTCCTGATGGATGCTTCCCGCGACCGCGTGGCGGCGGCTGGCCGGCAGCAAGGTCAGGTCCGGCCTGATCCGGCCATATTTGCGCTGGTTCGTCATGAGGGCAGTGTTCCGGCCATATTCATAGGTCAGGAAGCCGCCGCCGCCGTTCCAGCGGCTACCCGCCAGCACGCCATATTGCTGCTGGAAATTCCCGCCATCGGGCGATCCGCCGATGCGAGCCCGGGTTTGAACGCCGTCATAATCGCGCCTCAGGATCACGTTGACGACGCCGCCGACCGCGTCCGATCCGTAAATGGCCGAGGCGCCGTCCGCCACCACCTCAATCCGATCGACCGCTGCAAGCGGAATAGCGGAAATGTCGACGCCCTGCCGGGCCGAGTCATAGGGCACACGGCGACCGTTGAGCACGGTCAGCGTCGCGTCGCTTCCCAGGCCGCGCAGATTGACCGAGGACCCGCCGCCGACATTGCCGCCCGTGCTGGACGGCACGTTGAAACCGACGCCCGGATTCTGCCCACCGCCAAAGCTTTGTGGCAGGCTGCGCGCGACATCGCCAAGATCGGCAAGGCCGCTGTCCCTGATGGCCCTGTTATCGAGAACCATCACGGGCGAGGGGATCGGCGCGCCGCGGATGCGGCTGCCCGTGCCCAGGAGGCTTGCGCCCTCGCCGCTTTCCCCGTCCTGCCCGGACCCGCGTCCTTTCCGGATAACGATACTGCCCTCGATCCGCGTCCAGACAAGACCGGTTCCGGCAAGCAGTCGATCCAGGGCTGCCTCCACCGTGAACGCGCCCTGCAGGGCTGGGCCATTCACCCCCTCGACAAGGTCCGCATCGATAAGGATTGTCTGCCCGGAGCGCAGGGCCAGTTCACGAATCGACGCACCAAGCGGCTGAGCGGGCAACACCATTGCGATGCTGGAAGAATGCTGTGCCAGCGCTGCCGGGGCGCTGACCGCGAGCGCAGCGGCGACGATACTGCCGGACAGATATAGAGCGGATAATGAAAATCGAGACATTTGGCCTTCTCCCCCTTGCCGCCAGTGGGCGGGACAGTGGGGAGACGCCGGCTTGCTAAAACACCCGACAGATTTTTTTACATATTCGATCCCGCCCGCTTGGGCGGCGCCATCAGCAGGATCGTGGCGCGGTCGGGCCGCTCCACCTCGAGATGGAAACTGGCCGCGACAGCGCGCGCGAACCCTTCCGGATCGCGAACCCTAAATGCACCCGTCACGCGCAGCGGCATGGCAAAGGGCTCGGCCAGCCGGATCTGTATCCTGTTGTAGCGGTTGATCGCTGCCACCGCCTCGGCAAGGGGCGTCGCATCGAGCGCCAGCATGCCCGATACCCATCGCGCCTCCACCGCCGATACGGCCTGCCCGGTCCTATGCCCATCAAGCGCGACGCTCTGTCCCGGTCCAAACGCCCTTGTCTCTGCACTGGCATCGGATCGGTGCAATTCCACTGACCCATCGATAACGGTAACCAAGGGATGCGCACCGATCAGGCTGACGTCGAACATCGTGCCATGGGCGACAATCTCGCCACCCGCGACCCGCACACGGAAGACGTGCCTCTCATCCCCAGCGACCTCGAAACGCGCCCGCCCCCGGTCGAGGTCGAGCCGCCGTTGGCTGCCGGACAATTGCACGCGAAGCCGCGAGGCCGTGTCGAGGATGACGGTTGATCCGTCCGCAAGGCTGATCGTCCGGATCTCGCCCACTGCCGTTTCATAGACGGCGGCCTCAGCCGCCATGGAAATGCCCAAGGGGCCGCCGGACCGCAAGAGGCTGACCGACGCCACCCCCAGCAGCACCGCAGCGCCAAGTCCGGCAGCCACGATATGCGTCTTCTGCCGCATCCAGAATGGCGCGCGCGGAAGCGAGCGGTTCCGGCCGACATGCCGTTCCTGGAGCAGCGTGCCGAGCTGCCAATTGCGCTTAATCAGGTCATAGGCGATGCGATGCCGGGGATCCGCATCGATCCAGAGCGCAAAATCGCGCTCCAATGCCGGATCGGATTGTCCGGCACGCCGCGCCAGCCATTTTTCGGCGGCTTCATGGATGGATTGGGGAATCTCTGTCCCGCCGGGCTCAGTCATGCGCCCGCAAATGCCGTCCAAGCTGCCTGATCGCCCTGCTCATCTGCTTCTCGACCCCTCGCACGCTCAATCCAGTCCGTTCGGCAATCTCGGCATAGCTATAGCCATCAAGACGGCAAGCCAGAAATATCTCGCGGGTCAACGGCTTCAATCGCAGCACGGCCTCCTCGATCCGGACGAGCCGGTCGCGCGCCTCCAGCGCGGCGACGGGATCGCCACCCGAAAGCGCCAGATCCTCGATCGGAACATGCTGATGCGCACAATGGCGTTCTGCTGCCCTGGCCTCATCGCGCAGCACATTGCGCGCGGCCTGGCGGAGATAGGCTCCGGGTGCCCGGATCGCTCGACCATCATGGTCCGAACTTCCAGCCATGCGGCTGAAAACCTGCTGGATGACATCTTCCGCCTTGTCATGCCCCGTCCATCGCGAGAGGAAACGCAGCAGCGAGGGCCGCTCTTCCCGATACAGGCTTGCCAGCGGGTCCGGCGAGAAAGCCGCACGATCATGCTCAGGCGGCAGGGGATCACCCTCATCCAGCGGCAGGCGCGCCATTTCCGAAGCGGGCCGTATCATGGCCTGCTCCTGCTATTTGTTCTGGCTTGCGATCCCATCCGCCGCTCCCTCGCACAAGACGAGGTTGCGCCGGATAAAACCGGGCGTTGAGCCGCGCTTGAGAACGCGTGTCGATGCCTTTGGCCATAAATGGCTTGGACATAACATCGACCACCCGGCCGCTTCCGCGACGAGTCTATCCTTCCCAAGCGAGGGGCTCAAACCTCGGCGCCTTCCAACGAAAACGCCACGACACATTATCGTAATGTCAAGTCGGTGCAACAGGTTAGAGAAAGATCGAAATCAGCTTTGTTCCACCCTGTCCGCATCGCCCTTGGTTGAAATAGGCACCTCTGACCCGCCCTAAGTTCATGTACGAGGACAGACCGGCCGTCCACGTCGAGCATCGGCCGGGGCAGCGGTCCCACTATCGGCGCATATAAGTCCGATCCGGGCCGATCCGGGCCGATCTGGACCATTCCCTTGCAGGTCGCGGAAAAGCGATAGTCAATCATGGCAGCGGATCGCTTCTGCATCCCCCGACGTAGGGCTGGCCCGCGGCCACCGTACATCGTCATGAACAGGCCAACGCCCGATGAAGAACTACAAGACCCGGCTCCTGCCCGAGGAGATGAGCAGGCGGCTCGAGCATCTGGCGACAAGTTCGGGTCGGACGCGGTCGGAAGTCCTGGTCAATGCCTGTTTCAACCTGCGACAGGCGCCAAGCTCTTTGCCCAGTGGCCGAGGAGCTTGCAAATGATGCCCGAACTTCGACCATTCAAGAACACGAAGCTTTCAAACCCCGGCATGCTCGAGCTGATCGCCCTGCGCATATACTGCCCGACGCCGCGCCGCACACTCAAAGGCGCAGCGCGCCAGCAAGCCCTCGGTGGAACGATACGGGCAACGGCAGCAAAAGGGACTTCTCCATGTCGACAAGACGTCGCCTAACCAAGTCACCCGGCCAAGCCGATGCGACAACGCTGCATAGGGCACCGGCGGCTGGCGAAACGCCGACGGCAACTCTCCTAACCCCGCGTGACATCCTGTCGCGGCTGAACATGCACAGCACCGATCCCGCAAAATGGATGCGCCGGACCTTCGTGAAACATGGCGTGCCCTACATCCATGCGTGCGGAAAGACGCGCGCGACAGAGTCACAATATCAGCTGCTGCTGGAGAAGATCACATGCTCTCCATTCGCACCCGGGGGAAGAACGGCATTTATTACATCCGAGGTACCGTCACGCTTGGCGACAAGCACATCATCGTCAAGGAGTTCAGTTCAGGAACGAGTGACCGCGATGCTGCGGCGCACCTGATGGCGGAACATGAAACGAAGCTGCGGCACCGGCTGATGTTCGGCCCGGCCGCGATCGTGGCGCAAGGCAAAATAGCCGACGCTTTTGAAAGCTACCTGACGAAGGCAAAGCCCCCCTGCCCGTCCGACATCCTGCGCATCGGCAAGCTCAATGGCCTCATCGGCGACTTCAGCCTGCGCGAACCCAAACAAGCCTGGGAGCATTTCCGCCGTGCCTATCTGACCGGGCACGATCCGGCGGGCCAGGATCGCTATCGCGCCGTGTTCCAGGCGGCCATCAATGTCCATCACGAGCTGCACGACCTCCCGCCCCTGCGGATCAAGGCGATCCCCTTCAACAATGAACGGGTGCGCTTCCTCAGCAAGGAGGACCGCGATCGGTTGATCGCGGCCTACTCGCCACACATCCAGCCGATTATCACACTCCTCGCCTTCCATGGCCCACGCATCCAGACGGCATTGCAGCTCCCGTGGGGTGTCGAGGGCGTCGATATGGAGCAAGGATCGATCCGGCTTAACCACAGCAAGAATGCCGTCATCCGGTCCGTTCCGATGCATCCCCGCGTGATGGATGTGCTGCGTCCGATCTGGGAAAAGCAAGGTCAGCCGACGACGGGGCATGTCTTCCTCAATCGGTTCGGCAAACCCTATCAGGACACGCGCAAGGCGAAGACCCCCGGCGGCAATCCGATCAAGAACCAGCACGCCACCGCCTGCAAGCGCGCAGGGGTAGAGGATTTCACCGTCCATGACTGGCGCCACCACTGGGCATCGCACTGCGTCATGGCCGGTATCGACCTCATCACCATCATGAACATGGGCGGCTGGAAGTCGCTCCGGATGGTACAGCGTTATTCCAGCGTCAGCGTCGACCATATGCGAGAATCGATTAACAAGCTAAGCTAAGTACAAATAAATATTTGATTATAAATTTGAGTAATTATCAACTGCCAAATTTACGTCATCATATTTCGTCAACGTTCCTTCATGTAGAATCACTGCGCTATTGCAGAAACCCCTCATGAAGCCCATATCATGCGAAGCGATAATCATCGCTCTATCTTCGCGCTTTTCGAACATTTCTACTCGGCATTTTTGCTGAAAATTCTGATCGCCAACCAGGATTATCTCATCGATTAGATAGCATTCGAACTCTATCGCCAGCGACAGGGCGAAGGCCAAGCGTGCGCGCATGCCGGAAGAATAGGTTTTCACCGGCATCTTCAGTTGGCTGCCGAGTTCGCTGAAATCCTCTACAAACGCGCGGATGTCGGCATAATCGCGTTCATAGATTCGCGCGATGAAGCGCGCATTGTCATAACCGGTCAGGCTACCCTGAAAGCCGCCGGCAAAACCCAAGGGCCAAGATACCGACATAGTACGGGTGATCTTGCCCGAGGTCGGCATTTCGACGCCGCCGATCAATTTTATCAGTGTACTTTTGCCTGCGCCGTTTCGACCCAGCAAGGCTATGCGCTCGCCCCGTCTGACGGTCAGGTTCACGCCATCGAACACCTGCTTGCGCCGGCCGCCATGTGAGTAGGATTTTTTTAAGTTGCGGCAAATGATCATTCGACGGTCAATATACGGCGCATGCGACGGCACAGGATGAGGCCGATGACTACAAAGATGGCAGAGCAGACGATCGGATTCCAAGGATCATAATAAGCAGTGATCTTGTCACCCCAAATCCCTTTCCGCATCATCTCCATCGCATTCACGAAAGGAGAAAAAAGCAGAAAATTCCTAGCGGCGGGCGTCACCCACGCCACCATGTTAAATGCTCCTGAAAAGGGGATCATGATGTAAGTCGTGACAGGAATAAATTTTTCTACCGTTTCCGATACTTCAGAAAGCGGCGCTAGAATGAGGCATAGAGAGAAGCAGAACAGGCCATATAGCATCCAGCCTGCAATCAGCAGCCCGATATCGGAAGGTATGGGGAATTCGCCGATTATGATCAGAAACAGGGCTATGAACAGATAGGCCATCATGCCGCCGACAAGTTCGATTATGAACCGTGCCATGATGAAATCGACGACCTTGATCTGGCGATGATAGAGCAGACTTTGATTGACGGTAAAGGCCGCCACGCTGCGCGCAACGCAATGCCGGAACAAGGTTAGCGGTATATAGCCCGTCGCTACGAATGCGATCACGCTGACCCCATGTTCGGTGGCGCCGTGGGTGAAATGCCATAGCAGCCCGACAAGTCCCGCGAACATCAGGGGCTCAGCCATGATCCAGAGAAAGCCGATATTTTCCCGCCCGAAGCGGGTGATCAGTTCGCGAATCATCAAGGCGTGGATGACTCGAACCTGCACGCCCCAGCTATTGCGCAGTTGGTTTAAGCTGCCTTTTGCCATGATCAATCTTCTTGCGCATGCTCAAGAACGCCGATCATGAACATCCAGGCGATGAAATAGAGGCACAGGGACGCGGCGAACACAATTAGGGTGTTGAGGAAGCGCTTGGGGAGCGAGGGTGTGTCGGGCGTATTAGGGTCAACCACACGCTCCAGATAGAATTGCTGGCGCAGCGCTTCGGCGCGTGCCTGGACCAGGGCGGCATTGGCTGCTGTCAGGCTGTCGGTTGCGAATTTCTCCTCCACCACAAGATCTTCATAACCGCCCATCTTCGAGGCGATGCCGCTGCCAGTGCCCACGACCCGGCCGTTCTGAGATGCGATCTGCACGGAAATCGCGCCGATGCGATTGCGGAGCGCCGGGATGGAGGGATTATTGGGGGTAAGGCGCTGCATCAGGTCGAGTTGAGCCTGAAGCGCGGCCCGTTCCGCGATCATAGTGTTGGCGATTTCCAGCACGCCGCCCGCCTGCTTGGCCGGATCGATCAGCGCCTGAGCGTTGCGATATTGTGCTAGGGCAATCCGCGCAGACTTAGCCCGCTGGGTTGCGAGTTCGACCTGCTTCTGCGCCTCGGCGATCCCTTTGCTTTGCGCGCGGCTGTTGAGCCGATTGACCAGCCCCTCGCTCAGGTCCAGCAGCTGGCGGTTGATGACATAGGCGTCTTGTGGAGTGAATGCCTCGACCTTGATGATCGCGGTGCCCGCTTCGGTGTCCAGGCGCGCATCGACCCGCTTGCCATAATATTTGAACAGGCTTTCAAAGCTGTTGTCGGAAAATGGCTGGGGGAAGTAGCTCAGAAAATCAGCCTGGGGACTCGAGAATTTGTCACGAATGTGGACGGCCTGCTCCAGCGCCTTTAGCGCATCGCGGGAGCGGACATAGGTCAACACCTCGTTCGTTTGTTCCTGGCCACCCGACAGGCCGGTAGTCTGCACCAGATTGGCCAGCGTCGACATCTGTGAGCGTTTCTGGTCAGGGCTCTTGATGACGAAGCGGGATTCCGAAACATAGACGTCGGACGCAATTACGCCATAATAAAGCGCAGCCAGAAGCGTGGGCAGTGCAACCATCAGCAGGAACCAGCGACGCTTCTTGAACCAATGCGCTAGGGCGGAATGCTGGGTGGGTGCTTCGGCCTCGACCGGGAACGAGGGATTGACGTTCATAATATCTTTGTAGCGCCTCAAGGGAACCTAAGCCGCCCTTGCGCTAGGCCAATATGGGGCAGGGCGCAAGGCCAAGCACGTCTTGCTGCCGCAATCTTTAGAGAACTATTGTCCATTGCTGAATCCCGGTGCTAAGGCGTCCGCAACCGAAGCCGCAAGCCTCCGAGTTCATGAGCGATGCAAGTCAAGAATAGCGTTTATCTAACCCTGCTCGCCGGACTTGCGGGGTGCGCTACACTGCCCTCCAGCGGCCCTACCGGGGGGCAGATCGCGAAATCGGCTACCGCTCCCAAGGATGGGACGGCACCGATTCAGGTCATTCCAATCAACACGATCGCGGACGTGCCCGGAGCGGATGCGGTGGCGACAAGATTGCTGCCTGACCTCGCGCCGCCACCGACAGACATGATCGGCCCGGGCGACGTGTTGGACATCAATATATACGAAGCGGGTGTTACCCTGTTCGCAGGTGCTGGCGGTAGTAGCGGAGGAATGAGCCAGATTGTGGCGAATCCGGGCGTGCAGGTGCAGAAACTGCCACCAACGCGGGTCGACGATCTGGGCGACATCACCATTCCCTATGCCGGCACGCTTCATGTGGCGGGGATCACCACTGGCGAAGTGGAGGCGATGATCCGCAATTCGCTGGCGAGACTTTCGCAGAATCCCCAGGTGATCGTCACGATGAATCAGGCCATCACCAACTCGATCATCGTTGGGGGCGAGGTAGCTAAACCGGGCCGGCTCGTGTTGCAGACAAATCGGGAAACCCTATCCGACGTGATTGCTTTGGCTGGCGGCTATCGTGGGAACACCAAGGATCTTTTGCTGCGGATCGTCAGGGGGGGACAGAGTGTTGACATTCGCGTCAACGATCTTGTCGATAATCCCAAGTTGGACGTGCGTGCCTATCCTGGCGACCGGTTGATGCTGATCAACAACCCTCGCACATATTCGGTGCTTGGCGCTCCCGGGCGGGTGGAGCAGGTTCCGTTCAGCCGTTCGTCGGTTTCCTTGGCGGAGGCGATTGCGACTGCCGGTGGCGTTAATCCTGGCGTAGGCAATCCTGCCGCGATCTTTGTGTTCCGTTATGTGCGCGATGAGCAGGGCAATGAGGTGCCGAAGGTCTATCATCTTAACATGATGAAAACTCCTTCCTATTTCCTCGCTCAGCGCTTTGTTATGCAGGACAAGGATGTGCTTTACTTCGGCAATGCAGCGGCAAATCAGCCCAGCAAACTCATTCAGCTGATCAGCCAGCTATTTTCTCCGATCTTGACTGTCACCAGTGCAGTGCAGACGGTACAGAATAGCAACAACTGAGCCTCTCCAGGTTGGCACGACTTTGCATTAGGCTCTGAGAGGCGCGCAGCATGGAAGTCTTGTTGTTAGACTTCCCGGCGTAAATTCTTGGTCCTCAAGCATATTGGGGATAATCGAGGCTATTTCGCGGAAACCATCCGTGACGATCTGTTCACTCAGCATGTCGGCGGTTTCGTCTCCGTTCATTCAGGACAAAGAATCGCGTAGCGTCCGCCAGAACACCTTCCGCGGCCTGCATTTCCAGAGCGAGCCGCATGCCCCAAATAAGCTTGTGCGGTGCACCGGCGGGCACTGTTCGCGCCGTAGATATCCGCCAAGGGTCGCCCACCTAGTATCGCTCCGGTGAGGGCCGCCTTGCGGTGATTGGCTGATATTTCGAGATGGCACCGGTGCAATCGCCGGTGTTTGCACCGATACTAAGGACGGTGCGATGAGCCAGATCACAGTAATTTCGGGGCCGGAGCGGCGGCGCGTATGGACCGACCAGCGGAAGCGTGAGCTGGTCGCTGCGGTTTCCGCGCCCGGCGCGAACGTAGCGGAGATTGCCCGCCGTGCTGATCTGCGGCCGAACCAGATTTACAGATGGGGGCGCCGGATGGAGCAGGCAGCGCCCTGCGCCCGCTCGGGCAGGACAGCGACGCGATGCTCGACGTCGCGCCGGTGCAATGGCGCTTCATCCGCACTATCCGGCCTAAATATAGCTGCCGATCCTGCGAGCAGATCGTGCAGGCCGCGGCACCCGTAAAGGCGATTGCCCGGGGCAAAGCCAGCTTCGCCACACTCGCCCATGTCGTCGTCGCCAAGTTCGATCATCATCTCCCCCCTCTATCGCCAGGCCGAGATGATGGCGGCACAGGGCCTTGATATCGACCGATCAACGCTGGCAGGCTGGGCAGCACAGGCCGCACATCCGCTTGACCCGATCGTCAGTCGCATCCGGGAAGAAGGGATCAAGGACTTTACCGGGCTGCTACAGGCTGATGCCTATGCGGGCTTCGACAAGCTCTACAACGGCATCGAACCGCAGGGTAAGCTTCCGGTGAGGGCCGCGGCTCAGGCTGCTTCGCGTTGATCTTCGGCGGCGCGCCAATTCCATGGCAGCAGTTCATGGAGACGGTTCTGGGGAATGTCGGCGATGCGCGCGAGAACGTCGGCAAGCCAGGCCTGCGGATCGATGTCATTGAGCTTCGCCGTACCGATGAGGCTGAGCATGAAGGCCGTGCGTTGGCCACCGCGGTCTGAACCGGCGAAAAGCCACGATTTTCTGCCCAATGCTATACCCCTGAGCGCGCGTTCCGCCGCGTTGTTCGAGAGGCATATGCGGCCGTCGTCGAGAAACGCGGCGAAGGCAGGCCATGCCTTGAGCATGTAATCCATGGCCTCGGCCACATCGCTGTTCTTCGATAGCTTCGACCGGCTGTCGCGCATCCATTCTTCCAGATCGGCGACCAGCGGTGCGCTGAGTTCCTGCCGATGGGCGAGACGCTCCTGGGCCGGTCTGCCGTTGATGGCGCGCTCGATGTCGAAGATCGCGTCGATGCGGCGGACGGCCTCCACCGCCAGCGGCGAGATGACAGCCTTTTTGCGGCGCTTCTTGAGCTGCGCGGCGACATCGGCCAGCTCGAAGAAATAGCGGCGCGCATGGCTCCAGCACAGGGCGCGGGTCAGCGGCGCCGGCAGGCGGTCGGCATGGAACAGCGCGTTGTAGCCGGCATAGGCATCGGCCTGAAGAATGCCTCTCCAACTGCGCAGATGGCCCACAGGATGCTCGCCCCGCCGGTCGCGGGAGTAATGGAAGATCGCTGCCGGCGGCGCGGGCCCGCCAAAAGGTCGATCATCCCGGACATAGGTCCAGATCCGGCCCGTATCGGTCTTGGTCTTTGCCAGCACCGGCACCGTCGTATCATCGCCATGCAGCCGCTCCGCGGCCAGGACATGGGCTTCAATCAGCAGATAGAGCGGCATGAGCGCGGCGGTGCAGGCGCCGACCTGATCGGCCAGGGTGGAAAGGCTCAGCTCCACGCCCTCGCGGGCATAGCGGTCACGCTGGCGGTTGAGCGGCTGATGCGCCCCGAACTTCTCGAACAGCAGCATCGCCAGGAAGCTGGGGCCAAAGAGCCCGCGGGGCGTGACGTGGAAAGGCGCCGGTGGTTGGGTGATCTTCTCACAATCCCGGCAGGAGAACTTCTCCCGCACGGTCTGGACCACCTTCCACTGGCGCGGCACGACCTCAAGCGTCTCGGTAATATCCTCGCCCAGCTTGCACAGCCGTTCCGAGCCGCAGCAGGGGCAGGCCTCTGGCGCGGCGATGACAACGCGCTCGCGCGGCAGGTGCTCGGGCAAGGGCTTGCGGGCGGGCCGCTTGCGCTCGAACGGAGCAACGTTGGTCTTCGCCGCTGCCAGGGCAGCAAGGAGCTCATCTTCGCTGGCAGCGGTCTCGCACTCCTCGAAGGTCAGTTCCATCTGGTCGAGCAGATGGCGCGTACGTTCGGATCGCTGGCCAAAAAGGGTGCGGCGCATCTTCTCGTTCTGCAGTTCGAGAAGGGCGTTGCGGGCTTCCAGGTCGGCGTTGATCGCCTTGATGCGGGCGACTTCAGCGGCGACAGCCTCGGCAGCCGCGAGCCGCTCGCGAAGGCTGTCGATCTGTGCTTGCGCCTCGTCCCCCATGCCGGCGCGTATAGCAGAAAGGCGCCGGAATCCCTAGCTTTTTAGGCAATATCGACCTTTTATCCGGCCAATGTCGGGCGCCATGTGGCCTGCGGATTACGCCAATCGATCGCCTCCAACATGCAGGCCATCTGCGAGGGGGAAATAGCAATCACGCCGTCCACGGCCGAGGGCCAGATGTACTTCCCGCGCTCCAAGCGCTTGGCATAAAGAGACATGCCCACGCCATCATGCCAGATCACCTTGCATAGGTCGCCGCGGCGTCCCCTGAAAATGTAGAGATCGCCCGCGAACGGATCGCGGCCGAAACTCTGTTGCACCTGCAGGGCCAGGCTGCGCATGCCGCGCCGCATGTCCGTATGCCCCGTTGCGATCCATATCCGAACGCCGGAGGGAACTGGGATCACGACTTGACCGACCGCAGCACTGCCGACACCAGCCCGGGCGAGGCGCCAGCAGGAATGCGCACAATCGCCCGCTCGAACTCCACGATGATCGCTGTCCCAACGGCCGGTGCCGGATCAAGGTGCACCTGCACCTCTGCAAAGCCCTGGGCGGCCTGCTCCATCTGCCGCCGCCATCTGTAGATCTGGTTCGGCCGCAGATCAGCACGGCGGGCAATCTCCGCCACGTTCGCGCCGGGCGCCGAAACAGCCGCGACCAACTCCCGCTTCTGTTGATCAGTCCATACCCGCCGCCGCTCCGGCCCCGAAATTACCGTGATCTGACTCATCGCACCGTCCTTAGTACCGGTGCAAACACCAGTGCTTGCACCGGTGCCATCTCGAAATATCAGCCAATCACCGCAAGGTGGCCCTCACCGGAGCGATACACCGCAGGCCTACATCGCCGATGTCATCGAGAAGATCGCTGGCGACTGGCCCGCTACTCGCTGGGATGAGCTCATGCCCTGGATCTGGCATCCGAACGAGCAACACGTCGCCCAAGCCGCTTAACTGCGGTCCTCAGGCCACGCTTACTGATCTGCAGCCTTCACCGAATGCCTACCCCACCTATGGCCTGTGGGTGGCCGAGACGCTGACCTCGATCGACCACGGAGAATTGTTCGCTGGTCAGTCCATCTTGTCGCGGATCAGCTTTAATGCCTGTCCATTCAGCCAAGCCGCACGATCGGCACTGTTGCTTTCCGTATAGCAGCGCAGTTCGGGTGCATTCCCGCTGGGGCGCAAGTGGATGATGTCGCCGCCTGTGAAATGGATCCGCAGACCATCGGTGCGGTCGATGCGGTCGGCTTCGCCAGCAAGCGCGCCGAACATCGCCCTTAGCCGCGCCAGGATTTCCACCTCGCTGCCCTGCTCGAGATGAGCAATCAGCGATTGGCTTTGCGCGGTCGGGTAATTTTGCAGCCGTTCGCTGAAGGTATAGCGTGCCGGCAGCTGGTCTAGCAGCGCCGAAAGTGCGACGCCCTGCTGCCTAGCGCCGACCAAGGTGGCGATGATAGGCAGAACCGCGTCGCGCGTTGGCAGCGCGGCGAGGTTGCTCTGCCCAACCGTGACCGGAGTCGCTAGCAGGAAGCCGCCATTAGCTTCATAGCCGCACACTGAGCTTTGGCCTTCTTCCACCAGCGCGTTCATCGCCTCAATTACGAAGGGCGATCCAATCCGGGTGCGGCGCACCGCATCGAACAGGCCCGACAACTCGGCAGCACTGTTGCAGCTGACCGGTGTCGCCACAGCTTTGATCCCGAGAGCTCGGGCGCAAAGGATACCGAGCACGTCGCCGCGCATCCACACACCACCCTCATCAGCGAGCAGCGGACGATCGGAGTCCCCGTCAGTGGACAGGATCGCATCCAGTTTGAGGCCCGCGGCCCACTCTCGTGCGAGCTTCTGGTCCTCGGGACGGACGGCTTCAGTGTCGACGGGAATGAACTTGTCCGAACGGCCGAGCGACACCGCTTCCCCACCCAGCGCCTCAATCAGCGCGACAAGAATATCGCGGCCTACGGCTGAGTGTTCGTAGACGCCCAGCTTCAGCCCAGAAAGCGCTTGGCTACCAAAGGCAGCTACGTAGCGAGCAATATAGGGTGTCGCGACGTTGATTAGCGGGCCGACTGGCTGTACTGACTTCAGCATCCCTTCCTCGTCAAACAGTTCGAGCAGATCTACACTCTGGCTGCGAATGCCCTGCTCGTCGACTTTAAGCGCCTCGCTATCGGTTCGGTTGAATTTGATGCCGTTGCGATCTTCGGGGATATGGCTCCCTGTCACCATCAGTGATGGGATGTCCTCGGCAAAGCCATAGGCCGCTACCGCCGGCGATGGCACAAAGCCGCAATTGTCCACTTCACCGTCCATATGCCGGATTGCCGCCGCGCATGCCGCCATGATCCGAGGCGTCGAAGGGCGCAAATCGCCCGCGATCGCGACATGCTGCCCCGCCTTGAACTGGCCGATGTTGGCCAAGTGCTGGAGAAAAGCACATGTGTAGGCAAAGCAAACCCTGTCCGTCATCGCAGTGACAAGCCCTCGAGCTCCGCTGGTGCCAAAAGCGACACCAGATTGCGTCATCAGGTCAGCGATGGAGACAGTTTGGGTCATGATCGTCCTAGGGGATAAGATGTGAAATTAGGTCAGGCGGCTTCGGTGACGGCGCCAAGCGCTTTAAGCGCTTCTGTGACCATTCGCACCTTCTGGGATTCGCCGCGCTTCAGGATCATGATGTCGCTTTGTGACACGACCACGATCAGGTCCTCGACATCGACCAGTGTCACGCGCGCCCCGTCGCTATGAACCAAGCAATTGCGCGTGCCCAGAAGCAGCGCGTTGCCCCTAACGGCGTTTTCTTCGGCGCAACGAGCGCTGACAGCGTGAAGGGAGTCCCAGCTTCCCACGTCCGACCACCCCATGCTGACAGGAACGCAGGCGACCTTGGTTTCCTGTTCCATCACCGCATAGTCGATCGAGTCCGGCGGGCAGGTATGAAAGGCGTTGGCATCCGGATAAATATGTGCCCCATCGCGTTTGGCCTCTCCCATCGAGGATTGAACGGCTGCGAGCATGTCAGGCCGATGCCGCCCTAGCGCGGCGAGATATGCGTCTGCACGGAAGAGGAATATGCCGGAGTTCCAGACATGATTACCCTCCGCCAACATACGCTCGGCATTGATGGCATCCGGCTTCTCAACAAAGCGCAGAACTTCATTCACCTGCGTTCCGCACGTCTTGCCCATCTGGATATAGCCGTAGCCGGTTTCTGGGCCATCGGGCGTGATGCCAAAGGTCACCAGCCATCCTTTCGCTACCAGCGGCAAGGCGTGCTCTATAGCTTGGTGGAAGGCAGGCAGGTCGGCAATAACGTGATCGCTCGGCATAACGAGTAACGCCGCCTCCGGCTGCGATTCCAAGGCCGCAAGGCCGATGGCGGGCGCAGTATTCCGGCCGATAGGTTCTAGGATGACGCGATAATCATCTATCCCGCTCTGGCGCAGCTGTTCGTCGATGATATCCGCATGGGCAGCGTTTGAGACGAGAATTGGCTTATCGACTGGGGCCGCTATAAAGCCCTGCGTCCGCATAACGGTCAGTTGCAGCATTGTCTCGTCCGCAGTCAGCGAAAGAAGCTGCTTTGGCTTTTCAGGCTTTGACACGGGCCACAGGCGTGTTCCGGATCCACCGGATAGGATGACAGGAACGATATTCATCAACATATTATCCTATTCTGCCTGATTTTGCATCGCAAGGTTTTGGGAACCCGTAGCATCACCTCTCTGCGCTCTTTGAACACAAATGGACTGCTTACCAATACGGGTATAGATTCTGCAGGAATTTGAAACGGCGAGATGGCGGGGCTCAGTTTGCTAATCTTCTCCCCTAGGCCGGCTATCCATAAAGACGTTCATCCCACGAGATTGGCTCCGGATATCGTGGGTAATTTTGGCGGTGTCAGAATCCTGCGGATTGATGAGGATGTTCCGCTCGATTCAGGCCGGAATAGAGGGCACAATTAGTGCAACACTGGGCCGCTCGATAAACCACTCCTGCCCAATAGCCTTGCACAGCCCATCGGCCTTACCACTCCAACCCGGATGCGCCACAGTCTGTAAAATCTCGTAGCTGGTGCCCTTGGGAATGGCCATGCGGATAACGCCCTGTCCAAAAAACCGGCACCACCTCGTTCGTCGATAGCGGGCGACAGCGATGCACGTTTCATTTCAAGCGGCGCGAAACATCGGATCAGAAGGCGATCTCCTGCATGAACTTGGCGCGGACAGAAGCTTGTGCGGCGCTGGCGCGCGCCTTCGCCGCAGTCGGGTTGGACAAGGTCTCCATCACGCACGCGATCAGCTCGTCGGCATTGCTGGGATCAAAGTACAAGCCGTTGGCGTCGACGATTTCCCGGAATACGTCGATGGCTGAGGACAAGACCGGGACGCCTTGCAACGCGCCTTCGAGTACGGGGATGCCGAAGCCTTCGTAAAAGCTTGGAAAAATCAATCCAGCGCTGTTTGCGATAAGCTCGTTCTTCAGAGTGTCCGAAATGAAGCCGGTGAAATGGATATTGCGCGGCATCGTGTCGCCAACATATTTTTGCGCATCCATCCGCCCCACGATAAGTAGGTTTGCGTGGTCTTCCAGCTTGCTGAACGCTTTGATGCACAGGGCGGCGTTTTTGTACGGTTCGTCCGAGAGCACCGTGACGAAAAAGGGCAGTCGTGAATTCCAAATACCCGTCGGCCGACGGGTTTTCAACCAAAGCAAGGGGTTGTATTTAGATAGACGCCGCATCGCCCCGCCGCGTCGCCTGGCAGTGCTTCGGCGCTGCGTTTCCCGTATACGTGGCAAGTCTGCCAAGTATCGTTTCGCTTCCGGCGTCTCTGTGTCAAGTTGGCTGAGTGAGGTTCGCGCAGGCGGATAAATGATACGCTCGCTGCGCAAGGTTCTGCCTGGAAAGCAATTGTGAAATTCTCGCTGCGCCGTCTCAGATATGAATATGATATTTCCATCAAGGGCAAGGCTAGCAAACAGTTTTTTTGAAAACGAGCGATGACTCTCTTCTCCTAGGGAGCTATTAGAAAGTGGAATAAGATCAAGTATAGTTACCCATGTCTTATCAGGATCATTGTTAATGAGAGAAATATAATGTGGGCCGTCGAGTATTACCTCGTCAAATAGGCTGCAATCGACTTGATATGGTGGAATAGAGTTGTGCGCCCTAGTCAAAGCATCTGAGTACACGCAATTGACAGAAAGAAATCCGTCAAATAGCTGGAGGTATTGCGTTGTCTCCGTGATTAGGTCATTATCGATATTCGTCGCCATAGAGTAGTATGGCTGGCTTTTCCTGTTTAAATGCTCTGCAATGAAATCAATTCGGACTTGCTTGCGGAGCCGCTTGGCTTCCATTTCAATTGGATCACCTTGAACTAAGTAGAAATCGGTGTCGATATTGCGGAGGATCGTATCAGGATGCTCGACGTGCTGTTGTTCCAAGTATTTGAGAACGCGATAGTGTGCCGCATCGCGCGCCGCAAAATCTAGGTGCTCGTTGAGATCAAGCGAAAAGGCGAAGGATCCCGAGTTGAGGTAGCGAAAAATTTCGTTATTCTGCCAAGGGTCCATTGCTCTTTCTAATTCCAGTGGACTGTCAAGCCAGACTTTACGAATCCCATGGCCCTCCGGCCGTTCGACGAGCAGCGTTACGCTTGCGCCAGACTTCTTGAGCCGTTCTATCAGCGCCACACTGAAGTTGAAGATTCCTCGGTGAGGGATTGGGGTCCCCAAGCTGTCGCTGATATAAAGAATCCGTCGCTGCGTCATCGTTCATCTCCTGTCGACCGACGCATCACAAGAAACGCCGCCGCTACTTCCAAAATTACCGTGGATTGGCGTGGGGGTTCGAATAAGCGCCCGTCATCCCGCTTATGGCTCGAAAATGGAAGCGAAGTCGGCGCGCTCCGTGGCATCCGGGAACTGGCCGCCCGGTTGGAAGCGGGGTTTTCGAAACGTTCACGCCTACTGCGGACGCAGCGCCGCGACGGGCGGAATCCGCCACCTACTCACCATAGACGCCTCGCTTATTCCAAATGTCGTTGTAATTGTTGTTGAAATCGATTCCGAGCGCGCGCGAGTCGCCCCCTTCTGACTTCATCCGGGCGGCAACGAGAGTTCCGGACGGCTCAAGGAAAACGAATGTTATGTTTTTCGAGAATGTTCTCGTGATGCAGGCCATATCCCCTATCAGATAATTCGGAGAATTATTGCACTCAGCGAGAACACGCCCAAACAAATCGGGTCCCGTCGGCGAGAGCGGACTTCGCCCATAGAACCTAGCATGAACATGTTCGACTATTTTCTTAATGAGCAATTCCATCTCGGCGGAGTTCTTCTTCGCCGCGATAATCCCGTTGTTGACCGACCACGGCGCGCCAAGGCCGCCATTCGTATCGCTGAACGCCGCGAGGACCTTGTCTCCACCGAGTGGGATAGGCCGCAGGAAACGGTTACTAAGGTCCGAATAGACGCCCCCAAAAGTATGGAGCAGGCAATAGCGTCCGAGATCAGCCTTGTACGCGTAAGGGCGCAGCGTGTCGAAAGTCCGCAAGATTTCATTATCGTAGTGGTTGCGGATGAAATCGCGGAGCGCCTCCCCGGAGTAAATCGTGTGGCGGTAGTCCGGATACACATCTTTAAGCGATTGAACATTGCGGACAATCATTTCCGAAAATGAGCTTGGCAGCTGCATGTCGTCCTGAATGCAGATATGAAATAGGTTCGCATCGTTTGATAAGACATCGCTGCGTGCTTCGCGGTCGGCAGCTGCGTCCACTGGGGTGGCGCGCACCTCTTCGACCAAAGGTTTGACCAACGGCTTTAGAAAGGTGCGAGCCTCGGAAGGCTCCTTCGCTTCCGGCAGCTTGGCTCCGACCGGAAGCCAGCTGAGAGCCAACCGGCCTGCGTCCGAACAAGCAGCCGCAATTCGGCCGTACAATTCGTCAGCCGCCATTCGTGACAAGCCGCTCTGCATCAGATAGGCGAGCACCGCGTCTCTACCGCCGCGTTTGACTGCTGGAGATGGATTGCTCGCGCCATCGACCGGCAGAAACAGGAGGGGCACACCCATCAGCCGCAGTCGCTCGATGAACCGGATCTGCGGATCCATCGCAAAGGCGGCTCGCCCCAGCGAGAGATAAACGTCGCCGCTGCACGCCGTGGCGATCTCGTCGGAGCCGACGCCTTCAGGGCATCCCAGCAAACGCAGTGTGAACTGCCTGGCGAACATGTAGTTCCCAGCGTTGCCTGCGTAGACCGGCTCCACGTTGAAACCCTGCGGCGGGTTCAGCAGCAGGTGAACTAGATATTCGCGCTCCGAATGGGTCAGATCACCCGCTTCGTGTGATTTTACGCTCGAAACATCGACGAACAACAGCCTTCGTCGCGGCTGTAGGGGATTGTTCTGGGCCAGCGCGCTAACGAACTCTGACGAGAGTACGTCGCCGCCCTTGTCGACCTTGGTGGCGAAGCCTAAAAAGTCACGCTCAGCGCTCGCATAGGCACTCTCTATGGCGTCGAAATACAGCTCAGCGCATCGCCGCGAATTATGGGTCGAGGTGATCAGTTCGCGCGCATATGCGCCGATTTCAGTCCGGCGAGCGGGGTCACCCGCGAGCGTTTCGAGAGCTTCAACCAATTCGTTATCGCCGAATTTGTCAGGCAGCATCCAGACCGCCTTAGGATCGAGCTCCGCAGCGAACCCGTGCGCGTTCACGATGGTAGGCACCCCCCTACCCAAGCAGTCGTAGATCGAAGCCGACGTCTCGCCGCGCGAATTCTTGCGCAATTGTACCGCTACGTCGGCGGCAGCGAGCCATAGACGGTACTCATGCTCGTCCACCCACCCGGTGATCCTGACGCGCGCCGCTCTCGACGTTTTTTCGAGAAACTCTTTCGTTCGAGTACCATATTCGCCGGGCGCGTCGCCGACGAAAACACAATGCGCGTCGGTGCGGTCCGCCAAGCCGGAAGCAACCCAGGCGTCGATCAACCGCGCGACGAGCTTGGCTTCGGTCACGTATCCGAACGAGCAAACGACGAACGCATCTGCTGACAGGCCGAGTTGCTTCCGCGCATCGGAGCGCCTCGCGCTTTGCTCAACGCCAATCCTGTAGAGGAACGGCACGATGGTGAACTTGTCGCGGCAAGCCTCGCCATACCACTCTTCGGCGAGTCGGCAACTGAATTGGCTGTGAACGATGACGCCGAGCGAATCTTGGATGACCGGAAGAGAAGCGGGGTAATCGTCGAAATCGAACGTCTTCTTCGTATGTCCGAACCGTTCGGCCACGGCCTGATAGCCACGTTCCGCCAGAAGTGCGCGCGTCATAGCCGCAAAGCGCAAATTGTGCACTTCGCTCCACATCTGGATGGCGGAAAGATAAAAGTCATGCAGAACAACCACGCCGGGGATGTCTGACAGGAGATCAAACATGTGAGCGTGCGATACCGAGTTACCGAAATGATAGAGGACGCGATCATATCTGTCTGCTGAGGCGCGAAATTCATCGATCGAGAGAATGCCGCACGTTGCCCTGATGTAGACGTCAGACATTTCGTTCGGATTTACGACGCAAACATCGATCTCGTAGCAGCGCGTAAGCTCCATCAGGAGCGAGGCGCTGTAATCTGCGATACCGCTGCGCTCCGGGGGCAGTGGCGACACAAAGGCCAAACGCTTTCTTCTCTCAGGGGCCAGAACGACGGGTCGGGCTTGTTCGAGCGCTTCCCAGGCCCGCCGTGCGGTGGCGTCCCAGCTGAAATTTTGGCTGTGTCGCAAGCCGTGCTCAGCAAGTGAGCGGCGAAAGGGATCGTCCGTCAAACCGCGTTCAAGTTTGGCCGCCATGTCAGAGAGATCGAAAGGATCAAATAACGCGTCCTCGCGACCGACGGCCTCCGGCAGGCTTGTAAGGTTGGCCGCGATGACCGGCTTGCCGCACTGCATCGCCTCGAGCACCGGAAGGCCGAAGCCTTCGTGCCAGCTTGGAAAGACGAACAGATGGCATGCGTTGTAGAGCAAGTGCAGATCCGCGTCTGACACATAACCGGTCAAGACAACTTGTTGCTTTTCCAGGCCCAAGCTGTCGATCAGGGCCGCCAGCATATACCGCCAGTCGTCATTGACGTGGCAGACAATCGCCAGCTGGTGGGCCGCACGAATGGCAGGCGGCAGCATGGCATAGCTCTTGATTAAGCCCTCGATGTTCTTGCGATGGTCGATCCCGCCTGTATACATGGCGAAAGGCCGAGTCAGATTGTAGACCTCCGCCAATCTGTGCATGTCTTGACTGGTTGGGCGCTTCGGCGTGAAATGGGAATCCACCGCTGCGGAAATGTTGACGACATCCGCAACATCAAAGCCGAGGTGCTCGATCGCCTCGGTGCGCGTGGAGGCTGAAATGGATAGCAGCAGATCGGCGCGTCTCAAGCTGTCAATCTTAGAGTAATACCAAGACTTCGTTTGCGGTTCGGCGAGATAATGATCGGCGTGTATCCAGGGGATAAGATCGTAGAGAACCACTGCGGTGCGCAATCGCCGCCACGAGCCCACGCCTGTCACGGCGTTGCCGCCCTGTCCCTCAAAATGCGAAACGATGAATACCCAATCAGGATTGAGCGCGGCAAGAAAAGCCTCGCGAAGCAATTCTGCTTCATATCTTCGTTTCAAATTGACTGGGTCGACGCCTTCGACCGGCATTGGGGCGTTCCACACCAGGATATGATCTTGCGGCAACAGGCCTTCAAACGCTTCCCGAATCGCACCGATCGATTCAGGAAGGCCGCCGTTGAGCACGACATAGACTTCATGCGCGCGGCGCAATCGGGCTAGCCCCAAGGCTAAATTCAGCGAATACTTGCCGATGCCGCGCTGCCGATTTTCACCCTGCGCGCCCTGAAGGTCGATAGCGATGCGCATCAAGCTTCACTCGCCGGGCGAGAGACCGACCGCCTTTGTGCCTGAATGACTTCGACAGTGCGCAAGTTGCTGTGTGCAGGTTTGCCGCCCTCATGATGGAGGTCTGCGCGATAAGTTATTTCCTGCAGTGTTTCGCTTTTTACTTGGGCAAGCATTGACAAAAACATGCTTTCTAATTTGAACTCAAGCGCATTTAATTCTTTTCTTTTCACGCGACTTCGCCAGCCGCGAAAAAACCTATGCACAAGCCCATTTTTGTTATGCGCTTCACATAGTTGAGCAAGTTCACGCGACAGCACATCCAAATTGGCAGATGCGCCGTCTCGTTTATTCGCGTTGGCTAATTGTCGCGCTTCGTCTGAATTCATCAAGCTGATGAGGATAGAATCTTTGCCATAGCCCTCGGAAAGAGCCTTCATATAATTAAGAAAGCCGGCCTCATCTGCGTCACGACCAAGCACCCGCTGGTAAGCCGTTCGAAGAAAAAGCGCACTAGGCAGCGATAATAGTTCATGTAGACTTTCTACATGCGGGATTCCGGCTGAACTATTAATCTCTCTTCTCCTTTGCAAGAACATCCATATGCTCGGGGAGATTGCCCTCTTCGTCCGCCTGAACTGGAGGGGTCGCAGCTAAGCTGTCTACTTCGACAACAGACAATCCGAGTTGCTTGCCTTCAGCCGACGTGCGCAATAGCTTGAGGTCAGCCGGCCAGCTTGAAAGAGGCGTCGAGTACGCGCCCAGCAGCAGTGCAGCGCCAAGCAGGATCGGAATATGACGCTTCATGAATTCCCCTTGACCAGACTTGTAGCAGACCATGCCGGGTGCTTAAATGAGCGTAGCGGCGAAGGCAACTCGCGCCAGCCCAGGACAAAATGATGTTCGGACGGTTTGAGCATTCGACTTGCGTGTGTGTTAGAGCGTGGGCTCCCTCGACACGGCGCTAATTAGGGTGCTGGCTGATTCGGACCAGCTTGACCGAGGTGCGATGATTTCGATTTTGCCCGCACGAATTCCGTGAACCCAGGCACGGATAGATCGAGCGAGCGTTGAGTGATCCGCGTTTGCGGGAAAGTAATAGACGCCGTTTGCCGCAAAGGTGTGAAAGATAGGAATATCGCGCGCCAAGACAGGTTTTCCATAACCGAGTGCCTCGAGCAGGGGGAGACCGAAACCTTCCGCATAGGAAGCGATAATCACCCCATTACAAGCCTCGTAGAATTGGGAAAGCTCCAGATCGTCGACGTCATCAAACCAGAACAGTTTGTTGCCAAACTCGATGTGATTGACGATTCTCTCGCATAGCGCTTGAACGTGCCAACCTTTGCGGCCGACGAGGACGAGACGCTCCTCGACGCCCCCATCCCAAAGCCGGTCGAAAGCCTCGATGATATCGACATGACCTTTGCGTGGTTCAACAGTCCCCACCATTAGGACGAATGGCTGGGTGAGGTCAATCCGTGGCGGAACGCGTACTTTTTTCGGCGCTTGAGGCGAAGCACCTGAATCCTGAATGCTGTAACCCATAGGTAAGACTGCCGCATCGTAACCTTGAACAAGGCCAAATTCCCTTGCCAGCGCTTCCGCCAGTTCAACGCGCGTTTGCTCGGAAATGCAAAGAAAACCGTCAGCAGCGCCCGCGAGGATGCCGAGCCAGGACCTGTAGCGGATGACCATATTCCGGGAGAACCAATCCGGCCGATTCAGCGGCAGAAGATCGTAAACAAGAAACCAAAGCCTTCCACCGTCGCGCTGAAAGCGCTTGAGTTGACCCCGATTGCCGCGGATAGCGTCAAGGGAAAAGTCGAGCCCAACAAAAATATCGCCATGCTCTGCTCTCATTTCATTCCCATTACCGCCCGAGGCTCTGTCCGGCCAAGCTATCAATCGATAGGGGCGATGCCTGGAGGCAGAGACGAAGCGGATGTCCCACTCGTCAAGTGTGCGCAACGCTAATTCAAGGGCGAGGGAGCGAACGACACGCTGGATGCCCGTCCCTGCGTCACTCTCGCTAATCACCGACACGTCGACAAAAATGTGCCGCCGTGGCCTCTCGGACGTGGAATTTAATGTTCTGTCGTGCCTTCTACGGCGCAGCCTTGTAACTAGGCTCCTAAGCGGTACATTGCTAAGGGCTTGCTCAATTCGGTCGGGGAGTAGGTCAAGGAAAGGTCTACTTTTTGATGGCCGTAGGAAGCGGAAGAATTTGGGGAAGCGCATAATCCTGAGATCAAACCGGTAAAGAGCGGACAAAAACAACAAGGGAGGGTGATAGCTTGCAGAAAGACGTCCTGACAAGACTCCAACCGGAGTCGATCTTGCTCAAATCCTAAAAAGCAGATCGGCGAGCATCGTCGGGTAGCTTGGGCAACTTCTAGAACGCTTCCTGCCAAGGGCCGCTCGCTGGTCAAACCTGGAGCGGAGACATGTAACCTTGCATTGTCAAGTACTTTGAGCGAAATCCGCTATGTGATGTGGGCACAGCCACGATATCCCGATACCCGGATCACACTGGCGTCAATCGACCGGGGCGACTGCTTTGCAGCTTGCGTGGCTCCCCGATTCGAGGAAGGTGGGCGCTGCAGATGTCTTAGATGGCCGGCGTGCCGGATCGCGAGAGTGTTCTTCATTTGGGATACAGGCGATGCGTATGAGGGGGATACAAATTCACCTTGCGCAGGAGTGCGCTGGCAGTTCGGTTGCGGAGTGATAAAGGTATGAGTTTCACCAGCTACGCTCAGAATTTCGAGGATGTCCGGCTGTGGCGCGCATTCTCTGATGTTGAGTGCGGGCGGTACCTCGATATTGGATCTCAGGATCCTGTGCTGGACTCCGTCAGCTTGGCTTTTTACCAGCTCGGTTGGCGCGGCATTCATGTCGATGCCTCTCCTACCTATGCAGAAGCCATGCGGAATGCCCGTCCGGACGAAACTGTGATCATGGCAGCTGTGAGTACGACGCCAGGATCGCTCCACTTCTGGAATATTGATGACACCGGGCTTTCGACAGGGTGCGCAGATATCGCCGCACGTCATGCTCAAGCGGGATGGCCCTGTCGAGAGATCATAGTCCCAACCATCTCCCTTGCCGAGATCTTCGAACAAATGGGCACTGACCAAGTGCACTGGATGAAGATCGATGTTGAAGGCATGGAATCGGACGTGCTCGCTAGTTGGGGAGCTCACCCAACCCGACCGCAAGTTCTGGTGATAGAAGCAACAGCGCCATTAACACAGGATCGTACTGATGCTAAATGGCGCGATCTGGTCGCAAGCCGCGGCTATCGCGATGTGCTGTTTGACGGCCTGAGCCGCTATTTTGTTCATGAATCGTGCGTAAACCGGGCTGAGCACCTAGCGTTAAGTCCCAATATTTTCGACGACATTAACATTACTTCGACTCATTTCATGGCCCGGGCGTTAGTGGCCGAAAACGTTGCGGCACTTGACAGCGCCGAACGTGAAGTCACGACCTTGCGGCAGGAAGCACATGCACTTGCCGAAGCTCGCGATCAAGCCAAGTTGGAAGCGGCTGCATTCAAGGGCCAGATTGAATCCGACGCTGTTGCGCACGCGGCCTGGGTCGCTGACCTTAAGGCGACACACAGCGATACTCTTGAAAAAGTCGCGTCCGCACTGGAAGCGCGGGCAACGGCTGGAGAAAATGCGTTATCCGATGTCCGAAGGGCTCTTGAGGCGAAGGAAGAGAAGCTAGCGGCGACGTTGCTCGAGCTTGGTCTGTTGCAGGGACGCATTGAAGCCCAGCAACAGGCGCACCAAACGGAGCTGGCGCAGGCCATTGAGCAACAGGCGGACCTCAAGCATGAAATTGGACAGCTGGGCGATGCGCTTGATGTCAGTGATAGGCAAATAGCAGTACTTGAGGCCGCATTGGCCGCGGCTAATGATCAAGCAATCTCGCACTCCGGAAGGCTGCAAGCTGAAGTCGATAGGTTTAAGGATCAGATTGATTGGCGTGAAGCGCAACTTTGGCGTGCGGTGGAGTTGCTAAATGCCTCGCCGAAAACAATCCCCGGTTGGCCGGGCCGGCTGGCACTAAGGCTCGCCAAGCTGACTGGCAGATCAGTCGATGAGCACCTCCTTGCCCACGCAAAGGCCGTAGACGAATGGAAGGCAAGCTTGCTCTTTGATCAAGGGGAGGGAGTTGTTGAGGCGCATGAGGCAATGCGAGCAGTGAACGTTACGGATTTGCTGGCGCGCGATGGTGCTGAATTCATACGCTCTGCCTACAAGACAGTTCTTGAAAGGGAACCGGACTCCGAAGGTGCCCGTCACTATCTGTCGCGCCTGCGCTCAGGCTGGCCCAAACTTTCTGTCCTGATGGAAATGCGCGATTCGGGAGAAGGTCGCCGAGTAGCGGCGGTGTTACCCGGTCTTGATGCAGCAATCTTACGCTATCGCCTGGCAAAATCCCCGGTGCTTGGCCCAATCTATCGCCTCTTGACCGGTGCAACAGGAAGCAACGCCCGCGAACGGCAGATTTGCGCCATCGCCAACGTCGTAAGCTCGGTCCCGACGGAGATCGCTGATCTCAACAACAGGTTTGCGGAATTGAGTGCGCAGTTAGCCGCGCTTGTCGAAGAGATTCGCGCCCAGCGCGCTGAACGGGATTGACGCCATTATCGCGTAAAATATGATGCCAATCAAAGGATTATGATTGTGACGTCGATCTGAAAAGCCTGCTAATACTTCGCAGTCCGATGAAGACGCGACGAGGCTCTGATCAGGCGGAGAAAGAAGATCGTGCGGGCTGCCAGTTCCATATACGGATACTCCCCGGCTGCAATGGGTTTCGTTCCAATGGCGAACGGGTCGGGTGCGGTCATGTATGGGTCTTGGTCGGAACGCCCGCGTCTACTGCCATGGCGACGGCGGTCAGTACCGCTTGCTCGTCATGGTGCAGGACCAGCGCCAGAATCTCGACTATCTTCCTGTCGCCGCCGTGATTGCGCAGCAGATGCCGCTGCAACCGTTGGAAGGCTTCGGGCAGTTCTACGAACGGGGCGCGCCGATTTTGCGCTGGACCACCGCCAGATAGTGGCGCCAGTCATAAACGGTGTGCCCCGGCCCGTCATTGGATCGGTCGATGATGCACTGATGCTCGCATAGCACCTGTCCGTCCGCCAGGACTAGGAAGCGATCGGGATAGATCCGCAGGCTGACGGGCCAATCGGAAACATTCCACCGGTTGAAGCCGAGCAACGCTACTACGCAATGCTGGACGACATTGCTGGCTCCTAATTTAAGAAAACTGGCCTCCGGCAATCCCTGAGCGGTTCAGTGACATATTTTATATCCGTGATCACTGTCGCCCCCCGGGCACATGGAGGTCATGTTTCGGTCGATGAGAATCTAGCCGCGATGGAATTCTCTATCCTTGACTTGCTGTCCATCCTGGGGTGAATGGTATCGAAACTTCGCAAATGCGCGCGAAAACAAGAGACTCCTTATTGTCAGACGGTTCGAAGGCCCTATCGAGTGGCTCTCGAAGTTGGTAGTGGAAAATGGAATGGCTGAGACTGATTCTAGTGCCTTGGTTGCTCAAATTCTTTCGTCGTATCTCTCCAACAACACAGTAGCGGCAGATGCCCTCCCAGCAGTTATTGAATCGGTTAGGCGCGCTTTCTACGGCCCGTTGCAGACGCAGTCGATGAGGACGGACATTGCGCTCTCGGACAACGTCTCGCCAGGTATTGTCGCAAGTCAGCCTGAAGATTATGCCTTGCTACGGCACACTGTGAAATATTTTGGATATCAGTTGGCCACCCAGCTCGCCGCAGACCTGCCTACACGGAATGGGCTGGAACGCGCGCGCATTGGATTAAATTGGAAGCCTTCAACCCAAGAGGATCTTGAAAGTGATTGGGTGGCATATTGGCTGAGCGAACTCAAGCTTCCAGTTATTTTTCATAGGAAGCTGTGGGAGTATGCCTATGTTCTGCAAGCGGTTTATGAGCACGGACTACTTCGGCCAGGGGCTAGGGCGCTCGGATTTGGTTGTGGAGAAGAGCCCATAGCCAGTTATCTCGCTTCGCAGGGCGTCGACACCCTAGTGACTGACCTCGAGACAGAAATCGCTAAATCTGCCGGATGGCTCGATAGCAACGAGCACAGCTCTACGCTTGAGTCCTCGTTTAAGAAAGATTTGGTTGATCGACCCGTCTTCGATAAACTTGTCAAACATCGATTTGTTAATATGAATTCCATACCATCAGATCTTGTTGGATATGATTTTTGCTGGTCCATATGCTCGATGGAACATCTTGGATCAACTCGTCATGGGATCGATTTTGTTATAAATACAATGAAGACATTACGATCTGGTGGCATATCGGTACACACGACCGAATTTAACTTTAATAATGATGAGGAGACGCTTGATAACAATCCTCATTGCGTTCTTTTTCAAAAGAAGCATTTCGTACAATTGGCAGAGGAATTAACAAATAGAGGATATGAAGTATTTCCTCTTGACTTTTTTGTTGGAAACAAGCCTCTGGATAGCTTTATCGACATTCCCCCCTATGGTTCTCACTGGCCGGAAGGAGACAACGCGGGGCAATCAATTGTCACAGCACACATCAAGTCGGCAGTGGCGGGTTATGCCAGCACTTGCTTCGGCATCATTGCCAAAGTCCCATAGGCGGTTTTAATTCTTCGGCACGATGGACCGCAGGACTCTCGTTATGACCGAGGGACCGCCAGGGGGCAGGTCGGCACCATTTACGCTATTTCATCCAGTTGGCCCGAAAACGCAAAGATGGAACGCTTTAGGTACGTGGCAAGCTTCTGCGCAACAGTTCGAACGTCTTCACTGATGACGGAATGTGCAAGGGACTGGTGTCAGCGATGTTTGCGCTGTAGAAGGCAGCCATGACCCGCTTTGCCATCGTTTCGGCGCCCAGGAGCGGCAATAGCTGGGTTCGGCGGGTGTTGTGTGATGCGTTGGGCATCGAGGAGGACGCACAGCATAATTATCTGGATTTTAGAGGCATGCCCGATGCGATTGGCATTCAAATCCATTGGCCCAGAGAGCCCAATTTCCAGAAATTCTTGAAGGACAACGGGTTTCATCCCGTTGTAATGCTGCGTCATCCGCTCGATATTTTGTGCTCGGTCATGCACTTCATCCAGCATGAACCGGCGACATCGCGCTGGTTAGAAGGCAATGCCGATATTCCGTCCGATCTTGTCGGGCAGGATCCTGCATCCGATGCATTCCTGCACTATGCTACGGGATTTGGTGCCGAAACCTTGCTGTCGCCCTCTTATCAATGGTTTCACGACCCGGCATCGATCCTGTTCCGTTATGAAGAGGGCGTCGTCAGAGGGGCCGAAGCGTTCTATGAAAGTTTTCAGTGCCTGAAGCTGGCGCCCGGCAGCATAGAGCGTGCGCTTGTGACGCATGATCTGCGTGTTTTTCAGGCGCTGCCCAATAAGCACGGCTGGCAGGGGAAGCCTGGCTTGTGGCGCGACATTGTGCCGTCTCGCCATGCACAGCGGATCTACGAGCGTCACAAGACACTTTTTGATACTCTGGGTTATGGCGTCCCCGAGACAGATTTGGACGTCGCCTCAGCGCGAGGCAATTGGACGAGGCTTTGTCGTTAGAGTTGCATCTGGCGCGGGGATCGACGACACAGCCGCACGGATCTCGCTGTCTGGCTTGGAGCCAGCTTTTTGTGCCACATGAGGGGAAGTATGAAGACTGCGATAGTAACTGGAATTTCCGGGCAGGACGGAGCGTATCTGGCTGAATTGCTTCTGGGCAAAGGATACAAGGTTTACGGCACATATCGCAGGACGAGTTCGGTGAACTTCTGGCGGATCGAGGAAGTTGGCATTACCAATCACCCCAATCTGACGCTGGTGGAATATGACTTGACCGACTTGTCGTCCAGCATTCGCCTTCTGCAGACCTCTGGCGCCACCGAAGTCTACAACCTTGCTGCGCAGAGCTTTGTCGGCGTGTCCTTCGAC
This sequence comes from Sphingobium sp. YBL2, assembly GCF_000943805.1. NCBI lineage: Bacteria > Pseudomonadati > Pseudomonadota > Alphaproteobacteria > Sphingomonadales > Sphingobiaceae > Sphingobium > Sphingobium sp. YBL2. The sequence continues at coordinate 479,711 of NZ_CP010954.1, forward strand.
CAGCCCGTCACGACGGCCGAGATCACCGGTGTCGGGCCGCTCAACCTGCTAGAAGCGATCCGGATCGTCGATCCCAAAATCCGCTTCTATCAGGCGAGCACGTCGGAAATGTTCGGCAAGGTGCAGGCGGTTCCTCAGGTCGAGGACACTCCATTCTATCCGCGCAGCCCCTATGGCGTTGCCAAGCTCTACGCCCACTGGATCACGGTTAACTACCGGGAAAGCTATGATATTTTCGGCTGCAGCGGCATTCTGTTCAACCATGAGAGTCCGCTGCGCGGCCGAGAGTTCGTGACCCGCAAGATCACGGACGGCGTCGCCAAGGTGAAGCTAGGCAAGCTTGACTGCCTTGAACTAGGCAATCTCGATCCCAAGCGCGACTGGGGCTTTGCAAAAGAATATGTCGAAGGCATGTGGCGTATGCTCCAGGCGGATGAACCCGACACCTATGTTCTGGCGACCAACCGCACCGAAACTGTCCGCGATTTTGTGAAGATGGCTTTCAAGGCGGCTGACATCGACGTCGAGTTTTCGGGCAAGGAGGATAATGAAGTCGCGATCGATACCGCCACCGGCAAGACGGTGATGCGGGTCAATCCGCGCTTTTATCGTCCCGCTGAGGTCGATCTCCTTATCGGCAATCCCGAAAAGGCGACCAAGAAGCTGGGCTGGAAGCCCGAAACCACGCTGGAGCAACTTTGCAAGATGATGGTCGATGCCGACATGGTGCGAAACAGTGTAAACGCATCTTTCTGATCTCCCGAGGGAAGGTAAGGTGATGACAGGGAACGTGCCAGCCGACGGCGTGTGCCACCGCCAGAATGTCGCATCATCAGCTATGGTGAGATGGCTATGAGCAGAATATTGGTTACCGGGGTAGACGGCTTTACTGGTCGCCATCTGACGGCATTGCTGGCGGAGCAGGGGCATGAAGTCATCGGTATCTCGCACAGTGCCATCACGGTTCCGGTAGGGGGTCTGACAGCATCTCACACATGCGATCTGACCGATGCTCAGGCTCTAAAGGACATTTTCGCCACGGTGCGACCCGACAAGGTGGTGCATCTTGCTGCCATCGCGTTCGTATCCCATGGCATCGTCGAGGACATATACCGCATCAACATCGTGGGTACGCGCAATCTGCTGGAAGCGATCAGCGCAGCCGGCGGCGTTGAAGCAGTGCTTCTCGCCAGCAGCGCCAACATCTACGGTAATCGCGTTAGCGGCGCGATAAATGAGACCGTAGTTCCTGATCCCATCAACGATTATGCAGTCAGCAAGCTGGCGATGGAGTTTGTGGCCCGCCTTTACGAAGATCGGTTACCAATCATCATCGCGCGGCCCTTCAACTATACCGGTGTTGGGCAGACGACCGATTTTGTAATCCCCAAGATCGTCGATCATGTCCGCCGCAAGGCTGCCACGATCGAACTGGGTAATCTGGACGTGGCGCGTGACTTTTCAGACGTACGTGATGTCGTGTTGGCCTATTCAGCCTTGCTGGCTGAACCCGAAGCCATTGGTCATATTATCAACATCTGCTCGGGGGAGCCTCATTCCCTAATGGATGTGATCTCAATGATAAAAGACATCTCAGGTCTTGATTTCGAAGTTACGGTCAATCCAGCCTTTGTTCGCCAAAATGAAGTTAAGATGCTGTGGGGAGATCGGAGCAAAATCGAGTACATGACTAAACAGCGGCCGGTTTACACATTGCATGATACGCTGGAATGGATGCTAAGCGGCTAATAGAGTTCGCCGCTTCCATTAAATTCGCGTAGAATGGTCACTAACGACGCTTGGTTCTTGCTGTCCAAATCTCTTCGTGTCGATCGAACCAGATTTAGATTGCAAAATCAACTTCTGTAAATTCGCCCCCCTCAAAAAGGGGGCACATGAAACGTAAGACCGTATGTCCGCCCTTTGGCTGAAGGTGGCTCGCCCTACACTGTGGTGGCGAGAGTTGCTCGGAGAGGCCGAGCCGATCGTCGTCGCAGGAGGACGAGCCGTGGAGCATTCCAGAAGTTTCGTTGGAATCGATATGACAAAGGCGCGGAACGCAATTGCGGTCGCGAACGGTGCGATGTGGCGAGCTACGTTATTTGGGCGAGTTTGACGCCAGCGAAGCGACGATGCGCCGCGTCGTAAACGGCTCACCGGCCAAGCATGAGTGCGTACATTCTGCTATGAAACGGAGCCAACCGGCTATGGTCTCTATCGCCTGATTCGTTCGATGGGACATGAATGCGGTCGTGGCGCCGCTGATTCCCAGAAGATCTGGCGACCAGGTGAAGACGAACCGCCGCGACGCGATTGGCTTGGCAAAATTGCTGTGCGCCGGCGAGCTTACGGCGGTCTGGGTTCCTGACGGGAACCATGAGGCGATGCGGGATCTCGTTCGAGCGCGAACCGCAGCGGTGAAGACGCTCCGGGTTCATCGCCAGCACATCACCTCTTTCATGCTCAAGCATGGCCCGACTTAGGCTCGGCTGAAGGAACTCGCGAGTCCTTGCCGGCATGCTTTTGACAGCCCTCCATCGGCACTGCCGGATGCGGCCAGATGAAGCGTAGGCCCTCGCCGCTAATGATGCGGTCAAGATGACTCCCGAGCCGCAGCATCCTTGTATAATATGAAAAAGAAAATGCCTTAAGCCGTGCACGCATCTTCCAGCTATCATTTAGGCTAGAAACTGATGCGAACATCAACTATTTGAGGCTTTAAGGCAGCCATATAAGATACTGTGAAACCTTAAGGGAATTTAACTGTGAGCGAATTAGGCAAATTCCGGGCAACCGCGCCGAACGGATTCGCTATGAAACTGATTTCAAATGATAAAATCACCACCAACCGCCGCCTTGACATCGCAGGCATCACAAGTTCAATCCTTGCCACGCCCATCACCGCTCAGCCGGCGCGGTAGAAAGCGAATAGGGCCGGGTTCCCGCTCCCCTCCCCCAGTCCCGGTTCGGCTTTGCCTGCATGGTGAAGCGCAACGTCCCGCCCTCGCGGATCTCCCCGTCCGCGATCCAGCTTCGCCGCAGCGGCCGTCCGTTTAGTTCGACCGCACCCACATAAACATTGGCGGCGGACAGATTTTCCGCCTCCACCGTGAAGCGCTTGCCGTGGGGAAGCGTCAATACCGCGCGGCGGACGAAGGGGCGACCGACGACATATTGGTTCGATCCCGGCGTCACGGGATAGAAGCCCAGCGCCGTGAACAGCAGCCAGGCCGACATCTGCCCCAGATCGTCATTGCCCGACAGTCCGTCGGGTGTCGGCTTGTACTGGCTCTCGACGATCTGCTTCAGCCGCGCCTGCGTCCGCCAGGGCGCGCCCGCATAAGCATAGAGATAGGCGACATGATGGCTGGGTTCGTTGCCATGGATATATTGCCCGATCAGCCCGGCAATATCCTCCGCATGGCTGTAGTCGAGCTTCGACACATCATAGTCGAACATGGCGTCGAGCTTCGCGATCGCCCTGGCGTCGCCGCCCAGCAAGCGGAACAGCCCCGCCTGATCCTGCGGCACGAACCAGCTATATTGCCAGGCATTGCCCTCCGTATAATCCGAACCATAGTTGATCGCGGCCGGATCGAACGGCGTGCGGAAGCTGCCATCGGCCTTGCGCGCCCGCAGCCAGCCGCTCCCGACGTCGAAGCCGTTGCGCCAGCTGGACGACCGGGCGAGGAAGCGCTTCGCCACATCGCCGCGCCCCATGGCCTGCGCCATGCGGCCGATCGCCCAGTCGTCATAGGCATATTCGACCGTCTTCGACGCCGCCTCCGGTTCCCGGTCGATGGGCACATAGCCCAGCTTCATATAGTCGCCCAGCCCGCCATAGGGCGCGTAATCCGCGCTAGCGACCATGGCGGCCAGCGCCTTGTCCGGATCAAATCCCCTGAAGCCCTTCAGATAGGCGTCCGCGATCACCGGCACCGCATGATAGCCGATCATCGTCCATGTCTCCCGCCCGGCGAACTGCCAGACCGGCAATATGCCGTGCGGGCTGTGTTCCCGGCTGGCGATCAGCGAGTTGACGACGTCGGAGGTCGTCCTTTCCGGCTGGACCAGCGTCAGCAGGGGATGTTCAGCGCGGAAGGTATCCCAGAGCGAGAAGGTCGAGCGAAAGGTGAAATCCTTCGCCGCATGAACCTGATCGTCCGGCCCCCGATAGCGGCCGTCGACGTCGCTCCAGATGCTGGGCGCCAGCAGCGTATGGTAGAGCGCGGTGTAGAGATTCCTCAGCATCGGCTCCGGCGCATCCATCTCCAGCCGCCCGAGCGCCTGCCGCCATGCATCCTCGGTCCTCCTCCGGACGGTGTCGAAGCCGGCGCCTTCGGCATCGAGATTGGCGATGGCCCCGCCCTCGTCCACCCCTGAAAGCGCGACCTGGACCTCCAACGGGCCATCGAGCCTGCCGAAGTCGAGCCTTGCCTCCAGCGCCTTGCCCAGCTTCTCGGCCAGCGCGTCGCTGCCCCGCCCCGGCGCCTGGAAGCCTTTATAGGGAACCGCCTGGTCCCGGTCGATGAAGGCATGATCCTTCAGGGGTGCGGAAAAACGCATGGCAAAGAACAGCTTGCGGCCTGCCGCCCATCCCCGCGTCTCGCGAAAGCCCGTCAGCGTGCCGTCCGGGTGGAGGTGCAGACCGGACCAGAGGATCTTGCCCGGATAATCGTAAAGAGAGGAGCGCAGGTCGATCAGCAGATGCGCCTCCCGCCCCGCCAGAAAGGCATAGCGGTGGATGCCCACCCGCTCGCCCGCTGTCAGCTCCGCCCGGATGCCGCTATCGGCCAGCGTCACCGCATAATAGCCGGGCCTGGCCGTCTCGCTGTCGTGTGAGAAGCGCTGGCGATAGCCGGAGCCCGCCTGTTTCGGATCGCCCGGATCGAGCCGGACGGCGCCCGTCTGCGGCATCACCAATATGTCGCCCAGATCGGAATGGCCCGCGCCGGAGAAATGGGTGTGGCTGAATCCCTGGATCGTCGGATCATGATAGCTGTAGCCCGCCGCATGGGCATAGCAGTCGCGCACCTGGCAGGTCGTATCGGTATCGGGCGAAAGCTGGACCATGCCGAAAGGCGCGGAGGCTCCGGGGAAAGTGTGGCCTTCCGGGCCGGTGCCGATCAGGGGATCGACGAAGGCCAGCGGATCGGCAGGCGCCTGCGCAGCAACGGGCCAGGCCGAAGCCGTCAGCAGCAGCGCGCAGATGAGCAGCGGCGCCCTCATCGGGCGGCAACCAACACGGGGTTGAAGCACGGGTTTTGCCGGATCATGATCCATTGCCTCCAAATCATCGGGTTGCGTTCGTCGCGCCCTGCCCTGTTCTTCCCGCCCTGATAGCGGTCGGCAATGGAAAAGCCGCCATCCCATTGTACAAATGTTGAATTGGGCCACGCATGACGGTGCGCTCCGAACTTGCAGGGCCTGGGGCAATATGATTGGACGGCGATGATGGATGCTGAACCGATGCTGGCCGGAATCGAACTGGGCGGGACCAAGGTCCTGGTGCTCCGCGCGCGCGGCGGGACGGTTGTCGACCGGGAGACGATAGCGACCACGACGCCGCGGGAGACGCTCTCCAGAGCCGTTGCGGTGCTGAAACGCTGGCATGCGGAGGCGCCCATCGCCGCCATCGGAATCGGCAGCTTCGGCCCGCTTCGGCTCGACCGCCGCGCCCCGGACTTCGGCGTCATGCTGCCCACGCCCAAGCCCGGCTGGGCGGGCGCGGACATATTCGGCACGCTGACCGCGCCCTTCGATTGCCCCGCGATGATCGACACCGACGTCAACGGAGCCGCTCTGGCGGAGCTGCGCTGGGGCGCGGGCGCGCTGGGGGACGCGCCCTCCGACAGCCTGTGCTACATCACGATCGGGACCGGCGTGGGCGCAGGGTTCGCGTTCAACGGCCGCACCGTCCATGGCGCCATGCATCCGGAAATCGGCCATATCCGTGTCCCGCGCGCTCCCGGCGACGGCTTTGCGGGCCATTGCCCCTTTCACGGCGATTGCATCGAGGGTCTGGTGTCCGGGCCCGCGCTCGCCCACCGCTTCGGTATGCCCGGCCATGAGATCGATCCCGCCGACCCCCGATGGGACGATGTCGCCAGCGACATCGCCCATCTCGTCTCCACCATCCTGCTGGGCACCGCGGCGCGACAGGTGCTGATCGGCGGCGGCGTAGGCATGGGGCGGACCGGTCTGCTGGCGAAGGTCCGTCGAAACGTCGTCGTCCAGCTTGGGGGCTATTTGCCGCATGTCGACGATTCCAGCATCGGCCGGATCGTCATGACGCCGCTGCTTGGCGATCAGGCCGGTCCTTTGGGCGCCGTGGCCTTGGCCATGGATGCGCTGAGCGCGGAGGGCGTCAGTTGACGCCCTTCTGCCGGAGGAGCAGCGGCAGGACCATCATCGGCGCGACCATGGCGATCACGCTGGCGACCAGCAGATCGTCGACCCACCGATAGACCGTCGTGAAGAACATCAGGAAGGCCATCGTCGCCAGAACGGGAAGGATCAGGGGAACCACCCCACCCTCCATCCGCCGGCCAAGGACGCCGATCGCATCATCCATATGGCCCGTGCGGCGCTGGCCTTCAGGGCGTGCGCCGCCGGCGCCGTTTCTCATCGGCCGGTTCATGTCCTGATCCTCACTGATCTGATCAGTTTCATATAACAACCAATAACCGGACTTCCAGACGGGAAGATCGATACGGACCGTTTCCGATCTCGACAGCAAGGCGGATGCGGGTGGGATGTCCCGCACTTCCGTTGACCGCTAGAGCCAATCGACATTCAGAAGATGACGAGCCGAAAATGGTGTTTTTCCGTGACCCGGAGCGCAGCCTACTCAAAGTAGGTGAGCACCGGAAGCACGGAAAGGCGTCATTTGCAGGCCGTCAGGGCTGAATGTCGATTAGCTCTAGCCCGATAGTGCGTCCTTTCCGGATGGAGGCCCTTGCCTGACGGGAGCGACCGTTCATAAGGAACCGCATGACCACGATCCGCCTGCTCGCCCATAGCGTCGAAAAGCCCTGGGGCCGCATCGATATTCCTGCCGCCATCGCGCCTTCGGATGGCCGTCGCGTCGGCGAAGTCTGGTTCTCGCCGCCGGAGCAGGAAGAAGGCCGGCCTTTGCCGCTGCTGGTCAAATATATCTTCACCAGCGAAAAGCTGTCGGTTCAGGTCCACCCCAATGATGCGCAGGCGCGGGAACGCGGGCTGGCGGGCGGCAAGTCGGAATGCTGGTACATATTGGATGCGGAACCCGATGCGCAGCTGGGAATCGGCCTGACCCGCGGCCTGACGGCAGAGGCGTTGCGCACAGCGGCCCTCGACGGCAGCATCGAGGCGCTGATGGACTGGAAGCCGGTGCGGGCGGGCAGCTTCTACTATATTCCCGCCGGCACGGTGCACGCCATAGGCGGCGGCGTGACGCTGGTGGAAGTGCAGCAGAATAACGACGTGACCTACCGCCTTTACGATTATGGCCGGCCGCGCGAACTGCATCTGGAAGAGGCGATGGCCGTCAGCGTGGCGACACCCTATGCCCTGCCCGACCAGGTCTTCCCGATGACGGCGCAAGAAAGACTGGTGGCGGGCGGCGATGCGCCCTTCATCCTTGACATGGTGCAGGGTGAAGCCGGAACCGGGCAGCGGATCGAAGGAGAGATGGCCTGGTTCATTCCGCTGGCCGGCGCCGGCACGATCGACGGCGAGCCGTGGCGGCAGGGCGAATGCTGGCTGATCGAGGGGACCGCCGGCCTGACCATCCATGACGGGATGAGCGCGCTGCTCGCCCGCCAGCCTTGAAACATCGGCGAATCGGGGGGACTGCATGCCACGGGGAGAAATGATCGCGGACAAGCGCGTCCTGTTCGTGATGGCGGTGGAGGATGAATATGGTCCTCACCTCAGAGCCCGGTTCGACCCGCTGATGACCGGCGTGGGCCCGGTGGAAGCCGCGCTCAACACCGGCCTTGCCCTCCAGCGGCTGGATCTGGAAGGCGCGCTGCCCGACCTCATCGTCTCGCTGGGATCGGCGGGATCGCGCATCTGCACCCTGGGCGAGGTCTATCAGGTCGCCAGCGTTTCCTGGCGGGACATGGACGCCTCCCGCCTCGGTTTTCCGAAGGGCGTGACCCCCTTTTCCGACCACCCGGCCGAAATAGCGCTGCACATGCCGCTGGAACTTCGCACCGCCCGGCTGTCCACGGGGGCGAACATCGTCGGCGGGGACGATTATGCCGCGATCGACGCGGACATGGTCGACATGGAGAGCTTCGCGGTCGTCCGCGCCTGCCAGCGCTTTGGCGTGCCGGTAATGGGCCTGCGGGGCATTTCCGACGGCCCGGGCGAATTGGCGGACATGCTGGGATGGACCCAGTTGCTGGCGCTGCTGGACGAGCGTCTGGCACAGGCGGTCGATATGCTGGAGGGAGCGCTTGGGCGCTGAGGAGATGCGGTCTTCTTAAGGCGCAATGGGCCGACTGCTGCCATTTCCCTCCCGCTGGCGGAAGGGGGAATGTCCTGGATTGGCCCCCTGGGACCTTTCTCCCCTTTATCTGAGGCGCCTGACCAGAACCGCCTCAATGCCCCTCAAAGGCGATGATCGCCGCCGACGCGACGCCGTCCGCTTCCAGCGCAGCCATGCCGCCCAGATCGGGAAGATCGATCGCGAACAGCGCCATCAGCACGGTTGCGCCCTGCTCCCGGACAAGTTGCGCCGCCGCAAGCGCGGTTCCGCCGGTCGCGATGAGATCATCGACCAGCACCACCCGCGCCCCATCCGGGATCTGCCCTTCATGCAATTCCAGCCGGTCGGTGCCATATTCCAGCACATAATCGATGCCGACGGTCTTGCCGGGCAGCTTGCCCTTCTTGCGCACGGGCACGAAACCCACCCCCAGCGCATGGGCCAGCGCCGCCCCAAGAATGAAACCGCGCGCCTCGATGCCGACGATGAAGGCCGGGTCGAGCGGCCGCGCCGCCGCCGCCATCCGCTCGACCAGTTCAGTGAGACCGGCTGCGTCCGCCAGCAATGTGGTGATGTCCCGGAACTGGATGCCGGGCTTGGGAAAATCGGGAATCGTGCGGACCAGGGCCGCCAGGCTGTCTGCGCTCATCTTCGCCCTCATAAGAAAAGGGGGCCCGGTTTCCCGCGCCCCCTCCGATGTTCTGTTCCAGACCCCGTTCAGGCGGCCTTTTTCTTGTCCGCCCAGATATTCTGGTAGGCCATATAAGCCAGGCCCGTCGCGATCAGCAGGAAGAAGATCGTCGCCAGACCCGCGCGACGGCGGTTTTCCAGCTTGGGTTCGGCCGTCCAGGTCAGGAAGGCCGCGACGTCCTGCGCCATCTGGTCGACGGTCGCCTTGGTGCCGTCTCCATAGGTGACCTGTCCGTCCGCCGTCAGCGGCGGCGCCATGGCGAGGTTCAGGTTCGCGAAATAGGGGTTGTAGTGCAGCCCCTCCGGCGTCTTCGCGTCCGGAAATTCCTTCAGCAGTTCGGCCGGCTGCGCCTGGAAGCCCGTCAGCAGCGAATAGACATAGGCGCTGCCGTGATGGCGGGCCTTGGTCATCAGCGAGAGATCGGGCGGGATCGCATTGTTGTTCGCCGCCGCCGCCGCGACATTGTTCGCGAAGGGCTTGGGGAAATAATCCGCCGGGATGGGATCGCGGGTCGACATCTCGCCCGTCTTGGGGTCGACGTCGGGGGTCTTGATCGCCCACTGCTTGGCGATCGCCTTGATTTCCGCCTCGTTATAGCCAATGCCCTTGAGGTCGCGGAAGGCGACGAACTTCAGGCTGTGGCAGGCCGAGCAGACTTCCTTGAACACCTGGAAACCGCGCTGGAGCTGCGCCTGGTCGTACTTGCCGAAGGGGCCGTCGAACGAGAAGGCGACATGCTTGGGATCGCGGTGGAATTCATGCTCCACCGTGACCGCCGGCGGCTCGGTGACATAGGCCACCGCGCCCACCAGGAAGGAAACCAGCAGCCAGCCCGCGAAAAAGAGGCCGACGAGAAATGCGCCGATGCGTATCATTAGTCTTGTCCCCCTTAACCGGCGTGCGACGGCTGCGGATCGCTGCCCATGCCGGGCAGCGCCTCGCGCTCACCTTCGATCGCATGGCGGCCAAGCACCGCCTCGGTGATCGAGTTCGGCAAAGGCAGCGGCTTTTCGAAGCGCGAGATCAGCGGCAGGATGATCAGGAAGTGGGCGAAATAATAAGCCGCCGCGACCTGGGAGATCATCACATAGGGTTCCGCCGCCGGCGCGCCGCCGCAATAGCCCAGAATCAGCACGTCGACGATCAGGATCCAGAAGAACTTCCTGAAGGTCGGGCGATAATTGCCCGACCGCACCGGGGAGGTATCCAGCCAGGGCAGGAAGAAGAGCAGCAGGATCGACGCGAACATCGCCAGCACGCCCAGCAGCTTCGCCGGAACGAAGAAGAAGTCCACGGTGAAGGCGCGCAGGATCGCGTAGAAGGGCCAGAAATACCATTCAGGCACGATATGCGCGGGCGTCGAAAGCGGATTCGCCTCGATATAATTGTCCGGATGGCCCAGATAGTTGGGCGCATAGAACAGCAGGACCGCGAACAGGATCAGGAACACGCCCGCCCCGAAACCGTCCTTCGCGGTGTAATAGGGGTGGAAGGGCACAGTGTCCTGCGGCCCCTTCACTTCCACGCCGGTCGGGTTGGAGGAACCCGGAATATGCAGCGCCCAGATATGCAGGATCACCACGGCGGCGATCACGAAGGGCAGCAGGAAGTGCAGCGAGAAGAAGCGGTTGAGCGACGCGTTGCCGGGGGCGAAACCGCCCAGCAGCCAGGTCTGGATCGGCTCGCCCACCACGGGGATCGCGCCGAACAGGCCGGTGATCACCTTCGCGCCCCAATAGGACATCTGCCCCCAGGGAAGCACATAGCCCATGAAGGCGGTCGCCATCATGAGGAGGAAGATGACGAGGCCCAGCAGCCACACCATTTCGCGCGGCGCCTTGTAGGAACCGAAGAAAAGACCGCGGAAGATGTGCAGATAGACCACGATGAAGAAGAAGCTGGCGCCGTTGGCATGGGCATAGCGCATCAGCCAGCCGGCGTTCACGTCGCGCATCGTCTGTTCGACGGTGCCGAAGGCGACCAGCGTGTTGGCGCCGTAATGCATCGCCATGATCACGCCGGTGACGATCTGGATCACCAGCGCGAGGCCGGCCAATACGCCGAAGTTCCAGAAATAGTTGAGGTTGCGCGGCACCGGATAACCGGCGCCCACGGCATTGTAGACGAGGCGCGGCAAGGGCAGCTTCTCGTCGATCCACTGCATCGCGGGATGCTTGGGAGTATAATGTTCAGCCCATGGAAAGCTCATGACAGTCCCCCTCAACCCACGAGAATGGCAGTGTCGGAAGTGAAGCTGAACTTCGGCACTTCCAGGTTCTTGGGCGCGGGGCCCTTACGAATGCGGGCGGCGGTGTCGTAGGACGAACCGTGGCAGGGGCAGAAATAGCCGCCATATTCGCCCCTGTTCTCACCCTCGCCCGCGCCCAGCGGCACGCAGCCCAGATGGGTGCAGACGCCCATGGTGACCAGCCACTGCTTCTTGCCGTCGACGGTGCGTTCCTCCAGCGTCTGCGGATCGCGCAGGCTGGACGGATCGACCTTGTCGGCTTCCGCGATTTCCTTGTCGGTCAGGTGCCGGACGAACAGCGGCTGCGACCGGAACGTCGTCTTGATCGCCTGGCCCGGCTGGATGGAGGACAGGTCGACCTCCGTCGAGGCGAGCGCCAGCACGTCGGCGCTGGGGTTCATCTGATCGACCAGCGGTATGACCACCGCGACCGCACCGACCCCGGCGAAGCTCACCGCGGCGATGTTGATGAAATCGCGACGGCGAACACCGTCGCTGCCGCCTCCATCGGAGACGGACGCCCCCTCACTCTCCAAATGTTCAACGATCGCCATGCACCTCAACCCTTGCAAGAACGTCCCTGACCCCGCCGCATTGCCCATTATGGCTATGTTATCGGGAGAGCCGCGGCGCCCAAGCAGAAGGGCGCGCCTTTCCCCCTGGCGCGGTTTGCAGGCCTGATAACCGTAGGATGCGCCATTTGCCAAGCCTTTTAGACAGGCTAGGAGAATTAACCGCGCTGTTCTATGGCGCGGCGCATGCGTATCGCCCTTTATCAACCCGAAATCGCCGGCAATGTCGGCGCGATCCTGCGCCTTGCCGCCTGCTTTTCCGTGCCCGTGGACATCATCATGCCGATGGGTTTCGCCTTTTCCGACGCGAAGCTGAAACGCGCCGCGATGGACTATGGGGCGGCCGCCGACATCACCCAGCATGCAAATTTCCAGGCGTTCGACGCCCGGCGCCGGGCCGAAGGGCGGCGGCTGATGCTGATGAGCAGCCATGCTTCGCAACGCCTGCCGGAGGTGGAATTCCGCGCCGACGACGTTCTGCTGATGGGATCGGAGAGCGCCGGCGTCCCCGACAGCGTGCGCGATCTGGCCGATGTGCGCGTGCGCATTCCGATGGCGCCGGGCTTTCGGTCCTTGAACATCGCCGTTTCCACGGGCATCGCGATAGCAGAGGCCCTTCGCCAGACCGGAAGTTTCCCGCAATGACAGAGTTACCGAAAATGACGTTGGCGCTCGACCCGCAACAGCAAGCCGCCCGCGACTGGTTCGAATCGCTGAGGGACCGCATCTGCGCCGAATTCGAGGCGATCGAGCGGGAGGCGGGGTCCGACGCCCGCTTCGACTATATCGCCTGGAATCGGGAGGCGCCCGGCCTAGCGCCCGGCGAAGGCGGCGGCGGCGTGCGCGGCGTCATGAAGGGCAAGGTGTTCGAGAAGGTCGGCGTCAACGTCTCGACCGTGGGCGGCGCCTTCTCTCCGGAGTTCGCCAGGACCATCCACGGCGCGAGCGAAGACCCGAGCTTCTTCGCCACCGGCATCAGCCTGGTCGCGCACATGGCCAATCCCCATGTGCCCGCCGTGCATATGAACACGCGCTATCTGAGGACGTCCAAAAGCTGGTTCGGCGGCGGCGCGGATCTCAACCCTCCCCTGCCGCGCGAGGAGGACACGGCCCATTTCCATGATGTGCTGAAGGCCGCCTGCGACGCCCATGACCCGGACTATTATCCCCGTTTCAAGGCATGGGCGGACGATTATTTCTTCATTCCGCATCGCGGCGTCCATCGCGGCGTCGGCGGAATATTCTACGACCATCTGGAGGGCGATTTCGACGCGAATTTCGCCTTCACGCGGGACGTGGGCGAGGCGTTCCTCAAGGCCTTCCCGCCCATCGTCCGGCGGCGCATGGGGGAAAGCTGGTCGCGGGAGGATCATGCCCGCATGCTCGAATGGCGCGGCCGCTACGCCGAATTCAACCTGGTGCATGACCGCGGCACGCTGTTCGGGCTGAAGACCGGGGGCAATGTCGACGCGATCCTGATGAGCCTGCCGCCGATGGCGAGCTGGAGCTGAGCATGGGCCTGACGCCGGTTCCCGACGATCGGATCGCGACGATCGTCACCCATCTGGAAATGCGGGAGCGGCCGAAACCCGCCCCCATCCCGCCCGCCCCGTTGCGGCTGGTGCCATGGAAGGCGCCGACGCCAGAGGCCTATCGCGCGCTGTTCCGGCGCGTGGGGGAGCCGTGGCTCTGGTTCTCCCGCCTGGTGATGGACGACGCCGCGCTGAGCGCGATCATTCACGATCCCGCGGTCGAGGTCTATGCCGTCACCGATCCCCGGGGCGTGGAGGTGGGGCTGCTGGAACTCGACTTCCGTTCATTGCCCGACTGCGAGCTGGCCTTTTTCGGACTGATCCCGGAATTGACCGGCAAGGGTCTGGGCCGATGGCTGATGGCGCAGGCCAAGGCGCTGGCCTGGCGCAAGGAGGTCACGCGCTTCTGGGTGCATAGCTGCACGCTCGACAGCCCCGCGGCGCTGGGATTTTACCGCAAGGCGGGCTTCGTGCCCTACAGGCGTGAAGTGGAAATCTTCGCCGATCCCCGACTTGCGGGGCTTTTGTCGCCCGACGCCGCGCCGCATGTGCCGGTGCTGGGTCAGCTGCCCTCCGCCTGACGATAGAGCCGCGCCAGCATCACCAGCATATAGACCTGCACCACCGTCGACACGACAGCGGCAGCCACGCCGCCGATCAGCCGGCCGCCCGTCGGACCGCCGATCAACGTCCCGATCAGGCCGAACACCGCCTGCGCCGCGCCGCCGACAATGGCGGACAACAGCGTCAGCGCCACGATGAAGCCGAACAACCGCCAGAAATGCCCCCTGGTCAGCGCCCAGCCATGGCGCAGCGACGCCATGACGCCCGCCGTCCCGTCGATCACTACGGGATTGAGCAACAGCAGCCGCACGCTCGCGAAGATGGTGACGGCCACCACTCCCGCGCCGAGCAGCAGCGCCAGCGTCGCGCCCACAGGCTTGGCGATGAGCGACAGGATCGTCACCGCCAGGGTGGCGGCGATCACCGCGCCGGCCAGGAAACCGGCGACCACCAGCGCCACGCCCAGCAGCACCGGAAGCCGCGCAAAGCTCAGCCGCAGCGCCTCTCCCACGCTGATGCCCGGGCGCAGGGCGAGCGCCAACAGGGTCAGCGATCCGAACCCGATGATGATCATCGCCAGCATCATCGCCAGCCAGAAGCTGCCCGGCACCTGCGGCATGGTGGTTTCCGACAGGTTCCATTTGGCGAGTTCCGGCGGCGTCATCTCCTGAAGGATGAGGCCCGGCAGGGCGACGAACAGCAGGGCGACGGGAAACAGCAGGCTGCTTTCGCGCGCGACGAAGGCGACCGCCTCCTCCCACGCCTTGCCGATGGACATTGTCGCCATATCTCTACGCCCTGTTCTCTACCCGATGCTCTGAAAATCGCGGAGGAGACTTGATCGCTCGCTCTGCCCAAGTCAAGGAAGCGCCATGTCCTCGCCATCCCCAGTCCAAGCCCCTGCCGCCCCCAGCGTGGAATGGCGCGTGGAAAGCGCGCCCGTCGACTACCCCCGGGCGCTGGCCGAGATGGAGGGCCGGGCCGCCGCGATCTTCGAGGGGCAGGCCGCAGAGCGGGTCTGGCTGCTCGAACATCCGCCGCTTTACACGGCCGGAACCAGCGCCGATCCGGCCGAACTGCTCGACCCGCGCTTTCCGGTGCACGATGCGGGGCGGGGCGGACGCTATACCTATCATGGGCCGGGCCAGCGCATCGGCTATCTCAACATCGACCTGCGGAATCGGGGCAAGGACGTGCGCAATTTCGTCCATCACCTGGAGGGATGGATGATCGACGCGCTGGCCGATTTCGGCATAGCGGCCCGGCGCGCGGAGGGACGGATCGGCATCTGGACCGACGATGCCCAGGGGCGGGAGGCGAAGATCGGCGCCCTCGGCATCCGGGTGCGGCGCTGGATCACGCTTCATGGCTTTTCGATCAATGTCGATCCCGACCTGTCCCATTTCGGAGGCATCGTGCCGTGCGGCCTGGCCGAATATCCTGTGACGAGCATGGCGGCGCTGGGCGTGAAGGCATCGATGACCGAGCTGGACTCGGCGCTTGCCCGGCATTTCCCGGCCTTTCTCGGCCGCCTGCGCCGGTGCCCGGTGGCAGATGGAGCGGGGGTTGAGCAATGCGGGACGGGCCGCTAGGGTCGCGGCTTTCGCCAGGTGGGGGGCTGCCGGGCATGCAACGCTTTAGGAGACCCGGATGCGTCCTGACGTCAAGACGACAATGGCAATATTGGTTTCGGCCGGCTGCATGGCGCTGGCCGGATGCGGCAGCAAGAAGGAAAGCGGCACCGCCGTCCCGATGAACAATCTGGAAGTGGTCGACGGCACCGCCACCGACGCCATGACCGATCTGGACGGGGTGCAGAGCGAGGGCGTGGCCGTCGCGCTTCCCGCCAACCGCAGCGACAATGCGGCCGCTCCGGCGGCGGCGAAGAATGAGAGCGAGGGCAAGCCCGCGGCCGATACCGAAGTGCTGTCGGATCAATAGGCTGGCGTCCGCGTTCAGGCATGATACAGACGGGCGGGAGATAGTTCGCAGCGCTCGTTACAAAGAGGGATTTCAATGACATTGCGTTATGTGGGCCGTTCCATTGGGCACCGATCCCTGGGACGCCGGGTCGTGCTGGGGCTGGCCATGACGGCGGCGGCGCTGATGGCGCAGCCGGCCGCCGCGCAATTCTTCTGGTCGCCGCCCGATTTCTCGACCCCGCCCCTGACCGACGCCGAAGCCACGACCGCGCTGGGCCTGCCGGGCGCGACCGCGGCGGAGGTCAAGGCCGGGCTGGTGTGGAACCTGCGCGCGGCGTTGAACGTCGCGGCCCTGCAATGCCAGTTTGAGCCGACCCTGCTGTCGATCAGCAATTACAACGCCATGATCGCCCATCATGACGCCGAACTGGACGCCGCGCAGACGACGCTGCTCGGCTATTTCCAGCGGACGGTCGGCAAGGGCAAGCCCGGCCAGATGGCATCGGACCAATATGGCACGCGCATCTATTCCGGCTATTCGACGGTGCAGGCGCAACGCGGCTTCTGCCAGGCGGCGGCGCTGGTCGGACGGCAGGCGATCTTTGCCCAGCGGGGCACGCTGAACGATGTGGCGCGCAACGGACTGGGGTCGATCAAGAAGTCGCTGGTCCTGGCGGGCGAGCAATTTTACGGCGATCCGGGACGCAGCTATTCGCTGACCCTGCCGTCCTTCGACCCCAAATGCTGGAAGAAGGGCAAGATGCTGCCCGCATGCCAGCTCGCATGGAACCAGAAGATCGGCGTTCAGCCTTAAGGCAACGGCGCCAATCACGACATTCCTCCTCCCGCAAACGGGAGGGGGCAGGGGGGCGGGCCGGCCCGACGTCAGCGACGGTTTTCAGCGACCAGAGCGGTTTTCATCGCTCCAGGATGGAAGCTTCCCCTGAGGCAGGCCACGGCCCTCAGCGCAATCCCAGATATTTGTGCGACTGAAGGCTGAGCCGCCAGCGGGGCCGCCCCATCACCAAATCCACCGCCGCCCGCGCGTTTTCCGCTGCCTTCGGATCGTCCAGCGGCTGCACCAGCCAATGATCGAAGGCCCAGCGCTCCATATCCTCGACATCCGCCAGGCTGTGCCCCCGCCCCGGCTGCGGCCAGACCAGCTTCAGCTCATTGCCGCTGCGCTGGACCACCTCGCTGCCCGCCTTGGGGCTGATGCAGACCCAGTCCAGCCCCGGATGCGCGGGCAAGGTGCCGTTGCTCTCGATCGCAATGGCAAAGCCGCGCGCATGGAGCGCATCGACCAGCGCATCGTCCACCTGAAGCATCGGTTCCCCGCCGGTCAGCACGATATAGCGCCCCTCCCGCCCCTCGCCCCAAAAGGCGAGCGCGGCCTCGGCCAGACCGTCCGCATCCGCGAACCTGCCCCCGCCATCGCCGTCGGTGCCGACGAAATCGGTGTCGCAAAAGCGGCAGACGGCGCTTGCCCTGTCCTGCTCCCGCCCGGTCCAGAGGTTGCAACCGGCAAAGCGCAGGAAGACCGCCCGGCGGCCGGCATGGACGCCCTCTCCCTGAAGGGTCAGGAACATTTCCTTGACGGCGTAGCTCATGGCGTCAGGGCTTCACCGCATAGTCGGTGGGATCGGGCAGACCGGCCTCCACGAAACCCTTGGACCGCAGGCGGCAACTGTCGCACAGGCCGCAATGCCTGCCGTCCGGCGTCGGATCGTAGCAGGACCAGCTCAGCCCCGTATCCAGCCCCAGCCGATAGGCTTCGCGCACGATGTCCGCCTTGCTCATATGCTGGAGCGGGGCATTGATCCGGACCGGATTCCCCTCCACCCCTGCCTTGGTGGCGAGCGCGGCCATCTTCTGAAAGGCGTCGATGAACTCCGGCCGGCAATCGGGATAGCCCGAATAATCGAGCGCATTGACGCCGATGAACACGTCATTCGCGCCCGCCACCTCGGCCAGGCCCAGGGTCAGCGACAGGAATATGGTGTTGCGCGCGGGCACATAGGTGACGGGAATGCCGGTCCCGACGCCGCCCTTGGGCACGGCAATGTCCGCGGTGAGCGCAGACCCGCCAAAGGCCGTCAGGTCCAGCGGCAGCACAATATGCGAGATGGCGTTCAGCGCCGACGCGACTCGACCCGCCGCCTGCAATTCCAGCCGATGGCGCTGATTATAGTCGATCGACAGGGCGAACAGGCGATAACCGGCCTCGCGCGCCAGCCCGCCCGCCACCATGGAGTCGAGCCCGCCCGACAGCAGAACGACGGCGAATTTTCCGTTATGGGCAACCATGAGCGCCGCGCTACGCCTCCCGACGCGTCAGCGCAAGCCGGTCGCGCCTAATGGCAGGCGCCGAGCCAGCGGCCCTCCAGCGCGAAGGCGAAGGGCGCGCCGTCGGCAATGCCCTGCGACTGGATCTGCACCAGCCGGGACGTTTCGACGCGCAGGTCCGTCCGCCCATTGCCCGCCGCGCCGCATTCATAGGTGACGACCAGCCGGTTGGCGACATCGCTGACGGTGAAGCTCTTGCAGGCATGGCCAGCGTGGCGGCTTTGCAGAAGCTGGCTGAGGCTGGAGACGCAGAGCTTGCGCGCGGCGCCATCCTCGCCCCGCCCGCGCAATTCCCATTCACCCGTCTCCAGTCCCTTGGGCAGGCGCGACGCGGGCGCGGCCGCCTGCACGGCAGAAACCGCCATCATCATCGCCGCCGCACCAAGGGCGCGCCGCTTTGCCACCATTCCGATCCCCCTGTCGATCGTTACTGATCCAGATCAGCCTTGCGCGTCAATTGCGGCAATTTGATAGCAATAAGGAGGGCGCCCGCTCATTCCTCCGCAAAGCTGGCGAGCGCGACCGGGAAAAGACGCGAGCAGAAGGCGCAATCCACGCCGATAATGCCCTGATCATCCGCCATGTCCGCCCGCTCCGCCGCCGGAAAGCGGCCGATGACGCTGCGGATATGATCGAGGTCGCAACGGCACCCCTTGCTGAGCGCCGTGGGATCGGTGACGCGCACCTCCTCCTCTTCGTGGAACAGCCGCCAGACGATGTCGGACAGCGGCAGCGCGTTGTCGGTCAGTTCCGCGTCCTTGAGCGTGTGGGCCAGCGCCTGGACATGCTCCCATTCCGGATGGTCGTGGCGGACATGCAGCCGTTCCCGCCCGACTTCCCCCTCGGGCAGGTGCTGGAGCAGCAGGCCGGCGGCAAGGCACCCCTCCCCCGCGTCGTGGCGCGTGGCGATCTGGATGATGCTGGGGATCTGTTCGGACTGGAAGAAATAATGTTCCGCCGCATCGGCAAGCGATTCGCCGTCCAGCGGGACGATGCCCTGATAGCGCTCGCCGGTCACCGCCTGGTCGAAGGTGATGGCGAGATAGCCCTTGCCGAACAGGCCGAACAGCGTCGGATCGGGGCCCAGTTCGGCCAGCCGGTCGGCATCGAACTTGGCATAGCCGCGCACCTCGCCGCCCTTATAGTCCGCCACCAGCAGGCTGACGACGCCATTTTCGGTCTGCGCCTGAAGCGTGAGCTGCCCGCCCGCATCCTTGAGCGTCGAGCCGAGCAACGCCGCCAGCACCAATGCGGAGGCGAGCAGCCGCTCGATCTGCGGCGGATAGGCATGGGCGGCAAGGACATCGTCTAGCACCGGCCCCAGCCGCACGATCCGCCCGCGCGCGTGGCGGGAGGGGATGGTGAAGCCAAGGGCCTGGTCAAGGGTAGCGGAAGAGGTCAAGTCAGGCTCCGTGCGGCGCGCCGGGGCGCGCCGATCATGCAAAGGCGCTTAGATAGGTTGCGATGCCCGGGCATGCAAATGCACTTGGGTTTGGGCTTGATCGGTGGGATGCGGACGGTCTGATCGCGGCCCGCTCCTTGGGACAGGTCGTGCTCCCGCGCCGGCGGGAACCCGGTTCAGGCGATGCGATAATCTGCGAAGGGCGGGACCGGGCTCCTGGCCGCGCAGGAGCCCCAAACTCAACCAAGCCGGCCCAACGCCCAGAGCAGCACCGACTTCTGCGCATGGATACGGTTTTCCGCCTCATCCCAGATCACCGATTGCGGCCCGTCTATCACCGCTTCCACCACTTCCTCGCCGCGATGGGCGGGCAGGCAATGGAGGAACTTCGCCGCGGGCTTCGCCAGCGCCATCAGTTCCGGCGTCACCTGATAGGGCATCATCGCCTTGAGCTTCTCCTCGGCATGGGCCTGGCCCATGGAGATCCAGGTGTCGGTGACGACGATGTCCGCGCCGGCCACCGCCGCCTGCGGATCGCGGGTGCGCAGGATGGCGGCGCCACGGGCCTGCGCTTCGGCCTCGAAGGACGGGTCGGGGTCATAACCCTCCGGCACGGCGATGCGCACGCCGAACTTCATCAGGCCCGCCGCCTCGACGATGGAATGGAGGACATTGTTGCCGTCGCCCAGCCATGCCCATTGGCTGCCGGGCAATGCCACGCCATGCTCCACCACGGTCAGCAGGTCGGCGACGATCTGGCAGGGGTGCGACAGGTCGGTCAGGCCATTGATCACCGGAACGCTGGCGTAATGCGCCATTTCCTGGATCTTCGCATGATCGTCGGTGCGAATCATGATGGCGTCGGCCATGCGGCTCAGCACGCGGGCGGTGTCCGCAATCGTCTCGCCCCGGCCAAGCTGGCTGGTCGCGCCGTCCAGGATCAGCGATGTGCCGCCCAACTGGCGGATCGCCATGTCGAACGACACGCGGGTGCGGGTCGAATTCTTCTCGAAGATCATCGCCAGCGTGTGACCGGCGAGCGGCGCATCCGCATCCGCTTTGCCCTTGGGCCAAGCTTTGCGCGCGGCCTTCCGGTCGATGGCGTCGGCAATCATGGCGGCGATCGCATCGCCGCCGGCGTCACTCAGATTCAGGAAATGATTGGTCATGAGGAACCCCCTCAACCCGTTCGGGCGAACGGAGATTAATTCAGGCCGCAGCCTCCGCAAAGCTCCGCGCGCCGGCGGAAAGCCGTTCGACGCATTCCGCGACATGGCTTTCCTCGATCACGAGCGGCGGCAGGATGCGCACGACATTCTGTCCCGCCGACACCGTCAGCAGGCCATGATTGTCGCGCAGATGCGCCACGAAGGCGCGGGCATCGAAATCATCCTTCAGCTTGACGCCCAGCATCAGGCCCAGCCCACGCACATCCTCGAACATGTCGTGATTGGGGATAAGCTGCTCCAACGCCGAACGCAGGCGCGCGCCGATGCCCTTCACATGGTCGAGGAAACCCTCGCCCAGCACTTCGTCCAGCACGGTCAGCCCGACGGCCATGGCCAGCGGATTGCCGCCATAGGTCGACCCATGGGTGCCGAACACCATGCCCTTGGCCGCTTCCTCGGTCGCGAGGCAGGCGCCCAGCGGGAAGCCAGCGCCGATGCCCTTGGCCACCGCCATGATGTCGGGGGTCAGGCCATATTGCTCATGGGCGAAGAAGGTGCCGGTGCGGGCATAGCCGCACTGCACCTCGTCCAGGATCAGCAGCAGGCCCTGGTCGTCGCACAGCTTGCGCAGGCCGCTCAGAAACTCCTGCGTCGCCGGCGTCACGCCGCCTTCGCCCTGCACCGTTTCCACCAGGAAACCGGCGGTGTTCTCATCGACGGCGGCCGTCGCGGCCTCCAGATCGTTGAACGGCACCACGGTGAAGCCGGGCAGCAGCGGTTCGAAACCGTCGCGCATCTTGGGCTGGCTGGTGGCGGAGATCGTCCCCAGCGTCCGCCCATGGAAGGCGTTGTCGAAGCTGATGATCTTGTGCCGGTGCGCCTCGCCATTGGCATAGTGGTAACGGCGCGCGGTCTTGATCGCGCATTCCACCGCTTCCGCGCCCGAATTGGTGAAGAACACCGTATCGGCAAAGGTCGTGTCGACCAGACGCTGCGCGAATTTCTCGCCCAGCGGCATGCCGTAGAGGTTCGACGTGTGCATCAGCGTCGCGGCCTGATCCGCGATCGCCTTGACCAGCTTGGGATGGCCATGGCCCAGCAGGTTGACCGCGATGCCGCTGGCGAAATCCAGATAGCGCTCGCCGCGTTCCCCGATCAGATAGCAGCCCTCGCCTCGGACCGGGCGTACATCGCACCGGGGGTAAACGGGCATGAGCGGCGTAATCGACATGGTCCTTCCCTTTCTGGGCTGATGCAAACAAAGTCCGAAACGCAAAAAGGCGGCCCCCGCCGGGCCGCCCTTTGCGAGCGCTGCCTATACAAGCGCGCCTTTGAAGGCGCAACCCCGTGCAACATGCCGTCATCCGGCGAAGGCCGGGATGACGGACGCCTTCAGCCGATCTGGTTCCACGCCTCCGCGATCTCGCCGATCATCAGGCGGGCCTGCTCCACCGGCGCGGCATCATGCTCCTTGGCGCTGACGAGCAGTAGGCGCCGCGCTTCGCGGTAGATCTGGGCGAGGCCAGTGGCGATGTCTCCGCCCTTGTCGAAATCGAGGCTCGATTCCAGCGCGAAGAGGATCGACATGGCGCGGGCCTGCTTGTCCGAAACCTTGAGCCGGTCGCCATTGCGTTCCGCCAGCGCGGCGGCATCCAGCGCCAGCAGCAGCTCGTCGAACAGCACCTTGACCAGCGCGTGGGGCGTCGCACCCTCGATCCGGCTGCCCGAATGGACCGCCGCATAGCGCCGCGCCGCTGCCGTGCCGCCGAACCCGCCATGATTGTAGAACATGATATTCCGACCCTTTCGGTATTAATTGTCGTTTTTGGTCCAGAGGGCGACCTGCTGCTGGAGATAGCTTTGCGTCGCCTTCAACGCCGACAGGCGCGTTTCCATGGCCGAATAGACCTTGGTGAGCTGTTCCTGATAGTTGGTCATCTGGGTATCGAGCTTGTCGAGCTGATCCGTCAGATCCTTCGCCAGCTTCTCATATTTGTCCTGCGTGGTGGCGAGCGGTCCGCCATCCTTCTTGATATTGTCGCGCACGCTGTCCATCAGGCCGGCAAGGCCGATATTCGTGGCGGTCTTGACCGACGGGTTCAGCAATTGCGTGATCGCCTTCGGATCGGCCGCGATCGCCTTGTCCAGCGCCTTGGTATCGAGCGACAGCGTACCGTCGCGATTGGTGCTGACGCCCAGGTCGTTCAGCGTCTTGTAGGCGCCGGTGCTGCTGAGCTGGGCCGACACCATCTGCGAAAGCTGCCGCTTCATGTCGCGGATCGAGGATTCTCCGTTCAGCACGCCCGCATTGGACGAGTCCGTGCCGGTGGAGGTGGCGGTGTTCAGCGCCTTCATCAGCGTGTTGTAGGCGTCGACGAATTCGACCATCAGGTCGCGCATCGACGTGGTCGGCTCTGTCGTGGCGAGCGTGACGCTGGTCCCAGGCGCCGCCTTGTTGAGGTCGATGCGCAGATAGGGGATCGCGCCGTCGATGGTGTTGCCGGCATAATGCTGCTCCACGCCGTCGAGCAGGATCACCGCGTCCGCCGGGTCGGCGGCGCTGGCCATGGTGCTGCCGGCCGGGACGCTGGCCTTGGTCCAGGCGAACTGGTCCAGGGACGCGCCGCTGGCATCGGGGGTGGAGGAAGAAACCGTCAGCGAGATGTCGTTGGCCGCACCGGTCGGCCCCTTCATCATCAGGCGGGTGCCCTGCGAATCGGTGATGACGGAGGCGGTGACGCCGGTACCGGACGCGTTGATGGCGGCGGCAAGGCCGGCATAGCTGTTGTTGGCCGAGGTGATGGTGACGGGAACCGCCGCGCCGGAACCGACCTTCAGCATCAGCGTGCCCGTGCCCACGGTCGCCGCCGCGCCGCTTGCCGCATCGGTGTTCGCGTTGACCGCCGACACCAGCGTCCGGCTGGTCGCCAGGTTACGCACTTCGATCTGCGCCGGAAGGCCGGTGGGCGTGCCGCCGGGCAGCGCGCTGACCGAAGCGATGCTGGGGTCGTTGGAAGCCGGCGCGCCCGAATAGCCGGTGCCCGCGAGCAGGCTGTTCAGCGCATCGGCAAAGGTGTCGAGCGAACTGGAGGCCGACGCCAGGGCGGAAATCCGCGCGGTGTTCAGCGTCTGGCGACTGGTGATGGCCGTCTGGCGCGGTTCCTTGGTGGCGCTGACCAGGCTGGAGACGAGCGACGCGGTGTCGATGCCCGATCCCGCGCCTAGCGCCGTCAAGATGCTGCTGCTCACCGAAGTCATTGGCCGTCCTTTCAAGAGAGAGAACGGCCCTAGCGCGAAGACCTTTAGGAATGATTTTCAGGGGGGAAGGCAGGAGCCCACCTCACCGACGCAACATCCAGGCCGCGTGGACGAATTTCGAAATGTCCGGGATTGGCCAATCCAAGACATTCCCCTCCCGCAAGCGGGAGGGGTTAGGGGTGGGCGCGAGCGCAGCGAGCTGCTGACTTAGCCGTTGCAAAACAGCGCAGATGCCGCGCCAGCCCACCCCCTAACCCCCTCCCGCCTGAGGGAGGGGGAATGTCGGCAATCCACCCCAACCGCTCAGACCACAGTCCTGAATTTCTCAACGCCGCCTGTAACGGCACGCTCGCGAGCAGGCGCAGGAGCGCCGCGACGAACCCGGCTCAAACGCCCGGAGACAGAATCTGATCGACCGCGCCGCGACGGATGTTGGCCTGCGCCGCATGGGCATAGGCGGCCTGCTCCGCGATGCGCTTGGCGACGCGGATCGTGCTTTCCACCGCCTCCTTGGAGGCCGGGGGCAAGGGGACCAGTATCTGCGGCTCGGGCAGCATCGACTGGATTTCGTCGGCTGCTCCGTCGACCGTCACCGTGCCGCCCTGACTGCGCAATTCAGCCAGAATGTCGGCAATGCGGGCATGCACCTTGGCATATTCGGCGCTGGTCGCGATGCTTTCTTCCACGCCCGACTGATCCTCGGGCGTCGGCGCCTGCCGGGACGATCCACCGCCCTGATGCACGGTGGCGGCCGATGAAATGGGCGCAATCGCGGACACGGCGGACGGCGCGCGGGTCGCGCCGCGCTCCACCGACAGTTCAGTCCGCGAAATATAGTCGTTCATGACGCACATCCTAATGCGTCCCCGTGAAGATTATACGGATATTAAGTCCTAAACTTAAGTTAAGGACGATCGATTTTCAGGAAACCGCTGATTATCAAGATGATTTTTTGCCGTCCGCGTCGAAGCGCAGATCGTCCGGCACGGTGATGAATGGCCGGTCCATCTCGCTCGCCACCCGATTCTCCACCCGGAAGACGAAGGCAAGGACGGTCGCGACCGCCATGTACAGCCCTTCATTGACGATCTGCCCGGCGCGCGAGGTGAAGTATATGGCGCGGGCCAGTTCGGGATATTGCAGCACCGTGACCCCGTTCTGGTCGGCAAGGTCGCGGATCGCCGCCGCCACCGCGTCACAGCCGCGCGCCACCACCACCGGCGCGGCGTCCTGCCCCGGCTTGTAGCGCAAGGCGACGGCGAAATGGGTGGGGTTGGTGATGATGACGCTGGCCTCCGCCACCGCCTTGCGGGTCGAACCGCTCAGCACCTCATATTGCTTGCGGCGGATATGGCCTTTCAGCTCGGGGGAACCTTCGCTCTCCTTATGCTCGTCCTTGATCTCCTGCTTGGTCATCGACAGCCGCCTGAACCGCTGCATGAGCTGGGCGGGAACGTCGATGCCCGCGATCAGGAACAGGCCCCCCGCCATGATCAGGCAGGTCATGATGAACATGTTGCCAAGGTCCGCCATGGCGGGCGCCAGCCCCGCCTTGCCCAGCCCGACGATCTCCGTCAGCCGGTCCCAGATCATCCAGACGCCGATCGCGCCCAGCAGCGCGACCTTGGCGACGGACTTGACCAGTTCGATCAGCCCCTGGAGCCCGAACATGCGCTTGAGGCCGGCGGCGGGATTGAGCTTCGACGCCTTGGGCGCGAAGGCGCCGGGACGGAAGCCGAGCGAGCCGAGCAGCGCCGGCCCCGCAATGGCAGCCAGCAAGGTCGCCAGCAATATCCCCGCGACCGGCAGGGCGATGCCGGACAGGAGCGCGATGCCCCGGTCGGCCGGCGCGAAATTCACGATGTCCTCCCGCCGGAAACGCAACGCCTCTATCAGCATGTCGGACAGGGATTCGACCATCGATGGCCCGGTGACCGCGATCCAGCCAATGCCGGCCATCACCACCAATGCAGTGGCGAGATCGCGGGACTGGAGAATGTCGCCATTCTTGGCCGCGTCCTTCAGCTTCTTGGCTGTCGGCTTCTCGGTCTTTTCGCCGCCGCCATTGCTCCCGGCCATGGTCAGTGCCCCTCAGCGATGGTCTGGGCCTGGTCCAGCCCGGCCTTCAGGGCGGCGGTGATCCCTTCCCCCATGATCGGCGCGGTGACGGCCAGCAGGATGAGCCCCGCCATCAGCGCCACCGGCATACCGACCGCGAACAGGTTGAGCGCGGGCGCTGTGCGCGCCAGCATGCCCATGACGATCTGCACCAGCACCAGCGCGAAACCGACCGGCAGCGCGATGGTGACGCCCGCGCCGAGCAGCGCGCCGCCGAATTCGATCAGGTGCCAGACCGCATCGTTGCTCAGCATCGCGCCACCCGGCGGCAGCGCCTGATAGCTTTGCACGACAAAGCTCACCAGCATCAGATGCCCGTCCATCGCCAGCAGCAGGAAGGTCGACAGGATGGAGAGGAACTGGCCCACCGCCTGCGTCGCCTGACCCGACGAAGGATCGACCATCGCCGCGAAATTGAGGCCCATGGTGTTGCCGATAGCCTCCCCGGCCACCAGCGCGGCGGCATAGCCGATCTGCACGGCAAAACCGATGGCGAGGCCGGCAAGCACCTCACCCGCGACCAGCATCACGCCCTGGAAACTGGCGACGCCGTCGGCGGGAAGCTGGATAGGCACGCTGTTGAGCGCTGCCATGCCCAGCGCCAGCGACAGGATCAGCCGCAATTGCAACGGCACGGCGGGCGCGCCGAAGACGGGCGCGGCGATGAAGGCGGCGCCGGGGCGGATCATGGCGATCAGCCAGATCCAGAGCTGGACTTCCACATTGACAAAGCCTGGGGCGAAGCCCGGCGCGATCATTGCAGCAGGTCCGGAATGCGCTCGAAAATCTCGCGCGTGAAATCGGCGATCAGCACCATGATGGAACCGCCGAACAGCACCAGCATCGCGCCGACGACGATGATCTTGGGGATGAAGGCCAGCGTCTGTTCATTGATGGAGGTCGCGGCCTGCACCATGCCGATGACGACGCCTGCGATCAGCGCGGGAATCAGGATCGGCGCTGCCGCCAGCGCCGTGATCCACAGCGCCTGCTGCGCCAGCCCCATGAAGAAATCGGCGTTTTCCATGGATCAGCCCGCCCCGGAGCCGTCTGGAGGAGAGAAGCGCCAGCCCTTCATGTCGCGAACGATCCGGCCAGCGAACCCATGGTCAACGCCCAGCCGTCCACCAGCACGAACAGCAGCAGCTTGAACGGCATGGAGATGATCGTGGGCGACAGCATCATCATGCCGAGCGCCATCAGCGTCGATGCGACCACAAGGTCGATGATCAGGAACGGCAGGAAGATCATGAAGCCGATCTGGAAAGCGGTCTTCAGTTCCGACGTCACAAAGGCCGGCAGCAGGATGGAGAAGGGAATGTCGGCGGGCGAGCGGAAGGCCGGCGCCTCCGCCAGATTGGAGAAGAGCTTGAGGTCCGTCTCGCGGGTCTGCTTGGTCATGAAGCCGTGCAGCACCTTGCCCGAACGGCCCACCGCCTCCTCGATGGAAATCTGCCCCTTGCCATAGGGATCGAAGGCCTGGGCGTTGATCTGGTCAATGGCCGGCCGCATCACGAACAGGGAGAGGAACAGCGACAGGCCGACCAGCACCTGATTGGGCGGCGTCTGTTGCAGGCCAAGCGCCTGACGCAGCAGCGACAGGACGATGATGATGCGGGTGAAGCTGGTCATCATGAGGATCAGCGACGGCAACACCGTCAGCAGGCTCATGAGGATCAGGATCTGCAGCGATAGGGACAGCGAACGGCCGTCGCCGCTGATCTGCCCCATGGCGCGGCTCAGCGCGCCGCCATTGTCGACGGGCGCCGGAGCGGCGGGCGCGGCCTGCGCAAAGGCGGGCATGGCAAGGACCAGGGTCAGCAGCAGCAGCGCCACCACGCCCCATTTCATCATCCCCGCGCAGGCGGGGACCCATCCCCCGGCAGCAGCCTGCGGACCCGAGGTCCGGAGAGGGGTTCCCGCCTGCGCCGGAATGACGGTGGCAAGCAGGTCAGCGCCCGGCACGATAAGGGTCGCCTTCCGCGATCTTCTCGATCCGCCCCCGCGTCACGGAAAGCAGGATCTTCTTCCCCTCGAACTCCACGACGGCGAGCTTGCCGAACGTCCCCATCGGCAATGCTTCCAGCACCTTGAGCGACCGGTCGTTCTGCCCCGCCATCATGCCCGGCTGATATTTGCGCCACAGCCACAGCGCGCCGAAGGCCATGCCGCCGACCAGAGGCAATAAAATCAGCAGCTTGACGAAATACCAGATCATGAGGGCTTTCCGCGAAGATGGTTAATTCGTCATCCGTTCCGAAAGATTGGCGCGCAAGGCAAGCGGTAAATCTGCCGCCTGCGCTTCAGCCGCGCCGCTCGACGCCCGCCAGCCGGCTTTCGGCAGCCGCGATTTCGACGATGCGGATGCCGTAGCGGCCGTTCACCGTCACCACCTCTCCCTTGGCGATCAGCGCGCCGTTGACCATGATGTCGAGCAGGTCGTCGGCCTGGCGGTCCAGTTCCACGACGCTTCCTTCGCTCAGATCCATGACCTCCGCCAGCCGGAGCGAGGTCGACCCGACCTCCACCGACATGCGGACGGGAATGTCGGCCAGCAACCGGAACTGGCGGTTGTTCACCATGCGGGAAATGCTGTCCTCGCCCACGCTGTCAAGGCGGGGGGCTTCGCTCATGTCGCTCATTGTCCGGTTTCCTGTGCAAGCTTTTCGATCTGGAATGCGGCGCGGCCATCCTGTTCGCCGATGGAGCCGTGCGCGACGATACGGTCGCCCACGATCAGCGGCAGGCTGCGGTTGATGGTGACGGGAATGATGTCGCCGGCCTTGAGCTGCATCAGCTCGGCCAGGGACAGGTCAGGACGCGCCAGCACCGTGCGGGCGGGCAGGCGGATGTCGCGCATGCGGTGGGCGATGCGCGCCTGCCACACCGGGTCGGCGCGTTCGTCGTCGATCGGGATGCGACTGCCCGTCAACGACTCGACGGCGCGCAGCGCGGACAGCGGGAACAGCAGGTCGACGGGCCATTCGGCATCGCGGCTGATGCTGATCAGGAAGCGTTGCAGCACCATCTGCTCGCCCGGCTGGGCCGCGGCGGCGAAGCCGATGCCGGTTTCCCGGACGATCAGACCGGCCTCTATGGCCAGCATGTCGCTCCAGCATTCCACCAGCCGGGCCATGAAGGCATCGGAAATCCGCGCGATCAGGCGATCTTCGGTCGGCGTGAACTCGCCGCGCGGCGGCAGCGCACGATTGCCGATGCCGCCATAGAAACAGTCGACCAGCGTCGAGATCATCGCCGCATCGAGCCGCAGCAGCACCTGCCCCTTGAGCGGCGCCAGGCGATAGACGCCGATGCTGGAGGAGCCGGGCACCTCATGCGCCCAGGCGCCGAATTCCAGCGCGCGCGCGTCCTGCGCGGCGACATGCGGGCGAACCCCGGCGATCGGCTCGATCAGGGCGCGCAAACGCCGGCCGAGCTTTTCGCCCAGCCGGTCCAGCCCCGACAGCATCAGCGGCGCCTGCGATTCCCCCCGCCCGAAGGCGTAGGCTTGAACGTCGGTCATTTCAGTCCCCAGCCGTCCCGGGCGGGGGACTTCCCGCCGATCAGGCAGCCCTATTGAATAACGAAATTGGTAAAATAAACGTTATCGACGCCGCCATAGCCCGTCTTCTGCTTCAGAATGTCGTTAATAATGCCCTTGATCTTCCCCTGAAGCGCCCTTTTCCCCTCCGGCGTCGACAGCGCCTCCACCGGCTGTTCGGCCAGCATCATCAGGACCTGGCTGCGAATCGCCATCTCATGGACCTTGATCGCCTCGACAACGCGAATGTCGTAATAGGTCGAAACGGCGATGGAAATCTGCGCAAAGGCGTCCGTATCCGACATGTTGGAGGTGAACGGCGTCTGAAGCTGGAAATAGGTCGCCTGATAGGCCGCGGGATTGGCCGGGCTGGGCAGGTCGATGCCCTTGGCCGGGACATGGACGCCCGAAGGGGCATGACCCCCGCCGCCGCCCTCATGCCCGCCGCCTTCGCCGCCGCCACCGCCGGCATAGCCATGGGCCTTCGCCACTTCCTCGGCATTTTCCCCCGCCAGCACGAGCACGGGCTTGTTCGGATCTTCCTTCGGCCCTTCTTCCTTCGGGCTGAAGAAACCCGCGGCGTAAAGACCGCCGGCCGCGCCCGCCCCGCCAACGACCATGGCGATGACGATGAGCAGGATCATCTTCATCCCACCGCCCTTTTTCTTCTTCGGCTTGGCGTCGTCACTCATCGGTCAAAGTCCCCCGCAATCCATGTCGTCAGGCATAGCGCGCGCGCGGCGGGATTGCCGGCATGGCGCAGCTCGTCATGGTTAAGAACGGCCGGATCGCCGGAATTTTTAGGGGCGAATGCGCTATTTTCCTGGGGACGCCAACGGCCCTGCCCCTGCGATTGCGCCATGTTCTGGCCGTTGTTCGCCCATGCGTTCGCGCCCTGGGAACCCTGTTGCTGCGCGCCCTGCTGCTGGGAGGATTGCTGTTGATTGGCGCTGTCCGCCCGCGCCGCTTCCGCGACAGGAGGCGCGCGTTCGATCTTCACCTCGGCAATGCGCACCGCCGAAAGTCCGGCATCAAGGCGCAGACGGTCGCTGTCCTGGCGCAGCGCCATTTCGGCGGCTTCGCTGGCGACGGTCAGGCTGACCGCCGCGCCGTCGCTGCCCTGGCGGATGTCCACCTGCACGGCCCCAAGCTGGTCGGCGTTGATCTGGAACCGCCCCTGCGCACCGTTCGCGGACAGCCCGGCAATCTCGCGGGCGAGGCCGTCGATCCACTGGCCGGAAACGCCCATGTCGACGATCTGCGCGCCAAGGCTGGCGGACAGGTCGGCCGGCGGCGGCGCGACGGCCGACGGCACCGGCTGCGCGGAAACGGGCTGGGCGAGCGGCATCGGGGGCACGGCATCGACCGGGTCATGCTGGACGGCATGGGCCGGCACGGCATCGACCGGCGTGGCGGCCCTGCCCGTTTCGACGCGGGCCGCGAGCGGTTCCCCGGCGCGGACCGGCGTGCCCGGCTGGCGGGCAGCGACCTGATCGCGCACGAGCTGGAGCAGGGCGAGCGCCTCGGACTTCACCGGGCCGCTGCCGGGATGCGCAGCGGGAACCGGGCCTTCCGGCTGGTCGGCCGATGCCGCAGGCGCTTCAATGGCTGGCTGCACAGGGGCGTCCGCCACGGGAGTCGGTTCAACCGTCGACTGGGCGGGAACCGGCTGTCCGGCAGACTGAGGCGGCAAGGGCGCCGCTACCGGCAGATTCTTGCCGCGATCCGGCTTGGCGGGCGCCGTTTGCGCGACCGGGGCTGTGGATGGCGGCAGCGCCTGCGCCGGAACGCTTGGCGGGGCCGGCATCTGGACAGCAGCGACGACCGTTGCCGGAGCCTGTGCCGCCTCGGCCTGCTCCTTCGGCCTGTCGCTGTCGCCCGGCTCGGCTTCCGCCGGCTCGTCGGCATGCTCCACCGCCGCGGCTTCGGGCAAGGCATCCACCTTTTCCGGCCTGGTTTCCTTGCCGGGGCGCGGGGCCTTGACCTGGGGATCGGGCGTCGCGACCGGCAGTTCCGGCCCGCCGACCTCGCCCTCTTCCATCGCGACCGGCGCCGCAGCAGGCATTTCCGCCGCGACCTCCTCGACGGAACCGCTATCCACCGCAGGGCCGGCATCCACCATAGGGCCAGCATCCACCGCAGGCGCCGTCTCCCGAACGGCGGCCTCGGCTGGCGCGTCGATCTTCCTCGCAAGTCCGGGCGGCAGCGGCAGCGAATCCTTGCGGTGGCTCTGCACCGCCCTCAATGCGTTGGCCAGACCGAAAGGCAAGGGGGAAGCCGTCTCGACCTCCGGATCGCCGCCATCGGCTTTGCCGGCCTTGGGCAGTGCGGGCTCCATGCCCTCGGCTTCATCCGCGACCGCCGGGGCGATCCCTTGCGGCGGGCCCGCGATCCCCGCGCTTTCCTGCGCTTCGGGCAAAGCGGCCATCGTGCCGTTCAGCAGCTGGGCGAAATCCGCCGCCCCCTCCGCAGGCACGGCCGACGCAGCCGCGCCATCGGCGGGCATCGGCGTCGCCGCCGAGGAAAAGAGCAGCGCCTTGAGGCTGGTCAGCATGTTCACGTCAGACATCTCCTGTCCTCTGCATCCGGCGATAGCGCGGCAGAGCCGCAAGCTTGTTCTCCCGCCATTCCTCCAGGTCCGCGCGGGCGCGATCCTTGAGCTTCACGGCGATTTCGCGATCCCGATTGGCCGCGAGGGAAAGGCCTTCCTTGACCTCCACCTTGCGGCGCGCATCGTAGAGCGCACCATCCAACTGGCGCCCCGCCTGTTCCAGACGGCCCGCCAGTTCCTGCATCGCTGCAAAATTCGCGCCAGTTGCGACGCCCTGCCCGGTAAAAAGATCGTTCCGCACATTGCGCAGCCGCTCGACATTGCGGGCAAGGCCCTCCGCCTCGTCGCGGGCGCGGGCGGTTTCGGCCGCGGCCATGGCATGCTGGACATGGCGGACGCGCAGCACGCGCTGGCGGCGGGCGACTTCGCCCTTCACGCGCCGAACTCGGCGATCAGGGCATGGGCGCTGGTGTCGAGGTCGATGAAGCTCTTCTGATCCTGACGAATGAAGTCGAGGACTTCCTGTCGCCGCTGCACGGCTTCATCGATCACCGGATCGTTGCCGGGGCGGTAGGCGCCCATCAGGATGAGGTCGCGATTTTCCTCATAGGCGGCCCAGAGGCGGCGATAGGCGGCGGCGGCAAGGCGATGCTCGTCCGGCACGACATCCGCCATGACGCGGGACAGCGACTTGCCGACATCGATCGCCGGGAAGATCGCCTGTTCCGACAGATGGCGCGACAGCACGAAATGCCCGTCGACAATGGCGCGGGCGGCGTCGACGATCGGATCGTCCGTATCGTCGCCATCGGCCAGCACGGTGTAGAGCGCGGTGATCGACCCGCCAGTCCGGGCGTCGACGCCGGCGCGCTCGACCAGACGCGGGATCAGCGCCAGCGCGGAGGGCGGATAGCCCTTCATCGCGGGCGGTTCGCCCAATGCCAGCCCGATCTCGCGCTGGGCATGGGCGCAGCGGGTCAGGCTGTCGATCAGCAGCAGCACCTTCTTGCCCCGCGCCCGGAAATATTCGGCAATGGCGGTGGCGCGGGCCGCGGCGCGCAGGCGCAGCACCGGCGGATGGTCGGCGGGCACGGCGACGACGATGCTCTTGTGCATCGCGCCCTTCAATTTGGTCTCCAGGAAATCGCTGACCTCGCGTCCGCGCTCCCCGATCAGGCCCGCGACGACGATGTCGGCTTCGGCGCCCTGGATCATCTGGCCCATCAGCACCGATTTGCCGACGCCGGACCCCGCGATGATCGCGATGCGCTGGCCGCGTCCGGCGGTCAGCAGCGCATTCACCGCACGCACGCCCAGGTCGAACGGCTCGGTGACGCGGCCCCGGTCGAGCACATTGCCCTTGACGCCGTTCAATGGCCACGACCCGCCCGCGATGATCGGCCCCTTGCGGTCCAGCGGCTGACCCATGGCGTCGATGACGCGGCCGATAAGGCCTTCGCCCACCTGCACCATGGTCGCCTGGGAATCCGGTTCGACCCGCGCCCCATTTTCCAGCGGCGCGTCGCTGTCGAGCGGCACCAGCAGCGTCCTGTCGCCGCGAAAGCCCACAACCTCGGCGCGGCAGACCGTCCCGTCCGAAGCGATCACCCGCGCGCCCGCACCGATGGGACGGCGAAAGCCGGTGACTTCCAGCATGCCCGCATCATGGCTGACCAGCCGGCCGACATGGCGCGGCTGCCGGTTCTGCACCTGCATATGGTCGAACAGCGTTTCCGCCTGGGCCAGCGAGGCGCGAATCATCAGGCCTTGCCCTCCATATCGTCCAGCAGGGCGCGCAGGCGCGACAGACGCACATCCGGGCCGTCCTCGACCCAGCCGTCGGCGGTTTCAAGGCGCACGCAGCCGCGCTGCATCGCGCCGTCGGGCACCAGCTTCACGCCGATGCTCTCGCCTTCCAACAGTTCGATGTCGTCGGGATGCAGGTGCAGCGCGCCCTTTTCGTCATTGTCCTCGATGAAGGCGGCCACGCTGTCGCAGCGCTGGAGCAGCCGTTCGATGTCGATCTCGACCTCGCCCACGATCTGCTCCACCAGCCGGACCACGGTCGCGGAAAGCATGGTGGACAGCATGCCGCTGGGCGCCGGCGCCAGCAGTTCCAGCGCTTGGGCAAGCTGCTGGCGGGCCTGCGTCTCGGCCGCATGGGCTTCCGCCGTCACGCGGCTGCCTTCGTCGAAGCCCATGGCGAAGGCTTCGATCCGCGCCTGTTCCAGCACATCCTCTTCGCTTTCCGGAATGCTGTCATGCACCGGCTGGCCGGGCGCGGCATGCGCAGGCGCGAACAGGCTGCGGAAGCCGCCGCTCGTCACCTGTCCCATGCCGCCCAGCGGTATGCTGGCGACTTCCGCATTGCTCCAGAGCTTAGACAAAATCATTCCCCTTGCCGCCCAGCATGATGGTGCCCGCATCGGCCATGCGGCGCGCGGTGGCGATGATCAGCTTCTGCGCGTCGATGACCTCGGCCAGGCGGATCGGCCCGCGTTCCTCGATCTCGTCGGCAATGGCCTGCGCGGCGCGGGCGGACATGGAACCGAATATCTTCGCCTTCAGCATGTCGTTCGCGCCCTTCAGCGCGACCACCAGGATCGAACTGTCGACGGTGCGCATCAGCGTGCCCATATTCTTGTCGTCCATGTCGATCAGGTTGTCGAAGACGAACATCTCCTCCTCGATCGTCTGGGCGACCATCTTGTCCCGCTTGGCCAGCGCCTTGATGATGCGCTGTTCATTCTCCTTGCGGACATTGTTCATGATCGCCGCCGCCTCGATGGTGCCGCCGCGCTGCGAGGCCCCGCCCTGCTTCTTGGCCATGTTGCCGCGCAGCAGGAGCTGCTCCAGATCGTCCAGCGCCTCGTTCGACACGGGGCCGAGCGTGGCGATGCGGTAGACCACTTCTTCCTGATATTCGGTCGGCAGCAATTGCAGCACGTCGGCGGCGATCGGCGCCTCCAGATGGGCGAGGACGATGGCCATGATCTGCGGATGCTCCGCCTCGATCAGCACGGCGATCTCCTTGGCGTCCATCCATTTCAGCATCTCAAGCTGGGTGGAGCGGGTCGGCGGGGTGATGCGGGCCAGCATATTCTCGGCCCGCTCCTCGCCCAGCGCCTTGGTCATCGCGCCGCGAATATGGCGGGTCGCGCCATAGCCGATAGTGGTGCGCTTCTTCGCCTTGGTGACGAAATGATCGAGCGCCTCATTGACTTCCTCGACCTGCACGTCGGCCACATCGTACATCGCATAGCCAAGCTGGCGCACTTCGTCCGGCTCCAGGCGCGAGAGGATCTGCGCGGCCTCATCCTCGTCGAACAGCATCAGCAGGACGGCGGCGGCGGCGCTGCCCTTCAGCGCCGTGGCGGTGGCGGCGTCAGGCATTTTCCTTCTTCCCTTCCTTCAGAAGGTCGCGGACGACCAGCGCCGCGCGATCGGGGTCCTGCTTCACGAAATTGCGGATCAGGTCGGCGCGCTGGGCATAGTCGTAAGTGGAGGAGATCATGTCGAGCGTGACCGGCGTCGACCCATCCGGGTTGACCGTCGCCTGACGGGTGATCTCGGTCGAGATTTCGCGGCCGATCTTCTGGCCCTCGGCGGCGACCTGTTCGGCGGCGGCGGCCTGAGCGGCGGCGCGGCGCTTCAGCAGCGGCCGGCCGATGCCGAAGATCACCAGCAGGGCGACCAGCAGCGCAGAGACGTTGCGCACCAGCGGCGACACCCATCCGGCTTCATACCAGGGCGCCTGAACCACTTCTTCCTTGGCGAAGCTGCGGGCGGAAAGGGCCACCACGTCGCCCCGCGCCTGGTCGAAACCGACCGCCCCCTTCACCAAAGCCTCCAGGGCCGCGATCTCCTGCGCCGAACGCGGCTTGCCGTCGGGCCCGTTGTCCAGCGCGACCGCGACCGACAGGCGCTTGACCGTGCCGATAGCGTCCCTGGTCACGGAAACCTCGCGGCCCAGTTCGAAGCTGCGGTTGAAGGTTTCCTCGGTCTTCATCAGCGGATTGGGCGGCGTGCCGGGCTGGGCTGCGGTCTGGGCGCTGGCGGCGCCCTGCGCGACGGCCTGGCCATTGGGATTGGTCTGCGTCACGGTCGGATTGACCGGCGCCTGATTGCTGAGCGCGCCGGGAATGCCGCTCGCTTCGCCGCCCGCGCCCTGACCGCGCGGGTCGGATGCCCAGGTGCCCTGTTCGCTGCGAAGACGCGCTTCATCCTGCGGATAGGTTTCGCGGGTCGCCTGCCGCTCCGCGAAGTTCAGTTCGGCATGCACTTCGGTCGAGAATTTGCCCGCGCCCAGAATCGGCGTCAGCAGCGCGATCACCGACTGGCGATAGCGATCCTCCATCTTGGTCTGGACGGCCAACTGGCGGTCGTCGGCGGCGTTGCTGTCATTATTGCTGAGCAGACGGCCATTCTGATCGACGACCGATATGTCCTCCGGATTGAGTTCCGGGATCGACGAAGCCACCAGATGCACGATGGCGCTGACCTGCTGGTCGGTCAGCGACCGGCCGGAGGCAAGACGCAGCATCACCGATGCGGAGGGTTTGGACCGTTCGCGCAGGAAGACGCTGGGCGGCTCGACCGCAAGGTGGACCTTGGCGCTCTCCACGCTGTCGATCGCTTCGATGGTGCGGGCCAGGTCCATTTCGCGGGCGGAGCGCAGCTTTTCGCCTTCCACCGCGCGCGATGCGCCCATGGGCAGGCTGTCGATCATGCTGTTGCCGTCGGGCGCGCTCTTGGGCAGGCCCTGGGCGGCGAGCATCATCTTCGCCTTGAAATAATCGTCCTCGCCAACGGTCATGCTGCCCGAATTGTCGAAGTCGTAGCGGATGCCATTCTGGTCCAGCACGCTCGCAACCGCCGACTTGTCGGCATCGGGCAGGGCACGGAACAGGTCGCGCTGCGGCGGTTCGCGCAGGGCGAGCCAGGCCGCGCCAGCGGTCGCGACGACGCCCAGCAGGCCCAGCAGCGGCAGGCTCTTCGCCACGGCGGGCTGCTTCATGAAGCCGGTGAAGCGCGCCTTCAGCGCATCGACGCCCTTCGCGCCGCCCGGAAAGGCGGGGCTGGTGGCCGGGAGAGCGGCGGCGCCGCCGACGGAGGGGGTGAGTGCGTTCTCGCTCATATTACACCGGCATGCTCATGATGTCCTTGTATGCGGACAGCAATTTGTTGCGGACCTGAAGGGTGGCTTCGAAGCTGACGGACGCCTGCTGCTTGGCCAGCATGACCCCGGCAATATCGGTGGTTTCCCCCCGTTCGAACGAGGCGGCTGCTTCGCCCGCCTGGTTCTGCAGGCCGTTCACCTGCTCCAGCGCCGATTTCAGCGCATCGGTAAAGCCGCCCGGCGCGGTTGCGCCATTGGTGCCGACCGCGGAGCCAGGGCCGACATTGCCGGTCTGGGCGACGTCGCGCAGCGCCGCGTTCTTCTGGAGGATGGCGTTGCGGATCGCCATCACGCTATCGGTCGGAGAAATTCCGGACATGCCCTATTCCTCCTCAGGCCGCCGCCCGCTCGCGCATCTCGGCAAGCCGATAGCGCAGCGTACGTTCGGAAATGCCCAGCTTGCGGGCGGCGGCGGCGCGATGGCCATCCGTTTCGCGAAGGGCGGCGCGGACCGCCTCCAGCTTGCTGTTATGCGCCACGTCGCGCAGCCGGATCGGATCGGCCGGCGCCAGGACCTGCTCCACGATGCGCAGTTGCGGCGCGCCGGTGATGTGCAGGTCGTCGGCATCGATACGGTCGCCGTCGCGAAGGACCACGGCGCGCTGAAGGACATTGCCCAGCTCGCGGGCATTGCCGGGCCAGACATGGCCGGTCAGCTTTTCCAGCGCCGCGGCGGTCGGCCAGACGAAGGCGTCCTGCTGGCGCAGCAGCATGGCGGCGGCGATGGCGGCGATGTCGCCCGGGCGCTCGGCCAGCGGACGCAGCTCCAGCGGCATGACATTGAGGCGCCAGTAGAGATCCTCGCGGAAGCGGCCGGCAGCGACTTCGGCGGCGAGGTTGCGGTTGCAGGCCGCGATGATGCGGACATTGACCGGCACCGGATGAGTCGCGCCGACGGGCAGCACTTCGCCTTCCTGCAGGGCGCGCAGCAGCTTCGCCTGAAGGCTGAGCGGCAGTTCGGCGATTTCGTCGAGGAACAGCGTGCCGCCGTCCGCCGCCAGGAACAGGCCCTCGGACGCATTGGCCGCGCCGGTGAAGCTCCCCTTCTTGTGACCGAAGAGCATGGCCTCCATCATGGTTTCGGGCAGCGCCGCGCAATTGACGGCGATGAAGTCGCGGGTCACGCGGCCCGACTGGGCATGAAGGAAGCGCGCCATGCCTTCCTTGCCGGTGCCCGTATCGCCCTGGATCAGCACGGTGGCGTCGCTGCGCGCCACGCGGCCGGCCAGCGTCATCAGCCGCGTGCTGCCGGCGTCGCCCACCGCGGGAACGGCAGCGGGACGGGCCAGCTCCGCGATCAGCGCGAAGGCGAAACCCATATCCTCAAGGCCGAAGGCGACGCGGGCAGGCAGGCCGTTGGCGGCGGGCACCAGCGAGGGCAGGCCGTCGATCAGGTTGATCAATATGTCGCGATGGGTCGCATGGCCGATTTCGGTGGCCAGCAACACGCGCCGGTCTTCCCGCTCGCGCGGGCTCTGGGCGTCCACGATCCGGACGGTAAAGAACGCATTTTCCAGCCAGTGCTGCAGGCCCGGAACGAGCGCGCAGACTCCTTGGCTCACGTCCAACGATGACATGAACTTGTCCCCATGTTTTGGCCGGCTTGTGCCCCCGCACGCCCCTGACCCCTTCGATGCGTTGAAACTGCCCGACTGTGGTTAGCATATGGTTAATGCGGCAAACCCCTTGCCGCATAACGGCAATTTTTTTCCGCCGAGGCGGAACTTTTCGCCGCTTCATGGATATATCGGCCCCCGCAAAGGGGCTCGAATGCCCTGTTTACGGGCCTTTTCAAGAAAATAGCAGAAAAAATCATCCCCGCCCTAAAAGCTTTTTTTCCGGTGCCGTTATCCCCTTTCGAGGCCGCAAGCAGCCTGATGGCAGCGACCTGAACGAACGAAAGGGTATCAAAATGACTGTTATCGGAACCAACTCCTCGGCGCTGCGTGCATCCAATGCTTCGGCCCAGGCCAGCAAGGCGCTCAGCACCGCGATGGAACGCCTGTCGACCGGCAAGCGCATCAACAGCGCGAAGGACGACGCGGCCGGCCTTGCCATCGCATCGACCATGACCTCGCAGATCCGCGGCATGACCCAGGGCATCCGCAACGCCAATGACGGCATCTCGCTCGCCCAGACGGCGGAAGGTGCGCTGGGCGAAGTCAGCAACATGCTGCAGCGCATGCGTGAATTGACCGTCCAGGCGCTGAACGGCACCAACGACACCAATTCGAAGGCGAACATCACCTCGGAACTCGACCAGCTGTCGACCCAGATCAACAGCGTGATGACCAACACCAAGTTCAACGGCATCTCGCTGTTCCCGACCACGGCGGCGACGATCACGATCCAGGCCGGTTCGACCGCGGCCGACTCGGTCTCGCTCTCCGTCGGCGGCATCGACCTCTCGGCCGTCGTCGGCGCCAGCGCCGCCACCGTGAGCGGCTCGGCTGCGACCACCGCCACCCTGGCGCTCTATGACACGGCGCTTCAGTCGGTCTCGACCGCCCGCGCCACGCTGGGTTCGACGCAGAGCCGCCTCGAATCGACGGTCAACACGCTGACGGCCAACGTCACCAACCTGACCGACGCCCGCAGCCGCATCGAGGACGCCGACTTCTCGGCCGAAACGACCGCGCTCGCCAAGCAGCAGATCCTGAGCCAGGCCTCGACCGCGATGCTGGCCCAGGCGAACCAGAGCCAGCAGGGCGTGCTGAAGCTGATCAGCTAAGCGGCGACACTCAGATTGACCGGCTGGGGTTTTGGTCACCCCGGCCGGTCATGCCGCCCCCGGCGCATTTACAGTCCCCACCGCGCCGGGGGTAAAAACTTCGATGAAACGACCAGCATAACGAAGCCTCCGTCCCCCCGGGCGGAGGCTTCATCGCATTTGTCGATCGGCCGGTTTCCAATCAATGCGGGATCGAAACACTTGCATTGGCGGTTGTCGCACCCATGATGACGGCCATGACCAACAATTCTTCGACAGGAATCGGACGCCGCGCAGTGATCGCGGCGTCCGGCGCTGCGCTGCTGCTGCCGCATTCCGTGCTGGCCCAGAACCGGGCCGAGGCCTTTTCCTGGACCATGCTGATCGCCCGGGCACAGCGCCTCGCCCGCGGCGCGTTCATGGTGACGCCCTTCTTCCCCGGCGCCGACAGGATCGGCTATGATGCGTTCAACGAGGCGCGCTTCCGTGACGAGCGGACCATCTGGAACGAAAGCGGCGACGATACCGGCATCCGCCTGTTCCCCCTGAGCGGCACGGTGCAGCAGCCGGTGGAGATCGCGCTGGTCGAAAAAGGCCGGGCGACGCCGCTGCGCTACGATCCCGCCATGTTCGACGCGCCGCCGGGCAATGCGGTGCGCGCACTGGGCCCCGATGCGGGCTTTGCCGGCTTCCGCATCATGAATCAGGCGCGGGACGGCGACTGGCTGTCCTTTCTGGGCGCGACCTATTTCCGCGCCCCCGCCGAAAGGCAGTTCGGGCTTTCGGCCCGCGCCGTCGCCATCAACACCAGCATCGCGGGGAAGGAGGAATTTCCCCGCTTCACCCATTTCTGGCTGGAGCGGACCGGGCGCAGCAGCGTCACCGTCTATGCGCTGATGGACAGCGCGTCGCTCACCGGCGCCTACCGCTTCGCCAATGAACTGACGCCGCAGGGCGTGCGGCAGGATGTCGACGCCGTGCTGTTCACGCGCAAGGCGATCGCGGAACTGGGGCTGATGCCGATGACCAGCATGTTCTGGTACGATCAGGCCGACCGGCGCACCCGCACCGACTGGCGGCCGGAAATCCACGATTCCGACCTGCTTTCCATCGCCGGCGCGGATGGGACCGTCCATTGCCGTCCGCTGGTCAATCCCTCCGCCCCCCGCGTCGATGTCTTTGCGGAGCGCAATCCCAAGGGCTTCGGGCTGCTCCAGCGCGACCGCAATTTCGACCATTATCAGGATGACGGCGTCTTCTACGAACGGCGGCCTTCCCTATGGGCGACCAGCCGCAAGCCGCTGGGCGCCGGACAGGTGCGGCTCTACGCCTTTCCGACCGACAGCGAATATACCGACAATGTCGCGGCCTATTGGACCCCCGCCGCGCCCACCCGCGCGGGCAGCCGGATAGAGGCGAGCTATCGGCTGGACTGGTCCGCCGCCCGCGCGCCCGCTTCCGCCGGCCTTGCCACGGTGGAGAATATCTGGACCGGGCAGTCGGGCGAAGCCGGGGTCGACCGTTTCCTGGTCGACTTCGCCGGCGTGCCGACCGGAAGCAGGCCGGACATATGGGTCGACCTTGCCGGCGGAACGCTGGTCAAGAAGGCCGGCTATCCGGTCCTGCACCAGAAGGACATGTTCCGGATGGTCCTGGATATTCGTCGGGACCGGGGCAGGCCGACCGATATCCGCGCCCAGCTCAGGGCTGGCAATCGCCCGTTCAGCGAATATGTGCATTACCCGCTGGGCGCGTGAATTAAGGGCGACAAGGGAACCAGCCGGGTTCAAGGCGGTTCTGGTGACGGGTTTCGAGCCCGTGAAATCTGGCGAAACGAGTCGGGCATGAAAGCAACGGGTGGCGTGCACAGCAACAGGGCCGGCGGAATGGCGACCGTCAGGGCGTTCGAGCATCTTCCCCCGGAGAGGCCCCTGGCCATGCCCGCGCAGGATTTTTCCGCGACCCCGCGCGACCTGCCCCACCGTCCGTTCAACATCGACCTCTGGGCCCGGCGCACCCTGGTGGTGCTGCTGGCGCTGCTGCCTGCCTCCATGGCGGCGCATGAGATGCGGCGTTCCATCGGCCTGGACGGCATTTCGGCATGGGAGGGCGTCTATCTCGCCCTCTTCATCCCGCTCTTCGCCTGGATCGCCTTCGGCTTCGCCACCAGCCTGATCGGTTTCCTGCTGCTGACCATGGGGCGCGGCCCGGGCGTCCGTCCCTATCGCGCGCGGTCGACGGCGGCGCTGCGCGGGCGCACCGCCGTGCTGCTGCCTGTCTGCAATGAGGATTTTCAGGGCGTGCTCGGCCGCCTGTCGATCATGGAGCGCTCGCTGGCACAGGTCATGGGGGGCGAGCGGTTCGAATTCTTCATCCTCTCCGATTCCAACCCGGAAAATGGGGAGAAGGAGCGCGCCGCCTATCTGAAGATGCGCAAGGGCTTTTCCCGCCCCGTCCATTACCGCCGCCGCGCACTCAATGTCGGGCGCAAGCCGGGCAATATCGCGGAATGGGTCGAACGCTTCGGCGGCGCCTATGACTATATGATCGTGCTGGACGCGGACAGCGTGATGAGCGGCCAGACCATGGCGCGGCTGGCTTCGGATATGGAGCGGCATCCGCATGTCGGCCTGATCCAGACCGTGCCGTCGATCGTCGGCGCGTCGACGCTGTTCGCCCGCTGGCAGCAATTCGCCAGCCGCCTGTTCGGCCCCATTTCCGCCGCCGGCATGATCTGGTGGTCAGGGTCGGAAGGCATGTTCTGGGGCCATAATGCGATCCTGCGGACCAGGGCCTTCGCGCAGAGCTGCGGCCTGCCCGAACTGCCGGGACGCGCGCCCTTCGGCGGGCATATCATGAGCCATGACATGATAGAGGCGGCCCTGCTGCGCCGTCGCGGCTGGGACGTGCATATCGTCATGGCCGACGACAGTTTCGAGGAATTTCCCCCTTCCCTGCCCGATCTCGCCACCCGCGACCGCCGCTGGTGCCAGGGCAATATCCAGCACATCCCCCTCCTTTCTAAGATCAGGGGCATGCACCCGGTCAGCAAGTTCCAGCTCTTCGTGGGGGCGTCGGCCTATTGCACCTCGCCGCTGTGGCTGGCGCTGATGCTGGTGGTGCTGGGCGGCGCGGCGGCGGGCGTCTGGCCGCCGAGCGCCATATTGCCGTCGGGCGGCCTGCTGGCGCTGACGGCGGTGCTGCTGTTCGGGCCGAAGCTGCTGGCGCTGCTCTGGGCGCTGGCCGATCCTGCACGGCGCATCGGTTTCGGCGGCGGAGTGCGCATGATGCGCGGCGTGATCGCGGACATCGCGCTGTCGATCCTGATGGCGCCGATCAGCATGCTCACGCAGACCATCAACCTGTTCGGCATATTGATGGGCCGCAAGAGCAGCTGGAACGGCCAGACCCGCGACCGCGACGGCATGCGGATGCTGCCGGCGATCTGGCTGTTCAAATGGCATATCCTGCTGGGCGTGGGGCTGACGCTGCTGGCGGTCGAGTCCGATACATCGCTGGGCTGGATCGTGCCGGTGGCGGCGGGTCTGGTGCTGGCGCCCTTCTTCGCGGCCTTCACGGCGCGCAAGGATTGGGGCAGCCATGTCGCGAAAAGCGGGCTGTTCCAGGTGGCGGAACCCTGGTGGCGGATGCAGAATTACCAGAAGACGCGCTATCGGCAGTTGCAGTTGGACAATGCGCCGATCAAGGACTTCTCCAACGCCGCGAACGACAGTTAGTCGATCCTGAAACACCGTGTTCCTGCGCAGGAGCACGGCACGCCTGAAGGAAAGCGAAGGGACTCAGTCCCAATCCCGCAATTTCTCGCGCAGCCTGTCCAGCGCAGCCTTCTTGATCTGGCACACCCGCGCCGCGCCGATGTCCAGCGTCGCGCCGATCTCCTCCAGATTGAGTTCCTCGACGAAATAAAGCTGAAGCACCAGCGCCTCCCGCTGCGGCAGGTCGCCTATGCATTTGGCGAGCGCGGCTTTGAGCGATTCCCGCTCCATCACATCGTCGGCGCGATCCTCGACATCGGCAAACCACATGGACTGGTCGGAATAGACCTCGTCCATGCTGCTATGCTGCACCATCTCGCAGCCATCCGCCACTTCGCGATAGGCGGCGGGGTCCAGCCCCATTTCGGCGGACATCTCCGCCTCCAGCGGCGCACGGCCCAGCTTCTGCTCCAGCCGGTTGCGGATGGCCCCTAACTGCTTGCGCTGCGACATGGCGGAACGCGTCATCGTCGCATGGCGGCGCAGATGGTCT
Organism: Sphingobium sp. YBL2; assembly: GCF_000943805.1. Taxonomy (NCBI): domain Bacteria; kingdom Pseudomonadati; phylum Pseudomonadota; class Alphaproteobacteria; order Sphingomonadales; family Sphingobiaceae; genus Sphingobium; species Sphingobium sp. YBL2. The sequence goes on from NZ_CP010954.1 coordinate 524,259, forward strand.
ATCATCGCCCCGCGCACGCGCATCTGCGCATAGGAGGCGAAGCCAAGGCCCCGATCCTCGAATCCATTGGCCGCCTCGACCAGCGCGACCATGCCGATCTGGAGCAGGTCCTCGATCTCGATGGCGCTCGATACCCGGCCATGGACATGCCAGGCGATCTTGCGCACCAGCGGCATATATTGGCGCGCCAGCCGTTCGGGCGAGTTGGCATGGGCGGACCGGCCATAGGTGTTGGCGTCGGAACCGGCGACGACCCTATTCATGAACATCGGTCAGGCTCCTCAGGCAACGCGTTCGCGTGTCGGCAGGGGGTCGTGGCGCGGCGCGGGCCGCTGCTCGCCGCCGACCACGGCGACGACTTCCACGCCCTTGCCATCGGGAATTTCCAGGAAGGACAGCACCGGCGTCTCCGGCAGATGCGGCTTGAACAGCCGGGCCAGCGCCCGCCGCGCGAGCGGCGAGGTGACGATGGCGAAGTTGCGCGCCTGCCCCAGCAGCGGACGGGCCGCCGTGACCACCGCCTCTATGATGCGGTTGGCGAGGGCGGGTTCGATCGGGTGCCGGGCATCGCCCGCGACCCGCATCGCCTGCGCCAGCAACGCTTCCAGATCGCCGTCCAGCGTGATCACCGGCAGCGGCATCTTCACCGGCACCAGCCCCTGGATGATCAGCGAACCGATGCGCTGACGCACCGCCTCGACCAGTTGGTCCAGCGTCATGTCGGGCCGCGCCGCGTCGACCATCGCCTCGCAGATGCGGCGGAAATCCTTGAGCGGAATGCCCTCCGCCAGCAGGGCGCGGCAAAGCGCGCTGATCTGCGTCAGGTTCAGCAGCCCCGGCGTCAGGCCGTCGACCAGTTGCGGCGCGGCGTCCTTGAGGTTGTCGAGCAGCTTGCGCGCTTCGTCCAGGCCGAACATCTCGCTGGCGTTCATGGCGATAAGCTGGTTGAGATGGGTGGCGACCACCGTCGGCGGATCGACCACCGTATAGCCCGCGACCACCGCTTCGCTGCGCTTGGCGGGCGAAATCCAGACGGCGTCGAGGCCGAAGGTCGGGTCCTTCGCCTCGCGGCCGGACACCGTTCCCTCCAGCGCGCCGCTGTCCAGCGCCAGCAGGTCGTCGGGGAAAATCTCGTCCTCGCCCACGACGACGCCGGCGATGGTGATGCGATATTGATTGGGCTCCAGCGCCAGATTGTCCTTCACGCGGACCATCGGCACGACGAAGCCCAGTTCCTTCGAAAGCTGGCGGCGGATGCCGGTGATGCGGGCCATCAGCGGCGCGCCCTTGCGCTCGTCCACCAGGCTGATCAGGCCATAGCCGATCTCCAGCCCCAGCACGGCGCCGTCCGACACGTCGTTCCATTCGATCAGCGCCGGGTTGGGCGGCGGGGCGGCGGCTTCGGGCTCGGCCGCCTTGCGCTGGCTCGACTTGCGGAGGTGCCAGGCGATGCCGCCCGCCACCGCGGCGGCGGGCAGGATGATCATGTGCGGCATGCCGGGCAGGATACCCAGGAAAGTCAGGATCGCCGCGACCGGCATCCAGGCCTTGCCCGAACCGAACTGGCTGGTGATCTGGTTCGACAGATCGTCCTCGCTGCCGACCCGCGTCACGATGGCGGCGGCGGCGATGGAGAGCAGCAGCGCCGGAATCTGCGCGACCAGCGCGTCGCCGATGGCCAGGATGATATAGGTCTGGGCAGCTTCCCCGATGCTGAGCTTGTGGCTGACCACGCCCAGTATGATGCCGCCGACGATGTTGATGGCCAGGATCAGGATGCCTGCGACCGCATCGCCCTTCACGAATTTGGAGGCGCCGTCCATCGATCCGTAGAAGTCCGCCTCGGTCGCCACTTCACGGCGGCGGACCTTGGCCTCTTCCGGGGTCAGCAGGCCGGCGTTCAGGTCGGCGTCGATCGCCATCTGCTTGCCCGGCAGGGCGTCCAGGGTGAAGCGGGCGCTGACTTCCGACACGCGGCCCGCGCCCTTGGTGATCACGACCAGGTTGATGATCATCAGGATCGCGAAGACGAAGATGCCGACGACATAATCGCCGCCGATCAGGAAATGGCCGAACGCCTCGATCACATGGCCTGCCGAATCGGTGCCTTCATGCCCGTTCACCAGCACGACGCGGGTCGACGCGACGTTCAGCGCCAGCCGCAGCAGCGTCGCGAACAGCAGCACCGTCGGAAAGCTGGAGAAGTCGAGCGGCTTGGCGGCGTTCAGCGCCACCATCAGCACGGCCAGGCTGATCATGATGTTGGTGATGAAGCCGACGTCCAGCATGATCGCCGGCACCGGCACCATCATGAACAGCACGACCATCAGCGTCGCAATGGGCAACACCGCTCCCTTGGCGGCGCTCATCCAGATCTTCGCTTTGACTTGGGCGGGAGTCATATCGGGCCGTTACCTTCCGAGGGTGGCGAGCATGAGATAGGCGAGGCGCGCCGTCTGCGGTTCGGGCCGGACGGTCACGTCGGCGGCGGTCGCAAGGCGCTGGGTTTCGATCCGCACATAGTCGGCGGGCTGCACGGTCTTCGCGCCGGAGGGCAAAGACGCATCGGCATATTGAATGTCGCCGCCGCCGACCGAATCGAAGCCCTTCTGGAGCTTGGCGGCGAAGCGGTCGCGGATCTCCGCGAAGCTGCGGGCATTGCCCTGCCTGTCGTAGAAGATGGAGCGGTTGGCGCGGGCGGCGGCCGGGAACATGCCGGCGGCGGCGGCATTGGGCGCGCGGTCGTTCATCGACAGGAACCTGCTGGCCCCGCCGACGCCCAGAAAATGGGCCATGTAAAGGTCGACCGGTTCCGCCTCGCGGCCCAGCCGCTGCTCCAATGTGGCCTTGTTGTCGGCGGCATGTTGGGCGGCCATGACGGATGCGGTTTCGGGATGCTTGCGCAGGTCCAGTATCTGCTGGCGAAGGTCGGGATCGGCCACATAATAGCGGCCATTGCTGCCCCGGCTGATCGCGTCGGCGGCCCAGCCCAGCCCATATTCGCCGCCATGCTGGTCGATGACCGCCAGCCAGCTCTGGTCGACGAACTGGTAAAGCCCGGTCGCGGAGGAGGTGGTCGCGCGGGCGGTGGGATTGAGGCTGCTCTCGATCTTCGCCTGCCCCAGCAGATAGGCGAAGTCCACGCCCGTCCGCCGGCTGGCCATGGCGATCGCGTTGGTCACGCGATTGCCCGTCGAAGCGCCCGTTGCCGCGCCCGTTCCTGCGATGTCTGCGAAAGCCGACACTGGTTCGATCAATCCCCGTTGGTACCGGGGGTCATTAGAGCAAGTGACGTGCCAAGATTTGGTTAACGCGCGCTCATGATTTGATTTTCGGGAATGGAGCCTGCTCCGGTCAAATCAAGCCGCGCCCACCCGCTCCTGCGCAGGCAGGAGCCCAGTCCGCCGTCAGTGGAAAGCAAAAAGGGCGCCGTGGCGGGCGCCCTTGCAACGTCTCGGAGGGTCGGATTTTCAGCGCCCGTAAACCAGAGGCGCCGTTTCCGCGCCGCGCGCCGCGAGTATCGCAAGCCGCTGATTCGCATGATCCGCGAGCAGGTTGGTACGAATCCGCGCCGATTCCATCATCGGCTGGAGCGCCCTCAATCGATCCTTCACCGCTTCGTCGGACCGCCATACGCCGATGGCGCGAACAGCGGACGCGGCTTTGGCGATCCGCTGCGTCGCCGCTTCGATCACCGCCGCATCCACGCCGTCCAGTGCCCCGCGCAGCTCTTCGAAAGCCGCGCCCAACTCATCCAGCGCTGCAAGACCGAGCGGCATGGGGTCAACCGGCCGCCGGCAGGTCGAGCGCCAGCATGCGATCCGCGATCGCCGCCGGATCGACGGGGTAATTGCCCGAAGCGATGGCCGCCTTGATCGCGGCGACGCGATCCATGTCGACCGGCGCGCCTTCGGCCGCCATGCGGGCGACGGGGCTTGCCGAACTGGCCGAAGAAGCGGAAGTCGCGGCCGAACCGGTCGAAGAAGCGCGCGTCGTCCTGCCGCCTTCCTTCAGGCGGGCTGCCTCTATGGCGGCGCTGATATTCTGGCCGACAGACTTGATCATCGTTTCAATCCTTCATTCGTCCCGCACAGTCTATATACGGCCGGGTTCAAAAATTGTTAAATCCCGGAACACGAACAATTCCCATTTCCACGACCTGCGCCAATATCGGCGCGGATTTCCTGTCTTCCCGCACGCGGATCGTCTCGCCCACGGCGCCGTCCTCGTCCGCGACCATCATGCGCGAGACGCTGAAGGCCGCATTGCCCGCCATCAATTGCACCGGGTCGCCCTTCTTGACGGCGGCCTCCCTGGGCGCCGCCCGCGCCGAAGGGGCGTAGCGCGCCACCGGCCCGGAAGCGGCAGCGGCGCCGCCGGCCACCAAAGGCACGCGGATTCGCCAGCCCAACGCATCGCACTTGACGATGGCGGCGCCAAAGACAGGCCCGTCCACGCTGGGCGTCGCCGGACAGGCGGCCAGCCGCAAACGGCGGTCGACCGGCGCCATCGGCCCGCCCGGTTCGCCCAGATTGGCGCCGACGGTCATCGCGACCAGACTGTCGATCCGATCCAGATTCTCGAACTTCTGCTGCGCCAGCGCAGGATCGGACGCTGAAACGGACAGCGCCAGAAGCAGGATCTTGGGCAAATTCGTCACGGTATCTCTCCGAAAGCGGACAGGATTAACCATGAACCACGCAAAATTCGTGCCATATAATGGACGCTGCTGCTGGGGAGGGTGAGCCGTGCAAAAAAACAGCAGCACCTTTGGGGCGGTCGACGCCTAACGTTCCGCGACAATCAGGATCACCTGCCCCTTGCCGCCCTCGCCATCCAACTGGTCCAGCCCGCGCAGCACCAGCCGGTCGCCGCCAATGCCTTCCGCCTTCAGCGCCCGCGCCACGGCGCCGAGGCGCGCCGCCGACAGGTCCCAGCCGTCGAAGCGCTGATGCCCCGCATCCGTGCCGCGGCTGCTGACCTCCAGCCGCTCGCGACCCAGCGCAAAGCGATCCGCCACGATCTTCAGCCGCTTCCGGCCCTGCTGCGTCAGCAACGCCTCACCGGGCAGGAACAGTTCGGCGGCGTGGATTTCCATGGGACTGCTGGCATGGCCGCCAAATTGCTGCCGCACCTGCGCCAGCATGGCGTCACGCCGCTGGCCGCTGGCCTGAAGCATGACGAAAAAGCCGAGCAGCAACAGCAGCAGGTCGGCGAAGCTGATCGCCCAGCGGCCGCGCCGCGCCCCGGCAAGGGCGGAGATATTCATGCCACCTCGCGGATCGAGGCGCGGCGCATCGGCACATTTTCCCGCCGCGCGATGGCGGCCATGCGATCAGTGACCTCCTTCTGCCAGGCGAGTTCGCGTTCCGACAGGTCGGCAAGCCGCGTCGCTACGGGCGCGGCGATGACATTGGCAATGACTACGCCATAGAAGGTGGTGAGGAGCGCCAGGGCCATGGAGGGGCCCAGCGCCGCCGGATCGTCCATCGCGGCGAACATGCCGACCAGGCCGATGATCGTGCCCGCCATGCCCAGGGCCGGGGCGGCATCCGCGATGGACAGCCAGACCTTGCAGGCAGCGCCATGGCGCTGCGCCCGGTCCGCCAGCGATTGCGCGGCCCACAGTTCGAACTGCTCCGTCTTCTCGCAATTGGCGAGCTTGCGCGCGGCTTCGGTCAGATAGGGATTGGCCGTCTTCACCCGGTCCGTGCAGGCAAGGCCGCGCAGTTGCGCGACCTGATCGATCTTCAGCATGGCCGCCCGCGCAGCATCCCGGTCCTTCGCTGGATCGGCGCGCAACAGGGGAACAAGGGCGGCAAAGGCCCGCCCCAGCGCCCGCGCGCCATTCTGGAACAGCGCCACCAGCCCGATCCCCGCGACCATGGCCAGCAAGGTCAGGGGGTCGAACAAATGCGCCATGATCCCGATCATCTTCACGTCCCCGCTTACGCCCGGCCGGCCGGCGGCAAAGCGCTGCCACCCGCCGGCAAAATTTTGCCGCCCTTGCCGCCATCCTCACGCAATCCCCCAGATTTCCGCCATTTTCCGCCATGCCGATGCGTCACCCACGCAAATTGGCACGGCTCTTGCGAATATCAGGCTGGATCACCCGCAGTTCACGCCATCAGGCCTCAGAACGGCGGAGGAGACGGAAGTTTTAGGCCCATCGGGGCGGAAAAAAGCGGAAAGACGACAATGTCGCTGGAAGACGGATTGTTCGGGATACATGGAAAGGCGCTGGCGCTTCGCTCGCAGCGCCTTTCCCTGCTCGCGTCCAATATCGCGAACGCTTCGACGCCGGGATACAAGGCGCGCGACATCGATTTCGAGTCCGCCCTCAAGGAAGCCACGACGCGGCAGGGCAAATCCGCCGCCGACGTGTCGCAGGCCGTCGACGATTCGATGGGCTATCGCGTGCCGCTGCAACCCAGCCTCGACGGCAACACGGTCGAACTCAGCACCGAACAGACGCTGTTCGCGGAAAACGCCGTCAAATATCGCACGACCCTCTCCTTCCTGGAGGGCCGCATCAACACCATCACCCGCGCGCTTAAGGGAGAATGAGCATGAGCGGCCATGGCCCCCTGAACGTCTTCGACATCGCCGGCCGCGCCATGAGCGCGCAGCTCGTGCGGCTCAACGCCACCGCCTCCAACATGGCGAACGCCGGCAACGTCACCGGCAGCGCGGCGGAGGCCTATCGCGCGATCAAGCCGGTGTTCCAGTCGGTCACCGACAGCCCCGGCGTTTCGACCATCAAGGTCCAGAATGTCGTCACCACCAATGCGCAGCCCACCAAGCGCCACGACCCCAACCATCCGCTGGCCGACAAGAATGGCGATGTCTGGGAAGCCGCCGTGGATAGCAGCGCGGAACTGGTCGACATGATCGAGACCGCCCGCATGTACCAGAATAACGTGCAGGTGCTGAACACCGCCAAGTCCCTGATGATGGAAACCATAAGGATCGGCAAATGACGACCACGACCGCCACCGACAGCGCGGGCCTGTCCGTCTATAACCCCTATGCCAATGTCGGCACGGGCAAGTCGGAAATGGGTCAGGCGGACTTCCTGCGCCTGCTGACCGCGCAAATGCAGACGCAGGACCCGTTCGAACCCGTCGATAACGCCCAGATGGTCGCGCAGATGGCGACCATCACCAACAGCAGCGGCATCGCGGAAATGAACCAGACGCTGAAGAATCTGGCGTCGCAACTGACCGGATCGCGCCTTGGCGACGCGGCAAGCTGGATCGGCAAGTCGATGCTGGTGCAGAGCAACATCGCCGCGCCCGATGCAGCCGGCCAATATATGGGCCAGGTCAGCTTTGCCGACGCCACCAGCGGCGCCAGCGTCGACCTGATCGACGGCAACGGCAATGTCGTCAAGACGATCGAACTGGGCGACCAGCCCAAGGGCGACATCAATTTCTATTGGGACGGCAAGGATGAAGCCGGCAACACCATCGCCACCGACGCGCTGAAGATCAAGGTCAACGGCGCCAGCCCCAGCCGCGTCGCGAGCTGGGCCACCATCGCCGCCGTCCAGTCACCCGCCGACGGCAGTTCGTCCAAGCTGATCACTGCGCTCGGCACCTATTCGCCGTCCGACGCCATCTCGCTCGCCTAACCGACCAATCCTTTTCACACCGATTTTCCTTTTCACCCAAGGAGCAACGCCATGTCCTTCTACATCTCGCTTTCCGGCCTGAAGGCCGCCCAGACCGACCTGTCGACCACGGCGAACAATGTCGCCAACGTCAACTCGACCGCCTTCAAGAAGAGCAAGGCCGTGTTCGGCGACATCTTCGCCGCCGCGCCGATGCAGACCACGACGCAGGTCGCCGGCCAGGGCGTGCGCGCCCAGGGCATCAGCCAGCAGTTCACCCAGGGCACGATCGAGACCACCGACAAGACGCTGGACCTCGCCATCACCGGCGAAGGCTTCTTCACGGTGAAGCGCAGCGCCGACAATCAGGTGGGCTATACCCGCAACGGCGCCTTCTCGGTGGAGGAGGACCGCTATGTCGTCGACACCACCGGCGCCCGGCTTCAGGTGATCCCGCTCAATCCCACTACCGGCGCGCCGACGGTGACGGGCACCCTGACCCCGACATCGCTGACCGACCTCAAGATTCCGACCAACTGGCCCGACGGCGGCACCGGCAACCAGCTCACCAGCGTGGGCGTGTCGGAAGAAGGCAAGATCACCGGCGTTTATGCCGACGGTTCCACCGTCTATCTGGGCGCAACCGCCATCGCCGCGTTCAACAGCCAGGAAGGGCTGCGCCAGAGCGGCGATGCGCACTGGACCGCGACCAACGCGAGCGGCACGCCGATGCTGGGCACCGGCAATAGCGGCCTGTTCGGCTCGGTCCGCTCCGGCGCGCTGGAACGCTCCAATGTCGACATCACGGAAGAGCTGGTGAACCTCATCTCCGCCCAGCGCAATTTCCAGGCGAACTCGAAGGCGATCGAGGCGGCGAACACGCTGTCGACCACCATCGTCAACATGCGGACCTAAGCTTCCGCATGAATTGAACCGTCATTCCCGCGAAAGCGGGAACCCATCTCCCGACCTCGCACAAAGCGGCAACGCTGGAAGATGGATCCCCGCCTCCGCGGGGGTGACGGAAATAAATCAGCGCCCGCAGTCAACAACAGGACACCCCCATGGACCGGCTCGTCAACACGGCACTCACCGCGATGCGCGGCGCGATGGCGCGGCAGGCGGCGATCTCCAACAATCTGGCGAACGTCAACACCACCGGCTTCCGCGCGGAAATCGCCAATGCCGAGACGCGCTGGATCAAGGGCAGCACCTTCGACACGCGGGCGCAGGCGTCCGAACAGGTGATCGCCGCCGACATGGCGCAAGGCGCGGTCACGGAAACCGGCAATCCGCTGGACGTGGCCATGAACGGCGATGCGATGCTCGCCGTTCAGGCCGCGGACGGCAGCGAAGCCTATACGCGCCGCGGCGACCTCAAGGTCAGCGACAGCGGCCTGCTCATGACCGGCGACGGCCTGCCCGTGCTGGGCGAAGGCGGCCCCATCACCCTGCCGCAGATGGACAGCATCTCCATCGCGAAAGACGGCAGCATCTGGGGCGTGCCGCAGGGCGGCGACCCCGCCAATCCGCAACAGGTGGACAAGCTGAAGCTGGTCAGCCCGGTCGGCTCCAGCATCGCCAAGGGCACGGACGGGCTGTTCCGCGAAGCCAATGGCGGCGCGCTGCCCGACGATCCGCTCGCCAGCGTGACCGGCGGATCGCTGGAAGGGTCGAACGTCAACGCCACCTCAGCGCTGGTGCAGATGATCGAGGCGAGCCGCGCCTGGGAAACCCAGGTCAAGATGATCGACACCGCCAAGCAGCTCGACGATGGCGGCGCATCGCTGATGCGCCTGGATTGATGGTTAATTTGGCACGGCTCTTGCTTTTCGACAGGCAAGCCTGACGGCCCTACGGAGATTTTGAGCCATGACCAACGCAGCCCTTCATGTCGCCCGCACCGGCCTTGACGCGCAGAACACGAAGATGCGCGTGATCGCCAACAACCTGGCGAACGTCAACACCACCGGCTTCAAGCGCGATCGCGCCGATTTCGAAACGCTGGCCTATCAGCAGATCGTGGCCGCAGGCGCGAACAGCGACAGCGAGAACAAGTTCGCCACGGGCCTCAACCTCGGCTCGGGCGTCGCGATGCAGGGCACGGCCAAGATCAACAGCCAGGGCACGCTCAACCAGACCGGCAACACGCTGGACATGGCGATAGAGGGTTCGGGCTATTTCCAGGTGCAGCAGCCGGACGGCTCCATCGCCTATACCCGCGCCGGCAATTTCACGACCACGGCGGAAGGCGTCGTCGTCACCAGCGAAGGGCTGCCGCTGATCCCGCAGATCACGGTTCCGGAAGGCGCCACCAGCGTCACCATCGGCAATGACGGCACCGTCTCCGCCACGCTTCAGGGGCAGGCCGAACCGACCCAGCTAGGCCAGATCGAACTGGCGAGCTTCATGAACCCGGGCGGCCTTCAGGCGGTCGGCGGCAATCTGCTGAAGGAAAGCGCCGCCAGCGGCACGCCGCAGGTCGGCGTCGCGGGGCTGGACGGGCGCGGCGTCGTCCGCTCCGGCTATCTCGAAACCTCGAACGTCAACGTGGTCGAGGAACTGGTCGACATGATCGAGACCCAGCGCGCCTATGAGGTCAATTCCAAGATGATCAAGGCGACCGACGAAATGCTCCAGTACGTCAACCAGCAGTTGTGAGCCGGATGATGCGCAGAACGGCCATTTTCTTCCTCTTCGGAACCGCCCTCGCCGCATCCCCGGCCATGGCCGGCAAGAAGCGCGATGCCGAACGGCAATTTTATGCCCCCACGGTCGTTGCCGCCCCTGCCGCCCCTGCCGCCAACGGTTCGATCTTCCAGGCGTCGATGGGCTATACCCCGCTCACCAGCGGGGCGCGGGCGACCAGCGTGGGCGACATCATCACCATCGTGCTGGTCGAACGGACCCAGGCGACCAAGAGCAACAGCGCCGACACCAGCCGCGACGGCAGCATCGCCCTGACCCCGCCCAGCACCGGCCCGCTCTCCAAGATCTTCTCCGCCAGCGACATCGGCTCCAGCGGCAGCAACAGCTTCACCGGCAAGGGCGCGGCCACCCAGTCCAATGCCCTGAATGGGGAGATCACCGTGACCATCGCGGCGACCTATCCCAACGGCACGATGCTGGTGAAGGGCGAAAAGGCGCTGACGCTCAATCGCGGCGACGAATATATCCAGATCAGCGGCCTCGTCCGCCAGGCCGACATCGGCCCGGACAACCGCATCGCCTCGACCCGCGTGGCCGACGCGAAGATCATCTACACCGGCAAGGGGGAAATCGCCCGCGCCAGCCGCCAGGGCTGGCTGCAGCGCTTCTTCTCCATGATCAGCCCCTTCTGATGGACATGCACGCCATGACGTCCTTCGCCCGCCTCCCCAACTTCGTCATTCCCGCGCAGGCGGGAATCCATCTCCGGACCTCGCGTCTGGTGCAACGTCGGGAGATGGATTCCCGCCTGCGCGGGAATGACGGCGTGTGGTTGGGCAAGCGTTTAGCGCGTCGCGTAATACTCGCCCTTCTCACCGCCCTCACCCTGATCGCAGCCCCGGCCCATGCGGAGCGGATCAAGGACCTCGGCAATTTCCAGGGCGTGCGCCCCAACCAGCTGACCGGCTACGGCATCGTCGTCGGCCTGGCGGGCACAGGCGACGACAGCCTGGACTATGCGACGCAGGGCATGAAGGGCGTCGTCTCGCGCTTCGGTCTGACGCTGCCGCAGGGCATCAACCCGGCGCTCAAGAACGCGGCGGCCGTGCTGGTCACCGCCGACCTGCCCGCCTTCGCCAAGCCCGGCCAGCGCCTCGACGTCACCGTCTCCGCGCTGGGCAAGGCGAAGTCGCTGCGCGGCGGCACCCTCATCATGACCCCCCTGCGCGGCGCGGATAACGAAATTTACGGCATGGCGCAGGGCAATCTCGCCGTCGGCGGCCTGGGCGTGTCCGGCGCGGACGGCAGCCAGGTGTCGGTCAACATCCCCTCCGCCGGCCGCATTCCGGGCGGCGCGACGGTGGAGCGCGCCGTCGCCACCGGCTTCGACACCGCCCCCACCCTCACCTTCAACCTGTCCGAAGCGGACCTCACGACCGCCCTTCGCGTGGCGGACGGCATCAACCGCACCTATGGCGACCATCGCGCCAAGGCCGTGGACGCCGTGTCGATCACCATCGACGCCGCGCCGGGCGCCACCGACCGCATCATGATGATGGGCATGATCGAGAATATCGAGATTTCGCCCGCCGACGCCCCGGCCAAGGTGATCGTCAACGCCCGCACCGGCACCGTCGTCATCAACGGCGCGGTGAAGATCCATCCCGCCGCCATCGCGCACGGGAAAATCACCGTCAGCGTCAACGAATCCCCCAGCATCGTCCAGCCCGCCCCCTTCTCGCAAGGGCAGACGGCGGTGGAGCAATCCAGTTCGATTTCGATCGATCAGGAAAAGAAACCGATGATTAATTTTAAAGGTGGAGCCTCTCTGGCCGATATAGTCAAAGCGGTGAACGCCATCGGCGCCTCCCCCGCGGACATGGTCGCGATCCTCGAAGCGCTCAAGCAGGCAGGCGCGCTCAAGGCTGAACTGGTGGTGTTGTGATGCGGATTGGTGCGACTTCGGAAACGACGGCTCCGCCGGGCGGAACGCAGGACAGGGCCGCGCTGCAAAAGGCGGCGCAGCAGTTCGAGGCGATCTTCCTGCGCCAGATGATGGGCGCGATGCGCTCGGCCAGCCTGGCGGAGGGCATCAGCGATTCCAGCGCCACCGACCAGTTCCGCGACATGGCCGACGCCCGCACCGCCGACAGCATGGCGAGCCACGGCACGCTGGGCATAGCGGAGATGCTGATGCGCCAGTTCGGCGCCAAAGCCGTCGCGCCTGCCAGCGCAAATGCCGCGGATAAGGCCGAATGAGCGACCTCTTCATCATCGGCGCGTCGGGCACCAAGGCCTATCGGACCGCCATGGCCGCGATTTCCGAGAATATCGCCAATGCCAGCACGGAGGGCTATTCCCGCCGTTCGGTGACGACCATCGAATCCGGTTCGTCCACCGCCACCATGGCCGTCTACATCTCCCGCGCCAATTTCGGCGGGACGGAGGTCAAGAGCGTCAACCGCGCGACCGATCCCTATCTCGACGCGACGGTGCGCTACACCAACATGCAGCTTGGCAGCGCGGTCGCGCGGATGCGCTGGCTGACCGATTCGGAAACGGCGCTCAACGACACGGAAACCGGCATCGGCCAGCTCATGACCGGCATGTTCCAGAACATGGACAAGCTGGCCGCCAGCCCCACCGACAACTCCCTGCGGGTGACGACGCTGGACAGCATCGGCCGCGTCGCCCAGGCCTTCAACCAGACCTCGGCCGACCTGGTGCAGGTATCCAGCGGCATCGCGACCGAGGCGCAGGCTTCGGTGACGACGATCAACCAGGCCCTCTCCGCCCTCGCGGACATCAACAACAGCCTGCTGCGCGCGCAGCCGGGCACATCGGCCTATGCGCAACTGCTCGACAGCCGCGACGCGGCATTGGGCACGCTGTCCACCAATCTCAACATCGACATCGGCTTCGGCACGCATGACCAGGCGCAGGTGACGCTGAACGGCCAGACGCTGGTGCAGGGGAGCAGCGCCACGCCGCTGGCCCTCACCGTCAACACCAACGGCACGCTGGCGCTTGCGACCGGCGGCAGCACCGCCCTGGCCGCACCGACGAGCGGCACGCTGGGCGGGCTGTTCTCCGCCGCCGGCACGGTGTCGCAGCGCCGCACCAGCCTCGACACGCTGGCGCAGCAGTTCGTCGCCAATATGAACAACTGGCATGCGCAGGGGCTGACCAACGGCAGTCCGGGCGCGGCGGGCGCGCCGCTGCTGTCCGGAACGACGGCCGCGACCGTCGCCGCCCTCATCACCGACCCGGCGCAGCTTGCGACCAAGGCCGCCGACGGCACGCCCAACGGCAATCTGCTGACCGTATCGACCGTGCTGCGCGGCAATGGCAGCGTCGAACAGGGCTGGACCAACCTGATCGCCACCCACGCCAACCTGCTTTCCTCCACCAAGGCGGAGCAGACCACGGCGCAGAACCGCAGCGACCAGGCCGTGGCCGCCCGCGAAGCGGTAAGCGGCGTCGACCTCGACATGGAGGCGGCCGAACTGCTGCGCATCCAGCAGGCCTATTCGGGCAGCGCCAAGATCCTTCAGGTCGCGAAGGAAACCGTCGACGCCATTCTGCAGATCATCTGAACGGGAGCAACGGGACCATGGTCGGCATCACCAACAAGATCCTTCTGGCCGAGATTCGCCGTCAGCAGAAATTGTCGCAGGACATCGTCGATGGCCAGACCGCCATCTCGACCGGCCAGACGCTGAACAGGCCGTCGGACGACGCGCTCGCCTGGGTGCAGGTGTCGGACATCGGCCGGGCGCAGGCGCAACAGGCCGCCTGGCAGTCGAATATCAGCACCGGCACGGCCCGCGCCAACACGGCGGAGGCCAATCTGGGCGAGATGAACTCCCTGCTGACGCGCGCGCAGGAATTGATGACGCGCGCCCGCAATGGATCGCTCAGCACGACCGACAAGACGGCCATCGTCCAGGAAATGACGACGATCCGGTCGACCATCGATTCGCTGTTGAACCAGAAGGATTACAGCGGCGTACCCGCCTTCGACGATGGGCAGAGCGTGCTGGTCCCGGTCAGCCGCGGCCTCAACCTCGCGGTGGTCGGCACGCGGCAGGAAGTGTCGGAAGGGATCGACGTCAACGGCACGCCGATGACGCTCGACGCCATATTGGGCCAGAGCATCGCCGCGCTGCAAAGCGGGACCGACAGCGACGTCGCGGCCGGGCTCGACGCGATCAAGGCGGCCCAGAACCACATCGTCCTGGAACAGACCAAGCAGGGCGTGCGCAGCGACCGGCTGGACGTGATCGGCACGCGCCTCACCAATGTCGACCTCGACCTCAAGGAACGGCGCGCAGGCCTGGAATCGACCGACCTGCAGGATGTGATCTCCTCGGTATCGGCCAAGCTGCTCCAGCTTGAGGCGGCGCAGTCCGCCTTCGCCCGGATCAACCAGCAGACCCTGTTCGACCTGATCAAATAGGCGCCTGAAGCGATCCCATGGTCATCATGTTCCTGCCCGGGCAGGAACACGCCATGGCTTGGACGAACCTTCCGAAACAGAAGGATCTTTCGCCCGGAACCATCGCCATCGATTTTTCGGTCGCGCCCTAAACCACGGCATCGCCAAGCCGTATTAACCAATCGAGAGCGTCTTTCATGCGATGCTTCGATCAAGACGGCGCCTTCGGGCAGAATTTCGGGGATAATCATGTTCGCAATCATCGGCCTGGTCGTGCTGCTCGCCATGGTGTTCGGCGGCTTCATCTTTACAGGCGGCGACATCGGCCCGGTTCTGCACGCGCTTCCGCACGAAATGATCATCATCGGCGGCGCGGCCGTCGGCGCGCTGATCATCGGCAATTCGGGCTCGGACCTGAAGGCGCTGGGCGGCGGCCTGGGCAAGGTGTTCAAGGGCCCGAAATACAAGAAGCAGGACTTTCTCGACTGCATCTTCCTCGTCTCCAAGCTGATGAAGACGCTGCGCGTCGAAGGGCCGGTGGCGCTGGAACCGCATATCGAGGACCCGGCCAGCTCGACCATCTTTTCCGAATATCCGCGCCTGATGGGCGACAAGACGCTGATCCACCTGATCAGCGACACGCTGCGTCTGGTGGTCGTCTCCTCCGGCACGCTCGATCCCCATGCGGTCGAGGAAGTCATGGATAATGCGCTCAAGACCCATCATCATGAAGCGCTGCGTCCCGCGGACAACCTCCAGGGGCTGGCGGACGCATTGCCTGCCCTCGGCATCGTCGCGGCGGTGCTGGGCGTGGTGAAGACCATGGGCTCGATCGAC
Source organism: Sphingobium sp. YBL2 (assembly GCF_000943805.1). NCBI lineage: Bacteria > Pseudomonadati > Pseudomonadota > Alphaproteobacteria > Sphingomonadales > Sphingobiaceae > Sphingobium > Sphingobium sp. YBL2. The sequence continues at coordinate 539,795 of NZ_CP010954.1, forward strand.
CAGCCCCCGGCGATCCTGGGCGGCATGATCGGTTCGGCGCTGGTCGGCACTTTCCTCGGCGTTCTGCTCGCCTATGGCATGGTCAATCCCTTCGCCAACCGCTGCCGCGCCGTGATCGAGGCGGACGGGTCCATGTACCATGTCGTCAAGCAGATCATCGTCGCCTCCCTGCACGGCCATCCGCAGCCGCTGGTGATCGAGGCCGCGCGCTCCAGCCTGACCCATGCGAACCAGCCGGCCTTCGCCGAAGTGTTCGACGGCATGCGGGGCAAATAAGCCATGGCCGAGAAGAAGCGCGGCGCGAACGAGCCCGAACCCAGACCGATCATCGTCAAGAAGATCGTCGTCGACGGTCATGGCGGCCATCATGGCGGCGCGTGGAAGGTCGCCTATGCCGACTTCGTGACGGCGATGATGGCCTTCTTCCTGCTGATGTGGCTGCTGGGCGCGACCACGGAAAAGCAGCGCAAGGGGCTGGCCGACTATTTCACGCCGACCCTGGTGCAGCTCAAGGAAGGTTCGGCCGGGTCGAACGGCATGTTCGGCGGCGACAGCATGACGGCGAAGGAAAATTATCCGACCACGGGCGGTCAGGGCAATCTCGCCATCACCATCCCGCGCGACGCATCGGGCACGAAGGACCAGGGCGGCAAGGCCACCAAGGCCGCCGACCGGGTGAAGTTCGAATCGATCAGGAAGGAACTGGAGGCGCGCATGGCCCGCCGCCAGGGCATCCGCAAGCTGCTGAAGAACATCCGCTTCACCGAAACGCGCGAAGGGCTGCGCATCGACCTGATAGACGAGGCGGACTTCGCGATGTTCGCCATGGGCACCGACCGCCTGCTGCCGCAGGCGCGGGAACTGGTGAACGAGGTCGCGGCGACAATCCGGACCATGCCCAATCCGCTGATCGTGCGCGGACACACCGACGGCCTGCCATACAGCGCGGGCCAGACGATGAACAACTGGATGCTCTCCTCCGCCCGCGCCGAAGCGACGCGCAAGGCGCTCGCCGCCAGCGGCATCGGCAACGACCGCTTCGCCCGGATCGAGGGCGTGGCCGATCGCGAACCCTTCGCGAAGGGCGACGTCTACGACCCGCGCAACCGGCGCATGTCGATCATCCTGGGGTGGAGCCGCGGCGCGAACGACGGCGATGCGGACGAACAACCCGACGCCGAAACCAGGGCCGCGATCAAGGAACGCGACAACCCGATGACCATGGCCCGGACCGAAGCGCGCAAGCTCGACATGGGCGGCACCAGCCTCCCCGCAGGCGCGCAGTTGATCAACCCGACAGCACCGGGGACGTCGAACAAGCCCGGCAAGCATTGAACCAACCCGGCTGCCTTGGGTGGATTGCGGAATGGCGGCTCACGGGAAGGCGTAGGCCGACAGCGGACATTTCACCGTGACGGAAAACCCTGCTGGCGAGGTTGTCGGGCACTTTCGCAATCCGACAGTGATTCTCGGACAGTCGGAGGTTCAACACAACCGTGCAAGGTCATCTGCGACGCGATTTCCGCAAAATTACGTGGCGACTGCACAGGAATCATGTAATTGCCGTCAGGCCCCTCACTCCGGTCGGGAGGCGGATTTCTGACGTTAGCCTCTGCCAAAATGATTTGATAACTGTACTCCTGCTAGTCGAGCGTCGATTTGTCAGGAGGAACACAGATGGGCGCGGGGCAGTTGATTACGACCAAGCATAGAGGTCTTGATACTGGTTACATTTCCCTGAGGTCCGCTGATGAAGATCTCGCGGCAAGGCTACCGGAACTTCGCCTGCCCAGAATGAGTGAACAAGCGCGCGCCGCGTTTCGAGCCGTGTTGGCCTATGAAAGGCCACCCGCCAATGGATCAGTCGCTGACGTGTTACGGCTTGTCGAGGCTCGCGGCTTTTCTGCGCATCCGTGCGACTGGATTCCAGAATATAGCTGGCAATTAGGTGGCAGGCATCCTGCGCTATATCAGCCTTGGGTCGATTGGTTGTCCGAACAGGGGCTGACCAAATTTCACAAAGGTAACACGCTGACCGCCGAGAATTGCAAACGGTGGAGTAAAGGGCAGCGTCGTTGGGCACTCATAGAAATGATCCGCAATGGCCGCGACGACGATTTCAGAGCCCTGAAGGATTTCGCATCAACCCAACCCGGATCAATTCGAGCACAACTTGTCGAAGAAATTGACGCGTGGGGAAGTTTTGTTGGGTGTTATCCATGGCAAACACCGCTGCTGGAATATTTCCTGAATGACCGAGTTGCGGTCGTCAGAGACATTGCAGCCCATAAACTCGGAAAAATGGGTGCGTTCACAACTGAAGAAGCATATGCGCAAAAGCTGGCCGGCGAACTCATCGTGACAGCAGATTGTGTAAGATATCGCGAGCCGCCAGAAGCGCACATGATGTTCGTCCATTTCTATAAGGACTTTGCTTGCGTCAACTTCGATGCCCTCGCTGCTGCACTGGGCCTTGCGCCGACTGATCTGGCAAGGCGTGCTGATTTAGATGATGTCGGGCAACAGTTGATAAATGTTGCGGCAAGGACAGGCGATGCCGAGGTTCGCTCAATTCTCGCCACGCGCCTCCTCGATCTGGGCAAGGCGGGAGAGCATATCCCATTGGCCATGTTTCTGGGTGTGGCCCCACCTTCATGGAAAGATGGGCTGAGAGCAATGTTTGCATCACCATATTGGAACAGCGTGGAAGATTATCTGGGAAGCAAAACCGGGAGTCTTGACAGTGCGATGATGCGAGAATGGCCTTGTTCTCACTATATTTCGAAGACGGTAATCGCCGAGCTTGAACGGGGCGAATTGCCGGTAAACATGGCGTATGATCCATTGCGTGTTCTGGGCAAAGTCGTGGACAAGCATGCAGCGGCCGAAGTGCGGGACGAAGCGTTGGCCGCAGGAATGGCACCAGACAACCCCAGATTGACTATGCTGAAGCTCAATCTGGCACTTTAGTCAGCTACTCCAGTCACCAAAAAACTCGCGCCTTCATGGCATCCTATGTACGAAAATCAGGTGTTTTCCTTCAGCGTCCGCTTTGGAGTGCGGCAGAAAGCCAACCGAGCGACCAGCTGTGGTCGTTTCCAGACGCCACCTCCAGCGCCTGAGTGGCAGCCTTCGATCAGGCGTTACCCGAAAACCACAGAAAGCTCCAAAAACATCCTATTTCTCCAACAGGGGCCGATCAGGCCTGTCCTATTCCGCACCCGCCCGCTTATCCCACCACCCTCTTTGAAACGTCCGACCCATCCCCCCTCACGCCCACGCGCGCCCAGGCACGCGCGCGCATACACTGTGAACTTCGGACCAGAAATGACGGATTTCCGCCCTTTCCAACACATCACCCCCGCCCCGAACCGGGAACCCGCCTCCTACACCGACAACCCCACTGGAGGCGCGCGCCCTAACCCGCTATCCCCTCCCCCCATGGCCCAGAATCATCTCTATCTCGTCGACGGCAGCGGCTATATCTTCCGCGCCTATCACCAGCTTCCGCCGCTCACCAACAGGCATGGCCAGCCCGTCGGCGCAGTCTATGGCTATACCACCATGCTCTGGAAGCTGGCCGACGAACTGGGCAAGGCGGAGGGCCCCACCCACCTCGCCGTGGTGCTGGACAAGGGCAGCCACACCTTCCGCAACGACATGTACGACGCCTATAAGGCGAACCGACCGCCGCCGCCGGAGGATCTGGTCCCGCAATTCCCGATGATCCGCGACGCCACCCGCGCTTTCTCCCTCCCCTGCATCGAGGAAGCGGGGTTCGAGGCGGACGACATCATCGCCAGCTACACCAGGGCCGCCGTCGCGGCGGGCTGGCACGTCACCATCGTCAGCTCCGACAAGGACCTGATGCAGCTGATCCAGCCCGGCGTCGACATGTACGACACGATGAAGAATGAGCGGCGCGGCGCCGACTATGTCATGGCGAAATTCGGCGTCCAGCCGGAACAGCTTGGCGACGTGCTCGCCCTGATGGGCGACAGCGTCGACAATGTCCCCGGCATCCCCGGCATCGGCCCCAAGACCGCCGCCAAGCTGATCACCGAATATGGCAGCCTGGAAGCCGCGCTTGAAGCCGCCCCTTCGATGAAGAAATCGAAGATGCAGGAAAATCTCATCGAACATGCCGACATGGCCCGCCTGTCGCGCCGGCTCGTCGCGCTGCATGACGCCATGGACCTGCCCGAGCCGCTCGACGACCTGACGCTGAAGGGCATTCCGCTGGAGCCGCTGCAGGCCTTCCTCGAACATCACGGCTTCAAGTCGCTGCTCGCCCGCGCCGGCGCGCCCGCCGCGGCTGTGGCGGTCGCGACCGCCGCCGCCGCCGTCACCGAACTCGCCGCTCCCGCCGCCCCCGTGCTGGAGGAGGAACCGCCGATCGACCGCAGCCTCTACGAAACGGTGGTGACGGAAGAAGCGCTCGACCGCTGGATCGCCGCCGCCCATGCCGAGGGGCTGGTCGCCGTCGATACCGAAACCGACATGCTCGACTGCGTGTCCTGCGCGCTGGTCGGCGTCAGCCTCGCCGTCGGCCCCAACGCCGCCTGCTATATCCCGGTCGGTCATGGCGGCAAGGACATGTTCGCGGAGAAACCCGACCAGCTTCCCCTCGCCCTCGTCCTCGCGAAACTCAAGCCGCTGCTGGAGGATGACAGCGTCCTCAAGATCGGCCAGAACCTCAAATATGACATCACGGTCCTGCGCCGCCATGGCATAGAGATCTTCCCCTATGACGACACCATCGTCATGAGCTTCGACCTCGACGCGGGCCAGAGCCTCGCAGGCCACGGCATGGATGAGGCGGCGAAGGTGCACCTCAATCATATATGCATCAGCTTCAAGGATGTCTGCGGCACCGGCAAGAGCCAGATCAGCTTCGCGGAAGTCCCCCTCGACAAGGCGACCGAATATGCCGCCGAGGATGCCGACGTCACGCTGCGCCTGTGGAAGCTGTTCAAGAGCCGCGTCGCGAATGAAGGCGCGACCCGCGTTTATGAACTGGTCGACCGCCCGCTCGTCGCGGTGATCGCGAAGATGGAGCATGAAGGCATCAAGGTCGACCGCGAGGCGCTCTCCCGCCTCTCCGCCGAGTTCACCGCCGAGATCGCCAAGCTGGAAGGCGAAATCCACGGCCTCGCCGGCCAACCCTTCGCCATCGGCTCCACGCAACAGCTTGGCGCGATCCTGTTCGACAAAATGGGTTACAAGGGCGGAAAGAAGGGCAAGTCCGGCGCCTATTCGACCGACGTCACCATCCTGGAGCAGCTCAAGGCCCAGGGTGCGGAAATCGCGGGCAAGGTGCTCGACTGGCGGCAGCTTTCGAAGCTCAAGTCGACCTATACCGACGCACTTCAGGCCCAGATCAACAGGGACACCAGCCGCGTCCATACCAGCTACAGCCTGTCCGGCGCGCAGACCGGCCGCCTGTCCTCGACCGACCCCAATCTCCAGAACATCCCGATCCGCACCGAAGTCGGCCGGCAAATCCGCCACGCCTTCGTCGCGGAACCGGGCAATGTCATCCTGGCGGCGGACTACAGCCAGATCGAACTGCGCCTCGCCGCCCATATGGCCGACGTGCCCGCGCTGAAGGAGGCGTTCGCGAACGGCGAGGACATCCACGCCGCCACTGCCCAGCAACTCTTCGGGGAGGTCAACCGCGACACGCGCGGCCGGGCCAAGACGATCAATTTCGCCATCCTCTACGGCATCAGCCGCTGGGGCCTCGCCGGACGGCTGGAGATCAGCGCCGACGAAGCGCAGGACATGATCAGCCGCTATTATGAACGCTTCCCCGGCATCAGCCTCTACATCACCGACACGATCGAAAAGGCGCGCTCAAGGGGCTATACGGAAACGCTGTTCGGCCGGAAGACATGGTTCCCCCGCATCAAGGCGTCGATCCAGCATGAACGACAAGGCGCCGAACGGGCCGCGATCAACGCACCTATACAGGGCACCAGCGCCGACATCATCAAGCGCGCCATGGCCCGCATGGGCCCGGCGCTCGCGGCGGAAGGGCTGCATCAGGTCAAGATGCTGCTGCAAGTGCACGACGAACTTGTCTTCGAACTGCCGGAAGGCGATGTGGAACAGGCCAGCGCCGTCATCCGCCGCGTCATGGAAGGCGCCGCCGAACCGATCGTGAAGCTGAGCGTGCCGCTGGGCGTCGAAATCGGCCACGGCCCAAGCTGGGGCGCGGCGCACTAGAGCCAATCGACATTCAGCCCTGACGGTCTGCAAATGACGCTTTTCCGTGCTTCCGGTGCTCACCTACCTTGAGTAGGCTGCGCTCCGGGTCACGGAAAACACCATTTTCGGCTCGTCATCTTCTGAATGTCGATTGGCTCTAATCCTTGAAAGCGCGGCGCGCCAGGAATTCACCCCCGCGCGTACCGGTCCTCATACCGAACGATGTCGTCTTCCCCCAGATAGGTTCCCGTCTGCACCTCGATGAACACGACGGGAATCTTCCCCGGATTCTCGACCCGATGCTTCGCCCCCGCCGGGACATAAAGCGACTGGTTTTCCGTCAGCAGCGTCACCTCTTCATTCACCGTGACCTTGGCCGTCCCTTCGACGACGATCCAATGTTCCGACCGATGGAAATGGCTCTGCAGGCTCAATGACTGCCCCGGCTGCACGACGATCCGCTTCACCTGGAAGCGCTCGCCCGCCAGCAGGCCCTCCACCCAACCCCATGGCCGGTGATCCTTGGGGAAACTTTCCGCCTGCGCGGCGCCCTTCTTCTTGAGCGCCTCGACGGCCAGCTTCACATCCTGCGAGCGCGCCTTGTCCGCGATCAGCACCGCGTCGTTCATCGCCACCGCAATGATGTTGCTGAGCCCGATGCCGACCAGTTCCATGCCTTCACTGTCGGACCGCAGCAGCGTATCGCTGCAATCGATCGCCGTCGCCCCGCCGCTCACCGTCACTCCGGCCGTATCCGGACCGGCATGGCTCCACACCGCATCCCAGCCGCCCAGGTCGGACCAGCCAGAGCCATAGGGCACGACCGACAGATTGTCGGCCCGCTCCATGACGGCATAATCGATGGAAATGTCCGGCGCGCTGTCCCATGCTTCCGCCGCCAGCCGCAAAAAGCCCAGATCGCCTTCCGCCGCCTCGACCGCCGGCCGCACCGCCGCCAGCACGTCGGGCGCATGGGCCTCGAAGGCGGCGACCAGATCCTTCGCCGCAAACAGGAAAATCCCCGCATTCCAGAGATGATCGCCGCTCGCCAGCATCTCTGCCGCACGAACCGCATCGGGCTTTTCGACAAAGCGCGCCAGCTTGATCGGTTCGCCCGATCCATCCGGCCGGGCGACGACCTGCAAATAGCCATAGCCGGTTTCCGGCCGTGTCGGCTGAATGCCGAAGGTCACCAGATCGCCGGCATGCGCCGCCGCCAAGCCTTGGCTCACCGCCGCACGGAAGGCCTCTGCATCGGGCACCACATGGTCCGATGGCGCGACCAGCATCACCGCCCCTGGATCGTCCGCCATCAAATGCAGGGCCGCCGCCAATATGGCGGGCGCCGTGTTGCGCACCGAAGGCTCGATCATGATGGCCCGCGGATCGGCGCCTTCCTGCGCCAGTTGTTCGGCTACGATGAAACGGAACGCCGCGTTGGTCAGGACGACAGGACGGCCAAAGGCGAAACCCTCGCCCGCACCCGACAGCCGCCGCACCACGGAGCGGAACAGCGTCTCCTCGCCCAGCAACGGCACGAACTGCTTGGGATAGGATTTGCGCGACAGGGGCCACAACCGCGTCCCCGATCCACCGGCCAATATGACTGGCGTAACCTGCTGAAATTCTTTTCCTTCGATACCCGGCATGCAACTCACTCGAACAAGGCGATCCCTCCCGATGGGACCATATCCGCCCCTCTTATCGCCATTCCGTGAAAGCACCTATGAAGAAGCCGAAAAAAAGCGGCCCGCACCGGGGCCGCTTATCGTCAGTCGAACAGCTCTTCGAGAAAGCTCTTCTTCCGCTTCTTCTGATAATATCGCCCGTCGTCACGATGGTCGCGGTCCGGCCGATAGCTCGGCTGTGGAGCCGGAACCCCGCCCGCCGACCGTTCGATGATCTTGTCCAGTTCACCCCGGTCGAGCCAGACGCCCCGACATTGCGGGCAATAGTCGATCTCCACGCCTTGCCGGTCCGTCATGGAGAGCCCCACATGACAGACCGGGCAGAGCATGGCCGACACCGCGGCCTGATCCCGCATCCGGGTTACTCCCGCTCGCCGGTCAGGCTGAGCAGCATCTGGAACAGGTTGACGAAGTTCAGGTAGAGCGACAGCGCGCCCATCACCTGCATCTTCTGCGCGACTTCATGGCCGGCATAGGCGAAATATTCCGACTTGATGCGCTGCACGTCCCAGGCGGTCAGGCCAGTGAAGACCACCACGCCGATGATCGAGATGACCATCGCCATAGCCGACGAGCCGATGAAGATATTGATGAGGCTCGCGACCAATATGCCGATCAGGCCCATGATCAGGAACGACCCGAATTTCGACAGGTCGCGCCCGGTGGTATAGCCCCACAGCGCCATCGCCAGGAACATCACGGCGGCGGAGAAGAAGGCCTGCGCGATCGACCCGCCGGTGAAGACCAGGAAGATGCTGGCCAGCGACACGCCCATCACCGCCGAAAAGGCGTAGAAGGCCATGCGCGCGCCCGCCGTCGTCATCTTTTCGATGCGGAAGCTGAAGAAGAACACAAAGGCTAGCGGCGCGAAGATCGCCACCCATTTGAGCGGCGTGCCGAAGATCGCGGCGGCCAGCGCCGGCGTATTGCCGATGAAAGCGGCGACCAGCCCGGTGATGACCAGGCCGATGCCCATGTTGCGGAAAACGCCCAGCATGTGCGCGCGCAGCCCGGCGTCGGTCTGCGCCGTCTGGCTCGCACCATAGCCCGGCATACGAACGGGATTGTTCACGGCGTTATCACTCCATCCAAAAACAGTCTTGACGGATCGAGTGGCCCGGCGCGGTCTTCGTGCTACGTCAGAGGGGGGCAAACGCACACGAACCTGCACCGAGCACACTCGATGCGGTCCGACATCGCGGCTGGATGTCACATCCAACCGCCAGAGGGGCCCGGCCCGCACAAGCAATATCGGTGGGCCAACGCGCCATTGCAAGGGATGGCGCAGAGCGTCGGTCCGCCAGCAACAATTTATTACAATCGTCCGCTGACGTCGGGGTCCGGATTTTGCGGCGACATGCTCCGCCGGATCTTCGCCGCGCCGATCACGACGCCGCACACCAGACCCAGCGCAACGCCCGCTGCGACATTGCCGGTCGCCGCGCCGATCCCTGCACCCAACGCCAAGCCAAGACCGACAAAACCCGCTTTCATATACAGTCTTCCCTTTTTCGACGCCAAGCATGGCAAGAATGCCCCGGAGGATATTAAACCGGAACTCTCCCAAATAGCGAGGGCTGTTGACGCTTCGAGCGAACCGCCGCATGGCGTCATCCCATGAGCGACCAGTTCACACCCGCCCAGCAGCATGCCGATGCGCCTCTGCGCCTGTTCAACAGCCTGACGCGCACGGTGGAGGCCTTCGCCCCGATCGAGCCGCACCACGCCCGCGTCTATAGCTGCGGCCCGACGGTCTATAATTACGCCCATCTCGGCAACCTGCGCGCCTATGTCTTTACCGACACGCTGCGCCGCACCTTGCTGTGGAAGGGGCTCACCGTCACCCATATCATCAACATCACCGATGTCGGCCATCTGACGTCGGACGCGGATGCCGGCGACGACAAGATGGAAGCCGCCGCCCGCGCCCAAGCCAAGAGCATCTGGGACATAGCGGCGCGTTATACCCAGGCCTTCAAGCAGAACATCGCCGACCTCAACATCATCCCGCCCAGCGAATGGACGGTCGCCACCGACTATGTCCCGCAGATGATCGCCTTTGCGGAGAAGATCGCGCCGGCCCATTGCTACGAACTGGAAACGGGTCTCTATTTCGACAGCAGCACCGTGCCTGATTATGGCGCGCTGGCCGGGGGGCGCGACGATGCCGCCCATGCCCGCATCGATCCCGTCGCCGGCAAGCGCAACCCCAGCGACTTTGCGATCTGGCGCAAATCCCCGCCCGGCGAACAGCGCCAGATGGAGTGGGACTCGCCCTGGGGCAAGGGTGCGCCGGGCTGGCATCTCGAATGTTCGGTGATGAGCGAGGCGCGGCTTGGCCATCCGTTCGACATCCACACCGGCGGCATCGACCATCGGGAAATCCACCATCCCAACGAGATCGCGCAGAATCAGGCATTCCATGGCTGCTGCGGCGAAGCGGACGCGGCGACCGCAGGCTTCACCGGCGCGAAATGGTGGATGCACAATAATTTCCTCGTCGACCGGCAGGGAAAGATGAGCAAGTCCAAAGGCGGCTTCACCACTCTCTTCTCGCTGATCGACGCGGGCGTGCATCCGCTCGCCTATCGCCTGCTGTGCCTGGGCGCGCATTATCGCAGCGAGTTGGAGTTCAGCGCGGACAGCGTCGGCGCAGCGCTCACCCGCCTGAAACGCCTCGTCATGGGTGTCGAAAACCTGAAGGCGCGGGCCGAGGGCGTGACATGGCAGTCGCTGCGGCTGGACTGGCTGCGCGCCAATCTCCACCCCAAGCTCGCGCCCTTGCTCGAACAGTTCGACGCGGCGATCAGCGACGACCTGATGACGCCCCGCGCGCTGCCGCTTCTGGAGGAGACCATCGCCATCAAGAAGGTGCCGGTGGACGAGAAGCTCTGCCTGCTCGCAGCCTTCGATCAGGCGCTGGGCCTCAACCTGCTGACCATCGGCCGCGCAGACCTGCGCATCCGGCCCGGGGACGCGGCGATCGCGCCCGAAGAGATCGAAGCCGAACTGGACCGTCGCCAGCAGGCGCGCGCCGAAAAGGACTTCGCCCTGTCGGACGAGATACGCGACGCCTTGATCGACCGGGGGGTCGAGGTGATGGACGGCGATCCGCTTCGCTGGGACTGGCGCCTCACCCTCAACGCGACATAAGGTTCCGGCGGCTGAGCCGGACCGTGCGGCGGATCAGCCGGCCCGTTTGTACATATGTCAGGCAAGCGGGCATATTCCGCGCATGCTAAAAGCCGCAACCGCAGCGTTCATGGGAATTGGCGCCATGACGATACCGACCGTCGCTGCGCCTGCGCAAAGTTATATGTTCGAGACGGGAACGACCCTGCTCGCCAAATGCCGCAACAAGGCGCCGGAATATGCCCTGGCCTGCACCGCCTATATCGTCGGCGCGGTGGACGGCATCAAGAAGGATGTGTTCATCGGCCGGGCCAAGCCCAATTGCTGGCCCGCCCAGATGAATGCGGAGGAAGTGAAGCGCATCGTCCTCACCTATCTGACCCGCTATCCCGACCAGCGGCAGGCGCCTGCCTCGGTCCTGGTCAGCGTGGCGCTCAACGAACATTATCCTTGCCAGAAATAACGTGCCCCCGCACGCAGCCGCTATAAACTTGCGTTAGCCACTGGTTGCGCGTAGGTGCGGCCCCTATTTTACGATCTTTGGGAGACTCGACGTGGCGGCGAAGTGGACGCCGGAAAGCTGGCGCAGCCAAAAGGGCATCCAGATGCCCGTCTATCGTGACGCCCAGGCGCTTGCCGCCGTGGAGGCTCAGCTCAGCCAGTTTCCCCCGCTCGTCTTTGCCGGCGAAGCGCGCAGCCTGAAGGCCGAACTCGCCAGGGTGACGAATGGCGAGGCGTTCCTGCTTCAAGGCGGCGATTGCGCGGAGAGCTTTGCGGAGTTCCATCCGAACAATATCCGCGACACCTTCCGCGTGCTGCTGCAGATGGCGGTAGTGCTGACCTTTGCGTCCAAGCTGCCGATCGTGAAAGTCGGCCGCATGGCTGGCCAGTTCGCCAAGCCGCGCTCCGCCGATACGGAGACGATCGGCGGCGTCGAACTGCCCAGCTATCGCGGCGACAATGTCAACGACATCGCCTTCACGGCGGAGGCGCGCGAACCCGACGCGGGGCGGATGATCCGCGCCTATAACCAGTCGGCGGCGACGCTCAACCTGCTGCGGGCCTTTTCGACCGGGGGCTATGCCAGCCTGGACCGGGTCCATGGCTGGATGCTGGATTTCATGGGCCGCAGCCCCTGGGCCGCGAAGTTCGAGGCGATGGCCGACCAGATCGGACAGGCGCTCGACTTCATGCGCGCCTGCGGCCTGTCGCCCGAAACCGTGCCGCAATTGGGGGGAACGAGCTTCTACACCAGCCATGAGGCGCTGCTGCTGCCCTATGAACAGGCGCTGACCCGGCAGGATTCGCTGACCGGCGACTGGTACGACACCTCCGCGCATATGCTGTGGATCGGGGATCGCACCCGGTTCGAAGGGTCGGCGCATGTCGAATATCTGCGCGGCATCGGCAATCCGATCGGCATGAAATGCGGCCCCAGCCTGGAGCCGGATGCGCTGATCCGCCTGCTGGACGTGCTGAACCCCAGCCGGGAAGCGGGCCGGATCACGCTCATCACCCGCTACGGCCATGACAAGATCGAAGCGGGCCTGCCCAGGCTGGTCCGCGCGGTGCTGAAGGAAGGCCATCCGGTGGTCTGGTCCTGCGACCCGATGCACGGCAATGTCATTAAGGCGGCCAATGGCTACAAGACGCGGCCGTTCGACCGCATCCTGGCGGAGGTACGCGGTTTCTTCGCCGTTCACCGGGCGGAGGGCAGCTTCGGCGGCGGCATCCATGCCGAAATGACCGGCCAGAATGTGACGGAGTGCACCGGCGGCGCCGTGGCGATCACGGACGAAGGCCTTGCGGATCGTTACCACACCCATTGCGACCCGCGCCTCAACGCGGCGCAGAGCCTGGAACTCGCGTTCCTGCTCGCAGAAATGCTGAACGAGGAACTGAAGGAACGCCGGGCAGCCGCCTGATCCTTCGAAACGGAAATGATCCCGCCGCGACCATGTCTCGCGGCGGGATTTTTCTTGGCGCAATCCCCTGTGCTCGTTTGAGCGCCCTATGTCGCGGGCGCCGGATTAGCATCCCTTCTCGTTCGCGCTGAGCTTGTCGAAGCGCCACTCTTCCTTGGGAAAGCGCAGGACGGCGACAGGCTCAGTCCGAACGGATGGGCATGGACGAGGAATGATCGGCACTGGCCATCGAAACGCGCCAGCGGACCAATCCATCATCCTCTTCGACGGCGGGCTGGTAATCGAGGGTCCGGCAGGGCCCGTCACATGCACGTAACAATCCCATGATTCAGCCCTTGCTTTGGCGGTGCAGCAAGATAGCCTCCGCATATGGCAAAGGAACCGCAAGTGGCGACCATCGCCGTCTACAGCCTGAAGGGCGGGGTCGGGAAAACCACCTTCGCGATCAACCTCGCCTGGGCATCCGCAAGCATTTCGAAACGGCGGACATTGCTGTGGGATCTCGACCCACAGGCCGCGTCGAGCTGGCTGATCTCCACGGACAGCGAAAGCCGCGACGCCGCGCAGGCGATCTTCAGCAAGGATGTGGAGGTCCGCAAGCTGATCCAGCCCTCGACGGTGCAGGGCCTCGACCTGATCGCCGCCGACACCTCGCTGCGCAGCCTCGACCATCTGTTCCGGGAGATGGACAAGAAGAAGCGTCTCGCCAAGCTGATCGAGAGCCTGGGCAAGGATTATGACCGGATCATCCTGGATTGTCCGCCCGGCCTCACCGAAACCAGCGAGCAGGTGCTGCGCGCGGCGGACATGATCGTCATTCCGGTCATCCCCTCCCCCCTCGCCCAACGCGCCATGGGGGAGGTCGCCCGCTATCTGGTGCAGCGCGGCGGCAGCCATCCGCCGATCATGCCGGTCTATTCCATGGTCGACCGCCGCCGTGGCCTGCATCGCGCGGCCCTGGAATCCCAGCCCGGCTGGCCGGCCATTCCCATGGCCAGCGCGGTCGAACAAATGGCTGTCCGCCGCAAACCGCTGGGCGCCTTCGCGGCCTCATCCCCATCCGCCCAGGCCTTTGCCGGACTTTGGACGACGATCGAGCGGCAGCTCCAGAAACATTAGGGCGGCGACAGGATTTGGCGGGTCACCGCCTGCCAACAGCCCCCGCCTACTTCAACCTCGCGATCGCGCCCGGATCGCACCGCTTCTCCCCATGCGGCACGGGCGACCAGCCGGGCACCAGGATCGACTGCCCGACCCGAAGGGGCGCAAAACGCCGCCGTTCAATGCCTGCGCAACGCAGTTGGAGTTCCAGCATTTTGGGCGGGGTATCCCATTTCTCGTAGGAAAGGCGGAACGTCCCCCAATGGATGGGAATGGCGGTCGAGGCCTTGAGCTTTTCGAAAATCTGCACGGCCTGTTCCGGCCCGATATGGGAATCCGACTGCATTTGTCCGGGATGGAAGCGGAAGGCGCCGATCGGGATCATCGCCAGCCTGATCGGCCCCAGCCGTGCCGCGTCCGCGGGCCAGGCCATATCGCCAGCGCCCGTGTCGCCCGCGAAGAAGATATTGCCCGCCCGCGTGCTGACGAAGAAGCTCGACCAGAGCGCCCGGCTGCGGTCAGTGCCCCAGCGGCTGCTCCAATGATGGTTGCGCAGCACATGAACGCGATAATCCGGGCAATGCTCATAATTTTCGCACTGGATCACCGTGCCGTCGCCCAGGCCGTTCAACGCCGCGCCGCTTATCGATTGCCCCCAGTCGAGCGCCGTCGACGGAATGCCGTTGGCTTTCAGGATCGCGTCATTGCCCAGGCTGGTGACGATCTTCGGCCTGTCCCGTTTCCACAGCCTTTTCAGCGTGGGGATGTCCATATGGTCGTAATGATTGTGGCTGAGGAGGATGAGGTCGATCCTCGGCAGATCGTCGAAGCGCACGCCCGGCTGCGCCACCCGCCGGGGCCCCAGGGGCGGAAAGGGGCTGGCATGGTCGGACCAGATCGGATCGGTGAGGATATTGAGGCCCGCCGCCTGCACGAGTACGGTGGCATGTCCCACCCAGGTGGCGATCATGCCACGCGGCGCGGCGAAGGCAGGCGGGCGCGAAGGCTTGACCGCCACCATGTCGGGCCATGAGGGCCGGTCGTCCTGACCCAGCAGCCACCGCGCGATGAAACCGCGCGGGTTGCCGCCCGCCGGTGCGGGAGAGCGGATTTCCCCATCGGGATTGAAGAAGCGTTCCCCGTCATAATGGCGGCTGACCGGCCCTTCATAATAGATGCGGTCGAGAAAGGGTGGAACGACGGTCACCGCCAGGCACAGGGCCACAACCAGAAACAGCAGCGCAACGCCCAAGCCTTTGACGATTTTCCCGACGATGCGGCCCATGCCGTCTCCCGCTCCGATGACCGGACGGACATAGCGCGGTTCAAGGTATCGGCAAGCGTGGAGATGGAGCAAGGGGCAAGAGTGGAGAGCGGACGTTGATGTTGGTCTGGGTAAAGCATGCTCCTGCGCAGGAGCACCGCGCGCCTAATGGCGGAACCCGACTATCTCCGTCGCCCCACACCCAGCCATCCTGACCCGCCTCGCACCCTCAGGATGCCATGGAACGAGGCACGGCGCGCAATGTCGACGGATTGATCGCCTGGACGAATTCCACCCCCAGCCGGTCGTCCTTGGACCATCGCGCGATAGCGTTGACGGTCTGGTTGTCGCCCAGTTCGATGGCGAACAGCGTGCCCTCCGGCACGTTCCACAGGCCCTCCAACTGCGCACCCGTGGCGGAGATGTTGCGGATGCGCCCGGTATAGACATGACCGTCATGGTGCACGGCCACGGTACGCAACATGGTCTTGCGTTCCGTCCGGCTCGACTGGAAGCCCTGCGGCGCGACCACGCCGCCATGGCGATGTTGCTGTACCAGCACGTCCGCCGCCGGCAGCGGGCGGCCATAGACATAGCCCTGGATATGGCTGCACCCCAGGTTGCGGATCAGCGCGAGTTCATCCTGCGTCTCCGCCCCTTCGGCCGTGGTGTCCATGCCCAGCGCTTCGGCCAGGCTGACGATCGCCTTGATGATCGCGCTGTTGGGGCTGCCCTTGATCGCGGCGCCGCGCACGAAGCTCTGGTCGATCTTGATCTTGTCGAACGGCGCTTTCTTGAGATAGCCGAGCGAGGAATAGCCGGTGCCGAAATCGTCGAGCGCCAGTCGCACCCCGATGCCCTTCAGCCGGGAGAACATCGAGTCCGTGCCATCATCGTCGTTCAGGAACACGCTTTCGGTGATCTCCAGCTCCAGTCGCTGGGCCGCCAGCCCGGAGGCGGCGAGCGCATTCATGACGATCGAGGGCAGGCCGTGATTGGCGAACTGGATCGGGGAGACGTTGACGGCCACCCTAACCCCGTCGGCCCATTGCGCCGCATCGCGGCAGGCGGTGCGGAGCACCCATTCACCGATCGGGCCGATCAGGCCGCTTTCCTCCGCAATGGGGATAAACAGCGTGGGAGAGATCGCGCCGCGCACCGGATGCTGCCAGCGCAGCAGCGCTTCATAGCCGGTAATCTGCTCGGTCCGGGAGGAAACCACCGGCTGATAGACGAGGTGCAGGGCGTTTTCGACCAGCGCCTTGCGCAGATCCTCCTCCAACTGGCGGCGATCCTCGGCATCGGCATGCATCTCCGGGGAATAGAAGCGATAGATGCCGCGCCCGTCCCCCTTGGCGGCGTAGAGCGCAAGATCGGCATTGCGGATAAGCTCCTCGGCCGTCACGCCATCCTGCGGGCAGAAGGAAATGCCGATCGACACCCCGATGACGACCGCCGTTCCCTCCACCGTATAGGGCTGGGACACATCGGTGATGATCGCCCGCGCCAGATGGTCCAGGGTGATCTTGTCGGGTCGGCCGGGCAGCAGGATCTTGAATTCATCGCCGCCCTGGCGTCCGACCAGCCCCTTGTTGCCGACCACGCGCCGGATACGCTCGCTGACCTGGCGCAGCAGCGCATCGCCAGCCGGATGGCCCAGCGTGTCGTTGACGATCTTGAACCGGTCGAGGTCCAGCATCATCAGCGTGCAGTCACGCGGCTGCCCGTTCTTGCCCGCGACCGCCTGCTCCAGCGAGCGCATCATCTGCACCCGGTTGGCAAGGCCGGTCAGCGAATCATATTGGGCGAGCCGTGTCACCTCCGCCTGGCTGCGGCGCATTTCGGTAAGGTCCGTGCCGCTGCCCCGGAAGCCGTGGAACTGGCCGAATTCGTTGAACACCGGCTGGCCGGAGATCGACCACCAGCGTTCGTCCTTCGCCATAGCGGCGCGGACGGGAATTTCGGCAAAGCCGGTGCGCGCCGACAGGTGGAACCCCAATGTGCGCTCGCCATCGCCATCCTGCCGGTCGCCGGGACGGATGATTTCCGTGATCGGGCGGCCGATCAGCGCATCGTTGCCCAGCCCCAAGGTGCGGGCCAATGTGTCGGAAATATAGACGATGCACCCGTGGCGGTCGGTTTCCCAGAACCAGCCGCGACCTGACTGTTCATAGTCATGGAGCAGCCGGTCGGAGCGCTGGGCCCTCAGATCCCGCTGATGGAAGGCGATGGCGCGGTTCATGTCGGCATGCGCCTGGCGCAGCGCGGCGACCAGCATCGCGGCTATGCAACTGATCAACAGGCCGACCTGCGCGAAATCGCCCCGATGCAGGATGGAGGCGATCAGCAGGCCGCAGAAATAGCTGACACCCAACAGGCGCCGGTCGCCGAAGATCGACACGGCCATAAACGCGACCGCCATTTCCGCGGCCAGATTGCGCGAAGGCTCGCCGGCGATCAGCGACGGCCCCAGCATCAGGCTGAAGCTGAGGCCCGAGAGCAGCACCATCGGCAGCATCAGCCATTTCTGGTGATGTGGCCGCAAAAGCTGGAACCGGGCTCCGCGCGGCACGACGATGGCAACGCCGTCGACCAGCAGCATGGCCGCCAGGGCAACGGCATGGCCGACATTGCCCTCATCATAGAAAGGCACATGCAGCAGAGCGGTGATGCAGAGCTTCCCCAGCAGGACAAGCGGCCAGAGCCGGGCAATATGGACGAAGGTGCCGGAAATCCAGGAAGCGTCGACGGCAGCCCCGCTTTCGGCAAGGCCAAGCGCCGCGACCAGATCGGTCCGCCGCGTATGCAGTTCTGCCAGGTTCGCCCGCAAGGAAGTCATATTCCCTGCGTAACGACAAGAGATTGAAAGAAACTTACCCGACAGGCAAGGTCTGCGGCGGGTGGTTTCCCGCCACTAATCCCCGCCCCTGAAGGGGAGGGGAAGCGTCAATGTCCGCAACCGGGCAAAACCCTCAAACGCGCATGGGCATCAGCACATAGAGCGCGGGGCTGCGATCATCTTCGCGGATCAGCGTCGGCGCAGCGGCGTCGGCCAGGTGCAGTTCGACCAGATCACTGTCGATCTGGCCCAGGATGTCGAGCAGATAACGCGCGTTGAAACCGATGTCGAAGCCCTCGCCCTGGAAGGCCCCGGGGACTTCCTCGGCTGCCGTGCCGTTTTCCGGGCTGGTGACGGAAAGGGTGATCTTGTCGCGGTCCAGCGTCATCTTGACGGCGCGGGTCTTTTCGGTGGCGATGGTCGCCACGCGGTCCACGCCTTCCTCGAAGCTGCGCGGATCGATCTTCAGCAGCTTGTCGTTGGCGGTCGGGATGACGCGGCTGTAATCAGGGAAGGTGCCATCGATCAGCTTGCTGGTCAGGATGGCGCTGCCCAGGCCGAAGCGGATCTTGCTCGCCGACAGCGAAATCTGCACAGAGCCTTCCACCTCGTCGAGCAGCTTGCGCAGTTCCCCGATGCACTTCCTCGGCACGATGATGCCCGGCATGCCGTCCGCGCCGTCGGGTCGCGGCACGGTGACGCGCGCCAGGCGATGGCCGTCGGTCGCCGCCGCCTTCAGCACGGGCTGTCCCTCGTCCGAAACGTGGAAATAGATGCCGTTCAGATAATAGCGCGTCTCTTCGGTCGAGATGGCGAAGCGCGTCTTGTCGATGATCTGCTTCAGCGTTTCGGCGGGCAGTTCGAAGCTGGTCGGCAGGTCGCCTTCCGCGATCACCGGGAAGTCGTCGCGCGGCAGGGTCGACAGGTTGAAGCGGGCGCGGCCTGCCTGGATCAGCATCTTGCCCTCGGCCGCCTGCAGCGAGACCTGGCTGCCTTCGGGCAGCTTGCGCGCGATGTCGAACAGGGTGTGCGCCGAAATGGTGGTCGCGCCGGGCTGTTCCACCTGGGCGGCGACGCTTTCGACGATCTGGAGGTCGAGGTCGGTCGCCATCAGCTTGATCGCGCCATCGGCCGATGCTTCGATCAGCACGTTGGACAGGATCGGAATCGTGTTGCGCCGCTCGACCACCGACTGGACGTGGCTGAGGCTCTTGAGCAGCGTTGCGCGTTCGATGGTGGCCTTCATGTCCCTGTTCTGTCCGTTTCTTTTCTGCGCAAAGCCCGAACTCGGTCGAATCCGGGCGACAATGATGGATGATCCTTCATAGCCGCTGTGACGGCCCCTGCAAGCGCTGGGTGATCGTTTCGTTTGCCAAAGGGTTGCAAAAGGGAACAGCATGCGCTTTGCCGGGGATGTGAAAGCTCCATGGCCCCTCGCCCTCCCCCTGATGATCATGGCCACGGCCGCGCAGGCGCGGGACTCTCTGGGCGTGTTCGAGGCGTGGGGGGCGTTTCGCGATCCGACCCCATCCCAATCCGGTGGCCCCCGTTGCTATGCGATCGCCATGCCCGTCGCAGCGGGATCGGAGGGCTTTGCGGCGGTCGGGAGCTGGCCGCGCCAATCGGTGCGGGGGCAGGTGCATTTCCGCTTGAGCAGGATGCGAATGGGGGACGCTGCGGTGATTCTGAATGTGGGGGATCGGCGCTTTACGCTGGTGGCGGGGCAGGTGGATGCCTGGGCGCCCGATGCGCGGGCGGATGCGGCAATCATCGCGGCGATGCGCTCCGCCACCAGCATGAGTGTGCAGACGCGGGATGCGCGTGGGCGGGGCTTCGCGGACACCTATGCGTTGCGCGGGGCGGCCACGGCGATCGATGCCGCGGCGCTGGGGTGCGCGCGATTACGGTGAGGGGCGTGCGCCATTCACCGCCCTTCCAAAATCCTCCAAAATCCGCTATGGGCGCGGGCATGCAGACAGCCGCCAACCCCTTGATGCCGATTCCCGGCGCTATCGACCCTGTGCCCGTGCCCCGCGCGGTGACGCCTCGTGAGGATGGGCGCGTCGACCTGATGGGGCTGTCGCGGCCGCAGATCAAGGGCGTGCTGGAGGAATCGGGGCTCGATACCAGGCAGGCGAAACTGCGGTCCAAGCAATTGTTCCACTGGCTCTACCATCGCGGCGAGACCGATTTCGACGCCATGACCGACCTTGCCAAGCCGATGCGCGGCTGGATGGCGGAGCGCTTCGTCATCGGTCGTCCGCAGGTCGTGGAGGCGCAGGTCTCAAGCGACGGCACGCGCAAATGGCTGCTGCGCTCCGACGACGGGCAGGATTATGAGATGGTGTTCATCCCGGACGCGGACCGGGGGACGCTGTGCGTGTCGAGCCAGGTGGGCTGCACGCTCAACTGCCGTTTCTGCCATACGGGCACGATGCGGCTCGTGCGCAACCTGACGCCGGGCGAGATTGTGGGCCAGGTGATGCTGGCGCGCGATGCATTGGGCGAGTGGCCCAAGGGCAGCATGGCGTCCGCCAATGACGATGAAGCCGACGATGCGCCGCAATATACGACCGATGGCCGCATGCTGACCAACATCGTGATGATGGGCATGGGCGAGCCGCTCTATAATTTCGACCATGTGCGCGATGCGCTGAAGGTCGTGATGGACGGCGATGGACTTGCCCTGTCGAAGCGGCGCATCACCCTCTCCACCTCCGGCGTTGTGCCGATGATGGCGCGGGCGGGCGAGGAGATCGGCGTCAACCTCGCCGTGTCGCTGCACGCCGTGACGAAGGATGTGCGCGACGAGCTAGTGCCGCTCAACAGGAAGTTCGGCATCGATCAGCTTTTGCAGGCCTGCGCCGACTATCCGGGGGCGAACAATGCGCGGCGCATCACCTTCGAATATGTCATGATCAAGGACAAGAATGACAGCGACGAGGATGCGCGCGAGCTGGTCCGGCTGCTTCGCCAGTACAAGCTGCCGGCGAAGGTCAATCTGATCCCGTTCAACCCCTGGCCGGGCACGGATTATGAATGTTCGGCGCCCGAGCGGATCAGGCGCTTTTCCGACATCGTGTTCGAAGGCGGGATTTCCGCGCCGGTGCGCACACCGCGCGGGCGGGACATCATGGCCGCCTGCGGCCAGCTCAAGTCCGCTTCCGAGAAGAAAAGCCGGGCGGAGCTGGACCGGCTGGAGGCGGAGAAGCAAGCGGCGCTCGGATAGAGCGGGGCCGATGACCTGCGCCTTTGCGGCGCGAGATGCAAACCCCGCCCGGACGGCGGGGTTTTTCTTGTCGGCCTCGTCCGGGCGGCATGAAAGGATGGATGACAATGACGGACGAAGAGATCGAGCGGATCGCCAGCGGCTTTTGCGCGCGGACGCTGCCCAAGGAGGAGTGGACGCATGGCGCGCATTTCGCGACGGCCCTGTGGCTCATGCTGCGGCGGACGGACATGCTGGCCGAGCGGGACATGCCCGGGATGATCGCGGCCTATAACGAGAGCATGGGCGGCGTGAACAGCGACAGCGCCGGCTATCATGAGACGATTACCATGGCATCGCTGAAGGCGGCGCGGGCAGTGCTGGCGGGCTTGCCGGGCGAACCGTCGCCGGCGGAGGCCTTTGCGGCGCTGATGCGTTCGCCCATGGCCGACAAGGACTGGCTGTTCGCCTATTGGTCGCGCGAGCGGCTGATGTCGACGGAAGCGCGGCGGCGCTGGGTGGAACCGGACCTGACGCCTCTCCCCTGGGCTTAGGGTTTGTGCTGTTTCTGTTGGGCCGTGTTCCTGTGAAGGCAGGAAAAATGGGGCGTATCATTGGAACGGTGTGAGCAAGCATAGGAAAAGGGCGGCCCCAGCCGGGACCGCCCTTTCCTGTTCTATCCGAGAGGAATTAGAAGCGGAAGCCGATGCCGACGACACCGGCATCGCGGCCGCCAAAGTCAGCTTCATATTCGGTGCGCTGATATTCAGCAGAGATGTAGGTGTTGCCGGTCACCGCGAATTCCACGCCGCCTCCGTAACGAACGCCTTCCAGGTTGCCGAAGTCGCCCTCAACCTTGCCTTCGAAGCGGGTGGTGGCATAGCCGACCTTGCCGAAGGCCAGAACGCGCGGAGTAACGACATAACCGAGGCGAATCGAAGCAGCCAGATCGCGGCTCACGTCCGTGCCGAAATTGTCATCGGCAGTGGAATCGCCGAACGACACTTCAGGGCCGAAAGTAATGCGCGGTGCGACAGCCAGATCGTAACCGGTGCTGACGCCATAGCTGAAGCCTTCTTCGCCGCCAACTTTGTCGTAGCCCAGCGTCACGCCGGCGCGCGGGCCGGTGAAGGGCGCGGCGTCCTGAGCGAAAGCGGGAGCGGAAACGGCGGCAGCAGCAAGGGCTGCGAAAATCACAGTCTTCATAAAATCCTCATGTCATCAGAAACGAACAGTCCGGTGATGTGGACTGCCGCTTGTTCTTTTTACGGGGATGACGTTGCGTGTCGTTATTTCATCGTCATTTGGAATACCGAGATAATTCGGTTCATCCCCCCGTCCTGCACGCAGCGACATGCATCGCTGACGGCGCGCATATGTAACGCGATCGTGATTGTTGCAATATGGATATGAACTTTACAAATGTATGATGCTTTTCCGCAACAGTATGAGTTTGCGTGAAAATGGGGCGGCCCCAGCGGGACCGCCCCTTGTCATACCCAGCGGCACCCAACTCAGAAGCGGAAGCCGATCCCCACCACGCCCGCATCGCGGCCGCCGAAATTGTCTTCATATTCGGTCCGCTGATACTCGGCCGAAATATAGGTGCGCGGAGTCACCGAATATTCGAGGCCACCGCCATAGCGCACGCCTTCCAGCGTCTGGTGGTCGCCAGGGACTTCGAAGCGGCTGTTGGCGTATCCGACCTTGCCGAACGCCAGCACCTGCGGCGTCACGACATAGCCAAGGCGCACCGATGCGGCGAGATCGCGGCTCGCATCCACGCCACTGAACTTCGCCGTGGACTCGCTGAGCGAGACTTCCGGACCGAAGGTCACATGCGGGGTGACGGCCAGATCATAGCCGGTCGACACGCCATAGCTGAAGCCGTCGTCGCCCTGAACCTTGTCATAGCCCATGGTAATGCCGGCGCGCGGACCAGTAAAAGGCGCGGCATCCTGAGCAAAGGCAGGAACAGAAACGGTGGCAGCAGCAATCGCTGCGATAATCGCAGTTTTCATGGTATTCCTCATGACTTGTTCGATACCCTGAACCGGGTGAGATCGATTTATGTTCTCAATCGGTTTTTAAAAGAGACTGATCTAATAAATATTTTCATATCATCCCTATTGAACTTACAGGGCATCTATCCATAGGAGCTTCAAAAATCCGGAAACTTTACTCGATCCCGGCAGCGGCGCTTATGGACCCGCAATCTGGCTCCCACATGAACGGGATCATGAAAAATGATTCATGCGCGTAACGGCATCGTCCTTTTTGACGCTGTTGGTGCAAAAGGGTAACAGCAGCCTATGGAGAGCGCCTCATCCGAGCCGATAGCCGCCGAACCGAAGCTGGTGCTGCGCCACAAAGGACCGACGCGCCTGTGGCATTGGCTGAATGCGCTGCTGCTCTACGTGCTGTTCGCCAGCGGGCTTGGCATCTTCAATGCGCATCCCCGGCTTTATTGGGGGCATTATGGCGCGAATCTCGACCGCCCGTGGCTGGTGCTGGAGCGGTTCGGAAGCTGGATCACGCTGCCCGCCCACTATAATCTGGCGATGTCGCGGCACTGGCATCTGAGCGCCGCGCCGATCTTTGCCTTCGCGCTGCTCTTCTACATGGTCTGGAGCCTGTTCGGCGGGCATCTGGCGCGCGACCTGGCCTTCCGGCGCGACGAACTGGCGCCGCGCCATGTCTGGCAGGACATAAAGGACCATGTCCGGCTGCGTTTCCCAACCGGCGAAGCGGCGCTGCGCTACAATATGTTGCAAAAGGCCAGCTATATCGGCGTGATCTTCGTCGCGCTGCCGATCCTGATCCTGACGGGCCTCACCATGTCGCCAGGCATGAACGCGGCATGGCCCTGGCTGGTCGACCTGTTCGGCGGGCGCCAGTCGGCACGCTCGATCCATTTCATCACGGCCTTCATGCTCGTCGCCTTCTTCCTGGTGCATATGCTGATGGTGGTGCTGGCCGGGCCCCTGAACGAAATCCGCTCGATGATCAGCGGACGCTATCGCGTGCCGGAGGCGCGGCGATGAGCCTGATCCTCGACCGTCGGACCCTGGTACTGGGCGCCGCCGCGACGCTGGCGGGATGCGACCGGCTGGCGAAGAACGAGACGGTGCGCGAGGCGCTGTTTTCCGCCGGGAATTTCCACAAATGGGCGCAGCGCAGCCTGATGGCCCGCGACGCGCTGGCGCGGGAATTCCGGCCGGACCAGATTTCTCCCTTCTTCCGCCCCAACGGTACCGCCAATCCGAACACAGCCGAATATAAGGCGCTGTGGCGCAACGGCTTTGCCGACTGGCGGCTGCATGTGACCGGACTGGTGGGACGGCCGCTTTCCCTCTCCTTGGCGCAGCTCCACGCCCTGCCCCATCGGGAGCAGATCACGCGCCACGACTGCGTCGAGGGGTGGAGCGCCATCGGCAAATGGCGCGGCGTGCCGTTGAAGCCGATCCTCGACGCGGCGCGGCTGCGGGACGGGGCGCGGTACATCGTCTTCCACTGCGCCGACGATATGGGCGGCGGGCGCGGCTATTATGAAAGCATCGATCTGGAGGACGCCTTCCACCCGCAGACGATCCTCGCCTTCGCGCTCAACGACGAACCCCTGCGCGTGGCCAATGGCGCGCCGCTCCGGCTGCGGGTGGAGCGGCAACTGGGCTACAAGCAGGCGAAATATCTGATGAAGATTGAAGCGGTTGCGAGTCTTGACGGCATAGGCGGCGGCAAGGGCGGCTATTGGGAGGACCGCGCCGGCTATGACTGGTATGCGGGCATTTGACGGCAGCGGAATGACCTGACAGGGTGGCCCTATGAAATTGTTCGATCGCGTCATCAAGCGGCTGGTCACGCGGGGCCAGCTCAGCATCTATTATCATGACGGCAGGAAGATCACGGTCGGAACCCCCGAACCGGGCTTTCCGTCGCTGGCGCTGAAATTCCACGATGCGCGTGTGCCGTTCGACATCGTCAGGGACCCGCGCCTCGGCATGGCGGAGGCCTTCATCGATGGGCGCGTCGCGATAGAGGGCGGCGGGATCATGGAACTGATCTCGCTCATCCGCATGAACAATGCCTGGGAAACGGGCAAGTCGATCAGCGATCTCGGCTCCGTCAAGCGCGGCTTCAAGGCGATCCGGCGCAAGCTCTGGGCCGCCAATCGCCGGGCGCGGGCGAAGGCCAATGTGGCGCATCATTACGACCTGTCGGGCGCTCTCTACGCCCTCTTCCTCGATCGGGACCGGCAATATAGCTGCGCCTATTTCCCCGATGCCGACAATGAGGCGGGGATCAGCCTGGAACAGGCGCAGGAGGACAAGAAGGCGCATATCGCGGCCAAGCTGCACCTGAAGCCGGGCATGAAGGTGCTCGACATAGGCTGCGGCTGGGGTGGCATGGCGCTGTACCTGCATCGCACCTGCGGCGTCGACGTGACTGGCATCACCCTGTCTGAAGAGCAGCTCAAGGTCGCGCGCCAGCGGGCGCAGGATGCCGGCGTGGCCGACCATGTGCGCTTCGAACTGATCGATTATCGCGACATGGACGGGCCGTTCGACCGCATCGTGTCGGTCGGCATGTTCGAGCATGTCGGGACCAAGGATTACCGCACCTTCTACACCAAGTGCCGCGACCTGCTGACCCCGGACGGGGTGATGCTGGTCCACACCATCGGCCGGGTCGACGGGCCGGGCATCACCGACGCCTTCACCCAGAAATATATCTTCCCCGGCGGCTACATCCCCGCCCTGTCGGAGATGATCCAGGGCAACGAGGGCACCCGCCTGATGGTCACGGATGTCGAGGTGCTGCGCATCCATTACGGCCTTACCATCCGCGAATGGTACAAGCGGACGCTGGCGCACAAGGCGGACATCGTCGCCCTGTACGACGAGCGGTTCTTCCGCCTCTGGACCTTCTATCTGGCCGGTGCGGCCACGGTGTTCGAACATGGCGGCATGGTGAATTACCAGGTCCAATATGTCCGCGACCGCCGCAGCCTGCCGATCACGCGCGACTATATGCTGGAGGCGGAAAGCGCCCTGCGGGGCCGATGATCCATCCATGAATATTGGCTGACGACGCCGTTCCCGGACGGTTCAGTAAGGCCGGTGCATCTTCCCTTCATGACCCCGGCGACGGGCGTGCATGCTGAGGAGAGAAAGACATGAACATCTTGTGGAAGGGCGCTGCCGCCCTGGGCCTGGCGATCACCGCCATGGGGGCGAGCGTGGCCCCTGCACAGGCGCAATATTATGGCGGCTATGGCTATCGCGACGGGTATCGCGGAGACCGTTGGGACGATAGGCGCTGGGACGGCAGGCGCGACTGGCGCCATGACGACCGCCGCTATTGGCGCGGCGACCGGCGCTCCTGGCGCGGGCATTACCGCCAGCGTTGCTGGACCGAATGGCGCTACAATCATTACCGCGACCGGCGCGTGAAGGTTCGGGTCTGCAATTGATCTGACCGCATCGGCTGGTTGATGCCATGCGATCCTCCCTGCGCGCAGCGTGGGGAGGGTGCAGGAGAGGCACCCGCCTCTGTTCGACACCCGCGAAGTGAATGGGGAGGGGAAGCTGCGCGGGTTGCGCCATTTTCCTCTCCACCCGTTTCGCCATCGACTGGCAATTGCGCCCGGCATCCGCTTGCGGCATTTTGACGCGATGACCGATCCCATGCCCGTCATTCAGAGCCTGCTGTCGGGCCTGCCCATCTTCCTGCTGCACCTGGGTTCCGCAACCTTGGCCTGGCTGGCGGCGCTGGCGCTTTATATGTGGATCACGCCGCATGACGAATTCGCACTGATCCGGGCAGGCAATGCTGCCGCGGCGATCTCGCTGGGCGGGGCGGCGATCGGGTTGGCGGTGCCGTTGGGCTTTTGCCTCGCGGGCTCGGTGAATGTCTGGGACATCATGATCTGGGGCAGCGTGACGCTGATCCTGCAACTCATCGCCTTCCGCGTGGTCGATTTCCTGCTGGGCTCGCTGCCGACCCGCATCGAGGCGGACGAACGGTCCGCCGCCATCTTCCTCGCCATGATGAAGGTCGCCATCGCCTGCCTGACCGCCGGCGCGGTCGCGGGTTGAGCCGTGGCGGGCCGGCGCTTCGGCTGTCTGCCCGGCCTGCTCGGCATCATCCTCGCCCTGCTGTGGATCAGCGAGGTCATCAGGCCAACGCCGCTGCATGTCGAGGCTTTCGACCCGCGCTCGCCGCGCCGTCCGATGCCGCAATGGAGCGATGAGAGCTTCGTCATCGAGGAACGGACGGAGGCGCCCGCCGACAGCATGGGCACGACCTTCGCCATCGACCGGGACGGCGCATGGCTGACCGCCGAGCATGTCACCCATGGCTGCACCCGGGTCGGCATAGAGCAGGGCGGCTTCGCCCGCCCCGTGTCGCGCCTGGTGGAAAGCCGGGAAGCGGATGCCGCGCTGGTGCGCGGGGGCGTGGCGAGCGACCACGCCCTGCCGCTGTCGGACCGCATGCCGCCGCCCGGATCGGTCGGCTATCATATGGGCTTTCCGGGCGGACAGCCGACGCTCGTCATATCCGAACTGATCGGCGCCGCCCGCGCCCGGCGCGGCGCAGGCGAGGAGACGCAGCCCGTGCTCGCCTGGGCGGAGCATGCGCGCATTCCGATGGGTGACGGCACGCTGTCGGGCATCAGCGGCGGTCCGGTCTTTGCCGAGGACGGCCATGTCGTCGGCGTCAACAGCGCCGCCACCGACCGGCGCGGACGCATATTGACCACGGCGCCCGATGCCATGATGCGGCTGGTCATCGCCAGCCGGGCGGTGGGGGAACGGCCGGTCGCCTATCCCTTCCTGGATCTGGCCGATGCGCATGCCCGCTTCGAATCCTGGCTGGCGCAGGGGGTGATCCGGCGCATCTTCTGCGATGTCGACGATGGACCGCAGCAGTTGACGGCGGGCAGGCCTAAGGGCTAGGTCGCGCCAGATTGACAGGATTTGGACCATCATGAGCGATACGCCCCCCGACCGCCTTTCCACCAACCCGAAGAGCCCCTTTTTCGACATGGACGTGCTCCAGCGGGGCATCGGCATCCGCTTCAAGGACCGCGTCCGCAACGATGTCGAGGAATATTGCATTTCCGAAGGATGGATTCGCGTGGCGGCGGGCAAGACCCGCGACCGCCACGGCCAGCCGCTGACGATCAAGCTCTCCGGGCCGGTCGAGGCGTGGTTCGAGAATGCGGACGAGGGCGCCGGGGAAGCAGCGGACAAGGCGGAATAGGGTTTCGCCTGCGCTGAAGAAAAAAGGGCGCCGCCTCGCCAGAGGGCCGCGCCCTTTAATTCAGCCGCGTTCCGATGAGACGAGAGGCTCATGAGAGCCCGTTCGGACGCCGTGTTTTCAGGATAGCCGGGACCGGGTTGCTGCCCGCGCGGGAGCATCGGGCCGCTTCAACGCAGCGCCGCGTCTCGCTTCACGTCCGCGATGATGTCGCGCAGCGAACGGGCGGAAGGCGCCGCATCGGCATAGCGGATGGCACGCAGGTCGACCGCCAGCCGCGGCTGGGCAGCGGACCTGCGCAACGGAGCGCTATCCTCCTCCGGATCGTCCTTGGTCACCGTCATGCTGGCGAAGCGCGTGCTGACGCCCAGCGCCGGATCGGTCCGGAACTCGCGCAATTGCGGCTTGTCGGGATAGATGAAGCCGAAGGTCGGGTTGCTGCGCGCGCCCATCCGGTTGGTCGGGCTGTGCCAGACGCGCACCTCGCTCCAGTCGCCTTCTTCGGATACGTCGACTGCGAGAACATCCTCCTCGATCGCGCCGGGCACCGACCAGTTGGCATGCCGGATCAGCACGCGCCGGTCGTCCAGCACCCTGCTGACCACCGCGACATGGCCCAGCACCATCGGGCCGACGGGACGGAAGGCCAGCACCGCTCCCCTGCGGGGCGCATGCCCGCGCTTATAATGGTTTTCCGCCTGGTCCCACCAGGTCAGCGCGTCGCCATAGATCTGGACGCCCGACACGGTGCGCGCATAGGGCACGCATTGCAGCACGGTCGCGCCCAGCACAGGCGTCGTTGTCAGGCCAGCCAGCAGCAAGGCCGCCCAGCGCATCATTCCCACTTTCATGCGACCCCAAAAGTCTCAGAATCGCCCCACCGCCGACGAAATTAGGCGGCGGCCATTAGGAAATGGTTAAAATGTCAGAAAGCACCCCGCGCGGCGTCGGAGCCTGCCGTCGCGCGATCCGCCATGGCGATCTGCACCGGAGCGTCGCTCGCCTTGTGCGCGTAGATGAAGCCTTTGGCGGGGTTCGGCCGCAGACCCAGATCCCCGATCGGGCCATACCAGACGCGCACATCGGTCCAGTCATTGTTCGGGGACACGTCGATGGCGCGGACATTGCGCTCTACGCCGCCGCGATAGGACCAGTTGGCATGGGTCAACAGCACTTCGCGTTCGCTGACCACCTTGCTGACCATGGCGACATGGCCGACCGGCATCGAACGGCTCGCCGAGAAGGCAAGGACGGCGCCGACACGGGGTTCATGGCCGCGTTCATAGCGGCCATCGGCCTGACCCCACCAGGTGTTGGCATTGCCATATAGCTCGATACCGGAAACCTGCCGGGCGAAGGGCGCGCACTGGAGGACGCCGGCAGCGGCCGGGGTCGTGATCAGGGCACCGAGTGCAAGCGTTGCCGCTGCGACAATAGCGCGAAAACCACCGATCATAGGAATGCGACCCCCGACTATTTGAACGACTTAACCCCGTGCCATGCTTTAGGGCAGACGCCGGACGCGTTGAAAAGCAGCCAGCGACGAGTCGTTGTTGCGGCGCGTCAATCTGCGGAACGAAAGACGTGCCCCGCCGTTACGCAAAACCGGCTGGCCACAGGCAAGCCGTTGAAAAGTGCGGATTCCGTCCCCGTCATCCAGACCTGGCCGCCGGTTTCCCGCAGCCGGTCGAACAGCGCGGCCCGCCGCGACGGGTCGAGATGCGCCGCCACTTCGTCGAGCAGCAGCACCGGCGGCTGGCCGCGATGAGCCGCCACCAGAGCCGCATGGGCGAGGAGGATGGAGAGCAGCAGCGCCTTCTGCTCGCCGGTCGAACAGAGCGCAGCAGCCTGCGCCTTGGCGGCGTGAACGACGGCAAGGTCCTGCCGGTGCGGGCCGGACAAGGTGCGACCGGCAGCGGCATCGCGGCGGCGTTCGCGGGCCAGGCGAAGCCCCAGGGGCTCGTCGCCCTCCCCCTCCCCCTCGATCGCCAGCAGCGGACGGGCGAAGGGATGGTCGGGCTGGTCCTCCAGCGCGGCCTGCAAGCGGCCGACCAGATCGGCGCGCGCGACGGCAAGCGCCGCGCCATGCTCGTCCATCTGCGTTTCAAGCGCGCTCAGCCAGGAAGGATCGGCGGCGGACAGATCGTTAAGCAGCCGGTTGCGCGCCCGCATCGCCGCCTCGTAGCGGGCGCTGTGCGCGGCATGGGCGGGGTGAAGCGCCAGCGTCAGCCGGTCCAGGAAACGACGCCGCCCGCCGGGACTGTCCATGAACAGCCGGTCCATGGCCGGCGTCAACCACACGATGGACAGATGATCCGCCAGCGCATTGGCGGAGGAGGCGACGCCCCCGATCCGCACCTGACGCCGGTCGGGGGCCGAAGCGAGAACCCCTGTACCCAGCATCACGCCGTCCACTTCCGCCGCTATGCCGAAACCGCCCGCCCCGTCCTGCCGGACCATGTCGCGCAGGGCCGCGCCGCGCAGGCCGCGTCCCGGCGCCAACATCGACACGGCTTCCAATATGTTGGTCTTGCCCGCGCCATTATCCCCGGTCAGCACGATGAAACTGTGATCGGGCATGATCAGTGCATCCGCATGATTGCGGAAATCGCTCAAGGTAAGACGGCCGATCATGAGGCGGCTCTAACCAGTGCGGCGGCTTTGGGAAAGCTTGGAGTAAGCATTCCGCGCTCCTCCGCAGGCAGGAACCCAATTCTGCCGCCCGATCCCGTTTCCCGCCTTCGCAGGAACAGGCCGAAGATCAACTACACCGCTTCCGCGTCACCGCCCGGCCGTCGTCGATCACCGTCAACTCCCGCCCGCTGGCCGAGGGCCGCAATTCCAGCTTCCTGTTCCAGCTCTGCCCTTCGCCGGTGAAGGCCGCGTCGATGCGGATGCGGCCGTCTGGGCCGTGTGACACGCCGGTCGCCTTCCCCTCGCTCTCCAGAAAGACCAGGCTGGTCGGCGTGATCGTCAGCTCCAGCTCGGTCGCGCGGTCGGCACAGCTTTCGTCCAGGCCCGTCCATCGCCCCTGCACGCTGGCGGGGATGGTCGACCCCACCGGCACGGGCTTGGATGGAATCTCCGGCGCGGGTTCAGCGGTCTGGATACCGTTCGCGCCTTCCGGCACCTGCTGCACTTCGTTCATCGCTTCGTCGACGATATTGGTGGCTATCCCGGGCTGATCGCCCGGCTTGTCGCCGCACGCCGCAAGGACGAGCAGCGGCAGGAGAATCATCGCGCGCATGGGAGGAAAACCGGCATTCGGCCAATGGGTTCCGGCCAGCGCGCGTTCCTGCTTCATCCCTGCCACACTCCTTCTCGGCCACTTCTCAGCCACGGCTTATGCCATGGCGCGCCGGAAAGGGGCTGACTTTTCTTCCCCCGCGATCCGGCTGGGCCACTGGCGGACTTGCGCGCGGCGAACGTTGCAGTCATCACCATGGCCGAAGGGATGGACTATCGGAAGCCCCCCACCGCCTGAATGAAGAGGAAGCCGATGATGAGAAGCCTGAAGATCGCTCTCGCCCTTGCCGCTGCCGCCGTCGGTTCGCAGGCCGCCATGGCGGCGCTGGCCGTCGGGGCCAAGGCGCCCGACTTCACCACCCGCGGCGCGCTGGCGGGGAAGACCTTCACCCTGACCCTGTCGCACCAGTTGAAGCGCGGGCCGGTGGTGCTTTATTTCTTCCCCAAGGCGTTCACCCCCGGCTGCTCCGCCGAAGCGCGGGAATTCGCCGAACATATCGAGGATTTCAGGAAGGCTGGCGCGACCGTGATCGGCATGTCGGCCGATCCGGTGGACGATCTGGTCGCCTTCTCCACCAAGGAATGCGCGGGCAAGTTCGCCGTGGCGTCGGCTGGTCCCAACATCGTGTCGGGCTATGACGTGGCGCTGAAGATGCGGCCGGGCATGACCGACCGCACTTCCTATGTCATCGCGCCCAGCGGCCGCATCGCCTTCGTCCATAGCGAGATGAACTATGCCGGCCATGTGAAGAGCACGCTCGCCGCCGTCGAGGCGATGAAGCAGAAATAAGGGCAGCCGCCGCCCTGCAAAGCCGTCATGCCGAACTTGCTTCAGCATGGCGGTAAAGAATGAACATATGGCAAGGGCGCCGCTTTCAGCTCAGCCCAAGCCGAACGATCCCTATCGCTTCACATATTTGCCGAACCAGCCGAGCGTCGCGTCCCACGCGGCCTTGGCGGCGGCTTCGTTGTAGCTGGGGCGATAGTCGGCCATGAAGCCATGGTCGGCGCCAGGGTAGACGGTGATCGCGTCCGGCGGCGACTTGCCCGCGATCTTCAGCGCTGCCTGCATCTTCTCGACGTCAGCCACCGGAATGCCCTTGTCCAGCGCGCCATATTGGCCAAGCACCGGGGCCTTGAGCCGGTTCACCTGCTCGATGACGCTCAGCGGCTGCAATTCGGTCTTGTCGCTGACCAGCCGGCCGTAAAATGCGACGCCCGCGTCCAGTTCCCCGCTGTGGGCGGCGTAGAGCCACACGACCCGCCCGCCCCAGCAAAAGCCGGTGATGCCGCGCCGCCTGCCGTCCCCGCCATGGCTGCCCGCCCAGGCATAGGTGGCGTCGATGTCCTTCAACACCTGCTCGTCGGAGGCCTTGGACACGATGGTGCCGACCAGTTGCCTGAAATCAGTCACCTTGGTCGCATCGCCATGGCGCGCGAACAGGTCGGGAGCGATGGCGTAATAACCCGCCTTTGCAAAGCGGCGGCAGATATCGCGGATCCATTCATGCACGCCGAAAATCTCATGCACCACGACGATGACGGGCGCAGCCTTGCCGGCGGCGGGACGAGCGACGAAAGCAGGCATGGCAAAGCCGTCGCTCGCCCCGATCGAGACGCTTTCTTCCTTCAACCCTTCGCCGGAGGTCTGGACCGCGCTGCTGGACACAGGCCGGCAGGCTGCGGCGAAGCCCGCAGCGAACGCCCCGCCCACCAGCAGCTTGCGCCGGTCGAGGCCGGTCGAACCGATCCAGTTGCTGTCTTCGGGCAAACGTTCCGGCTGATCCCGTTCATCGGTCATGCGCGTCTCTCCTCAAGCCATGGCGGGAGAGCCTAGAGCATCATGCAGAAAAGTGGGAACCGGTTTTCTGCATGATGCCCAGGCTTTTGTTTTGCTGCGTTTTCCGAGCCAGCAGATCATTCTATCCGCCCGGAAAACGCTCCAGCCGCGCCCGGGCCTCGCGCAAGCCATTCTCAACTCAGGAAATCACCGCTCTCGATCCGTTCCAGCCCGACGACGTCGCGATTGTAGATATAGGTCCATGCCTCCACCGGCCCATGTTCGCCCAGGACGATCAGCCGTTCGCGACGATATTCATGCGGCTGGGGGAAGTGGGCAGCGCATTCCTCATAATCGTCGAGCGCGGCAAGCACCGCCTCCGGATCGGGGAGCGCGAACAGGTCGCCCGTCACGTCACCGGTCCCGCCAGGCACGAAGCCCGGATAGGCCGCCACGCGATAAAGCGCGCCTTGCGCGACGGCTGGGCCGACAGGACGGGCCGCATCGCCCAACCAGCGGGCCATCGGTTCGTCGCAACCGGGCCGGAGCGTGCCGTAGACGAAGAGAAGCGGCCCCTTCAGACGATCACCCTGCAAATATTCCCGACTTGCAGGAAATTTGCCCAATTAGCGGAAAATTTCCCGCCCAAAAATGAGGAATGGGCCGCGAAAATGCCTGAAAATCGGGTCGAAATCGAAATTGGCACGGCTCCTGCAATCTTCCTTGCATCACGGCCGGACTGTCCGGCCAAGCACAAATCAGGGAGTATATCATGTTCGCCAAGCTTCAAAACGCCGCCTTTGCCCTTACCGGCGCCCTGCTGGTTTCCGCGCTCTTCATCGGCGCCGCCGTTCCGATCGCGCCGATCGCCTGATCCCGCCATATCTCTTCAAGAAGGCCAGATTCATGAACAACAGCTTCACCCTCGACCGCCGCAATGGAAAGATCATGGGCGTGTGCGCCGGGCTTTCCAACCGCACCGGCCTGGATGTCACGCTGATCCGGATTGCGCTCGTGCTGCTGACGCTGTGCGCCCTGGGTCCGGTCGGCCTCGTCGCTTATCTGCTGGCGGGCTGGCTGGCGGAGGGTTGATCAAGTCCCGCGATAATGAAAGAGCCGCCCATGGCAATATCCAGGGCGGCTCTTCCGATGTCCATCAAGGACTCTTTGGATCGGGTCATGTTGCGCTCAGGCAAACAGCACCGAATAGAAGGTCAGCATCTGCGCGCCGACCGCAACCATAAGGGCAACGCCCTGAACCGTATGTCGCATATCATTCGTCCTGCAAGTCATTGTTATTTATCGCCACCAGGGGCGAGCGGGCCTATGCGCCCGACATGATGTTGTAACAATCGCAAAGGACGATTTCGCAGTTGCAGCAAATGCAACAGTCGATGTTACTGCAAAGCCACAATCATGGCCTGCGCTGCGGCGGGGGCGCGGACCTTCGCCCCGCTGATGAAGAAGGCGTAGACGTCGCCTCTGGCGGCCCGTTCGCACGCCACCTCCGCCCAGCCCTTGATCTCCTCCGCCGAATAGCCAGTCGGCTCCTCCTCCCGCGTGCGCATCAGACGGGCATAGGAAAAGCCGACCTCCTGGCCTTGCAGCGCCGGATATTCCGGATGGTCGGCATAGACCACGGCCGCGCCGGCCCGCCGCGCGAGGTCGAAAAAGACGGGATCATCGAAACTCTCATGCCGCACCTCCAGTGCGTGGCGCAAAGGCACGCCGTCGATGCTGGCCGGCAGCAGCTTCAGGAAAGCGCCGAAATCCTCCGCATCGAATTTCTTGGTCGGCATGAATTGCCAGAGGATCGGCCCCAACCGGTCGCCCAGCTCGACCAGACCCTGGTTGATGAACTTGGCAATGGATTCGCCCCCCTCCGCCAGCACGCGCCGATTGGTGCAGTAGCGCGACGCCTTCACCGCGAACTGGAAGCCATCCGGCACGGCCTTGGCCCAGCCGGCGAAGGTCGCCGGCTTTTGCGTGCTGTAATAGGTGGCATTGATCTCCGTCGCGGTCAGATGCTGGCCCACATAGGCCAGTTCGTCCTTCTGCCGCAGCCCTTCGGGATAGAAGGTGCCGCGCCATGGTTCGAAGATCCAACCGCCGATGCCGACCCTGATCTTTCCGCTCATCCTGGACTCTCCTTTCCCGCCATCCTGATCGGCAAAGGCGATCAGAGCCAGAGGGAAAAGCTGTTGGCACCTATTGCGAACGAATCTTAATTGAGCGGCAACAGGAGCACAGAGCCATGTCCACAGACCTGATCAAGACCGCCACCTATCTCAGCATCCACCTGACCGTGGGCTTCTCGGTCGCTTATCTGATGACCGGTTCCGTCGCCATGGCTGGCGGGATCGCGCTGATCGAACCGATGATCAACGCCGTCGCCTTCTTCTTCCATGAGCAGGCGTGGAAGAAGATCACCGCTCGTCCGCCACGCGGCGCGGGGCGGGAATGGGTTCGCGATCAGGCCGCCTTCGCCTGAAAGCCGCAACCTTCGACGGAATCCTGGGGGCGGCCTGCCCGTCCGGCCATGGCGCTGCCCATCACGCGCCGCTGCCGGGCAAGGGCGCAAAAACGATCCGCAAACGCCCGATCCGATCACTTTGCGGATCGAATTCGAAAAGGTCGATCAGGTCGGTATCGACATCGGGCTGGCCATGCCGGCTCCAGCGATAGGCGAAATGGGCAATCAGCCGCTCGGGCTGCGTCGGACTGACGTACAGGCTGTGCAGGTCGACGCTGGCGCTGATCGTGTCCGCGAACAGCTTTTCGTAAAATGGGCGGACGGGCTCTTCCCCATAGACGGGCGAAATCACCTTGCCATCGGCTGCGAAGCATTGGAGCACGCCGTTCAGGTCGCCCTTTTCCATGGCGGACAAATAGGCGCGCACGATCCGTTCGCGACGGTCGGACATGATTTCCTCCTTCTATCGGGCTTGGTCTGTTCGCGGGCGGATCAGCCCATCTGCGGGTCCGGGGCGTAGGCGATGGCGCGCATCTCGACCAGCAGCAGCGGATGGGGAAGCTGATGGACGGCGAC
Source organism: Sphingobium sp. YBL2 (assembly GCF_000943805.1). Classification (NCBI taxonomy): domain Bacteria; kingdom Pseudomonadati; phylum Pseudomonadota; class Alphaproteobacteria; order Sphingomonadales; family Sphingobiaceae; genus Sphingobium; species Sphingobium sp. YBL2. Next base: position 576,500 of record NZ_CP010954.1, read on the forward strand.
CGTCGTCCGGGTGGGGCCGGTCTCGTCGAAATATTCCGCCCACACTTCGTTGAAGCCACCGAAATCGTTCATGCTGACGAGAAAGCAACTTACCTCGACAAGATCCGACAGGTCGAGGCCGGCGGCCGCCAATATATCCCTGATATTCTCGATGACGGCGCGGGTCTGCGCCTTGATGTCCAATTGGGTGACGCCCATTTCGTCGACATCGGAACCCTCGATGCTGTTGTCCGGCTTTCGCGCGCTGGTGCCCGATATGAAGATGAAGTCCCCGGCCCGCCGATAATGGGGAAATTGCCCGCGCGGCTTCGCCTTGCCCTCCACTATGCCGGCCGGCGCCGCCGCAAGACGGCCATTGGGTGCCGGCTGCAGGCCGATCTTCAATTCATCTGTCATCTTCATTGCACCGTAAACTCTATCGAACCGATCTTTCGAACGCGAAGCCCATGATGAACGCCTGGCCGCCCCGCTTGTGCCGGACGGGCCATTTGCTGCCAGAACCCGCCCCCGGGGCCTAGCGCCAATCGACATTCAGCCCTGACGGCCTGCAAATGACGCTTTTCCGTGCTTCCGGTGCTCACGTACTTTGAGTACGCTGCGCGCCGGGTCACGGAAAACCACCATTTTCGGCTCGTCATCTTCTGAATGTCGATCGGCTCTAGCGCCTCTCCCGCCGCCGCCGCAAGCGAAGGGGGACAAGCGCGGCCTTCAAGCGCGAAGTCCGAACCGCCCGGCGCGTCCGGCGACATGGAGTCAAGGGAATGGCGATGCCGGCTGACGGCCATGGTCCGCCGGATCAGGCCAGCTTGAACTCGACCACGGCCGCACCCGCGCCATAGGTCGACCCATAGCCATGGACATGGGCATTCTTGAAATCGCCCACGCCCCCCAACAGCCAGGCCAGATGCTTCATCCCCATGTCGGTCTTCGCCGCCGCGGCGAAGTCATCCAGTCCGGCGCGCAAGCGGTCCGCCCCGCCCTGCTCCATCGCGGCAAGCAGCGCGCGATTGGCGGCGTCGCTCTGCTCATCCACGATACGATCCTCGGCTATGTCGATATCCTTGTCGAAATAGCCGGCGGAAAGGCCGCCGACCGCGATCACCGCCGCGCGCTTGCCCTGAAGATCGGCCTGCTCCGCCGCCACCCGGCCCAGCGCCTCCGTCGTGGCGAAATCATGATAGAGGTTGTTGGCGGCGACCACCGTCGGAATCGTTCCGCCGGGGTTTAGGAAGGCGTTGGCGACGATCGTTCCGCTGTCGATCGGAAAGCCTTCATAATCGACCGCCTTGGATCGATGGCCCGCCGCATTGGCCCCCGCGACGCACGCCTGAGCCAGCGAAACATCCGCACGCAAGTCCATCTGGAGGTCGCCATAATCATACCAGTTCTCATCGACATGGACGCCCGTGCTGTGCGGACGCGCCTGCCACAGTTCGTCCAGCACGGCGAACCATTGGGTCGAATAGATCAGCAGCACGTCGGGCCGGCTGGCGCGCAGCGCCTCGCCCGCCGCTTTCGCCGCCGTGGCGAGCGGAGCCCAGGGCGGATTGTCCTGGCGCAGGAAGGGCAGCGGATTGCCCGGCATCAGAAATGCGGAAACGACCGGCATGATATGTCCTCGTATCTCGATTGGGGCTCAGGCCGCCAGGCGCCATTCCATGACGGCGTTGCCGGTGCCGATGACCGTGCCGTAGCCGTGAAGCTCCGCAGGCGTGGTGGGATATTCCATGGCGGAGATCATCCAGGGGAAGGCCCCGGACTTCACTTCGGCAAAGGCTTCCTCCACCCATTCGGGGAACAGGCGCATCACCTCCCGGATCTCGCCCCTGCGCATGAGTTCGATCATGCGCATGTCCCATTTGTAGCCCTTGTAGCTTTGCGGATGCTCCCGGCTCATATCCTCGGGAATCTCCGGCTCCTCATGGAAATGATAGTGCGAGAAGGTGTTGGACGCGAGCAGCACGGCCCGCTTGCCGCTTTTCTCGATCGCCCGCCGCGTCGCTTCGCCCAGCCGCTCCATCTCCTCCACGCCCTCGTCGAGGGTCAGATAATAAGGCGAATTATTGGCCGAAATGCCGACGACCGGGATGTCCCATTGCGGACGGACCATGTGCAGCGTGGTGATCGTGCCATAATCCACCCGGAAGTTCGGATTGCGCATCATCTTGGCGGTCAGGCCAAGCGCCTGCGCCTCGCCGCAGCAGGCTTCGGCAAGGTCGACGTCGACGTTCAGGTCGAAGGCAAAGCGGAAGAGGTTGGGGAAGATCGGATCGACCGACTTGCCCGACAGACGCTCCACGCCCAGGAAATGGTGGCCGACTGTGGTGATCCAGTGCGGCGAATGGACGAGCAGCACGTCGGGCTTCAGTTCCTCGATGCTCTTGCGCGCCTTTTCATAGGCCCAGCGCAGCGGCTCCCACCCGCCCTCCGAGCGCGGCTCGTTCTGCGGGGGATTTTCGGCATAGACGAGATGGGGAGGATGCGGCGCCACGAAGCCCGCGAGAATCTTACCTTGGGACATGAGCTCTCTCCGATTCTCATTAAGTAAGAAAAATAATTCGTCTTGTAAGATTGGTATCAAGCCTGCAGGAAGCCGTCAACGAAAGTCTGCGGGCCTTGCAACGGGCCGATCATTCGGAATCGGGCAGCCCTTCATGGCTTCGGCCGCTTCACATGCCGTTCCAGCATGCGGCGGCCAACGACCGCGCCATAGACATTGCCCTGATCGTCGACACCCACGCCTTCGGCCCCGGAATGCCTGGGTTCCGCCGCTTCGGCATCCTCGATGAAGGCGTCGACCCTTCCGGTCCGGGCACTGCCGATACGGATACCGCGACGGATGCGGGCATCCTGATTGCGGCCCTCGACCGGACTGGATTCGGAATCCGCGACATAGAGCCTGTCCTTCCCGTCGATATAGATGCCGCTGGGGCGACCGAACTGATGCCATTGGGCCAGGAACTTGCCGTCCGGGCTGAAGATCTGGATGCGGTTATTCTCCCGATCGGCCACGAACAGCCGCCCACGGGAATCGAGCGCCAGACTGTGAGGCTCGCTGAACTCGCCAGGACCGCTCCCCTTGCGCCCCCATTGCCCGATGAACTTGCCGTCCTTCGAGAATTTCAGCACCCGGTTGTTCTTGCCGCCGGGCGAATGACTTTCGGACACGAAGAAGTCGCCCTTGCGCGTGACCACGACGTCATTGGGCTGATCCAGAAAGTCTGTGGCGGAACCCAGCGCATCGTGACCCAGCGTCATCAGCACCTTGCCGTCCGGATCGAATTTCACGATCTTGCCGCCATTGTCGCCCGATCCACGCTCGGCCAGGAAAACGGAACCCAGATCGGTGACCCACAAATTGCCCTGCGGATCGACGGTCGCCCCATGGGGGAAGCGAAACAGGCCCTGGCCGAATGCCTTCAGAAGTCGGCCCTGCGCATCGAATTTCAGGATCGGCGGTTCGGGCCGGTCGATGCAGGAATTCTCAAAGCAGCGATGGATGACGTAGATGACGCCGCCCGGGGCCGATTCCACCGCCGTCACCGCCGCCCATTTCATGCCCGCGGGCAAAGTGCCCCAATCCCGGGTCGTTTCATAAGGCTGAGGCAGGTCGTTGCGCGGAGCCGCATCGCGCGCGACCGCAACGGCGGGCAGCAGCATCGTCGCCGCGAAGGCCAATAATCCGGAACCCAGTCGCAATGTCGCCTCCTCCCATCGATGCATCATCCCGACGCCTTCACGCATCGGGCCGTCCAGCCGCCCCCTTCAGCGGGGCGGGATTTCGTAGGTGACAGGCACCCAGGCATAGCCGCGTTCGGCCTTGCGGATATGCCCCAGTCCGGGAAAGGGCAGGTGCGCGGCGGCGACCAGATAGCGCCCGTCCGCTGCATCCTTCAGCGCCGCCAACCGGCTCGCCGTCGCCTTTGCAGGATCGATGTCGGAATACATGGCCACTTCCGGCAGCTCGAGCTGGACCTGCCCGAAATGCATGATGTCGCCCCAGAAGAGCAGGCGCTCGCCCTTCGATTCCACCTCGAAAAAGGCGTGGCCGGGCGAATGTCCGCGAGAGGCGATGGCGCGTATGCCGGGAAGCACTTCCCCCGTGCCGTCGAAATATTGGAGCCTGCCGCGCCGGCTATAGGCGTCCATCGACTCCTTGACCGCCCGGAAGCGATATTTGCCGAGCTTGCCCTGATCCTCCGGCGCCTTCGCCGCTTCGGCCGGGTCCAGCCACAGCGCCGCATCGGTCTTGTCGGCATAGACGGTCGCATTGGGGAATGCCGGCTGCCCATCCTTCACCAGGCCGCCGATATGGTCGGGATGCATGTGCGTGATCAGCACGGCATCGACCTGATCCGGCCGGTACCCCGCCGCCCGCAGGCTTTCGGCAAGCCCGCCCAGACGCGGCCCCAGAACCTTTCCGGCGCCCGTGTCCACCAGCATCAGGCGGTCGCCCGTGTTGATCAGGAAGGCATTGACGGACGTGGGCACGGCATCCGGCTCGAACCGCTTGCGCAGCATCGCGGCCACCTCGCCCGCCGTCGTGTTCGTCAAGAGCTTTGCCGGCGGGAAGTCGACGACGCCGTCATTGAGCGCCGTGATCTCATAGTCGCCCAGCATCATGCGATAAAAGCCCGGCGCCTGGCTTTTCACCATCGGCACCTTCGCCGCCGGAGCCTGCGCCGCGCCACCGCCCGCCGCCGCCAACAGGGCGAGGGCGGCTGCCCGCCAGAACCGGCGACGCGCCCGCCCTCCGGGCATGGCGGACATTGCGGACCTTCGGCTCAAACGAACATCGGGCATCCACGTCTCTCCCTTCCCGGAACCCTGCATGAAATATATTATCTCGATATGCAAGATATAAAAGTCGTTAGATGAGAATTTATGTCACACAGCCACGGCTGGCGCTCGCGCGACATCGCACGATGGAACGGACAAGGATCAAACAGCAGGCGCGCGATCCCGGCACCGGGCCGGAACCGCCCTGATTTCCGTCCTAACGCGATTTCTTAATCAGCGATCGATTGCGTCGCCTGGAAATCGCTCCGGTCGAGGGCCATGGCGTCATTCGTCCGGGGCGATATGGGAACCCGGCTTGAACGCGATGGCGGTGATCATGATCCCCTGATGGGGATGGGGCAGTTCCTTGACCGCGACGGTGTTGCGCGCAGGGCCTTCGAAGCCGAAATAATCGGCATAGACGCGGTTGAAGGTCTCATAATCGGCCATGTCGAGCAGGTGGACCTGAATATCGACGATGTCCGCCAGCGACGCGCCCGCCGTTGCCAGCATGTCCCGGATCGCGTCGAAGATGAAGCGCGCCTGCCGCTCTATGTCGATCACGACCTTGCCGTCTTCTCCAACGGTCGCGCCCTCGAAACTGTCATCCGGCCGCCGCGCGCTGGTGCCCGAAATGAACAGGAAATCCGCCACGCGCTTCAGGTGCGGGAAATTGCCGCGCGGCTTGGCGCGCGACGGGAAAACCCGGCTTTCGATCGACAGCGACCGTTCGATCTGGGTCACGCTGCCGGCGATCGCGGACCGCGCCTTCGCCAACTGCTCGTCGCCCAGCCGCGAACTGGGCGCGGACAGCGCGATCGCCGCCACCACCTGGCCCCGCATGTTATGCAGCGGCAGGGCGATCGAACGAAGCCCCTCCTCCCATTCCTCATTGTCCACCGCATAGCCCTGCTTCGCGATGCGGCCGAGTTCGGCCATGAGCTGCCCCGGATCGACGATGGTGCCGGGCGTGTAGCGCCTGAGCTCCGCATTGGCGAGGAAGCTGGCGCGGTGACTCTCGCTCATCGAGGCGATGAACAGCTTGCCCGCGGAGGTGCAGTGAAGCGGAAACGGCTCGCCCACCGGATGGCTGATGACCAGCGAACGGTCGGGCCGCGCCACGGCCGCATTGATCGCCTGGTTCCCGCTGCGCGCGACGCAGTGGACGGCTTCGCGGAATTCATCGGCCAGAGCCTCCAGATGCGGATGCGCCGCATTCACCAGCAGCACGTCGCCTTCCACCCGGGCGCCAAGGTCGGCCAGGGCCGGCCCCAGATGGAAACCGCCCTTGCGCCCGCGCGCGACCGCACCCTCACCTTCCAACGTCAGCAGGAAGCGATGCACCGTCGCCATATTGCTGCCCACCGCGCGGGCAACCTCCGTCGCGCTCAGATCACGACCCGCGCCCGCTATGGCCCGCAGGATCGCAAACGCCCGCGTCACCGAATTATTCTTCGGCGTTAGAACCGGTCCGCGAATGAATACTTCTCCCAATCCAAACCCAAGGCGCCACCCCGGGCGCGAAACTCCAGCTAGCAGCTTCCTTCCACAGGGGAAACCTTCCTGAACAGATGCCACGCACCCTGATTGCGCCTTGACAGACGCTGCAAATCACCATCATATCGCGATATAGGCAATTGAAATCTTATTAATTAAGATAAATAATGGCTATCATCAGGGCGCGCAACCGCCTGCTGCCACGGCGCTTTCGGAATAACAATATGTTAGGACGCGGGCCCTTTGCTTGAGAGCCTTATTCGGTCGACAATGGGCCCGGAGGGATGACTATGCGGCGCTGTTTCCTTGCCATGGCGATGCTGATCGGCTGCATCGGCTCAGCGCCCGTTCCCGCCCAGAAACCCGCCGCCGACGCCCCCCGGTTCGAACCCGACGCGCAATGGCCAAGGCCCCTGCCCGGCAACTGGATATTGGGCCAGGTCTCGGGCGTCGCCGTCGACAAGGACGATAATGTCTGGATCATCCAGCGGCCGGGTTCGCTGCTCGACGACGAGAAGGGCGCGCAGAAATCTCCGCCTGAGTCGCTTTGCTGCTCGGCTGCTCCGCCGGTCATGAAATTCGACCAGCAGGGCAATCTTCTCGCCGCCTGGGGCGGAGCCAGGCAGGGCCATCCATGGGTGCAGATGGAACATGGCATCCATGTCGACGATGCGGGCCATGTCTTCATCGCCGGCAATCTGGACGGCGACCAGGTGCTGGAGTTCACCGGCGACGGCAAGTTCATCCGCCAGTTCGGGGCCGACGACGGCACCAAGGGGTCGAATTCCACGACGCGGCTGGGACGCCCGGCGCATATGATGACGGACAGCGCGGCGAACGAACTCTATGTCGCGGACGGATATGGCAATCGCCGGGTGATCGTCTTCGACCTGTCGACCGGTGCATATAAGCGGCATTGGGGCGGCAGCGGTTCGGTGCCCAATGACGACAAGCTGCCGCCCTATTCGCCCGCTTCGGTATCGCAGGGATTCAACAACCCGGTTCATTGCGTGCGCATCGCCCGCGACGGTCTGGTCTATGTCTGCGACCGGGCCAACGACCGGATACAGGTGTTCCGCAAGGACGGCACCTATGTGCGCGAGTTCAAGGTGGAGCCCCAGACGCTGGGCAGCGGATCGGTGTGGGACCTCGTCCTGTCCGAAGACGCCGCGCAACGCTATATCTTCGTGGCCGACGGCGGCAACGGACAGGTCGTCACCCTGCTCCGCCAGACCGGCGCGTTCGTCACGAAATGGGGCCGCGCGGGCCGCCAGCCCGGCCAGTTCAAGTCGATCCACAACATCGCGATCGATTCGAAAGGCAATCTCTACACGGCGGAAGTCGGTTATGGCCGCCGGGTGCAGCGCTTCAAACGCCAGCATTAAGCCCGGCGGGAAATATCGGCCTCGGCAGGGGAGGGGGCGCTCCTTGCCGCATCGCTCCTTTTAAGCACGACAAGCCAGAGGCAAGCCCCGGACCGGATTTCCGACGGCCCGGATAGCGGCGCGATGACCTGACGGTCCGTCGAAGCGGCCGTTCGCGGGCGGCATCGCATCGCCCCGCCGCCATGAACCGGCGCCCCTCCATCCTGCCGCAGCCGCCTGCAAAAGGCCCGCGACCGGCCGGAATGCGAAATCATGTTGCCAAGATTTGCGCGCGGGAAGAGAAAGGCCTGTCAAAGGAGACTATTTTGCCGCGCAGTAGCACCAAATCCCGGACCGTGACGATCAAGCAGGTCGCGGAGGCCGCTGCGGTTCACCCGTCGACCGTCTCCCGCGCGCTCAACCCAGCGACCCGCTATCTGGTCGCGGAGGAAGTGGCTGAACGCGTGCTCGCGGCGGCGCAGCGCCTTGGCTACCGGCGCAACCTGCTCGCCGCGGGCCTGCGCACCGGCCGCTCGCATCTTGTCGGCATGCTCGTGCCCGACATCGCGAATACCGTCTTTTCCCCGATCCTCAGCGGCGCGGCGGAAAGGCTTGCGGCGGAAGGCTTCTCGACCGTGGTTGCCGATGTGGGGCGGGATTCCAGCCGGCAGCTGGAGATCGTGCGCGAGCTGGCGACGCGGCAGATCGAGGGATTGATCCTGGCGACCGTCCAGCGCGACGACCCGGTGGTCGATTTCTGTCTCGAACAGGGGCTTCCGGCGGTTCTCGTCAACCGGGCGGAGGAAAAGCGCCGATTGTCGGCCGTCGTCTCCGACGACGCGCTGGGAATGCAACTTGCGGTCGACCATGTCGTGGAACTGGGACATCGCAGGATCGCACATCTCGCAGGACCGGAGACGGTGTCCACCGGCCATCTGCGGCGGCGCGCCTTTTATGGCGCGATGGAGCAGCACGACCTTCGTTCGACCGAGCCGCTGCACGAAGCAGCCGAAGGCTATTCGCGGGAAGAGGGCGCGATTGCGACCCGCCGCCTGCTGGACCGTGACCCCGACATCACCGCGATCGTCGCCGCAAACGACCTTCTCGCACTGGGCGCCTATGATGCGCTGAAGGAACGCGGCCTTCGGTGCCCGGAGGACATATCGATCGTCGGGCATAACGACATGCCCATGATGGATCTGGTGACGCCGCCGCTGACGACGATACGCATCGGCCATAATGCCCTGGGGCGGGAGGCGGCCGACCTTCTGCTGCAACGCATTCGCGGGGATGATCCGGAGATCCGCAACATCGTGCTCGCGCCTTCGCTCGTCGTGCGGGAATCGACGGCTCGACCCCGGCAGGGGCAGGCAAAGAGGACGCGATCGGCGAAGGCGACGAGAACGGCCGTGGCGGGATAACCGGAAGGTCCAGCCGAACCGAGGCTGGACGTCAGGCATGGAGCGAAACGCAGACGGGTGAATGCCCAAGCCTTCAGGCGGGGCGACAATAGTTCCAGGAGAATAGCCGAAAGCCGACTGGCTCAATCCGCTGGCCGCGCGCGCCCAGATCGGCGCCAGCCACTATCCAACCGCCTCGCAAGGCATTGATAAATGGTGACCCCTACGGGAATCGAACCCGTGTTTCAGCCGTGAAAGGGCCGCGTCCTAGACCGCTAGACGAAGGGGCCACATGCAGGTCCGCTTGGGCGTCGCTGCGAAGCGAGGCGGGCATTAGGCGGTGGCTCTGGAACGGTCAACCCCCTTTTCGTCATGAAAAGGGCGCGGGGCGAAAATTTGCCGATCCGCTTCTCAATCGGCCCAGGCGGCATCCTCCAGATGCAGTTCGGCGGCAGGACGGGGGCCCCAATCGTCGATCTTCGCGCGGCCCGCTATCCACAGGCGCCGGTCGCGCGGCGCGCCGAGAATGGCCTGGCCCAGATCGGATTCCGCCTGGCGGAAGGCGATGGTCTTGATCGACCGGCCATCGTCGCCCGCCATGATCGCGCGCAAATGGCCGTTGCCGACGACATCGGCCTTGACCACCCGCATCGGGCCGGAGGCGATGAGCGGCGCAGGCCACCCCGCCCCATAGGGACCGCCGGCGTCGATGGCGGCGACGAAATCCGGATTGACCCCCGCAGGCGCCAGCACGGCGTCGATCAGCAGCGCCCGGTCGTCCCGCGCCCTCGCGACGGCGTTGGCGAGCCGTTCGTCGAGGAAGTCGGCCAGCGCATCCACCTTGTCCGCCGCGACCGTCAGGCCCGCCGCCATGGCATGACCACCACCCGCGACCAGCAGGCCGCTATCCTTCGCCGCCAGGACCGCCGCGCCCAGATCGACGCCGGAGATGGAGCGGCCCGACCCCTTGCCGACGCCTTCCTCATCCAGGGCGACGACGATGGCGGGGCGCCCCGCCTTCTCCTTGATGCGCCCGGCGACGATGCCGATCACGCCGGGATGCCAACCCGCGCCCGACACCAGCGCCACCGCCCGATTGCCCTGCGCCGCGAGCAGTTCCTCCGCCTCCGCCTGCACCGCCGCCTCTATGGCGCGGCGTTCCTCATTGAGCCGGTCCAGCTCCTGCGCGATCTTCGCCGCTTCCGCCGGATCGTCGGTGATCAGCAGCCGCACCCCCAGATCCGCCTTGCCCACGCGCCCGCCCGCATTGATGCGCGGGCCAAGCGCGAAGCCCAGATCGTGGCACAGCGGCGCGCGCGTCAGGCGGCTGGCGTCGATCAGGGCGGAAAGGCCGATATTGCGCCGCTTCGCCATGATCTTCAGCCCCTGCGCGACGAAGGCGCGGTTGAGGCCCTTCAGTTGCGCCACATCCGCCACCGTGCCCAGCGCGACGATGTCGAGCAGTTCCATCAAGGGCGGCTCGGCACGCCGGTCGAACCAGCCGCGTCTGCGCAGCACGCGGATCAATGCCGCACCGAGCAGGAAGGCCACGCCCACGGCCGCCAGATGACCGTGCGCCGCCGCTTCCTCCGCTTCGTCCAGGCGGTTGGGGTTCACCAGCGCCAGCGCCTCGGGCAGGGCGGCGGCGCATTTATGATGGTCGACCACCACGACATCGACTCCTGCCGCCTTCGCCATGGCGAGCGCCTCGAACGCCTGCGCGCCGCAGTCCACCGTGACGATCAGCGTCGCCCCCTCGCCCGCCAGCCGCACCAGCGCCTCGCCGGAGGGGCCGTATCCCTCCATCAGCCGGTCGGGAATATAGGGCCGCGCCGCCAGCCCCAGATCGCGCAGCAGGCGTATCAGCAGCGCCGCGCTGGTCGCGCCGTCGACATCATAATCGCCGAAGATGCGCACATCCTCCCCGCGCACCACCGCATCGGCCAGCCGTTCGGCGGCGGCGTCCATGTCTCGGAACAGGCTGGGGTCGGGCATGAAATGGCGGATGGTGGGGTTGCGGTGCGCCTCCACCGCCTCACGCGGGCAACCGCGCGCCAGCAGCAATTGCGTGACCAGATCGTCGGGCCGATAACCGGGATCGCGCCCGTCGCCATTGCCCCCGCGCCACCGCCAGGGCTGGCCAAGGATAGAGCGGGTGATGTTGAGCGCGATGGTCATGCCGCCGGTCTAGACCGGTTGGGATTCGGAGGGAAGCACCTGCCTTCATGACGCAGGCGGAACCGAAGCAACCGCTTGCGCGTATTGCCTGTTCGCGCCCTGAACGGGCGAAGGACAAAGGGGCAAAGCGGGTTTCCATGGGTTCAAGGCAGAAGCGGGTCCGGCGAGCCTTGGGTCTGATGATGATGGCGGCCTCTCCCCTCCCTCTGATGGCGCAGACGCCTTCGCCGCAACAGCAGGAAGAACCGATCCTGCCCGACAGCGAGTTCGAGGCGCGCCTGCCCAAGACGGGGGAAACGCCAACGGGCACCGGCGCGCCGCTGCCCTCCATAGACCAGTGGATCGACCAGCAGATGCCCGAAGCCGGCGCGGCGCAGCAACTGCCGCCAGCGGTCGAGCCGCAGGAGGAGCGTGAACTGGCCCAGCCGCTGCCGCCGCTCGACAGCGTGCAGGTGCCGGCGCAGGTCGCGACTGACGGCAACCCCGATGAAAAGACCCAGGCGGTGCGCTATTCGGTGGCGTTGGAAGGCTTCGGCAAGACCGGGCTGGAGCCGGCGTTCCGCGATTCCTCCGCCCTGATCGACGGCGGCGGCAAGGCCGACACGGCGGCAATGGTGCAGGCCCGCGCCCATGAGGATGAGGCGCTCGCCATAAGGCTGCTCTATGCTGAGGGCTATTATGACGCGACCGCGCTCGCATCGCTCGACCAGACGGGCGACGGGGCGTTGAAGGCCGTCCTCTCGGTCACGCCGGGGAAGCGCTACAGGATCGGGGACATCGTCATCAACGCCGGGCCGACCGTGCCGCCCGGCCTGATCCGCGACAGCCTGCCGCTCAAGACCGGCGACTATATCGTCGCGGCGGCGGTCGAGGGGGCGGAGGCCAATGTCGGCGTCAAGCTGCCGGAAAATGGCTATCCCTTCGCGAAGGTCGGGCAGCGGGACATATTGCTCGACCCCGCGACGGTGACGGGAGACTATACCCTGCCGGTGGAGACGGGCCCGCGCGGATCGTTCCGGGGGATCACCACCACCGGCGAGAAGCAGGCCTTCGGCGCCGATCATATGAAGGTCATCAGCCGCTTCAGGCCGGGCGAGCTTTACGACAGCCGCAAGGTCGACGACCTCCGCCGGGCGCTGGTGGCGACGGGGCTGTTCTCCAGCATCTCGGTCGATCCGGTCAGGACCAGCGAGCCGGGACCGGACGGCACAGAATATGTCGACCTGGAAGTCGCGCAGGAGGCCGGCAAGCCGCGCACGCTGGCGGGCGAGCTGGGCTATGGCACCGGCCAGGGCTTCCGCGCGGAGGGAACATGGACCCACCGCAACCTCTTCCCGCCCGAAGGCGCGCTGATCGCCAGCGTGATCGCCGGAACGCAGGAACAGGGCGCGTCGGGCACCTTCCGCCGATCCAATGCGGGCAAGCGCGACAAGACCTTCCAGACCGGCATCACGCTCAATCACCAGAATTACGACGCCTATGAAGCCTATACGGCGGGTCTCAACATCGGCTGGTCGCGGCAGTCGACGCCGATCTTCCAGAAGCGCTGGACCTACAGCTATGGCGCGGAAGTGCTGCTGACCAACGAACAGGTGGTGGTGGATCCGGCGACGGCGGACAAGACGCGGCGGACCTATTTCATCGGCGGCCTGCCGGTGCAACTCGGCTATGACCGGTCCAACGACCTGCTGAACCCGACCAGGGGTTTCCGCGCCAATCTGCGCGCGGAACCGGAAGGATCGTTGCAGGGCAGCTTCTCCCCCTATCTGCGCGCGACATTCGACCTCACCGGCTATTATCCCCTGTCGGACAGCCTGGTGATCGCCGCGCGCACGCGGGTCGGCACGATCAGCGGGGTGAAGCGCGACGATGTGGCGCCCTCACGACGGATCTATGCCGGCGGGGGGGGATCGGTACGCGGCTATGGCTATCAGGAACTGGGGCCGAAGGACGCGAACAACGATCCGATCGGCGGCCGGTCCGTCAATGAATTCGCGGTCGAGGGCCGTTACCGATTCGGGGACTATGGCGTGGTCGCCTTCGTCGATGCGGGCCAGGTCTATGAAAGTTCCATGCCGCAATTTTCCGACATCCGGTACGGCGTGGGCGTCGGCGGCCGCTTCTACACCAATTTCGGTCCCTTCCGCGCAGACATAGCCATGCCGATCAACCGGCAGCCGGGCGAATCCAAATTCGCGCTCTATATCGGCATCGGACAGGCATTCTGATGGCCGAGGAAACCGCCACCGTCGTCGTCAGGCGTCCCCTCTGGCAGAAGATCGTCCTGTGGGTCGTCGGGCTGGTCGTCGCCCTGATCGTGCTGGTCGCCGGGCTGCTGCTGTTCCTGAACACCCAGCCGGGCAAGAAATTCCTGATCCGACAGATCGCCGCGCTGAAGCTGGAATCCGGCATGGGCATATCGGTCGGGCGGATCGAAGGGTCGATCTACAGCGACATGGTGATCCACGATCTGGTGCTGCGCGATCCCAAGGGGCCGTTCGCCGCCTCCCCGCGGGTCCATGTGGTATGGAGCCCGTTCCGCTACATCGACAACCATATTTCGGTGCGGCTGCTGGAAAGCCCGCTGGTGGTGCTGGCGCGCAGCCCGCAGTTCAACGTGACGAAAAGCGATCCCAATGCGCCGATCCTGCCCGACCTCGACATCGACGTCGATCGGCTGAAGATCGCGAGGTTCCTCGTCGCCAGGCCGGTGATCGGCCAGAAGCGGGAGATCGCCATCGACGGCGTGACCCATATCGCGGACGGCCGCGCCATATTGTCGGCCAATGCGGTGGTGGACAGCGGCGACCGCCTGCAGGCCAATCTGGACGCCGTGCCCGCGCAGAACCGCCTGTCCATGAAGGGCACGCTGACCGCGCCGAAGGGCGGCGTCATCGCGGCGATGAGCGGCCTGACCGACGGCTTCACCGCGACGCTGGACGGCCGGGGCACGTGGCAGGCGTGGAACGGGCGGCTGGTCGCGACGTCCGGCAAGGGCGAGTTGGCGAATATCGCGCTCGCCGCTCGCGACGGCAATTTCACCGCCAAGGGGCCGCTGCGGCCCGGGCTGGTCTTTGCGGGGACCGTCGACCGGCTGACGACGCCGTCGCTTGACGTCGACCTGTTCGCGGGCCTGAACGAGCGGCGGGTGAACCTCAAAGGCTCGCTGAAATCCCCCGCCCTGTCCGCCACCGCGCAGGGTCTGGTCGACCTTGGCCAAAGCCGCTTCAGCGCGCTCAGGATCGACGCCGCCCTGCTCACCCCCGGCGCGATCATGGAGAAGGTGAAGGGCCGCGATGTGCGCGCTTCGGTGATCCTCGACGGGCCGATGGCGACGCCCTTCATCGACTATGACATCACGGCGAAGCATATCGCCTTCGACGCCACGGGGATCGAAAATCTGAAGGCCGGCGGGCGCGCCGTGATCGACGCCGACCGCATCCGCATTCCGGTAAGCGCCACCGCCAGCCGCGTCACCGGCCTCAATGCCGCGGCGGGCGGCCTGCTCAACAATCTGCGGGTGAAGGGCGACTTCGCCTATGCCGCGGGCAAGCTCATCAGCGACAATCTGAAGATCGACAGCGACCGGGTGGACGCCACCGCCATCGTGCTGGCCGACATGGAAAACGCCATCTATCGCGGGGCGCTCAAGGGCCGGGTCAACGACTACAGGATCGACGGCGTCGGCATCGTCAATCTCAACACCGATGTGAAGCTGGTGCCGGGGCCCCGGGGCGGCTTCGGCCTGTCCGGCCGTTTCGGCGTCCGCACGGCCCGTTGGGAGAACGCCTCCGTCCGCGATTTCCTGGGCGGCAATGCCGTCGCCTCCGGCAGCATCGGCATGACGCCGGAGGGGAAGTTCACCCTCACCGGCCTGAAAGGCGCGGCGCCCAATTTCCGGATCCACAGCGGTTCGGGCAGCTATGATACCGACGGCCGGATCGCCTTCGACGCCAGGGCGACCTCCAACCAATATGGCCCGCTGGCGCTGACCGTGCGCGGCACGATGGAGCGGCCCAATGCCGTGCTCCGCGCCGCCCGGCCCAATGTCGGCGTGCAGCTTTACGACGTGGTGGCGAAGCTGAATGGCGAAGCGGCGGGCTATCGGCTCGAGGCCACGGGCGGGTCCGCCTATGGCCCCTTCTTCGCCAATGTGCTAATCCGCACTGCCAGGGGGCCGCTCACCATCGACATAGCCAGGGCGCGTTTCGCCGGCATCGACATGAACGGCCGCGTGCAGCAGAGCGCCGCCGGTCCCTTCACCGGGCAACTTGCCATGAACGGTTCCGGCATCACCGGCGCGGTCCGGCTGATGGCGGTGGGCAAGGCGCAGGGCGCGCAGTTGAGCGCTACCGCCAGCAATGCGAAACTGCCGGGCGAAGCGGATGTGGTGATCGGCCGGGCGCTGATCACGGCGAACATGGTGCTGACCGAACAGCCGCAGATCAACGCCGACGTGCAGATGGCGAACGCCGCCTATGGCGACTATATCGTGCGCAAGGCGCGCGGCCGGATCGACTATCGCGGCGGACGCGGCCGGGCGCAGTTGGTCGCTGACGGATCGACCGGCGTGCCCTTCTCCATCGCCATGAACGCCGCGTTGCGCCCGACGCTCTACGCCGTCGCGCTGGAGGGACGGGCGAGCAACATTCCCTTCCGCTTCGCCCGGCCTGCCATCATCCGGATCGAGAAGGAAGGCTATCGCCTCGAACCCTCAACGCTGGTGCTGCCGCAGGGCCGGGTCGACCTGGCGGGGCGCTTCGGCCGGCAGACGGCGATGCAGGCGCGGTTCAAGGATTTCGACCTCGCCATCGTCAACATGGCCTCACCGGGATTGGGAATTGGCGGGAAAGCGACCGGCACGCTGGATTTCGCGCAGAATGGCTCCGCCTTCCCCACCGCGACCACGCGCCTCGCGATCAACGACTTCCGCCGCTCCAGCCTGACCGCCGTGTCCGATCCGGTGTCGATGGCGATCGAGGGCAAGCTGTCGAGCGCAGGCGGCGACATGCGTGGCCTTATCCGGCGCGGCAATGCGACGCTGGGCCGTTTCGTCGCGACGCTGGCGCCGCCGGGACCCGGGGCGAGTTGGGCGCAGCAATTGCAATCCGCGCCCTTGGGCGGCGGCATCCGCTATGCCGGGCCGGCCGATGTGCTGTTTTCCTTCGCCGGGCTAGCCGACCAGCAATTGACGGGGCCGATCGCCGTAGCGGCGGATTTCGGGGGGCGGCTGACTGCCCCGCGGCTCAACGGGCTGGTCCGCGCCAATGCCCTGACCTATGAGAATGAGACCTTCGGCACGCGCGTCACGCAGATGCGGCTGGATGGGCGCTTCACCAATGATCGGCTCGACCTGCGCGACTTTTCCGGGCGGGCAGGCGAAGGCACGGTGCAGGCCAGCGGCACGGTGGGGCTGGCGGCGGAGAGCGGCTATCCGATGAACATAGCCGTGAAGCTGAACCGCGCCCGCCTCGCCCGCAGCGAAGCGATCACCAGCGTGGTCAGCGGCACGCTGGCCATCACCAACAGCCCGGCCAATGGCGGCCTGATCAGGGGCGATCTTTCGCTTCCGGAAACGCGCTACCGCGTCGCCTGGCAGGGAGGCAGCGACATCCGTCAGTTGACGGGCGTGCGCCGCAAGGGCGAAGGGACCGACCTGCTCGACCAGCGCCTTGCGGCACGGCAGGCGGCCGCCAGGCCCACCCCATGGAAGCTGGACGTGCGCGTTCGCGCCGATAACGAAATCTATGTGACCGGCATGGGCCTCGATTCCGAATGGAAGACGAACATGCGCGTCACCGGCACCGCGAACGATCCGCGCGTGGTTGGCAAGATCGAGGTGATACGCGGCCGCTACAGCTTCTCGGGCCATCAGTTCGATCTGGAGCAGGGCATCATCACCTTCAACGGACCGATGATGAATCCCACGCTGGCGATCCGCGCCGAAACCCGGATCGACGATGTGACGGCAGGCATAGCCGTGGGCGGCACGGCGCAACGGCCCGACATCGCCTTCGTTTCCACGCCGACGCTGCCGCAGGACGAGATATTGGCGCGCATCCTGTTCGGGGACAATGTGGCGAACCTGTCGGCCACCCAGGCGATCCAGTTGGCGGCGGCGCTCAACGGTCTGCGTGGGGGCGGAGGCGGACTCAATCCCATGGGCAAGCTGCAAAATGCGTCGGGCGTCGACCGGATCGGCATCGTCGGCGGCGATGAGGCGACGGGGCGCGGCACTTCCCTCGCCGTCGGGCAGCATATCTCCAACAACATCTATGTCGAGGTGATCACCGATCCCAAGGGTTTCACCGCCACCCAGCTCGAAATCTCCCTGTCCAAGACGCTCAGCCTTTTGTCGAAGACCGGCACCAATGCGGGTTCTTCAGCCAATCTGCGCTATTCGAAGGATTATTGACGCCATCAGCAGTCGGATGGAAATGTCCGGGGCGGGTTCAAGGGGCGACTTTGCTGGATACTTACGGGCAGAAAACCGGGTCTCAATGTAGGGCGAGATTCCTGAGATTCACTACGCTCCTGAAGGCAGGAGCCCAGACCTCTCCCTCATCTATCACGGCAGCGTCTGGCTTGGGTTCTTACGAGGCACTTGTCTGTTCGAGGAACCTTTGCAGGGGCGCGGAGTGTTGGACGGCAGCATGACCAATCATCACCCAACGCCTCTGCCTGCAAAGAGAATTCCATGGATAGGACATCCCATCCGGACACCCGGGCCGAAGGTAAAAGGCCCGCTGCGCCAGTCGCGCAGCGGGCCTTTTCAGTGCGTGAAGCGGCAGGCGGGCAGAGCCGCGCTGGAGCCTTCCGGTTGATCCGGCCGGAAAGCCCGTCAGCGCTTATTCGCCATCATCCTCCGCTTCGGGTCCGGCCATCATCCCTTCGGCGACCTCCTCGGTCTTCCCGCGGATCGCCTTTTCCAGCTTGTCCGCCATTTCGGGATGTTCTTTCAGAAAGGTTTTTGCATTCTCGCGACCTTGCCCGATGCGAACCGAGTCATAGGAGAACCAGGCGCCCGACTTCTCGACCAGCCCAGCCTTCACGCCGATGTCGAGCAGTTCGCCGATCTTGGACACGCCCTCGCCATACATGATGTCGAATTCGACCTGCTTGAAGGGCGGCGCGACCTTGTTCTTGACCACCTTCACGCGGGTCGCGTTGCCGACAATGTCCTCGCGATCCTTGATCTGGCCGGTGCGACGGATGTCGAGGCGAACCGAGGCGTAGAATTTGAGCGCGTTGCCGCCCGTCGTCGTTTCGGGATTGCCGTACATGACGCCGATCTTCATGCGGACCTGGTTGATGAAGATCACCAGGCAGCGCGAGCGGGAGATGGAGCCGGTCAGCTTGCGCAGCGCCTGGCTCATCAGGCGGGCCTGCAGGCCGACATGGCTGTCGCCCATCTCGCCCTCGATTTCCGCACGCGGAACCAGCGCGGCGACCGAGTCCACCACCAGCACGTCGATGGCATTGGAGCGCACCAGCGTGTCGACGATCTCCAGCGCCTGTTCGCCGGTATCCGGCTGCGACACGATCAGTTCGTCGATGTCGACGCCCAGCTTCTTCGCATAGACAGGATCGAGCGCATGTTCCGCATCGACAAAGGCCGCGATGCCGCCGGTCTTCTGCGCTTCTGCAATGGCGTGCAGCGCCAGCGTGGTCTTGCCCGAGCTTTCCGGGCCATAAATCTCCACAATACGTCCGCGCGGCAGGCCACCAATGCCAAGCGCGATGTCCAGCCCCAGCGATCCGGTCGAGATCGCCTCGATCTCGATCTTCTCGCGGCTGCCCAGCTTCATGGCCGACCCCTTGCCGAAGGCACGGTCGATCTGGGAAAGGGCCGCTTCCAATGCTTTCTGTCTGTCCATTGTCCCTGTCTTCTTGGAATCGATGAGTGAGAGCATTGCGGTCATCGGCCTATCCCCTGTCAAGCGGAACGCGCCGGTCCGGATGGCGCGTGGCCACCATGTATCCTGTTTGTTCTAATGGAACAAGAGGGGAACGAAATTTTCTTATGCGGCGCTCAGCGCCTTGTTCAGCGCGCGCTCGACCGCGCCGATCGTGAAGGGCTTGGCCAGGGTCGGCCGGTCGGCATGGCTGGTCGGCAGATCGTCCGCCATGCCGCCCGTCGCAAAGACGAAGGGTATGCCGCTCTGCGCCAATATGTCCGCAACGGGCCAGCTTTTCTCGCCATGCAGGTTGCAGTCGAGCAGCGCCGCGTCGAAGCCGCCCTCGCGCGCCTTGGCGCAGGCATCATCGACCGATTCGGCAATGGCGTGCAGCCGGTATCCGAGCGTGTCGAGATAATCCTCCAGCATCATGCCGATCATTGCCTCATCCTCGACGATCAGGATGGTCTTGCCGTCAGACATGCTTGCGGTCCCCAATCTTACCCATCGCAACCCCAAAGGCCTTTTCCCACCGGCATAATCGACAAGCCGCGCGGAAGTTCATTCTTCAAATTCATTCCGCCGCAGGACGCATCGCCAGAGCATCCCGCGCCGCTTCCGCCAACTGGCTGACGGAAAAGGGTTTCGGAAGGAAAGCCACATTGGCGATGTCGATCGATTTGCGCAACTGTTCCTCGGCATAGCCCGACATGAACAAGACCGGCAGGTCCGGATGGCTCGCCCGCGCCCGCGCCACCATCGATGGGCCGTCCATGTTCGGCATCACCACATCGGAAATCAGCAGGTCGATCTTCTCGTCTCCGGCCAGCACTTCCAGCCCCTGTTCGCCGTCATTGGCTGTCAGCACCTTATAGCCCTGGCGCGATAAAGCCCGTTCCGCGACGGCGCGCACCATATCCTCATCCTCTACCAGCAACACGGTGCCGGTGCCCCAGGTTTCGCTGCGGCGCACGGGCGCCTTGGGCTGGGCGGCCTGATCGACATCGGCGCCCTGATAGACGGGCAGGTAGATGACGAAGCTCGCCCCGCGGCCAAGCTCCGATTCCGCGAAGATGAACCCGCCCGACTGCTTGACGATGCCGTAGACGGTGGAGAGGCCAAGGCCCGTCCCCTTGCCCAGTTCCTTCGTGGTGAAGAAGGGTTCGAAGATCTTCGAAAGAATGTCGGGCGGGATGCCCAGCCCCGTGTCGGACACCCGCACCGCCGTATAGTCGGCTGGCGGCAATATGTCCGACCGCATCTCCCGCACCTTGGCGGCGGGCACGCCGTAGGTCTGGATATTGAGCGTGCCGCCGTCCGGCATGGCGTCGCGGGCGTTGACGGCCAGGTTGACGATCACCTGCTCCAGCTGGCCGGGATCGGCCCGCACCGCACCCAGATTGCGGCCATGGCTGACTTCCAGCTTGACGCTCTCGCCCAGCAGGCGCTTCAGCAGGTTGGAGACGTCCGCGACGATGTCGGGCAATTGCAATATCTGCGGCCGCAACGTCTGCTGGCGCGAGAAGGCGAGCAACTGCCGCGTCAGCCCCGCCGCGCGGTTGCTGTTCGACTTGATCTGCTGGATGTCGTCATAATCGCTGTCGCCCGGCGTATGGCGCATCAGCATCAGGTCGCAATGGCCGATGATCGCGGTCAGGATATTGTTGAAGTCATGCGCCACGCCGCCTGCAAGCTGGCCGATCGCCTGCATCTTGGTCGCCTGCGCGACCTGGCGCTTGAGCTTGCTCTCCTCGCTATTGTCCTTGAGGGAGAGCAGCACCGCCGCCTCGCCCAACCCGCGCACGCCGGCCAGGCTGAGCGCGATCGGCTCGTCCGGTTGGTTGCGCATGCGCACGGCGACATCGCCCGACATTTGCGGCCCGACCGCAAAGCGCCGCACGGCGTCGGCCACCGCCGCCTGATCTTCCCGCACCACCAGGTCGCCGGGATAGCTCGGCTTCTCCTCGGGCTTGACGCCCGCCGCCCGCGAAAAGGCCTTGTTCATGAACAGGACGCGACCGTCGCGATCCGCCATGGCAAGGCCGAAGGGCAGCAGCGACAACAGCGTCTCGATATAGGAAAGCGCCGACGTGCCGCCCGCATTGCCCGCCGGCTCGTCGATCAGCAGCAGCAGCATCGGCCCGTCCTGCGCACCCGATTGCGCGCCCGCCGGCTGGGCGGCGCGCTTCAGCGGCACCTGCAACAGCCGCAGCGGAATGCCGCCCGATTCCTCCCGCGCCAGGAACAGCCGCGCCTTGTCGTCCACCCGCATGTGGGCGGCGAAATCGCGCCCGGTGATATTGGCGTCGATCCGTCCGGCGGCGCGCAGCAGGAAGGCGCCGTTGGCGGCCCGGATGCGCCCCTCCCCACCGATCATCACCGCCATGATGCCCGCTTCGCCCAATTGCCGCCCCGCTTCCCCGGTCAGCAGGCGGTGCACATCGTCCAGCGCGCTCGGCTGGCGCACCGGGGAAAAGCGCCACAGCAGATAATCCTCCGACCGGCCGGTACGGCAGAGGAAGGCATCCAGTCGCAGCGCACCCTGCACGATCCCTTCCACCCGCGCCTCGCCGTCGCGCCAGGCGGCGCGGGCAGCGTTACCCAGACTGTCGGACAGGCTGCTGTCGCCGGTGACATGGGGCGGCGTGGGGAAACCGGGAAACCATTCCCCGAACAGATCGCTGGCGCAGACCAGCCGCCCGGCGCGATCGGTGACGGCGATCGCCATATTGGAGGCATCCGCCGCCGCGCGCGCCACGGTCCAGTCGGGCACGGCCTCACCCACGGCCACTTCCTGCGGATAGAGCCGGCGATACCACCCCAGCAGCGCCGCCCCGGCCAGCAGCGCGGCGCCGAACCCGGCGCCCAGCGCCCAGTTGCCGGCGGCATAGACCACCAGCCCGGCGGACATCAGCGCCAGCAGAATGAGTAGCGGCAGGGCCAGGGGCGACGACCTGTCGGCCGCCCAGGCGTCTCCATCCCTGATCACACGCGCGGACACGGCCCGGCTATCCCCCTGCATTCACAATGGATTGCCCGCTCCCGCCGATCAGGCCGAAGCGACCTCCTCCAATGCGCTGCTTTCGCGTGCCTTGCCAATCCTCAATTTGCGGGCATGCCATTTCCGGCCCATGCGATGACGCCAGATCCAGTCGGCCAGGAAGTAGCCGACCACCGCAAAGGCCAGGGAAATCAGCGCCAGCCCCAGCAGCATGGCGGGCGCCGCCTCCGAAAAGAGCCAGGCGCACCATTCGCGGATCGAGGCATGCCGGTCGATCAGCGCCATGAAGCCCGATGCATCCGCCGACCGTCCGAGCAGCCAGTTGCCCATATAGACCGACGCCATCAGGAACAGCGGCGTGGTCGCGGGATTGGAGAGGAAGGTCATCGCCGCCGCCAGCGGGATGTTCGCCCGGAACGGCAGCGCCAGCAGCGCCGCGCCCGCGATCTGCACGCCGGGGATCAGCAGGAAGATGCCGACCAGCAGCCCCAATGCCACGCCGCGCGGCACCGAACGCCGGGTGAAGCGCCACAGCGAGGGTTCCAGCACCCGGTGCGCCACCGGGGCCAAAAAGCGGTTGTTTTCCAGCGATTCGCGGGTAGGCGCATTGGCGTGCCACCAGCGGGAGAGCCTGTTGTCCATCAGCGATGCGCCTTCATGATGCGCTGCTGATCGCGCTTCCAGTCGCGTTCCTTGATCGTGTCGCGCTTGTCATGGGTCTTCTTGCCCTTGGCCAGCGCCAGCTCGACCTTCGCCTTGCCCCGGCTGTTGAAATAGATCGACAGCGGCACCAGCGTCATTCCCTTGCGCTCGACAGCGCCATGCATGCGGGCGATCTCCCGCTGGTGCAGCAGCAGCTTGCGGGGGCGCTTGGGCTCATGGTTGAAGCGGTTGCCATGGCTGAATTCGGGGATGTTGCTGTTGACCAGCCACACCTGCTCGCCCTTCACCTCGGCATAGCTTTCCGCGATATTGCCCTCGCCGAAGCGCAGCGACTTCACCTCGGTCCCTTGCAGGGCGATCCCAGCCTCGAACACATCCTCCAGGAAATATTCGAAACGGGCGCGCCGGTTCTCGGCGACGATCTTCTTCTTGTCGAAGGCTTCGGGACGGGGACGGGCCATTATTCTCTAACTAACTCGCTTCACCATATAGGCCCGCGGGACGATCAAACCAGTCCCGCGATCTCCAGAGCCCGGTCGACGGCGGCACGGCTCGATTCCGACGGCCAGGTGATCGGCAGGCGGACCTCGCCGGACATGTCGGGCCGAACGCGCGTAAGGGCATATTTGACCGGGCCGGGTGAAGAATCGCTGAACAGGGCATCATGCAGGGGGTAGAGACGATCCTGAAGCGCAAGGGCGCCATGCCAGTCGCCGTTTGCCGTCGCCCGCTGGAATTCGGCGCAAAGGCGCGGCGCGACATTGGCCGTGACCGAAATGCAGCCCCTGCCGCCCATTGCATTGAAACCCAGCGCCGTTTCGTCATTGCCGGAAAGCTGACAGAAATCGGCCCGGCAGGCGAGGCGCTGTGCGCTGACCCGCCCCAGATTCCCGGTGGCGTCCTTGATGCCGACGATGGTCTGGAATTCCTCCGACAGGCGGTGGATGACCGGCACGCCGATGTCGGTGATCGTGCGGCTGGGCACGTTGTAGAGGATGATCGGCAGCGAACAGCGCTCCGCCAGATGCGCGAAATGCCGGTATACCCCCTCCTGATTGGGCTTGTTGTAATAGGGCGCGACCACCAGCGCCGCATCGGCCCCCGCCGCCTGCGCCGCGAACATATGCTCCAGCGCGATGCGGGTGTCGTTGGAACCGCAACCCGCGATCACCGGCACGCGGCCCGCCGCCTGGTCGACGCAGATGGCGATGACGCGATTATGTTCCTCGACCGTCATGGTCGCGCTTTCGCCCGTCGTGCCGCAAGGGACGAGCGCGCTGCTGCCTTCCCCGATCTGCCAGTCGACGAAGGCGCGAAAAGCCGCCTCGTCCACCGCCCCGTTGCGGAAGGGCGTGATCAGTGCCGGAATCGACCCGGAAAACATGCAACAAACTCCTTCAATTCACCGGGATTCCGGGGCATGATAGCGTGAAACACGCGAACGGGGCGCTATAGCGCGTCATTCAGGGCCTGATAAGGATGCAATTGCGATAATGTCCAGTAGGGTATCGCTCTCCTGTCTTGAAACTGCCCCGGAAGCCCTCACGGTTCGTATGCCACTGATTGCTCTTTTGCTTTTCACAGCCGGCGCCAGCGCCCAGACCGAAACCACCGGCCCCGCGCCAGCCGCGGCCTATCCGCCCGGCGCCGTGGTGCAGCCTGTTCCCAGCTCCAGCGAGCCCAGCCCGTGGCAGCGCGCGCAAAGCCGAATCGGCGTGGCGAGCGATCCGTCGATCTCCGGCACGATCAGCCAGTGGCGCGCGCTCCAGCAGAGCGATGGCCTGGGCTCCTCCACCTATATGAGCTTCATCATGGCCAATCCCGGCTGGCCGGGCGAGGACCGGATGCGGCGGCTGGCGGAAACCGGCATCAATCCCAACAGCTACGATCCCGGGCAGGTCATCGCCTTCTTCACCCGCTTCCCGCCGCGCACCGCAACCGGCAATGCCCGCTATGCGCTGGCGCTGATGCAGCAGGGCCGCATGGGCGAGGCGCGGGTCGCCGCGCGCAACGCGTGGGTCGGCGGCACGCTTTCCCCCGATGACGAGGCGCGGCTGCTTTCGCTCTTCGGCGCGGGATGGACATCGGTGGAGCATGACCTGCGCGCCGACGCGCTGCTGTGGAAGGGCGACATCATGGGCGCGCAGCGGAGGCTTGCCTATGTCTCGCCGGCCCGCCGCCCGGTCTATGAGGCGCGCATCGCCTTCCGCCAGAAGGCGCCCGACGCGGCGATGAAGATGCAGTTGGCGGAGGCCGTGGGCGCGACCGACGCCGGATTCGTCGCGGACAAGGCGACATGGCTGCTCAACACGGGCAACTGGATCGCCGGCCGCCAATATCTCGCCAACCGTCCGGCGTTGACCTTCCGTCCCGGCGACGCGGAAAAATGGTATGAAACGCTGCTGACGCAGGCGCGCGCCGCCGCCAATGACAGCCAGTGGAGCTTCGCCTACGGCATCGCCAGCAAGCTGGACGACGCCTATCTGCCCGGCACCGACGTCAACAGCCGGCCCATTGGCGAGCGCGACGATTATACCAGCCTTGCCTGGCTGGCGGGATCGACGGCCTTCTACAACCTTGGCAAGCCGCTGGACGCGATGGAGATGTTCCGCCGCTACGCCACAGCCGCCAAGTCGCCGCAGACCCAGTCCAAGGGCTTCTACTGGGCGGGTCGCGCCGCGCTCCAGGCCGGCGACGCTGCGACCGCGAACAGCTATTTCGCCCGCGCGGGGGCCTTTCCGGACCAGTTTTACGGCCAGCTTGCGCTCGAACGGCTGGGCCGGCCGATCCCTGCCCCAGCGGCCGTGGAACGTCCGGTCGAAATCTCCGCCGCAGAGCGCACGGCCTTCGCCAGCCGCTCGGTCGTCCGGGCGGTGAAGGCGCTGGGCCAGATGGGCTATTGGGAAGATCAGAGCAAATTCGCCCGCGCCATCGCCAATAATGCCGACAGCGATGCCGACCATTATCTCGCCGTCGAACTCGCGCAGAGCATCGGACGGCCCGATATGGGCGTGATGGTCGGCCGCCGCGCCGTGTCGAGCGGCCTCACCGGCTATGGCGAGAGCGCCTTTCCCCGCGTGCCCGTGCCGTCGGAGGCGCAATATAACTGGACGATGGTCCACGCCATTGCCCGGCAGGAAAGCCAGTTCGACCGGCAGATCGTCAGCCATGCGGGCGCACGCGGGCTGATGCAACTGATGCCCGGCACCGCCCGCGAACAGGCGGGGAAGCTGGGAATGAGCTATGACGCCAGTTCGCTCAACGACCCCAGCTACAACATCATGCTCGGCTCCTCCTATTTCCAGCGGATGCTCGATTATTATGGCGGCAGCTATCCGCTGGCGGTGGCGGCCTATAATGCCGGGCCGGGCAATGTGAACCGCTGGATCGCCGCCAATGGCGACCCGCGCCTGCCCGGCGCCGACATGCTGCGCTGGATCGAGCAGATTCCGCTTTTCGAAACGCGCAACTATGTCCAGCGCGTGCTGGAAAACGCCGTGGTCTATGAGGCGATGAACCCGCAACGCGCCCGCTTCCGGGGCACGACGACGCCGCTGTCCAAATATCTCGGCAAGCAGACGCCGGGCTGAACTTGCGCTATGGGCGGGGCATGAGCACTCCCCATCCCAACTATATCACTCCGGAAGGTTTCGCGAAGCTGCGCGCCGAATATGACCAGCTCCTGGGAGTCGAGCGCCCGAAGATCGTGGAAGTGGTAAGCTGGGCGGCCGGCAATGGCGACCGCAGCGAAAATGGCGACTATCTCTACGGTCGCAAGCGGATGCGCGAGATCGACGGCCAGTTGAAGCGCCTCTCGCGCAAGATGAAGGACGCCAGGGTCGTCGACCCGCGCCAGCAGCCCGACAAGAGCAAGGTCTATTTCGGCGCCACCGTCACCATCGCGGACGAGGACGACAACCACCGCACCGTCACGCTGGTCGGCAATGACGAGACGGACGCCGCCGCCGGCCGCATCGGCTGGAGCACGCCCATCGCCCGCGCCCTGCGCGGCGCTGCCGTGGGCGACCTGCGCCGCGTGGTGCTGCCCGCGGGCGAGCGGGAATATGAGGTGATGGCGATCAGCTATCCGGCGTGATGATCGGCCATGCCAAGACAAACCGCCGGAGCAGCCCGCTAATCGTCCCGCCGCAATATCACGTTGAGCCGCTCCATCACCTCGGCGATCGGCTCGATCACGGTGACGCTGCGTCCCTCTCCGAAGCGGATGCGGGTGCCGTCCGTCACCGATGACACGAAGGTGACCTGCGCGGCATTGACGGCGGTTTCGGTCCGGTCGGCGCCCACGAACATGACGAGCATGCATCCTCTCCTTCTTTCTGGAAGGAGAGCCTAACCCGAATTCCGCCCGAAGCCAGCCCTTTTCCCTTCAGGCGGCCTGAATTGCGCGGATGAAGGCGCTGGCGCGGTCATCCAGCCGATGCGCCTCTTCCGACAGGCGGCTCGCCGCGTCTCGCATCGCCTGCGCATCCGCCACCGCATCGCCTGCATTGACGCTGATCTGACTGGCGCTGGCGCGGACATGCCCGCTCGCCTCGCCCGCCTCCGCCACGCTGTCCGCAATCGCCCGGCTGAATGCGCCATGCCGCGCCACCGCCGTAAAGACGGAGGCCGAAAGCCGATCCGCCGTCGCGATCGCCGCATCCATATGCGCATGGCCCTGCGCGACATGGCCGACGGTCGCGCGGATATGGTCGATCCGCCGCGCAATCTCCGCCGCCGCATCGCGTGTCTGGCCCGCCAGCGTCTTGACCTCCCGCGCAACCACGGCAAAGCCCCGCCCGGCGTCCCCGGCCCGCGCCGCCTCTATCCCGGCGTTGAGCGCCAGCGTCGTCGTCGCCCGCGCAATCGCGTCGATCAGCGCGGTCACTTCCCCGATCCCGTCGGCCTGCGCGCTCAGCATCCTTGTCTGCGCCGCACCCGATTGCGTCTGGTCGACGGCGGCGCGAATGGCGGCCCCCGCCTCGCGCACTTCATCCTCCATCGCCTGGAACAGCAGCCCCAGTTCCCGCCCGGACACGGCGATGCCGGCCAGATTGTCGGCGGTCTGCGCCGCCGCCACCGCCATGCCGGCCGACGCATGCCCGTTATGCGCGGACCGTTCCGCCGCATCTTCGGCCAGACGCGACAGCATGTCCGCCATCGCCACCATGTCCCCTGTCAACGCCTGGACATCGGCCCGGAACGTCGCGCTCTCCCGCGTCACCCGTTCCAGCCGCTCGACCCTCGCCAGCGCCCCCCGCGCGTCCCGCTCCGCCGCCAGCCGGAGCAGAAGCTGCCCACCCGCGACCCCGGCATAGCGATCCCCGTCCACCACGATCAGGCCTTCGCAGCCCTGCCCCTGCGCGGCATAGAGGTCGATCAGCGTCTCGATGCTGGCGCGCCGCTCGACCGTCGCGCAGTGCCGGACATGATCGTCCAGCCGCCCACCGAAGCTGGGATTGCGCAACAGGGCATGGCCGAAGGGATTGAACAGGATGCGCCGCATGTCGCATTCGTAGATCGCTCCCACCGGCCTGTCGGCGGCATCGAGTACCGGCAGCAGCCGCAGCGCCGGGTCATGCTGGAAATGATCGACCGCCTCGCTGAGCGGCCGCCCCAGCCGGATCGCCGGGCTGGGCGTCATGAGGAGCGGACCGGCCGAATGGTCCAAGGATCGGTCGAGCATTGGGGGTGCGTACATAGGGGCCGGTTAAGCCCATAATGGTAAATGAGCCGTTAGATTTTGATGACAATTTTGTTACAAGATGTTGATTTTCAGTGATTTTATTACGGAACCCTATAGCCGTAGGCCTTGGCGGCCAGCTTCACCACTTCCGGATCGGCTTCCGGAAAATCCATCGGCACCAGCTTTTCCAATCGCTTGGCGACATAGGAGAGCGCCGCGATCCGACCCGCCCGACGGTGATTATTGTCGATGGCATGCCAGGGCGCCACCTTGGTGTCGGTCTTGCGGAACATGTCGTGCATGGCGTCCAGATAATCGGCCCGCCTTGCGCGGTTGCGATAATCGTCCGCGCCGGTCTTCCACCGCTTCCACGGCGTGTCGAGCCGCTGGGCGAGCTGTTCGTCCTGCGTCTCTTGCGTGATGTGGACGAACAGCTTGACGATGTTGGTCCCGGCGTCGACCTGCTGCCTTTCGAAGGCGTTGATCTCTTCATAGGCGCGCTTCCATTCGCCCTTCGAGCAGAAGCCCTCGACCCGCTCGACCAGCACCCGGCCATACCAGCTCCGGTCGAAGATCGCGATGTTGCGCCCCGCCGGCAGCCGCGTCCAGAAACGCCAGAGGAAGTGGCGGTCGCGCTCCTCCTCCGTCGGGGCGGAAATGGGATGAACCTTGTAATAGCGCGGGTCCCAGTCGGCGGTCATGCGCTTGATGATGCCGCCCTTGCCCGCCGCATCCCACCCCTCCAGCAGGATGACGCTGCGCCGGTCGTGGATGATGTGCGCGACCTGGATCTTGGCGAGCCGCTCCTGCAATTCGGCCAGCTTCGCCTCATAATCGCCCTTGAACGTCGCGCCCTTCTCATAATCGGCAAGGTCGATGGTCATGTCTGCACCTTCCACTGGCCCCGGCGGCAAAGCACGAGCTTATACCAAAGCACCGAACCCGCAATCTGGGCGGCGGTTGCAATCAGGCCGGGCCGCCCCTCTCCGGCATCGAGCCAGCTGGTCCAGACCACATAGGCCAGCGCGAGCAGGGTGACGACCGGCGCAAGCGGATAAAGCGGCATGCGATAGGGCGCATGGGCGCTCGCCCCGCTGCGCCGCCCGGCCATGGCGGCCAGCGCGATGCCGCCATAGATCGCCACCAGCCCGGTGCCGTTCAGCACCAGCAGCATCGATAGCGGCAGGAAGCAGGCGAGCGTTCCCATCCCGCCGACGATCAGCGTCCCGATCCAGGGCGAATCGAAGCGCGGATGGATCGCCACCAGCCAGTCGTCGATGCGCGGAATCCAGGCCCGGTCCCGCCCGGTCGAATAGAAGAAGCGGGCGCAGGCCAGCACGCAGGCGATGATCGCGTTCACGATCGCAAGCACGATGCCGACCGACACCAGCGCCGAAAGGCCGGCGCTCCCCCGCTGCCGCACCAGCAGGCCAAAGGGATCGTCGACGGTCAGCAGGGTCGCAAGGTCGATCCTCGCCAGCAGCAGCGCGAGCAAGGGCACGCCTTCGAACAGCAGCGCGAGGCCGAGGGCGGCGAGGATGGTTCCGGCGATCCGTCTGGGCGCCTCGCGCATCTCCTCCCCGAAATAGACCGCCATGCCATAGCCGTTGAGCGCGAAGATCGCGATGGTCGTCGCCACCCCGATGGAGGCGGCGCTGGCCGGGACGAAGCCCTGCCCCGTCTCTGCCACCACCGGATGGGTCAGGAATTCCAGCGCCGGCCGCGCATGGTCGGCAAAGCCCAGCACCATCACCACGGCCACGGCTGCCAGTTCGACCAGCAGGAACAGCCCGGTGATGACCGCATTCACGCGGATATTGAGGACCGCGACCAGCGTCGATCCGATCATCACCGCCACCGCGACCGGCACGGCGGGCAGGCCCGGCGCCACCGTCGCCATGACCGATGCGATGCCCAGCGCCGCGACGGGCGGGAAGAGCACATTGTTGAAGACATTGACGCCCAGCATGACGAAACCGGCCATCGGCCCCAGCGTCTGCGCCACCGCGACATATTCCCCGCCTGCCACCGGCCAGGCGGAGGAGAGTTCGGCATAGATGAAGGCGGTGGTGACGCAGATCAGGCTGGCGAGGATCATCGCCCAGATCGCGCCGGTCCCGGCCTCCTGCAACATGCCGGGTATGATGACGAAGACGGAGGATGCCGGGGTGGTCGCGGACAGGGTCAGGAACAGGACGCCCGCCACGCCCAGGCTGCGCGCCAGGGCCGGCGGTTTGTCCGGCAACATCTGTTCGTCGAGCATGGCCTGTCCCCCTTGCCCGTCCTTACATCGAAGGTTCAGCGGGAGTGCAAGCCTCTCCTGTCGTTGGGGCTCAGGGCGAACGGAGGTGGGGGAATCAGGCCTTCGCCTGCGGCTCCACGACGCGGATGTGCAGTTCGCGCAACTGCTTGAACTCCGCCGGGCTGGGCGCCCCCATCAGCAGGTCTTCCGCGCGCTGGTTCATCGGGAACAGCGTGATCTCGCGCAGGTTCTGCGCCCCGCAAAGCAGCATCACGATGCGGTCCACGCCCGCCGCCATGCCGCCATGGGGCGGCGCGCCATATTGGAACGCGCGATAGAGGCCGCCGAAGCGCTCCTCCACATCGGCCTGGCTGAGGCCCACCTTCTCGAACGCCTTGACCATCAGTTCCGGCGACTGGTTGCGGATCGATCCCGAGGCGATTTCATAGCCGTTGCAGACCATGTCATATTGATAGGCCTTGAGGCTCAGCGGGTCCTGATTCTCCAGCGCATCCAATCCCCCCTGCGGCATGGAGAAGGGGTTGTGCGCGAAATCGATCTTCTTCTCATCCTCGTCATATTCGTAGAAGGGGAAGTCGACGATCCAGCATAGTTCGAAACGATCCCTGTCGATCAGGTCGAGCTGCTCGCCCACGCGGATGCGCGCCAGACCCGCCAGCTTGGCCGCCTGGCTTTCCTTGCCCGCCGCGAAGAAGACGCCGTCATTGGGGCCAAGGCCCAACGCCTCGATCAGCTTCGCCGTCCGTTCCTCGCCATGGTTCTTGGCGATGGGACCGCCGGGCACGCCGTCCTTGATGTTGATATAGCCAAGGCCCGAATAGCCTTCGCTGCGCGCCCAATTGTTCATGTCGTCGAAGAATTTGCGGCTGCCCGCGCCAGCGCCCGGTGCGGGAATAGCGCGGATCACGCTGCCGCTCTCCACCAGCGAAGCAAAGATGCCGAAGCCGCTGCCATGGAAATGCTCGGTCACATCGCTGATCAGGATCGGGTTGCGCAGGTCGGGCTTGTCCGACCCATATTTCAGCATCGCCTCGGCATGGGGGATGCGCGGAAAGCTGCCCGCTGGCGTCACCGGCCTGCCGTCGGCGAACGCCTCGAACACCTGCGCGATCACCGGCTCCATGGTGTTCCAGACGTCTTCCTGGGTGACGAAGCTCATCTCCAGGTCCAACTGGTAGAACTCGCCCGGCAGGCGGTCGGCGCGGGGGTCTTCGTCGCGGAAGCAGGGCGCGATCTGGAAATAGCGGTCGAAACCGGCGACCATCAGGAGCTGCTTATATTGCTGCGGCGCCTGCGGCAGCGCGTAGAATTTCCCCGCATGGATGCGGCTCGGCACCAGAAAGTCTCGGGCGCCTTCGGGGCTCGACGCGGTCAGGATCGGCGTCGAATATTCGGTGAATCCTGCATCCTCCATGCGGCGGCGCATGTCCCGGATGATCTGCGTGCGCTTGACGATGTTCGCGTGCAGCGTCTCGCGCCGCAGATCGAGGAAGCGGTATCGAAGGCGGATGTCTTCCGGATATTCCTGCTCGCCAGCCACGGGCAGCGGCAGGTCGGCGGCGGCGGACAGCACCACCGCGTCCAGCGCGCGAATCTCGATCTCGCCGGTCGGCAGGTTGGGGTTCACCGCTTCCTTCGCCCGGGCGACGACCTTGCCCGTCACGGTCACGACGCTTTCGGCCCGCAGCGACTCGATCACCCTGAACACCGGCCCATCCACCTCGGTGACGATCTGCACCATGCCATAATGGTCGCGCAGGTCGATGAACACCAGGTCGCCATGGTCCCGCTTGCGATGCACCCAGCCGGACACCCGCACCTCATTGCCGACCTCCGCCGTCGTAAGGGCGCCGCAGGTGTGGGTGCGATAGGCATGCATGGCGTTTTTGGTCTTTCAGCTTCGTTTTACGGAAATGACAAATTGTTGCAGCGCCGCTATGGGCAGTCCTGTCAAGCATTGACGAGCCCGTGCGCGACGGGCCAGCCCATAATAAGATCGAAGACCATATGCAAATCCATCCGCTGATTACCGACAGCAAGACTCTCGCCCAATTCTGCGCCCGGATCGCCAAATCGCCCTATATCGCGGTCGATACCGAATTCATGCGCGAAAACAGCTATTGGCCCGATCTCTGCCTGGTGCAGGTCGCGGACGAGCATGAGGCGGCGGCCATCGACCCCAAGGCGCCCGGCCTCGACCTTTCGCCCCTGCTCGACCTGATGGTCGACAATGAGGATGTGCTGAAGGTCTTTCATGCGGGCGGTCAGGATCTGGAGATCATCTACAACCTGACCGGCAAGACCCCCCATCCGATGTTCGACACGCAGATCGCAGCGATGGCGCTGGGGCTGGGCGAACAGATCGGCTACGGCAATCTGGTCGACGCCTGGCTGGGCGTGCAGCTCGACAAGGGCGCGCGCTTCACCGACTGGGCGCGCCGGCCGCTCGACAAGCGGCAGATCGATTATGCGATCGGCGACGTCACCTACCTGATCCAGATTTTCCCCAAGATGCTGGAGGAACTGCGCCGGACCGGCCGTGGCGACTGGCTGGATCAGGAGATGGAGCGGATCAGCGATCCCTCCAATTATGAGAACAGGCCCGACGAGGCCTGGCAACGCGTCCGCATCGCCAGCCGCAAGGCCGATGTGCTGGGCCGCCTGAAGGCGCTGGCGGCATGGCGCGAGATGGAGGCGCAGGACAAGAATCTGCCACGCGGCCGCATCGTCAAGGACGAGACGCTGGCCGACATCGCCAGCCACCCGCCGCGCACGCAGGAGGATCTGGGCAAGGTGCGCGGCCTGTCTGCCACCTGGAAGACCAACGACATCGGCAATCGGCTGATGCTCGCCCTTGCCGCGCACAAGCCGCTGGCCAAGGAGGAAATGCCGGAGCGCGACCCCAAGCGGCCGGGCCTGGGCAAGGATGGCGCGCTGGTGGCGGACCTTCTGAAGCTGCTGCTGAAAATCCGTTCGCGCGACATCAATGTCGCCGCGCGCCTCATCGCCCGCAGCGACGACATCGACGCGCTGGCCGCCGGCGTGCGGGAAGACCTCGCGATCCTGGAAGGCTGGCGCTATGAACAGTTCGGCCGCGATGCGGTCGACCTGGTCGAGGGCCGCCTTGCCTTCGCGGTCAAGAACGGCCGCCTCAAGATGACCCGCACGCAATAGGAGTTCAGGACGGATGCGAACCGCCATGCTCCCCCTTCTCTCCCTGCTTGCCGCCTGCGCCGGCGCGAACGGCGAAGGCCCCGCCACGCCGCCGCCCACCGCCGAAGGACCATGCCGCGACGAGGGGCTGGACCGCTTCATCGGCCAGACCGCTAGCGAGGCGACCGGCGCCGAATTGCTCAGGCTTTCAGGCGCGCACACGCTGCGCTGGGGCGCGCCGGGCATGGCGATGACCATGGATTTCCGCCCGGACCGGTTGACCGTCAGCTATGACGGGAAGATGGCGATCACGACCGCGCGCTGCGGCTGAGGATCGCAATGGAATAAACCATACCGCACAGCCGTATCCCATCCGGCGCCGGTCGCGATCCCCCTGATCGCGGGCGGCCAGCCCCACGGGTGGTCCCCAAAGGGCGGCGTAGCGGTGGCGCGGGGAGGCAGGCCCCTCCTGGCACCATCGCTACGCCATTCCCGTTTCGTTGCGATCCGTTTAGGGTGCCGGGCAAGAGGAGCGGCCCGATGAACGACACTGACTCTCCCTCCGCGCTGATCGACCGGCGCATCGCGGAACTCAGCGATTGGCGGGGAGAAACGCTTGCCCATGTCCGTGCGCTGATCAGGGAAGCCGATCCGCA
The DNA here is from genome assembly GCF_000943805.1 of Sphingobium sp. YBL2. NCBI lineage: Bacteria > Pseudomonadati > Pseudomonadota > Alphaproteobacteria > Sphingomonadales > Sphingobiaceae > Sphingobium > Sphingobium sp. YBL2. The sequence goes on from NZ_CP010954.1 coordinate 611,038, forward strand.
GGCGGTAGAAGAATGGAAATGGCGGGGCGTCCCGGTCTGGTCGCATGGCGGCATCCTCTGCACCGGGGAAAGCTACAAGGCGGTGGTCAAGCTGACCTTCGCGAAGGGCGCTTCGCTGGAGGACCCGGCAGGCCTGTTCAACGCCAGCCTGGACGGCAATGTGCGCTGCGCCATCGACATAAGGGAAGGCGAGACAATCGATGCCGACGCGTTCAAGGCGCTGATTCGCGCCGCCGGGGCGCTCAACATGAGCAGGCTGAGGAAGAAAAGTCAGATGACATCTGAATAATGGAAGAGCGGCGCGCCCATAACCAACGGATCAGACCACAGCGCCGCCCACGCCCCATCAACATTCCAGCCCGATCAGCGTCCCGCTGCCGATCCGCCCGACATAACGCTTCCCGTCGATCTCCAGCCAGTCGGGCGTCACTTCCAGCCGCCGCCCCCTGATCGTGGTGCGCAGATGCTCGACGGCAATGCGGTTGCGCGCCACGATGCGCAGCACCGCCAGCCCCTCGCCCCGCGCCGCCATCATGCTGTAGCGGTCGCCGCGCAGCAGGAAGTGCCAGCTACCGTCCGTCGGCATCCACTCATTGCCGTTCACGACCTGCACCGGCTCGCCATCGGGGCCACCCATGCGCACGCTGATGCGGGTCGCGCCATTGCTTCGGCGCGGCGGCGCGAAGATCAGGATCGGCTCCCCCTCCAGCGTCAGCGGGATCGGCGTGTCCCTCAGCAATTGCGAGCCGCCCATGATCAGCGTCGGCAATTCCGGCGAGAAGGGCAGGCGGTCCCGCGCGAAATGGCGCTGCCGCACGACGGGATTGGCATGGAAGCCCTGCACCTGCATCGGCGTCAGGCGCCCTTCCTCCACCAGCCCATGGCAGGTGGGGCAGAGCAGCGTCACCCCATGACTTTCGGGCAAGCGAAGATAGCGGTAGATGGTCACGCCACAGCGGACGCAGGCGAAACCGCAAGCCTGACGCACTTCGTCCTGCTGCTGCGCGGTCAGTTCTGGCAGCGACGGCATCACACGCAAGCCCATGCACGACGACCCCTTGCTCACCTGCCCGCGCCACTGCGGACCGGCGTTCCTCCGGCGTCCTTCCTGCTGGCCGTGGGCGCTCCAAAGCACCCCTTCTCGCTATTGCACTATCGTTGAAATAAATGCGGACAAGTCAAGAGGCTGTTCACCATTCTCCTACCGCTGGGGCAGCAGGTCGAGATTGCGCGAAGCCGCGATCGCCCGGATGCGGTCCGGCCGCGGCATGGACTTGATCGCGATTTCCGCCATGTCCCCGGCGCTGAACAGTTCCACATTGCCGACGTTGAAGATGCGCTGGCCCAACGTCTGGGTGATGCGCACGCTGCGGATGCTGGAAAGCGCGATCTCCGTCCGCTGCTTGGCCAGAAGGCCCCGTTCCAGCAGCACTTCCCGGTCGGAAAGCGCCAGCCGCTCCCCCTTGTGCAACACCCACCACACGCCGATGGCGAGGATGCCGACGACGGAGATCAGCAGGAGGATGAACAGGAAGGGATGCGCGCGGAACATCGCGGGATGCTCGTCATACAGCCATGTCTCGCTCATGCCGGTCCCCTGCGGTTGGTCGTGAGCATTGACCATGGACGCCCCGCCGCCGTCAAGGCCGCCGGGCTTGCACCGCGGCCGGATAATGGTTATAACATCCGTATGAACACACCGCTCAAGATCACGAAGATCGGCAATTCCGCCGGGGTCATCCTGCCCAAGGAGGTGCTGGCGCATCTCAATGTCGGCGTCGGCGAGACCCTGTCGGTCGTCACCACGCCGCGCGGCATCGAATTAAGCGCAGCCGAACCCGATTTCGACGCTCAGATGGCGGCAGCGCGGGAAGTCATGCAGCGCCGCAAACGCGCACTGCGCGAGCTTGCGAAATAAACCATGCCCCGCAATTGGGTCTGGATCAGCGCCGAAGTGGCGCTTGCGGCGCATGCCGAACAGTTGGCCGAACATGGCGGCGGTGAAGGCGTGCGCGACTCAGGCTTGCTGGAAAGCGCCATGGCCCGCCCGCAGAATCTGGCGGCCTATCATGAACCCGATGCGGCGGAACTGGCGGCTGCCTATGCCTATGGCATTGCGCGCAACCATCCCTTTGTCGACGGCAACAAGCGCACCGCCGCAGTTGTCAGCGAAACCTTCCTGGCGCTGAACGGCTATGTGCTGACGGCCACCGACGCCGAGTTGGTAGTAGCCTTCCTGGCTCTCGCGGCCGGAGAACTGAGCGAGGAGGAAACCACCGCCTGGTTTCGGGACCATCTGGCGGCGGAATGAAGTCCCTTTAGTTCGGGAATAGCGTACTCCTGCACCGGCAGGAGCCTCAGTTCTCATCCCCCATGCGCAGCGCGGCAATGAAGGCTTCCTGCGGGATCTGCACGGACCCATATTCGCGCATCCGCTTCTTGCCCTCCTTCTGCTTCTCCAGCAGCTTCTTCTTGCGGGTGATGTCGCCGCCATAGCATTTGGCGGTCACGTCCTTGCGCATCGCGGCGATCGTTTCGCGCGCAATCACCTTGCCGCCGATCGCCGCCTGGATCGGAATCTTGAACAGGTGGCGGGGGATCAGGTCCTTCAACCGCTCGCACATGCCGCGCCCGCGTGATTCGGCGGTGCCCCGGTGAACGATCATGCTGAGCGCGTCCACCGGCTCATTGTTGACGAGGATGCTCATCTTGACGAGGTCGCCTTCCCGCGCCCCGATCTGATGATAGTCGAAGCTGGCATAGCCGCGGCTGATCGACTTCAGCCGGTCGTAGAAATCGAACACCACCTCGTTGAGCGGCAGTTCATAGGTCACCTGCGCGCGCCCGCCGACATAGGTCAGGTTCTTCTGGATACCCCGCCGGTCCTGGCAGAGCTTCAGGATCGACCCCAGATATTCGTCGGGGCAGTAGATCACCGCCTCGATCCACGGCTCCTCGATATAGTCGATATGGTTGGCGTCGGGCATGTCGGCGGGGTTGTGCAGATGCCGGACCGTCCCGTCATTCATGTGGATCTCGTACACCACCGAAGGCGCGGTGGTGATGAGGTCCAGATCATATTCCCGGCTCAGCCGCTCCTGAATGATCTCCAGATGCAGCAGCCCCAGGAAGCCGCAGCGGAAGCCGAAGCCCAGCGCGGCCGACGTCTCCATCTCGAAGGAGAAGCTGGCGTCGTTCAGCCGCAGCTTGGAAATCGATTCGCGCAGCTTCTCGAAATCATTGGCGTCGACCGGGAACAGGCCGCAGAACACCACCGGCTGCACTTCCTTGAAGCCGGGCAGCGGTTCCTTCGCCGGATTCTTGACCGTGGTGATGGTGTCGCCGACGCGGGTCTGGCTGATGTCCTTGATCTGCGCGGTGATGAAGCCGATCTCGCCCGGCCCCAGTTCGCCCAGTTGCTCGATCTTCGGCCGGAAACAGCCGACGCGGTCGATCAGATGCTCGGTGCCGCCGATCATGAACTTGATGTTCTGGCCCTTCTTGATGACGCCGTTGACGACGCGCACCAGGATGACGACGCCCAGATAGGGGTCGTACCAGCTATCGACCAGCATCGCTTCCAGCGGCGCCTCCCGGTCGCCCTTGGGCGCGGGGATCTTGGCGACCACGGCTTCCAATATGTCATCGATGCCGATGCCTGCCTTGGCGCTCGCCAGCACGGCTTCCGATGCGTCGAGGCCGATCACCTCCTCGATCTCGGCCTTCACCTTCTCCGGCTCGGCGGCGGGCAGGTCGATCTTGTTGATGACCGGCACGATCTCATGGTCATGCTCGATCGACTGGTAGACGTTGGCCAGCGTCTGCGCCTCTACCCCCTGCGCGGCGTCCACCACCAGCAACGCGCCCTCGCAGGCGGCGAGCGAGCGGCTCACCTCATAGGCGAAGTCTACATGGCCCGGCGTGTCCATCAGGTTCAGTTCATAGGTCTCGCCGTTCTTCGCGACATAGTCGAGGCGCACGGTCTGCGCCTTGATGGTGATGCCGCGCTCCTTCTCGATATCCATGTTGTCGAGGACCTGCGCCGACATTTCCCGGTCGGTCAGGCCGCCGGTGCGCTGGATCAGGCGGTCGGCCAGGGTCGACTTGCCATGGTCGATATGGGCGATGATCGAGAAATTGCGGATGTGCGAGAGATCGGTCATGGCCCGCGCCGATAGCAGCCATTTGAGGGCCTGTCAGCAGGCTCGCACATCCCAGGCCCGTTAAGGCTATGGCGGTGATAACCGTTCGCATTACTTGCGCGCCCGCGCGGTTGTGCTAGAGCATGGTGCAAATATCGGGGCGCCACAAAATCAAAACGACTTCAGCAACTTTCAGGGGTGCATGACAATGCGTGTGTTCGCGAAGTTCGTCGCTGCCGCAGCCGGTCTGGCTGTCGCGGCTTCTCCGGCGATGGCCGCCGACAAGGGTTCGTCCGCCCGGCAGCAGCAGGCCAAGAAAACCGCCGAAATTCCTCATTGCACCCGGCGCCTCGGCACGGTGGCCATCGTCGAGCCGGACAACCAGTGGTGGCGTGAGCTGAACCTGGGCAGCCCGGAGGCGATCCTCAAGGTGTTCATCCAGCAGTCGGGCTGCTTCGGCATCGTCAACCGCGGCCGCGCCATGGCCAGCCGCAATATGGAACGCGCCATGGCGGACTCCGGCGAATTGCAGGCGGGGTCCAATCTGGGCAAGGGCCAGGTGAAGGCGGCGGATTATTATCTGCAGCCCGACATCGTCTCCTCCAACAAGAATTCAGGCGGCAATGCGCTGGGCGGCATGCTCGGCGGCTTCCTGGGCGGCCGGACCTTCGGCGCGCTGGCAGGCGGCATTTCGGTCAAGAAGAGCGAGGCCAATGTGACGCTCTCCATCGTCAACGCCCGTACGACCGAGGAAGAGGCGCTGACGGAGGGCTATGCGCGCAAGTCGGACCTGAGCTTCGGCGGCGGCGGCGGCGCCGGCTGGTGGGGCGGCTTCGCCGCGGCCGGCGGCGGCGGCTACCAGAATACGGAGATCGGGCAGGTGATCGTGCTCGCCTATCTCGACGCCTATACCAAGCTGGTGACGCAGCTTGGCGGCCTGCCCGCCAATGCGGCCGCAGCGGCGCCCCGCGCACAATAAAGGACGGTTTTGAAGGGAAGGGCGCTGCCGGAGCTTCCGGTGGCGCCTTTTTTTCACTGGTCTCGCCATCCTGCTGCGCGATATTCTAGCCTTCCCACGTCCTGAGCGCCCGTTCATAGCGTTTTGCCGCTGCGTCGCGGGCTTTCTCCAGCGGGTGCCTTTCGGCTTGATGCCGTTTTTCCAGGTCCTGACGCGCGCGCCGAAGGGCGGCTTCGCGGCGGGCCAGTTGACGGCGCTCTGCTTCCTGCTGCCGGTCGAGAGCCGCCAATGCCTCCTCCGCCGCCTCCAGCGGTGCGCGGTCGGGGCGGGGCCTGGGCCTGGCCGCGCCGCGCGCCTTCGCCTTTCTGGGGCTTGCGGGCTTCTCTTCGGGCAGCGCGGCGAGATGTTCCGCCATGGAACCGCGCGGGCGCTTGATGACCTGGCCTGGACGGGCGAGCGGCTCGGCCATGAGGGCCGGATCGGTCACGACCTCCGCCACGCCGCGGGCGAAGAGATTGGCGTCGGCGCCCCAGGCCTCCAGCGCCGCCTTCTGGCTGGGCGCGGCGACATAGGCGTCGTGAAAGCCGATGGCGGTGCGATAGGTCTTGAGCGCGCGGGGCATGGGCGGGAAACGCCCGGGACAGGCGGCCGGCTCCCTGCCGCTACTGGACTCACGCGCGATTCCCTACTAGCCGCTCCCCTGCATGGACCCGCCGTGCGGGGCGGGCCTTAGATTAGGGACCAGGGTAGATGACCGTCATCAAGACCGCCGATCTGATCGAGAGCGTGGCCGACGCGCTCCAGTTCATCAGCTATTATCATCCGATGGATTATATCCGCGCGCTGGGCAAAGCCTATGAAGCGGAGGCCAATCCTGCGGCGAAGGACGCCATCGCCCAGATCCTGACCAACAGCCGCATGTGCGCAGAGGGGCATCGCCCGATCTGCCAGGACACCGGCATCGTCAACGTCTTCATCAAATGGGGCATGGACTGCCGGCTGGACGATAACAGCCGCTCCATGCAGGAGGTCGTGGATGAAGGCGTGCGCCGCGCCTATCTGAACCCGGAGAACCGCCTGCGCGCCTCGATCCTGAAGGACCCCGCCTTTTCGCGCGTCAATACGAAGGACAACACGCCCTGCGTGCTGAATGTCGAGATGGTGCCGGGCGACAAGGTCATCGTCGACGTCGCGGCCAAGGGCGGCGGGTCGGAGAACAAGACCAAGTTCAAGATGATGAACCCCAGCGATTCGATCGTCGACTGGGTGCTGGAGATGGTGCCGCAGATGGGCGCGGGCTGGTGCCCGCCCGGCATGCTGGGCATCGGCATCGGCGGCACGGCGGAAAAGGCCGTGGCGCTGGCCAAGGAATCGCTGATGGAGCCCATCGACATGGGCGAATTGAAGGCGCGCGGACCGCAGAACGAGATCGAGAAGCTGCGCATCGAGATTTTCGACAAGGTCAACGCGCTCGGCATCGGCGCGCAGGGGCTGGGTGGCCTCGCCACCGTGCTGGACGTCAAGATCTACGACTATCCCTGCCATGCGGCGGGCAAGCCGGTGGCGATGATCCCCAATTGCGCGGCGACCCGCCATGCGCATTTCACGCTCGACGGCTCGGGTCCCGCCTATCTGGAGGCGCCGAAGATTTCGGAATGGCCGCAGGTCGACTGGAAGCCGAGCAAGGAGGCGATCCGCGTCGACCTCGACACGCTGACGCCGGAAGTGGTGCAGAGCTGGAAGCATGGCGACCGCCTGCTGCTCAACGGCAAGATGCTGACCGGGCGCGACGCGGCGCACAAGCGCATCCAGGACATGCTGAGCCGCGGCGAGGAACTGCCGGTCGATTTCAAGGGTCGCGTCATCTATTATGTCGGCCCGGTCGATCCGGTGCGCGACGAGGTGGTGGGCCCGGCCGGTCCGACCACGGCGACCCGCATGGACAAGTTCATGGACATGATGCTGGAACAGGGCCTCGCGGCCTGCGTCGGCAAGGCGGAGCGCGGCCCGGCGGCGACCGACAGCATCGCCAAGCATAAGAGCGCCTATCTGATGGCGGTCGGCGGCGCGGCCTATCTGGTGGCGCGGGCGATCAAGGCGGCCAAAGTAGTCGGCTTCGAAGACCTGGGCATGGAGGCGATCTACGAGTTCGATGTGCAGGACATGCCCGTCACCGTCGCCGTCGACAGCGAAGGCCAGAATGTCCACCGTCTCGCCCCGCTGGTGTGGCAGGAGAAGATCAAGAAAGAAGGCCTTCTCGAAAGGGTGTGAGGCTCGCCCGGGTCCTCCCCGTCGGGAGATGGGGAGGGGGACCGTTTGCGAAGCAGATGGCGGCGGGGAATCGGCGCAAGGCAGCCGAATGGAAGGAGCGTCGCGCAGGCGCGGGAATTGCGGCGCGCTTTGCCGCACCCGAAATCGCGCTGTGAACAGCATCCGGTCGGGCTTTTATGCTGGATTCCACTGCGCCTCTGTCCGGTTGGCGGTGGAGCCGGACAGCTGCTTTCATGACCATGCTGAGCAGATGGCGCAGGATGCCCAGCGTGACGCATGGGAGCGTTCTCAGGGGGTTAGGGTGCTCTGGATCAAGGCTCATGACATAATCCGGGATTTCGACGATGTGGCGCGGCATATTCTGCACCACGGTTGCGCATTTCCCCTCCACCATCCCGGGAAGGACTAGGATGGCGTTTCCCATCTGGCTTCCGGCGACGCTGCTGGCGGGAGCGACGCAGGCCTGGCGGACGGCGGTGCAGCGCCGGGTCAGCAAGGAACTGTCCGTCAACGCGGCGGGTCTGGTGCGCTATCTCTACGGCCTGCCCTTCGCGCTGATGCTGCTGGCGGGCTATCGGCTGATCTATCCCGGCCCGCTCCCCTCGCCCGATCCATCGTTCCTGCTGTTCTGCCTGGGGGGCGGACTGGCGCAGATCGTCGCGACCAATTTGCTGATCATGGCCTTCGCCCATCGCAATTTCGTCGTCGGCACGGCTTATTCCAAGACGGAGGCGGTGCAGGGGGCCATCCTATCCTTCCTGCTGATGGGGGAGCGTCTGCCTCCCTTGGCCTGGGCGGGGATCGGCTGCGGCGTGGCGGGCATCATGCTGCTGTCGGTCGGCGGCAAAAAGCCGGGCTTCCTCCGCGCGCTGGGGCAACCGGCCGCGCTGTGCGGCATCGCCTCTGGCTTCTTCTTTGCGCTGACCGCGATCGCCATCCGGCGGGGAACGCAGGAGGTGGACGCCGGTGGCGCGAACGCGGACCCGGTCCTGGCCGCGCTGATCGTGCTGGTCGTGACGGTCGCGATGCAGACGGTGATGCAGGGCGGCTTCCTGCTGCTGCGCGAGCCCGGCGAAATGCGCAAGGTGCTGCACGGCTGGCGCATTTCGGGGCAGGTCGGGCTGTTGTCCGCCCTCGGTTCGGCATGCTGGTTCACCGGCTTTGCGACTGCGCCGGTCGCGCTGGTGCGGATCGTCGGGCAGGTGGAGGTCGCCTTCACCCTGGGCTTCGGTCATTTCTACCTGGGCGAACGGATGAAGCAGAGCGAGGTCATGGGGCTGGTGCTGGTGGCCACCGGTGTCGTGCTGGCGCTGACTGGCGCGCTATAACGGCCCACCGCATCGATAACGGATATTTTACCAACGTCCGATAGCCCGGACGGCGTGGAAAACCAGGCAAGAACCCGGAACGTCGAACAGGCGGTGATGAAGGTGGCCAAGCTGTCCGGCGACCTGGGCATCCGCACGCTCGACCTGCAGGCGGACATCAGCGAGCTGGCGGATCGCGTCACCAATCAGGCCCGCACGATCGAGGCGATCAGCGGCGCGGCGGCGCAGCTTTCCCGGGATGGCGAAAGCGTGTCGCTGGCGGGACAGGATGCGCGCGAAAAGGCTGTGGCCGCGCGGAGCATCATCCAGGATTCCGGGCGTCAATTGTCGGACGCCAACAGCAATTTCGTCGACCTGATCGAGCGGGTGAGCAGCGTCCACGCACAGCTTGACGGTTTTCGCGAGGCGCTGAAGACCGTCGCCCATGTCACCAGCGTGATCAGCGGCATCGCCAGCCAGACCAATTTGCTGGCGCTCAACGCGACCATTGAGGCGGCGCGCGCAGGCGATGCCGGGCGCGGCTTCGCCGTGGTGGCCGCAGAGGTCAAGAAGCTGGCGCAGGAAACCGCGACCGCCACCCAGACCATCGATCAGTCCATCGGAGCGCTGACCGGCGAGGCGGGCAAGATGCTGGAGGGCATCGTCCACGGCGCGGAAACCGCGCGCACGGCGCTTAACGACACCAAGAATATCGAACTGCTGGTCGAACGGCTCGGCGCGCTGATGGAAGACCTGTCCAGCAACAGCGAGGGGGTGGCCGAACGCATCGCCTCCATCGTCGGATCGGCGGGCGAGATTCGCGGTGGGCTGGCGGCGCTGGCGAGCACCTCCACCGACAATGCGGGGGGCCTGCAAAGACTGTCCGGCCGCATCTCGACCGCCAGCGACGACACCAACCGACTGTTGCAACTGGTGGCGGAAAGCGGCGTCGAGATACCCGATACGCCCTATATCGATTTCTGCCTGGATGCCGCGCAGGCGGTAAGCGACGCGCTGGAACTGGCCGTTGTCGAGGGCCGGCTGACGGAAAGCGAATTGTTCAGCGAATCCTACATGCCGATCCCCGGCACGCAGCCGGTGCAATATAGCCATCCGGTCCAGCCGGTGCTGATCCCCGCTGCGCGGGTGCAGCAGGAAAGGGCGCGCGTCTTTCCGGGGCTGTTCGGCATGACCTTCACCGACCGCAACAGCTTCGGCGCGGTCGCGATGCCGGAACGGTCGCATCCGCAGCGGCCGGGCGACGACAACTGGAATTTCGAATATTCGCGCCAGGGCCTGATCTTCGATTTCCCCGACACGCGCGAGCAGTGCAGGATCACCCAACCCTTCTGCATCAAGGCCTATCGGCGGCTGAACGCCGTGGGTGAGGTCATATTGCTGAAGCAGGTCATCGCCTCCATCCATGTTCGAGGACGGCATTGGGGGATTTTGCAAATGGCCTATCAGGACCAGGACAGGTGAGATTTTCGGCCTGAAGGGTCGGGAGCGGCCTTCGCCGCGTTCGGAAGAGGGAGCGGCGTATGGAAGCCCCGTTCAAACGCCATGATCTACGGAAGGCGGGTGGATCGCGGCCATTCCGCTATTCTTGAGGCACAAAGTGCTCCTGCGAAGGCGGGAGCCCAGTTTCCACGGTGCAATGGTCCACAGACGGCGGAACCGCGCTCTGACGAACCATGCGTCTTGTTCGAGCGCCTTCGAGGAGCATGGCGGGTTCGAACAAGAAGCGGACGGTTCCCCGGCCCCTAACGTCCGAACTTCTTCTGCACCTTCCCGTAGCGCAGTTTGCGCGTTCCCGGCTTGCCCTCGGTCGCCCGTCCTCGCGGCGCCGCCACCTGCTGCCCGGCGGGCAGGCCAAGCTCTTCCGCCTCCAGCTTGCGGATTTCGTCCCGGATGCGTCCGGCCTCCTCGAACTCCAGGTCCGCCGCCGCAGCCCGCATCTGCTTTTCCAGATCCTCAATATAGGCGCGCAGATTGTGGCCGACGAGGTGCGGCCTGTCCTCCAGCCCGGTGTCCACCGTCACCTGATCCTTCGACGCGACATGGGCGATGATGTCGCCGATGTTGCGCTTGATCGTGGTGGGCGTGATGCCATGTTCCAGATTATAGGCCATCTGCTTCTCGCGGCGGCGCGACGTCTCGTTGAGCGCCCGCTCCATCGATCCGGTGACGCGGTCGGCATAGAGGATCACCCGTCCCTCGACATTGCGCGCCGCGCGCCCGATCGTCTGGATGAGCGAGGTTTCGGAGCGCAAAAAGCCTTCCTTGTCCGCGTCGAGGATCGCGACCAGCCCGCATTCGGGGATGTCCAGCCCCTCGCGCAGCAGGTTGATGCCCACCAGCACGTCATAGACCCCCAGCCGCAGGTCGCGGATCAGCTCTATGCGCTCCAGCGTCTCGACATCGCTGTGCATGTAGCGGACCTTGATCCCCGCCTCATGCATGAACTCGGTCAGATCCTCGGCCATGCGCTTGGTGAGCGTCGTGACCAGCGTGCGATAGCCCTTCTTCGCCGTCTCCTTCGCCTCATGGATCAGGTCGTCCACCTGGTCCTCCACCGGCTTGATCTCGACAGGCGGGTCGATAAGGCCGGTCGGGCGGATCACCTGTTCGGAGAAGGTGCCGCCGGTCTGCTCCATCTCCCACGACCCGGGCGTTGCGGAGACGCTGACCGTCTGCGGCCGCATCGCGTCCCATTCGTTGAAGCGCAAGGGCCGGTTGTCGATGCAGCTCGGCAGGCGGAAGCCATATTCGGCCAGCGTGATCTTCCGCCGATGGTCGCCCCGCGCCATCGCCCCGATCTGGGGCACGGTCTGGTGGCTTTCGTCCACGAACAGCAGCGCATTTTCCGGCAGATATTCGAACAGCGTCGGCGGCGGCTCGCCCGGCAGACGGCCGGTCAGGAAACGCGAATAATTTTCGATCCCCGCGCAGGAGCCGGTGGCAGCGATCATCTCCAGGTCGAAATTGGTCCGCTGCTCCAGCCGCTGCGCCTCCAGCAGCTTGCCCTCGGCCTGCAATTCCTTCAGGCGCTCCGCCAGTTCGAAGCGGATCGCCTCCATCGCCTGCTTCAGCGTCGGGCCCGGCGTCACGTGGTGCGAATTGGGAAAGACCTTCACAAAGTCCAGGCTCGCGACCTTCTTGCCGGTCAGCGGGTCGAATTCGACGATGTCCTCTATCTCATTGCCGAAGAAGCTGACCCGCCAGGCGGTGTCCTCATAGTGCGACGGGAAAATCTCCAGATTGTCGCCCTTCACCCGGAAATTGCCGCGCGCGAACGCCGCGTCGTTGCGCTTGTACTGGAGCGCGACCAGCTTTCGGATGATCTCCCGCTGGTCCTCGACCTGCCCCTTCTTCATCGCGAAGGTCATGGCCGAATAGGTTTCGACCGAGCCGATGCCGTAGAGGCAGGACACCGACGCCACGATCAGCACATCGTCGCGTTCCAGCAGCGCACGCGTGGCCGAATGGCGCATCCGGTCGATCGCCTCGTTCACGCTCGACTCCTTCTCGATATAGGTGTCGGAGCGGGGCACATAGGCTTCGGGCTGGTAATAGTCGTAATAGCTGACGAAATATTCGACGGCGTTTTCCGGGAAGAAGCTCTTGAACTCCCCATAAAGCTGCGCGGCCAGTATCTTATTGGGCGCCAGCACCAGAGCGGGCCGCTGCAACGCCTCGATCACCTTCGCCATGGTGAAGGTCTTGCCCGATCCGGTGACGCCCAGCAGCACCTGGTCCTTCTCGCCAGCCAGCGCGGTTTCCACCAGTTCGGCTATGGCGGTCGGCTGGTCGCCCGACGGCTCATAGTCCGACACCAGTTTGAACGGCCTGCCACCCTCGCTCTTTTCCGGGCGCGCGGGGCGGTGGGGGACGAAGCCTTCGCCGGTCTCCGGCTCGTCCAGCGTGGTGCGGATCTGGATAGACATAAGCGGAATATGGGGCCTTTGGCTTGAGACGCAATCGGCTTCACGCTCTCTTGTGCCGGGAAGCGGCAAAGCCGTACGCCTCCGCCCTTTCAGGGCTTCGGTTCGAACAGCCCTTCGGACGGCGACGGATAGACCGCCGGCTGGTCACCCTGGCGCGCGAAGAGCCGAAGTAGGCCCTTCTCCATCTTCCCAGTCCATCAACGCTCACCCGATTGTCGAACACGCATAGCATCAGAATTAGAACAAATAAAGAACATATGGCTTGCCCATTCCGCATTGCATCCTCCCCCTCCCTTGATATGGTCGCGCCCTAAACGGCGTGGAAACAGGGAGAAAAGCTTATGCGTCCGACACTCTCCATCCTGATCGGCATGACGGGAGCGACCGCCCTGCTCGCGGCGTGCGGCGAAAAGAAGGCGAGCGAGCCGCAAACCCGCGAGGAGGTCCGCCAGGAAGTGCAGAAGGTCCAGCTCAAGCCCGGCCAGTGGGAGGGCAGCTATGAGCTGGAGGACATCGACATGCCGAACATGCCCGGCGGCGGCGACCAGATGAAAGAGCAGATGAAGAAGATGATGAGCCGCACCTCGATCAAATATTGCGTCTCGCCGGAGGAAGCCGCCAACCCCAGCGGCAAGATGTTCTCGGGGCAGGAGAACAAGGATTGCGCCTACAAGGGCTTCGACGCCAGCGGCGGTTCCGTGAAGGGCGAGATAAGCTGCAAGTCGCAGGGCGGCACGATGAACGCCGTCATGTCCGGCAGCTATGCGCCCGAAAGCTATGAGATGCACATGGACATGAAGATGACCGGTGCGCCCAATGGCATGAACATGAGCATGAAGGCCAGGACCAGCGGCAAGTGGATCGGCACGACCTGCGCGGAGAAGTAAGGGCAGGCGATGTGAGCGAAGCGCCTGCAGGCGATAGCAGATTCCTCTTGCGCTTTGCACGGCTTGGCGCGAGCCTGCACCGGTTCCAACAGAGAACAGGGGAGAGGATATGCAGAAATTCGCGCTGGCGGCCTTGCCGCTTGGGCTTGCTCTCGGCTTGGCCGCCTGCGGCAGCAAGCCGGAACCCGCGCCCGAAACGACCGAAGCGCCGATCGTCATGAAAGCGGGCGAATGGGCGCTGACGCGCAAGACAACCGGCTATAATACCCCCACCGTCACCCCGGCCGAATATCAGGCCGCGCTGAAACAGGTGAGCGAGGACAAGACCTGCATCGCCGTCGATGCCGCCGGCGTGCCGGACGCCAATGCTCTCGCCGGGGATGAGGGCAAGAACTGCACCTACAAGGACAAGCTGATCCGCAAGGGGCGCCTGATCGCTACGCTGAGCTGCACATCCGGCAAGGGCACATCCGAAATCGTGCTGGAGGGCAATTTCACCGCCGATACGCTGACGCTGGGCAGCACCATGACGAGGACCGAGGGCGGCCAGCCCGTGCTGCGCACCACCCATGACGTCACCGGCAAGCGTGCAGGGGAATGCACCAAGGCGTGACGATAAGGACCGGGCGAGGTTCTCCAACTGTGCCCGGTCCGCAAAGTCCGACGGCGCGGCGTCTTCCTTTCGCGGGATCGCCGGCCTTTCGGAGCCTGGCGCGCGGCCCTCGCGGCGATCGAAGGCTCCCGGCCATTATCGCAAGCGCGGGGATGCTTTCCCGAGGCGATGGAATTACGGATCGAGAGCGGCGGATAAGGGGCGGGCCGAGAGCAGCATGGGGGCGAACATGCTGCCGCGACGGACGGGCAAGACTGCGCCATGTTCGATGGACTCCGGAGCGCATCTTGGGTCGCGTCCTTCCATCGCGGCGATGAAGCCTAGGCCCGGGCGCGCACCTGATGTCCGGGGAAGAGCGCCGCCGCGTCGGCCGCCGGCATGGGCCGCCCGAAATAGAAGCCCTGCACCTTGCGGCAGCCCAGGCCCCTGACCATGGCCAGTTCGGCCTCCGTTTCGACGCCCTCCGCCGTGGTCGCCATGCCCAGACTGTCCGCCAGCGTGACCACCGCGCGGATGATCGCCAGGCTTTCCGCCCTGTTGTTCGCCGCGCCCACGACGAAGCTGCGGTCGATCTTGATCGTGTCGAAACGTGTGCGGCTGAGATAGCCAAGCGAGGAATAGCCCGTCCCGAAATCGTCGAGCGACAGCCGAACGCCCAGCCCCCGCAACTGATCGAGTATCTTGAGCGCCCCGGTATCGGCGTTGACGAACACGCTTTCGGTGACTTCCAGCTCCAGCCGCCGCGCCTCCAGCCCGCTCTGCGCAAGGGCGGACACCACCGCACCGACAAAGCTCGGATGGACGAGCTGCTCGGCCGAGACATTGACCCCGATGCGCACGCCGTCGGGCCAGCATGCCGCTTCCTTGCAGGCGGTCCGCAGCACCCATTCCCCGATCGGTCCGATCAACCGGGCTTCTTCCGCGACCGGAATGAATTTGGCTGGCGAGATCGGCCCCATGTCCGGATGGGTCCAGCGCACCAGCGCCTCGAACCCGACGACAATGCCCGCCTGCGCCTCCACCACCGGCTGGAACAGCACGTGCAGCTGGTTCTTCTCCAGCGCGTCGCGCAGCGCGAGTTCCAGTTGGCGGCGCTCCTCCGCCTGCGCATGCAATTGCGGTTCATAGGCGCAATGCACGCCGCCGCCATCGCCCTTTGCGCGATAGAGGGCGAGGTCCGCGCTGCGGATCAGCGCCTCCGATTCATGGCCATCCTGTGGCGACACCGCCGACCCGACGGATGCACCGACGTAAAGCGTATGTTCGTCCACCTGATAAGGGGCTGAAAGGCCGTTGATGATCCGGGCCGCGAGCCTGTCGACGCCGTGATTGTCCCCCAGTTGCGGGATGACGACGGCAAATTCGTCGCCGCCGATGCGCCCGCAAAATTCCGCGCCGGAACAGATATGCCGCAATCGTCGCGCCACCTGGGTCAACAGCTTGTCACCGATCTGGTGGCCCAGCGTATCGTTCACCGCCTTGAACCGGTCCAGGTCTATCATCAGGAAGGCGCAGCCGCCGCGCCCTGCGCCCGCCGTCCCGCCGCCGCCCATGGCCTGATCCAGCACATCGCGCAGATGCGTGCGGTTGGGCAGGCCGGTCAACGGGTCGAACCGCGCAAGCTGCGCGATCCGTTCCGCCGATTCCTTCTGTTCGGTAATATCCGAGCCGACACCCCGGAAGCCGAGAAAGGCGCCGCCCTCGTCATAGCGGGGCGAGGCGGACAGTTCCCACCAGCGCACATCCCCCTCCAGCTCGACCGGCAGGACGATGTTGCTGAAGCTTTCCCGCCGCTTCAGATGATCCGCCAGCGCATGCAGCTCGGTCGGGAACAGGCCGCTTTCCCAGGCATTTCCAGCCAGCAGTTGCACCAGCAGCACGCCTTCCACTTCGGCCGGTGTACGGCCGAGCATTTCGGCAAGGCGCGGCGACACGCCGCTCAACCGCCGCGCGGGATCGGTCTGCCACAGCCAGTCGGACGCGCCATGTTCATATTCGCGCAGCAGCAGGCTGACGACCTCGCTCTTTTCCTCCAGTTGCACGCTGGCGCTGTGCTGCCGGGCGAAGGTCCGTGCATAAAGGAAGCAGCCGACCAGCAGCGACAGCGCATAGCTGGTGGCAAGGGCAAGCAGCGGCGTCTGGTCGCGCGGATCGAACAGCGCGCCAAGCCCGACGATGCAGGGCAGCAGGAAGCCGGTCGCCGCCAGCGGAGTGGCGGCATAGCTGATCGCGCCGCAGACCATGATGCAACTGATCAGCGTCCAGTGCGCCACCAACTGCGCGGCGCCGTGCCCGGACGAGAGCGTCATCATGCACGCCGCCCAGACGAGGCCGTGAAGCAGGCCGGTGAAGCCATGGACCCTGAGATCGGTCGCGCTTGCCGCCGCGCCATTGCGCCTGCGCCGCAGGATGGCGCCGACGGCCATGGAAAGGACCAGCGCGGCGCTCCAGACCATCAGCCCCGGCACGGAGCCGTGATCGCCGAAGACCTGCCACAGGAACAGCAAGCCGAAGAGGTTCATCGCCTGCCTCAGCAGCGCGACATGATCGGCCGAGCGCAATTGGGCGGCAAGGACGCGCTCCGCCGCATCGCCCGGCACGACGGCAAGACCCATCATCGCCCGAAGCGATATTCGCTCCCGCGAAGCCTGTTCAGAAGATGGCCCTTGCCCGCGTCTCACCCGGCCGGATTAACAGCAAGCGGTTATCAATCCGTAACGGCCGTCAAAAGCAGATGAAAAAAGCGGCCCCCGGCCGGTCGGTTCGCGGCAAAGGGTCAGGCGGCGATGTCGTAGGGCCGGATTTCGCCGGTCAGATAGAGGTTGCGCGCCTTCGACCGGCTGAGCTTGCCCGAGCTGGTGCGCGGCAAAGTGCGCGGCGGCACCAGTTCGACCACGCAGTTCATGCCGGTGATCGCCCGCACGCGTTCGCGGATCTGGTCGCGCAGCCGGGTACGCTCATCATTGTCGGAGGTGCGGCAATGCACCAGCACGGCGGGCGCTTCCTCGCCGCCCGGCGTGGTGATGGCAAAGGCGGCGATGTCGCCCTGCTTGAAGCCGGGAAGCTGCTCCACCGCCCATTCGATGTCCTGCGGCCAGTGATTCTTGCCGTTGATGATGATCATGTCCTTGGCGCGGCCCACGATATAAAGATAGCCGTCACTCAAATAGCCCATGTCGCCCGTGTCCAGCCAGCCGTCGACCATGCAGGCGTCGGTCGCCTCAGGATCGCGGAAATAGCCGACCATGAGCGACGGCCCGGTGGTCCACACCTTGCCGATCTGACGCTCGTTCAGCTTCGCTCCATCCTCGTCCCGGATTTCCACGACCATGTCGCGCGCCGGCTTGCCGCAATTGACGATCGAGCGGAAGCGCTGCGGCCGGCCTTCGGTCGCGTCGCCGCCGGAAAGGTCGGTTTCCTCCACCAGTTCGACGATGATGCCCTCGCCCGGCGGCATGATGGTGACGGCCAGCGTGGCCTCGGCCAGGCCATAGCTCGGCAGGAACGCCTTGGGGCTGAACCCCGCGTCCCCGAACGCATCGACGAAGCTCTGCATCACGTCCGGGCGGATCATGTCCGCGCCGTTGCCCGCGAGCCTCCAACGGGACAGGTCGAAACGATCCTGCGCCTTGGTCTGGCTCGACATGCGGCGCGCGCAAATGTCGTAGCCGAAGGTCGGGGAATAGCTGATCGAGGTGCCCTCGTTCCGGCTGATGAGGTCCAGCCACGCCAGCGGCCGCCGGGCGAAATCCTCGGTCTTCATATAGTCGGTCGACACCTGGTTGGCGACGACGGACAGGAAGCAGCCGACCAGACCCATGTCATGATACCAGGGCAGCCAGCTTATGCAGCGGTCGCTCTCGACCAGTTCCATGCCATGGCTGTGCGCCGCCAGATTGCTGAGCAGCGCATGATGCGTCACCGCCACGCCATGGGGGAAGCGGGTCGAACCGCTCGAATATTGCAGATAGGCGATCTCCTCGCCCTTCGCCTGCGGCAGATCGCAGGGCACGGCTTCCCGCGCGATGAAATCCTCGAAGGCGATGCTCTCGACCGCCTTTTGACGGCCGGATTCCCCCGCCATCTCCTCCAGTTCCTTGGGAAAGAGGAACAGCATCGGGTCGCAGCTCGACAGTTGGACGTTCAACTGGTCGATATAGCTTTCCTTGCCGCCGAAGCTGGTCGGCAGCGGCAGCGGCACCGGCCAGGCGCCCGCATAGACGATGCCGAAGAACAATTGCGCGAAATCCGGGCCCGTCTCCGCCACCAGGGCCACGCGATCCTCCGGCTTCACCCCATGGGCGATCAGCCGGTGGGCGCAGGCGACGGCGTCCTCGCGCAGCTCCGCAAAGGGATAGGGTCGCGCCAGATTCCCCCGCGCGTCGTGAAAGTTCAGGCCGCGCCGCCCGGTCGCAGCATAGTCCAGCGCTTCGCCCAGCGTCTCGAAGTCCGAGAAACGGCGGGGCAGATCGTCGGTGGTTGGCGTCGGTGCCATCATGCTTTGCGAACCCGTCATATTGGTGTCACCCAATGTCATGTTTGTCATATTCCGGCGCGCCGCTAACAGCTTTCAAGCCGCTTTGCACCGGATAGTTGCATTCCAGCTTGGGCTTTTACCCCAAAAGGGGCGGTAAAATTCCGGCCCGACTGTGGCATAATCAAGGCGCAACAGGCATGAAGCATTGCCATGACCGGCAAACGCCCTCCTGCCCCGCTCGATGAAGAGGCCATGCGCGAACTTGCGCTGCGCTATGTGGCGCGCTTCGCCACCAGCCGGGCCAAATTGCTCGCCTATCTGGGCCGCAAGATCAAGGAACGCGGCTGGGGCGGCGAAGACCCCGCCGATCCGCAGGCGCTGGTCGATCGGCTGAGCGAATTGCGCTATGTCGACGATGCCGGCTATGCCGTGATGAAAAGCGGCGCGCTCAGCCGCCGCGGTTATGGCGCCCGCCGGGTCGCGGAAACCCTGCGCGCCGATGGCATAGCGGAAGCCGACCGGGTGGAAGCCCACGCCCAGACCCAAAGGGAAAGCTGGTCCGCCGCCGACCGCTTCGCCCGGCGCAAGCGGATCGGCCCCTATGCCCAGGAACGACCGGACCTAAAGCAGCGGGAAAAATGGATTGCCGCCTTCCTGCGCGCCGGCCATGATTACGCCACCGCCCGCCGCTGGACCGACGCCGCGCCGGGGGAAGTGCCGGAAGCGGATGAGTAACCGCTCAGCACCCTGTTTGTTAACCGCCAGGCTGTGATACCTCACCCCCATGAAGCCCTTTCTCCTCCTTCTGCTTGCAATTCTCCCGGCCGCCTGCTCCCCATCCGCCCCCAAAGCAGAAAACACCGCCGCGCCCACCGCCACCGGGCAAACCACCCTCCTCCCCCTCACCATCCACACCGCCAAAACCGCTCACCGCTTCACCGTCGAACTCGCCCTTACCGAACAGCAGCAGGAACAGGGCCTGATGTTCCGCAAGTCGCTCGCCCCCGATTCCGGGATGCTCTTCCCCATGTCACCGCCCCGCACGGCCAGCTTCTGGATGAAGAACACGCTGATCCCGCTCGACATGCTGTTCATCCACACCGACGGCAGCATCGCCTTCCTGAAGGCCAACGCCGCCCCTTATTCCCGCGAGCCGGTCTCCGCCGGCATCCCGGTCGCCGCCGTCCTCGAACTGCGCGGCGGCAGGGCGGCGGAGCTGGGCATCAGGGAAGGCGACCGCGTCACCTGGGGCGATTGCGACCGGCCGTCCTCGTCAAACCCCCTCAATTTCTGCCCCCGCTGACCAGAACCGCCTTGCCAAGCGCCAGCCGCAACGGCTAAGCGCTTCGCCCATGGGAATCCTTGGCAAGATCTTCACCTGGTGGGATGGCGCGACCATCGGCACCTCGCTCTACACCTCCCGCAAGGGCACGAAGGTGGGTGAGGACCATCAGGGCAATGTCTATTATGAAGGCGGCACCGACCCCAATGGACTGACCCGGCGCTGGGTCATCTATAATGGCGCGAACGACGCCAGCCGCGTGCCCGCCGAATGGCATGGCTGGCTGCATCATTCGATCGAGGGCGCGCCGGAGAGTTTCCTGCCGCCCCCGCGCATCTGGGAAAGGGACTTCACCCCCAACGCCACCGGCACGGCCCAGGCCTACCGCCCCACCGGCGCGCTGGAAAAGGGCGGCCTGCGCCAGAAGGCGACCGGCGATTATGAGGCGTGGAGCCCCGACGCATCATGATGCGGCGCCCGGCGGGACGTTTCCTGCCGATTCTCGGCTGCACCCTGGTACTGGCCGGTTGCGGCGGCGACGATCTGCCGACGCAGAACCAGGGCGGTCCTGTCCGCATCGAGGGGCAGAAGATCCGCAATGGCGACGAGTCTCCCCTCACCGGCACGCCGATGAACGAGCGGGTGGCGGTGATCGGCCTGCTCAACAAGCGCAACGGCATCACCACCGACCTGACGATGAAGCCGGGCGAAGCGCTGCGCGTGGGCGATGCCATTGTTCGGCTGCAGGCCTGCGAAACCACGGCGCCCTGGGAAAATGTGCAGGAAACCGGCGCCTTCGTTCAGCTCGACGTGCGCAGCACCGCCGACAATAAATGGCGCCGCAACTTTTCCGGCTGGCTGTTCCGGGAACGGCCCGACCGCAATGTCGTGCAGCACCCGGTCTACGACGTCTGGGTCAGGAGCTGCACGATGTCATGGCCGGAAACCGGTCCCGATACGGTGAAGCTGGGCGACAAGGGCGAAGTGTCGGACGGCGCGCGGGCCAAGGCGTCCCCGGCAAGCGGCGAAAATGCCAGCTCCGCCCAGACGCCGGAACCGGCCGCCAGCACGCCCCGCCCCGCCCCCAGCGCCACGCCGTCCAACGCGCCCGCCAATGATTGAAGATAGTCGCGCTGGCTGATTTCGATCGCACCCAATGACCGCAGATGATCGGTCATGAACTGGCAGTCGAGCAGGGTGAAACCGCCGAAACGCATGCGGGCGGTCAGCCAGGCCAGCGCCACCTTCGACGCATCGGCGCGCCGCGACACCATGCTTTCCCCGAAAAAGGCCCGCCCCAGCGCCACGCCATAAAGGCCGCCGACCAGTTCCTCCCCCTCCCACACCTCAACAGAGTGGGCGAAACCTATTTCATGCAGATGGCGATAGGCACGCTCGATCGGATGGTTGATCCAGGTGGACGGGCGGTCCGGCGCGGCTTCTGCGCAGAGCCGGACGATGCCTGTGAAATCCCGATTGGCGGTGACCCGAAACCGCTCCCGCCGGATCGTCTTGGCCAGCGAATGGGAGATGTGGAAACCGTCGAGCGGCATGATCGCCCGTCGCTTCGGCTCGATCCAGTACACCTCCTCCGCCTCGCGATCGTCGGACATGGGAAACACGCCGATCGCGTAAGCCTGCAACAGCACCAGCGGGTCAATCGTCATCAAAGAAAGACTTAACGCGAGACAGGGCAGCGCGCCAGTGCGACTTTCATTCCTTGGACCGCCTTGCAAAACGGGAGGCCCCATCCGCGGTCGATGGAGCATCAACATGAGCGGCCTTAAGGCTGGGGCAGAAGCAGGCTGGAATCGCCATAGCTGTAGAAACGATAGCCGCGATCAATGGCGTGCCGATAGACCGACAGCATTTTCTCCGTACCCATCAAGGCGCTTACCAGCATGAACAGGGTCGATTTGGGCAGGTGGAAATTGGTCATCAACCCGTCGACTGCGCGGAAACGATAGCCCGGCGTGATGAATATCCGCGTCTCGTCCGCGAAAGGACGGATGATGCCGTCCTCCCCCGTCGCGCTTTCCAGCAGGCGCAGGCTGGTGGTACCGACCGCGATCAGCCGGCCGCCGGCCGCCCGTGCGGCGTTGAGGCGGTCCGCCGTCGCCTGGTCGATCCGCCCCCATTCGGCATGCATCCGGTGATCGTCCGTATCGTCAGCCTTTACCGGCAGGAAGGTGCCGGCGCCGACATGCAGCGTCAGCGTTTCGGTCCGGACGCCGGCTTTTTCGACCGCTGCCATCAATTCGGGCGTGAAGTGCAACGCCGCCGTGGGGGCGGCGACCGCGCCATCCTCCCGCGCGAACATGGTCTGGTAATCGCTGCGGTCGCGCTCGTCGGTCGGGCGCTTGCTGGCGATATAGGGGGGCAGCGGCATCCGGCCCGCCCGTTCCAGCAACAGCTCGACCGGCTCCTCACCCTCGAAGCGGAGCGTGACGCCACCGTCCTCGTCGCGCGGGCCGGCCACAGCGGTGACGCCATTGCCGAAGTCGATCCAGTCGCCATCGCGCACCCGCTTGGCGTTGCGGAGGAAGGCCTGCCATTGGCGCAGACCCAGCCGCTTGTGGAGCGTGGCGCCGACCCTGGCCTGGCCGCGCATCCCCTCCAATTGGGCGGGAATGACCCTGGTGTCGTTGAAAACCAGCACGTCGCCGGCGCGCAGCAGGTCGGGCAGATCGCGCACGATGCGGTCCTGGAAGGGCGCGTCGCCGGGCACCAGCAGCAGCCGGGCCGCGTCGCGCGGGGAAGCAGGGCGAAGCGCGATGCTTTCAGGCGGGAGGTCGAAATCGAACAGATCTACGCGCATGGTCGAATGCTCTAGAACAGCATATCCAATGCTCCTGCGAAGGCAGAAGCCCAGTTCAGGCGGCGGGACTGGGCTCCTGCCTTCGCAGGAGCACGCATTCACCCGGCCTGACTATTTCTTCTTCGGCGCGGCCGGCTTCCTTGCGGGCGCGGGCTTCTTCGCCAGCGGCGCGACGATCGAGGGCGTGGGCGGAGCAGGCGGCGTCGGCAGTGCCGTCACCGGCGGCCTGCCGTCGCTTTCGATCGAGGCCTGGAGGATGATGGTCGGATCGGCGGGCGGTTCGCCCTGATGGATGGCATCGACATATTGCATGCCCTCGATCACGCGGCCGAACACCGTATATTTCTTGTCGAGCTGCATGCGCGGCAGGAAGACGATGAAGAACTGGCTGTTCGCGCTGTCCTCGCTCTGGGCGCGGGCCATGGAGACGGTGCCGCGCAGGTGCGGCATCGGATTGAATTCGGCCTTCAGGTCCGGCAGCGTCGACCCCCCGGTCCCGTCCCCCTTGGGGTCGCCGCCCTGCGCCATGAAGCCGGGAATGACGCGGTGGAATTTGAGCCCGTTGTAGAAGCCCTGGCGCGTCAGCTCCTTGATCCGCTCGACATGGCCAGGCGCGATGTCGGGACGCAACTGGATGCGCACGCGGCCGCCGCTCGACAGGTCCAGATCCCAGACATTTTGGGGATCGACAGGCACCGTGGCCGGCGGCAGCTTGGAAGCGGGATCGAGGCCGAGCTGCTTGGCGGCCTGCTCCGCGCGCACGGCCGCCTCCTCCTTCTTCATCTCCTCGGCATTGCGCCCACCGCCGCCCTGGGCCAGGGCCGCGCTGCTCGATGCATAGAGAGCGAAACCGATCGCCACGGTCTTGAGCGCCGACGTGAACCGCATGAATGAAGCTTTCCTCAAATTTTGCCCAGGTGCGAACTTGCCCTGATAGCGCCCTCTTCGCGATTGGCAACTGAACGAAGGCTGAGTGGAGCCTTCAGCCCTGCCCTTTCAGGCCGATGGCGGCGACCCGCGCCTCCACTTCCTCGCGCACGGCGGGGCTGACGAATTTGTGGATCGGCCCGCCATAGAGCGCGATTTCCTTGACCAGACGGGAAGCGATCGGCTGCAACGACACGTCCGCCATCAGGAAAACGGTTTCGACCCGGCCGTTGATCTGCTGGTTCATCCCCGCCATCTGATATTCATATTCGAAGTCAGCGACGGCGCGCAGGCCCCGGATGATGACGCTCGCCCCCTGCGATTCGGCAAAGTCCATCAGCAGCGAGTTGAAGCCCGTGACGACGATTTCCGTGTCGATGCCCGCGCATTCGCGCCGCACCATATCCAGCCGTTCATCGTCGGAGAACATCGGAGATTTGGAGATGTTGGTGGTGACGCCGATCACCAGCTTATCGACCAGCTTCGCGCCGCGCCGGATGATGTCCATATGACCCAAGGTGATCGGATCGAATGTCCCGGGATAGACCCCCACCCTCTGCTTGCTCATGCCCCTAACGATCCCTTTCCACGATATAGTCGGCAATGGCGCGCAGCAGGTCGGCCTCCGGCCCGAAGCCGTGCAGATGCGCCTTCGCCTGCTCGACCAGCAGGCGGCCCTGTTCCCGCGCCCGCTCCACCCCCAGCAGGGAGACGAAGGTTTCCTTCCCCGCCGCCGCGTCCTTGCCCAGCGCCTTGCCGGCGAGAACGGCGTCCCCCTCGACGTCAAGCAGGTCGTCCGCGATCTGGAAGGCAAGGCCGATGTCGCGGGCATAGCCGTGCAGGCGCGTCCGCCCCTCCGGCGGGATGCGGGCCATGATCGCCGCCGCATCGACGCAGAAGCCGATCAGCGCGCCGGTCTTCAACTGCTGGAGCCGCGTGACAGTGGGCAGGTCGAAGCTGGTCTTCTCCGCCTCCAGGTCCATCATCTGGCCGCCCGCCATGCCGCTGGTGCCGCTGGCGACGGCCAGCGCCTTCACCAGCTCGACCCGGACGAAAGGATCGGGATGCGTCTCCTCGTCCGCCAGCACTTCGAAAGCCAGATCGTGCAGGCAATCGCCCGCGAGGATCGCCGACGCCTCGTCAAATGCCTTGTGCACGGTCGGCTTGCCCCGGCGAAGATCGTCGTCGTCCATCGCCGGAAGATCGTCATGCACCAGCGAATAGACATGGATGCATTCCACCGCGACGCCAACCCGCAGCGCCGAATCCCGCGAGATGTTGAACAGGTCGCTGGCCGCCTGCACCAGCAGCGGACGCAGCCGCTTGCCTCCGCCCATGGCCGCATGGCGCATCGCTTCGTGCAGGCGCCGGCGCGGGTCGTCGGGAACCGCCAGCAGCGCGTCGAACAGGCGGTCGATGTCGGCCGCCACCGCCGCAGCGCGGTCGGCCACCAGACCAATCGACCGAGGCGAGGCGGAGTCGGGTCCGCTCATGGCCGCCTCTCCCGCACGCTGCACGCTCAGTCCGAACCGAAGGGCTGAGCGCCGGTCACGGCGCCGCCGGCGTCGATCGTCAGCTTGGCGATGCGCGCTTCGGCCGCCTGCAGCCGTTCCATGCAGCGTTTCCGCAGTTCCTCGCCCTGCGAATAGAGCGAAATGGATTCGTCGAGCGGCACATCCCCGCTCTCCAGCCGCCGGACGATCGATTCGAGCGCGCGCAGCGCATCTTCGAACGACATCTGCGACGGATCGCCCTCATGGGTCATGCTGTCTTGCGCCATGTCCCTGCATTGGCGACCCCCGCCCGCCCGGTCAAGCCCGCATGGGCCCTGGGGGCCGATTCCGGCCGCCATTCACGAAAACGTCATGACGTCGCGCCACTGGCTGGCGGACTCGTGGCAGTTTTGCGTTGACGCTTGGCGTGGCTAGTGCACATAGAAGGACCGCTATGAAATATCATCTCCCCCTGATCTCCGTGGCGGCGCTTGCGCTGCTGTCCGCCTGCAACAAGAATGACGAACCCGAAGTGGTGGGCGGCCCCGCCGATCCCATGGCCGAAAAGCTGGCCAATGCCGCTCCCGTCGAACTGCCGCCGATGGTGAAGGAAAGCCATCAATATCGTTGCAAGGACAACAGCCTGATCTTCGTCGACTTCATGAGCGACGACAAGACGGTGAACGTGCGCACCGAAAAGGACGGCGCCCCCACGAAGCTGACCGCCGCCGAGGCGGGCAAGCCCTTCGAAGGCGGCGGCTTCAAGGTCGAGGGCTCGGGCAAGCAGATCACCGCCACCCTGCCGGGCAAGAGCGCGCTGAGCTGCAAGGCCTGATCCTTTCCGTTTTCCTGCAAGTACGGGCCGGCCCTCCCCATGGAGGCCGGCCTTTTTCTTTGGGTTTGCGAGAATGTGGCCAATCGACGCCATTCCCCTCCCGCCTGCTGGAGGGGGAATGGCTTGAACCGCCCAATCATGCACGCCCGGACCGACGCGCTCAACGCAATTCCGGCTCTCCCACCTCGACCGGATCGGGGCCGAAGCGGTTGGGCCCCCGCGTGCCGCTCATGATGAAGAAGATCAGCAGGACGATGCTGCCGATGATCGGGAAGAAGACGATCAGCAGCCACCAGCCGCTGCGGTCGGTATCGTGCAGGCGGCGGACGGAAACCGCGATATGGGGAATGATCATCGCCAGTGTGAACAGCCCCGTCAGCGGACCACCGCGGGTGCTGTAGCCCGCGCCCGCCCACCAGGGGCCGCGCTGGAACCAGTGATCGGTCGTGCTGAGGCCCAATATCCCCTCGACCATCGCGACGCCGATATAACAGAGCAGCAGGAACAGGACGAACATCCAATATTCGCGCGGCCGCGCCCGGCCGGAGAATTTGGCGTAGCGACGAAGCGGCAACAGCATCCATTCCATGGGCAACTCCCCTTTTTTTCGTCCGGCCGGGAAAGCTATCATGTTTTCGCCCGGGCGCGAGCCTCAGCATTGTCTATCGGGCGCTCCCCCGCTAAAGGCGCGCACATGTCCAGCACCGCATCCCAGATCACGCCGCAGGTCGTCGCAGACCATGGGCTTTCCCCGGAAGAATATGATCGCGTCCTGAACGCGCTCGGCCGGGAGCCGAATCTCACCGAACTCGGCATTTTCTCGGTGATGTGGTCGGAGCATTGCTCTTACAAAAGTTCGCGGATCCATCTGAAGAAGCTGCCCACGGAAGGGCCGCAGGTCATTTGCGGCCCCGGTGAAAATGCGGGCGTGGTGGACATCGGGGACGGCCAGGCCGCGATCTTCAAGATGGAGAGCCACAACCATCCCAGCTATATCGAACCCTATCAGGGCGCGGCGACGGGCGTGGGCGGCATTTTGCGCGACGTCTTCACCATGGGCGCGCGGCCGGTGGCGAACATGAACGCGCTGCGCTTCGGGCGGCCCGACCATCCGAAGATGAAGCACCTCATCAGCGGCGTGGTGCATGGCATTGGCGGCTACGGCAATTGCGTCGGCGTGCCGACCGTGGGCGGCGAGGTGAATTTCCACCCCGCCTATGACGGCAACATCCTGGTCAATGCGATGACCGTGGGCGTCGCGGAAACGGACAAGATCTTCTATTCCGCCGCTTCGGGCATCGGCAATCCGATCGTCTATGTGGGTTCGAAGACCGGCCGTGACGGCATCCATGGCGCGACCATGGCCTCGGCGGACTTCGGCGACGACGCCGACGCCAAGCGCCCGACGGTGCAGGTCGGCGATCCCTTCACCGAAAAGCTGCTGATCGAAGCCTGCCTCGAACTCATGGCATCCGACGCGATCGTCGCGATCCAGGACATGGGCGCGGCGGGCCTCACCTCCTCCTCGGTGGAAATGGCGTCCAAGGGCGGCGTCGGCATCCAGCTCAACATGGACGATGTGCCGCAGCGCGAAACCGGCATGACCGCCTATGAGATGATGCTGTCGGAGTCGCAGGAGCGCATGCTCATGGTGCTCCAGCCGGGCAAGGAAGCCTTTGCCGAAGCCATTTTCCGCAAGTGGGAGCTGGACTTCGCCGTGATCGGCCATGTGACGGATACCGGCCGCATGGTGCTGGTCCACAAGGGCGAGACGGTGTGCGACATTCCGCTGGCTCCGCTGGCCGACGATGCGCCGCTCTACGACCGTCCGGCGATGGCGAAGGATGAATATAAGGCCTGGTCGGGCGTGCAGCCCTTGGGCGAGATCAGCGAGAGCGCCGACATCGGCGCCGATCTCGTCAGGCTGATGGGATCGCCTGACATCGCCTCTCGCCGCTGGATCTGGGAGCAGTACGATCATATGGTGGGCGCCGACACGGTGCAGCGCCCCGGCGGCGACGCGGCGGTGGTGCGCGTCCATGGCACGCGGAAGGGCATAGCGATCAGCACCGACTGCACGCCGCGCTATTGCTATGCGGACCCCTATGAGGGCGGCAAGCAGGCGATCGCGGAATGCTATCGCAACATCAGCGCCGTCGGCGCGACGCCGCTCGCCGTGACCAATTGCCTGAACTTCGCCAATCCGCAGCGGCCAGAGATCATGGCGCAGTTCACCGGCTGCCTGGAAGGCATGGGGGAGGCTTGCCGCGCGCTGGATTTCCCGATCGTGTCGGGCAATGTCAGCCTGTACAATGAATCCAAGGCGACCGGCGGCGGATCGGCGATCCTGCCCACCCCGGCGATCGGCGGCATCGGCCTGCTCCAGGACATCGACGGGATGGCGACCGTGGCCTTCAAGAATGAGGGCGACGCCATCTGGCTGATCGGCGGGGAAGGCAGCCATCTCGGCCAGTCGATCTGGCTGCGCGAGATTGCCGGCCGGGAAGCGGGCGAGGCGCCGAAGGTCGATCTGGCGGCGGAGCGTGCCCATGCCGAAACCGTCCGGGCGCTGATCGCGGAAGGCAAGGTCAATGCGGTGCATGACATTTCCGACGGCGGCCTGCTGGTCGCGGTGACGGAAATGGCGCTGGCCGGGAAGATCGGGGCGGAGCTGAGCATCGCCCTTACGACCGCCAGCGCCTTTGGCGAGGATCAGGGCCGGTACATCGTCGCCGCCGCCCAGGGGGTGGACATTCCAGGCGCGCTTCGCATCGGCACGACTGGCGGCGACAAGGTGGCGGGCGTGGCGCTGGCGGACCTGCGCAGCGCCCATGAGGGCTTCTTCCCGGCACTGATGGACGCTGAACTTTAAAGAATAGAAATGACGTGTTCCTGCGCCGACAGGAGCACGCTGCGCTGAATGCGCTGAAGATGTCCATTCCGAGGAGTCCCGCCATGGCCTTTACCGCGAAGATCCTCCTTCTGGGCTCGGGCGAACTGGGTCGTGAATTCGTGATCTCCGCCAAGCGCCTCGGCGCGCAGGTCATCGCCTGCGACAGCTATGCGGGGGCGCCTGCCATGCAGGTGGCGGACGGGTTTGAAGTCTTCTCCATGCTTGACGCCGACCTGCTCGCCAAAGCCATCGAAAAGCATCGGCCCGACTTCGTGGTCCCCGAAATCGAGGCGATCCGCACCGAGGTCCTGGCCGATTTCGAGGCGCGCGGCGTGACGGTCGTCCCTTCGGCCCGCGCCACCATCATGACCATGAACCGCGACCGCATTCGCGAAGTCGCCGCGGTCGAACTGGGGCTGCGCACCTCCCGCTATCGCTACGCCGAAACGCTGGAGGAAGTGCGGGCGGGGGCGGCGCATACCGGCCTTCCCTGCGTCATCAAGCCGGTCATGTCCTCATCCGGCAAGGGCCAGAGCACGGTCCGCACGATTGAAGAACTGGAAGCCGCCTGGGACTATGCAGTCGCGAACATGCGCGGCGACCGCAGCCGGGTGATCGTCGAGGAATTCATCGCCTTCGACTATGAGATCACGCTGCTGACCGTGCGCAGCCGTGACGGCGTCAGCTTCTGTCCGCCTATCGGCCATCGGCAGGAACGCGGCGACTATCAGGAAAGCTGGCAGCCCACGCCCATGTCCGGCGGCGCGCTGGCCGCCGCCCAGGACATGGCGCGCAAGGTGGTCGACAATCTGGGCGGCTACGGCATTTTCGGCGTGGAATTCTTCGTGAAGGGAGAGGATGTCATCTTCTCCGAACTCTCGCCCCGGCCGCACGATACCGGCATGGTGACCCTGATCTCCCAGAACTGGAGCGAATTCGATCTTCACGCCCGCGCGATCATGGGCCTGCCGGTGCCGGAAGTGACGCTGCATGGGGCCGCGGCTTCGGCGGTGATATTGGCGGATCGGGAATCGGATGACTTTCGGTTCGAAGGATTGGCCGAAGCGCTCTCGACGCCCGGTGGGGAAGTCGATCTGCGGCTGTTCGGCAAGCCGACGACCCGCCACTATCGCCGCATGGGCGTCGCCCTGGCCCGCGCGATCGACGCAGACCAGGCCCGCGCCGTCGCGGCCGAGGCTGCATCGAAAGTGCGGATCATCCATGGTCGATAGGGCGGTTTCCCGCCATTAGGCCCCTCGCCTTGAAGGCGAGGTGTCAACATCCGCAACTGGCCCAATCTTGCCAATCCCGCATGGCATCCCAACATGCGTCCCGACCCCGAAGCAAGGAGCCTTTCATGACCATCACCCGCCGCGTCACCGTGCATGAAGGCCCTGGCGGTCAGTTCGAGAGCATGGCCGTGTTCGACGATGCCGCCGCCGCTCCGCGTCCGGCCATCCTGCTTTTCCCCAATGTTCTGGGCACCAAGGAGGCCGATTTCGCCTATGCCGAAAAGGTCGCGGCGATCGGTTACACCGTGCTCGTCGCGGATGTGTTCGGCCAGGGCAAGCGGACCAGCCGGGCCGATCCGGACATGGGCCGCTACATGGCCGAACTCAATGATGACCGCACTTTGCTGCGGGACCGGACGAACGCCGCCCATGCGCTGCTGAAATCGCTCGATGAGGCGGACGAGAGCCGGACCGCGGCGATCGGCTTCTGCTTCGGCGGCAAATGCGTGCTCGACCTTGCCCGTTCAGGAGCGGATATTGCAGGCGGCGTCAGCTTCCACGGCGTCTATGATGCGCCGCCCCTTCCCCATGCGAAGATCACCGCGCGGCTGCTGATCTGCCACGGCTGGGACGATCCGATCGCGCCGCCGGAAGCCACGGTCGCGCTGGCGAAGGAACTGACCGAAGCGGGATGCGATTGGCAGATCCATGCCTATGGCCATACCGGGCACGCCTTCACCGACCATGACGCGAAGATGCCCGAAAGGGGCCTGGCCTATAATCCCGAAGCCGACCGCCGCAGCTTCCGCGCGATGGCCGATTTCCTGGGCGATCTCTTCGGCTGAACCGCGGCCGGCCGGGTTCAGATTTCGTCGATCATCTCCGCCAGCACGCCCAGGCAGTCCTTGGCGAGTTGGATCGATCGGGCCGGCGACCAGCCGAAATCGGCGTCCGGCAGGTCGTCATTATCCTTGAACGGCATTTCCAGCGTCATTGCCACGGCGCCGAAGCGCTCGGCCAACTGGTTGGTGGACATGGACAAGTTCGCCTTGCCCGCCGGCGCGGTGGGATAGCCCTTCCTCGTCTGGAAATCGGGCGTCCGGGCGGCCAGCGTGTCGCGATAGCGGCGATACAAGGCCGACTTCCGCTCCGTGATGGAGGGGATGCCCTCGAACCCGGCCAGGAACACGGCCGCAATAGCCTCGTCGCCATGCACGTCCATGGCGAAATCGACCCCGACCTCATCCATCGCCCCGCGCACCAGGAACACCTCCGGACTCTTCTCCATCGACGGCTCATGCCATTCGCGGTTGAGGTTGATGCCCACGGCGTTGGTCCGCAAATGGCCGCGACGGCTGCCGTCCGGATTCATGTTCGGCACGATGTAGAAGGTCGCCTCCCTGCGCAGCAGCCGCGCCACGGCGTCCTCCTCGTCGCAGAGCCGCTCCAGCGCGCCCTCCATCCACCATTCGGCCATGCTTTCGCCCGGATGCTGGCGGGCGTAGAGCCAGACCTTCTTCGGTCCTTCCCCCAGCACCAGCAGGTCGAGCGGCTGCCTGTCGAGCGTCAGCCCCAGTTCGCGATGCTCCACCCCCGGCTGGGACGCCGCCCAGGCGACCAGATCATGGTGCCGTTCCATCGAATAGGGCGCGAAATAGGCGAGCCACACCGCATTGCTGTCGGGCGAAAGACGGATCGTCAGCGTCCCGTCGGCATAGCCGGTGTCCGCCAGCAGCCAATTCTCCCGATCCTCGCTATAGCGCGCCTTATAGCCTGGCCAGCCGTCGGGATAGGCCGACGCGCCGCAATTGACGATCGCCAGTTCGACTTCCCGCCCGGCCACGCCAGCCACGCGGAAGTGGAACCATTGGTAGAAGTCGCTCTGCCGGTCCTTAACGATCTCCAGCTCGGCGCGGACGCCTGCGGACGTGGCGGAAATGGAAAGAACGCGAATATTGCCGCTGTCGAAGGCGCTTGTGATCGAGATGCTCATCTGACGGTTATAGTCCGCCCCGATTCGCCCGGATAGCCCCCCAGCAATGCCGTCGCCAGCTTCTGCGCCGCCAAACCCGGCTGCGATGCGGGCGTTCCCTCCCGCGCCCCAGTCTGCGCCCGGCCCTCCCAGATGGTGGTCGAATCGGCGCGGCGGCGTATCTGCACCTGCAATTCGGTGAAGACCTGCCCCTTGGGCTTGCCCGACAGGTTGATGCCGATGCCCAGCCCCAGGCCGGAATAGCCGCCGCTGCCCACGGCGCCGCCCACGCCGACGCTTACCGGCTTGCCATTGGCGCCATAGCTTTCGGGTTCGCGGAAGGTGCGGCGGAAACTCACCAGCGCGACATAGTCGCTCTTCGCCCCCTGTGCGGCCGTGGTGAAGCCCACGCGCTGCAATTCCTGCTCGATCGCGGCGGCATAGGTGCGGAATTCCAGGCCGACATCGGGGTTGCCGGCCATTTCCTCGACGGCGATGGTCCCGTTGCGCGCCGGATCGTCGATATGGAACCGCGTCACCTCCACCGGTGGAACAGCCGTGGCGCAGCCGCTGAGCCCCAGGGCCAGCAGGGACGGAAGGACGATCTTCTTCAACATGGACGGATTCGACATGGATGGCACTCCAGGGGATGAACAGCCTCTACACGACACCGCGCCGCTAATCCCTTAAAAGCGTCAAGCCACGGATTTGCTGCATGCAGGATGAACGGCGCGGCGATGGAGCGAAAAGCGGGCGGCCGCCCTTGACTTTCAGCCGTCCCGCCCATAGGGGCTGCGCTTCGATTTTCGATCACGCAAGATTCATTCAAAGGCTGGTTCCATGAAGATCCGCAATTCGCTCAAGTCGCTCAAGGGCCGTCACCGGGACAACCGCGTGATCCGCCGTCGCGGCCGCACCTATGTCATCAACAAGACCAACCGCCGCTTCAAGGCCCGCCAGGGCTGATTCATGGCGGATATTGCCGCCGTCGTCTTTGACGTTGGCAATGTCTTGTATCACTGGACCCCAAGGGTTCTGTACGAGCGCCTGATCGATGACGATCGGGCGCTCGATGCGTTTCTCCGCGACGTGGTGACGCTGGACTGGCACTTCCAGCATGACCAGGGCCGCCCCTTCGCGGAAACCAGCGCAGAGCTGATCGCGCGCCATCCCGAACATGCGGCGCTGATTCGCCTCTGGGGCGAGAAGTTCATCGACAGCGTAGGACCGGCAGTCGAGGGCATGCCGGAGATCGTCCTTGAATTGCACGAGGGCGGCATTCCGCTCTTCGCCATCACCAATTTCAGCCATGAATTCTGGGCGCCATTCCATGCTCGGGAGTCGGCGCTGTTCGCCCCCTTCCGCGACATCGTGGTCTCCGGCGCGGAAAAGCTGGTGAAGCCCGACCCCGCGATCTACCGGCTGGCGCTGGAGCGATTCGGTTTGAGCGCGGAACAGGCGCTGTTCATTGATGACCGCGAGGAAAATGTCCTGGCGGCCGAGGCGGAAGGCATGCGCGGCCACCTGTTCCGCGATGCGGCGACGCTGCGCCGGGAACTGGCAGAGCTGGCGTTGCTTCGAAGCCCAACCGTCTAAGCTGGACGTGCCCCTGCGAAGGCAGGAGCACGACCCTTAGGAGCGATCGGCATTCAGCCCTCGTCCCGGCCCCTCAGCTCATCTCCGCGAATCGCGGCCACATGCAGCACATTGGTCGACCCCGGCGTCCCGAAAGGCACGCCGGCCAGCACGACGATCTTGCCGCCCTTCTCGACCATATCGTGGCGCAGCGCCATGCGGCGGGCCTTGCCGATCATCTCCTCGAACGTGCCGATGTCCTTGGTCCGGACGGCATGCACGCCCCAGGTCAGCCCCAGCTTGCGCGCCGTATCCTGCCGGGGCGTCAGCGCCAGGATCGGTGTCATCGGCCGCTCGCGCGCCACGCGGCGCACGGTGCTGCCCGAAGAGGTGAAGCAGGTTATCGCGCTCGCCCCGACGACGGACACGATGCTGCCGGCGCCCTCCGCCAGCGCATCGGCGGTGGTGGGATCGGGCTTCGTCTCGGTATAGTGCAGCCGCCCGAAATAGCCCGGGTCGCGCTCCACGCTATGGGCGATGCTGTCCATCATCGTCACCGCCTCGACCGGCCAGTCGCCCGCCGCCGTTTCCGCCGACAGCATGATCGCGTCGGCCCCGTCATAGACCGCGGTCGCGACATCGGACACTTCGGCGCGGGTGGGCGTCGGCGCCTTGATCATGGATTCCAGCATCTGCGTCGCCACCACGACGGGCCGACCCATGCGGCGCGCGGTCGCCACGATCTGCTTCTGCAGCGGCGGCACCGCCTGGGGCGGCAGTTCCACGCCAAGGTCGCCCCGCGCCACCATCACGCCGTCGGCCAGTTCGATGATCTCCTCCAGCCGCTGGACAGCCGCCGGCTTCTCGATCTTCGCCATCAATGCGCCATAGCCGCCCATCAGCTTGCGCGCCTCGGCTAGGTCCTCCGGCCGCTGGACGAAGCTCAGGGCGATCCAGTCGCAGCCCTGCTCGACCGCGAAGCTCAGGTCGCGCCGGTCCTTTTCGGTCAGCGCCGGCACCGGCACGACCACATCGGGCACGTTCACGCCCTTGCGGTTGGAAAGGGTACCGCCGACCTCGACCACCGTGTCGATGCGATCCTCCGCCACCTTCTTGACCCGCAGCACCATCTTGCCGTCGTCCAGCAACAGCCGGGTTTCGGGCACCAGAGCCGCATAGATCTCCGGATGGGGCAGGTTGACCCGCGTCGCATCGCCCGGCGCAGGATCGCTGTCGAACACGAAGGCCGCGCCCGTTTCCAGCACCGCCAGCCCGCGATCGAAGGTCCCGACGCGCAGCTTCGGCCCCTGAAGGTCGCCCAGGATTGTCGTAGGACGTCCGAATTCCTTTTCCAGCGCCCGGATCGTCGCGATGCGCGCGGCATGATCCTCATGCGCGCCATGGCTCATATTGATGCGGAAAGCGTCGGCCCCGGCGACGAACAGCGCCCGGATCATTTCCGGGCTGTCGCTCGCGGGGCCAAGGGTCGCCAATATGCGGACCTTGCGCGAACGGGGCGGTAATTTCGTCATTCCTCTTGTCTCCTGGCCGTCATGGTCGCCTCTGGTTTGCCAGGGCGCGGTTTTCGATTATCCGTGCTGCACGACAGGATGATGATCAGCGAAAGGTTCGCCGTGAGCGATAACATACTCAGTGATGCGGTTGCCGCAACCGCCTTCCGACGGCTGGTGGCGCATTTGCAGCACCGCACCGATGTCCAGAATATCGACCTGATGGGAACGGCGGGCTTCTGCCGCAACTGCCTGGCCGACTGGATCGCGGAGGCGGACGGCACGATCGGCAGGGAGGAAGCGCGGGAGATCATCCATGGCATGCCCTTTGCCGAATGGAAATCCCGCCATCAGGGCGAGGCGACGCCGGAACAGATCGCCCGCATGCAGGAGAGTGTGGCGAAGAACGCCGACAATCATTAGAGGCAGGCGCCGACCGATTCATCAACCGATTCACATTTACTGGAGATTCCCATGAGCGATGGCAATGTCGCCGCCGAACAGCTACGCCTCTTCATCGAGCGCATCGAGCGCCTGGAAGAGGAAAAGAAGGGCATCGCGGACGATATAAAGGACGTCTATCTGGAGGCGAAGGCCAATGGCTATGACGTGAAGACGATGCGGTCCATCGTCCGCCTGCGCAAGATGGAGCGCAATGCCCGCATGGAAGCCGAAGCGCTGCTGGAAACATACAAGACGGCGCTGGGCATCGAATAAATCGCAGCGCGGGGAGAGCGTCCATGACCGGGATCATCGTCAGCACCACCCCTTCGCTGGAAGGCCGGCCTGCGAAGGAATATCTCGGCATCGTCACCGGCGAGGTGATCGTGGGCGCAAACCTGTTCCGCGACCTGTTCGCCAGCGTGCGCGACATCGTCGGCGGGCGCTCTGGCGCCTATGAGGACGTGCTCCAGCGTGCCCGCGAACAGGCGATCGCGGAAATGCGCACCCGCGCCGTGGCGCTGGGCGCCAATGCGGTCGTCGGCGTCGACCTGGATTATGAGACCGTCGGGTCCAGCGGGTCGATGCTGATGGTGACCGCCTCGGGCACCGCGATCCTCGTCTGACATTGCGCATCGAGGGCGCGCTCGCTAGAGAGCCCGCATCGAACAAACAGACAAGTCAGGAGCAGGCCGTGGCCGGCCATAGCAAATTCAAGAACATCATGCATCGCAAGGGCGCGCAGGACAAGAAGCGCTCCTCGATGTTCTCCAAGCTGTCGCGCGAAATCACCGTGGCGGCGAAGATGGGCATGCCCGACCCGGACATGAACCCGCGCCTCCGCCTTGCGGTCAACGCCGCCAAGGCGCAGTCCATGCCAAAGGACAATATCCAGCGCGCGATCGACAAGGCGATCGGCGGCGACATGGAGAATTACGAGGAAATCCGTTACGAGGGCTATGGTCCCGGCGGCGTGGCCATCATCGTCGAGGCGCTGACCGACAACCGCAACCGCACCGCGACCAACGTCCGCACGGCCTTTTCCAAGAATGGCGGCAATCTGGGCGCTTCGGGCGCGGTCAGCCACGGTTTCGACCGCATGGGCCTCATCACCTATCCGGCGAGCGCGGGCGATGCCGACGCGATCTTCGAAGCGGCGCTGGAAGCGGGTGCGGACGACGTCTCCTCGAACGAGGACGAGCATGAGATCTGGACCGCCATGGACGCGCTGCACGAAGTCGCCAGGGCGCTGGAGGCCAAGCTCGGTCCGGCCGAAGGCGCCAAGCTCGCCTGGAAGCCGCAGACCACCGTCGAGGTGGACGAGAGCAATGCGGCGACGCTGATGAAGCTGGTCGACACGCTGGAAGACGATGACGACGTCCAGACCGTCTGGGGCAATTACGAAGTTTCCGACGAAGTCATGGAGAAGCTGGGTTGATCCTTCCCCTTCCCTCTCCCCTGCGGGGAGAGGGATGCGAAGCCCTGGCGGCCCTGCCGCTCGGGCGAAGCCGGGAGGGCGCGGCAGCCGACGCGCCCGGTCCGGTCTCCCTCCAGACGTGCCCGTCCGGCGGACCGGCGAGCCACCCTGTCCTCTCCCGTGAAGGGACGAGGGGAATATCATGATCATCCTGGGCCTGGACCCGGGCCTTGGCACGACCGGCTGGGGCCTGATCGCCGCGGATGGCAACCGCCTCACCCATATCTCCAACGGCCAGATCAAGACCGATTCAGGCATGGCGCTGGCCAGCCGGCTGCTGGTGCTCGATCTGGCGCTGACCGACCTCATCCTCGAACATCAACCCAATGGCGCGGCTGTCGAAGAGGTGTTCCTCAACGTGAACCCGCAATCGACGCTCAAACTCGGCCAGGCCCGTGGCGTGGTGCTGCTGGCGGCTTCGCGATCCGGCATGGAAGTGGGCGAATATGCCGCCCGGCTCGTCAAGAAATCCGTGGTCGGCGTCGGCAATGCATCGAAGGAGCAGGTCCACGCCATGGTCTCCCGCCTCCTCCCCGGCGCAAAGATCGCCGGACCCGATGCCTCGGACGCCCTGGCCGTAGCGATCACGCACGCCCATCATCTGGCCAGCGCACGAAGGATTCCGCGGAAGTAGAAGGTGGGGCGATCCGGGGCGGGAACTGGCCAATTCAGGACCTTCCCCTCCCGTAAACGGGAGGGGTTAGGGGTGGGCGCGAGCGTAGCGAGCTTCTGACTTAGCCGTTGCAAAACAGCGCAGGTGCCGCGCCAGCCCACCCCCTAGCCCCCTCCCGCCTGCGGGAGGGGGAATGGCAGGAATCCACCCCTATCCGCTATTCCTCAGCGCCGTGGCGATCGCGTTGATCGACAATTCTATGCCTTCCTTGATGCGCGGGTCGTCCTCACCGCTGCGGTGGCGCTTCATCAGTTCGACCTGAAGAAGGTTCAGCGGCTCGATATAGGGCAGGCGCAGGCGGATCGACGTGTCGAGCTTGGGATTCTTCTCCAGCAGCCGCGACTGGGCGGTGGCGGCGAGCAAGCCGTCATGGGCCATGTCCCAACCATCGCGGATGCGGTCGAAAATCTCCGCGCCCCGCGCCTGATCCTCGACCAGCGGCAGATAGTGAGCAGCGATACCCAGATCGGACTTGGCCAGCACCATCTCCAGATTGGCGAGCGCCGATTGCAGGAAGGACCAGTGCTGCGCCATGTCGGCCAGCAGCGCCTTGTCCTCGAAGGCGGAAAGCGCGTGGCCGACCCCATACCAGCCCGGCAGCATCACCCGCGCCTGCGCCCAGCTGAACACCCAGGGGATGGCGCGCAAATCCTCGATCCGGGTGCTCTTGGTGCGGCTGGCCGGACGGGAGCCGATCTTGAGGCCGGAGATTTCCTGGATCGGGGTCAATTGCCGGAAGAATTCCTTGAAGCCCTCAGTACCATAAACAAGATCGCGATAGGCGGCGAAGGCGGTCTTCGACAGTTGGTCCATGGCGGCGGCGAAGCGGGCGGCATCGCGATCGGACAGGACTTCGGGTTCCAGACTGGCGAGCAGGGTCGCGCTGGTCATCGCTTCCAAATTGGTCATGGCGACGTCGCGGGTGCCGAATTTGGCGGCGATCACCTCCCCCTGTTCGGTGATGCGGATGCGACCCTGCACCGTGCCCTTGGGCTGCGCCTGTATCGCCGCGAAGGAGGAGCCGCCACCGCGCCCGACCGCGCCGCCGCGGCCATGGAATAGCTGCATCGCCGTGCCCGCTTCGGCAAAGACGGGGGCCAGCGCCTTGCTCGCCTGGAACAGCCCCCAGGTGGAGGTGATGTAGCCGCCGTCCTTGTTGCTGTCGGAATAGCCGATCATCACTTCCTGATGGCCGCGTTCCCGCACCACGCCGCCTATTTCGGGCAGGCCGAAATAGGCGGCCATGATCTTGGGCGCGGCCTCAAGGTCCGCGATGGTTTCGAACAGCGGCACGGCCATGATCGCGGCCTGCGGCGGCGCGCCCTCCGTGCCCGCGCGCCACAGGCCCGCTTCCTTGAGGATGATGTTCACCTCGAGCAGGTCGGAAACGCTCTCCGCCTTGGAGATGATATAATGGGTGATGCATTGCGGGCCGTAGATGCGATGCGCCTCCGCCGCCGAATGGACGATGGCGAGTTCGGACGCGGTCTGTTCCGAATATTCGAAAAAGGCCGTGCCCAGCGGCCGGTTGTTCGCCAACTCCCGCCGAAGCAGGGCGATGCGGGCATATTCGTCGAGCCCGGCATAGTCCGCTTCGACCCCCGCGACTTTCAGCAGTTCGGCCACCACGCTCTGATGGACATCGCTGTTCTGCCGCATGTCGAGCGTGGCGAGATGGAAGCCGAAGGTTTCGACCGCGCGGATCAGGCGGCCAAGCGCGCCGCCGGTCGCCAGAGCGCCATTGCCTTCGCTCGCCAGCCCCTGCGCGACCGTCACCAGGTCGCGGCGCAGGTCGGCGGGGCTGGCATAGGGTTCGCCCTTGAGCGCCGAGGGGCGGGACGGCGCCTTGCCGACCAGCGACCGGTAGGTGGCGGCCAGACGGGCATAGATGCCGGAAATCGCCCGGCGATAGGGCTCGTCCTGACGGCTGGGCGAGACGTCGCCGCTGGCGTCGGCCAGGTCCAGAACGGCCTGCGACACATCGGCCAGTTCGGTCGAGAGCGACAGTTCCGCGCCAAGGGCGTGGAGCGCATCCATATAAAAGCCCAGCGCAGCCTCGCAGCCCCTGGCGAGCGCGAGCCGAAGCTGCGGCGCCTGAACGAAGGGATTGCCGTCGCGGTCGCCGCCGATCCAGTTGCCGACGCGCAGGAAACTCTGCGGGCGCGCGCCCAGCACCCGTTCCCATCGGGCGTAGAGGGCGGGCAGCACGGGCAGGAAGACGTCGCGGAAATAAGCGAGGACATTCTCGATCTCGTCCGCGACGAACAGCTTTTCCCGGCGCAGCGGCCGGGTCTGCCACAGCAGCGCGATCTGGCGGAAGATCGCCTCGTCCAGATTCTCGCCCTCATCGGTTTCCGTCCGGCCGCCGTCCTTGAGCAGCATCAGGTCCGCGATGCGGTTCTTGTGGTCGATCATGCTCTTGCGCCGCACCTCGGTCGGGTGAGCGGTCAGGACCGGCACGATCAGGGCATGGGACAGCAGGTCGAGCACCGCCTCGCGCTCTATTCCATGGGACCGCAGCTTTTCGACGGCGGAGGCGACGTCGGCCCCCGGCTCGGCAGCGACGCCCTGGCGGTCCTCGGCCAGATTGGCCAGCATCGAGAAGAGCATGAAGCCGCGCACGAAGCTCAGCGTGTCGTCGAGGCTCAGCGCGTCGAGTCCGGTGTCGACCACGTCCGCGCCGTGCAGGCCGCGCGCCCGATCGACCGAGGCGGAGCGGATATATTCGGTCTGCTTGTAGATTTTCTCCCCGCCATAGGCGCGGATGACGTCGCCCAACAAACGACCGAGAAAGCGGATGTCCGGGTTCTGCGTGATCGCAGGAGCGGGAGAGGATGCAAGAGTCGCCATGATGGATCGATGCTGCATCGCAACAATGGGATGGTCAAGGGAATCCGCATCGCGTGACGTGATCCCGCGAGGGGCAGGAGGACGGCATCCTTATTCTGTGCACTTGCGCGAAGCCCCCGCCATGGGCCAAAGGAAATCCGTGACCGCCAGCATCAGCATAGGAAATGACAGCAACGGCAATGCCGTTTTGGTCGATGTCGAGGAATTGCTTGCCACCCGTCTGCTCGTCCAGGGCAATTCAGGGTCCGGCAAGTCGCATCTGCTGCGTCGCCTGCTGGAGGAAAGCGCCGCGCTGGTCCAGCAGGTCGTGATCGATCCGGAGGGCGATTTCGTCACGCTGGCGGATGAATATGGCCATGTGGTGATCGACGCGGGCGACTATAATGAGCGCGAGATCGTCAAGATGGCGATGCGCATACGCGAGCATCGCGCATCCGTGGTGCTCAGTCTGGAATCGCTGGAGCTGGAGGCGCAGATGAAATGCGCCGCGACTTTCCTGTCGACGCTGTTCGACGCGCCGCGCGACCACTGGTATCCCGCGCTGGTGGTGGTGGACGAGGCGCAGATGTTCGCCCCCGTGGCGGCGGGCGATGTGTCGGATGAGGCGCGGCGGCTTTCGCTGGCGGCCATGACGAACCTGATGTGCCGGGGGCGCAAGCGCGGCCTGGCGGGCGTGATCGCGACGCAGCGGCTGGCGAAGCTCGCCAAGAATGTCGCGGCCGAGGCATCGAACTTCCTGATGGGGCGCACCTTCCTCGACATCGACATGGCGCGGGCGGCGGACCTTTTGGGCATGGAGCGGCGGCAGGCGGAGCAGATCCGCGATCTGGAGCGCGGCCGCTTTCTGGCGCTGGGCCCGGCCATCTGTCGACGGCCGGTGGCGGTGAAGATCGGGTCGGTGAAGACCAGCACGCGCGGCGGCACGCACAAGCTGATGCCGCCCCCCGTCACCGCGACGGAGGATTTGCAGGAATTGCTGTTCGCAGGCGCGGGCGAGGAAGAGGCGCTGCCCCCGCCTCCACCCCGCGCCGAGCCGCCGGCCTTGCCTGCGGAGGAGTTGATGCGCGCCCTTGCCGCCGCGCCTTCGGCCAAGCCCGCCGCGCCGGAACTGGACTTTGGCCAGAATGAGCCGGTGGTGATCGCCGTGCTGGAGGAGATCGTGGCGGACCTGGGGGAGGCGCAGCCCAGCGTGTCGACGCTCTATCAGGATTTCGGCGTCCGCTGCCGGATGAAGGGACTGCGCCAGCCGCCGCTCGACCTGCCCGCTTTCCGCAAGCGATTCGCCATGGCGCAGGCGGGCATGTTCGATGCCGCCGACCCGCGCTGGGCCGATGCGATGAAGGCCGCCGAACCTGTGCCGGAGGATATGCTCGCTCCCTTCCTGCTGATTGCGCGGGCGGCGATGCAGGGGCTGCCCTGCCCCGACGATGTGGCGCTGGCGCGCGCCTATGGCACCAGTTCGCCGGGGCGCGTGCGGCGGTTGATCGATTATATGGAAAAGCTGGGCGTGATCGTGGCGCGCACCGATTTCGGCGGGCGGCGGTCGATCGGCGTGCCGCAACTGGGCCTGAGCACGGCGGCGGCCGAGGGATGAGCGCTTCGGTCCTGTTCGTGTGCCTGGGGAATATCTGCCGATCGCCGCTGGCCGAAGCCGCGTTGCGTGCGGAGGCGGAGCGGGCGGGCCTTTCGGTAACGGTGGATTCGGCGGGTACCGGCGACTGGCATGTCGGATCGCCGCCGGACCGGCGCGCGCAGGCGGTGGCGCTGCGGCATGGGATCGACATTTCCGGCTACCGTGGGCGGCAGGTGACGGCGGGGGATTTCCGGCGGTTCGACCATGTCTTCGCGCTGGATGCGGAAAATTTGAAGAATCTGCGGCGGATTCAGCCTTCGGACGGGACGGCGGACGTGCGGCTGCTGATGGATTTGGTGCCAGGGCGCGAGGGGAGCGGCGTGACCGATCCCTATTTCGGGGACGATGCCGGCTTCGACATGACCTGGGACGATGTCACGCGGGCCGCGCGCGCCATCGTGGAGCGGCTGCGGGAGCGGGGGTAGAGTGGTCGCAGGAGCGCGCTGCGCTTCAATTCGGTCCGGAAACCCGGAGCATTTTTCACATTGAGCGGAAAACCCCTGTTTTTCGCGACCGCCATTCCGAGTCGTCGACCATGAACGGACTGTCGACCGGTCCTAGGGCTGCCGGGGCGAATCGAAAATCGCATTCAGGCAGGCGGCGATGCGGACACCTGCCCGCCGCAACCGGTCGTCCAACTCGGCGCGATGCCGATAGGCATAGTCCCAGGACAGGTTCGGGTCCGCCGGATAGACGGTCTTGCGCAGCGCGATGCTTTCGCGGGTCCAGATGTCCGGATCACACAGGCTCCAGGCAATCGTCTGTTCCGGCGTGATCGACCGCGACAGCCAGTCCGCATATTC
Organism: Sphingobium sp. YBL2; assembly: GCF_000943805.1. Classification (NCBI taxonomy): domain Bacteria; kingdom Pseudomonadati; phylum Pseudomonadota; class Alphaproteobacteria; order Sphingomonadales; family Sphingobiaceae; genus Sphingobium; species Sphingobium sp. YBL2. The sequence continues at coordinate 654,055 of NZ_CP010954.1, forward strand.
CGAATAGGACAGGGCGCGCTGGTCGATCAGGCCGGAATCCCAGACCGAATGCAGGTTGCTCTGCGCGCCGAAGAAAGTGACCTTCACATCATTGCCGCCCCGGTCGTCACCACCGCCGACATGCAGCGGCTGATGCAGGTCGCCAATGATGTGAACGACGAAGCGCAGCGCCATGCGGCGGTCGTCCAGCGACGCCTTGGGGTCGCGAAGCGTCGCCGTAAAGCGGGTCAGCGCCGTCATCGCGTCCCCCTCCTTCGGCGCGTCCGCGGCGGTGTAACGATCGCCCTCCCTCACCGTGACATAATGCCAGGGGCTGGCCGTCTTGCGCCAATATTCGGCGGGGTCGGACCGCATGTCGTCCGGCCAGGTCGCCGCTTCGGCCAGATCTTCCGACCCCAGCAGCAGGCGGACCTGGGCGCGTGCAGCGCCACTCAGGTTGCGGTCGGCTATGGCGCCGGTGACGCGATGGCCGATCGGTCCCCAGGCCTGGGCAGGCGCAGCGGCGAGAAACGGCAGGGCGAGGAGAAGGGCAAAGCGCATGAGGACCTCATACAGCTTTGCCCCGGCGGAACCAGCGGGCTTTTTCAGAGGGTTGCCCTAAAGCGATCAGCAAGCGACCGGAACCGATCGCTTGCCGCGAAATCGCGCAAAACAAGGAATCTGGAGCAGCGATCTGATTCCATCAGATCGAAACCGGCTCTAGCTTGCGAACCGGAAGCCGATCCACAGCGTCCGGGGGGTGCCGAGGTCGATGGACCCTCCGGCGTTGCGGGTGATCACTTCCTCATCGAAGAGATTCTCGCCCCGGGCAACCAGGGTGACGCCATGGCCCAGCGGCAGGCGCGCCACCGCATCGACGGTCAGCGCATCGGGCAAGACATCGGTCTGGAGGTCATCCTCATATTGCTTGCCGACATAGCGCAGCGTCGCGGAAAGCGCCGGTCCCTGCTCCGGCTCCCAGGCCAGCGTGGCGCTCGCGGCATGACGGGGGCTCTGCGCGGGGGTGAGGCCGTCAAAGCCCATGCCCGGCGCATGGACGGTGCTGTGGCTATAGGCATAGGATGCCGAAAGCAGGAAGTCGTCCACCCGGCCGACGGCGGTCAATTCGATCCCCTTGGCGGTGATGCGGTCGACATTTTGCCGCTCGCGCGTATTGGCGACATTGGTGAGGGTGACATTGGCTATGGCATCGTCCAGCCGGTTGATGAAGCCGGTGGCGGAGAGGGTCAGGCCCGGAATGGGCGTGAGGTCGATGCCCGCCTCCACGCCCTTCAGCTTTTCGGGCGTCAGCGCGGCATTGGCGCGGGTCGTGATCGGGAAGACCACGAACGGCCGATATAGCTCGTTCAGCGTCGGCAGGCGGAAACCGCTATAGGCCGCGCCGCGTAGCGCGACTGCATCGCTGATGCGGTAGAGAGCGCCCGCCCTTCCGGAGAACTGCCAGTCCGAACGGTCGGCAAAGCTGTTGTTGGCCGCACCGGTGCCGGTGGCGCGATAGAAGCCGTTGCTGATCGTCCAGCGATCCGCCCGCACCCCGCCTGTCAGGACCAGCCGGCCCAGCGTCCAGTCATCCTCGGCAAAGAGGCCGGTGGTCATCTGCTCGCCGCCGGCATGACGGCGGGAAGTGACCGGATTGGCCGCTATATTCGCGTTATAGCCATCCTCGAACATGTCGCCGGTGGCGAAGCGGGTGTCGGCCCCGATGCGCAGCACATGGTCGGGGCCGACCGGTGGGCGCAGCTCGATCTTGCCGCCAATGCCAGTCGAGGGCGTATTGCGCTGGTCGAGCGACTTGCGGAAGGTGGATGCCGAGATCACGATGTTGGAGAAGTTGCGCGCCTGGATATAGGCCAGCGCATCGACCTGCCATGCACCGCGGGATATGAAGCGGATGCTGGCGTCCTGCCCTTCGCTCATGCTGTCCGCGCCCTTGAAGCGCAGGGTGCGCTCGTCGTGGAAGATGGTGCCGCGGAACTGGATCTCCGATGTGGCGGACAGGGGCGCGACGGCCCGCAAATTGGTCGACCAGCCGTCATAGGCGGCGGGCGAAGTCGCGGCGACGCGCTGGTTCCGGGGCGTGGTCTGGAAGCCGTCGCCCCGGTCCCAGCGGCCCGAAAGCGAGACATAGCCGCCGCCCAGATCCGGCGTCAGGCTGGCGGTCAGTTCGGTCGCATCCTTGCTGCCGTAGAAGGCGCTGGCGCCGAAGGTCGGAAGCTGATCCCGCGTCGCGCTGGCGAGTTCGATGGTCCCGGCCACCGCGCCCGCGCCGAAGGCCCCAATGCCGCCGCCGCGCGTCACCCGCACCACCGACAGGCGGTCGGGCACCAGTGCGCTGAAGGGGATATAGCCGAAAAAGGGATCGGCCATCGGCACGCCGTCCAGCAGCACCAGCGTCCGGCTGGAAGCGTTGCCGCCCAAGGCGCGCAATGTCGCTCCCTGGGCGGAAGGATTGGCGGAGCGGCTGTCGGAACGGCGGAACTGCTGGAATCCGGCCACATCGCCCAGCACGCTCTCGATCCGGCCGGAAGCGCCGTTGGTCAGCCGGTCCCGGTCGATGATCACCGACCCATAGGCCGGCGTCCCCGGCGGCAGGGAAAGCCCCTCCCCCGTCACGACGATGCGGTCCGTGTCGGACGCCTCCGTCCCGGCGGCCGCAACCGTCGGAATTGCGGCCAGAACCAGTGACAGCGAAAGATATTTCATCGGCGCCCTTTCCTCTCTTTGGGAGAGGGACTAGGGGCGCCGCGCAGGAAGTTCAAGCGACCCTTTTTCCGGTTGACGCCGCCAGAATCTTGTCGATCGTCAGCGGATAGTCGCGCAGGCGCACGCCCGTGGCGTTGTAGATCGCGTTGGCGACCGCCGCGCCAGCCCCGCAAATGCCCAGTTCACCGACGCCCTTGGCCTTCATGGGCGAGCTTTTGTCGTCCAGTTCATCGATGAACAGCACGTCCTGATGCGGGATGTCGGCATGCACCGGCACCAGATATTCGGCCATGTCGTGGTTGACGAAGAAGCCGAACCGCGTGTCGACGCTCAGCTCCTCCATCAACGCCGCGCCCACGCCCATGGTCATCGCGCCGATCACCTGGCTGCGCGCCGATTTGGGATTGAGGATACGCCCGGCGGCAAAGGCCCCGCCCATGCGGCGGACGCGGACTTCGGCGGTGTCGATGTCGACGCCCACCTCGCAGAAATGCGCGCCGAACGTGGCCTGCGCATAGCGTTTGGTGAGGTCGCCATAGTCCATGCTGTCCTCTGCCCAAAGGCCCTCGCGCCCCGCCAGCGTCCCTAGCGGCTGGGACTGGTTGCCCAGGCGCACCAGACCATCCTCGAACAGCGCCTTGTCCACCGGGAAGCCCGCCTTTTCGGCCAATTTGGCGCGCAGGGCCATGGCGGCGGCATAGACGCCCGCGGTTGAGCTGTTCCCGCCCCACTGGCCGCCCGAACCGGACGACGCGGGAAAGCGGCTGTCGCCCAGCCGCACGGTCACGGCGTCCAGCGGCACGCCCAGCATTTCCGCCGCCGTTTGGCCGATGATCGTGTAGCTGCCGGTGCCGATGTCGGTCATGTCGGTTTCGACCGTCACATGCCCCTTGGCATCGACGCCGATGCGCGCACCCGACTTCGTGACCAGATTGTTGCGGAAGGCGGAGGCGACGCCCATGCCGACCAGCCAGCGGCCATCGCGCACCTGCCCAGGCTTCGGATTGCGGCGGTTCCAGCCGAAACGTTCCGCGCCCTCGCGCAGGCATTCGACCAGCTTGCGGCTGGAAAAGGGGCGCTGCGGCCCGGCTTCGGGATCATATTGCACATCGTTGCGGATGCGCAGTTCGACCGGATCGACGCCGCAGGCCTCGGCCAGCTCGTCCATCGCGACTTCGAGCGCCAGCAGGCCCACCGCCTCGCCCGGGGCGCGCATGGCGTTGCCTTCCGGCAGGTCCAGCGTCGACAGGCGATGCGTCGTCAGCCGATTGGGGCCGCGATAAAGCAGGCGCGTCTGCTGCGCCGCCGTCTCCGCGCCGCCGCCGGGCAGGTCGCCCGACCAGACCTCATGCGCGATGGCGTCGATCACGCCCTGCCTGTCGGCGCCGATGCGGATGCGCTGGATGGTGGCGGGGCGGTGAGTGGTGTTGTTGGGGATTTGCGGCCGGGCGATCGCGACCTTCACCGGGCGGCCGACCATGCGCGCGCCCAGCGCCGCCAGCAGCGCATCGGCACGCAGGAACAGCTTCGCGCCGAAACCGCCACCGATATAGGGTGAGACGAGGCGGATATTCTCCTTCGGAATCTTCAGCGTCGCCGCCATTTCGCCCACGCTCCAGGCGATCATCTGGTTAGAGGTCCAGAGCGTGAGTTTGTCGCCATTCCAGGCGGCGATGGTCGCGTGCGGCTCCATCATCGCATGGCTCTGGTCGGGCGTGGTGTAGTGCTGGTCGATCTTCACCGCCGCCTTGGCGAAACCGGCTTCGAAATCGCCCGCTTTGGTATCAGCAGGGCCGCCGAAGCCGCCTTCGGGCGGAACGCCCTTGTCGCGCTCCGCCGCCAAGTTGAAGCGGCCCTGATCCGGCGCATAATCGATGCGGACGAGCCGGGCGGCGTCGCGCGCATTTTCCAGCGTGTCGGCAATGACCAGCGCCACCGCCTGCTCATAATGTTCGATCTGCGGACCGCCCAGCAGATGGGCGGTGTTCATATTGCCTTTGCCGAGCGGCCCCGCATTCTGGTGGGTGACGATGCCCAGCACACCGGGCGCGGCTTCAGCGGCCCGCAGGTCCATGGCGTTGATCCGTCCCTTGGCGATGGCCGACCCGACGATCCAGCCATAGGCGGCGTTGGGCGCGGCATCGTGCCGTTCATAGGCATAGGGCGCGGTGCCGGTGACCTTCGCGGCGCCGTCGATGCGGTCATGGGGAATGCCGATGACGCGGCCCCGGTCGATCGGGTTGGTGGTGGCTGGCGTGTCGAACTTCATGGCTCAGGCCCCCTTCTGACGGTAGAGCGAGGCAAGGGTGCGGGCGGTCAGTTGCTGCTTGAACGCATTATGCGCGGTGGGTCGAGCGCCGCTGAGCGCCGCCTCCGCCACGGCCGCCGCGCCGGACGGGGCGGCGGCATCTGCGGCATCGGTACGCCAGGGCTTGGCCCCTATGCCCCCGAAGGCGAAGCGCGCCCGGCCGTCCTTCTCAAACACCGCCGCCACGGACACCAGCGCAAAGGCATAGGAGGTGCGGTCGCGCACCTTGCGATAGACATGGGTGCCGCCCAGAGGCTTCGGCAAGGTGACGGAAGTGATAAGTTCGCCGGGCTTCAGCGCATTTTCGATATGCGGCGTCTCGCCCGGCAGCAGGTGGAAATCCGCGATCGGGATGGAGCGACGGCCGCCATCGGCGCCCACCGTATCGACCTGCGCATCGAGCAGGCGCAGCGCCACCGCCATGTCGGACGGATGCTGCGCGATGCAGGCGTCGCTGGTGCCCAGGATCGCCAGGCTGCGGCTCATCCCCTTGAGCGCGCCGCAGCCGCTGCCGGGCTTGCGCTTGTTGCAGGGCATGCGCGTGTCGTAGAAATAGGGGCAGCGGGTGCGCTGGAGCAGGTTGCCTCCGGTCGTCGCCTTGTTGCGAAGCTGACCCGAAGCGCCGGCCAGCAGCGCGCGGCTGAGCACCGCATAATCGCGGCGGACGGCCTTGTCGGCGGCCAGATCGGTGTTGCGGACCAGCGCCCCGATCCTGAGGCCGCCTTCCGCTGTCGGCTCGATGCGGTCGAGGCCCAGATGATTGACGTCGATCAGATGGGTGGGCGTCTCGATCTGGAGCTTCATGAGGTCGAGCAGATTGGTGCCGCCCGCAATGAAGCGCGCGCCCTGGGTGCTGGCGGCTGTCCTGGCCGCATCTTCGACACTGGCGGCGCGGCTGTAGGTGAAGGGCCTCATGCCTTATCCTCCGCAGTTCCATGGCCGGCGACTTCGCGGATCGCCGCGACGATGTTGGGATAGGCGGCGCAGCGGCAGATATTGCCGCTCATCCGCTCGCGCACCTCGCCCTCGGAAAAGGCCACGCGGTCGAGGTCCTCCGTGGCGTGGCTGGGGATGCCCGCCTCGATCTCCTCCAGCACCGCCACCGCCGAACAGATCTGGCCGGGCGTGCAATAGCCGCATTGATAGCCGTCATGGGTGATGAAGGCGCGCTGCATCGGGTGAAGCTTTTCCGGCGTGCCGAGCCCCTCGATGGTGGTCACATGATCGCCCTCATGCATGACGGCGAGGGTGAGGCAGCTGTTGATCCGCCGCCCCTCCACGATCACCGTGCAGGCGCCGCACTGGCCATGGTCGCAGCCCTTCTTGGTGCCGGTCAGGTGGAGATGCTCGCGCAATGCGTCGAGCAGGGTGGTGCGGGGGTCGAGTTGCAGATGCACTTCCCGGCCGTTCACGGTCAATCCTACGGCGCTCATCTGGGCCTGCTCCTTCTGGCGTTGCGGGCGGGCGGGAGCAGCGGCCTGCGCGTCGCCCAGCACGGGAATGGCGGCGGCGGCGGCGGCGCTGCCCTGAAGCAGGCCCCGGCGCGTCAACGGTTCTGGCATGCGATGCTCCTCCTCCTGCCCCCGCCATAGGAAGCGAAGGGCGATCATATTCGGTCGTTGCTCACTGATTTGACAGGCAGAATAGTAGCATATGGCCACGCGAGGCCAAGCCGCAAGGTGGGAAAAGCCACTATCGGGCGGGGAAATCCGGCGGGATCGGAAAAAAATGATTTTATGCAGATTCTCCCTTGCCGAGGTGGGAAGCCGCTGCTAGTTGCCCCCCACCCGCCGAGAGGGACACTTCCTCCGGCCGCCAGAGCGGGCGTAGCTCAGGGGTAGAGCACAACCTTGCCAAGGTTGGGGTCGAGGGTTCGAATCCCTTCGCCCGCTCCAGATTTTCCGAGAAAATCAGCTGGTGACTCGATGCTGATTCGGTCTTGGAAACCTGATTTCCTTATCATCGTCCACACGTCGTCCACGTCTTTCGAGCTGAGTGGCGGTCAGTAGCGTGCGTTCGCGCAGCGCCTGATCCTGCAGGGGAACGGCTTCCCCTGCGTTTGAGCTTCGCTTCGCGAATCTCAAACGACCCCTTCAAACGGGCTGCGCCCCGTAGCGCCCCCTTCAAGAGTGAGAGTGCGGCCGGTTGGCCGTGACGGGTTGAGCGTCACGAGAGAGGCTCGGGACCGACCCGTCGCGGAGAATCGCGATGGCCTATGCACGCACCCACCGTTCCGCGGGTGAGCGGACCGACCTCTACGAACAGATCACCAACCGGATCATCGCCGAGCTGGAAGCCGGACGCGCGCCCTGGGTCCAGCCCTGGGGTTCGTCGAAGGTGAGTATCGGCATGCCCTACAACGCCGTCAGAGATCGGCGATACAGCGGCATCAATGTACTCACACTCTGGGATGCGATCGTCTCGCGCGGCTTTGCCTCCCATGCCTTCCTGACCTTCCGGCAGGCGCTGGCGCTCGGCGGCCATGTCCGACGCGGCGAGCAGGGCGTGGGCGTCGGCGTCAGCGGCGCCAGGCACCAACGAAATTCCCATATACTGGGTTGGAGCGGTACAGGAGACGGCCGACATCGCCAGAAGACCTAAAATGCTGGCCGGGAGCCGATTGCCAAAGCAAAGGCGTAGCATCCTAAGACTCAGTTTCGGTATGATCCACCCCTCCGATAAAGATTAGGGTTTGTGGGGATTCATCGTGAGTTGATGATGGCTGCGGCGAGATAGATCATTGCAGAGAAGCTCTGGTCGGTTTTGCAGGCACGCATAGCGATGCGTTTGAATTCCTTAAGTTTGGAGAAGAAGTTTTCGATCAGGTGACGCCATTTGTACATCTCGACGTCGATCTTGAGCTTTTGGGCGCGGCCGGGATGTTGTGAAATGACAACCTTCGCCCCACGCTGATCAAGATCCTGTACAATCCAGTTGGAATCGAAGGCCTTGTCGCCCAGCAGGGCACCGAACTCAATACCGTCGATCAACGGTGCGACGCCTATGGTGTCGTAGCGGTTGCCCGGCAGCAACTCGAAGCGCACCAGATTGCCCAAGGCATCGGTCAGCGCCAGAATCTTGGTCGTCATGCCGCCTTTTGAGCGACCAATGGCCTGGCCCTGAGTCCCCCTTTTGCGCCCTGGCCATGCCGGTGAACCCTGACGATGGTCGCATCGACCATGGCGTATTCCATGTCGGGTTCCTCCGACAGCACATCGAAAATACGCTTGAAAATATCGGCTTCCCGCCAATCGCGAAACCGCCTGAACGCCGTACTCCAGTTGCCGAACATGGCGGGCAGATCACGCCATGGACTGCCCGTGCGAACAATCCACAGCACCGCCTCCATGAATAGCCTATTGTCACCTGGCGGGCGGCAACCGCGCCTCCCCTCCAATGGAAGCAGCGGCCCGATCAAACCTCATTCCTTATCTGAAAGACCAATCCGTTCGCCCAAGCCTGCCTCCAAAAGGCAGCCTTGAGTCAACCCCACGTCATCCAGTCAAGCTTTGTCCACGAAACCCAGTTCTCCAAAACTCAGTCGCGATCTCGCCCACCAGCGCCCATATAGAGTTCGCTGCCGGTCTGCCGGAAGATTTCGCTCATTTCGGCCATGCCTTTTTCGGCGTCCTCCGCCGCGAGGAAGCTGTCTGCGGGCTGGTTCTGCCTGGCGGCGAAGTCGCGCACTTCCTGCGTGATCTTCATCGAGCAGAATTTGGGGCCGCACATGGAGCAGAAATGGGCGGTCTTCGCGCCTTCGGCGGGAAGCGTCTGGTCGTGATATTTCTCGGCCGTGTCGGGATCGAGCGACAGGTTGAACTGGTCGCGCCAGCGGAATTCGAAGCGGGCGCGGCTCAGCGCGTCGTCGCGGACCTTGGCGGCGGGGTGGCCCTTGGCCAGGTCGGCCGCGTGGGCGGCGAGCTTGTAGGTCACGACGCCCACCTTCACGTCGTCGCGGTCGGGCAGGCCCAGATGCTCCTTGGGCGTGACGTAGCAGAGCATGGCCGTACCGTACCAGCCGATCATCGCGGCGCCGATGCCGCTGGTGATATGGTCGTAACCCGGCGCGATGTCGGTGGTGAGCGGCCCAAGCGTGTAGAAGGGCGCCTCGCCGCAGGCTTCGAGCTGCTTGTCCATATTCTGCTTGATCTTGTGCATCGGGACGTGGCCGGGGCCTTCGATCATCACCTGCACATCCTGTTCCCAGGCGCGCTTGGTCAGTTCGCCCAGCGTGTAGAGTTCGGCGAACTGCGCTTCGTCATTGGCGTCGGCGATGGAGCCGGGGCGCAGGCCGTCGCCCAGCGAATAGGCGATGTCATAGGCCTTCATGATCTCGGTGATTTCGTCGAAATGTTCGTAGAGGAACGATTCCTTGTGATGGGCGAGACACCATTTCGCCATGATCGATCCGCCGCGCGAGACGATGCCGGTGACGCGCTTGGCCGTCATCGGGATATAGGGCAGGCGCACGCCCGCATGGATGGTGAAATAGTCGACGCCCTGTTCGGCCTGCTCGATCAGCGTGTCACGGAAGATGTCCCAGGTCAGTTCCTCGGCAATGCCGCCGACCTTCTCCAGCGCCTGATAGATGGGCACGGTGCCGATCGGGACCGGCGAGTTGCGCATGATCCATTCGCGGGTGTCGTGGATGTTGCGGCCGGTCGACAGGTCCATCACCGTGTCGGCGCCCCAGCGGATCGACCAGACCAGCTTGTCGACTTCGCTCGCCACGTCGGAGGCGACGGCGCTGTTGCCGATATTGGCGTTGATCTTCACCAGGAAGTTGCGGCCGATCGCCATCGGCTCCGATTCCGGGTGGTTGATGTTCGACGGGATGATGGCGCGGCCGCGGGCGACCTCCTCCCGGACGAATTCCGGCGTCACATAGTCGGGGATCGACGCGCCCCAGTCCTGCCCGTCGCGGACATATTCGGCGAGGCGGGCGCGGCCCAGATTTTCGCGCTCGGCCACATATTCCATCTCCGGCGTGATGATGCCGCGCCGGGCATAGTGCATCTGGGAGACGTTCGCTCCAGCCTTGGCGCGCAGGGGACGCTTGACCGTGTTGGGAAAGGGCTGAACGCCGCCGCTGCGGTCGGGGCCTTTCAGGCCGTTATCCTCCGGCTGGATGGCGCGGGCGTCATATTCCTCGACATCGCCCCGGCCGATGATCCAGTCCCGGCGCAAAGCGGGAAGGCCCGCCATGATGTCGATGCGGGCATTGGGGTCGGTATAGGGACCAGACGTGTCATAGACGCGGACCGGCGCTTCGCCGCTGCCGGGTTCCAGGTCGATCTCGCGCATGGCGACCTTGAGCGGGCCGACATGGATCTTGCGCGAGCCACGGATGGGTCCGGTGGTGACGCGCATCTCTGTTCGTGCTGGGACGTCTGCCATTTGGGTTCCTTTCAGGCGATGACGGTGGCGCGGCCGGTGAGGCCGGCGAGGAAGAGGAGAATGCCGAGGACGATGCTGAGGATCGCCCAGGCGCGGGTGAAGTTGAGGGACCAGCGACCGATCTTGAGCAGGGGCGCCGGGACCGCGAGCAGCAGCGCCCCCTCGACCAGCGCGACATAGCCGATGGCCGAGACGATGATGGACAGCGGATCGCGCCAGATGCTGTGGATGAGGACGAGCGCCGCGCCGACCGCGAAGACCGGAAAGGCCAGCGCCATCACCAGACCGGGCGAGCGTTCCAGATCGTCCATCATCTGCCGCCAGCGCTGCGGCGCCACGAGGCCCCCTGTGCCGATGACGATCATGTAGAGGCCGATGGCTTCAGCCAGGCGCAGGGTCAGGACGGAAATGCTGTCCATGGCTTGCCGTCCTCCTCTTCGCGTCGGGGCGGAGGGCGGGCGCGGGTTGCTGCATGCGAACAAGCCGTTCCCTCCCTACGCCGGTCTTATCCGGATCAGGTTCAGCGGGTCGCGGCCACGTCAGCCGCCTCTCAACCGCCTGTGGACGGTCCCCCGGGGATGCCCCGCATGTAGCCCAAGCGGAGAGCGAACGAAAGCCCCGTTCTGACGCTGGACAGCAGGTCGCCTTTTCCGCTTTAGTGGCCGGCGATGAAGCATCCCGATCTGTCGACGAAGGAAGGGCGCAAGGCGCACCGGCACGAGATGCGCATGATCGCGGTCAGGCCGCGCCGTTGGGGATTATGGCTGCTGACGGCGGGTTTCCTGCTGGTGCTGGCGCCTTCCGCCTTGAACATGCACAGCCTGTTCGGACTTTGGCCGCCGATGCTGGGCGCGATCTGCATCATGCTGGGCGTGCCGCTGCTGGCGGCGAGCGTGGTGTTGAAGCGGCGCTATCTGCGGCAGCGGGTGGCCGGACAGGCGATAGTGGGGCGGATCAGAGGGTGAGATTCCGGCGGTTTTCCGCCGAAGTTCACACCATATGCGCGCGCGTGCCCGGGCGCGCGTAGGCATGGGCGCGATGGTTCGGACGTATTCAAAGAGGGGTGCTGGTTAGGCCGGGCAAGGCGGAATAGGACAGGCTGAAACTGTCCCGGCGCAGGAAATAGGATGGTTTTCGAGGCGGGTGTCGCTTTTGGGTTACGCATGCCGAGTTGAGATACGGACCGGTGATTGCTCGTCTGGTTTCGACCAATCCAGGACATTCCCCTCCCGTAAACGGGAGGGGTTAGGGGTGGGCGCGAGCGTAGCGAGCTTCTGACTTAGCCGTTGCAAAACAGCGCAGATGCCGCGCCAGCCCACCCCCTAACCCCCTCCCGCCTGCGGGAGGGGGAATGTCCGCAATCCACCCCATCCGTCAAAGCCGGACGGCATCGAACATCAGCTTCATCCCCGTCCTTGGCCGGATGGTCAGGCGGCTGATCGGTTCGGGCCTGAACCCGTCGGGCACCGACAGGCGGTAGCGGCGCAGGACGCTGGCGATCACCGTCATCACCTCCTGCTGTGCAAAGCCCGCGCCCACGCAGACCCGGGGCCCGCGGCCGAAGGGAAACCAGGCCTGGCGCACCATCTCCGCATTGGCGGGATCTTCGAAGCGTTCGGGCATGAAGCTGTGCGGACAGGCCCAGTTGTCCTTGTTGCGCTGCGTGAGCCAGGGGGCGACGACCAGCATTGCGCCTTCCTCAAGACTCTTGTCGCGCATCGGCATCGGGCAGGTCACTTCGCGCGGGAAGAAGGCGACGGGCGGATAGAGGCGCAGCGTTTCGCGGAAGATGTTGCGGATCGCCCCCATGTCCTTGAGCATCGCGGCGGTGAGCGGCGCGTCCCCGGCGAGCTGCTGCACCTCCGTGCGGGCGGCGTTCTGGATATGGGCGCATTCCGCCAGCATGTAGAGCGCCCAGGTCATGGTGCTGGCGGACGTTTCATGGCCGGCGAGGAAGACGGTGGAAACCTGGTCCATCACCTGTTGCAGGGTGAAGGGGTCGCCGGTTTCGGGATGCTTCGCCTCGATCAGCGATTGGAGGATGTCCTTGTGCGGCGCCTCGCCACGCTGGTGGAAGCCCTCATGGCGCGCTTCGACGATGGGACGGAAGACCTCATGGATCGCCTTTGCCGGGGCCAGCGAGCGTTTCTCGAACCAGCGCGCCGGAAAGCCGTAGAGGCGCAGCATCGAGGCGCTGTGGGCGAGCCGCTGGAAACGGCCGAAGGCGGTGTGGATGATGTTGGAGCGGCGCTCGTCCAGCGGCTCCGAGAAAAGCGTGCGGAAGATGATGTCGGCCGCCACATGGGTCATCATCGGGTCGATGTCGACCGGCTTGCCCTTGTCCGCCGCGTCGAGCCGGGCGAGCAGGTCGTCGGCCGCCGCTACCATCAGCGGCATGGAGCGGTTGAGCGCGGTGTGGGCGAAGGCGGGGTTCACCATGGCGCGCTGGCTTTCCCAATCCTCCCCATTGGCGGAGAAGACGCTGTTGCCGATCAGGGGGGACAGGTTGCGGACCAGTTCGCGATGTTTGGGATAGGCCGTGCCGCCGCGCAGGATCTGGTCCACCAGCGGCAGTTCGTTGGCGATGTACATGGTCTGGCCGGGCATGCGGATTTCGCCCAGCTTCATCGTGTAGCTCTTCTCGAACAGGACATGAATCCAGCTATGCCAGCCCCGGAAGAAGCGCTTGACGAGGCCACGGCGGGTCCGCGGCGGTTCGGGATAGGGCGGGGTGAAGGGCTGCGTCATGGGATCGTCCTGAACTGCGCTATGGCTTCGTCGATGGTGCGGCGGCCGGCGGTGAGGCTGACATAGTCCACCGGCGACAGGCGGTCGCCCACGCGCAGATAGTCGAAATGCGCCTCATATTTGTTCGACCAGCCGCCATGATAGTTTTCCGGATCGTAGAAGAGGTGGAAGCGGGGCGAGAGCAGGTCGACGCGCGCCGCGCACCGATCCGAAACGAGGCGGATCGGATGGACGCCATGATAGGCCGCGCCATCGGGGGGAGCGGAGAAATCGACGAGGCGGAAGGGCTTGTCGTCCAGCGCCTTGAGGTCGGCATGATACCAGCGCGCATCCTTGCGCAGGGCGATGACGGGAACGACCTGGCCCAGGGTGAGGACGGTGAAATTTTCGGGCAGCGGCCGGTCGCCGCGCAATTCCAGGATGCGGCGCAGCACGCTCATCGCATAGATGGTGCCGTTGCTGTGGGAGGCGAAGACGACCTCGTCCCAGGGGCCGTCCACCTCCGCCACGATGCGGGCGGCGAACTGGTCCAGGCGCTCGTCCATATCCGCACCCGGGCCTTTGGCGGCGACGCTGTGGTTGTAAACCATGAAACGGAGCAGCCAGGGCACGATCAGCTTGTTGAGCAGGCGGCCCGACAGAGCCACGCTGACGGCGATGCCGATCAGCGCGGCGGCCCAGAAGGGCATCAGCAGCGAAAGCGGCAGCGCGGGTATCAGCGCCAACGCCAGCGGGATCAGCACCGCCAGCAGCGGCGGGTAGAGGATGGTGATGACCGGCCCCGGACGCAGTTTCCGCATCCGCAGGAACTGCATGTGGCGGGCATGGGCGCCATATGTGGCGATGGAGCGCCACGCCAGCAGCAGCGGATTGCGTATCCACACCTTGCCGACCAGATCCTCCCAGCGGAGGAACTCATAATCGGTCTCGACCCCGGCGCTATGGTTGGTGACGGTCCAACTGGCGGAAGAGGCCGGGCCGGAGCGGCGGGCGCTGACCTCCACCCGTTCGCCCGACAGGCGCGTGTAGGCTTCCGCCTGCTCGCGGTACATCTGGTGGTAGAAACGCACCCCGCGCGGGTCGAAACCGCCAAGGTAGAAGACTTTACGCTTGAACTTTTCCATGGCCCCTGTCCACATCGGGCCATGACGACACCCGAACGCGATTACTGCTATTTCATAGACCACCGCAAATACAACCGAAACATCGGTTGCCGGCGTCACGACAATGCCTATGGCATCAACGGCGGCGGCAGCGAGCGGGACCGGTGGCGGGCGGACCTTGCCTTTTACCGGCACATGAAGGGGGAAGGCGATCCGATGGCGCTGCCCTCGCTGCTGGCCTGCCTCGTCTTCGGCTGGTTCTGCTGGAATTATCATCCCGGCAAGGGGCTTTGGCGCGGGCAGCTCTTGCGCCGCTTCGTCAAAGCGCCGAAGTGAGCGCGATGATGACAGCCAAGCATGTTTCCATCGGGTCGGTTACCGTCGGCAACGACCTGCCCTTCGTCCTGATCTCCGGCCCCTGCCAGATCGAGAGCCGCGACCATGCGATGATGATGGCGGAAAAGCTATCCGGCCTTGCGGGACGTGCCGGGGTGCCATTCATCTTCAAATCCTCCTTCGACAAGGCGAACCGGACCTCCGTATCGGGGCAACGGGGCGTCGGGATCGATACGGGGCTGGCGATCCTGGCGGAGGTGAAGGCGGCGTTCGGCTGTCCGGTGCTGACCGACGTGCATGAGGCCGGGCAGGTGGAAGCGGCGGCGGAGGCTGTGGATATTCTCCAGATTCCCGCCTTTCTGTGCCGCCAGACCGATTTGCTGCTGGCGGCGGGGCGGACCGGCGCGGTGGTCAATGTGAAGAAGGGGCAGTTCCTGGCGCCGTGGGACATGGCGGCGGTGGCGCAGAAGGTCGCGTCGACCGGGAATGAGCGGATTTTGCTGACTGAACGAGGGGCGAGTTTCGGCTATAACATGCTGGTCAGCGACATGCGCTCGCTGCCGGCGATGGCGCAGACGGGCTATCCGGTGGTGTTCGATGCCACCCATTCGGTGCAGCAGCCGGGCGGATTGGGATCGGCTTCCGGTGGGCAGCGGGAATTTGCGCCGGTGCTGGCGCGCAGTGCCGTCGCGGCGGGTGTCGCCGCGATCTTTGCCGAGGCGCATGACGATCCGGACCATGCGCCTTCGGACGGGCCGGTGATGCTGCCGGTAGAGTGGGTCGGGCCGATGCTGGAGAAGCTGAAGGCGATCGATGGGGTGGTGAAGGGGTAAGCGCCACCCTCTCCATTTTGAGCACCACCCTCTCCCCGTTCGGGTTGAGCCTGTCGAAGCCCTTCGACAAGCTCAGGGCGAACGGAGGAGGGGTTTGGGCATTACGGCCGGGTCTGCCCCGTTCCGCGCACCAGCCATTTATAGGTCGTCAGGCCTTCCAGCGCCACTGGGCCTCTGGCATGCAGGCGGCCGGTGGAGATGCCGATTTCCGCGCCCAGCCCGAACTCGCCGCCGTCCGCGAACTGGGTGGAGGCGTTCCACATCACGATGGCGCTGTCGACCGCGTTCAGGAAGCGCTCGGCTCTCTCCGCATCCTCGGTGATGATGGCGTCGGTATGGTGGCTGGCATGGGCGGCGATATGGGCGAGCGCCTCGTCCAGCCCGTCCACGATCCGCACAGAGACGATAGCTTCGAGATATTCGGTATCCCAATCCTCGTCCGACGCCGCCGTGACGCGGCTGTCCATCGCCTGCACGGCCTCGTCGCCGCGCACTTCGCATTGGGCGTCGAGCAGCGCCTTCACGATGGCGGGCGCCTCAGCATAGGCCTTGTCGATCAGCACCGTCTCGGTCGCGCCGCAAATGCCGGTGCGGCGCATCTTGGCGTTCACCACCAGCTTTTGCGCCATGTCCGGATCGGCCGCGCCGTCGACATAGCTGTGGTTGATGCCGTCGAGATGGGCGAGGACGGGCACGCGCGCCTCTTCCTGCACGCGGGCGACCAGGCTCTTGCCGCCGCGCGGGACGATCAGGTCGATGAATTCCGACGCCTTCAGCAGCGCGCCCACGGCGGCGCGGTCCGTGGTGGGGACCAGTTGCACGGCATCGGCGGGCAGGCCGGCGGCGACGATCCCCTCGACCATCGCGGCGTGGATGGCGCGGTTGCTTTCCTTCGCCTCGCTGCCGCCGCGCAGGATCACGGCATTGCCGGCGCGCAGGCAGAGCGCGGCGGCGTCGGCGGTCACATTGGGGCGGCTTTCATAGATGATGCCGATGACGCCCAGCGGCACGCGGACGCGGCTCAACTCCATGCCGTTGGGGCGGACCTGCCTGTCGATCACGCTGCCCAGCGGATTGATGAGGATCGCGACCTGATCCACGCCCGCCGCCGTCGCAAGGACGCGGTCCTCGTCCAGCTTCAGCCGGTCGAGCATGGCGGGCGACAGGCCGTTGGCGGCGGCGTTTTCCATGTCCCGGGCATTGGCGGCGATGATCCGCGGCGCCTGATCCCGCAGCGCCTGCGCGGCGCGGCGCAGCGCGTCGATCTTCTGCGCGTCGCTGGCGGTGGAAAGCTGGGCCGCTGCCGCGCGGGCACGCGCGCCCATGGTCGCGATCAGCATTTCGGGGGTCTGGGTCAGGTCGTTCATGAACTATCTCGCCGTGTTTCGCGCCGGGCCTTATCATGAAAGCCGGCCGAAGCGAAACGATCGTTGCGGCAACCTTAGCCGGCAACCGGGCCATGGGTCGCAATATGGCCCGGCCGCCGGAGGCAGAAGGTCTGCCTATGCGGGGCGCGTAGCGACCGGCGCTGCATGGCGCATACCCCAAATGGGGTATAGACCTGCCGGACAGGACAAAATCCCGGCGAAATGACGTAAATTCAACAGGAAGGCGGAAGGGTCAGGCCACCTGGGCCAGGATTTCCCGCTTCACCGCCGTGAACATCCGGCACGGTGGAATGTTGCGCCACTCCACCCGGTCGCCGATTTCGTCGAACAACGGCGACAGCAGGCGGCGGACATAGCCGGAATATTGATAGACCAGAAATGCGCCGCCGGTCTTCAGCACCGAGCGGGTTTCGGCGCAGATCGCCTCCCCCACGCCGCCGGGCAGGGTCGAGAAGGGAATGCCCGACAGGACATAGTCCGCCTGGGCATAGCCGGCCTCCTTGATGAAGCGGCGGACATCGGCGGCCGAACCGTGGACGATGCGCAGCCGGGGATCGTCGATCTCCGCCTCCAGATAGGCGACGAAGTCCAGATTGAGGTCGATCGCCAGCAGGGTGGCGTCCGGATGCAGCCGGTCGAGAATGGGCCGCGTGAACGTCCCGACGCCCGGGCCATATTCCACGAACAGCCGGGTCCGTTGCCAGTCCACGCCCTCCAGCATGCTGTCGACCAGCATTTGCGAGGACGGGATGACCGATCCGATCATGCCGGGATGCTTGATGAACTGCCGGAGGAACATGCCCCATTGACCCAGGAAGGTGGAGGACGGTTTTCCGGAAACGGCCCGGTTCTTTTTCTTCAAAGGGATGGAGGCCATTCATTCTCGCCTGTCTGCCTTGCCTGTCCGACTCGCAAAAATCGCACGGGCATGCAAGCGCCTTCGCGGTGGAGGGACAAATAGGTCGGAGGGACCGGCATCATCAGGTCATGCGCATGCGTTCCCGCGAAGGCGTTCGACAGGACAGGATGCCTTTCGGGAACCCGGTGCAAACGGCGGAACCGGGTTCCCGCCTTCGCGGGAGCATGTCCCTTCATTCAGTCCTGGCGCGCGCCCGCAACATGCCGGGCGACACGAAGCCGATGGGGTCGATCTGCATCACGCTCTGCTTCAGCGTTGCCTGGATCTGCTCATATTCCCGCTCCATTTCGGGCGTGACGGAGGCGCGGGTATCCTCCAGCGCGGCCTCGAAATGCGCCTGCGTGACCTTGTCGACCGACAGCGACTGGCGCAGCGCGACCAGGCCGGCGCGGCGGACCAGATCCTCCAGATCGGCCCCGGTGAACCGTTCCGTGCGCTCCGCCAGCGCATCCAGATCGACGTCCTCGGCAAGCGGCATCTTGCCCGTGTGAATGGACAGGATGCGCCTGCGCCCCGCCTGATCGGGCACGGGGACATAGATCAGCTCGTCGAACCGGCCCGGCCGCAGCAGCGCCGGATCGATCAGCGTCGGGCGATTGGTCGCGCCGATGACGACGACGGACTGCAATTCCTCCAGCCCGTCCATCTCGGCCAGAATGGTGTTCACCACCCGCTCCGTCACCTGCGGTTCGCCAAGGCCGCCGCCGCGCGCCGGAACCAGGCTGTCCAGTTCATCGATGAAGATGACCGTCGGCGCCACCTGCCGCGCGCGGGCGAAGAGGCGGGCGATCTGCTGCTCGCTCTCCCCATACCATTTGCTGAGCAGGTCGGAGGATTTGGTGGCGATGAAATTGGCCTGCGCTTCCCGCGCCACGGCCTTCGCCAGCAGCGTCTTGCCGGTGCCGGGCGGGCCGTAGAGCAGGAACCCCTTGGCCGGGCGGATGCCGATGCGGCGGAAGGCGTCCGGGTCCTTGAGCGGCAGTTCCACCCCTTCCTTGAGGCGCATCTGCGCTTCGTCCAGGCCGCCTATGTCGGCCCAGCCGATATTGGGCGCCTGCACCATCACCTCCCGCATGGCGGAGGGCTGGACGCGCTTGATCGCGGCCATGAAGTCGTCGCGCGCGACGGACAGTTCCTCCAGCACGTCAGGGGGGATCGTTCCCTCCTCCAGATTGAGCCGGGGCATGAAGCGGCGCACGGTCTCGATCGCCGCCTCGCGGGTCAGCGCCGCCAGATCCGCACCGACAAAGCCATAGGTCATGCGCGCCAGTTCGCCCAGGTCAACGCCGTCGGCCAGCGGCATGCCGCGGGTGTGGATGCCCAATATCTCCCGCCGTCCGCGCTCGTCAGGCACGCCGACGATGATTTCCCGGTCGAAGCGGCCGGGGCGGCGCAGCGCCTCGTCTATCGCTTCCGGCCGGTTGGTGGCGGCGATGACGACCAGATTGGTGCGCGGTTCCAGCCCGTCCATCAGCGTCAGCAACTGGGCGACGAGGCGCTTTTCCGTCTCCCCGGTCACATTGCCGCGCTTGGGCGCGATGGAATCGATCTCGTCGATGAAGAGGATCGACGGTGCCGACTTGGCGGCCGCCTCGAAAATCTCACGGAGCTGCTTTTCCGACTCGCCATAGGCCGAACCCATGATCTCCGGCCCGTTGATCAGGAAGAATTCCGCTTCCGATTCATTGGCGACGGCGCGGGCCAGCCGGGTCTTGCCGGTGCCCGGCGGGCCGTGGAGCAGCACGCCCTTGGGCGGGTCCACGCCCAGCCGCTCGAACAGTTCGGGATAGCGCAGCGGCAATTCCACCATTTCCCGCAGCTGGTCGATGGCTTCGGCCATGCCGCCGACATCGTCATAGGTGACGTCGGCGCGGCGGGATTCGCGGGGCTCCTCATATTCGGCGCGCAGTTCCACTTCCGTGTCGGCGTCGATATGGACGATGCCCTTGGGCACGGTTGACACCACGACCAGGCGGATTTCCTGCAGGGCATAGGCCGGGGCGGCCAGCATCTGGCGCAACTGGGGCGGCATGTCGCCGGGCGGCACCTGTTGCTGTCCCGCAGTTGCGACGACATCCCCAGAGGCGAGCGGCCGCTGGAAGAAAACGCGCTTCAGCGCCTCCGGATTGCCCTGCAGCCGCAGGTTATTTTGTGCAGGCGCGAAGACGACCCGCTGGGCAGGCCGGGGATCGACCTTCCGGATGATCACGAAGTCGCCCGATCCGACGCCGGCATTGGCGCGCTGAAGCCCGTCGAGGCGAAGGACATCCAGCCCCTCATCCTCCTTATAGGGCCGGACCACCCGCGCGGGGGTCGACCGCTTGCCCGCAATCTCCACCACATCGCCTTCCGCAAGGTGGAGTTCCGCCATGACCGCCAAAGGAAGGCGGGCAAGGCCGCGCCCCGCATCCTCGGGCCGCGCATTGGCCACCTGTATCCTGCGTCCTGCGGTTTCTTCTTCGGCCACTTCGCCTTCCCCGTTCTGTTCGCTGCGTAACGAGATAGGGAACGTCGCGGCTGAGGGAAAGGGGCCATGGCGAGCCCCGAAACGAATAAAAAAAGGGCCGGCCCGAAGGCCAGCCCGGAAAGTTTATAGGAGAGGATGCCTGAAAGGCCTTTCCTATGTGCAGTGCGGGATGTATTTTCGCAAGTGCGAAAAGAATCGAGGAGTTGCAATTTTTGCATCTTGCCAACTGCCCTTTTTTCCTGCTCAGTGGAATAAGGATGCTTGAAGCCGGTTTGCGCGCCGTTCCAGAAGAAGCAATGATGCGTCGCAGCGGACCGGCCAGATGAACATGACGGTTTATGCGTAGATTGCCGCCCCTTACGGCCCTGGAGGCCTTTGTTCAGGTCGCCCGCCTTGGATCGGTCAAGGCGGCGGCGGAGGAACTCGCGCTCTCGACGCCCGCGCTCAGCCGGCGGGTGCAGGCGCTGGAACGGTTCATCGGCCGGCCCCTGTTCGACCGCAAGCATCAGGCGCTGGAAATCAATGCCGACGGGCAACGCCTGCTGGACGACATCGCGCCGGCGCTCGATTCGCTGAGCCAGGCGCTGGAGAATATCCAGAGCGGCGGAAACCAGTTGCGGCTGCGGCTGGCGGTCATGCCGCTGTTCGCGACGCAAAGGCTGTTCCCGCATCTGGGCGCCCTTCGGCAGCGGCATCCGCAGCTTCATATCGACATCGAGACCACCCCCTATGCCGTGGCGCGGCTGGGCGAAGGGCTGGACGCGGCGATCGTGCTGGCGAAGGACATCGATCCCGCGCTCTACGCCCATGAGCTGGACCATGACGAGGTCTATCTGATCGGGCGCAAGGCGTTGCTGGAGGCGCCCAATGCGCTGACCGCCCCGCAGGAGCTGGCCAATCATACGGTGCTGCTGCATCGCGACATGGCGCTCGCCTTCGAGGCGTGGAAGGAAGCGGTGCACCTGCCCGACCTGCAACCGCTGGCGATCGACAATTATGATTCCGGCCAGTTGATGCTGGAGGCGGCGGCGCAGGGGCTCGGCATCGCCGTGATGCACGCCAGCCACTATAATGAAGCGCAGGATTCCCGGCTGGTCCGGCTGTTTCCGGAAAATCGGGTCGAAAGCCCCTATCGCTATTTCTTCGTCTGCCGGCCGCGCGCGCTGCAGACCCGGGCGGTGCGGATTTTCCGCGACTGGCTGATCGGCGCGGACATATAATCGAGGACGATCAACGCCTTGCGTCTTTTCGCTTGGCACGTCCTTAACCTTGTTTATCGCCGGTCGTTCTAGCGGACATGACTGGGGCATCATCTTCCGCAAACGCGCAACATGGTCTGACCGACCGCCTGGCCCGCTGGGCCAGAGGCCTGTCAGGCAAGACCGACGACGAGGCCATGGACGAGCCGGAGCAGCCGCAACGCGCCCGGCACGGCAGCGCTTCCAGCCGGGAAATCGTCCAGCGGCGCAAGCTGTACGAGGACATCGGCGATTTCCTGTTCGCCCATGACCTGGACCTGACGCCGCTCAATTTCGGCGTCGCCCATGATTATCTGACCGGATCGCATATCGGCGTGGAAAAGGCCGTGAAAGCGGTGCTGGCCGAACGCGGCAAGATCACCAATGGCTGGGTCGAGAATGTCGCCGCCGAACAGCGCAACGACGAGGTCACGCCCGAAGCGCTTGCCTCGATGCTCGACAAGGTCGAGGAGAATCTGTCGCAATTCACCGGGCTGATGACCGAATCGCGCAATTCAGCCAAGGATTATGGCGCGGCGTTGCAGGAAGAGGTGAAGGGCCTGGCCGCCGGTTCCGACAACCAGCCGGTGCTGGCGCGCCTGGTGGCGCTGACCCGATCCATGGTGGAAAAGACCCGGCAGGTCGAAACCCAGCTTCGCGACAATCAGAAGCAGACGCAGCTTCTGAAATCCAATCTGGAAAGCGCGCGCCGCGCCGCCGAGCACGACCATCTGACCGGCCTGCCCAATCGCCGCGCCTTCGAAGGCACGCTGCGCGAGGAACTGGCGCAGGCGCAGAAGGAAGGGCAGCAACTGGCCGTCGCCTTTTGCGACATCGATCATTTCAAGCTGATCAACGATACCCATGGCCATGATACCGGCGACCGGGTGCTGAAATTCGTGGCGGGATTGCTGTCCAAGGTCAGCAACGACCAATGCCATGTCGCGCGCCATGGCGGCGAGGAATTCGTCATGCTGTTCCGGGGCAAGACCGCCGCCGAGGCATGCGAAGCGGTGGACAGCGTGCGGCAGGACCTGTCCACCCGAAGCCTGGTCAACCGGGCCAATGGCGAGCGGATGGAGCGGGTCAGCTTTTCCGCCGGGGTCGCCAATGTGCTGGCCTATGAAGACCCGCGCGCTGCGCTGAAGGCGGCGGACCGCGCGCTCTACCTGGCCAAGGAGCATGGCCGGAACCGGGTATATCTGGCCGCGGAGCTGGATTGACCCCCACCTCCCCCTCCTGCAAGCGGGGGTCGGAGGGCGGGCTGGCGCGACATCGGCGGCGGTTCTCTACCTCTAGGCTGGAAGCTCGCTGCGCTCGCGCCCACCCCTGACCCCTCCCGCTTGCGGGAGGGGAATGTCCGTATTAAAAATCCGGCTTTTCATAATGGGGCGGCGGGGTGATCACCTCCATCCGCTCCGACAGAAGGGGCCGGAAGGAAGGGCGCGACTTGAAACCCGCATACCAGCGCTTCACCGTCTCATGCCCGGCCCAGTCGATGCCGCCCAGATAATCCGCCACCGAAAGATGCGCGGCGGCGGCGATGTCCGCCAGGCTCAGCGTTCCACCCGCCATCCAGGCGCGATGGTCGAGCAGATAGTCCATGTAATCCATATGGACATTGGCGCGCTTCATCGCTTCCCGCAGCACGCGGGCATCGGGCGGCGCGCGCTCTATCAGGCGCTTCTTCATCCGTTCATGCAGGAGCGGGCCGACGACGTCGCCGTAGAAATTCTGGTCGAAGAAGGCGGTCAGCCGCCGCACCTCCGCCCGACCCGTGGCGGTGCCGGAGATCAGCGGGAATTTCTCCACCGTCTCCTCGAAATATTCGCAGATCGCCTGGCTGTCGATCAGGGTCACGCCCTTTTCCTGATCCACCATCACCGGCGTCGTGCCGGCGGGATTGAGATCGAGGAACTCGTCGCGCGCTTCCCAGGGCGATTCGCGCACCAGGTCGTAGCCCACGCCCTTTTCACCGAGCAGCAGACGGACCTTGCGTGAGAATGGACAGAGCGGAAATTGGAAAAGTTGCCACATATTCCCTTCCTGTTAGGCCGAGCCGGCTCATGCGAAAAGCGGCAAATGGCATGATCCTGCTTAAATCCGGTGCGACATGAGCGGAAACTGTGGCCGGGGAAGAACGATCCTGTCTTCCTGTCGCCGCGGCTTGGTTCTAGGAGGACGCCAAGCGATGGTTTCGTGAAGGAAAGGATGCTGCATGTCTGACGATTTTTTCCCGGTTCCTGCCGAATGGGCGTCTTCCGCCCTGTTCGACCGGGACGGACGGGCGGCGGACTATCGACGGTCCATCGATGCCGCCGACGCCTATTGGCTGGAACAGGCGAAGCGGCTGGATTGGGTGAACTTTCCCACGAAAACCAATGAGAGCAGCTTCCACGAAGCCGATTTCGGGGTGAAATGGTTTGCCGACGGCGTGCTGAACGTCAGCGTCAACTGCATCGACCGGCATCTGGCCGAACGCGGCGACCAGACCGCGATCATCTGGGAACCGGATTCGCCGGACGCGCAGCCGCGCCGCTACACCTATGCCGAGGTGCATGAGGAGGTCTGCCGCTTCGCCAATGTGCTGAAGGCCGCAGGGGCGAAGAAGGGCGAGCGGATCACCGTCTATATGCCGATGATCCCGGAAGCCGCCTTCGCCCTGCTCGCCTGCGCGCGGATCGGCGCGATCCACAGCGTCGTGTTCGGCGGTTTTTCGCCGGAGGCGCTGGCGGGACGGATCATCGACTGCGATTCCACGCTGGTGATCACCGCCGACGAGGGGTGCCGCGCGGGCAGGCAAGTGCCGCTCAAGACCAATGTCGACGCGGCGCTGAAACTGTGCACCAGCGTCCGCAAGGTGATCGTCGTCCAGGCGACCGGTGGGGCTGTCGCCATGGAGGAAGGCCGCGACCTGTGGCTGCATGAGGAGGCGGCCAAGGTGTCGGCGGATTGCGCGCCCGAGCCGATGAACGCGGAAGATCCGCTGTTCATCCTCTACACATCGGGTTCGACGGGCAAGCCCAAGGGCGTGCTGCACACGACCGGCGGCTATCTGCTCTGGGCCAGCCTGACCCATGAGCTGTGCTTCGACTACCGGCCCGGCGACATCTATTGGTGCGCGGCGGACATCGGCTGGGTCACGGGGCACAGCTATATCGTCTATGGCCCGCTGGCGAACGGGGCGACGACGCTGATCTATGAGGGCGTGCCCAATTATCCGACGCCCAGCCGCATCTGGGAGGTCGTGGACCGGCATCAGGTGCAGACCATCTTCACCGCGCCCACGGCGCTGCGCGCGCTGATGAAGGAGGGGGACGAGTTCGTGCATTCGACCAGCCGCCAGTCGCTGCGCCTGCTGGGCACGGTGGGCGAGCCGATCAATCCCGAAGCCTGGCGCTGGTACCATCATGTCGTGGGCGAGGATCGCTGCCCGATCATCGACACCTGGTGGCAGACCGAGACGGGCGGAGCGATGATCGCGCCGATGCCGGGTGCGACGGACCTGAAGCCCGGTTCCGCGACGCTGCCGATGCCGGGCGTGGTGCCGCAGATCGTCGATGCGGAGGGCCATGTGCTGGACGGCGCGGCCGAGGGCAATCTGGTCATCGCGCAAAGCTGGCCGGGCCAGATGCGCACCGTCTGGGGCGATCATGAGCGTTTCTTCCAGACCTATTTCACGACCTTTCCCGGCAAATATACGACCGGCGACGGGGCGCGGCGGGACGAGGACGGCTATTACTGGATCACGGGCCGCGTCGACGACGTGATCAACGTGTCGGGCCATCGCATGGGCACGGCGGAGGTGGAAAGCGCGCTGGTGCTGCACGAGGCGGTGGCGGAAGCGGCGGTGGTCGGCTTCCCGCACGACATCAAGGGACAGGGCATCTACGCCTATGTGACGCTGAACAGCGGCGAGGAAGCGACCGACGAACTGCGCCAGACGCTGGTGAAATGGGTGCGCAGCGAGATCGGGCCGATCGCGACGCCCGACGTGATCCAGTTCGCCCCCGGCCTGCCCAAGACCCGGTCGGGCAAGATCATGCGCCGCATCCTGCGCAAGATCGCGGAGGGCGAGGTGTCCGCCCAGGCGCTGGGGGACATTAGTACACTTGCCGACCCGTCGGTGGTGGATAATCTGGTCGCCAATCGTCAGGGGTAAGAAGCCAGGCAGGAGTATGGGATGGATCGCTACAGTCACGTTGCGCGCGCGCTGCACTGGATCATGGCGATCCTCATCCTGTTCAACCTCTTCCTGGGCTTTGCGCATGACGCGCTGCCCAGGGAGTGGAAGGTGATGCCCGTCCACAAGTCGATCGGGCTGACCGTGCTGGCCCTGACGGTCGCGCGCATAATGTGGCGCTTCACGCGCAGCGCCCCCCCGCTGCCAGCCGAAATGCCCGCATGGGAAAAGGGGGCGGCGCATCTCACCCATTTCGCCTTTTACGCGTTCATGCTGGTCCTGCCACTGACCGGATGGGTCATGACGTCCGCCGGCGACCGGCCCCTGAACTGGTTCTTCCTGTTCGACGTGCCTAAATTCGCGGTGGCGAAGGGCGATGCGATCGTCGGCATTTCAGGCGAGGCGCATGAGGTTCTGGGCTTCGTCTGGGTGGCGTTGCTCATCCTGCACGGGCTGGCGGCGATGCGGCATCATTTCATATTGAAGGATGGCGTGCTGCGGCGGATGGTCTGATCGGTGTATGGAGGGGTGGAATCAGGACATTCCCCCTCCCGCAGGCGGGAGGGGTTAGGGGGTGGGCTGGCGCGACATCAGCGCTGTTTTGCAACGGCTAAGTCAAAAGCTCGCTACGCTCGCGCCCACCCCTAACCCCTCCCGCCTGCGGGAGGGGAATGTCTTGGATTGGCCAGAAACAGCCTCATAGCTACACCATCTCGCCCGTCAGCAGGCGCGGCAGCGCGCCGGATTGTCCCCGCGCCTCCGCCATGAAGCGGTTCTTGAGCAGCGACGTGCGCTGCACCGCCGCCAGCCCGGCGCGGCGGACCAGCGAGGGAATGCGCCCCGGCACGTCGAACAGCCGGACAAGCCCGTCCATCGCCACGCTGGTCATCATCGCGTCCAGGCCCCGCCAGCGCTGATAGCGGGCGAGCAATTGCGCGTCGCCCGGATCGAGGCCGAGCCGCATGCCCTCCACCAGCACCTCCACCAGCGCGGCGACATCGCGGAAGCCGAGGTTCAGGCCCTGCCCCGCAATCGGGTGGATCGCATGGGCGCTGTCGCCCACCAGCGCGAGCCGCGTGTCGGTGATCCGCGCCGCATGGTGGAAGCCGAGCGGATAGCTGGAGCGCGGCCCGGCCAGCGCGATCTCGCCCAGGAAGCCGCCCATGCGCTTCTGCGCCTCCGCCAGCCAGGCCCGTTCGGACAGCTTGAGCATGGCGGGAGCCTGCTCGGTCGGCACGGTCCAGACGATGGCGGAGCGGGTGCCCGGCAGCATCGGCAGCAGCGCGAAGGGGCCGCCGGGATAGAATATCTCATAGGCCGTGTTGGCGTGCGGCACGGCATGGTCGATGGCCGTCACCATCGCGACATGCTTGTAGTTCCAGCGCGTGGTGCGGATGCCCGCCGCCTCCCGGGTCGGGCTGTTGCGGCCCTCCGCCGCGACCAGCAGCGCGCCGTGGAGGGTTTCGCCGCTGGCCAGGGTCAGCGTCACGCCGTCGGCGTTGCGGTCGACATGCAGCGCCCGGTCGGGCTGGAAGCGGGTGAGATTGTCCGCCTTTTCCGCCGTCTGCGCCAGGGCGACGCGCAGGTCGCGATTGGGGAACATGATTCCCATCACGCCGTCATCCGCGTCCGGCGCGAAGTCGAGAGCGCCCGGCTCCAGCCCGTCGCTGACCCAGATGCGGTCGATGGGGCAACCCTTGCCGTCCAGATGATCGGCCACGCCTATGGCCGACAGCATGGCGAAACTGGTGGAACTGATGGCCGAAACCCGCCCGTCGAAACCGGCGGCGGTGGTCTCCACCGGATTGGCGGGATCGATCACGGCGCAGAGCAAGCCATGGCCGGAAAGCGCGATGCCGAGGGTCAGGCCGACAAGGCCACCGCCCAGAATGACGACGTCGAAGCGTTGCATGAGGGCGGTTCTAGGCGCTTGGGCCAGGAATGGGAAGGGCGACAAAACGCCTCCCCTCTCCTCCGTTCGCCCTGAGCTTGTCGACCCGAAGGACGGCGATAGCCAACGGTTCCACTTTCTTTGAAAATGTGAAGGGCTTCGACAGGCTCAGCCGGAACGGAGGAGGGGTATGTTGATCCGTTACAGCTTCCGCACCCAGTTCGCCGGATCGGCCACCGTGCCGCGCTGGATGCCGGTGAGGTCGGCGCGCAGCGCTTCGGTCACGATGCCGCCGTCGCCATTGCCGATGGTGAAGTCGCCATCGACGCTCTTGACCGTGCCGATGGCCGTCACGACCGCCGCCGTGCCGCAGGCGAAGGCCTCCCGCAGCTTGCCGCTGGCGGCGTCGGCGCGCCACTGGGCGAAGCTGTAGGGTTCCTCGCGCACTTCATGCCCCTTGGCGCGGGCGAGCGAGAGGATGCTGTTGCGGGTGATGCCCGGCAGGATCGTGCCGGACAGCGGCGGGGTGACGATGGACCCGTCGTCCATCACGAAGAAGACGTTCATGCCGCCCAGTTCCTCGACCCACTTGTTCTCGGCGGCGTCGAGGAAGACGACCTGGTCGCAGCCATGCTGGATCGCTTCCTTCTGCGCCACCAGCGAGGCGGCGTAATTGCCGCCGCATTTCGCAGCGCCGGTGCCGCCGCGCGCCGCGCGGGTGAAATGTTCCGACACCCAGAGCGTGACCGCCTTCTTCCCGCCCTTGAAATAGGCGCCGGCGGGCGAGGCGATGACGCAGAAAATATATTCGTTCGCCGGGCGCACGCCCAGGAAGGTCTCGCTCGCGAACATGAAGGGGCGCAGGTACAGGCTGCCCTCCCCGCCCGGAATCCAGTCGGCGTCGATCTTCACCAGTTCCTCGACCGCCTCCAGGAAAAGGTCTTCCGGCAAAGCGGGCATGGCCATGCGCTCGGCCGACTCAGCGAAGCGGCGCGCATTTTCCTCCGGCCGGAACATGGCGATGCTGCCGTCCTCCAGACGATAGGCCTTCATCCCTTCGAAAATTTCCTGCGCATAGTGCAGCACGGCACAGGCCGGATCGAGCTGGAAGGGTTCGCGGGGGCCGATGGCGTGGCTGTGCCAGCCCTGCCCTTCCGTATAGCGAATCGTCACCATATGGTCGGTGAAGAGCTTCCCGAAGCCGGGGTCCGCCAGCAATACCGCGCGCTGGTCAGCCGACACAGCCTTGCTGCTGCGGGTGACGGTGAAGCGCGATGTCTGCTGGACGTCCATGACGAAAACTCCTTTGGGTTGGACGCGCCGCCTATGTCACAGATGGCGGCGCGAAACAAACGGTCAATATTGCTGACCCATGTAGCCGCCCATAGCCGATCCGATGGGGGTGGCATCTTGGCGCTGGAGCGCGGCGGGGCTATCGCTGCGCCATGCACTTTTTTTCCGACAATGCGACGCCGGTCTGTCCGGAGGTGATGGCGGCCATCGCGGCCGCTGACCATGCCGACCATGGCTATGACGGCGATGGCTGGAGCGCCCGGCTGAACGGCGCCTTTTCCGACCTGTTCGGGACGCAGGCGGTGGCGCTGTGGATCGCGACGGGCACGGCGGCGAACAGCATCGCGCTGGCCTGCCTCTGCCCGCCCTATGGCGGGGTGCTGTGCCATGAGGAGGCGCATATCGTCGTCGACGAATGCGGCGCGCCCGGCTTCTACACCCATGGGGCGAGCCTGATGGCGCTGCCCGGCGCGGGCGCGAAACTGTCGCCCGATGCCGTGACCGCTCGGCTGAGGGCGATCCGCCCCGATGTGCATCAGGTGCCGGCGCGGGCGATCAGCATCACCCAGGCGACCGAATATGGGGTGGTCTACAGCCCCGATGAGGTGGCGGCGCTGGGCGATCTGGCGCGGGAACATGGGCTGGGTTTCCACATGGACGGGGCGCGCTTCGCCAATGCGGTGGCGCATCTGGGCTGCCATCCGGGCGATGTGACCTGGCGGGCGGGCGTCGACATACTCTCTTTCGGCTGCGTCAAAAATGGCGGGATGATCGGGGAGGCTCTGGTCTTTTTCGGGGACCGGGCGGAGGCGCGGGCGGCCGAAGCGGCGCGTTGGCGCAAGCGGGCGGGGCATCTCTTCTCCAAGGGGCGCTATCTCGCGGCGCAGGCGCTGGCGATGGTCGAGGGCGACCTCTGGCTGCGCAATGCGCGGGCGGCCAATGCGGCGGCCCAGGCGCTGGCGGAGGGCGCGGCGGGTCGGCTGATGCATCCGGTCGAGGCCAATGAGCTGTTCGTGCGGCTCACCGAAGCGGAAAGGGCGCAGTTGCGGGCGCAGGGCTTCGATTTCTACGATTGGGGCGCGGATGCGGCGCGGCTCGTCACCAACTGGTCGCAGGATGCCGCCAGCGTGCAGCCTCTGGCCGATGCGCTGAGGGCGTTGAAGGGATGAGGCAAGGCAAGGGCGTCGTCCTGCCCTTCATCCTCGTCACGCTGATCTGGAGTTCGACCTGGATCGTCATCCGCGACCAGTTGGGCAGCGTGCCGCCAAGCTGGTCGGTCTGCTACCGCTTCCTGCTGGCCGGGGTGGCGATGGCGATCTTCGCCCGGCTGCGCGGCGTGCCGCTCAGCATCGGCGGCAGGGGGCTGGTCTTTGCGGGCCTGCTGGGCGTGGCGCAGTTCGTGATGAACTTCAACTTCGTCTATCGCGCGGAGCATTATCTGACGTCCGGCGTGGTGGCGGTGGTCTATGCGATGCTGCTGATCCCCAACAGCGTCCTTGCCTTCCTCTTCTTCCGCCAGCCGGTGAGCCGGGCTTTCATCGCCGGATCGATGGTGGCGGTGGCGGGGATCGCGCTGATGCTGGCGCATGAATATCGCGCGGCGAGCGTGCGGCCGGACATGGTGATTCTGGGAGCCGCTTTCTCCGTTGCGGGGCTGCTGAGCGCGTCCGCCGCCAATGTCATGCAGGGGATGGAGATCGCCCGGCGGCTGCCGATGGTGGCGGTGCTGGCCTGGGCGATGCTGATCGGTGCGGGGGTGGATGCGCTGTTCGCCTGGATTACGACCGGGCCGCCGGTGATCGAGGCGCGATGGAGCTATCTGGCGGGAATCGCCTGGCTGGGGCTGGCCGGATCGGTCGTGACCTTTCCGCTTTATTTCCGGCTGATCCAGAGCATGGGCGCGGGGCGCGCGGCCTATAGCAGCGTGCTGATCCCGGTGATCGCGATGCTGATCTCCACGCTGGTGGAGGGCTATCGTTGGACGGCGCTGGCGGGTGCGGGTGCGCTGCTGGCGATAATCGGGATGGTCGTGGCGCTGCGGACCAAGCAGGCTTAACGGCGGACGCCGGGCCGATAGAGCCGCTTGGCCGCGTTCACCCGGTCGATCAGGCTGGCGAGCGGGACAGGCGCGGATGCGGCGCGTTCGGGCAGGGACAGGCTGTTGATGCGCTGGCCAAGGGCGGTGAAGGCGTGATCGAAGCGGTCCATCTCTTTAGTCCCCGAAAGCTGAAGGACAGCCATCGGGCAGGGATGGTTAAGAAGGCGTTAGCGATGACCGGGCTTTGCGGCGGAGCGAGTCACAGGCAGGCGCGCAACCCTTGGCGATAGGTTGGATAGCGGGGCGACCAGCCCAGCAACCGCTTGGCCCGACCGTTCGCGACCCGGCGGTTTTCGGCGTAGAAGGACCGGGCCATGGGGGTGAGCTGGGCTTCCTCCAGCGTCAATAGCGGCGGCAGCGGTTGGCCAAGCAGGGCGCAGGCCGCTTCGATCAGACGGTTCTGCGCGCAGGGCAAGTCGTCCGAAAGATTGTAGATGCCTGGCGGTCCCTGATGAATCGACGCGACGATGCCCGCGCCGATATCGTCGACATGGGCCCGGCTGAACACCTGATCGGGCAGATCGATGCGATGCGCCCGCCCTTCCCGCACGCGATCCAGCACCGAGCGGCCGGGGCCGTAGATACCGGGCAGGCGGAAACGCCGCACATCGGGGCGAAGCGCACTCCAGTCGGCGTCGGCCTGCGCCCGTGCGGCGCGGCGACCCTGACGGAGAGGGGTGGCTTCATCGACCCATGCGCCCGCCGCATCGCCATAGACTCCGGTGGAGGAGAGATAGCCTGTCCAGATCGCGGGCGCGGCGGCGATGGCCGCGCCATAGCGGCTGAGGACGGGGTCGGCATCTCCCTCCGGCGGAACGGACGAGAGGATATGGCTGGCCTGCGCGATGGCGGCGCGGACGGCGTCTTCATCATCGAAGGCGAGCGCTTCGGCATCGGCGGTGCGGCGGACGCCGGTGACGTGCCAGCCTTCTTCGCGAAGGCGGACAGCCAGGCGGGAAGCGGTGTAGCCTTGCCCCAGAATGAGCATATGGGGCATGAAACACTATTCCCTCAGACCGTGAAGCTCTCGCCGCAGCCGCAACTGCCCTTGGCATTGGGGTTGTTGAAGACGAAACCGGCGGTGAAGTCGTCCTCCACCCAGTCCATCGTCGACCCGACCAGATAGAGCACCGACGCGCCGTCGATGTAGAAGGCGCCGCCGGGGGTCTCGATCTTCTCGTCGAACTTCGCTTCCTCGCTCACATAGTCGACCGAATAGGCAAGGCCCGAACAGCCACGGCGCGGGGTCGAGAGCTTGACGCCGATCGTGCCTTCGGGAGCCTGGCTCATCAGGTCGGCGATGCGCTGCTCCGCGCTCGGCGTCAGGATGACGGCGGCGGGGCGGGCTCGAGTCTTGGTCGTCGTTTCGGTCATTTCCGTTCCTTCTTCCCTCCTCCCGCCTGCGGGAGGGGAGAGTGTTACAACATCCCCAGTTCGAGCTTCGCCTCATCGGACATTTTCTGCGGGTCCCATGGCGGGTCCCAGACGAGGTTCACCTGCGCGTCGCCGACGCCGGGCACCGCGCCGACGCGCAGCTCGACTTCGCCGGGCATGGATTCGGCCACCGGGCAGTGCGGCGTGGTCAGCGTCATGGTGACGACGGCATGGCCGTCCTCCGTCACGTCGACGCCGTAGACGAGGCCCAGATCGTAGATATTGACCGGAATTTCCGGGTCGTAGATTTCCTTGAGCGCGTCGATGATCGCGTCGTAGAGGCTGCCGCCCGGCTCACCCTTCGGCGTTTCCGTCGGCTTGGCGCTCAGGAAACCGTCCAGATAGTCGCGCTGGCGCGGTTCTTCCACGCGCGCCTTTGGCGGGGTCTCCACCGCCGCGACCTCTTCCACCAAAATCTTGCGTTCCTCGGTCATCCGAAGATCTTCCTCACTCGTTCAATCCCTTTGACCAGCGCGTCCACGTCGCCCTCGTCGCTATAGATGCCGAAGCTGGCCCGCGCGGTCGCCTCGACGCCCAGATGGCGCATCAACGGCTGCGCGCAATGATGCCCCGCCCTGATGGCCACGCCCGTTTCGTCCAATATGGTGCCGACATCGTGCGGATGAACCCCCTCGACCTCGAAAGAGAGGATTCCCGCGCTGTCCTGCGGCCCGAAGACGCGGACGCTGTTGAGGCTTTCCAGCGCGGCCCGCGCTTTGCCGACCAAAGCGCATTCATGGGCGTGGATCGCGTCGAGCCCGATGGCCTGCACATAGTCGATCGCCGCCGACAGGCCGACGACGCCCGTGATATGCGGCGTGCCCGCTTCGAACCGCGTCGGCGCAGGGGCATAGGTGGTTTTTTCGAACGTCACCTTGTCGATCATCGACCCGCCCCCCTGATAGGGAGGCATGGCGTCCAGCAGTTCCTTGCGGCCCCAGAGCGCGCCGATGCCGGTCGGGCCGTAGAGCTTGTGCGCGGAAAAGACGTAGAAGTCGCAGTCCAGCGCCTGCACGTCGACGGCGAGGCGCGGCACGGCCTGACAGCCGTCGATCAGGATTTTCGCGCCGACGCTGTGCGCGATGTCGGCGGCGCGGCGGACGTCGAGTACGCTGCCCAGCACGTTCGACACATGGGCCAGCGCAACCATCCTGTGCGCCGGGGTGATCATCGCGGCCATGGCGTCGAGGTCGATCCTGCCGTCGGCCGTCAACGGCACCACGTCGATCTGCGCGCCGACTTTCTCGGCCACGATCTGCCAGGGGACGATATTGCTGTGATGTTCCAGCATCGAGAGCAGGATGCGGTCGCCGGCTTTGAGCTGCGTCCCCGCCCAGCTTTGCGCGACGAGGTTGATGCCCTCGGTCGCGCCGCGGACATAGACGATCTCGCTGTCCGACTGCGCGCCGATGAAGCTGGCGACCTTCCGCCGCGCCGCTTCATAGGCGAGCGTCATATTGGCTGAACGCTCATAGACGCCGCGATGGACGGTGGCGTAGTCCGGCCCATAGGCGCGGGCGATCGCGTCGATCACCGCATGGGGCTTCTGCGCGGTGGCGGCGCTGTCGAGATAATGCCATTTGCCCCCCGCACTGTTCAAAAGACCGGGGAAGTCGTCGCGCAGCCGCAGCGCCTGGGCGAGGTCGCTCATACCAGTGCCTCCAGCTTGGCGAGCGCGGCGGCCTCAAGGCTGTCCTTGACCGCTTCATCCGCCACATCGTCGAACACGCCCGCGACAAAGGCCTTCAGCAGCAGCGTCTTGGCCGTCGCCGGGTCCATGCCGCGGCTGGCCATGTAGAACAGCGCCTGCCTGTCCAGTTCGCCCACGGTCGCGCCATGGGCGCATTTCACATCGTCGGCGTAGATTTCCAGCTCCGGCTTGGCATTGGCCGTGGCGGTGCGGTCCAGCAGCATGGCCTTGACCGACTGGAAGGCGTCGGTGCGCTGCGCGTCGCGAGCGACGTTGATGCTGCCCAGATAGCTGCCGGTGGCGCGCTGGCCCAGGATGGAGCGGATCGTCTGGCCGCTGGTCGAGTCCGGCTGCGCATGGGTGACGGCGGTGACGATCTCCAGCACCTGGTCGCCGCCGCCGATGATCGCGCCGTTCAGTTCGAAATGGCTGCCCTTGCCCAGCGTGACGGCGAAGGTCACGCGGCCCAGTTTCCCACCGATATTGAGGACATGGAAATCGCAGCGCGCGCCGTCCGCGATGTCGATGACATAATCATGCACTGCGGCCGCGCCGTCGGCTGCGTCCTGCAACAGATGGTGGCGCGCGCTTTCCCCGGCGGCGACATCGATCCGCGTCGGCGCGGGGGTCGGCCAGATGGCGGCCAGCGCGTCGAGGTCGCTGTAGCGCCATTCCTCGGCCTTGCGCGTGGGAAGGGTGAGCGCGTTCATTCGATAAACCCGTTCGGGCTGTCCGAGCGAGCCACTTGTCTCGCTCGAATGTCGAAGCCCAGTCCTTTCTTCGAGGAAAAACAAGGCCGTTGGCTATTGCCGCCCTCCGGGTCGACAGGCTCAGGGCGCACGGAACCGGGAAGCATCATGCCGCAACCACCTCGGCATAGCCTTCGCGCTCCAGTTCCAGCGCCAGTTCGGGACCGCCCGATTTCACGATCCGTCCCGCCGCCAGCACATGCACGAAGTCCGGCTTCACATAGTCGAGCAGGCGCTGATAATGGGTGATGAGCAGCACCGCCTTGTCGGGCCTGCGCATGATGGCGTTGATGCCCGCGCCCACGATCTTGAGCGCGTCGATGTCGAGGCCGGAGTCGGTCTCGTCCAGTATCGCCAGCCTGGGGTCGAGAATGCCCATCTGCACCATTTCGGCGCGCTTCTTCTCGCCGCCCGAAAAGCCGACATTCACCGGGCGCTTCAGCATCTCCATATCGAGGCCCAGCAGAGCCGCCTTTTCCTTGGCGAGCTTGATGAACTCGCCGCCCGACAGCGGTTCCTCGCCCCGCGCCTTGCGCTGCGAATTGAGGCTCTCGCGCAGGAATTGCAGGTTGGAGACGCCCGGAATCTCGACCGGATATTGGAAACCGAGGAACAGGCCAGCGGCGGCGCGCTCATGCGGTTCCATCTCGAACAGGTCCGCGCCCTCGAAGGTCGCGGTGCCGCCGGTGACCTCATAATGGGGGCGACCGCCCAGCGTATAGGCCAGCGTCGACTTGCCCGCGCCGTTCGGTCCCATGATCGCGTGGATCTCGCCCGCCTTGATGGAGAGCGACAGGCCTTTCAGGATCGCCTTGCCGTCGATTTCGTTGGTGAGATTGTCGATCGTCAGCATCTTTTATCCCTTATGCGCGCGCTGGAGCGTCCGCGCTGTCCAGAAGGCCATGTCCCGCACATCGCCCGGCGCGGGGAACAGCGTGTCGATATGCCGCTTGATGGGCATATAGGGCCACCAGTCGGCGCCGGGTTCGGGCGCGCCCTTTTCCAGCACGCCGGTCACGAACTCCGTCACCGGACCCATGCGGGCGAGATTGGGGGCCTTGGCCTTGTGGAAGGCCTTGTCGGTCCTGAGGCGCTCGGTAAAGGCGGCGTCGCCCTTGTCCAGTGCGGCGCGGCATTCGGCCTGATAGGCGTCGAGGTCGCCGAAATCCTTGGCCGCGCGTGCCTGAAGCTCGCCCTCTTCCAGCTCATAATCTTCGGTCAGGATGCGGATCGCAGCGGTCCAAGCCTGGCCGTTTCCGACATCCTCCGCGAAATCCGCGAGGGCGTCCTGAATATCGTCTTCGTCGCTCAAGAGTCTTGGTCCTCTAAAAGCCCCTCCCCTTCAGGGGAGGGGTTGGGGTGGGGGCTGGCCCAACGATCCGGCGCCTGTTCAAGCGCGCCGAAGATCGCGGCACAAACCCCTTCGATATTCTGCATCACGTCATGGTTGGCGATACGGATGATGCGGTAGCCCAATGCGTTCAGCGTCGTATCGCGCGCCTTATCCGACCCCGCTCTATGCGTATCGCCATCGACTTCGACGATCAGCGCTTTTTGCGGGCAGAGGAAGTCGACGATGAAGGGACCGATCACGGGCTGGCGGCGGAATTTATAGCCGCCGAGCTGCGAGCGGGAGAGTTTTGCCCAGAGGCGCCTTTCCGGTTCGGTCGGTTCGCGGCGCATTTTGTGGGCGAAGCCTGCCAATTGAGCGAGGCGACCAGCGGAGAGCCCCCACCCCCGGCCCCTCCCCTGAAGGGGAGGGGAGTTTAGGCGCGTGGCCTGGTCGAGAGGGTTCAGGCTCCTCAACCGACCGACCCCTCCAGCGAAATGCCCAGCAGCTTCTGCGCCTCGACGGCGAACTCCATCGGGAGTTGTTGCAGCACTTCGCGCGCGAAGCCGTTGACGATCAGGCTGACGGCCGCTTCCTGATCCAGCCCGCGCTGCATCGCGTAGAACAACTGGTCGTCGCTGATCTTGCTGGTGGTCGCCTCATGCTCGATCTGCGCCGAGGGGTTGCGCACCTCGATATAGGGCACGGTATGCGCGCCGCACTGGTCGCCCAGCAGCAGGCTGTCGCACTGGGTGAAGTTGCGCACGCCCTCCGCGCCCGGCGCGACGCGCACCAGCCCGCGATAGGTGTTGTTGGACCGCCCGGCGCTGATCCCCTTGGACACGATGGTCGAACGCGACCCCTTGCCATTGTGGATCATCTTGGTGCCGGTATCGGCCTGCTGCAGATTGTTGGTCAGCGCCACCGAGTAGAATTCGCCTACGCTGTTCTCGCCATTCAGCACGCAGCTTGGATATTTCCAGGTGATGGCGGAGCCGGTTTCCACCTGGGTCCAGCTCACCTTCGAGTTGCGGCCCTGGCAGAGCGCCCGCTTGGTCACGAAATTATAGATGCCGCCCCTGCCATTCTCGTCGCCGGGGTACCAGTTCTGGACGGTTGAATATTTGATCTCCGCATCGTCCAGCGCGACCAGTTCCACGACCGCCGCATGAAGCTGATTCTCGTCGCGCATCGGCGCGGTGCAGCCTTCGAGATAGGAGACATAGCTCCCCTCATCCGCGACGATCAGCGTTCGCTCGAACTGGCCCGTATTCTCCGCATTGATGCGGAAATAGGTGGAAAGCTCCATCGGGCAGCGCACGCCCTTGGGGATGTAGACGAAGGTGCCGTCGGAGAAGACCGCGCAGTTGAGCGTCGCGAAATAATTGTCGTGCATCGGCACGACCTTGCCCAGCCACTTCTTCACAAGGTCCGGATATTCGCGCACCGCCTCGCTGATCGAGCGGAAGATGACGCCCGCTTCCTCCAACTCCTTGCGGAAGGTGGTGGCGACCGAGACGCTGTCGAACACCGCGTCGACGGCGACCTTGCGGCTGCCCTTCACCCCGGCGAGCACTTCCTGTTCGGCAATGGGGATGCCCAGCTTCTCATAGGTGGCGCGAATCTCCGGATCGAGTTCGTCCAGCGACTCCAGCTCCGCCTTCTTCCTGGGCTCGGCGTAATAATAGGCGTCCTGATAGTCGATCGGCGGAATGTTGAGCTTGGCCCAGTCCGGCGCTTCCATCTGCCGCCACATGGCGAACGCCTTCAGCCGCCATTCCAGCAGCCATTCGGGCTCCTGCTTCTTGGCGGAGATGAAGCGGACCGTGTCCTCGTTCAGCCCTTTGGGCGCGAAGTCCTGCTCGATGGCGGAGGACCAGCCATGTTCGTAGGTGGAGGCGCGATCGGCGGCCTCCTGCGCTTCGAGGTTGCGAACGGTGGTGGCTTCTTCGGTCATAGCGTCTGCTCTGCAACTCGTTTCTCGACTTCGCCCGAAACGAACGGAGGCGGGGTGACTTCTCTGGCGAGGCTGGCGATGGTGACGGCGGCGAGCGCCGACCGGATCGCATTGTTCGCCACATTCATGTGCGGACGGACGCGGCAGTCCTGCTCCAGCGAGCAGTCATGCGCGCCCATTTCGGTGCAGGCGGTCATGGCGATGGGGCCTTCCACCGCCTCCACCACATCGGCCAGGGTGATCGCGGCGGGCGGGCGGCTGAGGCGCACGCCGCCGCCGGTCCCCCGGCTCGATTCGAGCAGTCCGGCGGCCGAGAGGCGGCTCACCAGCTTCTGCGCGGTGGGCAGGGGAATGCCGGTTTCGGCGGAGAGCGTGGTCGCGTTCATCTTCACATATTTGCTGGTCGCAGGGTCAAGCCCAGCGCCCGCTCCGCAATGGCGGGCGGCGGCGGACATCAGCACCACGGCATAATCTGCGAAACTCGAAAGCCTCATGACCCTGCGTCTTGCGAACCATTCTCAAATCGGATCGAATCAATCCGATTGCGCATATGGTCCCGCCCGCGCGCCGAATCAAGGCATTTTTGCTTGGAACGAAGGCTTAGCTGAAACGGTTGATTACGGCCACGTCCCCGCCCAGCGAGCGGCGCAGCAGGGTGAGTTGCGCCACGGCGCTGGGTTCGGTCTGCAACTGATGCGGGGTCAGGCCGATGAAATGCTTGATCTCCCGAATGAAATGCGACTGGTCGTAGAAACGCCCGTCGTCGCACAGCGCCTGCCAGCTTTCATGATCCAGCGCGATTCGCGCGCTGCATCGAAGCGCCCGATATTTGCGCGCCAGCAGCTTGGGCGGGCAGCCATAATATTTGTTGGTGAGCCGGGCGAGCTGGCGCGGCGAGAGGCCGGTGATGTCGGCCAGCGTCTCGATCCGCGGGGAGCCTTCCCCCATCAGCCAGCCGTCCACCGCCTCCAGCAGCCGCCATGTCGCTTCCGGCAGCGGGACCAGCCTTTCCGACAGGAAGGACCAGCAAAGCGCCGCCATCCCCTCCGCATCGTCGGTGGCGCGGAGCTGGTCGAGCAAATCGCGGTAGCCGCCAAGATGCGCCATTTCCTGCACGCGATCCGTAAGCGTGCTGGCATCCCCCCCATGCAGGGCGATCCATCCTGCCGGCAGCAGCGAAATGCCGACCACCCGGCCCGGCCCCGTCAGTTCGAAGCGGGTCGCGCCCATGGTCGGACCCAAAAGGCAGACTTCGGGCGTCGGCAATATCGTTCCGTCGTGGAAATGATAATTGCCGCTATTGTCCAGCATGAAGCGAAGTTGCGGTACGTCAGCGCGTGTCACATCCGAATAATGTTCGGCCGTTTCGGTAAAGATATAAAGCGAACCGAAATAGGCGTTGAGTTGTTCGGGCGGCGCGAAATAGCGCAACCGCACCGGTCCCTGTGCCGCGTCGACGGTATAGGACAGCGGCGCATGACCATCTCTTGCCGTGATATTCGACGCCCCCCCGGGCGCCCCGCCTTTATGCGACCGCATATTTCACCCCAGCACGCAATATGCGCCATCGGGGTGAAGGTGCAAGGGCTATGCTTGACGGGATGCCACTTTCCGTCTTGTCCGGAGACGATGAACGGGGGTTCCCGTAAAAACGACCCGGCGGTTTTCACCGCCGGGTCAGGAAAAGGTCTCGTCAGCCATATGGCCTAGAGCCTTCGGGTCGCAGGACTCTCTTACGTCCGAATCGGGGAAATTTTATTGGATGGATCGGACATCGGCCGGACCAAAACGGGACGAATCCACGGAATCTTGTTAAGAAATGCCGTTCCTTCCTTACTGTTGCCGCGTTGCAACAGCGACTCGACGCCGGCCGTCCGCGCTGGCATAGCGCGGCCATGTCGTACCGCCTGATCCGCCCCCTGTTTTTCGCTCTGGACGCCGAGCGCGCCCATCATCTGTCCATCAAGATGCTGCGCCTGATGCCGGTGCCGCCTACGCTGGAACCCGATTCGATGCTGGCGCAGACCGTGGCGGGCATCGCCTTTCCCAATCCGGTGGGCCTGGCGGCGGGTTATGACAAGGAAGGACTGGTCGCGCACAAGATGCACGGGCTGGGCTTCGGCTTTGCCGAGTTGGGGACGCTGACCCCCCTGCCCCAGCAGGGCAATCCCCTGCCCCGGCTGTTCCGCCTGGCGGAGGATCGGGCGGTGATCAACCGCATGGGCTTCAACAATGGCGGCCAGGCGGCGGCGGCGGAACGGATCGCCAAGCGCAGGCGGCCGGGCGGCCCCGTCATCGGCATCAACATCGGCGCCAACAAGGATGCGGCCGACCGGATCGCTGACTATGCCACCGGCGTCACCTGCATGGCTCCGCTGGCCGATTATCTGACGGTCAATATCTCCTCCCCCAACACGCCGGGATTGCGCGCGCTTCAGGACCGGGCGGCGTTGGACCAGTTGCTGGGCGCGGTCATGGCGGCGCGGGGGGCGAATCGGACGCCGGTCTTCCTGAAGGTGGCCCCTGACCTGGAGCCCGCCGATGTGGAGGATATTGCCGCCGCCTGCATCGACCACAGGATCGACGCGCTGATCGTGTCCAACACCACCATTTCCCGGCCGTCGCTGCAGTCTCCGCTGGCGGGGGAGGCTGGCGGCCTGTCCGGCGCGCCGCTGCACGATCTGGCGCTGCAAAGGCTGCGCGACTTCCGCCGGGCGCTGGGCACGCGGCTGCCGCTGATCGGCGTGGGCGGGATCGCCACGGCGGACCAGGCCTATGCCCGCATCCGGGCGGGGGCCAGCCTGATCCAGCTCTACAGCGCGCTGGTCTATGAGGGGCCTTATCTCGCCCGGCGGATCAATGCCGGGATCAAGGCGCTGATGGCGCGCGACGGCGTGGGGAATATCAGCGAGATAGTGGGTATCGACGCCTGATCCGTCCTATGGGTTGCGAACCGCAACGCAGCGACTAGGGTGCCGGACATGACTTTTCGCCTTTCCGGCCTGCTGGCTGCCTTCACCCTTCATGCCCTTTCCCCCTCTCCGCTCGCCGCGCGGGAGCCGGTCGCGGTCAACGCCACCGTGTCCGCCGCCGATCCCCGGGCGGCGGAGGCGGGGCAGGAAATATTGCGCAAGGGCGGCAGCGCCACCGACGCCGCCATCGCCATGATGCTGACGCTGAACGTCGTGGAGCCGCATAATAGCGGCATCGGCGGCGGCGGCTTCCTGATGCATCATGATGGGCGGACCGGCGTGCTGGAATCGATCGACGGGCGGGAGACGGCTCCCGCGGCGGCGCGGCCCGACCGTTTCATGGGGGCGGACGGCCAGCCCCTCTCCTTCCGCGAAGCCTGGCCGGGCGGCTATTCCGTCGGCGTGCCCGGCAATGTCCGCCTTGCCTGGGACGCGCATCGCAAATGGGGCAAGCTGCCCTGGGCCGAGCTGTTCCAGCCCGCCATCCGCTTTGCCGAACAGGGATTCGAGGTGCGCCAGCGGCTCGACACGGCGATGAAAGCGGTTGCCCCGGTCTGGGCCGATTTTCCGGAAATCCAGAAATATTTCTGGATCGACGGCAAGCCGGCGCCGATGGGCACGATCCTCAAGAATCCGCCGCTTGCCGCGCTGTTCAAGCGGATCGCGGCGGAGGGACCGGATGCCTTCTATCGGGGCGACAATGCTCGGATGATGGCCGAAACCGTCACCAACGCGCCGAAAAACCCGGTGCCGATGACGGAGGCCGACCTCGCCGCCTATCGGGCGAAGCCGCGCAAGCCCGTCTGCGGCCCCTATCGCGCCTATACGGTCTGCGGCATGGGGCCCGCCTCGGCGGGCGGCATCACCGTCCTTCAGGTGCTGGGCATGGTGGAGCGATTCCCGCTGGCGCAATGGGGCAAGGACGATCCCCGGTCCTGGCATGTCATCGGGGAGGCGATGCGGCTCGCCTATGCCGACCGGGACACCTGGCTGGGCGACCCGGAATTCGTGTCCGTGCCCATCGCGGGGCTGATCGATCCCGGCTATCTGAAGCAGCGTTCGGCGCTGATCGGCATGGGCAGGGCGCTGAACGACT
Source organism: Sphingobium sp. YBL2 (assembly GCF_000943805.1). Lineage (NCBI taxonomy): Bacteria > Pseudomonadati > Pseudomonadota > Alphaproteobacteria > Sphingomonadales > Sphingobiaceae > Sphingobium > Sphingobium sp. YBL2. The sequence continues at coordinate 696,188 of NZ_CP010954.1, forward strand.
ATCGCCCCGGCACGCCGCCGGGCGCGGAGAAGCGCACCGCCGCCCGGCCCCAGCCGGAATCGGGCACCAGCCATTTCGTCGCGGTGGACCGCAATGGCGATATTGCCGCCTGGACCTCCACCATAGAGAGCTTCTTCGGCAGCCAGCTCGTCGCCAATGGCGTGATCCTGAACAATGAACTGACCGATTTCAGCTTCACCCCCGAAAAGGACGGCGCGCCGGTCGCCAACCGGGTCGAGCCGGGCAAGCGGCCGCTGTCGTCCATGTCGCCCACCATCGTCTATGATGCGGCGGGAACCCCGGTCTTCACCATCGGCGCGGCGGGCGGCAGGACCATCATCATGCAGGTCGCCAAGGCGCTGATCGCGCATTTCGACTGGGGGATGTCGGCGCAGGATTCGATCGCCCTGGGATTCCTGTTCTTCGACCGGGACGGACTGGTCGTGGAACAGGGCACGTCGCTGGAGGGCATGAAGGCACCGTTGGAGAAGCTGGGGCACAAGGTATCGGTCAGCCGCTTCGGCCTGAAGGCCAATGCGGCGGAGCGGACGGCGGACGGCCATTGGGTCGGCGGCGCCGATCCGCGCAGCCCGGGCGTGTCGTTGCAGGAGTGACGCCCTTTCCGCGCACCCTGTTCGCGCGCAGGAGCACGGTGCTCCGGGCAGGCTACCCCTTCAAATCCAGGCCGGCGACGTTGAACTGGAAGGGGAAGACCTTGTCCTTCGGCCCGACCACCAGGTTCACCTTGATCGTCCGGCTGTCCTTGATCGCGTCATAGGCCCCGGCGGCGGGCAGGACTTCGATACCGTCCTTGTTCTCGGTCATCCGGCCCTTCCATTCTTGGGTCTTGCCGTCTTCCGTGACCGCCGTGACCTTGCAGTCCGACAGGTCGCAGGTGAAGGGCGCGCCGACCAGCTTGATCGTCACATCTGCCCCGCCCTCCTGCATGGGCTGGACCAGCAGCACGCCGAAGGTGTCGGCCGCGGTTATGGTCTGGACCGCATTGGCGCTGCCGATATAGGCGACCTTGGGCTTTCCGCCCTCGCCGCCCTCATATTTCCAGACCTGCCCGATCTGGTCGCGCTGCGTCGGTCCCTTGTCCTCGGAGGATGAGCAGGCCGCGATCAGCCCCAGGGCGGCAAGCACCGCTATCGATCGCATCGCGTTTCTCCTTCTGTCCGTTTCGATGTCGGAAGGAGAACGCATGGCCCCTGCGGGGTTTCCCTCCGCTCAGCTATAGCGGGCTGCGGTTTCCCGGATCAGCGCGATCATGTTGGGAATGCCCTGCGTCCGATTGGAGCTCAACTGGTTGCGCAGGTCGAACGGCGCCAGCGCGCCTTCGATGTCCGTGGCGGCGATGGCCGCAGGCGGCTGGTCCTGCACGGTCAGGAGGACGAGCGCGATGATCCCCTTGGTGATCGCCGCATTGCTGTCCGCCAGGAAGTGGAGCCGTCCCCCGCCGGCAGAACCGGCGTCGATCACGGTCGGATAGACCCAGACCGCCGCCGAGCAGCCCCGGACCAGCGTGGCGTCGGTCTTGAGCGCGTCGGGCATCGGCTCCAGCGCCTTGCCCAAATCGATCAGCAGGCGATAGCGGTCGTCGGCATCGAGAAATTCATATTCTTCGACCAGATCGGCAAGGACGGGCAATTGGGTCATGGCCGCCCATATAGGGGTAAAATCGGGCGGGGGAAGGCGGTTTCCGCTGCTGCTCCGTCCCCCTTGAGGCAGGTTGGAGGGACAGACGGAGCAAGCCGGTCGACCTGTCCGGCAAGGATGGAAGCGACTGCGCCGCCATCACGCCCGCCCCCTGCCCACGCCCCCTGCCCCCGCCCCCTCGCGGGAGGGGGAGCATCGGATTTTCAGAGGTCCACGCCCGCGGCGATCGCTTCCAGCTTGCGGATGCGTTCCTTGAGGTCGGCCACCTCGATCCGCGTCGCGGTGGAGGGTGGTGCTGCCTCGTCCGTTCCGCGGGCGAGTTCCGCGCGCTTCAGGTCCAGCCAGCCATTCCATCCCCGCAGGGCGGTGGCGGCGACGATGGCGAGTCCGGTCAGACCCGCGACCGCCAATGTCAAAGTGATGAGGGGGTCCTGCATATCGTCCTCCCTGTGATGGTGGGCCGCGTCAGTCGCGATCCCGGAGCTTGTCGAATTCGCGGTCCAACGCGGTGCTGCTGTCCGTGGCCAGCCGTTCCAGCACGGCGACCCGGTCCTTCAGCGCCTTCACCTCCGCACGGAGCCGTTCGGCTTCCGGATCGGGTCCGCGCTGGACCAGTTCCTCGCCCTTGTGGCGGCGGACGATGCCATATTTGGCGCGAACGACGCTGGCGATTGCCGCTATGGCGACGATGGCGACGACCATTTCGAACGGATTCATGACTTTTTTCCCTTGCTGAGCGTGGGGCCCTTCAGTTGGCGGGGCCGCGCAGGCGCTCGATTTCCCTGTTCAATGCGTGACTTTCATCGGTGACGATGCGCTCGACCACGGCCAGCCTGTCCTTCATCGATCCGAGTTCGGCACGAAGCTGGGCGTTTTCCTGGGTCAGCAGGCTGATCCGTTCCATCGCCTCATTGCCCGCCCTGGGATAGACGGCCTGGCCCCAGGCCCCATCCAACGGATAACCATGCTTGATCCGCAGCCAGGTGGTGAAGATCCATCCGCCCACACCGATCCCGGTACAGATCGCGATCAGCGGCGCGAGTTGCGCGAACATCGCGAATTGTTCCGACATGGCAAACCTCCCTCATTCCGCTCCCCATGGGCGCGGCCCATCAGATGTTGGATTTCTCAGACAAATTGGCCGGCTTTTCGACAGGCTCCCAAGCCCGTTCGATAAACGGCGTAGGCGATGCGATTCCGTCAGCGCAGGCTGTCGATCTCATCCGCCAGCCTGGTGTTGCGGCTGGTATAGTAGGTTTCGATGTCGGCCAGGCGCCGGTCGATGTCGCGGAACTTGGACCGCACGTCGCGGGTGGAGCGCGCCGGATTGGTGCGCACGCCCTGCCAGAATTTCTGGTCGTCGCGGTCGGCATAGAGGCCCAGCGGCTTGTTCTCGGCAAAATAGGCGACGACGAAATAGGCGATCAGCGTCCAGGGAAAGGCCCCCATCAGCGTCACCAGCACGGCGCCGACCCGGACCCACAGCACGTCGATCCCCGTATAGTCGGCAATGCCGGCGCAGACGCCCATCCATTTGCCGTTCTGCTTGTCGAGATAGAATTTGGTGCGACGGGCAGCCATCTCAATTCCTCCTGTCGGGATTTTGGCGTTCGGGATATGGGCGGTCGAACTCATAGCCATCGTCCTGCGACGGACGGGCGGGGCGGAAATCGGGGTTGTCGGCGGCGACGATCCGTTCGACCGTCTGCAGCCGCTCCTCCAGCCGCCGGGCGAGCAGGTGAAGCTCGTCCAGCAGCTTCTCGTCCTCATCGGTGATCTTGGGCGCCTGCTTCCACTTGGTGACATAGTGGAAGATCAGCCAGGGCATGCCGATGAACAGCATGCCGCAGATCATGATGGGCAGGAACACGTCCTCCATGCGTCACTCTCCCTTGTTCATGAACGCCTTGAGCGCGGCCAGTTCGGCATCGACCTTGTCGCTGGCCTTCAGCTCGGCAATCTCTTCCTCCAGCGTCTTGGGCTGGGCGCCAAGACCCATGGCGTCCGCGCGGCCTTCGGCCATGTCGACCCGCCGTTCCAGCATGTCGAAGCGGGCGAAGGCGTCGTTCACCTTCTCGCCGGCATAGGCTTCGCGGACGCGCAGGCGATTCTGGGCGCTTTCCATGCGGGTCACAAGGCTGTTCTGGCGGGCGCGCGCCTCGCGCAGCTTGGCCTGGAGCTTTGCGATGTCCTCTTCGGAGGCGCGCAGCGCTTCGTCCAGCACCCCGATCTCATGGGAAAGCTGCTCCGCCATGTCGGCTGCCTTCTGCTTTTCCACCAGCGCGGCCTTGGCAAGGTCTTCGCGGTCCTTGCTGAGCGCGAGCTGGGCCTTTTCCGTCCAGCTGTCCTGCAGGCCCTGAAGCTTGGCGATGTGGCGCCGCATTTCCTTCTGGTCGGCGATGGTGCGGGCAGCAGAGGCGCGCACCTCGACCAGCGTCTCCTCCATTTCGAGGATGATCATGCGGATCATCTTCGCCGGGTCTTCCGCCCGGTCGAGCAGGTCGGTGACATTGGCGGCGATGATGTCGCGGGTGCGGGAGAAAATACCCATTTGAACTTCACTCCTGGTACGAACTTGTTAGGCAGGCCTTACGCCAGATAGTGCAAGGCTGCGGGGCATTCCTTGTTCGCGAGCATCGGGATTTCGCTGGCGCGGGCCGGGCCGACCGCCGAAAGGATCAGGGTCGATCCGAACAGGACGGAGGCGATGGCGACGGACAGGAACTGGCCGATTTCGCGAACGCTGTTGCTTTGCTTTTCCATGATAAACTCCTGAACCTTGGCCTTCGTCGATGTGCCGCTTGATGCGTCAGCGGCTTCGCTTTCCAACTTTGCAGAAGCCGTGCCAATTTGCGGAAATGACGGAATTTCGCGGTTTTTTACGATTGTCCGAATATTGGGCTTGCCGAAAGATGGGAAATTTCACCATAAGTTGGGGATGGAGAAAAATACCCAGTTCGTCGGCCAGTCGCTGGCCTTTCTGGATGCGGTCGAGCAGGCCGGGCGGGCGGCAGAACTCAACCGGCCGGTCCTGGTCATCGGCGAACGCGGGACCGGCAAGGAACTGATCGCCGAGCGCCTTCACCACCTCTCGCCGCGCTGGGACGAACCGCTGATCGTCATGAACTGCGCGGCCCTGCCCGAAACGCTGATCGAGGCGGAACTGTTCGGCCATGAACAGGGCGCGTTTACGGGCGCGGCGCGGGCGCGGGCGGGGCGGTTCGAGGAAGCCGATGGCGGCACGCTGTTTCTGGACGAGCTGGGCACGCTGTCCATGGCGGCGCAGGAGCGGCTGCTGCGGGTCATCGAATATGGCGAGGTGACGCGGATCGGGGCGTCGAAGCCCATGACCGTCGACGTGCGGATCGTCGCGGCGACCAATGAGGATTTGCCCGCCGCCGCCGATGCCGGGCGGTTCCGGCCCGACCTGCTGGACCGGCTGAGCTTCGAGGTGATCACCTTGCCGCCGCTGCGGGCGCGGGAGGGGGATGTCGCGGTGCTGGCCGATCATTTCGGGCGGCGCATGGCGGCGGAGATCGGCTGGCCGCAATGGCCGGGCTTTTCCGCCGCCTGCATGGCCGAGCTGGAGGCGCATGACTGGCCCGGCAATGTGCGCGAGCTGCGCAATGTGGTGGAACGGGCCGTCTATCGCTGGAATGAGCCCGGGCGGCCGGTCGCGGCGATCGTGTTCGATCCCTTCGCCTCGCCGTGGAAGCCCAAGGCGTTGATGCCGGCAAGGGTGGAGGCGGAGGCGGGTCCGTCAGCCGTCCAGATAGCGAACGGCCATGACGCGATCACCGACCTCAAATCCGCCGTCGATGCGCATGAGGCCGCCATCGTGCGGGCGGCGCTGGAGCGCTACCGCTACAACCAGCGCGCGACGGCGAAGGGATTGGGGCTGACCTATGACCAGCTTCGCCATTGCATGAAGAAACATGGGTTGAGCGCGGGGTAGCCACCTCCCGCAAGCGGGACGGGCTGGAGGTGGGGGTGGGCATGCCGCGCCAGCGGCAATTTGCAACTGAGGACAGAAGCTCGCTCCGCTCGCGCCCACCCCTAACCCCTCCCGTCTACGGGAGGGGGACTATTGTCCTCTTAACGCGTCGGCACGGGCTCCGCGCCCGAATAATCGTAAAAGCCCTTGCCGGTCTTCCGCCCGAGCCAGCCCGCCTCGACATATTTCACCAGCAGCGGCGCGGGGCGATATTTGGGATCGCCGGTCGTGTTCTGCAGCACCTTGCAGATTTCCAGGCAGGTATCGAGGCCGATGAAATCCGCCAGCGTCAGCGGACCCATGGGATGGTTGAGGCCCAGCATCGCGCCCTTGTCGATGTCGACCACGCTGCCCACGCCCTCGCCCAGCGCGAACACCGCCTCGTTGAGCATCGGCAGCAGGATGCGGTTCACCACGAAGCCCGGCGCGTCGAAGGCATGGACGACCTGCTTGCCCAGGCTGGCGGCGAATGCTTCCACCGCGCTCACCGTCTCCGCGCTGGTGGCGAGGCCGCGAATGACCTCGACCAGCGCCATGACCGGCACCGGGTTGAAGAAATGCACGCCCACGAAGCGCCCCGCATCGGGCGCCGCCTGCGCCAGCCGGGTGATCGGGATGGAGGAGGTGTTGGAGGCGAGGATCGCATCGCCGGCCAGCAGGGCGCCGACATTGGCGAAGATCGAACGCTTGATCTCTTCCCGCTCGGTCGCGGCTTCGATCACCAACTGGCAGGCGGCCAGCGGCGCGACTTCGCCCACCGGCGTGATCCGGGCGATGGCTGCGTCGGCGTCGGCCTGCGCCAGCTTGCCCTTTTCCACAGCCTTTGCGAGTTGACGGATGATGCCGTCGCGGCCCTTCTGCGCGCGGGGCAGATCGATGTCGGACAGGATCACCTCATAGCCCGCCTGCGCCGCCACCTGCGCGATGCCCGCGCCCATCTGGCCCGCGCCGATCACGCCCACGGTCCGAATATCCGTCATTGCCGAAACCCTCCTGCACTGAATCCTGTTCGCCGTCCCCGTAGCGCCATGGCAGGCGGGCCGCCAGAGCTTCCGCACGGGCGAAAGCGGACGGAAAGCCCCGGACGGTCGGCGGAGCGCTGATCTTTCTGTGATTTCCCGCTTTGCGCCGCGCCTGCTTGATGGTTAAAAGCCCCGGCATGTCCGTTTCAGACCTGCTGCCCGCGCCGGCGACCGGAAGGTTCATTGCCGCCGTGCATCACTTCCCGCTGCGCGTCTATTTCGAGGACACCGATCTGTCCGGCCTCGTCTATCACGCCAATTATCTACGCTATATGGAGCGGGCGCGGTCGGACATGCTGCGCATCGCGGGGATCGACCAGCGCGGCAATCTGGAGGGGGGAGAGGGCGTCTATGCCGTCACCGACCTTCAGCTCCATTACCGCCGCCCCGCCCGGCTGGACGATGACCTGATGGTCGTGAGCCGCGTCACCAAAGTCGGCGCCGCTTCATGTTCCATTCATCAGACGGTCATGCGCGATGGGGAAATACTGACGCAAGGCGATGTTTCCGTCGCCTTCCTGACGCCCCAGGGCCGCCCGCGCCGGCAACCCAAGCCCTGGACCGACATTTTCAGCCGTTTGATGAGAGGGGAAGACATCAACCCATGAGCCTTTCGATGCCCGACGTTGGCCTTGCGGTCGGCAATGCCGCGCAAGCCGCCACCATTTCGCCGCTGGCCCTGTTCCTTCAGGCCGACATCGTCGTGAAGGTGGTGATGCTGGGCCTGCTGCTGGCCAGCATCTGGACCTGGGCGATGATCATCGGCTTCAGCTTCACCCTGCGCAAGGCGAGCCGGCAGAGCCGGGCGTTCGAGCAGGATTTCTGGAAGGCGGAGGATATAGACCGCTTCTATGAAGCCCGCGGCAAGGCGGAATTCCCCGCCGCCAGGGTGATGGCTGCGGGCGTCACCGAATGGCGACGCTCCACCGCGCAGAAGGTGATCGACCGGGAGGGCACCCGCGACCGGCTGTCGACCGCCATGTCCAGCACCATCGCGGCGGAGGTCGACCGGCTGTCGGACCGGCTGAACATCCTGGCCACCATCGGGTCGGTCGCGCCCTTCGTCGGGCTGTTCGGCACGGTATGGGGCATCATGCGGGCCTTCACCAGCATCGCGGCGGAGCAGAACAGCAGCCTGGCGGTCGTGGCGCCGGGCATTGCGGAGGCGCTGTTCGCCACCGCCATCGGCCTGTTCGCGGCGATCCCGGCGGTGATCGCCTACAACCGCTTCAGCCATGGCATCAACCGGATGGAATCGGGGCTGACGCGCTTTGCCGACGGCTTCTATTCGACGCTGAGCCGCGAGCTGGAGGCGCAGCGGTGACGGGTGAAAGAGGAGCGCGCTGATGGCCATGTCCGGACCTCCCTCCGGCCGGCGCGGCCGTCACCGCGCGCCGATGGCGGACATCAACGTCACGCCGCTGGTCGACGTCATGCTGGTGCTGCTGATCATCTTCATGGTGACGGCGCCGCTGCTGGTCACGGGCGTGCCGGTGAACCTGCCCGAAACCCGCGCCAAGGGGCTGGACCAGGACCAGAAGCCGACCGTGGTGTCGATCGACCGCGACGGCGGCGTCTTCATCGACGACGCGCAGATCAGCGACGCCGAACTGCCCGGCCGCCTGGCCGAGATCATGTCCGCCAATGCCGGCAAGGCCGAACCGCCGCAGATATTCCTGCGCGCCGACAAGGGATTGGACTATGGCCGGGTAATGCTGGTCATGGGCGAGCTGAACCGGGCGGGACTCAACAAGGTCGCGCTGGTCAGCACCGGTTCCGAAGGCGGTTCCGCTGTCAGCAGCGGTTCAGAATAGGGGCCATAGGTCGTGGCGATGGATCGCGCGGAGAAAATCGGCCTTGGCGTGGCGACGGCGGGACATGTCCTGCTGTTCGGCCTGCTGTCGTCCGGCTTTCTGGCCACTCCCAACCCCCTGAAGCTCAATTCGCCGCCGATGGACGTCAGCCTGGTGGATGAGGTGGCGCTGAAGTCGACGGCGCCGCAGGTTTCGACGCAGCCGCCCCCGCCCAGCGTCGCGCCGGAGCAAGGGCCGACCGAGGATGCCGCGCCTGCGCCGGAACCCGAACCGGCGCCGCAGCCCGAACCGACCCCGGCGCCGCCGGCTCCCCGGCCCGCGCCGCCCAAGCCGGTGGCAAAGCCAGCGCCGCCCAAGCCCGCGCCCGCTCCGCCGAAGAAGGATATGCCCGCCGCCAAGCCGAAGCCCAAGCCGGCGGCGGAAAAACCCGCCCCCGCCAAGTCCAAGCCTGCGCCGGAAAAACCCAAGCCAGCCGCCGCCGCGCCCGCCAAGGCGTCGCAGAAGCCCGCCGCCAGGCCCAGGTCCGACGCGCCTGCCCGCGCTTCGGGACAGGGCAAGGCGGACAAGCCCAAGGGATCGCTGCTGGGCAAGGATTTCCTGAAGGGCATCGACACCGAGGATGACGCGCCGCGCAAGCCCGCGCCGGCGCCCGCCGCCGCCATGGGCCCCGCGCAGAAGGCCGCGCTGGACGCGGAAATCCGCCGCCAGCTCAAGCCCTATTGGAAATCCCCGAGCGGCGCGGACATCGAACAGCTTCGCACCTTCGTCGACGTGCAGCTTGCCCGCGACGGTTCGCTCGCGGGGCAGCCGCAGGTCGTCAACACCACCGGCATCACCGCCAGCAACCGCACGCAGGTGACGCTGCATCAGGAACTGGCGGTGAAGGCGATCCGCCTGGCCGCGCCGTTCAAGCTGCCGCCCGCTCTTTATGATGGCTGGAAATCCCTCCGCATCTCCTTCGACAAGAGGCTATCGCAATGACCCGACCCTTCAGGACAGGAAAGGCCCGAGCCATGTTCGGCGCCACGCTGGGGGCGCTGCTGCTGGCGTTCGCGCCCGCCGCTTCCGCGCAGCTCAGCGTCGATGTGACGGACGAATCCTCCTCCAACCTCAAGATCGTCGTCCCCGCGCTGCCGGCGCAGGCGGAAGTCTCCACGCCCGCAGGCGGTTCCACCGAACTGGGCCGCAAGATCGCCGAGGTGATCGCCGCCGACCTCAAGGGGTCGGGCCTGTTCGATCCCTCCGGCCCCGGCGGCATCCCGACCATCGCCTTTCCCGAAGTCACCAATCCCGCCTACGATAAATGGGGCGCCTATCAGGCGCTGGTGCAGGGCTTCGTCCGCACCACCGGGGGCGAGGCGGACATCACCGTCGGCTGCTATCTCTACGACGTGGCGCTGAAGCAGGAACTGACGCGGCAGGGCTATGTCGTCGCGCCCCGCGACTGGCGGCGGGCCGCGCATAAATGCGCCGACGCCATCTATGCGCGCCTGTCGGGGGAAAGCCCCTTCTTCGACAGCCGCATCGCCTATATCGCGGAAAGCGGTCCCAAGGGGAACCGCACCAAGCGCCTCGCCATCATGGATTCGGACGGCGCGAACCACCGTTTCATCACCAATGGCCAGTCGATCGCGCTGACGCCGCGCTTTTCGCCCGACTACAAGTCGATCGTCTATGTGAGCTACCTGAACAACCGGGTCCGCATCTATGTCTATGACATCGGCACGGGACGGCAGCGGCTGGTGACGGAAAGCAACAATCCGACCTTCGCGCCGCGCTGGTCGCCCGACGGCCGCAACATCCTCTTTTCCATGGCGATCGCCGGCAATACGGACATCTATCGCGTTTCGGCCAGCGGCGGCGCGCCCGTGCGCCTGACCACGGCGCCGGGCATCGATGTCGGCGGCAGCTATTCGCCCGACGGCCGCCAGATCGTCTTCGAAAGCGACCGCTCCGGCAGCCAGCAGATCTATGTCATGAACGCCGACGGTTCGGGCCAGCGCCGGATCAGCCATGGCGGCGGCCGCTATGCGACGCCCGAATGGAGCCCCCGCGGCGACCTGATCGCCTTCACCAAGATTTCGGGCGACTTCAAGATCGCGGTCATGACGCCGACCGGCGACAATGAGCGCATCCTGACCAATGGCTGGCAGGATGAGCAGCCGAGCTGGTCGCCCAATGGCCGCGTGCTGCAATATTTCCGCACCACGCCGGGCCGGGAGGGCAGCAGCCAGGTTTGGCAGGTCGACCTGACCGGCGTGAACGAACGGCGCATACCGACGCCGCTCAGCGGTTCGGACCCGGCCTGGGGGCCCTTGCTGCCCTGATATGCGCGGCCATCCCACTCAGGGCGGACTGCCCACGCTCCTGATCTGCATTATATCGGAACCGAATCGTCCCGACTGCGTAACGACTTTCAGACCATGTTGAGGAGCAACCCGATGAAACTATCCCGTCCCCTGCTGATGGCGACCGCCGTCATAGCCCTTGCCGCCTGCTCCAAGAAGCCGCCGCAGGAACTGCCGCCTGCCCCCGGCGGCGACGGTTCGGCCCAGACCGGCGGACCGGCGACGCCTTCGGGCCCGGTCAAGGGCAGCCAGGAGGATTTCGTGGCTTCCGTCTCGTCGGACCGCATCCTGTTCGACACCGACCAATATGATGTCGACGCGCAGGATCAGCAGATACTGCAGAGCCAGGCCGCCTGGCTGCAACAGAACCCCAATGTCCGCGTGACCATAGAGGGTCATGCCGACGAGCGCGGCACCCGCGACTATAATATCGCCTTGGGCGAGCGCCGCGCCAATGCGGCGAAGAACTATCTCGCGTCGCTGGGCATCGACGCCGGCCGCATCACCACCGTCAGCTATGGCAAGGAACGCCCCGCCGCCCTGGGTTCGGACGAAGCGGCCTGGGCGCAGAACCGCCGCGCGGTGACGGTCACCGTCCAATATTGATCCCGTGAAGCATTGGAGTCTCAACAGCTCCATGACCCGCCGGTCCCCAGGATCGGCGGGTGTTCTTTTCCCCGTCTGAATGGCAGCCAGTTCCCGCGCAGGAGCATGTTGCGCCCTGATCTGGTCAAACCAGCTTACGACCAGCCACCGCCGAGAGCGAGGAAGATGGCGATCTGGTCCTGCACCAACTGCACCCGCGCCGCCGCCGCCGAAGCCTCCGCATTGGCGAGCGAGCGCTGCGCGTCCAGCAGGGACAGGAAATCGCCGCGCCCGAAGCGGAACAGCTTGCCCGCCTGCGCCGCCGAAACGCCTGCGCTGTCCCGCGCCCGGTCGAGCGCGGCCGTCTGCTCGGCATGGCGGCGGTAGCTTTCCAGCGCCGTTTCCGTCTGCCGCAAAGCCTCCAGCACAGTTCCGTCGAAACGGGCGAGATCGGCCTGTACCTGTGCATCGGCCTGCGCGATCCGCGCCCTGACGACAGGCCGGTTGGGGAAGCTCCAGCTCAGCAGCGGGCCCAGGCTCATGCCGAAGCTGGTGCCCGAACCGAAGCTTTTAAGCGGTCCGGCGAGCCCCAGCGATCCGCCGATGCTGACCTGCGGATAGAGGTCCGCGGTCGCCACCCCGACGCGGGCGGTGTCGGCGGCGATGCTGCGTTCCGCCTGCCGGATGTCGGGCCGCCGCCGGATCAGCGCCACGCCGTCGCCCACGGGCATGGGTGCGTTCAGCGCCGGCAGCGCCGCGCAGCCCTCCACTTCCTTGGGATAATCCGCGGGCGATCGCCCCAACAGCGTCGCCAGCAGATAAAGTCCGCTCTGCCGCTGTGCATCGAAGGCGGGAAGGCTCGCCTCGCTGGCGTCGACCGCCGCCTGCGCCCGGCTGACGTCGAAGGCGGTGCCGCGGCCGCCCCTGAACAGCCGCTGGGTGGCGTTGAGCGTCTCCCGCTGAAGCGCGACGACGCGCCGGTTGACGGTCAGCGAATAATTGGCGGCGCAGACCTGCGCATAGGCCCTGGCCGTGGCGGCCGCCACGCTGACCCGTACATAGTCGCGCGCCGCCACGACCGTTTCCAGGTCGGCGGTGCTCGCCTCTATCGCGCGCCTGATCCGGCCGTTGAGGTCGAGCGGATAGGAGGCGGCAAGGCCCAGATCATAGCCGACCACCCCCGGCAGGCTCTCCGCCGTGCCGGAGGGCCGGGCAAGCGTCCCGCCGCCGCTGACCGTGGTGCCGACGGTGCGCCCGGCCTCCGCCTCGCGCAGCACCGCCTCCGCCGCGGTCAGGTTCGCATCCGCCACGCGCAGGTCGGTGTTGGCGGCGAGCGCCTGTTCGACCAGCGCATCCAGCCGGGGATCATTATAGAGCCGCCACCAATGATCGGGCAGTTCGGCATTGCTGAAGCTGGGGTCCTGCGCCGACAGGAAAGCGCCCTGCGCGGCGGGGGCGGTTGCGGCGGACTTTTCCGGCGGGCGATAGTCAGGGCCCGCGGTGGCGCAGGCGGCCAGCGCCAAGGCCAGAAAGGGCGTCCATATCTTCGCCCCACATCCGCTCCCTTCGGGTGAAGGCTGTCGGCTTCCCAAGAAAGAAAAGGGCTTCGACAAGCTCAGCCCGAACGGCGAGAAGGTGTCGGGAGCCGCGACATTATGCATGGCGGCACACCCCCGGCTTCGAGTCCTTCCGCGCCGGTTCGATCGTCACCGTGGCCGTGCGCCCGGCGATCAGCTTCACCTCCGGCGGTACCCGCGTCAGCTTCACCCGTACCGGGATGCGCTGGGCCAGGCGGACCCAGGAGAAGGTCGGCTCGACGGTCGGCAGCAGATTGCCCGAATCCGAACGGCTGCTGTCGTTGATGCCGTAGGCGATGCTGTCGACCCGCCCGTAGAGGTCCTGCGCCTCGCCCATCAGCCGCACCGTCACCGGCGCGCCGATGCAGACCAGCGGCAGCTTGGTTTCCTCGAAATAGCCTTCGATGCGCAGGCTGTCGCGGTCGACCAGCGCCATGGCCTGCTGCCCCGCCGCGACGAAATCGCCCGGATGCAGGTCGAGGTTCGTGACCACGCCGTTGACCGAGGCGACCACCCGCGTTCGCTTGAGATTGAGGGCGGCGGCATCGCGCGCGCTCATCGCTTCGGCCAGCGCAGCCTCCGCCGTCGCGACGCGCGCGACATTCTGTTCATGCGCCTCCTTCGCCACCAGTTCGCCCAGCGCGACGTCGCGGGTCGCCTCCCGCCGCGCCTGACCGAGTGTGGCCCGGGCGCTGGCGATCTGCGCCTCCGCCTGCTCCAGCGCCAGCGCATAGCGCGGCCGGTCGATCACGAACAGCAGGTCGCCCGCCCTGACCGCCTGGTTGTCATGCACGGCGACGGAGGTCACGAGCCCGCCAATGTCCGGCGTCACCCGCACCACATCGGCGCGCACCCGCCCGTCGCGGGTCCAGGGACTGCGCTCATAATGGTTCCACATCCATATCGCCACCAGCACGGCCGCGATGACGATGACGATGGTGGCGGCGCTCCTGATCAGGGCAGGGGGGATCAGCGTGGCGGCAAAACGGTTCATAGGCGGATTCCAAGGGTGGGAACGAGGAGGGCGAGCGCGCCCAGCACCAGCACGAAGATGCTGAGGTCGACCGCCGCGCGATAGGCGAGGAAACGATAGAGCCCGAAAGCGCCGATCAGCCGGGTGACGCCCCAGCTCAGGATGAGCGCCACCAGCGCGAGCAACAACAGGGTCGGCACATAGACGCCGCCCAGGGCGATTTCTCCGGTCATGCGGCCACTCTCCGATAGCCTTCGCTTTCAGGGAACAGGTTGCGGCGCAGGCTGACCAGCGCGAGTATGGCCTCCCGCCGGATCACCGCGCTGGGATTGCGCGACAGGTCGCTGATCGCATGGTCGATGTCGGTGAGCAGGGCGGGCTTCGCGGGCGCGGGCGCATCCGGGTCCAGCCCGCGATAATGCGCGCTGACGCCCGTCAGCACATCGGCCAGCGGCGCCGCTTCATCGGCGGGCAGGTCGAGCCGCAATTGCCGCAATTCGCCAATGGCGACGCCGGTCCGCAGGTCGCGCAGCGCGTCGTAGAGCGGCCGCCCGCTGTCGGACCGCACCGCCGCCAGACGCGGCGCCAACAGGGCGATGCGGTCCAGCATCCGGTTGATCCAGCCGCGCAGATCGGGCGGCGTCATCAGTGTGGCGCGGTTGGCGATGTCGTTCCAGCCCGCGCGCACCGTGCGCCGGATCGCCCGCTCCACACCGGCCGACTGCAACAGCCCGGCCATGATGATCGCGAACCAGATGCCCACCAGCTGCGCCACGGTACCGTTGGCGTAGCTGGCAAAGGCGCTGACATAGCGATCCGACAGCAGCACCGGGCTGCCCAGCCCCAGCAGCGTCGGCAGGGCGATGCCCATCCAGCGGGGCGACGCCATCATCGTGCCGAGCAGCAACAGCATCGGCGCATAGGCGGCCGCCAGCATGGCGAAGCCGTCGAGGCGGGGCATGATCGCATAGCCATAGACCGCGCCGAGCAGCGAAGCGGCGATGGTGCCGATCATGAAGCCCTTGAGCGGCGCCAGCGGATTGTCCGACGCCGCGAACAGGGAAAGGAACACGCCCGCCAGCATCACCGCGCTGCCGCCGTCCTTCCAGCCGCTGCCGATCCACAATGCGCAGCCCAGCGCCACGGTGACGAAGGCGCCGAAGGCCCCGCGCGCCGCCCCGGCATAATCCCTGTGCAGTTCGCGGTTGCGCCGCCCCTCCAGCAACTCACCGACGCGGGGGCTGACGGCTTCCCGCCTGTGCGTCACCATCTGGTCGTAAAGGTCGCGGCAGTCACGATGCGCCGCGATCAGGGCGGCCAGCCGGGCGAACAGGCTGAGGCGCATCATGTCCGCCCACCCCATCTCCGCCCGCGCCGCAGGCTCCAGAGCGGCGCAGCGGGCGATCAGGGCATCCGCCGCCGCGGTGCGAAGGATGATGTCGTCGCCGGGGTTGACGATCCAGGCGCGGACATCCGCGATAAGTTCTTCGACCTCCCGCGGCACCTTTCCGCCGCTCGCCGCCTTCAGCATGGCCAGCCGGTCCTCCACGGCCGCGCCCAGGGGCAGCAGCAGCGAAAGCTGGTCCTGCATCGCGCGCACCGTGCGCACGCGAGGCGCGAGGCGGCTGATGTCGAAGGGCAGATGCACCGACATCTGGTGCAGTTCGGTGATGTCCTGCGCCAGACGGCGACGTTCCTGCGCCAGCCCCTCCACCGGCTCCAACGCGATGGCGTCATGCGACCAGCGCTCCGCATCGCGCAGCATCGCCTCCACCCGCGCCAGCAGCAGGTTGGTGATGGAGCCGGGGAAGACGACGCCGTGGACCAGGCTGCCGCACATGATGCCGATGGTGATTTCCTGCACGCGCAGCGTCGCCACGGTGAAGATGGTCTGCGGCGTGTCGACGTCGGGGAAGACGATGAGGCAGGCGCTATAGCCCGCCAGCACGAACATATAGGATCGCGGCGTGCGGTCGAGCAGGGAGACGAAGACGCACAGGGCCAGCCAAAGCGCCATGGCGAGCGACAGCAGTTCCGGCGCATTGACCAGCGGCGGCACGATGGCGACGGAGAAGATCGCGCCGGTCAGCGTGCCGATGACGCGGAACACCGCCTTGGAAATCACCGCCCCGGCCAGCGGCTGGGCGACGATATAGCTGGTCAGGAACGCCCAATAGGGCCGCTCCAGCCCGATGCTGAGCGCGACATAGAGCGCCAGCATCGCCGCCGCGAAGCATTTCAGGGAAAAGAGCGCGGCAGGCCAGCCGATGCGCTCTCCAAGGGCGTTCATATCAGCGCTCGCATGTCGGGCCATTCATGGCGGGCGGTCCCGTTACGACTGACCCCGCCGCTCGGCCATGCGCCGCTCCAGCAGGTTCAGCAGGTTGACGATGATCTCGATCGCGGCGTCGGGCACGCCGTCGAGCAATTCGCGCCGAAGATTCTCCAGCCTGGCCTCTATCCGGCCCACCAGCTCCTGCCCCTCCGGCGTGAAGGCGACTCGATTCGACCGCCGATCATCGGGATTGGGTACGCGCTCCACAAGCCCCGCCGCCTGCAACTGGTCCAGGGTCCGGACCAGCGAAGGCTGGGCGATGCCCAGTTCCTCCGCCAGATCCGCCTGCCGGACGTCGGGGCCCAGCCGGTCGAGATAGATGAGGCACCAGCCCGCGCTGTTCGACACACCGAACTCCGCCAGCGCCAGATCGGCCAGTTGCCGCCACTGGCGCGCCACCTGCGGCATTTTATGCGCGAGGGCGCGCTTCAACTCCGATCGGGACATTTTTCTTAGATAGCTAACTAATGTCCTACGTCAAGGGATTTTCGTTTCTCTCCATCGCGGGATGGGAGCAGAAGCAGCCTTGGGCGGGGTGGAGTTAAAACGGGCCACGACCTGCCGCGCCCGCAAGCGCGCCCACGTTGCGCACAGGGGAAGTTTTTGGCGCGGCACGAAAAAGGGCCGGAAACTCGCGTTTCCAGCCCTTTTTCCGCCCTGCTGAAACCCTCAGGCCCGGCGCGTCCCCGAAAAGCCCGCCGTGCCGAACGCGCCAAGCTGCATCGTCCCGGCGATGGCGTCGCCATTCACCTCCGCCTCGCATTCCAGCGTCATCGGCATGGGCAGCGTCATGTTCATCTTCCAGCGCAGCTTGTTGCCGTCCACCTTGCCCTCGGCCACGTCGAGCGAACCCATCATGCCCGCGAAGGTGCCATGAAAGCCATCGCCCGAGCTGATGACCGTCAGCACGCCATTCTGGTCGCCCATCGGCGTTTTCGCGACGCAGTCATAGGCGCCATCCACTGCTGCCATAGCACTTCTCCTTTACGTAACCGTCAATCGGCCAATGTGCCCATTTCCACCGGAAGGCCGACGACGTCAAGCTGCGGTTTCACCAGTTTCGCGTCGCCCACGACCACCCAGATCAGCCGGTCGGGATTGATTGCATCCCGCGCCGCCTTGTCGAGATCGGCAGCCGTCATCGCGCGGTACACGCCCGGTAGCGTCTCATAATAATCGTCCGGCCGCCCGAGCATCCGGTTGCGCATCATCGCGCCGAGCAGGTCGGACGAGGTTTCGAAACTGCCGGGCAGCGACAGGATCTGGCTGTTGATCGTCTGGTTGCGTTCCGCCTCCGTCGTGCCCTTGGCGGTCAGGAAGTCGCTGATGTCCTTCCGCGCGGCGACGATGGACTCCCCGGTCTTGTCGGTCTGGACCGGGGCATAGACCAGCAGCGGGATCGTCTCCTTGACGCCGGGCAGCGCGCTGCCCGCATAATAGGCCCAGCCCTTGGTCTCTCGCAGGTCCATGATCAGGCGGGAGGTCGAGCTGCCGCCCAGCACCTCATTGGCGGTCAGCAGCGTCACCGGATTGTCCGTGCCCGCCTTGTTGGTGAGCAGCCCGGCGAGGATCATCGACTGCGGGCTTTGCGGCTTGTCGACCAGGATGATGCGCGAAGGGCGCATCATGCGGTCCATGCGGAACAGCTTGGCGCCCTTGGCCGCCTTGGGCGCCTTCCAGTCCCCGAAGCGCTTTTCCAGCAGCGGCATCACGTCGGCCAGCGTCGTGTCGCCGGTGACGAAGATCGTCGCATTGTCGGGCCGCATCCATTTGTCGTGGAAGGCGACGAGATCGGCCCGCGTCACCGCCTTGACGCCGCTTTCCGTGCCCGATCCGGTGAAGGGAATGCCATAGGGATGCGCCTGCCCATAGAGAAGCGGCGGCAGCAGGCGTTGCGCGATCGGCATGGGTTCGGTCTTTTCCGCCGCGATCCGGGTCAGCACCTGGCCGCGCAGGCGTTCGACCTCCGCCGGCGCGAAGGCCGGGTTGCGGATCACGTCCGCCAGCAGGCCCAGCGAGGCGTCCAGATTGGGCTTGAGCGCATAGAGGCCGACATTGGTCGCGTCCATGCCATTGCCCGCGCTGATCGAGGCGCCCAGCCGTTCCTGCTCCTCCGCGATCTGCACGGAGCTGCGCGTCGTCGTGCCTTCGTCCAGCAGCGCGGTGGTCAGGCCCGCCGTGCCCAGCTTCGCCTTGTCGTCGGCCGCATTGCCCGCATCGAAGGACACCGACACCCGCACCACCGGCACCGTTGCTCGGCGCGCGAAGACGATGGGAATGCCGTTCTTGAGCGTCGCATGCTCGACCGCCGGGAATTCCAGGTCCTTGACCGGCTCGATCCCCGGCTCAGCGATTTTTGTGGGCGGCGGCGGGGTCGCCGCGACCGGCGCGGGCTTCTTGGGATCGCGGAAATAGGCCGGATGATGGGTCGCGTTGCCCGCCAGCGCATTGTCCTCGGCCGACCGCTCGCCCGGGGCCACGGTCAGGCGGAACACCGGGCGGGACAACCATTTGCGCGCCGCCTCGCTCACCGATTGGGGCGTCGCGGCGGCGGCGGCGGCCAGATCCTTCTTATATTTGGCCGGATCGCCCGAATAGACGGCGCCCTCGGCCAGCGTCACCGCCTTGCCGCTGAAGCCGCCGACCTTCTCCAGCCCGCCGATGGTGCCCGAAAGCTGCTGCGTCGCGGCGCGCTGCACCTCGTCCGCCGTCGGCCCCTTGGCGAGATAGTCGGCCAGAAGCTGGTCGAGCCGCTTGCCCACCGCCGCCGGGTCCTGTCCCGGCTTCACGTCCACGGTGATCTCCGCGATGGAGAGCTTCTCGAAGGGCTGGATGCTGGCCTTCACGCCCACGGCGATCTTCTCGTCCCGCACGAGGATATTGTCGAGCCGCGAGGATTTGAGGCCGCCGAACACAGCCATCGCCAGGTTGAGCGGCGTCAGATCGTCCGAATTCACCCCCGGCACGATCCAGTTGCGATAGAGCCGGGTGGCGGCGACATTGTCGTGCATCAACTTCTCGACGTCCCTGTCGAGCGTCGGGACGGCCGCATCCACATCCTTGGGCGCGGGACCGGCGGGGATATTGCCGAACCACTTCTCGACCTTGGCCTTCGCCGTCGGCACGTCGATGTCGCCCGCCAGCACCAGCACGGCGTTGTTCGGACCATAATGGGTCTTGAACCATGTCTGCACATCGGCAAGGCTGGCGGCGTTCAGGTCCGCCATCGAACCGATGGTGGAGTGGCGGTAGGGATGCCCCTCCGGCAGCATGGCGGCGAGCTGCGCATATTCGACCAGCCCATAGGGCTCATTCTCGCCCATGCGCTTTTCATTCTGCACGACGCCGCGCTGGGTATCGAGCTTGGTCTGGGTGACGGCGCCCAGCAGATGGCCCATGCGGTCGGATTCCAGGAACAGCGCCCGGTCCAGCGCGCCGGTCGGCACCGTCTCGAAATAATTGGTGCGGTCGAACCAGGTCGTGCCGTTCCAGTCGGTGGCGCCGATGTCCTCCAGCCGCCCGAAGAAAGGTCCGTCGGCATTTTCGGAACCGTAGAACATCAGATGTTCGAACAGATGGGCGAAGCCGGTCTTGCCCGCCGGTTCGAAGCGCGAGCCGACATGATACCAGATGGACACGCCCACGACCGGCGCCTTGCGGTCGGTGTGGACGATGACGCGCAGCCCGTTCTTCAGCGTGAACTGCTCATAGGGAATGTTCACCGCCGCGACCAGGCTGGAAAGCGGCGCGGGCGCGCTCGCCGCCTGGGACGCCGGAGCAGCCGCCGCCTGCATCATGGGCACGAACGCGAGCGAGGACAGGCCGAGCATCAGGGCCATCCGGCGGGAAATGGGGGAGAAGGTCATCGGCGCCTCATGATGGTCAGTGGATTGGCGGGCAGCATAGCGGGGCGTTTTAGCTGTGCAATACGCATGTGGGAGAGGCGCCTCATCCTCCGGCAAGGGCGAGAGGCCGCTGGACAGACGAAACCAGCGCGCTAGGTTTCCCTTCCAACCATAAACAGAGGTTTTCGCACCCGATGCGCCTTCGGTCCTTCGCCTTCGCTTCCACCTTCGCCCTTGCCCTCGCCACCCCCGGAACCGCACCCGCCGGAACCGCACCCGCCGAAACCGCGCCGGCCATCAGTGCGGAGGGCATTCGGGCCGACATCGGCTTCCTGGCCGACGACCTGCTGGAGGGGCGCGACGCGGGCACGCGCAGCTATGACATCGCCGCCCGCTATGTCGCCGCGCGGTTCGAGACACTGGGTCTGCGGCAGGCGGTTGCCGACAGCTGGTATCAGCCCGTGACGCTTGCCGTGGCGCGGCTCGACAAGGGGGCCGCCCCGTCGATGGACATCGGCGGCAGGCGCTTCGCCAATGGCGACGATGTCGCGGTCGGCGCCTTCGGCCGGGAGCCGCGGCAAAGCATCGAGGCGCAGGCGGTGTTCGTCGGCTATGGCCTGAAATCCGGGCGCGAGAAGATCGACGACTATGCCGGTCTCGACCTGCGCGGCAAGTTCGCGGTGGCGCTGTCCGGCTCGCCCGTCGGCATGCCGAGCGAGATCGGCGCGCACCTGGCCGCCGAAAAGGCGCTGGCGGCGCAGCAGGCCGGGGCCATCGGCCTCATCACCATTCCCACCACCGGCTATCTGCGCCGCACCCCCTGGGAGAAGCTGCGCGACCGGGCGCAGCATCCGACGGTGAGCTGGCTGGAAAAAGACGGCCAGCCCTATGTCCGCACTCCCGGGATCCGCGGCACCGGCACAGTGACCGGCGCCGCCGCCGACGCGCTGCTCGCCGGATCGGGCAGGAGCCTGGCCGCGATCCGCGCCGAGGCGGAGAAGAAGGGCGTCCGCCCCAAGGGCTTCGCGCTGAAGCCCGGCATCCGCATCGACCGCACCAGCACCGTCGAGACCGCGCCCAGCCGCAATGTGCTGGCGGTGCTGCCCGGTTCCGACCCGGCGCTGGCCCGGGAATATGTGCTGCTGATGGCGCATCTCGACCATCTGGGGGTCAAGGAAGACGGCAAGGGGCCGGACAGGGTCTATAATGGCGCGATGGACAATGCGTCGGGCGTGGCGACCCTGCTGGCGGTGGCCAAGGCCTTTGCGGAGAGCGGGGAGCGGCCGAAACGCTCCATCCTGTTCGCGGCGGTGACGGCGGAGGAAGACGGGCTGCTGGGGTCGCAATATCTGGCGCGGAACCCCGTCCTGCCGGCGGGGGGCAAGCTGGTCGGCGTGGTCAATCTCGACATGCCGATCCTGACCTATGATTTTCAGGACGTGATCGCCTTCGGCGCCGATCATTCGACCCTGGGGCCGATTGTCGAGAAAGCGGCGAAGGCCGAGGGCGTTTCGCTCTCGCCCGATCCCCTGCCGGCCGAAGGGCTGTTCACCCGGTCCGACCATTATCGCTTCGTGCAGGAGGGGGTGCCGGCGGTGTTTCTGATGACCGGTTTCGCCGGGCCGGGGAAAGAGGCGTTCGAACATTTCCTCAAGACCGACTATCACCAGCTTTCCGACCAGATGAGCCTGCCCTTCAACTGGGGCGCGGCGGCCAAGTTCGCCAAGGTGAACTATGCCATCGCGCGGGAGATCGCGGACGAGCCGCAGGCGCCGCTCTGGTACAAGGGGGATTTCTTCGGGGACGCCTTTGCCCCGGATGCGCCAAAAGCGGTGAAGCGATAGGGAACATGTGTTCCCCGCCCGAGGTTTAACGCAGCGTGCTCCCGCGACCCGAAGGTCGGCCTGAGCCAATGCAGGAGTCCAGTTCTGACGGTGGGACCGGCTTCCCGCCTTCATAAGGAACACGGTGCGCCAGGACGTAAGGATATTTGCGTAGAGCCTCTTGTGTTGCTTTTATGCAACATTACATCGTGACGAGCTTCACGAAGGGGAACATGATGAACCTCGAAAAATTCACTGACCGCGCCAAGGGCTTCCTCCAGTCGGCGCAGACCGTCGCGATCCGGATGAGCCATCAGCGCATCGGCCCGGAGCATCTGCTGAAGGCGTTGCTGGAGGACCAGCAGGGCATGGCCTCCGGCCTGATCAAGGCAGCGGGCGGCGACGCCGGCGTGGCGCTGCGCGAAACCGACGCAGCGCTAGCCAAGGTGCCTGCCGTATCCGGCAGCGGCGCGCAGCAGACCCCCGGCCTGGACAATGATGCCGTGCGCGTGCTGGACAGTGCCGAACAGATCGCGACCAAGGCGGGGGACAGCTTCGTCACCGTCGAGCGGCTGTTGCTGGCCCTCACCCTCGCCACCACCACGGCGGCCGGCAAGGCTTTGGCGGCGGCTGGTGTGAAGGCGGAGGCGCTGAATGCCGCGATCAACAATCTGCGCGGGGGGCGCACCGCCGACACGGCGGGCGCGGAGGATCGCTACGATGCGCTCAAGAAATTCGCCCGTGACCTGACCGAAGCGGCGCGCGAGGGCAAGCTGGACCCCGTGATCGGCCGTGACGAGGAAATCCGGCGGACGATCCAGATCCTGGCCCGCCGCACCAAGAACAATCCCGTCCTCATCGGTGATCCCGGCGTCGGCAAGACCGCCATTGCCGAGGGGCTGGCGCTGCGCATCGCCAATGGCGACGTGCCCGATACGCTGAAGGACCGCACGCTGATGGCGCTCGACATGGGGAGCCTGATCGCGGGCGCCAAATATCGCGGCGAGTTCGAGGAGCGGCTGAAAGGCGTTCTGGACGAGGTGAAGGGCGCGGAAGGCCAGATCGTCCTCTTCATCGACGAGATGCACACGCTGATCGGTGCGGGCAAGTCCGAGGGCGCGATGGATGCGGGCAATTTGTTGAAGCCTGCCCTGGCGCGCGGCGAACTGCACTGCATCGGCGCGACCACGCTCGACGAATATCGCAAATATGTCGAGAAGGACCCCGCGTTGCAACGGCGGTTCCAGCCTGTCTTCGTGGGCGAGCCGACGGTGGAGGACACCATCTCCATCCTGCGGGGCCTGAAGGAGAAATACGAACTCCACCATGGCGTGCGGATCACCGACGGCGCGATCGTGTCGGCGGCGACTCTCTCCAACCGCTACATCACCGACCGTTTCCTGCCGGACAAGGCCATCGACCTGATGGACGAGGCGGCTTCGCGGTTGCGCATGGAGGTGGAGAGCAAGCCGGAGGAGATCGAGACGCTCGACCGGCGGATCATCCAACTCAAGATCGAGCGGGAGGCGCTGAAGAAGGAGACCGACAAGGCGTCGCAGGATCGCTTGGCGGCGCTGGAAGAAGACCTCGCCAATCTGGAGCAGCAGTCGGCCGAACTCACCCAGCGCTGGCAGGCGGAGAAGGACAAGATCGCGGGCGAAAGCAAGCTCAAGGAGCAGTTGGACGCTGCCCGCGTCGAACTGGACCAGGCGCAGCGCGCGGGCGACCTCGCCAAGGCGGGCGAGCTGGCCTATGGCCGCATTCCGGAGTTGGAGCGCAAGCTGGCCGAGGCCCAGAACGTCACGCAGGGCGCGATGCTGCGCGAGGAAGTGACGAGCGAGGACATCGCTTCGGTCGTCAGCCGCTGGACCGGCATCCCCGTCGACAGGATGATGGAGGGCGAGCGCGAGAAGCTGCTCGCCATGGAAGAGGAACTGGGCAAGCGCGTCATCGGCCAGGCCGATGCGGTCAAGGCCGTGTCGACCGCGGTGCGCCGTTCGCGGGCGGGTTTGCAGGACCCGAACCGGCCGCTGGGATCATTCCTGTTCCTGGGGCCCACGGGCGTGGGCAAGACCGAGCTGACCAAGGCGCTCGCCGGATTCCTGTTCGACGACGACAGCGCGATGGTGCGCATCGACATGAGCGAGTTCATGGAGAAGCACTCGGTCGCCCGGCTGATCGGCGCGCCGCCGGGTTATGTCGGCTATGAGGAAGGCGGCGTGCTGACCGAAGCCGTGCGTCGCCGGCCCTATCAGGTCGTGCTGTTCGACGAGGTGGAGAAGGCGCATGGCGATGTGTTCAACGTGCTGCTCCAGGTGCTGGATGACGGCCGCCTGACCGATGGGCAAGGCCGGACGGTGGACTTCACCAATACGATCATCGTACTGACGTCGAACCTTGGCAGCCAGTTCATCGCCAGCCTGGCCGATGACGAGCCGGTCGAAAAGGTCGAGGATCAGGTGATGGACATCGTCCGCGCGCATTTCCGGCCGGAATTCCTGAACCGGCTGGACGAGGTGATCCTGTTCCACCGCCTGGGCGCCGCCCATATGGCGCCGATCGTGGACATCCAGGTGGCGCGGATCGGCAAGCTGCTGAAGGACCGGAAGGTGAAGCTCGACCTGACCGACGGCGCACGGGCATGGCTGGGCCGGGTGGGTTATGATCCGGTCTATGGCGCAAGGCCGCTGAAGCGCGCGGTGCAGCGCTATTTGCAGGACCCGCTGGCCGACCTGATCCTGCGCGGCGAAGTGCCGGATGGCGCGACGGTGAGGGTGGATGAAGGGGATGGGGCGTTGAGGTTGAGTGTGGGCTGATGCGGGAGCCAAAGAGGGGCGTTTCCCGGACGGGAAAATCGTTATAGTCCGTCCATATGGAACGCCCTTCATTCCCCATGTTCAAATTGAATCCGGACTTGGACGAAGCGATTTTGCGAGAGCATTTTGCATGCGAGGGCCGCGTGCAGATCGCCGATTTCCTTGAAGCCCCTCAGGCTCTGGCGTTGCGCGCCAGTCTGAGCGAACGCTCCGATTGGCGCCATGTCATCAACGGCGAAAGCCAGGTCTTCGAAATCGCTGCCGATCGGTTCGATGCTTTGCCGGACGAGACGCGCAAGACCTTGGAACAGGCCATGTTCGCCAAGGCCAGTCATGGTTTTCAGTTCCAGTTCGACACCATCCGCGTGCCGGATGAAAAATCGAAGAGGCAAGCGACCAGCGAGCATCTCGCGGCTTTTGCAACCTTCATGAGTTCTCAGGAGGTCCTGGAATTCATCGCGGCGAT
Source organism: Sphingobium sp. YBL2 (assembly GCF_000943805.1). Classification (NCBI taxonomy): domain Bacteria; kingdom Pseudomonadati; phylum Pseudomonadota; class Alphaproteobacteria; order Sphingomonadales; family Sphingobiaceae; genus Sphingobium; species Sphingobium sp. YBL2. Next base: position 721,445 of record NZ_CP010954.1, read on the forward strand.
CACAGGAGAAAAGGGGATCGGCTTTGCCGATGCGCAGGCCACCCGCTATCGGCCGGGAGACTTCCTGACGCGGCATGATGATGCCGTCGCCGGCAAGAATAGGCGGCTGGCCTATATATTGGGTTTGACGCCGGGATGGCGACCGGATTGGGGCGGGCTATTGCTGTTCCATGGCGCGGGCGAGAATGTCACCGACATATTCGTTCCTCACTTCAACAGACTGAGCCTATTCGCCATCGGGCAACCGCACAGTGTGAGCCATGTGGCGCCCTTTGCCGGCGCCGAACGCCTTTCGGTGACAGGCTGGCTTCGGACAGGCCAGCAACCCGATTGATCCCGCATTCAGTTACCCAAAGCTTCGTTCGCCCATTGCAAGGCTGCCTCCATCCGGTCCCCGATGGCTGTTGCGGCCCGGCCGTCCGCATCCCTTTCGTCCTGCACTGAATAAGCTTGATCCGGCGCCTTGGCGTTCCGTCCGGACCAATGCGCAACGGTATCCGCCAGCATCGGCTGCGGCACCGCCAGCGTTTGCATCGCCTGACGAGCAAGATGCCGTGGGTCCGTCCGCAAACCCTCCCCATAGAGAAGGCGCATCTCCTTTTGACCAGACTGCTTCATCGCTTTTTCAAAGGCGCGCTGCTGGATCGCATGCAGCACCAGCGTTAGCGCGAGCAAGCGATCCAGATCGTCGCCTTTGCGAGCCAGAGCGCCCGACACCTGACTGGCGTCGCGCGTGCCCCTGCTGGACAGATGGACTGCCGCCCGAGCCGCAAAGGCCAGCCGATCGCTGCCGCCCCGGCACACCGCCTGAAGAAAGGCCAGGCGCGTCATGGTGAGGAAAATCGCTTTCAGCGGACCGACGGACATTATCGAGGGCAACAGATTATTGGCCCAGTTGGATGGCTTCACCACCATGATCTCGCCAGGGGACCAGGGGCGATGGAGCAGCAAACAGATATGCTGCACCAACCGGTCGCTCATTTCCGCATTGCTTTCCCTTCGGTCGAGCGCGGCGCGATAATTCGCCAGATCGGCAAATATGTTCGGCTCCCGCAGCACCCGCACATGACCAGGCGCCTCGATCAGCCGCGACAATAAAGTCGAGCCGCAAAAACCGATATGGAAGAGAAAACGGCAGGTGGGGCGGGATGGCAAAGGCTGTCGCAGCAGATCGGCAATAGGCAGGGCAAGGTAGGAGCCGACGCCGATGTCCGTACGCCCGTCAATGAAGGAGGCGGCGGCGATCCTATCGGGATCACAGCGCAGGAACAGTATCTCGCCACGATCCGGATCGATCCTGTGCGGGAGCCAGGTGGGATCGTAAAGAACCGATTCGCGGTGAGTCATTCCCCCGTCATAGCGGCAATAAACCGGGCCGGGACCGCCTTAATGATCGGCCCCGGCCCTTCAGCATCAGAACTTGATCGACGCGCCGGCGAAGAACTGCCGCCCAATCACATCATAGGTATTGGGGAAGGTGCTGCCGCCGTTGGCTGACGCGCCGACCGTGTCGCCCACGATCGGAGGCTTCTTGTCGAACAAGTTCAGCACGCCCAGGCGGAACGTCACTCCATCTTCGACATTGACGCTGAGCGTCTCATCGAAATAGGAGTATCCGCCGATCTTGGACCTCAGGATGTCGGTCGCGGCATCTTGCTTGACCGAACCCAGATAGCGCCAGCGGCTGTTCAACGTGAAGCCCTTGAAGCCGAGGTTCAGGTCCAGAACATGCTTCCATTCCGGCAGCGGCTCCATGTCGCATGCACCGCCGAAAGTACCCGCGCATTCATAAACGGGGGAAGTCGGATCGCTCTGCTTCTTGAACGAAAAGACGTAGGTGCCAGCGAAGTTGATGCTGTAATTGAAGCCTTCCGACGAACCGCCGCGATAGCTGGCGGTGATGTCCAGCCCCTCCGTCTTGATGCCGGCGACGTTGCCCAGCTGCGATGGCACGCCAATGGTCGTGTCGCCGCTGAGTCCGCCTGTTACCGGGTTGCGCACGATGCCGGCACAAGCGGCGCTGTTGGGGTCCTTATCGATATTATAGCATTGGTTCATCGTCACGAAGACGGGCGTGTCATCGACCGCATCCTTTATCTTGATGCGGTAATAATCGAGCGAGAAAGTGAAATTCCGCAGAGACGGCGGGTTTACCACCAGGCCGAGCGTGACCGTATCGGCCTTTTCCTCATGCAGATTCTGATTTCCGCCAGTGAAGATGTTGACCTGACCCGAAATCGGCTGCGCAATCGCGCCCACGGTCGGAGCCCCCTGCGCGATACAGATGGCAGCGATGTCGGCAGGCACATTGCTGCCCGCACAAGGATCGACCTGAAGACTGCCGGTGGCTGCCACGACGGGAGAGTATAGTTCATAGAGATTAGGGGCGCGAACGGCGCGCTGATAGATGCCGCGCAAACGCACGCCATTGATCGGCGCATAGTCGCCGCCGAACTTGTAGGTATGAACCGACCCGACGGTCGAGTAATCGGAATAACGGTACCCGCCCTCCACATTCAGCGCGTAGATGCCCGGCCGTTCCTGAACCAGCGGCATTTTCAGTTCCGCATAAAGTTCCTTGACGTCATATTTGCCGGAAATGTTCTGACCCTGACCATAATAGATGAGATCGCCCGACGCATAGAGCGGATCGACCTTGGTCGTGCCCTTTTCCCGGCGATATTCCGCACCGATCGAGAAAGCCGCCGGGCCGTCGGCCCAGGGGCTCTTCAGAAAACCGATGTCACCCGCCAGGCTGCCGCCCGCGATGAACTGGGTTGTCTTGGTATTTTCCGTCGCGTTACGCAGAACGAAGGCGAGCTGCTGCTGTGTCACCGGCGTCGTGGTGAAGATGTTGAGCGGCACGCAGCCATTGGACGGATCGAAGCATTGCGGGCCGTTGGGCCCCTGGACCACGTCCAGCGCTTGCTGCAGAGCCGTATAGGACAGGTCGTTACGCAGCACGGTGTCGCGCTTCGATTGCCCGTATTGCGCGAAGAGATCATAGTTCAGCCCATCGCCGATCTGCCCCCGCAGACCACCCACAAACTGAAAATTGTTCGTGGTGTAGGTGCTCAAACGGCCGCCGGTTTCGACCATGCGGCGGCGGATGCCGATGTTGGACGTTCCCGCACGCGCCGTGGGATCTTCAGCGACATCCGATCCATCGTTGATCTGCAGGAAGGGATTGGCCACCTGGTCGAAGAAGGCGGCGCGCATCGCATCCGACAGGAAGGGGTTGCTGGGATCGAGATTGAAGCCGAAACCTGCGGTCGCCGTCGGCGCCAGGTTCGTCTCGACCTTCACATGACTGTAGCTGAAACGGCCATAAGCCTCTACGCCGTCGGTCACTTCATACCGGCCGAGCGCCATCACATTATAGCGTTCGAAGGGCAACTGGGCATAGTTGACGGGATTGAAGTTGTAGAGCTCGACATCGCTGGACAGCGAGCCATCAGGTTGGACCTGTTGCAGCCCCCCAACGGTGCCGTCCTCGTCCCCGGGAATGTCGAACAGCGTTGGGACGCCATTGCTGGAGCCGCCGGAGCTGACCAGGTCACTCGAATCCAGCGCGGTTGCGTTCCGGCGGCGAGCGCCGAAATAGACGCCGTTACGCTTTGAATAGCCGCCCGACACGACCAGATTGCCCCGATCACCCAATTTGATGCCGCCAGTCAGGCTGATATTATAGAGCGCGCCGTCGCCCCGGCTGGAAATCTGGCTGCTGCCATCGGCTGCGAGCCCTTCGAACCGATCGTCCAGAACGAAGTTGACCACGCCCGCCACGGCATCCGAGCCATAAACGGCGGATGCGCCACCGGTCAGCACATCGATCCGCTTGATCAGTGCCGTGGGGATGCTGTTGACGTCGACAGCGCCCGACGTATCGTAGAAAGGCGCACGCTTGCCATCGATCAGCACCAGCGTGCGGTTTTCCCCCAGGCCGCGAAGGTCGACCGTGGCCGAACCATCGCCCGGGTTGTTGGAAGATCCGCCGAAGCCCGCCATGAATTGGGGGTTGGACGACAGGATCTGTTCGACCGTCACGGTATTGACCTGTTTGATCTGCTCAGCGGAGAGCACAGCCACAGGACTGCTCGCTTCGAGATCCGGCCGCTGGATGCGCGATCCGGTGACAATGATCGTATCTTCTGCTTCGGGAGCCGCCGCCTGGGGTTCGCTCTGAGAGAAGGCAGGCCCTGCGACCAGTGCCATGGACAGGATCATCGGTGCCGCGCCGGAACGCAACATGCTCTTCTTAATATGGATCAAAGCTCTACCCCTTGCTTCGAGTGTCTCTGCCTCTCTCCGCCCTGTCTGGCCACTTGCGTGGCGTCGAAACGGCGCGGACGAACAAAGCCTGCTCAGCCATTTAACAAAAGTAAAGCTACGGAACTAATCTGCGATAATTTTGCTCGCCGCCATGTCGCTGAAATGCAACAGCCGCGAGCCCGTCCTGGGGGGACTGTAAAGGAGGAGAAGAAGCCGCTAGGCTCAGGAGGGCTTTGTCCATTGGAAGATGCTGTTGATCCCGATCAACACAGCCGTGGATATAAGGTGAATGGTGAATATCCCAGTCACGCAGCTTTTTCGTGCCGCGTTTAGTTCGGACGCCAATTCCCCGACAATGAGCGTGTACCTGCTCGGTCCTTTTCCGCATTCGCATTCTGTTCGATCGCTTCCCACTCCGCTCGCGTATGGCAAGTGCGCTTGGGCATGAACGACCCTGTTACCGTTTCCCGGCGGCAGATTTTCTTTTCCGCGACGCTCTCCGCTGACATCGCCTGACCGGACGGTGCATCGGCTGCGAAAGTCGGCGGAGCCAGCACAGACCCGCAGATCAGAATGATGGGAAACAGCTTCATCGAAAATTCCTCCTTTACGAAAAAGGCGGCCTCGATAAGAGACCGCCTCTTCTGTTTGCATTTCGTCCGATCAGAACTTGAAGCGCGCGCCGGCCCGGAAAATCCGGCCATACACGCCTTCGCCCGCCTGAACCGAGTTGTACAGGAACGCACCATAGGTGACCGGGTCGATGTCCGGCAGGTTGTCGAACAGATTGATGACGTTCACATAGAAGTTCACCTTATCCGTGACCTTGAAGTTCGTGTTCAGGTCGAAGGTGATGTACTTGGACACATGACAGTCGCCGTAGCCAGGCGACAGACCGCAATCCTTATACTCATTCCCCTGATCCATCGCCGACAGGTCATAGCCCGACGTGTAGTTGACGGTGCCAGTCAAAGCCAGCTTGCCGAAGTCCAGCGTATTCGACCAATAGCCATGCCACTTGAACGTGCCCGAACCAGCCGTCAGGTTGAAGTTACCCAGGGTACCGACATATTTTTCGGTCGTGCCGTCGGGGAAGGTCGTGCTGAGATTGATCAGCATGGAAGCTTCCAGATTGCTCGACCACTTCACACCGCCAAAATCGTGAGTGAAGTTCGCGCCGAAGTCGATACCTTCCGACTTGATGGTGTCGGAGTTGATCAGCGTCGATTCAACGAAGGCGATACGCGGAGTCGCCGTCGGATTGTTAACGTCGGGCGCGTCGGCGATGACATTGAAGCCGGCCGGGATCGGCTGGCCGGCGTAATAAGCTGCGATAGCAGGCGCCGTCGACGGCGAGGTGATCGCCCCAGTCTTCTTGATGTTGTAATAGTCAACGGTGAATGACAGGTTGCGGATCGGCTCGAACACCGCGCCGGCCGTGAAGCTGCGCGACTTCTCTGGGTTGAGATTGGGCGAAGCCAGCGTCGTCTGGCCGATAGAGTAGTTGGTCAGATAGGTCGGGCAGGATGCCGGTGTAGTGGCACAAGCCGCACCATATTGAGCGCGGAAAGCCGCCGGGATGTTGGCGGCAACCTGCGACACATAACCGGTGGTCGGCAAAGCATTGGCTTCACCGAAGGACGGGATACGGAAGCCCTTCGAATAGGTGCCGCGCAGCAGCAACTGACGAACCGGCTTCACCTTGATGCCAAATTTGGGCGAGAAGGCGCTTTGACCCGAGCTATAGTGGTCATAACGACCCGACGCTTCCAGTTCGACTTGGTCGATGACAGGAGCGACGATTTCACCGAAGGCCGACGAAACGGTGCGGCTACCCTTGGTACCAAATGCGTTGAGAGTGAAATAACGCATGGTGGGACCATTGATGTCCGAGTTGGCGCTGGGAGCGTCGACGGCTTCATGATAGATCGATCCGCCGATCGCGACCTGCAGCGGACCGCCCGGCAAATCTGCGATCGCCTTCGACATGGTGAACTGGCCCTGGTACAGGTCCGACGAGGCATTCGAGATGTTCGTTGGCGTCAGATAATCCTGAACGTCTTGGCTGTTCGCGGCCGGATTGACGAAGTTATATGACCCGTCCTTGATCACATCCAGCAGGTGCTGGATATAGACATAGCCATCCATCTTGCGGCGCAGATCGGTGTGCATCGCCGTAAAATCGACCTTGTAGTCGACATCGTCGAATATCGTGCCCTGAATGCCAGCAGCAGCGCGATAGACGCGGCTGCGGGTTTCGTTGGACGTGATCGTCGTGGGAAGGCCGCCGATGATCAGCGCATTCTGGCCGGCCGTAGCAAACGGATTGTTTGGATTCAGCGTGCCGTTGGTCGCGGTGCACGGGCCAACGGTAGAACGAGCGCAGACATAGACGGGCAGCGACAGCACGAACGAGCCAGGCGCGCGCACGGCGGCATTGCTCGACGTCGAGAACTGCGGATAAAAAATGCCAGTCGGCGCATTTCCGCGGATCGTCGGCGGACCACCGGTATAGCTGACGGTGGACTGCTGGAAATTGACAGACAGATATGCTTCCGACGTATCGCCAACGCGAGCTGTGATGCGTGCGGAACCGCCGAAACGCTGAATTTCGGGAGCGACGACACCATATTTGTTCACGCCGTCCTCGTTGCAGACGAGGTTTGGAATATTGGCGTTGTTGCTGGGTGCGCGGTCTGCAGCCGTCGGGGTATAGGGCGTACCGTTGAGGCAACGGCCGGCCAGCAACTGATAGCGGCTGCCCGCAATTGCGGTGTTGGTGAGAGCGTCTGCTGGGCGAACATACAGGTTGCCCAGATTGTAATTACCATCGCCCTGCGCTGTCAGCGTGCCATTATTTTCCAGAACGCCGTTCGCGTCCAGACCATAGGCCTGGCCGTTATGGCCGCCGATGCCGCGCTGATCGGAAGAATTAAAGGGTGCATCAAGCTGACGATTATAAACCGCTTCCGAATGATAGTAGAAGCCGCTGATATAAGCGTTGAAACCATTGTCATCCAGATCGCCGGTGCCGGCCATCAGCGACAGGCGTTGACTGCCCCCAGCGCCATTTTCGGCAACACCTGCCTCGACCCGACCGGCAATGCCCTTGAATTCACGCTTGGTGATAATGTTAACCACGCCGGCAATGGCATCCGCGCCGTAGCTGGAGGAAGCGCCGTCCTTCAGGACTTCGACATTTTCAACGATATCGTCCTGAATGGTGTTGAGGTCGACGAAATTACGCGAACCGTCGTCCGCCAGCGGGTAATAAGCAGCGCGCAGGCCGTCGAACAGCACGAGCGTCGAGTTGGTTGATAGACCACGCAGCGAGACAGCGGATGCACCGCCAGCGAAAGCGCCGTTGGCTGTGAAGCCGTTGGTAAGGGCGGGGCCGTTATTGGAAGCCAGTTTCTGAATGCCGTCCTGCACGGTGTTGATGCCACGGCGGTCCAGTTCCTCAGTTGTGACCCGGGTCACTGGCGAGGGTGTTTCGGCGTCAGTGCGGCGAATAATGGAACCGGTAACGACGATCGTGTCACTAGACGGTTCGTCCGAGGAAGCTTGCGACGCTTGCGCGAATGCGGGTGCGGAGAAAGTCGTAAGGCCGGCGCTGACAAGAGTCAGCACCTGGAGAGCCGCGCCACCGCGCAGCCCAATCTTGGTTATGGTCTTCACTATCCAGTCCCTTGCTCTGGAGGTTCGCGGATTGCCCCGCGCGCTTTTTTGACGCGTGAAGAGAGCGAAAGGAGCCCGACAGCAAGCCCTCTTCACACGCACTGCGGGGCACTCTGCTCAGTCGTTTTATGAGTGTAAAGCAGGGCAGAAGCCCGGGCATCGCATTTGACCGAAACTGTAGCAAATATGCCACAAATCGAGAAAATCAGTATTGAACACCTGTTTAACAACAATGTTACAGGTCTGAGTTCCTAGAAGGAATTTTTACATTTCGACATATCATCACGAAGAATAAAATTATAGTTCCGTGAAATAATAGATCAGTTCTGCGGCATGGGTCCGGTGAGCAGAATCGGATCGATCCGGGCTTCATTCCACTTCATCCCCCAATGAAGATGCGGACCCGTGGCCCGTCCGGTGGCCCCGATTGCGCCTATGCGCTGCCCCTGAATCACATGCTGCCCGGGAATCACGTCGATCCGCGAAAGGTGAAGGAAGGCGCTGTTCAATCCATGACCATGGTCGATCATCAGCAGATTGCCCTCCAGCGTGAACGGGCGATCCGCGGCCAGGATCACCACCCCGTCGGCCGGGGCCACCACCGGCTCGCCCGTCGCGCCCGCTATATCCACGCCGCCATGATAGGCGCCCGGCTGCCCCTGATAGATGCGCTGCGCGCCGAACAAGCCGGAGACGCGGCCGATGCGCGGCCAGATGAACCGCTGGCGCCAACCCTGCGCGTCAGTCACGGTTTCGCGCGCGGCGGCGATCCGTTCAAGCTCCGGCTTGCGCAGGGCGAGGAAGGCTTCCGTGCTTTTCGTCGGACGCAGCGGCGCATCGACCCGCTCGATCCGCCAGTCGCGCGGCGCGACGGTGAGGGCGCGGTCGAGAAGCGTTCCATCGGCAAGACGTCCGGTAAGCCGGGCCTGCGACGCCGCATCGCGGTCGAAGGCGATCAGGAAACGGCCATCGGCATCGACCGGCACCAATTGCCCGTTGAAGCGCAGTTCGACCGTCCCCTTGGGCGCGGTGCCCAGCAAGGCGCCGCCCTGGACGGGCGTATCGGCCAGCACCAGTTCCACGGCAGGCGGCGCTGCCGGGGAGGTGGCCGCCACACCGGCCATCGCCAGCGCAGCGGCGGCGATCCAGCCCTTCATCTAAACCCCGGCACCTTACAGACCCCGCGCCTTCAGTTCGGCCTGGGCGGAGATTTCGGCGCTGGCATAGGGTTCCTGCCGGGCGATGCTCCAGTAGCGCAGATCCTCCAGCGGAATTTTGCGCCCGCTGACGGCGCAGATCACATGATCGCCCGCCTGCAGCACGCGGAAGCTGTAGGCCATATAGTGCAGCCGGGCCGGGCGGTCGCGGTTGGACATCAGCATGGGATCACTCGGCCTTTCCTGTGCAACGGCGTCATTGGGAAAACAGGTCCTGCTGGCCCGTCTCCTGGCCCTCGCGCGCTTTGCGCGGGGTGCGTGACGGAGTCGATATAGCCTCGGCGGCGGGCTTCTCAAGGGGCGTGCCGCCATCGATGCTCGCACCCACCGCGCCGTCGCGGAAATGCAGGCTGACCGCGCCCGCCGCCCGCGCCTCCGCCACGGATTTCACCAGCCGGTCGCCCGCCATCACCCGCGCGAAGCCGCGTTGCAGCGGCAGGTCGGGATTGACCGACGTGAAGAGACGCGAGACGCGATCGAAAGCGGTCGCCCGGTCCTTGTAAACGCGCTCCAGATAATCCGGGCGCAGCCGCAACCGGCCGACGCGCTCGGCGGCGCGGTTGACATATTGGCGCAGCAGGGCGGGCCGCAACGCGCCGCCCGCCTGCCCCAGATGCGCCCGCGCATCGGCAACGCGATGCCGCAATCCGCTGACCAGACCATCGGACAGTTGGTCCAGCCGCTGGCGCTGGGGTGCGAGCAGCATATCGGGCGTCGGCATCAGCCGCGCCTGCATCTCCAGCCGCTCGCGCGCCTGCGCCGCTCCTCGCCGCACGGCCCGGTCCATGCGCAAGCCCTGCTCCGTCAGCATCGCCAGCAGCTCCGCCCGCACCGGCACCGCCATTTCCGCCGCCGCCGTGGGCGTCGGCGCGCGCATGTCGGCGGCATAGTCGCAGAGCGTCGTATCCGTTTCATGCCCCACGGCGGAGATGATCGGGATCGAACATTCCGCCACGGCGCGGACGACGATCTCCTCGTTGAAGCTCCACAAATCCTCGATCGAGCCGCCGCCACGCGCCACGATCACCAGATCGGGCCGGGGCACAGGGCCGCCCGGCTGCATCTCGCTGAACCCGCGCACCGCCCGCGCCACCTGCTCAGCGGCGCCCTGTCCCTGCACCAGCACCGGCCAGAGCAGCACCTGCGTCGGGCAGCGGTCCTCCAGACGGTGGAGAATGTCCCGGATCACCGCCCCGGTGGGCGACGTCACGACACCGATGACGCGCGGCATGAAGGGCAAACGCCGCTTGCGCTCCCGGTCGAACAGCCCCTCCGCCGCCAGCTTCTGCTTCAATTTCTCCAGCAGCGCCATCAGCGCGCCTTCGCCCGCCAGCTCCATCCGCTCGATCACGATCTGATATTTGGAGCGCCCCGGATAGGTGGTGAGCTTGCCGGTGGCGATCACCTCCACCCCGTCCTGCGGCGCGAAGGGCAGGCGCGCCGCCCCGCCCTTCCACATCACGCCGTCGATCACGGCATTGTCGTCCTTCAGGCACAGATAGATGTGCCCCGACCCGGCCCGCTTGAAGCCGGAAATCTCTCCGCGCAGGCGGACATGGCCGAAACGGTCCTCGACCGTGCGCTTCAGCAGGGCCGACAATTCGCTCACCGACAGCGGCGGCGCGTTGTCCCCTGAGCGTTCCTCGGCTAACAGGCGCCCCGAGACATCGAAACCAGCTTCATATTCCGGGGACATGGGCGAAATGAACATCCTTCTGTTGGGCGGCGGCGGCCGCGAACATGCTCTGGCCTGGAAGCTGGCGCAATCGCCCGCTCTCAGCACCCTTTATGCCGCGCCGGGCAACCCCGGCATAGCCCAGCATGCGACATTGGTCGACCTTGATGCCACGGATCATCGCGCCGTCGTGGATTTCTGCCTGCGCCACAGCATCGGCCTGGTGGTGATCGGCCCGGAAGCACCGCTGGTCGACGGGCTGGCCGACAATCTGCGGGTCAAGGGCTATCCGGTCTTCGGTCCGGGCAAGAAGGCGGCGCAGCTTGAGGGGTCCAAGGGGTTCACCAAGGACCTGTGCAAGCGCGCGGGCATCCCGACCGCCGCCTATGAGCGCGTCACCAGCAAGGACGGCGCCATCGCCGCGCTGGACGATTTCGCGCTGCCGGTCGTGATCAAGGCGGACGGTCTGGCGGCGGGCAAGGGCGTGATCATCGCGGAAACGCGGGAAGAGGCGCTGGAGGCGCTCGATTCCATGTTCTCCGGCGCGTTCGGCGCGGCGGGCGAGGAAGTGGTGCTGGAAGAATTCATGACCGGCGAGGAAGCGAGCTTCTTCGCCCTGACCGACGGCAGCGCCATCCTGCCCTTCGGATCGGCGCAGGATCACAAGCGCGTGGGCGACGGCGACACCGGCCCCAATACCGGCGGCATGGGCGCCTACAGCCCGGCCCGCGTGCTGACCCCGGAACTGGAAGCGGAAGTGATCGAGAAGATCGTCCGCCCCACCGTCGACACGCTCGCCGCCGAAGGGACGCCTTATAGCGGCGTGCTCTATGCCGGGCTGATGCTGACCGCCGAAGGGCCGAAGCTGATCGAATATAATGCCCGCTTCGGTGATCCTGAATGCCAGGTGCTGATGATGCGCTTCGACGGCGATCTGGTGGCGCTGCTGCTCGCGGTGGCGGAGGGCAGGCTGGCCGAACAGGGTCCGGTGCAACTGGCGGACCGCGCCGCGCTCACCATCGTCATGGCCGCGAACGGCTATCCCGGCACCCCGGAAAAGGGCGGCGCGATCACCGGAATCGACGCGGCGGAAGCCACGGGAGCGCGGGTTTTCCATGCGGGCACGGCGGACAGGGACGGCACGATCGTCGCCCATGGCGGCCGCGTGCTGAACGTCACCGCGACCGGCGGCACGGTGAAGGCGGCGCAGCAGGCGGCCTATAAGGCAGTCGACGCCATCGGCTTCCCGACCGGCTTCTGCCGCCGCGATATTGGGTGGCGGGAGGTCGCGCGGGAGGAAAGCGCGCGCTGATCCCCTTGCGGCGTGCCCTCAACCATCCTTAAATAGGCCAAATTCGGACAGGGAGGGACGAGCGATGCAAGAATTTTTCATGGACTATGGCCTGTGGCTGCTGATCGCGCTGTTGGTCATCATCGGCATCGTCTTCCTGCTGTCCGGGCGCAACCGGCCGAGCGAACCTTCCGTCCCGGTGGAGGCCAAGAAGCCCACCACCCCCGTTTCCGCGCCGCCTGCTTCCGCCCCGCCCCTTTCCAAGCCGGCGGAGCCGGTCGTACCCGAACCCGTCGCCGCTGCCCCGGCTCCGGTCGACGCTGCGGCGCCCATCGCGGTCCCGGCGTCGCCGGCGGTCACCACAGCGTCCGGCGATGCCGACGACCTGCTGAGGTTGAAGGGTGTCGGCCCCAAGCTCAACACGCTGCTGATCGAACTGGGCGTAACGCGCTATGCCCAGATCGCCGGCTGGAGCGATGCCGACATTGCCGCAATCGATGCGAAGCTGGGCAATTTCAAGGGCCGCCCGGTGCGCGACCAGTGGATCGACCAGGCGAAATATCTCGCCGCCGGAGACGTTGCCGGTTTCGAAGCCAAATATGGCAAGATCTGAACGGTCAGGCCGGTAGGGGCGCTTTGGCCAGGGGCGGGACCGTCCCGCTCCCTTGCGGCAGGCTGCCGAACAGCAGCGGCAACAGCGTGCCGCGCGCCGTCAGGCGACATGCCAGCGCAAGCAGCAGGAGCGACAGCGCCAGCGTCGCTGCCGGGCCCACATCCGTCATGACGAGCACGCCCATGACCAGCGGGTGCCACAGGTAGAAGAACAGGCTGTCGCGCCCGATCGCATTGACCGGCGCGAAATCCAGCCGCAGGGCGGACAGCATCGGCAGCAGCGCGATCAGGCCAAGGCACATCAAAAGCCGCGCAGGCACGAAGGCCAGGACATTGTCGGCATCATAGAGGCCGGACCACCAGAGAAGGCCCAGCAGCGCGACCGCCCCGGCGATCGGCAGATAGCGTCGCGAAACCCGCCGCTCCGCCATCAGCATGCCGAAGAAGAAATAGACCAGATAGCGCAGGAAGCGGCTGTCGGGCGAAAACAGACTGTCCCCCACCGGTCCATGATGGAGGCCGAAGCCATACATGATCGCCAGGCTGACCGGCGTGCCGACCGCCAGCAGCGCCAGCGGGGTGAAGGGCAGCAGCCGCGTCAGCATGATCAGGAAGAACAACGTCGGCACATACCAGAGGTGAAAGGGCGGCCGGAACAACAGGTCGAACGGCAGGGTCCAGCGGAGCGCCGCGCCGCTCGCGATCAGGTACACCATGCCGGCAAAAAGCCAGGGCAGCAGCATCCGCCGGCCATAGCGGGACATCAGGCGCTGGATACTGTCGGTGCGGATGCGGGTGACGTTGAGCAGATAGCCGGAGATGCCGACCATCAACGGCATGCGAAAACCCGACCCGACCCACAGCGCCAGATCGTGGCCGCCGGTCAGTTCCATCACGTGCCCACCCATGACGAGCAGGATCAGCACGCCTTTCAGCAGGTCGATCGACGGATTCTTGCCCACAAAAATTGCCCCGGTGCAGGAATCGGAACGATATCGTTACATTCTTGCCGGATCGTTAAGGCGCAGTAGGGAATTTCGGCTTTGCGCCGTAGAAAAAGACGCTACTTATATCCTTCGATGAAGACGCCGCTGCTGCAACGCCTCGACGCCTCGCCTTTCGCCAAATGGGGGCTGGCGGCCCTCATCTTCTGCCTGATCGTCGGTAGCTGGCTGGCGGTAGGCCGATACCGCGCGGCGCATGTGGCGCTGCCGGACGACGCGCCCGGGCCAAGCGCCTGTTCGCTCTGGTTCGTAGGCAGTTCTTCCATGCGCCGCTGGACCAGCCTCAACCACGACATGGCGCCGTGGAAAGCGCATAACCGCGGTATCGATGATGCCACCTTTGCCGAGATCCTGCCGCGCTTCGCCAATGCGGCGCAGGACAGCAAACCCGTGGCGATCATCCTCTATGCCGGGGAGAACGACATCGCCAACGGCATTGAGGTTCGCACCGTCCTCCGCAACCTTGGGCGATTTCTGGACCTGCGCAACCGGATGATGGGTGACGTGCCGGTCGTGATATTGTCGATGAAGCCCAGTCCGGCGCGGCGGTCGATCTTCAAGAGCCAGATGCTGTTCAACGCGGCGACGCAAGGGCTGATCGAGCGCATGCCGCTGACCTATTATGCCGACATCACGACGCCGCTGCTGAAGGATGGAAAGCTGGGCGACAATTATCGGGCGGACGGCGTCCATATGAATCCGGCCGGATATGGCATCTGGGCGGGGGTGGTGCGCCAGCGACTGAACGACGTCCTGCCGGCCGAGACTGTCCGTCGCTGCGTGGCTTGATATGTGGAAGGGTGGCTGCCTCTCTGTTTTCGCCAAGCCGCCCATGCCAATGGCGGCGATTGGCCACCATCATGGTATCTCAAGCCCGGCGACGCTTCACCCGCGTCCCAATATTTCCCGTGCGCGCGGCGCCAGCCGCTCCGCTGCGGCGGCATGGATTCCTGGCGCGGCGCACAGCAAGCCGAAGGCGGTCGGCTGCGGCCGGTTGAAGGAAAAGGGATTGCTGAGCGCATCGGTGACGATCGCCCCCGCCTCCTCCGCGATCAGCGCGGCGGCGGCGACGTCCCATTCATTGCCCCAGCGCACCGTGGCGACCAGATCGGCCTCGTCCGCCGCCACCATCGCCATGCGCAGCGCGATGCTGTTGGGCTTGTCGACGGTGACGAGATCGCGGTCATGGCGGGGCAACTGATCCGCCGGCACTCGTGAACCCGGCAGGACGGCCCGCGATCCGGCCTGCAAGGTCCGGCCGTTGCGGGTCGCCCCCGCGCCTGCCTGCGCTATCCACAGTTCGTTGCGCGCAGGCGCCGCCAATATGCCGAAGCGCACCGCGCCATGCTCCACCAGCGCCACCGATACCGCCCAGCCGGGCCGCCCGCGCAGATAATCCCGCGTCCCGTCGATCGGATCGACAACCCAGACCCGCGGCAGGTTCAGCCGGTGAACGGTGTCCGCCGTCTCCTCCGACAGCCAGCCGGCCGACGGATCGATGGCGTAGAGCCGCTCGCGCAGCATCGCGTCCAGTTCCAGATCGGCCTCGCACACCGGATGGCCGGGCACCTTCTCCCACTGGCGCACGCGCGTTTCCCCGCCCGCCCAGAGCGTCAGGGCCCGGTCAGCCGCGTCCGATACGACCGCCACCACCTCGCGCAAGGAGATGTCAGCCGCCGGCAACGGTCATCCCGTCGATACGGAGGGTCGGCACGTTCATGCCATAGCGGAAGGCGAGGTCGTTGGCCGGCACCAGCGCCCGGAACATGTCCTTCAAATTGCTGGCGATGGTGATTTCCGACACGGCCTGACCCACGGCGCCATTTTCGATCAGGAAACCCGCAGCACCCCGGCTGTAATCCCCGGTCACGCCGTTGACGCCCATGCCGATCAGTTCGGTGACATAGAGGCCGCGCTTCACGTCCGCCATCAGTTCGCCCGGCGACAGCGTGCCCGGCTCCATATGGACATTGGTGACGCCCGCACCCGGCGCGCCGCTGCCGCCCCGGCTGGCATGGCCGGTCGGCTCCAGCCCCAATTGCCGCGCCGAAGCGCTGTCCATCAGCCAGCCGGTCAGCACGCCCCTGTCGATCAATGCGCGGCGTTCGACCGGAAGCCCCTCGCCGTCGAAGGGTCGCGAACGCAGGCCGCGCAACCGCAGCGGATCGTCGATGATCGTGATGGCCGCATCGAACAGCGCCTCGCCCAGCGATTCCAGCAGGAAGCTCGACCGCCGCGCAATGGCGGGGCCTACCATGCCGCCGATCAGATGCCCGACCAGGCTGGAGCCGATGCGCGGGTCGAAGATCACCGGCATCACGCCGCTGCCCACCTTCACCGGATTGAGCCGCGCCACCGCCCGATGCCCGGCGCGGGTGCCGACCGTTTCGGCATCGTCCAGATCCTCGATATGGCGGACGCTGTGGCTGGCATGGTCGCGCTGCATGTCGGCGCCGGTCCCGGCCAGCACGCTCGCCCAGGTCGAATGGCTCGTCCCCGCATAGGCCCCGGCAAAGCCATGGCTGGTCGCCAACGCCATCTGGCTCCGCCCGGTCGCCGCGCCGCCGCCCTCGCTGTTGGTGACGCCTGGCACGGCCCGCGCCGCCTCCTCGGCTATCATGGCGCGCTCCCTGAGCTGCGCCGGTTCCGGCTCGAACGGATCGGTCAGGTCCAGCGCGGGCAGCTTCTTCCTGAGCAGCCGGTCTTCGGGCGCAAGGCCCGCATAGGGGTCTTCCGGCGCCTGCCCCGCCATGGCGATGCAGCGGTCGACCAAGGTCGCCAAGGTCGCCGGATTCATGTCCGACGCCGAAATGCTGGCGGACCGGCGGCCGATGAACACGCGCAGGCCGATTTCCTCGCCTTCCGACCGCTCCACATCCTCCAGCGCGCCCAGCCGCACGGATACATTGGTCGAGGCGTTGCAGGCATAGATGGCGTCGGCCGCATCCGCCCCCGCCCGGCGCGCCGCCGTCACCAGATCCTGCGCGCGGGACTGGGCTTCTTCTAGGCTGAGCATGGACTGTGTCGATTCCTGAAAGGGGATATGCAGGGCGAAGGGGCGGCCTTACGCGCTTGGGCCATGGTCGGCAACCTGCCCTTCCGGTCGCTCATCCAGCCAGTGCCGCAGCAGATGCCAGGCGACCGCCATCGGCGGCGGCGCGATGAAGGGCGCGTCCTCTTCGCCAGCCATCGCGGCGCGAACGCCAGCCTCGTCGCACCAGAAGGCATGTTCGATCTCATTTTCATCGATCTTCAGCGCGTCGTCATCGGCCTGCGCCGTGCAGGCGATCATCAGCGAGGAGGGGAAGGGCCAGGGCTGGCTGGTCACATAGCGCACGGCATGGGTGGCGACGCCCGCTTCCTCCTTGATCTCGCGGATGACGGCTTCCTCCAGCGTCTCGCCCGGCTCGACGAAGCCGGCCAGCGCCGAATAGCGCCCCGCCGGCCAGCTATGCTGCCGCCCCAGCAACACCCGCCCGCGATGTTCGGCCAGCATGATCACCACCGGATCGACGCGGGGGAAATGCTCGGCCCGGCACGACCCGCATCGCCGCGACCAGCCCGCCTTGACCGGCGCCGTGCGCTGCCCGCACACCGAACAGAAGCGATGCCGCGCATGCCAGGCCAGCAGGCTGCGCGCCGCGCCGTAGAGGGCAACCTCATGCCCCGGCACCTCATCCGCCAGCGCACGGCTGCGCGGCGTGGCGAAGAAGCTGTCCGGCGCATCCGCCAGCAGTTCCACGAAGATCGGCCGCTGCTGCTCATCCACGCCCAGCAGCGCATGATGCTCGATCCAGGCATCGTCCGGCAGCGGCTCCATGACCAGATGCCCGCCCTCGACCACCGGCTCCAGCCCTTCCAGCACGACGCGGCGCGCCAGCGGCGAGGCAAAGGCCTCCGCCAGCAAAGCGGGATTGGTGCGGACATGGTCGACCCGGTCCAGCCGTCCCCCGCCAAAGGCCACGAGCCGCGAATAGGGGGCGTTAGAGCCGTGCATCGTCCATTCTCTCCTTCATCGCTGCCTCGGCGGCGCGAGCGAACAGGGTCGGCAGGCCCGCCTTCCCGATGTCCGCCACGGGCCACCATTCGCCCTCGCCGGGCGGCGTCACGTCCGGCCCCACATGGGCATGGTGCACCGTCAATGCGAGGGAGAAATGGGTAAAAACATGCGCGACTGGCTCGGCCACCCGCCGCCATGGCGCGGCAAGCGGCGGCGTCGCGTCGGGCGCATCGTTCCAATCCGACGAAGGCAGCGCCCGCATGCCGCCCAGCATGCCCTTGTCGGGCCGCCGCACCAGCCAGACATGTCCGTCGGGCCGCTCGATCCACCAGCCATGGCCCAAGCGGTGCGGCTTGGCCTTCTTCGCCGCCTTGACCGGGAAAGCGGCGGGATCGGCGGTGCGGAAAGCCGCGCAATCCTCCCGCAAGGGGCAAATGCCGCAGGCGGGGTTGCGCGCCGTACAGATGGTCGCGCCCAGGTCCATCATCGCCTGCGCGAAGTCCCCGGCGCGGGCATCGGGCGTGATCGCGTCGGTCGCGGCGCGAATCTCCGGGCGCGCCGCGGGCAAGGGCGTGGCGATGGCGAAAAGCCGCGCCACCACCCGCTCGACATTGGCGTCGACCACCACGGCGCGCCGCCCGAAGGCGATCGCCGCCACCGCCGCCGCCGTATAGGCGCCTACGCCCGGCAGGGCGCGCAGGCCCTCTTCGGTATCGGGAAACACCCCGCCATGGTCGTTCGCCACCGCCCGGGCGCAGGCCAGCAGATTGCGGGCGCGGGCATAATAGCCCAGCCCTGCCCAGGCGGCCATGACCTCGGCATCCTGTTCCGCCGCCAAAGCCGCCACATCGGGCCAGCGCTGCGTGAATTTCGCGAAATAGGGCCCGACCGCCGCCACCGTGGTCTGCTGGAGCATCACCTCCGACAGCCAGACGCGATAGGGATCGGCGGCATTGGCCCCCGGCGGGGCGCGCCAGGGCAGTCTGCGCGCATGCACATCGTAATGAGCGAGCAGATCGGATGCTATTTTCTGGATGTTACCCTCGACGCGCATGCCGCCCCTATGCCATTAAGCGAGGCATGACGGAACGCCCCCCGACTCCCAAAATGAAAAGCCGCAAGTCGGATGCGGAAGACCGCCCGCGCATCGGCGCGCCGCGCCGAATCGCGGACCTGATGCCCGCCATCGGCGCCGCCGCCTTCCGCAAGTTCGGCTTCGTCCAGTCCAGCATCGTCACCCGCTGGGCGGAGATCGTCGGCCCGCATTATGCGGCGATCAGCGAACCCGAATCGATCCGCTTCCCGGTCGGCAAGAAGGCGGGCGGCACATTGCAGCTCACCGTCATGAGCGGCCATGCACCGATGATCCAGCATGTGCTGCCCGACATTGTCGAACGGGTGAACCGCTTCTTCGGCTATGCCGCCGTCGCCCGGGTGGCGATGAAACAGGGGATGGTCCAGGCAAGGGAACCGGAACGCCCCCCCCCCCCGGTCAACCTCAAACCCATTCCGGTCGAGCTGGGCGATTCCCTGCGCGACATTGGCGATCCGGAACTGCGCGCGGTGCTGGAATCCCTGGCGCAAGGGCTGGCCAACAGCAGCGGTTTGCCCAAGATCAGCTAGTATCGCAGTTGAGCAGTTCAAACTTGACAACCTCAGCCGTGACAGGGGCGGCGCATCACTGGACCACCGCATGACGAAAATCCGTTTGGCTTTCCTCGCCCTGCTCGCCATTTCCGCGAGCGCATCCCTGTCCGCATGGGCCGCCCCCGCCGCCGACTGGCTGGGCCGGATCGCCCTCTCTCCCATGGGCGGCCATGTGCTGGGCAATCCCGCCGCGCCGACGAAGCTGGTCGAATATGTCAGCTACACCTGCTCGCACTGCGCCCATTTCGTGGGAGAGGCCAGCGAGCCGCTTCGCGCCCGTTATGTGAAGGGCGGCACGCTGAGCGTCGAAGTGCGCAACGCGGTGCGCGACCGATATGACCTGACCGCCGCGCTGCTTGCCCGCTGCGGCGGCCCGAGGCGCTTCTTCGGCAATCATGAGGCGCTGTTCGCCAATCAGGATGCCTGGATGGAAAAGCTCCAGGCCTATGAGAAAGACGCCGCCAAGCCCGCCGACCAGAAGGCCGCGCTGCGCGACATCGGGCAAAAGACCGGCCTCTACGCCCTGATGGCGAAGCGCGGCTACAAGCCCGCCCAGCTCGACGCCTGCATCAACGATCCCGCATCGATGAAGCAGATCCTCGCCATGACGGACGAAGCCTGGAACAAGCTGCGGATCGGCGGCACGCCTGCCTTCACGCTAAACGGCACGCTGGTTCATGGATCGGACTGGACGCGGTTGCAGGCTGCATTGCCCTGATCTAAACCCTTCGACGACAACGCCCGACGATACGGAGCCCAGAACAACGTGAAAGCCCTTTCCGGACTTGCCCTGATCGCCCTCAGCCTGACCGTCGCCGCCTGCGGCAAGAAGGAAGGAGGCAGCGCCACCTCCGCCGAACCGGTCGCCGCCGTCGCCGCGCCGGCCGGCACCAAATGGTCGGAGACGATCGCCACGACGCCCGACGGCCATTTCGTCATGGGCAATCCCAATGCGAAGGTGAAGCTGGTCGAATATGGCTCCTACACCTGTTCGCACTGCCGCGACTTCGCCGCCGAATCGGCCGAGGAGATCAGGCAGATCGTCGATTCCGGCAAGATGAGCTTCGAATTCCGCAACTATGTGCGCGATCCGATCGACATTTCGACGGCGCTGCTGGCCCGTTGCGGCGGCAAGGACATCTTCTATCCGCTGTCCGACCAGTTCTTCGCCAACCAGAACGCCATGTTCGAAAAGGCGCAGGCGCTGGGCGACGAAAGGTACAAGGCGCTGATGAGCGCGCCCCCGGCCCAGCGCTTCGGCCAGCTCGCCGCCGCCGTCGGCCTGGTCGACTTCGCCAAGCAGCGCGGCATATCGGAAGATCAGGCGAAGCAATGCCTGGCCGACACCGCCGCCGCCGAAAAGCTGGCCAAGGGCGTAGAGGACGCCAATCAGCAATATAAGATCGAGGGCACGCCGACCTTCATCCTGAACGGCGTGACGGTGGAGAACACCGCCGCCTGGCCCGCGCTGCGCACGAAGCTCAAGGAAGCGGGGATCTGATTGGACAAGGGGGGGCTGACATCGTCGGTCCGGCTTCCTGCTGATGGCGGGGCGGCTCCGCGCTGCCCCGATCTTGCACGATGCAGATAAAGCGCCTCAAGCTCTCCGGCTTCAAGAGCTTCGTCGACCCGACGGAGCTGCGCATCGAACCCGGCCTGACCGGCATTGTCGGGCCCAATGGCTGCGGCAAGTCGAACCTGCTGGAGGCGATCCGCTGGGTCATGGGCGAATCCAGCGCCAAGTCGATGCGCGGCGGCGGCATGGAGGATGTGATCTTCGCGGGCACCTCCACCCGCCCGCAGCGCGATTTCGCGGAAGTCTCGCTGCTCACCATCCAGGAACAGGGCGAGCTGTTCAATGCGGTGGAAGTCGGTACGGACGGGGAACTGGAAGTCACCCGCCGGATCGAGCGCGGGGCGGGCAGCGCCTATCGCGCCAATGGCCGCGACCTCCGGGCGAAGGACGTGTCGCTGATCTTCGCGGACGCCGCCACCGGCCCGCATAGCCCCGCTCTGGTCAGCCAGGGGCGCATCGCCGCCGTGATCGCCGCCCGCCCGCAGGAACGCCGCGCCATGCTGGAGGAAGCGGCGGGCATTTCCGGCCTGCATGTCCGGCGCAAGGATGCCGAACAGAAGCTGCGCGCCGCCGAAGCGAATCTGATGCGGCTGGACGAAATCCTGTCCGACATGGACGCCCGCGCCAACAGCCTGCGGCGTCAGGCCAAAGCGGCGGAGCGCTATATCCGCCTGTCGGAGCAGATCCGCATTGGCGAGGCGCGGGTGATCTTCGCCCGCTGGCGCGAGGCCGCCGCCAGCGCGGACGCCGCCCGTGCCGAAGCCAAGCAGGCCGAAAGCGCCGTCGCCGCCGCGCAGGAGGCGCAGCAGGCAGCAGCCGTCCATGCCAATGCCGCCGTCGAAACGCTTGCGCAGAGACGCGCCGCCGCCCAGGCCGCCCGCGACGCCGCGAGCGAAGCAGGCCACAAGCTCGCCGCGCTGCGCACCGAGCGCGACGGCGTGGTCCGCCGCCTCCACGACCTCGCCCAGCAGGCCGCACGGCTGGAAGAGGACAGGGAGCGGGAAGGCACGCTCGCCAACGACGCGGCGGAGGCCATTGCCCGCCTCGCTGGCGAGATCGCCGTGCTCAAGGCGCGCATCGCGCAAACCGAAGCGATGCGTCCCGATTTCGCCGGGCGCATCGCCCGCGCGGAGGATACCGCCCGCGACGCCGAACTCGATCTTGCCAAGGCGATGGCGAAGCAGGCGGGCGAGCAGGCGGAACTGCGCGTGGCAGAGGCTGCGCTGGCCGCTGCGCGCACCCGCCTCGACCGCGCCTCCCGCGAGGCGCAGCGGCTGGAAGCCGAAGCCGCCGCGCTGCCCGACCCGGCGCCGCTGCAAGGGAAAAGGGCCGAAGCGATCGCGGCCCAGCAGCAGGCCGGCACCGACCGCGACGCCGCCGAAGCCGCGATCCGCGCCGCCGAGACCAGCCGTGCCGAAGCGGCCGAGGCCCGTGCCGCCGCCGAAGCCGCCCTGTCCTCCGCCCGCGCCACCCTTGCCGCGCTCGACAGCGAAGCCGCTGCGCTCCAGCGCGCCGTCGACAGCGGCACAGGCAACCGCAGCCGCGCGCTCGACCGGCTGAAGGCGGCGCCCGGCTATGAACGCGCGCTCGCGGCGGCGCTGGGGGACGATCTGGAAGCGCCCATCGCGACCGAAGGCAAGCGGCGCTGGGCCGGCGCCGCCGCGCTCGCCGGCGACCCGTCCTTGCCCGAAGGCTGCGCCGCCCTCTCCGCCCATGTCACCGCCCCGCCCGAACTCGCCCGCCGTCTGGCGCAGGTCGCGGTGGCGGACGGCGACGAAGGCCAGGTCCTTGCGGTCGGCCAGCGTCTCGTCACCAGGGACGGACAGCTTCGCCGCTGGGACGGCTATGTCGCCATCGAGGGTGGCGCCGCCGCCGCCGAACGGCTGATCCGGCTCAACCGCCTCGAAGCCATTGCCGCCGCCCGGCCTGCCGCCAAAGCCGAGGTCGAGACGGCCCGCGCCGCGCAGGACGCCGCCTCGATGCGCGAGCGGGAGGCGGCCCAGACGCTGGCCGCCGGCCGCACTCAGCTTGCGGATGCGGACCAGCGGCTGCGCACCGCCCTGCGGGCCGCCGATGAAGCCGCCACCGCGCTCGAACGGCTGATCGGGCGCCGCGAGGCGATAGAGGAGCGGTTGAGCGAAGCCCGCGGCGACCTCGCCGCGGCGCAGGCCGAGCATGACAAGGCGCAGGCCGGCCGCGCCGCCATGCCCGATGGGGAGGAGACCCGCGCCCAGGTCGCCACGCTGCAGCAGGCGAGCGAGAAGGCAAGGCTCGCCGTCAGCCAGCTACAGGCCGATCAGGCGCTGGCGGATCGCGCGCTCGCCAGCGACCGCGAACGCATGGCCGCCGCCGATGCGGAGGCCAGGGGGTGGCGCGCCCGTGCCGGCGAAGCGGCCAAGCGCATCGCCGCCATGGTCGAGCGTGGCGAGGGCATAGCGAAGGAACGGGCCGAGATCGCGGACCAGCCGGACGGTCTGGCCGCCGCCATCGCCATGTTGAGCGAGCAGGGCGACACATTGACGCAGGCCGCGGACGCCGCCCGCCGCGAGGAAAGCGAAGCCGAAGCCGCGCTCCGCGCCGCCGAACAGCGCGCGGCGCAGGCGGGCGAAGCGCTCGCCAACGCCCGCGAAGCCCGCGCCACCGCCGCCGCGCGTGCCGAGGCGGCGGATGAGAAGCGGGTCGAAACCAACCGCCTCTCCGGTGAACGCTTCGAGTGCCCGCCGCCGGTCCTGCCGGAGAAACTGGGTTTCGCCAGCGCCGACATCCGCATCGCCCAGAGCGAGCAGGCTGAGCATGACCGGCTCGTCACCGAACGCGAGCGCATCGGCCCGGTCAACCTCGTCGCCGCGCAGGAACTGGAGGAGCTGGAGGCCACGCAGGCCAACAGCCGCGCCGAAAGCGAGGAACTGACCCAGGCGATCAACCGCCTGCGCGGCTCCATCGGCAGTTTGAACAGGGAGGGGCGGCAGCGCCTGCTCGCCGCGTTCGAGGCGGTGGACGGTCATTTCCGCCGCCTGTTCACCACCCTGTTCAACGGCGGCCAGGCGCATCTGGAACTGATCGACAGCGACGATCCGCTGGAAGCGGGGCTGGAGATCATGGCCCAGCCGCCGGGCAAGAAGCTCGCCGCCTTGACGCTCCTTTCCGGCGGCGAGCAGGCGCTGACCGCCGTCGCCCTGATCTTCGGGCTGTTCCTGACGAACCCCGCGCCGATCTGCGTCCTGGATGAAGTCGACGCGCCGCTGGACGACGCCAATGTCGAGCGTTTCTGCGACCTGCTCGACGCCATGGTGGGGCAGACCGACACGCGATACCTGATCGTCAGCCATAATGCGGTGACGATGGCGCGCATGCACCGGCTGTTCGGCGTGACGATGGTGGAACGGGGCGTCAGTCGGCTGGTTTCGGTCAATCTGGGCGGCGCGGAGGCACTTCTGGCGGCGGAATAGCTGATCCTATTTTCGTAACCGTCATTCCCGCGGAATCGGAAATGACGGAAAAGAGAGCTACCCCCCCTCCGTCCATCCACGCATCCGGCGGAAAAGTCCGCGCTCCGTGATCGGCTCCAGCATCTCGCCCGGTCCTTCGGGATCGAGCACCTCATGATCCGCCAGCCAGGCCTGCACGTCGTTCAGGTCAGGCGTCACATAGGGCCGCAAGGTCCGTCCCGGCCTGTCGCGCAACTGTTCGATGGCCGCGATCAGCCCACGCTCGGCAATCACCGCCGCCACGCGCTCGACGGGCAGGTCTAGATGCTCCGCGACCAGATCGTCGCGGATCCCCCGGATCGCATCCTCGCGCCCCGCATTGGCGGGCAGCGCGGAATCGATCGTCACGTCGCATTCGGTGTCCAGCCGCATCGAGCGGTTGTTCATGTTGGACGATCCGACGCGCAGCACCCGATCGTCGACGATCAGTATCTTGGCATGGACATAGATCGGCTCCCCCCGCGCGGTGAAGGGATGATAGAGCCGGAACCGGTCATGGACGTCCCGAGCCTTCAGCGCCTCGAACAGCCGGGCGCGGGCCGTGTCCATCGCCTGCTGCTCCAGCCAGCCATCGGCCTGTTCCGGGTTGACGATGACGATTTCCGGCCCGTTCTCTTCCGCCAGCCGCGCCGCAATCGCCTCGGCAATGCGGCGGGAGGCGAAATATTGGCTCTCCGCGTAGATATACCGCCGCGCCGACGCGATCTGGTTCACATAGAGCCGCTCGATCTCGATCAGCGGCTCCTGATCCTCCATCTCCGGCGCGGAGCGGGATATGGCGATGTCGACATCCTCGAACTGCACCGGCAACGCATCGGGCCAGCAATCCTGCTCGCCCTCGACCGGCGCCAGTTCCCCGCCGCCCGCACCCGTCCACCGCGCCCGCGCATGCTGGCCCAGCGCCGCGGCCACCGGTCCCTGCAAGGCGGTCGTCGCGTCATGCCAGGGGCCATAGGGCGAGCCGTCCGGGTGCCGCCGCCATGGTTCCTCATCACGGTGATGCCGCGTGTCCCAGCGGTCGGCCGTCATGTCGATCCCGCCGCAAAAGGCGAAGCAATCGTCGATCACCACGATCTTCTGATGGTGGGAGGCGGCGGTCGGATGATGGCTGTCCAGCTTTACGGTGATGCGCGGATTGGCCATCCAGCGGACCGTGGTGAACAGGTTGGACGGACGCACCATGGACTTCATCGCCCCGACATCCCATCGCAGCAGGAATATCTCCAGTTCCGGGGTCCGCTCCACCAGCCAGCTTATGAAATCCCCGATCACCGTGGGCGCGCCGTCGCTCGCCTCATCCTCCCGGATCAGCGTGATCGCGGCATCGAAGTCCCAGCCGATCAGCATGATCCGCTGCTTCGCCTTCATCATCGCGGCGCGGGCATGGCGGAAATAGGCATCCGCATCGATGATCACGCTGGCCTTCAGCGCCCGCGCGATCCGCCAGCAATCCTCTCCCTCGCGCGGACCGTTCATGCGCTTCCCACCACCAGACAGCCCAGGAACATCAACAGCCCCGCAAAGCGATTGGAGCGGAATTTGGCCAAGGGATCGATGCCGTCCTCCTTCAACGTCGCGACCTGCCATCCCAGATGCGCCGCCATCGGCAGCAACGCCGCCAAAGCCAGACCCTGCGGCCGGACCTGCCAGATCGCGCCGCCCCACAGCGCCAGCGCGAGCGCATAGCACAGCGCCACGCCCGCGCGCACATGCCTGCCCATGGACAGGGCGCTCGACCCGATGCCGATCAGCGCGTCGTCCTCCCGATCCTGCAAGGCATAGATGGTGTCATAGCCCATCACCCAGACGATGCAGCCGCCATAGAGCAACAACCCCGGCAGGGCGAGGGTTCCCGCCACCTCGCTCCACCCGACCAGCGCGGCCCAGGAAAAGACCAGCCCCAGCCAGATTTGCGGCCAGCCGGTGATCCGCTTCATGAAGGGATAGGCCGCCACCAGCGCCAGCGAGCCCAAGGCGACGATCTGCGCATATGGATGCAGTTGGAGCAGCACCGCCAGCCCGACCAGGCAGAGGGACAGCAGCCATATCCACGCCGTCCCCAGCGACACCGCTCCACTCGCGAGCGGGCGCGACGCGGTGCGCGCCACCTGCCGGTCGAGGTCGCGGTCGACGATGTCGTTGAACACGCATCCCGCGCCCCGCATGGCGATGCTGCCCAGCAACAGCCAGAGGATCAGCGGCCAGTGCGCCCACGCGCCCCCCGCCAGCGCCACCGCCCATGCCCCCGGCCAGAACAGCAGCCACCAGCCGATCGGCCTGTCGAACCGCGCCAGCAAGGCAAGCGCGCGGGGAATGTCCGGCAATCGCGCCACCAATCCGCGCGCTTCGCTGTCGGGAACGATGCTACTTGCCACACTCACTCCGTTCGCCCTGTTTGACCGAGTCCCTTGCCTCGTTCAAATGTCGAAGGGCTCACTTGCTCTTTAGAGAAGAAAAGGGCTTCGACAAGCTCAGCCCGAACGGAGTTCGAACCGAATGACCGCAACCCCCGCCTGGCCGCCGCAAAGCGCCCCGCGCCTCCATGTCGAAACCCTGCTTGGCGAGGGCGTTTCCGTGCCCGTCGACGGCAACCCGGCCCATTACCTCATCAGCGTCATGCGGGTGAAGCCGGACGACATCGTCCTGCTGTTCGACGGCCGCTCGGGCGAATGGGCGGCCCGGGCCCGCGACATCCGCCGGCGCGACCTGGTGCTGGAGGTCGTCAGCCAGACCAGGCCGCCGGAGGACGTCCCCGATTTCTGGCTCTGCTGCGCGCCGATCAGGAAGGGCCGCATCGACCTGATCGCGGAAAAGGCCTGCGAATTGGGGGTGGCGCGGCTGCAGCCCGTGCTTACCCGCCGCGCCGTGGTAGACCGGCTCAATCTGGATCGCCTGCACGCCCATCTGGTGGAGGCGGCCGAACAATGCGGCCGCACCGCGGTTCCCGATCTTGGGGAGATGGTGAAGCTCGACGCGCTGCTTCGGGATTGGCGCGACGATCGCTGGCTTTTCTTCGCGGACGAGACCGGCGGCGAACCGCTGGCCGATACGCTCAAGGCCCATCCCGGCCCCGCGGCCTTCCTGATCGGCCCCGAGGGCGGCTTCGACCCCGCCGAACGCGAAGCGATCCGCGCGCACCGCCAATCCGTGGCCGTCTCGCTCGGCCCCCGCATCCTGCGTGCCGAAACCGCCGCCATCGCCGCGACGACTGCATGGATGACGATCAACGGGGACTGGCGATAAGGGTATCCCAACATCGTTTTCTTCCGCAACCGGATTGAAGCCGTCATCAACGCAGCTTATTTGAGCGCCGAACGTTGCGGCTTTGACGCAACCGGGGGAAAGATTAAGGCGGGGCATGAGCACCAGAACCGACTCAGGGGGGACCGATCCCATCATCGAGAGCCGCGACCAGTTGATCGCGGCCTTCGCCAAGGGCGCCAAGCCCAAGGATCGCTGGCGCATCGGCACGGAGCATGAGAAATTCGTCTATGCCAAGGCGGATTTCCATGCGCCCAGCTATGATGAGCGCGGCGGCATCCACACGCTGCTGATCGGCCTTACCCGCTATGGCTGGAACCCGGTGTTCGAGGGGGAGAATATCATCGCCCTCTCCGGCACCGACGGCACCATCAGCCTGGAACCGGCGGGGCAGCTCGAACTGTCGGGCGCGCCGCTGGAAAATCTGCACCAGACCTGCGCGGAGACCAGCCGGCACCTGGAACAGGTCAAATATGTCGGCGACATGCTGGGCCTGGGTTTCCTGGGCCTGGGCATGTGGCCGGACAAGACGCGCGAAGAACTGCCCATCATGCCCAAGGGCCGCTACGACATCATGCTGCGCCACATGCCGCGCGTCGGCACGATGGGCCTGGACATGATGCTGCGCACCTGCACCATCCAGACCAACCTCGACTATGGGAGCGAGGCGGACATGGTGAAGAAGTTCCGCGTCTCGCTGGCCCTGCAACCTCTGGCGACCGCTTTGTTCGCCAACTCGCCCTTCACCGAAGGCAAGCCCAACGGCTTCCTCTCCTATCGCAGCCATATCTGGTCGGACACCGACCCCGGCCGCACCGGCATGCTGCCCTTCGTGTTCGAGGACGGCTTCGGCTATGAACGCTATGCCGACTATGCGCTCGATGTGCCGATGTATTTCGTCTATCGCGACGGCCGATATATCGACGCGGCGGGCCAGAGCTTCCGCGACTTCCTGAACGGCGAACTGCCCGCCCTGCCCGGCGAGAAGCCGACCGAGAAGGATTGGGAGGATCATCTTTCCACCGCCTTCCCGGAGGTGCGAATGAAGAGCTTCCTCGAAATGCGCGGCGCGGACGGCGGGCCGTGGAACCGCATCTGCGCGCTGCCGGCGCTATGGGTCGGGCTGCTCTATGACGAAGGCGCGCTGGACGCCGCCTGGGATCTGGTCAAGGACTGGAGCATGGAGGAACGGCAGGTTCTGCGCGATTCCGTGCCGAAACTGGCGCTGGATGCCCCCATCGGCGGCAATCGCAAGCTGCGCGACATCGCTGGCGAAGCGCTCGACATCGCCCGCAGCGGCCTTTCCGCCCGCGCCCGGCTCAATGCGTCGGGCGACAATGAAAGCGGCTTCCTCGCCCCGCTGGACGAGATCGTGGCGTCGGGCCGGACCCATGCCGAACGCCTCCTCGCCCGCTATCATGAGGAATGGAAGGGCGACCTCAGCCAAATCTACGCTGAAGAAAGCTTCTAGGCGGGATTGGCGGGATGCTGGAGAACGACGGCATCCCCCATTCGTCATGCTAAACTCGTTCAGCATGACGGGCCTTCGAATGCAGGAAACGAACAGCTATTCGGCAGGCTGAACCGCGCTCAAAGGCTTCCGCCCCGCTGCCCACGCAAAAAAGCGCGGCACTACACCATTGCGCGCCATCCACTCGCTATAGGCCCGATATTCTGAATCGGCGCTCAAATGCGCTTCCTCGGTCTTCGCGCGCCAATAATAGACCGCGTTGGTCACGCCCAGCAGCGCGCAGTTCCGCACCACATCGGTCAAACTCCCTGACAGGCTCAAAAAAGGCAGGGCTGAAAACCACCAGAACAGATTCTTCGACAGATAGGCAGGATGCCGCGTCCAGCGATAGGGGCCATGCGTCAGAATGCCCCGATGCGTCAGGTTGGAAAAGCGCAGCCCGAAGGCGACCGTCGCCCAGGCGTAGATGGCCGTCAGCAATACCAGCCATCCGCCCAGCAGCCATTGCAGGACGCCATGCCCCCGCGTCCAGACATCCCATTCCGCCCCGCCCGCATGATAATCGAGCGGGCCGCCATTGCCCATCAGCACGAAGGGCGGATAGCAGATCAGCGCCGCCACCCACCCGGCCAGCAGCGGATTGGCGGTGCGGATATGCGAATCCAGCGGCTTGCAGGTCAGCATATAGCCGACCGTCGCCATGCAGACGTCGATCATGAACATGACCGCGATCAGGAAGCTCGCCAGAGCCACCGGATGGCTGACCGCATCCTCGATCCGCCATTCGACCACGCTGGCGAAATTGCCGGGCACGATCGACAGCATGAAGGCAAGGAAGAAGCCCTTCACCGCCCAGGCCCGGGCATGATGGGCGACCTCGGCCTTGTCCGCAGCGCCGGCGGCCCCGCCGATCACCCATTGACCGAAGGCATAGCCTGCGTCCCTGGGCTCGACCAGCCGCCGGTCCAGCCAGATCACATAGGGCACCGATGCCGCCAGCAGCCAGGGCGCCGCGCCCATCAGCACATTCATGGAAAGGCGATAATCCCCGCTCCAGTACCAGCGGGCGATGCAATAGAAGACCGCTATGGCAAGCCATGTCGCCCACAGGCCGGCGATCTTGACGATGCTGACATCCAGCACCGCCCGCCACGGCCGCGCGGGCGCGGTCCAGTCGATCCCCGTCGATGCGCGGCGATGCACCTTGTCGACCAGCAGCGACCACGACACCATCGGCAGGCCGCAGGCGACGACCGCGGCAAAACCCGCATTCGGCCCATTCATCCCATAATGGCGCGCGACCAGCGTCCAAAGCCCCAGCCCGACCAGCCCGGCCACGCCAACACCGTGGCTGACGGCGGACTTCGGACAGGGATCGGCTTTGTCGCTCATGCCGCGGCCCTAGCGGAAATTGGTAAACAACCCCCGAAGGTCGGAAGGGGGGAATGTCCGCATCTGGCCACATCCCGAACGCCCGCTTTAAAACCCGTCGGTTCAGATGCCGCCCAGCACATTGATGGTGAACGCCAATATGCCCAGGTTGAACAGGAACGCCGCGAGGCAATGGAACAGCGCCGCCTGCCGCATGCCCCGGCTGGTCACCGACACGTCGGATGTCTGGAACGTCATCCCCAATGTGAAGGCGAAATAGAGGAAATCCCAATAGCCCGGCTCCTGCATGTCGGGAAAATCAAGCCCGCCGCTGTCGCCGCCCTTGCCATCGCCCAGATAGAAGATATGCGCATAGTGCATCGCATAGACGAGATTGGAAAACAGCCAGGCCAGCGCCAATGTCGCCAGCAGCAGCGCGACCGCCGCCTTGCTCGGCCCGCCATGCTGGCTGACCGCCACGCCGACGGCGACCAGGATCACCACCGACACGATCCCGGTCAGCAGCAGCATCAACTGCCGGTTCGCATCGTTTTCCGCCGCCTTGCGCCGCATCGCATCCGCATCGGAATCCAGCAGCGGCCAGACCGACAGGATGAACGCCAGCGCCGCCAGGTCGAACCCTGCCATTACCGCCTCATGCCAGCGCAGCACCAGGCCGAACGGCGCCATGCTGGCCAGCAGGGCCAGGAACATGCCATAACGCCAGGGAAATATCCGGGATCGGTTCATGGGCGCATCAAAGGCATAATCCGCGCCCTGCACAAGACGCTTTATATCACCGCCGCGATCAGCCCCAGCGCCTGCGCTTCGTTCGCCTCCAGATACCAGTTTTCCGGCGCGCGGTTCAGCAGTTCCTCCATGGAAACCTGCGATCCCAGGATCAGGTTCGCAAAGCCCTCATTCTGGATCGCGATCGACGCCTCTATCTCATGCAGCGTCGCCTTGAGCGAGGCGATGCAGGTCGACAGCGGCCCTTCCAGATGGATGTCCCGGGTAATGATCCGCTCATGGATCATCAGCCGCGTGCCCCGCGCCAGATAGCGGTTTTCCGCCGCGAAGAAGCTCATGAAGGTCACGCCCGCCGAATAGACCGCCGTCTTGCCCAGGAAAACCAGCCGCCGGTCAGGATAGAGATCGGAATGGAAGCGTATATCCTCCCCCATCATCCGGGCGATTTCCGGGTCGCCGCCCAGGGTGGCGATCTCCACCACCACCAGCCCCTGCTGCGGCGCGGACGAAAGGCAATTGCGGAAATGCAGATACATGCCATGGTCGACATAGCCCGACAGCATGATCGCGGGAAATTCGAAATCCTTGGGGCCCAGCAATGGCGCCTGAATCGACATGAAAAACGGCTCCTTCCTTCGCCCCTCGCCGGCTGCTCTACGCGCGGGCCGGCAAATGGTGCCTTTGCTCCGTCGGTTTTTAGCTGGCGCCCTGCCGGAGACGCCCCTAAAGAACAGACCATGACCAAAGGGCGGGGCGCATGATCGCGAAACTGAAAGGGCGGCTGGACAGCACGGGCCTGGACCATGCCATCATCGATGTGGGCGGCGTCGGCTATCTGGTCGGCGCCTCCTCCCGCACCCTGTCGGCGCTGGGGCCGGTGGGGGAAGCGGTGACGGTCCATACCGAAATGCTGGTGTCGGACGATGCGATCCGCCTGGTCGGCTTCGCCCGGGCGGAGGAGCGCGACTGGTTCCGCCTGCTGACCGGTGTGCAGGGCGTGGGTTCCCGCGTGGCGCTGGCCATACTTTCAGCGCTGGAACCGGCGGAACTGCACCGCGCCGTCGCGACCGGCGACAAGGCGATGATCGCCCGCGCCAACGGCGTCGGCCCCAAGCTGGCCCAGCGCATCGCCAATGAGCTGAAGGACAAGATCGGCGCCGTGCCCACGCCGGCCGGCGGGATCGGCGGCGGGTTCGCCCCGCTGCCGACCGGCGGCCACAGCGCCGATGCGATCTCCGCGCTGCAGAATCTGGGCTTCAAGCCCGCCGAAGCCAGCACCGCCGTCGCGGCGGCGGAAGAGGAACTGGGCGAGGGCGCGTCACTGGACGCGCTGGTCCGCCTGGCGCTCAGGAAAGCGGCGAAATGATGCGTCTCCCCCTCCCCACCCGTCATGCTGAACTCGCTTCAGCATCCATCAGGCCTCTCGCACCGAAGGGAGGAGACGATGAAAGAACCGTGCGTCTATATCCTGGCCAGTCAGCCTCATGGCACGCTGTATATCGGGGTGACGTCGAATCTGCCTGGGCGGCTGCATCAACACCGCACGAACGGCATCCCGGGTTTCACCGAGAGATATGCCGTCCACAGTCTCGTCCGTTTCGAAATGTGCGACACGATGGAACAGGCCATTATCCGGGAAAAGCAACTCAAGCGCTGGCATCGGCAGTGGATGATCAATCTGATCGAGTCCGAAAATCCGCGGTGGATCGACCTGGCTCCGGGCCTTGGTTTATCGCCTATCCATCCGAACCAGCGGCACGATGGATGCTGAACCGAAGGTCGGCGCAAGCCAAACAAGTTCAGCATGACGGTTGGGGCAGGCGTCGCGCATGAGCGAGGATCGCCTGATCTCCTCCACCCGGCGGGTCGAGGATGCCGACGCCGCGCTGCGGCCCAAATCGCTTGCCGAATTCATCGGCCAGCAGGGCGCGCGGGAAAATCTGCGTATCTTCATCGAGGCCGCCCGGGGCCGCGGCGAGGCGCTGGATCATGTGCTGTTCTTCGGCCCGCCCGGCCTTGGCAAGACGACGCTGGCGCAGATCGTCGCCCGCGAAATGGGCGTGGGGTTCCGCGCCACATCCGGCCCTGTGATCGCCAAGTCGGGCGATCTGGCCGCGCTGCTCACCAATCTGGATGAGGGCGACGTCCTTTTCGTGGACGAGATCCACCGGCTCAACCCCGCGGTCGAGGAAGTGCTCTACCCCGCCATGGAGGACCGGGCGCTCGACCTGATGATCGGGGAAGGCCCCTCCGCCCGGTCTGTGCGGATCGACCTGCCGCCCTTCACCCTGGTGGGCGCAACCACGCGGCAGGGCTTGCTGACGACGCCCCTGCGCGACCGCTTCGGCATTCCGGTGCGGCTGCAATTCTATACCGTCGATGAGCTGGAACTGGTGGTGCGCCGCGCGGCCCGGCTGCTGGACCTTGCCATCACTTCCGACGGCGCGGTGGAGATCGCCCGGCGTTCCCGGGGCACGCCGCGCATCGCCGGACGGCTGCTGCGGCGGGTGCGCGACTTCGCCAATGTGGCGGGCGCCCCGGCCGTGGATGCGAAGGTGGCCGATGCCGCGCTGACCCGGCTGGATGTCGACCATCTCGGCCTCGACCTGATGGACCGCCGTTACCTGACCATGATCGCTGACATCTATCGCGGCGGGCCGGTGGGAGTGGAAACGCTCGCGGCAGGCCTCTCCGAAGCGCGCGATACGATCGAGGAAGTGATCGAGCCTTATCTGATCCAGCTCGGCCTGATCGCCCGCACTGCGCGGGGACGCTGCCTCAACGGGCCGGGCTGGAAGCATCTGGGACTCAATCCGCCCTCCAATGTCCAGGATGGCTTGTTCGATTAGGATCGGCAGGTTCCTTCGACTGCCTGCAAGACAGGCGCTCAGGACAGGCTCAGGGCGAACGGGAAGAAAAAAGCGCGCGGGCTGCGTCCGATTTAACGCAGCGCGCTCTAGGCAGTAGTGACATTTTAGGGATTCACGACGGTTTGGATTTGTGATTCAAGGCTGGCTTTTGGAGGCTGGCGTGGAAGGCGAAGTGCTGCGGGATGATCAGTGGGAGCGGCTGCGGGAGTTCGTTCCGGGCGGGCGCAAGGGCAAGCGCGGTCCTCGCAGTGACGGACGGTTGTTTCTCGACGCCTTGCTCTGGCTGGCGCGTTCAGGGGGACGCTGGCGCGATTTACCCGAGAAGTTCGGTCCCTATCAGACCGCCAAGCGGCGTTATTATCGCTGGGTTGAGCAAGGCGTGATCGACCGGATCTTCGAGGCTGTGTCGGATGATCCCGACATCGAATGGCTGGCGATCGATGCGACGGTGATCCGCGCCCAGGCCCAGGCGGCTGGAGCACGGGTAAAAAGGGGGGGGCGCTCAAGCCCAGGCTCTCGGACGATCGAGAGGCGGGTTCGGCACCAAGATCCATGCCGTAGTCGATGCCTTGGGCTTGCCGATCCGCTTCATCCTCGGCCCCGGACAGCAAAACGACATGGCGCCCGCCTGCGATCTGATCCGCGGCATCCCGGCTGGCAAGGTGCTGGCTGATCGTGCCTATGACGCCGACAGTTTGCACGATCTCATCTACGAGCAAGGCGGCGAGCCGGTCATCCCACCTCGCCGCCATCGCAAATATCAGCACCACTATGATCGCATCGCCTACAAACAGCGTTGGGGCATCGAGGGCTTCTTCGCCAAGCTCAAGCAGTGGCGCCGTATCGCAACACGCTATGACAAACTCGCCGCAAACTTCCTCGGCTTCGTCAAACTCGCCAGCATCATGCTATGGCTCAAATGATTAAATCGTCACTACGGCCTAGAAGAAACTATTCGAATCCACCCCCGCCAGGCTGTTGACCCCGACAAGCTGGACGCTCTGTTCGAATGCGCCGTCGCCATTGGCGTCGTAGAATATCCAGCCGTCCGTCGACCCGGCGACGAAAGCCACATGATTGACCCCGGCGGTCATATTCGCGGCAGCCAGCGCGTCGGAGAAGCTGTTGGTGGCAATGGTCCGTTCGGCATAGTCGACGGCGGGCAGGGAGCCGTTCAGGAAGTCGAGGTCGATGCGGTCGCCCTCGCCCGCCTTGAAGTCGGTGATCCGGTCATAGCTCGCCGTGTTGAGCGTCGTGTCGCCGCGGTTGAACAGGAAGACATCCGCCTCCGTCCCGCCGGTCAGCGTGTCCTTGCCCGCGCCGCCGATCAGCGTGTCGCTGCCCGCGCCGCCCTTCAGCGTATCGCCCGCCGCCCCGCCGTCCAGCAGGTCGTTGCCCGCGCCGCCGTCCAGGCTGTCCTGCCCGTCCTCGCCATAGAGCCGGTCGTCGCCGCCATTGCCCAGCAGGGTGTCGTTGCCCAGGCCGCCCCAGAGGCCGTTATTGCCGCCATTGCCCGTCATGCTGTTGGCGATGTCGTTGCCGATGCCGTCGATCGGGTCCGGGCCGGTCAGAACCAGCTTCTCGATCTCGGCCGCCATTTTATAGCTGACCGAGGCGCTCACCTGATCGGTCCCCTCGCCCGCCAGTTCGACGATGAGGTCGTCATTGGCGCTGTTGCCGTCGTCGGACCAGCTGTCGACGATATAGCTGTCATTGCCCAGCCCACCGGCCATGTTGTCGGCGCCCGTGCCGCCGTCCAGATAGTCGTCGCCCAGCCCGCCGATCAGCATGTCGTTGCCGTCGCCGCCGAAGAGGGTGTCGTTATCGTCACCGCCATCCAGCGTGTCGCCGCCGCCCATGCCATAGAGAATGTCCGCGCCCGTCCCGCCCGACAGAATGTTGGCCGCGTCATTGCCGGTGATCGTGTTGGCCAGATCATTGCCCATGCCGTTGATCGCCGCCGCGCCGGTCAGCGTCAGCTTTTCGACATTGGCGGCAAGGCGATAGCTGACGGAGGCATAGACAAGATCGCTGCCGCCCCCCGCCAGTTCGATCACCTGATCGTCATTGCCGGCAAAGCCGTCGTCCGACCAGGTGTCGACATAGAAGATGTCGTTGCCTGCGCCGCCATCCATATAGTCGGCGCCCGCCCCGCCATCGATGACGTCATTGCCGGCAAGGGCGTAGATGGTGTCGTTGAGGGCAGTCGTCTGATAGGCGAGCACGGTGGTCGTCGGGCCGATCATGTTGTTGCCCGATGATCCGGTGATCGTCCTCCCGTTTTCCGCGACATCGGTGATGGCGATGGACAAAAGCTGATCATCGACGTTGCTGCCGTCGGTTGCGCGCACCGTCACCTGATAGACGCCGTCGCCATCGGCATCGAGCCGGTTCTCATAATCGGGCGGGTTGATGAAGGACAGCGCGCCGGTCACCGGATCGATGGTGAAAAGCGCGGCGTCCGCTCCCCCTGAAATGGCGAAACCGGGGACGGAGCCGTCCGCATCGGTGGCCGTCACCACTGTCACGGCGCTGGCATTTTCCGCCATGCTGATCGACGCCGAGGCGCCGCCGCCATTGGAGGTGATGACCGGCGCATTGTCGTTCAGATTGGTAATGCCGATGGCCAGGGTCTGCGAGACGCTGTTGCTGCCGTCGCTCGCGCTGACGATCACATGGTAGAGGCGGTCGCCATTGCTGTCGTCCGGCGCTTCATAGTCCGGAGCCGTCCTGAAACTCAGCGCGCCGGTCTGCGGGTCGATGGTGAACAACGCCGCGTCAGCGCCGCCGCTGATGCTGTAGCTGAGCGCAGCGCCATCCGCGTCGCTGGCCTGCACGATGGCGGCAAGCAGGCTGTTTTCCGCGACGGAGAAGGCGACCGAAGCCGCCCCGCCATAAGAGGTCAGCACCGGCGCATTGTCGTTGAGATTGGCGACCGCCACCGCCAGCGCCTGGCTGTCGCTGTTGGTGCCGTCGCTGGCCTGCACCACGACATTGTAGATATTGTCGTGATCGGCGTCGGCGGCGGCTTCATAATCGGGCGCGGTCTTGAAGCGGAGGACGCCGGTTGCCGCATCGATTTCGAAGAGCGCGGCGTCCGCTCCGCCTATGATGGCGAAGCTGATCGACGGGCTGTCGGCATCGGTGGCGGTCACGCCGGTCACCGCCGTCGCATTCTCGTTGACGGTGATCGCCGCGCTTGCGCCGCCGCCATTGGAGGTGATGACCGGCGCAAAACCGTCCGGCACATCGTTCACGGTCACGGAGAGCGTCTGCGTGTCAACGCCGCCATTGCCGTCATTGGCGGCAACGATCAGTTGATAGACATTATCGCGGTCCGCATCGGCCGGGCTTTCGAAATTAGGCGCTGTGAGGAAACGCAATTCGCCCGTCATCGCGTCGATCGCGAACAGCGCCGCGTCCGCGCCTCCCACGATGGAGAAGGAGACCGTCTGTCCCATGTCGGGGTCCGTCGCGGTGACGGTGGTCACGGCGGTGCCGTTCTCATCGACCGCCAGCGCCGCGCTGGAGCCGCCGCCGTTCGAGGTGATGACCGGCGGTGCGTTCAGCGCGGTGGAAGGCGTCGTCATGTCCGCGAACTGGAAAAATTCCACGTTGCGGACTGTCTTGCTGCCCTCCGGAGAGCCTGCACGCTGGTCGACCGCGACATAGCTGCCGTCGGTCTGGAGCGTGAAGACATAATCCATACGGTTGCCCGAAAAGACGAGCGTGTCGACGTCCGCGCTGCCGTCGATCACGTCATTGCCCGCACCGGCGAGGATCGTGTCGTTGCCTGCCCCGCCATGCATATAATCGTTGCCGCTGCCGCCATCCAACATGTCGTCGCCGGTGCCGCCATACAGCTCGTCGCTGCCCGCGCCGCCATGGAGCTGGTCGTTCCCGGCATCGCCGTTCAGCGTGTCGTTGCTGTTGGTGTCGGCATCGTCGCCATGGAGAATGTCATTGCCCGACCCGCCCGACATATTGTCGCCGCCGGCCTGGCCATAGAGGATGTCGTCATCGTCGCCGCCGGTCATCCTGTCGCTGCCGCGCCCGCCATAGAGGATGTCGTTGCCCGTGCCGCCGTCGATGGTGTCGTCGCCCGAAATGTTGTTGAAGCCCAGATCATCGCCATAGAGCAGGTCGTCGCCCGCTCCGCCGGAAATGGTGTCGCTGCCACGCCAGCCGAAGATGATGTCGTTGCCGCCGTCGCCCTGAAGATTATCCTTGCCCGCGCCGCCGATGATGACATCATTGCCGAGGCCCGCCTGGACCAGCACGTCCTTGGCATAGTCGATCCCGCCCGCCCCATGCGCCGTCAGGTCGATGATGTCGTCGCCGTCGCCCAGCCAGAACTGCTCGATATTGTCGAAGCTGCCGAAGCCGCCCGCGATAACGCCATTATTGTAGAAGATCGCGTCGGACAGGTTGGACCCGTAGATGACGTCCGTGCCGGTGCCCCCCATCAGCAGGTCCATGGAAATCTGGATGTTGCTCGCCGTCAGTTGATAGGCGGCGCCGCTGCCGGTGAGAATCGCGGAGTTCCAGACGAGTTGCGCCAGCACCGCATCGGGGCGCACCGTATCGAGATTGGCGAGCCGGGTGAAGGCGAAGAACTGGTCCTTCTCACTCCCTGCCGTGATGGTCTGGCTTCCCACCACGTTGAAGAAATTCGCCATGCTCGCCCCCTGTCCAGCGTCCTTGTGAAAGGTCCGGAATCCTTAGCGGCAAATCGGGCGGAAGCGGTGGGGTCTTAGGGATAGCGCCTACACCTTCGGGAGTGCGCCTATGGGTGTAGGAACAACGTCTACTGCTCCCGGAAGGAGCGCCACATCGTATCGGCAAGGGGATCGATCATATATTGCAGCGCCGTCCGCCGCCGCAGCGGCACGACCACCTCCACCGGCATGCCCGGCTTCATCGCGAAATCGCCTTCCCGATATTGCCGGATCAGCGCGATCTGATCGGGGGCGATGGTCACTTCTCCCGCGAAATAGGCGATGCCCGTCTTCTCCTCGACGAAGCTGTCCGCCGATATGCGCGTCACCTTGCCCTCTATGATCGGCAGGCTGCGCCCCGGAAAGCCGGCGAAGCGTATCTCCGCCTTCTGCCCCACCGCCAGATCGTCCACATCGGCGGGGGAGAAGCGCGCCTCGATCACGATGGCGGAATCGCGCGGCACGATGTCCATCAGCGTCTGTCCCGCCGCGATCACCCCGCCCACCGTATGCACGCTGAGGCCCACCACCGTCCCGCTCACCGGCGCGCGCACCTGCGTCCGGGCGAGTTCGTCCCGCGCCGCGCTCCATTTGGGCAGCACGTCGCCCAGCAGCGCTTCGGTATCGCGCAGGTCGGAGGTCACCTTTTCCTGCAGATTCTGCTTCGCCTCCAGCGCCTTCAGCCGCGCTTCGCCCACCATATTGGCCGCACTGTCGCGCGCCGCGCTCAGGCGACCGCGCTGGCCGATCAGGTCCGCCCTGGCCCGCTCCAGCGCGCGGATGCGCGTCTTGCTGACGAAGCCCTTCTCCGCCAAGGTGCGCAGGCTCTCCAGTTCGTCGGTGATGAGCCGCTCCTGCTCGATCACGGAGGCGACCTGCTCGCGATAGCCCACGGCCTGAGACCCGGCCTGGCTCCCCTCATGCATCGCCACGCCCTGTTGCGTGCCGAGCAGCGCCGACCGCGCCGCCATCTGCGCCTGCTGCGCGCGCATCGCCGCCTGCGCATCGGCGCGGTCGTCCCCGGTCAGCGTGCGGAACTCCACCGGCGTCTCCATCCCCGCCCCGGCCTGTTCGGCGCGCAAACGGGTGCGCTGGGCGATCAGCCAGATCGCCTGAGACGCCAGCACCCGTTCCTGCGCGGCCACGGCAGGCGCGGCGAGCCGGATCAGAACTTCGCCCTGCCGGACGCGCTGCCCCTCCTTCACCAGGATCGCCGCGACGATGCCGCCGTCGCGATGCTGCACGCTCTGCCTTTGCCCGGCCACGGTCGTCCGGCCCGGCGCCAGCGCCGCCGCGTCCAGCCGGGCAAAGGCCGCCCAGCCGAGGAACAGCAGGAAAAACGCCGCCGCCACCAGCAGCCCGCCGCGCACCTCCGGCCTGGGGTCGACCGCCACCGGCGACGGCGGGCCGGGCGGCGGCAACAGCAAGGGCCGCGTGGTCCGCATCAGCATCAGGCCGCTCCCGCCACGGGCGCGGGACGGGGACGGGTCAGCGCGCCCAGCACCTGATCGCGCGGCCCGCTCATCCGCATGCGGCCATTGTCCAGCACGAGTATGCGGTCCGCCGGTCCCAGCAGGCCGGTCCGGTGCGCCGTCACCATGATCGCCGCGCCGCGCGCCTTGGCCCTGGCCAATGCCGCGATCAGTTGCGCCTCCCCATCGGAATCGAGATGCGCATTGGGTTCGTCCAGGATCAGCACCGCCGGGTCGCGGAACAGGGCGCGGGCCAGCGCGATCCGCTGCGTCTGGCCCATGGACAGTCCCATGCCGCCCCAGCCCAGCATGGTGTCATAGCCCTGCGGCAGTCGCAGGATCATCTCATGCACGCCGCACGCCTGTGCCGCCGCAATGACGTCGGCGTCTATCCGCGCGTCGGCGTCCGGATCGGCAAAGCGGGCGATATTGTCGCGGATCGACCCGGCGAAGAGGGAAAGTTGCTGCGGCATATAGCCGACATGCACCGCCAGCGCATCGCCGTCCCATTGCGACCGTTCCGCCCCGTCGATGCGGATTTCGCCCCGGTCGCAGGCGATGGCGCCCGCCACCAGCCGCGCCAGCGTGGACTTGCCCGCGCCGCTCGCGCCGATCACCGCGACCATCTCCCCCGGCCCGACCGCGAAGGAGAGGTTGTTGAGGATCAGCCGTTGGGAATGCGGGTCCTCGATGGTCACGCGCTCCACATCCACCCGGCCTTTCGGGCGAGGCAGGCTGGTCTGGGGCATGTCGTCCGCCGCGCCGTCGAGCCAGGCCATGACCTCCCCATGGGAGGCCCGCGCCGCGACGAAGCTGCGCCAGCTTCCCACAAGCTGGTCGACCGGCGCCACCGCCCGCCCCAGCAGGAAGGAGGAGGCGAAGATCGCGCCGCCGGAAATCTGCCCGTCTATCGCCAGCAACGCCCCCAGTCCCAGCGCGCCGGATTGCAGCATGTTGCGCAGGAAGCGGCTCACCGCCATGCGGCTGCCAGCGGCGAAGCTGGCCTCCGCCTGCCAGCCGAGCATGTCCTCCCGCTCCGCAAGGTGCCGTCGGACCATCGCGCCCTGCATGCCCAGCGCCCGCACCGCTTCGGCCCCCTGCATCGTCTGTTCCTGGCTGCTGTAGGACAGGTTCGCGGCGGCATTGGCCTGCAAAAGGGGCCGGCGCGTCGCCCGGTCGCTGGCCCAGGCGATGGCGACCAGCGTCAGGCTGCCTGCCAGCGCCATCAGCCCGATCAGCGGGTGAATCAGCGCGCAGACGAGGATGTAGATCGGCGTCCACGGCGCGTCGAACAGCGCGAACATGGCCGGACCGGTCAGCGTCTGGCGGAGTTGGTCGCATTCGCGGATCGGCTGGCGGCTCCTGCGCCCGATCCCCTCCCCCGCCTGCTGGCGCAGCGTGGCGGCGATCAGCGTCCGCGCCAGCCGCCGGTCCAGCCCGATGCTCGCCCGCACCAATATGCGCGAGCGGATATATTCCAGCAGGGAGAGGGTGGCATAGGCCAGCAGCAGCGCCACCGTCAGGAAGGCGAGCGTCGTCCCGCCCCGCGTCGGCACGACCCGGTCATAGATTTGCAGCATGTAGAGCGTCGGCGCGAGGAACAGCAGATTGGCGAGCGCACTGAACAGCGCCGCCCAGAGGAAATGCCGCTTCACCACGCCCATCATGGCCGCAACGCTTCGTAGATGGCGCAGACCTTGGCGCAATGCGCGGCTTCGCTGAAGCGGGCGCGGGCATCGGCACGGGCGCGCAGGGCCATGGCGCGGACGTCGTCCGGATCGGCGCAGGCCCGGGCCAGCGCCCCGGCGTCGTCCGGCTCGACCAGCAGGCCGATGCCGCCCTCCAGCGCCTCGACATTGCCGCCGGACCGGGCGGCGACGATGGGCGTGCCGACCAGCATCGCCTCCACCAATGTCCGCCCGAACGGCTCGCCCACGGCGGGCACGACCAGCCGGTCGCAGGCGGCGATCCAGAAGGGGCCGGGCGTGCGATAGCCCATCACCCTCACCCGATCCTCCACGCCCTTTTCCGCGATCCGCCTGCGCAGGGCGATGTCCATGGCGGGCACGCGCGCCTCCCCGAACATCAGGCCCATGACCGGCCCTCCCGTCGCGTCCGTCAGCCGGGCGATCATGTCGACGAACAGCAGGGGCCGCTTCCTCGGCACGAAAGCGCCGAAATAGCCCAGCAGCAACGTATCGGGCGATACGCCCAGTTCGCGGATCAGCGCCTCCCGCGCTCTGGTCCGGTCCACCTCCAGCGTCGTGTCGAAGGGACTGTGGATCACCGAGGCCCGGTTTCGCGCCGACCAGATGCCGGCGGGCGGCAAAGCGAAGGACGAAACCGCCAGCACCCGATGCGCCAGCGCGGGTGCGAGCAGGCGCAGGCCCAGCGCGCCGGGATCGCCGCGATGGTGCCAGATCAGCTTCGCCCCGGCCAGCCGCGCCGGCAACGCCCAGTTGGCGCTGCTCCGCCCGTCATTGACATGGACGATGTCGACCCGGTTGCGCCGCAGGAACCGGGCACGCGGCAGAACGCCGCCCAGCGTCCGTCCGAATTTCCGCAGGGTGAAGGCCTCGCCCGGCACGAAGAGCCCGTGGGCGGCGGGGTCGTCCATCTGCTCATGCCCGGCGAAGAAATTGGCGATCATGCCGCCGGGCACCTCCGTCACCACCAGCGGACGGTAGAGCGCCGGGTCGAGATGCCCGATCAGCCCCCGCACCGAAATATGGCTGCCGCCGATGCTGTCCCCGGAAAAGGGGAAGCAGATGCGCAGGCGCTCGTCCGGCGCGGCATCCGCAGGCATCAGGCGGGGCAAGGGCGCATTCATGGCGTCACCCCGTCCATCAGGTCGCGCGCCCGCTGGTCCAGAAACTGGTCGAGATTGGCCAGCCCGTCTCCGTCGCCATCGGCCCAAGGATCGGCCTTGCGCGGATCGGCGCCATGCTCCGCCTCCCACCGGTCGTCCATGCCGTCTCCGTCCGCGTCGGCATAGGGCGTCCCCGGTTCCGGATCGTCGATCAGGCCGGGCTGCTTCACGATATGCCCCTTGCGCTCGCGCACCTGCTTGACGATCCGCCGGTCGAACGGGTCGCGGGGGAAGGCGCCGGCGTCGCTCAGCACCGCCTTGTAGGCCGCGTCGGCCGGTTCGGCGGCGATGGTCGGCGGGCAGGGCGGCCGATCCACCTCCGCCGCCTTCAGCAGCGGAGA
Organism: Sphingobium sp. YBL2; assembly: GCF_000943805.1. Taxonomy (NCBI): domain Bacteria; kingdom Pseudomonadati; phylum Pseudomonadota; class Alphaproteobacteria; order Sphingomonadales; family Sphingobiaceae; genus Sphingobium; species Sphingobium sp. YBL2. The sequence continues at coordinate 765,028 of NZ_CP010954.1, forward strand.
GAGATGGACGAAATCCCCGTCGAAACGGTTGTCGGCCAGATAGACCTTCGCCGTCCCCTTCGACCCCATGACGTTGCGCGCCACGCCGATCGTGTCGGGCCGGGTGTTCCGCCCCGCGACGAAGCTGTTGCCGATCAGCGAGACGGGCACGCCGCCGAAGCTTTCCCATATCTCCGCAAATTCCGACTGGCCGTTATAGAGGATGTTGTTGATCACCTCCGCGCAGGAGCCGGGGGGGAAATTGAGGTCCGGATTGCGGTCGCCATTATGGGCGCAGATATTGCCGATGAAGCTTAAATGCTGCGGCCCCCTGGGATCGCTCGCCAGCAGCGCGCATTTGTCGTGCCGCGGTATCCCCTCCGCGAAGATCGAGTTGCTGATCGTGATCCAGTCATTGTCGCCATAGCCGTTGATCAGCTCGTCCCGCGCCCAGCTTGCGCTCACATGGTCGATGATGACCTGATGGCTGTTCTCTATGGTGAAACTGTCTTCCGACCCGCGATGGGCGCCGGTGCGGTCGTTGCGGACGCGGATATGGCGGATGACGATGTCGTGCGTGTTCTTGATCAGGATCGGCGTGCGCCCTTCCGCGCCGCCCGCATGGGCGATGACGATGCCGCCGCCCGGCGCCGTTTGCCCCGCTATGGAGAGATAGGGGTTGGTTATCACCGGCGGGCGCGTGGTGAAGCGGATCGTGCCGCTCACCCGGAATATGCAGACGCGCGGGCCCGTGGCTTCGATGCAGGCGCGCAGGGAGCCCGGACCGCCGTCGGCCAGCGTATCTACGGCGATGACCTGCCCGCCGCGCCCGCCCCTGGCCGCCGCGCCATAGCCGACTGCGCCGGGAAAGGCGGGTTCGCCCCTCACCGGCTGCGCCCGCGATTCGCTGCCCGCGCCCGAACAGCCCGCCATCACAATGGGCAGCAGCATGCCGATCAGCCGCCGCCTCATGATTCGTCCCCGCTGCGCAGCGCATAGCCGTAACGTCGCAGCAAGGGCGCGCACAACAGGGTGAAAAGCCGCTGCTTCCACCCCGGCATTTCGCGCTTCCACTTGTCGTCGCCCTTGATGCTGAGCGATTTCTGCATGCGGTGGCGGCTGCCCGCGACCTGGTGCTGCGGCGCGAAGGGGGTAAGGCCGGTGGCGGGCAGATGTGGCATTTCCCCCACCAGCGCGACGATCTGGCCGATAATGCCGCGTGGATCGTCGACAAAATCCTCATATCGCACCCGGATGCAGCGCCCCGGCCCGACCCGGCGGCACAGCATCTCCGCGGCGATGTTCACCATCGACCAGCGCAGGGCGGTGTAAAGCAGGGGCTTGGGCCGCAATTCGCGCTGCACCCCCTTCTCGACGCTGCGGCCATGCCCCTTCATCAGCGACCAGGCGACGCCGCGCCCGTCGCGCACCACATGCACGACATGCAGGTCGATGCCCGGCATGGCGGCCAGCGCAAAGGCCCGGCCGGGCAGCTTCGAGGAATCGACCAGTATCGGCCGCCCCGACACCAGCGCCATGCCGCGCAGCAATTTCACGGTCCGGCGAGCATGGTCCCGCCATCCCGGCAGCCGCAGCAGCCGCGCCGGGGCCAGCAGCGCCTCCGTCCGCTCCTGTGCGCGGCGGTAACGGGCCAGAAACCCATCCGGCTCGCCCTGCGTCCAACCCGTGACGATGGCGCGCCATTGCGGACAGTCCCGCACCCGCGCTCCGCAGGCGCAATATTCACCCCGGTCCCAGACATGCCGCGCCAGCGTCGTCACCTCACCCGCGCCCATGATCGCCGGATGCTCGCCCAGCGCGATGTCGAGCAGGGTCGTCCCGCTCCGCCCATAGCCGGCCACATAGATCAGCTTGACCGGTCCCTGCCGCGCGGCACGAGTCGAAGGATCGACGGTCCGCTCCACCGTCGCCGGCGGTTCGCTGTCGCGCAGGGGCAGGATCGCATCCGTCACCAGGCTTATCCTCGTCGCACGAGACGCCTGCCGGTCCGGCGGCGCTCGGGCTGCCGTTATCCCGTCAGTCCCAAGGCCATTTCAACGGATCACAAGGCTGATCCTCCGGCAAATTCGGATAAGGCGGGCTGGCTGGAATCGCCCGATGCCCTGCCCCGAAGGGCGTTTGCGCGGAGCGGTCGCCAGGCCCAGCCTATGCCACCGTGACGACTCTCGCCAGCCCCGCCTCCCATGGTCCAGCATCCGCCGCCGCGACGGATATTTTCGCGGCGCATGAGGAAATCTGGGACAGGATCGCGCGCTGGTGCCTGATGACGGCGATCTTCCTCAGCGGTTGGGGCCTGCTGCGCGTCGGCCAGATCAATCTCACCTTTTCCGACCTCTTCTTCCTCATCAGCTTCTCCATCTCCGCGTTGCGCGGGCGGCTGAGCGTCACGCCCTTCCGCTCGCTTACGCCCTTCTGGCTTGCGGGGCTGGTGATGATGCTGGGCGGGCTGTTCATCGGATCGATCATCAACGGCGATCCGCTGCGCTGGGTGAACATCGCCCTGCAATATACAGTCGCCTTCCTCTGCATCCCGATCCTGCTGATGCAGCAGGAGGAAGGCACGATCCGCAAGGCGCCGCTGATCTTCATGCTGGGCATCGCCTGTTCCGAAGCGGTCGGCATCGCCGCCAGCGCCTTCCTGACCTATCACGACACGCTGCACTGGCTGGGCGACGGCTTCATCACCGGCAATGGGCGCCTGGGGTCCATGGCGGGCCAGCCCAATCCCAACGGCGCGGTGGTCGCCTTCTCGCTGCCGATGCTGCTCTATTCGATGCGCCATCGGCTGATCGGTGGCCTTGCCGGAGTCGCCTGCCTGATCCTGCTGCTCTGGGGCCTTATGCTGAGCGCGTCCTTCACCGGATTTTCTGCCTCGCTGCTGGCGATCTTCACCACATTGCTGCTGATGGGCGTGCGCTACATCTTCCGCCTGGGGCTGGCGGTGGCGGTGGCGGCCGGGCTGTTCTTCGCCAGCGGCGCCCCGCTGCCCAAGGCTTTCCAGGAGCGCGTCGGCAATGCCGTGGAAAGCGGCGACATCAACCAGGCGGGGACATTCCTCAACAGGTCGCAGCTCATGGAGGAAGCCTGGGGCTTTGCCGAGGACTATACCGTCATCGGCATGGGCGTGGACCGCTATCGCGAACTCAGCGCCTATGACAATCCGGTGCATAACCTGTTCCTGCTGATCTGGAACGAGGGCGGGGCGATCGCCTTTTGCGGGCTGATCGTCCTGCTGGGGCTGATCGCCCTGCTGGCGGCGAACGGACTGCGCACCAGCCGCGACAAGGGCGCAATGGCGGTGGCGGTGGTGCTGGTGTTCCTGATCTACACCCTGTCCTACCCGCACATGTATTCGCGCATGTGGGTGATGCCGGTGATGGTGGCGCTGGCGACGATCTATGTCCCCCGCAAGGCAAGGCCGGAAGCGGCGCGGCTGATCTATGCGCGGCCTGTCGGGCCGCAGCCCCTGCCTGAATTATAGGCAAGGACGGGATTCAATCGGTTTTGCCCATTGAAACGCGACATGCTCCCGCGAAGGCACTCACCCAATGGTGAAAATCCCTGTCCCCTTCATTACTGTCTCCGCTTAAGCCGACCCGATCAGCAGCGTCACATTGTCCGTCCGCGGATCGCCGCCGGTCTGGCCGGGTTTCTCCACATGCAGCACGCGGTGCAGCACGTGCCGCATGCCATAGGCCTGCGTCGCCATGCTGCCGGGGAAGACGGCCAGCGTCGCGCGGTCGATCGGCAGGTCTATCCATCGCCCGCCGGCAAAGACCTGCGTCAGCATCTGCGTCCGTTCGCCGCACAGGGCGGAAAAATAGCGATAGTCGAAATGCGCGCCCTCGATCAGCTTCTGGCCCGGCGCGATGTCCCTGCTACGGTCGCGGCGCAGCAACAGGCGGTTGATGCCCTGCAACAACCGCCCAAGGACCGGCACATCGGCCAACAGGCCATAGAGGTCGGACAGGCCGCGCGGGCTGAGCACCCCAGCCGCCTGCCACCGCCTTTCATCCAGCGCGCAGCCCGCACGGCCCCAGCGCCCCAGGGAATTGCGCGCCAGCGCGCCCAGCCGCTCGAAATCGCCCGCGCTTTCCTGATATTTCAGCCTTTGCACCACGACATGGAAATCCCCAGGCGGCGTCCCCTCCGGCGCGAGCGCCGCCATCAACCGCCAGCCGATGGCCCAGCACCGGTCCAGCAGCGCCTGACCGGGCGCATAATGCTCCCCACCCTGCACGAAATAGGCAGGACGCACGGTGGCATGATCCTCCCCCGCCTCGCGTGACAGGGCCATTTTCCGGGCGATATAGCCATGGCGTCCGGGCTGGAAGTAGAAGAGGTCGCCCAGGCTGGCGGTGATGTCGCCGCTGCCATGATAGTTGCGGGCGATGTCGACCAGCGGCGCTTCCCAGGGCATCTGCTCCGCCCTGTCCTCCAGCAGGCCGTGCCACAGCTCGGCCACGATTTCCGGACAACGCACCAGCACCGCGGCATGGCCAGCCCCGAACAGCCGGGCGAGCGATCCCGGTTCCAGTTCCTGATATGCCAGCTCCGCGATCATGGCCGGTCCCCTCGTGCGGAGCGTTCTTATCCTCGATCAACTTTCGCACAATGGCGCGGAATGGGGCGATCCGGAATAGTCAGACACGCATCAGAAATGTGAAGGCTCAGGACCCATTGCTGACGGGTTCGAGACGCCATCGATGGGTTTTCGGTCAGGACAGGACATGGGCCCCCGCCTTGATCCGAAGGGTTTAGCACCTATGCGCATCGCCGGTCCCCGATGCGCTTTTGCGCTCTTCCGCCGCAACCCGCACTATCGCTGCATTGGGACGGCCCTGACGGCGGGCGCGTCCGCGCGCCGATGCGACCGGGAGATTATCATGGCGTCTGCACAGCTCACTCTGATCGATGGCGCCGCGCCGGGCGGCGGCGCGGAAAAGCCGCGCGACCTGTCCTTCGAGTTGCAGCAGATGTCCGCGCGGCAGATCTGGTTCCTGCTCCACCGCCACATGAAGCTGGTGGCCAGCATCGTCATCGCCTGCGTCGTGGTGGTGCTGATCGTCCAGTTGCAACTGCCCAATCGCTATGAAGCGACGGCGACCGTGCAGGTGGAGCTCAACGATTCCACCGGTTCCAACCAGGCCGACGCGACCCGCAACCAGCAGCGCGTCGCCAATGAGGCGCGCATGTACCGGTCGCAGGCGCTGGCGGAGCAGGTGGTGCGCGACCTCAACCTCAATCGCAACCAGGCCTTCACCCATGGCGTGCAGATGACGGTGCAGCAGGCGGCCGTGCAGCTTACCAAGACCACCCGCGTAGTCAGTTCGACCGATTCCGACTTCATCGACATCACGGTCCAGTCGCGCAAGGCGGAACTGGCCGCGCGCATCGCCAACCGCTTCGTCGACAGCCTGCAGAAGATGCGCTCCCAGCGCCGCCAGACATGGCGCAACGGTCTCAGCACCGCGCTCGACAAGGAAACCAGGCGCCTCGCCCATGAAGTGGAGCTGGCCGAGCGCGCCGTTGCCGATTTCCGCCGCCAGCACCTGATGCCGATGGGCGCTGGCAGTGCGGAGGACTATCAGCAGATGAACCGCATCGCCGTGGAGGCGGCGTCCACCGCCGCGATGAGCAGCGCGATGCAGGCGCAGGCCGCCGGCGTCAGCCGCGCCGCCAGCATGCGGACGGTGGCGGGCGCGACCTCCCCCGCGCTCGACAATCTGCAGAAGCAATATGACGACCTGATCCGCCAGCGCTCCGAAATCTCCGTCCAGATGGGCGCCAACCATCCGCAGATGCAGGCGCTGTCGGCCCAGATCGCACAGGTCAGCAGGGCACTGGTGCAGGAGCGCGCCTCCGTCGTCGCGACCCAGCAGACCCGGAACGACACCGATGCCGGGCGCGAACGGGCGATGGCGCTGGCGGAGGCGAACGCTGCCTCCGCCCGGGCCGGCCAGTTGCAGGCGAAGCTCAACGCCATGACCGGCGCCGCCTTCCGCAACAACGCCAATCTGGTCGATCTCTCCATCCTCGACCGCCGGGCGGAGGTGGCGCGGCAGGCCTATCTCACCACGGCGCAGCGCGCCCAGACGGTGCAGTCGGAATTGCAGACCACCGGCGTCAACTCGACCATGGTCTCGGCGGCGGCGGTGCCGCTCCAGCCCGTCGCGCCCGCGCCCAAGAAGATGGCGCTGGCCGCGTTCGTCGGCTCGTCCGTCCTCGCCTTCCTGATCGTGCTGGGGATCGAGATGTTCGACAACCGGCTGCGCAGCGGGGACCAGCTCCGCCGCCTCTTCGGCCTTCGCACGCTGGCGATGCTGCCGAAGCTGGAGGAATCGATCGGCACCACGATAGAGGACAATCCGGTGACCACCCAGCCGCAGTCCCTGTTCACGGAGGTGGCCCGCAACCTGGCCAGCGAGATCGGGGAACTGCCCCATCAGGGAACCAGCCAGCGGGTGCTGGTGACATCGCCGCTGCCGGGCGACGGCAAGTCCAGCGTCGCGCTGACGCTGGCCGCAGCCGCCGCGTCCATGGGCCGCCGCGCCATCGTGGTCGACCTCGACCTGCGCCGACCCGGCCCCAGCATCCTGCGTTCGATCCAGGACGGTTCCGACACGCCGGACCTGATCGAGGTGCTGACCCATGCAGAGGAAAGCCGCCGGCTGATCCCGCAGGCCGAACGCCATGTGGACCATGACGCCGCCGAAGGCGCGGCGCCCGTCGCGCTGATGCCGGTGGTGCTCAGCACCCGCGAACAGATCCGCAATCCGGCCGCCGTGGTGCAGGGCTGGCAGGTCGGCCGCCTGCTGGACGATCTGCGCGAGCGCTTCGACCTGGTGGTCATCAACGCGCCGGCCATCCTGGCGGTGCGCGATGCGCGGACTCTCTCCTCGCTGGCGGATTCGACGCTGATGGTCGTGCGCTGGGGGCATACGACGGTCGAACAGTTGCGCGCCTCGCTCCAGATGGTGAACAACCAAGTGGTCGGTGCCGTGTTCAACCAGGTCGATTATGAGGACCATGCCCGTCGCGGCTATGGCGACGCGGTCCAGTTCTACATGGGATCGGCCGCCTATTATTCCGACAGCTTCCCCATCCGCCAGAGCTGGACGGACCGCGTCCGGCACGTCTTCACGCGCAAGGCGGCATGAGCCGCCTGCCGCCTTTGCAGGAGGCGCCTTCGCCTCTCGTTCGTTTCGAAAGCGTAATAGTGGAAGAGGATGCCCTTCGTCTCAATCTGCTGATCCTCGACGGAAGCCCGCTTCGCCGGGCCTGCATTGCCGTGGCGCTGGAGACGGCGGGCGTTAGGATATTGCAGCAATCCAGCCTGGACCAACCGGAAGCCGGCGAGCCGCCCGACATCATCCTGTTCCAGACCGGGGAATCCGAACTGGAAGGCGCCGCCCTGCCGCTGCAGATCGCACAGGCGAAGCAGCTATGGCCCGCCGCTGCCATCCTGGTGATCGCGGACCATGGCAATGAAGCGCTGATGCAGGCGGCTATCGCGGCGGGGGCGCAGGCCTTGCTGCGCTCCAGCACCGGCATCGTCAGCATGCAGCGCGTGCTTTTCCTGCTGAAGGAGGGGCTGGCGGTCTATCCGGCCGCGCTTGCCGCCACCTTGCACAGGCGCCAGCCGGACACGGTGGACGGCCTGACCGAGCGGATCGCCCAGGCGGTGGACAGGTTCAAGCTGCTGACGAAGCGGCAGCGCGACGTGCTGCGCCTGCTCGCGCAGGGCGCATCCAACAAGGACATCGCCCAGCGGCTGAACATCAGCGAAAGCACGGTGAAGGTCCATGTGCGGGCGATCATGGCGGTGAACGGCGCATCCAACCGCACCCAGATCGTCGCGCATCTGTTGAAGGGCGGGGGCGAGGATTAGCGGAACGGGTGGGAAGCGGACACCCGCTTTATCCCTCTCCCTTGAGGGAGAGGGCTGCGCAGACTTGGCAGCTTGCTGCCTTAGTCGTAGCTGGATGAGGGGGTGCGATCCAACGGATCACGCGGGCCGCAGACCCGCTTCCTCCCTCCAAATCAACCCAGGCTCCTTCGTCGCGAAGGCTTCCTATTCTTCTCCTTCAAGGGAGAAAGAAGGTCTTGAAATAGCCACCTCCCGCCCGGCTCATCCCATGCTCGCCGCGACCGGCCGGGGCTTCGCCCGCCGCAGCCAGCTCACGTCCAGCAACACGGCCGTCACCACGCCCAGCACGACATGGGCGATATTCCCGCCGATCGGTCCATAGCGGGGTACGGCATAGGCCGCGACCGCCACGAACAGCGCCGTTCCGAAGCCCGAGATCGCAAGGACCGTCCAGCTTCGGTTCATCGCCAGCATCGCTGACCGGGAAGGCGCGGCATGCAGCATCAGCATCACCGCAACCAACTGCGTCAGCAGCAGGATATAGGTTTCCGAATAGGCCATGCCCGGCCCGACCCGGATGAGCAACGGTCCCAGCAGCCAGGCCCCAGCCAACATGACGAAGCCGACCGCCCCCAACGCCATCTGCACCTGCAGCGTGGCCGCCCGGAAATTGCGGATATTGCCGTTCGCCCACATCCGCGCGACATCGGGATAGACGACCGCCTGCACCTGGGCGCCGACCTGGGTCGCGACCTTGGCGATGCGCTTGGCGAGATAATAGACCGCCGCGGCCGAACTGCCCGCCACCGCGCCCACGAACAGCGAGTCCGCTTCCGTGGTGATGACGCGCAGGGTGAGCGACAGGTTGGTCGAACAGGCGAAGCCGAAGAAGCCGGGAAAATCCTTCACCAGCCCCTTCAGCCGGGCGTGCAGCGGATTGGGGATCCCCATCTGTCTCAGGGCGCGGAAGCCGACCCAGAAGACCAGCACCGAACCCAGGGCCTGCGACACCGTCCACGCGACCATGAAGCCGATCACGCCGGCATGCGTCACCATGCAGAGGAAGGCGAGCAGGATGCGCAGCACATTGCCCGCGACCTGCGCATAGGCCAGCATCTTGAACTGGCCGGAAAGGCGCAGCGCCGCGGTCGGCACGCCTGCGATGTTGAACAGGGTCGCGACCGAATAGATCGCCACCAGCTCCACATGCAGGGGTTTGAGGCCGAACAGCGGCCCGAACAGCCACGCCAGGCCAATCGCGCTGAAGGCCGCCACCGCCGCTGCGCCCATGTCCAGCATCAGGCCATAGCAGTAAAGCCGCTGCATCCGGCGCGGCGAGCCCCTGGATTCTTCCTCCACGGCAAAGCGGATCAGCGGCTGCCAGGATTCGAAGCGCAATATCCGTTCGACCACGCGATTATAGGATAGCACCAGCACCATGACGCCGTAGGTGGCCGGTCCCAGCGACCGGGCCGCCATCGCCACGCTGACCAGCATGATCAGCGCGTTCAGGAAATTGCCCGACAGCAAATGCCCCACCGCGACCAGCCGGCCCCGGGTTCCCTTGACCAGGAAGCCCGAAAACCGGCCGCGCAGCATCGGCAAGGCGCGTGCGGTCAGCACGCCCTTCACATCATAGGCCATGACGATCCCCCTGGAGCGCGCGGCGTCGCATCGGACGCCGTCGCACGCTCCAGATTCTTCGTTGCATCATCGCGCCGGCGCGCGATGCCTCAGGAATGCGCGGATCAGGCGCGGCTTGCGACGCCCGCCATCTCCAGCACCGGCAGTTGCGCCGGATGGGGAATGGCGACGGGCAGTTCGGGTTCGACTTCCGTCACGCGCCCGCGCATGCCGTGATTGGCCGCCCAGATCGCCGCCTGGGTCCGGTTCTTGACGCGCAGCTTGCGCAGCACGGCCTTCACATGGACCTTCACCGTCGCCTCGCTGATGTCCATCCGCTTGGAGATGACCTTGTTCGGGCATCCCATGATGAGCCAGCGCAGGATTTCCAGTTCCCGGTCGGACAGGCAGGCCGCATCCACCGGGCGTTCGACTTCCAGGGCATCGGTCAGGCTGGGCCGGGATTGCAGTTCGTCCGCCAGTTGCGGTGGAAGGACGCGCTCACCCATGGCCACCAGCCGCAGCGTCGCCACCAGCCGGTCGCAGGAGATTTCCTTGACGATATAGGCCAGAGCCCCCAGCCGGAACGCCTTCAGCATGATCTGGAAATCGAATCGGTCGGATAGAAGGACAAGGTAGGAACAGGGAAAACGTTTCTGCAGAACCGACAGCGTTTCGACATCCATCGCGTCGGTTCCGTCATCGATCAGCAACAGGGATGGTTCGGTATCTTCTTCCGGCACCTCGACTTGCTGAAGCACCGTAGCCACGTTGGGATATTGGGTTACACGGAAATCCCGTTCCATCAGGATGCGGCTAAGCCCCTCCCGAACGATCGCATTACCGCACAACAGACGCACATTAACTGGGTAAGACATTGGGTGGTCCCCTCATGATCTCTTCTACGTCCGTAAGCAGGCCCCAAACGGAATGTAGAAGACCAGTAATCAAATGCCTGTAGTGCGACCCTTTCTTTTCGTTTCAACAACTTATCAGTAACATATTTGTGCCGTGAGAGTCCCCGAATGTACAATGGAAATTTCGGGTGCGCGCGACAAGGCGTTAACACATTGTTAAGTTGCTGAATTTTTCTTACCACTTGTGCAATATGCTGCGCCATCGGCAGTCAAACTTACCACTTTGGTGGTATCGCAAACGGTCTAGGGCCCCGTTGCCACATCGTTTCGCAAATGAAGCGATTCGCCCGCGAAATAACACATGTTAATTAATTTGTCGAACCAGAACAAAAGCTTCAGCGGCGGAACGATAGACGGTTGCGCCACGTAGCGTCGCGAGGGCGCGAATGGCCTCTATGGACCGCTCGTCGGGGCTGGGTTTCACCTGCGTCCGGAACGCCTGGAAGGCGGCGATCTTTCGTTCGATCGTCTCGCTGATGTCCACGAAAATGTTCGGAATGAAGGCGGGCGTGACGCCGGGGGCGAGCCAGTTGGTTTCCGATAACGTCTCATAGGCCATAACGCAGCTCGGCCCGCCGGGCCCACGCGGCCGGGCATGGACCAGCGCTGCGTTGAAGACGATCTGATGATCGAGGTGGATGTCCCCGATGAAGGGGATCAGCAGCAGGTCGGGCTCGATCCGCGACAGCGCCTCCGACAGCGCCGCATTGAGTTCGCTTCGCCTGATCTGATCCAGCCCGGCCGCCGGGAAATCCAGGAACCGGGTGTCTGCCACGCCGATCATCCCGTGGGCGCGCAGGGTTTCGGAGCGTATCTGCCGCACCAGCTCTTCGTCGAACAGCGGCGGCTGGCCGCGGGTGACGACGACGACATGCACCTCCGCCCCAGCGGATGCCGCCCGCGCCATGGTGCCGCCGCATCCCAATATCTCATCGTCGGGATGGGGCGCGACGACCGCGATCCGGCGGGCGTTGAACGGCAGCGACATCGGCTAATCCCCCAAAATGGCGTGAAGCTTGGGCGGCTTGTCCGGGCCGCTCCATTGCGTGACGATAAGGGCGGTGGCCTGACCGCAGAGCACGGTGAAGCCGTCCGCCGTCCGCGCCACGACCTGTCCAGGCAGGGCCGCGTGACGCCCGCCCATGTCCGACGGCGCCGCCGCCCAGATCCGGAGGTCCGCGCCGCCCAGCCGGGTGAAGGCGCCGGGATAGGGGCGGCCCGTTGCGCGGATCAGGCGCAATATGTCGCCGGCCGGCCGACGCCAGTCGATCAGCCCATCCGCCGGGGTCCGGCGCGCGGCCCAGGTGGCGCAGCTTTCGTCCTGGACCATGCGTGGCATCTCCCCAGCCGCGATCCGTTCCAGCGCACGGTCGAGCATGACGGCCAGCGCCCGCATATGCTTGGCGTAGAGGGTCGCCGCCGTTTCGTCCGGCGCGACATGGAAATATTGCTGGTCGACTATGTCGCCCGTGTCCGTCCCCGCATCGATCCAGAACAGCGTTCCCGCCGTGATCGGTTCCTGCTGCAATATCGTCCAGGGAATGGCCGCGCGGCCGCGCAACCGGGGCAGGGCGGCAGGATGATAGCCGATCACCCGGTCGCGAAAGAGCGCGCGAAAGGCGGTCCCGCAAATCTGCGACCAGCCCATGACGAAGGCGATGTCCGCGCCCGCGTCCCGGATGGCGGACAGCGATTCCTCCCGGTTGATATTGTCGACATGGATGACCGGGCAGCCCCGTTCCCGCGCCGCCGGCCGCAGGTCGACATGATCCGAATGGCGCCGGGCCAGAGCGGGATCGAGCGTGACGATGGCGGCCATGTCCCATGCCGGGTGGCGGGCGATCGCTTCGAAGGCGATCCGGGTGGTTTCAACTGCCCCGATGAGGAGGGCGCGCTTCGTCGGCATGCCAGTCGATCCTTTTTTCACCCCCGACCACCACCAGCAGCGTGCGGGCGATGATCTGCGCGTCGAGGCGGGCGCTGCGGTGGCGCACATAGCGGAGGTCGAAGCGCAGCTTTTCCTCGATGGTCAGCAATGTGTTGCCGCTGACCTGCGCCAGACCCGTCAGGCCAGGCCGCACCCTGCCGCGTTCCACGCCGTCGCGGCCCATGGCGGCGATGCTGTGGGGCAGCAGCGGCCTGGGGCCTATGAAATCCATGTCCCCCCGTGCGATGTTGATCAGTTCGGGCAGCTCGTCCAGCCGGAAGCGGCGCAGGAACTGCCCAACGGCCGTGACCCGCCGGGCGTCGGGCAGCAAGGCCCCGTCGCTGTCGCGCAGGTCGCGCATGCTGCGGAACTTGATCATGGCGAAGGGGCGGCCGCCCAGGCCGCTTCGGACCTGACGGAACAGCACCGGCCGCCCCAAGCAGAGCAGCACCAGCAGGGACAGCAGCAGCAGCAGGGGGGCAAGCAGCGCGAAAAGGCCGACCGCCAGCAATCCCGCCGGGCGCAGACAGGCGGTCATGCGCGCTCCGGCACCAGCAGCGCGGGCGGAGGCGCTGGCATGGGCATCGCACTGGCCGCACCGCGCAACTGCATGATGTCCAGCAGCATGGCGTTCACCTTGTCCACATCATAGATGTCGACCGCCGTCCGCCGGGCGGCGGCGGCCATGGCCGCGACACGCCGTGGATGGGCGATCATCGTTTCCATGGCCGCCGCCAGCGCGGCTCCGTCGCGGGGCGGCACGAGCAGGCCGTTGACGCCATGCCGGATCGGCTCGCGGCAGCCGGGCATGTCTGTGGTGATGACGGGCCGCCCGGTCGCCAGCGCCTCCAATATCGTGCGCGGCAGGCCCTCCCGGTAGAAGGACGGCAGCACGAACGCATGGGCGGACGCGATGAAGGGCCGCACGTCACGCGTCTCCGGCAGGAATTCGATCAGCCCCGCCTTGCGCCATTGGTCGAGATCGGCGGCGGTGTAGCCGGTCGGATTTTCCGTCTCCGGCCGGGTCAGCAGCAGGAAACGCACGTCCGGGTGCCGGGCCCGGACGATCCGTGCGGCATCGACATATTCGCCCACGCCCTTGTCGCGCATCAGGCGACCCATCATCAGGAAGGTGAAGGGCCCTTCCGGCAGCGCCTGCTCGGCAAAATGGCGCACGTCGATGCCCGAACCGGGAACCTGCATCACCCGCTGCGACGGCGAAACGATCCCACTTTCGCGCATCAGCCGATGATCGTCGCCGTTGAAGACGAAGATGCAGCGCGCCCGGGCGACGCCGATCCGGTAGAGCCGGGACACGACGGCGCGCAGCCAGCGGCGCTCATCCGCCTCCTCGCTGAACACATAGCCAAGGCCGCTCATGATCGCGAAATAGCGCGCCCGGCTCCACAGCCGTGCCGCCAGACCGCCATAGATGATCGGCTTCTGCGTATAGGCGACCACCACATCGGGCCGCTCGGCCCGCATCAGCCGCCGGTAATGCAGCAAGGTGCGCGCATCGTGCAGCGGGTTGGTGCCCGCCCGCGCCATCGGCGTCCGGCGGAAGCGCACGCCCATTTGCGCCAGCCTTTCCAGCACCTCCGGCTCCTCGTCCGGGGCGCAGGCGACGACCTCATGCCCCTCCCCGACCATCCGGGCGATCAGCGCCCCGCGGAAATTGATCAGCGACCAGGACAGGCTGGAGAGGATCACGACTTTCACGGCGCTTATGCCCTCCGGTTTTCCACATGTTGCTGCGCACGACCCCACCGCCGCTTCAGGCGGGCGGACAGATCCAACTCTTGAAGACAGCTATCACAGCCCGCCCCGCAGCCCGGCGGTGCATCGGTAGATTACCCCTTTGAGGCAATCCGCCTCCCCTCCGCGCCCGCCAACCCCTGCCGTCCAGCGCCATCGAGCCTGTGGCATAGCCCCAATGGGCGGAAGGGCGCGCCGGTCGGGTTGCGCATGGGATAAAGGATAGTGTCCGCTCGACCGATTACCGCGATGCACCCGTTCCGATAGCCTTGGCGCCACCGTCGGTTGCGGACGGCATGCAGGGTGGCGCCTCCAGGCAGCCCTCCGCCCCCGCAACCGGCGGACCATGGACTCGGAGACATCGGAATGCCGAACATCGCATCAGCCAGGCCGGACGGGCAGGACAGCGTTGCGCAAACGCCGCCCGCCGCCATGCTCCTGCGACTGGACGCAGCCGCGCGCGCCTTCGCCGCGCGGGGCGCCACGCGCTTCTGGGCGATCAGGCTGGCCGTCATCCTGGCGCTGGACGCGCTGATCATGCTGGGCAGCTTCGTGCTTTCCCGGCTGATCCTGTCCGACCTGCCCATGCCCCGGACGCTCCTGGAACCCTGGTTCATGGCCCTGTTCGTCGGCGTGAACCTCAGCGTCCTGTTCGTCGTCGGCACCTATCGGCAAAGCTGGCGCTTCCTGTCCATCGGCGACGCGCTGTCGCTGGCGGCCAGCCTGCTCGCCAGCAGTTGGCTCATATGGATGATCACCGCGGGATTGCTGGTGCCGCAGAAGATGATGCGTGGGCCCATGACCGTCTTCCTGACCGTCGACGTGCCGCTGACCGTCGCGGCGCTGCTGGCCGTGCGCGTGCTGCGGCGGCAGTTCTTCAAGCATGTCCGCTCCGCGCGGCTCCGCCGGACAGTGCAGGCGCGCCGGCGCATCCTCCTGCTCGGCGAACTGGATTGGGCGCGGGTCATGGCGGACCTTGTCCCCACCGACGCCCATTCGGGCCTGGAGATCGTCGGCGTCATCTCCTTCGACGGGCATGAGCGGCGGCTGCATGTCGGCGGACTGCCGATATTGGGCTCGCCCGAGATGCTCCCCCGGATCGTCGCGGACCTCGACCGCGCAGGCCGGCGGCCGGTCAGCCTGGTGGTGCAGGAAAGCAGCGAGCGGCTCGACCGGCAGCAGATATTGCGCATCGCGGCGCTGGCGGAGCAGGAAAATCTGGTGGTCTCCCGCTTCCGCAATCCCTGGACCAGCGCCCAGCCGCTGAGCGGCGACCGAATGGCGATAGAGAAGATGCCGCTCGCGGAATTGCTGGGGCGGCCGGAAATCACGGTGCAGCACAGCTATCTGGAACGGGTGGTCACCGGCGCGCGGATCATGGTGACGGGCGCGGGCGGCACCATCGGCGGCGAACTGGTGCGCCAGCTTGCCTATTACGCCCCGGCGGAGATCGTGCTGCTCGATCACAGCGAATTTAATCTCTACGCCATAGAGATGGAGGCGCGGGAGAAATTCCCCCATGTCCGCTTCCACGCCGAACTCTGCTCGATCCGCCAGCGCCCCGCGCTGTGGCAGGTGTTCGAGCGGCGGCGGCCGGAGATCGTCTTCCACGCCGCCGCGCTGAAGCATGTGCCGATGGTGGAGGCCAATCCCTGCGCCGGGGTGCACACCAATGTGCTGGGCACCCGCAACGTCGCGGACGCGGTCTGCGAGTTCGAGGCTCGCGCCATGATCCAGGTGTCGACCGACAAGGCCGTGAACCCGGTGGGCCTGATGGGCGCGACCAAGCGGCTGGGCGAGCTATACTGCCAGGCGCTCGACCTGATCGGCAGTTGTGATCCGGACAGTCCGCGTTTCCTGACGGTGCGTTTCGGCAATGTGCTGGGGTCCAGCGGTTCGCTGATCCCGCTGTTCCAGCAGCAGCTCGCCAGCGGCAAGCCCCTGACCGTCACCCATCCCGACATCGAACGCTTCTTCATGACGGTGCAGGAGGCGGTGCTGCTGATCCTGCAAAGCAGCGCCCGCGCGTTGGAGACGGATTCGGAACGCGGCACCATCTTCGTCCTCGACATGGGCGAGCCGGTGAAGATCGTGGAGATCGCCCGCCGCGTCATCCGCATGGCCGGGCTGCGGCCGGAAATCGACGTGCCGATCAAGTTCATCGGGCTTCGTCCCGGCGAAAAGCTGTTCGAGGAGCTGTTCGACAGCAGCGAGGACAAGATCGAAAGCGCCATTCCCGGCATTTTCGAGGCCATGCCCTCCCCCATCCCGCTGGAGATGCTGGTGGAGGGCTTCGCCCAGCTTGCCCGGTTGATCGCGGCGGGCGACGCGGATGAGCTGGTGCGGCTGACGCATGAGATGGTCGCGGCCTCCGCCAGTTCGCGCTGGGCGGAGATATTGCGGCGGCTGGCGGCGGAAAGTTCCGACACGCTGCTGATGATGCCGCCGCGCCCCGCGGACATTCCAGCCGTCCTGTCCTCGCCGCTGCCGCGCGATGTCGCCTGACTTTTTGGGGGAACAATGATGCAAGCCGCGCCTGCCCAAGCCCAGATTCCGCCCCAGCTTCCGCTCCGCCTCAGTCCGCTCGATCATGCCGCGCTGCGTTGGCCGCAGCATGAGCCCGACGAGATCGCGGCGGTGACGCGGGTTCTGGAGACCGGGCGGGTCAATGCCATGGTCCATGGCGAGCAAAACCGCGCCTTCGAGGCCGAGTTCGCGGCATTTTGCGGCATGCCCCACGGCATCGCGGTCAGCAACGGCACGGTCGCGCTGGAACTGGCGCTGCGGGCCTTGGGCGTCAGCGCTGGAGACGAGGTGATCCTGCCCTCGCGCAGCTTCTTCGCCAGCGCGGCCTGCATCGTCGCGGTCGGCGCAACGCCGGTCTTTGCCGACATCGATCCGGTCAGCAACAATATCGACCCGGAATCCGCCCGCCGCATGCTGTCGCCGCGCAGCCGGGCGATAATGTGCGTGCATCTGGCGGGCTGGCCCTGCGACATGACGGCGCTGCGCGCGCTGGCCGATGAACACGGCCTGTGGCTGGTCGAGGATTGCGCGCAGGCGCATGGCGCGACCCTTCACGACCGGGCCGTGGGCAGCTTTGGGGATGCCGCCGCTTTTTCCTTCTGCACCGACAAGATCATGTCCACCGGCGGGGAAGGCGGCATGCTCCTGCTGCGGCAGGAAAGGCACTGGAAACGGGCCTGGGCCTATAAGGACCATGGCAAGAATCCGGACAAATTCTTCGCGCCGGCAACGACGAACGGCTTTCGCTACCTGCACGACAGCTTCGGCAGCAATTGGCGGATGACGGAGATGCAGGCCGCCATCGGGCGGGCGCAGCTTGCCAAGCTGCCCGGTTGGCTGGCCGCCCGCCGTCGCAACGCCGCGACCCTGATGCGGCTGCTGCGCGCCAATCGGGCGGTGGAGGTGCCCGCAATTCCAGCCGAGGTCGGTCACGCCTTCTACCGGCTCTATGTGACCATCGCCGCCGACCGGCTGGGGGAGACGGGAACCACGCCGATCATAGGCCGTATGGCGCAGATGGGCATGCCCGTGGGCAGCGGTTCCTGCGCCGACATGACGGGCGAAGCCGCCTTTGCGGACCGGCAGGTGCGCCGCGACGGCGCCCTGCCGGTGGCGCAGGATCTTGGCCGCCGCAGCATCGCCTTTCCGGTCGACCATCTGCTGGACGAAGGCGACATGCATCGCCTCGCCAACTGCCTGGAGATCGCCATGGCGGAACTGCCATCCGGACGAAGAGGGGAAAGAGGATGACCAACGACCGCCTGCCGCATTTCGTCATCATCGGCGCCGTCAAGGGCGCGACGACCTGGATCCACAACCAGCTTCAGGACAACCCGGCCATCTACCTGCCCGCGCCGGAGCCGCATTTCTTCAGCCAGGACCATGCGCGCGGCCTGGACCATTACCGCCGTTTCTTCGATGGCGCCCGGCCCGACCAGATGCTGGGGGAGAAGTCCGCCGATTATCTCGCCCATCCGGACGCGCCCGCCCGTCTCGCCGCCGTCCTGCCCAGGGCGCGGCTGGTGGTGCAGCTCCGCAATCCGGTCGACCGCGCCTATTCGGATTACAAGATGCTGTTCCGGCGCGGCACGGTGACGAAGGGGCCGGAACATTATCTGGACGGGCGGCCAAGCGACCAGCCGCGCTTTCTGGAGGACGGGCTTTACGCCAGGCATCTGCGCCGCTGGCTCACGCATTTCGATGCCGAGCAGATCAAGGTGCTGCTGTTCGAGGACGTGAAGGCCGCGCCGGAAGCGAGCGTCGCCATCGTCAGCGACCATATCGGAGCGCCCTGCCATTATTCGACGCAGGTGGGTGCCGACCCGCGCAACGACAGCAGCGAAAGATTCCTGCCCCTGCCCGTGCGCACCGCATTGGCGCCATTGAAGGAAGCGGTGCGGCCCCTGCGCGGCAACGCGATGTTCGAAAAGGTGCGCGGCATGTTCGCGCGGCAGATCGCCTATCCGCCCCTGCCGGCGATGCTCCGCCAGCGGATGGTCGATTATTATGCGCGGGACATCGCCGATCTGGAGGAGCTGATCGGACGGGACCTCAGCCATTGGAGGCAGGATAGGAAACTGGCTGCCTGACGGTAGCTGCTCCTGCCTTCAGGAGCACGATATGGCAGGCACGCCTCCTTCGTATCACCCCCAAAGCGCTCCGGCTCTCGCCCCTTTTTGCCCGTCCGCCAGCCGTTATTGCCCGCCCCTGAATCAGCCAAAGGGCTTAAACTTCCGCCCTATCCATCCAGAGGGGACACAGATGCGCAACCGGCTTCATCATGGCCTTTTCCTTGGCCTTTTCGCCCTGACGACGGCTTGTTCGAGCGGGCTGTCGGGCCTGGCCAGCCTTCCGCCCGCGCCGACCGTGGCCTATCGTCTGGGCGCGGGGGACGAGGTGCGGGTGGCGATTCCGGGCCTCAGCGGCACCGATTCCGGCGACAGCAGCTACACGATCAACGATCGGGGACAGATTTCCCTGCCGGTGCTGGGCGATGTCGACGCGGGCGGCAAGACGGTGCCGGAATTGCAGGCCAGCATTGCCCAGCAATTGACCCAGCGCCAGTTGCTCAATGCGCCCACCGTCAGCGTGCAGCCGGTGAAGCTGCGCCCCTTCTATGTGCTGGGCGAGGTGAAGAGTCCCGGCGAATATCAATATCGCGCGGGCATGTCGGTGCTGGCGGCGGTATCGGTTGCGGGCGGATACACCTTTCGCGCCGAACAGGGCAGCGTCGCCATCACCCGCATGGTCGACGGGCGGCAGGTGGTCGGCCGCGCGGGCGAGCGGGACATGATCCAGCCGGGCGACACGCTGCGCATCTATGAGAAGTGGTTTTGATGCGCCGCCCGGCATTTGGTCCGGCCTCGGGGGGCGCGGCCGCCCTCTTGCTGATGGCTGCCCTGCCTGACGCCCAGGCGCAGGACATGGACGCTTCCGACCCGTTGCAGGGCGAACCCGCCGCGCTGTTCGAACCGACGCCGCTGGCGCTGGGCAGCGCGACCGTCAGGATCGGCGGCAGCGCCCGGCTGGAATATGACAGCAATATCTATGCCCAGGCCTTTGGCGAGAAGGACGATTTCCGCCTTCAGGTCCGCCCCTATGTCGACCTGCTGCGCAAGGGCGGCGCACTGGAGCTGACCGCCCGGGCCGAGGGGGATTTCCGCAAATATTTCCAGTATGACAAGGAAGATGCGGTGGGCGGGCGCCTGTCGGCCGGGCTGAACTGGAACCCGTCGGCCGCCGACCGGTTGAACGTCGCCGCCGGTTGGCAGCATATCATAGAGGATCGAGGCGAGCCGGAGGGCAACACCCTGCCCGGCATCGGCCCGCGCGAACTCAATCTGGTGGAGGGCGACCTGTCCTATCTGCATCAGGGTTCGCGTATCGGATTTCTGTTCAAGGCGACCGGCGCGCGGATGCGCTACACCCGCGCCATAGACGAGGAGCGCGACCTGGATGCCGTCGGCGGCCTTGCGCGGGTGATGCTGCGCGTGTCGCCGCTGACGAGCCTCTTCGTGGAGGGCGTCGCGGCGCATCGCGATTTCCGCCTGGCCCCCGTGCCAGGCCAGTTCAACCGCGATGCGTCGACCTATGGCGGCCGGGTGGGCATCGCCATCGATCCGGGCGGCACGCTGCGCGGCGATGCCGCGGTGGGCGTCTATCGCCTCGACGCGAAGGACAGGCGGATCGAATCGCAAACCCGCATGTCGGTGCAGATCGGGCTGACCTATGCCCCTCGCCCGCGCACCACCATCACGCTGGACGGCTTCGTCGGCAATGTCGCCACCTACAGGACCGGGGTGCAATCGCGTGAGGACATGCGCTTCCGGCTCGGCATAAACCAGGAAATCCGCCACAATCTGAGGGGGCGGCTGGGGATTCTCTATCGCCGCAGCAAATATTTCGGCGTCGACGACACCGACAATCTCTATGGCGTCACCGGCGAACTGGAATATGCCGTCAACCGCCGGGTCGCCATCGCGGCGACAGCGCGCTTTTCCAAACGCGACAGCAGCGTCGCGCTGGACGAATTCGACCGCACCCGCGCCGGGCTTGAACTGCGCATCCATTATTGACGCGCAGCCGTGCCGGGGTGGGACAGGACTGATCCAAAGCGCCACCCCCTAACCCCTTCGCGCAATGGACTTGGGATCGCCCGCCAAAGACACTGGCCCCGCATAACAGCGTGATTATACAGGACCCCGCCGCCATGCTGGTAAGAGCATCCAGGCCACCCATGCTCGCCTTCGTCCTTCCGGGGCTGGGCGCCGGCGGGTCGGAACATATCGTCAGCCTGCTGTGCAACCATTTCGCGGCGCAGGGCTGGAGCATCACCCTGATCGTGTTCGAGGAGCCGTCCGCCCCCTCCTATTACGCCTATCATCCGGAGGTGCGGATCGTCAGGCTGGGCATGAAGTCGCGGCGTCGCGCCGCCGCGACCGGTGCATTGGCGATGCTGCGGCGGCAGAGGCGGCTGAGGCGGGCGTTGAAGGCGGTGCGGCCGGAACTGGTCGTGAGCTTCCTGACGCGCACCAACATCCTTTCCGTGCTGGCCGCGCGGTCGTTGCATATCCCCGTGATCGTGTCGGAACGCAACAATCCCGCGCTCCAGACCGTAGGGCCGGTCTGGAGCCGGCTGCGGCAGATGACCTATCCGCATGCCGTGGGCCTCATCACCATGACGCAAGGGGCGATGGACTGGTTCAGGGGCGCCATGGACGTGAAGGGATGGGTGATCCCCAATCCGGTGCCGCCTGCCGGCGCCGCGCCGGATCGCCGGTCGGACGGCCGCACTATCGGAGCCGTGGGGCGGCTGGTGCCGCAAAAGGGCTTCGACCTGCTGCTGGACGCCTTTGCCCATGTGGCGCAACGCATTCCCGACTGGAAGCTGGTGATCTGGGGCGAGGGGCCGGAGCGCGCGGCGCTGGAGCGGCAGCGCGACCGGCTGGGCCTGGCCGGTCGGGTCAGCCTGCCCGGCGTGACGGAAAGGCCGGGCGACTGGATTCCCCAGACCGACCTGTTCGTCCTCTCCTCCCGCTTCGAAGGCTGGGGCATCGTCGTGGGCGAGGCCATGGGCGCGGGCCTGCCGGTCGTCTCCTTCGATTGCCAATGGGGTCCGGCCGAAATGATCGGGCATGGCCGAAGCGGCCTGCTGGTGCCCAATGGCGACGGCGCGGCGCTGGGCGACGCCATCGTGGCATTGTGCGCCGACCCGGCGCGGCGCGCGGCGCTGGGACAGGCGGCGCGGGAGCGGATGGCCGATTTCGGCCATGATCGGGTGCTTGCCCGCTGGCAGTCGGTCATCACCAGCATTCTCGACCATCATCGCGTGAGGGCAGGATCATGAACATGATGTCGCTGAAGGGCTTTGCGCGGGCGATGCGTCGGCGGCTACGGGACGAACCGCCATTACGGCTGGCGGCGGCGCGGGCCGACGCCTTTCTCGTGTCCTACCCCAAGAGCGGGCGGACATGGCTGCGCTACCTGCTCTCCTGCTATTTCGCGGAAAGCGCGAAGCTGGGCTTCGAGCCCGATCTTACCAGCACCTTCCGCATCCTGCCCAATTTCGACCGCGATCCGGTGCGCGGCATCGACGCCTTCATCGGGCGGGCGGGCGAGGCCGAGCTGCCGCTGATCCTGGTCAGCCACCTGCCCTATCGCGAGCGGCTGTTCCTCGACCGGCCGGTCCTGTTCCTGGTCCGCGATCCGCGCGACGTGATCGTGTCCGCCTATTTCCACGCGACCCGGCACAAGCATAGCTTTTCCGGCGACATGACGGCTTTCCTGGATGAGCCCAAATATGGGATGGCGGCGCTCACCGGCTATCTGAACGGCTGGGCGGCGGGGCTGGCGGGGCGACCGCATCACCTGATCAGCTATGAGCATATGCTGGCCGAACCGATGCCGACCGCCGCCGCCATCCTCGCCTTTCTGGGTGTCGAGCCGCAGCCCGCCATGCTCGCCCGCGCCGTGGCCGCCGCGCAATTCGACCGGATGCGCGACAAGGAGCGGGAAAGCGGCATTCCGGGCCATGATTATGATCGCAAGGACGACCAGAGCCTGCGCATGCGCAGCGGCAAGGCGGGCGCCTTCGGCGAGTGGCTGAGGCCCGACCAGGCGGATCTGGTGCTGGAACGCTGCCGCGCCGACCTGTCGCCCCGCGCCCTGGCGCTGCTGGCGGCCACCGGCGTCGATCTGGCGCGCTGATATGCGCATCTGTTCGATCATCACCAGCTTTACGTCCGGCGGGGCAGAGATGCTGGTCTGCAATCTGGCGGAGGCCTTTGCGGGGGCCGGGCATCAGCCAGCGGTCCTTTCGCTGAGCCACGCCGCGCAGGTCGGCAATGCGCCGGATACCGAGGCGGCGATGATGGCGCGGGTGCGGGCTGGCGGCGCCACCGCCCTTTCCCTGGGACTCGCCAATCGCAACAATCTGCCCGGCGGGGCGCTGGCGCTGCGCCGCGCCTTGCGGACGATCCGGCCCGATGTGATCCACGCCCATAGCGCCCGCGCGCTCCTCCCCCTCGCCCTGGCCATGCCCGGCGTGCCGGTGGTGCTGACCCATCATAACAGCCGCCTCTCCTTTCCTCCGTCGGCCTTCGCCCTCTTCAACTGCATCGTCGACGGCTATGTCGCGATCAGCGACCAGTGCGAGACGCTGCTGCGCGGCCATGCCCGCAAGCCGATCCGCATGATCCTGAACGCCGCCGGCGCCCGCTTCCGGACCGGGCAGCCGCGCGCCGCCGCCGGTCGCGATCCGACGATCCTCGCCGTGGGCACGGTGTCGGCGCAGAAGGATTATCCCACCCTGCTCCGCGCCGCCCGGCCGCTGGTGGATGCGCTGGCGGCGCGGGGCCGTTCCGCCCGCATCCGCATCGCCGGGGCGGGGCCGGAGTTCGGCCGGCTTGCGGTGCAGGCGGCTGGAGAACCGGTGGAACTGCTCGGCGCCCGAAGCGACGTCGACGCGCTGATGCGGCAGGCGGACCTGTTCGTGAACTGCTCGCTGTGGGAAGGCTTTCCCATCGCGATGATAGAGGCCGCGATGAGCGGCCTGCCCATCGTCGCGACCGCGGTGGCGGGCAACCGGGAAATGGTCTCGCCCGGCGTCAACGGTCAGCTCGTCCCGCCCTCCGATCCCGCCGCGCTGGCGCTGGCCATGGCGGATGTGCTGGGCGACGACGCCCGCTACGCCGCGCTGTCGCAGGGCGCGCTGCGGGTCGCCCGGCGCTTCTCCATCGAAAACTGCGCGGCAGCGCATCTCGACCTGTACCGGGAACTGATCGAAGCCCGCCGTCTCCGCTTCGCCCCGCCCCCTGTGGCCCGGCCGGTGTCGCCATGCGAATAGCCGCGCTGACCGACATCCATGCGGCCAGCGACCCGCTGCAACTGGCCCTTACCGCCGCGCGGCGGGAGGGGTTCGACCGGATGCTGATCCTGGGCGACCTGCTGACCTATGGCGTGCAGCCGCTGGAGACGCTGGAACTGGTGCAGGGCGCGGCGGCGCGGGACGGCGCGATCCTGATCAGCGGCAATCACGACATGCTGTACAGGGGATCGCCCGCCGCAGAGAGCTATCGCGCTGCCCTGCCCGACTGGCTGCGCGAAAGCGTCGACTGGACCGCCGCCCATATCCCGCCGGGCGGCATGGCGGCCTTCGACTGGAGGGAAAGCTGGTCGCTGGGGCCGCTGTTCGCCGCCCATGCCAATCCCTTCGACTATGGGGACTGGCGCTATATCCGCTCGACGCAGGAGGCGGAGGAAGCCGCCGCCGCGCTCGCGGCGCGAGGGTTCCTTTATGGCCTGTTCGGCCATGTTCACCGGCATCGCCGCTATGATTGCGCCGCCGCCACCATCTTCACCCTCGCCTCGCTCGGCCAGCCGCGCGACGATGGGGACCGGACGCCCAAATGGGCGATGATCGAAGTCAGGGGAGATTTTGTGACCGTCGAAAGCCGCGACATCGATTTCGATCCGGAGGACCAGGTGCACGCCATCCGCGCCACCACCCTGTCCCCCGCCACGCAGGAGCGGCTCTGCCGGTTCTTCGCATGAAGGTCCTCGTCACCGGAGCCGGCGCGGTGCTGGGACAGGGCATCATCAAGTCGCTGCGGCAATCGGCGCTGGGCTGCCATGTGATCGCGGCCGATCCCAATCCGCTTTCCGCTGGCCTCTACTGGGCCGACGCCGCCCATCGCCTGCCCTTTGCCGACGATCCGGCCTTTGGCGACCGCATCCACCAGTTGCTGGACCGGGAGCGGCCGGACGTGGTGCTGGTGGGCACCGATGTGGAACTGTCCTGGTTCGCGGCGGAGCGGCGCCGGCTGGAGGCGCTGTTCGGCACGCATGTGCTGGTCAGCGATCCCCGCGTCGTCGCCATAGCGGACGACAAGCTGGAAACGGCGCGCTTCTTCGAAAGCGTCGGCCTGCCCCACCCCGCGTCCGCCGCGGCGGAGGATGAGGAAGCGGTGGAGGCGCTGATCGACAAGGCGGGCTTTCCGCTGGTGGTTAAGCCCCGGATCGGTGCGCGCTCGGTCGGCGTGTCGGTTGTGCATGACCGCACCGCACTGGCGTCGGCGCTGGAGGGACGCGGCGGACTCGTCGTGCAGCAATGCGTGGGCAGCGCCGATTGCGAATATACCGCCAGCACGCTCGTCTTCGACGGCGAGGTGCAGGCATCCATCGTGATGCGCCGCGACCTGCGCGACGGAAACACCTATCGCGCCTATATTGCCGATTATCCGGAACTGAACGCGCAGGTGCGGACGCTGGGGCGGGCGCTGCAACCCCATGGCCCCGCCAATTTCCAGTTCCGCACCGACGCCGACGGCACGCCCCGCGTGTTCGAGATCAACGCCCGATTTTCCGGCACCACGCCGCTGCGCGCCATGGCGGGCTTCAACGAGGTGGAGATGTGCGTGCGGAAACTGCTCCACGCCACCCCCATCGTGCAGCCGCCGGTTCGGTCGGGGGTCATATTGCGCTATTGGGACGAGATGTTCGTGCCGCAGGAGCGCATCGACAGGGTGCGATGAGCGACCGTGCCCCCCTGCTGGCGCTGACCGGCGGATCGGGCTTTGTCGGCCGTGCTTTCCTGCCCGCCGCGCGCCGCGCCGGCTGGCGCGTCCGTCATCTCGGCCGCCGACCGCCGCCGGAAGCCCATCCGGCGGACGAATGGGCGTTTCTCGACCTGATGGCGGTCGAGGGGGTGGATTTCTCCGGCTGCACGGCGCTGGTCCATCTTGCCGCACATATCCCGTCCGATCATGGCGACCCGGCGGAAGCGGAGCGTTGCTGGCGGATCAACGCGCTCGGCACGCTGAAACTGGCCGACGGGGCGATCCGGGCAGGTGTGCGGCGGATCATGCAGGCGAGCAGCGCCAATGCCTATGCGCCGGCTCCCCAGCCTCCGGACGAACATGCGCCCCTCTTTCCCGGCAGCAGGGGCTATTATCTCGGTTCGAAGGTCGGGCAGGAAATCTATGCGGCGGAACGCTGCCGGGGGGAGGATGTGCTGCTCCAGACGCTGCGGCTAGCATCGGTCTATGGGCCGGGCCAGCGAAGCGGCGCGCTGGCCGCGATGGCCGGGGCAGCCGCCAGCGGTGGGCCGATCCGCTTGCATGGCGGCGGCGGGTTCGGAGCCGACCTTGTCCATGTCGACGATGTGGTGCGGGCCATGTTGCTGCTGCTCGGAAATGAGGAGGCAGGGCCTTTCAATGTCGGCAGCGGGGTCCGGACGACCATGGCGGAACTGGCGCAACTGCTGTCCAGGCAAACCGGTGCGCCGGTGGTTCATGAGGCTGGAGGAAGAGAGCAGGATTGGGGGTTTCCCGCCCTTGACATCGATCGGTTGCGGGCATTGGGCTACCGACCGATGCGCTTGGCCGATGGTCTGCTCAGGAAGGTGTAGGGTTGGAGAATGCCGCTTGCGACGGCCAGTTGCCGACCCAAGAGGACCGTTCGGGCTCAGCCAAGCCCGGCCGGACCTGGTCGTTTCCAGAGCGCGCTGCGTTAAATCATACGCAGGCCGCGCGCTCCAAGCTTTTGTTGTCGCATCCTTTTAAGCGCAAAACCGGTTCCCACTTTTGCGCACGATGCTCTAGCTTCCGTTCGGACCGCCGCCGGTGTTGCTGCCGCCGCCTGCACCGCCCATGCCGCCGGCGCCCACCGCGCCGATATTGCCGAAAATCTCGTCGAACAGGCTGCGATGGCGGCCCAATGTCGGCGTCTTGTCGCCGGAAGGCGAGATTTTCGCGACCTGCTCCAGCCCCATGCGATCCACCGCCACGACATTGCCCGCCGCGTCGAAACGCACATGCAGCACGGTCTGCGACACCGGCTTGGGATTGGAAAAGGCGAGCGAGCGCATGTCGCGCGACACATAATACCAGTCCTGGTCGCCGAACTGCGCGACGAAGCTCGGCCGGCCCAACGTCCCTTCCACCGATGCGCGGTTGTCGATGCCGGGCTGGACCGAATCCACCAGCAGCTTGTCGACCTGATAGCCCTGATGGGTGCGGATGCGCGAACAGCCCGACGCGCCCAGCAGCAGCGCGCAAAGGCCTGCGCCAAGCAAAATCCGCCCGCTGCGGGATTGGCGGCTGAACTGGCGCATGAACTTCTCCTGCGGGGGCTTGCCCCGGACCTTGCCGAAAAACAAAGCCGCCATTGCATCGGGCGGCCGGGCGATCAATATGGAAATGCGCGAGCCTCGGCAAGGGGCCGCCGATCGGTCCAGCCAGGAAACAGTCAAACTCATGCCCAGCATCTTCCAGCGTCTGTTCGCGCCGAGCGATCCCAGGGACGCGATGCGCACCCTCTACAACGCCATCGTCGCGGAGGGACGCCAGCCCCATTGGTATGTCGAGGGGCAGGTTCCCGACACGATGGACGGCCGCTTCGACATGATCGTCGCCATCCTCGCCCAGGCCCTGATGCGGCTGGAGGCGCTGGGCGCCGCGCAGGAGAGCGTCTGGCTGACCGAACTGTTCGTGGACGACATGGACGGCCAGTTGCGGCAGGAGGGGATTGGCGACGTCGTCGTCGGCAAGCATATCGGCCGCATGGTGAGCGCGCTGGGCGGGCGGCTGGCGGCCTATCGCGCGGCGCTGTCGGGCGAGGCGGACCTGAGCGAAGCGATTGCGCGCAACCTCTATCGCGGCGATGCGCCGTCGGCAGACGCGCTGGCGCATGTCGAATCGCATCTGCGCGCGCGCTGGGTGAGGCTGGGCTGCCTCAGCCGCGACGCGCTGATGGCGGGAGACCTTGGATGAGCGCTGCCCCCGAATTCTCCCGGCCCGTCCGAATCGACCAGCTTGCCCGTCATGCCCAGCCGGTGACCATCACCGCCGACGCCGCGGAGCGGGAGGCACTGGCGAAGCGCTTCAACCTGCTCGCGCTCGATAGGCTGGAGGCGGATTACGCGCTGAACGAGGACAATGGCGCGATCTATGCCAGGGGGCGGGTGCGCGCGGACCTAGCCCAGCCCTGTGTCGCGACAGGGGTCGCGGTGCCCGAAAAGCTGGACACCGATTTCCTGCTCCGCTTCGTCAGGGAGGGGGAAGAGACGCCCGAAGGCGACGAACTGGAGCTGGACGCCGAGGATTGCGACACCATCGGTTTCGACGGCCTCACCATCGACATGGGCGAGGCGGTGGCCGAAACGGTGGCGCTCGCGATGACGCCCTATCCGCGCTCTCCGGAAGCCGACGGAGTCCTGCGTGAAGCGGGCGTGCTGAGCGAGGAGCAGGCCAGCCCCTTCGCCGCGCTGCTGTCGCTCAAGGACAGGAAATGAGGCTGGCGCTGGCGGCGCTGGCGGCGGCCCTGCTGTCCGGCGCCATGCCGGCTTTTTCGGCCGAAACCACGACGCTGATCGGGGAACGGCGCGCCCGCACTGAATGGGCCAAGGCGGAGAACCGCCAGTCCTGCGCGCCGCTCGCGCTCGCCCGGCCCGGCATTCCGGAGGGGACGCCGCGCGCCGCCAGCTTCGGCGGCGGCTGGGGCGTTGCCTTCGACCTTCCCGGGCTGCGCAGCGCCTATGGCTTTGCCGGAACCGGCCTGCTGCCGGACGACCGGGCCGATGCGCGGATACAGCGGCGCAGGCTGACCGAACAATGGCCCTATATGCGCGAACTGGCGCGCCTGCCCGCCCCATCCTTTGCCGGCTATGGGCAGGAAGGCGCGCAGCGCTATCCTGCCGCCAATCCGGGCGGCAAAGGCCTGCATTCCCTCGCTTATCTGCGCGTCGGCGGCCAGCGCTGCACCTATAATGTGTGGAGCCGGATCAGCCGCGCGCATCTGGAATGGCTGCTCGACAATCTGCGCCTGTTGCGGCGCTGAAGCGCGCCCTCCCCTTTTCCTTCCGTTCTGCCCTGTGGCATAAGCGCGAGCCATGGAGACCCCGCCGCGCAAGATCATCCATATCGACATGGATGCCTTTTACGCGTCGGTCGAGCAGCGCGACGATCCCTCGTTGCGGGGCAAGGCGCTGGCCGTTGGCGGCGGCGGTCCGCGCGGGGTGGTCGCCACGGCCAGCTATGAAGCGCGGAAATATGGCGTCCGCTCCGCCATGCCGGGCGCGCGGGCGCGGCGGCTCTGCCCCGACCTGCTGTTCGTCCGTCCCCGTTTCGAGGTCTATCGCAGCGTGTCGGCGCAGGTGCGGGAGATATTCTCGCGCTTCACCGACATCATCCAGCCGCTGTCGCTGGACGAAGCCTATCTCGACGTCACGTCGAACAAGCCGGGCATCGCCTCCGCCACGCGCATAGCGGAGGAAATCCGCCGCCTGATCCGGGAGGAAACCGGGCTCACCGCGTCGGCTGGGGTGTCGTACAACAAGCTGATCGCCAAGTTGGCGTCGGACCAGAACAAGCCCGATGGCATCTGCGTCGTACGGCCGGAGGACGGCGCGGCCTTCATCGCGAAGATGCCGGTGCGGCGCATCCATGGCGTGGGGCCGGTCACGGCGAAGCGGATGCAGGCCTTAGGCATTGAGACGGGCGCCGATCTGCGCGCCCGCGACCTTGCCTTTCTCCAGCATCATTTCGGCAGCGCGGCGCTATTCTACTATCGCGCATCGCGGGGCCAGGACGACCGCCCGGTGCATGAGCGGCAGGAACGCAAATCCGTAAGCGTCGAAGATACCTTCTTCGACGATCTGGTGACGGAGGAAGCGCTGATCACGGAACTGGACCGGATCGCGGAAAATCTCTGGGGCCGCATCGAAAAGAGCGGCGCCTATGGCCGGACGGTGGTGCTCAAGGTCAAGTTCGCGGACTTCAGGATCATCACCCGGTCGAAAAGCTTCGGCGGACCGGTGCGCTCCCCCGACCTGTTGGCGCAGACGGGCCGGGCGCTGCTGCGGGCCCAGTTGCCGCTGCGCATGGGGGCCAGGCTGCTCGGGCTGGGCGTGCACAATCTGGATCATGAGGAGCCGGAAGAGGCCGGCGAGCAGCTCAACCTCTCCCTTTAGAGGGCGGCAGGAGCGAATCCCCCAAATCCTCCTTATCGAAAGATGGGGAATGGGACCGCCGCCCAAGGCGGTGGTGGAGGAGAAAGGGGAGAAGGTCACGGCTGGCTTCGTAAAACCAGCACTTGTCCCCGGGCCGTCAGAAGGGCAGCCAGTTCCGCTTCTCGGTGAACTTCATGTAACCGGCATTGACCCCCAGCCGATAGCCGACGCCCAACCGGATCGGGATCAGCACCACGCTGCCCCAACGCAGGTAGCTGGCGGTGAAGCCGCCTACCAGATAGGCGGTGCCCTCCGCCGCCGGGAAGCGATGGTAAAGGTCCTGCGTGTCATAGAGATTATAGACGAGCACGAAGGTGTTCGCCGCGTTGCCGCCCACGTCGAAGCCGATGGACGGGCCGGTCCAATATACCTCCCGCTTGCCCTCTACCTTGTGATTGAGGGTGCCGGACCCATAGCGCAGGCCGACGACGAACGCGCCCGACGCTTCGCGCCCGGCGATATAGGCATTGGGGCGGCCCTGGTCCTTCAGGATCTTCTCGATGATCCCGGCCAGACCTTCCGCCCCCTTGCCGAACACCCCTTCGGCCGCGCCGATCAGATCGTCTTCCTGGTAGGAATCGCTGGGGGAGATCGCCGCCGGCGGAGAATTGGCCGTCACCGGCGCGCCAGTTGCGGTCGCGCCCGAACTGACCGGCGGCGGATTATAGGGTGCGCCGCTGTCGGCGGGCGCGCTGCTCCCCGGCTGCGCATTGGGGTCCACACCGGGATCGGTGGGCGTGCTGCCGCCCTGCTGCGGCACGGGGGCCAGATCGGAATCGATGGCGCTATTGGGGTCGACGGTGCGCACCTGCGCCTGTGCGACCGGCGCCAGCGTGATGCCGCCCAGCGCGGCCGCCAAAGCGCCCGCCCGTGCAGCGCGGCCCGAAAACCGCCGCAAAATCCCGATCATGCCCGCTACTCCCCAAAGAACCCGCTCTTCAACCATATTTCAGATTATCGGGGAACAAGCTGAAACGACAATGAACGAACGGCGACCCGAGTCGATTCCGCGCCAGTCCGAATCCGCTTTTTCGGAATTCGGGTGATTTTTCTCCGCTGCGGACCGTTGCCATGCATGAAACCCGCCGCTATAGGCCGACATCTAGCCACTGCTCACCTCATCCGGTGGGCAAATTCGTGCGGAGACGTGGGTGAGTGGCTGAAACCAGCGGTTTGCTAAACCGTCGTAGCCTTAAGGGGCTACCGAGGGTTCGAATCCCTCCGTCTCCGCCACCTTTCCATCCTCTCACAACCGGGCCGATCTCTGAAAGTCCCGCATTTCTGCGGCTTTCAGGGTGATTCGGGTCTCCTGCGATCCACCGCCTTCCATCGGCAACCGATTGGATTTGTGGGAAGATTTGTGGGAGATTTTGAGCATGGGAAAGCTCTCGGCAACGGCTGTCAAAGCCGCAACGCGACCCGGTCGACTGGGTGACGGCGATGGTCTCTTCCTGCTCGTGCAGCCCGGTGGAACGAAAAGCTGGGTCTGCCGCGTGCAGAAGAACGGCAACCGCCGCGATTTCGGGCTGGGCAGTGCTTCGAAAATATCGCTGGCGCAGGCGCGGGAACGTGCACGACAAATCCGGACATGGATGGAGATGGGCCTCGATCCGCTGTTCGAGCGTCGCAAGGCGCAAGGGGTGCCGACCTTTAAGGAAGCTACCGCAAAGGTTTTGACCGCTCATCGCAAGACATGGCGGAACGAGAAGCATGAGGCCCAGTGGCTCCAGACCCTCAAAGCCTATGCCTTTCCGCACATTGGCGAGGTACGGGTCAGCGAGATCACAGGACCCATGATCCGCAACGCCCTTGCCGAAATCTGGCTGACGAAGCCAGAGACGGCCCGACGCGTAAGGCAGCGGATCGGCACTGTTCTCGATTGGGCCTATGCGTCGGGTTATCGGGAGAGCGAGGCTCCGATGCGGGCGATCACAAAGGGCTTGCCCAAGCAGCCCAAGAAGGACGGGCATTTCGCTGCCATGCCTTACTCCAGGGTACCTCGGTTCGTCCTCAAGCTCCGGGAGCGTGAATCATTCAGTCGTCTGGCGCTGGAATTTGCAATCTTTACGGCTGCCCGTTCTGGCGAGGTGCGAGGGGCGAGCTGGGATGAGATCGATCTGGAGGAAAAGCTCTGGACCATTCCCAAGGAAAGAATGAAAGCCCATCGGGAGCATGTGGTTCCACTTTGCCCGCGCGCTATCCGCATCGTCGAGCGGTGTGTCGAACTGCGTATCAGTGACTGTCCCCTGATATTTCCGGGCATGCGGGGCAACCAGCCGATGTCCGACATGACGCTGACCAAGCTTATCAAGGAAATGAAAGAGCCTTACACCGCCCATGGGTTTCGATCGGCGTTCCGAGACTGGGTCAGTGAGGAAACCGAATATCAGGGCGAAATTGCCGAAGCGGCGCTGGCGCATGTCGTCAAGGACAAGACTGAGGCGGCATATCGCCGAGGTAATCTCCTCGAGAAGCGCCGCAGCCTCATGACAGACTGGGCAAAGTTCATCGGTAGCTGACTCATCTTGCCGCATGAAGAACGGCACCGCTTTTTTATCCTGCCGGAGCATTCCAGGATGATGAACTGACCAGTGTCACGTCACCTTCCAGGTCACTCATCTCTTAAAACGCGTCCTAAATGCTGGACGTTCGTTTGATCGTTCACGGTCTACGGTGGTTAGTCCGACGATATAGTTCTGCTGGCCGGTAAGGTCCGGCAGTCTCTCGCTCGCCGGTTCCCTCGATCCAGCCGCTGTCCAGCATGCGTCGCCGAAATGCGGGTTTGTTGAGGGTGCTGCCCAGAATTGCCTCATGCACTGTCTGCAAGTCCCGCAACGTGAAGAGGTCGGGTAGCAGGGCGAGCGCGACCGGTGAATGGCCCACCTTTCCTTGCAGGCGCTCCCGTGCGAGGGCAAGAATGATACCGTGATCGAAGGCCAGCGGGGTTTCATGCGCAGCCGCAGGCACGAGGAGGAGGTCTTCGCGGCCCCGAACGGCTGCCTGCAGACGATTCGCCGGAAGCAGTGCGAAATAGGCGACGGAAACGATCCGCATGCGTGGATCACGGCCCGGATCGCCAAAACTGTAAAGCTGTTCCAGCCAGCCTTCTGACATACCGACCTTGTCGGTCAGAACCCGCCGGGCTGCCATATCCAGATCTTCCTGCGGTCCGACAAAACTCCCCGGCAAGGCCAGTCGCCCTGCGAACGGCTCGTGCCGACGGCGTTGGAGAAGGACCGCCAGTTGCCCCTTCAGGACGGTCATCAACACCAGGTCGACCGTCACGGCGACGGGTGGATAGGCAGCGGGATCATAAGGTTGAAGGGTGTCTGGCATATTGGCGGTAGTTATGCGTTGACTAGATATATGTCAAATGCATATAAGCGGCCAAGGCGAGTCGAGGAGTTCGGTTCGCATCAGCTTTCGAGGGAGCCTCGGATATGAACGGGATCGATTTCGGCGTCTTCATCGGGCGCTTCCAGCCGCTGCATGTCGGCCATGAACATGTCATAGCCCGCGCTTTGGAGCGCGTGGACCGGCTGATTGTGCTGGTGGGATCGGCCAATGTCGCGCGCGATCCCCGCAATCCCTTCAGCTTTGCCGAGCGCGAGGCCATGCTGCGTTCCGCCTTTCGATACGAGATGGCGGAGGGGCGGCTGATCGTTGCACCGCTCGACGATCACCTCTATTCCGACACGGCCTGGGTCGCCGAAGTGCAGCGCAAGGTGCGCGCCATCGTGCTGGACCATGGCAATCATCATGGCTTCCAGAACCGGGGTCTTACCGACTTCCGCGTGGCACTGACCGGTTATGGCAAGGATGCATCCTCCTATTATTTGAAGCTCTTCCCCGAATGGGAAAATCTCCAGATCGACAGCCAGTACGGTACCTTTTCGTCGACCGATGTGCGCCGCCGCTATTTCCAGCGCATTCCCGAAATTGCCGCCACAATCCTGTCGAACGGGGTTGCCGAGTTCCTGCGCGGCTTCGCATTGGGTGAAATCTTCCGCGGCCTGCTGGAGGAGGCCGAGTATCTGGAGGCCTATCCGGCCCAATGGGGCGTAGGCCCCTTCATCACCGCCGACGCGGTGGTGGTGCAATCGGGCCATATCCTGCTGGTCGAGCGCGGACAGGTGCCGGGCAAAGGACTGCTCGCCTTGCCGGGCGGTTTCGTGAACCCGGCCGAGCGCATCCGCGATGCCGCCATCCGGGAATTGCGCGAGGAGACGGCGATCAGCGACGGCAAGGGGCAGATCCCGCCTGCGATGCTGGCCAGCTTTATCGAGGATTCGCGCACCCGCGTGTTCGACGCGCCGACCCGGTCGCTGCGCGGCCGGATCGTCACCCACGCCTTCCTGTTCCGCCTGCCCGAACGCCGCAAGCTGTTCGCGGTGAAGGGCGGCGACGATGCAGCCCATGCCCGCTGGTATCGCTTCGGCGACCTCAGCCCGGACATGCTGTTCGAAGACCATTGGTCGATCATCGAAGAAATGGCCGACCTCTGACCGATCCGTGCGGGGGAGCCCCGCCGGACCCGAAAATGTGAGGAGTTCACATCATGACCAATCTCATCCTGGCGACCGACAGCTACAAGCAGAGCCACTTTCTGCAATATCCGCCGGAAGCGCGCATCATCAGCGCCTATGCCGAGGCGCGACCGAACAAATGCGCCGAGGATATCCTGTTCTTCGGATTGCAGGCCTATCTGATCGATTATCTGGCCAAGCCGATTATGGCAGCGGACATTGAGGAAGCCGAAGCGATCTGCGCCGCCCATGGCGTGCCGTTCAACCGTGCGGGATGGGATGCCATACTGAGGCAGCATGGCGGCTATCTGCCGCTGGAGATCAGGGCATTGCCGGAAGGCATGATCGTGCCGGTCGGCGTTCCGGTAATGCAGGTCGAAAATACCGACCCAACCATGCCCTGGCTCACCACTTTCATCGAGACGGCGTTGCTGCGCGCGCTCTGGTACCCGACGACGGTCGCCACCATCAGCCGGCAGGTGAAGCTGGTGATCCGCGAGGCGCTGCAACGGACATCCGACGATTGGCGAGGACAGTTGCCCTTCAAGCTGCATGATTTCGGCGCGCGCGGCGTGTCCTCCGGAGAGAGCGCGGCGTTGGGTGGCATGGCGCATCTGGTGAATTTCGCAGGTACCGACACCATGGAGGGCCTGCTCGCCGCCCGGCGCTATTATGGGGCGACCATGCCCGGCTTCTCCATACCCGCAGCAGAGCACAGCACGATGACGAGCTGGGGCCGGGACCGCGAGGAAGCCGCCTATGCCAATATGCTCGACCGGTTCGAGGGAGACGGCACTTTGGTGGCGGTCGTATCCGACAGCTATGACCTCGACAATGCGCTTGCCCATATCTGGGGCGGCAGCCTCAAGGAGAAAGTCCTGCGCTATCGCGGCACGCTGGTCATCCGGCCCGACAGTGGCGATCCGGTGGAGACGCCGGTTCGCACCTTAAAGACGCTGTGGGATGCCTTTGGCGGCACCGTCAATGGCAAGGGCTTTCGCCTGCTCGATCCCCATGTCCGGGTGATCCAGGGCGATGGCATGACGCTGGACAGCATCGCGCGGCTGACCGCCCGCCTGATCGAGGAGGGCTTTGCCATCGACAATATCGCGTTCGGCATGGGCGGCGGCCTGCTGCAGCATGCCAATCGCGACACTCTGGGTTTCGCCATGAAGGCCAACGCCATGCAGGACGATCGGGGTATCTGGCACGACATTGCCAAGCGTCCCGCGACCGACATGGCCAAGGCCAGCAAGGCCGGTCGTCAGGCCACGGTCGTGCGCGACGGCAAGCTCGTCGCCGCACGACAGGACGCGATTGATCCGGCGGAGAACCTGCTGGTCCCGGTATGGCGCAATGGCGCGTTGCTGGTGCGCCATGACTTTGAACAGATCCGCGAAAGAGCGGCCGCATGAAGGGCAGCGTTCAAGGGCAGGCGCTGGTGGTGACGCCGCCGGCGCCGCTGCCGATCGGCAATGATCGGCCGAGCATATTCCTGGCCGGAAGCATCGACCAGGGAGACGCCCCGGACTGGCAGGCTGAAATCATAGCCCTGCTGGCCGACCTGCCCGTGACGATATTCAACCCCCGCCGCAAGCTCTGGGACGAACGCTGGCGTGCCGAGGCAGACGATCCCACATTCCGGCATCAGGTTGAATGGGAACTGAGTGGTCTCGATCGGGCGGATATCATTGCGCTCTATCTGGCGCCGGAATCCCTGGCACCGATCAGCCTGTTGGAAATGGGCCTATATGCCAGCAGCGGCAGGTTGATCTTATGCTGTCCGGACGGATTTTGGCGCAAGGGCAATATCGACATTGTCGCTGAACGCTATGCAATCCATTGCGCGCCAAACATTGAAGCGCTCGGCTATGAAATTCGAAAAAAATTCTTGCTCGATAGTTCGTCGTGACGGCGCCATTGTGCCTCGTGACCGCAGTTGCATCGCATCGTCCCGGGTAGAGGTCGACCCTTCTTAGCCGTTCAGTGGCCAATTTCGGCTCACCAGGAGCAGAACGGCAGCTTTCCCTTGCCGCATGCGGAAGCCGGGCGCGTTGCGGCCTCATGCCCAAGCTGCCTCGACCGAGAAGGCTTAGCCGTAATCGAAATAACCGGCCTTTCCATTCCAAGACCGGCCATCCACCCTAGAATTTATCAGCCCGCAGCATTAAAAGGGGAAATAAAAGAGAACCCTCTGTCATTTCTTTTTTGGGGGATTGCTAGACTTACTAGGCTTGAGGGACGGCGTATTCCCTGGAGTGGTCTTGTTATCACGGCGGCGCTGGTCCGGCTTCCCTGTTGATTTTGCTATCGGCTTTGGCCCTGGCTTAAGTGCCATGGATACTCTCCTATTTCAGTTTAAAAATCAATCTTACGTTCAACTTCTGCCTAGGCTCTAGGGCACAGCGGCATTGCGCAACACTCCACATGATTTCTGTGTGAAGTCAAGTCTGCATGAGATGCATACGCTAATAATACCCCACGAAATTCGACCAGTGAAACCGGAGGCACTTCGTTTTACTGCGCCTATGAACGGCGATGTGAGCTATAGGGTTATTTCTTCTGGACGAAGATACTGAGCGCCTCGCAGTTATTCCGCCCGAACGGCAATACGGCTTCTGCGGCCGACCCTTTGTTGCCCTTCAGCCGTGAATTTTCCGTTCCCAGATGCAGTCGGTCTGCTTTCCCATTCTGCACTCCCAGGATTGGCCGGTAGGGGACCGTCTGGTTCGGAGCGGGGTCTGAGAGGTAGCTGACATTCACGCGGCGGCGGCTCCCGACCACAATACGCCATTCCGATGAGATGCGGAGTAGGTCGGCTCAGGCCGATACCTGACGTTCATTCAGTCTTTACCTGCCGGCCCGGCCCGCTAACAATATTGCCGTTCCCGCCTCCCTTCGTGACCGCCGAAAGCGGGCCTTCGTTTATTCGGCATTCCCGAAGTAAACCCCTCCGGCAAAATCGGTGCGGTTCAGATTTTGCATGTGAGATCCTTATGTACAGAATCCTGAACAGAAGTTAGTCGTGCTCACTTGGCAACTTGCTCAACAGTTGTTTATCTCCTTCACCATGGGAATGAAATCGAACTTTGCAGAAGGGCTCGGCTTGACCGCATTCGGAGCATTCTTAGGCTCAATCGTTGATCGCATCGAACGAGGGAGCCCCGACGCCGGAGAGGGTGTGGCAATTGTTGAAATGGTTGCGCGACCATGACCATTTCCAAAAGCGACTTTGCCCAGCCTTGGCTCAAACAGTTCAAGGATGAAGACCGTGAGGTCGCTGGTCGTCTTGCCGATGCCGTGATGCTGGTTGGAAAGGACGCCTTCGGTCGGAATCTGCGGGAGCTGCTTGATAAGATCTCAGCCGGTCGCAACGAAGCTGACATGGATCGACCGATCGCACTTTACGCCGAAAGAGCGGTTGAAAAAGAGAGGGTCAAGAACGAGGCGTTTGGATATTTCGAGGACAAAATCCTTCCAATTTTTCCTGGGACCGCAACAGGGCGCGCGCTTGGACCGGGTGTACCGCCAGTTACAGTGAATCCGAAAGACCAGCAGGTTGGCAGCGAAGGCCTAATCGCCAATTTCATCACGAGCTATGAGCGCCTCCACGGCAACCGCGTGCTCAATCACCCTGGGCCGGATGCCCTTCGGAAAGCTCGGCCAAGCCACATCGTCGTTGTGACCGATTTTATAGGTTCAGGAACCCGCGTGTGGAACATGCTGGAGGCATTTTACGAGGTCGCCACGATTAAGAGTTGGCACTCCCTCAAGAAAATTCGCTTGGCTGTCGTCGCCTTCTCGGGAACGCCCGCCGGGCTTTCCTGGGTCCAATCGCATCGGACAAAACCCATTATGGGGGTTGCTCATTCCTGCCCCGTGATATGGACCGCCTTCGATGGGAAGGATATGCGAGCGGTTCAAAAGCTGTGCGAAGACTACCCTGGTAATCTAAAATACCCCTTTGGTTTCGACGGAGGCGCGGCCCTCATCGCATTCTCGCACGGGATGCCCAACAATTCCCCATCGCTGCTGCACAGCACGGTCCGGGGGTGGAAGCCTCTATTTCATAATCGCAGCGCGCTTGATGCTGACATGCATTTTCCTGACAGCGATGCTGACGTGCTCGCTGAACAGGCCAAAGAAAAGCTGAAAATCCGAGCCGCAAAAGCCTTCCTTGATGATCCCGCCAAGCGCCGCTGGATCGAGACCATGCTCGTCCTCACAGCGCTGGAGAACGGGGCTCGCGATGCCGCGACCGCTTCGGCCCGCACGCATCTCCCTCTGGCCGAAGTCGAGGAGATTCTCGTTTTCACGCAAATTGCGCACTGGACCACTGCGGGTTGCAGCATCACGCCGCTGGGCCGACGCGAACTCAACCGATTGAAAGTGCGCAGAACGAAGATCGTTGAGCTTCCCTCGGAGGAGCAACCATACTACTATCCAACGCAGTTGAGGGCTCGGTGACAGCATTTAGAAATGCGCCGTGCAAGCGGCGACGGTTCCCTCGGGGAGCCGGGGTCCAGGATTTCCGGGGTCCACACATTGGAGCAGGACCTTCGCACTGCGTGAGACAGCGAGTCTCTGCGGGCGGGGTCTTGGTTGATACTCGCTGTCCCACCCACCATGGTGGGTCGAAGTAGATGCCTGTTCCGAGTCCTCAACGATATGCATCCGGCGGCCGTCGGCAGGGCATTGATTCTCAGACACTAGACAATGCCATAGCGGCAATCACGCGGATCCGCGCGACAGATCCGCGCATCACGCCAGTGTTGACGCTTCGACACCTGTCCGTCCTGACCGAATTGCCATTCCTGTTTCTGCGCAGGAAAGTCGCCCGCCAAGAGCGCGTAGGGTACCGCACGATCTTCCTAAAGAAGCGCATTCCGGGTCGCTCAAGTATGCGCAGGATCTCGATCCCACCCAAAAGCCTTGCCCATGTTCAAAATTGGCTGGTTCAGAATGTTCTTCAGTACAC
The DNA here is from genome assembly GCF_000943805.1 of Sphingobium sp. YBL2. Lineage (NCBI taxonomy): Bacteria > Pseudomonadati > Pseudomonadota > Alphaproteobacteria > Sphingomonadales > Sphingobiaceae > Sphingobium > Sphingobium sp. YBL2. The sequence continues at coordinate 804,657 of NZ_CP010954.1, forward strand.
GAGCGCGCACCCCGCGAGCTTTGCTTTTCATCCGGATTCATCCCCCATTCTCGCGGCTGAACAGCACCCAAACACCAAATGGCTGCTAAAGGTTGATATTCAGGATTTTTTCCATTCAATCAGCGAGGGAACGGTCGCCTCCATTTTTTCACGGCTTGGATTTCCCAAGCTCCTGGCGTTCGAGCTAGGGAGGCTTTGCACCATTCCCTGCAATCGCGGACCTAGCCGAAACCCAAAACCGCATCCCAGCCCGATCGAGTTCTATCGGAGTGACTTTGAGGGGTATCTTCCTCAAGGAGCCGCGACGAGCCCTATGTTGGCAAATCTTGCTATGTCCATGACTGACCAGCGCCTGTCCGCCCTCGCCGAGAAATTTGGGTTTCGGTATTCTCGTTATGCGGATGATCTAGCTTTTTCATCCCCTAATGATCACGCTCTGGCCGACCTTCAGAAACTGAAGCGGAATGTTTTCCACATTCTCAACAGCTCCGGGTTCCGTCCGAACCTCCGCAAGACGGTTATCAGGGGGCCCGGGGCGCGCCGTATTGTGCTGGGTATGCTTGTGGACGGCAAAGAGCCAAGGCTTTCGAAGGAGTTCAAAGATAACATCAGGCTCCACCTGTATTATCTCACATCTCCACAGCATGGTCCGCAAAAGCACGCTCTCTCCCGCAAAACGGGGGTTTCGAGCATGTATCACCATGTGCGTGGGCTGATCGCCTGGGCGAGACAGGTTGAGAAAACGTATGGCGAAGAAGCACTAGCCAAATTCAAGTCTGTCAATTGGCCGCCGATCCAGCCGAGGATGGTCCATTGCAGTCTTGATGATCTCAGGGACAAGGACGACTGAGCGTGGCGGCAAACGCTCCGATCAAACATCATTATGTGCCACAATTCTACATGCGGCAGTTCGCCTGCGCCGACGACGCGCACAAGGTGATGACGCTCGAGCGCCACAGCGATGTCGTCGTCGCCGATCGCAAGTCGATCGAGGGCATCGGCTGGGAGGAGCGGCTGCATGACTATGACGACGCCGGCGCGCCCGCGTCGATCGAGGGTGACATCAACCGCGAGATCGAGACGCCTTTCTCCAACAGCCCGACCTGGCGCAAGATCAGCGCAGGCCAATGCGCCAGCCTCGACGCGTCCGACCGCCTGCCGCTCTACGGCTTCGCCCGCCACCTGCAGCTTCGGAACCTGGAGATGCTGCGCTTCATCGAAAGCCAGCATGAACGCTATCTCGCCGGCGCGCTCGAGGACGAGCTGACCGACGAAGAACGCGACATGCATGACTGGATCACCGCCACCCCGGGAGCGGCGCACGAGATGTTCCGCTCCGGGGCCATGGACCGGATGCTGCCGCCCGACGCGAGCGCGATCAATGTGATGGTCTGCCACACATCGGCCCGCTTTCGCACGTCGACCAATCCAACAGTCCGGGTTTCGGAACCCGGCAACGACTCGATCTTCGGCGCGATGTTCAATTCGCTGCGGACTTGGTGGCTCACCCTTGATCCGCACTGGGGCGCGTTCCTCATCGCCGGAGGGCCGGCCGGTTTCAGCGTGAACCCTGTTCCTCCACAGATCGCCCGCGTCGTCAACCGGCAATATCTGACGCAGTTCCTGCACGGCAGCGCGCGCTATCTGCTGGCCGAGGACGATTTCCTGAGCGAGGATCTCGATTGGGCAGGCTATGCGTTCGAGACGCACACCACCCGCGGATTTCGCTATCGAAAAGTCACGCCCCCGACGCAAACCGGCAAGCCGGACGGCGCCCTCTAGCCTCCCGCCCCAGGCCGGGGGTCACGATCGACCAGATCAACCAGCTTCCATCCCTGCGCCTGCGCCTGGGCGAGGAAAGCACCCGCATGGCTCTTGCGGACCGCCAGCGCCAAGAGCTCCCTTGGTCGGGTGACGCCGACAAAGACATTGGTTGCGGCGGTCAGCGCCACCCCCTCCAATGGCTGAGGGGCGACGCCGAAGGCGCGCGGCAGCACGGTGCTCAGATCGATGCACTGGTCCTTGCCCGCGACGCCCTTCCAAACCTCGCTCTCGACGACGAGAATGCCGTCCACGCTCTTGCCCTTGACCGAATGGATCGAGCCCAGCCGAAGCGTCACCTCCCCTATCCGCACCTGCTTGGTCGAGCGGCGCTCCGGGTCGGCGGCCTGGGCCTTCTCCTCGGCAACGAACTCGCAGAAATCGGCGATGCTCTGCGCGGCCGCTTCAGGGGGCGGGGCGAAGTGCAGCAGGAGCGATTCGAGGAGGTCCAGCCAAGCGGCCTCGTCCCAGGCCGCTGTCCCGACCAGCACTTGGTCGCGAAGCAGGCGGCGAACCGCGCGCGGCGTCGCCGGGTCGCGATGCCGGAGCGCGGCCCAAACATTTTGCGTGGTGACCGGCCGATCGTGGGCCGCCTTGATGTCATGGGCGCGCGCCAGACCCGCCATCGCTGCGGCCAGCATCTCGGCAATCTCCGCCGGCTGGCGACCGGCGGCATGGTGGAGCGCGGCCTTCTGGAGCTGGCGGCACAGGAGATTGGCCTTGGCCCGCGCGCCGCTCTCGCTGCGATAGTCCTGATGATAATCGACCAGGCTGCGGGGCAGCCATGCGCCCTTCTTCTTCGGGCGATTGTGCCGCGAAGCGACCGCCCAGACATCGCGCGCGCCGCTATCGGCACCCCATAGCGCCTCGGCTTCCTCGGCGAAGGCGCCCAGCACCCCGCCGATCGTCGCCTCATCGAACAGGACCATCAAGCGCAGGCCCGGCCTTTCGCCAACACCGACAATAGTCTGGGTCTGGCGGACGGTCAGCTGGCTCGCGAAGGCGGCGATCTCGCCGCCGAAGCGCCTGCTGGTGTCGAGCGGAATGCAGCCCGGCGCCGGCTGCCAGTAGACCGGGGCGGCCGCATCGTCCTCATAGAGCGTCTGGTTGCTGTCGCCCAGGCGCTGGAACGCCGCGTCGTCATGCTTGAAGATATGCTCCAGCAGCCGCAGCTGGTCGCCGTGCGTGTCCTGCGCCTCGTCGAGGATCACGAGCGGGAAGCGGTCGCGCAGCCGTGCGGCCAGCGCTGGGGTTTCGGCGAGCGCCCGCCAGGCGAGCGCGGTCATGTCGGCGTAGCGATAGAGACCACTCTTCACCATCGAGGCCTTGAGCTTCGCCAGGGCCTGTCCGCAAGCGGTGTCGGCGCCGTGCTGGCCTTTCAGCCGCTGGACGGCGATGCTGTCGGGCTCACTTCCCTCCGCATCGAACGCCGGATCGAGGGTCAGCCTGGCGACCCAGCGCTCGACCGTGGCGCCAGCCTTCTTGGCCTGGTTCTTCAGCGCCCAGAAGGACGGATAGCGGCGCAGCGCCTCGGCCTCGAACGCATCGTCATCAACCTGGCGGAGGTTCCAGCCAAGGCCGCGCAGATAGGGCAAGGCCAGATACTGGTTGATGAAGGCGGTGACCGTGCCTGTGAAATGCGGATAGGCCATCAGCCGCGCGGCCGTTGGATGGCGCGCGATCAGATCTTCCACTTCGGTGCGCGCGGCGTTGGTGTGCGAGATCACGCAGACGCCGCGCCGCGTGGTCGTCCAGTTGCGTGAGAGCAAGGCGAGCTTCGCCGCCAGCAGCGTGGTCTTGCCATTGCCAGGCGCGGCCTGCACGTCGCAAGCCGCGGCATTGGCCAGGAAGTCCATCTGGCTTTGATCGGTGAAATCGCAGCCGCCAAGCTCGTCGCCGAGCGCGGCGAGCAGCTCCGGGGTTAGCGGCAGTATCTCGAACATCCTCGTCAGGCTCCCGCCGCCTCTTCGCCGGCAACCCCGACCTCGCCATCCTCATCGCCCTCTTCCTCCGCGTCCGCCGGATTGGCCGGGAAAGCGGGCGCGCCCGGGACATAGCCGCCGGTCACATAGTCGATGGCGCGCACCAGATAGGCCGGCAGCCGCTCGCGCATCTGCTCGGCCGTGTCGGTGCGCTGGCGCAGGATCGCGGCGAGCTGCTCGGCGACCTCGGCCTTGGAGGCCTCCTTGTCGTGGACGGGCTGGTAGATTTTCACCGCGATCTCGGTCGCCGACAGGCCCGCCTCGAGCCAGCCTGCATAGGTCTTGTCGGCGCTCTCCACGAGTTTGGCGAGAAAGGCGGGCTTGCGGCTGCTGGTCTTGGCCAGTCGGACCGCGCGGTAGACGCTCTGGGCGAGCTCGGGCTGGAGGGCGAGATCGAACTCCAGCGTCCAACTGTCGGCGATGAAGGCGTCGACCGGATCGCCGATGTCGCGCGTGAGCGTCTTCAGCCGCGCGGCGATTTCCTCGGGCTTGAGCTCATTCTCGGTCTTGCGCTCGCCGACCAGGGCCTTGGCCTCGGGCGGCGGGATGTCGCGGTCGGGGATCAGCGCGACCGGGACCGGGATCGCCTCGCCGGCGAGGCGCTGCAGGATCCGGCTGTAGCGGAACAGGCCGCGATGGCCGACATTGACGATCGAAACCCCGTGGGCGCTCAAGGGCCGGCCGAGCTTCTCGGCGATCGCAGGCAGGAGGAGATGTTCGCCATCGCCCTCGACGACGATCAGCGCGCGGGCGAAGAACAGATTGGCCTTGGTGGCGTCGAGGAACCGGCGCAGGAACTCATAGTCGTCGACGCCCAGCCGCGTATGGGCGGCGCCGAGCGGAAAGGCGCGATGATCGACGATCATCGTCATGGTTTCGAGTTCGGCGCCTGCGGCCAGCTGCGGGCTGTGGGTGGTGAGCAGAACCTGGACCTGCTGATGGGTCTCGCCCTTGGCCGGGTCCGGCTTGGCGGCGCGCGCGGCGAGCACTTCCATGAACAGGGTCTGGTGCTGGGGATGGAGGTGCGCCTCGGGCTCCTCGATCAGCAGGAACGGCACCTGGTCGGGATGCGACTGGAGCAGCAACAGCTCGGCGGCCATGAACAGCAGATTGTTGTAGCCCAGGCCGCGCTGCACCCGCTCGGCGCCGACCTTGGCGTTTAGGTAGAGCTCGAAGCGCTCGAGAATCTGGTCGAACGAGCCCCCCGCGCCAAGATCGAGGGTCGCGACCAGGGGGTCGTCGACAAAAGACAGTTTGTCGAGAAAGTCGCTGTTGACGCTGCTGGCGACACCCCCGACCGCCGGATTGGCCCGCACCTCAATGTCGGCGGCGGTCAGCGTGTCGTGCAGTGTGGCGGGCGCGCCAAGCGCCGCCGGCTTGTTCTGCGCGCCCATCGCCGGCATCGCGCCAAGGATGCGCGACAGCCGCGAGCGCCTGCCGGCCCGCATCTCGCGTTCGGCGTCGCGCAGCGGCTTGAGATAGGTCGCCTTGAGATATTCGCGCAGCTCGCCGTCGAGCGGAAGGCCTTCGCCCTCGGCGCCCGCGCGGTGCTGGCTGGAGATGACGCTGCCGCCGCCGGAGGAAATACGCCGCAACCCGCGCAGGCAGACATGTAGGCGCAGCTTGCCCTTCTCATTGGTGCACCATTCGAGAAAACGCGCTTCCTCTTCGGGGCTGAGATCGTCGAAGGTGCAGCGCACGACAAAGTCGCACTCGCGCGTCCCATCTGCGGCCACATGGAAATCATGCAGGTCGGGGCGGATATAATCGTCGCCGCGCGTCCACAGGACATAACGAGCCGCATCGACGATCGCGCTCTTGCCGGCGTCATTGGGCCCGACCAGGATGTTGAGGCCCGATGACAGCTGAATATTCAAAGGTCGCGCGGCGCTGAAACACCGAAAGCCCCTCGCATGGATTTCCGAAATGTACATGTTTTCGCCCCCGCGACTCGTCGTCGTTCGTTTTCGCTCCATCGTATCAAGAAGATAGGCTTGTAGCGGCACCGACCGCCAACGCCAGAGACTTGGGTCGACGAACGGTTTTCCATGGCCTGTTCAAGCCTTGCCGGATCAGGACCGCACTTCGCCCAGCGGATCATGGCGCTCGAGATAGGGCTTGATCGTATCGGGCAGGGGCTCGCCGGGGCTGATCATCGTCAGCGCGGTCAGCGCATGGCCGATCACCCCGTCCGGATCGATGTCGTCCTCCTCTGGCGTCGCCAGCGGATCGCGGTCAACATGTTCGAAGAAATTATACGGCCTGACGATATAGTCGAGGAGCCGCCGCTGCTCGGCGGCGCTCAGGGTGATGACGAGGTCGGCGGCCTCGCGGACGGCACCCGCCTCGATACCAGCGATCACCGTCTCCTGGCGAGAACTATCGTTCTGGAACGCCAGGATTGTCCCAACCCCAGTCATAGGCAGAATGTCCGCTGATGGGCTCACTGATTTCCCAGTCGAACGGCAAGGTTGGGCGCGTTGCCGCCTCCGGCATGAGGCTCGCACAGGTCGGTGAATGGCTGCTTTGTTGAGTCGGTTTCTCCGAAGCCGAAATTCGGGAAAGTCCCACTTCCCGCCGACCGATGGCGGTCCTCTGAAGACTTTCAACAACCCATTCCTGATTTTCCGGGACCAAAGATACGGCTTCAGGCTGATGGTGCCTGCAGTCTCTTTGTTTTTATTTTTTGCCTCAACAAGTTGGCTTGCTGCGAGTTGGCCCCCGTGCGAAGCATCCTCAGCGATAAGATCAGTTTCCTCACCGCTGCACGCGTGCGTGGATGCCGCTTCGTTCATACCCGAATATTGTAGGTTGAACTTATCCGATGACGGAGCCAGTGCTTTCCGATTGCCCTGTCTCGATTGAACCGCTTAAACGGAAATCATGCAGGGGGATCACGACGAACAGCAGCGAATCGAAGAGTTTATCGCCGATTGGCGCGAAACCGGCGGTTCCGAACTCGCGAATACGCAGAGTTTCATCAACGGCTTGTGCGCCCTGATCGGCGTCGACGCTCCGGCGGGCAGCCGCGCCGATGATGCACACAACGACTATGTCTTCGAACGCCGCGTCTTTCAGGACAATGGCGACGGGTCGCAGAGCTTCGGTCGGATCGACTGCTACAAGCGCGACAGCTTCATCCTTGAGGCGAAGCAAGGCAGCGATGCCGACCGCGCGGCGGCCGCTCGGGGCGAAGACGACCTGGACTTGTTCGGCCAGACCGCCAGCGCCCGCATGAAGCGCGGCATGGCTAGGCGCGGCTCGCCGGGCTGGGCACGGGCGATGGTCCAGGCCAAGGGGCAGGCCGAGCGTTATGCCAAGGCGCTGCCGGTCGAGCACGGTTGGCCGCCGTTTCTGCTGGTGGCCGACATTGGCTATTGCATTGAAGTTTACGCAGACTTCACCGGCACCGGGAAGGCCTACGCCCAGTTCCCCGACCGGGCACGCTACCGCATCATGCTAGAGGACTTGGCGGAGAAGGACGTGCGCGATCGACTGCGCGCGATCTGGACCGATCCCAAGGGCCTCGATCCCGCCACAAAGGCCGCGCGCGTTACCCGCGATATCGCCGAACTGCTGGCCACCGTCGCTCGCCGCATCGAAAAGCGCGGCTACAATGCCGAGGCGACCAGCGGGTTCCTGATGCGCGTGCTCTTCACGATGTTCGCCGAGGACACGGGGCTGATCCCGAACAAGAGCTTCACCACCCTGCTGAAGGGGCAGCGCGAGCATCCCGAGCACCTCCAGCACCAGCTTTCCGCACTGTGGGCAGCGATGGACAAGGGCGAATTCTCGCCTGCGCTCGGCGTGCCGCTGCGGCAGTTCAACGGCTACCTGTTCAAGGACCGCAGCGCGATCCCGATCGACGCCGAGGAACTCGAGGTGCTGATCCAGGCAGGGGAACATGTCTGGACCGAAGTCGAACCGGCGATCTTCGGCACTTTGCTCGAACGCGCGCTCAACCCGAAGGAGCGCGCCAAGCTGGGCGCGCATTACACCCCGCGCGCCTATGTCGAGCGGCTGGTGGGTCCCACCATCATAGAGCCGCTACGCGCCGACTGGGACGGCGTGCGCGGCGCCGCCGCGACGCTGATCGACGAAGGCAAGGCTGGAGAGGCGCGCGCCCATGTCGAGGCGTTCCATACGCGCCTAGCGCAGACCAAAGTGCTCGACCCCGCCTGCGGCACAGGCAATTTTCTTTATGTCGCCATGGCACGCATGAAGGAGCTGGAGGGCGAAGTGCTCGACCTGCTGGTAGAGCTGGGTGATGACCAGTATGTGGCCGAGATCACCGGGCACACGATTACGCCCGAGAACTTCCTCGGCATCGAGATCAACCCGCGCGCCGCCGCGATCGCGCAGCTGGTGCTGTGGATCGGCTACCTGCAATGGCATTTCCGAGTGAACGGCGCGGACCGCGCCCCGCCCGAGCCGATCCTGCGCGACGTGCGCACCATCGAAAACCGCGACGCGCTGATCGACTATGACGAAAAGGTGCTGGAGCGCGATGAGGACGGCCATCCGGTGACCCGCTGGGATGGTGAGACGATGAAGGTCCATCCGGTGACCGGCCGCAAGGTGCCGGACGAGGATGCGCGGGTCGTGGTGTATCGCTACGTGAAGCCCCGCGCGGCCAAGTGGCCCAAGGCGGATTTCATCGTCGGGAACCCGCCGTTCATCGGCAACAAGCGGATGAGAGACCGCTTGGGTGGCGAGTATGTCGATGCCATTTTTCGGTGCTACGACGCCCCACAATCCATCGACTTCGTAATGTATTGGTGGGAAATTGCAGCAAAATTGGTGCGAAGTGCACAAGCAATACGGTTTGGATTTATTACCACCAACTCGCTGACGCAGACATTCAATCGACGTGTCGTGGCGCACCACATTTCACACGCCGATCAAATTCACATAGTCTTTGGTATCGCCGATCACCCCTGGATCGACGAGGCAGGTTCCGCTGCGGTACGCGTCGCGATGTCGGTAACTGCCCGAGGGTCCGGTAAGGGAAGATTCGTAACTGTCCTTGAAGAAAGCGCGACTCCGGGGTTTGAGAAACTTGCCGACGAAGTCGGTGAAATTGGGCCGAACTTACGAGTGGGCGCAAGCCTGCTTCAGACCGGCAAGCTTAAGGCGAACAATGGCCTTGCGTCTTTAGGTTCCACGTTGATTGGACAGGGCTTCATTCTGGAGCCTGCTGAGGCCGAGGTGTATCTGGCCTCGGAACCAGAATCGGGAAAAGTGCTCCGGCCGTATCTGAGCGGCCGCGACCTCACTGGGCGCGAGCGAAGGCAGTTCGCCATCGATGCGTTCGGCCTAAATGAGCAGGCGCTTCAAACTGCCTTCCCCCGAATCTACCAACATCTCCGAAACTCTGTGTTTCCCCAAAGGCAGATCAATTCGAGAAAGACCTATCGGGATAATTGGTGGGTTCACGGAGAGCCTCGAAGCGAACTCCGCCTTGCTCTTGCTGGATTGAAGCGCTTCATCGTCACAGCTCGCACAGCAAAACATCGAATGTTCGCATTCGTGCCTGCAGAAACCCTCGCCGAGGGTCGCGTCCGTCAATGTGGTGTAGAATTGGGTGTGGCCAGCGGGCTGCATTTTCAGGCGGCCTTGGGTGTAATCTGTAGCGGCTGTGCCTCCTCGATCATTGGTGTAGCAAGGGCGGCCATGCCCTCGATCTGCATGTAGCGGTGCTGGAGCTGGTATTCGTCATTCTGCTCCAGCAGGACGGCGCCGACGAGGCGGATGATGCTATCCTCGTTCGGGAAGATGCCGACGACATCGGCGCGGCGCTTCACTTCCTTGTTCAGGCGTTCCAGTGGATTGGTGGAATGTAATTTGACGCGGTGCTGCTCGGGGAAGGTCATGTAGGCCAGCACGTCGTGCTCGGCATCGTCCATGCAGGCGCCGAGCTTTGGCCAGCGGGTACGCAACTGGTCGGCGACCTGGCGCCAGACCTGTGTCGCGGCGGCATGGTCGGGCTGGAGGAAGACCTGGCGGATGGCAGCGGCGACGACGGTGTTCTGGCCCTTGGGCACGTAGGCCAGGGCATTGCGCATGAAGTGGACGCGGCACCGCTGCCAGGTGGCGCTGAGCACGCGAGTGATCGCTGCCTTGAGGCCCTCGTGGGCATCGGAGATGACCAGCTTCACGCCGGTCAGTCCGCGGCGTGCGAGGTCCTTGAGGAAGCTCGACCAGAATGGCTCGGCTTCGGAGGGTCCAATGTGAAGGCCAACGATTTCGCGCTTGCCCTCGGTGTTGACGGCAACGGCTATTATCGCGGCGACACTGACGATCCGCCCGCCCTCGCGCACCTTGAGGTAGGTAGCATCGAGCCAGAGGTAGGGCCAGTCGCCGGTGAGCGGCCGCTTAAGGAAGGCATGGACACGTTCGTCGATATCCTTGCACAGCTTGGACACCGAGGATTTGGAGATGCCGGTCATGCCCATGGCCTGCACCAGCTCGTCGACACGCCGGGTGCTGACGCCGGCGATCCACGCCTCCTGGATCACCGCGACCAGCGCCTTCTCGACGGTCTTCCTGGGTTCCAGGAAGCCAGGGAAGTAGGCGCCGGTCCGTAGCTTGGGAATCCTCAGGTTGAGCGTGCCGAGCCGGGTATCGAGGCTGCGGTCGCGGTAGCCGTTCCGCCAGGTCGTCCGGTCGCCGGAGCGCTCGTGTCGGCTAGCGCCGACCAGGCCATCGACGTCGGCCTCCATGATGATCTGTAATACGCTCTCGGCGATCGTGCGCAGGAAATCTCCATCTCCAGTCTTCGCCATCAGCTCGGCAAGCGGTAGTCTGTCGTCGGTCATCGGGATCAACTCCTCGGTGGGCGTGTGAAGTGTGGTAACTCCACCTTACCGATGAGCCCGGTGGCCACCGAGATCGAAATCGCATGGGGTGGGGCATGCCCCACCCCATGCGATCATCTCAATCTACACCAGAAATTACACCACGAGCGCGGACGCTAACTCGCCGAGAGCCGGTTGGTGGCAATAGCCCTTGAAGATGCACTCTATTTGGCCATCCTCAGTTCCCGGTTGCACTCCATCTGGAGCACCGCCTGGGGTGCTCGTCAAGGCGTTGGGAATGATTTGAACTACAACGTCGGTGAATGCTTCGATCCCTTCCCATTCCCGGTCAACGTCCCCGAACCGTGCAAAGCCCGCATCCGCGCTGAGGCGGAGGCGCTCGACAGCCTTCGCAAGCGGGTACTAGCTGAGCACGCGGACCTTACCCTCACCAAGCTCTACAACGTCCTCGAAGCCCTACGCGAAGGCCGCGCGTTGACGGTGGCCGAGCGCGATATTCACGATCGCGGTCTGGTCACGCTGATCAGCCAGCACCATGACGCGATCGATGCGCTCGTCGCCGAGGCCTATGGCTGGCCCGCCGATCTTTCGGACGAGGATATTCTCACCGGCCTCGTCGCATTAAACAAGCAGCGCGTGGCCGAGGAAGCCAAGGGCCTGATCCGCTGGCTGCGCCCCGAATACCAAGCTCCCGAATACAAGGCGCCGGTTACCCAGACGCTTGATTTCGGCGAGGCAGCGGCGGCCGTGCCCGACAACGTCATCCCTTGGCCCAACGCCCTTCCCGAGCAGGTCAGTGCCGTGCAGCAGGTGCTTGCGACGGCATCGGCGCCGCTCGCTCCGCAGGATGTCGCACGTGCTTTCAAGGGCAAACGCGCCGCGACCGTGCGGCCGGTGCTGGAAGCACTCGCCGGCATCGGCATGGCGCGAAGGCTTGAAGATGGGAGGTACGCGGCATGAGCGACATCAAGCTCTATCGGCTGGGGCCGGCCCAGGTCACCGAACTGGCCGGCGGTGCGATGGCACTCGAAAAGTCGCTGCAAACGGTGTTCGAGAAGAATCTCGACGCGCTGATCGGAGTCCGCTTCCTCGCCAGCGAGTTCTCGACCAACGAGGGCGGGCGGATGGACACGCTCGGTATCGATGAAAACAATAGCCCCGTGGTCATCGAGTACAAGCGCTCGTCGAACGAGAACGTCATCAACCAGGGTCTTTACTATCTCGACTGGCTGATGGGCCACCGCAAGGATTTCGAATGGCTGGTCCTTGAAAAGCTCGGCGCGGAAGTCGCCAAGGCGGTCGACTGGTCCGGCCCGAGGCTGATCTGCATTGCAGGTGATTTCGGCAAGTACGATGAACATGCGGTCAAGCAGATGAACCGCAACATTGCGCTTATCCGATACCGGCGGTTCGAGGGTGATCTACTCCTGCTTGAGCAGTTGACCTCTGCCAGCGCCAAACAGCCCAATGCACCTGTGGCACCCGCCGCCGGCTCCGGCGCCAAGCCGAACTACAAGACGATTTCCGAACACCTGGCCGAAGCTCCACAGGAGCTCCTGGACCTCTATCACCTGATTTCCGATTTTCTGCTGGCGCTGGGGGATGATGTCGAAGCGAAGACGACCGCCTATTACATTGCCTTTCGCCGCATCAAGAACTTTGCGAGCGTCGAACTGCGCAATCAGGCGCGCAAACTCCTCGTTTACGTCAAGGTCGATCCGGCCTCGATCCAGTTGGAGGAGGGCTTCACTCGTAACGTGAAATCGATCGGGCATTTCGGAACCGGCGACCTGGAAATCACGATCACGACCCTTGCCGACTTCGAGAAGGCAAAGCCTTTGCTGGAATCCTCATATAACGCATCATGATAGTTTGAATTGCCCAGCCACCTCAAGTGAATGCGCAATTGCTTCGAACGTTGCAATGTCAGCTTCTCGTTGCAGTTGCTCCAAAGCCGAGCATCGGAAATGTTGTCTAATTGATATTCGCATGGCAGCTCATTTTCTCATCCGATTGCCAACGGTTGTCTTCGGGGTCATCAGACAGCTGGAAGAGCCGATCGTCTGTGCCTCATGATCGCGGCCTATCGGTAGTGGGTGGACGTCTCTGGGCCCAAACGAGGTTTAGCCCTCCACTTTTGTGACGAGATCGTCCGGGCATGGCTGATCGGGAGCGGGACGCCGGGTCAGACCCAGCGGAACTCGGTCTCGTTCAACCAAAGGCAATGGAGTAATATAGCCAGCTTCCGTGCGACTGCGACTCTTGCGCGCTTTGGGCCTTTGGTTTCCGCCATTTTTCTACCCCAGTGCTGTAGCGCAAATGGCTGCCTCACCCTCGACAGGATAATATTGGCAGCTTCGTAGAGCGCGCGGCGCAACATAGGGTCGCCAGCCTTGGAGATGTGCCCTTGCGTATCACGTTCGCCAGACTGGCTTCGTCGAGGGACCAGCCCAGCATACGCTCCGACGTCCTCGCCTCTGGCAAAGCGCCGGGGATCCTCAATGCTCATTGTATAGGTGAGTGCGGTGATCGGCCCCACGCCAGGCACCGTCATCAAACGCGTGCAAACCGGATCTGACGCAGCCCTTAACTCCAGAGTGCGGGTCGAGGCCCGGAGTTGCGCCTCGATTGCCTCTGAAGCGCCCCGGGTTTTCAGGAGGCAGTTTCTTTTGTGTTATGCAGCCATATCGAGGTTCTTGAGAGCTGCATAGTAATTGTGTTCGGCCTCAGCGGGCGGGATGTGCCCGATAGGTCCGAAGAGACGGTGATTGTTGTACCAATCGACCCAGCGCAGTGTCGCCATTTCGACCGCCGATGCAGTTGGCCATGATCGCTGTCGCCAAATGACCTCGGCCTTGTAAAGGCCGTTGATCGTCTCGGCCAAGGCGTTGTCGTAGGAATCGCCGACGCTGCCGACCGAGGGGACGAGCTTCGCTTTGGCCAGGCGCTGGGTATAATTCATGGCAAGGTATTGGACTCCCCTGTCGCTGTGATGAATCAGTTGATCCCGTGGACTCGGCCTGCGGGCATGGATCGCCTGCTCCAGGGCATCCAGAACGAAGCTGGCAGTGGCTGACGTGCTGACCTTCCATCCGACGATCCGCCGGGCAAAAGCGTCAATCACGAAGGCGACATAGACGAAGCCCGCCCAGGTGTGCACGTAGGTGAAATCGACGACCCACAGGGCGTTTGGCCGGCTGACGCGGAATGCCCGATTGACCTTGTCCAACGGACACGGCGCCTTCGGGTTGCTGACGGTGGTGATCGTCTTCTTTCCACGCCGAACGCCCGCCAGCCCCATGGCGCGCATCAGCCGTTCTACCGTGCATTTCGCCACCATGATGCCTTCACGCCGCATCTGGTGCCAGACCTTGCGTGCGCCATAGAGGCCAAAGCTGGCCTCATGGACCCGCTTGATCTGCTCCCTGATCTCCTCATCGCGCCGGGCACGGGCCGGACGCCTTCCGGGATCGGCGCGGCGCGCGGCATGTTCACGATAAGAGGAAGGGGCGATTGCCAGCTCGCGGCAGATCGGCTCGATCCCCAAATCCTCGCGATGGGCGTCGATAAACGCCATCATCATCTCCCGGGGCGGTCGAGCTCCGCCATCGCAAAATATGCCGATGCCTTGCGCAAAATCTCGTTGGCCCGGCGCAGTTCCTTGACCTCGCGCTCCAGTACCCTCAGGCGCTCCCGGTCATCGGCAGCCAGCGCCGCTGGTCCCGCTCGTCGGCTCGCCTCCTCGCGGCACCAGCGGCGCAGCGTCTCCAGCGAGCAGCCGATCTTCGCCGCGATCGACTTCATCACTTCCCATTCCGAGCCGTACTCGGCCCGCTGCTCCGCGACCATACGGACCGCCCGCTCACGTACCTCGGGTGAAAATTTGTTCGTCGTCTTGCTCATCACGGATGCTCCTTCTCATAAGTTGGAGCCTCCTGAAAACCCGGGGCGCTTCACTCCATGCTGTGGGAACGGTGTCGCATTGGCTTTTCTCCAAAAGCCAAACCCACGGTCAATCATTATGGTCCCACCTGTCCGACCCCAGGGGCCCACTCCAGGTAGCCAGTAATTTCCACTGAGAAGTGACCCATGTTTGAACACGTCCCTGGCTTTGAGCGGGGGACCATGGAGTGTTGGACATGGCATTATTGAGCGTCATCCGGCGCTGGCATTACCGCGATCATTTGTCGATCCGGGAGATAGCCAAGCGCACCGGTCTATCCCGCAATACCGTGCGTAAGTATCTGCGGTCGGACACTGTGGAGCCACGGTTTAAGGTGCCCGAGCGGCCGAGCAAGCTGGACCCGTTCGTCGAGCGGCTGACGGTTTGGCTCAGGCGAGAGATGGGCCGCTCGCGCAAGCAGAAGCGCACGATCAAGCAGTTGCATGCCGATCTGGTGAGCTTGGGTTTTGATGGGTCCTACGGTCGTGTGGCCGCCTTTGCTCGTGCTTGGCGTGATGATTATCGCCGCCAGCAGCAGATGAGCGGCAAGGGCACGTTTGTGCCGCTGTCGTTTGCACCAGGTGAGGCGTTCCAGTTCGACTGGAGCGAGGACTGGGCGATCATCGATGGGGTTCGCACCAAGCTGCAGGTGGCGCACTTCAAGCTCAGCTACAGCCGTGCCTTCTTCGTACGGGCCTATCTCCTTCAGACCCACGAGATGTTGTTCGATGCCCATAATCATGCGTTCCGCGTACTGGGCGGGGTGCCGCGGCGCGGCATCTACGACAACATGCGCACTGCGGTCGACAAGGTCGGACGCGGCAAGGAGCGGACCGTCAACACTCGCTTCCTGGCCATGGTGAGCCATTATCTGTTCGAGGCCGAGTTCTGTAACCCGGCAGCGGGATGGGAGAAGGGCCAGGTCGAGAAGAACGTCCAGGATGCGCGGCATCGCCTGTGGCAACCCACGCCGCAAGCGGAAAGCCTCGATGTCCTGAACCTGTGGCTGGAGGAACGCTGCAAGGCGCTATGGCAGGATATCCCGCACGGGATCGAACCCGGCTCTGTCGCTGATGCCTGGGCCGAGGAGGTGGCAAGCCTGATGCCGATGGGCAGGCCCTTCGATGGCTTTGTCGAGTATGGCAAGCGGGTCTCGCCGACCTGCCTCGTCCATCTTGAGCGTAACCGCTACAGCGTGCCGGCGTCCTTTGCGAACCGCCCTGTCAGCGTGCGGCTCTATCCCGACCGCTTCCTCGTGGTGGCCGAGGGGCAGTTGCTGTGCGAACACCAGCGCATCATCGAAAGATCCCATGATGGGCCGGGACGCACTGTTTATAACTGGCGCCATTATCTGGCGGTCGTCCAGCGCAAGCCTGGCGCCCTGCGCAACGGCGCGCCGTTCCTTGAGATGCCCGAGGCCTTCCAGCGGTTACAGCGCCATCTGTTGCGCGCTCCCGGCGGCGATAGGGAGATGGTCGAGATCCTTGCCCTGGTGCTGCATCATGACGAGCAGGTCGTACTGCGCGCGGTTACCATGGCGCTGGAGGCCGGTGTTCCGACCAAAACCCACATCCTCAACCTGCTGCACCGGCTGATCGACGGCAAGCCGCTGGCGACACCGCCGGTCACGGCGCCCCAGGCATTGAGACTGGTCAGCGAGCCTCTTGCCAATGTGGAACGCTATGATGCGCTGCGCGGGGAGAACCGCCATGCGTCATGATCCCGCCAGCGGCGCCATCATCGTCATGCTACGCAGCCTCAAGATGCACGGCATGGCGCAGGCCGTCACCGATCTCATGGAGCAGGGAACACCAGCGTTCGATGCGGCGGTGCCGATCCTGTCACAATTGCTCAAGGCGGAGACCGCCGAACGGGAAGTGCGATCGGTATCCTATCAGCTCAAGGCCGCGCGGTTCCCGGCTTATCGCGATCTGACGGGCTTCGACTTTGCCAGCAGCGAGATCAATGAGGCGCTGGTCCGCCTGCTCCACCGCTGCGAGTTTATGGACGTGGCCGACAATATCGTGCTGGTCGGCGGCCCAGGTACCGGCAAGACCCACATCGCTACCGCCCTGGGTGTCCAGGCCATCGAACATCACCGTAAACGAGTGCGGTTCTTCTCCACGGTCGAGCTGGTCAACGCGCTCGAACAGGAAAAGGCTCAGGGCAAGGCAGGTCAGATCGCCGGCAGGCTTGCCCACTCCGATCTCGTGATCCTCGACGAGCTTGGCTACCTGCCGTTCAGCGCCTCAGGCGGCGCCCTGCTGTTCCACCTGCTCAGCAAACTCTACGAGCGCACCAGCGTCATCATCACTACCAACCTCAGCTTCAGCGAATGGGCTACCGTGTTCGGTGATGCCAAGATGACCACCGCGCTCCTCGATCGGCTCACCCATCACTGCCACATCCTCGAGACCGGCAACGACAGCTTCAGGTTCAAGAACAGCTCGGCACAGCAGCCCAAAACCCGGAAGGAGAAAACCTCATCTTGACCCACCCCTGACATCCGAAACATAATCGCAAGGTGGGTCACTTCTCAATGAAAACCCCGGGTCACTTCTCAGCAGCAATCAACAAAGCCGATGTCCGTCAGCGTGGCGGTCTTGAAGCGGACAAGCTCTGTCAGCTCCGACACCAGTCGAGGCGGCGCATCCACTATGCCCACATGGTCAGCCTGGTCGTCGAAATCACATGCGTCTTCGCTCGGTAGCCAAGCCGTCCTCTTCGTGCCCGTCAGAGAAGGAAATCGGATCGCATAGCGCAACTTCATGGCCTGGGCCTGGAAGCGGCGATATTCGGTGGCGCCGGAGATCACGACATTCTGAACCCAATCCAGAATCTTCGATTGTTCCTTCAGCGGCCTTGAATTGAAATCGTCGGGCAGATGCCATGCCAGCCGACGCTGCTCGGCCCTCGGCATATCTTTTACCATCAGGCCTGAAGGCGCGCGTGCGGGATTTGGGAGCTTCGCCTTGAAGTAACCCAAAGGCAAATCATAGCGGCGTTCGATGCGCGCGAGGATTTCCAGACTGGCCGCGCTTCGAGGGCTGCGGCGTCCCTCGACCCATGATTGCAGAGTGGCGCGATCAAGCTTCTCCCCGGGCCGGATGATGGACCGGTGCAGTTGATAATAGCTTTCGGAAAAACGCCTCAGATGGAGGACGAGCGCCTCACGAAAGGAGGGGGGATCCACCCAAGCGGTGAAGCTGGGAACCGGGCGTTCCACAATTGGCAGAGCCTTCCGGCCTCGCTTCGATGCGGCAGGTTGATCCTTGTCGCCGTTACTCCGGCGTGTTGTTGTTGGCATTGTCGAAAGTTCCAGATTCTATGGTCTTGATCCAGCTGTGCTGGGCACGCCTAGGAGACAGGCGCACGAACATGACGGCAGGGCTTCAATTTCAACGTGCTGCGGACCAACAAAAAGAGAGAAATCGGCCTTCTGATACAGGTTGCGTCCGCATTGTTGAGACATTTTGCTCAGTCCGCTTTGGAGAAGCATCAGCAGAATAACGGACATTCCAAGCGCGAGGCGGCATGTCTGCTCCGAGCCCTGCTCTCGGTCATTCGCGGGCCGGAAGCTGACCCCCCGAAAACTGACGTGCAATAATTAGACGTGGAGCCGCCGAAATTCGGTAGCTTGCAGCGACATCAATCACTCCCGAATTTATTGCTCGCTGGTGGAAGTCGCTTGCGTAGATAAGAGCTGGACTCCGACTGTATTCCTATTTCATCGGGAAGGATTTAAATTGGCTGCTAAACGCTGAGGGATCAGACAGCTCGAATGTTGGCCGAAAAGCTACTAATCCAGCAGCGCGACCGATACGTTGCGGCTGTCTCCGCAAGCTGGCGTGGCTACGAACGCGAGCTCTTGATATCGTTGGTCCGTGCGCTTGACGTCGCTGCTTATAGCAATCGATACGCAAGACGGCAGGATACGACGGACGCCTGGCTCAGGTTGCGCGGCGCGGCGACGGCCCTTCGTCCACTGCTCGAAGTCGTGCGCGGCATGCCAGGAGGCATCCCATGGTTTCCCGGCAACTCTGCGCTTTTTGCCGCACTCGACAATCATCTCCTGAATTGTGGGCGCTACGCAGTGGCGATCCGGTGGGCAGCGATGGAGCGCTACGGCATCGCCACTGCGAAGGTCTTGGCAAGCGACAAGATCGCTATTGAGTTCTTGGCCAATGACGAGGAGATGGCCGAGGTGGCGTTGGGGCACACGGCAATGGATCGTGCGCGGGAGGATGCCCGGGCGCTGTTTCCGCACCTCTCCGGCGAACTACCCGAGGTTCGCCGGAGGCTGAGGCGATACGGCAAGGCAGCGATGGGATGGTTCATCGCCTATGACAACGACGAATTCCTGATGGGCCACTATCGTTCGCAGGCCAGGATAGAGGCGGCTGGAATAGTCGAAGCTGAAGCGTTGCCGCCGAGCGGCATCATCGGCGGTCGGCCATTTAGCGAGTGGGCCGACGCCTCGACCGCCGCCCTCGGTACCGTCCTACACCATATCGACGCCGCTGGCATGCTGCGTCGACGCAAGCCGAAGCTCGACATGCGAAACCTCATGACCGTCTACGCGCGACGAGACGACGTCCTCGATGTGCTTGAGGAGCGGGGCAACGACGCGGCGCGCGCGCACCAGCTGATGGAAGGGCTGACGCTCGACGCCGATGGGGCCGCCTATAGTGAGGCGCGGCACGAGATCCCGCTGCCCTACTACATCGATGCCGGCAAGGATTTCGTACTGCTGCCGATGTTCGGCGGGTTCTTGAATCCCCACGCCGGCCTGCTCGAGCACTTGCGTCGCAACTATCGGCGCGACTGGGACAGTATCGTCGACGGTCGCGAGGGTATATTTCGAAGGGAGCTTCGGCAACTCCTGCCAGAACCGCGATACATGGTGCCAGAAACCGGCCTCAAGCTGCGTCGCAAGGACGGCTCGACGCTAACCGATGCAGATGCGGTCGTACTCGACCGCAACACCGGCGATGTCGTGTTCGTCCAGTTGAAGTGGTACGACGTCTACGGGTTCAGTCTTGCGGAGCGGAACAGTCGCCGAGTCAATCTGCTGACTAAGGGCAACGAATGGGTCGCGAAGGTCCATGCTTGGATCGACGGGCGTACCTCGGCGGAGATCGCCAAGGCCTATGGGTGGGGCGAGGCCGGCGACGCTGTGCCCCGCATACTAGTGATGGCTAGGCACTCCAGTCGATTTGCCGGCGAGGGGCGATATGACGCTCGCGCTTCGTGGACGAGTTGGCATGCCTTGACCGAAGCGGTGCGCGATCCCGCTTGCGAAGGCTTCGTTGACGCGATGTCGCGATCGCCGCACTGCGGTCCTAGCAGAGGCAATCCCGATGGCGCTTCGGTCTTCGACCTTCCGGGGATCACCGTTGAGGTGCGGACGGCAGCATAGGATCGTCGGACCGTACCAGCGCTGATGGAGCAGAACCTGCTCGCTGCGCTCCGTGATCGCATCGACTATTGCAGCCCATGTCGCCTGTGCGACCTCGCTTGCTCCGGCCTTCGGTACCCGGGACGGCGGAAGCGCCGCGCGACAGCGCAGTTGTAGCCTATCTCTCGGACGCGCGGCAATGCTGTCCTTGCCTTCTCGATCGAGATGGCCCTTCGCGTTCCGATATCGGGCGTGGCTTTCCACGCCTTCCAGGCCATTGGGTCGATTTCCCGGGCCATGAGTTGAAGTTCCTCGCTCATTGTTGCGCTCTCCTAGCCGCCACCTCCACTCGCGGTTCCGGACTCGAGCTGGCCGGCATTGCTACGCGATCCTAGCGCGGATTTCAGCGCCTCGGCAACGCGATCGATGTCTCGCGTCTCGCATTCCCAGATGATGATGACCTGCCATCCCATCGCCTCGAGTTCGGAGGCGTTACGGTGATCCCTTCGGATATTCCCGTCAAACTTGGCCTGCCAGAAGTCCGGCCTGGTTTTGGGAACGGTTGCGACCTTGCATCCCGTATGTCGGTGCCAGAAGCAGCCATGGACGAAGATGGCGGTACGATATTTGGGCAATACGATATCTGGCTTGCCTGGAAGGCGGCCAACGTGGATGCGGAAGCGATACCCGAGCCGATGGAGCAAGCGGCGAACCGCGATTTCGGGCTTGGTATCCTGCGAGCGGAAGCGCGCCATCAGGCGACGCTTTGCTTCGGGTTCCATGCTCGACTCCGGCATCGTAGCTGCTATGGCTTTGCTGGGAGGAAGTAATAGTTGGCCAAGCACTTTCGCATCAGTTCGTCCCTCAAGGACATCATCGGTCGCGACCTCATTACGAATGACTTCGTGGCTGTTTTCGAACTGGTCAAGAACTCATTCGATGCCCATGCGCGCCGCGTAGATATCGTCCTCGCCGATGGTACGCTGTGGATCGTCGACGATGGCAAGGGTATGTCCGAGGAGGACCTCCTCGAGAAGTGGTTATTCGTTGCCTTTTCTGCAAAGGCCACGGGCGGGGAAGATGATGGGCTCTCGCAGGATTTCCGCGACAAGATCGCAGTCAGGCGCGGATATGCCGGAAACAAGGGCATCGGGCGCTTCTCTTGCGACCGCCTGGGCAAGTCACTCGTCCTGCACAGCCGACAGGAAGGTACGCGGGCATGCAACCGGCTGGTCGTGAACTGGGAGGACTTCGAGGGCCGGCCGGAAGAGGAGTTCGGTTCGATCGGCGTTGCCGTGGAACCTGCCAGCGCGCTGCCGGCGGTTCCGGACGTCCCCTTGCCTCGCGACGGCGCGACGATCCTCGAGATATCGTCGCTACGAGAGGTTTGGGACCGAACCAAGCTGTTGAAGCTCAAGGAGTACCTGGCAAAGCTCGTCGATCCCTTCGCGCCGAAGGGCGAGATGGAGGTGTACCTCCACTCGCCTGCCGAGCTCAAAGGCGACAAGGCTGCCGAGGGCAAGCCAGAGGCGATCGTCAACGGGCCGGTTGCAAACACGATCCTTGACGTGCTCGAGGGCAAGACGACGCAGCTGTCGGTGCAACTGGAGGGTGGTGTCATCCACTCAACGCTCCGCGACCGGGATCGGTTGATCTATAGGGTCAGGGAAGACAATCCCTACCCCGAACTTGAGGGTGCGCAGCTCTCGGCCGACCTCCTCTACCTAAACCGGAGCGCGAAGGCGACCTTTACGCGCCGGATGGGGATCGAGCCTGTCAAGTTCGGTTCGGTATTCCTTTTCCTCAATGGCTTTCGCGTCTTTCCCATCGGCGAGGAAGGCAATGACGAGTTCGGCATCGATCGGCGCAAGCAACAGGGCTATGCCCGATACCTCGGAACGCGCGACCTGCTCGGTCGCATCGACATCGTCGCTCCCCAGCGCTTCTTCATGGAGGCCTCGAGCCGCGACAACGGGCTGGTCGAGGGGCCTCGCACCGAGGCGTTGCAACAGTTCGTGCTGCGTAACCTGCTAACGCGGCTCGAAAGATATGTCGTCGATGTAACCTGGGCGGATTCGCTTGACTCCGAGCGGTCGGATGCAAGCGGGTTGACGACCGACGACGCGCGGTCGCGCATTATTCAGGTCGTGAAGAACCTCGTCGGCCGAAAGGGCGTCGAACTGCTCGAATACGACACCGAACTGATCGACACTATCAGTGACCGGGCTGGTGAGTTCGAGCGAGCAATGGAAGGCCTCTCCGTTGTAGCGGAGCGCACCGGCGACGTGCGCCTGCTTGAGCGGATCGAACGCTCGAGGCGCCGCTATGCAGAGTTGAATGCTGCCGCCGCGGAAGCGGAAGCGAAGGCGAAAGAGGAAACGCGCCGGCGCGCTGCAGCGGAGGCGCAGGCTCGTGCCGAGGCAAAGCGTGCCGATGCCGCGGAACAGAAGTTCAAGGAAGAGCAGCGTCGATCGCTCTTGCTCACGAGCCTCGAGGCACGGGATAGCGAGACGCTCACGCTCCTCCACCACCAAGTCGTGATCTACGCGACTGCCATCCAGGACGCGGTAGCAAACAACCTTCGCGCCATTGCCGATGGCGATCCCATAGATCCGGTAGAACTAGCGGCTGACCTCGAACATATCAGCTTCCAAAATAGCCGCATCCTGGCCGTTACGCGATTTGCTACACAGGCGAATTTCAAGCTTGATGCCGATCAGGCGAACATCGACATCGTCCAGTACATGTCGGAATATGTCATGAATGTTGCCTCGCTCTTCGAGGGCGAGCGATTTGCCACATTCGATGATGGCGGCAACGCTATGGTATCGAAGTTCAAGCCGATCGATATCGCCATCGTCATCGACAATCTCATGAGCAACGCGCGCAAGGCGCAGGCCACCAAGATCCACTTCGAAGTCCGTCGCGTCCACAAGTCACCCGCGCTCGAGATGCTCGTCGAGGACAATGGCCGTGGGATTGGCGATCGCGTCGATCGTGCCCGCATCTTCGATAAGGGATATAGCGGCGCAGAGTCTGGCTCCGGTCTGGGGTTGTACCATGCGGCCCAGGTCCTGTCGCAAATGGGCGGCTCGATCGCACTCGATCCCGAACATGAGGGTAGGGGAACCCGGTTCATCGTCAGGCTTCCGCGGCAGAAGGATTAATGGGAAGGGAGGGGGATGCGGCTTGAATTCAAGGTACTCTGGTTTGAGAACCAGATGGACGGCGTGCAGCAAGCTGTCGCCGGCATGCGACGCGAACTTGCCAAGCACGGGATGTTGCTGGAGCTAGACCAGCAAGGAGACGCGTCCCGGCTCGATGAGCTGTCGGCCCATCAGGAAAAATTCCACGACTATGACTTGGTCGTCGTCGACTGGGATTTGGGCGAAGGTCAGCCGAAGGGGGACGAGGTTGCTGAGCGCATTCGCAACAGTTTCGGGTTCACCGACATCATTTTCTACAGTGGCAAGGCCACGGACCAACTCCGCGACATGGTCAAGGATCGGGCCATCGATGGCGTCTATTGCGCACCGCGCAACGGACTCCGAAACAAGCTGATCGAACATGTCAACCATGTGGTTGAGCGTCTCTCACGGCTCGAGGCCATGAGGGGGTTGGCTGTCGTGTCAGCCGGACGAGCGGATGAGCAGATGCGTGAAGTGGTTCGGCTCGCCCATGGGAAGATGGATGCCGAGGCCCAATCCGAACTAGTGGCTGCCATCGATACCAAGGTAGCGGGTGCCGCTAACAGCCACGCCAAGGCGTATGGCAAGCTCAAGGACCTCGAGGGTCGCTTGGCTAGCCGCGCACTCAACAGCGGGATCCTGCACGAGGTCGCGACCCTCTCGGTGCAGAAGGTCGTTGCGACCCATCCAGCATGCGAGCCGCACCTCGCCATCCTTGGAACCTATGTCGAGGAAGTTATCCAGCCGCGGAACGCGCTCGGCCATATCGTCGAGACGCGGGATGTTGACGGATGGGTGATCAACTACGCAAGCGGCAAGCGGCTCGACAAGGCTGGGCTGTCGAAGATGCGGAAGGACCTTTCACGCCATCTCGACAACTTCGCTGCAATCTCCGCCGTTCTGAGCGAGGCTGCCGAGGGCAAGTAGGACTTCGCCAATCGCCTCGCCAAGCAGCGGCGGGACTGCGTTTCCGACTTGCGTATATCGGGGGCACGCTTCGCGACGCCGATCCCCGCCGGTCGTGTAGGGACCGAGGAATTCGAACGAGTCAGGGAAGGACTGGAGGCGCGCGCATTCCCGCACCGTCAGGATGCGCGGTTCCTGATAATGTACCATGTCATCTGGTAGCGTCGTGACCGTGCAAGAAGGCTTGTCGGCCGCCAACAAGGTGAGCGAGCGCTTCTGCATTCCCAGGCGGCTGCGATCGTCCGATGAGAGCGGAACACCTGGACAGCACGTCTTTAGGATCTTTTTGAACCGCTCCGTGACGACCCTCGAATGCCGTGGGAGGCGAAGTCCCGTCGGACTACCGGACGCACCGCTCCGCATTAGTGCGAGATAGCCGGTCGGAGCAGCGGGTATTGCGTAGTTGATCTCCATGAAGCCGCCGTCGCCGCCGCGATAGGGAACGAGGGTGGTGCCCCTTGTCTTGAGGTCGCCAATTGCCTCCGCGACGCCAACTTCCTTGTCGATGGGCAGCCCGCGCGATCCGAGGAATTGGCGACGACCAACCCGCATGCGCAGGAACGGGTCTATGCCTTCTAACCCCTTGTCGCGCGAGGCAACCACGAAGAACCTTGGCCTCCGTTGCGGAACGCCCCATTCAGAGGCGATGAGCATCTCGCTCCAGACTCGATATCCCATTCCCTCGAGTTCCTCGGTGACGTGCGCGGCATAACTGCCCGCGTCGTCGTGCTGCATTGTCATAAAGCCGCGGACATTCTCTAGCAGGACGAGCCGCGGTTCGACGAGGCGAAGGAAGTCTAGATAGTGCCGGACCATGCGGTTTCGTGGATCATCAGCCCGACGCCGGCCTGCGGTCGAAAATCCCTGGCACGGCGGACCACCAGCGACCAGATCTACGTGCCCTCTAAGCTTCTTGAGGTTCCGGCGGTGGTCGCTGATCAGTTGCTCAATGCGCATGGCTTTCTGGGGGAGCCATTCTGGCCATGCGCCGGTCTCGCCGATCAAGTTGTGCGAATAGGTAGCGAAGGCGTCGGGGTGTGCTTCGACGGCGAATAGGGAAGTCCATCCTGCCCTCCGGAGGCCGAGCGACAGTCCCCCGCAGCCTGCAAACAGGTCTATGAATGTATGCTTGCCCATGCGTCCCCCCGACTGCGCCGAGCACCAAGCGCTGCGGCGTCCTGGTGTCCTGGAGCGAGGGGGTGTAAGTCAAGCGAAAAATGAAGGGCATGCATCAAATCCCTCTTTGCGCAGGAGGGCGATGACTGGTCTTCGCGCTCCCTGAACCGGTAGCGATCTGGCCAACCTGTCGGTTGCGGCGGAGAAGCGCTATTTCTTGTTCTGAGCTGTACGGCATGCGCTACCGACTGTTTGAAGCTGTCAGAGGCATCTCGATCAACCACCAACGAATTGCTGACTAATCGGCTAGAGAGCCTGATGTGCTCGCCGATCGGCATCGGCATTTACTCCGCAGGGACTGGAATGAGGTCCAGTTGTCCCCAGCCTCTGAGAATCAACTGACTAAACTCGTGCCTATCCAGATCTATCGCAAGCTCTGACGTAAAGGGCGTGCGGTAGGTGCGGGCATCAAACCCCTTGAAGGCTATGCCAGCGCCTTCCATCGCCTTGAACACCTTGCAAGTGGCCGAGACGAATAGCCGTCGCAAACCACCTGATCTGCAACTGATCAGCGAAGATGCTCCTCTGAGTGACCGGCATGGGTCGGACGGACTCGTCAGGTTTTGTGTGAATTCCTGACAAACTCGCACGCTCACTGCGCTATGTCATGTCCGATAAACCTCAATGCTTTAAGGGTTCGCCCGTTCACTGGCGGACGATTAGGAGTCATCCAGCCTACCAATTCCATCACGCAATTTTCGCCAAACCGTCCCAGCTTCCATTTTTCGTCGAAGATGCAGTCATAGGCCCGTTCAAGCATCAGGCCGCCTCCGTGGATCAGATAGATGAGCGTGTCCTGGATTTCCGAAAGGGTGTTTCGCCGGCCAAAATCGGCCTTCAGACCCGGCAGGCCGCCCGACACGAAGCGCAGCATGTCATAGAAGGCATGGCAGCCGCACAGAGTGTCAAAGATTTGATCATAATCCATGGATTGAATGGCCTGGATCGATGAAAGGCCATCGCGCAGGCGCGCAATATTACCGAACTCCTCCTCCGCATAGTACATGTCGCCTGCCTTGGTGTCGCCGACCTCGACCCAGTTTCGTAGATAGGACAATGTTCGTTCGCGGCGTCCAGCCCGGTCGGCGAGCGCTGACTCTTTCCAGACGTCGCCGGGTGCATGGAGCAACCGGGTCCAGCCAAGAAATCGGTTGAGCTCGATTTCAATATCACCACCGGCAAATTCGGCTCTCCTGAGTCCGCTCTCTGACATGATGTCCCTGACTTCCTGAAAGGCCGGGATGACCTGCTCGTCATACTTGCGGCGCAGTTGCTCAAGAAAAGACCGCCGTCTGGACATCACCTCGCTTCCCGCCATAGCGCTGGGTGGATCGACCTTGCCGACGAGCTTCGTCAGACGCTGTTCAAATTCCGCTTCCTCCCGAGGATTGCCGATATGCCTGAACGCGGTCTGATAGGCCGCGAGAATTTCACCGCTCATTGCTCCGGCTTTTTCCCAGTACAGCTCGAACAGGCCTGGCAACTCGTCGAACGCGGCATCCCGGTCTTTGCGAACAACGATGGAAATCTCGCGATTGGACATCAGGCCAGCCGCTGTCAGATTGGCGCTCCCGACGAGGGCCTGATCATCAACGATGTAGAGCTTGGCGTGGAATTCGCGGCTGGTGAAATAGCGGAGGGTGACGAGGGGATCGGCCAGCGCCTTTGCGATGACCGCGGGCGTGGTGACAGAGCACAGGCGCACGATCAGCTTCACCTCGCATCCGCGTCTGGTCAGCCGCTCAATGGGGTCATAGGTTGAGAAGAACGGGCTCGCCAGCAATGCGGATTTTGCACCCGGTGCCGTCAGTTCAAAAAAATCGATCGTGTAGCCACTGGATTTTGAGTTTCCGTAGGCATCTCTCAATTTGGGCATATCGCTCTTATTTCTTCCATGTCCGGCCGGAAGAAACCTCTGGCCCATTCATTTCGGGATCGCAATATGGCCGGACGGCGACTTTCTAATCAGCAGCTTTGCGACGCAGGCCAGCACAGCCAGCTTGTCTGGCACTTCGTTGTCGGGACGAGGCGCAATCGGCGACCACATCGTTGACGCGGGGGCATGCCCGCACCTCAGGGTGTCCACGTCGATGGGTTATATCGTGGTGGCGACCAGTTCCCCGCGCACAATTTGCGGGCCGACTGCCAGTTCGCGATGGGTTAGGCGGTGACAGTTCGCGCAAAGGCACTGCAGATCCTCCATCACTGTGACGTGGCCTGCCTGCATGTCTCTCACCTGTACCCTGGCATGATGAACCTCGATGCAGGCCGCCCCAACGCTGGCCTTGTAGTGCGCGGACGGATCCATTTTGCATCTCTCACAATGGAGAGAGCCAAGTTCAGCGATGAAGGCCGGCTTCTTGTCAGCGGTCAGCTAGGGATCGCGCTCCTTGCGCATGTGCATGACGCGACGCAGCGCGCCGCCGAGTGCACTGGTGACGGGCAGGGCATTCTTCGCCAGAGCTCGCATAGACGAGGGGCATCACCAAAATATGGTTGCGATCAGGTGCAGACTGCGGCGGAATATGGTAGGCGCAAATAGATCGAAAAAAGTTGTCAGAGAGGCGGTTTTGGGCATCGAACCTCTCCGTCATTCACTGCTGCGGGTACAAATGAGGGTATTTAGTCGATCTCGTTTTGAGGACTAAGATTTTAAAACAATTGCATAAAATCTGATTTCGAGTCCTCTTCTGGCACCATTTGTTCTTCCGGGGACGTTCGAGAACGTCTAATCACCCTTCCCTGTGCTGAGCTCTGGCCGAACTGAACGGTGGTTAAACTATGCCCCTGCCAGGCCATATCGTTATTCATCAGGCCTCACGCAGGGATTGGTGAAATAAGGGAACGCGCCCGGCAGCGATCGTCTTTGTAATGCTTGACGGTTGGCGGTCGCCGATGACGCGGCCCCCCTATCTGCGTCCAGCTTAGTCCTCGTCCTGCCATCTGCGCAGATCCGTCTGGTCATGATACGCCATGCGGTCCGGCGTGGTGATGAATTCCATTGTCGTGCCCCACGGCATGCGGCAGTAGCAGACCTTGTTTCCAGGACCCTTCTCGGTCGCATAGGGAATAGCGCGCGGCGCGGTTAGGGGTATGCCTCCCGCCTTTTCGAAGCGCTTGACCGATGCGTCGATATCATCGGTATAGAGCGCGAAGTGCGTGATGCCGAAGTCGCTCGCACGGATCGGCTGGGCCTGTTCGGGGCCGTGCATTTCGAAGAGCTCGATATCGGGCCCGGTGCCGATCTTGACCATTGCCTGCGCGCGCACGACTGTGCCGGGGAAAGCACCGACGGCGCGCTCGAACTCCGGCCCCTGCCGCGGCGGGTCCTGCGGGCCGAAGGACTGGTAGATCAGCTGGCCGCCGAACGCTTCTACCAGGAACGATTTTGCGGCTTCGATGTCGGGTACCGTGATGCCGATGTGATTGACACCGCGAATGACGGGTACGGTCATGACAGTTCCTTTGCTGTTTGCGATCTGCCCGGCTCACAGGGGGACGGACAGCGGGTTTCAATTTGGGTTGAGGAACGCGATCAGGGCGGCTGCGACTTCATCCGGCCGCTCGTCCGCGACATAGTGGCTGCACCTCGCGATCGAACCGCCCGTCACATGGGTGGCGAACTCCTCGAGCATGGGCACCATCTGCGGGCCGAAGCGCTGGTCCCCGCCTAGGCCGAACACCGGTATCCCGAGCGGTTGCTTCTTGTACTCGAGCGCTGCCGCATGATCGGCCTTGAGGGTGCGATACCATTCCATGCCGCCACGCAAGCGGCCGGGCAGTGCCATCGCCCTGGCGTAGATCTCGACATCGGCCGGATCGAAGCGGCTATGATCGTAGAACCGCTCCGCCATGAAGGCCGAGATATAGTCAGATTCGCGGCCATGGATGAGGCGCTCAGGCAGGTCCCGGTTCATATGGAAGCCGAAGTGCCAGAGCCTCGCGGTCGTCGCTTCCCATCCGGTCCAGCCAGGAAGCGGAACGTCGAGGACGGCGAGGTGGGTGACAGCCTCCCGATAGAGAGCAGCCTGCGGCAAGGCGACCATTCCGCCGATGTCATGTCCGCACACGGCGTAGCGCTCGTGGCCGAGGGCGATCATGACCTCATGCGCGTCACGCGCCATGTTCGCTTTGTCATAGCCGCCCTGCGGACAGTCGGAGAAACCGGCGCCGCGCAGGTCGATGGCCACCACGCTGAAATGCTCGGCCAGCAGCGGCATCACATGGTGCCATTCCCACCATGTTTCCGGCCAACCGTGCAGCAGAAGGATCGGCGGGCCCGAGCCCCCTGTGACTGCGTTGATCTTGATGCCGTTCACCGGCACCAGCTGCTGGGTAAAGCCTTGCAAGGCTGCGATCATGATCGCCCTCCAGTCAGATGTTGATGTTCAAACAGGGTCGAAGTCGGTGGCGATCGTGACAGCGCGCCAGGCGTCGATATCGCTGCGGAAGGCCGCCAGCTTTCGCTCGGCGATAGCGTGCGCGGCCGGGCCGAGCGGCAGGTGAAGCGGCGCATCATCGGCATCGACCGCCTGGAGGATCACCGCGATTGCCTTGTCGGGATCGCCCGCCTGATTGCCGTCGTTCGTCTCGCGATAGGGCTTGCGTGAGGTTGCGGCATATTCCGGCATCTCGTTGGCGGCCATGGCGATCGACCGGCCAAGGAAGTCGGTACGAAACGGCCCGGGCTCGACGATCAGCACACGGATGCCGAACGGCTTCAGCTCCCCGGCGAGCGCTTCGGAAATGCCTTCCACCGCAAACTTGGCGGCGTGGTAATAACCACCGCCGCCGCGGCCCTCGATACCCGCGCCGGACGACATGTTGACGATCGTTCCGCCCGAGCGCCGCAGCACAGGCAGGGCTGCTTTGGTAGTCTCGATCAGGCCGAAGACGTTCACCTCGAACATCGGCCGATATTCCTCGGGCATGCCTTCCTCGATCGCGCCGAACAGGGCGTAGCCGGCATTGTTCACGAGCACGTCAAACCCGCCGAACGTCTCGACCGCCTTGGCGACCGCCCCTTTGGCCGCGGCCGGATTGGTTACGTCGAGTGGCAAGGTGATCATGCGACCGCCGAACGGTGCGGCCATTTCCTCAATCGCCTTCACATTGCGGGCGGTCGCGATCACCCGATCGCCGCGCTCTGCTGCGGCGAGCGCGAGCCGCCGACCGAAGCCGCTCGAACAGCCGGTGATGAACCAGGTCTTCATGATTGTGCACCTCCAGACGATAGAGGCGATGTAGGTGTTTAGATTTGTTCTTTAACTGACAGAAATGTATTCCCGTCGTTCATTTTTGTGCAGGTGGTCCATGGAATGGAGTGATGTGAGGATTTTCCTGGCGATTGCGCGATCCGGCTCGCTCGGCGGCGCTGCGCGGTCGCTTCAGACAAGCCATCCGACCGTGGGCAGACGCCTTCGCGCCCTTGAACAGGCGGTCGGTCATACCCTGTTCCAGCGCACGGCAGACGGTCTTGTTCTGACCGAGGAAGGCCACGGGATCATCGCGCTGGCCGAGCAAATGGAAGAAGGCGCGCTGGCCATGGAGCGCCGGCTCGCAGGGCAGGAGCAGAACCTCAAAGGCAGTCTGCGCATCTCGTCAGCCGATTGGTTCGGCGCCTATGTCCTTCCTCCCATCCTGGCAGATTTCTCGAAAGCCTACCCCAATGTCGACGTGGAGATCCAGACTGGGACGCGCCTCTTCAACCTTGCCCAGCGCGAGGCCGACGTCGCTTTTCGGATCGTCCCGTTCAACTCGGCCGATGTCGTTCAGCGGCGGCTCTTCAGGCTCGATTACGATGTCTACATCGCCGAGGAAGCGGCCGATCCCGAATATGGCGATGGGACCGGATTCCGGCTGATCACCCATGACACATCCACGGGCCATTTCCCGGACATCGAATGGCTGATCGAGAGTTTCCCCAATGCGAGACCAATTCTGCGATCGAACAATCGCAACGTTCAGGGACGCATGTGTCGGGAAGATGTCGGCATCGCCGTCCTGCCTCGCGTGGTCGGCAGTCAGATCCCGGGCATCCGCAGACTGGAGCTACCGAAGCCTCCGCCGACGCGAGACATCTGGGTGGGATACCACCGAGACCTACGGCGTCTCGTGCGTCTTCGCGCGTTCATCTCTACGGTATCGAACCATCTCGTAAACGCGGCCGCGTGATGCACGGCCCGCGTTCGGACGTGTGTCAAGCCGCGACGGCCCTGGAGCGTCGGCGCACGGCGCTGATGGTCAGTGAGACCGCCGAGATGAGGAAATAAAATGCGCCGAAGGCGGCGTAGGGTGCGATGTCGGCGATGCTGACCGGTGCCGCGCCAGCGGCCTTGCTGAGCATATGCGCCCCGGCGAGCCCCGACTGAGCGCCGCTCAGGATCATCGCCCACTGCGCGCCATAGGACTTCCAGCGCCGTACCCCGGTCAGGAGCTGGAACAGGCCTGAGAGCACCGCCCACACGCCGAAGATCTGAAGAACCGCATGCATCCCGTGCGGCAGGGTCGCGGCGACGGTGACAGCAGTCACGATGCTGACGACGAAATTTAGCATCTGGCTCTTGTTTCTCGCCAAGCCGCCGCTCCGGCTGGCGTCGAGATAGTTCGCCAGCGCGTCCCAAGCGGGATAGGCGACAAGCATCACCGCAGCCAGCGGCGGCATGGCCTTCGCCACCGTGAAGGCGAGTGCGACCCAGATCGCGGAGACGGCGAAGCGCAGATAATAATAGGTCTTGAGCCAGTCCCGGTCCGGGGACTTCGTGTCGGTGACGGTCTTCATGGCATGGTTCCTTTTTGTGATGCAGGCGCACGTCTCCCGTCCCGAAATCCGGGTGGATCGGTGATGGTCGGTTCAGGCGGTGCGCGGCTCGCGATTTGCCGCGTCGGTTTTGGCTAGAGGCGGAAGCGTCGCGGTAGGCGCCATCGTGCGACGGCCGTCACGGCGGCGCACCCGATGCTATACCAGACCACCACGTAAAGAGGGTCGTTGAAAGGGCAGCAGAAGGCGAAGACGAAAGCCCCGCAGGCGCCGGCGGCGATGCCGGAGGCAAGCCCGCTCAGCCGTGGCTGGGTCGGCGCGGCTTTCCGCATCAGAGCGCCAAGCAGCGCCACGATCGGTACCGAGAGCACGAAGATCGAGGTGGCGCACACGATTCCGCTGGCCGGATTGATGCGATCGAGCAGCGCTCGCTCGCTCGCGCCATCGGGGGTGACGAACACGCCCCCGACGATGGCCGCGACCGTGAGGGCGCAGGCGAGCATCAGCCCCCGGCGCGGCTGCGCCGTTGGTGAGAAGGACCGGATCGCCAGCACGCAGGCGATCGCCGCCAGCAGGCCGAGACTTCCCACCCGCCACATCAAAAACGGCGAGCCGGCCATGTGACTCATGTCCGGCCGCATCGCGCCCAGGCCCAGGAAGAGCATGAGCTCCGCGGCACCCAGCGCGAGGACAAGTCCGCCCTCGCGCAGCATGCTGCGGCGCTGAACGGGCGTTAGGTCCGAGGACAGGTCGGCGATCAGGGATTCATTCGACATCGTGGGTCTTCTCAATGATGGCCGACAGGCGCGCGAGCCCGCGGTGGATGTTCATCTTCACGGCCGAGGGGGAGAGGCCAGTCTGGCCGGATGCGTCCTCGATGCTGTAGCCCTGCACCTTGACCAGCAGGATCGCCTGGGCCTGCGCGGGGCGGAGTTCGTCAAGCAGGCTGGCCAGAACCGAACTGCTGACCACCGAAGCCTCATGGTCGCCCACGGCCATGTCGTCGGGCAGCTCGTCCACGGGTCGGCGCGCCAGGCTGCGCAGCTGGTCAACCCATTTGTTCTTGGCAATCGCCGCCAGCCAGGGTCCCAGCGGATATTGGGGATCATATGTGTGGCGCCGCCGATGGACGGCAAGCAGCGTCTCCTGGATGGCGTCATCCACATTGCCCGGCGGCAGCCGCCGCTGGAAGTAGCGCGTAAGCCACTCGGACATCTCGCCGAGCAGCCGACGATAGGCGCCACCGTGGCCGTTTTGTGCCGCAACCATCAGGCTGCTCCAGTCGTCCGGCGCAGTTCGGGACGGACGCTCACGGCTGGCCGGCGCCTTGTCCGACGCAGGCTTTGAGATCAATCTCGCGAGGAAGTCCGAGCGCATGATCTCTTATTCGACCGCCACGCCGCCCCGGTCACCTCTCTTTGCAATTATTTCAGATTGCGTGTGGGTCGGCGGTAACCTTTTGCGGGGCAAGCCGTCGATGGTCGCAGCAGAGTGGCGCCACCAATGCCTTGATCGTCGATTTGCCGCCTCATGTAATTATGCGGCAATAGCCCTGCCTCGTGCCGACCTGACGTCTCTAACCGGCGGCCGACCGAACATCCGGCTATATTCGCGGTTGAACTGGGATACGCTTTCGTACCCCACGTCGAAGGCGGCGTTGCTGGCATTGCGCCCTTCCGACAGCATCAGTCGGCGCGCTTCAAGCAGCCGCAGGTGCTTTCTGGAACTGCAGCGGCGAGAGCGACGTCACAGCGTGAAAATGTTGGTGGAAGGCGGACTGACTCATCCCCGCCGCCGCTGCCAGCCGATCGACCGGCAGAGGCCTCGCATATTCGGAGCGCAGGATCGCCACGGTTTGCCGATCACCAGGTCGGCGCTCTCAAACGGTGCGGATGGTCCCGCCGTCGATGACGAACTCAGTGCCATGGATCGCGGCGGCGCGGTTCGAGGCGAGGTATGCGATGAGGTCCGCCACCTCCTCAGGCTCGGCTCCACGCCCGATCGAGATACCGCCAAGGGCATCGAGCACGGACTGGCGTGCATCCTCAACCGTGCCGCCATTGGCGGCTCGAAGCATTTCGAGAAAGTCGCCGGTCGCCTCGGTCATGATCCAGCCGGGTGAAACGGCGTTGACCCGCACACCCTTTGGACCGAGTTCCTTCGAAATCGACTTGCTGTAGGTCCTGAGCGCCGCCTTAGCGGCGGCGTAGGCAGTCGTGGATTCGGGAAGCGGCAGGACGGACTGGATCGAAGTGACGTGCACTACGGTGCCTGCGCCGCGCTCGATCATCTGTGGGATCAGCAGGCGATCAAGGCGGATGGTCGCCAGGAGGTTGAGGTTCAGCTCGGCAAGCCAGTGCTCGTCGGTCAGCGCAACGAAGCCACCGGCCGGCGACGCCGATCCACCGACGACGTGCGCGAGGATGTCGATGCTGCCAAGCCGGTCGAGCGCCGCCTTGGCGAACGCTTCGCCGCCCTCGCGCGTGGTCAGATCAGCCTGAACATATTCGACGCCCTCGATGGTATCCTTGATTGCCCGGGCGGCTGTGATGACACACGCTCCGCCGGCTAGGAAGCGCTCGACCGTGGCGCGGCCGAGGCCCTTGGTGCCGCCGCTGACCAGCACGCGCTTGCCGGCGAACTCGCCGGGATCTGCCTTGATGCTCATACCGTGGTCTCCAGCGTCCTGATGGCGCCGTGCGCCAGCGTGAAACGATAGGTGAAACGCAGCGGACTGCCCGGGAAGTCGCCATGAGCGGGACCTTCGACGATGACATCGCCGCCTTCTTCCCGAACGGTGTCGGGCTCGAAGATCGCTTTCACCGGGATAACTTCTTCCTCGAACAGCTGGCGGATTGCCGCCTGTCCCTCGAAGCGCTTGCCATTGTCGATGAAGACAGCGTCGCGCAGAAATGGCTTCATCAGGCCGTCGAGATCGAGACGCGCATTTGCCTCGACAAAGGCGGCGATCGGCGTGGGTAGATCAATTGTCATGGTCATCTCCTCAATGGTGATGACGATGATTTAGCGATGGACTTTTCGCCTGATAATCGAGACAAATCGCCATAGCGTGTCACGAAAAACAGGATAATGAGTCGTCATTCATTGATCGAGCTAGGCAGTAGTGACATTTTAGGGATTCACGGCGGTTTGGATTTGTGATTCAAGGCTGGCTTTTGGAGGCTGGCGTGGAAGGCGAAGTGCTGCGGGATGATCAGTGGGAGCGGCTGCGGGAGTTCGTTCCGGGCGGGCGCAAGGGCAAGCGCGGTCCTCGCAGTGACGGACGGTTGTTTCTTGACGCCTTGCTCTGGCTGGCGCGTTCAGGGGGACGCTGGCGCGATCTACCGGAGAAGTTCGGTCCCTATCAGACCGCCAAGCGGCGTTATTATCGCTGGGTCGAGCAAGGCGTGATCGACCGGATCTTCGAGGCTGTGTCGGATGATCCCGACATCGAATGGCTGGCGATCGATGCGACCGTGATCCGCGCCCAGGCCCAGGCGGCTGGAGCACGGGTAAAAAGGGGGGGGCGCTCAAGCCCAGGCTCTCGGGCGCTCGCGAGGCGGGTTCGGCACCAAGATCCATGCCGTAGTCGATGCCTTGGGCTTGCGGGACTGTCAGGAATTTCGTGTGCGGCGAGGCGGTTGACCATCAGGCCGTCATGGCCCTGATGAAGCGTTCGCCGAAGAGAACGGCAAATTGAGCCTTCGCCATGTTCCACTCGCGCGGCGGCATTTTCCACTCTTTTTCCGATCGGTTCAAGATCAGATAGAGCAGCTTGGTGGCGGCCTCATCGTTGGGGAAATGACCTCGCGCACGAACGGCGCGGCGGAGCTTTGAATTGAGGGCCTCTATCGAGTTTGTCGTGTAGACGATCCGCCTGACTTCTTCAGGAAACGCGAAAAATGGGATGACTTCGGGCCACGCCCTGCGCCAGCTCTGGCCGATAGCCGGATAGCGTTGCCCCCAGAAGCCCGCTTCGAAGGCCGTCAGCGCTTCCTCGGCGGCTACGGCATCGACGGCGCGGTAGATGGCCTTCAGAGCTGCCCCAAGCGCCTTACGGTCTTTCCATGCCACGAAATCCATCGAGTTCCGCAGCAGATGGACGATGCATGTTTGAACCATCGCTTCGGGGAAGACGGCGGTGATGGCGTCGGGAAAACCCTTCAGGCCATCGACGACGGCCAGCATGATATCCTCGACACCGCGGTTGCGCAGTTCGTTCATGACGCGCAGCCAGAACTTGGCGCCTTCATTCTGCTCCAGCCATAACCCCAGGACCACCTTGGTGCCGTCGGCCATGACGCCCAGGGCAATATGGATCGCCTTGTTGCGGACCATGCCTTCGTCGCGGATCTTGACCCGGATCGCATCGAAGAAAACCAGCGGATAGGCTGGGTCCAGCGGGCGTTGCTGCCAGGCTGTGACCTCCTCCAACACCGCGTCCGTGATCGTGCTGATCAGGTCGGGCGAGGCCTCGATGCCATACAGTTCGCGCAGATGCCCGGTGATCTCCCGGGTGCTCATGCCGCGCGCGTACATCGAAATGATTTTGTCGTCGAAGCCGGGGAAGCGTCGCTGGTATTTGGCAATCAACTGCGGATCGAAGCTGCCAGCCCGATCGCGTGGCACCTCGATCTCGATCCGTCCTCCGTCGGTCGTCACTGTCTTGCGGCCATAGCCGTTCCGGCTGTTGTTCCCTTGCTCCTCCTGGCCAAGATGGTGATCCATCTCCGCATTGAGCGCACGTTCGGCAAAAGCCTTCTTCAGGGAATCAAGCAGGCCGCCCTGGCTGAGCGCTGCCGCCGCGTCAGTGCCGGCAAGCAGCTGATCGAGAATGTCGTTCGGTATCGAGGGTTCTTTGCGTCGTGACATATTGGGTCTCCTTGTTACCCATTATGCCTCGCCACACACGAAATTCCTGACAGTCCCGGGCTTGCCGATCCGCTTCATCCTCGGCCCCGGACAGCAAAACGACATGGCGCCCGCCTGCGATCTGATCCGCGGCATCCCGGCTGGCAAGGTTCTGGCTGATCGGGCCTATGACGCCGACAGTTTGCACGATCTCATCTACGAGCAAGGCGGCGAGCCGGTCATCCCACCTCGCCGCCATCGCAAATATCAGCACCACTATGATCGCATCGCCTACAAACAGCGTTGGGGCATCGAGGGCTTCTTCGCCAAGCTCAAGCAGTGGCGCCGTATCGCAACACGCTATGACAAACTCGCCGCAAACTTCCTCGGCTTCGTCAAACTCGCCAGCATCATGCTATGGCTCAAATGATTAAATCGTCGCTACGGCCTAGAGTCCGTTCTTGCCATCGTGCGGTGCGGCTCGTTTCGCGCGGCGGCGCTGGACCTTGGCATATCGACAACGGCCATAAGCAATGCGGTTGGCAAGCTCGAGCGACAGCTTGCGGTGCGGCTGTTCAACCGTACCACGCGCAGCGTCTCGCTCACCCATGCGGGGCGGATCTTCGTCGCACAGATCAGGCCGGCGCTCGAGGACATCCAAAAGGCTTCGAAAGGCCTTTGCCGGATTCGACCCGTAGACCGTCTCCCGGTTCGACGAGGACGATTCGCGCGTTTGATGGCTGATTCCGGCATCGTTCGCGCCCAAGCCAAAATCCGCGCCACCATTCGCGGCGCGCAGATTTATTGCGAGATGTCCGAGCGCGGCGAAAGCTTCACCGACTATTGCTGGGCCTTCACCGACGGCAAGCCGATCAAGAACGCCGGCGGCGCGTGGATCGCTACCTCGCCGTTCTCGGAGTCGATCTCCAAGGACATGAAAAAACGCGGCTTAAAATTTGTCGGGCCGACGATCGTCTATGCCTGGAGGCAGGCGGTCGGCATCGTCAACGACCATGAACAAGGCTGCCTCCGCAGGGACGCACGTTAGCAAACCGTGCGGTTCCGAGACCGCGCCGGATCAGGATCAGAGCGGCAATGGCGCGGCCGGATTGACGAGACCTGCATCGCGCAGCTCGCGCCAGAAGTCGGCCGAGATCGTCTGGTTCAACGCTGCTGTGTCCTCAGCGATGCGCTGCGGGCGGCTGGCTCCAGGGATGACGGCTGCCACCGCCGGATTGGCTGCAGCCCCGCCGCCTTCATGCTGATGCTGTAGCGGTCCGCAATTGCCTTGATCGCAGCAACCTTGGCGAGAATTTCCGGCGTGGCAGGTGCATATTCGAAATTCGGCCCCCCAACGAGCGCGCCCGAGCTATAGGGGCCGCCGACAACGATGCCCAAGCCGCGCTCAGCGACCTTCGGCATGAGGCGTTCGAGCGCACGGTCGTGGTCGAGCAGCGTGTAACGTCCAGCGAGCAGCGAACCATCGGGGCGCGGGCCATCGAGATCGAGCAGCAGCTCGACCGCCTCGACCCGGTTGACGCCGAGGCCCCAGGCCTTGATCGTGCCCTCGTCGCGCAGCCGGTCGAGCGCCTTGAACGCGCCGGTGCGGGCTTCCTCAAACTTCGCCAGCCATTCGTCGCCATAGAAGTCCTGCGCCACGTCATGGACCCAGAAGATGTCGATATGGTCGGTCTGCAGGCGCTTCAGGCTGTCCTCGATCGAGCGCAGCGTCGCGTCGTGCGAATAGTCGTTGATCACGTTGTTGGGTCGCCCATTGGCGAACACGGCGCCCTTCTCGCCATTGTCGCGCGGCGCATCATCCACCTCGTCGAGCACGATCCGGCCGGCCTTGGTGCTGATCACATATTGATCGCGCGGCTTGTCCCTGAGCGCCTCGCCCATGCGGATCTCAGCGAGACCGCCGTAGAAAGGCGCATTGTCGAAATAGCGGATGCCGTCGTCCCACGCTGCTTCGACGGTGGCGAGCGCTTCCGCATCGGGAATCGCGCGAAACATATTACCGAGCGGCGCGGCACCAAAGCCGAGTTTGGAGGAAGGATGTCCTTGAGGGCCATGATGTTGATCCCTGTTTCTGTGATCTCGTTCAGGCGACCGCCGCCGGCGCGAGCGTGAAGGCGCTTCGCTCCGCGAGGTCGTTGATGGCGGCGAGATAGGTTTGAAAGTGCGGGGATGCACGATGCGCTGCCACCGCGTCGGCGTCTTCATAAAGCTCGTCGAGCACGAACCGGTCCGGCTCCGCCTGATCGGTCCAGAGATCGTAGCGCAGATTGCCGGGCTC
Organism: Sphingobium sp. YBL2; assembly: GCF_000943805.1. NCBI lineage: Bacteria > Pseudomonadati > Pseudomonadota > Alphaproteobacteria > Sphingomonadales > Sphingobiaceae > Sphingobium > Sphingobium sp. YBL2. The sequence goes on from NZ_CP010954.1 coordinate 843,859, forward strand.
GGATCGCGAAGGCGCGATCATGCCGTCGAGCAGATGGCGCAACGCGTCGGCCTTGCCGGTGCGAGCGGTCAGCACGGCGACGATCTTGATATGGCTGGTCATGGCGGTTGCTCCTGCCTGGAATGGATGGAGGGACGAGGCGGGGCGCGTTCGCAGCGCCCCACCGGTCATCCGAGTTCTCACGCGGTCTGCCGCGCGTCGAGTGCCTTGACCAGCGCCTTGGCGATGGGGTGGTCCGAACGCGGGTTCTGACCGGTGATCAACTCGCGGTCGATGACGACGTTCGGCTCGAAGTCCACGGCGGTCGTCTCCACCTTGCCGCCGGCGGCGGTCAGCGCCTGCGGCATGTCGAAATACATCTTGGCATGCAGGATGTGATCCTCGACCACCTTCTCCTCACTGCCTGAGAAGATCGTCATGCGATAGCCGGCATAGGGCCAGTTCTTCGCCCATTCGCGCGCCTTGTCGTCGGCGCCGGCGATCAGCGCGGCGCGGAACGCACGCGGATCATCCATCGCCGCGGCGAGCGCGATCGGGCCGTGGCAAAGCAGCGCCGTCGGCTTGGCCGTTTCGTGGAAGTGACGCAGGATCTCGCCCACTTCGGCGTCCTGCATCAGGTCGACCACCGGGGCCTGGCCGCCGGGGAAGAAGACACCGGCATACTGGTCGAGCCCGCCATCGATGACTGAGCGTAGCGTCACCGGCGCGTTCATGGCGGGGCTGTTGTCGTAATAATCGCGAGCGGCGCGGTAGGCCACTTCGTCATTCTCGAAATGCGCCGGCGCGTCCGACGCGGCATCGATGATCGGCTTGCTGCCGTTCGGGGTGGCGAGCACGACCTTATAACCGGCAGCTTCGAGCGCCATCGCCGGGACGACCGTCTCGTTGAGATACTGACCCGTAGCGCCCCATTTGTTGCCCTGCACCTCGATGCGGGTGGCGTTGGAGCCGATCAGCAGAACCTTACCCTTGCTCATGGAAACCTCCTGTCTTCGATCTCGTCCGCATTCCGGACGACCAGGAGATGCGCCTTTCGCACTCATTGCAGAAGTTTATTTCTTGGATTTTAGATATATGTGTGAGAGCATAACTCATGCGCTACGACCTCAATCTGCTGCCGATCTTCATCGCGCTGATGGAGGAGCGCAGCGTCACCCGTGCCGCTGAGCGTCTGGGCATGACGCAACCAGCGCTGTCCAATGCGCTGGCCCGGCTGCGGTTGATGCTGAAGGACCAGCTGTTCATCCGTGAGCGCTACGGCATCCAGCCGACCCCGATCGCCTTGGAGCTGGCGCCGCAAATTGCGGACGCACTCGCCAGCCTGGATGACGCCGTGCTCGGGCAGCAGGACTTCGACCCCGCCAGTGCCGAGCAACTCTTCACCATCGCGCCCAATGGTTATGTCGAGTTCGTGATCGTGCCAGTCCTGGTAGCGAAGCTTGCTGAAGTCGCGCCCCGCATCAAGCTGCGGCTCACGCCTTACGGCAACGACCTGACCGAGACCGGCGTCGTCTCCGGCACCACGGCGATGGTGCTCGGCCGCATCATCGATCCGCCCGACAATCTCGTGGTTCAGCATCTGATGGACGAGGCGCTGGACTGCGTCGTGCGTGCCGGGCATCCGGACATCGGCGACGCGATCACGCGCGAGCAGTTCGAGGGCATGCGCCACGTCAACGTGGTGCCGCCCGGCCGCATGCGCGCCGGGCTGTTCCAGGCGCTGGCACAGCAGAACCTGAAGCGAGAGGTCGCGCTGTCGGTCACCAATTTCTTTGCTGTGGCGGAGATGATCGGGGTGACCGACTACGTTGCGACCCTACCACGGTTGATCTGCCGGCGGTTAGCGCATGATCCTCGCTTGCATATTCTGCCCGCGCCGGTCGATCTCGGCACCTTCCCCGTCGAGATGGCATGGCATGTCCGCTACCGTCACGACCCGGCGCACCGCTGGTTGCGTGGACTTGTCGGGCAAGTGATCGGCGAACTAGCGGCGCCAGCTCGACGTTAGCCTTCCCTCCGCTGATCACGCTTTCGGACGCTTGCTCCCGCCTGTTCTCGAACGAGCCTGACCGCGCACGGCACAGAGAATATCTGACGTGCGGGGCGGTTGGTCATTCGCTGAGGTTTAAATAGTATCTTGTGTGCTTCAGTTCTCCTTCCTTGCGAAGGGCTCCTAACTCCACCAGTTCTGCGAGATCGCGAGTGGCTGTCGCGGGGGCTGCGTCGGTGATGGTCCGGTAGTTTGCCGCGCTCAGGCCACCCCTGAAGCCGTCCGGTCCTTCGGCGAACATCCGGATCAGGGCCTTCTCCTGCCGTGCGTTGATCCGACTGCGGAGACGGTCGAGCAGCTTTGCCTTAGCCAAGAGGAAATGAACCCGATCAAGCGTGCGCTGTTGGGCGGCGAGCACGATATCCGAGAACCATTCGAGCCAATCGTCGATCCGGTTGGATATACTCGCACGCTGAAGCTGGGCGTAATAGTCCTTGCGATGGCGCTGGACCATCTCTGCAAGAGCCGTGATTGCGGGCGCGTCAAGCCCTTGGGCCAGGGCCTTTTCCGCAATCGCGCGGCCGAGGCGCCCGTTGCCATCTTCGAAGGGATGGATGGACTCGAACCATAGATGAGCAATACCCGCTCGCGTCAGCGCGCTCACCGGTGAAGGGCCCGTCGGCCCGGTATCGTTGAACCAGGCAATGAATGCGTCCATCTCGCCTGGCACCGCTTGCGATGGCGGCGCCTCGAAATGCACCTTCGGCGCGTGCACGGCTCCCGATACGATCTGCATGGGATCGGCATGTGATCGATATCGGCCTATGTCGGCGAGGTCCCGCCTACCGTTCATGAGCAAGGCGTGCCAATGGAACAGCATGGCATCGCTGACCGGCTCGCCATAGCTGCGGAAGAGATTCGCCATGAGTTCTGCAGCGCCCGCCTCGGCGGCATTGGCTCGGCGGTGGTCGGCCTTGATCCCCAAATGCTTCGCGACCGACGACTGCACGCTCGCGCGATCGAGGATCTCTCCCTCAATTGCAGAGCTATCGACAGCTTCTTGTGCCATGAGTTCGATGGAAAGGTTCTGACGATCGTCGGCATGGAGGTGGGCCATGACACCGACCAGAATACCGGCACCCTTCAGAAACTGGTCCTCACGGCCTCTCAGACGCGTCGCGTCATAGGCGAAGTTAGACCAGTCGGGTTGTTGCCAATTCCAACGCATGATCGATAGCACTCCTTTATATCGATCACCATATCGCGCAATCTGATTTATATAAACGCTTTTTATCGCTCAGCTTTGTCGCAACCACGGTCTGTCCGAAAATTGTAGGCGTATTTCGGACAGACCCCAGCCGCTGCCAGCGGGGCTCGAACCGCTCCGTCCGTTCACGTCCAGCCTTTTCCACGAATTCAGATCGTGCTAATGATCCCTCTGGCGACTTCGCAAGTCTATGATTTGACTGCGAAATCAATCGTTTAGGTGCCCCGCGATAAAGCTCTTCTGGCACCATTTTCCCGTCCGAAGACGTCCCGGAAACGGCTGAAATATGTTGTTCCTTGAGCTATAACCGTCCGGTGAAATCCGGGCAGATACGGCACCAATTGGGCACGAGGGGTGGTATATCCGAGGGTATCGTTTTCCGTCCTTTGCAAGGACGATACCCCCGATGAGCACCCTGTTCGCGACCAACTAGCCAACGCCAAACCGCAAGCCAAGGACTTAAAGCTGTCGGGCGGCGGTGGTCTCTATCTTCTCGTGCGGACCAACGGCGCGGAGCTTTGGCGCCTCAATTATCGCTATCTCGCAAAGGGTCGGTCGCTCGCTTTCGGGGCATGGCCGAGATCGCATCGAGCAAGATTCCTTGGCTGCTGGACAAGACCTATCCCAAGATCGGCAACAGACCCGTCTCCAAAATCACGGCGCAGGAGATTGTGGCCGTCCTGCGCTTCATCGATGAGACAGGCCGCTACGAAGGCACGTCCTATGCGGACCCTCCTTGGGCGCATCTTCCGCTACGCCGTCGCGACCATGGTTGCTGAATGTCAAAAGTGCCTATGCTTCACGCTGGAGACGGTGCAGATGAGCCTCCTTCTCTCCGGTCATGACCGCGGTTTCCACTGGTCCGGTGCTGTAGGCGTAACATCGTCCAAGCATCTCCGGATTGTCGCGGGCAGGGCGACCGGCAGCTTGTGAGGGGCGGTAGCGCCGACCGATGGCTATGAGCCAAGTACGCGCCAAGATGGTGGCGGCTTCAAGTTGATCCTGCTCGAAAACCAGACTGGCCCATGCGGCAAAGCCTGTTCCCAATGGCCTTCCCCGAAGCTCCAGCGGCTCCAGGATCGCGCCCTGCCGGACCAGCCAGCGACAGACCAGCCGACCATTTCGCCAGATCGTCATGGGGACAGGCAATTCGACTTCGTCCGGGACCTCCGCTTCATAGAGTATCTCCGTCGATGGTCTTTGAGCATGGCCAATGGCCATGACAGCCAGGTCCAGAAGGTGGGTGCAATGATGGCGTGCAATCCCCCCGGCGTAAAAGTCGCGGGTTCGCGTGCTGATCGGCAGGCCCACCAAGGACTGAAGCTGGTGGACTGCGGCAGGGCATGCCGTGGTGGGAATGCGGACGCTTTCGCCGGTAATGGCGGTCACGATCGAGCAGTCGTGCACGATGGAACAGCGCATCTCGTGAAAATTGTCGAGGAGATGGGCGTTGACCCGATTGGATTGCGCGCGCAGGGATACGCGGCGAATGGTGGCGCCGGTCCCGTAATCGGGATTGAGTGGAAAGTTGAGTTGCTTAGGTCTCATGACAAGGGCGCGAACCTGCCGACATGGTTGCGACGTTCATGCGGCTTGCAGCGCGCTTTGTCCATCGCCCTGGGTTACATGAAACGCGGCGGTCGCTTCGCCAGGAAGGCGGCGACTCCTTCCCGCCCCTCCGCCGCACCGGCCGATTCGGCAATCGAGGCGGCTTCGCGCTCCAGCTGGGCGGAAAGGTCGGCGGTTGCCGATTCCATCAACAAGGCGCGACATCTGGCGAGTGCGCGGATCGGCCCCTTCGCGAGCGCCGACGCGACGGTCGACGCCTCGGCGCGGAGCGCATCGTCGGTGACCACGCGCGTCACAAGGCCGAATTGCGCCGCTTCATCCGCCCCGATCCGTCGATTGGTGAACAGCATCTCCAGCGCCCGGCGCATCCCGATCAGGCGCGGCAACCACCATGATGCGCCGCCATCCGGCGTCAGCCCGACGGCGCTGTAGGCCGAGGTGAAATGCGCGGAGGCGGCTGCGAGCGCAATATCTCCCAATATCGCAAGGCTGAGCCCCGCGCCGGCCGCGGGGCCGTTGATTGCGGTGACCAGAGGCTTTTCCATCGTGGCAAGCCGATGAATGCCGGCATGGAAACTGTGCGCGAGGGCACCGACCGCCGCTTCGGCATCTTCCCCGGCCGCGGAGAAGGCATCGATGTCGCCGCCGACGCAGAAGAATTTGCCGCTTCCGGTCAGGACGACGCAGCGTATTTGCTGGTCCGCCGCGCAGTGCTCCGCCAGTTCATGCAGGCGGAGTGCGAATTCAGGATCGACGGCGTTGCGCTTTTCGGGGCGCGCCAGCGTCAGCCAGGCGACGCCGTCCTCGATGTCGAGCGTGATGGCCGGGCTGTTCATCGGGCGCCAGCCCTTTCCGCCTGCCGCCACGCCAGACGCATGAGTTCCGGCAGCACCGCGACGCGCTCGCGCGCCTGCGCGGAGGACGCATTGCCGCGAATGACCCGGCCCTTGATGCCATGGAAGATGGCGGCGAGGCGAAAGAAGTTGAAGGCGATATAGAAGTCGTAACCCGGCATGTCCGCCAGCCCCCTGCGCCGACAATAGGCGGCGAGATAGGCCTCTTCATCGGCTATGCCGAGCGCGGCGGGGTCGCTCCCGCCCAGGCCGGCGACGATATGCGGCGGCATCCGATACATCATCGCGTGATAGGCGAAGTCGGCGCCCGGATGGCCGAGCGTCGAAAGCTCCCAGTCGAGCACGGCCAACACGCGCGGCTGCGTCGGGTGGAAGATCAGATTGTCGATGCGGAAATCGCCATGGACGATGCTCGTTTCCTCGCCCGGCGGGATGTGGGCGGGGAGCCATTCCACCAGCCTGTCCATATAGGGATCGCGCCCTGCCTCCGCGTCCTCAAGATATTGGCGGGACCAGCGCGCGATCTGCCGTTCGAAATAGTTTCCGGGTCGGCCATAGTCCGCAAGGCCGGCGGCCACATGATCGATGCTGTGGAGGTCGGCGATCGTGGCGTTCATCGCATCGAAGAGCGCGGCTCTTTCTGCGGGGGACACATCGGGGACCGCGGCATCCCAGAAGATGCGGCCCTCCACCATGTCCATGACGTAGAAGATCGTGCCGATGATCGCGGGATCGGTGCACAGGCCATGGACGGCGGCGACCGGGAATCCTGCCCCGGAGAGGCCGGCGATCACTCTCGCCTCCCGGTCGAGCGCATGGGCCCCTTTGAGCAGGGGGCCGGGCGGTTGCTTGCGCAGGACGTAGCTCTTGCCCGGCGTGATCAGCTTGTAGGTCGGATTGGACTGCCCGCCCTTGAACTGCTCGACCCTGAGCGGCCCGCCATAATCGGCGACATTGGCGCGCATCCAGGCGTCCAGCGCTCCCAGATCCAGCTCATAGCCGGGGCGGACGGCGGCGGTGCCGCTATTGTCTTCGACCAGGGCATTCATCGTGCGTCGCCTTCCCTTGAAATGGGCGGGGGCAGCCATTGGCCGTTCAGCATGTCGGGCTTCGGTCCGTAGGCGCGGATCACCACGAAAAATGGGCCAGCCGGTGCGGGAAGCCAGTTTCCATCGGAGGATGCGGCGTGTTGGATGCGGATTTCGATCGACCCATCCTTCTGCATCTTCAGGCCCTTTGTCCGGTCGCTCACCAGATAGCGGCGCAGCGGATTGGGATGAAGGGCGAAGGTCTTCGCGTCGTAGAGGGTGACGGACCAGAAGCTGTTGACGGGCGGAGGCCTTTGCAGCCGCAGCATGTAGCGCGACGACGCGCCGTCCAGCGCCGCGCCCTGGCCGTCCGCGAACGTGGTGTAGGACGCATTTTCCTCCCGCACATTCGCGCCGAGGCCGGCCATGTTGATGACGGACCGGCGCAGATAATTGAAACCGTAAACGCCCTTGTTGACCTTCATCCAGCCCGTGCCGGTGGGTTCGCCCAACTGCGACTTGGCGCGGGTGAGCATGTCCAGCGCCTCCGCGTAACCGCTTTCGATCGCGGCTCGCATGGCCGGGGTCAGCCTGTCAGGGTTGAACGGGCGGTCGCCCGCTATGCCGAGCAGCCGGAATCGCGACACAAGCGCCTCCTCGCCCGGCTGCCAGCCATTGGCCCGAAGCAGATAGTCGAGCGCCCGGAAATAGCCGATAGCGCCAGAGGCGGGTGGTGGTGGCGATGTTTCGCCATCAGAGTCCGCCGTCCCTTCGCCTTCCGGAACGATGATCCGGACCGCATCCTGAAAAGCACGCGCAGTCCGGACTTCGGCGTCGGACTGGGCGAAGGCGCGCATCAGGATCCATAGCTGGGTGGTGGCGGCTGGATAGACCGTGACCCCGGCGGGCGGGATGCCGCGCCAGCCGCGCGGCACCAGCAGGAAGCGGCTGCCTTTGACGCCTATCGTGCGATTGCTGAGATTGCTGGGATTGCCGAAAATGTCGAAGATGTTGAGCGTGAAATATTTGAGCTGCGTGGCCGGGATGTCGATTTCGACCGGCCCCTTGCTCAGGTCGATCCAGGCGGTGGAGTAAAGCGTGTCCGTATTGGGCACCTTGAAGGTGGCATAGTCCGGCCCCGCCAGGTTCCTCTCATGCGCGAAGCGGTTGAATCCGGTATAATTGCTCGAACTTCGATCGAACACCTGCCGATAGAGTTGCTCATAATGCAGATAGGCAGCCATGCCATAGACGGTCGCATCGAATGCGACGGTCCGGAGCAGGGTGGCGCGGTCCTTCTCGTCCCTGGGCAGCAGGTCCTCGCCATATCCGGCTTGCGAAGTGGGCGCTTCCGGCGCGGCGAAGTTCGCTGGCTCGGCATGCCCAGCGGTCGACATAAGGATCGGCAGGAGGACCAGCATCGGCCGCATGGCCGGCATCCATCGTCCAGCGTTCATCCCTGCGCCGCCTTCCAGTCGCGCTTGATCTTCTTGGCCAGGCTCCACTTATGAACCTCGGTCGGGCCGTCGTAGATGCGGAAGGCGCGGATTTCCCGGAACGCCTGCTCGACGATGGTGTCGCCGGACACGCCCGTCCCGCCCATCACCTGAACGCAGCGGTCGGCGACGCGGAACAGCGCGTCCGACACCGCGACCTTCGCCATGGAGCTTTCCGCCGTGCCGAGCGAACCCGTGTCGAGAACGCCCGCGCACCAGTCGATCATGCGTTCGGCCTGCTTCAGGTCGATGAGGTTGTCCGCCAGCATGAAGCCGACGCCTTCATGATCGACCAGCGGCTTGCCGAAGGCGTGGCGGCGGCAGGCATAGTCGGTGGCGATTTCCTGCGCGCGCGTCGCAAGGCCGAGCCAGCGCATGCAGTGGGACAGGCGGGCAGGGCTGAGGCGTATCTGCGCATAGGCGAAGCCTTCTCCGCTCGCGCCCAGCATCTGGTCCGCCGGAACGCGCAGATCGACGATGTCGACCTCCGCATGCCCGCCGGGCATCGAACTGTCGATCGTGTCGATCACGCGCACCGTCCGGATCGCCGGGTCGGGCAGGTCGACAAGGAACATGCAGGCGCCCTCGTCCGACCGGGCCATGACGATGCCCACGCGCGCCCCTTCCGCCCCGGTGATGAACTTCTTGCGGCCGTTGATGACCCAATGATTGCCGTCGAGCCGGCAGGTCGTCTGCATCATCGACGGATCGGACCCCGCGCCGCCGGTTTCGGCAGGCTCGGTCATGAAGAAGGCGGAGCGCGCTTCGCCCCTCACCAGCGGGTCGAGAAATCGCGTCTTCTGTTCGGCGCTGCCGACCTTTCCGAGCAGATACATATTGCCTTCGTCAGGCGCGGCGGTGTTGCAGGCGAGGGGGCCGAGCGGCGACAGGCCGGTCTTGATGAGGACGATGGCCGTTTCCCGCTGCGTCAGATGCGATCCGTCAGGCAGGATATGCGGGGTAAGCACGCCTGCTTCGCGTGCTTTTGCGCGCAGCTCCGCGACGAGCGCGTCTTCCGGGCCATGGAAGCCGAGGCGACTGTCCTTTTCATAGGGAATGATCACGGTCCGGACGAAGGCTTCCACTTTCGACGCGATGGCGTTCGCTCGCTCGGTCATTGCGCAGTGCTCCCCCCATCGATCACAAGTTCGGCGCCCGTCATGTAGCGGGACTCGTCGCTTGCCAGGAACAGGATTCCATCCGCTATCTCCTCCGCTTCCCCGATCCGGCCGAGCGGGACATCCGCCAGCAGGCTCCTGGCTGTTTCCGCATCGGCATAGGCAGGCGCGGTCAGCGGCGTCGCGATGTGACCGGGGTGAATGGAGTTCGCCCGCACGCCATTGCCGGCGGCAGCGCATTCGAGGGCGGTCGCCTTGGTGAACATCCGGACACCCCCCTTAGCCGCGCTGTAGGAGCCGGTGCCCGCCCCGGCCACGATGCCCCGAATGGAGGACATGTTGACGATCGCGCCCCGGCCCGAGGCGGCGAGCAGCGGCATCATATATTTGGTGCCCAGGAAAACACTGTCGAGATTGACGGCGATGATCGAGCGCCATTGCGCCAATGTCGTGTCCGCAATCGACGCGAACTTGCCGAACCCGGCATTGTTCACGAGGATGTCGAGCGTGCCGAACCGTGTTCGTATCCGATCCGCCAGCGCGACCCATGCCTGTTCATCGGTGACGTCCATGACGGCGACCTCATGGCCGTCGCCCGGCAGGGACTTGGCCGCATCCGACAGGGCATCTCCATTGCGGTCCGCCAGGATGAGTGTCGCGCTCTCCGTCGCGAAGCGCCGTGCGGTGGCGAGCCCGATGCCCGAAGCGGCGCCGGTGATGAGCGCGATCCGCGCCTGAAGCCTGCTCACGATCTTTCCTCTTCTGCGTCAGCCTTGCCCTTGCTGAGCGAAATCAGGCTGTCGAATAGCGGATTTTCCCGCGCAAGGATCGATTGCGTCCGCTGCGCGATCACCGGATCGTAACGGGTCGTGGTAAAGACGTAGAACCGGTCATTCCGGATGCCGTCGAACGCCTGCGCGGCGACTTCCTCAGGCGATGGGGCATTCTGGAACAGATTGTCCGAAATCGACTGGAACTCGGCGGCTTCCGCCGGCTGCCCATCACTGGATCGCAGATGGGCAGGGCGGGATCGTTCGGCCTCGTAAATGCGGGTTGCGACCAGGCCGGGACACAGCATCGTGACGCCAATCGGGGCGTTCCGCTCACGCAGGCCGGCATAGAGCGCTTCGGTGATGCGGACGACGGCATGTTTGGACGCGCCATAGACGGCGGAGCCTTCGCCGCTCACGAAGCCGGCCACGGACGCGGTGTTGAGAATATGTCCCGGCCGTCCCTCGGCCAGCATCCGGGGCACGAAGCTGCGGATGCCGTTGACCACGCCCTCCATGTTGACCCCGAAGGCCCAGCGCCAGTCCTCCAGCCCATATTCCCAGACGAGCCGGTGGCGGCCGCCGGGGACGACGCCGGCATTGTTGCACAGCAGGGATACCTCGCCGAAGCGCGACCATGCGAGGTCGGCCAGAGCCTGTACCGCCTCCGGATCGGCCACGTCGGTTCTGTGGAGCGCGATGGCCGCGCTGTCGATGGTGCCGGCCACTGCTTCAAGGTCGGCAAGATTGATGTCGGCGAGGACCAGCTTCATCCCCTCCCGCGCGGCAAGATGCGCGAGCGCCGCGCCGATGCCGCTGCCGGCCCCCGTAATGACTGCCGTCCTGCCCTTGAAGTCCCTCATCCGGGCGTGCTCCTCTCGCATCGGCCGAACCGGGATCGGCCCTGTATAAGCGTGCGATGTAGTCGACCGTCCGGTCGGACGTCAACTCCTTATCAGAAGTTGACCGCGATCGCGAAGCGGCATAGCCATGTTCAACCGACCGGACGGTCCATGCATTATCGGAGAGACGATGACTGATCTTCTGCCCCCGCTCGCCAGCCTTGGCCGCCTGCGTCGCGACGCCCCGAAGACCGTCGCGGGATTTCGCCGCTGGCGCGCGATCATCGATACCGATGGCGCTGTCCCCGCCCGGATGAAGCGATTGTTCGTCGCCTGCGCCGCCACGATGAAGGGCTATCGGGAACTTGCGACGCGGGAACTGGCCGAAGCCCGGGCGGCCGGTCTCACCGAGGCGGAGGCCGGCGCGGCGATCGCAATCCTGGCAAGCGTGCGCGGCGAGGGGGCGTCGCTGCGCTTCCATGATCTTTTCCGGGAAATCTACCCCGAAGCCGTCGATCCCGATTGGCCCGACGACGACATGGTGGTGGAAGATGGCGCGGCGCAGGCCAATTTCCTTCAATATTTCGGCACCATGCCCCCTTCGCTGGGCAAGCTGTTCGAGGTCAAGCCCCTTGGCGCCGACGCCTATTATCTCATGCGCGAGGGGACTTTGTCGGGGACGGCGCTGGGGCCTGTCCATGCGGAACTGCTGCTCGTCACCGTCCTCGTCGCCGATTATAGTTCATGGGCGTCCGTTCACATGAAGGGCGCGCGCACCGCCGGCGCCAGCGAGGAAGCAGTGGCCGAAGCGGTGATCTGCGCCGTGCCGACCGCCGGCCTGTCCGCCTGGGTCATCGGCGCGACCGCGATGGATGCGTGAGGGTCGTCCGTCCTTAAAGACCGCTGACGAGGTGCCCGCCATCCACCGCGATGACCGCGCCCGTCATGTAGCGCGACTGATCGGAACATAGCAGCAGGAGCGGCCCGTCCAGATCCTGCATCTGGCCCAGTCGCTTCTGCGGGATGCGCGAGATGAGCCGCTGACCTGCGTCGGATGCGAAGAAGTCGCGGTTGAGGTCCGTCTCGATATAGCCGGGCGCGAGCGCGTTGACCCGGATGTCGAACGCCGCCCATTCCAGCGCAAGCGCCTTCGTCAACTGGATGAGGCCGGCCTTGCTGGCGGCATAGGCGGCCAGCCCCTTGGACACGCGTTCCCCCAGGATCGAGGCGACGTTGACGATCGTCCCGCCTTCGCCCCGCATCATGCGCGCCGCCTGCTGGGCCACGAGGAAGGCGCCGGTCAGATTGGGCTGGAGCACCTGCGACCACTCGGTTGCGCTGAGATCGAGCGCCGCACGCATGTGGGCTACGCCTGCATTGTTGACGAGGATGGAGAGAGGCGCCGCAAGGTCGCGCTCGATTTGCCGGAAGGCCGCCGCGACCGCGTCCGGATCGGTCACATCCATGGCGACGGGAATGCATGTGCCGCCTTGTCGCCCAATCTCATCGGAGAGCGCCGAGAGCGCGTCGACTCGGCGCGCCGCTATCACGACCGTCGCCCCTTCCCGCGCCAGCAGGCGAGCGAAATGCCGGCCCAAACCCGAACTCGCTCCGGTGATCAGCGCTGTCTTGCCCTCAACTTGCATTGTCCGCTCCCTCGCGCTTGCATTCTTTTCATCCAGCCGCCATCCCTAGGAGGAACCGACCAGACGGTCGACTTACCTTTGTGAGAGGTAGGACGCAGAACAGGGAACAGAGCCGGCGATGGCGCGAGAAGCAACAAAGAAACGGCAGACGACCGAGGCGCATGACGAGAAGCGCAACGAGATATTGAGGCATTGCGCGACGCTGTTCGACCGGGTGGGATATCACAAGGCGTCGATGCAGATGCTGGCCGATGAGGTGGGCCTCGGCAAGCCGACGCTCTACCATTATTTCCCCAGCAAGAACGCCATCCTCTTCGCGATGCACGACGCCCATATGAGCGCGCTGCTGGCAGGCCTCGACGAGGAAGGCGGATCGGACGATCCGCTCGGCCGCCTGCGCGCGGCATGCATCGACATCCTGCGGCAGATTGCGGAGCATCCGGGTTATGTCCGGGCGTTCATGGACCATTATGAAGATCTGGAAGGCAAGATGCGCGACCATATCCGGGCGCAGCGCAACGCCTATCTGCAGCGGGTGCGCGGCATCATCGAACAGGGGATCGCGAACGGCCATTTCCGCCCGTGCGACCCGGGGCTCACCACCCTTGGCTTCCTCGGCATGTGCAACTGGGCCTATAAATGGTATCCTCCCCTGGCCAAGCGCAGACCGCCCGAGGACGTCGCCGACGCGATCTGCCAGCCCTTTTTCGAGGGGCTGAGCCTGAAAGGCCGCTGATCATGTCCGCTGCCGGCCCCTCCTGCACGATGCCGTCCGCCGCCCTGATCGACGCGGTCCGCTTTTCGGAGCCGGGGGGGATAGGACCGGCGGCGGAGCGGCTGCGCGATGCGGTGATGGACCTTTGCGGGTTGCGCACGGCGGTCACGCATAATGTGGCCTCCCGCGAACCGATGCGCGACGGGAATGGCGCCGTGCTGGCAAGCGAGGTTTTTGGTTTTCGCGGCGAGGAGTCGCGCTGGTGGGAGGTGCCTCAGCTTGCCCTTTCCTCGCCCATCGTTCACGCCTGCCGGGTGGAGGCGGAGCCGTTCTGGTGCAACGCGCATGGCTTTTTCACCCGCCTGCCCAACCCGCTGCTCGACGTGATCGACCTCCATGATTTCCGCATCCGGGCGATGACGGCGGCCGCGATCGTGGTTCCGATCCACCTGCCGTTCGGGCAGATCGGCGCGGCCAGTTTCCTCTCGCCCGAGCCCGAGGCCAACGACCTGTCCGATGCCTATGCCTGTGCCGCGGACGCTCTGGCTGTGCTCGCGCGGGCCTTCGTGCAAAGCTATGTCAAGGTTACGGCGCGGGCGCGGCCCGGGCTGGGGAGCATATCCTTGACCAAGCGCGAAGTGGAATGCCTGCGCTGGGCGGCTGCCGGAAAGACGAACGAGGAAATCGGCATCATCCTGGGCCTGCAACGCACCACGGTGCGATTCCACATCCGATCGGCATCCGTGAAGCTGGACGCGGTCAACCGCGACCAGACGATGTTCAAGGCGGCGCAGCTCGGCTTTCTGGGCATGATAAACTAACCCCTGTCGCATTGGTCAGAAGCCGACCGAACGGTCGGGCGCTATGTCTTCGGAAGGAGACAAGAGATGCCCGACACCCTGCCTGTTCCGATAGCCGACGGCCTCATCTGCCCCGAGACAGAGGGCAATGCGCTGTTTGCCTCCAGAGAGCGGGCAACCAATCGCCTGTGCTTTCCGGCGCGACCGGAAGACGACCCGCGCTACGAGCGCGTCCTGCTGCCGCGCACGGGCCGGCTCTGGTCGTGGACTATCCAGCGCTTCCGCCCCAAGTCGCCGCCCTATGCCGGCCCGGAAGCGTTCGAGCCCTATGCCGTGGGCTATGTCGATCTGGATGGAGCGCTGATCGTCGAGGGGCGTCTGGTCGATGTGGCGTTCGATGATCTGGCAATTGGCATGGCGATGCGCGTCGTGCCGCTGCCTTTCGAGATGACGGACGGAACGCTGCGCACCAGCTTCGGCTTCGCGCCGGACAAGGGGGTTGGGGCATGAGCGAAGACGTCTTCATCATCGGCGCGGGCATTCATCCCTTCGGCCGCACCCCTGGCCTTTCGGGCCTGCAGCAGGGCGTCTTCGCCGTCCGCCAGGCGCTCGAACGGGCGGGGTTGGCATGGCGCGATGTCCAGTTCGCCTTCGGCGGGTCGGACGCCGCCGGCAATGCGGACACGATGGTGTCGGAGCTGGGGCTTACCAGCATTCCCTTCATCAACGTCGCCAACGGATGCGCGACTGGCGGTTCGGCCATGTTCGGCGCCTACAGCACGATCAAGTCCGGCGAGTTCGATCTGGGCCTCGCGGTAGGTTTCGACAAGCACCCGCGCGGCTCTTTCTCGCCTCTTCCAGCGGATTGGGGGTTGCCGGACTGGTATGGCGAGACGGGGCTGATGCTGACCACCCAGTTCTTCGCCATGAAGATTCAGCGCTATATGAGCCTATACGGCATCACCCCGCACACGCTGGGCGCTGTCGCCGAAAAGGCCTTTGCCAACGGCGTTCTGGCCGATCATGCCTGGCGGCGCGAGGCGGTCGATATGGACACCATCCTCCATTCGCAGATGGTCAGCGACCCGCTCACCAAATTCATGTTCTGCTCGCCGGGCGAAGGCGCGGTCGCACTGTTGCTGGCGAGCGGCAGGAAGGCGCGCGAACTTGGACTGCCTGCGGTAAGATTGCGTGCCGCGGCCGTCCGCACCCGGCCCCCCGGTTCGTTCGAGGTCTTTTCGCCAGCGCTTGATCTGGAGCGTGGCGGCTCGCCCACCAGCGTCGCGTCTCAGGCGGCCTACGACATGGCGGGCGTCGGCCCCGAGGACATCGACATAGCACAGCTTCAGGACACGGAGGCGGGAGCCGAGATCATGCACATGGCGGAGAATGGCTTTTGCGCCGATGGTGAGCAGACCGCATGGATCGCTGAGGGCCGCACGCGGATCGACGGCAGCCTGCCGGTCAACACAGATGGCGGGTGCCTTGCCTGCGGGGAGCCGATCGGCGCATCGGGGCTTCGTCAGGTCTATGAGAATTATGTGCAGTTGATCGGGCAGGCGGGCGCACGACAGGCGCCGGGCAGGCTGCGCCTCGGTTACAGCCACGTTTATGGCGCACCGGGCGTCTCCGCCGTCGCCATCGTGGAGCGCTGACGCCATGGACCTGGCGCTTGGCCCAGAACAGCATGCGTTCCGCGAGGAGGTGCGCGCTTTCCTCGCCGCGTCGCTTTCGCCCGCGCTTCGGCGCGGGGCCGCACTGACATCCGGTGTCTTCGCTGAACCCGACATCGCACGCGAATGGCAGGCGATATTGGAAGCGAAGGGATGGCTCGTCTATCACTGGCCGGACCATGCGGGCGGGCCGGGATGGACGCCGGTCCAGCGCTGGATTTTCGAAAAGGAATGTGCGGAGGCAGGCGCGCCGGTCCTTCCCGGCATGGGCCTGAAGCTGGTGGGGCCGGTGCTGTACACCTATGGCACCCCGGCGCAGAAGGATCATTATCTCCCGCGCCTCCGCTCGGCTGAACATGTGTGGGCGCAGGGTTTTTCGGAACCCGGTTCCGGCTCCGACCTTGCAAGCCTGCGCACCCGCGCCGTGCGCGATGGCGATCATTATGTCGTGTCGGGGCACAAGATCTGGACCACGCAGGCGCAATATGCGAACTGGCTCTTCGCCCTGATCCGGACCGACCCGCATGTGAAGCCGCAGCAGGGCATCAGCTTCCTGCTGATCGACATGGCGCTGCCCGGCGTGATGGTGAAGCCGATCCTCAGCGCATCGGGCGATCACGAACTGAACGAGGTCTTCCTCGATGAAGTACGGGTGCCGGTCTCGGACCGTGTCGGCGACGAAGGGCAAGGCTGGTCGATCGCCAAGTTCCTGCTGGAGAATGAGCGCGGCGGATCGAGCTTCGCGCCGGCGATCCTGGCTGATCTTGCCCGGTTGCGGACATCGACAGGGCCGCTGACCGGCGAACTGGCGGATCGCGCTCTCCGGCTCCAACTGGAGGCGGAAGCGCTGGAGATGACAGAGCTTCGGACGCTGATCGAGATCGAGCATGGCGCCGCGCCCGACCCGCGCAGCCTGACCACCAAGCTGCTGGCGTCCGAAATCCGGCAGGGCGTTGAGGCGCTGGCGGTGGACGCCTTCGGCCTCGCCGGTCTTCAACTGCCGGTCGAGCGTCCCTTCTACGGCGACGACATGCCCGCTCCGGTCGGTTCGGCGCAAGCGCAGGTCGCGGCTGCCCGCTACCTCAACGCCCGCGCCTGGTCGATCTTCGGCGGCACCAGCGAAATCCAGCTCACCCTGATCGCGAAGGCCGCGCTCGGCCTTTAGACACAAGAAGGATGCATCATGCCTGAAGCCTATATCGTTTCCGCACGCCGCACCGCCGGTGGCCGCCGCAACGGCCGGCTTGCCGGGTGGCACCCCGCCGATCTTGGCGCCCTCGTGCTGGACGCGCTGGTCGCCGATGCGGGCGTTGATCCGGCCGCGATCGATGATGTGATCATCGGTTGCGTCAGCCAGGTGGGCGAGCAGACCTTCGCCTTCGGCCGCAACATCGTGCTCGCGTCCAGCCTGCCCGACAGCGTGCCGGCGGTGACGATCGACCGGCAGTGCGGCTCGTCCCAGCAGGCGGTGCATTTCGCGGCGCAGGCGGTCATGTCGGGCCTTCAGGACATCGTGATCGCAGGGGGCGTCGAAAGCATGACGCGCGTGCCGATGGGTTCCCCCATCACATTGGCGAAAGCGGGCGGCATCGGCGCCAATCCTTTCTCCGAGGCGATCCAGAAGCGTTATGGCGTGGAGATGTTCAGCCAGTTTCAGGGCGCGCAGATGATCGCCGACAAATATGGCTTCACCCGCGACGATCATGACCGGTTCGCGCTCGCCAGCCACCGGAAGGCGGCGGCGGCCATGGATGCGGGCGCCTTTGACAGGGAGATCGTGCCGGTGCCCATCGTCACGGCGGAAGGGGAGCAGGCCATCCACGACCGAGACGAAGGGGTCCGCGCCGATGCGTCGATGGAGTCGATCGGTTCGGTCAAGCTGCTGGGCGAGGGCGGCACGCTGTCCGCGGCGACCGCAAGCCAGATCTGCGACGGCGCGAGCGGCGTACTCGTTGCTTCCGAAGCGGCCGTCAGGGCGCATGGCCTGACGCCCATCGCCCGCATCGTCAACCTGGCGGTCACGGCGGGCGATCCGGTCATCATGCTGGAAGAGCCGATCCCGGCGACGCGGCGGGTTCTCGATCGGGCCGGCATGTCGATGAAGGACATCGACCTGTTCGAAGTGAACGAAGCCTTCGCGTCGATCCCCATGGCATGGATGAAGGCGCTCGACGCGGACCCGGCGAGGTTGAACGTCAACGGGGGCGCGATTGCGCTTGGCCATCCGCTCGGCGCGACCGGCACGAAGCTGATGGCGACGCTCATCCATGCGCTCAAGGCGCGGGGCCAGCGCTACGGCCTTCAGACCATGTGCGAGGGCGGCGGCATCGCCAACGCCTCGATCATCGAGGTGCTCTGAGCCATGAACCTCGCGCTCAGCGATGAGCAGGCGATGGTCCGCGACATGGTCCGCCGCTTTCTGGCTGACCGCTATGACGCGGCGACCATGGCGAAAGGGCCGATGTCTCCCGACGACTGGCGCGCATTGGGGGAACTCGGTCTTTTCGCCCTGCTGGCGCCGGAGCAGGCAGGCGGCCTGGGCGGCGGCGCGGTGGAGGTGATGATTGTCTCCGAAGAGATGGGGCGCGCCCTTGCGATCACGCCACTGACCGAAGCCGTTCTGCTCTGCGGCCGGGCGATCGCTGGTGATCCTGTGGCCCGGCGCTGGGGCGACAGGCTGATGCAAGGGGAGGCTCTGCTCGCATTTGCGCCGGGAGGTGCGATGACGGACGGAAGGCTCTGCGGATCGGGGGGCATCGTCCGGGACGGCATGGATGCCGACGCCTTTGTCGTGGAGACGGAAGCGGGCGCGCTTCTGCTGATCGATGGGCAGGACAGCGGCGTCCGCAGGATGCCGGTTCGTCTGGTCGACGGCAGCATGGCAGCCCATGTGCGATTCGATGCGGTGCATGCCGTGCCGCTCACGATTCCGGGGAGCGCGTGGGCAGAGGCTCAAGCCCTGGCCGGCCTGTCGATCGTCGCCGAACTGGTCGGCGCGATGGCGACCTTGCTTGACCTGACCGTCGATTATGTCAGGCAGCGCCACCAGTTCGGCAAGCCGATCGCGAGCTTTCAGGTCGTGCAGCATCGCTGCGCCCGGATGTACACCTGGCTGGAGCAATCCCGATCTTTGCTTTTGAAATCGGCCCTGGCCGAGGAGGAAGAACGGGTCCGGGCCGTGACGGCAGCAAGGGCCTATATTGGCGACGCTGCCTTGAAGCTCGCGGAGGAGGCGGTGCAGTTGCATGGCGGCATGGGTGTGACCGATGAACTTGCGGTCGGGCGTGGGCTGCGGCGCGTGCTGCTGCTGTCGCGTCTCCATGGCGGTGGAACCGCCGCCCGTGCCGCCCTGGCGGCCTGAAGGGATCGGCCATGGCGAAGAAGGGCAGGGTTGAGGGGAAGGTCGTCCTCGTGACCGGCGCGGCGCAGGGGCTGGGCAAGGCCGACGCCGAAGCGTTGGCGCGCGAGGGCGCGCGGGTGGTCGTCGCCGATGTCGACGAGGAGGAGGCGCAACGGGTCGTCGAGACGCTTCCGGCAGCGATGGCGCTCCGCCTGGACGTGACGAGCGAAGCGCAATGGCAGGCCGCGTTGACGAAGATCATGCGGGCGCATGGCCGGCTCGATGCGCTGGTCAACAATGCGGGCATTGCCGCCTTCGAAACCGTCGAGCAGTCGTCGCTGGAGGCATTCCGCCGCGTGATGGCCGTTTCGGCGGAAGGGACGTTTCTGGGATGCAAGACCTGCCTGCCGCCGCTGGCGGCCAGCGGGGCGGGATCGATCGTCAACATCGCGTCCGTGGCCGCGATCCGGGGCAATCCGGCGGTGTTCGCCTATAGCGCGGCCAAGGGCGCCGTACTCTCCATGACGCGCAGCCTGATCGTGCATTGCCAGCAGCAGGACTATCCGGTTCGCGCCAATGTGGTTCTCCCCGGCTCGCACGATACGCAGATGGTTCGCGAGGCCTATCGCTTCGCCGCGCCCGGATTGCGCGAAGCCGCCCAAAGGCATGAGGGGCAGCCGGAGCATGTCGCCGACCTGGTCCTGTTCCTGGTGTCGGACGAGTCCGCCCGGCTGAACGGGGCGGAAATCGTGATCGACAATGGCCGGACGGTGGCGTGAGACTCACTGCCGTTTGAGATCGTCCGCGTAGAAGCGGGATGCCCAGGCGATGCTGCCGGCGCCCGCGAGCGAGAACAGCACCACAGCCGAAAGCGCGTAACGCAGCGATGTGTCGTGCATCCCATCCGCCGCCGCCAGATAATCGCTGAGGAACCCCGTCACCGCCGGCCCCAGACCGAGTCCGAACAGATTGAAGACCAGCAGGGTCACGGCCGACGTAAGTGCCCGGATGCGCGGCGGAACGACGGACTGTGGGACGCCTATGATCGGGCCATAATAGAAGAACATCAGCATGGTCGCGATAAAGCCGAACGCCAGCGACGCGGTCAGCGAAGGAATCAGGAACTGGACCAGCGCGGCGGGCACCATCAGGAGCATCGCGGCGGCGCTCACCCAGACGCGGCCCGCCGGATCGCGCGATCCCGCCGCGTCCGACAGGCGGCCGCCCAGATAGATGCCGATGCCGCCGCCCAGCCCGTTCATCAGCGCCAGCCAGGAGGCGACGTCGGCAAGCGGCATGTGGTGGACGCGCATGTAGAAGGGCGCGGACCAGCTCATCATCGCATATTGGGCGAAGGCGTGAAGGGTCGTGCCGATCAGCATGTAGCGATAGGTCCGCAACCGCCACAGGAAGCGCATGGCTTCGCCGAGGGGCGGCGCCTTTTCCGTTCGGATCGAAGGGTCTGATCCCGTCCGCGCAGGCTCCCGCACGAGCAGCAGGACGATCGGCGCCAGCGCCAGCCCCGCGACGCCGATCACCCCGAAGGCAAGACGCCATCCCAGCGCCGAGGCGATCCAGCCGCCCGACGCATAGCCGAGCATGATCCCGGCCGGGAGCGCCAGTCCCCACAGGGCAAGCGCCGTCACCCGTTTTTCGGGCGGGTAGTAATCGGCGATGATGGAATGGGAAGCCGGCACGGAACCCGCTTCTCCCAGCGCGACGCCGATGCGGAAGGCTACCAGAGAGCCAAAACCGGTCGCCAGGCCCGATAGCGCCGTCATGCCGCTCCAGGTGGCGAGCGAGGCGGCGATGATGTTGCGGCGATTGAAGCGATCCGCCAGACGCGCGATCGGAAGGGACAGCGTCGCGTAGAACAGCGCGAAGGCAAGGCCGGTCAGCAGTCCGAGCTGGCCGTCGCTTAGCCCCAGTTCGCGCTTGATCGGTTCCTGAAGCACCGACAGGACCGTGCGATCGATATAGTTGAACATCGAAACCAGGCCCAGCATGACCAGCATCGTACGGCGCAACCCGGCGGCGGAGGTCGTCGGCGGGGCGGTGAGTCCGATGGGAGGGCTGTTCATGCGTTTACCTTTTGAATGGCTCCGGGATTGAAGGGAGGCCCGCTTTGGGCGAGCCTCCCCGGACTATCGAACTTCCCTTGCGGGCAGTCCGTTCGGCAATCCATCAGAACTTGAAACGGACCCCCGCCGTGAGCGTGCGCCCGGCGACGTTGTAGAGCGTGAACAGGGTCGGATAGAGAAGGCCCGGCGCGGCGGCTGCGGCGACCAGCGGCGGCTTGCGGTCGAACAGGTTCGTGGCCGTCACGAACAGTTCCGGCTCCCCGCGCACGTCGAACTTATAGGATGCCGTGGCGTCGGTGTAGAAGACCGGCTTGATCGCCGGGACCGCATAAAAGGACGTCGGATCGTTCTTGAGGTTGCCGATGGTCACCTTGCCGATCATCGATTCCTGCACGAACAGGGTGAGGCCCCCATTGGTGTAATTGGCGCTGAGCGTGCCCCTGAACTTGGGATAGGCATAGCCGGTCTGGCTGTTGACGCCATGGCCGGCATAATCGATCACCGGCGCGATGGAATTGGTCTGCGTCTTGTACCGGTCCAGATAGTTGGCGAAGGCGCGCAGGGTGAGTTCGCCATCGCCCAGCTTGGTCCGGTACGACATGGTGATGTCGAGGCCGCTGGTGCGCAGGAAGCTGATATTCTGCGTGATGAGGCTCACCGAAATCGGATAGTTGGCGGCCGACCGGTCGCTGAACGGCAGCGGCCTTTCGATAAGGGCGCAGGTCGGCGACGTGCCGTTCGACGTTTCGCACTCGTTGACGACATCGTTCAGCCCTTGCGTGGCGATGGCGCCCTTGATCTTGAGGTCGTAATAATCGACAGAAACGTCGAAGCCGGGCAGGAAACTGGGGCTGAGGACCACGCCCGCCGCGAACGTGTCGCCGGTTTCGGGATCGAGGTCGGGGTTGCCGCCGCTGAATTGACGGATCGAACCCGGCTGGCCGGTGTGAGGGTCGTTGAAGTTCACCGGCGCAGTCTGAACGCCCGCGAACAGTTCGAACAGCGAGGGCGCGCGAATATCGCGCGAGCGCGTGACGCGGAACATCACGTCCTGGATCGGCTTGTAGACCGCCCCGACCTTCCAGGTCTTGACGCTTCCGCTGGTGCTGTAGTCGGTCAGGCGGAAAGCGCCGTTGAGGCTCAGCTCCTCGGCGAAGGGTTGGCCCTTGAATACCGGAACCTGCGCTTCGGCAAACACTTCCTTCACGTTCAGCTTGCCGAAGGCCGAGCCGACATTGGTGTTGTTGAAGCGGGTCATGCGATTGGCCGGAATGCCCCGCAGCCCGGTGAAGTCCACCGGCACGGCGGGATCGGAATTGGACGTCAGGTCCAGCTTCTGCTTGCGATATTGCCCGCCAATGGCGACCGTGACCGGGCCTGCCGGAAGCTCGAAAAGATCCCCGCGCGCCGACAGGACGAAGTCGTCGGTCGTGTTCATGGCGCGGTAACGGGATACGCCAAGGACGGTTTGCAGATCGGCGGACGTGGGCGTTCCCGCGCCGAAGACATTGAGCGGCGTGCACCCCGGATAGAGTCCGGGATTGGTCAGCGTAACGCGGCAGACGATCAAATTGTTCGGACCGCGAACCGCGTCCAGCGCCGCTGCCAGCTTGGGAATCTCGACCTGCGTCTGGGCGAATTTGGTGACGGACTTGCCATGGGTGTAGTCGGCGGTGACGTTCCATCCGCCAAGGTTCCATTCAAGGCCGCCGTTGATGAGATAGGCATTGGTCGCCTCCCGCGTCGGGATCGGCCCCTGCTCACCGATGAAGCGGAAGACGGTGAAGCTGTCATTCGGCCCCATTTGCGCCTGGACCGCCGGGTTCAGGAAGGCGTTGCCGCTGAAGAAGCGGAAGCCGAGTACGGACTGGGCCTGCGTATCGTAGCTGGTGACGCTGCGCGAGTAGCTGCCCTGGACATGCGCCGTCAGCCCGTCCGTCAGGTCGTAGGCCAGGCGGCCAAAGCCCTGTGTCGTCGTCAGCGGCGCGATCAACTGGTTGAAGCCGGGAATATAAAGGCCGTCGCCGCCCACATTGGTGCCCGGCGTACCAGTGGCTGTGCCGCGCTGGATGGGCCGCACCGCGCCGCCCGGCAGGAAGATATTATTGGTGAGCGAGGGCACGGTGCTCGTCAGGATGATGCCGTTATTATAGTCGTTGGTCGTGAAACGCAGGTTCGGCAGGAAGATGAACGGGTTTGCCTCGCGGCCCGGTGCGGCGGTCGACCCGGGGACCGAACCCACGGCCGCATAGGCGTCGTCACCATAGATGCGCGCGCTGCGCTTGATGCCATCGCTGTGAAAACGCTCGACCGAGGCGAGGATATGGCCGCGATCGCCCGCAAAGCTGAGGCCCCCCGCAATGCCGATGCGATAGTTGCCGAGGTCGCCGCGGGTCGATACGCCGCGCTGCGCGACGCCCTTCACGCCTTCGAACTTCTTGTCGAGGACGAAGTTGACCGCGCCGCTGACAGCGTCGGAGCCGTAGACCGCCGATGCGCCGCCGGTCACGACGTCGACGCGCTGGATCAGCAGTTGCGGAATCGTGTTGACGTCCACCGCGCCGCGGAATGTCGTGGGCGGCACGCGGATGCCGTCGAGCAGGATCAGCGCCCGCGTCGGGCCGACGCCGCGCAGGTTGAGCAGATTGCCATGCTCGCCGCTATTGCCCTGCAACTGGCTGTTCGACTGCGGGCTGACCGAGTTGGCGAATTGCGGCAGCTTGTTGATCGCATCGGCAAGGTTGGTGGGGGTCGCCTTCTCCAGCTCCGTGGTGGGCGCGACGGTGACGGGCGTCGGCTGGTTGTAGCCGTCGCGCACGACGCGCGTTCCGGTAACGATGATGTCTCGCGTGGAAGGCGCGGCGGCATCCTCCGCCGACTGCGGTTCGGTCGTCGCCGTCGCCGCCGTTTGCGCATGGGCCGGCACGATGATCCCGGCAAACGCGCATCCCGAAAGAAGCGCCAGTCGGCCAATCTTGAACCTTGTCATCATCTCTCTCCCTCTGATTAGGGCCATTTTGTCTTTCGCCCTGAAATCTCGTTTCATCCTGTCAGAAGATCAGACTGCGCCGGCCTCCCGCGCCGCCAGCCAGGCGGCCTTGGCGAGTGGTTCGATCCGTGTGACGATGTCGGCGGCATTGCTTGCGGTCTGCACGCCGTCGCGCGCCCGGCCGGCGATGCCCTGCAGAATGGCGGCCACCCGGAACAGGTTGAAGGCGCGATAGAAAGGATGCGTCGGATCGCCGCGAAGGCCGGTCCGCTCGCAATAGCGGCGGGCGTAATCTTCGGCCGTGGGAATGCCGAGCGCGGCAAGATCGGCGCCGCGCAGGGTTCCGCGCACGTCCACGCCCTCCGGCCTGAACCACTCCATCATATGGTAGGTGAGGTCGCCGAGCGGATTGCCCAGGGTCGACAACTCCCAGTCTATGACGGCGGATACGCGCGGCTCGGTCGGATGGACCAGCAGGTTGTGGAAGGAATAGTCGCCATGGATGATCGTGGTGCGCTCTTCCGTGGGCGGGATCGCGCCGGGCAGCCAGTCTATCAGCCGGTCCATCTCCGGGATGTCGCGGGTGCGCGACGCATCATATTGCCGCGACCAGCGGGAAATCTGCCGCGCGAAATAATTGCCCGGCTTGCCATAGTCGGAGAGCCCGAGCGCCGCGAAGTCGACCAGATGCAGGCGGGCAAGCGTTTCATTGGCGGAGTCATAGATCGCGGCGCGCTCCGCACGGTCTAGGCCCGGCATAAGCGGGTCCCAGAAACTGCGCCCCGGAACGTAGCGCATCACATAGAAGATGCTGCCGATGACATCCTCGTCCTCGCAAAGCAGCAGCGGTTCGGCGACGGGCAGGCCGGCTTCGTGCAGGGCCATGGTGATGCGATATTCGCGATCCACCGCATGGGCGGATTTCAGCAAAACGCCCGCCGGCTTGCGCCGCAGGACATAGCTTTGGTCCCGCGTCGACAGAAGGAAGGTCGGGTTGGACTGTCCGCCCTCGAACCGCTGGACGCGCATGGGTCCGGAAAAATCCGCGATCCGACCCGCCAGATAAGCGGCAAGTCGGGCTTCGTCGAACGCACTGTTGACGGCGACATCGACCGTCGAGCCGATCGTCGCGGCAGGCTGCGCGGCGCTCACGACGCTGCGCCTTCCGCATATTTGGCGAGTTCCATCCGGGCGAGCTGGCGTTCATGAACCTCGTCGGGCCCATCGGTCAGCCGCACGATGCGGGTGTTCGCCCAAAGCTCCGCCAGGCCGAAATCGTCGCTGACGCCGCCGCCGCCATGCGCCTGTATCGCGTCGTCGACGATCTGCTGCGCCATTTTCGGTGCGGCGATCTTGATCATCGCTATTTCGGCGCGGGCGGCCTTGTTGCCGACCGTATCCATCATATGCGCGGCCTTCAGGCACAGCAGGCGCGCCATCTCGATCTCGCAACGGGCGCGGGCGATCCGTTCCTCCCAGACCGAATGTTCGGCGATGACCTTGCCGAAGGCCCGTCGCGAAAGGAGGCGCCGGCACATCTTTTCCAGCGCGACTTCCATCGTCGCGATGTTGCGCATCGTGTGGTGGATGCGCCCGGGACCAAGGCGGCCCTGCGCGATCTCGAAGCCGCAGCCTTCGCCCAGCAGCATATTCTCCGCCGGCACGCGCACATTCTCCAGCGCCACCTCGAAATGGCCGTGCGGCGCATGATCGTAACCGAAGACGGGGAGGTGCCGCACAAGCGTCACGCCCGGCGTGTCGCGCGGCACCAGGATCATCGATTGCTGCCGGTAGGGCGCGGCGTCCGGATCGGTCTTGCCCATGACGATGAAGAAGTCGCAGCGCGGATGGCCCGCTCCCGACGACCACCATTTCCGGCCGTTGATGACATAGTCGCTTCCGTCGCGGCGAATGTCGGTCTGGATGTTCCGCGCGTCGGATGAAGCGACGGCCGGTTCGGTCATCAGGAAGGCGGACCGGGTCTGGCCGTCACGCAGCGGCACCATGAAGCGCTGCTTCTGCTCGGCCGTGCCATAGCGATGCAGCACCTCGAAATTGCCGGTGTCCGGCGCCATGCAGTTGAACACCTCGCTGGCGAAGGAAATCCGGCCCATCAGTTCGGCGATCGGCGCATATTCGACATTGGTGAGGCCGACGCTGGTGAAAAATTCATCGTCATGCTCAGATGGCGGCATGAAGATGTTCCACAGCCCCGCCTCCCGCGCCTTGTCCTTGAGTTCGTCGAACACGGGCGGGATTTCGGTCCAGCGATCGATCGCGGCGGACTGTTGGTGATAGACCGGAACGGCAGGAACGATGTGCTCCTCCATGAACGCCCTTACGCGCTCCATCCATTCCCTGGATTTGGCCGACTGTTCGAAATCCACGCATCCGCTCCAATTACGCCGCCGGATTCGAGCCGGCCTGCTCCCGTTCTAATACTCACCCGACCGATCGGTCGAGCGATAAGTAGTCGACCGACTGGTCGGCTGTCAAACTGGTCAGGGAAGAAATTTTTGGTTGACGCCCGACCAGTCGGTCGATCATCTGGACCGAGGAGAGCAAGCGATGACGAATAGCCCAATCATGGATGTCGCCCTGTTGCAGGGCTATGCGCCGTACACGCTTGCAGGATATGATATTTTCCGATCCGTGATCGAGTCGGACGGCGCGGTGCCGGCTCGCCTGAAAGCGCTGTTCGCGGCGGTGGCTGCCGTCGATCGCCGCCATCTGCCCCTTGCGCGCCGGGAACTGGAACGCGGCGTGAAGCTTGGCCTGACCGCCAAGGAGGCGACCGCAGGCCTTATCGTGCTGTCCAGCCTTCGCGGCGAGGCGGCGGCGCTCGATTTCGCGCAGCTCATCGAGGGCAGTTTTGGCGACGCCCAGGCGCCGGAGCCGCAACCCCTGCCCATGGCGGCGGAGGGAGAGGCGGAGGCCAATTTCCGGGCTTATTGGGCGGGGAGCATCCCCGCGCCGCTCGGCGCGTTGATGCGCCTCGTGCCCCAGGCTGCGGACGCCTATTATCTCATGCGGCGAGGCAGCATCGACGCCAACCCGCTCTCGCCCAAATATGGCGAACTGCTTCTGCTCGCCATATTGGCGGCGGGATACAGCCCCATGGCCGCGACCCATGTGCGCGGCGCGCGCAATGCAGGCGCGAGCGACGAGGAAATTGCCGAAGCGGTGCTCTGCGCCATTCCGTCGGCGGGGATCGCCGCCTGGATGGCCGTGGGCGGCATGCTTGCCCCGCCCGAAGAAGGCGGCATCGCCCGCTGAAAACGACCGATCTTTTCACATCTTTGCCAAGGAGAGAGTTACATGGAACCGGAAAAGGACGTCATCCAATATGAAGTGGCCGACAACGGCATCTGCACGATCTGGCTCAACCGTCCCCATGTGAAAAATTGCGTGAGCCCCCAGCTCCTGCGCGATCTTGAAGCGGCGGTGGACAAGGCGGCCGAGGACGATTCGGTGCTGGCCGTCGTGTTCCGCGGTCGCGGCCACACCTTCTGCGCCGGTGCGGATCTCGGGCAACTGGTGGGTCCGGTGCTGCACGAGACCAGCACCTCGCTTCAGCTCGCGATCGACTCCGCGCGCACCTATGACAAGATCTACAACATGAAAAAGCCGACCATCGCCTGCGTCGAGGGCTATGCCGTCGCCGGCGGGTTCGAACTCTTCATCTCCTGCGATTTCGGCATTGCCGCCGACGACGCCAAGATCGGCGACTTCCACATCCGCCGCGCCTTGTTCGGCGGCGCTGGCCCGATCTATCGCCTGCCGCGCTATATCGGCATGCGCAAGTCGAAGGAGCTGATGCTGACCGGCAAGCTCTTGTCCGGCAAGGAATGCGTCGAATGGGGCCTGTGCAACGCCTCGGCGCCCAGCGATCAGCTCGAGCAGTTGATCCAGGATTTCTGCGCGCCGCTGATCGACAAGAGCCCCTTCTGCATGTGGATGACCAAGATGGCGGTCAATCGCGGCATGGACGCCGACACCAACTCGCTCATCACGCTGGAGACGATGACCTGCAACGTGGTGCATCACTCCGCCGATGCGAAGGAAGGCGTCGCGGCCTTCCTCGAAAAGCGCCAGCCGGTCTGGACGGGCAAGTAAGCCATGGCGGTCAGCATGGTCGTCCTGGCCAGCCGGCCGCAGGACTGGACGCACGAGCAGTTCACCACCTGGTGGCGCGGCCCGCATGCCGACGCCGCCAGGATACTGCCCGGGCTGATAGCCTATCGGCACGGTGCGGTGACGAAGGATTATGACAATCCGCAAGCACCGGGCTGGGACGGCCACGCCGTGCTGACCTTCGCCGATCAGGCGGCGCTCGACGCCGCCTTCGCCTCGCCCGAATGGAAGGCGGCGACCGCCCAGACAAAGGGCATGGGCGGTCGCCGCATCATCCTCATCACCGATGAGGTCGATCTGCTTGCCGGAGACGATCATGGCTGACTGGAACCCCGGCTTCACCGCTGCCCAATTCCGCCTCGACGGCAAGCGCGCGCTCATAACCGGCGGACGCGGCGCGCTGGCCGAAGCCATGGCCGCAACGCTGGCGGACCTGGGCTGCGCCGTCGCCCTTGCGTCCCGCACGGAGGCCGACTGCGCCGATCTGGCGGCCGGCATAGCCGAGCGGTTCCGGGTTCCGGCTGTCGGCCTTTCCTGCAATATCGCCGACGAGGCGTCGGTGGAGGCGGCGGTCGCGGGAACGGTCGATCGGCTGGGCGGGCTCGACATCCTCATCAACAATGCAGGCGCCTCCTGGTGGGGTCTGCCGCAGGACATCCCGCTCAAGGGCTGGCAGAAGGTGATGGACGTCAATGTGACCGGCACCTTCCTCGCCTGCCGCCACGCCGCGCGCCACATGATCGCGGCGGGCGGCGGCGCCATCGTCAATATCGCGTCGGTAGGCGCATTCCTGTCCTATCAGCCGGACGCCGGGCAGGTCGTTCCCTATACCACCAGCAAGGCGGCAATCGTTCACCTGACCAGCGATCTCGCCGCCCAATGGGCCGGGCACAATATCCGCGTCAACGCCATCGCGCCCGGATCGATCGAGACGGGGATGACAGAGACGCTCGATCCCGCCATTCAGGAAAAGACGCGGGCAGGCATATTGATGCGCCGCTTCGGCCGCCCGGAAGAAGTGGCAGGCACGCTCGCCCTGCTGGCGTCGGACGCGGGCAGTTTCATCACCGGTCAGACCTTCCTGGTCGATGGAGGGCAATCCCTTGCCTGAAGAGCAAAGCCATCCGGCGTTCGAATGGGATGCCGAGCGGCTCTGGCCGCAATTCGCCCGCCTTGCCGACGCTGAACCGGACGCGCTTGCCCTGGCGGATTGCGATGATCGCCTGTGGAGCCGGGAGGAGTTGCGGGAGCAGGCGGTGGAGATCGCGGCTCTGCTGAAGGCGGTAGGGGTCGAGCGGGGCGACCGCGTCCTCGTCACCGCGCATAAAAGCCCTGCGACGATCGCGACGGCGCTTGCCATATCATCGCTGCAGGCGACCTTCTGCCCCGTATCGCCAAAGCTCGGAGCGGGCGACCTTGCCTCGCTCGAATCCTCGCTCGGCCATGCCGCCAAGGTGAGCGGCGCCGGCAGCGCCCCGCCCGATATTTTCGCTGCTATCGGCGGACGATCGAGCGACCCCCGCGATCGCGACACCGCGCTCATCGGCTTCACCTCCGGCAGCACCGGCGTCCCCAAGGGGGTGATGCATGGCCCCGAAGCCCTGAACTACGCGACCCGCGCCTGCGCGGCCATTGCGGGTCTGCAACCGGATGACGCGATCCTGGGCATCGTCCCGCTCGACAGTGCGCCCGGCTTCACCTTCACGGCGCATTTTGCGTTGTCTTTGGGGCATCCGCTGGTGCTGGTCGACCCTTGGGTGCCGGCCGAAGCGCTGCGGCGGGCCGAACGCTATGGATGCGGCTGGGCGATCGCGGTGCCGACGCATCTTTTCACGATGGTGGAGGCGGCGCGGCTTGGCGAATGGACCGGCCGCCTGCCGCTTCGCGCCATGGCGGTGGGCGGCAGCGCGATGACGCCGGAACTGATCGAGGACGCCGACCGGCTGCTCGGCCTCAAGGCGCTGCGCATGTTCGGCATGTCCGAATGCATGGGCCATGCCTCCACCCATCCGTCCCATTCGCTGGAGCGTCGTCAGCTGTTCGACGGCATCCCCTTTCCCGGCACGCAGGAGGAGGCGTTCGACGCCGATCTGCGTCCCCTGCCGCGCGGCAGCCGGGGGCAGGCAGGCGTGCGCGGCCCCTCGCTGTTCCTGGGCTATGCGCAGGGCATGGGGGCGGGGCAGGAGCGCATGACGCCCGACGGCTTCTACCTGACCGGCGACGAGATCGTCCGCGATCAGGACGGCTTCGTGCGCGTAGTCGGCCGCATCAAGGACCAGATCATTCGGGGCGGCTTCAACATCGATCCGGCCGAGGTGGAGGCAGCCCTGCTGCGCCATCCCGCCGTCGCTGAGGTGGCGGTGGTGGCCGTGCCCGAACGCAAGCTGGGCGAACAGGCCTGCGCCGTCTGCCGGCTGCGCACGGATGACGGGCGCATCGACCTGTCCGCCCTGCTCGACCACCTCTCCCAGCAGGGCCTGTCCCGCAAGAAATGGCCAGAGCATCTGGTGCTGGTCGAGGCGATGGCCGTCACCGCCACCGGCAAGCTCGACAAGAAGGCGATGGCCGCCATCGCCGTGGAGGAGGTCGCCCGCAGGCGCGCGGCGCCGCCCACCAGACAGGACGCATGACATGAAGCAGACCGCAACCAGCGTCGTCACCGACGGCGTCGCCCTGATCACGCTCGACAATCCGCCGGTTAACGCGCTCTCGGCGTCCCTCCGTCAGGGATTGCAGGCCAAACTGGAGCAGGCGTTCAGCGATGGGGCGGTTGGCGCCATCCTGTTGCTCTGCGCCGGACGGACCTTCATCGCCGGCGCGGACATCACCGAATTCGGCCAGCCCTGGCAGCCGCCGTCCTTGCCCGACCTTTGCGCCATGCTGGACGACGCGCCCAAGCCCGTCATCGCCGCCATTCATGGCACGGCGCTTGGGGGCGGGTTCGAACTGGCGCTCTCCTGCCACTATCGGGTGGCGGCGCGGAGCGCGAAGGTCGGCCTGCCGGAGGTGCATCTGGGCCTGCTTCCCGGCGCGGGCGGCACCCAGCGCGTGCCCCGGATCGTCGGTGCGGAGGCGGCGCTCGAAATCATCACGTCCGGGCGGCAGATCAAGGCTGCCGAAGCCCTTTCGCTCGGGCTGGTCGACGCCGTGGTCGATGATGCGGCCTTGCAGGACGAGGCGCTGGCCTTCGCGCGCCGCATCGTGGCCGATGGCGGTGCGAAGCCGCGAATATGCGATCGGGCCGACGCGCTCCAGCGCGACCGGGATCGCCCGGAGCTGTTCACCGCCTTTGCCGCCGCAAACGCACGCCGGTTCAAGGGGTTCGTCGCGCCCGCCGCCATCATCGAGGCTGTCGAGGCAGCAGTGACCCTTCCATTCGATGAGGGGCTGGCAAAGGAAACCGCCCTGTTCGAGCGGCTGGTCGCCAGCCCGGAATCCGCCGCCCAGCGCCATGTCTTCTTCGCGGAGCGGGAGGCGGCCCGCGTTCCCGACATCGGCCCCGACATATCCGCGATCGACATCCGATCGGTGGGCGTCATCGGCGCAGGCACGATGGGCGGCGGCATCACGATGAACTTCCTGAATGCCGGCATCCCCGTTACGCTGGTGGAGACGAGCCAGGAGGCGTTGGATCGCGGCATCGCCACCATCCGCCGCAACTATGAGGCTACGGCCGCCAAGGGAAGGATGACGGCGGCGCAGGTGGAGCAGCGCATGGGCCTGATTTCGCCCAGCCTCGACCTCGCCGCGCTCGCCGACGCCGATCTCATCATCGAAGCCGTCTACGAGAGCATGGACGTCAAGACGGACATTTTCGCCCGGCTTGACCGGATCGCCAGACAGGGGGTGATCCTGGCGTCCAATACCTCTTTCCTCGACCTTGATCGCATCGCGGCGGCGACCAGCCGGCCCGAATGGGTCATCGGCCTCCACTTCTTCTCGCCGGCCAATGTCATGCGCCTGCTGGAGGTGGTGCGAGGGGCGGAGACGGCGAAGCCGGTGGTCGCCACGGCGATGCGGCTGGCCAAGCGGATCGGCAAGGTGGCGGTGCTGAGCGGCGTGTGCGACGGCTTCATCGCCAACAGGCTGCTGGCTCCGCGTGGCGCGCAGGCCGAAGCGATGATGCTGGAAGGCACGCCGATCGCGGAGATCGACCGCGTGCTTGTCGACTACGGCTTTGCCATGGGCCATTTCCAGATGATGGATCTGGTGGGCCTGGACGTCATCGGCCGGAACGCGACGGAACGCACCGTGATGGGCGATCTTGTCGCCGCCGGACGGCTGGGCCAGAAGCGCGGCGCGGGTTATTATGACTATGATGAGAAGCGGCGCTCGCGTCCGTCGGACGTGACTGGCAGCCTGATAAGCGAGGTGGCCGCGGCGCGAGGCGTCGCCCATGCGCCCACATCGGGCGACGAGGCGCTGCTTGCGCGGCTGCTCTATCCGGTCGTCAACGAAGGGGCGAAGATCCTGGAGGAAGGCATCGCGCTGCGCGCCTCCGACATCGATATAGCCGCCGTGCTGGGCTATAACTGGCCAGTCTATCGCGGCGGACCGCTATTCTGGGCCGATCAGGTCGGGTTGGACGGGATCGTGGCGGACATGCGCCGGCTGGCGGCGGTGCATGGCGAAACCTTCCGCCCCGCGCCGCTGCTCGTGCGGCTGGCAGAGACGGGGCGGCGGTTCGGCGACAGGGCGTGACCCTCAACCGCTCCTGGGTGCTTGCGCACAGGCCCGAAGGCGCGGTGCGCGCCAGCGACTTCGCCTATCGGGAGGAGCCGTTCGATACGCCCGCGCTGCAGGAGGGCGACATTCTCGTCCGCACGCGGATCATCTCCTGCGCGCCGACGATCCGCAACTGGCTGAACCCGCCCGAACGCAGCTATCGCGGCGCGATCGGCATCGGCGACCCGGTTCGGGGCATGGCGGCGGTCGAAATATTGGCGTCTCGTCATGCACGGTTTGAACCCGGGCAATGGGCTACGGCTGTGGCGCCCTGGCAGGACTATGCTGTTCTGCAGCCGGATAAGGCGGCCGTGCCCGTCACCACCCTAGAGACCGGCATCGATCCGGTCGACGCCATGACGCTGTACTCGCCCAACAGCCTGACCGCCTATTTCGGCCTCTTCGCGGTGGGGGAGCCGAAACCCGGCATGACCGTGCTCGTGTCCGGTGCGGCGGGATCGGTCGGTGCGATGGTGTGCCAGATGGCCCGCATCGCGGGCTGCCGGGTCATCGCGGTGGCGGGCGGTCCCGACAAATGTCGTTGGCTGAAGGAAGAAGGCGGTGCGGATGTGGCGATCGACTATCGCTCGGCCGACCTTCCTGCGGCTTTGAAGGAGGCCAGTCCCGACGGCATCAACATCTTTTTCGACAATGTGGGCGGGGACATATTGCAGGCGGCCGTCGACCGGATGGCGCCCCATGGCCGCATCGTGCTTTGCGGACAGTTGGCCGCCTATGATTCGAATAGCCCCGCCGCCGGCCCCCGGGATATGATGAAGCTGGTCTATGGACGGATTCGGATGCAGGGCTTTGTCGTCGGGGACTATGCCGACGATTATGCGTCCGCGATCGCATCGATACGACAGTGGGAAGCTGAAGGGCGGCTGCGCAATCGCTATGATGTGCGGGACGGGTTCGAGCGCATACCCGACGCCTTTGTCGACATTTTCAACGGGCGCAACGCCGGAACGCTGATCGTCCGGATCTAGATCTTCGCGCTTCGCGAGAGACATGGCCACATTCGAAAATCCGGGGTGGGCGGAACCCACCCCGCGCATCTCACAGTCCGTCAAGGCCCTTGCTGACTAGGATATTCACCGCGACCCGGCGGTTCTGCGCCTTGCCTTCGATGGTGTCGTTGCTCGCCACAGGGTCCGCTTCGGACATGCCGGTGGGCGTCAGCATGCGATAGGGTTTCCACCCGCACGCCTGCTGAAGATAATTGACGACGCGGCCGGCCCGCTTCTCGCTAAGCTCCTGGTTGAAATCCTCGTCTCCCGTGGAATCGGTGTAACCGACCACGAGCAGCAGGGCGTTGCTCATTCCCTCGGCAGTCGCCGCCGTGGCGCAGAGATCGTTCTTCGCCTGAGACGACAGCACCGCCTTGCCGGTGTCGAAATTCACGTTGGTCGTGCTTTTCACATTATATTGGTCGATCTCACCCATGCGGCCGCGCAGCGCCTCGGTCGCGGCAGTCTGTTCGTCGAAGCGCTGGGCCGTGCCATTGTGGATCATGGACGCGGTTTTCAGATCCTTGTTCTGGAGATTGATATGGCTGGCCACGAGCCCGCCGCCCGACTGCAACGTCTTGACGGTGACCGGCAGGCCGTTCAGCAGCGAGGTTGCGGCAAGTTTGCTGCGGTTAAGGCCGAAAAAGCCCTTGCTGGCGGTAATCCGGGTGGCATCGTCGATGGCGACGACGGATTTGGTGCCGTCTGCCGCCGTGACCTGCATCTTGTCGCCGCTGCGCGCGGAAATGATGCCCTTTATCTCTGGGCCTTCCGACTTTTCGGCGGGCAGATAAGCGGTCGCAGAGACATCGGCCGACGGTGGGTCCTGCGTCTGCGCAGCCAGGCTGGCCGATGCCCCGGACAGCAGGGCAAGCAACAAGAGACATTTGGGGCTTCTGGAAATCACACTCATCACGCTACTCCTCCAAGCTTCGATAGTCGGGCCTGCAATGCCGCAGCTTTTCGTCCGACTGCCGTCTGCGTGATGGCGTATTCGGCTGTCAGAACCCCCTCCATTGTCCTTCCTAAGATGTGCGGCATGACGCCGCGCAGCTTCTGCCTGTTGAGAATGACCTTTCTGGTACATGAACAGGCTGGATCAGTCAGCTAGTTGAAGAGGCAATTGGAGCACATCCTGCGACGAACCGAAATCAATGGATGCCGCGCGGAAGAGCATTGCTGAAGTAGATATAGGGAATAGAGTGCTGAGTTCAGTTCTTCATCAATAGACGTTCGGCCAAACCGAAATCTGGACTGATTTCAAAGGCTAAATCTTGCAGTCAGGATTTTATCTTTTGGAAACACTGATTTGCACTCCGCTGGGATGAATGTCGCCGGGAATGATCAGGCTGCCCGGTGACGCACCTTGTCTTGATACCATCAATGTGAGGAAAAGGTGGCGGAGACGGAGGGATTATTATCTATATCTTAAGTAATTGATATAAAATCTAATTTATTATCCAAATCCAATTTTACCAATCCGTTTCCCACATTCCTGTGAAGAACAGCTTCAATCGACATGTATACTTATAAAAAATAGACACTGACATGTCCACCGTAACCTGCACATATCCCCAGGCGTCTGGTTCATATTTTTTCTTCAGAATCACGCTATGGCTGGCACACTATTGGGTGTGCGTCAGCCCTATCTGATCTCCATCAGGTGCGACCCGTCCCCCGCCGGTTCGAAAGCGCACCGGCGCTCAAGAAACAGCGCAATCACGTCACTGGCTGTCAAGCTATGCTGGCTCGGCTTGACGGTCGTGAACCTTCCGTCACCTGCGAGCGCAAAAGGCAGCAGGAGTTGGTCTGCCAAATAGGGGCCTGCAAAGGCCCTCGATTCGAGGAAACCGAGCATTCGGCCTACCGCCCGCTTCGCCACACGTTCAGCTGGTACACCCAGTTCCCCGAAACCGCTGACGATCTCGCTACCATGTTCGAAGCGAGCCTCGAGCAACAGGATATTGCCCGGCCCCTGGTCCTCCGGCAGTTCCCGCACGAAGCATTCCCGATCATTCCATCCAAGTCCCTGCTGCGCCGCCTTGATTTCCCGCTTGGCAATATCGAACGGCAATCCCGCGAAATAGGCGCAAGCGCTTCGATCCAGCAGTTGCCCCCGCTCGATGCAATCGACGGGAGCAAGCGGGGCCGGGGCGATATCGATCTCGATCCGGCCGCCACCGCGCGGGTAGAAGCCATGGCGGACAAGCTTTGCCTCGACGCGCGGCCCCATGCGGTTGATGACCGGAAGGAAGACCTTGCTGATGAAATCGAACGGCGGAGCCAGCATGTTGTGCGTGCCGCCTTCCAACACCAAGCGTGAAGACCTGCCGGCGAGAATCAGGGGCATGAGAACGGTCTGCAGGACGAGACCCGTGGAACCGGCCGTCCCCACTGCAAAATGATAGTCTCCCGGAATCACGCGCCCCGGCCGGAAGGTCAGTTCGGACGATCCGACGCTCAATCCTTCACAACTGGCGTTGCCAATGGCGCAAGCCGCTTCGATAGCCGTCACATGCTGGCGCATCAGGCCAGGCTTGGAGCGACGGGCACGGACATTGGTGATGCGGACAGGTTCTCCAGTGAGGAGCGAAAGCGCGCACGAATTGCGAACGACCTGCCCTCCGCCTTCGCCCTTCGATCCATCGATGGTGATCATTTCAGTTCGATCCAATAAGTCTGTTTCGGTTCAGGAACAAAAACATGGTCCGTCCAGCAGTCGGCCATTAACGTGCCAACCTCCAGTCCACATCCACGGCATTGCTGATTGGGTCCACTGTACCCGCTGGGACCACAGCATCCATTGAGACGGCAGGCGTCGTCCACATCTTCCACCCGACCAGCGACATCGAGCGGGTTGAGCCAATATTGCGGCACGAACTGTAACGGTGGCCTATTGCCGGGATCGTCGCTCGACACCATCGGTTCTACCGAGAGAATCGCGCTTCCCGGCTCTGTAAGTGGCTTGCACTCATAGCCTGACCACACGCGGCCAGCCGGATATCCGGCCGACAATATGTCGATGGGCCCCGACAAAGAGGCATGGCATTGGGCACAGAATAGCTGCTGTGGCACGACTGACCCTTCTGGAATAGTTCTCACGGAGAAGGGTAGGCGATCATTGCCTACCTTACCCCTTCACGCACACGACCTGTTTCAACGTATGGACGATCTCCACCAGATCGGCCTGCGCCGCCATCACTGCTTCGATCGGCTTGTAGGCCTTGGGCGTTTCGTCGATGACGCTCTCGTCCTTGCGGCACTCGACGCCCGCGGTGTCGGCGATATGCTCGTCGAGCGAGACCAGCTTCTTGGCCTGGGTGCGGGACATCACGCGCCCTGCGCCATGGCTGCAGCTCTCGAACGATTCCACATTGCCCAGACCGCGCACGATGAAAGACTTCGCACCCATCGAACCCGGGATGATGCCCATCGTGCCCTTCGCCGCGCGCACCGCGCCCTTGCGGGTCACGAGCACATTCTGGCCGAAATGGTTCTCACGGCGAACATAGTTGTGATGGCAGTTCACCGCCTCCAGTTCGGCATCGAATGGCTTGGTGATCTGGCCACGCAGCGCCCGGATCACATTGGTCATCATCATCCGGCGGTTCAGCGCCGCGAAGTCCTGCGCCCACTCGACCGCCTCCACATAGTCGTCGAAATGATCGGTCCCTTCCGGGAAGTAGGCCAAATCCTCATCGGGCAGGTTGATGAACCACTTGCGCATGTCCTGCTTGGCCAGTTCGATGAAGAAGGTGCCAATCGCATTCCCTACGCCGCGCGAACCCGAGTGGAGCATGATCCACACGCGCTGCTCGGTATCGAGGCACAGCTCGATGAAGTGGTTGCCCGTCCCCAGCGTCCCCAGATGGGTGAGCTGGTTCGTGTTCTTGAACCGCGGATATTTGTCCGTGATCCGGTCAAAGCGCTCCACGAGTGTCGCCCAGGCCGCGACGATCTCGGCCGGCGGGGCACCCCACGAGCCATGATCGCGCTGGCCGCGGCCGACCGACCGGCCATGCGGCACCGCCTGCTCGATCGCCGAGCGGATGCCTTCCAGATTGTCCGGAAGGTCGCTCGCCATCAGCGAGGTGCGCGCCGCCATCATGCCGCAGCCGATATCGACACCCACAGCTGCCGGGATCACCGCTCCCTTGGTCGGGATCACCGAGCCAACGGTCGCGCCGATGCCGACATGCACGTCCGGCATGGCCGCCACATGCTTGAACACGAAGGGCATCTGCGCCGCCTTGCGGAGCTGCTCATGCGCCTTATCGTCGACCGGCACGCCGCGTGTCCACAGCTTGATCGGCTTGCCGCCCTCGACGTGCTGAATATCGTAAGTCCTGCTCTCGGTCATCGTGACCTCCCTTATATAATCATGGTGCCGGCGACGAGGTTTGGCGAGACATCCCGGGCGAACCCGGGGCAGAGTCGAACCGCTCGACCTTTCGGCCTTTACCCATGTAGTCCCGCCGGCATTCGCCAGCTTGAATTCGATGCCATGGCGACCAGGTTTTGACAGACGTCTCTCCGCTCTTGCGAACGGTCCCTGTTCTACCGTTAAACTACGGACCGATTGGACGGTCCGGCGGGATTCGAACCCGCATCAGGGGCGTGATAGGCCATGTAGTCCGTCAGGCATTCGCCATGGTTTTGTGTTTCCGGTCACGGCGACGAGAAGTGAGAAAGACCGCCCCGAGGGACTGGCGCTCTACCCAACTGAGCTACTGCATCGTTGCCGATACAGGCGGGACTTGAACCCGCGACAACCACATTACCAATGTAGTCCTTCTCGGCATTCGCCATGATATTCCGGTCGGGTCGTGGCGACGAGGGGCGGCAAGACGCGGCCCTTAAGCTACGTGTCGGCGGCAGGGTTCGAACCTGCATCTCCCTTTCGGCAATACTGCCTTCCGGGCGCTTTACTCGTCGGGCCTCCTCTGGTGACATGTAGTCCTGCCAGCATTCGCCACACCCCTGTTCGTTCAGACCTCCACTTGTTCGACAATGCTCACCCAATCGCGCGTCTCGCCCGAGACGAAGCGCGCAATGGTATCGAACACTGCGTCGGAGAAGCCTCCGACATTCAGTATGTCCGGTCGCCCGGCGGCTTGCGTGGTGCCATAGGGTGCGATGTCGATGCAGACGAGCCTGGCTTGCGGGTTGCGCTTCGCCAGTTTCGTCCACTCCTGCATCGTCGCCGTCGAGCCATTCCTCTTGGCATCGACCCAGGATTCATTGTCCGAAACGATGACCACCAGATCGACCGCAGCCTTGTCCTTGTTGAGAAGCGCGAGGGGCGCCGAGACATTCGTTCCGCCACCGCCGACAGCCGCCAGCTTCGCTGCATTCACCGCGATCCGGTCGGTAGCCTTCAGATCGACCGGAACCACCGAACATTCAAACGGAATCACCCGTGCCTGTCGGTTCGACCGCAACATCGCCGCCGCGACCAGAGCCGCGACATCGATGCAGCGCACCTTGGACGAGGCACCCTTGCGGTAGCCCGTCACCGGCGATTGCATAGACCCCGACACGTCAGGGCAGACGACCACGCGGCCCGGCACCGTCGGAACATCCCGGAGCGAGAGCTCGAGCGCCTCCTCAAGCGCCGCCTGAACCTTGAGCGGCACGCCGTCACCAACCTGACCCCCCATCTGACCCAGGGCCACCATCAACTGATAGGGCATGGGCCGCACGGCGCGGAGCACATCGCGGTCGGCAAGCCGGGCCGCGACCTGATCGGCAATCCCCTCCACACCGAACGCGCCATTGCGCGCCAGCGTGTTGAGGTTCATCCGCAGCGCCTGCCAGCCCATGCGACCGGCAAGTTCTGCCCACTGTTCCGCGCCAAGCGGATAGGCGGTCAGCCACTCGAACGGCACCTGCGGCAGAGGCAGCGCCCGGTCCTGCTTCCACGCCTCGAACGCGACGATCTCGGCAGGCAAAGCGGCGACGTCATAGGGACGACCGATCAGCCAGCCATAGAAAGCCTTGCGCTGCGCATCCGCCGGGCGCGGGTGGACCATCTTGACGATGTCCGCCAGGCTCGGCGCAGTGCCGGTCGCGGCCTGCATCAGGTCACGGATCGACGCCTGCTCCAGCCACTGCTGCACCAGCCGCTTGGGCCGCGTACCGAGCGACGTCCGCCCGACCCGTCCCGAACGCATGATCTGCACGAAGCTGCGCAGCATGCGGCCGTTGTTCACGACCTTGCGGAAGACCCGGACCGAAATGTCGGGATCGGCGACTGTCAGATAGGCCGCCAGCAAGGCCGGCATATCCTTCATCGCGCCGGACGTGCGGGCATAGACCGCTGCCTGCGCGACGAAATAGGGATCGACCGCGCGGGCCGCGTCCAGCACATCGACCAGTTGCGTCTCCGCCGCCCCATAGAAATTGTCAGCGAGCGTTCCGGTCACCGCGATCTGCGCGAGCTTCGCCTCCGGTCCATAGGCATAGGCCGGGACGCCTTCGCGGTTCACGGCATCCGCGCGCGGCAGAAGCTTCGCGACGGCGGAAGCAAAGAGACCCTTATTGGCCATGTGCATCTTCCTTCTTCTTCCGGTTCCGGGGCGACCGGCCCATTCCAGTCGCCCCATTTCCCGGTCCGCTGCCCGAGCGGTCGAAATGTCACCGCGCCGGACGAGCTTTACTCAGCAGGACGCGTGCCAAGTGAGGAATAGGCCATTCAAGAATTATTATAAGCTATTGATATTTAATAAAAGAAATCGATTCTCGGGAGTTTTCGTTCATTTCTAGAATGAAAGGGCACTACGAAATTCCTATCGTTTTCGATAAAGATTTATCCTATGGGATCAGAATGAAACCAACTGTCGTTATCGGCTTTCTCGGCTCTACACTGGATGCCAGCAAGTTCGGGCCTTCGCGCTGGAACAAGTGGCGCCCATCGGTGGGCCTCGCCATGCACGAGGATCTGCGGGTCGACCGTTTCATCCTGCTGCATGGCCGGGCGCATCAGCGGCTCGCCGAATATGTTACGGAGGATATCGCTTCTGTCTCACCCGAAACGACCGTCGAACGCCGTCTGCTCGACTTCGAGGATCCCTGGGATTTCGAGGAGGTGTACGGCAAGCTGCTTGACTTCGCCCTGGCAGAGCCGTTCGATCCGGAGGCAGAAGACTATCTGATCCACATCACGACCGGCACCCATGTCGCGCAGATCTGCCTCTTCCTGTTGACCGAAGCCCATTATCTGCCCGGCCGCCTGCTCCAGACTCAGCCGACGCGCGGCGCGCCCTCGAGCGCGCCGGGGACGTGGACGACCATCGATCTCGACCTGTCGCGCTATGACAGCATCGCCACCCGCTTCGCAGCAGCAAGTGCGGAAAGCACCTCCTTCCTCAAATCCGGCATCGAGACCCGGAACACAGCCTTCAACCGGATGATCGATGAGATCGAGCAGGTCGCCATCCGCTCCCGCGCACCTGTGTTGCTGATGGGGCCGACGGGCGCCGGCAAGAGCCAGCTCGCGCGGCGCATCTATGAACTCAAACGCCTGCGTCATCAGGTGAAGGGCGCCTTTGTCGAAGTGAACTGCGCGACGCTCAAAGGGGACAGCGCGATGTCAGCCCTTTTTGGTCATCGCAAAGGCGCCTTCACCGGGGCAATCGCCGACCGGCCCGGCCTGCTGCGCGCGGCTGACGGCGGCACACTCTTCCTGGACGAGATCGGCGAACTCGGCCTCGACGAACAGGCAATGATCCTGCGCGCCATCGAGGACAAGCGCTTCCTGCCGGTCGGCGCGGACAAGGAGGCGGCCAGCGACTTCCAGCTCATCGCCGGGACGAACCGCGACCTCGCCCGCTGCGTGCGGGAGGGCACTTTCCGTGATGATCTCTACGCCCGTCTCAACCTCTGGACCTTCGCCTTGCCGGGACTGGCGCAGCGGCGGGAGGATATCGCACCGAACCTCGATTATGAACTGGAGCGCTTCGCCGAAAGGGAGGGAAGCCGGGTCACCTTCAACAAGGAAGCCCGTGACCAGTTTCTTGCCTTTGCGACCAGCGGGACGGCATCATGGCCGGGGAATTTCCGCGACCTGGCTGCGAGCGTCACCCGCATGGCCACGCTCAGCCCCAAAGGACGGATCGACCTCGATTGCGTCACGAAGGAAATTGCGCGGCTTGCGCAGGCCTGGTCGCTTTCCGGAACGGCTGGCGATGGCCTTGAGCCAATCCTGAATGCCCAGGAGCTTGAGGAAATCGATCCGTTCGACAGGGTCCAGCTGGCCTATGTTGCACAAGTCTGCCGGGAGAGCCGCAGCCTGTCGGAGGCTGGGCGAACGCTGTTTTCTGCGTCCCTCGCCCGCCGTGCCTCGTCCAACGACGCGGACCGTTTGCGCAAATATCTCGCCCGGTTCGGACTGAGCTGGACGCAGCTTAGCGCACAGTAAGCATTACCGATTTCGCTTGTTCCTGCCTCCGCAGCTCTTAATATGGTGCCTTAGAGGGGTAAGGCACCATGGGAATATTGGACTTTCTGTCGAAGCAGTTTGTCGATGTCATCGACTGGGTGGAAGAGCCCGGCCAGCTTGGCTGGCGCGTTCCGCTCGCTGACCGGGAAATCCAGAACGGCGCGCAACTGACGGTGCGGGAAGGGCAGATCGCGGCCTTCTTCAACGAAGGGCGGATCGCCGACATGTTCGGGCCAGGCCTCTACACCCTCGATACCTCTACCCTGCCGCTACTCACCGCGCTCATGAACTGGGACAAAGGGTTCAAGTCGCCCTTCAAGTCCGACGTCTATTTCTTCTCCGAGAAGGAGCAGATCGGCCTCAAATGGGGCACGGCGCAGCCGGTCACGCTGCGCGACCCGGAATTGGGGCCGCTCAGGGTGCGCGCCTTTGGCAGCTACAGTTTCCGCATCAAGGAGGTCGCACCCTTCTGCTCGCGGATCATGGGTACATTGGGCGAGGTCAAGGTCAGCGACATCGAGCCGCAGCTGCGCGCCGCGATCCAGACCGCGCTGGCGACCGGCGTCGCGGGCGGCAGCACTGCTTTCCTGGACCTTGCCGCCAGCCAGACCGCGCTGTCGGATGCGCTCAAGGCTGCCGTCGCGCCATCCTTTGCCCAATGGGGGCTGTCGATCGAAAGCTTCTTC
This sequence comes from Sphingobium sp. YBL2, assembly GCF_000943805.1. Lineage (NCBI taxonomy): Bacteria > Pseudomonadati > Pseudomonadota > Alphaproteobacteria > Sphingomonadales > Sphingobiaceae > Sphingobium > Sphingobium sp. YBL2. The sequence goes on from NZ_CP010954.1 coordinate 887,032, forward strand.
GTCGAAAGCCTCTCCCTGCCCGAGGAGGTGCAGAAGCATCTCGACAAGGCCAGTTCCATGCGGGTCCTGGGCGATCTGGATCGCTATGCGAAATTCCAGGCGGCCGAAGCCATCGAGACCGCCGCCGCCCAATCCGGCGGCACGGCGGCGATCGGTGCGGGCGCGGCAGCGGGCCTCGCGATCGGACAGGCGATGACCGGCGCGTTGACGGGTGCTGGAGGCAATGCTCCCGCGGCTCCCGCCGAAGACCCCTTCGCCCTCATCGAAAAGCTCCACAAGCTGCTGGAGATGGGCGCGCTGACCCAGGCGGAATTCGACACGAAGAAGGCCGAATTGCTGGGCCGTATTCGCTAAGTCGCCCATGCAGACAGTCGCCTGCCCCCAATGTGGAGCGGAGGTCATGTTCCGTTCCCCGGCGCTGCCGGTACGCGTGTGTGGCTATTGCCACGCGCTGGTGGTTCGGCGTGAGCAGGGCGTGCAGGCGATGGGCAATGCCGCCGTTCTTCCCTTCGACATCAGCCCGGTCCAGATCGGCACGACGGGGCACTGCTTTGGCCTTGATTTCGAAATTATCGGCCGCGTCCGCTGGAGCTGGGAGGATGGCGCGTGGAATGAATGGCTGATGCTGATGGCCGATGGCAGCCACGCCTGGCTGGGCGAGGCCATGGGCCAGTTCATGGCGCTGCGCGAGGTCGAACTGAAGAATCCCATGGCAAAGGTTCTCCGCCGCCTGGCCAACGGCACCGCCGTCATGCCGGGAGAGAAGGCGACGATCTCCGGCCATGACTATGTGGTGACCGATATCCGCACCGTGACCTGCGTTGCCTGCGAAGGCGAACTGCCCTTCACCGCGCCCAGCGGATGGGAGATGTTGAGCGCGGATTTCCGCAACAAGGACGGCTGGTGCGCCTCCTTCCAGAAGGACCGTCGCGAAGCCTCCCTCTATCTCGGCCATTATGTGACGCTGGCCGATCTCATCCCCGGCAATCTACGCGCTTTGCCCGGCTGGACCCTGCCCGCTTATGGCTGACGACGCAGCCGTTCGCACCCTCGCCTGTCCGGCTTGCGGCGGCACCGTCGCGATGCGCGCGGCGGGCTACACGGTGACGCTGGCCTGCGAATATTGCGGGTCGCTGATCGACGTCGCTCATCCCGATGCCCGGCTCATCACCCGCTATGCCGAGACGCAGGCCTCGCTTGCTATCCCGCTGGGCACGCGCGGCATGCTGCGCGGGATCGAGTGGGAAGCGATTGGCTGGCTTGAGCGAACCGATGGCTGGGCCGCCTGGGAAGAATATCTGCTTTTCAACCCCTATCATGGCTATCGCTGGCTGATCGCACAGGACGGGCAGTGGAGCCTCGGCACCATGCTGACCGCAGCGCCCCGCTATGAAGGCGGCGAGATGATCGTCGACGGGCGAAGCTATTCCAGCTTCTACCATGATAACAGGGCGCGCGTGACGCGGTTGGCAGGCGAGTTCTACTGGCGCGTGAAGGTCGGGGAGGAAGTGCGCAGCCGGGACTATGTCCGCCCCGGCTTCATGCTGAGCCTGGAGGAAAACGATCGCGAACAGAGCTGGACCCTGAGCGAACTCCTCTCCGCGCGCGAGATCAGGCGGGCCTTTGATGTACCGCCCCCGCCGCGCTGGATGCCGGGCATGACACCACTGGCGCATCAGCCTTCGCCCTATGCGCGGCGGATCAGGGAATGGCTGCCGATCGGCGCCATCGCCTTCATGGCGCTGCTGGTGCTGCTGACGCTGTTCGGTCGGACCACGCAGCCGCAGACTTTCGGCTTCCCTGTCACGCCGGACGGCGCGCAAGTGTCGCAGAGCTTCGGCCCCATCATCGTCCCCGTCGGACGACAGGCGATGACGGTCGAGACGCTGACCTCCAATGTCGAACAGGGCTGGGTCGACATCGATATCGCTTTCGTCAACCGCAAGACGCAGGAGAGCTATGAAGCCTATGCCCTCAATGAGCATTATTCGGGCTATGATGCCGATGGCAGCTGGGCGGAAGGATCGCGCAGTCAGATCCTGAAGGTCGCCAGCCTGCCCGCCGGAACCTATGATCTGGTGGTGGACGCGCAGGCCCATCATTGGGGCAGCAGCGCCGACAGCAGCAGCTGGAATCCGGTCAGCGGCCGCTATGAAACGGCCAGCCAGCCGCCGGTCGATGTCAGCCTGACCGTCTCGCGCGGTGCGCGTTTCCAGTCCAATTTCTGGCTCGCCGTGCTGCTGGTCCTTGTACCGCCGCTGTTGATGCTGGTGCTGCATATCCTGTTCGAAAATGCCCGGCTGGCACAAAAGGACGGTCCCGATCCCGATGCCAGCGACTGGATCAGGGGTCTTGCCAATCCATGAGGTGCAAGGAATGAAATCGGGCACTTTTCTTTACGCCCTCTGGTGCCTTGGCGTGATCGGCCTCTACCTCACCGCCGCCACGCAGGGCTATTCCCCCTTTGCCGATGGCGGGCGGGCCGCCGCTGTCCATGGCACCTACGGCCCCACGCATAAATAGGAGACGTTTATGGTCACCACCGTCCCGCTGATCCTCAACACCCTGCTCTATGCAGGCCTCGGCATAGTCGTTTTCGTCCTCGGCTTCGTGATCCTCGACCTGCTGACCCCCGGCAAGCTCTGGGAGGAAATCCGGACCAAGCAGAATGTCGCCGTCGCCCAGTTCGCGGGCGCCGTCGCCATTGCGCTTGCGATCATCGTCGCCGCGGCGGTTCATGGCTGAAGACGCACCGGCCCGTCCGGCCCGCAAACAGGGCGCATTGGTCGGGCTGCTGCTCGCCAGCGTCTTTGCGGTCGCGACCTGCGGCCTGATCTACGAACTGCTCGCGGGCACCATCGCCAGCTATTTGCTGGGCGACAGCGTCACGCAATTTTCGACCATCATCGGCACCTATCTCTTTGCCATGGGCGTCGGGAGCTGGTGCTCGCGCTATGTGAAGCGCGACGAACTGCGCCTGTTCATCCGGGTCGAGATACTGGTCGCGCTGCTGGGCGGCTGGTCGGCGGCGGCGCTTTTCCTGCTGTTCCCGCTGGTCGAGCAGTTCCGGATCATCCTCTATCTGCTGGTCTTTGTGATCGGGTTCCTAGTCGGCCTGGAAATCCCGCTGCTGATGCGCATCCTGCGCGACCGCTTCGACTTCAGCGAGACGGTCTCGAATGTCCTGACCTTCGACTATGTCGGCGCACTGGCGGCCTCGCTGCTGTTCCCCATGCTGCTGGTGCCGCATCTGGGGCTGATCCGCACCGGGCTGATGTTTGGCCTGATCAATGTCGGCGTGGCACTGGCGCTGTTGATGCTGATCCCGGCGCGGGCGAAACTTGCGCGCGAATCCATCCTGGCCTTGTTGGTTGCCGCCAGCCTGATCGCAGGCTTCGTGCTCGCCAACCGGATCCAGCGCTGGTCGGAGATTGCCGCCTATGGCGAGAGGGTGATCTATGCCGCCTCCAGCCCCTATCAGCGGCTGGTCCTCACCCGGCATGACGACGACATCCGCCTCTATCTGAACGGCAATCTGCAATTCTCCTCGCGCGACGAATATCGCTATCATGAGGCGCTGGTACATCCCGCCATGGGCCGGGTCTCCCATCCGGCCAATGTCCTGATCCTGGGCGGCGGCGATGGCCTCGCTGCCCGGGAAGTCTTCCGCCACCCTGACGTCCGCCACATCACGCTGGTCGATCTCGACCCCGCCATGACGCGCCTGTTCAGCCGCACCGCCCTGTTGCGTTCCTTGAACCGGGGATCGCTCACCGATCCGCGCATGCATGTCGTCAATGCCGACGCCTTCCGCTGGGTGCGTGAATCCCGGCAGTTCTTCGACGTCATCATCGTCGACTTCCCCGATCCGGTCGATTTTTCGGTGGGCAAGCTCTACACCGAAAGCTTCTACCGCATGCTGCGCCCGCATCTGGCGCCGGGCGGCATGGCGGTGATCCAGAGCACCTCGCCGCTGGTCGCTCCCGCCGCTTTCTGGACGGTCGCGCAGACATTGGAAGCAGCCGGTTTCCATACCCGGCCCTATCATGTCTATGTGCCGAGCTTCGGCGAATGGGGCTTCATTCTCGCGGGAAACAGCGATCCCGGCGCGTCGGTCACGCTGCTTCCGGGCAATCGCTTTCTCTCCGCGGACGCCGCGCGACAGGCGATGATCTTCCCGCCCGACATGGCGCGCCGTCCGGTGCCCGTGAACCGCCTCGACAATCAGGCCCTGGTGCGCAGCTTCGCCGAGGAATGGGCGCGCTATGAAGGCTGACCCGGAAAACCCCGCCAGACGCATGCTGCTCAAGGGCGGCATGGCGGCGGCGACCGCCCTTGCCTTAGGCGGCTGCGACGAGGACCCGGCCGGCACCAGCGGCGGCGCAAACATGGCGCTGGGGCATCGGCTCCGCGACGGAACATTCCCCGAGCCCGCCCGAGAGGAAAAGATCGGCATACTGATCGCGGGCGGCGGAATCGCGGGTCTCGCCGCGGGTTGGAGACTGGCGGAAGCGGGGTTCGGCGATTTCCACCTGATCGAGCTGGAAGACAGCGTCGGCGGCAATGCCCGCAATGGCCGGAACGCAGTTTCCGCCTATCCGCTGGGTGCCCATTATCTGCCCATCCCCAATGAGGAAGCACGCGGCCTGCGCACCATGTTGCGCCAGTTCGGCATCATCACCGGTGAACGCGACGGCCGCCCGATCTACGACCCGGAGCAACTCTGCGCCGATCTTCAGGAACGGCTGCTGTGGCAGGGGCGATGGCAGGAAGGGCTGATCCCGCGCACGGGTCTCACGCCCAGGGACAAGGCTGATCTCGCTGCCTTTGACCGCGCAATGAAGGCCTTTTCCACCCGCCGGGATGCGGCGGGTCGCCCGGCCTTCGCCATCCCCACGGCCTATAGCGCACGCGATCCCGATCTGCTCGCGCTTGACCGGATCAGCTTCTCGGCATGGCTTGATGAGCAAGGCTGGACCTCGCCTGTCCTGCGCGCCCATGTCCGTTATGCGTGCCGCGACGATTATGGCACCGAGCCCGCCGAGGTCTCCGCCTGGGCAGGTATCCATTATTTCGCCAGCCGCCGCGGCTTCGTAGCCGAAGGTTCGGGCGACAATGAACTGACCTGGCCCGAGGGCAATGCCCGCCTTGCCCGGCTGATGGCCGAACGCCTTCCCGACCGCATCGTGACCGGGCAGATCGCCTATCGGGCGAAGAACAGCGGGAATGGCGCGACGATCGACGTCTTTGACACGACCAACGATGTCAGCGTCCGCTATCGCGCCGATGCCCTGATCCTCGCCATGCCGCATTTCATTGCCAGCCGCCTGCTGGATGAACCGGTTGTGCCAGGATACAGCTATGCGCCCTGGCTGATCGCCAATGTCACGGTCGATCGCTCGCCGGGCGGCAAGGGCAGTCCGCTGGCCTGGGATAATGTTTCAGCGAGCAGCGCCTCGCTGGGCTATGTCGTCGCCACGCACCAGAACGCCTCACGGCAAGGCCCGACCGTGCTCACCTGGTACATGCCCTTGTCCGACATGCCACCTGCCTCGGCGCGGCGGTTGCTGATCGATCGATCCGATGCGGACTGGCGGCGGCTGGTGCGCGACGACCTACTGACGATGAATCCCGATCTCGACGGGGCGATCCGGTCCATCGACCTGTGGAAATGGGGCCATGCGATGATCCGCCCTACCCCGGACTTCCTCTGGCAGGTCGCGCCCTCGCAGCGCGCGGCGATGAAGCCGCCCTTCTTTCGCGCGCATTCCGATATGAGCGGACTGTCCCTCTTCGAGGAAGCCCATTATCATGGGCTGGCGGCAGCGGAAGGTGCACTGTCCCTGCTCGGCCATCCCTTCGAGAGTCTGATATGACACCCCCCGCAAGCTATGATGGTCGGCATCTCCTGGCCGATCTCTATGGATGCCCGGTGCTGGATGATGCGGCACTGATCGAAAGCGCCTTGCGCGAAGCGGCGGAAAGCGCGGGCGCAACGGTCATTGGACTTCACCTTCACCATTTCGGCGAAGGACAGGGCGTCACCGGCGTTGTGCTGCTGGCGGAATCCCACATGTCGATCCACAGCTGGCCAGAGCATGGCTATGCGGCGGTGGACATCTTCCTTTGCGGCAAGCGGCACGATCCTCATGCCGCATTGCGCACGCTTGCCCGGCACCTTGCGCCTGAAAGGATCGTAGAGAATCTGGTGCGGCGGGGTCTGGAGAAGATCGCCTGAAAGATCTGGGGGCGTTTCGCGCACAGGGACGCGAACCTGCTCTATTCCGCTTCGCTCCACCGAGCCGCCCTGGGCGTCTCGTCCGTTCCGGCGACGATCAGTAACGCGGTCGGCCAGATTCCCTGACCGACAGGCGGTCGCCGCGCGGGTGCGGCGGCGTGGGTTATCCGGCCTCGGCCTGGCGGGGGGAGCGTCGCTTGCCCTTTAGGCCCGCCGCGGCATGCCGCAAGTTTCGCTACGCTCAACTCCTTCTCTCCGTTCCGGCCCTGCAGGTGCGGCCCGCCTTGCTGCGGCGGGCCTGACGGACCGCTCCTGCCGCTCCCCCCGCCATCCGGGGCCGGTGCGGTGTTGAAAAAGGAGCAAGTCATGGAACTCATGCATATCGACATCGCCCGTCTCTGCGTTTCGGGCCTCAACATGCGGGGCAACAGGAAGGCCCCCGACCTTGCCAATATCCTGCCGTCCGTCCGGGCGCGGGGCATCCTCGTGCCGCTGATTGTGCGGGAAAAACGGGAATGCGCTGCGGAAGGCGGGGAGGAATGTCCGGCCTATGAGATCGTCGCGGGCAAGCGGCGCTATCATGCGGCGCTGACATTGGCGCAGGAGAATGAGGGCATCGATCCCCTACCCTGTGCGGTCATGGAAGCGGGTGACGATGCGGCAGCTCTGGAAGCCTCGCTGATCGAGAATATCGCCCGGCTCGACCCCGACGAGATGACCCAGTGCGAGACCTTTACCCGGCTCGTGCGCGAGGGACGCAGCGTCGAGGAACTGTCCCTGACCTTCGGGCTTACCCCTTTGCAGGTCAAGCGGACGCTGGCCTTGGGCAATCTTCTGCCCCGCATCCGCAATCTCTATCGGGGCGGGAAGATCGATGCCGTGACCGTGCGGCATCTGACCCTCGCCTCCAAAACCCAGCAGCGTGACTGGCTCGCCCTGCTCGACCACGGGAATGCCTATGTGCCCGTGGGATCGGCCTTGAAGGCATGGCTGTTCGGTGGGGCCTCGATCCCGGTCAAGACGGCGCTGTTCGATCTTGATGGCTATGACGGCGAGATCGTCTCCGACCTGTTCGGGGAGGAGCGCTATTTCGCCTGCGCCCAACTGTTCTGGAGTGCGCAGATGGTGGCGGTAGAGCAAAAGGCCGAAGCCTTGCGCGAAGCCGGATGGGCCGAGGTCGTCATCATGGATCGCGGCGTCGCCTTCCACAGCTGGGAGCATGAACGCACCCCCAAGCGCAAGGGTGGCCGAGTCTACATCGCTATCAGTCACCGGGGGGACATCACCTTCCATGAAGGCTATCTCACCATCAGGGAAGCGGAGAAGGCGCGGCGGCAGGAACAGGGCGAGGCGATGGAAAAGGCTGCCCGTCCCGAAATCAGCAGTGCCGTTCAGTCCTATGTCGACCTTCATCGCCATGCCGCTGTGCGGGCTGCACTGGCCGATGCCCCCTCCGTCGCACTGCGCGTGATGCTGACCCATGCCATCGTCGGATCGGCGCTCTGGCGGGTCGATGTCGAGCGACAGCGGGCACATAATGATGCCATTGCGCAGAGCGTGGAGAACAGCCCGTCGGAAGCCGCCTTCGACGCCAAGCGGCGCAGGGTTCTGGCGCTTTTGGGCTTCGATGCGGAGACGCCGACCGTCACGGGCGGCGATGCGGGCGAGCATGGCTTGTGCGGGCTTGTGGCAAGGTTGCTGACCCTGCCGGACGATGATGTGCTCGCTATTTTCGCCATTGTGATGGGCGAGACGCTGGAGGCGGGAAGCGCCCTGATCGAATTGCTGGGCTGGCATCTCAGCGTCGATATGGCCTGTTGCTGGCAGGCGGACGACGCCCTGCTCGACACAGTACGGGACCGGGAGGTGATCGGTCATCTGCTGACTGAGGTGGCTGGACCGGAGGTTGCGGCCGCCAATGCTGGGGCCACCGCCAAGGTACAGCGCGGCATACTGCGTGACTGCCTCATGGGTAGCAATGGGCGTATCAAGGTCGAAGGCTGGGTACCCGGCTGGATGGCCTTTCCGCCTCGTGCCTATACCGGGCGCGGCGGCGTCGGCAACGTTAGTCGGGCCGAATGGCTCGCCCCGCTTCTGAGCCCTCCCGCCGATCCCGAACCCGTGCGCGAGGCCGCATGATCCTGTCATCGATACCGGCGGCGGTTTTCCGTCGCCGGTCCTCTCTTAATGGGAGAGATGTCATGCCCCGCAACCCCGATCATGAACGGCTGGAGCGTCTGGAGGCGGCTTTGTTGACGATGCCGCGCCTGCGCCGCGAGATATTCCTCGCCGTTCGGCTCGACGCCATGAGCTACGAGGACGTCGCCAGAATTACCGGCCTTTCCGTCAGGGCCGTCGAGCGGCAGATGGCCCGCGCCATCGCCCATATCGGTTATCATCTGCGTCACGGCGAAGCGCCGCCGCCACGCCGATGGCGGCGCAAATGAGGATTTCCGCGCCGCCAACCCCGCTGCTGGCAGCCAGGTTGGCGGATGGGCGATAGCAGGGTAGGACTAGGGCCATGAAGACCAGTCTCGATCATCTGCCTGAGGGCAAGCAGCGCGAACTCGCGCATGTGGTCGAGACCGTGCGCGAGGGCTTTGCCCGCGCCACCGCGCAGCGCACCCAGCCGCGCTTCCGCAATGGCAGGCTGCTCAAGATCATCCTGTTCGGCAGTTATGGGCGCGGCGATTGGGTGGAAGACCCGGTGGGCCGCTATTTCTCCGATTATGACCTGCTGGTCGTCGTCAATCACGATGATCTGACCGACATTGCGGAGTTCTGGGAAAAGACCGAGGCGCAGCTTCTCGCCGACCTGTCGGCGGGCACGATACTGCGCACGCCGGTCAGCCTCATCTATCACAGCCTCGAGGAGGTGAACGACAAGCTGCGGCTGGGCCGCTACTTCTTCATGGACATATTGCGCGACGGGATCACCCTGTTCGAAGAACCGGGCCACCCCTTTGTCGAGCCGCAACCGCTATCACCGGAACAGGCGCTCAAGGAGACGCAGGAATATTACGAAGATTGGTTCGAAAGTGCCGGTGAATTCCTGGGAACGGCACTGTATGCGCGAGAACAAGGCTGGCTGAAGAAGGCCGCTTTCGATCTTCATCAGGCAACAGAACGCTATTACCATTGTCTCTTTTTGGTCCGCACCTTGTACACCCCTTTATGCCGCGCGCGGCATAAGGGTGCTTATGCCGAACGGCGAACTATGCCGCGCCACCGTGGAATGATCCGGTTTCCCAGGTCATCCCGGCAATCGGCCCGGCATAGTTTTACGTCCCTCCAAAGCACGCGGTGCAAAAGGCAGTGGTCATGACCTCATCGTTGGACGATGACGGTGGCCTGTGACATGACACACATGATCCAGCAGTGCACACACCAGCGCTCGAACCCGATCGGCCGTGAAGCCGCCGTCGTCCGGGTGGACGCGGTCAGTCAGATGTCGCCGGTTCCACTTCCAATAAGGCGCCAGAATTTGCGTGAATCGGACCGTCTCAGCGCATTCGCAGCCGAACCCGGTGACGTTGGCGTAGGCTAACGATCGATCAACGTGCAGGCCAACATGCCGAGCGCACCAGGCATCGGGGAAACCCACATCCAGCAGATGGGACGAAACCGCGAGTTGCACGACGATGCCGGCAGAGTAGAGGAAATCGGGCCAGTCACCGGGCGCTTCGGGCGCTAGGGAAGTCATGAATTCTTCGGCTCGGCGGTAGCGTACGCGGCTGAGCTCGCGTCCCTCCTGCGTGCGTCGGAGCTTGACCGGTTCGGCGCCATAGATCTTCCATAGGGCGGCGAGAGCGGAATTATCGTCTGTTGATGAGATCAACGCCGTTGGGGGCGCGGAACTCGCCGCGTGCTGTGATCGAACAGGAACAAACTGGTCCATGGTCATCTCCGGTCCGCATTAGGCGGTCACGCGGAAAGGACGAGACGGATGCGGAACAGTCCCGAACTCCCGCACGCTAGGCGCGGGAGCCGCCGGAGCTGGTAACATGCCAGAGACATGCGCCGCCGCCTTTCACCCGAAGGTTTGGACATACGCGACGGCACCCCGGAAACCGAAGTGTCCGAGCTTGCTTCTCTGGCGGGATTACCAGTCCCGGCGCTGACCTTTGCACAGCGCATCAAGATGTTAGCAGAGGCGAGTCCCCGCGCCAAGCTACAGTGCATCGAGGAAGGCGAGCAGCCGATCCCCCGGCTTATAGCGTCCTCCCTTCTGCCCTTTGAACGGCTTGACCTTGGCTAGCGCCGCCTCCTTCAATGCGAGGTGTGCGTGCAGGTAGACCTGGGTGGTCTTGATGGACTCATGCCCAAGCCAGAGCGCGATAACGGAGATGTCCACGCCAGCCTGGAGCAGTTCCATCGCCGCGCTATGTCGGAGGACATGAGGGGTGACCCGCTTGCGGCCGAGCGAGGCGCATCGCAGCTTCGCGGTCTCAGCATGGCGTGCCAACAGACGCTGCACAGCGTCAGGGCTTAGATGGCCGCCATGTATGTTGGGGAACAGCATCGTCGAACCGCGCTGCCCTGCCTCTTTAAGCCAGGCTTGAAGCTCACGACACGTCTGTCTGGTAAGCGGAGTGCAGCGTTCCTTGCGACCCTTGCCGAGGCATCGGACGTGCGCGCCGGTGCCCAGAACGACGGCGTCGCGCTCAAGCTGGACGATCTCGGACAACCGCAGGCCGGTCTGCGCGGCGAGATGCAGCAGCATGTGATCACGTCGGCCGATCCAAGTGCTCCGATCGGGTGCTGCGAGGATCGCGTCGATCTCGCCGCGGGTCAGGAAATGCACCTCGCGCTTGTCGTGAAGCTTGCCAGGGATCGCGAGTATGCGTTGGATCTGCCCAGCAAGGGCGGGCTCCTCGAACGCGACGAAGCGGAAGAAGGCTCGAATGGCGGTCAGGCGCAGGTTGCGCGTCTTGATCCCGATCGCCCGGTTCGCCTCTAGATCGTCGAGGAAGGCGCCGATAAACGGAGCATCAAAATCGGTGAGATCGAGCCGGGAGGGCGGCTTACCCAACTTTGCCTGCGCAAAGGTGAACAGCAGCCGGAACGTGTCGCGGTAGGATGCGATGGTGTGCGGACTGGCGTTGCGGTGGTGCATGAGGCGCAGGGTGAAGAAGCGCTCGATGAGCGATGGCAGGGCCGCGGTGCCGGTCATGACACCATCTCCCAGCGCGCTTCGAGTCTGCTCGCAGCTTCGCTCATGAGCTCGGGACAGGCCGAGAGGTACCAATATGTGTCGCGAACCTTGCTGTGGCCGAGATAGGTGGTGAGCGTTGGCAGCAGGCGCTCAACATCTTCACCTGCCCGGTACCAACGCAGGAGGGTGTTGACGGCAAAGCTGTGGCGCAGGTCGTGGAGGCGCGGACCCCGGCTATATAGCTCGGGATCGCGTAACCCGATCCGCCGCAGCACGCTGATGAATATGCGTTCGGGGTACTGAGGCCGCAGCCGCTGACCTCCTCGCAGGACGAAGAACCAGGGGCTATTGCGGCAGGCGCGACAGTCATCACGCTGTGCGGCGTAGTCAGCGAGCGCCCGGGTGGTGGTCGGATGCAGCGGGACAAGCCGATCCTTGCCACCCTTAGTCACAGGCAGCGTCAATATCCCGGCCTGAAGATCGACATCCGCGCGCTTGAGGCCAATCGCCTCGCCCAAACGCATGCCCGTGGTCGCGAGCAGGCCGAAGAGGCAATGATAGGTGCGACGGTTGATGCCCTTGGCCAATCCCCAGCGCAGCGTCGCGTCGAGCAGTCGCTGGATCTCCGCTTCGGTGTAAATATAGGGGCGCGGCCGCCGGGGTGATGGAAATATCCCGGCAGGCAGTGTCTCGGTCTGGATATCGAGGCTCGAGAGATGCCGGGCAAACCCGCGCACCATCGATAGCCTGTTCGACCAGGACGCGCGCTGGGCTTGGGTAATCCAGGCCACTGCCAACTTGCGTGTAATGACGCTGGCCTGGGCTGCGTCCATCAAGGTGACGAAATCGCTGAGGCAGCGCTCTTCGTTGTCAAAGCGATAGCCAAACCCGCGCCGCATGAGCACATAGCGGGTCAGCGCCTGACGCAGCACGCTCATTGCTCGCCTCCCAACCAAGGCATGCCCAGGGGACGCAGGCTGTCGAGATCTACCTTAGCGTAGATCCGCGTCGTGTCGTGCTGCTCATGGCGCAGAAGTTGGCCGATCTCGGTCAGCGTCGCGCCGGACCGCAGCAGATCGGTCGCCAGGCTGTGACGGAAGGCGTGTGAGCCGCGATGGGCGACGCCGATGACGCCGGCTTGGGCGATCGCCTTACGCGCAACAGTCTGGACGCCAGGTGCCCCCTTGAACCCAGCATATGGCGCTACCGCGAGCAGGAACAGGCTACGACTGTCCGACGGCGGGCGCCCATCCTGCAGATAGCTGGCGATCGCCGCGCCGACGTCGGGCGGCAGCGGCATGGTAGCCGTCTTGCGTCCCTTGCCGCGAACCGTGAACTGGCCCGCCCGCCAGTCAAAATCGTCGAGGTTGAGCCTCGCCACCTCGGTCGCCCGTAACCCCAACCGGGCGAGCAGCATGAGGATCGCATAGTTACGTCGACCCATAGCCGTGCTTTGATCGCAGCTGGCGAGAACGCGCTGCACATCTTCGTTCGGCATGAAGCTAGGCAATCCGGCTTCGGCAGGCCGGCGCACGGATGGAAGCGCAGTCGTCAGGTCTTCGGCGAGAAAACCTTCGGCGTGCAGATATCGCAGGAACACCCGTAGGCGAGAGCACATGATCCGAGCGGTTGTCGGCCCGCGATCACCGCCATGCCGCTCGACGTAGCGCGCCACCTCCCGACCCGAAAGACGCGCAGCATCGACGCGGGTCGCGATACCCAGCTCCTTAAGGAACGGCCGAAGAAACCACAGGTGGCTCGCGATCGACATTGGCGCGAGGCCACGCTGGCGTTCCATATAGAGCGCGTAAGCCTGGAGGATATCTTCGCACGGATCGCCGCAGGGCATGGGTCGGGGCGCAATGGCGTTGGCTTCGCGCAGGACTAACAACAACCGGGCCAGGGCCAGGGCATCCCCTCTGTACTGCGGACGGTGCCGTGACCGCTCGGCGAGATATCGGGTGACGAGCCCTTCCCGGACATCGGCAAGATCCGAGCCGGTGGCAGCAAGCCAGAACCCGAAATCCCGAGCAAGGCTCAGATACCGATGGCCGATCTCCCGGCTGTAACCGCGCCGCCGAAGCCACTCGATGTAGAGGTGAATGTGTTCGGCGAACGGACCACGCTTCAGGCCGCGCAAGATCCGACTGCTGCTCAAATATCCATCGGTGATCATCGTCGTTCCTCCACGCACATGATGTGCGTGAGGAGGAAACTATGCCGCGTCGATAGCCGCTAAGGCACCGGAGCCGATGTGAAAGCGGGAACCCATCGGCATAGTAAGCTGCTCGGCATAATCGCCCAAAAGCCATAATCTGAACCGGTTGCGCGATCTGGCCGAGGAACTGGAGCCTTCCCTCAAAGCCGTGTGGCCCCGCGAAACCCGTTTCGAGAAGCGCTGCTACTCCCTGCTGCGTGACGCCTATATCAAGGCCAGATACTCACGCGCCTACCGCATCACCGAAGAGGAACTGGACTGGATCGCGCAGCGCGTCACGCTGCTGCAAAATCTCGTCCGTGAGGCTTGTGAAAGCCGCATCGAAACTCTCGCCCGGGCGGCGTGAGTATCGCCCACCTCAGGCGCGTGAGGATTAATGTTTTATTGGAGTGGCGATGTTCCGATCGATACTAGCCTTCCTGCTGGCGCCGCTCCCGGCGGCACTCTTCCAAGCCATTGTCGTGGCCATTTGGCCCAAGGCAGGGACGGGTGTTTTCGAACATCCCTCTTCGATGTTTGTCGCGATCTGCCTGACATTCTACATTTTCGGGTCGATATTCGGCCTCCCGCTCTGGCTGTTTCTCAGGAAACAGCGCCCGCCAACCTTGCGCAATCATGCCTTCATCGGGATGGTCGCCATGGTGTTTCCAGTCGTCCTGGCTTTGGGCTGGGTAGCTCTTCGCGGAGGATTCTCAGCTTATATCGCCATCTATAACGCCTCATTCTTTGCAGCAGGCGGCGCGGCGGCCGGGGCACTATTCTATCTCGTGCGGCATGCTCGAAAAGCCACGTTACCCTCTTATACCGTGACCGACCCTCGCCCCCTTGCGGCTAACGCGCCCTATACATTTTTCCTCCCCACCGCAAACGAACTGGCGGCAATCAGGCCAGACGATCTCGTCAAACTCCTGTTCGACTATCCGCATGATACGGAAAAATGGGCGGCGGAACGCATGTGGGTGACTGTGACGAAGGCGGACGGCGATCTTCTTCGCGGCACCCTCGCCAATCAGCCAGATGAGCCAACATCCCCGCTTGTGCTGGGCAATGAAGTGGTTTTCCAGCGTCATCATGCCTTGGCTATCGAGTGGGAGCACCCCGAAACAGCGCCCGTCAGCCCAATCCAGAAGGAATATTGGGACAGATGCCTCGTCGATGATTGCATCCTCGATGGGGAAGAGCCGGTCGAGTTCATCTATCGTGAAGAACCCGACATGCAGCAGGATGGCGACGCGTATCCCGATAGCGGCTGGCGTATCCGGGGCCGACAAGGTTCAGCATCAGATGCCGATATGGAAGCGCGGAAATTTTCATATGTGGCGCTGGGAGCAGTGCTCAATCGCGACGATAGCTGGCTCCGATGGATCGAAGCCCCGGTCGGCACTGCCCTGATGCGGGACTTCGACAGGGGTATTTATGTGGCGCAGGAGTAAGGCAGGTTCACACCGAACGGAAGCTGCCTGCCACGATACTCTGTCAGTTCATACGGGCCTCTAAGCCGCCTGTTTCGACTCGATATCCAGCACCAACTGCCGCCCGTCATCCTGCGGTTTCGCATGGATCGGGCACAGCGTCCTGCTGCCGCAGGCGAGCGTCATCCACTCGATTTGCCCGTCGATCCGTGCACGATCATGCCGCCCTTCGCGCATGATCCTCACGCACGCCGTCCCTTCCGCCGCGAGCGCAAAATGGCAGCGCCCACTGCCGATATCATGATGGCCTTTGAGCAATGTTCCGTCGGAAAAGGCGAACGAAAACCCATCCGTCACGGCGCTGGCGGGCAGGTCGAGGACGGTCTCGACGTCGCCGGTCAGCTTGAGCTTCCCGCCATCCATTGCCTCGATCTGCACGCCCATGCCTGGCCCTTCCCCTGAGAATCGGAATGGGCCTGAGAATAGAACATATAGGGAACATAAGGAAGGGGTGCCAGGTAAGGAGATGTGTGCAAGATAAAGGCCGGCACGCTTCACCGCATCTGCCCGGCCAAGCCCTTGCCTGCACATCCTTTTTGCTGGAGACGGCCTGTCTCCTTCGGGAGGTCGAACCGGCACCGTTGGCTCGCAAAGCCGCCGAAAAGCGTGACTTTTGCGCGAGATACTTGAGGCCTTGGGGCTATCCTCGCCATATCCTCGATGATGGCACAGGATGACGATAGCTTCGAGCCCCGCGTCGGGCGTTCGCGGCGCGACAGCGGCCGTTCGCCGCGTGCGGGGAGGCTGCGTTCGGAGATCATGAAGCAGGTCGCCCGGCGCGGCGGCAATTCACGCCGGTTGGGCGATGCTGGTGGCGGTGCTCATCCTCGCACCGGCCGCTTCAATGCGCGGGGCCGTGGCGCCCGGATCGCGGCCGCCGTGCCGCGCGGCTCGGGCTGGTCCTTCGACCAGGGCAGCGGCATGCGGGTGCGGCCCCGGCGGGTAACGGTCAAGGCGCGGGTGGTGAAGCTCGCCGGGAAGGCGGGAGCAGTGGGTATGCATCTGCGCTATCTCGAACGCGACGGCGTCAGCCGCGAAGGGGATCGCGGGCGCTTCTACTCGACCTTCGCCGATGAGGCCGATGCCAGGGCCTTTGCCGAGCGCGGTCTGGACGACCGCCACCAGTTCCGCCTGATCGTCGCGCCCGAGGATGGTCCAGCCTTCGATCATCTGCGCGATTTCACCCGCGACCTGATGGCGAAGATGGAGGAGGATCTGGGCACTACGCTTGACTGGGTGGCGGTCGATCATTTCGACACGGGCCATCCCCATAGCCATATCCTGATCCGGGGCATCACCGAGGACGGCAAGACCCTGAATATTGCAGGCGACTATATCGCCCATGCCATCCGCTACCGGGCATCGGAAATCATGACCCGGGCGCTGGGACCGCAGAGCGAGATCGAGGTGCGCCAGCAACTCGCGCTGGAGGTCGATGCCGAACGGCTCACCCGGCTCGACCGGATGATGCTGGCCCAGGCCAAGGATCATGTCATCGACCTCCGCCGGATGGAGGGAGAGGTGGCGTTCGATCCCGGTCATCAGCAACTGCTGGTCGCCCGGGCGCGGGTGCTGGAGCGGATGGAGTTGGCACAGCAGGCCGGACCGCTTTCCTGGACGCTTACCCCTCATATGGAAAAGACCCTCACCGACATGGGCATGCGCGGCGACATCATCCGCCTCATGCACCGGGAGATGACGAAGGAGAAGGAAGCGACCCAGATCGATGCCGGCCGCTATGTCGTCCATGGCGTAGCCGCACAGATGACAGGTCCGGTCATCGGCAAGGTCGTAAAACGGGGCACTGCCGATGACGATCATGAGCGCCGTTATCTCATCGTCGATAGCATCGATGGGCGCAGCCATTATGTCGATATCGGCGCAAGCGCCGAGCCCACGCCGATTGGCGGCATGGTGAGCCTCACGCCGAGGCAGGCAGAACCCCGCGCCGTGGATCACACGGTTGCCCGTATCGCCCAGGCCCATGGCGGACGCTATGGTCTGGGCATTCACCTCAACCATGACCCTCATGCCAGCGAGGCTTTCGTCGAAACCCATGTCCGGCGGCTGGAGGCGATCCGCAAGACGACCGGCAAGCCGGAACGCGAAGCAGACGGCACATGGAGGATCGGTCCCGATCATCTCGACACCGTGCGGGCCTATGAGCAGCGCAAGCTCAGGACCGAGCCGGTCAAGGTCGAGATGCTGTCGACAGAGCCGATCCTCCAGCAGGCGGGCGTTCATGCCGCGACCTGGCTGGACCGTGAGCTGACCGCCCCTGACAAAGCGCCCATCGCCACCAGCGGCTATGGCCAGGAGGTGCGCAAGGCGCTGGCGCTGCGCCAGCAATGGCTGGTCGAGCAGCAACTGGCTGAGCGGCAGGGCGATGAGGTGATCTACCGCCGCAATCTGCTGCGCATCCTCCGGGAGCGCGAGGTGCGCGCCGTGGCAGGGCAGCTATCGAAGGAACTGGGCCTGATCTTTGCCGAGCCTGTGCCGGGCGAACGGGTGGAGGGAACGCTCACGCGAAAAGTGACCATGACCTCCGGGCGGTTCGCGCTGATCGAGCGCAGCCATGAGTTCACCCTGGTTCCCTGGCGCGATGAGTTGGAGCGGCATGTCGGCAAGCAGCTTTCCGGGCTGATGCGCGAGGACCGGCCGATCAGCTGGACCATTGGCCGGGGCCGCAGCGGTCCCAGCATCGGCAGCATGTGAGTCCGAACTGGGCCCATCTGGGCCGATCTGCACCATCCCCAAGCAGAAGCCGGACTGCGATACTCGTCCATGGCAGCGGATCGCTTCTGTGTCCCCCCTTGCGCTGGGCTGGTCCGCTGCCACCGGAGATCAACGCCCTATGAAGAGCTACAAGACCCGGCACCAACTGTTCCTGCCCGAGGAGATGAGCAGGCGGCTTGAGCATCTCGCGGCAAGTTCGGGGCGGGCGCGGTCTGAGATATTGGTCGAGGCGCTCGACGCCTGGTTCAACCGGCGACAGGCGCCGAAGTCCGACGAAGCCATCGGCATTCGCCTCACCAGGATCGAGCGCAACACCGACTGGCTGCGGCGCAATCAGGCGCTGGTATGGGAGGTGCTGGCCCGCATGGTCCGGCATCAGCTCACCACTGGGGCGATGACCCCGGTGAACGAGGCGGCGCAGGCCGCAGGGGCCAAGATGTTTGCCGAACTCATCGACGAGATTGCCGATCGGTTCGCGGGCAAGGCGGCTCCGGCGACCGACGATCCCACCACCCGTAAGCTGAGGAGTTTGCAATGAGCCGTGAGCATCGACCGCTGAAGAACACGGACCTGCTACAGCAGGACCGGATCGAACCGATTACCGTGCGCATTCCCGATGCCTGCCGGATGCTGGGGATCAGGCGCAGCAAATTGTACGAGCTCATTGCCGAGGGCGAGATCAGGATACTCAAGCTCGGCAGCGCAACGCTGGTGCCGGTCGAGGGGATCAGGGAACTGGTGGCCCGGCTCAAGGAAGGCTGACCTGGAAAGCTGCCGGGCGGCAATACGGATCTAATCGGTCACTCGCGTCGAACCATGCCAATCTCGAAAGCCATTGATACCACATCAGATCATCCTCCGCTTGCTTTTGCTCTGGCGGTAAGAGACGAAAGTAGTGATTGGGGGAATCATGCCGTTCTATTTTCGGAAATCCATAAAAGCCGGTCCGTTTCGGTTCAATTTTTCGTCGGGAGGCGTAGGCGCTTCTGTTGGCGTAAAAGGCTTGCGGATAGGAACGGGGCCACGCGGTCACTATGTTCACGCTGGACGGGGAGGTTTCTACTATAGAGCTACGATTGGTTCACCGGGAACCCGGCGCGGTAATGCGCAAGCCGTTCCGACCACCGCAAAACCACAGGTGCCCGCCAGTGGTTTTCAAGGCGGTGTGCATATGGTCGAGGTGGATTCGGGCGATGTCCTCGCAATGCGCGACAGCGCCTATTCCGAGATACTGGACGAGATAAACGAGAAGCGGCAAAAGCCCAGCGCTGCTCTGCTCTTCGGACTCGGCTTCGGATTTCTTGGTCTCTTGGCTATTGCGGTGGCCGGCCCACCTGGCATGATCATTTGGTTACTCGGTTTAGGGGCATGGGCTTTCGGCGCATGGCTGGATTCCTATAAACGAACCGTCGTGCTGTTTTATGATCTCGAGGGGACCACTTACACGGCCTTTGAGCAGGTGGTCCAAAGCTTCGATAGGATGGCCGCGAGCCATGGAAAATGGCACATAGAGGCAGGGGGCAGCGTTCAGGATCTTACGACTTGGAAACGCAATGCCGGAGCCTCCCACATCGTAAAGCGCAATCCCACAACACTCACCTATGCGCTTCCCAAGAATGTCACTTGCAATGTGACGCCGCCCTCCATCCACGTCGGAAAGCAGGTGATCTATTTCTTGCCGGACGTCGCCTTCATCGACGACGGCCGGAAGGTGGGTGCGGTGAGCTATGCTGACCTCATGGTTCAGTGGCAGCCATCAAACTTTATCGAGGAAGGCACGGTACCGCAGGATTGTGAGATCATTTATCGGACTTGGAAACACCCAAATAAAAATGGAGGGCCCGATCGCCGTTTTCGCGACAATCGTCAACTTCCCGTCTGTCGATATGAGGCAATGCATATGCGCAGCGCGAGCGGGATTAATGAGCTTGTCGAGTTTTCCAAAGTTGGTGTTGTGGATCCATTCGCCAAGGCATTGAAGGCCATGCCCAAACGCGCGAAACAGCAGTCATCTCCGCAGATTGGTTCTTCCGGTTAGCGCCAATTCAGGTCGCTCCAGGATCAATTTGAGGCGCGTATGAACCGACCGTCTGGTTTCCCTTGTTTGCCGGATCGGTCAGCGGCTGAGATGGACGGGGGGCCTTCTCGAAGAAGATCCGATGCGTAGCATTGGCCATGCCCTCGAGATCTATGATCGTACGGTCGATGTCAAATAGCTCGGCTGCGCGCTCATAGGGATGCCAGCTGTCGAGCTCTCGCGGGGTGAGCATGATGGCGCGCCGGACATACTCATCGTTGGCGGCCGCAATCCATTTTGCCTCCTCTTCGCTGAAATCGGCCATCTTCGAGAAGATCAGGAACACGTCGAATCGATCGGTGGGAAACGCTTTGGCAACGCGCAACAAATTCTGGACGTCGTCCTCGGTAATGGCGTGGCGGGTCTTGCATTCTCCGATCGCGACCTGGATTCGGTGGTCCCTGCCTCGATTGACGAGAAACACGAAGTCCGTCTCACACTTGCGAATGTCGGACCCATTTGGTTCGAGCGACATTGCAGTGCTCATAGCGAACGAAGTCGGCTCATGCAGATGATGTAGCTGCAATAGGGTCAGAATGACGGGGAGCGCGCCTTGCTGATTATCGTTCCGCCCGAACAGGCCCGATCGCCGATAGGCCCAGTCGCGATTGCGCAACTGCGGCCCGACATGAAAGAGGTGCCCGCAATATTCGCAATCCGCATTTGTCCGGACATCATCGAGTGATCTCCAGAACTCAAGCCGGCAGCTCGGGCAGTCGAGCTTGAGGCCGGGTCTGAACACTTCCTTGCGAAGCAGGTGCGCGAGCACCGCATCATTGGTCAGGCGCGCGCCGGACCGCCGAGGCTCTATGTAAAGGCTTTCATAATTGCTGAGGGGATGATTGCTTCCCTCGGCGCGTATCGCCTGCTTAGCCGCGCTCGTCGTGAAGCTCCTTTCCGGCGGATAGCTTTCAATGAGGTCGCGTACTCCCCCGATACGAAAGACACGACAGCCATCGACGCCGCCCATCTGACGCACGAGTCGATCGCAGACCAGCCCGGCTGGACTGGGAGTCGCAGAAATCCCGACGCTCTTGAATATCTTCTCGAACAGCTCTCGCGTCTCGATCGCTCTTATGGTGAGATCATGTGCTGATCCGCCGACGACAATGCCGAGGGCCCCTGGTTCCGCTCGCGCTTTGTTCCAGTGCACGACGCCATTGCGGCCATAAAATTCGTTCAGATGCGGTAAGAACGGCGGATGCAACGTGAAACGCTCGTTGCCAAGCAGACCGATCCCGGGATCGACTGAAACTACATATTGTTGATCTGATAGACCCCCGTTGTCCTTAAGCGGTGAATTCGGGATCATGAAGGCGATCGTCGGCGGCTCTTTAGCGTCATCGACCGAAGCAAGCACGCTCTCCGACCCGAACACCATGATCGGAGCACGCACATTAAGCCCGTTCCAGATTACAGGATTGACCGAACAGAACATTTTTTGCTCGCCGAAGCCGGTAAGTTCCAGGGTCCGAGGATCGCTGCGCGACCATATCGCTATGCCGTGGCGCCAAGCCGGGCTCGGTTGAGAGCCGGCCGGTGGAGCAACGCGCCCCAACCATTGGTCTCGCAAATGATCGAGACGCCCCTCGTGCGCCGGGTCGTAGAATATCAGGGGAATGTCGGTGGCACGCAGGTTCCAGTAGCTGACAAGATCATCGAAATCCGCGGCATTGCCTACGTAGAAGCCGGGCTGATAGTGGTTCGAGCGCACCGCGTAATGCTGCTCCATGGCAAGTCTGTTGAAACTGGCCAGAGACATTTGGGCCATCCCGGGAAGCTCGATCGGCATATCGGGTGCCAACTTGTGGAGCGGCGCCCGGAGATACTGCTGGATCAATCCGGAATAGTCGTGCGCACTCTCCTCGGTCGGTGGCAAACCGCCGAAGGTCGCAAGCAATATGTCCGCAAGTGGATCTTCCTCACTCCATTCATGCAGGACGATCAATGGGTCGGCCTGCGGGTTATTTTTGTAATGCTCCTCGAACAGCATCCGCGTGGGCGCCAGCAGATCGGCAAAGGTTGACGTTTTTCCGATGTGTCCCCGGTCGATTACAAACCTGCGCTGATAATCGGGCCATGGCAGATGAGCCTGTGACTCGATGAAGGCCGCGGCCTCTTCGGACTTCGTCGCCGCATAAAGGCAATCCACTCGGAACAGGTCGATCAGAGCACGCGCTTCTGTAGGATCATCGATCGGAATAATCGGATTGAAGCGTCCGCCCCACAACGAAAAGGAACGACGCGCGGAGTAGCGGAACGCAGCTAAATCGCCACGCTTTACGCACCACCCGATCCTGACTGGCCGATATCGGAGATTTATCGATAGGCTGCCCAACAATCCTGCCCTATTTTAAGAAATCGTCGCTACGCTCGTGCCACGGCAATCGCTAATTGTCCCCAATGCCGGTTCATCTTGGCCTGCTCAAGATGCACGCCATTATGTGAACGGCCGTCTGCTTTCGGCGAGCGAGCATGCCACCATAACGGCTGCTTCTGGTTCTTCTCGCTCGAACGGCTAGTTGATCTAATGTCCGCTTTCTTCGTAGCGTACTCAAAGGTT
This sequence comes from Sphingobium sp. YBL2, assembly GCF_000943805.1. Classification (NCBI taxonomy): domain Bacteria; kingdom Pseudomonadati; phylum Pseudomonadota; class Alphaproteobacteria; order Sphingomonadales; family Sphingobiaceae; genus Sphingobium; species Sphingobium sp. YBL2. Next base: position 909,491 of record NZ_CP010954.1, read on the forward strand.
GCCTGACCGCAAGCGGCCAAATTCAAGCCAACATGCCCGCTGGTGTACTTTAACCACCAACTTATCCGATGATGCATTTCCAGGGTTCAAGTAGGTGGCTTACCGGCTAGGTCATCGAGATAGTCCGACCATGCCTGCATCATCGCTACACGTTCGTCCCAATATTCTCCTCGGGCATAGGCGCGCCGAACCGCGTCAGCTTCAGCATGTGCTAATTGGCGCTCAATAGCGTCTGGATGCCATCTTCCCATTTCATTGAGCAAGGTGCTCGCCATGGCTCGAAAGCCGTGACTCGTCATCTCGTCGCCTGAATAGCCGAGTCTACGAAGCGCTCCGTTCAAAGCGTTCTCGGACATAGGACGCTTCAAGGACTGGAAGCCGGGAAAGACAAACTTGCCTGTCCCGGTGATCTCTCGAATGGAAGCAAAGATCGCCAGCGACTGCCTCGATAGCGGTACGCGATGGGGGCGGCGCATTTTCATCTTTTCCGCTGGGATGCACCACAACGCCTTGTCGAAATCGATCTCGGCCCATTCGGCATGACGTAGCTCGCCGGGGCGGACGAAAACATGAGGCGCAAGTCGCAGAGCTGCCCGTGTAACCGCATGGCCATCAAAGGTTTCGATTGCCCGCATGAGTGGGCCGACCTGCTGACTGTTGGTGATTGCAGCCAGATGCTTCACCTTGGGCGTGGTCAGGGCGTCGCGCAGATTGGCCGATAGATCATGTTCTGCCCGTCCGGTGGCGATCGCATAACGAAAGACCCTGCCGCACACACTTCTCAACCGCCTAGCAGTTTCGTGTCGACCGCGACTTTCGACCTGACGCAGAACTGCCAGCAGCTCCATGCTTGTGATCTCGCTGATCTTTCGGTTGCCCAAGGAGGGATAAGCAAACTCAAGCAGCCACTTGACCTTGCCAAGGGTGACGGCCCCAAGCCCTTCGCGTTCTCGTTTCGCCAGCCACTCTTCGGCGACGGTCCGAAAGCCAGTGGTCGCTTCAAACGCTTCGCGTGCCTCAGCTTCCTTGCGTATTGCGCTCGGGTCCGATCCAGCCGCGAGTAGCCTCCGGGCCGCATCTCGTTTCTCTCGCGCTTCTGCCAGGGTGATCAATGGGAACACCCCCATTGCCATCGTCTTGGCTTTGCCGCCGAACCGGTAATTCATGCGCCAGTAACGGCCGCCTTGAGGGGTAATCAGAAGGTAGAGTCCGTGCCCGTCTGCGAGCTTGTAGGGCTTTTCACGGGGTTTTGCTTTGCTCAGTGCAAGGGATGAAAGTGCCATGGGGGTATCTCCTGCGGCCGCGTTGGCTGATACCCACGAAGATACCCTCAGGTACCTCGGATTCCCAAATCCACGAGCGGAAACCAGCGGACGCCAGACGCAAAAAAACCGCTGTTTCCAGCGGTTTTTTCGATCTATCCGGATTTCTGCGGAAGAACAAATGGTGCCCAGAAGAGGACTCGAACCTCCACGACCTTGCGATCGCCAGCACCTGAAGCTGGTGCGTCTACCAATTCCGCCATCTGGGCACGGGGTAGGAGCGCGCAACTAGCCGCTGGCCGGGGGGCTGTCAATCACGGCAGGCGCATTATTTTTTATTTTTCTGGTTTCCAGGCCAAGAGCTTTTTACGGGCCTTTTTCAGGCCCCTGCCGTTGAACCGGAGAAATAGCATGGATCGTCCCGACGTTGCGCCGCCCGCCTTTCACCCTCGGCCGGACGGGTTGCGGCTGGCCTGTCGGCACCGGCCCGGCACCGCCCCCACGATCGTCTTCCTGCCCGGCTACATGTCCGACATGGAAGGCGGCAAGGCGGTTGCGCTGGACGGTTGGGCGCAGGATCAGGGCCGGGCGATGCTGCGGCTCGATTATGCCGGCAATGGCGCGAGCGAGGGACGGTTCGAGGATGGCACGCTGGCGAGTTGGCGCGACGATGCGCTGCTGCTGATCGATTCCCTGACCCAGGGGCCGGTGGTGCTGGTGGGATCTTCCATGGGCGGCTGGCTGGCGCTGCTGATCGCGCTGGCCCGGCCGGAGCGGGTGGCGGGGCTGGTCGGCATCGCGGCGGCGCCGGATTTCACCGAATGGGGCTTTACCGACGCGGACAAGGCCCTGCTGGCGACGGAAGGACGGATCGTCGAACCGACCCCTTATGGCGATAACCCCTATGTCACCACCTTGGCCTTCTGGGAATCGGGCCAGTCGCTGCGGCTGCTGGAGGGGGAGATCGCGATCGATTGCCCGGTGCGGCTGTTGCAGGGGCAGGCCGACCCCGACGTGCCCTGGCGAACGGCGTTGCGGATCGCGGAGCGGCTGCGTTCATCCGATGTGCAGACGCTGCTGATTAAGGATGGCGACCATCGCCTTTCCCGCGACCCGGACATCGCCCTGCTGATCCGGACCGTCTCCAGCCTGTTGGACAGCCTCTGATGCCCTTCCTCTTCCTCCCGCTGCTGCTGCTCGCCCCGCAGGCCTATGATCCGGAGGTCGAGGCGGTGATGAACCGCAAGAGGAAGGAAAAGGCGGAAGCGGCGGCTTCTGCGTCGGCCGCTCCGGCGCGGTCAGGAGCAGGAGCGAGTGAGGGCCGCATTCCGGTGCCGGACAAATATGCGGCGAAATTCCAGGCCTGCCTGGACCAGGCGGTGGAGGCGCCGGACAAGGGCGTCGCCTTCGCTCAGCAATGGCGGATCGACGGCGGCAGCTTCTATGCGCGCAACTGCATGGGCTTTGCCTATGCCCGCGCCGAACGCTGGGCGCCCGCCATCGTCGCCTTCGAACAGGGGGCGGACGAAGCCGAACGCAATGGCGAAATGGTGCAGAGCGGCCGGCTCTGGGCGCAGGCCGGCAATGCCGCGCTGGCTGGTGGCGACGCCGCCAAGGCGCGGGACGATTTCGACGCGGCGCTGGCGCGCGGGTTGCCCGACGGTCTGGAGAAGGGCGAGGTCCATCTGGACCGCGCCCGCGCGCTGGTGGCGCTGAACGATGTGAAGGGCGCCCGCGCTTCGCTCGATGCGGCGCTGGATCAGGTGCCGCGGGACCCGCTGGCCTGGCTGCTTTCGGCCACGCTGGCCCGGCGATCGGGGGAAATGAAGCTGGCGCAGGCGCATATCGCGCGGGCGGTGCAGCTTTCGCCCGACGATGCCTCCGTCGCGCTGGAGGAAGGCAATATCGCCATCCTCACCGATCATGAGGATGTGGCCCGTTCCGCCTGGCAGCGGGCGGTGAAGCTGGCGGCGGAAGCGCCGGCGGGAAAGGCGGCCGCCGACAATCTTTCCCGCCTGCCGCCAAAGCCCGCCCGCTGAAGGGCGACCAAGGAACCTCCGCCCGCCATTCTCCGTTGGCCCGCCAGGCGGGACGCGAGGGGAAAAGGAGCATGAGGATGCCGGATCGTCATGGAAGGATCGCGGCGCTGGGCCTGCTGACGGCGGGCGCGCTGGCGCTGACCGCCTGTTCGCATGGCGCGACGCGCGGCGGGCTGATCGGCGGGCGGGCGGCGCCGTGGTGGGCTCCGCCACCGGCCTTGGCACGGTGGAGGGCGCTGTGATCGGCGGCGCTGCCGGTGCGATCATCGGCGACGACAAGGATTGATGGCTATTTGAGGTAAAAGTCGACGGTCGTGACGACGCGCACCTTCTTATAGGGTGTGTCGCTCGACCCGTCGGCTTCGCCATCACGCGGTTCGATCGAGAAATAGCCTTGCGTCGCGCTCTTGATGCCGCCGACGCTCGCCCCGCTGTCGCGGGCGAACTGCTCGGCGGCGGCGCGGGCATCCCTGGTCGCGGCGGCGACCATCCGGGGCTTCACGTCGTTGAGCCTTGTGAAACTGTAGCGCATGCCCGACCCCTCCTGCAGCGTGACGCCCCGCCGGACCAGGTCGAATTGCTGCGCCACGGCGCGCTGGGCGCGGGGAATGTCGGTGGTGCGCAGCAACATCCGCTGGGTGATGGTGATCGTGTTGACGCCATTGTTGATATATTGGTTGACCCCGGCGCCGGTGGCGGTCAGCGCATCCGGCCTGAAGCCGAGGCCGGCGAAATAGGCGCGCAGTTCGCGGGTGTTATTGTCGATCTCCGCCCGGACAGCGGGCAGGTCGAAACCGGTGGCGGAATAGCTGATCGACCAGGTGGCGAGGTCCGCGGTCACATCCCTTTCCGCCAGTCCGCGCACGGTGACGGATCGGTCCGCCGCCTTCGCCCGCTTGAGCCCATCGCCCAGCAGATAGCCGCCGCCGACCATGCCGAGCGCCAGAACGGCCGCGCATCCCATGAAAAGCTTGTCATGATAAGTTAAGGCCATGCCTGCCTCCCTCTTCCGTCGAAGCCCGACGCATCTTATCTTGGAAGCGTCTTAGGTTTTCAGAGATGAACCGTTGCTTTATGGCGACGAATGGAGTGACTTCTTGCCCAAATATCTGCACACGATGATCCGCGTGACCGACATTGACCGCACCGTCGACTTCTTCCGCCTGCTTGGCCTAGAGGAGCAGAAGCGCATCGACAATGCGCAGGGGCGGTTCACGCTGGTCTTCCTCGCCGCGCCCGGCGATGAAGAGGCGCAGGTCGAACTGACCTACAACTGGCCGGCGGAGGACGGTACGCCGCCGGAGGTCTATGGCGGCGGACGCAATTTCGGGCATCTCGCCTATCGGGTCGAGAATATCTACGAGACCTGCCAGCGGCTGATGGACGCGGGCGTCACCATCAACCGGCCGCCGCGCGACGGTCACATGGCCTTCGTGCGGACGCCGGACAATATCTCCATCGAACTGTTGCAGGACGGACATCTTGATCCGGCCGAACCCTGGGCATCGATGCCCAATGTGGGAGCCTGGTAGGCCATGCTGGAGGTCGTCCGCATACCCGTTCTGAGCGACAATTACGTCTGGCTGCTGCATGACGACGCCAGCGGGGAGACTGTGGCCGTCGATCCCGCCGTGGCGGAGCCGGTGCTGGAAGCGGCCCGGCAGAGGGGTTGGACCATCGGCCAGATCTGGAACACCCACTGGCATGGCGACCATGTCGGCGGCAATGCGGCGATCAAGGCGGCGACGGGCTGCATCATCACCGGCCCGGCGGCGGAGGCGGATAAGATCGGCACGCTCGACCGCAGGGTGCGGGAGGGCGACAGCGTCCGCATCGGCGCCCATCAGGCCACCGTGCTGGAGGTGCCAGCCCATACCGCCGGGCATATCGCCTATCATCTGACCGACGACCGCCTGATCTTCGTCGGGGACACGCTGTTCGCCATGGGTTGCGGCCGGCTGTTCGAGGGAACGGCGGCGCAGATGTTCGCCAATATGCAGCGCTTCGCCGCCCTGCCCGACGATACGGCCGTCTATTGCGCGCATGAATATACGCAGTCGAACGGCCGCTTCGCCCTGACGGTGGAGCCGGACAACGCCGCCTTGCGCGCCCGCATGGGGGATGTCGACGCGGCGCGTTCGCGGGGAGAGGCCACGGTGCCGACCAGCATCGGGCAGGAACGCGCGACCAATGTCTTCATGCGCGCCCGCGATGTCGCGCAACTGGCCGAACGGCGCGCGGCGAAGGATGCGGCGTGACGGTTTTCGCGCTGCTTTGTCGTCCTGCAAGCGGGACGAATGAGGAGAGATGCCATGCGTCCATGGATGTTGCGTTCCAGCCTGCGCCTGGCCCCGCTGCTGCTGGCCGGATGTTCGGACAGCTATGAGCCGCCCAGGCTGACCGAAAAACAGACGAGCGAGCTGGAACGGGCCCTGGCGGGCAAGGTGCCGGGCGAAAGGACGAGCTGCGTCAATCGGGAATCCCAGTCCAATCTGACGGCCATCAGCAACAGCGTCCTGCTGTACCGGGTCAGCCGGCGGCTGGTCTACCGCAACGACCTGATCGGCAGCTGTTCCGGGCTGTCGCGCGGCGACACGCTGATCATCAGGACCTGGGGATCGCAATATTGCCGCGGGGACCAGCTGACCAGCGCCGACCTGATGACCGGCATGGTGACGGGAAATTGCGCGCTGGGTGACTTCATCCCCTATCGCGCGCCGTCGAAATAGGGTTGCTTCCTTATGGCGTCCTGGTCCTGCAAAGGCAGGAACAGGATCAGCCAGGCTTCACCCCTTGTACAGCGCGTCGAGCCGTTCCTGATAGCGGGCGCGGATGACGTGGCGGCGGATCTTCATCGACGGCGTCATCTCGCTATTGTCGATGGTGAAGGGCTCATCCGCCAGGATGAACCGCCGCACCCGTTCGATCACGGACAGGTCGTCATTCACCCGGTCGACCGCCGCGCGCAGCGCCGCCTGATAGGCGGGATCGGCCGCGATCCCTTCAACCTTCCGTCCCTGCGCCTGCGCCCATTCCCGCGTCCATTCGGCATCGGGCACCAGCAGACCCACCAGATGCGGGCGGCGGTCGCCATAGACCATCGCCTGCCCGATCTCCGGCTGGAGCGTCAGCATGCCCTCCACCTTCTGCGGCGAGACATTGTCGCCCTTGTCGTTGACGATCAGGTCCTTCTTGCGGTCGGTGATGCGGATGCGGCCCTTTTCATCGATCTCCCCGATGTCGCCGGTGTGGAGCCAGCCATTTTGCAGCGCCTTCTCCGTTTCCGCGGGATTGCGCCAATAGCCGTGCATCACCAGTTCGCCGCGCACGAGAATCTCGCCATCCTCCGCGATCCGCACCTCCACCCCGTCGAGCGGCGGGCCGACCGTGTCCATCGCGATCCCGGCGCGGGGGCGGTTGCAACTGATCACCGGCCCCGCCTCGGTCTGGCCATAACCCTGGAGCAGCGTCAGCCCCATCGCGTCGAAGAACAGGCCGACATCCGGATTGAGCGGCGCCCCGCCCGACACCAGCGCCTTCATCCGCCCGCCGAAGCGCGCCGCGATCTTCGGCTTCAGCGTGCGCGCCAGCAGCGCCTTCATCGGCAGGTCGAGCAGCGATTTTCGCCCGCGCTGTTCCCTGGCCGCGATGCGCAGCGCCTGGCCCAGCAGATAGGTGGGGAATTTGCCCTGCTTCTCGACCGACTTGATGATGCGGGCGCGCAGCACTTCGAACAGGCGGGGGACGACGACCATGATCGTCGGCCGCGCCTCCTCGATATTGCTGGCGAGTTTTTCCAGCCCTTCCGCATAATAGATCTGCCCCGCCGCCATGATCGGCAGGAACTGGCCGCCGCTATGTTCATAGGCGTGGGACAGCGGCAGGAAGGACAGGAACACCTCTTCGTCCCGCCCGAAATCCTCCTCCAGCAACTTGTCCGCCCCCTCGATATTGCAGAGGATGGCGCCATGATGCTGCATCACCCCGCGCGGCGCGCCGCCGGTGCCGCTGGTGTAGATGATGCAGGCCAGATCGTCGCGCTTCGCCGTCTGGCCGGCGGCGCAGGCATCGATGTCGGTGGGATAATGGGCGATCAGGTCGCTCCACAAATGGCAGGCGACATGACCCTGCATGCCGCGCAACGGCTCCATGCCGATGACGAAGCTCGCCTGCGACCGCAGCACGGCTGGCATCAGGTTCTGCGCCAGCCTGGCGGTGGAGACGATGACGGCCCGGGCGCCGCTGTCGGTCAGGATATGCTGATGATCGCGCGTGGTGTTGGTGGTGTAGGTCGGCACGGTGACGCAGCCCGCGGCCATGATGGCAAGGTCCGCGATGCAGAATTCCGGCCGGTTCTCGCTCACCAGCATCACCGGATCGCCGGGCCTCAATCCCTGCGCCTGCAATGCGCTGGCCAGTGCGGCGACGTCATGCGCGACTTCGGTCCAGCTCAGCGACTTCCATTGGCCAGCCACCTTGCGCCAGAGGAAGGGCGTGTCCCCCATCGCCTTGGCGCGGGCGAAGAACATGGTCACCAGATTGGGAAAACGCTCGATCGCGCTCAAAACGGCATCTCCTCATTCGCGGCGCGTCTTCGGCGCGCCTATCCGCCTGCCCGGCAGGCTATACCCTCGCCATGCCGTAACGGCCATGATTTTTCGCGGGTTTTCGGAGATCCCCTCCGGGTCGCGGGGAGATGCGATTCAGCGGCGGCAATGGGGGATGGAAAGCGGACATGCGCTTCCATAGGGCCGGCCATGGTCCTGCGCAGGATCATGGCGCGCCGGGGGCCGGCCCAGTGTTCCCCCGCACAACGCTGATCGACAGGATCAGCTCAGATGAGCGAATTCGCCATAGCCGCCCTGGAAGAAGAGCAGCGGCTTGCCCGGCGTTTCCACCTCCAGCGCGATGACCCGGCCCAGCACGATATAATGGTCGCCCGCTTCATGCACCGCTTCGAGCCGGCAGTCGATCCAGGCCACCACCCCATCCAGGATCGGGGAGCCATTGGCGGAGACGCGATGCGTCACCCCGGCGAACTTGTCGTTCGCGCCCTTGGCCGAAAATTGCTGGCAAAGCGGCTTCTGGTCGCTGGCGAGGATGTTGACGCAGAATTTCCCCGCCCTTTCGATCCGCGGCCAGCTCAGCGAATTCTTGGCAGGGAAAAAGGCAACCAGCGGCGGATCGAGCGAAACGGAGGTGAAGGAACCGACGACCATGCCGGTGGGCGCATGATCGTCCTCCACCGCCGTCACCACGCAGACCCCCGTGGGATAATGCCCCAGCACACGGCGGAAAGTGCCGCTGTCGAAGGCGATGGCCTCGCTCATGCGCGGACGCCCTGAAGGGGAAAAATATCGTCACTGATCTTCATCGTCGCCTCTCTTCCAGACTCGGCCGGGGCATGGCAAGCGAATCCCGCTGATAAGCTCATGAGTTTCCTTTTCCGGGAAATCGCAATGCTACCTTAACCGGCAATTGCACGCTACAGCACGGCATGATCTCGATTCATCCGCTATGCGATATTCCTGAAATCCGGGCCGGCGACGATCTGGCGGCGGTGCTGCGCGACAGTCTGGCGAAGGCGGGCCTGTGGCCGCTCCAGACCGGCGATGTGCTGGTCGTGACGCAGAAGATCCTGTCCAAGGCGGAAGGACGGATGGTCGCGCTGGACAGCGTCGAGCCGGGCGCGCAGGCGCTGGAGCTGGCCGCCACGACGCGCAAGGACCCCCGGCTGGTCGAACTGGTGCTGCGCGAAAGCAGCAGCGTGGTGCGCGCGGTGCCCCATGTGCTGATCACCCGCCACCGGCTGGGCCATGTGATGGCGAACGGCGGCATCGACCGGTCCAATATCGGGCCGGGGGATGAAGATCGCGCATTGCTGCTGCCGCTCGATCCCGACGGATCGGCGCGCGGCCTGCTGGCGGCGCTGGCGGGGCCCGAGGCGGCCGGGATCGGCATCGTCGTTTCCGACAGTTTCGGGCGGCCATGGCGCCACGGCGTGGTGGGCGTCGCAATCGGCGCGGCGGGATTGCCCGCGCTGGTCGACCGCCGCGGCGAAGAGGATCGGGACGGACGGCGGCTGGAGGTGACGCAGATCGCGCTGGCCGACCAGATCGCCACCGCCGCGACGCTGGTGACGGGCGAGGGTGCGGAAAGCGTGCCCGCCGCCCTGCTGCGCGGCGTAGCCCTGCCCGAAGGAGATGCAGGCGCGGGCGCGCTGGTCCGCCCGCTGGAAGAGGATTTGTTCCGGTGAGCGGCCGCATCGTCGTTCTGACCGGGGGCGTCGGCGGCGCGAAGCTGGTGCTGGGGCTGATGCAGGTCTGCCCGCCGGAGGACATCACCGCCATCGTCAACACGGGGGACGATTTCCGTCATCTCGGGCTGGCGATCTCTCCCGACATCGACACGCTGCTCTATACCCTGTCGGGCAGGGCCAATGCCGCGCAGGGCTGGGGCCGCGAGGGTGAGACATGGAGCTTCATGGACGCGCTCAAATCGCTGGACGGCGAGGACTGGTTCCTGCTGGGCGACGGCGACATGGCGCTGCATGTGCTGCGGTCGCACATGCTGGCGTCGGGCGAAACGTTGAGCGCGGTAACGGCCCGTTTTGCGACGGCCTGGGGCCTTGGCCTCAAGATATTGCCCATGAGCGACGATGCCGTGGCCACCCATGTCTCCACCGATGCGGGCGACCTCCCCTTCCAGCGCTATTTCGTCGAGCAGCGCTGCGTCCCGGCGGTCCGGGCGATCCGCTTCGAGGGTGCGGAACAAGCGAATCCTGCCCCCGGCGTAATGGAGGCGATCAGCGATCCCGCAACCCGCGCCATAGTGATCGCGCCGTCCAATCCCTGGCTGAGCGTCGACCCGATTCTGGCGGTGCCCGGCGTCCGCGAAGCGTTGGCGGCAAGGAAGGCGCCGGTCGTCGCGGTGTCACCGATCGTCGGCGGGCAGGCGGTCAAGGGACCGACCGCCAAGCTGATGGGCGAGTTGGGACTGGGCGTCACCAACCAGGCCATTGCCGCCCATTATGAAGGCGTCATCGACGCGCTGCTGGTCGACGTGCGCGACGGGAGCGAGGGTTTGGACATTCCCCACGCCGTCACCGACACGCTGATGAAGACGCTGGACGACCGCGCCCGGGTGGCGCGGGCGGCGCTGGATCTGGCCGAACGGATCGCCGGTTGACGGTCATGAACTGCTGGATCGTCATCCCGGTCAAGGCGCCCGCCGCCTGCAAGACGCGGCTGGCGCCTGTTTTGGACGAAACCGGACGGCGCAATCTGGTTGCGGAGATGCTGCACCGCACGGTGGGGGCTGCGGCGGAAGTGGTCGGGATGGAAAGGCTGCGGCTGCTGGGGCCGTCGCGGCATGGATTGCCGGAGAGCATAGGCTTGCTCGATGATCCGGGCGGCGGCCTTAACCCTGCCGTGACGAGCGCCCGCGATGCGGCATGGGGAGCAGGAGTCGAGCGGATGCTGTTTCTCTCGGCCGACCTGCCGCTGGTCGAGGCAGCGGATGTGGCGGCACTGCTGGACGCCCCCGGCATTGCGGCCGCGCCCGATGTCCATGGGCGGGGAACCAATGCATTGTCCTTGCCTCTGCCACGAGCGGCGGATTTCCAGTTCCATTATGGCCAGGGCAGTTTCGCGGCGCACAGGGCGGAAGCGGAAAGGCTTGGTTTGATGTTCTCGCCGGTCGTCCGGCGCGGTCTGGGCTTCGACATCGACCAGCCGGACGATCTGGCCGACTGGAAAGGGCGCGCGATCTAGGGTGGAAGGCGGACATTCCCCCTCCCGCAGGCGGGAGGGGGCTAGGGGGTGGGCTGGCGCGGCATCTGCGCTGTTTTGCAACGGCTAAGTCAGAAGCTCGCTACGCTCGCACCCCTAACCCCTCCCGTTTACGGGAGGGGAATGTCCTGGATTGGCCATCTCCGGCCAGTCGCTCAAACCCGCACTTCCGTCAGATCGCCACACCCGCCGAAGCCAGCACCGCCAGCGTCAGCAGTTCCGAAGCGTTGGACGCCATGGTGGCGATCTGCACCGACTTGTCCATGCCGACCAGCATCGGCCCGATCATGGTCGCGCCGCCCAGTTCGCGCAGCAGCTTGGCTGAGATATTGGCCGACTGAAGCCCCGGCATCACCAGGATATTGGCCGGGCCGGACAGGCGGCTGAAGGGGTAATTCTTCATCACCGTGGGGTTGAGCGCCGCGTCGACGGTCATTTCGCCTTCAAATTCGAAGTCGACATTCCGCTCTTCCAGCGCCTTGATCGCGTCGCGCACATTATCGAGGAAGCTGCCCGGCGGGTTGCCGAAATTGGAATAGGACAGAAAGGCGACGCGCGGGTCGTGGCCCATGCGGCGGGCGACCGCCACCGTGCCTTCCGCGATGTCCGCCAGTTCCTGCGCCGAGGGGCGCTCATTGACCGTGGTGTCGGCCAGGAACACCGTCTTGTCCTTCGTCACCAGCACATGGATGCCGAAGGGGGTGCGGTCCGCCGCCGGGTCCATCACCCGCTTCACTTCGCGCAGCGTCTGGGCGAAGGGCCGGGTCATGCCGGTGATCATCGCGTCGGCATGACCCATCTTCACCAACAGCGAGCCGAAGATGTTGCGGTCGCGATTGACCATCCGCTCGCAATCGCGGCGCAGATAGCCGCGGCGCTGGAGCCGCTTGTAGAGCGTGTCGACCATCTCCGGCACCAGCGGCGAGTTGACGCTGTTGTGCAGTTCGAAGCTTTCCGGGTCCTGCACGCCCAGTTCCTTGAGCTTGTCATAGACATGGCCGCGCCCGACCAGCACGGGGATGCCATAGCCCAGCGTCCGGAACTGGATCGCCGCGCGCAGCACCACTTCCTCTTCCGCTTCGGCAAAGACGACGCGCTTCGGATTGGCCTTCGCCACTTCATAGGCGGTGGTCAGGACGGACGTGGTCGGATTGAGCCGGGCCTTCAACGACTGGCGGTAGGCCGCCATCTCCGCAATCGGCTTCTGCGCGACGCCGGTTTCCATCGCCGCCTGCGCGACGGCGGAGGGGACGACCTCCATCAGGCGCGGATCGAAGGGCGCGGGGATGATATAGTCGGGCCCGAAGCTGTGCGAACGGCCATAGGCCTTGGCCACTTCCTCCGGCACCTGTTCGCGCGCCAGTTCCGCGATCGCCTTGGCGGCGGCGAGCTTCATCGGCTCGTTGATCCCGGTCGCCCGCACGTCCAGCGCGCCGCGGAAGATGAAGGGGAAGCCCAGCACATTGTTGACCTGATTGGGATAATCCGACCGGCCGGTGGCGACGATGGCGTCGGGGCGCACCGCATGCGCTTCGGGCGGCGAGATTTCCGGATCGGGGTTCGCCATGGCGAAGATGATCGGCTTGTCGGCCATCGACTTCACCATGTCCTGCGTCATCGCGCCCGCGACCGAAAGGCCCAGGAACACGTCCGCGCCCTTCACCGCTTCGGCCAGGGTGCGGGCGTCGGTCTTCACCGCATGGGCCGATTTCCACTGGTTCATGCCTTCGGTGCGGCCCTGATAGATGACGCCCTTGCTGTCGCACATGATGACATTGTCATGCTGGACGCCCAGCGCCTTGATCAGTTCGGTGCAGGAAATCGACGCCGCGCCAGCGCCGTTCACCACCACCTTCATGTCCTTCATGTCGCGGCCGGTCAGCATCGCCGCGTTGATGACGCCCGCCGCCGCGATGATCGCGGTGCCGTGCTGGTCGTCATGGAAGACCGGGATGTTCATCCGCTCCTTCAGCGTCTGTTCGATGATGAAGCATTCCGGGGCCTTGATGTCCTCCAGGTTGATGCCGCCGAAGGTCGGCTCCATCAGCTCGACCGCGTCGATGAACTTGTCGACATCCTCGGTCTTGAGTTCGATGTCGATAGAATCGACGTCGGCGAAGCGCTTGAAGAGAACCGACTTGCCTTCCATCACCGGCTTGGACGCCAGCGCGCCCAGATTGCCGAGGCCCAGGATCGCCGTGCCGTTGGAGATGACCGCGACCAGATTGCCCTTGGCGGTATAGTCATAGGCGGTTGCCGGGTCTTCCGCGATGGCGCGCACCGGCACCGCGACGCCGGGCGAATAGGCGAGCGAAAGATCGCGCTGGGTCGCCATCGGCTTCGACGCGATGATCTCGATCTTGCCGGGGCGGCCGGTCGAGTGGAAGAACAGCGCCTCGCGCTCTGAAAATTCCACATTCGACTTGTCGGTCATGGCTGCACCCACCCCTTGTTTGAAACAATAAGCTCGCCCCATAGGGCGCTCCGGCATTCAGTTCAGGCGGAGCCGAAAAGGGTGATTTTCGAGCATCGGAGCGCAGCATACTCAAGTATGTGAGCACCGAAGCGCAGAAAATCGCGCTTTGCAGGCCCGAATGGGCTGAATGCCGGACCGCCCTAGCGGTAAGAATATCTTGTGGGCAAGTGCGAGAAGCGCAATTTTCCTGCTGTTTCTTGCAGCACTGGCATGAGGCCGGGCTTCACGCTATCCGCTGTGCCATGGCGCGAACGATCGACACATCCACGCAACAGGCGACGCCGATGATGGCGCAATATCTTGCGCTGAAGGCGGAGGCGCAGGATTGCCTGCTCTTCTACCGCATGGGCGATTTTTTCGAGCTGTTCTTCGAGGATGCGAAGGCGGCGGCGGCGACGCTGGACATCGCGCTCACCAGCCGGGGCGAGCATGGCGGCGCGCCGATCCCGATGTGCGGCGTGCCGGTGCACAGCGCGGAATCCTATCTGGCGCGGCTGATCAAGGCGGGCCATCGCGTCGCCATCGCGGAGCAGACCGAAACCCCCGCCGAAGCCAAAGCGCGGGGGTCCAAGTCCCTCGTCGCCCGCGCCATCGTCCGTTACGTGACGGCGGGCACGCTGACCGAGGAGACGCTGCTCGACAGCCGGCGCGACAATATGCTGGTGGCGCTGGCGCAGGTCGGCGGCGAGGAAGCGGGCGAATATGGGCTGGCCGCCGCCGACATTTCGACCGGGCGGTTCGAGACGCTGACCCTGCGGGCGGCCGATCTGCCCGCCGAACTGGCGCGCCTGCGACCGAGCGAGATCGTGCTGCCGGACGGGCTGGATCTGGAACTGCTGGACTCCCACCCGTTCGACCGCGCCGCCTTTTCCAGCAGCCGGGCCGAAGCAGCGCTGAAGCGCATCTTCGGCGTCGCCACGCTGGACGGATTCGGCCAGTTCGGCCGCGCCCAACTGGCGGCGATGGGCGGCCTGCTCTCCTATCTCGACCATGCGGGCAAGGGCACCCTGCCCTTCCTCGCCCCGCCCAGCGCCAAGACCAGCGGCGCCCATGTCGCCATCGACGCCGCGACGCGCGAGAGCCTGGAGATCACCGCCACCATGAGCGGTACGCGGGCGGGCAGCCTGCTGGGCGCGGTCGACCGGACCGTCACGGGCGCGGGCGCGCGCCTGTTGGCGCAGGACCTATCCGCGCCGCTGATGGACCAGGCCGGGATCGAAGCGCGGCTGGGGCTGGTGCAACTGTTCCATGACGACAGCATGCTGCGCGACCAGTTGCGCGTGGCGCTGAGGGCCTTGCCCGACATCGGCCGCGCCTTGGGCCGTCTCGCGATGGGCCGAGGAAGCCCCCGCGATCTTGGCCAATTGCGCGACGGGCTGGGCGAAGCGCGCTTGCTGCGGGAGCGGCTGGGCCGCCTGCCCGACCAGCCCCTGCTGCTGACGCAATTGCTGCCCTCCCTCGACGGCCATGGCGCGCTGGTCGACAGCCTGTCCCGCGCCCTCGTCCCCAGCCCGCCGACCGAGACCGCCAATGGCGGCTATATCGCGGACGGCTATGACGCCGCGCTGGACGAGTTGCGCCGCCTCGCCGGGGACGGCCGCCGCGCCATCGCCGCGCTGGAGGCGAAATATCGCGAGCAGACCGGCATCGCCTCGCTCAAGATCCGGCATAATGGCGTGCTCGGCTATCATGTCGAGGTGCCCGCCCGCGCCGCCGACCAGTTGATGCAGCCCGACAGCGGCTTCACCCATCGCCAGACGCTGGCCGGAGTGGTGCGCTTCAATTCGGTCGACCTGCACGAACAGGCGAGCCGCGTGGCGCAGGCCGGGGCCCATGCGCTGGTCGCGGAAGCCGCGCATCTGGAAGACCTTGTCGAAGCCACCCTCGCCCGCAAGGCGGAGATCGCCCGCGCCGCCGATGCCCTTGCCCGGCTCGACGTGGCGGCGGCGCTGGCGGAACGCGCCGCGGAGGGCGGCTGGCAACGGCCCCATTTCGTCGCGCAGGATGGCGAAGGCCCCTGCCTGGAAATCGTCGGCGGCCGTCATCCGGTGGTCGAGGACGCGCTGCGCCGCGATGGCCAGCCCTTCGTCGCCAATGATTGCCGGCTGTCGGCCGGGGACCGGCTGTGGCTCGTCACCGGACCCAATATGGGCGGTAAATCCACCTTCCTGCGGCAGAATGCGATCATCGTGATCCTTGCGCAGGCAGGCGCCTATGTGCCCGCCGCGTCCGCGACCCTGACGCTGGTCGACCGGCTGTTCAGCCGTGTCGGCGCGTCGGACAATCTGGCCAAGGGCCGCTCCACCTTCATGGTCGAGATGGTCGAAACCGCCGCCATCCTTGCCCAGGCGACCGAGCGAAGCTTCGTCATCCTCGATGAAGTCGGACGCGGCACGTCGACCTATGACGGGTTGGCGCTGGCATGGGCGGTGGTGGAGGCGGTGCATGAGGTCAATCGCTGCCGCTGCCTGTTCGCGACCCATTATCATGAGCTGACCCGGCTGGCGGAAACCCTTGCCTCGC
Organism: Sphingobium sp. YBL2; assembly: GCF_000943805.1. Lineage (NCBI taxonomy): Bacteria > Pseudomonadati > Pseudomonadota > Alphaproteobacteria > Sphingomonadales > Sphingobiaceae > Sphingobium > Sphingobium sp. YBL2. Next base: position 925,581 of record NZ_CP010954.1, read on the forward strand.
TCTCGCTCCACCATGTCCGTGCGCGGGAATGGAAGGGCGATCTGGTCCTGCTGCACGAGGTGGCGGAGGGCCCTGCGGACCGCAGCTATGGCCTGGCGGTGGCGCGGCTGGCCGGGCTTCCACCCGCCGTCCTGAAGCGCGCCAAGGACGTCCTCGCCCGCCTCGAAGCGGGCAAGGCCAGGACCGGCGGCATCGCGGCGGGGCTGGACGACCTGCCCCTCTTCGCCGCCGCCACGGCTCAGGTGGAGGAAAAAGTCGATCCCCTGCGCGCCGCGCTGGATGGCATCGACGCCGACGCGCTCTCGCCCCGGGAGGCGCTGGACCAACTCTACCGGCTCAAGCAACTGGCAGCAGCCGGTCAGGAAGACTAGATAAGCCTTATGGTCATGCAGTTTCCGAAATTGGGGTCCAGGCGCGCGATCATCGACCGGCGCGCCATTTCCGACCGCATCGCCGCCCTGGCGCAGGAGCATCGGGGCGACCAGATCAAGCTGCGCGGAATGATCGTGAAGGAACTGAAGGACGCGCTCGACGCCGGGCGGGAGGATGTCGCCCGCCGCCTAAGCCAGAGGCCGACCCGAGGGCGGGAGGCCGTGACCGCCTTTGCCTTCCTGATCGACCAGATCCTGCGCCTGCTCTACGACGCGACAACCCATCACCTCTACCCGGCGGGCAACCGCAGCACCGGCGAGCGGATCGTGCTGATCGCGGTCGGCGGCTATGGCCGGGGCGAGATGGCGCCGCACAGCGATGTCGACATCGGCTTCATCACCCCGTGGAAGCCCACCGGCTGGACCGAGCAGGTGATCGAATCCATGCTCTATTCGCTGTGGGATCTGGGGCTGAAGGTCGGCCATAGCAGCCGTTCCATCGATGAGACGATCCGCATGGCGAAGGCGGACCTGACCGTGCGCACCGCCCTGCTGGAGGCGCGCTACATCTGGGGCGACCGCGCCCTGTATGAGGAGATCAGCGCCCGTTTCGACGCCGATGTGATGCAGGGCACAGCCCGCGCCTTCGTCACCGAAAAGCTGGAGGAACGGGACGAGCGGCACAAGCGCATGGGCGACAGCCGCTATGTCGTCGAACCCAATGTGAAGGAGGGCAAGGGCGGCCTGCGCGACCTGCACACGCTGTTCTGGATCGGCAAATATGTGAACCGGGTGAAGTCGGTGGCGGAACTGGTCGATGTCGGCCTGCTGACCGAAACCGAACTGCGCCAGTTCCAGAAGGCGGAGGATTTCCTCTGGGCGGTGCGCTGCCATTTGCACATGATCACGGGGCGGGCGGAGGACCGGCTGACCTTCGACCTGCAACTCGAAACCGCCACCCGCATGCATTTCACCGGACGCGCCGGGCGGTCGGGCGTGGAGCGCTTCATGCGCTATTATTTCCTGAACGCGAAGACGGTGGGCGACCTGACCGCCGTGTTCCTCGCCCATCTGGACGACCAGATGGCGGAGCGTGGGCGTCGCTATATCCCCAGCTTCTTCCGCCGCCCGAAGAAGCTGGACGGCTTCGTGCTGGATCGCGGGCGGCTGGCGCTGCCTAACGATCATTTCTTCCAGGACGATCCGGTCCGCTTGCTGGAAATCTTCGCGCTCGCCGACAGGCATGGCCTCGCCATCCATCCCAGCGCCATGCGCGCCGCCAGCCGCGACGCCAGCCTGATCACCGCCAAGGTGCGCCGCGATCCCCGCGCCAACGCCGCTTTCATGGAGGTGCTGACCAGCCCCCGCGACCCGGAAACCGTGCTGCGCTGGATGAACGAGTCCACGGTCTTCGGCCGCTTCATCCCCGATTTCCGCCGCGTCGTGGCGCAGATGCAGTTCGACATGTACCACCATTATACGGTGGACGAACATACGATCCGCGCCGTCGGCCTGCTGGCGCGGATCGAAAAGGGCGAACTGAGCCAGGATCATCCGCTGGCGGCGGACCTGATGGGCAAGCTGCTGTCGCGCCGCGTCCTCTATGTCGCGGTGCTGCTGCACGACATCGCCAAGGGGCGCGGCGGCGACCACAGCATATTGGGCGCGGAAGTGGCGGACCATCTCTGCCCGCGCCTGGGCCTGACACCGGCGGAGACGGAAACCGTGTCCTGGCTGGTGCTGCACCATCTGCTGATGTCGGCCACCGCCTTCAAGCGCGACCTGGCCGATTACAAGACGATCCTCGATTTCGTCGACGTGGTGCAGAGTCCGGAACGGTTGCGGCTGCTGCTGTGCCTGACCGTGGTCGACATCCGCGCCGTCGGACCCGGCGTCTGGAATAGCTGGAAACGGCAATTGCTGGGCGACCTCTATGAGGCGGCCGAAGAAGTGCTGCGCCTCGGCCACAAGCAGAAGGGCCGCAGCGAACGCGTCACCGCCAAGCAGCAGGCGCTGCGTCAGGCGCTGGGCCTGTCCGAAGCCGATTTCGAGAAGCTGCGCAAGCGGCTGCCGGAAAGCTACTGGATCGCGGAGCCGGAGGACATCCTCATCCACAATGCGCAGCATATATTGGAGGCGGGCGATTCCCCGCTCTCCATCGCCGCGCAATATTATCCGCAGCGCGGCGCGACGCTGGTGACGGTCTATGCCGCCGACCATCCGGGGCTGTTCTACCGGATCGCGGGCGCCATCCATCTGGCGGGCGGCAACATCATCGACGCGCGCATCCATACGACCCGCGACGGCGTCGCCATCGACAATTTCCTGGTGCAGGACCCGCTGGGCGGCGCCTTCCACAGCCCCGACCAATTGACGCGCATCCGCAAGGCGATCGAGGATTCGCTCGCCAACCGCCACCGCATGATCACCAAGCTGGAGGCGCGCCCCCTGCCCCGCACCCGCGCGGAGGCCTTCCGCATCGAACCCAATGTGCTGATCGACAACAAGGCGTCGAACCGCTTCACCGTGATCGAGGTGAATGCGCGGGATCGCCCGGCGCTGCTGTTCAGCCTCGCCAACGCGCTGTTCCAGTCGAAGGTGACGGTGCACAGCGCCCATGTCGCCACCTATGGCGAGCGGGCGGTGGATACCTTCTACGTCACCGACCTGCTGGCCGGGAAGATCGAGAGCAGGGCGCGGCTGCAAACGCTGGAACGGCGGCTGCTGGAAGCGGCCGGCGGTGAGGTGGCGGAACTGGAGCGGGCTTAGGAAGACCCGCCTCCCCCAACAACCTCGTCATCCCCGCCTTCGCGGAAGGACGAACCTTCAGACGATCTCCATCACATCGCCCGGCGCCAGCAACGGCAACAGGCGCAGCATATCCGCCCGCTCCACCGCCACGCACCCCGCCGTGGGACGGCCTTCGGAAAGATGGAAGAAGATCGCGCTCCCCCGCCCCGGCACCGGCGGCGAGTCATTGTGCCCCAGCACGACGATCACATCATAGGCATCATCGTCCCGCAGCAGATTTTCCGCTGAAAAGGCGCGCGGCAGATGCACGGGCCGATTATAGGCCGGATCGGCCGGATCATCGGACCAGCCATCCCCTTCCCGCACCCAGCGCCACGGCAGGCGGATGCCCGCCGCCGCCGCCTTGCCCGGCCGCAGCAACACGCCCCGGACCGGCCAAATGCCCAACGGCGTGCAGCCATCCCCCTCCCGCTTGTCCGCCGCTGCACAGACGCCGCCGCGCCCGATGGTGCAGGGCATGTCCAAGTCACCGAAGAAAAGACGCCCCGCGCCCGCATCGACGCGGATGGCGCTCACAACTGATGCCCTGTCCGGTCCCGCTTGGTCGCGAGATAGCGCTCATTATGCGGATTGGAAGGCAGGATGATCGGCAGCCGTTCCGCCACCCTGATCCCGGCGGCTTCAAGCCCCGTCACCTTGTTCGGATTATTGGTGAGCAACCGCACCTCGTCCACGCCCAGCAGGTCCAGCATCCGCGCCGCCACGGAAAAGTCGCGCGCATCGATGGCGAAGCCCAGCCGGACATTGGCGTCGACCGTGTCGAACCCCTGATCCTGCAAGGCATAAGCGCGCAGCTTGTTGACAAGGCCGATGCCGCGCCCTTCCTGCCGCAGATAGAGCAATATGCCCCAGTTCGAATCCGCGATCTGGTGCAGCGCCTGATGCAGTTGCGGCCCGCAATCGCATTTCAGCGACCCCAGCACATCGCCGGTCAGGCATTCGCTGTGCAGCCGGATCACGGGGGGCGAGGAATCGCGCTGGCCCACGATCAGCGCGACATGCTCGCGCGGTTCGTCGGGACTGCGGAAGGCGACGATCTCCGCCGTCTCGCTGGCCGACACGGGTAGGCGGGCGCGCGTGGCGATGGCCAGATGCACGGCATCGTCATAAGCGTCGATGTCGGCGGCGCTGACCTCCGCCTCGCTGTCGCCTTCCGCCATCACGAAATAGGCCGGCAATATGCCCGCCAGCCGCGCCAGCCGCAGCGCCGCCTTGGCCGCTGAGGGCGCCGACAGCGGCTTCGCCATGAACGGCCCTTTGAGCGGCGAGGCAAGGTCCAGCACCGGGTCGGAGATCGCGGTCGCCACATCGACGTCGATCCACGGCGCCCGCGCCACCAGCACCGGCATGTCGGGATCGGCCGCCGCCAGCTGGTTGGCGAGCTTCAGCGTCTGCGCCCGCGCCGCGGAGATCAATATGTCAGCCTCTGCGCCCGGATCGAATCCGGCAAGCGTCACGGCATCAGCCCCCTCCACGGCCATCAGCCGCACGGCGCCGTCGGCGGCCTGCACGCGCACCGGCCAGCCCCGGCGTAGCGCGTCAATGGCGCGGGCGGCGGCGCGGGCGCTCATCAGAAGGCGAATTCCGTGATGATCGGCACATGGTCGGACGGGCGCGACCAGCCGCGGATCGGTTCAACCACGCGGTGGCTGACGGCCTTTTCCGCGACGTCCTGCGTCATCCACATATGGTCGAGCCGCCGTCCGCGATCCGATTCCGCCCAGTCGCGGGCGCGATAGCTCCACCAGGTATAGAGCCGCTGCGGCGCGGGATAGAATTTGCGGCCGATGTCGACCCAGTCGTTCGATTCCTGCAGGCGCGCCAGAATCTCGCACTCGATCGCCGTATGGCTGACGACATTGAGGAGTTGCTTATGGCTCCATACATCGCATTCCATCGGCGCAATGTTGAAATCGCCGGTCAGGATGGTCGGCTTATCCTCCAGCGTGGAGGACCATTGGATCATGCGCTCCAGGAAATCGAGCTTCTGTCCGAATTTCGGATTGACCTCCCGATCGGGCACATCCCCGCCGGCGGGCACATAGACATTCTCGATCCGGACGCCATTGTCCAGTCGCACGCCGACATGGCGCGCCTCCCCATTGGCCTGCCAGTCGAGCCGGTCGTCCTCCCGGATCGGAATCTTCGACAGGATGGCCACGCCATGGTGCATCGGCTGTCCGTTCAGCACCTGATGATTATAGCCCCGTTGCCGGAACAGCCCGGCCGGGAAGGTATCGTTCACCACCTTGGTTTCCTGCAGACACAATATGTCGGGCGATTCCTCCGTCAGAAAGCGCTCGACAATATCGAGCCGGGCACGAACGCTATTGATATTCCAGGAAGCGATGCTGAGTGTCTGAGGCATGGCTGATCCACTAAGACCCTCCGCCGCCCCGCGCAAGGGCGGCGAATGTCCCGGCAGACGGAACAGCGTTGGCGCCGTTCGACGTCCAGTTCAGGTGGAGCCGAAAATGGGATGTTCGAGCATCGGAGCGCAGCGCACTTCATGTCCGTGAGCACCGAAGCGCGGAAAATCGCGCTTTGCAGGCCCGCACAAGCTATAGCGCTGCGTTAAATCGGACGCAGGTCGCGCGCTCTCAGTTTTCGTTGTCGCATCGTTTGAAGCGCAAAACCGCTTCCCACTTTTCTGCGCGATGCTCCAAATGTCGGATCGCACCGAAAAGGCCCCCGCTCCGGGGGCATGGAACGGGGGCCTCGATCGCGCCCTTGAAGCGCTTTGCGGCGGGAGCGGGGTTCCGGGTAACAGGGGGGAAATCCCGGTTCCGTCTCGCGCCGTGGAGTTCCTTTTAGGGCTCGGGATATGAGCCTCAGATGAACGGTTCTGAAAAGTTTTCGGCCCGTCGCACCTGGGGCCCGCTTAACCGCCCGACGCGCGCCCCTTGGGCCGCGGGTCGGTCCAGCGGAAGGCGGAATCCGCCACGGGCACGCCATAGCGCTGGTTGCTGAGCTTCACCGCCGTCCGGTTGTTCTGCGAATCCAGCGCCACCCAACCATAGAGCTGCAAGCCCGCCGGGCTGCCCGCATCGCGTTTGAAGATCATGGTGATCGTGCCATATTCGGGCCGTTTGGGGTCGCGGGCCTGGACGGACAGCACGCTGGGATCGCCCGTCTGGATCACCTTGCCGAACTTCGACAGGTCCTTGGACGGATCGATCAACGCCCCCAGCGGCGAATTGCCGATCGGCCAGCGCTGCACCTGCCGCACCTCATAATCGATCATGGTCAACGCCTTGCCGTCGCCCACGATCAGCAAAGGCACGCCCTTCTGATACTGGAAACGGATCTTGCCCGGCTGCTTGAGGGTAAGCTGGCCGGTCAGCGTCTGGCCGTTGCGGTCCGTCTGGGCGAAATCGGCGGTCATGGTGGTGACGGCGCGGATATAGGCATTGACCTTCGACAGGTCCGACTGGTCGGCCTGCGCGGCGGCCGGCATCGCCGGCACCGCAAAGGGCGCGGCAGCGATCGCCAGGGCGGCCAGCGTCAGGCTGTGGGGCGCAAGGATGCGCTTCATGCAATCATCTCCGGTTGTTCAGGATGAGAAATGTAGGTGGCAGGGCTTGAACCCGCTGTGAACCCATTCGTTCCTGTCATGCAACGAATGGATTGTCCGCTTCAACGCTCAGCCCGAAGAATATGCGGGCTGGTTGGGAATCGGACACCCCTTTTATCCCTCTCCCTCAAGGGAGAGGGCCACGCAGACTTGGCAGCTTGCTGCCTTAGTCGTAGCTGGGTGAGGGGGTTGCGATCCAACGGATCGCGCGGCACTCCTCCTCATCCCAATCAGCCCAGGCTCCTTCGCAGCCAAGGCTTCCTATTCTTCTCCTCAAGGGCGAAGGAAGGTCTTGAATGGGCCATTCCCGGCCTTCGCCATCATGTCACGAAATGAAAACGGGAAGGGGGAGAGCAACATGGTCGCTCAATCCCCCTCTGCTCCCGCTTCGCCAGTGCCGGTCTTTCCGGCGGCCCCTCTCCCGATTTATTTTTTAGGCGCTGCGGTGAGCGGCCTCTGCTTAGCCGGGCGCGAAGACAAAAAAAAGGCCGATCCGAAGACCAGCCTGAAAGTTTTTAGGAGAGGATGCCTGAAAGGCAGGGCCTTCTTCGCCCAGATCGCGTTTCCCGGCAAATGCGAAGAACCGAAGGACGATTGCATGAAACGCAATCAGCCTTGGAAATCAGGGGTTTTTCCCGGCGCCACCGGGGTTTTGCCGCACGGCGATGATCCAGCAATCCACGCAAAAACCCGTTTCAGAGCGAAATGGGCAGTGGTTTTTTGGCATCAGCCCAAATGAAAATTTCACGCCGACCGGATCAGAGCGGATTGCCATTCTCGTCGCGCAGCACTTCGCGGCGGCCGACATGGTTGGGCGGACCCACCAGCCCCTGCTCCTCCATCTGCTCGATCAGCCGGGCGGCGCTGTTATAGCCGATGCGCAATTGCCTCTGGAGCCAGCTTGTCGACGCCTTCTGATTTTCGAAGACGAGTTGGCACGCCTTGCGGAAAAGCTGCGCGTCCGGGCTGTCGTCGCCCAGGTCGACACCATCGAGCGCGAAGCTGCCCTCCTCCGGCTCCTCGGTGACGGCGGCGATATAATCCGGCTGTCCCTGAGCGCGCCAGTGATCCGCCACCACGCGCACCTCGTCGTCCGACACGAAGGGACCGTGGACGCGCATCAGGCCCTTGCCGCCGTGCATGTAGAGCATGTCGCCCTTGCCCAATAGCTGCTCGGCGCCCTGTTCGCCCAATATGGTGCGGCTGTCGATCTTCGACGTGACGAAGAAGCTGATGCGGGTCGGCAGGTTGGCCTTGATGACCCCGGTGATGACGTCGACCGAGGGCCGCTGCGTCGCGAGGATCAGGTGGATGCCCGCGGCGCGGGCCTTCTGGGCAAGACGCTGGATCAGGAATTCGACTTCCTTGCCCGCCGTCATCATCAGGTCGGCCAGCTCGTCGACCACCACCACGATCTGCGGCAACGGCTGGAAATCGAGCTGCTCCTCCTCATAGATCGGCTTGCCGGTCTCGGGATCGTAGCCGGTCTGCACGCGGCGGCCGAGCGGCTTGCCCTTGGCCTTCGCCGCGCGGACCTTCTCATTATAATTGGCGAGGTTGCGGACGGAGATCGACGCCATCATGCGATAACGGTCCTCCATCTGCTCCACCGCCCATTTGAGCGCGCGGATCGCCTTGGCGGGCTCGGTCACGACCGGTGAGAGCAAATGCGGAATGTCGTCATAGGTCGACAGTTCCAGCATCTTGGGATCGATCATGATCAGCCGCAACTGATCCGGCGTCATGCGGTAGAGCAGCGACAGGATCATCGCGTTCAGCCCCACCGACTTGCCCGAGCCCGTCGTACCCGCGATCAGCAGATGCGGCATGGGCGCAAGATCGGCGATGATCGGCTCGCCCGAGATATTCTTGCCCAGGATGATCGGCAGCGTCGCTTCCTGTCCGAACTGCTCGCTGGTGATGAGTTCGCGGAAGGACACGCCCTCCCGGTTCGCATTGGGCAGTTCGATGCCGATCACGGTGCGGCCCGGAATCGTCGCCACGCGGGCCGAAAGCGCCGACATGTTGCGCGCAATGTCGTCCGCCAGCGCGATCACGCGGCTCGCCTTGATGCCGGGCGCGGGTTCCAGTTCATACATGGTGACGACCGGGCCGGGACGGACCTCCACGATATTGCCCTTCACATGGAAGTCGTCGAGCACCGATTCCAGCAGGCGCGCATTGCGTTCCAGCGCGGCCTTGTCGATCTTCTGCCCCTGGCTCGCGGGGGTTGGATTGAGCAGGTCCGGCGAAGGCAGGGAGCTGTTGCCGAACAGGTCGTCCTGGCTGACCGGCGCCATAGAGCGCTGCACGGGCGCAGGCTTGGGCGTCTGGATGTTGATCGGCGGCTTGGGCTCGTTGGTGACGGTCTTGCGCGGGGTTGCGACGCGCTCGAACGGCTCGTCATCTTCATCCGCGCCGACAACCGGCGCGGGACCGGCCAGAGCGAAAGCCGGCCGGGGCAGCGCCAGGCGCGGCAGAGAGGGCCGGCGCAACGCGATGATCGGCTTTTCCAGCGCCAGGCTGCGATACCAGAGGACAAGGCCCGCGATCAGCGTCAGGACGATCAGGATTCCGGTGATCCAGCCCTGCGCGGCGGGCGCCTGCGCCGCAAGGCTCATGACGCCCCGCGCCGTCACCAGCGCGATGATGCCGCCCCATCCGGCGGGCAGGCCGACCAGCGGATTGGTCTGGAACAGCGCCAGCGCGACGCCAAGCAGGACGATGCCGGCAAGGCACTTTCCGAACTGCGCCTTCCACCCGCTCATGTCCTGATCGCCCCACAGCCGCCGGGCGGTGATCGCCATCAGCGGCAGCACCAGCGCCACCGGCACGCCCAGCAGCCAGAGCAGGAAATCCGCGACCCAGGCGCCGGGCGCCTGCATGATATTCTGCACATGGTCGCCCGCCACCGTGTTCATCGACGGATCACTCGGCTGATAGCTGAGCAGCGCCAGCGCCAGGAACAGGGTCGCCAGCAACAGCGCGATCGCGCCGATCAGCGCACCGCTGCGGATCAGGCTGCGTTTCAGCATTTCGCGCCATTCCGGCGTGCGTTTGGCTCCGCGGCTGACAGCCATGGCGTCAATGTCCCCCAAATGTTCCGTTCGGGGACAATGCGCCGAGCGGGGAGTCCCCGTCAAGAGTCCGGCCCATCGGCTCGTCTCTCCGACTCCGTAACAATCCTTATGTCGACGGGCGGCGGACCGGCGCAAAAAGTACCGCCAAAGGAGACTTTGTCATGATCGCCACGCTTTATCCGACCCTCGTGATCGTCGCCCTGGGGGCCTTCACCGCCGTGCTGCTGGGCGTCAGCGTGCAGGACGCGCTGAGGCGAGGGCGCTGAGCGCATCGCCGTCGACGCGCTGCACCGTCCATTCGTCCATCGGCCGCGCCCCCAGCGAGCGGTAGAAGGCGATGGACGGTTCGTTCCAGTCCAGCACCCACCATTCCAGCCGCGCGCAATCCCGCTCCAGCGCTAGTTGGGCGAGGCGGGAAAGCAGCGCCTTGCCCGCGCCCAGCCCCCGCGCTTCCGGGACGACGAACAGATCCTCCAGATAGAGGCCGGGCCGTCCCTCGAAAGTCGAGAAATTGTGGAAGAAAAGGGCGAAGCCGATCGCCCTCCCCTCATTTTCCGCGATCAGCACCTCCGCCATTGGGCGCGGCCCGAACAGATATTTGTTGAGCGAGGCGCGGTCGGCCTTCACCTCATGGGACAGTTTCTCATAGTCCGCCAGGGCGAGGATGAAGGCGTGGATCGTGCCGATGTCCGATGGCACGGCCTCGCGAATGGTGACGGACATGCTTTTCCTTTCAGGCCACGGACGGTTCGACATGGGGCGGTTCGGCCGATCCCGCGCGCGACGCGATCAGGCACCCCAGCACGATCAGCAGCGCGCCGACCACCGTGGTCAGGGTCAGCCGTTCGCCAAAGGCGAGCCAGCCGATGATCGCGGCCCAGAGGAAAGCGCTATATTCGACCGGGATCAGCACCTGCGCCTCCGCCCGCGCATAGGCCCAGGCAAGCGCCGCAAGCGAGGTGAAGGCCAGCGTCGCGGCCAGCACCACCAGCGCCCATGAAGGCGCCGCCGGCACGACCGGCATCCCCTGGACAAGCGCCGCGAACAGGACGAACACCCCCAGCATCACGACATGCTGGAAGAAAGCGACCTCGATAGGGGAGGCGAGCTGCGCCTGTTGCCGCTGGAGGATCAGGTTCCAGGCGAACAGCACCGCCGAAACAAGTACCGCACCCGCGCCCAGCAGCGCATCCGCGTCATAATCGCCCCGCACGCGCCCCGACAGGATGACGGCAACCCCGACCAGCCCCAGCAGCGACGCACCGATGGCCTGCCGCCCGATCCGTTCCTTGAGCAGCAGCGCGGCAAGATACAGTGCGACCAGCGGCGCGATGAAGGACAGGGCGATGGCCTCGGCCAGCGGCATCCGCATGATCGCCCAGAAGAACAGGCTGGCCATCACCGCCACCACCGTCCCGCGCAGCATATGCAGCCGCAACACGGCGCGACCGGGCCAGCGCTGCCGGGTCAGCAGCATCAGCACCAGCCCCAGCAGGCTGCCCGCCACGGCGCGCCAGAACAGCGCATTGAACAGGCCGATGGAAAGGCTCAGCCCCTTCATGGCGGCGTCCATCACGGAAAAGAGCGCAACCCCCACGCAGCAGACGGCGAAGGCGAGAGGAAATGCGGTCGCCGGTGGGGCGCGGTCGGTGTCGCTTCCCATCCGGTGGCCTATGGATGCGGAACGCCGTGGATCGGCCCGGTCAATCGCGTGTCTTCCGGATCACGCGGCCGACAACCAGTTCGTCGATCTGAAGGCGCACGATGCGCGCCCCGCCGATACGGAGGCGGCCGATGGCGATCGCACCGATGGCGAGAGCGCCCAGCGCCAGCGCCCCCAGCGCCAGGCTGCCGATCGCCCCGGCGCCCAGGGCGGACGCACCCACGGCGGATGCACCCGTGGCTGTCGCAGGACGGGAAGCGGCCATGGCATCCCTCCGCTCAGTCGCCGCATCATCCGGGCTGGGAACGCCGCCGGTCATTCCGCCGCTTCCGCCTTGCCGGCGTCGGTGGTTTCGTCTTCCAGCCTGGCCGCTTCGATCTCCGCCGCCTTGGCTTCGACAAGGCCGACGATATGGTCGATCATGCCTTCGTCCTGCACCGTATGATCGGTGAGGCCGGAGAGATAGACCATATGCTTGCCCGCGCCGCCGCCGGTCAGGCCGATGTCGGTTTCCCGCGCCTCGCCGGGGCCGTTCACCACGCAGCCGAGCACGGAGAGCGAGAGCGGCGTGTGGATATGCTGGAGCCGTTCCTCCAGCGCCTGCACCGTGCGGATCACGTCGAAGCCCTGCCGCGCACAGCTCGGGCAGGAGATGACCTTGACCCCGCGCGTGCGGATGCCAAGCGATTTCAGGATTTCATAACCCACGCGCACTTCCTCTTCCGGCTCGGCGGAAAGGGAAACGCGGATCGTGTCGCCGATCCCGGCCCACAGGAGATTGCCGATGCCGATGGCGCTCTTCACCGTGCCGCCGATCAGTCCGCCCGCCTCGGTGATGCCCAGATGCAGCGGGCAGTCCACCGCTTCGGCCAGTTGCATATAGGCTGCCACGGCCAGGAAGACGTCGCTCGCCTTCACCGCCACCTTATATTCATGGAAATCCTGGTCCTGCAGCAGCTTGATATGGTCGAGCGCGCTTTCGACCAGCGCCTCCGGGCAGGGCTCGCCATATTTTTCGAGCAGGTCCTTTTCGAGGCTGCCTGCATTGACGCCGATCCGGATCGAGCAGCCATTGGCCTTGGCTGCGTCGACCACCTCCTTCACCCGCGCTTCCGATCCGATATTGCCCGGATTGATGCGCAGGCAGGCCGCGCCCGCATCGGCGGCTTCCAGCGCGCGCTTGTAATGGAAATGGATGTCCGCGACGATCGGCACGCGGGCAGCGCGGACGATCTGCTTCAGCGCGGCGGTCGACGCCTCGTCAGGGCAGGAGACGCGGATGATGTCCACGCCCACTTCCTCGCAGCGGCGGATCTGGTCGACGGTCGCCCGGACGTCATGCGTCGGCGTGTTGGTCATGGTCTGCACAGTGACCGGCGCGCCGCCGCCGACGGGGACATTGCCGACCATGATCTGGCGGCATTGCCTGCGGGCGATGTCGCGCCAGGGGCGCAGGCCGGGATTATGGTCGGACATGAAAAAGGGGCTCCGTGGTGATGGAGCCCCTATAGGGATTTATTGCGTCGGTTAGAAGCGCGAGCTGTCTTGCGTTTCAGCAAAGCTGAAACGTGCGCACCGGCCCTCACCCCACCCGACCGCCCATCAGGATACGATGTCTGGGCGGTCGGGTGGGGGTGAGGGCCGGTGCCGCTCCCATCAAAAACGCGCCGTCAACGAAGCGCCGATCTGGTCCGCATTGCCGCTGGTCCGCGACAGGGTGGTCGCCGTCACCGTCGCGGGCGCGGGATAATAGCTGTCCGGACGGATGATGTTCGCCTTTTCCACGAAAGTATGGGCATAGCTGACGTTCAGTGCGAAGGCGGGCGAGATGTTGAAGGTCGCGCCAGCCGTCAGCCAGGAACGGTCGCCATCGGGCACGCGGGTCGTCAGGTGCTGCGGATTGGTCGGCGTGCGGTCGAACATCGTCCCCGCGCGCAGGGTCAATGCCGGGCTGACATCATATTCGCCGCCCAGACTGACGCTGTAGCTGTCCTTGTAATCCAGTTCCTTGTTGCTGGTGCCGGCGGCGGAGGTGATGGCAATGCCCTTGAACTTCGACCAGTTATACCAGCGGGCGCTGATCATCGCACGCAGCTTCGGCGTCAGGCGGTGCATGAAGCCCACGGTGACGATGTCGGGCAGGTCCAGCGGGGCGGACGCATCCAATTCGCCATTGGCCGTGGCGATGGGCCCCAGCAGGCCTGAAATGGTCTGCGTGCCGATCAGCTTGTGCTTGACGCCGGAACGGTAGGAAACGCCGACATTGGTGTCGCCATTGGTGTAGAACAGGCCCGCATTCCAGCCGACCGTCCAATCGTCGCCCTTCAGCCGCGCGAAGCCGTCGGCCGGGGCCAGGGGCGAAAGCTGCGGCAGGGCGTTGGTCAGCGTCGCCTTCACATATTGCACGTCGACGCCGCCGCCGATCGAGAAATTGTCATTGAGCTTATAGGCGGCGCTGGGCTGGATATTATAGGTTTTGAGGTTGGTGTAGAGCGAGTCATAGCGGCCGAAGAAGCCGTCGTCATAATCCAGCTTCAACCCGAACGGCGCGTTGACGCCCAGGCCCAGCCACAGACGGTCGGTCGCCTGCGCTGTGACGTAGAAGCTGGGGATCGGAATGACCTTGTCGAACGGATTGCCGCCGTCATTGCCCGCAACCGGCACCCGCGCGCCCGGCAGGGTTGGAACGGTGCGATAGGTGCCGCGATTGGCCTGATGCGCGGAGGCCATCAGCGCGATGCCGCCGATCGAGGTCTGGATGCCCGACAGTTCCGTCATGGCCGCAGGATTGAAATAGACGGTGGACGGATCGTCCGCCGCCGCGCCGGCGCCGGCCAGCGCGCGCCCGGTTTCCTTGGGCGCCTGTTCCTGCAGGTAGAAACCACCCGCCAGGGCCGGGACGGGTGCCGCGAATACGCCCGACAACAGGACACTGGCAATGATGGGGCGGCGCAAGGGCATGATGAATCCTCTCTTCAAACTCGTCTGTGGCAAATGGCTTTAGCCGGAAAATGATCCCCTCGAAGCCACGGCCTTATTAGCAATATGGTTAAATTATCGTTCGAAAAGCCCTAATTTGCGGGGGTTTCCGTATCCTGCGCCGCCGGAATGCGAAACGACGCTACGGCAGGAAGCAAAAGAAGGGCGCTGAGCGGATGAAAAAAAAGCCGCCCCGGAGGACGGCTTGAAAGTTTTAGGAGAGGATGCCTGAAAGGCCTTTTCCTTTTGCGGTGCAGCGATGATTTTCGCAAATGCGAAAAGCTGATGTTCGATTGCATTTCATGCAACTGTCATGCTCCAGCCTGATTTCCGTAACGGAAAGGCAGGTCCGAACGGACCGCTTTTTCTGCCCGTTCATCAGGAATCGTCCTCGGAAATCCGAATCACGCCCGAATCGGCCAGTTGCGCATCGATCTCCGCGATCAGGCGCGCCAATCCTTCCTCATCCTTCGCCTCGGCCCGGATCACGAGCGAATCCTGGGTGTTGGAGGCCCTCAGCAGCCACCATCCATCGCGCGTGCCGACTCGCAGGCCGTCGGTTTCGTCGACGCTTGCGCCCAAGGCCTGCAATCGGGCGCGGACTTCCTCCACCACGGCGAACTTGCGGCTCTCCTCCACCGGAAAGCGGATTTCCGGCGTATTGACCATGGCCGGCATCTCATCGCGCAGCGCCGTCACGCTGCGGCCAAGCCGGGTCAGCCCCCGGATAAGCCGCACCGCGGCATAGAGCCCGTCGTCGAAACCATAATAATCGTCCGCGAAGAAGAGATGCCCGGTCATCTCCCCGCCCAGCGGAGCGGCAATCTCCTTCATTTTGGACTTGATGAGGCTGTGGCCGGTCTTCCACATCAGCGGTCGCCCGCCGAGCGCGGCAATCCGATCGAACAGGGCCTGGCTGGCCTTCACATCCGCGACGATCGTGGCGTTCGGCCGGTCCTTCAGCACCAGTTCCGCGAAGATACCCAGCAACTGGTCGCCCCAGATTGCCCGGCCCCGGCCGTCGACCACGCCGATCCTGTCGCCGTCGCCGTCGAAAGCCACTCCGAAATCGAGCTTCTTCGAGCGGACAAGCGCCTTCAGGTCCGCCAGATTCGCCTCGACAGTGGGATCGGGGTGATGATGGGGAAAATGTCCGTCTATCTGGGTGAAAAGCACATGATGCTCACCTGGCAGGAGCTTGACGAGCTTGTCCACCACCGGCCCGGCGGCGCCATTGCCGGCATCCCAGCCAATGCGCCAGGCGGCGCCGTCGAACCGCTCCACCAGCCGGGCGGCATAGCGGTCCATGATGTCGACGTTCTCGACCCGGCCCCCGCCTTCGCTCCCGCCTCCGCTTCCGGCAGTGCTCCAGTCGCCCGCCGCCGCCATCGCTCCCAGCTTCGCGATGGCCGCGCCGAAAAAGGCTTCATGCTGAAGCACAAGCTTGAAGCCATTATGATCGGGGGGATTGTGGCTGCCGGTTATCTGAATGCCGCCGTCCACATCCAGGACCGCTTCGGCATAATAGAGCATGGGCGTCGGGCCCAGGCCTATGCGCACGACATCGGCGCCGGAATCCTGAAGGCCCTGGACGACCGCCTGTTCCAGCGCCGGGGAACTCAGCCGCCCGTCATAGCCGACCGCGACCCTTGATCCCCCGGCCTGCCTGACGCCCGCCTGCCTGACGATCGTGCCGAAGCTGCGGCCCACGGCATAGGCATCTCCCTCGCCCAGCGTCCGGCCCACCACGCCCCGAATGTCATATTCGCGCAGCAGCGTGGGATGAAAGCGATGGGCCATGGCATCTTCTTCCCTTGGCTTCAGTGGCGCTGCGCGGCTTCCCTGATCAGCAGGTCGCGGGCAGCGTTGATCTGGGCCGCCAGCGCTTCGGTGCCACCCTTGTCCGGATGAACGGAGGCGATGAGGCGGCGATGCGCGGCACGGATGGCGCTGGCATCGGCGTCGGGGCCCACGCCCAGCAGCTTGCGGGCGTCGATCACCGCCTGAGGGGAAACGGCCCGGGTGGCGGGCTGGTCCGACCGGGCCTTCGCCTTGCCGGGACGGCTCTTGGCGAAGAAAAACAGGGTGGCGCCCAGCAGCAGCGGCGCGCCGACCAGCGGCTTGCCCTTGGCCGCCATGACCGCGCCGACCAGAGCGGCGCCCAGCGCCATGCCATCCTTCGCGCTCATGCGTTGCAGTCGTCCCGTCCAGATAAGCCAGGCGGCAAGCCCGATCAAAGCCAAGGCAAGCAGACCCATCAGGCCGCGCCGAGCAGATCCACCGGCGCGACCTCATCGCGCGAGGGAAGGGCGAGGCCCGACACCATCTCGCGCAGTTCCTGCCGCGCGGCGATATGGCTGACGCCCAGTTCGCCCAGATGCCCCTTGTCCAGCAGCGTAAGCCCCGAAGGGAAGAGTTCGCGGAAAATCACGCGCTCCGAAAGGCCGGGAATCACGCGGAATCCGACGCGGCGGGAAAGCTCCATCAGGGCATCTCCGACGCGCTTCTTGTTGCGCGCGTCATGATGCTGGACGCGGTTGCGCAGCACCACCCAGTCGATGGTCACGCCGTCGGCCTTGGCCCGGGTCTTGCGCGCCTCGAAGATCAGTTCTGAATAGAAGGAAAGGCGCTTCACCTTGAAGGTTTCCGCATCCACCTGCCCGATCAGGTCGAAATCGACGAAGCTGTCATTCATCGGCGTCACCAGCGTATGGGCGCGGGCGGCCATGTGGCGGGCATAGTCATCGTCGCGGCCGGGCGTGTCGATGACCAGGAAATCCTTGCCCTCGGCCATGGCGGCGGCCTGTTCGTTCAGCGCCTCGACGCTGTCGCCCTGGAACACCGCGAAGTCCGGGGTAGGCAGGTCGATGCCGCGGCGGCGCGCGGTGTCGGCGCGATTCTCCATATAGCGGGTGATCGTGCGCTGGCGCGGGTCCAGGTCGATCATGCCGACCCGGTGACCCAATACCGTCAGCGCGATGGCCGTGTGCACGGCGGTGGTCGACTTGCCGGTTCCGCCCTTCTCATTGGCGAAGACGATATGGTGCGTTTGGGCGTTCGCCATCGGACCTTTATAACCCCGTTGATTGTCGCAATGATTCTTGACCGTTTCAGCCGGTCGTGCCTTAGCAGGATATACCCCTGTCGATGCCCTTATCGGAGCCGTTCCTGTCGTGCAAATCCTCCGTGACCTGCCTTCCCTGCGTGCCGCCGTCGATGCGCTGAAAAGCGACGGAAAACCGATGGCTCTGGTGCCCACCATGGGCGCGCTGCATGACGGGCATATGGCGCTGGTCGAGGAAGCGCGCCGCCATGCCGGGCATGTCGCGGTGTCGATCTTCGTCAATCCCCGCCAGTTCGGGGTGAACGAGGATCTGGACGCCTATCCCCGGCGCGAGGCGAAGGACGCGCAGATGCTGCAGGCGGCCGGAGTCGACATCCTCTGGGCGCCGAGCGTGGACGTCATGTACCCGGCGGGCTATACCACCAACATCTCCGTCTCAGGCGTGACCGAAGGTCTGGACGGCGCGGCCCGGCCCGGCCATTTCGACGGCGTGGCGACGGTTGTGGCGAAGCTGTTCAACCAGGTCCGCCCCGATGTCGCGCTGTTCGGGGAGAAGGATTATCAGCAGCTCGCCGTGATCCGGCAGATGGTCCGCGATCTGGACGTTCCCATCGAGCTTGTCGGGGTGCCGACCCAGCGGGCCGAGGACGGCTTGGCGCTGTCGTCCCGCAACGCCTATCTCAGCGAGGAGGAACGCAGGGAAGCGCTGGCTCTGCCCCGCGCCCTGGGCGAAGCGGCGCGGCAGATGGAAAAGGGCGCGACCGTCGAGGCCGCCCTTGCCAGGGCCGTTGCCCTGCTCGCGGCGCATGGTTTCGATCCGATCGACTATGTGTCGCTGTGCGATGCCGTGACGCTGGAACCGATGACGGTGCTGGACCGCCCGGCAAGGCTGCTCGGTGCGGCGAAGCTCGGCAAGACACGGCTGATCGACAATATTCCGGTCGATCCGCTTTGATTTCCGTCATCCCGGCTTTGGCTGGGATGACGGCCATGTCAAAAGGGCTTTACGATCACCGCGATCACGATCACCGCGGCGGCGATTCCCGGAATCTCGTTCACCAGCCGCAATTGCTTCTCGCTGAGCGGCCGCAGCCCCTTGGCCAGCTTCTTGGCATAGCCCGCGATCCAGCCATGATAGCCCGACAGGCCCAGCACGAAGAGCAGCTTCAGGTGGAACCAGCCGAAATGCCAGGCGCCGATCTCGACCATCAGCATAAGCCCGAAAACCCAGACCAGGATGAGGGACGGATTGAGGATGATCCTGAGCAGCCGCCTTTCCCGGTCGATCCACTTCCTGTCCTCGTCCGACCCCACCGGACATTGATGGTGATAGACGAAGAAGCGGGGCATCATGAACAGGCCCGCCATCAGGAAGATGACGAAGATGACATGCGCGGCTTTGACCCACAAATAGGCTGCTCCCAGATAAGGCATGGTTCAGTCTCCCGCTACGACCGCATCCGGCGCACATGGCTAATCAGCGCTTCGACATGATCAATGGGGGTGTCGGGGAGAATCCCGTGGCCCAGGTTGAAGATATGCGGCCGACCGGCAAAGGCGGCGCGGATATTGTCCACGGCCTCTTCCACCGCCCTGCCGCCGGCGATCAGCGCCAGCGGATCGAGATTCCCCTGCACCGGCAGGCCCTGCGGCAGCGCGCGGTCGGCCCAATGCGGGTCGACCGTTTCATCCACGCCCACCGCATCGACGCCGGTCCCCGCCGCATAATCCGCCAGTTTCGCGCCCGCGCCCTTGGGAAAGCCGATCACCGGAATCTCCGGATGGATCGCCTTCAGCTTCTCCACGATCCGCCGGTTGGGCTGGATCACCCAGCGGTCGAATTCCAGCGGGGCCAGACTGCCCGCCCAACTGTCGAACAGCTGCACGGCCTCCACGCCCGCCTCGATCTGGCCGGAGAGATAGACCACGGTGGCATCGGCAATGGCATCGATGATCGCGCCGAATTTTTCCGGCTGGCTGTAGGCAAGGCGACGGGCGGCGCCCTGGTCCTTGCTGCCCTGCCCGGCGACCATATAGGTCGCGATGGTCCAGGGACTGCCCGCAAAGCCCAGGAAGGTCACATGGCTGTCCAGCGCCGCCTTGACCTGCCGCACCGTCTCATAGACCGCCTCGAAGCGGCTGAAATCCGGTTTCAGGACCGACAGCTCCGTCTCCGCCAGGACCGGTGCGAGGCGCGGGCCTTCCCCCGCCTCGAACCAGAGATCCTGCCCCATGGCATAGGGCACGATCAATATGTCGGAAAACAGGATCGCGCCGTCGAAACCGAAGCGGCGCAGGGGCTGGAGGGTCACTTCCGCCGCCGCCGCGCTGTCATAGACCAGTTCGAGGAATCCGCCCTTTTCTGCCCGCAAGGCGCGATATTCCGGCAGGTAACGGCCTGCCTGACGCATGAGCCACATGGGCGGCACGGCAGGGCGCGCACCCTTCAGGACCGAAAGCAAGGGCTTGGCCGTCAGGTCATTCGAAAGGGCGGCATCGGGTCCCGTCATAAACTCTCTTATATTTAGATTCAAAAGGATGATGGAGATAGTGGGGCGGTTGGCAGCGGGGTTTATGCGCTGTGCCCCGATTTGCCAACAACTTGACTCCTCAAGGCCGCCGATTCCGGTCCGAGTCAGTCGGCTTATTCCCGTTATCCACAGGCTGTGGGTGGAAATTTCCTTCTGTTGGCGGGCTGTGGAGAAGATTCCCGGAATCGGGGAGGACGAAAAGCGCCTGATTTCACCCGCAAGCTATGCCTTGATTTATCCACAGCCTCCCCACAGAGATGTTCTTCATGTCGCGCATCCATCTCCACCTGCTTTCGGACTCGACCGGCGAGACGCTGGAAAACATAGCGAAGGCTGCCATCGGCGCGTTCGAGAATGTCGAGGCGGTGCGCCATTTCTGGCCGATGGTTCGGTCCGACGTCCATCTCGACCGGATCATGGAGGAGATCGCCGCCAATCCGGGGCTGGTGCTGTTCACCCTCTCCAACCATCAGCTCCGGCGTCGGCTGGAGACGCGCTGCCGGGCGCTCGGCCTGCCCCATGTGGCGGCGCTCGACAGCGTGACCGACGCCCTCTCCAACATATTGGGGCAGGAAACGCGCAACCGTCCGGGGCGCAAGCATATATTGGACGAGGCCTATTTCGCGCGGATCGAGGCGATCCAGTTCACCATCGCCCATGACGATGGCGTGGGCCATGAAAATTGGGAGGAGGCGGACATCGTGCTGGCTGGCGTTTCCCGCGCTTCCAAGACGCCGACGTCCATCTATCTCGCCAATCGCGGGTACAAGACCGCCAATATCCCGCTGGTGATCCAGTCGCCGCCGCCGCGCAGCCTGTTCTCGCTGAAGCATCCGATGGTGGTCGGCCTGACCGTCAGCCCGGAACGGCTGGTGCAGATCCGCCGCAATCGCCTGCTGTCGCTCAACCAGGCGCCGGAGACCAGCTATGTCGACATCGACCGGGTGCAGGAGGAGCTGTCTTTCGCCCGGCGCATGTTCGCGGACAATGGCTGGCCGGTGATCGACATGACCCGCCGGTCGATCGAAGAAGCCGCCGCCGCCATCATCAACCTGTTCAACGACCGCGTGCTGGCGGAAGGAGCATGAGACCATGATCGTGCTGGCATCGCAAAGCGCGAGCCGCCGCGCCCTGCTGGAAGCGGCGCAGGTGCCGTTCGAGGCGCTGTCCCCCGGCGTGGACGAGGAAGCGGCGAAGGAAGCGCTGCGCGCCGACGGCCTGGATGCGCGGCAACTGGCCGATGCGCTGGCGGAACTGAAGGCGCTTCGCGTCTCGCGCCGGGTGCCGGGCGGGCTGGTGCTGGGCTGCGACCAGACCCTCAGTCTGGATGACGGCGCGATGATCGACAAGGCGGTCGACCGCGCCGATGCGGAGCGCATAGTGAAGCTGCTTTCCGGGCGGGTGCATCATCTCCACAGCGCGGCGGTGATCGCGCTCAACGGCGAACCGATCTGGCGGCATGTCGAGCGCGTGCGGATGACGGTGCGGCCTCTGTCGGACGCTTTCATCACATCCTATCTGGACGGCGATTGGGAAAATTGCCGCTGGTGCGTCGGCTGCTACCGGATCGAGGGGCCGGGCGCGCAGCTTTTCAGCCGGGTCGAAGGCAGCCAGTTCGCGATTCAGGGCCTGCCGCTGCTGCCTTTGCTTGACTTTCTGCGCGTCCGGGGCGTTCTGGCGACATGACCGACAAGCTCCCCTATGCCGAAGTGATCGGTGATCCGATCGAACACAGCAAGTCGCCGCTGATCCACAATTTCTGGCTCGATGCGCTGGGGATCGAGGCGGAATACAGGAAGACCCATGTCACCGGCGATGGCCTGTCCGCCTATTTCCTGGCGCGGCGCGCCGATCCGGACTGGCTTGGCTGCAACGTCACCATTCCGCACAAGATCGCGGTGATGGACTATACCGACGATCCGGGCGGCGTCCGGGAACGGATCGGGGCGATGAACACCATCGCCAGCGAGACGGGCGGACCGCTGATCGGCACGAATACGGATGCGGGCGGATTCCTCCAGCCATTGCTGCGCGACAGGTGGAAGGGGCAGAGCGCCGTTCTGGTGGGGGCGGGCGGCGCGGCGCGGGCGATCCTGTTCGCCCTCACCAGCCTGGGCGTGCCGGACATCACCGTCATGGTGCGCGATGCGGCCAAGGGTCAGGCGCTGCTCGACCGTGCAGGGGTCAGGGGCCGCGTGATCGGCATGACCGATGCGCTCCCCCGGGCGGACCTGCTCGTCAACACCAGCTCGCTCGGCATGGTGGGCCAGCCGGTGCTGGACCTGGACCTTTCGCCGCTGGGCCCGGAAGCGACGGTCTATGACATCGTCTATGCGCCGCTGGAGACGGAGTTGCTCAAGGCGGCGCGCATCCGGGGCCTGAAGACCCTAGACGGGCTGGAGATGCTGATCGGGCAGGCGGCGCTGGCCTTCGACATCTTCTTCGATGCGGAGGCGCCGCGCGAACGGGACGAGGAATTGCGCGCCCTGCTGCTCGCCGCCTGAGATTCATGAAGATGATGGGATGAAGATCTACGGTCTCACCGGCTCCATCGGCATGGGGAAGTCCGCCGTCGCGGGGATGTTGCGGCGGGAAGGCGTTCCCCTGTTCGACGCCGATGCGGAGGTGCATCGCCTGCAGGGGCCGGGCGGCGCGCTGCTGCCGGCGATAGAGGCGCGCTTTCCCGGCACGACCGGTCCCAAGGGCGTCGACCGGGCGAAGCTGGGCGCGGCGGTCTTCGGTCATCCCCAGGAATTGAAGGCGCTGGAAGCCATCGTCCATCCCGCCGTGCAGCAGAGCCGCAAGGCCTTTCTGCAACGGAACCGATCGCGCCGGTTCGTCGTGCTGGACATTCCGCTGCTGTTCGAAACCCATGGCCATCGTCGGCTGGCCGGCGTCATCGTGGTCACCGCCCCTGCCTGGAAGCAGCGCAAGCGGGTTCTGGCCCGGCCCGGCATGACCGCTGCAAAATTTCGCCGGATTGTCCATCTGCAAACACCCGATGCTGAAAAGCGGCGGCGGGCCGACTATATCATCCATACGGGCACGACCTTCGCTGAGACCCGCTTCCAGGTTCGCCGCTTGGTCGCTTGCCTTGGTGCGAAGACAGGCCGATAAGAGGGGGC
Organism: Sphingobium sp. YBL2; assembly: GCF_000943805.1. NCBI lineage: Bacteria > Pseudomonadati > Pseudomonadota > Alphaproteobacteria > Sphingomonadales > Sphingobiaceae > Sphingobium > Sphingobium sp. YBL2. The sequence continues at coordinate 948,779 of NZ_CP010954.1, forward strand.
CGGCGAGGTTGGCCGGCAAGAGTCGTTGTAGAGGGCGATGCGCGAGATCATTTTCGACACCGAAACGACGGGATTCGACCCAGCCTCCGGCGATCGCCTGGTCGAGATCGGATGCATCGAACTCCTCAACCGGGTTCCCACGGGCCGCACCTTCCACGCTTATTACAATCCGCAGCGGTCGATGCCGGCCGCGGCCGAGGCGGTGCACGGCCTGTCCGACGCTTTTCTGAAGGACAAGCCGCTATTTTCCCATGGGGTGGAGGAACTGCTCGCCTTTCTGGAGGACAGCCATCTGGTCGCCCATAATGCGCGCTTCGACTTCGGCTTCCTCAATCACGAACTGAAGCTGTGCAAGCTGCCTGAAGTGTCGATGGAGCGGATGATCGACACCGTCGCCATCGCCCGGCAGCTTCACCCCGGCGCCAAGCACAGCCTCGACGCGCTCTGCACCCGCTACGGCATCGACCGCAGCCATCGCATCAAGCATGGCGCGCTGCTCGACGCCGAATTGCTGGCCCAGCTTTACATCGAACTGACCGGCGGCCGTCAGATCGGCCTCGGTCTTGCACAGGAGGAAGAGAAACTCGTTGTAAATATGGAACTTGCGGCGGAAGTCGCGGTTCGCCCTGTTCGTCCCGCGCGTGTCTTTGCGGCAGGCGCGGAGGAGCTGGAGCGGCATGCAGCGTTCGTCGCGACGCTGGACAAGCCGCTCTGGCTTGAGGAGGCCTGATTACGGCTGTCCCTTCGGGATGGGCTGCCTTCACGGCCTCCACGCCAACCGGGTCGCCAATCCCGGGCGGTCCGGCAAGAATAAGGAGAAGGCATATGGATATTCGTGTTTCCGGGCATCAGGTCGATACGGGTGACGCGCTCAAGCAGCATGTCTGGACCCGTCTGGAGGCCATGGCCGAGAAATATTTCTCCCGCGCGCTTTCCGCCCAGGTCACATTCCGGCCGGCCCCGCACGGCGCCTTCCATTGCGACATCGTCTGCCATGTCATGACCGGACTGATCCTGAAGGGCGCCGGAGAGGCGCAGGAGGCGCATCCTGCCTTCGATCAGGCGGCCGAACGGATCGAGAAGCAGTTGCGCCGCTATCTGCGCCGCCTGAAGGACCGCAGCGCGCAGGCCGCGGCGGCGGAGGCCAGCCGGGCCAATGGATATGGCGCCGATGAACTGGACGGCGCCGGCTACACGATTTTCGCGTCCCCGGCCGATGAAGAGGACCCGGCCGAAGCGCCGCTGATCGTGGCGGAAACCCGGGTCGACATTCCCGAAGCCAGCGTGTCGGACGCGGTGATGATGCTCGACCTGCGCAACACCAATGCGCTGCTGTTCGTCAATGCCGGGACGGCGGCGTACAACATGGTCTATCGGCGGCAGGACGGGACCATCGGCTGGGTAGAGCCCCGCCTGGGCTGATCGCCTTCCCCCGGCCGCCGGTTGACCTCGATCCGCTGGCGGCCTATGGGGCCGGACTTTAAAGATCCGGGCATTGCGTCATTTTTCCGAAGCTGGGCGCGGCTCGGCTGGGATTCGGCATGGTTCATTTCAACGATATCGTCGCACCGGATGCATTGGGCACCGCCCTTTCGGTGAACGGCAAGAAGCAGTTGTTTCAGAAGGTTGCGGCCTTGGCTGCGCAGGCCTACGGCCTGGCTGCCGATCCGGTGGCGGAGGCGCTGCTGGAGCGTGAGAAACTGGGCTCGACCGGCTTTGGGGGCGGAGTCGCGATTCCCCATGCGAAGATTCCCGGCCTTCAGAAAATGTGCGGGGTGGTGGTGCTGCTCGATCCGGCGGTTCCTTTCGACGCTGTGGACGAAGCGCCGGTGGACATCGTCTTCGCGCTGCTCTCTCCGGTGGATTCCGGCGCCGAACATCTGAAGACCCTGGCCCGCGTTTCGCGCTACCTGCGTGACGAGGGGCAGATCGCCCGGCTGCGCGGCGCCAAGTCGACGGCGGCGCTCCATGCCCTGCTCGCCGGTGGCGAGGCGCGTGACGCTGCCTGATCCGGGTTCCGCCGCCAGCGCCTTGCCCAGCGGGGAGCAGGCGCATTTCCGGGCGCTGGAGTTCCTCTACCGTTCCGCACCGATCAACCGGCTGTTCCGGTCGGAACTGACGATTCCGGAAGAAGGCCGGTCGATCATCCATTTCGACGTGGATGAGACGCAGTTCCATGCGGCCGGCGCGGTGCACGGCACGGTCTATTTCAAGATGCTGGACGATGCGGCCTTCTACGCCGCCAACAGCCTGGTCAGCGATCGCTTCCTGCTGACCACCAGCTTCAACCTGCTGTTCACCCGCCCGATCGGGCCGGGCCGGATTCGGGCCGAAGGGCGCTGGATCAGCGGAAAGCGGCGCGTCTATGTGGCGGAGGCCAGCCTGATCGACGCCGACGGCGAGGAGGTCGGGCGCGGCACCGGCACCTTCATGCGGTCGCAATTCCCCCTCTCCTCCCTGCCGGGCTATGCCGGCTGACCCATCCGACGCGCGGCTGACCAGCGCCATGCTGGTCGGTGTCCTGATGCGCCGCTGCGCCGCGGCGGGCGGCTTTGCCACGGTGCTGGTGAAGGGCGATGCCGTCAGCGGCGTGATCCTGCTCCAGGCGCTGGAAAATGGCCGGGAACAGGGACTGTTCGAACGCGTTCCTGATTATGCGGGCGGCTATCGCCTCACCCGCTGCGGCCCGGACCCGGAAAAGGGGGCCGAGGCCATGGCTCAATATCTTGCGCGCCGGCGCGGATCGGACCCCGATCTGTGGGTCATCGAACTCGACATCGCGGATGCGGAACGGTTCGCCGCTGAAACGATCTGTTGATCGTTGACTCATTTTCCTCGCGCGGGCACAGGCCTCCGACGCTTTCAACGCGCAGGTTGCCGGTTTTCGTCCATGGGGGGCGGATGCGGTAAACACGCAGACGGGGGGCGGCCGAACGTCGTGTTTTAGGGGTTTTTTGACGTTCCCGGCCAAGAACCGCACGATTTTGAGCTGTAATGAGTTTTCGTCTGAAGGCTGCGATCTTCGCGGCATTTTCCCTTTCCGCCACAGCGGCGGTTACCGCGGCCGACATGTCGAGCGCTTCCGAGGCGGCTCCGTCGGTCCTTTCCCTTCCGGGAAGCAATGAGCTGAATGCAGCTCCGGCCGGCGCCACGCCCGCCGTCACTTTCGCCGCGCCGCGCGAAGTCGTGCAGCCGCTGGCTCCCCTTTCCGACAGCGCCGATGTGAAGGCCGACAATCTCGCCGCCCTCGTGGACGCGCAGGGCGCGGCCGAGGATGTTTCCGGCGACATGAAGTGCCTGGCCGGCGCCGTCTATTTCGAATCCAAGGGCGAAAGCCTGGAAGGCCAGTTGGCCGTTGCCCGCGTCATCATCAATCGCGCCCGGTCCGGCCGCTTTGCCGATAGCCTGTGCGGCGTCGTCTATCAGCCCGGCCAGTTCAGCTTCGTGCGCGGCAATGGCATGCCGTCGATCCGCCTGGGCAGCGAAAGCTGGCGCGAGGCCGTCGCCATCGCCCAGATCGCGATGGACGATAGCTGGGACAGCAAGGCAGAGGGTGCGCTCTATTTCCACGCCCGTCGGGTTTCGCCCGGCTGGGGCAAGCGCCAACTCGCCGCGATAGACAATCACGTCTTCTATCGCTGACCGTTTCGCGCCCGGCGCGCAGGGGGTGAAGAAGGGCCGGTTCGGGCGATCCTGAATCGGCCCTTTCCTTTTGTTCCCTTCCTGTTCTAAGAACCGGACATGGAATCCGATCTTTCCGACAGTTGTTCGCCCCTCACGGACGGCACGGCTCTGGCCGTGGCGCGGGGCACGCTGCGCCTGTTCTTCCGCCATGACATGAGCGGGATATTGGAAGTGCCGCTGCCCAATGGCCGGCGCGCCGACATCATGGCGCTGGACGGGGCGGGTCGGATCACCATCGTGGAGATCAAGTGCAGCCGCGCCGACCTGTTGGGCGACATGAAATGGCCCGACTATTTCGATTATTGCGACCGCTATTTCTGGGCCGTGCCGTCGGGCTTCGACCTGTCGCTGTTCGAGAGCGAGGCGCTATGGCCGGGACGGACGGGATTGATCGTCGCGGACCAATATGACGCCGAACTGGTGCGCCCCGCACCTATGGAGCCGCTGGCGGCGGCGCGGCGCAAGGCGGAAACGCTGCGCTTCGCTAGGCGGGCGGCCAGGCGGCTGACGGCGCTGGCGGACCCGGATCATGCCGCGGAACTGGGGTGGTAGTCTGATCTGCGTGGAGATCGATGAGGGGACGGATAGTCTCCCGCGACATTCCCCTTAAGCGATACGTGCTCCTGCGCAGGAACACACATCGTCTGATGTTCGCTTCAGGAAAAAATCAGAACACCGGCCCCTGCACCGGTCCCTTGGGCGCGGTCTTCGTCTTCGCAGCGCTCAGCGCTTCCACCAGCCCCGGCGTCCTGGCGTCGCGCTCCGCATAGTCCCGCGCCGACATGCCGGCGATCGTGTCGCGCTTGTCGGGATTGGCGCCTTGCGCGACCAGCAGCCGGACCAGCGCCACGTCGCGAAGCTGCACCGCGCGGATCAGCGGCGTCTCGCCGCTGCCATTCGCCTTGTCCACCTGCGCATTATAGGTCAGCAGGCTGCGCACGCCTTCCTCGAACCGGGCCTGCACCGCGTCCATCAGCGGCGTGTTGCCGTTATTGTCGGTCAGGTTCGGGTTTGCGCCCTTGGCGAGCAGGAAGGTCAGCCATGTATTGTCCCGCCGGGCGACGACCAGATGCAGCGCGGTATCGCCCGTCGTCACGTCGCGGCTGTTGATGACGGTCGATCCCGGCTTCTGGATCAGGTCGGTCACCTTCTGCCCGTCGGCGTCCTTGACCGCCTTCAGAAAATTGTAATTGTCGGAAAACTGCGCCTGCGCCGCGACCGGCGACAGCAGCGCCAGGGCCAGAGCGGCGGCACGGCCAAGGCCCATCCAAGCCGGAAAACGTCCTGTCATTATGTCCATAGCCCCGTTGGGATTTGCAAATCGGGCCATAGCAGGGCATGGCTGGCGGCGCCATGAACAAAGCGCTGATTTCGCTCGCCCTGCCGCTGACCGCCCTGCTGGCAGCCTGTAATATGGGGGCCGGGGGCAATGCATCAAGCGGCGATGAAAGCGCCCAGGGGGATCTGCACGGGGCCAGCATCGGCGCGCCCTTCACCCTGACCGATCAGGATGGGAAGAAGGTTCGCTGGGACGATTTCAAGGGCAAGTATCGGCTGGTCTATTTCGGCTACACCTATTGCCCCGATGTCTGCCCGATCGACCTGCAACGGATCATGCAGGGCTTTTCGAAGTTCGAGAAGGATAAACCGGCGCTGGCCGCAAAGGTCCAGCCGATCTTCATCAGCGTCGATCCGGATCGGGACACGCCCGCCGTCCTCAAAACCTATGTCGCGGCCTTCCATCCGCGCCTGATCGGCCTGACCGGCACGCCGGACGAAATCGCCAAGGTGGCGAAGGATTTCGTCGTGCTCTACAATAAGGAAGAGGCGAAGGGCGCAAGCGGCTATTTGGTCAGCCACAGCCGCACGCCCTATCTTTTTGGGGGCGATGGCGCGCCGGTCGCGCTGGTGCCGGTGGACGATCCGGGAACGCCGGATGTGGATGAGGGCGATCCCGCCAGGGTGACGGCCTTCCTCGAAAAATGGGTGAAGTGACGGTTGGACTTCTGGGAAAAGCCCCTCGACAGACTGGACCGCGCGGAGTGGGAAGCGCTGTGCGACGGCTGCGGCAAATGCTGCCTGCACAAGGCGGAGGATGAGGATACGGGGCGCATCTACCCCACCAATGTCGCCTGCCGCCTGCTGGACCGGCATAGCGGGCAGTGCACCAACTATAAGGAACGCCGCCGCTTCGTGCCCGATTGCGTGCGGCTGACCCCCGCCAAGGTGAAGACGATAAGCTGGCTGCCGCGCACCTGCGCCTATCGGCTGCGGGGCGAGGGCAAGCCATTGCCCGAATGGCACTATCTGATCTGCGGCGACCGCGAGGCGGTGCACCGGGCCCAGGAGTCCGTGCGCGGCTGGACCATTGCGGAAGCCGACGCCGGCGATTGGGAAAACCATCTTGTCGACAGAGAACTCTGACGCCGAAATCCTGATCGACGGCATCGCCGTTCCGGTGCGGGTCCGCCGGTCGGCGCGGGCCAAGGCCTATCGATTGTCGCTGGATCAAGCGCGGGGGGAGTTGCGGCTCTCGCTGCCGACCCGCGCCAATCTGAAGCGGGCGCTCGGCTGGGCGCAGGAGCATGAGGGCTGGGTCCGGTCGCAAATGGCGCGGCAGCCAGCGCAGGTGATGCTGTGCGACGGCGCCGTCTTCCCGCTGGAGGGGCGGGAGGTGCGCATCTGCTGGGTCGAGGGCGCGTCCCGCACGATCCGGCTGGAGGGCGACCGGCTGCTGCTGGGCGGCGCGGCGGAATCAATCGGGTCGCGGGTGCTGCGCTGGCTCAAGATGCGGGCCAAGGCCGTGCTGGAGACCGAAAGCCATGAAATGGCGCGGGACAATGGGCTGATCGTGGCGTCGGTCGGCATTGGCGATCCGCGCAGCCGCTGGGCGAGCTGCGCCTCCAGCGGGGCGATCCGCTATAGCTGGCGGCTGATCCTCTGCCCGCCGGAGGTGCGCCGGGCGACCGTGGCGCATGAGCTGGCGCATCTGCTGCACATGGATCACAGCCCTGCCTTTCACGCGGCCCACAAGCGGATATTGGGCGAAGACCCCCGGCCTGCGCGGGCCTGGCTGCGCACCCATGGGACCGCGCTGCACCGCTTCGTCGGGTGACAGGCCCATGGGCAGGAAGAAGCGCTATCTGACAGCGACGATGCCGGATGGCTATGTGAAGACCATCGGGCCCACGGCGGACGCCTTCACCCATTATTGGCGCATCGTCGCGATACTGGAGAATGGCAGGACGGAGGTTTTCTGGGGCCACAGCCGCTCGCTGGCCGAGGCGAAGAGGAAGCGGACGGCGGCGGAAGAAGGCGCGCGGATGCGCGGCTGGAAACGCTATGCGTTCGAGATAGCGGAACTGGTCGAAACGCCAGCCCGGTGAAGTGCAAGCTGCTCCTGCGAAGGCGGGATCACGCTATGCCCTGATCCTTCAGCCCTGGTTCCTGTGCGGCCAGACGCCCGACCCGTCCGCCGCGCAATCATGCGCAGCGTCCCGCACATGCGGCAAGCCGCAGGCCCGGCAGGTGACATAATCGCCCGCCTTCAGCCCATGGCCCACCGCCACGCGCTCGTCGAACACATAGCAGTTGCCCTGCCAAAGGCTGTCCTCTTCGGGCATTTCCTCCAGATAGCGCAGGATGCCGCCGCGCAGATGATAGACCTCCTCAAAACCGCGGGCCCTGACCAGCGCGGTCGATTTCTCGCATCTTATGCCGCCGGTGCAGAACATGGCGATGCGCGGCGTGCGGCCCTCCTCGCGCAGCTTTTCGGCAAAATCGTCGAACCAGGCCGGGAAATCGCGGAAGGAGCGGGTGCCGGGATCGATCGCCCCTTCGAAGCTGCCCACCGACACTTCATAGGCGTTGCGCGTATCGATCACGACCGTGTCCGGATCGGCTATCAGGGCGTTCCATTCCACCGGATCGAGATGCGTGCCCGCCTGATGCGCCGGGTCGAGATCGCCCGCGCCCAGCGTCACGATCTCCGCCTTCACCTTCACCTTCATCCGGGCGAAGGGCGGGCTGTCGCCATGGGCATATTTGACGTCGAGATCGGCGCAGCCCGGATATGCCCGGATATGCGAGACCAGCGCCGCAATCGCCCTCTCGCTCCCCGCGACCGTGCCGTTGATCCCCTCCCCGGCGACGATCAGCGTGCCGCAGGTGCCAAGGTCGGCGCAGAGCAGGCGCAAATCGCGGGCAATCGCCTCCGGATCGGCGAAGCTCGCGAAACGGTAAAGCGCGGCAATGGTGAAAGCGGATTCCATGGCAGCGCCCATAGCCGCTTCGCTGCCCTCTTGAAAGCGGCGGGGCAAGGGGGCATAGGCAGGCCATGGTTCCCCTTTCGTTCGCGGGTCATGATTTTCTGGCGTTGGCGGAGGCTGCGCTGTTCTGGCCGGCGCGCTCCGCCCTGCTGGTGGCCGACCTGCATTTCGAAAAGGCAAGCTGGTTCGCCCGATCCGGGCAGTTCCTGCCGCCCCATGACAGCCTGGCGACGCTGGACATGATCGAGATGCTGGTGGAACGGACGGGCGCGCGGGCCGTCTGGTCGCTGGGCGACAGTTTTCACGATGCCGATGGCGCGGCCCGGCTCGATCCGGCGGCGCGGGCAAGACTGGCCGTGTTGACGGACAGGCTCGACTGGGTCTGGATCACCGGCAATCACGATGCCGGCATGGCGCGGACGCCCGGCGGCACGCGTCGCACGGACATGCAGGTGGACGGCATCTGGCTGCGGCATGAGGCGGACCCTGCCGACCCCCGGCCGGAAATATCAGGGCATTTCCACCCCAAGTTCCGCCTGTCCGTGCGCGGACGCCATGTGTCGCGGCGCTGCTTCGTCGGATCGCGGACCAAATTGATTCTGCCTGCCCTTGGCGCCCTGACGGGCGGCCTCGATGCCGGTCATGGCGAGATTCGCCGGGTGATGGGATCGGGTGCGGCCGCCCTGGTGCCGGTCGCCGGCCGGCTGCTGCGTTTTCCCATTGCTTAGGCGGACGTAACGGAAACCGGAATTTAAGCTGTCTCCTTTAGGTGACAGTGCATGAGAATCCGGTCACCATGGGGGATCAAAGCCTCTGAAAAGCAGGCATATCTTGCCTTCATCCTGCTGTGGCAGCATAGTTCGACAATAATTCGACGCGACGCAAAGCCGCGCGGATAAGGAGAGGGAGCATCATCATGAAGAAGAGCCTTTGGCTGATTTCTGTCGGTGCCGTTGCATTGGGCAGCAGCGTTCCGGTCGCATGGGCGCAGGACGGCGGAACCGCGGTCGATCCGGAAAGCGTCAACATCATCGTCACCGCCACCCGGCGCGCCAGCCCGCTGTCGGACGTGCCGATCGCCGTGTCCGCCGTGACGGCGCAGGCGATGCAAAATAGCGGCGCGACGGATATTCGCGCGCTCAACCAGCTCGCCCCTTCGCTGCTGCTGTCCTCCACGGGGACAGAGGCCAATGCCTCTGCCCGCATCCGCGGCATCGGCACGGTGGGCGACAATCCGGGGCTGGAAAGCTCGGTCGCGGTGTTCATCGACGGCGTCTATCGCTCGCGCACCGGCGCCGGCCTCAACGAACTGGGTGAGATCGAGCGGGTCGAGGTGCTGCGCGGTCCCCAGGGCACGCTGTTCGGGCGCAACGCCTCCGCCGGCCTCATCAACATCATCAGCAAGGCGCCGGAGTTCAAGCTCGCGGGCAAGGCGGAGATCACTTACGGCAATTATGATTATTGGCGCCTTGCCGGCCGCATCACCGGGCCGATCAGCGATCAGCTGGCGCTGAGCCTGGACGGCGTCTGGTCCAGGCGCGACGGCTTCTACGATCTGGTGAACGCCAGCGGGGCCAAGGTCGGGGAAACCAATGACCGCGACCGCTATTTCCTGCGCGGGCAGGCGTTGTTCGAGCCGAACGACGCGCTCTCCATCCGCCTCATCGGGGATTATACCCATCGCGACGAAAGCTGCTGCGGCGCCGCCTATATGGAGACGCGGGAACGCCGTCCGGTCGCCGGCGGGGGCTACAGCACGGCGCCCTTCAACCGGATCGCCGCCATTCTGGCGGGGCAGGGCAGCGTCTTTGCCGCCGATCCCTATGACCGCGACCTCACCATCACGGCTGGCCGGAATTATGTGAGCAAGCTCAAGGATTGGGGCGTTTCGGGCGAGATCAATTATGATCTGGGCGGCGCCAAGCTGACTAGCATAACCGCCTATCGCGATTACAAGAGCCAGGACTATGGCGATTACGACTATAGCGGGGCCGACCTGCTCTACCGCGATCCCAACACCTATCGCCAGTTCAGGACCTTCACCCAGGAACTCAGGGCGCAGGGATCGGCCTTCAACGATGTGCTCGACTGGCTGGTCGGCGGCTATTATGCGCATGAAAAGCTGACGCTGGAGGATAATATCGTCTTCGGCGCGGACTATGGCCGCTTTGCCGCCTGCCGCCTGATGGCGGGGGCAGGCGTCAACAGCAATTTGACGGCGGCGCAGCTTGCCGCTTGCGGCAGCGGGCTTGCGACGCAGGCGCTGATCGCCGGCACGCAGGCGCAGCTCAACGGCGGCCTCGTCCTTGCCGGCGTTCCAGCCTTGCAGGCCGGGGCGATTTCGACCGGCCTGGGCAATGGTCTCCGCGCGCTGGCGGCGATCCCTTCGGGCACCGGCGACATTGCCTCGCTCTACCATCAGAAGAGCGAGAATTGGGCGTTGTTCACCCATAATATCATCCATATCGCAAAGCAGCTCGATCTGACGCTGGGTCTTCGCTACACCCATGAGAGCAAACGTTTCTCGGCGGACCTCAACAATAACAACGCCACCTGCGCGGCCTTGCAGGCCTCCAGCCTGCCCGCCATCGCGACCAATGCGCAGCTCGGCAGCGCGGCGGCCCTGGCGGGCGGCATCCTGACCCTGGGCTGTCTCGGCAACGGATCGACCGGGCTGAACGCGCTCGACCTCAATGACAAGATCAGCGACGGGGAGTTTTCCGGCACCGCCGTCCTGTCATGGAAGCCGATCGACGAACTGCTGGTCTATGGCAGCTATTCGAAGGGCTATAAGGCGGGCGGCTACAATCTCGACCGCTTCCAGCTCGGATCGACGGGCCTGAACGCGGTGCCGGCCGTGTTCGCGCCGCGCACGAATGCCGACGTCACCAGTCTGCGCTTCGCCGCTGAAAAGGTCGATGCGTTCGAAGTGGGCCTGAAATATACCCAGCCCAAATGGAGCGCCAACATCGCCGCCTTCCGGCAGGAGTTCAAGAATTTCCAGTTGAACACCTTCAACGGCACCAGCTTCGTCGTCCAGAACATCAATGGCTGCGACGGCGCGCTGACGGCGGCGCGGACCTGCGCGGGCGGCGATGTGGGACCCGGCCTGATCAGCCAGGGCGTGGAACTGGAACTGTCGGCAACCCCGGTGCGGAACGTGCGCGTCGCGGGGGGCTTCACCTATGCCCGCGCCAAATTCGCCAACCGCCTGGTCGGCAGCGGCGACGGAACGGTGCCGCTCGATCCGGCGCTGTTCCTGCTGCCGGGTTCGATCAACTCCCAGGCGCCGGAAGTCGTGACGACGGTCAGCGCGTCCTGGACGCCTTCGCTCGGCTCCAACGGCCTGTCGGCGCTTTTCTATATCGACGGGCGCATGAGCAGCGACTTCAACACCGGATCGGACCTGTTCCCCGAAAAGCGGCAGGACGGCTATGCGGTGTTCAATGCCCGTGTCGGCATTCGCGGGCCGCAGCAGCGTTGGGCGGTTGAATTCTGGGGCCAGAACATCTTCAACCAGGACTATAGCCAGGTCGCCTTCAGCAGCCCGCTACAGTCGAGCAGCCCGTCCACCTCGACCACCGGCCAGTTCGCCCTGGGCGCACCAATGGCGAACCAGTTGATCTCCGCCTATCTGGGCGATCCCCGCACCTACGGCATCACCCTTCGCGGGAGTTTCTGATCATGCCCCTGCCGCTCCCCGGTGCCGGGCGAGCGGCAGGGCGCTCCCCGAACAGGGCCGTGCCGACGCGGATGTGCGTGGCGCCCAGCATGATCGCGGTTTCATAATCCCCCGACATGCCCATGGAGAGCTGTTCCATCCCCTCCTCCCGCGCCATCTTGGCGAGCAGCGCGAAGAAGGGCGCGGGTTCGATGTCGGCCGGCGGCACGCACATCAGGCCCAGCAGCGGAATATCCGCGTCCCGGGCCGATCGGATCAACGCGGGCACGTCGGCAATCGGACAACCGCCCTTTTGCGCTTCCGCACCGATATTGACCTGCACGAAGCAGGGCACCCGCCTGTCCGCCGCGTCCATGGCCTTGGCCAGCGCCGTCAGCATCGACGGCCGGTCGAGCGAATGGATGACATCGAAAAGGGCGACCGCGTCGGCCGCCTTGTTCGACTGGAGCTGACCGACGAGGTGCAGTTTAAGGCCCTCATGCTCCTCCCGCAGGGCAGGCCATTTGCTTTCCGCTTCCTGCACGCGATTTTCCCCGAAGACCCGCTGGCCTGCCGCGATCAACGGGCGGATGGCGTCCGCCGCCTGCGTCTTCGACACGGCGATCAGGGTGATGTCGTCGGCGGTGCGGCCGGTAAGGCGGGCGGCGCGGCCCATGGCGTCGTGTATCTCGGCCAATCGGTTCGCGGCCAGCCGGTCTGCGGCTTCGATGCTGTCGGTCGTCATGGCGGCTGCTATAGGCGATGGCCATGCAACGCCGCCACCGCAAAAAATTGCCGACGATCTGGTTGATGACCGACGAACGCATCGGGGAGCCCGCCCTGCTGGCTGCTGTCGCCCGTCTGCCCAAGGGGAAGGCGGGAGTCATATTCCGGCACTATCGCACGGCCGCGGCGGAGCGGCGCGCCCTGTTCGATCGGATCGCCCGGATTGCCCGAAGGCGGCGGCTGGTGCTGATGCTGGGCGGCACGGCGGCGCAGGCGCAGGCCTGGCGTGCCGATGGCTGGCACGGACGTGACCGGCGGCGGGCAGGAAAGGCGCTGCTCCACAGCAGGCCGGTGCATGATGGGCGGGAGATGGCGGAAGCCGTGCGCTATGGGGCAAATATCGTCCTGCTCTCGCCACTCTTCCCGACGCGCTCGCACCCCGGTTCACCCCTATTGGGGCGAGCGGGCTTCGCCGCCCTGGCCCGGCTCGCCCCGATGCCGGTAATCGCCCTGGGCGGGGTGAACGCGGCGCATCGGCATATGCTGAAGGCAATCGGCGCTTCCGGCTGGGCCGCCATCGACGGCCTGTCGGGCCGGTGACGGCGGTAAGGGCGGGCGATCCAAAGGCCGCACCTTATTCTCGCGAGCCGCTTGTCTCCTGCGGATTCCTCCGCAGGAGCATGCCGCGCCGATGGCAGTTCATGACCCATATCCGCCAGCGCTCAGATCAACCGATCCGCCTCCAACGCCGCCGCCAGGGAATCGCGGCCGCGCGGCATGCGGGCGTGAAGCCGCGCATCGGCTTCCGCCAACCGCTCGACGCCAGCGGTCAGTTGCTCCTCCGATAAGGTGAAGGGCAGGCGGAGGAAGCGCTCGAACGCCCCGCTCACGCCGAAGCGCGGCCCAGGCGCGACACGCACGCCATGACTCTCGGCAATGGCGGCCAGCGCCGTCGCCTCGCCGCGCGGCAGTTCCGCCCAGAGCGACAGGCCGCCGGCAGGGGATTCGGCACGCCAGTGCGGCAGGTGTCGTTCGATCAGCCCCAGCAGATGATCGCGACGCCCCCGCAGGATCGCCGCCCGCGGGCCAAGCCCTTCGTCGCTATCGATCAGATGCGCGACGGCAAGCTGCTCCACCACCGGGCTCGCCATGTCCATCGTCGTGCGCAGTCGTCCCAGCGCCGCGACGGTCTGCGGATCGGCGCGAATCCAGCCGACGCGCAGCCCACCCCAGAAGATCTTGCTGGCCGAACCCAGGGTGATGACCTGCCGCCCGGAAGGATCATGCACCGCGACTGGCGGCGGCGGCATATTGTCCAGACCCATCGCCGCCATGGTCTCGTCGATGATCAGCGGCATATGGCTGCGCGTCGCCGCGGCCACCAGTGCGCGGCGGGTGCCCGGGTCCATGCTGCGCCCCGTCGGATTGTGGAAATCCGCGATGATATAGGCGAAGCGCGGACTGGTCTGGCGGAAGGCCGCTTCCATCGCGTCGATGTCCCATCCCTGCGCGGGCAGGCCGACAGGCACCGGCACGACATGGGCGCGCTGCAAGGCCTGGATCGCATTGTGATAGGTGGGATGGTCGATCACCGCCCGGTCGCCCGGTCCCGCCAGCCAGTGGAGCAACAGCGAAAATCCCTGCTGCGCGCCGTTGGTGACGATGATCTGGTCCGGACTGGTGGGACATCCCCGCCGCTCATAATAGGCGGCGATCGCCCGGCGCAGCGGCGGCAGGCCCAAAGGATCGTACCCCAGCTCGCCCAGAAAGGCGGGCAGGGCCTCCACCGCGACCTGATAGGCGCGGCCCACGCCCGGCGCGGCCGGCAATGCGGCATGGGTCCAGTTCAGGATATTGCCGCCGTCGATCATGTCGATTTCCGGCAGGGCCTGTTCCATCCGGCCGGGCGGCAGGCGGGTGACGCTGCCCGATCCCTGCCGGCTTTCCAGAAAGCCTTCGTCGCGCAGCCGGTCGAAGGCGGCGGCGATGGTCGTGCGGCTGAGGCCCAGCGCGGCGGCCAGTTCCCGTTCCCCGGGCAGGCGGACGTTCAGGCCGACGCGCCCATCCAGCACCAGCATCCGCAGCGCCTGCGCCAATTGGCGATAGGCGGGCTCCGCGCTGTCTTCGGCGCGCCAGGCGCCCAGCAGGCGAAGCAGGGAAGGCGGCCGCAACAGGGAAGTGGACATGACCATAGGTTCCAATCCGGAAAGGGAGGAGGCCACTTACCCAATAATGGCCATTTTGTAAAAGGCCATTTCGGGTGATTTCAACCGCCATGATGATGCACCGCCGCCTTTTCCAGCTTTTCTGGGGTCTTGGCCTTTATGGCTTCTCCATGGCCCTGATGCTGCGCGCCGATCTGGGGCTCGATCCCTGGGACGTGCTGCACCAGGGATTGGCGCCGCGCCTGGGTCTGAGTTTCGGCATGACGGTCAATCTGGTCGGGGCGATCGTGCTGTTGCTCTGGTGGCCGCTGCGTCAGCGGCCCGGTATCGGCACGGTCTGCAACATTGCGGTGATCGGCACGGCGGTGGACCTCAGCCTGATGATCCTGCCCACGCCGGAGGGTTATGCCATGCGCTTCGCCTGGTTGGCGGCGGGGATCGTCCTCAACGGCATTGCGGGCGGCGCTTATATCGGCGCGGGGTTGGGCCCGGGCCCGCGCGACGGGTTGATGACGGGCTTCTGCCGCCGGACCGGATTGCCGGTCAAATGGGTCCGCACCGGTATCGAGATCGGCGTGCTGGCGGTCGGCTGGCTGCTGGGCGGCACGGTGGGCCTCGGCACCCTGCTCTATGCGGCGACGATCGGGTGGATCGTGCACCATGCCTTGCCCTTCTTCACCATTGTCCCGCGCGAACGCCCCGCGCTTGGCTGATCCGGTTGCCCCCTGACCGGCCGGCATGGAGTCCGCCGGCCGGTCCTTTTATTTCGCGCGGGTATCGACTGTGGTGATCCACGCCATATCTAGGCGCCTCACGATCATGAGGAGAGCCTGGTGGCGACCGACCTGTACGACCTGACCGTTCCCGTCTTCATCCGCGGGCTGCGCAACCTTTCCGCCATTCTGGAGAAGGGCGCCGCCCATGCGGAAGAAAGGGGCATCGATCCACTGACGCTGACGCAGGCGCGCCTGATCGGGGACATGGCTCCGCTCACCGGACAGGTGCAATATGCCAGCGACAGCGCCAAGGGGGCGGTGACACGCATCGGTGGGCTCGATCCGGTTGCCATGCCCGATACGGAGCAGAGCTTTGCCGACCTGCAAGAACGGATCGGCAAGACCATCGCCTTCCTGGAATCCGTGCCTCGCGAGCGGATCGACGGGCGGGAGGATGCGGAAGTGATCCTCAAGGGCCCTCGCGGCGAATTCCGCTTTACCGGACGCAGCCATGCGCTGGGCTTTGCGCTGCCCAATTTCTATTTTCATGTTTCGACCGCCTATGCGCTGCTGCGGCAGGCGGGGGTGCCGCTGAGCAAGATCGATTATCTGGGTGGGATTTAGCGGCCGGGTGGCGACGGTCGTCATAAGGCATTCCCCTCCCGCCTGCGGGAGGGGTTAGGGGCGAGCGCAGCCAGCCTCCAGCCTTGCCGTCAGCAAACCACCGCCGATGTCGCGCCCGCCCGCTCCCGCCTGCGGGCGGCGCACCCCCTAACCCGCGATCAACCGGATGGCGGCGCTCGACACCCAGCCGCTGGGGCAGGGGCCGTCATAGGGCTGCTTGCGATCCACCGGTCCGGACACGCCGCAATCCACCGGGGCCGCGGCATTGTCGGCAGGAGGATCGGGGACCAGAACGACGCCCAGCCATTTCTGGTCGAGGCTGCGGGTGCAGACCCATGCGCGGCTGCCCTCCGCCATGCGGGCGACTTCTCCGGCGTCCGAAAAGGGCGCGGCCCGGACCGCCGCTCCTCCGGCGCCTACGCGCACCGCCTGGCCCATCGCGCCGCAGGCGTCGAGGCGCGGACCGTCCTCCCCAATGGTCACCGGGCGGACGAGGCGCGATTCCAGGCGGGTTTCCGGCACCTCCTCCCGCGGTGCGCCGGCAAGCGAACTGTTGGGCAGTTCCTCCAGCACGTCGCTGCTCTTGGAGCAGGCGGCAAGCATCAGGACCAGGGTCAGGATCATGCGCATAGCCGCCTGATAGACCCTGCCCGGCGCAGGCGATAGCCGCCATGTTTCGCTTTAGTTTGCTGCCCCTTTTCCCTATATGCTCGGATATGAGCGAGGAAAGTCAGAACAACCCCAACAGCAATGCCTATGGCGCCGACAGCATCAAGGTCCTGAAAGGGCTGGATGCCGTGCGGAAGCGGCCCGGCATGTATATCGGCGACACCGACGACGGTTCCGGCCTGCATCATATGGTGTTCGAGGTCAGCGACAATGCCATAGACGAGGCGCTGGCCGGCCATTGCGACCGCATCCTGATCACGCTCAATCCCGACGGATCGGTCAGCGTGGAGGATAATGGCCGCGGCATCCCCACCGACATCCACAAGGAAGAGGGCGTCTCAGCGGCCGAGGTCATCATGACCCAGCTCCACGCGGGCGGCAAGTTCGAGAACACGTCGGACGACAACGCCTATAAGGTGTCGGGCGGCCTGCACGGCGTGGGCGTCAGCGTGGTGAACGCGCTCAGCGAATATCTCGACCTCAACATCTGGCGCGACGGCAAGGAGCATTATATGCGCTTTGCCTATGGCGACGCCGTGGCGCCGCTCAAGGTGATCGGGGACGCGCCCGCGGGCAAGAAAGGGACGAAGGTCACTTTCCTCCCCTCGACCGAGAAAGTGCCCGGCGACGGCGGCACGTTCAAGAACCACACCGAATTCGATTTCGAGAAGCTGGAGCATCGCTATCGCGAACTCGCCTTCCTCAATTCCGGCGTGCGGCTGTTCCTGATCGATGCGCGGCATGAGGAGAAGAAGGAGATCGAGCTGTTTTACGAAGGCGGCATCGCGGCCTTCGTGAAGTGGCTGGACCGCAACAAGCAGCCGCTGATGCCCGATCCGATCGCGATTTCGGGCAGCCGCGACGATGTCACCATCGACGTCGCGCTGGAATGGAACGACAGCTATTATGAAAATGTCCTCTGTTTCACGAACAACATCCCGCAGCGGGACGGCGGCACCCACCTTGCCGCCTTCCGCGCTGCGCTGACCCGGACGCTCAACAATTATGCCGACAAGTCCGGCCTGTTGAAGAAGGAAAAGGTCTCGCTGACCGGCGAGGATATGCGCGAAGGCCTGACCGCCATCGTGTCGGTCAAGCTGCCCGATCCCAAATTCTCCTCGCAGACCAAGGACAAGTTGGTCAGTTCCGAAGTGCGTCAGCCGCTGGAAAGCCTGATGGCCGACAAGATGGCGGAATGGCTGGAGGAAAATCCCCAGCATGGCCGCATGATCGTGCAGAAGGTGATCGACGCCGCCGCCGCCCGCGAAGCCGCGAAGAAGGCGCGCGAACTCACCCGGCGCAAGGGGGTGATGGACATCGCCTCGCTGCCCGGCAAGCTGGCCGACTGTCAGGAACGCGATCCCGCCAAATCCGAACTCTTCCTGGTGGAGGGCGATTCGGCCGGCGGTTCGGCCAAGCAGGGGCGCAACCGGCATAATCAGGCGATCCTGCCGCTGAAGGGCAAGATTTTGAACGTAGAGCGCGCCCGTTTCGACCGGATGCTCTCGTCCAAGGAAGTCGGCACGCTGATCCAGGCGATGGGCACCGGCATCCGCGACGATTTCAACCTGGAAAAGCTGCGCTACCACAAGATCGTCATCATGACCGACGCCGACGTCGACGGCGCGCATATCCGCACGCTGCTGCTGACCTTCTTCTACCGCCAGATGCCGCAGATCATCGAGGCGGGGCATCTCTTTATCGCCCAGCCGCCGCTCTACAAGGCGACGCGCGGCCGGTCGGAGGTCTATCTCAAGAACGAAGCCGCGCTGGAGCAGTATCTGGTCGACAATGGCGTCGAATCCATGGCGCTGGAAACGACCGGGGGCATGCGGTCTGGCGAAGACCTGCGCCACCTGATCGAGCATGGCCGGCGGATGCGCGCGGTGATGCGCTATGTGCCGCGCCGCTACAATCCCGCGATCATCGAAGCGCTGGCGATCAACGGCGCGCTCGATCCGGAACTCAGCCATGAGGCGCAGGCCGAGCGGTTGACGAACACCGTCCGCTGGATGGATGCGCAGGACGAAGAGGGCAGGTGGACCGGCCGGATCGCGGAGGAGGGCGGCTTCCATTTCGAGCGGCTGTGGCGCGGCGTCACCGACCATCACATGATCGAGGCGGGCTTCATCGGGTCGGCCGAAGCGCGCAAGCTGCACGCCATCGCAACCGAGGAGGCGGACAGCTATCGCACCGCCAGCCGTCTGGTCACGGCCAAGGCGGCGGCCGCCGCCGAGGAGGCGGGGGATGACGATCTGCCGGTCGCGACCAAGGGTTCGACGGCGGTCACGCGGCCCAGCGAATTGCTGGAGGCGATCCTCGCTGCCGGGCGCAAGGGGCTGGCGATCCAGCGGTACAAGGGCCTTGGCGAGATGAATGCGGAACAGCTTTGGGAAACCACGCTGGACCCCGATAATCGCTCGATGCTGCGGGTGGAGGTCGAGCAGGCGGACGTTGCCGACGAGATTTTCACGCGGCTGATGGGCGATGTGGTCGAACCGCGGCGCGAGTTCATCCAGGACAATGCGCTGAACGTCGCCAATCTGGACGTCTGATCCGATGGAGCGGGTCCGTTGCGGTTGGGCTGGATCGGACCCGCTTTATTGCGCCTATCATGACAGCGAATGGGGCGTTCCGGAACGCGATCCGCGGATGCTCTGGGAAACGCTGATGCTGGAGGGCTTCCAGGCGGGCCTCAGCTGGATCACCATATTGCGCAAGCGGGAGACGTTCCGCGCCGCCTTTGCGGGGTTCGATCCGGACAAGGTTGCGCGCTTCGACGGGGCCGATGTCGAACGGTTGATGGGCGACCCCGGCATCATCCGGGCGCGGGCGAAGATCGAAGCGACGATCGGGGGCGCTCGGATTTTCTGCGATATGCGGGAACGGGGCGAGGATTTCTCCGCCTATGTCTGGAATTTCGTCGGGGGCGAGCCGATCCGGAACGATGGCCTGACCTTCCCGGCCAGAACCGACCTTTCGGAAGAGATTTCCCGAGACCTCAAGAAGCGCGGCTTCAAATTTGTGGGCCCCACCATCGTCTATGCATGGATGCAGGCGATCGGGATGGTGAACGATCATGCGGTGGATTGCTTCCGGCGGGATGAGGTCGGCAAGGCGTGAGACGATTCCTGCCGCTGGTCCTGTGTGCGCTGGCGGGGTGTGGCGGCGACGGGATGCCCACGGCCAATAGCGCGCAGCCTCACGCCTCCGCACCGATCGGGACGCCGGACCCAGCGCCAGGCCAAGGCCCTGAAAATATTTCGAAACTGGTTCCACGTGGAACAGAGGCACGTGGGACGGAGGAGAGCCCGCCGGTCAGCTCTCCCGGCGTTAAGCATGCTGTGGACGATGGTTATCGGGCGATCGGGACCGAGCCTTTCTGGGCCGTGACGGTAAAGGGATCAACCGCCGTGCTGGAGCGTCCGGACAGGGCGCCCGTCCGCTACGCCATATCCCGGAACGACGACCCGCGGGCTGTCCGTTTCCTGGGCGAGGGCTTTTCAATGACCGTAACCGAAGGGCCATGCAGCGACGGCATGAGCGATGCGGTCTGGTCCGACCGCGTGGCGGTGGCCTTTGGCGAGGGAACGCTGAACGGCTGCGGCGGCTTGCGGGACGATCAAGGCGAACCGTAGAGCCAATCGACATTCAGAAGATGACGAGCCGAGCCGAAGGCCACCGAAGGTAAAATGGTGGTTTTCCGTGACCCGGAGCGCAGCCTACTCAAAGTAGGTGAGCACCGGAAGCACGGAAAAGCGCCATTTGCAGGCCGTCAGGGCTGAATGTCGATTGGCTCTAAAGCCCCCGGTTGCCGGGCGACACAGGGCGCTCAGGTCTTTCTGCCGGATGGAAGCGGGACATGCTCCCGCCCCGGACCATGGTTCGGCCTGGACGGGACCAACGCTGGACAAGACAGAAGCCGAGGCAGGCATGATGCCGCTCAACCTCTTTCCTCAAGCCGTTTTAGAATTTGAAGATCGTGCCCAGATAGACGGCCTGCGCATCCTGCCGGTCGTCGGTCATCGGCGTCAGGCGTCCGGCAAAGCTGTTATTATAGCGAATGCCCGCGGTGACGTTCAGATTGCGCGTCAGCGAATAGGAACTGGCCAGATCCAGCGAATAATCCTTGTCCGCGCTGGGGTTGCGGATCGTCGCGGCCGGTTCGCGGCGGCTCTCGATCAGCACCTTGGTGCTGAAACGGTCCTTGCGGCCCTGATCCAGCGAGAAATTCCTGGCGCCCGCCATCGGCTCGACGGCGACCGGGTCCAGTTCCTTGCGGCCCACCGCTTCGGGCAGGGCGAACTTGCGCCAGTTATGCGCGCTGTTCAGGCTGAAGGCGACGGGCGCGATGCTCACCGGGTCCAGCGTCCGGCTGATCGCGACGCGATCGTTCAGGTCGGCGGCGCGCACCATGACGGTGACCGAGCGCTGACCGCTCAGCGACCCGCTGGTGGGGGTGAAGCGGAAATTCTGGCGACTCGCGGACGCGGCGATCTTCGCATAGGCCGCCGCCAGGCGCGGGTCCTTGGTCGTCGGCGTGAAGGAGGAGATGCTGCCCAGCGCACCCAGCGAAACCGGCGTTTCGGCGCGCATGCGGACAAGGTCGGTGGCCGCCCCGATGGCAGGGGACAGCATGAAGCCGGCCACGGCGACCGCCGAGCCTGCCAACGCTATATGTCCCCTTTTCAGGCGCATGTTCCGAATCTCTTCCCCGCCGACTACTTTTCTATGGTCCTTCATATACGCAAGGCTCTGGAATTGGTAGAGCGCCACCGGTTTTTTGTCGGAGCTGTTGCACGGAACACACAGGACTCGCCCCGGTTGCACGGCGGGTCGTCGTCGCGCCGTCCCGGAGTCCCCCTTGCCCATTGCCGCCGGTCCTCTATAGAAGCGGGGCGTTTACTCGTTTGATGGGACAATAATGATGGTCCGCCGCCTTTCTTCGCGCCTTTCCGCCGGTCTGCTGCTGGCTGCACTTCTGCCGCTCGCCGCCTGCGGGGGCGGCGCCAAGGACCGCCCGAAGGCGGACCTCGCCGCATCGAAGGTGACGACCATCGGCGTCAACGCCTATCTGTGGCGCGCCAGCCTCGACACCCTGTCCTTCATGCCGATGGTCCAGACGGATTCGAACGGCGGCGTGATCGTCACCGACTGGTACGCCAATCCGAACAGCCCCAATGAGCGGATGAAGCTGACCGTATCGATCCTCGACCAGGATCTGCGCGCCGATGCGCTGCGCGTCGCCGCCAGCCGCCAGGTCAGCCAGGGCGGCCAGTGGGTCGACGTGCCGGTGCAGGCCGCGACCGTGCAGAAACTGGAAGAGATCATCCTGACCAAGGCCCGCGACCTGCGCCGCATGGCGATTGCGGGCTGATCGCGGCGTCGATTTCCGTTCGCCCTGAGCCTGTCGAAGGGCCATATGTTCTTGAAGAGTAGTGCAGGGCTTCGACAGGCTCGGCCCGAACGGCACTTGAGTTAAGGATTATCCATGCAAAGGCGCTTCAACCCGCTTGAGGCCGATGCCCGCTGGCAGGCCGTCTGGGACGAGAAGCAGACGTTCAAGGCGTCCGACAGCAGCGACAAGCCGCGCAGCTATGTGCTGGAGATGTTTCCCTATCCCTCCGGGCGCATCCATATCGGCCATGTCCGCAACTATTCGATGGGCGACGTGCTGGCCCGCTTCCGCCGGATGACCGGGCATGAGGTGCTGCACCCGATGGGCTGGGACGCATTCGGCATGCCCGCCGAAAACGCCGCGATGGAGAAGAAGGTGCATCCCGGCGCCTGGACCCGCTCCAACATCGCGACGATGCGCGCGCAACTCAAGAAGCTGGGCTTCGCGCTGGACTGGAGCCGGGAACTGGCGACCTGCGAGCCGGACTATTACGGCCATGAACAGGCGCTGTTCCTGGACATGCTGGAAGCGGGCCTGGTCTATCGCAAGGAATCGGCGGTCAACTGGGACCCTGTCGACATGACCGTGCTGGCGAACGAGCAGGTGATCGACGGCAGGGGCTGGCGATCCGGCGCACCGGTCGAAAAGCGCAAGCTGTCCCAGTGGTTCCTCAAGATCACCCAGTTCGCGGACGATCTGCTGGCGGGCCTGAAGACGCTCGACCAGTGGCCGGACAAGGTGAAGCTGATGCAGGAAAACTGGATCGGCAAGTCGGTCGGCCTGCAATTCCGCTTCAGGCTGGACGCGCCGGTCGGCGGAATCGGTGAGCTGGAGGTCTTCTCCACCCGCCCCGACACGATTTTCGGCGCCAGCTTCGCGGCCGTCGCCGCCGATCATCCGATTGCGCTCGCCCTGGCGGAAAAGGATGCGGCGCTCGCCGCCTTCGCGGAGGAATGCCGCCAGACCGGCACCGCCGCCGCCGAGATCGAGACCCAGGAAAAGAAGGGCTATGACACCGGCCGGTCGGTGATCCACCCCTTCACCGGTCGCAAGCTGCCCTTGTTCGTCGCGAACTTCGTGCTGATGGACTATGGCACCGGCGCCGTCATGGCGGTTCCGGGCCATGACCAGCGCGACCTCGACTTCGCGCGCAAATATATGCTGCCGGTCGAGCGCGTCGTCGCCGCCGAAGGCGACGAAGCCAAGGGCATTGGCGACGAGGCCTATGTCGGCCCCGGCAGGCTGGTGAATTCCGACTTCCTCAATGGCCTGGGCGTCGAGGAGGCGAAGGCGCAAGTCATCCGCCGCGCCGAAGAGGGCGGCTGGGGCACCGGCACCACCGTCTTCCGCCTGCGCGACTGGGGCGTCTCGCGCCAGCGCTATTGGGGCACGCCGATCCCCGTCATCCATTGCGAGGATTGCGGCCCCGTGGGCGTGCCCAAGGACCAGCTTCCCGTGGTCCTGCCCGAAGACGTCAGCTTCGACATTCCCGGCAATCCGCTGGACCGGCATCCGACCTGGAAGCATGTCGACTGCCCGAAATGCGGCAAGGCGGCGCGGCGCGAGACCGACACGCTGGACACCTTCGCGGATTCAAGCTGGTATTTCATCCGCTTCGCCAGCCAGCCCAAGGACAGGCCGTTCGACCGGGAAACCGTCGAGAAATGGCTGCCCGTCGGCCAATATATCGGCGGCGTGGAACATGCGATCCTGCACCTGCTCTACGCCCGTTTCTGGACCCGCGCGCTCCGGCATATGGGCCAGATCGGCTTTGCCGAACCGTTCACCGGCCTCTTCACCCAGGGCATGGTGACGCATGAGACCTACAAGGCGGCTGTCCCTCTCCCGGTTCCTGCCGATTATGATGGCTCGCAGCCGGAAATGCATGCTGCCGAGATTTGGGTTTCGCCCGCTGAGGTCGAACGCCGGGACGGCAAATGCTTCCTTGTCGGGACCGACAGTGAAGTCACCGTCGGCCGCGTCGAGAAAATGTCCAAGTCCAAGAAGAATGTCGTCGATCCGGACGACATCATCGCCCAATATGGCGCGGACGCGGTGCGCTGGTTCATGCTGTCCGACAGCCCGCCGGAGCGCGACCTGCCCTGGACCGAGGCGGGCATCGAAGGCTCCTGGCGCTTCGTCAACCGCCTGTGGCGGCTGTTCGGAGAAGCCGACAAAGCGGCAGAGGGGAAGGACAAGACGCTCGACCGCAAGCTGCACCAGACCATCGACGGCGTGGCGAAGGACATTGAGGCGCTGTCCTTCAACAAGGCGGTGGCGAAGATCTACGAACTCACCAATGCAGTCGAAAAGGCCACGCCCTCGGCCAGCCGCAGCGCGGCGATCCGGGCGCTGGCTTTGCTGGTCGCGCCCATGACCCCCCATCTGGCCGAAGAGGCATGGGCCGACATGGGTGAGGAAGGTCTGATCGCGGACGCGGCCTGGCCGGCGGTCGATCCGGCATTGCTGGTCGAGGATGAAGTCACCATCGCCTGCCAGGTGATGGGCAAGCTGCGCGACACCATCACCGTTCCCAAGGGCACCCCCAAGGACGAGCTGGAACGTCTGGCGCTCGCCGCGCCCAATGTGGTGCGGACGCTGGACGGCGCGACGCCCAGGAAGGTGATCGTGGTGCCGGATCGTCTGGTGAATTTGGTTATCTGACAACATCCGTTCGGGCTGAGCCTGTCGAAGCTCTTTACTTCTCTTTGGGGAAGAACGGCCCTTCGACAAGCTCAGGGCGAACGGTTAAGGGTAGGTCTTATGAAGCTCTGGCCATTGCTCTTCGTCGCCCTGTCCCTCTCCGCCTGCGGCCTGCGCCCGGTCTATGGCGGGGGCGGCCACGGCCCGGTCGCGCAGGCGCTGGGCAATGTCGAGGTGCAGCCGATAGAGGGCAAGGGCGGCTGGCTGGTGCGCAATGCGCTGAACGACCGGCTGGCGGCGATGAGCGGCACCGGACCCGGTTACAAGCTGGTGGTGAAGCTGGACGACAATATCAGCGGCTTCGGTCTGCGCTCCGACGCCGCCGTCACGCGCGAGCGGCGGACCCTGCGGGCGCGCTATCAGCTTATCGACGGCGCAACCGGCGCGCAAATTCTGGACGATACCGCCGGATCGGATGTCGGCATCGACGTGGTCTCCAGCGAATATGCGACCATCGCGGCGGAAGACACCGCCCTGGAACGCCTGTCGCAGACCATTGCCGACCAGATCGTCGCGCGGCTCGCCCGTTTCGCGGCGCGGGACAAATCCCGTTGAAGGCCAATCGCGGCCAGATCGAAAAGGCGCTCGACGCGCCGCCTGCCGACTGCCGCTTCTTCCTGCTCTACGGACCCGACGAAGCGGGCAGCACGGCGCTCGCCAAGCGGCTGGAGCGCGCCATGGGGCCGGAAGCGGAGCGGGTCGACCTGGACGGACCGACTCTGCGCGACGATCCGGCGCGGCTGGCGGATGAAGCGGCGTCCTTCTCCATGTTCGGGGACAAGCGCTGGATTCGCGTCACCGGCATGGGGGAGGAATCGCTGCCCGCCCTCAACGCCCTGCTGGAGGCGGAGGCGGCGGGCAATCCCGTCATCGCCATAGCGGGCGCGCTCAAGGGCACGTCGAAGCTGCTCAAGCTCGCGCTCGACCACAAGCAGACCATGGCCTTCATATCCTACCAGCCCGACGCGCGGGAGGCGGAGCAGATCGCCATCGCCATCGCGCGGGAAGGGGGGCTGCGCCTTTCGCCCGAACTGGGCCGCCGCATCGCCGATCTTGCCAATGGCGACCGCACGCTGATGGCCGGGGAGGTGGAAAAGCTGGTCCTCTATCTCGACGCCGCGCCGGACCGCCCGCGCGAAGCGACGGAGGAGGCGCTGGACGCCCTTTCCGCCGACAATCCCGACAGCGACGCCGCGCCGCTGGTGAATGCCGTGCTGGGCGGCGACCTGCGCGGCATGCACCGGGAACTGGGGCGGCTGGCGGAGGCGGGAACGGCGATGGCGGCGGTGCTGCGCCCGCTGCTGGCCCGCGCCATGCTGCTCGCCAATATCCGCACCGATTTCGATGACAGCGGCCGG
This sequence comes from Sphingobium sp. YBL2, assembly GCF_000943805.1. Taxonomy (NCBI): domain Bacteria; kingdom Pseudomonadati; phylum Pseudomonadota; class Alphaproteobacteria; order Sphingomonadales; family Sphingobiaceae; genus Sphingobium; species Sphingobium sp. YBL2. The sequence continues at coordinate 974,751 of NZ_CP010954.1, forward strand.
CTGGAAGGCGCGGTCGAGGCGGCGGGCAAGCAGGTCTTCTGGAAGGAAAAGGGCATCGTCACCCGGCAGGTCCGCATCTGGGACGCGCCCGGCATCGCGCGCGTCATCCACAGGCTCGCCCAGGCGGAGCGCGCCAGCCGGTCGGGCAGGGGGCTGGGCGACCTGATGGTCCGGCACGAACTGCTCGCCATCGCCCGCCAGGCGGCGCGGGAGCGATAGAGGTTTCTCCCGGGCGCTGCCGCCGGCCGCGGGAGCGCCGTTACCCAGATCATGCTAACCGCTTGATCGCACGCCCGCCCACCGCCATATTGCCGGGCATGGACAAGCTCAACCTGACCGACGCCGAATGGCGCGAGCGCCTTTCCCCCGAACAATATCATATTCTGCGGGAGGGCGGCACGGAACGGGCCTTCACCGGCAAATATAACAGCAACAAGGCCGATGGCCGCTATTTCTGCGCGGGCTGCGGCGCCGAACTGTTCGATGCGGACGAAAAATATGACAGCGGATCGGGCTGGCCCAGCTTCACCGCGCCGGTCGACATCGATGCGGTCGATGAAATCCGCGACACCAGCCATGGCATGATCCGCACCGAAGTCCGCTGTTCGAATTGCGGCGGGCATCTGGGCCATGTCTTCCCCGACGGTCCGGGCGTCAACGGCCTGCGCTATTGCATGAACAGCGCGTCGCTCGATTTCAAGCCGCGCGACGAAGGCGAATGATCGTTCATCGCCGGTAAAGCGGCGCTTCCCTTGAGGATGACGGGCGATTTCGGCAGAGGCGAAATCGCGCATGACGGAGAAATTCCGGCTTTTTTGCGCGGCCTGCACGGCTTTTCCACTGGCCGCCTTTTCGTTTAGCGCATATCCGGGCGAACCATGGCACGATCAGGCAAGAGCAGCGAACCGCGGGGCAAATTGAAGACATGGCTGGTGCGGGGCCTGAAGATCGGCCTCGTCGGCGGCCTCAGCGCGCTTGTCGCGATCGTCGTGGCGGTGGTGATCGCCTATCAGTCTCTGCCCGACTATGAATCGCTGAAGTCCTCGCCCAACGGCCAGATGATCCGCGTCCATGCCGCCGACGGCAGCGTCATCGTATCGCTGGGCCCCAGCTTCGGCCGCTGGCTGAGCTACGACCAGATTCCGACCGTGATGGTCGATGCGATGGTTTCGACCGAGGACAAGCGTTACTATCTGCACCCCGGCGTCGATCCCATCGGCATGGCGCGCGCCGCCTGGGTGGCGCTGGAGCGGCGCGGCAGCGGCCGCCGCTGGCAGGGCGCGTCCACCATCACCCAGCAGGTGACGCGCAACATCTTCCTCAACAACAGCTACAGCTGGGGCCGCAAGGTGCGCGAAATGGTGCTGGCCCTCGCGCTGGAGCGCAAATTCTCCAAGCGGCAGATCCTGGAGCTTTATCTCAACAAGGTCTATTTCGGCGGCGGCGCCTATGGCATCGACGCGGCCAGCCGCAAATTCTTCGGCCACCCGGCCACCAGCCTGGATCTGCCCGAAGCGGCGATCGTCGCCGGCCTGGTGAAGGCGCCCTCCAGCTATTCCCCGACCGCCGACGCCGATGCCGCCATCGGCCGCGCGGGCGTGGTGCTGGAACTGATGGAGGAAAATGGCAAGATCAGCGCGGCGGAACGCGCTTCGGCCGGTCTCCAGAATGTAAGGATGGCGCCCGAACCGCCGCAGAACAGCGTCCGCTACTTCACCGACTGGGCGCTGCCGCAGCTCGACACGCTGATCGATGAGCCCAATGAGCCGCTGGAGGTCTACACCACCATCGACCTCAACATGCAGAAGGCGGCCACCGCGGCGATCCAGGCCAATGTGCCCAGCGGCACGCAGGGCGCGCTGGTTTCGCTCGACCGCGACGGCGCGGTGCGGGCGATGGTCGGCGGGCTGGACTATGTGAGCTCCAACTATAATCGCGCGACGACTGCGACGCGGCAGCCGGGTTCGGCCTGGAAGATCTTCGTCTACATGGCGGCGCTGGAGGCGGGCTATACGCCCGACACCGGCGTCACCGACAGTCCGGTCGACATCAACGGGTGGAAGCCGCGCAACAGCAATGGCCGCTTTTCCGGCGACATCGATATCCGCACCGCCTTCGCCTATTCGGTCAACACCGTGGCGGCGAAGCTGGGCGTGGAGGTCGGCTTCCCCACCGTGGCGGACATGGCGCGCCGCTTCGGCATCACCACGCCGATCAACACCCATCCCTCGATGGTGCTGGGCACGTCCGATGTGCGCCTGATCGACATGACGCGCGCCTTCGCCTCCATCGCGCGCAAGGGCGTGGCCGTGACTCCCTATGGCATCACCCGGGTGACGACCGCCGAAGGCCGCCTGCTCTACGAACATCAGGACGACACCAGCCGGGTGCTGGTCGCCCCCTGGGTCGCGGCGGGGATGACCGACCTGATGCAGACCGCCGTCAGCACCGGCACCGGCAGGGCCGCGCAGATCGGCCGCCCCGTCGCCGGCAAGACCGGCACCACCAGCAGCAACAAGGACGGCTGGTTCCTGGGCTTTTCCAGCGGCATCACCACCGGCGTCTGGATGGGCCGCGACGACGCCCGCGCCGTGGGCGTCCTCCAGGGCGGCCGGGCGCCGGCCCATGCCTTTGCCGACTATATGAAGGTCGCCGTCGCGAAACGCCCGGTCGAACAGTTCGAAACGCAGGTGACGCTGCCCGAATGGCAGCTCGAACCGGATGAGGAGGCCTATTATGGTCAGCCCGACGGCGGCACGGACAGCGGCATGATGGTCGATGAAAACGGCCTTCCCATAGAACGGGCGCAGCAGCCGCCGGAGGATGAGGAACAGCCGGACGATAGCGGGCAGGCGGCGCCCAATCCCGCCGACCGGCCGCAGCCGCCGCGTCTGGACCAGCAATGGATCGACAATGTGCTGGGCCGCAATCGGCAGCAGCCGGCGCCACATTAGAGCCAATCGACATTCAGATGATGACGAGCCGAAAATGGTGGTTTTCCGTGACCCGGCGCGCAGCCTACTCAAAGTAGGTGAGCACCGGAAGCACGGAAAAGCGTCATTTGCAGGCCGTCAGGGCTGAATGTCGATTGGCTCTAGGGCATGGTGCGGAAAAGGCTGCCCTGAGCCTGTCGAAGGGGGCCACCGGTTTTCCGCTTAAACCATGCCTAACCCGCCGCTCTCCGCGCCGTCGCGAAGCGTTTCCGGTCGAGCAGCCCCGTATCCGGCAGCAGGAAGTCGACCTTCCCCCGCCCGAAGTCGATCGCCACCCGGTCGAACAGCTTGAGCGCGTCGATGCCGAGCAGCAGCGCGGGCTTGTCCTGAAGCTCCAGTTCCGCGAAGGGCTGGGCATCCGCGAACATCACCGGCATCTCGTTCAGCGTGACCTGCCCCATGCGCACCCGGTCGATCAGGCCCGCCTGGCCCGACAGCGTCTCTCCCGTCACGCTGGTCAGCGTCACCAGCTTCATCGCGGGCGCTTTCTTCTTGCGCACCAGCTTGTTCATCAGCGCCATATTGCCGACGCTGACCGAAGTGCCGGTGTCCAGGATGATGCTGACCTGCATCCCGTTCACGTCGGAATCGAGCAGGATCAGCTGCCCCTGGCGCCGCCGCGCCTCGACGACGATGACATTGGGGTCGCGCCAGCTCCGCTTGCTGTTGCTGATCTCCATCTGGCCCGTGCGGAAATTCAGCAGCAGCCGCTTGGCGTGCAGGCCGTCCAATCCCAACAGTCCCGGCGCGCCGATATGCTCGCCTTCCAGCACCGGCGCCTCTATGTCGTCCACCACGGTCTTGCCGAAGCCCAGGCGCGGGACGGCCACCGTGTCCACCTCCGCTCGGCCGGTCATGCTGATCACCGTCACCCGATCCCGCAGCGGCAGCGCAAGCCGTTCGGCCAGGGCGCGGGAAATGACGGTGCGCTGCGATCCGGTGTCGACCACGAAATTCCACGGCCCCCTGCCGTCGATCTGGATGGGGATGGTGATGCGGGCGTCGTCGCTGGCAATGGTGCGGATCACCGCCGGCGGCTCTTCGGGGTCCAGCGCCGGGCGATCCTGCGCCGCAAGGGGAGGGCTGGCGATCGCGATCGCGATGCCCAGAGCGGCGCGCCAGCGTCCCATCTCCCGTTCCTCCTAATTTTATTCCTGTATAGCATGAGCGCCCCGGTTCCGCCCATCCCATTTCATTCGCGGCAGGGCGCATATCGGCAATTTCCGTTCAACTGAACGGCTCAGCCACCTTGACTTGGCCTATGGCAGATCGCTAAACGCCAGACATTCTATCCCGCCCGTCCGGCGCGGGTTTCCCCGAGTCATTGCCGGGCAGACCTTCCCCATTTCTCCTTCCTCGTCTCTCATTCCATCGGACTTCACGCGAATGCACCTTAAGGATCTCAAGAAAAAAGCGCCCGCCGAACTCGTGACCATGGCGGAGGAACTGGGCGTCGAAGGCGCATCGACCCTGCGCAAGCAGGACCTGATGTTCGCGATCCTCAAGGTCGAGGCCGACAATGGCGAGCAGATCATGGGCGAGGGCACGATAGAGGTGCTGCCCGACGGCTTCGGCTTCCTGCGCTCGCCCGAAGCGAACTTCCTCGCCGGTCCCGACGACATCTATGTCTCGCCCAACCAGGTCCGCAAATTCGGCCTGCGCACCGGCGACACGGTGGAAGGCGAAATCCGCGCGCCCAAGGATGGCGAGCGTTATTTCGCGCTGACCAAGCTCATCTCGGTCAATTTCGACGATCCCGAAGTCGTCCGCCATCGCGTCAATTTCGACAATCTGACGCCGCTCTACCCGACGCAGAAGCTGACGCTCGACGCGACCGACCCGACCGTCAAGGACAAGTCGGCCCGCGTCATCGACATCGTCTCGCCGCAGGGCAAGGGCCAGCGCGCCCTGATCGTCGCGCCGCCCCGCACCGGCAAGACGGTGCTGCTCCAGAATATCGCCAAGGCGATCACCGACAATCACCCCGAAGTCTTCCTGATCGTCCTGCTGATCGACGAGCGTCCGGAAGAAGTCACCGACATGCAGCGCAGCGTGAAGGGGGAGGTGGTTTCCTCGACCTTCGACGAACCGGCGCAACGCCACGTCCAGGTCGCTGAAATGGTGATCGAAAAGGCCAAGCGCCTCGTGGAACACAAGAAGGACGTGGTGATCCTGCTCGACTCGATCACCCGCCTCGGCCGCGCCTACAACACGGTGGTGCCGTCCTCGGGCAAGGTGCTGACCGGCGGCGTCGACGCCAATGCATTGCAGCGGCCGAAGCGCTTCTTCGGCGCGGCGCGCAATATCGAGGAAGGCGGTTCGCTCTCGATCATCGCCACCGCGCTGATCGACACCGGCAGCCGCATGGACGAAGTCATCTTCGAAGAGTTCAAGGGCACCGGCAACTCGGAAATCGTGCTGGACCGCAAGGTGGCGGACAAGCGCATCTTCCCGGCGCTGGACGTCGGCAAGTCCGGCACCCGCAAGGAAGAACTGCTGGTCGACAAGGCCAAGCTTTCCAAGATGTGGGTGCTGCGCCGTATCCTGATGCAGATGGGCACGGTCGACGCGATGGAATTCCTGCTCGACAAGATGAAGGATTCCAAGACCAACGAGGATTTCTTCGATTCGATGAACCAGTAAGCCGCGGCATGGGTTGTGCTTCTGCCGGAGGCGCGCATCCATTCCATCGCGCCGCCGCGATTTTTCGGGCCGTCGGACTCCGGTCTGGCGGCCCCTTTGTTTTGGGCCATATTTTCAGGGGATAGCAGGCCGTCATGATCGACCTACTCGCAACCGCCGCCGCTGCGGCTCAGGGGATCGGCTCACCCGCCGACATCTGGGCGCATATCGTCAATGATTTCAGCAATATCGGCTCGCCCGCCGCGCTGGCTGCCTTCGGCCAGGTGTTGATGATCGACGTTCTGCTGGCGGGGGACAATGCGATCGTCGTCGGCGCCTTGGCGGCGGGCCTGCCTGCGGAACAGCGCAAGAAGGTGATCCTGATCGGCATCATCGCCGCGCTGGTGCTGCGCATCGGCTTCGCGCTGGTGGTGACGCAGCTGATGCAGATCGTCGGGCTGATCCTGGCGGGCGGATTGCTGCTGCTGTGGGTGGCGTTCAAGATGTGGCGCGAACTCCACCCGAAGCGGGGCGGGGACACGCCCGACACCGGCGACGACGACATATCCGGCCTGCGTCCGGCCAAGAGCTTCGCGGGCGCGGCCTGGGCGGTGGCGGTCGCTGACGTTTCGATGAGCCTCGACAATGTGCTGGCGGTGGCGGGCGCGGCGCGCGATCATCCCGGCATCCTGATCATCGGGCTGATTCTGTCCGTGGCGCTGATGGGCATCGCCGCGAACATCATCGCCAAATATATCGAGCGCTTCCGCTGGATCGCCTATCTGGGCCTGGCGGTCATCATCTATGTCGCGATCAAGATGATCTACGACGGCATCGTCGACCATCAGGTCGGCATATTGACGCTCTTCGTCTAGAGAGATTGGGCATCTGTGTTCCTGCGCAGGCAGGAACCCAGTCCCGCCGTTTGAACTGGGTTCCTGCCTGCGCAGGAACACGGCGGGTTATGGCAGAAGGGCTCCATGCGCCCTTCAGCGCACCGATCAACCGTCCGCCGCGCCCTTGATGCCCACCGGCCGCCATGGCTGCCTGATCAGGCCGGCGGCCTTATCGCCCAGCCACCAGCGCAGCGGAATCCGGCGCTCGGCAATGCCGGGCAGGCTCCAGACATCCCATCCCCTGGCCGGCCGGAACGGGTTGCGACGGCCATAGGCCCAAATCTCGACCCGCGTCGCGGGGGTGCTGGCCGGGCTGCGCGCATGAAAGCCGAATGTGTCGGCGATCAGCAGGGTGTTGGCGGGCACTGCATAGATGCTGGGCTGCGGCAGGCCCAAGGCCGCCAGTTCGCTGACATCGATGCGCAGCGATCCTCGGGCGGAAAGACGGCAATCGCCATCGCGCGCGCTCAGGCTGCGCTGCTTTTCCCAGGCCAGCCGCTGCGGCGTCAACCGGTGCGACCCCTTCACATAGGCGAAGGGACCGGTTTCGACCGGCACGTCCTCCAGGAACAGCCATGCCTTCATCGCCGGATAGAAGGTATCGGCATGGAAAGCGAGCTGCGGATCAGGCGCGGCGTCGCGCCGCTGCGGCAGGATGGACTGGACGTAGAGCAGCGGCTCTATGTCGAAGCCGGAGACATAGCGCGACAGCGCCTGCCAGCGGCCATCCCGGCGGAAGGCTTCGAAGGCCGGAATGGCGCGCCGGGCGGCGGGGTCCAGCGCCAGCCGCCGCGTGATCGTGTCGCCCTGAACCATTTCCCGCGCCGGTCCGCGGTAGGAAAAGAGTTGTTCCTGGAGGGCGCGGAAGGTTTCTGTCGACAGGAAATCCCGGATTTCAACGACACCGTCCCGGTCGAAAGTCGTCCGATGCTCCGGATCGACGGCATTGGCCAATCGTTTGCGGCGCCGGGCCGTCATGGCCTGCGCCGCCTGCACGCGCGCCGCGTGCAGCCCCAGCGAATTGAGCCGCGTCGAACCGATCAGCGGATTGTCGACAAAGGATTTGGCGCCGGTGAAAAGCTGGGCGAACCAGAGCGGCGCGAGCAGGGGCGCAAAGGCGTTCATCGACCGCGCCTTGCCATTCCGGTGGGCCCCGGTCGAGCGGAATATGCCGCCCGCCTTGAAAAACAATGCGTTTCCAATGATGTGACGTGCACTGTCATCCGACCGATACCGACGCAAACCGCTTCCAGCCCTGCCTGCGGCAGTCAGGGGATCAGGAGCGTGCTTCCCGTGGTTTGCCGCGCCTCCAGCGCGCGGTGCGCGTCGGCGGCATCCGCCAGGGCAAAGCGCTGGCCGACGACGGTCCTTACCACGCCCCGCGCCATGCGGTCGAACAGCCTTTCGGCCGTCCGCGCCAACTCTTCGGGAGTAGCGATATAGTCGAACAGGGTCGGGCGGGTGACATAAAGCGACCCACCCCGGCTGAGTTCGAGCAGGCTGATCGGCGGCACCGCGCCGGACGCATTGCCGTAGCTCACCATCAGGCCGCGCCGCTTGAGCGACGCCAGCGACGCGCTCCAGCTATCCTTGCCCACGCCGTCATAGACGACATCCACTCCACGCCCGCCGGTGATCTCCCGCACGGCGAATGCCAGGCTGTCGAAGCTCCCATAAAGGCTATGTTCGGCATCCACCTTCGCCGCCTTTTCCGCCGATCCGCAATGGGCGATCACCAGCACGCCCTTGTCGCGCAGCCACGGCACCAGCACGGAACCGACACCGCCGGCGGCGGCATGGACCAGCGCGAACTGCCCCGCATCCAGGGTGACGATGTCCTCCGCCAGATAGCAGGCGGTCATGCCCTTCAGCATCATCGCCGCCGCATCCTGCGTGGTGACGGCATCCGGAATCCTCACCGTCTGGTCGGCGCGCACCATCCGATGCGTGGCATAGGCGCCCAGTCCGACCGCACAGCCCACCTTGTCGCCCACGGCAAAGCCGGTGACGCCCGGACCGACGGCGGCGACATGGCCCGCACCTTCCGCGCCGATCGGCGTGGGCAACGGCGCGGGATAAAGGCCGCTGCGAAAATAGGTGTCGATGAAATTCAACCCGACGGCATCCTGCGCGATCAGCAATTCGCCTTCACCGGGCAGGCCGGGGTCGAACTCTTCCCGCGCGATCACCTCCGGCCCGCCATGCGTGCGTGCCACCATCCGCCATGCCTGCGTCATGCCTTTGCCTCCCGGTCAGAGATGGGCCGCGAAGAAATCCGCGGTCCGGCCATCGGCAAGCTGCGCCGCCGCCTCGTTGCGGCGCGCGCCCATCTCGGCGGCAAAGCCGTGATCCAGCCCCTCATAATCATGCAGGGTGACATGACGATTGTCCTTCAGCCCGTCATGCATCTTCTGCTGCACCTCGGGCGGAACGAAGCCGTCGGCGGTGGGAACATGCAGCAGCACCGGCTTGCCGATGGCGTGCTGTTCCTTCAGCAGGCCGTCGATGCCGACGCCATAATAGGCCACGAACGCATCGCCATCGGTCCGGCAAGCCGACATGAACACCAGCCGCCCGCCCAGGCAATATCCGACCAGCCCGACCTTGCCGCCTTGCCCCAGTTCCTCCCGCGCGGCCTTGATCGTCGCCTCTATGTCGCGAATGCCCTGATCCTGGTTGAATTTCTGCATATGGCCGATGGCCGCCTGAAAATCCTCCGCTATGTCGGCATCCAGCTCGACATGCGGCTTCTCGCGCCAGAAAAGATCGGGAGAAAGGGCCAGATAGCCGGCCGCCGCCCAGCCATCGCATTTGCGCCGAATCCCCTCGTTCACGCCAAAGATTTCCTGGATCACCACGATCGCGGCCTTGGGCGTTCCCTGCGGCCGGGCAACATAGACATCGAACCGGGCATCGCCCTCCAGCGTGGGGATGGATGTGAATGCTGCCATGGGAAATCCTTTCCTTTTTCCTGACATTGTCGATGGCCGGCATAATGGCGGTTGCGGGGCGGAGTGCAACCATGCTTGCCGTCAAAAAATTTGCCTTGCGCGCCCTTGTTGCGGCATGAGGCGTTGTAAAGGGTGGCTGCAGCAAAGGGTAGCAGGATATGAAGGTAAGCGTGGACGTCGACTGCACTCCTGCGGAGGCCCGGGCTTTCCTGGGGCTGCCGGATGTCACCCCCATTCACGACAAATATGTGAAGACGATGCTCGACAGCTTCGACGGCGTCGCCAATGTCGAGCAGATGGAGACCCTGTTCAAGAGCTTCTCGCCCTTGGGCGATGCCGGAATGCGCCTGTTCAAGCAGATGATGGACATCGGCCTGGCCGGAATGCCGGGCAAGAATGGCGACAAGAATCCGGGCTGATCCTGCCAGGGACGGCGCGCCGTGACGGACACCATCTTTGCCCTGTCGAGCGGCGCGCCCCCTGCCGGCATTGCTGTCATCCGGATCAGCGGACCGGCGGCAGGCCGGGCGCTTCTTGCGCTGGCCGGGCAATTGCCACCACCCCGGCGGGCCCGGCTGGCGTCGCTGCACGACCCCCGCGACGGCGCCTTATTGGATCGGGCCCTGATCCTGTGGTTTCCCGGACCGGATACGGCGACCGGCGAGGACCTGGCCGAACTGCATTGCCATGGCGGGCGGGCGGTCATCGCCGCGGTCGAGCAGGCGCTGGGCACGCTCGAAGGATTGCGCCGGGCCGAAGCGGGAGAGTTCACACGCCGCGCCTTCGCCAATGGCCGCATGGATCTGAACGCGGTGGAGGGGCTGTCCGATCTGCTCGCTGCCGAGACACAGCAGCAGCGGCGCGCGGCTTTGTTGATGGCGGAAGGCCATTTTTCACGGCGGGTGGAGGGATGGCGCCGAACATTGCTCGATCTTTCCGCCATGACGGAAGCGGCGCTGGATTTCTCCGATGAGGATGATGTGCCCGATCAGGGAATGGAGGCGCGGATCGACCAGGGCGTCCATGGACTGGCAGGGGAAGTCGAAGCCATGCTCGCCGCGCCATCGGCCGAGCGGTTGCGCGACGGCGTTCGCGTGGTTCTGGCAGGCCCGCCCAATGCGGGGAAGTCGACGCTGCTCAACCGGCTTGTCGGGCGGGAGGCGGCGATTGTGTCGGACATAGCCGGGACGACCCGCGACCGGATAGAAGTACCGGCCGCGCTGCATGGCACCGCCTTTCTTTTCACGGACACCGCCGGCCTGCGCGCCGAGACGGACGATGCCATTGAAGCCATCGGCATGGACAGGGCGCGGGGCGCGCTGGACGCGGCGGACATCATCCTCTGGTTGGGTCCGGCGGAGGAGGCTCCTCGCGCGGACGCCCTATTGGTTGCCGCGCAATGCGACCGGAACATGGCTACGGACCGCCCCGGTATTCGGCTTTCGGCCGTCACAGGCGAGGGGATGGATCGCCTGACATCCATTCTGCTCGAACGCGCCGCCGCTCTCCTGCCGGGTGAGGGCGATTATGCCCTGCACCGGCGGCAGCGGGAAGCCGGGGCGCAATTGCACGGGCATCTGAGCGCCGCGCAGGCATCGGACGATCTGCTGATCGTAGCGGAGGAGTTGCGACAGGCCCGTCAGGCCATAGACCTGTTGACCGGACGAGCCGGTACGGAGGACATGCTCGACCGCCTGTTTGCCGGATTCTGCATCGGTAAATAGCCATGTTCCACGTGGAACAGTTTTGACCGGGGCGCCCGACTTCTGTTAAGGGGGCGCGCATGCGAACAAGCTATGATGTGATCGTGGTCGGCGGCGGCCATGCAGGCTGCGAAGCGGCGGGCGCAGCGGCGCGCAAAGGGGCCTCGGTTGCGCTATTGACCTTCGACAGAGCGACGGTGGGCGCCATGTCCTGCAATCCGGCCATAGGCGGTCTGGGCAAAGGCCATCTGGTACGGGAGGTCGACGCACTGGACGGCTTGATAGCCCGTGCTGCCGACGCCGCTGCCATTCACTACCGCATGCTCAACAGCAGCAAGGGCGCAGCGGTTCAGGGTCCGCGCATCCAGGCGGATCGCAAACGCTATCGTGCCGAGATTCACCGCCTCCTCGACCGCCAGCCTGGACTGGAGATCGTGGAGGGAGAAGCCATCGGATTGATCCTGACGGGCGGAACCATCGCCGGATTGTCCCTGGCCGACGGACGGATGCTCAAGGCGCCCGCCGTGGTGCTCGCGACGGGAACATTTCTGGGTGGCAAGCTCTTCCGGGGGGAAGAGACGCAGGCGGGCGGCCGTACCGGAGAGCGGGCGGCGATGGCTTTGGGGGTTCAGCTTCGCGCGCTGGACCTGCCGGTTGGAAGGCTCAAGACCGGAACCCCTCCCAGAATCGATGGCCGCACCATCGATTGGGCGCGGCTTGAGGCGCAGCCTTCCGATGGGTCGGCATGGACCATGTCCGCCATGTCGCCGGGGCGACCGCTACCGCAATTGAGCTGCGCCATTACGCGCACCAATGAATGCACGCATGCGATCATCCGGGAAGGGCTAGGCCGCTCGCCTTTGTTCAGCGGCGCGATCGAGGGCAGGGGGCCGCGTTACTGCCCATCGATCGAGGACAAGGTGATCCGCTTCGGCGATCGCGACGGGCATCAGATATTCCTGGAGCCGGAGGGGTTGGACGACCATCTGGTCTATCCCAACGGGATTAGCACTTCGCTTCCCGCCGATGTGCAACTGTCGATGGTGCGGTCGATGGCGGGTCTGGAAAAGGCCGAAATCGTCGTGCCCGGCTATGCCGTGGAATATGACCATATCGATCCCCGCGCCTTGGATGCGACGTTGGAAGTGCGCGCGATCCCCGGTCTTTTCTGCGCGGGGCAGATCAACGGCACCACCGGATATGAAGAGGCGGCGGCTCAAGGCCTGATCGCCGGAATCAATGCCGCCGCCAGGGCCAAGGCGGAGGAACCGCTCATTCTGGATCGGGCCAGCAGCTATATCGGCGTGATGATCGACGATCTGGTCCTGCAGGGCGTGACCGAGCCCTATCGCATGCTCACTGCCCGCGCCGAATATCGGTTGCGGCTGCGCGCCGATAATGCGGGCACCCGATTGGCCCCGCTCGGCATCTATCATGGGGTGCTCGGCAAAGAGCGGACCGCCTATTATGCGGAACGCGCCCATCAGCGCTCGCTCGTGGAGGAAGAATTGGGCCGTTCCTTCTCGGCCACCGAAATGGCCAGATCGGGCGCATCCGTCCGGCAGGATGGCGCGCGCCGCACCCTGTTCGAATGGGCGCGATTTCCGGAGGTGGGGCAGGATCTGCTCTTCGCACTCGCGCCGGCATTGGCCCGAACATCCGCCGACCTGCGCGACGAGATTCTGGAAGATGCGCATTATGCGCCCTATCTGGAGAGGCAGGAGGCGGAGATCGCGGAGATGCGCCGCAATGAACGTGTCGCCATTCCGGCCGATTTCGACTTCGCTTCTATCGGCGGGCTCTCGACGGAAATGATCGAGCGGCTGGATCGGGCGCGGCCGGATACGCTTGCGGCGGCGGGGCGCATTCGCGGCATAACGCCCGCGGCACTGGCGGCCCTTCTTGTTCACATCAGGCGGCGCGCCGCGTGACGGAAGAAGAAGCACGGCAATGGTTGCAGTCCCGTTTCGATGTTTCACGTGGAACATGGGAGCGGCTGGAGAGCTATGTTGCGATCCTTCTGAGGGAGATGGAGCAGCAGAACCTGATCGCTGAATCGACCCGCGCCCATATATGGGCACGGCACATTGTCGATTCCGCGCAGCTCCTGCCTTTGGCCGCGAAGGCCGGGCAGGGCAGGTGGGTCGACCTGGGCTCGGGTGCCGGCTTGCCGGCCATAGTCATCGCGATCCTCCATGAACGCCCCATCCAACTGGTGGAGTCCCGGCGCAAGCGGATCGACTTTCTGAACGACGTCATCGCAGAGCTGGGCCTCTCCCATGCCCAGGTCTTTGGCGGTCGGGTAGAGACCGTTCCCGCTTCGGCGGCAGCCATCATCAGCGCCCGCGCCTATGCGCCTCTGCCCCGGCTACTCGAATCCGCGCATCATCTGGCCGATGAAAAAACCATTTGGGTGCTTCCAAAAGGACGAAATGCGCAGAATGAACTGGAGGCGGCGACTCGATCATGGCAAGGTGCGTTCCACGTGGAACGCAGCGTGACCGATGCCGACAGCGCCATCATCGTCGCGGAGGCGGTCCGATCCGTCAGGAGGAAAGCCCGAGGATGATCCGTATTGCCATTGCCAATCAGAAGGGCGGCGTCGGAAAAACCACGACCGCCATCAATCTGGCCACAGGTCTGGCGGCCACTGGTCTTCGCGTGCTGCTGGTCGATCTCGATCCTCAGGGCAATGCGTCCACCGGACTCGGCGTCAACCAATCGGATCGCGTCCAGTCGAGCTACGACCTGCTTCTCGGCAATTGCGCGCTTGAGGATGCGGTTCTCGGCACGCGGGTTCCCAAGCTCGACATCGTTCCCGCGACACAGGATCTGTCGGGCGCGGAGATCGAACTGATCGAATATGAGGAACGGACCCATCGGCTGGAAAGGGTCCTCGCCGAAGCCCAGCCCGGCCGTTGGGACATCTGCCTTATCGACTGCCCGCCCTCGCTTGGCCTGCTGACGATAAACGCCATGGTCGCGGCGCAGTCGCTGCTCGTGCCGCTGCAATGTGAATTTTTTGCGTTGGAAGGGCTCTCGCAACTGCTCCAGACAGTGGAACGGATTCGTGGCCGCTTCAATCCCGGCCTGTCGATCATGGGCGTGGCGCTCACCATGTACGACCGCCGCAATCGCCTGACGGATCAGGTTGCGGACGATGTGCGGGCCTGTCTGGGCGATCTTGTCTTTTCCACGGTCATCCCGCGCAATGTCCGCCTGTCGGAAGCGCCCAGCCACGGCGTGCCGGCCCTGATCTACGATTTCCGCTGCTCGGGATCGGAAGCCTATATGCGTCTGGCGCGTGAGTTGATCGCGCGCCTGCCCCGGCAGGAGGTTGCTGCTTGAATAACGAAAATGCCATGAAGTCGGTGAAGCGCCCCCACGGCCTTGGCCGGGGGCTGTCGGCACTGTTGGGAGACGTGGCGCGGGAAGAACCCGTCGCGCCGACAGCGGCCACGCCGCCGTCCACCAAGGCGATCCAGAGCATCGAAGTCGCGCTGATCCAGCCCCATCCGGAACAGCCGCGCCGCCATTTCGATGAGGGCGCGTTGCAGGAACTGGCGGACAGCATCGGCAAGCGGGGCGTCATCCAGCCGATCATCGTTCGGCCCCATGGCGGCGGTTTCCAGATCGTCGCGGGCGAGCGTCGCTGGCGCGCGGCCCAGCGCGCCCAGCTTCACCGCATCCCTGCCATCGTGCGCGATTTCGATGAGGCGGAAACGCTGGAAATCGCCCTTATCGAAAATATCCAGCGCGAAGACCTCAACCCGATCGAAGAAGCGGAAGCCTATCGCAAGTTGATCGCGGAGTTCCAGCACAGCCAGGAAGCGCTGGGCCGTCTGGTCGGCAAGTCGCGCAGCCATGTCGCGAACTTGATGCGCCTTCTCGATCTGCCCGCGCCCGTTCAGCAGCAGGTGATCGAACAAAAGCTCAGCATGGGCCATGCCCGTGCGCTGATCGGCGCGCCGGACTGCGAAAATCTGGCCCGCACCGTGGAAGCCAGGGGCCTGTCGGTTCGCGATACGGAACAACTGGTGCGCCGCGCGAAGAAGGGCGATGACGCGCCCGGCCGCAGACGGGCGGCTGTCCCGAAGGAAAACGATCCCGACATCGCGGCTCTGGAGCAGCATCTTGCCGACATATTGGGGGTGAAGGTCGACATCGACTATATGCAAGGCGGCAACGGCACGCTTTCGCTGCATTATTCGACGCTCGACCAACTGGACATGCTGTGCCAGCGCCTCTCGGGCGAGCGTATCTGAAGCTTCGCCAAAGGACTGGTGGCCAACGCATTTAGGCGCGGCGGCCACTGGTCTTTTCCCCCTCAACTGCCTAGCCTGCACGCATGGCAGACAATTCCTCCTCCCTCACCGTGCCCCATGTCGTCCGTCGCGAGGACTATCGGCCGCCGGACTGGCTTGTTCCCGACATCGCGCTGGATTTCGATCTCGACGCCGCTGCAACGCGCGTCCATGCAACCTTGTCGGTCACGCGAAATGGCGATCATGACCGGCCGCTGAAACTGGATGGCGACGGCCTCCTGCCGCTGGAGATCAGGGTCGATGGCAACCCCCTCGCCGCGGACCTATGGTCGATGGACAGCGGCGCGCTGGTCATCGCGCTTCCCGACGCCGTTCATATAGTTGAAACGCTCGTGGAGATCGCGCCTCAGGACAACAGCAAACTGATGGGGCTTTATGCCAGCGGCGGCCTCCTCTGTACGCAATGCGAGGCGGAGGGTTTCCGGCGCATCACCTTCTTCCCCGACCGGCCCGATGTGCTGTCGCGCTATTCGGTGCGCATGGCGGCGGACAAGGCGCTCTACCCGGTGCTGCTCGCCAATGGCGATCCCGTCGAGCAGGGAGAGTTGCCCGGCGGCCGCCACTGGGCGCGCTGGAACGATCCCTTTCCCAAGCCCTGCTATCTGTTCGCGCTGGTCGCCGGCGACCTTGCCTGCAATGCCGACCGCTTCGTCACGATGAGCGGGCGGGAGGTGCAACTGGGCATATGGGTCAGGGAAGCGGATCTGCCTCGCACCGCCCATGCGATGCAGGCGCTCAGGAACAGCATGGCCTGGGACGAGCGCGTCTATGGCCGTGAATATGATCTGGACGTGTTCAACATCGTCGCCGTTGCCGATTTCAACTTCGGGGCGATGGAGAACAAGGGCCTCAACATCTTCAATTCACGCTACATATTGGCCGATCCGGAAACCGCGACCGACATCGACTATGACGGCGTCGAGGGGGTGGTGGCGCACGAATATTTCCACAACTGGTCGGGCAACCGCGTCACCTGCCGCGACTGGTTCCAACTCAGCCTGAAGGAAGGCTTCACCGTCTTCCGCGACCAGAATTTCTCCGCCGACATGGGATCGCACGCGGTCAAGCGGATCGAGGACGTCCGCATCCTTCGCGCGGCGCAGTTCCAGGAGGACAGCGGACCGCTCGCCCATCCGGTTCGTCCGGAATCCTATATGGAAATCAGCAACTTCTACACCGCGACCATCTACAATAAAGGCGCGGAGCTGATCCGCATGATGGCGCTGATGCTGGGTCCGGAGCGCTTCCGTGCCGGAACGGACCTCTATTTCGACCGACATGATGGCGAGGCAGCGACCTGCGAGGATTTCGTGCGGGCGATGGAGGAGGGGGGAGAGATCGACCTCGGCCAGTTCCGCCTCTGGTACGAGCAGGCCGGCACGCCTCATGTCCGCGCCCTGCTGACCCACGACCCGGTTGCGCGCAGCGTGACATTGCTGCTGGAGCAGACGGTCCCGCCGACGCCGGGCCAGCCCGAAAAACGGCCCATGGCCATCCCGTTGCGCACGGCTCTGTTCGATCCGGAAACGGGTGAGAACAGGGGCGATGAACTTCTGATGCTGACCGAAGCGCGGCAGAGCTTCACCTTCCAGGGCTGGACGGCCGCGCCCATCCTTTCGATCAATCGCGGCTTTTCCGCCCCGGTCATTGTCGAAACCAATCGCAGCCAGGCCGATCTTGCCTTCCTCTCGGCCCATGACGACGATCCCTTCGCCCGTTATGAGGCGATGCAGCAACTCATGGTCAATGTGCTGGTCGGCCGGATCGGCGGGCAGGCGGTCGATGAGGATGCGGTGATCGCCGCGATCCGCAACGCCGCCACCGATCCGCTGCTAGATCCCGCCTTCGTCGCGGAGGCGATCCGCCTGCCGAGCGAAGCCTATCTGGGCGATCAGATGGCGGTGGTCGATCCCGACGCGATCCACGCGGCCCGGGATGCGCTGCAACGGCGCATCGGCGCCGAACTGGAGCCGCTCTGGCGCGATATTCACGCCCGGACCAGGGCCAATGCCTTCGCCCTGTCGTCAGTCGCCAAGGGCGCCAGGAAGCTGCGCAACACGGCGCTGCTCTATCTTGCAGCTTCCGGCGCGGTCGATGGTCCGACCGTCGCCTTCGGCCAGTTCAGCGAGGCCGACAATATGACCGAGCGGCAGGCAGCGCTCGCGACATTGGCGAACGGCACCAGCGCGGAACGGGAAGCGGCGCTCGACATCTTCTACAACCGCTATCGTGACGATGCGCTGACGCTGGACAAATGGTTCCAGACCCAGGCCTTCGCCTTCCATCCCGATACGGTCGATCTGGTCGAGGAACTGGGCAGGCACAAGGATTTCACCCTGACCAATCCCAACCGGGTGCGCGCGCTCTATGGCGCCTTCGCAGGCAATCAATGGGCGTTCCATCACCCGTCGGGTAAGGGCTATCGTCTGGTGGCGGACTGCATCATCGCGCTCGACAAGCTGAACCCCCAGACCGCCGCCCGGCTGGTGCCGCCGCTCGGCCGCTGGAAACGGTTCGATGAACCACGCGCTGCGCTGATGCGGGCGGAATTGCAGCGCATCCTGCTTGAGCCGGGACTGTCGAAGGATGTGACGGAGCAGGTAAGCAAGAGTTTGGAGTAAAGACGTCCTTCCACCCTGCGCGCCACCCCAGCGAAAGCTGGGATGACGGCCAGGAACGGCGCCCTACCTTCCCGAAGTCGCCAGCCAGGCGGCCACATCCGCCGCCACCTTGTTCGCGGCGGCATTGAGCGGAGCGCCCACGCTGCTGGCGTCGATCTTGCCCCCGATCGGCGCGCTGGCGGTGAAGCGCTGCTTGGCGATGGCCGTGCCGCCCGGCCCGGTGAGCATCGCGTCATAGGTCACGATCGCGCTGTTGCTCGCCTCATCCACGCCGAAATCGACCAGCTCGCCCATCAGCCGCTGCCCGGCGTCGGCGGAATATTGACCGGGGTCGAGCACGATGCGGTTGCTGGTGGCGGCGATGGTTTCGCCCAGCAGCTTCTGGAACAGGTGGCGCGGCGTGTCCGCCCATTGCACCTTCGTCACATAGGCGACCGACGTGGGGGAGGTGATCACCGGCACCCGCACCGTATCCAGCATCTTGGGCGCTTCGGGATCGGCTACCGTGATGGATGCGCCCGCCGATGCGCTGCGCAGCGTGCCCGGGGCGACCTTCTGCGCGGCGTTGAGCGACAGCAGCCGTTCGGGCGGCTTGCCGCCGAAGGACACGCAGCCGGCCAGCATCGATGCGCCGAGGGCCACGGGCATCAGGCCAAGTTTCCTGTGAAACATCATCATGTCCCTCTTATCGCTTGTAATCAGGCAATTTGGGCGATCCGACGATCGATCCCGCACCCTGCTGATCCAGTTTTTCCGCCACGCCGCGGAAGGAGCGCGACATTTCGCGCAGGTCGCGGACCAACTGGTTCACCTCCGGCATGGTCTGGTTGCTGAAGGCGTGGACGCCCGGCTGCGCCTCCGCAATGGTCTTGTCGAGCGTGTCGATGCTGCGCGTGGCCGACTGGATGCTCTTGCGCAGGTCGGCCAGCAGCGGACGGCCCTCATCATTGACCATGGCGTCGGTGGACGCGGCCAGCTTGCCGATCTGTTCGGCGGCGATGCCAGTGCGCTGCACGGCGATGCGCGCCTCGGCCAGCGTTGCCGCGATTTCGGGGCTGCGGTCGGCCAGCGAGCCGGAAATCCGCTCCACATTGGCCAATATGCCGGCGATGGACTGCTGATTCTTGTCGTTCAGCAACTCCGTCAGCCGCTCGGTCAGCGTCGACAGCCGCTCCAGCAACTGCGGGGCGTTGTTGAGCAGCTCGCCCAGCGCCCCCGGCTTGGTCGGGATCACCGGTACGCCATCGGGGCAGGAGGCGAGGGGGTTTTCCGCCGGGCACGTGATCGGTGGCGCGCCCTTGACCGCGCCGTCCAGCACGATTTCCGACACGCCGGTAAAGCCCACCCCGGCAATGGTCGCGGTGGTCCCTTGCAGGATCGGCGTCCCTTCCTTCACCGAAATGCGCACCTTCACGAAGCTGGGATCGCGCTTCCACAGCTCGATCTTCTCGACCTGACCGGACGGGACGCCGGAATAGTTGACGCTCGATCCCTTGGCGAGGCCGTTGACCGACTGTTTGAAGAAGATGTCATATTCCATATTGTCGCCCTGGGAGAGGCGCGAGAACCAGAAAGCCGCGATCATGATCGCCGCCAGCAGCAGCAGCGTGACCGTGCCCACCAGCACATGGTTGGAGCGGGTTTCCATATCCTATCGCCTCTTGTCCTTTTCGCGAGCGACCGCCGCCGTCGCGGCGCGCCCGCGCGGGCCGTTGAAATATTCCTGAATCCACGGATGATCGGTCGCCAGCAGCTCATCGATGGTGCCGACCGCCGTCACCTTTCTGTCCGCCAGCACCGCCACCCGGTCGCAGATCGAATAGAGCGTGTCGAGATCATGGGTGATGAGGAAGACGGTGAGGCCCAGCGTCTGCTGCAATTTGCGCGTCTGGTCGTCGAAGGCGGCCGCGCCGATGGGATCAAGCCCGGCCGTGGGTTCATCGAGGAACAGCAGGTCGGGATCAAGCGCCAGCGCCCGCGCCAACCCCGCGCGCTTCTTCATCCCGCCTGACAGTTCGGCGGGATATTTGGGACCCGCCTCGGCGGGCAGGCCGGTCATGCGGATCTTGTAGGCGGCAATCTCGTCGCGCAGCTTGGGGCCGATGTTCGGATAATATTCGCGGATCGGCACCTCGACATTCTCCGCGACCGTCAGCGTGGAGAACAGCGCGCCGCCCTGGAACAGCACGCCCCAGCGCTTGCGGATCGCCAGCGCCTCATCGTCCAGCCGGCCGATCATCGATTCCCCGAAGACGTGGACCTCGCCCTCATCGGGCGTCTGGAGGCCGATGATGGAGCGCATCAGCACCGACTTGCCCGTCCCCGACCCGCCGACCACGCCCAATATCTCGCCCTTGCGCACGTCGAGGTTCAACCCCTCATGCACGACCTGGTCGCCGAAGCTGTTGCGCAGGTTGCGGACCGATATGGCGACATCATCGCGCTCCAGCGCCTTTTCGACCCGCTCTTCCTCCGCGCTCATCGCTTCTTCGGGCGTCATCAGTTCCAGCCCACCCAGGTGAAGAAGACGGCGAAAAAGGCGTCGAGCACGATGACGAGGAAGATCGCCTGCACCACCGCCGATGTCGTGCGCAGGCCCACTTCCTCGGCATTGGCCTTGACCTGCATGCCCTGGAAACAGCCGGCGAGCGCGATGATGACGCCGAAGACCGGGGCCTTGATCAGCCCCACCCACAGGTCGTGGATCGGCACCAC
Organism: Sphingobium sp. YBL2; assembly: GCF_000943805.1. Lineage (NCBI taxonomy): Bacteria > Pseudomonadati > Pseudomonadota > Alphaproteobacteria > Sphingomonadales > Sphingobiaceae > Sphingobium > Sphingobium sp. YBL2. The sequence goes on from NZ_CP010954.1 coordinate 995,577, forward strand.
CTCCCGCAGCCGCTGGACGAAGGTGATCGGCGGAATGTCGAGCGATACGGCGCAAAGGAACCCGCCGCCGACGATCGCGACGATGGAGGAATAAAAGCCGAGCAGCGGCATCATCACGACGACGGCCAGCGTGCGCGGCAGCACCAGCGCCTCCATGGGCGACACGCCGATGGTGCGCATGGCGTCGACCTCCTCGGTCAGCTTCATCGTCCCCAGTTGCGCGGCGAAGGCGGAACCGGACCGGCCCGCGACCATGATCGCCGTCATCAGCACGCCGAGTTCACGGAAGGTCAGGCGCCCGACCAGGTTGATCGTCAGCATCTCCATGCCGAACTGGCGGAGCTGCACCGAACCCTGCTGGGCGATGACGATGCCGATCAGGAAGCTCATCAGGCCGATGATGCCGAGCGCCGAGACGCCCACCACCTCGAACCGCTGGACCACCGCATTGATGCGGAACCGGCTGGGATGACGGATGACGTTCCACGTCGCCACCAGCGTTCCGCCGAAAAAGCCGAGCAGGCCCAGCATGGTGCTGCCCGCATTGACCACCGCTTCCCCGATCTGGCCGACGACGCGCTGCCAGGGCGGCACATAGTCGGGGCGGATGTTGACCGGTTCATCGACGCGGCCGACCGCCGCGATCAGCCGTTCCGCATCGCATTTGTCGCCCGTGATCTTGCAGTTCCAGCGCTTGATCGTGCGGTGCAGCACCCACGCGCCGATCGTGTCCATATGTTCCACGCCCGACAGGTCGATGGTGTCGACCGGACCCTCTATCGCGTCCAGCCGGTCGGGCAGATGGTTGAGGCAAGCGATGGACATATTGCCCGAAAGCCGAATGACCGTCTCGCCGTCGCGGACTTCCTGAGCAAGATCAGCGGCTTTGTTCATCAAGGCGGTGGTGTGGTCCATTATCGGTTGCACGGCAAGCCGAAACGGCCCATCCGCACGATCAAACGAAGGGGCACCGCAAAAAGTTTCGGACATGGCATGACGCACAGGCTCGCAATCTACGATATGGACCGCACGGTCACCTTCAGCGGCACCTATACCGGCTTTCTGGTTCATGTCGCGAAACGCATGGCGCCGTGGCGTCTGGCGCTGTTTCCCGGCGTCGTCCTGCTGATGCTGGCCTATGTGCTGAAGCTGATCAGCCGGCAGCGGCTGAAGGAAATGAACCAGGCGCTGATGATCGGCCATAATGTCGAGCGTGCCCGGCTGATGCCGCATGTGGAAAGCTATGCGGCGAAGGTGGTGGCCCATAATGTCCGTGCGGGCGCGTTGGCGCAGATCGCGAAGGACAGGGCGGACGGCTACCGGCTGGTTCTCGCCACCGCCTCCTACCGCCTTTATGTCGAGCCGATTGCCCGGCGGCTGGGCTTCGATGCAGTGATCGCGACCGATCATCTCTCGCAGGATCTGCGCTATGTCCGCGCCAGGATCGCGGGCGAGAACTGCTACGACACCGGCAAGCTGCGCATGATCAAGGCGTGGATGGCGGCCGAGGCGATCGACCGCACGCAGGCGCATATCCGCGCCTATTCCGACCATGTGTCCGACGCGCCCATGCTGGAGTTCGCGGATATTCCCTTCGCGTCCAATCCGCACAAGCCGCTGGCGAAGCTGGCGGCGGAACGGGGATGGAAACGGGTGGACTGGGCGTAAGGCTCGATGGCGGCATAGGATGAGGTCCTCCTGCCTTCGCAGGAGCATGATGCGCGGTTAAATCACCGGCGAAACCAGCGCCTCCCCGGCAAAATGCGCGGCGAGATTCGCCAACAGCATGTCCCGCATCCGCCCGACCGCCTCATAGGTCGCGCCGCCTGTATGCGGGGTCAGCACGATATTCGGCACATCGGCCCAGCGCGCCGCGGGCGTAGGCTCGCTCTTGAACACGTCCAGCGCCGCTCCGCCCAGCCGTCCCTCGCGCAGAGCCGCGATCAGTGCATCCTCATCCACCAATTGCCCCCGCGCGACATTCACCAGCAGCCCTTGTGCCCCCAGCGCGTCCATCACGGACGCATCGATCATCCCGCGATTCTCCTCGGTCGCCCTGGCCGCCACCACCATGACGTCACTGTCCCGCGCCAGCGCCGCCAGACTTTGCGCCCGTGGCCAGCGCAGTTCCGGCTTGTCTCGTGGCCCCCACCATCCGACCCGCATCCGCATCGCCCCGGCCCGTTCGGCCAAGGCGACCCCGATGCTCCCCATGCCGACGATCCCGATCCCCGCGCCCGCCATGGATCGGGTGAGCATCTTCGCGCCCGCGCTCCATTCACCCGACCGCACCTGCCGGTCGCCCAGCACGATCTGCCGCCGGTGCGCGAGGATCAGCCCCAGGGCATGATCCGCGACATCCGCCGCATTCGCGTCCCCCGCATGGGTCACGGCCACGCCGCGCGCCCGTGCCCAGTCGAGGTCCACCCCGTCATAGCCCACGGTGAAACAGGCGATCAGCCGCAGCGCCGCCATCCGCTCCAGCATCGCCGGGTCGAGCCGGAACTCGCCCGCCGTCACCAGCGCTTCGGCCTCCGCCAGCCGCGCCTGCCCGCTCTCCTCCCACAAGGCCATGACGTCATAATGGGGGGCCAGCACGTCCAGCAGCGGCGCCAGATGCGGCTGCGCCACCAGTATCACGGGGCGCGCTTCCCTCATCCCACCGCCCGCAAGGCCTGGGCGAAGTCCGCGATCAGATCTTCCGCATCCTCGCAGCCGATGGAGATGCGCACCATATTGTCGCTGATCGCCAGCGCCTTCTTGCGTTCGGCGGGGACGGACAGATGCGTCATCGCCGCCGGATGGCTCGCCAGCGTCTCTGTCCCGCCCAGGCTGACGGCCAGCTTGGCGATCTTCAGCGCGTCCAGAAAGGCGAAGGCCTCCGCCTCGCCGCCCTTCAGGTAAAGCGAGAAGGTCGATCCTGCGCCCGTGCAATGCCGGCGGTAGATGTCCGCCTGTCGTTCGGTCTCCGGAAAGCCGAGATAGACGACCTTCTCCACCTGCGGCTGGTCCTTCAGCCAGGCGCAGACCCTGGCCGCATTCTCGCCCGCGCGGCTCATGCGCAGTTCCAGCGTCTCCAGCGACCGCAGCAGCATCCAGGCGGAATGCGGGTCCAGGATCGTGCCGATGGTGTTCCGCATCAGCCGGATGGTGTTGATCAGCGCATTGGACCCCAGCACCCCGCCCGCGACCAGATCGCTGTGCCCGCCCGCATATTTGGTGAGGCTGTAGATGACGAGATCCGCCCCATGGCTCAGCGGATGCAGCCAGAGCGGCCCCAGGAAAGTATTGTCGATGGCGATGGGCGGTCGATATTCTTCGCCTGCGAAGGAAAAGTCGCGCCGCGCAACTACCGCCTCCAGATCGACGAGGACATTGGTCGGATTGGCCGGGCTTTCCAGATAGATCAGCGCCACGCGGCCCAGCGCCTTGGCCCGGTCGATCACCGCGCCGATCTCCTCCTCGCTCGCGCCCGCGGGGAAATCCAGCCACTGCACGCCGAACTTGCCGAGGATGCGTCCGATCAGCGATTCGGTCGCGGCATAGAGCGGCGCCGAATGGACGATCACGTCGCCCGGCTGCACCAAAGCCAGCAAGGTCGTTGCAATGGCGGACATGCCGCTGGAAAAGAGCAGGGCGTCCTCCGCCTCTTCCCAGACCGACAGCCGGTCCTCCGCAATCTCCTGATTCGGCCCATTGAAGCGCGAATAGACGAGGCCTTCGGCGCCGCCCGGACGGATGCCGGTCACCCCCTCGAAATGCCGCTTGCCCGCTGCGGCGCTTTCGAAGGCGAAGGTGGAGGTGAGGAAGATCGGCGGCTTCAGCGAGCCTTCGGACAGAGTGGGATCATAGCCATGGCCCATCATCAACGTCGCGGGCTTCAGCTTGCGGCCTTCGATTTCCATGATCGGTTGCTTGGGGCGGCGGCGGTTGCGCGTGGGTTCCGCGCCCGTGAGGTCGGCTTCGGTTTCGCCGTTCATCGATGATCTCCTGCATGTTTGCGGCGTCTGTTGCGCCGCTGCGATGGCAGGGAGTGTAACGCTTTCGGGGGGGAAGGAGCCAGAGCGGATTGTTAGATTATTTCATGAAACCAAAGTTAAATTACTATGCGCTCCATATTCCTGCGCAGGAGCGCGGAGCGTTTTGAGGCGAGGTAGCGTTGAACAGGATGACGTTTATGTCTTCTCATCCTACATCCTCCCCATGAACCAACGCCTACCCGAACCGCTGGAGCAATGGTTCACCTCACGCGGCTGGACGCCCCGCCGCCACCAGATCGACATGCTGAGCGCTGCCCGATCCGGCGACCACGCGCTGCTCGTCGCGCCCACCGGCGCGGGCAAGACGCTCGCCGGCTTCCTGCCGACCCTGGCCGACCTCATCGAAAATCCCGGTGAGGGTCTCCACACCCTCTATGTCTCGCCCCTCAAGGCGCTCGCCGTCGACGTGCGGCGCAACCTTCTGACGCCCATCGAGGAAATGGGCCTGCCGATCCGGGTGGAAACCCGCACCGGCGACACCCCTTCCGACCGCAAGGCGCGCCAGCGCGCCCGCCCGCCGCAAATCCTGCTCACCACGCCGGAATCGCTGTCGTTGCTGCTGAGTTATCCCGACAGCTTCCTGATGTTCCCAGGCCTGAAGACGGTCATCATCGATGAGGTCCACGCCTTCGCCACGCAAAAGCGCGGCGACATCCTCAACCTTTCCCTGTCCCGCCTCCAGAGCATCAATCCGGGCCTTCGCCGCGTGGCGCTGTCGGCGACCGTCGCCGATGTCGATGCCTATCGGGCCTGGCTGGCCCCGGACGGGGACATCGGCGCCGTCACTCCGGTCTTGGGAGAGGCGGGCGCCGATCCCCATGTCGCCATCCTCATCCCCGAAGGGCGCATTCCCTGGTCCGGCCACTCCGGCAAATATGCCGCCCGGCAGGTGATGGAGGAGATCGAGCGCCGCGCCACGACATTGGTCTTCTGCAACACGCGCGGCCTGGCGGAACTGATCTTCCAGGAACTCTGGTCGGTGAACGAGGCGAACCTGCCCATCGCCATCCATCATGGCAGCCTTTCCATCGAAGCCCGAAGGAAGGTGGAGGCGGCGATGGCGGCCGGCAGGTTGCGCGCGCTGGTCGCCACCGCCTCGCTCGATCTCGGCGTCGACTGGGGCAATGTGGACTGCGTGATCCAGATGGGCGCCCCCAAGGGCAGTTCGCGCCTGCTCCAGCGCATCGGGCGGGCCAATCACCGCCTCGACATGGCGTCCGAGGCGATCCTCATCCCCGGCAACCGTTTCGAATATCTCGAAGCCCGCGCGGCGCTGGACGCGGTGGAGGCGGGCGAGCGCGACACCGACGATTTCCGTCCGGGCAGCCTGGACGTCCTTGCCCAGCATGTCATGGGCCTCGCCTGCGCAGCGCCCTTTCGGGCGGAAGATCTGCTGGCGGAAGTCCGGTCGGCCACCCCCTATGGCGCGTTGACGGAGGAAGCCTTTGCCAATGTCCTCCATTTCATCGAGGGCGGCGGCTATGCCCTGCGCGCCTATGACCGCTTCAAGCGGCTGACGCTTGGACCTGACGGTCTATGGCGCGTCTCCCATCCGCGCTTCATCCAGCAGCATCGCCTCAACGCCGGCATCATCGTCGACCAGCCGGCGCTCGCCGTCCGCTTCGCCAATGGGCGCAAGCTCGGCACGGTGGAGGAGGGCTTCGCCGCCACCTTGAGCCCCGGCGACTGCTTCTTCTTTTCCGGCACCGCATTGGAAGTGGTCCGTATGGACAGCACCGACCTCATCGTCCGCGCGACTTCCAGACAGGCACGCATCCCCAGCTGGGGCGGCACGCGCATGGCCATGTCCACGCGGCTGGCCGACCGCGTCCGCCACTTCCTGGCCGAACCGGAGCAATGGTCCCGCTTTCCCGACGATGTGCGCGAATGGCTGGAGGTGCAGAAATATCGCTCGGCCCTGCCCGAACCGGGGCAATTGCTGATCGAGACATTCCCGCATGAGGGACGGCACTATCTGGTCTGCTACAGTTTCGAAGGCTGGAACGCGCATCAGTCGCTGGGCATGCTGCTGACCCGCCGCATGGATGCGCAGGGGCTGATGCCGATGGGCTTCGTTTCCAACGACTATGCGCTGGCCGTTTATGGGCTGAAGCCGATCACCGACCCGCAGAGCCTCTTTTCGGCCGACATATTGGATCATGAATTCATCGAATGGGTCGAACAGTCGAGCCTGCTCAAGCGCGCCTTTCGCGACGTGGCCGTCATTTCCGGCCTGATAGAGCGCCAGCATCCCGGCAAGCGCAAGACGGGTCGGCAGGTCACTTTCTCGACCGACCTCATCTACGACGTGCTGCGCAAATATCAGCCCGATCATCTGCTGCTGAAGGCGGCCTGGGCCGACGCCCGCGCACGGATGACCGACGTGGGACGGTTGGGCGACCTGATCGACCGCGCCTCGGCCACCATGCTGCATGTCGATCTCGACCGGGTGAGCCCGCTCGCCGTCCCCGTGCTGATCCTCATCGGACGCGAGCAGGTCGCCCAGCATGAGGTGGAGGATGCCCTGCTCATCGAGGCCGAAGCCCTGGTTGCGGAAGCCATGCGCCCGGATTGAATGGGTGGTGGAGGCAGCCGGTCATTACGGCATTCATCGCCTCTGTCTTTGGGGAGTGGCGCAGCGGACGGCCATCTTCACCGATTCCAACGCGCGGCGCTTCATCGATCAGACAAAATGAAGAGGGGCCGCGCAGATAAGCTACGCGGCCCCTCTTTCGTTCAGTATTTCGCAGCGCTTCAGGCGGCCTGCTTCTCAGCCTTGTAGCGTTCGATCGCTTCCAGGGTGATGCGCTTGGCGTCTTCCGCGCCGCCCCAGGTGCCGATGCGCACCCACTTCTTCTTTTCCAGATCCTTATAGTGGGTGAAGAAATGCTCGATCTGCTCCATGACGATGCCGGGCAGGTCGTCCTTCTCACCAACGTTCGAATAATAGGGGAAGACCGAATCCGCCGGCACGCAGACCAGCTTTTCGTCGCCGCCCGCTTCATCCTCCAGATTCAGCACGGCGATCGGGCGGGCCGCGACCACGGCGCCGGGAATGAAGGGCGAGCGGGCGATGACCAGCGCGTCCAGCGGATCGCCATCGGGCGACAGCGTGTGCGGCACAAAGCCGTAATTGGCCGGATAGCGCATCGGCGTATGCAGGATGCGGTCCACGAACAGCGCGCCCGACGCCTTGTCGAACTCATATTTGACGGGCTCGCCACCGACCGGAACCTCGATGATGACATTCAGGCTGTTGGGCGGATCGTCGCCCACCGGGATCAGTTCGATATTCATGGGACTTCAAGCCTTTTTCGATACGCGTTGGCGCTACGGGTGATTATGTTTTCGGTTTCAGCAGCCGGTCCAGGCTGCCTTCACCCTCTCCTGTCTTTTCGAGGCGCGGATAGCGCAGGCCGCCGGAATATGCGAGGGTCAAAGTGCGATAATATTTGTCCTGCTTCACTATGATCTGGAGCGGCTTTCCGGACTTGATCGCCGCCTTGAACACATCGCCCGAATATTCATCGCCATTGATCGCGAGGATCTTCGATCCGGTCGCCAGGCCAGCCTTGAAGGCCGGACTGTCCCAGACGACGTTGCTGATCTCGCCGTCATTCTTGACGATCATGCCGATGCCGAAGCTCTGGTCGGTGAACTTGCCCGATCCTTCGGCCGCCTTGGTGATGGCCCCCGGCGTGTCGCCATAGACCAGCCTGTAGCCGCCCAGCGTGAAGCCGCCCTTGGGTGTCTCCCTGGTCGTGCTGTCGACATATTTCTGGAAGAAGCCCGCCCAGTCATAGGGCGCGACTGCGTTGAGCGTCTTGATGACGTCGCCGCGATTATAGACGACCTGTCCCCAATCGCCCGGATTGATGCCGAAAAAGGCCCTGGCGAAATCGTCCAGGCCCTTGGCGCCCCTGGTCTGCTGGCGGATGATCGCATCCGCTTCCAGCCAGATCATCAGGCCTTCATTGTAATAATCCTCCGACCGCTGCCAGCTCGACCAGCCCTTGGGACGGCGGGCGGAGATGATGGGATCATGGGTGGTGTCCTCCATCGGGCGCCACTCGCGGCCCCGCGCCGTATCCAGCTTGGCCGCGATATGGGCATAGGCGTCCAGCGTTTCCTGCTTGGAGAACAGCCCGGACCGCGCCCCCAGCACATAGCCCCAGAACTGCGTCTGCCCTTCATAGACCCACAGCAGATTGTCCTGCATCGGCACGTTGAAATCGGGTGTCCACAGCAGGTCCGGACGGCGGAACTTGCCGTCCCAGCTATGGGTGAATTCATGCGGCAAGAGGTTGCGGTCCAGCAGCGCATCGCCGTCGCCCCATTTCTTGAAATAGCCCGGCTCGACCTGATTCTCCGACGACCGGTGATGCTCCAGCCCGATGCCGCCCATCTCGTCGGTAATGGCGAACAGGAAGTCATAATGGTCGAAATGATAGGTGCCGAACAGCGCGCCCGCTTCATCGACCAGCTTCTTGTGCCTGGCGATCTGGTCGGGTTTGGCGTCCAGTTCGTCGGCATCGTCCGCGACGATGTTGAGCGTCACATTATGGCCGAGGTCCACGGGCTTGAAATGAAGGCCCGCGAACACCGGCGAATCCTGCAAGGCTTCATAGTCGATCGTCTCATAGGCGACGGTCGATCCGGTCTTCTTGCCCCGCAAGGCTGTCGCGGCCTGCCAGCCGTCGGGATAGGTGACGGTCGCCTGGATCGGAATCTGCCGCGTATAATAGCCTGCCGGATAGAGCGACACCGACTCCCACTGGATATTGAGCATCTTGGGCGTGACGACGACGCGGCCCTGATTGGGCTGGGTGGCGGACAGGAACTGAAAGGATGCGACGACCTGTTTCGTCCCCTGCGGCACGTCGATCACAAAGCCATAGACGTTGAGCGGATCGCGCTTCCACGCCAGCGGCTTGCCGTCGGCCGTGAAGCTGAGGCCGGTCAGCTTCTCGATCTGTCCGCGCGGCGCATGGTTGCCCGGCAGCCATTGCGGCATCAGCAGCGTCATCGGCCCGGCGGCGGCGACGGGGATGGTTTCCTTCACCCGGAAGATGCGCTGCACCGTATCGGTGGCGTCGACCTCCAGCCTGATCGTGCCGCCGGGATAGGGCGCATCCTTGGGCGCCGGCGCGGCATAGTCGACCGGCAGCGCCGTAGGTTTGGAGCGGATCGCATCCTGCGCGATCAGCGGGGTTGCGATCGCCGTGGAAAGGAAAAGGGCGGCAGCAAGGCTGCGGATCATGAACATCTCCGAAAAAGCGTGCGGTCGAACGACCGTATAACAACAGCATGGCGAGCCATTCCGCTCTCGTCCACCCCCAACTCTTCTTGGCATATTTTACGACAAAAAAGCGCGTTTCCTTGAGCCGTCTTTATCGTTAAAGGCGCTCCCCCATGGCGAAGATCGAAACCCCGCGCCCGGTGCGCGGCACGCAGGACATGCTGGGCGGCACGAGCGAAGCGTTTCAGGAACGTTTCGCCCATGTGGTCGCGACCTTCGACCGGGTGCGCAGGCTCTACGGATTCCAGCGGGTGGAAGTGCCGGTGTTCGAATCGACGGCGGTGTTCGCCCGCTCGCTGGGCGAAAGCACGGACGTCGTTTCCAAGGAAATGTACACGTTCGAGGATCGCGGCGGCGACAGCATCACCCTGCGCCCGGAATTCACCGCGGGCATTTCCCGCGCCTATATCACCGAGGGTTGGCAGCAATATGCGCCGCTGAAGGTCGCGACCCACGGCCCACTGTTCCGCTACGAGCGTCCGCAAAAGGGCCGCTTCCGCCAGTTCCACCAACTCGACGCCGAGGTCATCGGCGCGGGCGAGCCGGGCGCGGACGTGGAACTGCTGGTGCTGGCCGACCAGTTGCTGCGGGAACTGGGCGTATCGGAAGGCGTGACGCTCAACCTCAACACGCTGGGCGACGGCCCGAGCCGCGAAGCGTGGCGCGCCGCGCTGATCGCGCATTTCGAGGCGCATCGGGATCAGCTTTCGGAAGAGAGCCTTGATCGCCTGCACCGCAATCCGCTGCGCATCCTCGACAGCAAGGACCCACGCGACCGTCCGGTGGCGGACAGCGCGCCGGACATCGACGCCTATCTGACCGATGAAGCGCGCAGCTTCTTCGAAAAGGTGACGGCGGGCCTCGACGCGGCGGGTGTGGCGTGGGAGCGCAACGCCCGGCTGGTGCGCGGCCTCGATTATTACCGCCACACGGCGTTCGAGTTCATCACCGACCGGCTCGGCGCGCAGGGCACGGTGCTGGGCGGGGGGCGCTATGACGGGCTGATCGAGAATCTCGGCGGCCCCTCGACTCCGGCGGTCGGCTGGGCGGCGGGGATCGAGCGGCTGGCGATGCTGGTGGATATGCCGGAGATTGCCGGCCCGACCGTCGCCGTCATACCCATGGGCGAAGCCGCCGAAGTCAGGGCCACCGGCATCATCGCCGACCTGCGCCGCGCGGGCATTGCCTGCGACATGGGCTATCGCGGCAACATGAAGAAGCGGATGCAGCGGGCCAATGCTTCGGGCGCGGCCTGGGCGGTGATCCTAGGGGACGACGAACTGGCGCGGGGCGAGGCGGCCGTCCGCAATCTCGGCACGGGCGAACAGGAAGCCGTCGCCCTAGATGCGCTGATCGGGAAACTGGCAACGCGCTGATGCATATCTCCGCCGAACGCATCGCGCAGATCGAGGCGCGCCGGGACGAGGTGCAGGCGTCGATGACGCGTGCCGACCTCGCGCCGGAGGAGTTCGTGCGGCTGTCCAAGGAATATGCGGAGATCGAGCCGGTGGCGAAGGCCGCCCATGAGGTCCGCCGCTTGCGCCAGGAACTGAGCGCGCTGGAATATATGGCGGGCGGCGAGGATGCGGATTCCGATCCGCTGATGCGCGAAATGGCGCAGGAAGAGATGCAACTGATCAAGAGTCGGTTGCCTGACGCCGAACGCGCCCTCGCGCTGCAATTGCTGCCGAAGGATGCCGCCGATGCCCGCCCGGCCATGCTGGAAATCCGCGCAGGCACCGGCGGCGACGAAGCCGCGCTGTTCGCGGGCGACCTGTTCCGCATGTACCAGCGCTATGCCGACGCGCAGGGCTGGAAGATGGAACTCATTTCCGCCAACGCCTCCGAAGTCGGGGGTTATAAGGAGGTCGTCGCCAGCGTCACCGGCACCGGCGTCTTCGCCAAGCTGAAGTTCGAAAGCGGCGTCCACCGTGTCCAGCGCGTTCCGGTCACGGAAAGCGGAGGACGCATCCACACCTCCGCCGCCACCGTCGCGGTGCTGCCGGAACCGGAGGAGGTCGACGTCCAGATCGCGGACAGCGACCTCAAGATCGACATCTACCGGGCGTCCGGCGCGGGCGGCCAGCACGTCAACACCACCGATTCCGCCGTGCGCATCACCCACTTGCCCTCCGGCATCGTGGTGACGCAGCAGGACGAGCGATCCCAGCATAAGAACAAGGCCAAGGCGATGCAGGTGCTGCGCGCCCGCCTGTATGAGATGGAACGCGAGCGCGCCCAGAGCGAACAGGCCGGTGCGCGCAAGGCGATGGTGGGCTCCGGCGATCGGTCCGAACGCATCCGCACCTATAATTTCCCGCAAGGGCGGGTGACGGACCATCGCATCAACCTGACCCTGCACCGCCTGCCGGAAATATTGGAAGGGCCGGGCCTGTCCGAAGTCATCGACGCGCTGGTGGCGGAGGACGAAGCCGCCCGCCTCGCCCAACTGGACGGCGTGGCGTGATGCCGTCGCCCTCTCAGCACCATCCGTCATTCCCGCGTAGGCGGGAATCCATCTCCCATAAGTTGCGACTTGGTGCAGCGTCTGGAGATGGGTTCCCGCTTTCGCGGGAATGACAAATATGGGGGTCGCTCCAGCCTTGCGTCAGGCAACCGAGCGCCTCGCCCTCATCAGCGCCACCCCGCGCCTCGACGCCGAACTGCTCCTGGCCCACGCGCTGGAGATCGACCGCAACGAGCTGCTGATGCGCCAGCGCGACCTCAGCGTCCCGCCCGGCTTCGAAACGCTGCTCCAACGCCGCCTGACCGGCGAACCCATCGCCTATATCACCGGCGCGCGCGATTTCTGGACGATCAGCCTGCGCGTCACGCCAGATGTCCTCATTCCCCGTCCTGACAGCGAAACGCTGATCGAGGCGGCTCTCGACCATTTCGGCGTGCGGAGTCCCGCCCGCATCCTCGACCTCGGCACCGGTTCCGGCGCGCTGCTGCTCGCGGCGCTCAGCCAATGGCCGCAGGCAAGCGGGGTGGGCGTCGATATTTCCCCGGCGGCGCTGGCGGTCGCCCGGGGCAATGCCGATCGGCTGGATCTCAGCGAACGCGCCGATTTCCGGATGGGCGACTGGGCGGAGGGAATGGACGGCTCCTTCGACCTGATCCTGATCAATCCACCCTATATCGCCCGCGACGTTGCGTTGGCGGGCGACGTCCTCCATGAGCCCGAAAGCGCCCTTTTCGCAGGCGCGGACGGGCTGGACGACTATCGCCGGATCGCGCCGATGCTGCCCCGGCTGCTGGCGCCGGACGGGATGGCCGCCATCGAGATCGGCTACGACCAACGGCTCAGCGTCTCCACCCTGCTTGCCGATCAAGGACTTAGCGTCGCGGTCCGCCACGATCTCGCCGGTCATGACCGCTGCCTGATCGCAACCCTGGCTCCATCCGTCTGACCCGGCGAAGGATTTGCGCCGGCACAAGCTAAAATTGCTTGGTTTATGGCCGGGAAGCCACTACATGGAGCTTAGGGACGGCACTATCCTGAGGATCTGCCCTGTGGGGCCGCGACAAGAAAAGGCCGTTTTCCCGCTCCTTCAAAGTCACGACGGCGCTGCTGCGCAGGCGCCTCTGGCAGGTCAAGGGCATAGGCCGATCGCTCGGCCCCTGCCTGGCGGAGCCTTATCCGGCCTGATGGTCAGGCCGTGCTGAAGGATGGCGACTGAACAGTGTTTTTCCGTGAATGATGGCAAAGTGAACGCAAGGATCAGCTCTTGATCAACAACAGGCAGGCCGGTCGCCGGAATCGCGGCCGGAACAACAATAATGGCCGGCCCAACGGTGGCAATCGGGGCGGCGGTGACAATGGCAACCGGATCGACAGCCGCGCGCGCGGCAATGCGGCCCAGCTTCTTGAAAAATACAAGAATATGGCGCGCGATGCCCAGATGGCGGGCGATCGGGTGAATGCGGAATATTATCTGCAGTTTGCCGACCATTATTTCCGCGTGCTGGCCGACAATCGCGCCCGTCAGGAGGAGCAGCAGCAACGCTTCCGCCCGCGCGACGAAAGCTTCGACGAGAATTTCGACGATTTCGATGCCGGGGACGAAGCGGGCGAGGACGGGCGCGCCGATCAGGCGAGCGACCGCGGGCAGGACTTCGATCGCCGTCGGGACGAGCAGCGCGATTATCGCGAAGGCCGGAACGACCGCAATCGGCGCGATCGCAATGACCGGAACGACCGCAACGATCGTAACGAACGGCGTCGGGAACGCTCGCCGGTAGAGGAAGTGGCCATCGAGGAAGCCGTGGAACAGCGGCAGCCCGAAACCGCGCCTCAGCCGTCGGCCCCCGCGCAGGCCGCTCCGGAATCGCAGCCCGAGGCTGAGGCTCCCCGCGCCCGTCGCGGACGTCCGCGCAAGGCGGCGGCCGCGCAGGAGGAAGGCCAGGGCGGTCTGGACTTGGCGGTGCTGCCGCCCTCGATCGCGCGCGCCGACAATGATGCGGAACCTGCCGCTGAAGCCCCGCGCAAGCGCACCCGCCGGGCCCGGCCTGCTGCTGAAGCCGCCGAATAGGCGCCGGTTCCGCCCGGATGGGTGGGGACGAGCGTCAAGAAAAGGGGACAGTGCCGCTGCGCTGTCCCCTTTTTCATGCTTCCGGCGCGGCCTTGACGGGATCAGGCAGTGGGCAGCGGACGCGGCCGGTGATTTTCATCCAAAGCGACGAAGGTGAACAGTCCGCTGGTCAGTTCAACCTTCGTCTCCTGCGGTCCCCGCGTCGCGACGACATCGATCCGGATGGCGACCGATGTCCGTCCCCGCCTTTCCTCATGGGCATAGACCGACACGATGTCGCCCAGCAGGATCGGGGCAATGAACGTCATGCCCTCTATCGCGACGGTCGCTACGGCGCCCCGGGCGATCCGGGCGGCGATGATGCCGCCGGCAATGTCCATCTGGCTCAACACCCAGCCGCCGAAAATATGCCCATTGGCGTTGATGTCCGTTATGTGCGGCACCACGCGCAACACCACTTCGCCCTTTTCGTCAGTCATCACTGGAAACCTCATCCTTCATCCGGTCGATGACCTGTTCGTCATGTCCCGTTCCGCTCGACAGAAATGCCAGCGCCATCAGACCCGTCCCCAACATGAACGTCAACCAGACGCCCAATATGGTGGCGATGACCATATGGATCGGCATGGGGCCCGCCCACCAGTGCAGGAAGAGCAGCGCCGCCCCGACGCACAATGCGCCGCCCAGCGCCATCCATCCCATGATGCGGCGGAACCGCCGCCATGCGACCTGCGCGACCTGCGGGTCATCAAGTCCTTGTCTGTGCGTCATCCCTTTCCTTTGGAGTGTGAAAGTGGGATCATCAAGGGACTGAGGCATTTAGCCGGCAGGCAGGGAGACGGACCATGACGATCGCGGCGATTCTGCAACGCAAGGGACAGGATGTCGTCCAGGTGCAATCGGGCGACACGGTCCTGTCGGTGGTGCAATTGCTGGCCGAGCGGCGGATCGGCTGCGTCCCGGTGGTGGATGACGGCAAGGTGGTCGGCATCTTCTCCGAACGCGACCTGGTCTATCGCGTGGCGCAGGAGGGGGCAGGGGTTCTGGAGCGTCCGGTGGGGGAGATCATGACGGCTCCGGCGATCACCACGGACGAGCGGACGCCCGTCATCCACTGCCTGTCGCTAATGACGAAGCGGCGCATCCGGCATCTGCCCGTCGTGGTCGACGGCGCGCTGGTCGGGCTGGTGTCGATAGGCGATCTGGTGAAGTTCCGCATCGATTCGATCGAATCGGAAGCGGCCGCCCTGCGCGACTATATCCAGACCGCCTGACCCGTTTCAGGCGGGCGCCTCGACCGGCGGGGCCCGCCGAACGACCAGCGCGACCAGCTCCATCAGCGTCCCCTGCGCGCACAGCATCAGGGCGGCCAGAAAGGCAAGCCCGCCTGCCGGCACCAATATCCCCAGCCGGATTGGTGCGGCGAGGGGCGGCAGCAACCGGTCGACCGCCATCACCGCCGCAGCCATCAACAGCGAGCAGCCAAGCCCCGGTGCGGTCGCCCGCATCAGGTCGATCAGCCGCAACCCCATCGGCGCGCCCGCCAGCTGGGCGGTGATCAGCGTCAGAATCGGGAAAGCGCACAACCATGCCCAGGCCAGCCCCATCGCCCCGAATCGAATCCCGATGAAGAAGGCCGCCGGCATCAGCACCGCGCCCACCGCCGACACCCGCGCCGTCGTCCCCGGCCGGCCCAGCGCATTGCTGACCGGCGCGAACATCACCTGCAACGTCATGAACGGCATGGCGAGCGCCAGAATCGCGACGAAAGGCGCCATGTCCCGCCACTTCGCGCCGAACAGCGTCTCGACCAAAGGCCCCGCCGTCGCCGCCATGCCCAGATAGACCGGGCAGCTAATCAGCAGCAGCAGCCGCACCGCCTTGCAGAAGGACCATGCGATTCGCGACGGGTCCTTCTGCATCCGCGCATAGGCAGGAAAGGCCACGTCGTTGAGCGGCGGGATGAATTTGCTGACGAAGATCTGCGTCAGGAACAGCGCTTCGGCATAAAGGCCCAGTTGATGCGGTTCCAGCACCCGCCCGCCGATGAAGATGTCGGCCTGACTCTGCACGATCCAGAAAAGCTGCCCCCCCAGCAGCGACGCGCCATAGGCCACCATCGCTCCGGTCCCGCGGAAATCGAAGCTGGGAATCGGCATGAACCCGGTCGCCAGCACATAGCCTATGCCCTTGACCCAGAATCCCGCAATCGGCGCGAACACCAATGTCCAGACGCCCCAGCCCGACAGCGCCCCGGTCAGCGCCACCGCCGCCGACGCGATGGCCGCGATCAGGTTGACCAGCGCGGGCCGCCGGAAATCCATCGCCCGGCCCATGATCGCCTCGGGAATCGAGATGAAGGGCGTCGACAGATAGAGCAGCGCCTGCACCCGCAGCAGATCCGCAACCATGGGCTGCTCATAATAGGCAGCTGCCAGCGGAGCGACCGCAAGCTGGGCCAGGGCAAGTCCGCCGTTCAGCAACAGCATGATGCCGAAGGCCTGCCGCAATTTGTGCGTCTCGACGGTTTCGGACTGCACCAGCGCGCTCACCAGCCCATAGCCGTTGAGGAAGGTCGCGAAGTTCAGGATCACCTGCGTCATTGCGAACAGACCGTAATCGGCGGGATCGAGCATTCGAATCACGGCCAATGTCACGACCCAACTCAGCATCTGCGCCACGATCTGGCTGCCCGACCGCCAGAGGATCGCGCTTCTTATCTTCGAGCCAAAACCGGCGTCGCTTGCGTCGGCGTCCTGCAAACCCATCTTCATTCCTGTTTTCCGGACCGTTCATGGCCGCGGGGTCCTTCTATCCGGCAAGTCCCAAAAAATTCTGAAATAAAATTGCAAAAAGGGTTTGACGGTTCGGGAAGCCCTCCATATATGCCCCTTCACCGACGCGGCGCTGCCCCACAGGGACGGCGGAAACGACGGTCGCCAACAGGAACGGACGCTGGTCTCCCGGAACGCAAGGAACGGGGTAGGACAGCTGTCCGGTATGGTTGTCGGCTCTTTGACATTGTTGATTGATGAAGGGACATGTGGGCG
>NZ_CP010954.1:1015000-1560000 GCF_000943805.1 Sphingobium sp. YBL2
CTTTGATCCCGCGATTTCCGAATGGGACAACCCACCTTCACCATTTAAGGCTGCACCCGAGCGATCGGGCACAGCGTTAAATGGGAGAGGTATCACTAAGCTGAATAAAATAGGCTTTGGTGAAGCGAACCCGGAGAACTGAAACATCTCAGTACCCGGAGGAAAAGACATCAACCGAGATTCCGTTAGTAGTGGCGAGCGAACGCGGACCAGGCCAGCGCCTGGTGTTTAGTTAACAGAAGCCTCTGGAAAGTGGCGCCATAGCGGGTGACAGCCCCGTATGTGAAAGCGAAACATCAGGACTTGAGTAGGGCGGAGCACGTGAAACTCTGTCTGAACATGGGGGGACCACCCTCCAAGCCTAAATACTCGTACATGACCGATAGCGAACCAGTACCGTGAGGGAAAGGTGAAAAGCACCCCGATGAGGGGAGTGAAACAGTACCTGAAACCGGATGCCTACAAGCAGTGGGAGGGTCCTTGAGACCTGACCGCGTACCTCTTGCATAATGGGTCTGTGACTTAGTGTATCGAGCAAGCTTAAGCCGTTAGGTGTAGGCGCAGCGAAAGCGAGTCTGAACAGGGCGATTGAGTTCGATGCATTAGACCCGAAACCCGGCGATCTAGGCATGACCAGGCTGAAGGTGCGGTAACACGCACTGGAGGGCCGAACCGTTTAATGTTGAAAAATTATCGGATGAGTTGTGTTTAGGGGTGAAAGGCCAATCAAGCCGGGAAATAGCTGGTTCTCCGCGAAATCTATTGAGGTAGAGCGTCGGATGATTGCCGTTGGGGGTAGAGCACTGGATGGTTGCGGGGGTCGCGAGATCTACCAATACTAACCAAACTCCGAATACCAACGAGTCTAGTCCGGCAGACAGACGGCGGGTGCTAAGGTCCGTCGTCAAAAGGGAAACAGCCCTAACCTACAGCTAAGGTCCCCAAGTCACGTCTAAGTGGGAAAGCATGTGGGATTTCCAAAACAACCAGGAGGTTGGCTTAGAAGCAGCCATCCTTTAAAGAAAGCGTAACAGCTCACTGGTCTAAATAAGAGATCCTGCGGCGAAGATGTAACGGGGCTCAAGACGTGCACCGAAGCTTAGGGTTCAGTCTTTTGACTGAGCGGTAGCGG
Source organism: Sphingobium sp. YBL2 (assembly GCF_000943805.1). Classification (NCBI taxonomy): domain Bacteria; kingdom Pseudomonadati; phylum Pseudomonadota; class Alphaproteobacteria; order Sphingomonadales; family Sphingobiaceae; genus Sphingobium; species Sphingobium sp. YBL2. The sequence continues at coordinate 1,016,133 of NZ_CP010954.1, forward strand.
AGCGTTCCGTAGGCCGTTGAAGCGGGAGGGTAACCGACCGTGGAGGTATCGGAAGTGCGAATGCAGACATGAGTAGCGATTAACAGTGTGAGATGCACTGTCGCCGAAATTCCAAGGGTTCCTGCTTAAAGCTAATCTGAGCAGGGTAAGCCGGCCCCTAAGACGAGCCCGAAGGGGGTAGTCGATGGGAACCACGTTAATATTCGTGGGCCTGGTGGTGTGTGACGGATGGCGTAACTTGTTCGGCCTTATTGGATTGGTCCGGGCAGGGAAGTTGTCCCAGGAAATAGCCCCACCGTATAGACCGTACCCTAAACCGACACAGGTGGAATGGTAGAGTATACCAAGGCGTTTGAGAGAAGTATCCTGAAGGAACTCGGCAAATTGCCTCCGTACCTTCGGAAGAAGGAGGCCCCACATATGCGCAAGCACTTGTGGGGGGCACAGGCCAGGGGGTAGCGACTGTTTAGCAAAAACACAGGGCTCTGCTAAGTCGGCTTCAAGACGACGTATAGGGCCTGACGCCTGCCCGGTGCCTGAAGGTTAAGAGGAGGAGTGCAAGCTCTGAATTGAAGCCCAGGTAAACGGCGGCCGTAACTATAACGGTCCTAAGGTAGCGAAATTCCTTGTCGGGTAAGTTCCGACCTGCACGAATGGCGTAACGACTTCCCCACTGTCTCCAGGATATGCTCAGCGAAATTGAATTCTCCGTGAAGATGCGGAGTACCCGCGGTTAGACGGAAAGACCCCGTGCACCTTTACTGCAGCTTCAGAGTGGCATTAGGAAAGAACTGTGTAGCATAGGTGGGAGGCTTTGAAGCGTGGGCGCCAGCCCGCGTGGAGCCATAGGTGAAATACCACCCTGTTGTTTTCTGATGTCTAACCTCGCACCGTCATCCGGTGCAGGGACCCTCTGTGGCGGGTAGTTTGACTGGGGCGGTCGCCTCCTAAAGAGTAACGGAGGCGCGCGATGGTGGGCTCAGGACGGTTGGAAACCGTCTGTTAGAGTGCAATGGCATAAGCCCGCCTGACTGCGAGACTGACAAGTCGAGCAGAGACGAAAGTCGGTCATAGTGATCCGGTGGTCCCTCGTGGAAGGGCCATCGCTCAACGGATAAAAGGTACGCCGGGGATAACAGGCTGATGATTCCCAAGAGCTCATATCGACGGAATCGTTTGGCACCTCGATGTCGGCTCATCACATCCTGGGGCTGGAGCAGGTCCCAAGGGTTTGGCTGTTCGCCAATTAAAGTGGTACGTGAGCTGGGTTCAGAACGTCGCGAGACAGTTTGGTCCCTATCTGCCGTGGGCGTCGAAATTTGAGAGGAGTTGACCCTAGTACGAGAGGACCGGGTTGAACATGCCTCTGGTGTACCTGTCGTCCTGCCAAGGGCGCAGCAGGGTAGCTATGCATGGACGGGATAACCGCTGAAAGCATCTAAGCGGGAAGCCTCCCTCAAGATAAGATTTCTTCGAGCGGTCGTAGACCACGACCTTGATAGGCCGGATGTAGAAGTGTGGTAACATATGGAGCTAACCGGTCCTAATTGCTCTGATCGCGCCTGAGAGTCCCACCATCAATGACAACACTGGACACAAACCAGCGTCTGCCATCGAGCGTGGTGATCAACCTCATGCCAGATAAACAAACCAACTCATTTGATGACGCGTTTCTCAACCGAAACGCCCAAGTGCACGGCACCGATTAAAACCCGAAGCGCAAGCTCTATTGCTTGGTGACCATAGCGTCTGTGACCCACCCGATCCCTTCCCGAACTCGGACGTGAAACCAGTCTGCGCCGATGGTACTGTGGCTCAAGCCCCGGAAGAGTAGGGCGTCGCCAGGCATTATAGCTCGCGCTTCACATATAACCCATTCGCAATCTCCTGCGCCCAGGCGCAATGCCCCCCAAGCGCACCCCCTCAGGTCGCGCTGGCAAACCGGCAAACCACCAGCCCAAATCATACCTCAAACCCACCCTCCAACCCTGGGTAAATCACCCATGGCGCTGGACCAACGCGCTGAAAGCTCTACCGGCTGCCAAAGACGCGCGCCCATCATCGTCAGGGCCGCACCCGCGCTTGCGCTTAGAAACAGCAGCGCGGCCAGCGCAAATTCCGGCATGGTCATGTCCGCTGCCGGATTCTCCATGACCAGCCTGCGCAGCAGCCCGCCTTCTGGCCAGGTGGAGATCAACAGGATCAGGCCCGCCAACCTCAACCCGATCCTGGCCACCAGATGTTCATGCCAGTCCGACATTTGCCGCATTCTCCTTCCCGGAGAATGTTCAATTGCGCATTCCCGCATAGCTTATCGAGAGCGAGAACCGATCGTCCGCGTTGAAATTTCATAGGATTCGGGGGAGTTTTCCGGCATTCCTATGCGAATCCTATGCCGATCGCATAAAGCCCCACTGGAAATATAATGCGGCTTCATGCGATGGGCGGCCCGGCAACAGCGAGTGACGGTACGGATGACGGATCGAGCGGGCGAGGGGGTGGGCCATAGCCATCCGCAGGGGAAGTTGTCGCTTCTGGCATTGGGGGCGCTGGGCGTGGTGTTCGGGGATATCGGCACCTCGCCGCTCTATGCCCTGAAGGAGAGCTTCGTCGGCCACCATCCGCTGGCGGTCGATCCTGCCCATATCTATGGCGTCTTGTCGCTGGTCTTCTGGACCATGACGCTCATCGTCACGGTCAAATATGTGTTCATCATCATGCGCGCCGACAATCATGGCGAAGGCGGCAGCATGGCGTTGCTCGCCCTGATCTCCCGCAAGCTGGGGGAGAGCCGATGGACGCCGACCATCGCCATATTGGGCGTTCTGGCGGCAGCGCTATTCTATGGCGACGCGATCATAACCCCCGCCGTATCCGTGCTCTCGGCCGTGGAAGGGCTGGAGACGGTGAATGACGGATTTGCGCCCTTCGTCCTTCCCATCGCCATCGTCATTCTGATCGGGCTGTTCCTGATCCAGAAACATGGCACCGCCCGGGTGGGCGCGCTGTTCGGGCCCATCATGGCGGTTTATTTCCTGGTGCTGGCGGCGCTCGGCATCCTCAACATCGTGCGCCATCCGGGGATTGTCGCCATCGTCAACCCTATGTGGGCCATCCATTTCTTCGCGCTCGATGCGAAGCTCGCCTTCCTGGCGCTGGGTTCGGTCGTACTGGCGGTGACGGGGGCGGAGGCGCTCTATGCCGATATGGGCCATTTCGGGCGCAAGGCGATCAGCATAGCTTGGCTCTACGCCGCCTTTCCCTGCCTGCTGCTCAATTATATGGGCCAGGGCGCTCTGCTGCTGGACCTGCCTGAGGCGGCGGAGAACCCCTTCTTCCTGCTCGCGCCGGAATGGGCGCGGCTGCCGCTGGTCATATTGGCCACGCTCGCCACGGTGATCGCCAGCCAGGCGGTGATTTCCGGCGCTTTTTCCGTGACGCAGCAGGCGGTGCAACTCGGCTTCCTGCCGCGCCTCAAGATCGCGCATACCAGCGCTTCGGCGGCGGGGCAGATCTATGTGCCGCTGGTCAACTGGGCGCTGCTGTTCCTGGTCGTGCTGCTGGTTCTGGGCTTCCAGTCGTCGAGCAACCTGGCCGCCGCCTATGGGATTGCCGTCACGGGGACCATGGTCATCACCACCTGCATGATGGCGGTGCTGACCTTCAGCGTATGGCGCTGGAACAGGCTGCTCGCCGCTGGCGTGACGGGGCTGTTCCTCACTGTGGACGGCGCCTATTTCCTGTCCAACGCGACGAAGATTCCCGATGGCGGCTGGTTCCCGTTGCTGGTGGCGGCGGTGGTGTTCATCATCCTGACGACCTGGTCGACCGGGCGGAAGATCATGAACTTCTATCTGCTGGAAGGAGCGATGGAGGTCGAACTGTTCATCCAGTCCGTCTCCGGCTCCCTGAAGCGGGTGCCGGGCACGGCGATCTTCCTCAATTCCCGTGTGGAGGGCGTGCCGCCGGCGCTGCTGCACAATGTGAAGCATAACAAGATATTGCACGAGCGGGTGATCATCCTGACCGTGCGGACTGAGGGCGTGCCTCATCTGCCGCTCACCGGCCGTTCCGAAGTGACGGAACTGGGGGCAGGCTTCTACCGCGTGGTGCTGCGCCACGGCTTCATGGAGGAAGTCGACATTCCCGCCGCGATGAAAGCGGTCCAGGGCTGCGGCGGCCCCATCAATGTCAGCCAGACCAGCTATTTCCTCAGCCGCCAGACTTTGATCCCGTCGGAAAAGCCCGGCATGGCGATCTGGCGGGAAAAGCTGTTCGCCTGGATGATGCGCAATGCCGTGACGCCCATGGATTTCTTCAAGCTGCCGACGAACCGGGTGGTGGAACTGGGGTCGCAGGTCGAAATCTGATTCCCCTTCATTTTTGAACTTCACCCCGTCATTCCCGAAGGCGGGAACCCATCCCCCGGACGTGCCGTCTGGGGCTTCTTATGGAGGGTGGATTTCCGCTCCGTGCCGATGATGACTAGAGGGAGGAGGGGGGCTCAACCCCCATCCGCTTCCTTCAACCGGTAGCCGATCCCCAGTTCGTTCGCGATGATGCGGGGCCGCTGCGGGTCGTCCTCCAACTTCTGCCGCAGGGTTCGCACCAGCACGCGCAGATATTCGACATGATGCGCATGCTCGTTGGGCCAGACCTGCGCCATGATCTGCTGATGGGTGATCACCCGCCCCGGATATTTCGCCAGTTGCGCCAGCACGCCATATTCCTTCGGCGTCAGATGCACTTCCTGTCCGCCCCTTGTCACGATCCGCGCCATCAGGTCGATCGCCACATCCCCTGCGCGGACCATCGAAACGCCGCCATCCTTGGTCATGCGGTTGCGCAGCGCCACGCGCACGCGGGCAAGCATCTCGTCGGTATCGAAGGGCTTGGTCAGATAATCGTCCGCGCCCAGGTCCAGTGCGGCGACCTTCTGCTCGGTCGCGTCGCGCGCCGATATGACGATCAGGCTGGCGTCCGAATCCCGTTTGATGAGCGGCACCAGCTCCAGCCCGTCGCGGTCGGGCAGGCCAAGGTCGAGCAGGCAGATGTCGGGTCGCTCCTCCCGCAACTTGTCCAGCGCCTCGCGCGCATTGGCGCTCTCCACCGTCGCATGGTCGGCGCGGGTCAGCGCCGCGTGGATCAGGCGACGGATTTGCGGTTCGTCATCGATGATCAGCACCTTGTGGCGACCGGATGAACGGGTGGTCATGGCATGTCCTCGTCAGCAAGCGGAGACAGGATCGAGGCCTGCGGAAAGCGCAGGGTGAAGCAGGCGCCGGGCGGATCGGCCCGGTTGGCGGCCGATACGCCCAGCCCCATCGCCTCGGCAAAGCCCTTTACGATGGCAAGGCCAAGGCCGGTGCCATGCTTCGCCCGGTCCGACCCCTCCATGCGGGTGAAGGTGTCGAAGACGCGCGCCTCGCTCCCCGGCGGGATGCCCGGTCCCTGATCGATCACCGACAGGGTGATCGCGTCGGGCAGCCGCTGGCCCTGGATGGTCACGGGCGTATCCGGATCGGCATAGCGCCCCGCATTGTCGAGCAGGTTGATGAGGATATGGTGCAGCAGCGTCGGATCGACCCGCACCAGCGGAATATCGGGCAATATGTCGACCTTCACCTCATGCCGGCCAAGCGACTGGCGCGTATCGTGGACGGCGCCCGCCACCGCGTCAAACAGGTCCACGGGCTCCAGCTTCAGCGGCAGGGCGCCCGCCTCCACCCGCGCCATGTCCAGCAGATTGGCGACGAAGCGGGTCAGCCGCAACGCCTCCGCCTCCACCGTGTCGGCAAGGTCGCAGGGGTGCTGGCGCTTCAGTTCATGCGCGGCGGAGATGATGGTGGTGAGCGGCGTGCGCAGGTCGTGCCCGACCGAGGAGAGCAGGGCGGAACGCAGCCGGTCGCGCTCGCGGATCTGGCGGGCGTCCAGCATCTCCTCCTCCAGCGCCATGCGGTCGAAGGCGATGGACGCCTGGTCGAGCAGGCTCATGAGCAGCGGCAACTGGTCGGACCGCAACGGCTCCCCCGCATCCTCCCGCGCCAGTCCCAGCACGCCCAGCACGCCGCGCGTCGTGCGCAGCGGGTGGAACAGCCAGTCCGACGCCGTCAATGTGGAGGAACCGCGCCCGGCGGGCTGCTCATTGTCCATCGCCCATTGGGCGGCGGCCTTCTCTATCTGCTCCAGCCGGTCCTCCGGCGGCACGGCGGCGCGCAGTTGCGGACCGTCGGGCGATGGGAGGAGGAGGACGGTGCGCACGTCGAACATTCGCCCCACTTCGGCGCAGATGGCATGCATCAGCTCGTCCTGGCTGGCCGCCGCGGTCAGTTGCCGGGAAAATCCCGCCAGCGCCGCATTCTGCCGGGCGCTGCCATGGGCCAGGTCCGCCTGGGCGCGGACGCGGGCGGCGAACTGGCTGGTGACGATGGCGACGCCCAGCAGGACGAGGATGGAGATGACATTTTCCGGATTGCTGACGGTCAGCGTGCCGGTGGGCGGCAGGAAGAAGAAATTATAGGCGAGGCTGGAAAGCAGACCCGCGAACAGCCCGGCGCGCAGGCCGAAGCTGGCGGCGGCGAACATCACCGGCACCAGATAGAGCAGGGCGATATTGCCGAGCGCGATGGTCTGGACCAGCAGCCGCCCTATGGCGGTCATCAGCGCGATCATCGCCGTGGACCAGAGATAGTCGGCGGGCTTGCCCCATGGCCCCATGCGGGCGGTCCGGCGGGGCGGCGCGAACCGGTCGCCCGGCAGGACGTGGATGGCGACGTCTTCCATGGCGCGGACCAGACGGTCGACCACCGACCCGTGCCGCAGTTCGAACCACCAGCTTCGGCTCGCCTTGCCGATCACGATCTGGGTGGCGCGGGCGTCCGCCGCATATTGGCGCAGCCCCGCCACGACGCTGGGGGCGGGGATGGTCGCGGTCGTTCCGCCCAGGCGCGATGCGAGCGCCATGGTGTCGGCCAGATGGCCGCGCTCCTCCGCCGTGAAGGCCAGGCTGCGCTGCGTTTCGATATGCACGGCGGTCCAGGGCGCCTTCAGTGCGTCGGCCAGCCGCTTGGCGGCGCGGACCAGCCCCTGCGCGCTCGGCAGTTCGCTGATGGCGACGACGACCCGCTCGCCCGCCGCGAAGCTGCCTGCCAGCGCATGGGCGCGCACATAGTCCAGCATCTGCGCGTCCACCGCCTGCGCGGCGCGGCGCAACGCCATCTCGCGCAGCGCGGTCAGATTGGACTTGGAGAAGAAATGGTTGAGCGCCCGGCTGGCCTCCGCCGGGATATAGACCTTGCCCTCCTTCAACCGATCGATCAGCTCGTCGGGCGGAATGTCGACCACCTCGATCTCCGCCGTTTCGAGGATGGAATCCGGCACCGTCTCGCGCACCCGGACGCGGGTGAAGGAGGCGACGACGTCGTTCAGGCTTTCGACATGCTGGATATTCACGGTCGAATAGACGTCGATCCCGGCGTCGAGCAGCTCCTCCACATCCTGATAGCGTTTCGGATGGCGGCTGCCCGGCGCGTTGCTGTGGGCGAGTTCGTCCACCAGCACCAGCCCGGGGCGGCGGACGAGGATCGCGTCCAGATCCATCTCGCCCAGGCTATGGCCCTGATGATCGACTGCGCGCCGGGAAATGACCTCATGGCCGTGGAGCAGCGCTTCCGTCTCCCGCCGGCCATGGGTCTCGACCACGCCCACCGCCACGTCGACGCCGGCCTTCAGGCGCTGCATGCCGTCGATCAGCATCTCATAGGTCTTGCCGACGCCCGGCGCCGCGCCGAGGAATATCTTCAGACGCCCGCGGCCTTCCCGCGCCGCCTGACGCAGATAGGCTTCTGGATCGCGGCGGTCCGGTTCGCTCATCCCGCCTGATTAGCGCCGATGCCATCCAGCCGTCGATTGATTTCGAGGACATTGACCCGCGCTTCCCCCAGAAAGCCCAGAAGCGGTCGCTCTATGCTCCGGTCGACCAGCGCGCGAACCTGGCCCGGCTCCAGACCGCGCGCCTTCGCCACCCGCCCGACCTGAAAAAAGGCCGCATCGGGGCTGATATGGGGGTCCAGCCCCGATGCGGAGGTTGTCACCAGATCGGACGGAACGGGACGACCGGGTGAGTGCAGGGCCTGAATGTCGCGCGCGACGCGGTCGGCCAGCGCCCTGCTGGCGGGCCCCAGGTTGGAACCGGAGGAGGCGAGCCCGTCATAGCCCTTGCCCGCCGCCGACGGACGGGAATGGAAATAGCGGTCGCTGGCGAAATTCTGGCCGATCAGCGTGGAGCCCACCGGTCTGCCGCTCTGCCTGATCAGGCTGCCATTGGCCTGGAACGGGAAAAGCGCCTGCCCGATGCCGGTCAGCGCCAGCGGATAGGCGATGCCCAGCAGCAGCGCGAAGAGCAGCGTCATCGCGAGCGCGGGTCGAAGGGAGGTTTTAAGGTCGGTGAACATTCTGCTATCCTTTCCGCCGTCCGTCACGCCAGACCCAGTCCATTCACGGCAAGGTCGATCAGCTTGATGCCCGCGAACGGCGCGACCAGCCCGCCCAGCCCATAGATGGCGAGGTTCCGCGCCAGCAGAGGCCCGGCGCCGATGGGCCGGTAGGTCACGCCCCTCAGGGCCAGCGGCACCAGGCAGGGAATGATCAGCGCGTTGAAGATGATCGCGGACAGGATCGCGCTTTCCGGGCTGGCAAGGCCCATGATGTTCAGCACCCCCAGCCCCGGATAGAGCGCCACGAACATGGCGGGGATGATCGCGAAATATTTGGCGACGTCGTTGGCGACGGAAAAGGTGGTCAGCGCGCCGCGCGTCATCAGCAATTGCTTGCCCAGGCCCACCACCTCGATCAGCTTGGTCGGATCGCTGTCGAGGTCGACCATATTGCCCGCCTCCCGCGCGGCCTGGGTGCCGGTGTTCATGGCGACGCCGACATCCGCCTGCGCCAGCGCCGGGGCGTCATTGGTGCCGTCGCCGCACATCGCGACCAGCCGGCCGCCCTCCTGCTCCTTGCGGATCAGGGCCAGCTTGTCCTCCGGCGTGGCCTGGGCGAGGAAGTCGTCCACCCCCGCCTCCGCCGCGATGGAGGCGGCGGTAAGGGGATTGTCGCCGGTGATCATCACCGTGCGGATGCCCATCTGCCGCAGTTCCCCGAAGCGTTCGCGAATGCCCGCCTTGACGATGTCCTTGAGGAAGATCGCGCCAAGCAGCCTCCCATCCTTCGCCACTGCCAGAGGCGTGCCGCCCGCGCGGCCGATCTCGTCGGTGATGCGGCGCAGTTCCTGGGTTGCGGCTTCCCTGTCTAGGGCGGGATTGGCCCGCAGGATGCTGTCCACCGCCCCCTTGTGGATGGTCGAACCGGCCAGCGTTACGCCGGAAATGCGGGTCTGTGCCGTGAAGGGAACGACCACCGCGCCTTCGGGCAGCGCATCCGCGCTCTGCCCGAACTTCTCCCGCGCCAGCAGGACAATGGAGCGGCCCTCCGGCGTTTCGTCGGCCAGGCTGGCGAGCAGCGCCGCTTCCGCCAACTCGGCCGGGGACGTTCCGCCGACGGGGCGGAACTCGGTCGCCTGACGGTCGCCGACGGTGATGGTGCCGGTCTTGTCGAGCAGCAGCGTGTCTATGTCCCCCGCCGCTTCCACCGCTCTGCCCGATTTGGCCAGCACGTTGAAGCGCACCAGCCGGTCCATGCCCGCGATGCCGATGGCGGAGAGGAGGGCGGCGATGGTCGTGGGAATCAGCGTGATCAGCAAGGCGGCGAGGATCGCCACCGGCACGGCGCCCCCGGCATAGCTGGCAAAGCCCGGAATCGTGCCCACGGCGATCAGGAAGATGATGGTCAGGCCGACCAGCAGCAGCGTCAGCGCAATCTCATTGGGCGTCTTCTGCCGTTCGGCGCCCTCCACCAGCGCGATCATGCGGTCCAGAAAGCCCTGTCCCGGATTGACCGTCACCCGCACCCGAATCCGGTCGGAAATGACGCGCGTGCCCGCCGTCACCGCGCTGCGGTCGCCGCCCGCCTCCCGGATCACCGGCGCGGATTCGCCGGTAATGGCGGCCTCGTTGACCGAAGCGACGCCGGCGACCACCTCTCCGTCGGATGGGATGAGGTCGCCGGTTTCGACCAGCACGACATCGCCCATCCTGAGCGCGCTCGCCGGGACGGTCTCGACCGCGTCGCCCTTCAGCCGCCTGGCCGTCAGTTCCGCCTTGGTCGCGCGCAGCGAAGCGGCCTGCGCCTTGCCCCGTCCTTCGGCCAGCGCCTCGGCAAAGGTGCCGAACAGAACCGTCAGCCACAGCCAGGCCACCAGTTGCAGCTTGAAGCCAGGGGCAAGATGATCCTGCCCCACGGCCAGCAACAGCGTCAGCAGCACCGCCACGGCGGCGGTCGTGAACATCACCGGGTTGCGGATCAGGTCCCTGGGGTTCAGCTTGCGGAAAGCGTCGCCCATCGCGGGCAGGATGAGGTCGGCGGTGAAGAGCGATCGGGTTTCGGACCGGGGCATGGGCTTGTGATCCTTAGAAGAGCTGGCCACGGACCATCGCGAGATGATCGGCCATGGGGCCAAGGGCAAGGCCGGGGAGGAAGGTGAGGCCGCCGACGATCAGCACGATGCCGACCAGCAGCCCGGTCCACAGCGGCCCCGTGGTGGGGAAGCTGCCCGCGGTTTCCGGCGTGTACTTCTTCGCCGCCAGTCCGCCGGCTATGGCCAGCATGGGTATGATGATGAAGAAGCGGCCGATCCACATCGCCACGCCCAGCAGGCCGTTGTAGAAGGGGGTGTTGGCGGTCAGTCCGGCAAAGGCCGATCCGTTGTTGGCGACCGCGCTGGTGAAGGCGTAGAGGATCTCGCTGAACCCGTGCGGTCCCTTGTTGAGCGGGCCGGCAAGGCCCGCCGGCAACACGCTCGCGATCGCGGTGAAGCCCAGTATCGCCATCGGCAGCACGGCGATGGCGAGGACGGCGAGCTTCACCTCCCGGCTCTCGATCTTCTTGCCGACATATTCCGGCGTGCGGCCGACCATCAGCCCCGCCACGAACACGGCGAGGATGGCGAACAGCAGGAAGCCGTATATGCCCGCGCCGACGCCGCCGACCACCACTTCCCCCAATTGCATGTTGAACAGGGGGACGAGGCCGCCGATGGCGGTGAAGCTGTCATGCATGGCGTTGACCGCGCCGCAGCTCGCCGCCGTGGTGATGACGGAGAAGAGGGCGGAGGCGGCGATGCCGAAACGCACCTCCTTCCCCTCCATGTTGCCGCCGGGAACGCCCAGATGATGGAGGACCGGATTGCCGGCCGCCTCCTGCCAACAGGTGATCGCGACGCCGGCAAGGAACAGGACCATCATCGCGGCGAGGATGGCCCATCCCTGCCGCACATTGCCCACCGCCTTGCCGAAGCTGTGGGTGAGGCCGGCGCCGATGGCGAAGATCGACAGCATCTGCACGAAATTGGTGAGCGCCGTCGGATTTTCGAACGGGTGGGCGCTGTTCGCGTTGAAGAAGCCGCCGCCGTTGGTGCCCAGCATCTTGATCGCCTCCTGACCCGCGACCGGTCCCAGGGCGAGCGTCTGCTTCGCGCCTTCCAGCGTCGTGACCTCGACCGGTCCCGCCAGCGTCTGCGGCACGCCGCTCGCCATGTAGAAGATCGCGAGGAGGACGCAGAGCGGCAGCAGCAGATAGAGCGTCACCCGCACCATATCGGCCCAGAAATTGCCGATGGTCGCGCTGCTGCGCCGGGCAAATCCCCGGAACAGCGCAAAAGCGAGCGCAATGCCCGTCGCCGCGGAAAGGAAATTATGGATGGTGAGCGCCAGCATCTGGCTGAGGTTCGACATGGTCGATTCCCCGGCATAGCTCTGCCAGTTGGTGTTCGAGGTGAAGCTGATCGCGCTGTTGAAGGCGAGATGCCCGCTCACCGCGCCCAGATGCTGCGGGTTGAGCGGCAGCACCGCCTGCATCCGCAGCAGCGCATAGGTGAGGAGCAGCAGCGCCGTGTTGAAGACCAGCATATGCACCGCATAGCGGCGCCAGCCCTGTTCCTCCCGCGGATCGATGCCGGAAAGGCGGTAGAAGCCGCGCTCCACAGGGCCGAGCAGGCCGTGAAGCGGCGTGCGGCGTCCTTCGTAAAGCGCGAACAGCCAGAGGCCGACCGGCTTCACGAGGATCAGCAACAGGCCGACAAAGGCCGCGATCAGCAGCCATCCCTGAAAGGTCATGGAACGCGCCTCCCTAAAAGCGTTCGGGCCGCGCCAGCACGGCGACCAGATAGAGGAGGAGGCCGATGGCGGTGAATGCGGCGAGCCAGAGGTCGATGGTCATGGCGCCCGCCCTCACGCCCGCCCGCACAGCGCGGCATAGCCGAGGCTGGCGGCGAGAAGGATCAGGATCAAGCCGATCCAGAGCATGTCTTGCATAAGGAAACTCCCGCAGCCGAAGCTGTCGCGCGGGGTGCGGGACGGGCCATCGTCTGCCGCCGCTCAATTAGGACAGGGCGGCGTTTGAAATCGAGAGAGGGGAAAAGGGCAGGGCATAGAAATTGCGTATGAAAATGGCGCGCGGCGCGGGTTCCGGCCATCATGGCCGCAGGACACGGCCGGCCGGGTCACGGATGGACGAGGACGGCGCCGTCTTTGCAGATGAAGGGGAACGGGATCATATCCGGTTCGATTGGCGACGATGGCTGACAGTCGCGCCTGTCGCGCATAGACTGGGGCCGGTCACGGGCTGAACGGAATTTCGATGGTTTACACCGACATCGCCAACCGCACCTATAATCATAATTGGCGGCTGGACCCCATTGTCCGCAGCCTGCTGGACACGGATTTCTACAAGCTGCTGATGCTCCAGATGATCCGTCACCTCTACCCGGATGTGCAGGCGACCTTCAAACTGATCAACCGCACGCAATCCGTGCGTCTGGCCGAGGTCATCGACGAGGGCGAATTGCGCGCGCAGCTCGACCATGCCCGGTCCGTGCGCTTCGGGAAGAAGGAACTGATCTGGCTGGCGGGCAACAGCTTTTATGGCGAGCGGCAGATGTTCAGCCCGGATTTCATCGCGTGGCTGGCCGATTTCCGCCTGCCCGACTATGACCTGCGCAAGGTCGACGGCCAATATGAACTGTGCTTCCACGGCCCCTGGACCCACAGCAGCATGTGGGAAATCCCGGCGCTGGCGATCATCAACGAATTGCGATCCCGCGCGGCGATGAAGGGACGGGGGCGGTTCGAACTGGACGTGCTCTACGCCCGCGCCAAGGCGAAGCTGTGGGAGAAGGTGGAGCGGCTGGCGCAACTGCCCGACCTCGTCATATCCGACTTCGGCACGCGGCGGCGGCACGGCTTCCTCTGGCAGCGCTGGTGCGTGGAGGCGCTGAAGGAACGGCTGGGCCGCCGGTTCATCGGATCGTCCAATGTGCTGCTGGCGATGGACGCCGATCTGGAGGCCATCGGCACCAACGCCCATGAGCTGCCGATGGTGCTGGCCGCCCTGGCCGAGGGGGATGAGGGGCTGGCCGCCGCCCCCTATCGCGTGCTGGAGGATTGGCGCAATCATTATGCCGGCAACCTGCTGGTCGTGCTGCCCGATGCCTTCGGCACGGCGGCGTTCCTGCGCCATGCGCCGGACTGGGTGGCGGACTGGACGGGTTTCCGCCCCGACAGCGCGCCGCCGATCGAGGGGGGCGAGCGGATCATCCGCTGGTGGCGGGAAAAGGGACGCGATCCGCGGTCGAAGCTGCTGATCTTCTCCGACGGCATGGATGTCGACAGCATCAAGGCGACCTACCGGCATTTTGCCGGGCGGGTGCGGATGAGCTTTGGCTGGGGCACCAACCTCACCAATGATTTCAGGGATTGCGCGCCCTTTGCCACGACCGGGCTCGATCCGATCTCGCTGGTGTGCAAGGTGGTGGAGGCCAATGGCCGCCCGGCGGTCAAGCTGTCCGACAACCCCGCCAAGGCGACAGGCGAGCCGGAGGAGATCGCCCGATATTTGCAGGTTTTCGGGGGAGAGGGACGTCTGGAGAAGGAAGTGGAGGTCTAAGGGCGGCAGGGGCCAGGCTGCCGCGATTGATCCTTTCCCCCCACCCGGACGTTCCACGAAGACAGGAGCCATGACGACCCGATGACCGATACGCGCGCTCGCATCAACGCCATCGGGTGCGCCGTCCCCGCGCTGGACATGCATGCACCCTTCATTCGCTGGGCGACCGGCCAACTGGACGATCCGCGCGAGCGCCGGCTGTTCCAGCGCATGGCGGAGCGGTCCGGCATCGGGCATCGCTGGTGCGTGCTGCCGCCGACCGCCGAGGGCGGATCGCCGGTCGATCCCGGCGGCTTCTACGCGGGCGAAATGCCGCCGACCTCGCTGCGCATGCGCTGCTATGCCGATCATGCGCCCCGCCTGGCGATGGAGGCGATCGCGCGGTTGAGGGCGCAGGTGCCGCTCGACCGGATCAGCCATCTGGTGGTGGCGAGCTGCACCGGCTTCGTCGCCCCCGGCATCGACCAGATCATTGCCGAACGGCTGGGGCTGGAGGGGGTCGAGCGCACATTGGTCGGCTTCATGGGCTGCTATGCGGCGGTCGCGGCGTTGCGGACGGCGCGGCACATCGTCCGGTCGGAACCCGATGCGCGGGTGCTGGTGGTGACGGTCGAACTGTCTTCCCTGCATTTCCAGCCGGAATGGCAGATCGAGCGGCTGCTGATGATGCTCCAGTTCGCGGACGGCGCGGCCGCCGCTCTGGTGACGGGGGAGGACGCCGGCGTCGCGATCGACCGGCCCTTCTCGCTCAACCTCGCGGATTCGGCGGAACTGATCCGCTGGGACATAGGGGATAGCGGCTTTGTCATGCACCTGTCCGGAGAGGTGCCGGGGCGCATCCTGACGGCGCTGGGCGATCCCTCGGTGCGCCGCCGCCTGTGGGGAAGCGACGATATGGCCGGGATAGACCGATGGGCGGTGCACGCAGGCGGCCGGTCGATCCTGGACGCGGTGGAGCAGGGACTGGACCTTAGCCGCGATGCCCTGGCGCCGTCGCGGAGCGTGCTGGCGCGGTTCGGCAACATGTCCTCCTCCACCCTGATGTTCATCCTGCACGACATGCTGGCGGACGCGGGGCGGGGGGTGGCGCTGGCCTTCGGACCGGGACTGGCGGCCGAAGGATTCCGTTTCGAAGGGCTGGCATGACGGCGCGCCTGCCCGCTCTGGTCGTCGGTGGCGGACCGGCGGGCGCGGCGGCGGCGATCGCCCTGGCTCGGGCGGGGGCGCAGGTGCATCTCCTCGACCGCCGGAGCGGCCCGCATGATGGCGTGTGCGGCGGCTTCCTCGGCTGGGATGCGCTGGCGGCACTGGGCGATCTGGGTGTCGACGCGGTCGCGCTGGGCGCGCGGCCGATCCGGCGGTTGCGGCTGGTGGCGGACGGCCGGCATCTGGAACTGCCGCTGCCCCATGTCGCGGCGGGGCTGTCGCGGCGGACGCTGGACGAAGCGCTGATCGCGCGCGCGGCGCGGGCGGGAGCCGTCGTCCAGCGGGGCCGGGCGGTGCGCGCCGCCGACCCCGCAGCGCGTTCGATCCGGTTCGACGATGGCGGGCAGTTGGCCGGCGATGCGCTGTTCCTGGCGACGGGCAAGCATGAATTGCGCGGGCTGGCCCGCGATCTCACCGCCCGGCGGGAACCGCCCTGCGTCGGGTTTCGCGCGACCCTGCCCGGCAGCGCGGACCTGACGGGCGTGATCGAGATGCACCTGTTCGACGGCGGCTATGCCGGCCTGCTGTTGCAGGAGGATGGCACCGCCAATCTCTGCCTTTCCGTTGCGCGGGACCGGCTGTCGGATGGCGCGCCCGCGCTGATGCAGGCGATCATGGCGGAGGCGCCCCATCTGGCCCGCCGCATGGCTGGAAACATGCCGCCCTCTTTTGAAGCGATTGCCGGCGTGCCCTATGGCTGGCGCGCGGCGGCGAGCGTTCCGGGACTCTTCCGCATCGGGGATCAGGGCGCGGTGATCGCTTCCCTGGCCGGCGACGGCATCGCCATCGCGCTCCACAGCGGGACCAGCGCCGCGCAGGCCTATCTGCGGGGTGGAGCGCAGGCGGCGATGGGCTGGCAGGACCAGTGGCGCCGCCGCAGCCGGCGGCCGCTGGCGATTGCCGAAGCCTTGCGCCACGGGGCGGCGGGACCATGGGGACGCGGGCTGCTGATGCGGCTGCTGGGCCTGATGCCGGGGCTGGGCGTTCAGGCCGCGCTGCTCACCCGCATATCCGCTCCACGCACAGGCGGAAGGAAAAGCGCCGCACGATCCGCACATCGTCCAGGCTGATGCCCGCCTGGGGCAACAGCTCCGCCCAGTCGCCGGGGCGGAAGGACCGGGCAATGGACAGCCGGCCATCCTCCCGCACGATGCGGTGGACGCGCAGCAGGCGGGCGAGCAGCGGAAAGCCCCAATGGGCAAATCCATGCCGGTGCAGGTCGCAGATCAGCCACCCCATCCGCGCCTCCGCCTCCATATGGCGCAGGAAGGTCATCAGTTGCGCATCCGTCATATGGTGCGTCACCTGGCTGGAGATGATGAAGTCGAACTGCTCCGGCTGGTCCAGATAGTCGCCGGCCCGATAGTCGATGGCAAGTTCGGGCGGAGTCGCGTGGCGGGCCGCGGCAAGGCTCTTTTCATTGAGGTCGACGCCGATCAGCTCGGCCTCTATCCCGCGCTTCCGGGCCCAGCGGGCGACCGCGCGCAGGACGTCGCCGTCTCCGAAACCGACATCGAGCAGGCGGAAATGCCGGGCCGGACCGACCGCGCGGTTGAGGAAGGCGATGGTGGGCCAGGCAGTGAAGGTCCAGCGGTTCACGCGGGCGAGGTCGTGCAGCACCCGCTCATAGACGGCGGGGTCCAGGTCCGGCGCGTCCATCTGCTCTTCCTGCCGCGAACGGATCGAAAGGTCGGCCATATGCCCTCTCTTCTTCTCCGGCATCATAGCATATCTTCATGGGCATGGAGGTGCATGCCATGGGATATTTCACCGCGCTCCTGATCATGGCGGCGGCGGCCTCGCCGCCGTCCGTCGAGGGCCGTTGGCTGACCGAGGACCGGAAGGGCGTGGTGCAGATCGCGCCGTGCGGCGGGCAGATGTGCGGTCGGATCGCGCAAGTGCTGGACAAGGGACCGGGCGTGCCGGCGACCGATGTCAACAATCCCGACCCCAAGTTGCGCGGGCAGCCGATATTGGGCCTGCTCACCCTTTGGGGTTTCCGCCGCGACGGCGCGATCTGGAAGGGCGGCCGCGCCTATGACCCGAAATCGGGGCGAAGCTACCGCGCGACATTGGGATTGAACGCGGACGGATCGCTCAGGCTGACGGGATGCGTGCTGTTCCTGTGCCAGTCGCAGCGCTGGACCCGGCTGCGCTAGAGCACGCTGCGCTAAATCGGACGCAGGTCGCCATGGGCTGAATCCCCTCACACCCTAGGACCGGCGCTGTCCTTCTCCCACAGGAAGATGCCGTAGCGCATCGCGCCGGTGCGCAGCGCCAGGATCAGGCGCGGCAGGCTGAGGATGAAGTCGCGGTTCCGGGTCCGGGGATTGAGCGCAAGGCTCCGCAGGGCCGGGTCGCGGATCATGGCCACCGCCAGCCGACGCAGGCAGATCGTCCAGGTGCGGCGGACGCGGACGCTGGCATCCTCATGGTCGCGCAGCGCGAACCCCGCTTGGGCGGCCAGCGCCTCATAATCCGCCCGGCTGCCCATGCCGGGAAGCCGCCCCTCCCGGCAAATGGGTCGCAGCAGGTGGCGGACTTCCCATGGCCGCGCGCCTTCGCCCTCCAGCCAGGCGCAGACGACCAGCCGCCCGCCGGGCCGCAGCACCCGTGCCGCTTCCGTGAAGAAGCGGGCCTTGTCGACCATATGTTCGGAACTTTCGATCGCATAGGCGCCGTCGAAACCCGCATCGGGCAGATCATTGTGCAGCCAGTCCCGACGCAGGCAGGTGAAGCGGGACAGCGCACGCGCGCCTGCCACCTTCTCCTGCGCGGAGGAGAGGGTGAGGCCCGTGACATGGACGTCGTGCCGGGCGACGATCCGGGCGGCGGTGGCGCCATAGCCGCATCCTATGTCGCACAGCCTCTGTCCTGGTTCCGGCGCAAGCCGCGCCTCCACCTCCTCGACGAGCGCTTCGGCCGCTTCGGCGGGGCTCTCGCTCCCCCTCCGCCAATAGCCATGATGCACATGCTCGCCCCAGATCCGCCGGTAGGCGAGGTCCAGTTCGTCATAATGAACGGCGACGCCCGCCGCGGTAGAGGGCATATCCGGCACGATCATGCCGCCTATATCCCTTGCCCGGCGGGCAGGCGCAACGAATTTTCAGGGCAGGGCCCCCGCCTTCATCCCGCCGCCGCGAGCAGCCTGGCGCTGAGCGCGGGCCATTCGGTCATGTCCCAACCCTCCGGCGTTTCGCGGGTCATGATCTGGTCCGCGCCGAAGCAGTTGGAAAGGTCTATGTCCTCCGCCTTCACGAAGCTGCGGTCGGAAAGCGAATAGAAGGGCCGCACCACCGGCAGCGTCAGGTCGTCGGCATTCTGCTCGACCACGATCGCCAGCCGGTGCGAGCGCAGGCGGACCAGCGATCCGATGGGATAGATGCCGACCGCGCGCTGGAACGCCTGGAAGATTTCGGGGTCGTAGAGCGTCTGCGCCTCGTCCAGCATCAGCAGCGCGCGGGATGGGTCCTCGCCATGACGGTGGATGCGGTTGGACGTCATCGCGTCATAGGTGTCGCAGATCGCCGCCATGCGGGCGAACCGTCCGATTTCATCGCCCTTCAGCCCATGGGGATAGCCGCTGCCGTCCAACCGCTCATGGTGATGGAGGCAGACGTCCAGCACGGCGTCCGGCATTTCGCCGCCCAGCGCCAGGAATTCATGCGCCAGCGTGGTGTGGCTCTTCACGACCTCCCATTCCTCCGGCGTCAGCGGACTGTCCTTGTCCCAGGTTTCCTGCGGCACATGGCCCATGCCGACGTCCATCAGCAATCCGGCAAGCCCGGCCTGCTGCACCTCTTCCGGAGAGAGGCGGAGCTGCTGCGCCAGGCTGATCATCAGCGCGCAGACCGACAGGGCGTGCAGATAGAGATATTCGCTGGTGTTCTTGAGCCGCGTCACCGCCATGAAGGCGTGGGGATTGCGCTGGATGGAGCTGGAGATCTCATCGATCATCGTTTCCAGCCTGTTGAGCTTGATCGCATTGCCCAGTCGGGAATCGTCGAAGATCTTCTGCATCGCGCGCACCGACTTGCGGGCGAGGCGGTTGGCATGAACCATCTCCGCCTTGGCCGGCAGCCTGTCCTTCGACAGCGGGTCGAACGGACGGCTGACTGGCGGCGGCGCCCCGCGCCGGGCTATGGTGGCGCCCGCGCGGCCGAACGGACGGTCACGCTGGTCGGCAGCCGGCGCGCGGGGCGGGGCGGGCGCTTCGCTGGGCTTCAGGTCAGCGCCGCGAGAGGTGTCGATCTGCACCCATTCGACCTTGCTCGCCTTCAACGTTTCCAGTTGTTCGGCATCCTCCAGCAGCATCCTGCTCTTCCAGAAGGGGTGGGCGAACCATGACCCTTCCATCTTGTGGAGGAACATGCCCAATTCGACATGCTCGGTACGAATTCTCTTCAACATGATGATGCGCGGCCCCGACTTGAAAGTCCCTCCCGTCCGATCCGAAGCGCGCTCTCCCGTCCCTGCCGGACTCCTCCCCCGGAGCATGTCGCGCTTCCATCGGACAATATGGACTTTTAGAGCATCGTGCGGAAAAGCCTGTCCTGAGCCCTGTCGAAGGACGGGAACCGGTTTTCTGCCTAAAACGATGCGACAACAGAAACTTGGAGCGCGCGGCCTGTGCCCGATACAAGGCAACGCGCTCCAGCGCGGCATTTCGCTCCCAAAGCCTTGCGGAAAGGTTAAATTCCCTATTGCCAGCCGAGGCCGAGCGCCTTTTGCAGGGCGATATAGTCGGCCGTCATCGCCGCCGTTCCCTGGGTCAGCGCCTGAGCCGCCGACAGGCTCTGCCGCTCCGCGTCGAGAAGCTGGATGCGGGTGGCCGTTCCCGCCTCGAAACGCTGGCGCATCAGCGCGGCGGCGCGCTCAGCCGAGGCCTTCGACCGGGCGGCGCTGGCGACGCTCAGCCGCCGCGCGCCAAAGCGGGAAAGCGCGTCCTCGCCGTCGCGCAGGGCATTGAGCACCGCCTGCCGATATTGCGCGGCCGCCTCGTCCCGGACGCCTTCGGCCTGTCCGACCCGGGCGGCGTTGCGGCCGAAATCGAGGAAGCTCCAGCTCAGGCGCGGCATGGCGATCGCCGCCAGCGTGTCGAGGTCGACCAGATCGCCCGGATCGGTGCCGCCGATGCCGATCAGGCCCATGAAGCTGAGGCTGGGAAAACGCGCGGCCTCCGCCACGCCGATCCTGGCGGTGGCGGCGGCGAACTGGCGCTCCGCCGCCCTGATGTCGGGGCGGCGCCTGAGCAGCGCGGCGGGATCGCCGACCGCGACCTGCGCGGGAGGCAGCGGCACGGGCGCGGGCGCGGCCAGCATGGCGTCGAGCGCGCCGGGCGCTTCCCCGGCCAGGGTAGCCAGCGCGTTCAGATAGGCGTCGCGCTCCGCACTCAGCGGCAGCAGCGCGGCGTCGCTCTGCTCCAGCTGGTTGCGCTGCTGTTCCACCTCCAGCGCGGAGGCAGTTCCCCCGGCGTGGCGCTGTTCCGTCAGGCGCAGCATCTCGCGCTGCCGGGCCGTGGCCTGCTGCGCCAGCGCGATACGCTGCTGCCGGTCGCGCAGATTGACATAGGCCTGGGCGATTTCGGCGGTCAGGCTGACCTGCGCGTCCGCGACATTGGCCTGCGCCGCCTCAACCTGGGCCCGTGCCGCCTCCACTCCCCGCCGCCGGCCACCCCACAGATCGACCTCCCAACTCGCGTCGAAGCCCAGATTGTAGAAATTGAGCGACTGGCTGTCGCCGCCATCGGAACTGTCCTCCTCCGAATTGCCGAGGTCGACGCCGGGCACGGTGGCATGGACGTAAAGAGCGGAGGCATTGACATTGGGAAGGGCATTGGCGCGCTCCGTCCGCAGCGAGGCGCGGGCCTGCCGCACCCTTGCCTCCGCCACGGCCACGCCGGGACTGGCGGCCAGCGCGCGGCTTTCCAGCGCGTCCAGCACCGGGTCGCCCAGCGCCGTCCACCAGGCCGCGGCGGCGGGCGCCTGCGGGCCGGCGTCGGCGGGCGCCCTGACGAACTGCGCCGCCGGGCTGACCGGCCTGGCCGCTTCCGGCCCTTGATAATCCGGCCCGGCGGTGCAGGCGGCGAGCGTCAGCAGCGGGAGGATGGCCGGAGGAAGGACGGTCTGGGGGAAACGCATGGAACCAGCCTCAATGCATCGCGACCGCTTGCCCCTTGGGCAAGGGACGCAGGAACAGCACCAGCGGCAATACGGCGATGATGCCGACCGCCAGCATCGTGAAGATGTCGTTATAGGTCATCACCAGCGCTTCCCGCTGGATCGTGCCTGCCAGCGATCGAAGCGCGGCGTCCTGCCCGCCCAGCGAATGGGCGAGGCCGCCGATATAATCCTGCACCTGCCCGCTATTGGCGCTCAGGCTTTCCTCCATGCGGCGGCTGTGCAGCCAGCTTCGCTGGTCCTGGATGGTGGCGATGCCCGCCAGCGCCAGCGATCCGCCCAGATTGCGGACGGCGTTGAACAGCCCGGCGGCATCGCCCGCATCCTCGCGCGGGACCGATGCGATGGCCGCCTGGTTGAGGAACAGGAAACCGAATACGCTGCCCACGCCGCGCAGCAATTGCGACTCGACGAAATCATGGCCTACCGCCTGATTGGTCAGCACCGTGTCGACCCAGCAGCTCGTCGCCATGACGAGCAGCCCGGCGCCCACCGCGATGCGGATGTCGAGGTGCCGGATCAGCAGGGGCGTGAGCGGCATCAGCATCAGGCTCGGAATGCCGGACAGCAGGACGATGCGGCCCGATTGCAGCGCGTCATAGCCGGCGATCGCCGCCAGGAACTGCGGAATGACGAAGGCGGTGCCGTACAGCATCATGCCGATCACCAGCCCCATCAGCGCAACGGCCCCGAATTGCCGGTCGAGCAGCAGCTTCAGCCGGATGACGGGCCTTTTCGCGAAATATTGTCCGGCGAACAGCAGGATGAAGCCGATGCCGGAGATGACCGACATCAGGACGATCTCGCTGCTCTGGAACCATTGTTCCCGCTGCCCCTCCTCCAGCACGATGGTAAGGCCGCCCAGGCCCAGCGCCATGCCCGCGATGCCCAGCCAGTCGGCCTGCCGGAATTCGCTGAGGCGCGGCTTTTGATGCGGCATCGTCACCAGCAGCAGGGTGATCAGCACGATGCCCACGGGCAGGTTCAGGAAGAAGGCGTAGTGCCAGCTTATATTCTCCGTCAGCCATCCGCCGACCAGCGGGCCGAGCACCGGCCCAAGAATGGCGGTGACGCCGAACAGCGCATTGCCGATCGGCTGCTGCGAACGGGGAAGGCGCGTGGCGATGATGGTCATCGCCGTGGGGATCAGCGCGCCGCCGGTAAAGCCCTGGCCGACGCGGCCGATGACCATGGTGGTAAGGTCGCCGGCCACGCCGCACAGCATCGAAAAACCGGTGAACAGAAAGGCGGCGGCGAGCAGCAGGGTGCGCAGCCCCAGCAGCCGTTCCAGCCAGGCCGCCAGCGGAATGACGATGATCTCCGCGACCAGATAGGATGTCGCGATCCAGGTGCCCTCCGTGCCGCTGGCGCCGATCTCGCCCTGGATCGTGGGCAGCGCTGAATTGACGATGGAAATGTCCAGCGTCGCCATCATCGCGCCCAGGCTTCCCGCGATGACGGCCAGCCACGCGGCGGTGTCGGCGCGTTCGGGAAGGGGCGGCGCGGCCGGAGCGGCGGTGGCGTTCATCGGCCGATCCGGGCGTTATGCCGCTCCTGCTCCCGGCGGATCTGCGCGGCGGCGTTCCGGGCCGAACGGGTGTCGACGGACACTTCGACGGACATGCCGGGGACCAGCAGCTTCCGGGTTTCGGGGCCGGCGCTGACGGCGATGCGCACCGGGATGCGCTGGACGATCTTGGTGAAATTGCCGGTGGCGTTCTGCGGCGGCAGGACCGAAAACTGGGCGCCGGTGCCGGGCGCGATGCTGGCGACCCGTCCGGGCAGCTCGATCCCGGGCAGCGCATCCACCGCGATCGTCACCGGCTGGCCGACGCGCATCAGGCCCAGTTGCGTTTCCTTGAAATTCGCCTCGACATAGAGGCTGGCCTTGGGAACCAGCGTCATCAGCCGGCTGGCGGCCTGAACGAACTGGCCCTGCCTGACGCTCCTGTCACCGATCCGCCCGTCGACCGCCGCCCGCAATATCGTCGCCTCCACATTGGTGCTGGCGGCCGAAAGCTGCGCACGCGCGGCCTCGCCCTGCGCTTCCGCCTGCCGCACCTGTGTCTGCAGGGTGGCGATCCGCTTCTGCGCGCTGGTCAGTGTCGCCCTGGCCGCCGCGGCCCTCGCCCGCGCCTGGGTCGCCTGGTTCTGAAGCTCCGACAGGCGCTCGCGGGTCTCCGCACCGCTGGCCGCCAGCGGGCGATAGCGCTCCACCTCGCGCGCGGCGAAGGTGGCATTGGCGTTGGCGGCGTTCAGATCGGCCTCGGCCTGCGCGACGGCGGCGCGTTGCTCAGCAATCTGGGCGACGACCCCGGCCGCATTGGCCTTGGCCACGTCGATCTGCGCCACGGACTGGGCCGCCTGCGCCCGGTAATCGCGCGGATCGATCTGAACCAGCGGCTGGCCGGCCTTCACATCCTGGTTCTCATCGACGAAGACGCGGTCGACATAGCCGGACACCTTGGGCGCGACGGTGATCGAATCGGCCTGGATATAGGCGTCGTTGGTCGATTCCTGATATTTGCCGAAGGTTTCGAAGCGGATGAGCCACAGCACGCCGCCGCCGATCAGCGCCAGCGCCACGAGCAGCAGGATCAGGCGTGCACGCGGGCTTCTGAGCGCGGAGGAGCGGCTCTGGCCCGAGTCGTCGCCATGGGGGGGAGAAGAAGCCACTGTCTCAGAACTCATCGATGGAACCCGCAGATCGCAATACCGTCCCCTATGCTCGCGCTTGCACCATAGCGCAATACCATTTATTGAGGTTCCTCATGAATGGCGCCGACGAACAGCTACTGACCGACCTGTTTCGGGTCATCACATTGATCCGCAGATCGTTCGACCGCGCGATGACGGAACAGGGCGCATCGCTCGCCCAGACCAAGATATTGATGTGCATAAAGGCGCAGCTGGGAACGGCGCGCGCCGCCGACATTGCCGAGATCATGAATCTCGCGCCGCGCACGGTGACGGAGGCGCTGGACGGGCTGGAGCGCGAGGGCCTGATCCAGCGGGTGCCGGACAGGGACGATCGGCGGGTGAAGCGGCTGGCCATCACTCCGGCCGGAGAGGCGGCGGTCGCCGTGACGGAGCCTCTCCGCCTGCAACTGGGGGGAAAGCTTTTGAAGGCGCTGAACCCTTCGGAACGGCGGCATTTCCATGCTGCGCTGCAAAAATTATTGCAGGGACTGGACGACGCCTGACCTTTTGATTCGCGCGATATTCTCTGTTATCATCGCCCCGCCCGACCGGCATAAGCCCGGCGGCAAGGGAGAGTGCGATGGAGCGTATGCATTACAGCATGTGCCAATGCAGCGTCGGGTTGCTGAGCCTGTGCAGCGCGTCGGCCCTGGCGTTGACCGGCACGCTTTATATCCTCCTCCACTGACGGCCCGCGGGCAATCGTCCGGAACGACGCGCCGCGGGGTCGAATGCGGCGCGCCCTGAATATCAATCCTTTTCCACCTGGCCCACATCCCGCACCGCGCCGCGCGCCGCATTGGTGGTGAGCGCCGCATAGGCCCGCAGGGCGGGCGACACATGGCGCTTGCGGCCGAACGGCTTCCACGCCTTCGCGCCGCGCGCCTCCATTTCCGCCTTGCGGGCGGCGATGACGGCGTCGTCCAGGTCCAGCCTGATCACGCGATTGGGAATGTCGATGAGGATGGGGTCGCCGGTCGCGATCAGCGCGATCAGCCCGCCTTCCGCCGCTTCGGGCGACACATGGCCGATGGAAAGGCCCGAAGTGCCGCCGGAAAAGCGCCCGTCGGTGATCAGGGCGCAGGCCTTGCCCAGCCCCTTCGACTTCAGATAGCTGGTCGGGTAGAGCATTTCCTGCATGCCCGGCCCGCCCTTGGGCCCTTCATAGCGGATGACGACGACATCGCCCGCCTTCACTTCATTGCCCAGGATGCCGGCGACCGCAGCGTCCTGGCTTTCATAGACCCGTGCCGTGCCGTGGAAGGTCAGGATGGATTCGTCCACCCCGGCCGTCTTCACGATGCAGCCTTCGGGCGCGATATTGCCGAACAGCACGGCCAGCCCGCCATCCTTAGAAAAGGGATGCGCCGCGCTGCGGATGACGCCGGTCTCGCGGTCGGTGTCCAGTTCCTCCCAACGGGCGTTCTGGCTGAACGCCTGGGTGGTGCGGACGCCGCCGGGCGCGGCGCGGAAGAAGTTGCGGACCTCCTCGCTATTGGTGCGGCCGATGTCCCAGCGGTTGAGCGCGTCGCCCAGCGTCGGCGCATGGACGGTCGGCAGGCTGGCGTCGACCAGCCCGGCGCGCTCCAGCTCGCCCAGGATTGCCATGATGCCGCCCGCGCGATGGACGTCCTCCATATGCACGTCATTCTTGGCCGGCGCGACCTTGCAGAGGCAGGGAACGCGCCGTGACAGACGGTCGATGTCGGCCATGGTGAAATCCACCCCGCCCTCATAGGCGGCGGCGAGCAGGTGAAGCACCGTATTGGTCGACCCGCCCATGGCGATGTCCAGGCTCATCGCGTTCTCGAACGCGGCGAAGGTGGCGATGTTGCGGGGCAGGGCCGACGCGTCGTCCTGCTCGTACCAGCGCTTGGCGAGGTCGACGATGGTGCGGCCCGCCTCCAGGAACAGCTTTTCGCGGTCGGCATGGGTGGCCAGCGTCGATCCGTTGCCCGGCAGCGACAGCCCCAGCGCTTCGGTCAGGCAGTTCATCGAATTGGCGGTGAACATGCCGGAGCAGGAACCGCAGGTCGGGCAGGCGGACCGCTCGATGACCTTCACTTCCTCGTCGGTATAGCTGTCGTCGGCCGCGACGACCATGGCGTCGACCAGGTCCAGCGCGACGGTCTTGCCGCGCAGCTCGGTCTTGCCGGCCTCCATCGGACCGCCCGAAACGAAGATGGTCGGGATGTTGAGGCGCATCGCGGCCATCAGCATGCCGGGCGTGATCTTGTCGCAGTTGGAAATGCACACCAGCGCGTCGGCGGTATGGGCGTTCACCATATATTCGACGCTGTCCGCGATCAGGTCGCGGCTGGGCAGCGAATAGAGCATGCCGTCATGGCCCATGGCGATGCCATCATCGACCGCGATGGTGTTGAATTCCTTGGCGACGCCGCCCGCCGCCTCGATCTCCCTCGCGACAAGCTGGCCCAGATCTTTGAGGTGCACATGCCCCGGCACGAACTGGGTGAAGCTGTTCGCGATGGCGATGATGGGCTTGCCGAAATCCTCGTCCCTCATGCCGGTGGCGCGCCAAAGGCCGCGCGCGCCCGCCATGTTGCGGCCATGGGTGCTGGTGCGTGAACGATAATGCGGCATGGGTCTGTCCTCGGTTCCTGTCCGGCCGCCTTACGCCTTTGCGGACAGGTTGTGAAATATATTGCAGCCGCGCTATAAGGTCGCAGGATGAATGACATGGATCTGCGCCAGCTCAACTATTTCCTCGCCGTGGCGGAGGAACTGCATTTCGGCCGCGCCGCCGAACGGCTGGGCATGACCCAGCCGCCGCTCAGCCAGTCGATCATGGCGCTGGAGCGGGAACTGGGCGCGCCTCTCTTCGCCCGGACCAAGCGGCAGGTGGCGCTCACCCCCTTTGGACGGCAATGGCTGGAGCATGTCCGGCCCGCCGTGGGGGCCGTGGCCGACCTCGCTGCCGTGGCGCGGCGCCTGCAGGCCGGGACGGTCGGGCGGATTGTCCTCTCCTTCGTCAGTTCGGCGGACTACAGCATCCTGCCCACGTTGGTGCGGCGCTATGCCAATGCTTTCCCCAGGGTGGACATGACGCTGGTGGAAGCGACCAGCGACGTGCAGGTGGAGGCGCTGGTGGAAGGGCGGACCGACGCCGGGCTGCTGATCCCGCCCGCATCCGGCCTGCCCGCGGCCATCGACTATCGCCCGTTGCTGCGCGAGCCGCTGGTGGCCGCCGTGCCGGAGAATTGGGTGAAGGACGGCCGCCTGCTGGTGGAGGACGGCAGGCTGGCCGGGGAGGGCTGGCTCGACCAGCCGCTGCTGCTCTTCCCGCGTCACGTCGCGCCCACCTTCCACGACCTTGTCATCGACCATTATCGCGCCCAGGGGCGGGAGCCGCATGTGCGCCAGCGGGCGATCCAGATGCAGACGATCATCAGCCTCGTCTCCGCCGACATGGGATTGGCGTTGGTCCCCGCCTCGCTGCGCAACCTCGCGCGCACGGGCGTGCGCTATCTGCCGCTGGCCGGCCTTGCCCCCATGCTGGAAACCGGCCTGGCGTGGCGCCGGTCGGACGAGGCGCCGACGCTGCGCGCCTTGCTGGGCATCGCCCTCGACATGGCCGGGGGCTGATCGCCTTACCGGACGACCGCGCGCGTATAGAGGTGCCAGGTGGCATAGCCCAGCACGGGCAGCACCACCGCCAGCCCCACCAGCGCGGGCAGGGCGCCCAGCACCAGCAGCGCGACCACGATCAGGCCCCAGGCCGCGACCGTCACCGGATTATGCCATGCCACGCGGCAGGATGTGCGCACCGCGACGCCCCAACTGACCGGCTTGTCCACCGCCATGGGGAAGGAGACGACGCTGACCGCCAGCGTCAGCAGCGCGAAGCCGAAGCCGACCAGATTGCCGAGCACGATCATCTGCCAGCCCTGCGACGTGCCGAATATGGCCGACAGGAAAGCGCCCACGGAGGATGTCGAGCCGGGCACATTTTCCAGCGTCGCATGATAGATGAACCAGGCCGTCGCCATCCACGCCATGAACAGCAGCGCCAGCACGCAGGTCAGGTCGAACAGGGCGGACCCGCCCGGCTTGCGGATCACGTCCAGGAAATGGCGCCAGCGCGCGTCCAGCCCGGCCTCCCGCCGCCGCGCCAGTTCGTAGAAACCGCTGGCGAAGGCGGGCCCCAGCAGGATCGCGCCCGCCACCAGCGGAAAGATCAGCGGCAGGATCGACATCCGGCTGGCCGACATGATCGCGAGCGCGACGATGATCGGATAGATGAAGCCGATGAACACCAGATCGCCCCTTTTGGCGAGGAAATCGTCCCACCCCTGACGCAGGGCGACGCGCAGATCGTCGAACGTGATGGTGCGGATGGAAATATCTTGCCCGGCGGACGCCGCCTGGGACGGGTGAGCCATTGCCATGGTTCGCTCTCCTGACCGAGAGCCATGAAGCTCCTGTTCTTATATGTCCTCTGTCGGGACATGCGCGCTTTTCCGGGGCGAGCATCTCTCGGCATGAGGGAGCGCCTCATGGCCAATGGCGGCATCCTACACCCGGAACACGGCACCCGCCAGCCCTTTGATGCCCCTGCTTGGCTTCGCCTGTCGCACCACTGCTGGATGATGCGCCTCCGGCATGTTTCTCAGTTATTGTGAATGTTATTTCGTTCAGCGATTTTTCGACGGTCCGCTTCTACGATCCGCTTCTGCGAACAGAACGACAGACCTGCGTCACGCGGGCAATCGGGAGGGATGACATGCGCGTTGCGTCGACCAGACTTGCCCTGCTTTCAGGTATCGCCTTCGCCGCCATGGCTCCGCCGGGTCCATCCTTCGCGCAGCAGCAGGGTGCGGCGGCCCCGGCGGATGGCGCTTCGGAACCGCCGGACGCCGCCCCGGCCGGCTCCTCGATCCCGGCCCCATCCTCGCCCCCCGCGCCGTCCGATCCGCCGGTGGAGGCCGACATCGTCGTTTCCGGTTCGCGCATCGTGCGGGACGGCTTCAACGCCCCCACGCCCATTTCCGTGATCGGTGCGGAGCAGGTGCAGAACCGCGCAGCGATCAGCATCGGCTCGGTGCTGCAGGAGGCGCCCGCCTTCCGCCCCAGCCAGAACCCGTCGGCGGCGCGCACCTTCACCAATAGCGGCTATTATGCCGACCTGCGCGGGCTGGACGCCAACCGCACCCTCGTCCTGGTCGACGGCCATCGCTTCGTGCCGACGTCCAATGTCGGCACCGTCGACCTCAGCCTCATTCCCACCTTCCTGGTCGAACGCGCCGAGGTGGTGACCGGCGGCGCGTCCGCCGCATGGGGCTCCGACGCCGTGGCCGGTGTCGTCAACATCATCCTCGACCACAAGCTGACCGGGCTTCGCGGCGAAGCGCAGGCCGGCATCTCGGAGGAAGGCGACGGCTATAACATGAAGGTCGCGCTCGGCGGCGGGACAAGCTTTGCCGACGGCGCGGGCCATATCATCCTGGGCGCGGAATATTCCTATGACGAGGGGGTGGGTGACAATTACACGCGCGACTGGGGGCGGGAGGAATGGTGGTTCGTCACCAATCCCAATTTCGCCACCAACGGCCAGCCCGCGCGCATCTGGACGAAGAACGTCCACTACGCCTCCCAGACGCCCGGCGGCCTGATCGCCACCGGACCGCTGCGCGGCACCGCCTTCGCGCCGGACGGCACTCCCTTCCAGTTCAACTTCGGGGAAGTATGGGGCGACGACCAGATCGGCGGCGACGGGTACGGCATCGGTTCCTGGACCGGCGTCAACATCAGGCAGCCGCATGAGCGCGTCGTCGCCATGGGCCGGGTCAGCTTCGAAAGCGGCGACACCAGCTTCTTCGCGGAGGGCAACTACGCCCATGTCGACTGGACCGTGCCCAGCATCGGCACGCGCAATTTCGGCACCCAGTCGCCCAGCACCAGCGCCTTTTCCCCCATCGTCGTCAGCGCCGACAATCCCTTCATCCCGGCGGCGACGCGGGCGGCGATCGACAATTACAATGCGACGCGGCCGGCCGGCGCGCCGGCGCTCACCAGCTTCCAGCTCGGCCGGTTCGGGACCGAGAATTTCCAGCAGATCGTCAGCAAGGCGAATGAGACCGCCCGCGGCCTGATCGGCGCCGAGGGCTCCTTCGGCGGCATCAAATGGGACGTCTATGCGCAATATGGCCAGAACCGGTTCATCCGCGGCGTCATCGGCCAGCGGATCGAGGCGAACTGGCGCCGCGCCATCGATGTGGTGAACGTGACGCAGAACGGCGTTTCCATCCCCGTCTGCCGCGACCTGCTCAGCCCCAACGCCGCCATCCGCAACGCGGCGGCGGGCTGCGTGCCCTATAATATCTTCGGCACCGGCACGGCCAGCGACGCGGCCAAGGCTTATGTGACCGGCCTCTCGCTCCAGCATCAGAAGACGACCCAGACGGTCGTCGCCGGCAATCTCCAGGCGGAACCCTTCTCGACCTGGGCGGGCCCCGTGTCCATCGCGACCGGCATCGAATATCGCCGGGAGACATTGCTCTCCATCCCCAGCCCGCTGGAGGCGGCCCGCGCCTTTTCCAGCGCCAACTCCGCCTTCGTGGACGGATCGTTCGACGTGAAGGAAGGCTATGTGGAGCTGCTCGTTCCGCTGGCGGCGGACAGGCCATTCTTCCGCCATCTGGATGTCAACGCCGCCGCCCGCTACGCCGATTATAGCGGCGCGGGCAGCGTGTGGACCTGGAAGGCGGGCGTGAACTGGTCGATCACCGATGAATTCCGCGTCCGCGCCACCCGCTCGCGCGATGTCCGCGCCCCCAATCTCACCGAAATGTTCACGCCGGAAAGGAATCAGAACGCGCGCATCATCGACCCGGTCACCAATACGGCCTATACGGTGCGCACCTTCTCCGTCGGCAACAGGAACCTGGAACCCGAAGTCGCCAATTCGCTGACGGCGGGGTTCGTCTATCAGCCGCAATGGGCATCGGGCCTGCAATTGTCGGTCGACTATTATGACATCGACATAGACGGCGTCATCAACACCTCCGTCGCGCAGGTCGTCCTCGACTCCTGCGTCGCGGGCGACGCCAGCCGCTGCGCCTTCATCACCCGCCCCGTCGCCAACGGTCCGATCACGGAGATGGTGACGCCCTATCTGAACCTCAACCGGTTCCAGACCAGCGGCGTCGACATCGAACTGTCCTATCGCATGCCCCTCGGCGCGGGCAATCTCAGCACGCGGCTGCTCGCCACCTATGTCTGGGACTACAGGCTGACGGACACGACCGGGGCCATCGATCGTTCCGGACAGAATGGAACGCCCGTCAATGGCGGCACGGTCGGCATGGTGGACCTGACGATGAACGCGACCATCGCCTATGACACCGACGATTTCGGCGTGAACCTCCAGGCGCGCTACATCAACGACGGCAAGATCGACACCGCCGCCGTGCCGGGGACGGCGACCAGCCTCAACATCAACAGGATTCCCAGCCGCATCTACTTCAATCTGGGCGGAAAGCTTGTCCTGACCCGCAGCGAGGACAACGACAGGAAGGTGGAACTGTTCGGGACGATCGACAATCTGCTCGACACCGATCCGCCATTCCCTTCCTTCGACGGGACCTATTATGACCTGGTGGGTCGTGCCTATCGGCTCGGCGTGCGCTTCCGCTATTGACGCCCTTGGGGGAGAATGACGATGCGCGGTAACAAGGCGGCTCTGGCCGCAGCCATGGCGGCCCTGGCGTTTTGCGGATGCGCCGCCGCGCCGTCGGCGGCGGTCAATGCCCCAACGGCTCCGGCCGAACCGCTTTCCGTCTTCGGCCATCGATCCGTGCTGGAGTTCGGGCCGGCTCTGCTGGCGGCGAAGAATGCGCCGCCCGGAACCGTCGTCACCGCCAGCGGCGGGGTTCCCAACCTCTGGGCGGCGCCCGACCCCGCGCTCGCCGCTTCGGTCGGCGGGCATGCGGAGGGCGCGCCGCCGCCGCCCAATCCCGGCATGGCCGATCTCGCCGGCAATGCCGAAACGCAGACGCTGCGCATGTCGCTGAAGCATCCCGACGTCCGCATCGTCGTCACCACGACGGAAGGCCTGTACCGCATCTTCGCCCGGCGCTCCTCCGGCATCGCCTCCGTCGCGGACCTGAAGGGAAAGCGGATCGCGGTGTTCGTCAAGACCTCCGCCGCCTTCTACCTCCACAGGCTGCTGAAGGGCGCGGGGCTGGGCGAGGCGGACGTCACCATCGTTCCCCTGACCGCCAGGGCCGGCGCGGACGCGGTGATCAAGGGCGATGTCGACGCGCTGTCGACCTGGGAACCCGAAGCGGAACGCGCGGCTCTCGCGCTGGGGGACAATGGCCTCAGCATCCAGCCCAAGGGCGCCTATCGCGAAATATACAGCCTGAACGCCAGGGCCGGGACGCTCCGCGATCCGGCGAAGCGGAAACAGGTCGTCGCCTTCCTGCGCGAACTGCTGGCCGGCTGCCGCAAGGCGGAGGAAGATCCCGGCGAAATGCAGGCGATGCTGGCGGAACGGACCGGCCAGAATCTCGAACTCATTCGCCAGTCATGGCATCATCACCGCTTTCCCTGCGCGCTTCCCGACGACCTGCTGGACGTGATGGTGGAGGAGGAGCAGTGGCTCGCGAAGATCGACGGCCGCCCGCCGCGCGACCGCGCAACGCTTTCCCGGCTGATCGACCCCAGCCTGTTGCGGGAGGCGCGGGCGCGCTGAGCGGCAGCGCCCCGCGTTCCGCCCTCAGGACGCCGGTTCGGCGTCCAGCCGGACCACCCCCGCCACGCCGTCGCGCGCCCGGGGATAGCGGCTCAGCACCAGCGGATCATGGCCGGGAATGATGTGGTTTTCCGAACTCGCCAGTTCCCGCATCCTGTCGAAGCCGAACAGCATGTCGGTCATGCTGTCGAAGGAGGGGAAGGGCCGCGCCTGCTCGAAATTGGCGTAGAGATGCGCGGCGTCGGAACCGAGCACCACCCAGCCGCGCCGGGTCTTCACCCGCACCACCTGCAATCCGCGCGTATGCCCGCCGACCCGGTGCAGGGTCAGGCCCGGCGCCAGTTCGCTGTCGCCATCGTGGAATTGCAGGCGGCCGTCGAACAGCCGCCCGATCATCGCCTGGACGTCGCCGGGCTCATAGGCGTGGCGCAGCGGCTCGTGGCACATGCAGCGGCCGGTGCAATAGGCCATTTCCGCATCCTGCACATGGTACCGCGCCTGCGGGAACATCGCATGATTGCCCGCATGATCGAAATGCATGTGGGAAATGATGACGTCGCTGACCGCGGCGGCGTCGATGCCGATGGTCTTCAGCCCTTCGTTCACGGGCCGCACCAACTGCCGGTTGCGCTTGATCCCCATGGCCGCGTCGAAACCGGTGTCGAGTATATAGGTGCCGTGGTCGCCCACCATCGCCCAGACGAAATAGTCGAGCGGCATCGGCCGGTCGTGCGGATCGCCGCCGACGAAATTGGCCGATGCGGTGCGATCGTGATGGCCGTACTGGACGGCATAGACCTGATAGCAATCCTCCAACGACTTCCCTCCCAAATCTCGCGTCAGGCGTTCAGCCGATCTCGACGCCGGCCCATTGCTCCACGACCCGCGCCATCATCGTGAAGTCGGCATCCGCGCCGAACTGCGCCGCCGTGATGTCCAGCATCGTCTTGGCCAGATTGCCCAGCATCATGGGTACGCCCAATGCCTGCGCTTCGTCCAGGCAAAGCCGGACGTCCTTCAGCGACAGGCCGGTCGCGAAGCCGAAGTCGAATGTGCGCGGGACGACGGCGCGGGGAAACTTGTCCCGGGTGGCGCTGTTCTGCCCGCTCGACATGTTGAGCACGTCCAGCATCACATGCGGGTCCAGCCCCGCCTTGACCCCCATCGCCATCCCCTCCGACGTCGCGGCCAGCGCCACCACCGACATGATGTTGTTGATGAGCTTCATCGTCTGCGCCTGACCGGGCTGCATGCCGACCGGGATCACCTTGCCGAAATGGGAAAGCAGGGGCGCGACCTCCTCCTGCACGGCTGCCGGCGCGGCCAGCATCAGCGTCAGCTTGCCCGCCAGCGCCCCGGCGCGCCCGCCGCTGACCGGCGCGTCGGCGAACGACCTGCCATGCTGCGCCAGCAGGCCCGCCGCCTCGGCAGAGGCGCGCGAACCGATGGTCGACAGGTCGACCACGATCCCGACCCTCGTCCCCGCCAGCTCGGCCGCCACTTGCCGGACGATCTGGGGGGAAGGAAGGCTGGTGAACACCATGTCGGCCCGGTTGCCGACCTCCTCCACGCTGTCGCCGGCCAGGCCGCCCGCCGCCGCGAAAGCCGCCCGCGCCGAAGGATTGACGTCATAGGCGATCACCGCATGGCCGTTTTCCAGCAGCCGGGGCGCCATGGCGCTTCCCATGCTGCCAAGGCCGATAAATCCCACATTCCGGCTCTGCGTCATCGACTGCTCCTCAAACATCGCCCTGCCGCTGGCATCAGCGGGCCATCCATCCGCCCTCGATCGGCAATATGGCCCCATTCATATCCGTTCCGGCGGGGCCGCACAGCAGCAGCAGCACCTCCGCGACGCTGTCGACATCGACGAACCGGCCGCTGGGCTGCTTCCCGTCCAGGAAGCGCGTCTCCGCCTCCGGCCGCGTCAGCCCTTCCTCGATCATCATCCGCTCCAGCCGGTCGGACCAGAGGGGCGTCAGCACCGACCCGGGCATCAATGCATGGCAGGTGATCGGACTGCCCGCCGTCTCCAGCGCGGTGGCGCGCGTCAGTCCCTGGATCGCGGTCTTGGTCGTCACATAGTCCACCCGGTTGACGGTGCCCCGATAGCCATAGACCGACGTCATGTTGAACACCCGTCCATATTGCGCCTCCCTCATCTTCGGCAGGACCATCTGCGTCGCAAGGAAGGCGGCGGTCACGTTGACGGCCAGCGCCTCGGTCCATTTGTCGATGGGGAAATCCTCGATCCGCGCGAAATGCCGGACGACGGCGTTGTTGATCAGGATATGGACCGGACCCAGCGTCCGCTCGGTATGGTCGACAAGGTCCCGCACGGCCGACGCCTGGCGCAGGTCGGCGCGGCAATAGACGGCGCGCACGCCATAATCCCGCTCGATCGCCTCGCCCAGGCAGGCGGCTTCCTCCGGATCTTCCAGCCCGTGCAGCATGACGTTCGCGCCGGCCGACGCCAGCTTGCGCGCCATGGCCTGGCCCAGCCCCCCGACCGATCCCGTGACCAGCGCATTGCGGCCGGCGAGTCTTCCTGCGTCATTCATGGTCCGTCACCGTCAGTTCGGTAAAGCGCGACACGTCTTCGCACCGGTCCAGCGCCAGTGCGGCGTCGACAAGGCGCCGGGCCTGCGCTGCGGTCAGCGTTCCCGCCACATTCTCGTTGAACTTCGCCACGATCTCATCGGTGGTCATCGGATTTTCCGACGATCCGCGATTATGTTCCTCGATCTCCTCAAGGACGGTGCCGTCGGTCAGTTCCACGGAAATCACCCCCTTGAACTGCTCCGGGCCGGGGAGGGACCCGTCGACCCGATATTCGACCCGCCGCGCCAGGGAGAGAATGGCCTCGTCGCGTAGATATTCCGGCTGATAGGCGTCCTTCCCCAGCCTGCCCCGCACCAGCGCCTCCGCCAGCGTATATTGCAGGCTGACCCGCCCGTGCGAATCGGTCAGCGGATGCAGCTTCTCGCCCTGCGGCTCGCACACGATGCCGACGATATAGGGCGCGACATCGCACCTTATGGCGCGGATGCGCTCTGCCGACAGGCCGTGACGCTCGCGCAGCCGCAGCAGCGCGCTGACATAGGGATGGATGACATGGGCGGCGGGAAAGGGCTTGAAGGAGGCGTTCCGGCTTTCCCATTCCTCGCCCAGCGCATCGGTCAGCCGGCGCCAGTCGGGTGTCACGGCCTCGTCCTGAAGATGCGACGCATAGAGGCCGAAGCGCCCCTCCAGCACCTCGGCGGGACCGGTGACGCCGGCCTCAGCCAGTGTCGCCGCGGCGATCCCGCTCTGCGCGGCCCAGCCGGGGTGCAGGAATTTGGACTGGGTGCCGTCCACCCAGCATTGGATCAGCCCCGCGGCGAAGCTGCCGGTGATCCCGGCGGCGCGGATCATCGCATCCTCCTCCAGCGCCAGCATCTTTCCCGCAAGCCAGCTCACGCCGAACGGCGCGAACAGGCCGGAGGGGTGGAATCCCCGTTTGTGGAACTGACCCGGCGCCAGGCTGCCGACGCGGCAACTGATCTCGTTGCCGATGGCTATGGCCAGGATCGCGTCGCGCCCGCCGCAGCGCAGGCGGTCGCCCAGCGCCAGCGCCGCCGCGACGGCGGGGCTGCTCATGTGCACGATCGATTCATTATGGGTGTCGTCATATTCCAGCGCCTGCGACAGCGCGCCGTTGGCGAAGGCCGCGCCCGACACGCTCGACCGCGCCGCCCCGCCCCAGATGCGGGCCTCCGTTCCGGGATGCAGGCCGGCGGTGGCGCTGCGCACCGACATGCCGAACGGGCGCTGGCTGCCCGCGATGGAAAGCCCCACCACGTCGATGACGCGCAGCATGGTCGCGGTCACAACATCGTCGGGCAGATCATCGAACCGCATTTGCCTAACCCAGGCCGACAGTTTTTGCGAAGCGGCTATCACCCCTCGGACCCCTCCAGATCGTTATTGAAGATACCGGTATCACGATTGGGATACGCCGCGAACCCGCATGGCACAAGTCCCAATTTTCCTGGGCGGCAGGTTCGGCCCGGTTTTCGGTCGGGCGGGGCCAGGCGCGCAACGGCCCTCCGCGCTACGCCTGTCCCGCGCTCCAGGGCATTCTCAGCGTCGCAGATTCCAGTTGGTCACGGCTTCATCGTCGATCTCCGCACCGCTGACGGCCGCCACTCTCGCGAGCATCATATAGGTGCAGGTGATGAAGAGGATCTCGAACAGGGTGGGCAGGCCGAAATATTCCTGCATGGCCGCCAGACTCCTGTCCGAAGGGGAAACGTCCGACACCAGCTCGCTGACGAAATCGCACAGGCATTGCTCCTCCGCCGCGAAGACGCTGAAGTCGCCGCTTTCCAGCCCCTGCCTCTCCCGCTCCGTCAGGCCCAGCGCGGCGGCAATGCTTTCATGATGATAGATCTCATAGTCGGAACGCGACAGATAGGCGACGCGCAGGATGATCAGCTCGCGCTGGCGTGGCGTGATGCTGATGTCGAAGATGGCGGCGCGGCCCAGTGCGCGCTGCGGCGCCCAGAAGGGGTCGGGAGCATGCATGGCCATGCGCGATATGTTCAGCACGCGACCGAACGCCCCGGACAGCACTTCGCGCTTCGTTTCCGACAGGCCGGCGGGGTCTGGATAAGGAATGCGTGTCACGAAATCTCCTGTTTCCGGGTCCTGCCGGCGCTTGCGGACAGGGCAGCCAAGAACGGCACGGCATTTAGCGGATTTCGCGCAATTCCAGCACATCGGGAAAGCATTGGCTATCCAATAACATTATGCTGAAGCGACGGCATATGGCATTCTTCGCGAACTTTGGCCCTAGCTAAACCGAACCATCCTATGGTACCGGTATCTCATAAAGATTCAATGAGGATGGTGAAAAGGATCGGGAGCGGCCGCCTTCCCAATGGCTGCGCAACGCCTTTCCAGCGCCGCTTCAAGCGCCAATCATGATCGAGAAGGGTGTTTCCATGTCCGACAATCTCTTTACGCTGCTGGGGCGCAAGGCATTGGTCGTGGGATGCGACAGCGGCATAGGATTGGCCTGCGCCCGCGCCATCGCGGCAGCCGGCGCCAGCCTGGTCATGTCCGGGCTGGAAAAGGAGAGGGGGGAGGCATTGGCCCGTGAAATCGCGTCGGACAGCGGGCAATCCGTTCATTATCGCGCCGTGGACGTCCGCGATGAGGCAAGCGTCGAAGCCCTGGTGGCAGCCGCGACCGGGATCATGGATGGCCTGGACATCGCGATGAACAACGCCGGCATCCCCGGCCCGGCGGCGGCCATTCAGGATCTGGCGGCGCGCGATTTCGACAATCTGTTCGCGATCAACGTGCGCGGCGCCTGGCTGAGCATGAAATATGAGATTCCGGCTATGCTGGCGGCGGGGCAGGGGGGCTCCATCATCAACCTCGCCTCGACCGCCGCGCTCTCCGGCCTCGCCTATGTCGGCGCCTATTCCGCCAGCAAACATGCCGTCGCAGGGCTGACCAAGTCCGCCGCCATAGAGCTTGCCCCCCACAATATCCGGGTGAACGCGATCGCGCCCGGACCGGTCCAGACCGACCTGCTGCACAATATGCGCGCCGGCCGCAGCCAGGTGAGCGACGTGCGGCCCGCATCCGTGCCGATGGGCCGCGTCGCGCAGCCGGAGGAGATGGCCGGCACGGTGGTCTGGCTGGCTTCGCAGGCGGCATCCTTCGTCACCGGATCGATCATATCCGTCGACGGAGGCGTGATCGCCGCCTGAACGACCATGAATTCACGATAGCAAAGACCATAAGCGCCCCGGAAAGGGCGAATAAGCGGAGGTGACGGAGATGGCGCCGGAGGCAATCAGATGAGCGGTGGAGCCCCGATCGATGCGGTGCGCACGGGTTCCGGCCCGGAAGCGGCGGTGGGCGCAGCGCTCGATAGCATCACCTCCGCCCGGCTGCGGATCGTCCCGCCGCTGCTGCTGGGCTTCGTCATGCTGTTCGATTCATGGGACAGCATCGCCATCGCCTATGTCATGCCCTCGCTCACCCGCGAATGGGGCCTGACGCCGGTCGCCGCGGGCAGCCTGATCTCGGCCGGCTATGCCGGGCAGTTCGTCGGGGCGATCCTGCTTGGGTCGCTGGCCGAACGCTTCGGCCGTATGCCGGTATTCCTGGTCTCCGTCGTCTGGATGGGATTGCTGGCGATCTTCTGCGCGCTGACGCCGGGCTATGGCGCACTGTTTGCCCTGCGCATCGTCCAGGGCGTGGCGATCGGCGGCGCGCTGCCGGTGTCGATCACCTATATCAACGAAATCGCGCCCTCCGCCACGCGCGGCCGCTATTTCGGCATATTCCAGTTCATCACCATGGCGGGCTATGCCGCCGCATCCTTTTCCAGCACGGTCGTCATCCCTCATCTCGGATGGCGCTGGCTGTTCGCCTTCGGGGCGATTCCCCTGCTGATCCTGCCGGTGGTGCTGCTGCTGCTCCCGGAATCACCGCGCTGGCTGGTGCGCAGCGGCCGGGCGGACGACGCGGCGAAGGCGCTGCGCAAGTTCGGCTATGCCGCCGCCGATCCACAGGCGCTCCGTTCGTCCGAACCGTCCGCCGGGCCAGCGCCCCGCCTGCCCGCGACCATATTGTTCGCGCCCGAATTCCGCCGCCGCACGACCGTCGTCATGCTGCTCTGGTTCTTCACCTCCTTCGCCAGTTTCGGGCTGACGACCTGGCTGCCGTCCATCTATGTGTCGGTCTTCCATATCCCGGTGGCGACGGCGTTGCGCTATTCCGCGACGGCCAGCCTGCTGTTCCTGGTCCTCGCGCCGACCATCGCGCTGGTGATCGACAGCGTGGGCCGCCGTCCGCTGGCGATCGGCGGATCGCTGATCGCGACCGTCGCGCTGCTGACGCTGGGCTTCACCCTGCCGAAGGACGTGGCGATCCTGGTGCCGCTGGTGATCGCGGGTCAGCTCTCGATCTTCACCGGCTCCATCGTCCTCTGGCCCTATACGGCGGAAACCTATCCCACCCATGTCCGCGCCGTCGCGCTGGGGCTCAGCAGTTCGCTGGCGCGCGGCGCATCCACCCTGACGCCGGTCGTGGTGGGCGCGATCCTGGCCAGCGGCGCGTCGGTCGCCATCGTCTTCGGCATATTCGGCCTCTGCGCCGCCGGGGCGCTGATCCTGTGGGTCACGGCCACGCGGGAAACCGCCCGGATGCGGCTGGACGCGATCTGATGGCGGCCACCCTGCAAGCCGGGCTGGACCCCGACGCCCGCGCTGTGCTCGACCTCATGGAGGCGAGCGGCCGGCCGCCGCTCCATCTTCTGAGCGTCGAAGAGGCGCGGGCAGCGATCCGCACGTCGCTGGAAACGCTGGGAAAGCCGCCGCCGCCCGTCCGGGAGGCGGATCTTTGGGCGGACGGGCCGCGCGGCCCCGTTCCCCTCAGGCTCTACCGGCCCATGCAAGTGCCGGACGATGCGCCTCTGCCCGCCATGCTCTATTTTCACGGCGGCGGCTGGATGACCGGCGACCTCGCCTATGGCGCATGGTTCTGCGCCTCGCTGGCGGAGCGGGCCGGCATCGCCATGCTGTCGGTGGACTACCGGCTGGCTCCGGAATATCCCTTTCCCGCGGGGCTGGAGGATTGCATGGCCGCGCTCCGCCATGCCCATCGCGATGCTGCGGCGCTGGGCATCGACGCAGGACGGATCGCCGTCGGGGGCGACTCGGCCGGCGGCAATCTCGCGGCCGCCTGCGCGCTATGGGCACGCGATGAAGGCCTGCCGCTCAGCGCGCAGATATTGATCTATCCCGTCACCGATCTGGTGGAGGAGCATGAGTCCTACCGCCGCAATGCCGATGGTTTCGGCCTGACCGCGGACATGATGCGGTGGTTCCGCACGGCCTATCGCAACGGAGCGGACCCCGCCGATTGGCGCATGTCGCCGCTGCGCGCGCCCCGGCTGGAGGGTGTTGCACCGGCATGGGTGCTGACCTGCGGTTTCGATCCCCTGTGCGGCGAGGGCGACGCCTATGCGGATCGGCTGGCGGCGGCCGGCGTGCCGGTGAAGCATATCCGCCATGCCGACCAGATCCACGGCTTTTTGATGTGGCCGAAAATGATGCGCGCATCCGACCGGGCCTTGTCCGGCATGGCGCAGGAATTGCGCGCAAGGCTGTTCGCCTGAGCCAGCAGGAGAGCTTGAATATGGCAGAAGACCCGATTTTCGACACCCATGCGCATCTGATCGCGGATGACGATGTCGCCTATCCGCCGTCGCCCATGCGCGGCACGACCCATGTCACGCAGATGAACTACACGGCCACCGCCGAATGGCTGATCGACCGGATGGACTGCAATGGCGTCGGCAAGGCATGCATTGTACAGCGCGGCCATGTCTATGGTTATGACAACAGCTATATCGTCGATTCGGGCAGGAAATATCCCGACCGTTTCGTGCCGGTGGTGATATTGGACGCGCAGGACCCCGAAACGCCCGCCAAATACCGGGACATGGTGTTGAACCACGGCGTGCGCGGCCTGCGCTTCGCCCAGACGCATTTCGAATTCTTCGATACCGCCTGGATGAATTCGCCCAATGCCATGGAATGCTGGCGGACGGCGGCCGAACTGGGAACGCCGGTGGCGATCATCTTCTTCCGCAGGCATTTGTCCTGGGGGCTGCCGGCCCTGAAGTTCATCGCGGAATATCTGCCGTCGCTGAAGATCATCGTCGATCATATCGGCACGCCGCACACCCTCTCCAACCCGGAAAAGGCGCGCTATGTCGCGGCGGGTCTGGACAGCAGCATGCCGCCGCCGCCGGATTTCGGCATTGCCGATACCATCTCGATCTTCGAAGGGCTGCCCAATATCAGCTTCAAGTTCACGGAGATCAACATGGAGCGGCTGGCCGACCAGAAGGCGGAACCGGCCGCGTTCATCCGGCGGCTGGCGGATGTCTTCGGCGCGGACCGGCTGATGTGGGGCTCCGATCTGGGCCAGAGCGAATGGCCCTATGAGGAAAAGGCGGCGGCGGCGCGAAGGGCGGCGGCCCAACTCGGCCCCGACGAACGCCGCGCTTTCCTCTATGAAACGGCGGAGAGGCTTTATGAGCGCTGAGGTCCAGATGAGCGCCGAGGTCCGGGTCGACACGCACGCCCATATCTGGGGGCCCGCCATGCCCTTCTGGAGCAGGGCGTGGAAAAGGCCCGACTATGCCTATACGGTGGAAACCTATCTCGACACGCTGGACGCCAGCGGTGTCGATTTCGCGGTGATCGCGGCGGCCAGCCTGTTCGGAACCTATAATGACTATGTCATCCGCGCCCTGCGGCAGCACAGGCGCCTGCGCGGAACCGTGATCGTCGATCCGGAAATCGGGATGTACGATCTGGAGGGCATGCGCCGCGACGGAGTGGTGGGGGTGCGTTTGCAGCTTTTCCACACCGACCTGCCGGATTTCGCTGCCGACGGCTATAATCGCCTGTTCCACCGGCTGCGCGACATGGACATGCATGTCCATGTGAATGTGGAGGCGCACCGTCTGCCATCGGTGCTGGACGGCCTCAGGCCCAGCGGGGTCAAGGTGGTGATCGACCATTTCGGCTGGCCGGATGCGGAAAAGGGGCTGGACTGCCTCGGCTTCCAGGCGGCGGTCCGGGCCTGTCAGGACGGCATGGCCTGGGTGAAGCTGTCCGGCGGCTTCCGCCGGCCCGATCAGGACATAGCCCGCACGTTCGCGCAGGCCTATGTCGAGCGGGTCGGGACGGAACGGCTGTTCTGGGGCAGCGACGCGCCCTTCGTGGGGGCGGAAGGGACGGTGACGCATCGGC
Source organism: Sphingobium sp. YBL2 (assembly GCF_000943805.1). Taxonomy (NCBI): domain Bacteria; kingdom Pseudomonadati; phylum Pseudomonadota; class Alphaproteobacteria; order Sphingomonadales; family Sphingobiaceae; genus Sphingobium; species Sphingobium sp. YBL2. The sequence continues at coordinate 1,058,813 of NZ_CP010954.1, forward strand.
AGACGCTGGACCAGCTTGGCTATTGGCTGCCCGACGCGGCGGTGCGCGCCGCGATCCATCGCAGCGCCCATGATTTCTACTTCGCCTGACCGGAGCGGGTGGAGGGAAGCTTGAAGACGCCGCTGCCGCGCGCGACAGCACCATCGGGCCCCAGCAGCACGCCGTCGCAGAAGGCGAGGGACCGGGTCGCGCGCAGCAGGCGGAGACGGGATTCCAGCCAGTCGCCCGGTTGCGCGCCCCGCATGAAGTCGACGGACAGCGATATGGTCGGCGCGTGGGAAACGGCACAGCCCGCCTGCGCGTTCTGGCCCAGGCAGACGTCGAGAATGGATGACAGCCAGCCGCCATGGGCGAAACCGGAATAGCTGCAATTATGCGGCGCGACCCGGAAACCCAGCCGGACGGCTTCCTCCGCCGCGGGTTCGAAGGGGTCCGCGATATAGAAGGGACCGTTCAGATGCTGGAAGGGATCGACGTCGGCGCCTTCCTTGACGCGCCAGCCGGGCGGGGCGGATTGTTCGATTGGGCTCATGGGGGTCTCCATTGTCGCTTGCCGCGGGCGTGAGATACCGGTACCAATTTCTCTAGGGACAGGATGATGGAAAGGCAAATGATATGAAGAAGGGAAAGGTCATCATAAGCTGCGCGCTGACAGGGAGCATGCATACGCCGACCATGTCGCCGTTCCTGCCGGTCGCGCCGGAAAAGATCGCCGAGGAGGGCATCGCGGCCCACCGGGCGGGCGCGGCGATATTGCACCTGCACGCCCGCGATCCCGAAAACGGCCGTCCGACGCCGTCCGCCGAGGTCTTCATGCAGTTCCTGCCGCAACTTCACGCGGAAACCGACGCGGTGATCAACATCAGCACCGGCGGCGGACCCGGCATGACGTTGGAGGAAAGGCTGCGCGCGGCGGTTCAGGTCAGTCCCGAACTCTGTTCGCTCAACATGGGCTGCATGAACATCAACCTGTCGGAACTGGCGAGCCGCCACGACTTCAAATATGACTGGGAAAAGCCCTTTCTGGAGGCGACGGAAGATCTGGTCGCCAAGAACACCTTCCGCGACATACGCCACATCATCGAGACATTGGGTCCGGGCGGCACCCGGTTCGAGATGGAATGCTACGAGATCGGCCATCTCCACAATATCGCCTTCTTCGCGGACAAGGGACTGCTGAAGCCGCCTTTCCTGATCCAGTCGGTGCTGGGCGTGACCGGCGGCATGAGCGCCGACGCCGACAGCGTCTATTTCATGCGCCAGACCGCCGACCGGCTGTTCGGCAGCGATTATATCTGGTCGCTGTTCGGCGCTGGACGGCACCAGATGGGCGTGTGCACCATGGGCGCGCTGATGGGATCGAGCGTTCGCGTGGGACTGGAGGACAGCCTGTTCATCTCCCGGGGGCAACTGGCGAACAGCAATGCCGACCAGGTGCTCAAGATCCGCCGGATATTGGACGAGCTGGGCCTGGAAGTCGCAACCGCGGAGGAGGCGCGCCAGATGCTGGGGCTGAAGGGCCGGGCCAATATCAACCTCTGATCCGCCATTCACCCTGATCTGCGGGTAATGGCCCAAGAAGCGTCATGCTGAACCTGTTTCAGCATGACGCAGGATTCGATCGGGAAAGATGATTATGCGGGCCCTGAGCCTAAATCGTCTCCAGCTTCCGCCGCGCCGTTTCCGTGGTGGCGAAGATCCAGAGCAGCGCCGCCCCGAAGGCAAAGGCCGCAAATGCGCTGTAGACCAGTGAAATGGCGGCCCCGGTGCTCAATATCACGCCGACGAACAGCGGCGTCAGCATGGATGCGGCGCGCGCCATCGAACTGGAAACGCCCATGCCCACCGCGCGCAGATGCGTGGGGAAGCTCTCCGCCGTATAGGGCCACTGGATGAAGGAACTGAGCGCGCTGCCCAGCGTGCCGACCACCACCAGCGCCACCAGCGGTCCGGTCTCGAAGCGGAAGAGGGCGAGCGACAGCAAGGCCAGTCCCGCCGCCAGGCAGCCGCCGATCGCATAGGGCCGCCGCCCCACCCGATCCATGGTCGCACCGATGAACGGCGTCGCGAGCAGGAACAATATGGGCGTCGCCGCCGCATAGCGCAGGGCGTCCGCCAGCGCTATGCCGTAAACCGTCACGAAGATCGACGGGGCCCAGGTTGTCAGCCCGAAATTGGTGAAGGCGACCGTGAACCAGATGCTCATCAGGATGATCGTCGATGCGCGCTGTTGCGGCGCGAACAGAGCGGAAATCGGTATCCTCGCCGGCTCCCGAAGGCGCGGCGCGGCCTGCCGCAGGTCGCCGTCCGACAGGTCGATCCTGCCCCCCAGCTTCGCCAGCGCGCCCGGAACCTGCCCGGCGCGGCCGGTGCGGGCCAGCCAGCGCGGCGATTCCGGCAGGGTCAGCATCACCACCGGTAGCAGCAGCAGCGGAATGCCGCCCAGCCCGATCAGCCAGCGCCATCCCAGTTCCGGTATGATGACCGTGCTGGACAGGGATGCCGCCGCATAGCCGCTCATGCACAGCCACTGGAAGATCATGAAGTAGCGGCCACGGGTCATCGTCGGCGCGAGTTCGTTGATATAGGTGATCGATACCGGCAACGCCCCGCCGATCGCCAGTCCCTGGACGAAGCGGATCGCCAGCAGCGCCTCCGGCCCCGGCGCCACCGTGCAGGCGATCGCCAGCGTCGCCATCGCCAGGACCGATCCGACGAACACCGGCATGCGCCCGAACCGTTCGGCAAGCGATCCCAGGGCTATGGCGCCCAGGAACTGGCCGATATATCCCGAGGAGATGAGCGCGCCCATCATCGCGGGATGCAGCCCCCATTCGCGCGACAGCGACGGCATGACATAGGCGATGGCGATGCTGTCCCAGGAATCGAACAGCATGATGAAGCCCATCAGCAAGGGCGCCAAGATGCCGACGCGAAAGGTGCGGAGATTGTCGAGCGCGTCCCCCACGCGCAGTTCCAGCGGACTGGCGGCCGTCCTGTCGGCATGAGCAGCGGTCAGGCTGTCCATCTTGCGATCCTCTCCCTTTACGATCGGAAACGAAGCGGTTTCCCGCCCCTGCTTGTTGAAGCGTCTTAGCCTTCCGGAAAGCCGGGCGCAATGATACCGGTCTCAACATTCCAAGCATGCAGGCGCGCGGCTTTGTCGCGATGGTCGCGGAAGCGCGGCGGAAGAAGCGCCGCCGTCCCTGTTCCTGCCCCGAATTTCCGTCCATTCAGGCTGATGGAGCGCGGATTCCCCACCCGTAGGCGCGCCGGAACGACGCAACGCCCGCAGCTTCGCCGGTTCAGCAAAAAATCTCGTCCTATGCTATATCCACAAATTATGCTCTGATCATGGGCCCCGAACATGCGGCATAGTGAAGAGGCGCTTTTCCTTGCCTGAACAGGCAGCCAGGGCCCGAAATCATGGCTGCTGTCCTGCGCCAGACCCGCCGGCATCGCAAATTTCCGATCCGGCGCCATTTGACAGCGCCCCGTCTCTGAGATACCGGTAACACATATTCCGCCACCGTTGAGACGTCGCCTGGCAGGAAAAATAAGAGGAGGAGGGGTGAAATGAACTTGCAGGGTGCATTGCTTTGCCGCAGCTCGGCCTTCGCGCTGACATGCGCGACCATTGCGGCGCTGTCGCCGGCCATGGCGCAGGACAATCCTCCGCAGGCGCAGTCGGACGCCGCCGCAGGCGTCAGCGATGCGGACATCGTCGTCACCGGTTCGCGCGTCGGCCGCAAGGGCTATGACGCGCCGACGCCGGTCAATGTCGTGGGGGAAGAGAGGCTTCAGCAACTGGCGATCGACAATGTGGCGGATGCGCTGAACCAGATTCCGTCCTTCCGCCCCATCAATACGCCGGCTTCGACCTTTTTCCGCGTGTCCGGCAATATCGGCGCCCGCACGCTCGACCTGCGCGGGCTGGGCGCCACGCGGACGCTGACGCTGGTGGATGGCCGCCGCTTCGTGCCCAGCGCGGATGACGGCACGGTCGACATCAACGGCGTCCCGTCCATGCTGATCCAGCGGACCGAAGTGGTGACCGGCGGCGCATCGGCGGCCTATGGCGCGAACGCCGTGTCGGGCGTCGTGAACCTGATCCTCGATACGAAGCTCAACGGCTTCAAGGCGAATGCCAGCTATGGCATCAGCCAGCGGGGCGACGCCTCCAGCCTGTTCGTCGGCGCGGCGGGCGGCACGGATTTCGCGGGCGGGCGCGGGCATGTCGTCGCGGCGATCGAATATGCAAGGGAAGGCGGCATCGGCCCGTGCGAGGAACGGAGCTGGTGCACGCGCTACACCAATTATGTGCCCAATCCCGGCTATAACACCGCCACCCGGACCAGCACCAACGGCCTTCCGGCCACGCTGGTCCTTCAGGGCACGTCCTTCGTCTATAATGAGAACGGCATCGTCGTCGGCGCGCGCAAGCCCAATGGCACGGGCGGCACGATCACCCTGGGTCAGCAGGTGCTGAACACCGGCGCCACCTCCCTGCCCAATGCGTTGCGCGGCAAGCAGTTCGATTCCAACGGCAATCTGGTCCCCTATCAGTTCGGCAATTATCTGAGCGGCATATTGCAGCAGCTCGACGACCCGACGCAGCCCTATGCGCTGGGCCTCAGTCCGCTGCCGCTGATGGTGCCGACCAAGCATGTGTCGGGGACGGTGCATGCCGATTATGAACTGACGGATTCCATCACGGCCTCGGTCGAATTCATGTATTCGAAGGTCACGGGCGGTCCGACCGCGCGTTCCGCGCCGCTCGACGCAGGTGTCGCGATCAATATCAACAATCCCTATGTGTCCGATGCCACCCGCGCGACCATCCTCGCCGCCGATCCGGCGATCACCCATCTGGTCATCAATTCCTCAAGCTGGGCGCTGGGCAGCCTGTCCAAGGCGACGAGCAAGGTGGACACCTATCGCGGCGCTTTCGCTCTCAAGGGACAATTGTCCGACCAGTGGGATTGGGACGCCTATTACACCTATGGCCGCGTCGACAGCCGGGTCGGCGCCGACAACAACCGCCTGGCCGAATGGAACAATGCGCTGGACGTGGTGTCTGCGCCCGCCGGGTTGCCGGGCATAGCGGCGGGCACGCCGATCTGCCGGTCCACCATCGCCAACCCGGCCAATGGCTGCATACCGATCAACCTGTTCGGCTTCGGCAATATCAGCCAGGCGGCCATCGACCGCTATATCGTGCCCGAATGGCAGACCCGCCGGTTCGAACAGCACGCCGCCGCCGTCAACCTGCGCGGCTCGCTCTTCTCCACCTGGGCCGGCGACGTGAAACTCGCGCTGGGCGGCGAATGGCGCCGCGACACGGCGGAGGGAGAGGTCGATCCGAATACGGCCGCGGGACGGTTCATCGCCGCCAACGGCTCGGCGCTTCCCTTCACGAAGACCAGCGTGGTCGAAGGCTATCTGGAAGTCGCCGTCCCGCTGCTCAAGGACTCTCCGCTCGGGCGCTCGCTCGATGTCGACGGGGCGATCCGCCAGACGCATTACGATCCCTTCGGCGACGCCACCACCTGGAAGCTGGGCGCGGTCTACCGCCCCATCGACGACATCACCTTCCGCGTGACACGCTCGCGCGACATCCGGGCGCCATCCGCCCGCGAATCCAGCCCCAACGCCACGACGATCCAGCTCCCGCTGCCCGATCCGTTCGTCGGCGGCACGACCAGCCAGTTCGTGGTGACGGGCGGCAATCCGGGGCTGAACCTGGAAAAGGGCGACACCTTCACCGCCGGCGTGGTGCTGAGGCCGTCCTTCATCCGCAACTTCAACCTGTCGATCGACTATTATGACATCAAGGTGGAAGGCGCGATCGACTCCCTGACCGGCACCGCGATCGCCAATGCCTGCAAGCAGAAGAACCTGCTCTGCAACCTGATCCAGTTCAATCCGAACGGGTCGATCAACACCGTCTTCTCCAATTTCCAGAACCTCAGCAAGCTGCATGCGGAGGGTCTGGAACTCGTCTCCGACTTCCAGGTGCCGGCTCTGGGCGGGAACTTCAATTTCCAGGTCAACGGCAATTATGTGATCGACCTGTCGACCATCGACGCGACCGGGGTGAAGACCCAGCTCGACAACTGGACCGGCAATGCCGGATCGGTGACGAACATCCAGGGCGTGCCGCGCTGGAAACTGGACGGGGTGATCACCTATTCGCGGCCGACCTGGTCCATGACCTTCCACGGGCGCTACATTCCCCGCGCCCTGCTGGACCCGACCAAGATCGGGCCGGAACAGGACGGCTATGACATCAACGATCCCAACAGCATCAGCGAGAACCATATTTCCTCGCGCTTCTATCTCGACATGACGGGAACGCTGAAGGTCAACGAGTCCTTCGAGATTTTCGCCACGGTGAACAATGTCTTCGACAAGGACCAGCCGGAGGAACTGCGGCTGATCGGCAATCCGTTGCATTTCGATCCGATCGGGCGTTTCTTCAAGATCGGGGTGCGGACGCGGTGGTGACGATATGGGGCGGGTACTGGAGGTAATCGATGTACGACAAGACCGACCTTCGTTCGACACTGGCTGGCTCGCCCGCCGGGGCCGCGCCGGTGGACCGGCTCTACGACGCGGAATATGGCCTGTTCTACCGCGATCCGCCGGTGGAGGAGGATGCCCGCGGCAAAAGCTGGTATGTGCGGGGGCAGAATTTCGTCATCGCCTATAGCGAGGCGCTGCCCGGCGCGATCTTCGAACGGACCGGGCAGGCGGACGAATATATGGTCCTGCTGCCCGATGAAGACACCCCCGCCATCGCCGCCGCAGGGGACCGGACCGAACGGAGCGGGGGATATGCGCTGTTCGTCATGCCTCCGGGGGACAGCCGGCTGGTGCTGGAGAAGGGCGGGCGCGTCGTCCGCATCTTCTCCGCCCAGTCGCCCGATCTGGTGGCGAAATGCCCCAATGCGGACGCCTATGCGGATCGGCATGCGAACATCCCGCCCTTCCGGCCATGGCCGGAACCGCCCGACGGGTACAGGGTCCGCCACTATTCGCTCGACGTGCCGGTCGAAGGCGGCCGGTTCGGCCGCATCTGGCGTTGCACCACGATCATGCTCAACATCCCCAACAGGCAGAAGGGGCCGCGCGATCTCACCAGGGTGTCGCCGCACCATCATGACGATTTCGAACAATGTTCGCTCGCGCTGGAGGGGGAATGGCGGCACCATATGCGCTGGCCCTGGGCCGTGGACATGAACAAATGGCATGACGATGTCCATGCCACGGTGGACTCGCCATCGGTGACGGTGATCCCGGCGCAGGTGATCCACACCTCCACCTGGCATTCCGACGTCAATCAACTGGTCGACATCTTCGCGCCGCCGCGCCTCGACTTCTCGCTGAAGCCCGGATGGGTGCTGAACGAGAGCGACTATCCGATGCCGGCGCAATAGGAGGGATATTTTGGATCGCAAACCAAGCTTGATCGATCGGTTGAAGGCGAAGGACGCATTCCTTGTCGGCACCTGGGCGAAGATTCCCTCGTTGGAGACGGTCGAACTGATCGGCCATGCCGGTTTCGACTTCGCCGTGGTGGACATGGAACATGCGCCGCACAGCTTCCAGTCGGCTTATCAGGCCATCGCCACGGCGCAGGCGGTGGGGCTTTATGCCATGGCCCGCCTGCCGGACCGCAGCGGCGGCGCGGTCCAGAGGCTGCTCGACGCGGGCATAGACGGGCTGCTGGTCCCCCGGGTGGAGACGCCGGAGATCGCGGCGGACGTGACGGCGGCCATGGCCTTCCCGCCACTGGGGTCGCGGGGCATGGGCTATACCTCGCGGGCGGCCCGCTGGGGGCTGGACAGCGCGGCCGACTATCTGGAGCGGGGGCGCAACCATGTCATGCGCGGCGTGCAGATCGAGGATATGGGCGCATTGGAGCAGATCGACGGCATATTGGCCGCCCCCGCGCTCAATGCCGTGTTCATCGGCTTCGGGGATCTGGCGCTGAGTTCGGGCCTGCCCGGATCGCACCCGACCCTGCGCGGGCTGGAGGCGAAGGTGCTGGCGGCCGCCAGGGCGAAGGGCGTGCCCTGCGGCACCGCCGTGCAGACGCCGGAGGAAGCGGTGCGCTGCCGCGAGGCAGGCTATTCCTTCGTCATGATCAGCGCCGACACGACCCTGTTCGCGCATGCGGCGCGCAGATTGATGGACGACACGAGAAATGCGTTGGGGCGCTGAAAGCAAAGAGGCGAACATGGTTTCACTATTGGACGAAAATGTCGCGGATCAGGCGTTGGAGGATCGGATTTCCAGCCTGCTGGTCGGCGCGGTCGACATGCATTGCCATAGCGGCCCGTCGGTCATGCCCCGGTCGCTCGACCATATGGAGGCGTTGCAGGATGCGGCGGACGCGGGCTTCCGCGCCATGCTGATCAAGGATCATTATTATTCCGCCACGCCGATCACCGAACTGCTCAACCGAACGCACGGCCATTTGAAGGTGCAGTTGTTTTCGGGCGTGCCGCTCAACAACACGACCGGCGGCTTCAACAAATATGCCGTCGATCACGGCATCGCCCTGGGCGCCCGGCTGGTGTGGATGCCGACCTTCGCCTCGAAGAACCATGTCGAGGCGGACCAGAAGCGGAAAAAGGGCTTCCCCCACACCAGCAAGCCGCTGCTGCCGCCCGATCCGCTGACGCCGCTCGACGCCAACGGCGCGCTGAAGGACGAGGTGAAGGAGATACTCGACATCATCGCGGAACATGACGTGATCCTGTCCGGCGGCCACCTCCATATCTCCGAAATCTTCCCGGTGTTCGAGGAAGCGCGGAAGCGCGGCGTCAAGCGGCTGCTGGTGAACCATCCCACCTTCATCATCGGCGCCTCGCTGGACGACATCAGGCAGTTGGTGACGATGGGCGCCTATATCGAACATTCGCTGTGCATGTTCATCCAGATGATCGGCCGCGAACAGGCGATGTTCCCGCCAGAGGAGCTGGACGCGCTGATCAGGGCCGGCACGGTGGACCGCACCATATTGGCGTCCGACCTGGGGCAGGTGGGCAACGACCGCCCGGTCGACGGCTTCCGGGGCGTGATCCGCAACTGCATCGGCCTTGGCTATTCGGACGAGGACATCCGCAAGATGATCTCGACCAACGCGCTGCGGCTGCTGGGCCTGGAGGATTGAAGGGGACTGACGGCCTGCGCGGCGCGGGGGACCGCGCACGCCGTCAGATTATCATGGCACGCCCCGCCAAGTTACGGTAACGAGCTTCCATCTGCGGAGTGCATCCCTCCGCATGAAACGATGCGAAACGAGGAGCCACTTGCCGGTATCGAAGAAAGCCAATGGGACGATCCGGATGCGCGACGTCGCGGAACGCGCGCAGGTCTCCCGCATGACGGTGTCGCGTGCGCTGAACAGCCCGGAATCCGTCAATGAAACGCTGCGCAATCGCGTGCTGGAGGCGGTGCAGGAACTGGGCTATGTCCACAACCATCTGGCGCGCAGCCTGTCGTCGCGCCGCTCCAACGTCATCGGCCTCGTCCTGCCCAGCCTGGAAAACTCCATCTTCTCCCAGACGGTGAAGGGCATATCGGACGTGCTTCGTCCGCTCGGCTATCATCTGATGGTGGCGGAAAGCTCCGACGATCCGGAGGATGAGGAGCAGGTGATCGCCGCCTTCCTGGCGCAGCGCGTGGGTGGGCTGATCCTGCATTCGAGCAACCATTCGCCCACGGCGGTCAGGATGCTGAAGGCGTCGGACACGCCGGTGGTGGAAAATGGCGATTTCCCGGTCGATCCGGTCGACATGGTCGTCAGCTATTCCAACCGCGCCGCCGCCAAGGCGATGACGCTGCACCTGGCGCGGCTCGGCTACAGGCGGATCGTCTTCGCCGGGCTGGCCGCCAATCCCCGCGCCGCCGAACGCCAGCGCGGCTTTCAGGACGCCCTGGCGGAGATCGGGCAGAAATCCGACCGCAAGCATGTGGTCGCCGTCTCCCGCGGTTTCGGCGGCGGGACGGAGGCCATTTCCTATATCGATGCGAATGTGCCGGACGCCGACGCGCTGTTCTGCGCGGGCGACGTGCTGGCCGTCGGCGCGCTGCTGGAATGCGACAGGCGGGGATGGGCGGTGCCCGGCCGGCTCGCCATCGCCAGCTTCGACGATCTCGACCTGATGCGCCACGTCAGCCCGGCGATCACCTCGCTGCGCCTGCCCCGATATGAGATCGGCCGGCGCAGCGCGCAGATGATCCTCGACCGGATCGAGGAACGCACCATGCCGGTGACGACCATCGACCTGGGCTTCGAAATCGTCCAGCGCGCCAGTTCCTAGAGGGTTTTCCAAGCAGCCGGATCGGATCTGCTCCAGAGCGCACGCTCGGGTTTTCCGTTGCCGCATCCTTTCAGGCAGCAAACCGGCCCCATCCTTCGACAGGCCCAGGACAGGCTTTTTTGCACGATATTTCAGGGGCGGATCGCGAACCTTTCACCAGGGTCCGGCTGAATTCCCGCGCCTCACTCCGCCGCCTGATCCACTTCCGCAAAGGCTTCCCGCGCGATCCGCGTCGAATCCAGCCCCGCAGGCACGCCGCAATAAATGGCCACCTGAAGCAATGCTTCGCGTATCTCATCGCGGGACAGGCCGTTGGTCAGCGCCGCCTTCACATGCAGTTTCAGCTCGTGGGGCCGATTGAGCGCGCTGATCATGCCGATGTTGAGCAGGCTGCGGTCGCGCCTGGACAATCCCTCCCGGCACCATATCCTGCCCCAGCAATATTCGGTCGACAATTGCTGCATGGGGCGGCTGAAATCGTCGGCATTGGCGAAGGACCGTTCGACATAGTCGGCCCCCAGCACTTCCTTGCGCAACGCCAGTCCGCGCTCATAATCTTCCGTTGCCATGATGATCTCCTCTGCCGATGGTTTGAACCGCTATTCGGGCTTGCCGAAAGACTATGCGGATGCGATACCGGTAACAACCATAAAAATCACGACATAAGCCCTATTTTTCAGGAAGGATCGAGGATGCGGCTGGATGGGAGGATTGCCGTTGTGACCGGCGCGGCGCGCGGCATTGGACGGGCGATTGCACAGGGGCTGGCCGAAGCGGGCGCCCATGTCGTGCTGACCGACGTGCAGGAGGGGGAAGCCGCCGAAGCGGCGCGGGCCATCGCCGGCGCAGGCGGCCAGGCCACCGCCTTCGGCCTGGACGTTTCCGATGCCGCTGCATGCGAAACGCTGGCGGCGCGGCTGGAGCGGGATGTCGGCCCGGTCTCCATATTGGTGAACAATGCCGGGGTGATCTATCCCGGCCGCATCGATGAGCCGGGCGCGCGGGAAAAATGGGACCGCACGCTGGCGATCAATGTCGGCGGCCCGTTCAACATGTGCCGGGCCTTCCATCCGCAGCTTCGCGCCACCCGGGGGGCGGTGATCAACCTCGCCTCCATCCGCTCCTTCGTCGCTGCGCCCAATGCGGCGGCCTATGCCGCGTCCAAGGGCGCGGTGATGCAATTGACCCGGGCGCTGGCAGTCGAATGGGGCGGGGAGGGGATCAGGGTCAACGCCATCGCCCCCGGCTTCATCGAAACCACGCTGGTTCCGGACCGGGAAAAGACGGCCGACCGCGAAGCCGCCATCCTCGCAAGGACGCCGCTGCGCCGCCAGGGACAGCCGGACGAGATCGCAGGAACGGCGGTCTATCTCGCCTCGGACGCGGCGCGCTATGTTTCGGGGGCGATCATCCCGGTGGACGGCGCTTATCTGGCCGGGTGAGAAGAGGCCATCCGGCCAGATCGCAGCCCCGATGTCGGCTCTTCCCCTCCTTTTCAGGGGAGGGGATCGAGGGGTGGGCGCGTGCCCCAAAGGAAAACCAAGCCTTTAGAGGCACGCCCCCACCCGAACCGCCCGGTTCCTACCCCCGAATAGCCAGAATCTGATCGTCATAGGTCGCCGGATCGATCGTCACATCGATCAGCGCCGGACGCCCGCTCGCCAGCGCATCGGCGAAGGCTTCGGCCAGCCCGCCTTCCTCATCGACCCGGCGGGCGTGCCAGCCGAAACCGGCGGCCACCTGCGCAAAATCGGTGTGGGAAAAATCCACCCCCGCCGGAGCCAGTTGCCGCCGCCGCTGCTTGGCCCCGATCAATGTCAGGCAGGAGTCGTTGAACAGGACGACGATAGGCTTCGCGCCGCTCTGCACGGCGGTGCCCAGTTCGCCCAGGCACATCATCGCGCCGCCGTCCCCCGTGAAGGCCACGGTGGTGCGGCCCGGATCGGCCAGGCTGGCGGCGATGGCCGCGGGAATGGCGAAGCCCATGGTCGAAAGCCCTCGCGAGATCAGGGACTGGTTGGGTTCGTCGCACCGCCACATATGCAGCACCGGCAGCATATGCGCGCCCGCGTCGATGGTGATGCGGCTGTCCCCCGGCACCGCCTGACGCGCCGCGCGGACCAGCGCCGCCGGGGAAATGCCGCTGCCGCCGAAAATCTGCGCCGCCGCCCATAATGCTTCCTTGCGCCGCGCCAGCTCTCCCGGCTCCCACCCGCTGCTGTCCGTCGCATCGTGCAGGGCGGCGATGGAAGCGGCTATGTCGCCCATCACGGATGCGGTCGGCGCGAACAGCGGATGCTCATAGGCGTGGTTGGTGAGTTCGACCGTCGGGACAGCACCATAGCGCCAGGGCTGCGGCGGTCCCTCGACCGGATCGAAGCCGTAGAGGATGATGAGGTCGGCCGACCCGATCAACGGCTGTTCGGGCACGCCATTGGCGTAGAGGCCCAGCCCGAGCGGCGCATTTTCCGACACCACCCCCTTCGCCTTGTAGGTGGTGAGGACGGGACAGCCGGTCGCCGCGACAAAGGCGCGCAAGGCGGCGGTTCCATCCGGAGACCGCGCCTGAAGCCCTGCCAGCAGGATGGGTCGGCGGGCCGCGGCGACCAGCCTCTTCGCCTCCGCCAGCGCGGATGGGCCCGGCGCGGGAAGGCGGGTCGCGGAAAGGGGGGCAGGCGCCGCTTCGGCCCGGCGGCGGATGAAGGAACCGGCGACCTCCAGATAGGCCGGGCCCGGCGGATTGCCCATGGCGGCGTCGATCAGCCGGTCGACCTCCGCCATGGGATCGCCGTTCCGCAGGTTGGAGGAAGCGCGCAGCATCGGCGCCAATATCGCCGTCTGGTCGATCCGCTGATGGCTGATATAGGCCTGATCGTCTTCATAGCCGTCCGCGATCAGCAGCATCGCGGCACGATCCAGATCGGAATAGGCGACGCCATTGGCGGCGGCGGCAAGGCCCGGCCCCCGCGTCGTCATCGCCACGCCGGGCGCTCCGGTGATTTCGGCGGTGACGCAGGCCATCATCGCCGCCGACGTCTCCGTCCGCGTCAGGATGAAGCGCATGCCCTGCTTCTCCGCCGCGGCGATGAAGTCCAGATTGCACTCGCCCCCCGGCACGCCGAAGATGAAGCGCACGCCCTTTTCCGCGAGGCGGGCGACAATGGCCTCGCTTACCGTTCCAACGGTCATTCTGTCTTCCTTCCGGGCGCATGCCCTGCCAGATCGGCTTTATCAGATCGGCTGTTCCAAAGTGGGGGCGCTGTCCTCCAGCGTCACCCGGCGCATGTCGCGCGGATATTTCTTGTCGTCATAGCGCGTGCCGCGATGCATGGTGCAGCGATTGTCCCAGATGACGAGGTCCCCGACCGCCCATTGATGCGCATAGACGAACGGGCGCTGGGTCGCGAATTCGGTGAGTTCCCGGATCAGCGCCATGGCTTCGGGACGGGGCCAGCCCTCGATGGCGCCGATATGGGCGGAGAGGTAGAGGGCAAGCCGACCGGATTCCCTGTGCAGCCGCACCAGCCGTTGCGGCACCGGCGTGCACCGTTCGACCTCCTCCGGGCTGAATGCGTCGAAACCCATCTGCTCGCGGGAATAGATCAGCGAATGACGGGCGATCAGGTCCTTTGCAATGGCCTTGAGTTCGTCCGGCAGATGGTCCCATGCGACGCGGGTGTCGATATATTCGGTGGCGCCGCCGACCGGCGGGATGACGCGGGCCTGGAGCATCGACCAATAGGCCGGCGTCGGCTTGAAGCTGCTGTCGCTGTGCCACAGCAGATTGCCCAGATTATACATGCGCCGCCGGTCGTCCGCGCCCCAGATCCGGCCGTCCGGGCCCAGATTGGAGATGTCGTTGATCTTCATATTGGCGATGCGGCGCCGTTCCTGGTCGACCAGCGTCGGCGTCTCCTCGATGGTGCCGAACTGTTCGGCGAAGGCGGCCTGTTCGTCGTCGCTCATCATCTGGTTGGGGAAGACGACCACGCCATAACGGTCCATCGCGCCCTTGACCGCAGCCTTCTGCTCCTCCGTCAGCGGCCGGCGCAGGTCGATCCCCTCCGCCCGCGCGGCGAAATGGGGATGGACCGGCGTGCATGTCAGCATATCGTTCCTGTCCAACATGGTCGAATGACTGGACATCATCTTCTCCTGTCAATTGCGCGGGGCCCTGGCCCCGAAAGCGATTTGGTACCGGTCACAAACCTGTCTCTCACAAATGCGGCCCCGGTTCAAGCAAGAGACAGGCAGAGATATTTCAGCTCCAGATAATCATCCAGCCCGTAACGCGACCCCTCCCGGCCGATGCCCGATTGCTTGACGCCGCCAAAGGGCGCCACTTCGGTCGAAATGAGGCCGGTGTTGATGCCGACAATGCCGGATTCGATGCCTTCCGCCGCGCGCCAGATGCGGTTGACGTCGCGCGCGTAGAAATAGGCGGCCAGTCCGAATTCGCTGTCATTGGCAAGGGCGATGGCTTCGGCGTCGTCATCGAACTTCACCAGTGGCGCCAGGGGGCCGAAGGTCTCCTCCTCCAGCACCTGCATGCCCGGCTTCACGTCGCGCAGGATCGTCGGGGTGAAGAAGCGCGGGCCGTCGGGGGCGGGACCGCCGCCCAGCACGATCCGCGCGCCCTTCGCCACGGCATCGTCAACGTGCCGCTGGACCTTCGCGACGGCCCGTTCGTCGATCAGGGGACCGATGTCCACGCCGGTGCGGGTCCCTTCGCCGACCCGCAGTTTCGCGGTGGCGGTGGCCAGCTTCCCGGCAAAGGCGTCATAGACGCCCGCCTGGACATAGAAGCGGTTGGCGCAGACGCAGGTCTGGCCTGCATTGCGATATTTGGACTGGATCGCGCCCGTGACGGCCGCATCCAGATCGGCGTCGTCGAAGACGATGAAGGGCGCGTTGCCGCCCAGTTCCAGGCTGAGTTTCTTGATGCTGCGGGACGCCTGCTCCATCAGCAGCCGCCCGACCGCCGTCGATCCGGTGAAGCTGATCTTGCGGACCACGGGATTGCCCGTCATTTCGGCCCCGATCTCCCGCGCGTCGCCGGTCACGACGTTGAGAAGCCCCCGGGGCACGCCCGCCTCGTCAGCGATCTGCGCTATCGCCAATGCGGTGAAGGGCGTGAGTTCCGAAGGCTTGAGCACCACCCCGCACCCAGCCGCAAGCGCCGGGGCCAGTTTGCGCGCGACCATGGCGGCGGGGAAGTTCCAGGGGGTGATCGCGGCCACGACGCCCACCGGGTGCTTCAGCACCATGATGCGCCTGTCCGGCATGGGACCGGGAATGATGTCGCCATAGGCGCGCTTCGCTTCCTCCCCGAACCATTGGAAGAAGGACGCGGCATAGGCGATCTCGCCCTTCGCCTCCGCCAGCGGCTTGCCCTGTTCCTCGGTCAGCAGGGCGGCAAGATCGTCGGCGCGCTCCAGCATCAGGGCGGCGATGCGTTGCAGGATCGCGGCCCTTTCGCCGGCCGGGCGCGCCGCCCAGGCGGGCATGGCCATGGCCGCCGCTTCTATCGCCCGCCGGCTCTCCTCCCGCCCCAGCGCCGGAACGCGGCCGATGATCCCGCCCGTCGCCGGATTGTCGACCGCGATCCACTCCCCATTGCCGACCCATTCACCCGCGATGAAACATTGTTCGCGCTTCACTGACCGTCCTTCGCCCGCATTCCGCCCGCACCCGCACTCGTCGCATCAATCCTTCAGGCTGCCGGGACTCCATTTCTCATACCACGCACGCGGCGGCACGGTGGTCGGCGTGTCGCTCTTGAACAGGTTGACGAATTCCCGCGTGCGGAAACGCCAGCGGCCATCCTCGCACAGCAGCAGATGGTCGATCTGCTCCGCGATCTGGATCGGCGCGTGGGAGGGCAGCACCGGCGTCCCGTCCCCGGCGAACAGCATCATGACATTGTTCGTGCGCGCCAATCCGGGCTCGATCAGCTCGGCGCGGAAATTCGCGATGACATGGCGGTTGACGCGCGGCCCCCGGCTCTGCCGCCAGACGTAGAACTGATGGATCGCCTCGCGCCCCTTCAGGTTGAAGAAGGTGGCGTCCTCCAGATAATAGTCGCGGGTGTCCAGACCGCCATTGACGTCCACCTCATACCAATAGTCCGTCGCATTGGCGAGCAGGAGCTGGGTCAGCATGATCTTTTCTTCGGATGTCATCGCCAATTCCGTCGTCCTGTCCCTGCCGGCGCTATTGTCGCAGCGGGGGATGCCTTCCCGCCGCTCTCTCACAAGAACATAGAATAGGGCATGACGCCCTGTCCGATCACCTTTGGTTATACTCGCGCCAGAATACTTATTTTTTCCGCCGATGGGATTTTGCCACCGAAGATGGCAGGTTGAGGGGCCGCCGTGCGCGGGGCGGAAGAGGAGCAGAAGGTGAAGAGCGGACAGCATGACCGGGCGCTGGAACACTGGCTCGACGGATTTCAGGCCGCGCTGGCTGCCCGCGACACCGGCGCCGTCCTTGCTCTTTTCGCGCCCGACGAATGCTATTGGCGCGATCTGGTCGCCTTCACCTGGAACATCGCGACGATGGAGGGGCGCGAGGCCATCGGTAAAATGCTGGACGCGCAGGCCGATCCCGTCCTCCCCTTCACCGCGCGCCCGGAAGGCGGCGCCGCCGAAAGGGACGGGCTGATCGAAGGCTGGTTCGATTTCGAGACCGGCGCGGGCCGGGGCAAGGGCCATGTCCGGCTGAAGGACGGCCGGTGCTTCACCCTGCTCACCGCCCTGCAGGAACTCAAGGGCTTTGAGGAGCCGGGCGGGCGTCGCCGGCCGGAGGGCGTCGTCCATCGCGCCATCAAGGACCGGGAAACCTGGTCGGAGGCGCGGGCCGCGACCGCCCGGACGCTGGGGACGGAGGTGCAGCCCTATTGCCTGGTCGTCGGCGGCAGCCAGGGCGGGCTGGCGCTGGGCGCGCGGCTGAAGCGGCTCGGCGTCCCGACCCTCATCGTCGACGCGCTGGAAAAGCCGGGCGATGCCTGGCGCAGCCGCTACAAGTCGCTCTACCTGCACGATCCGGTCTGGATCGACCATCTGCCCTATATCCCCTTCCCGGACCATTGGCCGGTCTATACCGCCAAGGACAAGATGGGCGACTGGCTGGAAATGTATGCCCGGGTGCTGGAACTGGACTTCTGGGGCTCCACCCGCTGCACCAGGGCGCATTATGACGAAGCCGCGAAACGCTGGACGGTGACGGTCGACCGGGCGGGGCGGGAAATGGTCCTGCGCCCGGCGCAGCTGGTGCTGGCCACCGGATTGTCGGGCATCGCCAACATGCCCGTCTTCCCCGGCGCGGACAGCTTTCGCGGGGTGCAGTGCCATAGCAGCCAATATGCGGATGGCGCGGCCTTTGCCGGCAAGGCCTGCGTGGTCGTGGGTTCCAACAACTCCGCGCACGACATTTGCGTCGACCTCTGGTCGAACGACGCGAAGGTCACGATGATCCAGCGGTCGCCCACCACCGTCATCAAGGCGAGCGCGCTGCGCCGCATTTCCGAAGAAGGCCCCTATTCGGAGAAGGGGATCGCGGCAGGGATCGATACCGACCGGGCCGACCTGATCACCGCATCCACGCCCTTCCGCCTGAAGGAAGCGATGGACCGCCATAATTGCGACCGCATACGCCGGGAGGACGCGGCCTTCTACGAACGGCTGGCGGCATCCGGCTTCCAGTTCGATTTCGGGGAGGACGGGACGGCCATAGCGGGCAAATATATGCGCCGCGCCTCGGGCTATTATATCGATGTCGGCGGCTCCGACCTGATCTGCGACGGAGAGGTCAGGGTGCGGAGCGGCGTCGGCGTCGCCTCCATCGCCCCCGGCGGCCTGGTGCTGACCGACGGCAGCGAGGTGGCGGCCGACGCGATCATCTACGCGACCGGCTACGGCCCGATGGACGGCTGGGCCGAGATGCTGATCTCCCGGGAGGTCGCTGAAAAGGTGGGCCGCTGCTGGGGCCTGGGATCGGGCACCGCCATGGACCCCGGTCCCTGGGAGGGGGAGCTTCGCAACATGTGGAAGCCGACTCGGCAGGAGGGGCTGTGGTTCCATGGCGGCAATCTGGCCCAGTCGCGCTTCCACTCGCTGCATCTCGCCCTTCAGATCAAGGCGCGGATGGAGGGGATCGATACCCCCGTCCACCAGCCCGAAGCCGTGATGCGGGCGCCCCTCTGCCTCCCGGAAGACGGCCTCATGGCATCGCAGGGGGCATGAGCGGCGGCTGCACGGCCGCTCCATCCGCAGATCGTTCCAGCCGGGGCAATTACCGCGTCGTCGCGCTGATCGTCGCCAGCACCATGATCATGGAGCAGATCGACGCGACCGTGCTGACCACCGCGCTGCCCACCATCGCGCGGGACTTCCGGGAACCGGTCAATGCCCTCGGTCTGGTCCTGACCGCCTATCTGCTGGCGGTGGCGGCCTTCATCCCGCTGAGCGGCCGGCTGGCCGACCGGTTCGGCGCGCGGTCGGTATTGCGGGCGGCGATACTGGTCTTCATGGCGGGCTCGCTGCTCTGCGCCTTTTCGACATCGGCAGCCCAGATGGGCATGGCCCGCTTCGTGCAGGGCGCGGGCGGGGCGATGATGACCCCGGTGGGGCGGATCGCCCTGCTGCGCGTCACGCGCAGGCAGGATCTGGTTTCAGCGACCGCCTGGCTGGTCACGCCTGCGCTGCTGGGCCCGATGCTGGGGCCGCCCATAGGCGGGCTGATCGTCACCCATCTGGACTGGCGCTGGATATTCTACGTCAACCTGCCGGTCGGGCTGGCGGGGATCGCCGCCATCTCCCTCCATATCGACAATGGCCGCGCCGATGCGCCCGGACGGGCAGACATTCCGGGCTTCCTGATCTGCGCCGCCGGCCTCGGTACCCTGCTGCTCGGGTGCGAAAGCGCGAGCCAGCCGGGGCGGCTGGGGCAGGCCTTGCTGCTGCTCGCCGTCGCGGGCGTGATGGCCGGAACCTATGTCCGCCATGCGGCGCGCCGGCCCGATCCGCTGCTGGACCTCACCGTGCTGCGCGACCGGTCCTTCCGCCTGTCGCTGATCGGCGGATCGCTGACCCGCATCACCCAGGGCGCGCAGCCCTTCCTGCTGCCGCTGATGTTCCAGGTGGGATTCGGCTTCAGCGCGGCGGTGAGCGGGGCGATCATGCTCGCCACGGCGGTGGGATCGCTGGTGTCGAAGGCCATCGTTTCCCCGGTGCTGCGCCGTCTGGGCTTCCGGCGCAGCCTGATCGTGAACGGCCTGCTGTCCTCGCTCTGCTACGGGCTGGCGGCGGCGTTCCGGGCGGACTGGCCGGTGCCGCTGATGATGGCGGTCCTGACGCTGGCGGGCTTTTTCATGTCCTTTCAGTTCTCGGTCTACAACACGGTGGCTTATGAAGGCGTGGAGGCGGCGCGGATCAGCCGTGCGTCCAGCCTCTATTCCACATTCCAGCAATTGCTGCTGTCGCTGGGCATCTGCACCGCCTCCGTCGCGATCCAGGCGAGCATGGCCGTCCGCGGATCGGCCACGCCCCACCGGGAGGATTTTGCCGCCGCACTGGTCGCCGTGGCCCTGATCTCGCTGTCGGCTTTCTTCGTGAACCGGCGCTTCGCCCCGGATGCCGGATCGGCCATGAGCGGCCATGTGCCGCGTGCGGAGCAGGACAGACCGAAATGAACGCCTATTGGCCAATCCAAGACATTCCCCTCCCGCAGGCGGGAGGGGTTAGGGGTGGGCGCGAGCGCAGCGAGCTTCCAGCTTAGCCGTTGAAAATTCACGCTGATGTCGCGCCAGCCCACCCCCTAACCCCCTCCCGCCTGCGGGAGGGGGAATGTCCGCTTTCCACCAAAAATCAGTCATCCAGCCTCTTCGGAACGCAGCCAATCCACCTAATAGAACCGGGCCGGATCGGAGGGCGTCCAGGCGGGCGGATGCAGCGCCAATATGTCGGTCATGACCTCCACGATGACAGGCGCATCCTCCTTGATGGCGGATCGCAGCGCGGGGCCCAACTCGCCCGGCCGCTCGACCCGACAGGATTTGCAGCCGAACGCGCGCGCGGCGGCGGCATAGTCGACCGGGGAGAAGCGCCAGTGATGATCATGGTCGGCATTGTCGGCCCAGACCGGCTTTTCCTGGCTGAGGCCGTTATTGTTGGAGACGATCGTGACGGTGTTGATGCCGTAACGCCGCGCCGTCTCCATTTCACTCATATGGTACAGGAACCCGCCATCGCCGGTGAAGCACAGGACGGGCCGGTCGGGCTGCGCGCATTTGGCGCCGAGCGAGGCGGGATAGGACCAGCCGAGCGATCCGGCGGCGCGCAGCAGGCCCTGCCCGCGCCGGTCGAGATAGATGTGGCGCGCCGCCCAGGCGGCGGCATGGCCGGTGTCGACCACCAGAAGCGCGCCTTCCGGCAGTTCTTCCGACAGGATGCGGCACAGGCGTTCGGGACGGATCGGCAGGGCGTCCGACATTTCGGCCGGCGCCGCCGCCTGCGTCCAGTCCGCGCGCAATTCTTCCACATGCCGCAGCCAGTCCCGCCGTACCGGCATGTCCGTCAGCGCAGCGGAAAATTGTTCCAATATGGTTTTCGGATCGCCGCAAAGCGCGGCCTGCAACGGATAGTTGCGGCCCAGTTCGCGGGCGTCCACGTCGATCTGGATCGCGGCGATGCCGGGTTGGGGCACCTTCCAGCCGGTGGTCGTCATGCTGCCCGCCATGGTCCCCACGAAAAGGACCAGATCGGCCTCGCTCACCGCCCGGTTGGCGGCTTCCCGCGAATAGATGCCGCAGACGCCGAGCGAGAGCGGATCGCTTTCCCGCAACACCGCCTTGGCGTCGAGCGAGGTGGCGAGGGGCAGCCCGTGCCGCCGCACAAAGGCCGCCAGCGCTTCCTGCGCGCCGCTCGCGCGGATGCCCGATCCAGCGATGACGACGGGACGCATGGCATGGCGCAGCAGGTCGGCGGCGCGGCGGATGTCGGCGGCGGGCGCGGCATGGCGGACCGCCGGGCATGAAGCGAAGGCCGGATCGGGCAGGGGCGCAGGGTCCATCGGATCGTTCAGCACTGCGCCGGTGAAGCCCGCCAGTTCCAGATGGACCGGGCCGGGCGCGCCGCCGGTCGCCACCCGCATGGCCTGGCCCAGCATGTCGGGCAGGCGCGAGACCAGGTCGGTGCGCGACGTCATCTTGGTCAGCCCGGCGAAAATGGGCTGCTGGTCGACCTCCTGATATTGGTTGCGGTCGCGGGTGGCGGCGGTGCTGCCGCCGGTCAGCGCCAGCACCGGGGATCGCGCCATCAACGCGTCCAGCAATCCGGCGGCCAGATTGGCCGCGCCGATCTGCTGCGCCCCGCACAGGCCGATCCGGCCCGAAGCCCGCGCATAGCCGTCCGCCATATAGGCGGCCGCCTTCTCGCCATGGGCGACGACGGGCAGGACCCCGGCAGCCTGCATCGCCTTGACCGCCCCGGGCAGCAGCAACGGGACATGGAAGAAATGAGTCGCGCCGCAGGCCGCAAGCGCGTCGGCCAGATACCGGTCCCCGCTATACACCGGCTCGGGCGATCCTGCGGGCCAGCACCCGCGCTGGCGAACCGTCGCCTCCGGCGATGGGCAGGGCGCCGAACAGGAACTCGACCCGATCCCCGGCGAAGGCGGCGTGCCCGGTCAAATGCTCGCAGATCAATATGCCGTTGGCGAGCAGCGTGCGGTGGACCGGCCAGTCGAAACCGGGTTGCCGAAGATGATAGACAAGGTCGGGCGTCGCGAAGTCGCAGGCCAGCATCTTGATGCGCCTTTCCAGCAGCCATGTCGCGGCTTCGGGGCTGAAGCTCGGATGCCGTTCATAGTCCGGCGTGCCGAAGCGGGCGGCCCAGCCGGTGTCCACCGCCAATATGTCGCCCGCCTGCAGGAGCGGGCGGCATTGCTCAAGCTCCGCGACGGAGATGATCTGGTCCGGCCCTTTTTCGATGCGCCAGACGACGCCTTCGCCGCTCAGCCGCTCCGGCGGGATCGACGCCATGTCGGGCGCGTCCTCGAAATAATGCAGCGGCGCGTCGACATGCGTCCCGGCATGCGCGACCATGTGGATGTCGGTGACGTTGAACGGGTCCTGGGGCAGCGAACGCAGCTTGCCGAAGCTGGGCCTCGGAAAGATCGACGCGCAGGGCATGTCCGGGCCGACATCATGGGTCAGGTCGACCCAGGGACCGGCGGGCTGGACCGGCCTGCTTGCCGGCAGGTCCAGCCAGCCTATCCAGCCATCCGGCGCCTTGGGGCATTGATCGCACATCGGCTCATCCTCTTCTGCCGTTCAGGTCTGCACCTGGAACGGGTCCCGCTCGCTTTCGGACAGGTTGATCATCACATTCTTCGTGGTCAGGAATTCCTTCAACCCCTCTTCGCCGCGCTCGCGGCCGAAGCCGCTGTCCTTCACCCCGCCAAAGGGCGTCTGCACGGCCACGGCGCGATAGGTGTTGACCCACACCATGCCGGTGCGGAGCGCGGCGGAAACGCGGTGCATGCGGTTCAGGCTCTGCGTCCAGATGCCCGACGCCAGGCCGAAGCTCTGGTCGTTGGCGATGGCGATCGCCTCCTCCTCCGTATCGAAGGGGATGATGGAGAGCACGGGCCCGAAAATCTCCTCCTGCGCCACGCGCATGCGGTTGTCGACGTCCGCGAAGATGGTGGGCTTGACGAACAGCCCGTCGCGCAGAATGCCGTCGCGCGCCGCTTCGCCCCCGGTGATCAGCCGCGCGCCGTCCGCCTTCGCGGACTCGATGAACGACAGGATGCGGTCGAACTGCGGCCGGTTGGCCGCCGTGCCCATCTCCGTCGCGGGATCGAGCGGATCGCCCAGCCGGATATTCGCCGCCCGGCGCGCCAGTTCTTCCACCACGCCGTCATGGACCGACCGCTGGACCAGCAGGCGCGACCCGGCGATGCAGGTCTGCCCCGTCGCCGCGAAAATGCCCGCCAGCGCGCCCACGGTCGCCTTGCCCAGGTCCGCATCCTCGAAGATGATGTTGGGCGATTTCCCGCCCAGTTCGAGGATCACGGGCGTCAGGTTGCGCCCGGCGGCGGCGGCGATTTCCCGCCCGCCATGGCTGCTGCCGGTAAAGCTGATCTTGTCCAGCCCGCCGCCTTCCACCAGCGCCCTTCCGGTACGCGCGTCCCCCGTGACGACGTTGAACACGCCCTTGGGGAATCCCGCCTCCTCCACCAGCCGCGCGAATTCCAGCGTGGTGACGGACGCATGCTCGGACGGCTTCACCACCACCGCATTGCCCGCCGCCAGAGCCGCCGGCACCTTGTTCGCCAGCAGCGCGATGGGGGAATTCCATGCCGTGATGACGCCGATCACCCCCAGCGGCTCCATCGTCGCATAGTCGAAGATGTCGGACCGGTCGACGGGAATGACCTTGCCGAATATCTTGTCGGCATAGCCCGCGAAGAAGCGGAAGACCCGCGCGCAGAAGCGCATCTGCGATCGGGTTTCGCGTATCACCTTGCCATTGTCGGTGGACTCCAGCCTGGCCAGCCGGTCGGCGTCGCGGTCGATCAGGTCGGCCAGGCGGTGCATCAGCCGGGCGCGCTCCACCCCCGGCACCCCGCGCCAGCGCCGTTCGAAGGCCTCCCGGGCGGCGGCGACGGCGGCGGCGACGTCGGACGGACCGGCTTGCGAGATTGTCGCCCAGACATTCTGGTCGAACGGATTGACGGTGGGAAAGCGCTCGTTCATTTCCGGCGGCACCCACTGCCCGCCGATGAAAAGGTCGTAATCCTGCCGCTCAGCCAATGTCATCCTCCCGCCTTTGGCACAGTCCTAGCCCGCCGACGCTATGCCCTCCAATATGTTTCCGGTGAGCGAGAATAACGGAAGCTTATGGTGCCCCCCGGTTCCACCATAAGCAGCGCTTCTCCTGAATGCCGTTTGGATATTGGCCTTCGATCCCCTCGATCCGGATGATTTCGCATCGGAAATGCGCGCAGGACAGCGGAGCATGGGAGAGGTGGAATGGCAATCCGGAAATTGATGAAGCTTTTGGGCTGCGCCGTCGCGATGACCGGCGCCATGGCCGTGCAGGCTTCGACCCTGAAGGACATATGCGGCGAATGCCGGTTCGAAAAGCTCGTCACCTGCGGCCAGTTTCTGGAAGGGATCAATTTCGACGGCAATGGCGACATCTGGGCCGTCAGCCTGTTCAACGGCGCAATCGTCAAGGTCGTCGGCGGCCAATGCGTCACCCAGCTCAGCACGGGGGGCAATCCCAACGGCGCGCGCTTCCATAAGGACGGGCGGTTGTTCATCACGGACAATGCGCGCGGCATCCTGACCTATGATCCGCGGTCCCGGTCGCTCACAGTCTTCGCGGACAGGGTGGAAGGCAAATCCTTTGTCGCCAACGACCTCGTCTTCGACGAACAGGGCGGCATCTATGTGACGCTGGCGGACAATTCCAATTATCTCGACCGGGTGGGGCGCGTCGCCTATTTCGCGCCCGGCACCCGTTCGGCCAGGATATTGGCGGACAGGCTGCCCTATCCCAATGGCGTCGCGCTTACGCCCGACGGCAAGTTCGTCAATATCGGCCTCTACGGCGCGAAGGCGATCATGACCATGCCGTCGGTCGCCAATGCGCAGAGCAAGCGCGGCCCCTATATTCTGGCGCATACCGATGGCGGGATCGGGCCGGACGGCATGACCATGGACGCGGACGGGCGGCTCTATTGGGCGGAATTCCTGGCCGGGGCGGTGGGCGTGGCCGATATGGACGGCTTCACGCTCGGCTATATGAAGTTGCCGAAGGAAGCCGGCCGCTGGACGACGAACCTCACCATCCATGACGGCTATCTTTACGTGACGGAGGCGGAAAAGGGCGAGATCTGGCGCACGCCGGTGACGGTGAAGCCCCAGTCCTGACCGGCGCCGACAGTTTCGGCATGCGATAACGATATGCTGCTCCTCCGCGATTATATTGTATTGCATGCTACCCGGCCATAATGTCCGGCCAACCAGAATATCGATGAGGGATGCAGCGTGAACGCAAGGGCTGGCCGGAACGAAGGGCCTTATGATTTCATCGTCGTGGGTGCGGGGTCGGCCGGATGCGCGGTTGCCAATCGTCTGTCGGAGGATGGCCGGGAACGGGTGCTGCTGATCGAGGCGGGCGGGCGCGACAGCAGCATCAGCATCCACATACCCCTGATGGTCGTGAACCTGCTGAAGGACCCCAATCACACCTGGCCCTTCATCACCGAACCGCAGGCCGCGCTCAAGAACCGCACCCAATTATGGACGCGGGGGCGGGTGCTGGGCGGCTCCAGCTCGATCAACGGCAATGTCTATGTCCGCGGCGATCCGGCGGAATTCGACAGTTGGGCGGCGCTGGGCCTGCCGGGCTGGGGCTGGTCCGACATGCTGCCCTATTTCAAGCGGATGGAAAGCTACCGCCAGGGCGATCCGGCGGTGCGCGGCCATGACGGGCCGATCGGCGTCACCAGCCTCAAGCATTTCGACGCGCTGGCCGATGCTTTCGTGGAAGCGGGCTGCCAGGCCGGGTTCGACTATGTCGAGGATTATAATGACGGCCATTATGAGGGCGCGTCCTATCTGCAATATTCGACCAGGCGCGGTTTCCGCTCCTCTTCGGCGGTCGGCTATCTGAAGCCGGCGCGGGGCCGTCCCAATCTGGACGTGATGGTCGACGCTCTGGTGACGCGGGTGATCATCGAAAACGGCGTGGCTACGGGTGTGGAGGTCCGGCGTGGCAATGAACTGACGCGCATCGACGCCCGCAAGGAAGTGATCCTGTCCGCAGGCCCGGTCCAGTCTCCCAAGCTGCTCGAGCTGTCCGGCATCGGCAATGCGTCGCTGCTGCGCGAATATGGAATAGAGGTGATCAGGGACATGCCCGCCGTGGGCGAGAATTTGCTGGACCATCCCAATACCCGCCTGACATTCGAATGCACCAGGCCGATCACCATCAACGACGCCTTGCAGCGCCCGACGGTGAAGGTGAAGGAAGGCCTGAAATTCGCGCTGTTCGGCAAGGGGCTGTTGTCGATCTGCTCGGCGGTGGCGCATATCGTGATGCGCAGCTCCCCCGATGAACCGCGCGCCGACCTGAAGCTTCAGCTTCAGCCCTTTTCCGGCAAGGATCGCTACGCGCGCAGGCCGCAGGACGGGCTGGACGCGCATTCGGGCTTTACCGTGGGCGTCATGGGCCTCAGGCCCCGCTCGCGCGGCTGGACGCATATCCAGTCGCCCGATCCCGTCGCCTATCCGAAGATCGACCCCAGATATTGCGACGATCCGCATGATGTCGGCGTGCTGCTGGCGGGGATCAAGGCGGTGCGGAACGTCGCCTCCCATCCCGCGATGCGGGCGATGATCGTGCGGGAGACGCGGCCCGGTGACGCCACCGTCACCGATGAGGAGATCATCGACTATATCCGGGAAACGACGCAGACCACCTGGCATATCGTCGGAAGCTGCAAGGCGGGGACCGATGCGGAGGCGGTGGTCGATCCGCAACTGCGGGTGCGCGGCGTCGGCAATTTGCGGGTGATCGATTCCTCCATCTTCCCGACCATTCCCTCGTCCAACACCAATGCGCCGACCATCGCGCTCGGGGAACGGGGCGCCGACATCGTGCTGGCGCAATGGCGCAACGACAGCCGGGCGGCCGCATGATGCGCATCGAGAGGATAGAACTGCACGTCACCGAACTGCCGGTCCGGCTGAAGCGCACATTCTCCAGCGGCAGCTACGACACCGGGCCTTCGGACCAGTTGCTGGGCAAGCCCGTCCTGCTCAAGATCCATGCGGAGGGCGTGACCGGCATCGCCCAGATCCGTCCGATCAGCCCCGGCCATTTCGTCGCCGATACGGTGCATAGCGTGATCGGCGCGATCAGGGACATCTACGGACCGCTGCTGATCGGCAAGCGGGTGTGCGACCTGGAATCGATCGACGGCCTGCTGACATCGCGGCTGGCGGGCAATCCGGCGGCGCGGGCGCTGGTCGACATCGCGCTGCACGATGCATTCGGCAAGGCGGTGGGCCTGCCCATCCACGCGCTGATCGGCGGGCGGGCCAATGCCGCGATCCCGCTGGAATGGTCGGTCAGCCTCTATGACGATCCCGCGCAGATGGTCGCGGACGCCCGCCGCGCCGTCGAGGAATTCGGCATCCGGGTGCTGTGCCTGAAGGCGGCGGGCAAGGGCGGCTGGCGGACGGACGTCGCCAATTTCGAACGGGTGCGGGCGGCGGTCGGGCCGGACATCATGATCGGCGTCGATCCCAATACCGGCTGGACGGCGGCGGACACGGTGTCGGCTCTCAACGCCCTGCGCCACATGGATGTGGGCTATTGCGAACAGCCGGTGGAGCGGGCCGATCTGCGCGCCATGGCCGCGATCCGGGCCAAGGCGGGCGGCGTTCCCATCATGGCCGACGAAAGCCTGTTCACGCTCCAGGACGCGGCCCACATCGCGGATGCGGCGGCGGCGGATGTATATTGCATCAAGCTCTACAAGGTCGGCGGCCTGACCCCCGCCCGCAAGATCGCGGCGCTGGGCGAGGCGCACGGCATCGGCATCAATTGCGGAGGGCTGGCGGTCGCCTCCCAACTCGAAGCGGCGGCGGCCGCGCATTTCTGCGCCTCGGTCCCGGCGGCCCGCACCTTCGGCGCGGCGGAGTTCGTCTTCGGCGTGGGCGTGCTGGGCGACGATCCCCTGATCGCGGAAGGCGCCATGGCGATAGAGAATGGCGCTGTGACGGTTCCGACGGGGCCGGGCCTGGGCCTTGCCGTCGATGAAGCGGCGCTGCAACGCATGACGCTCCAGAAGCTGGAAGTGACCGGGTAGATCGGCGCCAACCTCTGCCGATTGGGTGCAAAGCGGACACCCACTTACCCCTCTCCCTCGAGGGAGAGGGCTGCGCAGACTTGGCAGCTTGCTGCCTAGTCGTAGCCGGGTGAGGGGGTTGCGATCCAGGGGATCGCACGGCCCGCAGGCCCGCTCCCCCTCATCCAGATCAGCCTGGGCCCCTTCGTCGCCAAGGCTTCCTGTCCTTCTCCCTCAAGGGAGAAGGAAGGTCCTGAATCGGCCAATTCCCGTCGCCCGAACCCGCTTCCTATCAGCCGCTTGTCCGTTCGAATGCCTTCGTAGAGACATGGTGCGCCGGATGAATTCTAGAGCCAATCGACATTCAGCCCTGACGGCCTGCAAATGACGCTTTTCCGAGCTTCCAGTGCTCACCTACTTTGAGTAGGCTGCGCTCAGGGTCACGGAAAACCACCATTTTACCTTCGGTGGCCTTCGGCTCGGCTCGTAATCTTCTGAATGTCGATTGGCTCTAACCCGCCACCGTCTGGAATTCATGCACCGCGCGCCTTACCCGCAAGGGCGTCAGATTCGGCGCGACCGAATGCACGAAGTCCAGCAGGAACGACCGCAAATAGGTATTCCGCCGCAGCACGATCTTGATCGTGCTCGACGGCAACAGATGCGATGCATCCCGCGCCCGAATACCGACATCGCGCTCCGGGTCATAAGTCATGGACGCCAATATCCCAATTCCCAGCCCCATCCCCACATAGGTCTTGCAGACATCGGCGTCGATGCCGCTCATCACGATCTTCGGCTCCAGTCCGGCGTCGGAAAAGGCCTTCATCACCTTCCACCGACCACTATAGCGCGTGTCGTAGGTGATGATCGGATAGCGCGCGATCTCCTCCAGCGTCAGTTCCGGCACGGCCAGGATCGGGTGGCCGACCGGCGCGACGATGCAGCGGTGCAGGTCGAAACAGTCGAGCTTCACCAGATTGGGGAAATCCCGCGTCGTTTCCGTGCCGATCGACAGGTCTGCGTCGCCCGCCTCCACCAGCGCGCAGATTTCCTCCGGGTCGCCCTGCTTCAGCACCAGCTTCACGTCGGGATAGCGGGCGACGAATTTCTCCACCACCTTGGGCAGCACATAGCGGGCCTGGGTATGCGTCGTCGCGATGGTGAAGACGCCGCGATTGCCCGAATGCATGTCCTCCTTCAGCGACTTGAGCGCGGCGACGTCCGTCGCGATGCGCTGCGCGATGGAAAAGACGACGCGGCCCGGTTCGGTCAGGTCGATGATCCGGTTGCGGGTGCGCATGAAGATCTCGAAACCCAGTTCCTGCTCCAGCAACTGGATTTGCCGGCTCACCCCGGGCTGCGAGGTGTTGAGGGCATCGGCCGCCGCCGAGAGATGATTGTTATGCCGCACGATTTCAACGACATAGCGGAGCTGTTGCAGCTTCATCCGGCCATCCTCACCATAAATTTTTGATATGGCAGAATGCTATAATATTCCGTGCGCGCATAAAGCAATCCCCTAAAAGTGGCTGGCATGACAGCGGCGGGGCAGCCTTGTGACCGGTCTCACCGGCGTACCCGCCCGCTTGCCTTGGAGGGGAGGGCGGCAGCGCTTTCCTGAATCAGGGATTGGCCTGGATCAAGAGGGACGGGAATGCCGGAACAGCAACAATCCGATTTCGACATCGTGGTCGTGGGCGGCGGCAATGCCGCGCTCTGCGCCGCGATCAGCGCCGCCAATGAGGGGAGCCGTGTCCTCCTGCTGGAACGTTCCCCGGTGGAGGAGCGGGGCGGGAACTCCGCCTATACCGACGGGCTGATGCGCACCGTCTATGACGGCGCCGACGACATCCGCGCCTATTGCCCGGATCTCACGGACGAGGAAGTCGCGGTCAGCGACTTCGGCACCTATACCGAGGAACAGTTTTTCGACGACATGGGCGAGATCACCCAATATCGCACCGATCCCGACCTGTGCGAAATCCTGGTGAAGCGCAGCCGGGAGACCATCCTGTGGATGCGCGATCAGGGCGTCCGCTTCTTCCCCAATTTCGGGCGGCAGGCCTATCGCGTGAACGGCCGCTTCAAATTCTGGGGCGGCGCCACCATCGCCGTGGCCAGCGGCGGCCCCGGCCTGGTCGATGCGCTGTACAATGCGGCGGAAAAGCGCGGCGTGGAAATCCGCTACAATGCCTGGGTCCGCGATCTGCTGCGCGACGAAAGCGGGATTTCCGGCGTCACGCTGCTCAATGGGCAGGGCGAGATCGAAACCATCCATGCGCGGGCCGTCGTGCTGGCCTGCGGCGGGTTCGAGGCGAATGCCGAATGGCGCGCCCGCTATCTGGGGCCGGGCTGGGATCTGGCGAAGGTTCGCGGTTCGCGCTTCAACACCGGCGACGGCCTGTCCATGGCTCTCGCCGCCGGCGCGCAATCCTATGGGCACTGGTCGGGTTGTCATGCCGTGTCCTGGGAACGCAACGCACAGGATTTCGGCGATCTCGCACTGACGCCACAATATCAGCGTCATTCCTATCCGCTCTGCATCATGGTCAATCGCGACGGAAAACGATTTGTCGACGAAGGCGCCGACTTCCGTAACTACACCTATGCGAAATATGGGCAGGCGGTATTGCAGCAACCCGGACAGGTGGCATGGCAAGTCTATGACTCCAAGGTCAATCATTTGCTGCGCGACGAATATCGCACGCGCCAGGTCACCAAGGTCGTCGCCCAATCCATCGAGGAGCTGGCCGACAGGATCGGAGAAATAAACAAGGATCAATTCTTGGAAACGGTCGCGGAATTCAACGCATCGGTGAAGACCGACATGCCGTTCGACCCCAATATCAAGGACGGACGCAGCGCCTCCAGCAACGGCGTCGTCCGCAGCAACTGGGCCAACAGCATCGATACCGGGCCGTTCGAAGCCTATGCGGTGACTTGCGGCGTCACCTTCACCTTCGGCGGCATCAGGGTTTCGACGGAAGGCGAGGTCATCGACACCAACGGCCACGCCATCCCCGGCCTGTTCGCGGCGGGGGAGATGGTCGGCGGCATATTCTACTTCAACTATCCCGGCGCGAGCGGCCTGACCAGCGGAGCCGTCTTCGGCCGCCTCGCGGGCGGCAGCGCCGCCGCCTACGCCAAGTCCGCATCGCGGAAGCCCGCGCTGTCCGTCGCCTGATCCCTTATCGAAGAAAGTTCCTCCATGAACGCACCCAGCAAATTCGTCGTCCCCGGCGCAACCCGCGACATCGCGGATTTCGCCGCGACCCTGCAATATCGGGACATTCCCGACGACCTGATCCTGAACGCCAAGCAGTGCATCCGCGACAGCCTGGGCTGCGCCGTGTTCGGCGCGCCGACCCCCTGGGTGCAGGCGGTGGTCCGCACCGTCGGCCTTCTCGGCCAGAAGCCCAGCGCCAGCGCCTGGGGCATGAAGGTCAAGGCCGATCCGCTCGGCGCCGCCTTCATCAACGGCACGGCGGCGCAGGGCTATGAACTGGACGATTGCCACGACCAGTCCATGTCGCATTATGGCGCGGGCGTCGTCCCCGCCGTGATCGCCTGTTCGGAGGGCGCATTCGGCGCCTTCACCGGCAAGGACATGATCCGCGCCACCGTCGCGGGCTATGAGCTGGGCACGCGCATCGGCAACACGGTCAGCCCGTCGGCCTTCCATCGCGGGTTCCATCCCTGCGGCCTTACCAGCACCTTCGGTTCGGCGGCCGCCATCGCCAAGCTGCTGGACCTCGACACCGATCGATATGTGAGCGCGCTGGGCCTGGCGGGCAGCCAGGCGGCGGGGCTGATGGCGTCGCAATTCGGCGCGATGGCCAAGCGCTTCCATTCCGGCAAGGCGTCGCAGAACGGCATCATCGCCGCGCTCTGCGCCCGCGAGGGGCTGACCGGCGTGCGCGACGTGCTGGAGGCGCCCTATGGCGGCTTCTGCTCCACTTACTCCGCCGAATATGATCTGAGCTTCGCCACCGACGGCTTGGGCACCGATTGGGAGATGCGCCGCAACGGCTTCAAGCGCTATTCCTCGCTCGCCAGCAGCCAGACCACAGTGGACGCCCTGCGCGCCATCCGGGAAAAGGCAGGCATCCGGGGCGAGGATGTGGAGAAGGTCCGCGTCGGCACGACCGAGATGGTCTTCGTCCATTGCGGCTGGCCCTATGTCCCCAATGGGGAGACGATCAGCGCGCAGATGAACCTGCCCTATACCGGCGCGGTGACGCTGCTGGAGGGCAATGCCTTCATCGACCAATATACGGACGAAAAGCTGACCGATCCGAAGATCATCGACCTCGCCAACCGGATCGAGGTCTATGTCGATCCCGAGTTGGACGCGCGCGAGAAGCACCAGATGCGCGCCGTCCGCGTCACCGTGACGATGAAGGACGGGACCGAGCATTTCCACGAGCAGACCTATCGCAGCGGCCATTGGCGCAATCCGATGTCGGACGAGGTGCTGAAGGAGAAATTCCGCGATCTCGCCAGCCGTCAACTGACCGGGCAAGCCGTGGCCGAGATCGAACGCATCATCGACAATCTGGAAAATGAGGAAGCGCCCGCCATCGCCCTTGGCGCCGCGCTGCAACAGGTCCGCTGACATGACATTATCGCAGACATTCGGTGAATTCGCCGCGCATTTCCCTTCGGCCGGGATGCCGCCCGAAGTGCGGGAGGCGGCGCGCTGGCACATGATCGACTCGATCGGCGTGTCCATCGCCGGGGCCAATCCCAAGGAGGAAAGCGGCGCGGCCTTCGGGCGTCTCGTGGCGCAATGGGCCAAGGGAAAGGGCGATGTGAAGGCCGCCTCCCTCTTCGGCTTCGACAGGCAGGCCCGCGCCGAACTGGCGGCGCTGGTCAACGGATCGCTGGCCCAGGCGCTGGAGATGGACGACAAGCATGGCTCCTCCCTGGCCCGTCCCGGATCGACCGTCGTGCCCGCCGTGCTGGCGGCGGCGGAGGCGGAGGGCCTGTCCCTCGCGGCGGCCATCGACGCGGCCGTCGTCGGCTATGAGGTGATGATCCGGCTGGGCTTCGTGGCCGGCGACCGCTTCCTGGAGCGCGGCTATCATACCAGTTCGCTGATCGGCTCCTTCGGCGTGGCGGCGGCCATCGGGCGGCTGCGCGGCGCGACGCCGGCGCAGATCGCGGACGCCATGGGCATTGCGGGCACCTTCGCCTCCGGCATTCAGGAATCGACCCGTACCGGCTCGACGTCCAAGATATTGCACGGCGGCTGGGGCGCGCATGCGGGCATGCTCGCCATCGACCTCGCCATGGCGGGGATCACCGGTCCCGACACGGTGTTCGAGGGCAAGTTCGGTTTCTTCGAGACGCATTTGACCCCGATCACCGGTCAGCTCGACTTCGCCCGCGCTGCCGAGGGGCTGGGCACGCGCTGGTACCTGCCGGAAACCGCCTACAAGCCCTATCCCTGCTGCCAGTTGCTGCACGCCTTCATCGAGGCATCGAAGCAGGTGCTGGCCGACTTTGCCCGCGATGGGGTGACGGTGGCGGAGATCGAGAGCGTGCATTGCCAGCTCGCGGAGCCGGGCCTGACGCTCGTCACCGAACCCCGCGACCGCAAGAAAGCGCCGAAGACGCCGCATGAAGGCCGGTTCAGCCTGTTCTTCGGGGTCGCGGCGGCTTTGGTCGATGGCGATGTCGGGCTGGAGACCTTCCTGTCCGAGCGGCTGGACGATGATCGCATCCTGACCCTCGCGCAGAAGATCGAGGCGTCGGTCGATCCGGAGTCCGACTATCCGGCCCATTGCCCGGCGCGACTGACCGTGCAGGCGGCGGGGCGCCGCTATTTCAAGCATGTGCCCTATCATCCCGGATCGCCGGAAGCGGCCCTCTCCCGCGCCGACGTGCTGGCGAAGTTCGAGCGCAACACGCGCTGGCATTTCGGGGATGGCGCCGTGTCGGTGGCCGAAGCCATGGGCGAAACGCCCGAGGCGGAGTCCCTGTCGGACATGCTGCGTCCTATCCGGGCGGTCGAAACGCTGCGTCAGGCGTCATGAGCGTGGAGCGGTTCGACCGGCTGTTCATCGGCGGCGAATGGGTCGCGCCCCGCGCCGCTGGCCGAATCGCGAGCATCGATCCTTCCACCGAGGATGTCTGGGCGGAGGTCGCGTCCGCCGATGCGGCCGATGTCGAGGATGCGGTCGCCGCCGCCCGCGCCGCCATGGCCGGTCCATGGGGCCGCACCGCGCCGACCGAACGCGGCGCGCTGATCGCCCGGTTCGCGGACCTGGTCCGCCGCGACGCCGCCCGGCTGGCCGAGATCGAGAGCCGCGACAATGGCAAGCCGCTGCGCGACACGCTGGGCGAGGTGCAGCGGGCAGCGGACTGGCTGACCTTCTTCGCCGGGGCAGCGGACAAGGTGAATGGGGAGCAGATACCCTATCGGCCCGACGCGCTGGCTTATACCAGGCTGGAGCCGGTCGGCGTGGTGGCGGCGATCCTGCCGTGGAATTCCCCCATCTCGCTCGCCTCATGGAAGCTGGGGCCGGGCCTCGCCGCCGGCAACGTCATGATCCTGAAGCCCGCCGAGCAGACTCCGGCCAGCCTGCTCGCTCTGGCGGCGCTGGCGGAAGAAGCGGGCTTCCCCGCCGGCGTCGTCAATGTGCTGCCGGGCGACGGCGCCGTGGGCGCGGCGCTTTCCGCCCATCCCGGCGTCGCGAAGGTCAGCTTCACCGGATCGCATGAAACCGCGATCCGCATCATGCAGGGCGCGAGCGCGAACCTGAAGCGCTGCTCCTTCGAATGCGGCGGCAAGTCTCCGTTCATCGTCTTTGCCGATGCGGATTTCGACAGGGCGCTGTCCGTCGCGACGCACAGCGCCTTCCGCTCGACCGGGCAGTCCTGCTCCACCGCATCGCGCATCTTCGTGGAGCGGCCGATCTATGAACGTTTCGCGGCCGGCCTGGCCGAGCGGGCGAAGCGGATACGTCCTGGCCCGCCCTTCGATCCCCGCACCCATATCGGGCCACAGACCTCCGCCGAACAGCGGGACAAGACTGAAGCCTATATCGGTCTGGGACATGAAAGCGGCGCGCGCCTGCTGGCGGGAGGAGGACGGCCGGAGGGCCTTTCAAGAGGCTATTTCGTCCAGCCCACCGTCTTTGCCGATGTCGACAACCGGTCGCGTCTGGCGCAGGAGGAGATATTCGGGCCGGTGACGGCGGTCATGCCGTTCGATGGCGAGGAAGAAGCCGTCTCCCTTGCCAACGACACGCGCTATGGGCTGGTCGGCGGCTTGTGGACCAGGGATGTGTCCCGCGCCCATCGCGTCGCTGCCCGCATCGAAAGCGGCCTCGTATCGGTCAACACTTTCCGCCCCGTGCACTTCATGCTGCCCTATGGCGGGTATAAGATGAGCGGGATCGGGCGCGAAAACGGGTTCGACGCAATCCGGGAGTTCACCGAGACCAAGACGGTCGTCATCGATCTGTCCCACGCGATTCCGCCTGATCCATTTGCGGATTGAGGACCCTCGAGTCCCGAGGGCAAGTCGATGGACAGTTGTCGGTCCCGGGAAATCGACATGACATAAGTTAAACCTGCCCTTCATCCCCAATTCCGCTGGAACGGAAGTCGGCCGAGCCCGTTGGATCGGAGCTGCCGGCCAGGTAGCCCAGTGGAGCTTCTTCATGAATGAGATATTCCAGCACGCGACCGCCGATCCCGGTGCGGTCGCGTCGGGACCCTGCCTGACCGTTGTCGAGCGCAGCCTGTATCGCGGCGCCCATATCTTCGGCATGCGGCCGATGGCCCGCATTCAGGTGGACCTTGGCAGGCTGGAGGCATGGCCGACCGACCGCCTGCCGCTTTTCACCGAACAGTTGCTGGCCCGCCTGCCCGGCCTCGCCAATCATGGTTGCAGCTATCGACAGGCCGGCGGTTTCGTCCGGCGGCTGCATCAGGGGACATGGCTCGGCCATGTGATCGAACATGTGGCGCTGGAACTCCAGACCATGGCGGGAAGCCCGGTGAGCCGGGGCAAGACGCGCTCCGTCAAGGGGAAGCCGGGGTTCTACAACATCCTTTTCACCTATGGCGACGAACAGGCCGGCATGGCGGCGGGCGCCTTCGCCATCGCACTGGTCGCTTCGCTGCTGCCGGAAGGTCTGGGCGAGGTGAAGGGGCTGGAGAAGCTGGGCGTTCAGATGCCCGCCGATCCGCAGGATGCCGATGCCCTGATCCGGTCCTTGCGGGAGATATTGCGCCGGAACGCGCTGGGTCCGACCACGGCCTCGCTTGTGGCGGCCGCCCGGCGCAGGGGCATCCCGGTCACGCGCCTCAATGAGCAGAGCCTGATCCAGTTCGGCTATGGCAGCAGGCAGAAGCGCATCCGCGCAAGCATCACCGGCGACACGTCGCAGATCGCCGTCGACATCGCAGGCGACAAGAGCCTGACCAAGAAGCTGCTGGACGAGGCCGGCCTGCCGGTCCCCAGGGGCGTGGTCGTGCGTTCCGAGGAAGAAGCGGTCGGCGCGGCGCGGCGGCTGCGCATGCCTCTGGTGGTGAAGCCGCTCGACGGCAATCATGGACGCGGCGTCACCACGCAGGTCCGGGACGAGGCCGCGCTTCGCGCCGCGGTGATGCGCGCCCGGCAGCATGGCCGCCGGGTCATCGTGGAGGAGCAGCTGCCCGGCGACGATCACCGCATCCTGATGGTGGCCGGGAAGGTCGTCGCCGTGGCGCAGCGCATGCCCGCCGAAGTCGTGGGTGACGGCTTCAGCACCATCGGCCAGCTTATCGACCGGGTGAACGACGATCCGCGGCGGGGGCGGGGGCATGAAAATGCGCTGACCCGTATCGTCGCGGACGATGCGATGATCGCCCTGCTCGCCAAAGACGGCATGACGCTTGGAACGGTGCCGGGCGTTGGCAAGAGGGTTCGCCTGCGCGACACGGCGAACCTTTCCACCGGCGGAACGGCGGTGGACCGGACCGACGACATCCATCCGGACAATCGCCTGATCGCCGAGCAGGCGGCCGCCGCTGCCGGACTGGACATTTGCGGGATCGATTTCCTGTCGCCCGACATAGCCCGTTCCGTGCGGGAGACGGGCGGCGGCATCGTGGAGCTGAACGCCGCGCCGGGTTTCCGCATGCACCTCGAACCATCGAGCGGCAGGGCCCGCGACGTGGCCGGTCCTGTGATCGACGCCCTCTTTCCGCGTGGCCGCTCCAGCCGCATCCCGATCTTCTCCATCACCGGGACGAACGGCAAGTCGACCACGGTGCGCATGGTCGGGCGGATCCTCTGCCAGCATGGCCTGAACGTCGGCATGACAACCACGTCCGGCGTCTATTTCAACGGCCATCTGCTGAAGAAGGCGGACGCCAGCGGGCCGCGCAGCGCGCGCATGGTCCTGCGCAACCCCTCCGTCGATGTGGCGGTGCTGGAAACGGCGCGCGGCGGCATATTGCGGGAGGGGCTGGGCTATGACGGGGCGGATGTCGGCGCCGTGCTCAACGTCACCGCCGATCATCTGGGCCTGAAGGGCATCGATACCGTGGAAGCGCTGGCCGACGTCAAGGGCGTCGTGGTGGAGAATGTCGCCCGCAGGGGATTTTCGATCCTGAACGCCGACGATCCCATGTGCCGGCGCATCGCCCGCCATGCGCGGGGACGGATCGTCTGGTTCTCGCTCGAAGGCGGCGCGCGCATGGCGGAAATGCTGCGCCGTCACCTGCTGGCGGGCGGCCTGGCGGTCACCCGCGATCCGGACGAGACGGGCGGCACCATCGTCATCCATCGCGGCGAGGAGCGGATCGCCCTGATGCCCGCGTCGGAAATCCCGGCCACGCTGGGCGGCATAGCGGAATTCAACATCGCCAATGCCCTGGCGGCGGTGGCGATGTGCTTCGCCCATGGCGTCCCGCTGGACGCGATCCGCGAAGGGCTGCGCGCCTTCACCTCCAGCTTCGAGGAGTCGCCGGGGCGGCTCAACATGATGGAGCGGGACGGCATCCGCATCATCGTCGACTATGCCCATAATCCTGCTGGCCTGATCGCCCTGGGACAGGTGGTCGACCGGCTGCGCGGCGCCCATGGACGCGCGGTGGGGATGGTGAGCATTCCCGGCGACCGGCGCGACTGCGACATTGTCGAGATGGGGCAGATCGCGGCCGGCGTCTTCGACGAGATCATATTCCGCGAGGCGCCGGACGGACGCGGCCGGCCCCGGGGCGAGACCAATGCCTTGTTGTCCCAGGGCGCATTGAGGGCCGGCATGCCGAACGAGCGCATCCACCGGATCGTGGATGAGTTCGAGGCGGTCGAGGCCGTGCTGTGCAAGGGCCGGCCCGGCGACCTGCTGGTGATCCTGCCCACATCGGTCGAAAAGGTCTGGCGACAGGTACAGCAATTCGGGTCGCCGGCGGCGGCCGGAGAGCAGATGGTGCCGGCCCATGTCTGAATGGGCCCTGATCGTCCATGGCGGGGCGAAGACGATCGACGTCGCGCTGCACGACCGTAACCGCGAAGGGTGCCGGGCAGCCGCCGCGGCGGGCG
The DNA here is from genome assembly GCF_000943805.1 of Sphingobium sp. YBL2. NCBI lineage: Bacteria > Pseudomonadati > Pseudomonadota > Alphaproteobacteria > Sphingomonadales > Sphingobiaceae > Sphingobium > Sphingobium sp. YBL2. The sequence goes on from NZ_CP010954.1 coordinate 1,097,561, forward strand.
CGATCGTGCTGCAATTTGGCGGCTGCGCCGTCGCGGCGGTCGAGGCGGCCATTCGCGTCCTTGAAAATGACAGCATCTTCAACGCGGGCTTCGGCTCCGTCCTGAACGCCGACGGCGCGGTCGAGATGGACGCGGCGATCATGAACGGCCGCGATCTTTCGGTGGGCGCTGTCGCGGGCGTCCGCCGCATCCGCAACCCGATCGTCGCCGCGCGTGCTCTGATCCCGGCCCGGCCGGTGCTGCTGGCCGGAGAGGGGGCGGAACGCTTTGCGGAGGAGCAGCAGATAGCGCTGTGCGATCCCGCCGAGATGATCGCGCCCGACCGCATGGCATCGGAATATGCCAAGGCCCATGATACCGTCGGCTGCGTCGCGATCGACATGCAGGGGCATATCGCGGCCGGGACATCGACCGGGGGTTTGCCGGGCAAGCATCCGGGCCGGATCGGGGACTCGCCGCTTCCCGGTTGCGGACTTTATGCCGATGACGGCATTGGCGGCGTGTCCCTTTCCGGTGACGGCGAAATGATCATCCGCACGACCATCGCCGCGCATGTCATGCACGCGCTGCAAGCCGGACCGCTCTGCGCCGCCGCCGAAACCGGCCTTGCGCAGCTCGACCGCGTGGGCGGGGAAGGGGGCGCGATCCTGATCGACCGCCACGGGCGTTTCGGCGTCGCGCATAACAGCGACCATTTCGCGGTCGCGATCCACGGCAGCCGTCTTGCCGAGCCGCATGGCGCTGTCCACCGACAGGAACTGGAGGGTCTGCTTGATGGCTGAGGAAGGAGGCCCGCTGATCATCATCGGCGGGCGCGAAGACAAGGAAGGCGAAAAGCGCATCCTTAAGGAAGTGGCCGAGCGGGTGAAGGATGGGAAACTGGTGATCGCCACGGTGGCGAGCCACCAGCCCGACGGCTATTTCGAATCCTACCGGAAGGCCTTTGGCGATCTGGGCCTTGACGATCTGGTGGAACTTTACGTGCATGAACGGGGCGAAACGCTGGAATCCAGCGCGGCGACCCTGTTCGAAAATGCCAAGGGCATTTTCTTCACCGGCGGGGATCAACTGCGCATTTCCAGCCAGATCGGCGACACGCCGGTGGAGAAGATGGTCCGGCAGATTCATCTGGAAGGCGGCGTGGTGGCGGGAACGTCCGCCGGCGCATCGGTGATGAGCGAGACCATGCTGGTCAAGGGCAGTAGCCAGGAATCGCACCGCATCGGCGACCTGCACATGGCCCCCGGCCTGGGTCTGATCCGCGATGTCATCATCGACCAGCATTTCGCGGAGCGCGGACGCATCGGCCGCCTGATGGGAGCGGTGGCGCAAAATCCGCGCGTGCTGGGCATCGGCATCGATGAGGATACCGCCATCCTGGTCCAGGGGCACCGTTTCTGCGTGATCGGTTCCGGGGCGGTCTATATCGTCGACGGCTCAGGCGTCACCCACTCCAATATTGCCGAAGCGAGTCCGGAGCGCACCCTGTCCATGCATGACGTCCGCCTGCATGTCCTGAGCCAGGGCGACTGCTTCGACCTCAAGCGGCGCTGCCCCGAAGCGCCAGGTTCCAATCAGGCAGGGGTTCGGCATGCATGATCTCTCTGCCTTCCGGAAGGCTGAAATTCCCCCTCCCGCCATGCTGGCGCGCAAGCCGGAAGATGCGGCCATGGAGGAAGAAGCGCTGCGCGAACTCCTGCTGCTTCTGAAGAAGCGGCGCTATGCCTTTGTAACGCCGACGCCTCTTTCCCATTCGCGCATATTGGCGCGCGACGCCGCCCGTCCGGCGCGTGACCTGCGCGATGTGTTCGGGTGGAACCGGCCCTTCTCTCCCGACCTTCTCGATCGCTCCGTAATGGAGTGCCTGAAGCGGGCGGAAATGGTCGAGCACCGGGCGGACGGGATGATGAGGAGCCGCGTGCGGGTCTCCTCGCTGGATGATGATCTGTTCCTTCATTCCAGCTACCCCACGGTGGATCGCGATGCCGTGTTCTTCGGCCCGGACAGTTACCGGTTCGCGCGCTTGATCCGTCAGGGGCTTGCGATGCGCCCGGCGCGGCGAGGGGCGCGGATCGCGGATATGGGCGCCGGTACCGGAGTCGGCGCCATCGTCGCTGCCCGCTCATGCCCCCAGGCCTGCATTGTCATGACCGACGTCAACGCATCCGCCCTGCGTTTCGCGCGGATCAATGCGGGCGTGGCCGGGTTCGGCGCCGGCTATGTGCTGGCCGACACGCTGGACCCGGTGGCGGGCGATTTCGACCTGATCGTGGCGAATCCGCCCTATATCAGGGATCGGCAAGGCCGCGCCTATCGCGACGGCGGGGACGGGCATGGCGCAGCCGTGGCCTGGAGGATGGCCGAAAGCGCCTTGTCCCGGCTGAAGCGGGAGGGTCGCCTGCTGCTCTACACCGGCAGCGCCATCGTCGGCGGGGCGGACGCCCTGCGCGCAAGGCTGTCGGCGCTGGCGGAAAGCCGGGATTGCACTCTGTGCTATAGCGAAATCGACCCGGACATATTCGGGGAAGAGTTGGAAGGCCCGGCCTATCGCGATGTCGAACGCATCGCGCTGGTCGCCGCTATCTTCACGAGGCGCCACTGACGCGCCCCGCAACTGGCCATTTCCCCACATTCCGAATTCGTCCACGCGGCCTAACCCATGGCAAGGAAAATCGGCTTTCGGAACCAGGATCAGGAACGGGAGTCCCGTTCTCGCGCTTATCGGTGAACAGGCTGACAGGAGCGATCATGAACAAGAGCCGCGGGGGCACGCGAACGCCCTGCACCCATATCGTCATCACGGGCGCGTCGAGCGGCATAGGCCAGGCCACGGCGCAGGCGTTCGCAGCCCGGGGAGGAAAGCTGGTCCTCGCGGCACGGGATGGCGAGGCGCTGGAAGCCGTGGCGGAGACGTGCCGCAGGGCCGGGGCGGAGGTGTTGGTCGTACCGCTCGACGTGGCGGATGCGGATGCAGTGCGTCAGCTCGCCCGGTCGGCGCGCGATTTTTGCGGGTCGATCGACCTCTGGTTCAGCAATGTCGGCGTCGGAGCCGTCGGCAAGTTCGTGGACGTCCCGATCGAGGTGCACGAACGGACGATCCGTTCCAACCTCATCGGCCATATGAACGACGCCCATGCGGTGCTGCCGATCTTCATGGCCCAGCGGCACGGCATTTTCGTCAACATGATCTCGCTAGGCGGATTGACCGGCACGCCCTATGCCGCCGCCTATGGGGCGAGCAAATTCGGCCTGCGCGGTTTTTCGGAAGCATTGCGCGCGGAAATGACCGAATGGCCGGACATCCATATTTGCGACGTCTATCCGGCCTTCGTCGATACGCCCGCGCTACGCCACGCCGGCAATTATACCGGCAAGGCGCTGACCGCCCCGCCGCCCATACTCGATCCAAGGAGGGTGGCGGCCGCCGTGGTGCGCCTGGCGGACCGGCCCCGCGACAGCCTGCTGCTGGGGACGCCGACCTGGGCCGTGCGGTTCGCCCATCCATTGGCGCCCTCGCTGCTCAGCCGGATCGGGAATCTGGCGTTCGGGCGCTATTTTGCCTCTGCGGAACGCGCGCCGGTCACGCGCGGCAATCTGTTCGATCCGCCACGGGACAGCGGCGGTATCGACGGCGGGTTCCGCAAACCCGCGACGAAACGGCGGAAGGCCGCCCTGGCCACCGGCGCGGGTGTGGCGGCCGGGGTTCTGCTACTCGGCCTGCTGACGCCGCGCCGGCAGCCCGGGCGTTAGCGGAATGACGAAGCCCCTGGATTGCCTGGTGGTGGGCGCAGGCCCCGCCGGCCTTACGGCGGCCATCTATCTGGCCCGCTTCCATTTGAGGATCAGGATCGCGGACGCGGGCAACAGCCGCGCTGCGCTGATCCCGCATACCCGCAATCATGCAGGCTATCCCGGCGGCATATCGGGCCGGGAGCTGCTCGCGCTCATGCGCCGGCAGGCGGCGGAATTCGGAGGTGAGGTGACGGAAGGGCTGGTGACGGGACTGGAAAAGGACGGCGATATTTTCCTGGCGCATATCGGGACCGAGACATGGCAGGCGCGCAGCGTCCTGCTGGCGACCGGCGTGGTGAACAATGCGCCGCCCATATCGCCCGATGTGCACGATGCCGCGCTTCGGCAGGGGCTGTTGCGCTATTGTCCGATCTGCGACGGCTACGAAGTCACCGACCGGCGTATCGCCGTCATCGGAACGGGCACGCGCGGGACGAACGAAGCGATGTTCCTGCGCACCTATTCCCCCGACATCAGCTTGATTTCACCTGAGGGCGATCATGAACTGTCCGCCGACCAGCGGGTAAGACTGGAGGAGGCGGGCATCGCCCTGGTGAACGGTCCTTGCGAACCGCTGCGCATCGACGGCGAAAGCATATCGGTGCCGACGCCGAATGGGGCGCAAGCCTATGACACGGTTTATCCGGCGCTTGGATCGATCATCCGGTCGGAACTGGCGATGATGCTGGAGGCCGAAGCGACGGACGACGGCTGCCTCATCGTCGACGACCATCAGCGAACGAGCGTGCCGGGCCTTTATGCGGCCGGCGACGTGGCCAAGGGCCTGGACCAGATCAGCCACGCCATGGGGGAGGGGGGCGTCGCCGCCACGACGATCCGAAACGATCTGGCGGCGAAGATTTCGCTCTTCCGATAAGGCGCGTTATCGCCCGGACCCATTTTGTGCCGCGGAGGAACCTGAAGATCCCTGCGTTGCCGTGGGACTGTCGCTGGCGGAAACGGCGCCCCGCGTGCTGGTCTCGCCATCCGTCATGGCGCTGCCGGGGCCTTCGCCGGGAATGCCGTCGGGCACCGTGCCTGCGGTCGTGTTGCTCGGCGCGAAAGTGGAATCACCGGAATCGCCCTGATCGGAAGGTGCGCATGCGGTCAGTGCGACAATGAGAAACGCGGGAGCCATTTTCATAACATCTTCACCCCTGATGGCTGGTTTATTCTGCAACGACCCGATTTCACGGCCGTTCCGGCAAATCCGTTATCGCGTAAAACTATATTAGATCATCGTGCAGAAAAGCCGTCGCGAACCTGTCGAAGAATGGGAACCGCGCTGAATGACATGTGTGACACTTTACCGAATTCGCGCGCGGGGGATTAAGTGTCACGGCTGATTTTTCGGAAAGGAAGAGCATTCTTCGCGGCGCCGGACAGGTCACGACCATTGGCCGTTCAGATCGAGCCGCAGGAAATGGCAATGGACTGCGAAATCCCACGCGCTTGCCGGGTAAAGTGTCATCCGTGCTTTTTGTTGGAAGATCGCCGCAGAGGGGGATTCACACGGACTCAGCATGTGCTAGATTCCACATATGTTCCACCAGCCTGATCTCTTCGAGCAATCACCGTCGGCGTCCCGGCCGCCCTCGCTGCCCGTGACGTCCGCGCTTCCCGATCTTGTCGAACGCATATCGACGGTGTCGAAGCGGCCCCGCTATGCATTGCTGGTGCTGAAGCTGATCGCTCAGGAAGCGGGTTCCAACGACAGCGTGGGACCTTATGTCGGCAGCGGCAAGGGGAGGGTGCCGGTCCGTGACTGGCTTTGCCAGGCGCTGGCGCCTCTCGCGCAACGGGATTGTCGGCGTCGCGCCATGATCGATGCGGTTCACGCCGATCTGATGTCGCGTCCGGGCAATATGGCCGATCCCGAAGAGGTGGAACGGCAGCTCGAACAGGAAGTTCAGTCGCGAATATTGCGATCGGGACGGACGAATGTGAGCCGGGTCGTATCGGACCTGGTCCGCGCCGGCCTTTTGCGCCGCCACTATCAGGGGTATCGGGTCGATCATCCCAATCGCGGGGCGCAGCGCGAAGCGGTCTATACCATCACGCCAGAGGCCAAGCGCGCGCTCCAACGCCATTGAAGGGCGCCGATAATGGCGGTGCCGCTTCCCGCAGGAGCGATTTCGCGAACCGGCGCGGACTGCCCCTTGGTTTGCGCGGCGCGCCGGGTTATCCGCGCAGGATGAGCGGCGAGACCATGACGACAGGACAGGCAGGGAAGCGCTGGCAGGGCGGTCGGCTGCCGCGCGCAGAGGTCGACCGGCGCATCGACCGGCTGCTCGACATCGCGCTGGAGGAGTTCGCGTTGACGGGCTTCGGCGGCACCAGCCTGGACCGGCTGGTCGAGCGTTCGGGTGTCAGCAAGACCACCATCTATCGCCGTTTCGGCAGCAAGGAAGGGCTGTTCACCGCGCTGATCCATCGCAGCATGGAAGCGGTGCGGTCCGGTCTCTGGGCGCTGGAACTGGATGTGGCCGACCCCTTGGGAACGATAGAGCGGTTCATCGCCACCTATACGGAGGTCGCGATATGCCGCCCCATGGGGCGGACCCTGCTCCAGATCGCGGTGGCGGAACGGCGCGACTTTCCTCATCTGGGCGCGATGCTGCTTGCCAATGCCTATGAGGGCTTCCGGCCGATCAGCGATTATTTCGAACGGCTGATGACGGACGGCGTGCTGCGCCCGGGCGATCCGCAGGACGCCGCCTTCGACCTGCAAGGCCTCATCACCCAGGGATTTCGGGTGATGGTCGATGATATTGGCTTCGTCCACCGCGAAGGGCGGGCGCGGGAAATCGCCGGAAGGTTCCTCCGCGGCTGGTCCTGATGCCGTTCGGCATTCCTTCGTCCGGCGGATAGATCATATCCATGATGCATGGCCATCGTCGCTGACCGGCATCGTCGCGCCGGTCAGTAACGGCTCCGCCATCGTTCAGTCCACCAGCCGCTTCACTTCGCGGTCCCGATCGAGTGTTGGGTCGAGATAGCGCCCGACCTTATAGTCGCCGGCAATGGTCGTGCGCCGGGCGCTGCGCTTGCAGTCGAGCGGAACGCCATTGGCGGAATGCACGATCCGCCAATTGTCCCAGACGACCATGTCGTTTTCCTGCCATTTGTGGAAATAGGCATGGGCTGGATCACCCAGATGTGCCGCCAGCTCTGTCAGCAGCGCATCGCTTTCCGCCCTTTCCATGCCCAGCACATAGCGGGCATGCATGGGCGAGAGTTTCAGCACCTTCCGGCCCGTTTCCATCTGGGTGATCACCAGCGGATGGACGACAGGCGGGAAATTGTAATGCGATCCCGGCTTGACCGTCGCGCCGACGTCAAGGCGTTCTATGTCGGTGGGGAAGCCGAATTGACCGGAACAGAAATCGGGGTTGAATTCGTAAACGACCTCCAGCCCCTCGATGCGTTTCTGCATGTCCGGCGACAGCCGGTCATAGGCCTGGATCGCGTCGATGAAGCCGGTTTCCCCCATGGTGCGGGCCGGTTCCGTCATGCGCAGCACGGCGCCGCGCACGATTGTAGGCATGAAGCTCTGATCCCAATGCCAGCCCAGCCAGCCTGCGCGATCGATGCCATCCACGCGATAGAAGGGGTTGGGTCGGCCCGCGGGGTCCTGCGGATCATAGGCCAGCGTCATCATGAACTGATTGACGGGATCGTTCAGATCGGCCGTGGCTGCGGGTTCCATTTCCCCGAAGATGGTGCTGAGGCGCATCTGCGCCATGTCGTCGTTGCGGACGTCGCGGAAGAGCAGGATTCCCGCGTCGATCCATGCATCATGGATCGCCTTCCGGGTCGCGCCGTCCAGATCGCGGGTCAGGTCCGCGCCGACGATTTCCAGTCCGAAAGGTGCGTCGAGCGGGCGGCGTTCGATGGTGGTGGCGATGTTCAGCATGCGATCGGCTCCGGTTGCAGGATGAGGCGGCGCAGATCCTGCACCGCGCGATAGGCGTCGCGCACCGCTTCACCGATCCGCGCAACCTGCGCGGCGTCACCGATGCGGATCATCGGAATGTCGAGACCGGTGAGAGCGTCCGGCAATTCGCTGTCGGGCACCAGGCCATGGGCCAGCAGCAGGGCCGCGGCCGGCTGATCCGTCAGCGCGCCATCGCCGGAGAGCGTGACATGCTCGCCATCGACGGCATGCAGCGTCGTGTTGTCGAGAATGCGGATGGCAGCATTGCCATGCAGCCGCTGCAACAGAGCGCCGCGGTAAAGCACTTCGGCGTTGCGGGCGAGGAACTTGGCGTCGGAACGGGTGACAAGCAGCACATGATGCCCGTCCTGCGCCAGATATTCCGCTGTCTCCGTTCCCGTTTCACCTCCGCCATAGATGACGATCGGCCGTTCAGGGGTCGATGGCGGGACATCCGTTTCGCCCATCAGCACTTCATAGGCTGGCGCGGTCGGCAAATTGCCCCAGCTCGCAAGGTCAAGCGGCGCCAGCCGCGAACCATTGGCGAGGATCAGGACGTCTGGCTGGTCCTCTTCAATCACCTCCCGCGTCGCCTGCGTCCCGGCGCGCACGGTGATGGTGCTGCGTTCGACCCGGTTCAGCAGGAATTTATGATACCAGAACAGCTTGTCCTTTCCGGGAGGAACGGCCGAGGTGATAAGATTGCCGCCCAGACGCTGGCGCTTTTCATACAGGGTGACGGCAAAGCCGACCTGATCAAGAAGCAGGGCCGCGGCCATGCCGCCCGGGCCCGCGCCGATCACCGCCGCTTTCAGGCCATTGGCGAAACGCTCCAGTTCCGCTTCCGTCTCCTTGCCGCAACGGGGGTTTTCCGCGCAGGCGACCGACCGACTTTGCGCCAGTTCGCGAATGCACCAGTTGCAGGAGGTGCATGGCCGGATGTCGTCGACCAATCCGCGCTGCGCCTTGATCGGCCACATCGGATCGGCCAGCAGCGCGCGACCCAGCGACACGATGTCGGTGTCGCCATTGATCACTGCCTGCTCGCATTTGTCGGGCCAGCGCATCACGCCTGCGGTGATTACCGGCTTGCCGGTCGCTTCCCGGATGCGGCGGGCATAGGGCAGGCGATCCCCTTCCTCGACCGACATCGGCTCCAGGATGAGATGGGCGCTTTCCAGAAAGCCCCAGCTGATGTCGACGGCATCCACACCGGCTTCGCAAAGACGCGGCGCAATCTTCTCACTGTCCTCGATGGTGATGCCGCCTTCAACGCCGTCCACCACGGACATCCGGTACATTAGCGGCTTGTTCCCGATCTGCGCCTTCACCGCCTTGATGACTTCGGTGGGAAAGCGCAGCCGGCGCTCGAAATCGCCGCCCCATTCATCGTCACGATGGTTCATCAGCGGGGAAAGAAATTGCTGGATCAGATAGCCATGGGCGCCATGCAGCATCACGCCGTCATAGCCCGCGAGCATGGCGAGCCGCGCCGTATTCGCATAACGCCCGATGATGTGGTGGATTTCCTCATCCTCCAGCGGCCGGGGCACGGCGTTCATATAGATGCTGTTAAGAGGAATCGCGCTGGATGAGACCGGCTGGCGGCCGATCACGCTTTCCTTGGTCTGCCGCCCCGCGTGCGAAATCTGGATGACCGCCTTCGCTCCGGCCGCGTGAATGGCGGCGACCAGTCGCGCGTGACCGGCCTTGAACCGGTCATTGTCCAACCGCAATTGCGGCACGTTGGAACTGAAGCCGGTTTCCGCGTCGACGCAGGTGAATTCCGTGATGATAAGGCCGGCGCCGCCCCGCGCCCTCTCGCGGTAATAGGCGATGATCGCTTCGTTCACGCCGCCGTCGGGTTCGCCCAGATGCGTTTCCATCGGGGCCATGGCGATGCGATTCTTGAGCGTCAGATTGCCGATCCGGAACGGATCGAACAGGCGCGGATAGGCCATGCTTCCTCTCAGCTTATTATTGAAGTCGCCTCTTTCTAGCATTGCTATCTGAGCGGATAATCACCACAGTTCGAGACACATTATGCAATGATGAGAGATAATCATGGATCGGCTGACGGGTTTGGAAGTGTTCGTGGCGATCGTGGATTCGGGCAGCTTCGTCCGTGCGGCGGAGCGGCTGGCTCTTTCCCCGACCATGGTTTCCACCCATCTGGCCCGGCTGGAAGACCGGCTGGGCGCGCGGTTGATCCACCGGACGACACGCCGCTTCGCCCTCACCCCTCAGGGCCATTTGTTTCTGGAAGAAGCGCGATCCATTCTGGAAGCGGTGGAACAGGCCGAAAGCCGGATGCGGATGAGCGACATGGGCCCTAGTGGCCGCGTCGCGCTGGACGCGCCGGGCGCGATCGGCCTGCGCTTCGTCGTGCCGGCCCTGTCGCAGTTGCGCGCCCTTCATCCTCGCATCGTCCTTGACCTTAGCGTCGGGGACCGCACCATGATGTTCCGGCCCGAAGCGTTCGACCTGCTCATCCGCGTCGGCGTACCGGCGGAAGGGAAGGGGGAAGTCGTCAATCTGGGCCGTACCCGTTTCGTGCAGGTGGCTTCGCCCGATTATCTGGCGCGTCGCGGCGAACCGGTGACGCCTGACGATCTTCACGATCATGATTGCGTGCTTTACGCCACGGTCGATCGGCCGGTTGGTCAATGGCGATTCGTTCGCGGAAAGGAGCGGCGGTCGCTACGCCCAGCCAGCGTCGCCACCTTCAATCATGGCGACGCCATAGCCGCCGCAGCGGTCGCCGGAGTCGGCATAGCCCAGACGCTGGAAATGCTGGTCGCTCCGGAACTGACATCGGGTCTGCTGAAGCCGGTATTGACGGAGTGGAACCGGGAAAGCGTCGACGTCCAGCTCTTCATTCCCCAGGATCGCATGAAGCGTCAGGCCGTCCGCGCCGTGGCGGAGTTCCTGCAAAGCCGGGTCGACTGGGGCAGTTCCGCCTAGAGCCAATCGACATTCAGCCCTGATGGCCTGCAAATGACGCTTTTCCGTGCTTCCGGTGCTCACCTACTTTGAGTAGGCTGCGCGCCGGGTCACGGAAAACCACCATTTTACCTTCGGTGGCCTTCGGCTCGGCTCGTCATCTTCTGAATGTCGATTGGCTCTAGGCCGATCGGTGTCGCAGGGCCGCGACGATCAGATCGATCAGCAACAGCGCCTGGACCGATAATGTACGTCGAGCGAGGGATGCCACCACCAACTCCAGCGGCTGAGCGACTGGCAGACCATGAATAAGCGCGTATCGATCTTCGGCCAAAGCCTCCGCCGTGATCCAGACAGCGTCGCTTGCCAGTGTAACCAGGCCCGCAATCTCGAAATTGTCGCAACTGATCGTGGGCGCGTAGATCGGGCTGCCGCCTGTTCCGCCGATGATGGGATAGCCTGCGATGTCCTCCTCCCCCACCGTGCGGCCGGCAAGGGGATGGCCGCGTCGCACCAACGCGCCCAACCGCGTCCGGCCAATGCGCCTGAAGCTGAGGTCAGGCCGGTCTTCCACAAGGACATGGGCCAGGACGGCAAAGTCCAGTTCCCCTTCCTGGAGCAACGCCTGGAGTTCCCCGACATCGCCCAATTTCGTCCGCACCCTCAGGCCGCCATGATCGCGGGCGACATGGGACAGCATGGTCTCCAACAGCAATGCAGCGGCGAGGGGGCCGAAACCGCAACATACTTCCCCGGACCCGCGGTCGGAAAGCAGCGCCATATTGCGTTCAAGATTCGCCATCTGGCGGAGCAGCGGCACCGCGTCAGCCAACAGCGCTTCGCCGGCGCGCGTCGGATATACGCCGTCGCGCCCGCGGTCGAACAGGCGCAGGCCGATTTCCGCCTCGGCCGCCTGGATGCTGCGCGTTAGAGCCGATTGCGTCACGCCAAGGCGGTCTGCGGCCAGGCCGAAGTGCCGTTCCTGACTCAATGCGACGATATGGCGAAGTTTACGGATGTCCATGTGCTGAACTCATCGAAATCACACTGTCAATGAATTGGAAGCCTCCCCGAAGCCAGCCTAAATTGCCGGACAAGGAGAGAAACAATGTCCTATTATGGTCCGGTGCTTGCCGTGACGGCGATCGTCCTGGCAACGGAAATTCTCATGGGCCGCCATCGCGGCATTTATCGTCGCGACGATATATTGGTGCTCGGCCTGTGCGCCCTGCTCAATCCGCTGGTCACGCGAATATTGGCCGGGCTGTTGATCGCTGGCGCGGCCGCGCTGCTGCTGCCGCAGGGGAAGGGTGCGCTCGCCCACCTTCCCTTGCTGCCCTCCTATGTCAGCCTGTTCCTGCTGGTGGAATTCGCCTTCTACTGGGGACATCGGTGGGCGCATGAGGGGCAGCGCCGATCGGCGCTTCGCTGGTTATGGAAGATACACCGGACACATCATGCGGGGCGGTACATGAACGTGCTGGTGACACAGCGCATCAATCTGTTCTGGTCGTTCGTCGTGCCGACCGCATGGATTACGGGCTTTGCGGTCTATCTGGGGCAGGGGATCGCGGTGGGCCTCGTCATTCTCACCATCTTCTGCTGGAACCTCATCACCCACAGCCATTTTCGCTGGGATGACGCTATCCGGCGACATCCGCGTTTCGGCACCATGTTCCGCGCGATCGAGCATCTGCTGATCAGTCCGGGTATGCATCATAGCCATCATGGCTATGGCAAGGACGGCGCATCCTATCGCAACTATGCAGTCACCTTCGCTTTTCTCGACTGGATTTTCGGAACGCTGCACATTCCGCAGGGGCGGCCCTGGCGCTATGGCGTGCCCGGTGCGCAGCCCCATTGGGCGGAGGAGGTGTTCTATCCGCTGGTGCGCATGCCCGCCAAGGCGAAGGAAAGCGGAGAGGCGGATGCGGCGGAGGGGGCAGTGGCCTGAGCAGCCACCGGATGCCTCGGGTCCGAAGATATTGGCGTCGCGCCCCGCGGTGAAGCCAGAGCTTGACGGAACTAGTTTACCAAGTGCATCATATCTCCATGGATTGGCGGCTTCAAGCCGAATATAAGAACGATCGTTCTATAGGATGGTCGATCCTGTTGGTGATAGCCGGCCTGCATGGGAGAAGGATGTGATGCCCCTTGACACTGGCGATTATTTTCTGTCCGCCGCCAATCCGGTGGCCAATGTCGACCAGCGCGATCTCGAGAGGCTCGCCATGCGACTGTTCGAGCGGCCGGACGTCAGGGCGGCTCGCGCCCGTGCGGAGATCATGTGGCGGCGCGTGACGGACAGGCTCATGCCTGCCGACCAGATGGCGCTGTTCGACGACCATGTTTCCGATTATTGTTTCAAATGCACGCTGGTTGCCGCCAATACGGATGCCAATCATCCCCGCATATTGCGTGTATATAGTGAAGGCGGCCAATGGTTCGGACATAAGGTGCCCGGCGCGAAATGGGGTGGAGACAATCCCAACAACGCCTATCGCATCATTCCCGTCGCGGCAGGCGGACGCTATGAACTGACGGGGCAAAGGCAGGTCGAACCGTCCACTTACGTCACCTTCCAATTGGTCAGCAACAGCACCACGTCCGCGACGCTGGCATCGCTCGAACAACTTGCCATGGAGATTGACGAGGACGGCCGGTACAGGCTCACCCTGGATGATATGCCTGCCGGGAAACGGCGGAATCATCTCCAGATACCGGCAGGGACGCTCTATCTCTTCATCCGCGATTCCATGGGGGATTGGGAACGGCAGCAGCCCGATGCGTTGCAGGTGCGCAGGCTCGACCCGCCGACGCGACCCCCGCTGACGGAAGATGAACTGGCCGCTACAGCCATTCGCAATATCCTGTCCGATGTATTCTATGCCTATTATGCCCAGCGTCTGTTCTTCAACGGCCCACAGATGATGACGCCGCCCGAGGGAGCGGGGTCTGTGGGCGGACTGGTGACCCAGCAGGGCAGCCTGGGCCACTTCACGTTGCGCGAGGATGAAGCGGTCATCATCACGGCCAATGCGGCGGGCGCAACCTATCGCGACATCGTCCTGCATGACCTGTGGTTGCGCAGCCTGCCCAATCGCGACAGGCAGATCAGCCTGACCAATGCGCAAATGGCGCCGGATGCGGACGGACGCTTCACCTATGTCCTCTCCATGGCGGACCCGGGCGTGCATAATTGGCTGAATCCATGCGGGCTGCATGATGTGCTGGTCCTGCACCGTTGGCAGGGCTTCCCCGATCCCGATGCGGAAGCCCCGTCGATCGAAAGCCGGAAAGTGGCGTTGGCGCGGCTTGGGGAGGCTTTGCCGCCAGCGGTTGCGAAGGTGACGCCTCGGCAAAGGCAGGCACAGATCGCGCGCCGCCAGGCTGCTTATGACCGGCGCTTCGCGGTCGATTGAGCGGAAGGTCGCAGGGTCTTCACAGATCAATTCAGCCTGATCATCGCAGATGCGCTTTGAGCCGCCACTTGTTGGTGCCCAACCGCTGTAAAAACTCGATCGAGCCTTGAACCGGCTTTTCCATCCGAGGCCATGGTCGGAGAGATCACAAATACGATCTATGTAGGCGCACTTGCATGCAATATGCGCCGTAGTTAGCCTTGCACCGTTCTGGCGCTGATATGCCGGATCAAGGACAGGCGGTTGAAGCCGCCGGCATCCAGACCGCGAGAACGGCGGATGTTCTGTCCGAAGGGGAGGGACGATGCGATCTGCGCGGCGCCTGGCCATATTTCCGGACATGATCCGCCTGCTTCATCAATTGCGATGCGGGCAGGTGCTTTCTTTGTCTCGGCATGATTCCGCCTGCTCCGGATCACCCGCGCCGGGTTCCCATGCATCCTTGGAACCGTTCGGGAGGCGCATTCGCATCGCTCGCTCATAGAACAAAATCATAGGGAGAGACGTCCATGAAAAAGCAGCTTCTTTTCGCCAGTGCGGCCCTGTCCGCCCTGTCCATGCCCTCTCTTGCCAGCGCGCAGGATCAGGGCGGCCGCGCCACGGCTGGAGATGCAGACATCGTCGTGACCGCCACACGGCGCGAACAGCGACTGCAGGAAGTGCCGCTTGCCGTCACCGCGCTGAGTGGAGACACGCTGCGCAGCCGGGGTATCGAAAATCTCAATGATCTGGGGCCGGGCAAGATCGCCGGTCTTACTTCCTATCCGCTCAACGGGACTGAGACCGGGGTAGCGCTCCAGATGCGCGGCTATGGGACATCGGACGCGTCCCAGGGCACGCAGGACAATGCCGTGGCCTTCTATATCGACGGCATCAACATTCCGCGAGCCCAGGGCGGCGCGCTCGACCTTATCACGCCTGAACGCATCGAGGTGCTGCGTGGGCCGCAGGGACAGTTGTTCGGCCGCAATGCGGAGGCGGGCGTTGTGCAGATCGTTTCCCGCCGGCCAAGCGGCGTGCTGGGAGGAGACTTCCGCGCCGGCATCGGCAATTTCGATGCCTATGAGCTCAAGGGGCGTCTAGATATGCCGGAAATCGCGGGATTCCGTATTCAGTTGTCGGGCATGTACCGCAAGCGGGGTGGGTATTTCCGGAACGTCAAGAGCGCTCTCCTGCAAAACATAACCCCCGTTTCAAGCCCTTATTCATCCTTTCACTGGAAGACTGGAGACTATGACAGGGACTTCCGTCAGCTCAAGACCTATGGCGGCAGGGTCGCGGTGGAACGCGATTTCGGCGATCTCAACATTTTCTATGCCTATGACAATGTCTGGGCAAAGGACGATCAGGCCTTTCCGCAAATCCTGGTGTCTCCCAATATCGGCACGATCGAGAACCCCAATGGCGGCATCACCGTGCCGCCCACAGGCCCGGCCACGATCTTCACGACCGATGGAGGACGCTATCAGCAGTTTCCGCTCGATCTCGACAAATATCCCGACAGTGCGCCCTTCGCGATTCCCTCGCTCTATTTCATCACGAAGAATCGCGGTCATGTGCTGAACCTGACCTATGGCGCCAGCGACGCGCTGACGCTGAAGTCGATCACCGGATTGCGTCGCTCCATCAACTATGGCGGGGCGGTTACGTCATTGGGAACGTCGCCCGTGCAGGCATGGGCCAGCAATTATCTGGATTCCAAGGTCTTCAGCCAGGAACTTCAGGCGATCTACACGACGTCCAGCTTCAACGTCACGGTCGGCGGCATCTATTTCTACGAAGATGTGCAGGATGAACGTGATTCCGGCTTTTCCACCAATTGTCCGGCGGGCATAGCGGGCGCGCCCTGCACGCCGGGCGGCGGCCCCAGCCGCGCCCCCTATTACAGTCCTTTCGCGCCCAATGGCGGCTTCATCCGCCAATTTTCCAAGACGAACGCCTATGCGGCCTACGGTCAGGCAAGCTGGACGCCACCCATATTGGAAGAGCGGCTGGAACTGACCGCGGGCCTGCGTTACAGCGACGACACCAAGAGGGCCCGGCGCGACATCTTCAACGGTGTGATCCTGCCGACGCAGTTGCGCAACGAGGCGAAGGAAAAGCGCGTCGATCCCGCCTTCACGGCCAAGGTCAAGCTGACCGAGGACATGAACACCTATGTCCGCTATGCCTCCGGCTTCCGGGATGGCGGCGCCAATGTTCGTTCGCAGGTGTTCACCGCCTATGGCACCGAAGTTTTGAAGTCCTGGGAAATCGGCATGAAGTCCCAATGGTTCGACAGGCGCGTGACCTTGAACATCGCGGCCTTCAAATATAAGGTCGAGGATCAGCAACAATCCATTCAGACCAGCCCGGCAACGAACCCCAGCATTTCCGACACGTTCAACGTCACCGTTCCCTACAGGGCAAAGGGGCTGGAAGTGGAACTGAGCGCCCGGATCGTGCCGGGGCTGAGCCTGGCGGCGAACTATACCTATGTCGACAGCAACAAGCGGTTGATCGGGATCGATCCGCGGACACTGACCACGTTCAAACCCAATGGGACGAGCATCCTGTCGTCGGGTCCGTGCGCGGCGGCCCCGGCCGGCAATTGTGCCGGCGCCCTGGTCGTATCGCCCGCCGATATGGCGGCCCACCCCGGCGCATCCTTCCTCCAACTGCTGGGCGTAGGCGCGGCCAAACATGCCGGCTCCGTTTCCGTGGACTTCAGCCGGCCGCTCGACCCCGGCGTCTTCAACATCCATTTCGACTGGACGCGCAGCTCGAAAATGACATGTTGCGCGCCCTACAAGCTGCTGACGGTGGTCAATTCGACCGGAACCGCTGCTTCGCCTTCGCCGCGCTATAATCCCGGCGTTTTCACCAACCGCATCAATATGCGCACGGGCATCTCCGAAATCCCGCTTGGCAACGGGGTGAAGGGCGAACTGGCCTTCTGGGTCAAGAACCTGCTGAACCATGTCGATCTGGGCCAGCTATTCCCGGCGGGCAATGCGCTCAATGCGTCGCAGCCCTATCCCCAGGCAGCGACCTATCTGCAACCGCCAAGGACGATGGGCGGCGAATTCCGCGTCCAGTTCTGATCGATCGGGGGATCGGCCATCTGCCGGTCCCCCATTCGCACGCATTATCCGCAGCTTCAGCACAATATCAGTGGCATCGCGAAATCGGAGCCGCCCACCGCGCCGGATGGGGAGGGAAGCGGATCGCCGCCGTTCCGGACGAGGGCGCGATAATGGCTCGCACTCATCCCGCTATGGTGGCGGAACGCCTGCTGGAAGGATTTGAGATCGTTATAGCCGATCAGCGTCGCGATCTGCGAAACCGGGCGATCGGTATCGCGTAGCTGCGACTGCGCGCTGCGCATCCGCACCAGCCGCAGATAGTCCCGCGGCGTCATGCCCAGCTTCGCGCGGAACCGGCGGATCAGTGTCTGCGGGCTCACCGCAAGATGCGTCGCGAGCATGCCGATATGC
This sequence comes from Sphingobium sp. YBL2, assembly GCF_000943805.1. NCBI lineage: Bacteria > Pseudomonadati > Pseudomonadota > Alphaproteobacteria > Sphingomonadales > Sphingobiaceae > Sphingobium > Sphingobium sp. YBL2. Next base: position 1,115,131 of record NZ_CP010954.1, read on the forward strand.
AGCCCGCGCGACGCCCGTTCGGAAAGCCACATCTGCGCCGCTGCGACCAGGGGATCGTCCGACAGGCCGGGCCGGTCCGATTCCATGCCCATCGCGTCCGCCAGCGTCCCTGCCATGGTCGGTGACAACAGCCTGCCGATCAGGCGGGTGAGCAGGCTCATTTCGTGCGTCATCCCGCGGGCCATCATGATCCGGTCGACTTCGGCAATGGGGTCCGTCGTGTTGACGCGGATATGCGGATAACGCCTGCGGAATTCCGCGGCTGCGCCTCGCGTCACCGGCACGGGCCCATTGCCCGTCAGCCCGGCCTCCGCCAACAATTCTATTCCCCGCCCAGTGGCGGACAGATGCGCGCCGCCTGCATATTGACTGCGGAGCCAGTCGATTACGGAATGGAGTTTGGCAAGATATTCCGGCGTCTCTTCCTCCGGACAATAGAAGTCGGGCACGTGGATATAGAGATGGGGCCTTGCCTCCAGCCCATCTTCCACTTGCAACTTCCATCCGCCCAGGACCTGAATTGGCCTTGGGCTTGGTCCCAACAATTTGGCGCGTGTGTGCATGCCGATGTCGTCTCTTGTTCGAAACTGATCGGCCACGCGCAGGCGCATCTGGCCGAACAGATCCAGGAACAAGCCGACACTGGCGAGACATGCGCCGTCAAATCCGATCACTGCAATATCTCGAGCCATACAGGATGGTAATTTACCCCCGTCATGATGTCAAAACCACACCTGACGCCAGTGCCAGGAGAGTCGCATGATGCATGCATAGAAAATAGGCCATGGACTTGGCCATTGGGAGAGTTTCGCATGATCGAGCAAATGGCCGGGCGCGCAACAGGCGCGCCGGAGACGGCATTTTCATGTCTTCCGACACGTGATGGGCCCAGGCAGGACCGGGCCTGATCCATGCCGCAACCCACTAAATTCTATCCACGCCTCAAGGGACGTTCGGCCATCGTCACGGGCGCGGGGACCCAGGGCGACGGCATCGGCACCGGCCGCGCCATCGCGATGCTGCTGGCGGGGGAGGGCGCGCATGTCGCGCTGGTCGACCGCGACAGGGAAAGCGCGGAGGAAACGCGCCGCCGCATCGATGCTGCCGGTGGACAGGCCTTCACGCTGGCCGGCGATGTCACGGTCGATGCCGACTGCCGCCATTTCGTGGAGCAGGCGGTCGCGCATACCGGGCGGCTCGACATATTGGTCAATAATGTCGGCATATCCGATCCCGTTGCATTGGACGCGGCGGACGAGAGCGGCTGGACGCGGGTCATCGACGTCAACCTCAAAAGCGCGATGCTGATGATCCGTCATGCCGTACCGGCCATGAAGGCGGCGGGCGGGGGATCGATCGTCAACATATCCTCCATCGCAGGGATACGGGCCCATGGATCGATAGCCTATGGCCCGTCGAAGGCGGCGATGGCGCAACTTGCCGCCGAAATCGCCGTCCTGCATGGCCGCGATGGCATCCGCGTCAACGCGGTTGCGCCCGGCCATATCATGACGCCCCATGCCATGCATGTGCTGCCCGAAGGTCTGCGTACATTGCGGCGGGCCATCGCGCCGCTGGGCATCGAAGGGGATGCTTGGGACATCGCCAGGGCAGTGGCTTTTCTGGCGAGCGACGATGCGCGCTTCATCACCGGCGTTCTGCTGCCCGTGGACGGTGGCGTCACGCGGATCGGCCCCATTGCCGCGCATTTCCTGGCCGAAGCGGAACTGGCGGCCGACGCGGGAACAGAAGGACCGAATCAATGAGCCAACTGGATGAAAAACAGGAATCGGGCGTCGCCTTCATCACTGGCGTCATGGGCGAACGCTTCGGCGGCGCCTTCAACGAAGCCGCGACATCGAACCGTTTCGGGTCGGATATTACCCGCATGGCGGCAGGCTGGGCCTTTCACGATGCCTGGCGGCATGAAGGCATCAACCGCAAGCAAAAGAGCATAGCCGTCATCTCCGCGCTGATCGCGTCGCGTCAATCGCTGGAGCTGAAAAACCATGTCAAGATCGGCCTGGCCAATGGCCTGACGGTGGAGGAACTGGAAGGGCTGCTGGTCCAACTGACGCCCTATGTCGGTTTCCCCTGCATCGCCTCTGCCCAGACAGCGGTGATCATGGCCATGCGCGAGGCCGGCATATCGCCCGAAGATCTGCCGACGTCGGAGGAACGCGGCCTGCTGTGACGAGGCAACCGACCGGCCCGGCGGCGAGGCGGTCACGATTTCACAACAAAAGCGAACATCAATGTTTCAGGGGAGGTTGTCATGAAAATCTCGAGTTTCTGGATGTCGTCCTGTGCCTGCCTGCTTTCAGCGGCTCCGGCAATTGCATCGGCGCAGGCGGCGCCCGAACAGGAACTCCAGCATGCGCAGGCCGCCTTCGGCAGTGACGACATCGTCGTAACGGCACGGCGGCGTGAGGAACGGTTGCAGGATGTGCCGCTCTCCGTCAGTGCGGTGTCAGGCGCTACGCTGGAGCGCGCCAATATTTCGAATGTCGCGGGCCTCAGCCGCGTGGTCCCCAGCCTTGTGTCGGTTCCCGGACAGGGCGGCAGCCGTTCGCTGCCCAATTTCGCGATCCGTGGCCTCAGCCAGCAGGAACTAACCCTGCTCGCGGACCAGTCCGTTTCCACCTATATGGGCGACATCGTGCTTGCGCGCACGCAGGGGGTCAATGGCGCGCTGTTCGACATAGGATCGGTGGAAGTGCTGCGCGGGCCGCAGGGCACGCTGTTCGGCCGCAACACGACCGGCGGCGCGATCATCATCCGTCCCAACCGGCCGACCGACAATTTCGAAGGCCGCGTCGGCGTCACCTACGGCAATCTGGACACCTTCATCGTGGAGGGCATGCTGAACGTGCCCCTGTCGCCCAATATACTGGTGCGCGTCGCCGGCCAGCGTCAGCGCGACGACGGCTTCGTCTATGACGAGATATTGGGCCGCAACGTCAACGACACCGCGCAGGAGGGTGTGCGCGCCTCCGTGCTGATGAAGAACGACAGCGGCGTCGAATCGCTGACCGTCTATAATTATTTCCACGAAGACGATGGCGGCACGGCAAGCTTTCTCGCCAAGGTCCGTTCCACCGGATCGCTGAACGGCGCCGCCGTCCGCGCGGCGCGTGGCTATCGCCCGCTGGAGCAATTGCTCGCCGAACAGCAGGCGCGGGGCCCCTATCGCATCGCCAATGGATCGAACATCTTCACCAAGGTGGAGACGCACGACATCGCCAACACCACGACCATTCCGCTCAACGACATGCTGACGGTCAAGAACATCGTCGGCTATCGTCACGTCAAGGACAACATCTTCGACGATATGGATGGAAGCATGAATTCGCTGCATCCACAGCAGCGGATAGACTGGACCGCGCAGTTTTCGGAAGAACTGCAACTGCTGGGCGAAACCGAAAACTTCAACTGGATCACCGGCCTTTATTATTTCTGGGAAAAGGGTCGCAACCAGGGTCTTTCCACGGTCGGCAGCGTCGATCCGGGCCTGGTCGAGCCGGAAGATATTTTCGGCTATCCCACCGCTGCGTTCAGCAATACCGATGTGGCGGGCCGCAACCGCAGCTTCGCCGCTTTCGCGCAGGGCACCTATCGTTTCAACGACAGCCTGAGCCTGACGGCCGGCGTTCGCTACAATCGAGACAAGCGCGAGGCGACGATCCGCAATCGCACGGCCACCGCATGCCGTTTCACCCGCGACCTCGACAATAATCCCGCGACGCCGGAAACCGCCGTGCCGCTTTCGCAGTGCGAGTTGAACGTGGGCGACAGCTTTTCCGAAGTCACCTACAATCTCAGCCTGGAATATAAGATCGCGCAGGACAAGCTGATCTACCTTGCGCACCGGCATGGCTACCGCACCGGCGGCTTCGGCGCCCGCGCCTCGACCGAGGCCGGGCTGCGCCGGACCTTCAGGCCGGAAACGGTGGACGATGTCGAATTGGGGGTGAAGGCCGACTGGCGCATGGGCGGCATGTTCCTGCGCACCAATCTGGCCGCCTATTACGCCAAATATAACGACATCCAGCGGTTGCTGACCGATCCGCTGGCCTTGCCCCCCACCACTGTCACGACCAATGCGGGCAAGGCGCGCATCTGGGGCATCGAAGCGGACATATTGTTCCGTCCGGTGTCCATGTTGGAACTGTCGGCCAACTATGCCTATACCAACGCGAAGTTCACGAAGTTCATCTATCCGGACGGCAGCGACCACAGCAACGATCCCTTCGCCCGCGCGCCGCGCAATGTCTACACGCTGGGCGCGCGGCTGCTCGCACCGCTGGACAGTTCTCAGGGCGATGCGTCCATCGGGATCAGCTATTATCATACCGACGATTATGTCGGGAACGATACGGTTGTGCCGGGCTATACGGATGCAGAGGGCTATAATCTGGTGAATCTGGACGCGAGCTGGAACCGGGTCATGGGATCGGGCTTAGACCTCGCCCTCTATGTCAACAACCTGACCAAGAAGAAATACGACTTCCTGCTCATCAACCTCGACAGCCTGGGCTACACCAGCCACACGCCCGGCCTGCCGCGGACTTATGGCGTGACCCTGCGCTATCATTTCTGAAAAAAGGGGCGGCTGCCCCGCATCCGTCCTGTTTCGCGGGACGGATGCGGGTCGGCCTGGCCCGACGTTTATGGGAAGACCGGACATGGCCGACATGATTACTTCCACCTCGCCTGATACCCCGCCAATGCGCGAGCTCAGGACCGCCAATCATCTGCTGGGCGATCGCGCGGCGCTGGATGCCGCATGGGATCGGGACGGCTACTGGTTCTTCCGCGACGTGCTGGACAGGGATGCTGTCGGCCGGTTGCGCGCCGTCTACCTGGATGTCTTGCGCGACCTGGGAGTCGTCGACCCTGCGCGCGACGACGCGGCCGTGTATAATGGCGCACCGCTCGACGATTTTCCGATCCGCAACGACGGCACGCCGGCCACCGATCCGCTGCTGGCGCGCTATCCGCGGGATCAATTCGTCGCGGAGCCCGCGATCCGCGCCTTTTTCGAGGAGCTGTTCGGGGAAGAGGTCTTCTGGGTGCCCAATACCGAATATCACGCGCTGCCGCCGGGCACGGGTCGGCCGGACTCGCGGTTCAACTTCGTCCATTGCGATGGTCCCAACAACAAGGGGCTGCCACTGAAAATCTGCTGGATGCCGCTCGCTCCAATCGATGAGGAGACGGGCGGCCTGGCTGTTGCCGAAGGGTTGCACCGTCCCCGGATGAATGATTTTCCCCGGCCGCCCCAGGGCATAGGCGACGATGTGATCCCGGCCGATGCCTGGTGCCGCGCCCTCTACCAACCCGGCGACCTGCTGGTGTTCAGCCTGGAAACGCCCCATAGCGGACTTGCCAACCGGTCCGACCGCCATTTCCGCCTGTCGATGGATATTCGCGGCATGCCGAAATCGGGCAATATCCCGACCGTCGGCACGGTCGCCGCGCTCGACGCCTGCGCCATCGCCGTGGAAACGAAGGAGGGGGAACAGCGCACCTTCCGCATCGATGAGGACAGTTTCTGCCGGATAACCCGAGGACGGCTGACGGGCATGCCGCTGGCGCTGGAGGAAATCCCGCAACTGGTGAAGATCGGTGATCCCGTTTATGTCGCATCCGACCACGGCACCGCCATGTTCATCCGTCCGCAGCACTGAAACATCCCGCGGAACAGCCGGCACGTCCCGGCGCCATAAGGCCGGTCGTACGGACTTGTGATGCATTGTCGGCGCCTGTGTGAAAGCCGTTGCCCGAACGGGATCGATCCTCTCTACCTGACTGTCGAACAGGGCAGCAGGCATGGGAGAGGTTCGTGGAGGTCATGGCAAGCGGCCTTCTGATTCCGGAAAGGCCGGTGGCGCTTTCCGATGGATCGGCGCTGGTGGTGGAATTGGGCGATGGGCGCCTCAGCGGCGAAGTCGCCGCCACGGCGTCGGGCCACATCATGCCGGACAGCTTCGCGGTGGAGGCGGGCGGGCATGTCTGCATCGTCTCCATTGGGCGAGGCGGTATCACCATCGTCGATCCCGCCATCGGCCTGCGCGGCGACATGCCGATCGATGATCGCATGGTGACGAACATCGCCTTCGGCGCCGAGAATGGCCGGGATGTCTGGATCACGGCAGCCGGAACGGGTCGGCTGCTGCGCGGCCGTTCGCCCGGGGCCGGGCCTGCCGCTCGCTTTCGTGGCATGAGGGACGAACACCGGTCATGACCCATTCGGCAAGACTTCGACCCCGATCTGACCCAGCAGCCGTGACGGCCGACGATGATGCGATAGTCGGGCGTGTCATGCCCCCGCAACTGGATGTGCTGGACGCTCGCTCCCGCATTCTCGACGCCGCGGCGCATCTGTTTCGGCGGGAGGGTTTTTCCGGCACGTCGATGGACGCCATTGCCGCGCTGGCGCGCATGTCGAAAAGGACCCTCTATGCCGGCTTTCCGGACAAGCGCGCGGTTCTCGAAGCGGTTCTGGAGCAGTTCATCGCCCGCCGTTTCGCCATGATCGAGCGGATCGGCCGCGAAGCCGCGAGCGATGAGGCGATATTGACCCGCATGGTCGGTGCCCTCAACGCGATGGCCACGGACGAGGATGCGCTCGCCATGTACCGGTTGCTGGTGGCGGAGGCGACAAATCTGCCTGCGCTGGCACTGGCGGCGAACCGGAACGGGCTGACGCAGGCGCAGGCCATGCTGCGCCAGCCTCTCCTCAATTGCGGTGTACGCGATCCGGATAGGGCCGCCTGCTTCCTCTACGACCTCGCCGTGCTGGCGCCGATGCATCGCCTGTTGGTGGGTACGGACAATCTGCACATGGACGTCGCCGCCATCGTCAGACTGGTTCTTCAGGGCGTGAAGGGAATGTGAAGCAGGGTCTTGCTCCGATCGCGGATGGCCGGGAACGGCTGTGGCCGGCACCGGGCGCGTCGGCGGCTCCCTCAGCCCTGGGCGGGATTTCTTAGGCTATGTTGCGATCTGCCGGACCATCCCATGCGAACCTTATTTTCCGCCGGGGTCAAGCGCTCCATGGACGCCGAATTCCCCGCCGGCGCTGCGATGACGGGGAAGGGCATGTCTTGCTGCAAACGCTCGTCGGGCATCTGGTCGCCTGCCTGTTATCGAAGCTGCATATGGAGGAGGCTGCATGAAAGAACCATGGTTGCCGTTGGTCCCTGAAGACGTCACCGCCTCCTGGCTGGGCGAAGCTCTGGCACCGCGCTATCCCGGAACGCGGGTCGAGAGGCTCGACGTCCACGAAATCCTTTGGGGCACGGGCACCAAGATGATGGTGACGGCGACCTATAATGACGCCGGGCGGGGCCATGGCCTGCCGCGGGCCTTGTGCATCAAGGCGGGTCTTGCCGAGCATCGGGAGCTGGTGAAATTCTGCTACCAGACGGAGGCGCGCTTTTTCGCGGAGCTGGCGCCGCGCCTGCTGCTGGGGCTGCCGCAAATCCTCTACGCCGCGGCGAATGCCGATCAGGGGATGGTGGTCATGGAGGATCTGCGACCGACCGGCGCCCATATCTGCCGCGTGCAGCAGCCGCTGACCCGCGATCAGGCCGCCGCTTTCCTGGACGACATGGCCGCGTTGCACGCGCGCTGGTGGAACAGTCCCGCGCTGGAGGACGATGGCGATCTTGGCTGGCTGATGCGCCATGATCCATTGCCGGACGAAGCCTGGGGCGATTTCGGGCGCGGTCAGCTCCAGCCCGAAACATGGGCGCATTATATGGGGCTGCCCCGGTCGCTCGGCATTCCGGCGGCTTGCCGCGACCGGGAGGGGGTTCATGCGGCGCTGCAGGAATTGCGCCTTTTCGGGGAGCAGGGTCCGCGTTGCGTCATCCATGGCGACGCGCATCTGGGCAATATGTATCTCACCCGCGAGGGGCGGCCGGGCTTCCTCGACTGGCAGACCACGCGTCGCGGCCATTGGGCGCAGGACGTGACCTATTTCTACATCTCCGCGCTCGATCCGCTGGACCGGCGGGCTTGGGAGAGGGATCTGGTCGCGGGCTATCTTGCCGCGCTGGCCCGCCATGGCGTGGCCCATCCGCCGTCCGAGGAAGAGGCATGGCGCGCCATCCGCGCGCATATCGTCTATGGCCTGTTCTACTGGATGGTGAATCCGGTCGAATGGCAGGCGGAGGAGAATAACGCCGCCACCGCGCCGCGTTTCGGCTGGGCGGCGGTCGATCATGCCGCCCCGCCGGTTGGTCCGCTTTAAACCGGATCAGGCGTTCGCACGAACCGGTTCTGGATCGAGCCGAACAGATAGTCGCGGTTCGCCTGCTCGTCGAACGCGTCCAGCGTCCAGCCGCCGGGATGGATGCTGGTGCGGATCGCTTCAGGTTCGGGGATCAGGGCCACTTCGTCGCCCTGGATGTAGAAGTCCCGCCCGCTGACATGGGAGGCGGCATCGGTGCACAGCCATACGACCAGCGCCGCGACATGGGCGGGCAGGGCGGTCATGCGCGGCTGCGCCATCGGCTTGTTCCACAGCAGCGGAATGCCAAGCCGCGCCGATTCAGCGATGGTCTCGTCGATTTCCGGCGTATGCGTGCCCGTCAGATGCGACACCGGGCGGATCAGATTGGCGCGAATGCCGAATTCCCCCAGGTCGCGCGCAATGGTGCGGGTGAAGCCCAGAAGGCCTTCCTTGGCGGCGGAATAATTGGCCATGCCCCAATGGCCGAAGCCCGATGGCGACCCCGTATTGACGATTACGCCGGACCGCTGCGCGATCATATGCGCCGCCGCGGCGCGGCAGGTGAAGAAGCTCGACGTCAGACTGACGTCCATGCAGAGATTCCAGTCCTGGTCCGTCATCCGGTCTATCCGCGCCGGGCGGACGATCCCCGCATTGTTGACCAGAATGTCGATCCGGCCGAAGGCATCGATGGCCGCCTGCACCGCCGCCTCGCCGCCCTCGCGGGTCGCCACGCTGGAATATTGGCCGATCGCCTCGCCACCCGCGTCGCGTATCTCCTGCGCGACGGTTTCAACCAGCGATGCGTCGCCGCTCTCCGTGCCATAAGGGCCGCCGCCCAGATCGTTGACGACGACCTTCGCGCCCTGCTCCGCCAGCAGCATCGCTTCGGCCCGGCCGATATTGCGGCCCGCGCCGGTCACGACGGCCACCTTGCCCTTCAGTCTCTGCATATCCTGCTCCCATCAATTGTGCCGGGAGAGTAGCCGCTGGCACCTTAAGACCCTAATCACCGACGTGATGATTGCGCCTGACATGCTTCCCGCCGATGCCCGGCTTCGCCACAAGATCAGCGCCAACGGAGCGCGTCGATGATCCTGGCCGAATGAAGGAGATGCAGGGGTGAAGGCGATCGTGATCAACCGCCATGGCGGCCCGGAGGTGTTGGAACCTGCCGATCTGCCGCCACCGCAGCCCAAGCAGGGGGAAACGCTGGTGCGCATCCTGGCCGCGGCCGTCAATCCGGCGGACGGCAAATGGCGGGCGGGCCTGTTCGAAAGCTTCGCGCCTGTCGGTTTCCCTCATGTCCTGGGCTATGACGTGGCGGGCGAAGTCATCGGCGGGGAGGGCTTTGCGCCCGGCGCCCGCGTCTTCGGCATGCTCGATCCGTTTCGCAAGGGCGGCTATGCCGAGCAGGTCGCCGTGGCCGCCGATCATCTGGCGCCGGTGCCCGATGGCCTCGATCTGCCGACCGCCGCCGCGATACCTACCGCTGGCCTGACCGGATTGCAGATGGTCGAACGCGGGTTGGACCTTCAGGCGGGCCAGAGGCTGATGCTGACGGGCGCGCTGGGCGCCGTCGGCCGTTTCGCCCTGTTTGCGGCGAAGGAGCGGGGCGTCCATGTGACCGCCGCCGTCCGCGCCGCTCATGTCGAGGCTGTGCGCGCTCTGGGTGCTGACGATGTGATCGCCCTGGGCAAGGAGGATTGGAGCGGCGCGTCCTTCGATCATGTCATCGACACTGTGGGCGGCGAAGCAGTCGGCGCGCTTTGCCGGCATCTGAAGCCCGGCGGCCGGGTGCTGACCGCCGCCACCACGCCGATCCCGAGCGACGAATTGCCGTCTGCGCCAGAATTTTTCGCGGTCGTCCCGAGCGGTCCCGACGCCGTCCGTCTGGGCGCCGCCGTCGCGCAGGGCAGGATCGCCGTGCCCATCGCCCGCATCCTGCCGCTCGATCAAGCGGCGGAAGCGCAGCGGCTGGTCGATGCGGGCGGATTGAACGGCAAGGTCATCCTGACGAACTGAAAATCCTTGCGATAGCGCAGTCTTCAGTGCCGCATCGTCAACCGGCCAGCGCAGCCAGCGCCGATGCCTTTTGCGCCAGCGCCCCGCGCATATCCTCTCCCACCGGCAGGCGCAGGGGCAGCGTTTCGCCGTCCAGCGCCGCCAATATCGCCTCCGCCACCGCTTCCGGCGGGCTGGCGGCGGTGGCGTAATAGCCGTCCAGCACCGTCTTGCCCTGCCCCGACAGAAAGCCGTAATCGGCAATGCGGAGCTGCGCCTCGCGCGTGCCATGGCTGATGAAGCGGGTGGCGATCGCGCCCGGCTCGACCAACATGGTGCGGATGCCCAGGGCTGCAACCTCCAGCGCCAGCGTTTCGGTCAAGCCTTCCAGCGCGAATTTGCTCGCGCAGTAAGCGCCGAGGCCGGGCGTGCCGTTCAGACCGCAGCCCGACGACAATTGAACGATCGTGCCCGATCCGCGCGAGCGGAAATGCGGCAGCAGCGCCTGGGTCAATGCCCAGGGACTGAAGAAATTGACCTCGAACAGCCCGCGCGCATCATCCAGATCGACCTCCTCGACCGCGCCGAACAGGCTCTGCCCGGCATTGTTGACCAATATGTCCACATGCCCGGCCGCCAGCGCTTCGCATGCAAGCCTCAAAACCTGCCTGGGATCGCTCATGTCCGCGACGATTCCCCTGGTGCGGCCTGCGCCCTCCGCTTCGAATGCGCTGATCGCTTGCGCGTCGCGGGCGGCGCCAGTGACATGGTCGCCCCGCGCCAGAGCGGCTTTCGCCAACGCCGCGCCGATGCCGCTCGAAATGCCTGTGATCAGCCAGCGCCTCATATGCCGTCTCCTCGCCCACTCGCCCACTCGCCCCCAGACGTCTCAGAAAAGCGCGAGGTCGACAATCGGAGGGGGGAGAAGCGCGTAAACAATGCATGCTTGATGCATGTCCCTATCGACATGGATGCCGTCTGCCGCTCAGCGCTCTATCCCTCGCAGGAACAATGCGACCACGCGGGTCGCCCATTGCTGCCGAAACGCCTCGTCCGTGAAGTCGTCGGTCAGGAGGAAACGCAGCCCCCCATTGGCCAGATTGATGAAGTGCTGGGCCAGTTGGGCGGGATCGTCGATCTCGTACCCCGCCTCCCGCAAATGGGTGAGATAGGCGGTTATCGGCGCCACCGTATCAGCGATATGGCCGTGCAGCCGCTTGGCTATGTCGGGGAAGCGTTCCTTCGCGGCGATGGCGAGACGGAGCAGGGCGATCCGCTCCGCCTCCGCCACTTCGCCGGTGATGCGAAGGGCGAAGTCCGTCAGCACCCCGGCGGGTTCCCGCCCCTCGGTCGCGATGCTTCGCACATCGCTGCGCATGGACGCGACGCTGTGGAGGGCGACGGCCTCGAACAGCGCGGCCTTGTTGTTGAAGCGGGCATAGATTGTCGCCTTGCTGACCCTGGCGACGGCGGCGATATGGTCCATGCTCGCGCCGGCATAGCCGTGCATCAGAAAGGCGCGCGCCGCTGCCTCGATCAGTCCGGCCTCGCGCACCGGCGCATCCGCATTGGTCGGCCTCCCCCGGCGCGGTCTTGTGATGTCTTCGCCGGGCACGCTTGCTCCATCGAAATAAAACTATACCGTTTATTTTATTAAATGCGAGTCGGTCGCGCAAGAGCGATCAGGGAGAGGGCAAGATGAAGCGGGTCATCCTTTTGCGCGGACCGCGGTCCGTCATGGCCGCATCCGCGCCCGAATGGGCCGCGGCGCAGACCTGGGCCAAGGCGGCCGAGCGGATCGTCGTGCATAAAGGGCTGAATGCTCCGGCTGAGCCCGGCGGTGTTCCGACGCCGCCGGTTTACGATGCGGTGATCGAACTTTGGTCCGACGCCGCGCTCGATGCCCACAGCATCCGCTCCGATTGGGAAGACGTGGAGGTGCGCTCCTCCGCCCAGATCGTCGGCAAGGCAGCGGCTGCGCGCTTGCCGATCGGCATCACGCCGGGCCTTTCCCAGCTTTCCTTCATCCGCGCCATCGAAGCTTTGCCACGACAGGATGTGGAACGGCACTGGAACGAACATATCCCGCTCGCCTGCGAAATCCATGTCGGCATGAACCGCTATGTGCAGGATCGTTTTTCGCCGGCGGTTCCCTGGTTCGGCATGGCCCATCTTCATTTTCCAAGCGAAGCGGCGCTGCGCGACGGGTTGTTCAGAAGCCCGGAGGACATCGCCGTGATTACGGCGGACGTGGCCGAGTTCGTCAGCGATTACGCGACCATGATCGCCATCGAGCATATCGTGAAAGCATAGGAGAGGCAGGCATGGACCTTGGACTGGCAGACAAGCGCGCGCTGGTGACGGGCAGCAGTTCCGGCATCGGCGCGGGCATAGCCCGACTATTGGCGGCGGAAGGCTGCGCCGTGATTGTGCATGGCCGCGATGCGGAAAAGGCGCGTGCCGTGGCGGATTCGATTGGCCGCGGCGTCTGCGTGGCGATTGGCGATCTTTCCACCGATGCAGGGGCGGACGCGGTGGCGAAGGCAGTCGGGGAGGTCGACATATTGGTGAACAATGCCGGCGGCGCCGTGGGCACCTCTGCCATGCATTGAACGGAGGTGGACGAAGAGGGTTGGGAGGGTACCTATCAGCTCAACGCCATTGCCGCCGCGCGGATGATCCGGCGGCTTCTGCCCGCGATGCAGGCGAAAGGATGGGGCCGCATCATCAACATCGCCAGTGCCGCGGCCACGCAGCCCATCGCCTTCGGCCCGGATTATGGCGCGGCCAAGGCGGCCATGCTGAACATGACCGTCAGCCTGGCGAAGGCACTGGGACCCTGCGGCGTCACCGCGAACAGTGTCAGCCCCGGCATGATCCTCACTCCGGCAGTCGAGGCATGGCTCGGCAATCTCAAGCGGAACATGGGCTGGGGCGACATTTCCCTGGAGGAAGCAGAAGCCCGCGCCGCTCGCGAGTTGACGCCGATCCCCGTCGGCCGCATCGGCCGGGTCGAGGAGATCGCCCATGTCGTCTGCATGATCGCGAGCCCGCATGCCGGATACATGACCGGCGCCAATGTCCGCGTGGACGGCGGTCAGGTCCAGAGCGTAAACTGAGTACCCCTGACGCCTGTTTTCATCGAATAGCCGATCTTTCTTGCCCATGCTGGCGCCGGTCGGGCGAAGGGATAGGATCGCCCCGGCTGCCGCTCGCCATGGATGACCGCCTGTTTGCGCGTGACGAACGCATGGGCCGAAAGAGAATGGAAGAAGAGGATGGACATGACCGATTTGCGTTTCGACGGCCGCGTGGCGATCATCACCGGCGCAGGCAACGGTTTGGGCAAGGATTACGCGCTGGAGCTTGCCCGGCGCGGCGCGAAGGTCGTCGTGAACGATCTGGGAGGCAGCGGATCGGGGCAGGGGCAATCGCATAATGCGGCGGACCTGGTGGTCCAGGAAATTCGCGGCAAGGGCGGGGAAGCGGTCGCCAATTACGACAGCGTGTCGACGCGACAGGGAGGTGCGGCCATTGTCCAGACCGCGCTAGATGCCTTCGGCAAGGTCGACATCTGCATCAACAATGCAGGCTTCCTGCGCAATGGCCGGTTCGAAGATCTGACCGATGAGCAGATCGACGCGATCATCGACGTGCATCTGAAAGGGGCCATCTATGTCGCCCAGCCCGCCTATCGCGCAATGCGTCGAAACGGCTACGGCCGGTTCCTTTTCACCGGTTCGGCATCCGCCATGTTCGGCCACGCCTGGCAGGCCAATTACGCAGCGGCAAAGGGCGGCCTCATGGGCCTCAGCCATATCGTCGCCATCGAGGGATCGGCCTATGGCATCACGTCGAACCTGCTGCTGCCCACCGCGCAATCCCGGCTGGCAGCGGAAATGGACGCTGGTTTCATGGAAATCCCCGCCTTTGCGGAGGCGGTGCAAGGCGCCGATTACGCCGCGAGCGAGGGCCGCATCGAAGTGGCGTTCAATACGCCGCTGGCAGTCTATCTGGTCAGCGAACAATGCACTTCCACCCACGGCATCTATTCGCAGAATAGCGGCCGTTACGCGAAGGTGCGCATCTGCGCCGCCGATGGCTGGGTTGCGCCGATGGGGCCTATGCCGCCCAGCGTGGAGGATATTGCCGCTCACTGGGGCAGCGTCACGGACGATGCCATCGTTCATGAACCTCTGACCGTCTATGATGAATTCACCGCCGTCGCCAAAGCGGCGCGCCGCCAAGGCCTGATCTGACCGGAACATGCCTCGCGGTCGCTGGCGGACCGGGCATCGGGCTAAAGCATCGGGCGGAAAAGCCTGTTCTGAGCCTGTCGAAGGGCGAGAACCGGTTTTCCGCCCGAAAGGATGCGGAAACGGAATTTGGAGCGCGCGACCCGCGTCCGATTCAGTGCAGCGCGCTCCAGACCTGGCGGTGCTACAGCCCGCCGATGAATTCGCGGTCGAACCGCTGGTGCAGGTCGCCCAGCAGCCGGGACAAGGTCTGCCGGTCGGTGGGGCTGAGTTGGCGGAAGAAGCGGACCAGCTTCGACTGCGCGGCAATGTCGACAATGGCTCGCTCGATGAGCGCGCGTCCCGGCGGCGTCAGCGCCAGGTCGAAAACCCGTCGGTCCTCCGGGTTGCGCTGGCGCTTCAGCACGCCCGCCTTTTCCAGGCGCGCGATCCTGGTCGAGATCACGGCATTGGATATATGGAGGGTGGAGGCGAGATCGGTCGCCCGGTGCGGCATGTCCTGATCGATCGCCAGCGTGCCGAGAAGGTCGAGATCAGCGAAACTATATCCCAGCTTGCCCGCGATGCCGTCCAGATCGGTCGTGACCAGATGCCCGACCGTGAACAAATGCCAGAGCGGCCCGAAATGCTCG
Organism: Sphingobium sp. YBL2; assembly: GCF_000943805.1. Taxonomy (NCBI): domain Bacteria; kingdom Pseudomonadati; phylum Pseudomonadota; class Alphaproteobacteria; order Sphingomonadales; family Sphingobiaceae; genus Sphingobium; species Sphingobium sp. YBL2. Next base: position 1,130,265 of record NZ_CP010954.1, read on the forward strand.
CTCTCCATCTCGGGCATGCGCTGTGCATAGAAGGAACGGCCGGCGTTGAGTTGGTCCAGAGGCTTGCGAGGCATGTTCGCGCTGCCCTCCACCGGCATGGAGCTATCGACGGCGGCTCAGGGCCAGCACAGGTCCAGACTGAGCACACCGTTGACCATGCCCGTCGCCAGTACCGGCTTCGTTCCCGGCTTGATGCGAAAATCCGGAATGCGGCTCAGCCATTCCTGGAGGAAAATGCGAATTTCCCGCCGCGCCAGCACTGCGCCCGGACAGGCATGGGCTCCGTTTCCGAACGCCGCGTGCACCGGCTTTTCACGGCTGAAATCCACCACCAGCGGATCTGCGTTCACCCGGTCGTCCGTACCGACCCAGAGATTGGCGGGCAATATGCGGTCGCCCGCCTGGAAATATACGCCCTTATATTCGAGGTTCTCGGTGATCACGCGGGACGTATTGGCCAGACCGTGACGACGAATCATCTCCTCAATCGCATGCTTGATGAAATCCTCATCATCCAGCCGCTCGACCAACTGACGGCGATGACCTGGATTCAGGGCCAGGAAACGGGCGATGAAACCAATCATGCCGGCCACGGTGTCGAGCCCGCCGAACAACACCAGCGTTGCGTAACTGACGGCCTCCATTTCGGAAATCCGACCTTCACCGACATTGACGTTGACCAGCTTGCTCAGCAAATCCTCTCCGGGATTGTCGCGACGGGCGCGAATTTCATCTATCAGATAACCGCCCATTTCCTGCTGCGCCTGCAACCGTATTTCGGCGGTGTGGCCGCGCACCGAACGTTCCGCGATCGGCAACAGGCGATGCTTGTCGGAGATCGGCAGATCGACCAGTTCCAGGAAGACGTGGATGGGGAGGATCTTGGCGAAATCCTCGATGAATTCGCATTCGCCCCGCGGCAGCACGCGCTCTATCGCCTCCACCGCGACATCGCGCACCTTGCTCTCCAGTTCGGAGACCACGGCAGGCATCAGCGACTGCATCAGCGGGCGCCGGTATCGCGCATGTTCGGGCGGGTCCATCTCCAGCGGGATCTGGCGCGGCGTGCCTTCCGGCATCGGGGGCAGGACGATGTGCTTGTGCGAGAAATGATGATAGTCGCGCTGCATCGCGATGATGTCGTCGCTGCGGGTTGCAACCCAGTGACCGCCATTATGGGGGGTCCAGAATATATCGGGATTGGCCTGCTGGATCGCGGCATAGGCCGCCTGCACATCCTCTGCCGACCCCGGAATATCGTAGATGTTGAAATCGCGCACCAGCGCGGCCGGTACATGGTCGGGACGCGGTGCCAGCTCGCCTTCAGCCACGCTTGTCATGTCAGCGCTCATTCTCTGTTTTCCCTCTCCGAAACTGTCTTGACCCAGGGGGCAGGCGAGGCAAGGGCCGCGCCTGCGCATGGGTCAGGATTTCACAGATGCGATGGATCGCGGCTCCCGCCGGTCGCCGCCTCTCAATCCTCCGGCGCAATCGCGATGCGCAGGCCGTCCAGCTCCGCCGTGAGAGGAATCTGGCAGGACAATCGCGAATATTCGTCGCGATGTTCGGAACTGTCCAGCAGGTCGCTTTCATCCTCGCTGACCGTCGGCAACAGCCTGAAGAAGGCCGGGTCGACCTTCACATGGCAGGTCGCGCAGGAACAGCATCCTCCGCAAAGCGCCAGCATCTCGTCGATCCCGGCATCGCGGATCGCTTCCATCAAGGACAGTCCGGTTTCGGCGGCAATTTCCCTTTCCGCGCCATCGCGGGTGGTGACGATCACATTTGGCATATTGGGTCCCCTGGATGAAGATCAGTCGCCGAAGCGGACATGGAGATGCCTGGGCACGCGCATCATCGAGCCGCGTATCTCGGGCCGCGGCTTGTCGGGGTCGAAGCGCAGATTGGGCAGATGATCCAGCACCGCATGCAGCGCGCGGGTCATCTCCACCCGCGCCAGATGCTGGCCGACGCAGATATGCGGTCCGCGCGAGAAGGAGAAGTGCGCCTTGCGCTCGCGGAAGATGTCGAACTTGTCGGGATCGGGGAAGATCGCCGGGTCGCGATTGGCGGCGCCCGCCACCACGTCGAGCAGCGATCCGGCCGGAATTTCGACGCCGCCGAGCACCACATCCTGCTTCGCCATGCGAAGCTGCACGGCGACGGGGCCGTCCCAGCGCAGCGCCTCCTCGATTGCGACGGGTATGAGCTTTCGATCCTCCCGGATGGCGTCGAGCTGGTCGGGATTTTCCAGCAGCGCGGTCAGCAGCACGCTGGTCCCGCGATAGGTGGTGTCGCCCGCCGCGTTCATCAATTGCCGCAGGAAGGAGATCAGCACCAGCGGCGGCAGATAATCGCCGTCCACTTCGGTATTGGCGAGCAGGCTGACCAGATCGTCGCCCGGATTGCGCCGCCGTTCGTCCACCAGCGCGGTGAAATATTCGCCCAGCTTGCGCGATGCCTCCTGCGCCTTGTCGATGTGCATATAGTCGGTCTGGCCAATGGCCAGCCGCTGGAAGGTGCGTACGTCCGATTCCGGGAGATCGAGCTGCTGATAGATCACCTCGAAAGGATAAAGCAGGGTGAATTGTTCGATGAGGTCGGCGCGGCCGGTGCCCATGAACCTGCCCATCAATTTATGAACCACCGGATCGACAATGGTTTCACCCCATGTTTTCACATATTGGGGCAGGAATATTTTCTGGAAGATCTTCCGCCAGCGGCCATGTTCGGGATTGTCCATGACGCTGATGCTGCCCTGGCCGAAGGTTTCCCCGATGTTGAACCTGTAGCCATGGTTGGAAAAGCGGTCGGTGTCGGTCAGGACCGTCAATATCTCGTCCGAACCGACGATCGTGAACATCTTGCGATCCGGGTAAGTGGCGGATTGCAGGCCCATTTTGGGGCGGTAATCGCCTTCCAGCACCGGGGTCTGCGCCCGCCATTTCGCGATCTTCGCATAGGGATCGAGCGTGTCCCCGAAATTGATGTCGTCCGCGCTGAACGGATCGTAGCTCGGATCGTCATATTCCTGAATTCTGACGGCGGGTTCCATGGCCGGAATCTCTCCTATGAAGCATATGCTACATAAGTCGGGCCAGTCGGGCTGTCAATCGATGGGCGGCCCCACCAGCGACTGGGCGATCAGTTGCTCCAGCACGTCCAACACGGCCTCACGGCCCGGCGGATCGGGGAAGAGCGCGTCGCGCAGGATCACGCTGGCGGCGATCATGCCGAAGCCCAGACGCACGCCGATGCCAAGGTCGAAGGGCGGATCGATCCCCGCCAGCGCATAGCGTTGACGGACCTGATCGACCGATTGCTGGAAAAAGGGCGCAAGGCCGCGCAGGCCCGGCGCCGCATCCTCGCCGCCGCTTGGCGGTCCGGCCAGCAGGGCGCGGAACATCGCCTCATTGCCTTCGAACAATTCATAGACCTGCCGGGTGAAGCGGCGCGTTTCCGCCTGCCTGGGGAATGGCGCGGTGGGATCGGGATGGAGTTCGACGAAGTCGGCCATCAGCGCGTCGAACGGCGCGATCACCACTTCATTGAACAGTCCCGCCTTATCGCCATAATAGCGGAACAGCAGGGTTTCGCTGACGTCGGCCAGACGCGCGATCTCCCGCGTGGTGGTGCCGCCATAGCCGCGCTCCGCGAACAATTGCCGCGCTGCGTCGCAGATGCGCTGGACCACATCCTCGCGCGTGCGCCGCCGCCGCCGCATGCGCCCGCCATCTTCGGCGGAGGCGGTTTCGTCTGTCAGGATTTTAGCGATTGCGCCCCTCCAAGATAATGTCGGCCGCGTTCCATGCCGACGCCATGATCGGCCCGTTGGTATTGGCCGAAACCATCATAGGCATGATCGATCCATCCATGACGCGCAAGCCGTCGACACCCTTCACGCGCAGTTTTTCGTCCAGCACCGCATCGTCGAAATCGCCCATGCGGCAGGTGCCGCAGGCGTGATAGCCCGCCTGGCCGATCTGGCGGAAGGCCGAGAGGATTTCATCGTCGGTCCGGAGCGATCGGGTCGGCTCGCGCTCCCCCGCGATCATCGGCGCGATGGCGGGACGGGACATCCAGTCGCGCAGATAGCGGTGCATCGCGACCGTGACCGCGCAATCATAGGGATCGGTCAGATAGCCCGCGCGGATCTTCGCCGGGGCCATGGGATCGGCCGCCGTGATCCGCACGGACCCTTCGCTGCGCGAGCGCAACGGATAGCCGAACAGGGTGATGCTGTGCGCTGCATCCGCGACCATATTGCCCTTGGCGTCCGGCGCCGCGACGGCAGGGGAAAGCAATATCTCTATGTCGGGCGTCTCCGATTCCGGCAGCACGGTCGCGAAGGCGCCGACATTGCCGTAGCCCGCCGCCATCGGCCCGGTGCGGGTGAGATAATAGCGCAGCACATTGCCGACCAGTTTCAGGCCGGCCAGTTCCTTGTTCTGGCTGTGCGGAACAGCAAGGTCATAGACCATGGAGAGCAGGCGGTGTTCCAGCATATGTTCGCCCACGCCCGGACTGTCCGCCACGACGGGAATGCCCAGGTCGCGCAACAGTTCGGCCGCCCCGATGCCGGAGCGCTGGAGGATTTGCGGCGACATCAGCGCGCCCGCGCTGACGATGATGTCGCGGCCGCTGGCGAAGTCCCGGGCAACGCCGTTCACATGGGCGCGGACGCCGGTTGCGCGCTGGCCGGTGAACAAGACCCTGTCGACGATCGCGCCGGTGACGATGTGCAGATTGGATCGGCCCCGCGCCCGTTTCAGAAATGTCTGGGCCGCGCTCTGCCGCTTGCCCTTCCAGATGGTGCGCGGCGTATAGCCGACGCCTGCGCGACCCGACCGGTTGAGATCGTCGACGCGGGGCACGCCCATCTGCTCGCCCGCGGCGATGAAGGCTTCGGTCAGCGGGTCGCGCATCGGTTCCACCGAGATGCGCAGCGGCCCGTCGCCCCCGCGCAGCGCGTCGCCGCCCAGCTCATGCCCCTCCATCGCGCGGAAGGCCGCGCCGATCCGGTTCCATCCCCAGCCTTTCGCGCCCAGCGCTTCCCACCCGTCATAATCTTCGGGCTGGCCGCGGAAATACATCATGCCGTTGACGGAAGAGGAGCCGCCCAGCATCTTGCCGCGTATCCAGGTTTCGGCGGGAATGCCCTCATGCTCCTCGGTCTGGAAATACCAGACATGGCGGGGGTCGGTGTAGAGCTTTGCGGCGCCCCGCGGCATGTGGATGAAGGGGTTGCGGTCCTCCGGCCCCGCCTCCAGCAGCAGCACGCTGTTCGCCGGATTTTCCGACAGGCGGTCGGCCAGCACGCATCCGGCGGAGCCGCCGCCGACGATGATATAATCATAGGTCATCGGAGCGCCGCCCGGATGGCATCGCCAATGATGGTGCGGCTGTCTTCCGCAATATCGACGGTATCGAACATGCGGTTGTGGCAGATGCCGACCGCCAGCTTCAGGTCGGGGTCGGCCCAGCCGATATTGCCGCCCATGCCCGGATGGCACAGCGCCCGCATGTTGCGAGGGGCAGATACGGGCGGATTTTCCGCGCCGCCCAGCCAGAAGCCCGACCAGGCGATCGGCACCACCATGCCGAAGAAGACGGGATCGGCGTCCTCGAAATGCGGGCGCGGCGCGGCGAAGCTGGCGACGCGTTCCTCCGACAGCAGGCGGACGCCGTTGAACTGCCCGCCATTGGCCAGCATCGCCCAGAAACGGGCGTTGCTCCGCGCGTTGAAGATGCCGCCGACCGCCGGAATGCAGGCGCGGCGCACATAGGGGCGTTCGAACGGATCGGGCATCAGGTCGACGATCAGGGGCTGCGCCTCCCGCATCATATTATTGTCCGGGGCGACATAGACGGCGGCGGCGTCCAGCCTGGCGATGCGGGGTTCGACGGCATCGGCTATGCCCATCCACAGATCGGCGGCGCCCAGCGGGTCCGCTATCTCCTCCTTGATGAACTGGCCGAAGGGGCGGCGTTTCGGATCGGTCCGGCGCACCACTTCGCCCACCATCCAGCCGAAGGTCATCGACTGGTAGGAGGAACGGCTGCCGGCGGGATAGACCCCCTCCATCTCCGCGATGCGGCGGCACATCCAGTCCCAGTTGGTCATCAGTTCGGGCGTCACGTCGGGCGGCATGCGCAGCACGCCAGACACATGGGAAAGGACGTGGCGGAGGGTGACGTCGCCCTTTCCGGCCTGGGCGAATTCGGGCCAGTAGGCGGCGACGGGCGCATCATATTCGACCAGGCCCCGTTCGGCCTGGATATGCAGGGCGGTGGCGGTCACCGCCTTCGACACGGAATAGACGTTGAACAGCGTGTCGCCGTCGACCGGCCTGCCCGTGGCGGCATCGGCAAGGCCCGCCCAGCAGTCGACAATCTGTTCCTCGCCCAGCCAGGCGCTGACCTGAATGCCGATTTCCTTGCCCTCCGCGACAAGCTGGTCCAGCACGTTCTGAACCGCGTCGTTGACCTTCGTCATCCTTCCAATCGCCTTTCCTGCTTGCCATGGCGTCGGCGCCAGTTATCAAGTATGCACTTGATAGCACGGAAAAGGACGAGGGGAAGAGCGATGGGCGAGGCGTTCGACAATATCATAATGACGCAGGATGACGGGATCGTCGAATTGCGCATCCACCATCGCGGCGGCCCGGCCAAATGGGCGCTCTGGGGCGGGTTGCACAGGGAACTGGGCATCGCCTTCGCGCAGGTCGCCGCCGATCCCGACGCGCGCGTGCTGCTGATCACCGGCACGGGCGACAGCTTCTGCGCGGAGTTCGACATGGACTGCGACATGCCGCAGATGGGCGCGGCGACGTGGGACGTGATCTTCCGCGAGGGCAGGGCGCTGCTCAACAATCTGCTGGCGATCGAGATACCGGTGCTGGCGGCCGTCAACGGACCCGCCTTCATCCATGCGGAGATCGCGCTGCTGGCCGATGTCGTGCTGGCGGCCGAAGAGACCGTCTTTGCGGACAGGCCGCACGCGCTGGCCGGCGTGGTGCCGGGCGACGGCGTGCACAGCATCTGGCCGATGCTGCTGGGGCCGAACCGCGGCCGTTATTTCCTGATGACGGGGCAGGAGATCGGCGCGGCCGAAGCCCTGTCGCTGGGCCTGGTGGGGGAGGTGCTGTCGCCCGAAGCCCTGATGCCCCGCGCGTGGGAACTGGCCCGCACGATTGCCGCGCGACCCGCCATTGCCAACCGCTATACCCGCATGCTGCTTACGCGTGAGATCAAGGGGCGGCTGGCCGCGGAACTGGATCAGGGACTGGCCATGGAGGGCATGGCGATCCTTGCGGGGATGCAGGGACAGGCGCGATGATCGCCGCACCGTGTCCATCGCCATTCAGTGCACGAAAAGAGGTGATCAGTCCCAGGCGACAGGCAGTTGGCGTTGTCCCCAATAGATCCAGCTATCGATCCGCTCGGGACTTCCCGTCAGACGCAGATCGGGCAGGCGTTCGACCAGCTTCCGCAAGCCGACCTGCGCCTCCAGGCGGGCGATGGGCGCCCCCAGGCAGAAATGAACGCCATAGCCGAAGGACAAATGCCGCTTCACCTGGTTGAGCGGCCGATCCATGATGAAGCTGTCGGGATCGGGGAAGATGTCCGGATCGCGATTGGCCCCCATCATCGAGAACATGAGCTTGCTGCGTTCGGGCAGCTCCGCGCCATGCATCTGTACCGGGCACAGGCTGGTGCGGAAATGGGAATTGATCGGCGGATCGAAGCGCAGGCTTTCCTCGATCACATTTTCCACCAGATGCGGCTCGGCCTTCAACCGCTCCCACCGTTCGGGGGCTTCCAGCAGCCGCCAGACCACATTGGTGAGCAGGCTGGTGGTCGTTTCCTGCCCTCCGGTCAATAGCGCGGTGCAGATCTGGAACAATTCCATGTCGTTGAAGCGCCTACCCTCCACGCGGCTGACGAGACCGAGCGAGATATAGTCGAACGGCAGCACCGTTCCCCAATGTTCATGGGTCGGTTCATCGATGCCCGCGTCGCGCAACAATTGCCTGCGCGCTTCGATCAGGCCCATGAAATGTGGCTGGATTTCCGCGATGAGCGTCTGTTCGGCGTTCGGATTCCTGTCGTTGAACAGCAGCGACTGCAATTCATCCGCCCAGCGCTTGTAATCGGCATGGAGCGCTTGGTCGGCTCCCAGCATGAAACACATGGTCCGGGCAGGCAGCGGGAGGCAGAAGAGATCGTGGAAATTGCCCTGCTTGTCCGCCCGACTTTCCAGTCCGGAGACCAGATCTTCCGCAATCGTCTCCACCTCCGGCAGATAATAGCGCATGCGGGCCGGCGTCATCCCCCTGCGCAGGGCGGCGATATATTCGAGGTGGAAGGGGGGATCGGTCAATATCCCGAAATCGCTGAACGCTTCCCAATCCATGGGTGCATCGCCCCATTTGAACGACCATATGGGATTGTCGGACAGGATCTTGTCGCGAATTTCCTTGTAATCGCTGGTGATGTAGAACTGATATTCCTCTCCCTTATAGTGATAAAAGGGACATTGGGCGGCAAGCGCCGAATAGGCGGGGCCAGGATTGCGGATCGTTTCCGGGTCCAAAGGATCGAAGACATGATCGACCGCAGTCTTCAGCCGCCGTTCCTTGGGCTCCTGTGTCTTCGCCCTGGTGATTTCAGTCATCCCATCCTCCGTCATGATGCCGGACGGAAGCATAAGGGGTGCTGTTCCGGGATTGAACGAAAAGTCCTTTAGGGGCCTAACTATCGGTGGAGTCCTCCGGGCGGGCATTGGTGGGACAGCGCTTAGTCCTTGTGTCGAGGATAGCGGCCCATCATCAGGTAAACGCAGCCCGCCGCCATGAAGCTGGGCAGGACGAACAGGCTGGAAGCGGCCGCAATTTGATTTAACATAAGATATATTATCGTACTTTCGTGGATTTTGGCGTTGCTTCCTTCCTTCTTCCTCCTCCTCCTCCATCGGCCGTGCAGGTATCGCTTATCTGAAATGTGGCGCGGTGCGGGACGAGACGGCTTGGCACATGGGCGGCCATAAGTCAGGCTTCCGTGCTGACAGGATGCAATGGCCGCGATGCAGGCTTTGCGATCGAACTGCTCAATCAGATCACAGGCCCGAAGGCCAAGTTGAGAGGAAGCATTCATGCCCGACTATGATCTCATCATCCGGGGGGGTAGCATATATGACGGCAGCGGCGGAGAGCCGTTCGTTGCAGATGTCGCCGTCAAGGACGGGTTGATCGCGGCGGTGGGCGATGTCCAGGGCATCGCGCGGGAAGAGATCGACGCCGCCGGCCGCATCGTCACGCCGGGTTTTGTCGACGTGCATACCCATTATGACGGGCAGATCACCTGGGAGAACAGGTTGGCCCCCTCCTCCGATCATGGTGTGACGACGGTGGTCATGGGCAATTGCGGCGTCGGCTTCGCTCCCTCCCGTCCCGAGCATCGCAGGTTGATGATCAAGCTGATGGAAGGCGTAGAGGACATTCCCGAAGTCGTCATGGCCGAAGGCGTGCCGTTCAACTGGGAAACCTTCCCCGAATATCTGGATGCGCTGGAGAAGCGCGAAAGCGACATCGATTTCGCCGCGCAATTGCCGCACAGTCCTCTGCGCGTCTATGTGATGGGCGAACGCGGCGCCAATCTGGAACCGCCGACGCAAGAGGATTTGGCGGAAATGCGCCGCCTTACTGCGGAGGCGATCCACGCCGGCGCCCTGGGCGTCACCACGTCGCGCAGCTATGCGCACCAGTTCCGCGACGGTCGCCCCGCCCCTTCGGTCAAGAGCGAGGACCAGGAAGTGCTGGCGCTGGCCGAGGGCCTGCGCGACGCCGGCAAAGGCGTGTTCCAGATGGTGCCCAGCTATGACGTGACGGCGGCCGAGCGCATGGACCTGCTGGACGACATTGCGCGGACGTCGGGCCGCCCGGTTTCCTTCACCTTCATGCAGACGCCCAAGGGCGAAGGCGACTGGCAGGAAATGGTCGCCCGGCTGGAGGCCTCCAAACATAAAGGCCTGGAAGTGCGCGGCCAGATCATTCCGCGTCCGACCGGCGCGCTGCTGGGCCTTGAACTGTCCATGCATCCCTTCTCCTTCAACCCCAGCTTCCGCGCTATCGAGCATCTGCCGCTGGAGGAGAAGGTGGAACGGATGCGCGATCCGGAGTTCCGCAAGAAGCTGATCGCGGAGGAGCCGGACGATCCGCAGGCCTTCTTCGTCTATGTCATCTCCGATCTTGACGCCATGTTCGTGCTCGGCAATCCGCCGAACTACAATCCCCGCAGCGACGAGAGCATCGGCGCCCGCGCCCGCGCCATGGGCGTCGATCCCAAGGAATTGATCTATGACGCGCTGCTCCAGCGCGACGGGCGGGAAGTGCTCTATCGTCCTCTCGGCAATTCGGAAGGCGAGAAGTTCGAAAGCTCCGGCCGCAATCTGGTGAAGAACGACAGGACCTTCCCGGCGCTGGGGGATGGCGGCGCGCATTACAGCATGATCTGCGACGCCGCCTATACCACCTACTTCCTGACCTATTGGGTGCGCGACGCCAAGGGCGACAGGAAGGTCGACCTGCCCTACGCCGTGCGCAAGCTGACCTATGAGCCGGCCCATGCCGTCGGCCTGCACGACCGCGGCCTGATCAGGCCGGGGTACAAGGCGGACCTCAACATCATCGACATGGAAAGGCTGCACCTCTACGCCCCGCATGTCGTCTATAATCTGCCGACGGGCGGCCGCCGCCTGCAACAGCGCGCGGACGGTTATGACGCGACGATCGTGAGCGGCGTGGTCACCTATCGCAACGGCCGCTCCACGGGCGCGCTGCCCGGCCGCCTCGTGCGCGGGGGCAAGGAAGCGCCGGAAACCGCGCCCGAAAAGAGCCTGCAGCCGGCCTGAAGGATCAGGGCGGGCGAAGCGGACCGCCGCCTCGCCCGCCCATGCACCGACAGCGCAGAGGGGATTGCCATGACCGAACTCACGCCCGACCTCATCGCCTTCCTTCAGGAGATGAAGGACCGCACCGCCATCCACGATTGCCTGCTGCGCTATACGCGCGGCGTCGACCGGCACGACCGCGAACTGATGCTGTCGGCCTATTGGCCCGACGCTTTCGACGATCATGGCGTTGCGGAAGGCTATGCCGCCGATTTCGTCGACTGGGCGATCGGATGGCATGGCGAATTCCAGACCAGGCATCATCACGCGATCAGCAACCACACGGTCGAGATCGACGGCGAGACGGCGCATGGGGAAACCTATTATACTTTCTGGGGCGAGAATAAGGGCGCACCGCCCCAGCTCAGCTTCGGCCGCTATGTGGACCGGTTCGAAAGGCGCAACGGCGAGTGGCGCATTGCCGACAGGGTCTGCGTCAATGAAATGACGGCGACGCTGACGGCGGCCGAAATTCCCGACGAATGGAAGGCGCGCATCTTCAGCACAGGCCCCAACCGGCGCGACAAGAGCGACATCTCCTATGTCCGGCCGCTGGTGCGCAAGGCTGCGGCGGGCTGATTTGCCCGCTCCACTTGCCGAATATATGGATATGACAGGTTCAACATCTGACCAGAGGATATTGCATGACCGCACGAACTGTCGTCGTCACCGGCGCTTTCGGGATATTGGGCGGCGCCGTCGCTTCTGCCTTCGCGGCAGCAGGAGACAGGGTAGCGCGGGTCGATTACGCCCCCGCCCCGGCGGAGACTCCGGCGGGCTGCTTCGACATGGGCGGCGTCGATCTGACCGACTTCTCCGCAACGCAGAAGCTGGTGGCGGACATCGTGGAAACGCTGGGATCGATCGACGTGCTGGTCAATGTCGCGGGCGGCTTCATATGGGAGACGCTGGCGGATGGAGGCAGCGCGACATGGAACCGCATGTTCGCGATGAACGCCACCACCTGCGTCAACATGACCAAGGCGGCCCTGCCGGAACTGGAGAAGGCGGCGCAAGCCCGCATCGTCAACATCGGCGCGGGGGGCGCCGTCGTCGCCGCAGCGGGCATGGGCGGCTATGCCGCATCGAAAATGGCCGTGCATAAATTGACCGAGAGCCTGGCGGCCGAACTGGCGGGCAAGGACATCACGGTGAACGCGATCCTGCCTAGCATTATCGACACGCCGACCAATCGCGCCGACATGCCGGATGCCGACTTCAGCCAATGGGTGCAACCGGGCGCGATTGCCGAGGTCATCCAGTTCCTTGCCTCGCCGGCGGCACGCGCCGTCAGTGGAGCACTGATTCCGGTGACGAAGGGCGGTTGAACGTCCCCGCCCTGCCGCAAAGGAAGCGGCAAGCGGGCGCCATCGCCCGCCTGGCCGTCAAATGATTTCGAACAGCGCGGCGGCGCCCATGCCGCCGCCGATGCACATGGTGACGACGGCGTTCTTCGCGCCCAGCCGCTTGCCGGCCAGCAGGGCATGGCCGGTCATGCGCGATCCGGTCATGCCGAACGGGTGTCCGATCGAAATGGCGCCGCCGTCGACATTGACCCTGGCCCGGTCGATGCCCAGCCGGTCGATGCAGTAGAGCGCCTGGCTGGCATAAGCCTCGTTCAGTTCCCAAATGTCGATGTCGGATACCGAAAGCCCGGCCCGGTCGAGCAGCTTCGGCACGGCGAAGACCGGCCCGATGCCCATTTCGTCCGGCTCGCATCCAGCCACCTGCATGCCCTTGTAGAGACCCAGGATCGGCAGACCGCGCCGCGCCGCTTCGTCCGCGTCCATGATGACGCAGGCGCTGGAGCCGTCCGACAACTGGCTGCAATTGCCCGCCGTCACCGAACCGCCTTCGAACAAGGGCTTCAGCTTGGCGAGCCCCTCCATGTCCGTGCCGGGCCGGTTGCATTCGTCCTGCGTCAGCGTGACCTTTTCCTGACCCGTGACGGCCAGCGCCTTGTCCACGACATTCTTCGTCGTGGCCACCGGCACGATCTCCTCGTCGAACCAGCCTTTGTCCTGGGCGTTCGCGGTGCGAGACTGGCTCGTCACGGCGAATGCATCCTGCGCTTCGCGGCTGATGCCGTAGCGGCGGGCCACGATGTCGCCGGTCAGGTTCATCGCCATGTAGATTTCGGGCTTATGGTCCAGCAGCCATTCGTCCTTGCTGCGAAATAGGTTGCGATGCGGGTCGACCAGGCTGACGGTTTCCACGCCGCCGGCTACATAGACGCCCCCCTCCCCGCTGCGGATGCGCTGCGCGGCGATGGCGATGGTCTGGAGACCGGAGGAGCATTTTCGATCCAGCGTCATGCCGCACACGCTGATCGGCAGGCCCGCGCGCAACGCAGCCTGGCGCGCGACGTTGGAACCCACAGCGCCTTCGCACCGCGCCGATCCCAGCAGGACGTCATCGATCTCCCCCGGATCGATTCCGGCACGTTCCACGGCGGCGCGGATGGAGTGCGCCGCCAGCGTCGCGCCATGGATATTGTTGAGAGCGCCCCGGTGCGCCTTACCGATCGGCGTGCGCGCGGTGGCGACGATGGCCGCATCCTTCATGCTTCGAAATCTCCCGTCAGAAGCTGGGGCGCAGATAGGGGCTGATGGCGCGGCTTTCCATAAAGGCGCTTGCCTCATCACGTCTTTGATGAAGCCGCGCGCCATTCTTGACCCGGACCATGCCGGTCCACAAAGCAGGTTTGACAAGAAACAGGGAGCGCTCCCCATGACCATCATCGTCGAAAAGCAGGGTCCGGTCGCGATCGTGACGCTTGACCGCCCGCAGACCAAGAATGCGATCACCCAGGAGATGCGCGGCCAGCTATATGGCGCGTTCGAGGACATCGCGATGGATCAGGACGTGCGCGCGGTCATCCTGACCGGAGCAGGTGGCGACTTCTGTTCGGGCATGGACGTATCGGGCATGCGCAAGGGCGGCGTCACCGGATCGATGGACCGGATGTACACGCTCAACCGCATCGCGAAGGCCATATATTCGCTCAAGAAGCCGACCATTGCAGCCGTGCCGGGCATATGCGTGGGTGTGGGCTTTTCCTACGCGCTGGCCTGCGACATCGTGCTGGCGGGCGAACAGGCCCGCTTTGCCGCGATATTCCGCAACATCGCATTGGCGCCCGATGGCGGCCTTGTCTGGCACCTGCGCCAGTCGCTGGGCGTGCAGAAGGCCAAGGAACTGGTCTATTCGGGCCGCATCATCCGTGCCGACGAAGCGGTGGCCATGGGCATCGCTTATGAGAAGGTCGCCCAGGATGCATTGATGGACCGGGCGATGGAACTGGCGGAAAGCTTCGCGTCCGGCCCCAGCATCGCCATGGGCATGGCAAAGCGCCAGTTCGATCTGAGCTGGAACAACGGGTTCGAGCAATATCTGGAGCTGGAGGCCGCGATCCAGCCGCTGATGAGCCGCACCGAAGACCATGAGGAAGGGCTGGCGGCCTTCCGCGAAAAGCGCAAGCCGCTGTTCCGGGGCGAGTGACGCGGATGCTCCAGCCCGAAGCGGAATGGCGCGCGCACCTGGCCGAGGGTCGTTTCATGATCCAGCGCAGCCGGTCGACCGGCGGCCATGTTTTCTACCCCCGCGTCATGGAGCCGGGCACGGGCGCGGAGGATCTGGAATGGGTGAGCGCATCCGGCGCGGCCTCGGTGCATGCCGTCACCATCGTGCGCAAGAAGGACCCGGCCGACAGCTACAGCGTCGTTCTGGTCGACCTGGCCGAAGGACCGCGCCTCATGAGCCGCGTCGATGGCGTGCCGGTCGATGACATCCATATCGGCATGGCCGTCAGGGCCAGCATCATCCAGGAGGGGGACAAGCCTTTGCTCGTCTTCGTGCCCGCATGAGCATGGGCAATGGATTTCCGCGCGGGCGCGCCGCGATCGTGGGCGCGTCGACCTATGGCATCGGCCAATGCCCCGGCCTGTCCGCCGTGGACATGGCGGCGAAGGCCGCGCTGCTGGCGCTGGCCGATGCGGGCATTGCCCTGTCGGAAGTGGATGCGCTCTACACCTCCGCGCCCTATGAGGCGCTGGGCGGCATGGAACTGGCCGAATATCTGGGCCTGACGCCGAAGGTCACTGACTGCAACCGCACCGGAGGCTCCGCTTTCGAAGTCTATGTGCAGCAGGCGGCGCTCGCGCTGGAGGCGGGGCTGATCGACTGCGCGCTGATCGCCTATGGCTCAAACCCGGCGAGCAACCCGCCGCCCGGCGTCGGCATGACGCGCCAGAGCCCGTGGGAAGCGCCGTACAAGCCGCTCGCTCCCCTCTCCTCCTATGCGCTGGCGGCGAGCCGGCACATGCATCTCTACGGCACCACCCGCGAGCAACTGGCCGAAGTGGCGGTCGCGGCGCGGCAATGGGCGCAATTGAATCCGGAAGCGGCTGTGCGCGATCCGCTGAGCATCGAGGATGTGCTGAAGGCGCGGATGGTGTCCGATCCGCTGACCGTGCGCGATTGCTGCCTGTTCAACGACGGCGCGACCGCCGTGGTGATGGTGCGCGCCGACCGGGCGAAGGATTGCGCCAGGGCGCCGGTCCATGTGCTGGGCGCGGCCCATGCTGTCACCCATCGCGAAATCAGCTCCATGCCCGACCTCACCGTGACGGGGGCGGCGATTTCCGGTCCGCAGGCCTTCGCGCAGGCCGGGGTCAAGCCCGCCGACATGGATGTGGCGATGCTCTACGACGCGTTCACCATCACGCCCATCCTGTTCCTGGAGGATCTGGGCTTCTGCCCCAAGGGGGAAGGCGGACGCTTCGTCTCGGGCGGGCATGTCGCGCCGGGCGGCGGGTTGGCGCTCAATACCAATGGCGGCGGCCTGTCCTGCGTGCATCCGGGCATGTATGGCCTGTTCCTGCTGGTGGAAGCCACGCGTCAGCTTCGCGGCGAATGCGGCGAACGGCAGGTCAAGAATGCCCGCCTTGCCGTCGCGCATGGCAATGGCGGCGTGTTGTCGAGCGAAGCGACGGTCGTGCTGGGAACGGCCGAAACCGTATAGCAGGGCGGAATGGGCGCGCCCTGCCCTCCTTTAGGCGGGTGCGCTCAACACCAGCCGCACCAGTTTCTCGACATCGGTGAGCAGCGTCTCCATCTCCAGCGCGGGCTGCTCCTCGCCAAAGCCATGCTTGTCGAACAGCGCCACCGCATTCCACATCATCGTCCCCGCCAGCGCAATGCGGACCCGGCCCAGTTGCGGCGGCAGCCAGGCCAGCGCGGCGTGCAACCGCTCCAGCAGGGCCGCGATGCTGGGCGCGCCGGGCCGCGGGATGCGCGCATCGAACGGATCGCTGAGCAGGCCCGCCGCGCTCATGTGCATCATGAACCGGATATGGGCGTGCGGCGTCTGTTCATCGTCAAGGAGGAAATAGGGCCGCATCATGCAGCGCCAGGCGGTGAAGGCGTCAACATCCTCCAGCGAGGGACCGCTTTCCCGGATCATCCGTGCGCGCTCCGCCTCCGTATCCCGGAGCCGCATGTCGATGACGGCGCGCAGCAGTTCCTCCACGCTGCCGAAATGATAGCTGACGGCGGCGGTGTTCTTCTGCCCGGCGGCAATCGCGACAGCGCGCAGCGTCGCCACGCCGATCCCCGATTGCGCCACCAATGTCTCTGCCGCGAGGCAAAGCTGCCGGCGGGTGGTTTCGCTGCGGGAAGAGGAGGCCATGGCGATGCTTGTAGCTGGCCCGCAAAGGATGGCCAGACCTCATATTAAAGCATTTGCTTTATTTTTGTTGGAGCCTATGATGCCTCCCAGGAAATTGAGAGGATTCCCCATGATCATCAGCGCCATGCCCGGTCCCTTCGGCGCCATCGTCGAAGGCGTCGACCTTTCCGTCCCCCAGAGCGACGAGACCTTGCGCGCCTTGATCGCGGCGCTGCACGAACATCAAATTCTCGCGATACGCGGGCAGCGGCTGACCGATGCGGACTATGTCGCCTTTGGCCATCAATGGGGCGACCCGCTGATGTTCCACCTGCCGTCGCACAGGAAGGATGACTTTCCGGAGATGATCCGGATCACCAATGCCGCCGCCACGCCCGAGCGCTATCGCGACGGCGCCAAATTCTGGCATCAGGACAGCAGCTATGAAGCGGTGCCCGCCAGCGTGACCATGCTCTATGGTGTGGAAACGCCCGATGAAGGCGGCGAAACGCTGATCGCCAGCACGGTCATGGCCTATGATGCGCTGGACGAGGACATGAAGGCCAGGATCGACGGGCTCACCGGATTGCATTGCCTGGGCGGGTCCCCGGCCCTGCCGGGCGAGAAGATTCCCTTCATTCCGGAAAATACCGCACGGCACGGCATTGTTTCGCATCCGTTGGTGATGCGTCATCCGGTGTCGGGACGAAAGGCGCTCTATCTGTCCGGTTCGGCCTTCGGCGCGGAGGGGCTGGACGTTGACGAGGGGCGCGCGCTGATCGACCGGTTGCGCGCCCATTGCACGCAGCCCCGGTTCGTCACGCGCTACAAGGTCGAGGCCGGCGACATCTTCCTGTGGGACAATTTCCAGGTGCTGCACAGCGCCACGCCGATCGAATATTCCGACGAACCCGGCAAGCGGCGGCTGCTCTACCGGATCAGCACCAAGGGCACGCCCGCGCTGTGCAGGCCGGCCGATCTGGCGGCCTGACGGATCAGCCGGGGTCGAGGCGCCAGTCGATCCGCTCCGTCAGGAAGGCGAGCGCGGCCTGCACATGCGGCAGGGCGATACGATCCGGGGCGCCCATCAGCACGACAGGCAGCCGGGGCCAGTTCGCTTCCGGCAGCAGCGGGATCAGGCGACCGGCGCGGATATGGTCGCGGGCCAGCATTTCCAGCGTCTGGCCGACGCCCAGACCGGCGAGGGTTGCGGACAATATCGCCGCGCCGTCGTTGAATGTGAAGGCCGTCGGCGGTCGCACGCGGACGGTGCGGTCGCCGTGCCGCAATTGAAGCGGATTGCCGCCCGGCATTTCCACGCTGGCATAGAGTATGGCGCGATGCTGAGTCAGGTCATCGGCTTCCGACGGCTGGCCGTGCTGTGCGATATAGTCAGGCGATGCCAGGCAGATCAGCCTTGTCGTGCCGAGCGTCAGGGTCTTCCATCCCGTGGGCGGCGCTTCGCCCGCGCGGATGACCAGGTCGAAGCCGTCGACGCGAAAGAAAGTCCCTCGATCGCCTAGCGTCAGGTCGAGGATCAGCTGCGGATGGGCCCGTTGGAATTCGGCCAGTGCTGGCATGACGAACGCCTGCCCCATGGAGGCCGGGGCATCCAGCCGCACGCGTCCCGCTATGCCTGCCCCCGGCCGCACCGCCATGTCGGCCGTGGCCACGGCGTCCAGCGCAGCCTGCGCATAGGTCAGATAATGGCCCCCTTCGGCGGTCAGGTCGACGCGGCGCGTCGAGCGGTTGAACAGCCGCACGCCCAGATGTTCCTCCAGCCGCCTGACATGCAGGGTGACCATCGGCGTCGAGATGTTGAGGCGCAGCGCGGCGCGTGTGAAGGAACCGGCCTCAGCCACGGCGACGAAGGCCTCCATCGCGGTCAGTCGATCCATCTTCTGCTCCTGCCGCGGTCAGCAACGGTCCAGAGCCGCAGGCGGACCGGAATAGGGAAATGCGAGGAAGCGTTCGGCAAGGCTGTGGAAGTTCCGGATGGTCGAGCCGTGCATCCTACATCGGAATGCCGCGCGGCATAGGCTTCCTCCCCATCTCATCGGCCTTTTGATGTCTGCCGCGGCGTCCTTGCCGCATTGCATGCAACCCTGCAACAACATGATCCGGAGAGGAGTCCTGAATGAGCGGTTTTCTGGACGAACGCGCCAATCTGGCCGGCAAAGTGGCGGCCGTCATCGGCGGCGGAGGCGGCATTGGGGCAGGCATATCGCTGGCGCTGGCCAAGGCCGGGGTGGACCTTGCGATCTGCGACATCGATGCGGCTGCGCTGGCGGGGACGGAGGAAGCGGTCAGGTCCATGGGCCGCCAGGTCACGGCCATGGTCGTCGATGCCACCGACGAAGCCGCGCTGGACGCCTTTTACGACGAGGTCGAACGCGCCTGCCCACGTCTCGACATAGTGGTGAACGTGGCGGGCGGAACGAAGCGGCAATTGCTGTCCGAAGCCAGCCGGGCCGACATCGCCCGGGACATCCATCGCAACTATGGCTATGTCGTCCAGTCAGTGCAGCGCGCCGTGCCGCTGATCAAGCGTTCCGGCGATGGCGGCAGCATCGTCAATTTCACCACCATAGAGGCGCATCGCGGCGCCGCCAGCTTTTCGGTCTATGCGGGCGCCAAGGCGGCGACGACGAACTTCACCCGTTCGATGGCGGTGGAACTGGGCAAGGACAGGATCCGCGTCAGTTGCATCGCGCCGGACACGACATTGAGCCGGGGCAATATGGCCGCCATGCCCCCCTCCTTCGCGGAGGGTTTTGCCAGGCTGCCCGCTCACGCCCAGGGCAAGGGCCTGGAAATGTACATCCCCAGGGGCGAGCAGCCGCCGGTCGATGCGCTGGCCGATGCCGTGCTGTTCCTGGGTTCTGACCTGTCCACCTTCGTGTCGGGCATGACGCTGCATGTCGACGGCGGCACCATGGCGGCGGCGGGCATGCTGGACTGGCCCTTTGGCGACGGTTTCGTGCCGACGCCGCTCGCAGGCACGCTGGCGCGCCTCTATCGCGATGGAGATGAGGCATGATCCTCTATGCCGTCACCCTTTCGCCCTTCGCCGCCCGCGTGCGGCTGGCGCTGCGCGTCAAGACGCTGGACTATGCCATGCAGCCTCCGCCGGGCGGCGGCACGCGGTCGCCCGAATTTCTGGCGATCAATCCGATCGGGAAATTGCCGGTGCTGGTGACGGACGACGGGCTGGCGATTGCCGAATCGGAGACCATCATCGACTATCTGGACGAGCGCTTCCCTGCTCCATCCTTATTGCCCGCCGATACGGGCGAACGGGTGCGGATGCGCAACATCATCCGCAGTTTCGAACTCTATGCCACGCCTGCCATGTCGCGTTTGTTCAAGCAGATGGACCCTGTGACCCGCGACGAGGCGACGGTCGCGGCCGAGATCGCCAATTGGCGCAACGGGCTGGCGCTCACCGACCGGTTCACGGCAGACGCCCCTTTCGCCGCGGGCGGCGCCATCAGCAAGGCGGACTGCATATTGCTGCCCAGCCTGTTGCTGTGCGAGGTGGTCGCCCAAATCTTCGGGCTCGACGATCCTCTCGCGGACTGCCCCAATCTGGCGGGCTATCGGGCGAAAGCGCGCCGGCATCCGGACATGGGCGCGATCTGGACGGAGACGGCGGACGCGCTCGCGGCCATGAGAGCGGGAAAATGATCCGCCGAAAGACGAGACGTCCCCAGAACCGCATTTCGTTCAGCACCGCATTTCGGCTTTCAGGCGAAGAGGTCGGCCGCCGCCAGCCGGTCGGCGATGAAGCGGCAAAAACGCGCCGCATCCGCACCATTGATCACGCGATGATCATAGCTGAGCGACAGAGGCAGCATCTGCCGCCACGCAATCCCGCCGTCATCCCCCGGGACCGGCACCGGCCGGGCGCGCGTGACGCCCAGAATGGCGACTTCGGGCGCGTTGACGATTGGCGTGAAGCCGGTCCCGCCAATATGCCCCAATGATGTCAGGGTGATGCAGCCGCCGGACATTTCCGCCATCGACAGGCCCTTGGTCCGCGCCTTGTCGGAAAGGGCGGCAACCTCCTCCGCGATCTGCGTCGCGGATTTGCGGTCGCAGTCCCGGATGACCGGCACCAGCAGGCCGCCCGGCGTGTCCACCGCCACGCCCACATGCACATATTTCTTGAGCGTCAGCATGCCGCTCGCCGGATCGAGCGAGGCGTTGAATTGCGGAAAGGCGGCCAGGCCGTCGGCCAGCGCCTTCACCAGCAGCGGCACGGCGGTCAGCTTCGTGCCGCCCGCCGCGTTATGCGCCTTGCGCCGTTCCTCCAATTGCGTGATGTCCGCATCGTCCTGATGGGTGACGTGCGGAATGGCGACCCAGTTGCGGCCCAGAAAGGCCGCGACGAATTTCTGGATCTTGCTGAGGGGGCGCTGCTCGACCTCTCCAAAGACTGAGAAGTCGCCCGTGGGCCAGGGGGCCAGACCTGCCAGGAGATCGCTCATATGCGCTCAGGCCCCGTTGGCTTGAGGAATGTGAAGCGCGGGCTTTCCATGTCGATGGAATCCGTCAGCCGCATGGTCGGCGCCGCCGCGAACACGCTATTCAGCAGGGCTGCGGGATCGTTCGTCTCAACCTCATAATCGGCAACGAACAGGCCGGTTTCGGTTCCGGTCATGTCCAGTTCCCTGTAGCGGGTACAGGACAGGATGCCCGGCAACCGGCACATCTCGACCGAATGGACCTCATCATACCAGCGGTCATATTCGGCCTCGCGCCCGGCCACCGCGCGCGAGGTGACATGCAGGATGTAGCGCATCGGGCTTAGCCGATGGTCGCCAGAAGGGTGCCGACCTCATAGGTTTCCCCGATCTGGGCGATGATCCTGAGGGTGCCGCTGGCGGGGCTTTCCACTTCCTGCGTCGATTTTTCCGATTCCAGCGCATAGAGCGGCTGGCCTTCGACGGCCTGGCCGCCATCTTCCACCAGCCATTCGGCCAGCGTGCCTTCATTCATCGAAAAGCCGATCTTGGGCAGCAATACTTCAACAGCCATTGGGAACTCCCTGAGCGATATTAGGATTTGACGAGGGCCTCTGCCGCCGCGACGATGTCGGCGGTTTGCGGGGCGAAGGCGGTTTCCAGCGGTTTGGAGAAGGGAACCGGGCAGAAAGCGCCGCCCAGCCGTCGGACCGGGGCCTTGAGCCTGCCGAACAGTTCCTCGTTCAGCACAGCCGCGATCTCCGCGCCGGCGCCAAAGGGCGTCACCGCCTCATGCACGATGATGGCGCGGCCGGTCCTGGCGACCGACTTCACCACCGTTTCCCTGTCCCACGGCGCGATGGTGCGCAGGTCGATGAGTTCGGCGGAGATGCCCGCTTCCTTCAGCTTGGCGACGGCGGGCATCGCCTCCTGGATCATGCGGGCATAGGCGATGATGGTGACGTCGCTGCCCTCGCTCAGCACATTGGCCTTGCCAATGGGCACGCGATGGCCCTTTTCCGGCGCTTCGGCGGGCGACCAGTAGGTGGGCAGATTCTCGATGAACAGCACCGGATCGGGATCGTCGATGGCGCTGCGCATCAGGCCATAGGCGTCCTTCGGGCTGGAGGGCGCGACCACCTTGATGCCCGCCGTATGCGCGAACCAGGCTTCCAGATAGTCGCAATGCTGCCCGCCGCTGGCGAAACCCGTCCCCGTCATGGTGCGGATGACGATGGGCACATGGGTCTGCCCGCCCGACATGAAGCGCAGCTTCGCCGCATGGTTGACGATCATGTCCATCGCCACGGTCGTGAAGTTCATCAGCATGATCTCGGCAATGGGCTTGAAGCCCACCAGACTGGCACCGATGGCCGCGCCGATGATCGCCTGTTCGGAAATGGGCGTGGAGCGCACGCGATGCTCGCCAAAGCGCGACGACAGCCCCTTGGTGACGCCGCAGACGCCGCCTTCCTCCGGATCGGCCAGGTCTTCGCCCAGCGCGATGACATTCTCATCCTCCTCCATGGCGTCCGCGATGGCGGCGTTGATGCCCTGGAGGATATTCGCCTTGGCGGCCTTCACAATATTTGCGGGGGCCATTGGGGTCTCGGCGTTCATCAGGCCATCTCCTCCGCGAACACGTCGCGCTTCAGTTCCTCCACGCCGGGGAAGTCGCTTGCCAGCGCGAATTCGACCGCTTCGTCGATCTCCTTCTCTATGGCGGCTTCCATTTCGGCCAATTGCTCCTCCGTCGCGACGCCGGTTTCGATGAGCTGCGCGCGGAAGCGCGGGACGGGATCGTTCGCCATCGCATCGGCCTTGCGCGCCTTGTCCATATAGGCGTCGGCATCGCCGAAGACGTGGCCGAAGAAGCGATAGGTCATCGCCTCGATCAGCGTCGGCCCCTCTCCGGCGCGGGCGCGGGCGATCGCCTCCTGCGCCACGGCGTACATTTCGAAGGGGTCGTTGCCGTCCACCCGCACGCCCGGCATGCCATAAGCGGCGGCGCGATCCGCGACCTTGACGTTGCTGGTCTTGTCATAGGCGGTGTGCTCGCCCCATTCATTGTTCTGGCACACGAAGATCACCGGCAGCTTCCAGACGGCGGCCAGATTGAGCGATTCATGGAAGGCGCCGATATTGGCCGCGCCATCCCCGAAGGAGGCGACCGTCACGCGACCGTCGCCGCGCAGCTGCGATCCCCAGGCAAGGCCGTTGGCGATGGGCATGGTGGACCCGACGATGCCGGTCGTCACCATGATGCCCTTGGCGGGATAGGTGACGTGCATCGGACCGCCCTTCCCCTTGCAGGTGCCGGTGGTGCGGCCGGCGACCTCCGCCCACAGATCCTTGAGCGGCAGGCCCTTGGCTAGCTGGTCGTGGCTGCCGCGATAGATGGTGCAGATATAATCCTCATCCGTCAGATTGACCGAAATGGCGCTGGGGATCACTTCCTGACCGCGCGGGCTGTAATAGGGCATGACCAGCCGCCCGTTCATGATGACCTTGCGCGACCGTTCGTCATTCGCCTTGATCAGCGCCATGCGGCGGTAGATCTCTAACTGTGTCGCCGCATCGGGGGTTGCCCTGTTGCTCATTTCAGACGTCCTTTCGAAAGGCCGGATTTTCGCTATACGCCGTCCAGCATCTGCCATGTTTTGGCGGGCAGGAAAGCCCCGCCCCTGCCATATCGCAATTGTGAAGGATGAGGCGGCGTCCCTATTCCGGCCGGGGACGGCGGGCGCGAAGCTCTATCCGCCCCTTGCCGAACGGCGCGTCGCGATTGGCAAGCGCTTCCTTCAATCCCTTTTCCGCCATGTCCTTGCGGAACCGGCTGCGGCGCGGGCCGGTGCTGAGATGGGCGCGGGCATCGAGTTCGGCGGCATAGCGCAGGGATTGTTTCGCCCCCGCCAGCTCCATCTGCGCATTGACGACGCGCTTGTGCGTGGCGAGTATTTCCGCGTCGACGCTGCCGATGCGGCGCACCATCTCATCCGCCTCGAAATCCAGTTCCTCGGCCGGATAGGCTTCCAGCACCATGCCGATGCGCGCCGCGTCGATGCCGCTGATCGTGTCGCCGGTGAACAGCATGCGCTTGGTCCACTGCGGACCGCAATGATAGAACCACAGGTTCGTCGGCGGCGTGCCGTTGGCGCGGGCGGCGGGGAAGCCGATCTTCGCGTCGTCGGCGGCAAGCACGATGTCGCAGGAGAAAGCGAGGTCGGTGCCGCCCGCCAGGCAATTGCCCTGCACCTTCGCCACGATCGGCTTGTGCAGGTCCAGCATGATGGAGGTCAGCTCCTGCTGCCGCTCCAGATTCCAGATGTCGTCGTCGATGGTCCCCGCGCGGCTGCGATAGGCGGCGGGATGATAGTCCGTCGCCGCGTCGGCCGCGCCGCCATAGCTGTCCGTCAGGTCGTAGCCAGCGCAGAAATCCCTGCCCTCGCCCGAAAGCAGGATGACATTGGCGTCCCGCCGGTCGTCCGCTTCCAGCAGCGCCTGATGCAATTCCTTGAGCATCTGGCCCGACAGGGCGTTGCGCTTTTCGGGGCGGTTCAGGGTGATGCGGGCCACATTGTCGCGCACCGCGAAGCTGATGCAGTCCGTCGATTTCAGCCATTTCATGCCCATGTTCCGCTCTCCAAATCCCTATCGCGCCAGCATAGCGCGCCCCGTGCCGCGCTGGCGAGGCTGGCCCCGCCGCCTATCGGCCATGTGATCCTTGCACCCTCCCCGTCTTGCCCCGTCCGGGTGGAGGGCGCAGTCCTGCCGCTTATGCAAAATGCAAAGGCGAGGATGGCGGACGTGCCGGCGGGCTTCCACCGGCTGGACCGGATGGACGATGTGATCGGCGGCTTCGACCCGGTTTACATCCGCCGGGAAGCGGACGGCCATGTGACGCTGGGCTTTCATGTCGGACAGCAGCACTGCAACCCGCGCGGCCATTGTCATGGCGGCACCTGGGCCACGATGGCCGATGTGGTCATGGGCGTGAATGTCGGGTTCGTGACAGGACTGAGCGGGCCCACCGTTTCGATGAGCATCGACTTCCTGGGCGCGGCGGCGGAAGGCCAATGGGTGGAAGGACGGGCGGAGGTTCTGCGCTGGACGCCCAATCTTGGCTTCGCGCAATGCCGCTTCAGCGCGGACGGCGAGATAGCGCTGCGCGCCAATGCGGTCTTCCGCCGCAAATTCCCGCCCCATCGCGACTTTGAATCGCTGATCGCGCGGTCGTCGGAACAGAATGGATAAGGAGAGCATCATGGGCCGTCTGTCAGGCAAGGTCGCTGTGATCATGGGCGCGACGCGGGAAGGCAATATGGGACAGGCGATCGCCCATCGCTTCCTGGAGGAAGGCGCGCATGTCGTCGTGTCCGGTCGCGGCCAGAAAGGGCTGGACGCGTTCGCCGCCGCGACCGGAGCCACCGCCATTCCGTGCGACATCCGCAGCCGCGACCAGATCCAGTCGCTGGCGGACGCGGTGCTGGCGCGGCATGGCGCGATCGACATCGCCGTCAATGCGGCGGCCATCGGCTTCCTCGCGCCCTTCGAGGAGGAGACGGAGGAGCAGATCGATTCGATCCTCTCCGTCATCTTCAAGGGCGGGCTGTTCTTCATGCAGGTGATGGTCGGCGCGATGAAGCGGGAACGGCCGGACGGAAGGGGCGGCGCGATCGTCAACATCTCTTCCGCCGTGGCCGACATCATGTCCGACGATCATTGCAGCTATATGGGCGCCAAGGCCGCGCTCAACCAGATGACGCGCTTTGTCGCCTATGAATATGGCAGGCATGGCATCCGCGCGAACATCCTGGCGCCGGGCCTGACCATCACGCCGATGCTGGGCGGGTTCAACGTGCCCGGCATGGTGGAGGCCTATGCGAAGGAATATCCGCTGGGCCGGATCACCACGGTGGAAGACATCGCCAATGCGGCGCTGTTCATGGCCAGCGACGAATGTTTCATGACGGGCCAGACCTTCCATGTGACGGGCGGGCTGACGCTGCGCCGCAATCCCACCACGGCGGAGATCATGGCCTCCATCGCGGCCCA
Source organism: Sphingobium sp. YBL2 (assembly GCF_000943805.1). Classification (NCBI taxonomy): domain Bacteria; kingdom Pseudomonadati; phylum Pseudomonadota; class Alphaproteobacteria; order Sphingomonadales; family Sphingobiaceae; genus Sphingobium; species Sphingobium sp. YBL2. Next base: position 1,156,405 of record NZ_CP010954.1, read on the forward strand.
TGACGGCGCGTCGCCGCCGATGTGAGCCTGCCATGATCCGCTTCTCGCAGCCGAACGGTTGACGGTAAATCCATCCGATCGGGCGGGCAGGGATCAGACTGGCGATGATCCGGGCCGCGTGGACCCGCGACATTGACTTGCGCCATGTGGGCGCGGGAAGCTGATGGCAAGGTCTCAGGAGAGGGCAGCAATCGTGAACCAGCCAGCCGCCGCGCTACAGCCGAAGATCACCCGCAGGAAAAAGGCAGGGCCAGAGGATTTCATCCCGAAGGAAGATTATGTCAGCCGCGATTTCGCGCGGCTGGAACAACGGCGGCTCTGGCCCCGCACCTGGCAGATGGCCTGCCGCGAGGAGGAGATTCCCCGCGTCGGGGATTATGTGACCTATGACGTGCTGGACGAATCCATCATCGTCGTGCGTGTCGCGGCGGACAGGATCGCGGCCTATCATAATGCGTGCCAGCATCGCGGCCGCCGCCTGACGGAAGGGTGCGGCCATGCCGCCCGCCTGTACTGTCGTTTTCATGGCTGGTCCTGGAAGCTGGACGGCACCATCGCCCATGTGGTCGACCGCGATAATTGGGACGGCAGCCTGAAGGACGAGGACATCGCCCTGCCGCAAGTCCGGGTTGATCGCTGGGGCGGATTCGTCTTCATCTGCATGGACGGGGATGCCGAACCGCTGCTCGACTTCCTCTCGCCCATTCCGGATGTTTTCCGCAATTATCCGTTCGAGAAGATGCGCTATCGCTGGTACAAGCGCACGGGCATCGACTGCAACTGGAAGACCGCGCTGGAAGCCTTCAACGAGGGCTATCACGTCCAGACGACCCATACCCAATTGCTGCCCGTCCACGATGACGAGGCCCTGTCCTTTGCCGAGGGACGCCATGGCAGTTACCAGCTTGCGCCGGGGCGCATTTCGCTGGGCGAGCGCTCCCCCCGGCTTGCCAGCACGCAGGTCGACTATCGCCGCAACGTCCGCGACTTCGTCCTGATGCTGGAGGAGGATCTGAAAGCCTCGATCCCGCCGCACATGGCGGAACTGGCGGACCGGCTTGTCGACGAACTGCCGGAGGACGCCTCCCTGCTCGACGTGCTGATGAAATATGGCCAGATCGCCTTCGAGGCGGCGCAGGAACGCGGCATCCCCTTCCCATCGCTGACGCCGGAGGAGATCGGGCGAGCCGGGGCGGACTGGCACCTGTTCCCGAACATGGTCTTCCTGCCCGCGCCCGATGCGATGCTCGCCTATCGCGCGCGTCCCGACCGCAATGATCCGGAACGGTGCATCTTCGAAGTCTATTCGCTGGTCCTCTATCCCGAAGGACAGGAGCCGCCGCTGGAACGGCAGGAATTCAAGGATTGGCGCGATCATGACGCCTGGGGCCTGATCCTGACGCAGGATTTCGAGAATATGACCGAAGTGCAGCGGGGCATGCGCTCCACGGGCTTCACCGGATCGCGCACCAATCCCGTGCAGGAACGGAGCGTGTCGAATTTCCACCGGGCGCTGCGCGAGTTCATCGGCGCCTGACCCCAAAAGATTCAAAAGGAGAGAATATGGCTGGCAGATTGAGCGGCAAGGTCGCGATCGTCACCGGCGGCGGCCAGGGCGTGGGTCTGGGCATCGCGCAGGTTTTCCTGCGGGAAGGCGCGAAGGTGCTGATCACCGGCCGCACGCCCGACAAGCTGGAAGCGGCGGTCGCCGGCTTGAAGGCGGAGGGCGGCGAAGCGGCGTGGATCGCGGGGACCGCCGGCGTGCGCGCCGATGCGGAGGCCGCCGTCGCCAGGGCGGTCCAACTGTTCGGCGGGCTCGACATATTGGTCAACAACGCCCAGACGTCCAAACCCGGCACCATGTTCGAGGATACGGACGACGCGCTGTTCGCGCTGACGATCGAATCCGGTCTCTATGGAACGTTCCAGCATATGCAGGCGGCTGTCCCGCATATGAAGGAAAAGGGCGGATCGATCATCAATTTCGGTTCCTATGAGGGGATTCATGGCGGCGTCGGATTCGCCGCCTATGCCGCGACCAAGGAGGCCATTCGCGGCCTGTCCCGCACCGCCGCGCGGGAACTGGGCAAATATAAAGTCCGCGTCAATGTGATCTGCCCGGCCGCTCTCAGCCCCATTGCCGAACAATGGGTGAAGGACTTCCCGGAAGAAGCGGAGAAGGTCATGAAGCTGATCGCGCTCGGCTATCTGGGCGATTGCGCAGAGGACATCGGCCCTGCCGTGCTGTTCCTGGCGAGCGAGGACAGCCGTTATGTGACGGGCCAGACGATCAATGTCGACGGCGGGCAGATGATGTTGTGAGCGGGATGCTCGACCTTTCGGGCCGCACCGCCATCGTCACCGGCGCCGCTAAGGGGCTGGGCCGCGCCTATGCGCAATGGCTCGCCGCCCATGGTTGCGCCGTGGTCGTGAGCAACCGTCCGGCGCCGGACGGCTCATCCTCGGCGCGGGCCGTCGTGGAGGAGATCGTGGCGGCAGGCGGCCGGGCGGTCGCGCATGACGGGCCTGTGCAGATGCCGCAGGCCGCCGCCGAAATGGTGCGGATCGCCGGGCGGCATTTCGGCGCGCCCGACATTTTCGTCAGCAATGCGGGTGTTCAGGCGTTCCGCGATTTCGGCACGGTGACGCTGGAGGAAATGGATGCGTTGCTCGACATCAACCTGCGCGGCGTGCTGGTGGGGCTGAAGGCCGTGTGGCCCGCCATGGTGAAAGCGGGCTATGGGCGGATCGTGCTGACCGGCTCCAGCGCCGGACTGTGGGGACAGGTCGGATCGGCCGATTATGCGGCGTCCAAGGCGGCGATGGTGGGCCTCGCCCGTTCTTTGGCGATCGATGTCCCGGCTGGCGCGGACCTGTGCGTCAATGTCGTCGCTCCCGCAGCCTATACGCCTATGTCCTCGGGCAGCATTCCGGCGGAATGGGCCGACTATGCCTCGCCCGATCATGTCGCGCCGGTCGTTGGCTGGCTATGCAGCGACAGATGTTCGACCTCGGGCGGCATCTATCATGCGGGCGCAGGCCATGTCCGCCGCGTCCAGATATTGGAAGGGCCGGTTCGCCAATTGTCGGAAGGCGACATCGACAGCGTGATGCGGGGCCTGACCGCGCAGCCCGAATGGACCAGCTCTTTTGCGTCCGGCGCGGAGATCATGCCGGAACTGGTGAAGGCGATGACAGCATGACCATCGATTTTTCCGGCCAGACGGCCATCGTGACGGGAGCAGGCGGTGGCATGGGGCGCGCCTATGCGCTGGAACTGGCGCGGCGCGGCGCCGCCGTGGTCGTCAACGACTATGGCGGCGGCGTTCTGGGCGAACAGAATGGCAGTTCCGCTCCAGCCGAAGCGGTGGTCGCGGAAATCACGGCGGCGGGTGGGCAGGCGATCGCCAATGGTCTGGCGGTCGGCACGGCGGCGAATGCGCGGGCCATCGTCCAAACGGCCCTGAGTGCCTTTGGACGGATCGATGTTCTGGTCAACAATGCCGGCACGGGTATTGCCGGACCCTTCACCGCCCATGATGACGAGGCGATCGAGCGCCATTATGCGACGAACCTGATCGGTGGCCACCATCTGATGCGCGCCGCCTGGCCGCATATGGCGGCGCAGCGCCATGGCCGCATCCTCAATGTCAGTTCCAACGGCGCGCTTGGCGTCGGCGGCAATGCCCCTTATGCTGCGGCCAAGGCGGGCATGCTGGGCTTGACGCTGGACGCCGCGATTGAGGGCGGGCCGCTGGGCATAGTGGTGAATGCCGTGATGCCGACATCCTATTCCCGGCTGATCGAGCAGATACCCGATCCCTCCACGGTCGCCTGGTTCCGCGACAACCTGCCGCCCGAGAAGGTGGCGGCGGCAATGGCCTGGTTCCTGAGCCGCGATTGCACCGAGACCGGCCGCATCCTGCTGACGGGCGGCGGTCGCCTGTCGAGCCTGATCTTCGCGGAAACAGGGGAGATTTTCGACGCGGAGATCAGCGCCGAGCGGGTCGCCCAAAGGATCGGGGAGATCGGGGACGAAAGCCTGCTCACGCCCGTGCACAATCAGGCGGAAGCAGGCGCGCGCTATTTCCGCCATCTGCCCTGGACGGCCGCCGAGACGCCCGATTTCGGCCCGGACGTGGAAAGAGGCTGAGCGAGGATCAAGCGCGCCGCCGCCCGTGCAGGGTGATGTAGATGGCGGTGCCGATGATCAGCGCCGATCCCACATAGGTGCCGGGCTGCGGCCATTCGCTGAACAGCATATATCCCAGCGCCGTGGCGAAAAGGATGCGGACATAGTCGAGCGGCCCCATCAGGCTCGCTTCTCCCAAGGTCATGCCGCGAATGTAGCAGGCTTGGGACACGACGCCGAGCACGCCCATGGCGGCCAGCAGCAGCGCATCCCCGGCGGTGGGCATGCGCCAGCTGCTCCAGGCCAGCGGTGCGGTGAAGATGAGGCCCAGCAATGTCGACCAGGTGAGAAGCGACAGGTCGCTATGATCGCGCGTCATCTGCTTCACGCTGATCACCGACCAGGAGACGAGCAGCGCGGCCAGCAGCCCCTGGGCCGCCGGCCAGCCGATCAGCGAATGGGCGGAGCCGGGCGCGATGATGATCAGCACCCCGGCAAAGCCCGCCAGCGTGGCGAAGAGCCTTTGCCGATCCAGCTTTTCGCCCAGCAGCAGGGCGGCAAGCGGCACGAGGAACAGGGTGCGGGTGAAGGACAGGGCGTTCGCTTCCGCCAGTCCCAACAAGTGAAAGCTGTTGAAGGCAAGGATGATCGACAGGCTGGTGGCCGCACAGCGCAGGATCATCAGCATCGGCCGGCGCAGCATGAAAGCGCTGCGGGGCCGCCGCAGGATGAAGGGCGCCAATGCGATCAGGCCGACGCCCTGCCGCACGAAATTCTGCGTTGCCGACGAATAGTCGTCGCCCAGCAGCTTCACCAGCGCCATGGCGATGCTGTAGGCAAAGCCGGAGGCCAGCATCCACAGCGCCCCGCGCGCATTGTCGTGATACCCTTGTCCGCCACCGTTCATCCCGCCCCGTTAGACGCACTCGGAACGGGAGGATAGTTTATTCGGCAAGTATCGGTCCGGTGATTGGCGATGTGCTGATGTACCGGGATTGGATGTCGAAGCGGCTTGGCCATGCCCGCCCTCAATCATCGGCGCCGGACTCGAAGGTCCGGCGCCGGTGACGCTTCGATCAGAATTTGTAGGACAATTCCATCCCATAGGTGCGCGGTTCGCCATAGACGGAGGAGATGTAGCCGGCCTCGTTGTAGATGCCGATCACGCCCACACGATAATAGCTTTTGGTCAGGTTGTTGACGAAGGCCGCCGCGCCCAGTCCGGTACCGAAGATATTGTCCCAACCCGCGCGCAGGTTGACCAGTTCATATCCCGGTTCGGTCGCCAGCACGTCATTCTTGTCGAGATGCTGTTTGGTGCGATAGCTGACATTGGCGTTGAGGTTGATCGCGCCCGCATCGCCCGACAGGGGGATCTCATAGCTGACATTCGCGCCCATCTGATGATGGGGCGACCCGACCAGCGCGAATTCGCCCGGCTGGCGGCCTTGGCTGATCTCCACGCCGACATAGGAATAGAAGGCGCTGATGTTGAGCGGACCCGCGATGAGGCCCAGTTCCAGCTCGCCGCCATAATTTTTCTGCCGGGCGGTGTTGTCGATGATCGTGTTGACATTGCCCGCGCTGTCGATGGACGATGTCTGCTTCTGGACGTTCTTATAGTCCTGATAGAAGATGGCGAGACTGCTGGTCAGCGTGGCGCCGCCCAGCGGATGGCGCGTCTTGAGCCCCACCTCATATTCCTGCACGGTTTCCGGATCGAAGGGCTGCAATTCTTCGGTCGACGCCGCCCGCAGCGAGAAACCGCCGGAGCGGAAACCGCGCCGGGTCGAGATATAGGTCGTCAGATTCGCGTTGGGTTCATATTGCAGCGTGACGTCCCAGGTGAAGGCGTCCCATTTCTTGCTGTTGGTCTGCGGGCAGTCGGCCAGCGTCGCGGGAACGAAGGAGGTCGTGCCGGTGTCCACGCGGAACAGGCATGTGCCCAGATTGGGATAATAGGCGAAAATCCGCGCATTGCGCTTGTCGGTCGTGTAGCGGATGCCCGCCGAAACCTTGAACTGGTCGGTGAAGGCATAGGTGCCCGCCGCGAACAGCGCGAAAGTCTTCGCCTTGCCGCTGCCCGCATAGGCGTTGAGGAAAGTCGCGGCCGGAGTGTTGAGCGGCAATCCCGAGCCGGCTATCGCCAGTTCCGGGAACTGGCTGGACGTGGAACCATCCTTCCCCTTCTCGACGAAATAATAGGCGCCCAATACATAATCCAGCCGGTTCTCGATCGCCTTGCCCTGGATCTGGAATTCCTCGCTGAACTGTTCGATGCTGCGATAGCGATTGGAATTGATGAGATAGGCGGGCACGCCATCCAGGTCCATGACCTGGTCGAAGTCCAGCTTGCGATAGCCGACGATATTCTTGAAGGTGATGGTATCAAGGCTGTAGGTGGTGCGGTTCGTGACGCCCCGGTTCTTCAGCCGTTCAAAAGGCTGGGTCTGATAGGCGTCGAGCGTGCCGCCCGTTCCCGATCCCGATGCGAAGCGATAATGCGGCCGCGCCTGCTGCGCCGCGAACTGGCCGACGACGTCCGATACCGGAATGCCGAAGCCGCGCAGCGTCGCATATCCGGCGATGGCGGGCGCGGCGGGATTGGCGGCGGTGCCGACCAGCGCCGTGCCATGTTCGTTCGTCTTGATATAATCGACGATCGTATTGGATTCGAATTCAGGCGTCGGCGCGAAGCGGATCGAGGTTCGGAAGGTCTGGTAATCCTGATCGTCATAGTCGCGACCGGTCAGAACATCCCTGGTGAAGCCATCCCGCTTCCTGATCTTGCCCGCGAAACGCACGCCGAGACCTTCCGTAAGGGGCAGGTTCACCATGCCGTAAATGTCGCGCATGTCGTAATTGCCGATCTGGCCGCGCAATTCGGCATGAAAATCGTCCACCGGCTTGTTGGGTTCGATCAGCACCGCGCCGCCGGTCATGTTGCGGCCGAACAACGTGCCCTGCACGCCCTTCAGCACCTGGGTCGATTGCAGGTCGTAGAGCGCGTAGGCGAAGCCGACGCTGCGGGCCTGGACCACTTCAGCGAAATAGGTGCCGACCGGCGGATCGGTGAGCAGTTGCGATTCCTGGGTGCGCTGACCGCGAATGGCGAAGCCCAGCTCGTTCCGGCTGGTGCCCTGGTTGGTGAGGCTGAGCGAGGGCACGCGGCTTTGCAGCCCCAGCGCGTCGCTGACGCCGCTTCGCGCAAGAGAGTCGCCGCTGACGGCGGTGATCGAAATCGGCACGTCCTGCAACGCCTCCTCGCGCCGGCGGGCGGTCACGATGATGTCGGACGCCTGGGCCATGCCCGAGTCCTGCGGTGCGGCGTCCTGCGCGGCGGCTGCGGTGGCGAAGAGCGATGTGGCGGCAAGCAATGCGGACCGGAACATGGTCATCCTTCCTCTCCTGATCGTCCGGCACTGGCGCCGGTCTGGCCGCTGTTGCGGCTCTGGGGAACGATCATGTCGAAAGGATATTTTTACTCAATCGTCCCGAGCGTCGGGACGAGATTGATCGCAGTCATGATATTTGCCCGCGACCCCGTCAGCTTTCCGCGATGAAGCCATGGCCTGCGAGCGGTCCGATCCCCACGACGCCGCCATCGACCGCCAGTTCGACGCCGTTGACGAAGCGGGCCTCGTCGCTGGCGAGGAACAGCACCGCCTGCGCCACGTCCCAGGCGTCGCCCTCAATGCCGAGGGGGCTTACCTTCCGCCGCATCTCGCGCATCTCCTCGGACATGTAACGCGCTGCATGGGGCGTCATGACATGGCCGGGCGCCACGGTGTTCACGCGGATGCCGTCGCGGCCATGCAGCACGCCGATCTCGCGGGAAAGCTGCGCCATCGCCGCCTTGGACGGGCCATAGGCGATCGCCCCCATCGCCCTTATGCCCGCCAGCGAGGAGATGTTGACGATCGATCCCCCGCCGCCGCGCACCATAAGGGGAATGGCCGCCTGGCTCATCAGCATCACGCTGGTCAGATTGGTGGTCAGCGTCCGGTTCCACTGGTCCAGCGTCATGGTTTCGAGCGTGGCCGGTCCCGAAATGCCGACATTGTTGACCAATATGTCGAGCCTGCCGAATGCCGCAACGGCCGCATCGACCAGCTTTCCGCAGACGTCCGGGTCACCGACATCGCCTCCAGCCGCAACGGCGCACCCACCATCGGCTTTGATCCGTTCCACCGTTGTCTGCGCCCGCGCCGGGTCCAGATCGGCGCAAACAAGTCGTGCGCCTTCCGCTGCCATGAGCAGGGCGATGGAACGACCGATACCGACATCATCCCCTTCCGCTCCAGCGCCGGTGACGATCGCCACCTTTCCGGCAAGGCGGTCATAATGGCGGATCGGTTCGGGCATGCGGGCTCTCTCCTCGTCGGTCGCGCAGATGGACCCAAGCGCGTGATCCGTCCAGCGTGCAAGACCTGCTGTTCGCCCAGGGCGAGGCAGATTGACAGGGAGTATTTGCGCATATACCGGCTATTTTCTCTCAGTCATGGCCTTTGATTTCGCCCTTGTCGCGCTGCCCGGCGCCTATTTCAGCAGCATCGGCGCGCTCGTGGACAGCTTCCTGATCGCCCGCGACCGGGTGGAGCATGTTTTCGCCGGCGAAGACCAGATGCGCATGGAAACGAAGCTGCATATCCTCTCCGCCGACGGCGGGCCGGTCGTGCTGGGCGACGGCCGATCCTTTCCGGTCGACGGCCCCGCGAACCGGGATGAACCGATGGCTTTCATCTGGCTGCCCGCCTTCCGCGCCGGGGGGCGCGAGCCATTGGAACGCCGCCTGGCGGAGGCAGGTCCGCTGCTCGACTGGCTCCGCCGCCAATCGGCGATGGGCGCGGTGATCGGCGCCAGCGGAGCGGCTTCCACCCTGTTGATGGCGGGCGGTTTCACCGCCGATCTTGCGGTTCCGGTGGCGCGGGCGATGCAGCCGCTGACCCGCATGCTTTTCCCCCGCCAGCCGTTCGAGGAGCGGTTTGGGTTGGTGGATCACGGCCATCTGCTGATCGGCAACGGCATGGGCAACGACCTGCAACTGATCATCCGGGTGCTGGAGCGGATGATCTCCCCCGACATTGCCCGATGGCTCTCCTCGATCGTGGGGCAGGACTATGAGGAGAAGGAACTGCTGGCGCCCGACCCTTTGGTCGCCCGCGCGCAATTGTGGATCGAGCAGCGTTTCACCGGGCCGATCAACATGGCCGAACTGGCGGGGCATCTGTCGACCAGCCCGGCGACGCTCAACCGCCGCTTTCACAAGGCGCTGGGCCTGTCGCCCAAGGCCTATGTCGGGCAGCTTCGCTTTCAGGCGGCGGTGCGCATGCTCGAAAAATCCACGCGATCGGTGGACCGCATCGCGCAACTGGTCGGCTATTCGGACAGCCGACTGTTTCGGGCGATGTTCCGCCAGCATGCCGGCATGACCGCTAGCGAATGGCGGGCGAAACCGCGGCGAAAATGAAGCCTGACTGACAGGCCCCGCCCTGTTCGGGAGGGGCCTGGCCCCGATCAGCCATTGCCGCCTACGGCATGGTGGGCGGCGATCCATCCGAAAATGAAGGACGCGCCGATGCTCGCGCCCGCCGCCGGGTAGCAGCGGCCCATCACCGAAGCCGTGGAATTGCCGGTGGCGTAGAGACCCTCGATCACCGATCCGTCAGCGCGCAGGACACGGGCATTCTCGTCGGTCACGACACCGCCCGACGTGCCGACGTCGCCGGGCACGATCTCCATGACGTAGAAGGGCGGCTTGTCGATCTTGCCCAGATTGGGGTTCGGTTTGACCGTCGGATCGCCAAAGCAATTGTCATAGCCGCGCCCGCCCCGGTTGAAGTCCAGATCCTTGCCGGTCTCGCAATAACCGTTGAACTTCTCGATCTCCGCGTTCAGCCCGGCGGGATCGATGCCGGTGATGCGCGCCAGTTCCTCGATCGAATCCGCCTTCTTCATCATGCCGCTGTCCAGCCAGGACTGCGGCGTCTTGCCGGGCGGATAATAGCCCCAGGCGTAGCGCTTGCGGTGGCGGCTATCCAGGATGACATAGGCAGGCACGTCATTGCGGTACAGCCGCTGGCCATTCTCCATATAGGAGCCGCTTTCGTTCAGGATGCGGCGGCCATGGCGGTTGACGATGATGCAATGCGGCTTGGAAATGTCCGTATTATGCATGTTCGCCGGTCCGCCTTCGGGCACGACCGTGCCGGGAACCCACCAGGCCTGGTCCATCAGGTCCAGTGCGGCGCCATGTCTTTCGGCAATCTGGATCAGCTCTCCGGTGTCGCCGGGATTGGCGTTGGTCCATTCCACCGAACTGGGTTGAGGACCATATTGCTTGCGCATCTCCGCATTGCGGGAAAAACCGCCCGCATTGATCAGCACGCCATCGCGGGCGCCGATGCGCAATGTCCTGCCGCCATGCTCCGCGATGACGCCGACGATCCTGCCGTCTTCCTCGATCAGCTCGGTGACGCCATGCTCCGTGCGCATGTCGACGCCGGCCTTGTCCGCCAGCATCAGCAGACGCCCCTGCAATGCGCCACCGAAGCTGAGTATCGGTTTTCCGCGCCTGGCGACGACACGCATGCGCCATAGCAGCTTCAGCCCCTCCCACATGCCGCGGGGGGTCCGCGTGGCGAGGCCGATAATACCCGCCTTGTCCGTCGGCAGCGGCATCACCATCGGCCCGAGCCGCAGCTTGTCGAACAGCGGCCCCATCTCCCGCGCATCCAGCATCGGCGCGCCGATGGAGCGGCTGCGCGTCACGCCGCCGGGCCGGTCGTCATAATAGTCCGACCAGCCTTCGGTGTGCAGCCACTTCATGCCCTGATCTTCCAGCCATTTCAGCATGACCGGCCCGTTGCGCAGATAGGCCTCCTTGCGCTCCGGCGTGGCGCCCGGCCCGCCATCGTTGCCGACGGTCGCATCCATATAGGTGCGGGCCATCTCATGGCTGTCCTTGATGCCCTTGGCCCTGATGATGTGATTGTTGGGCACCCACAGCACGCCCCCGGACATGGCGGTGGAACCACCCAGCCTGTCGGTCTTCTCCAGGATCAGCGGCGTTTTGCCGATGGACTTCAGGTACAGCCCCGCCGCCATCGACCCGCCGCCCGAACCGATGATGACGAAGTCGGCAACCTCGTCGAACTTCGTCTCGTCCATTCAGTCCGCCTTCCCCATATAGTCATGATAGACGTGGTGGAAATTGCTGATCTCCACCTCCTGAACGGGATTGGTCCGGGCGGTCCTGAAGGCCTGCGACTTCATGCCCTTCTGCACTTCCTCCATATTCTGGAAGTCCTGCTCCAGGATGAGGCCCCAATTGAGGGCGCGCCATTGGCCGTCGCTGCCGTCGCCGCCGTCTTTCACCTCGACCTTGGGCTCGGCGCCCGGCGCGTAACGCTCCAGCACATTGACTTCGAAGATGCACTTGTCCGGGTCGTCGCCATAGGGGCGGGCGCGATAGAAGAGCACATTGGTCGCCTGTTGCAGGAAGACGAGGTTGGGGAAGATGTTCCAGTCGGTCCCCGCCTTCATCAACTGCTCCCCGCTGATCGCCGGAAAGGGACGGCCGCTCCTGGCCGATTCCTCCGCATGGAACTGGGCGAAGGCGCCGTAGAGCGCGAAGGGATCGACGCCCTCGGGCAATTCCATCAGGCGCTTGCCCGCCGCCAGCATTTCCTGCGTGGTGGTCGCCTGGAGCGTGTCCCAGATTTCCTTGTTGAACTCGTAGAAACCCTTGCGGATGTCGCCGCTCTGGTCGCTGACGCGCGGGCTGGGCAGGCCGAACAGCGCGGTCGGCGCATAGCCGAACATCGCATGTTTCCCATAGGCCTTGGAATAGGTGTAATCGTCCTGGTAGGCGAGCAGCTGGCGGTGCGTCGTCTGCACATGATAGCCCTCCATGAAGGCCTCCTGCGCGGTCTTCCAGTTGCAGGGCATGATGATGCGCTTGCGCCAGGCATAGCGCATATGCTCGATCTCGAACGGGTCGAGGATCGTCTTGGCCTCGCCCAGGAAATCCTCCAGGCTTTCGCTGTCCGGGTCCATGTTGATGAAGACCCAGCCGCCCCATTGCCCGACCTTCACCCTTTGCAGGGCAACGTCCTCGTCCGGCAGGGCATCGCCCCAGTCGTGGCGGTCGACAATCTCTGTCGGTTTGCCGTCCAGGCTCCACTGCCAGCCATGATATTTGCAGTGGAACTTGCCCATCCGGCCGCAGCCTTCCGTCAGGCGGCGGCCCCGGTGGGGGCAGACGTTGAAATAGGCGGCGATGGTCCCGTCCTTCTGGCGGACGACCGCGATCGATTCATCCGCGATGTCGTAGGTGTAGAAATCGCCGGGATTGGGAATCTCTTCGGCGCGGCAGGCGACCTGCCATATCTTGGGCCAGAGCCGTTCCTTTTCCAGCCGCACATAGTCGCGCGAAATATAGGCGTCGACCGGGATGCGATCGGCCGTCACCGCGACTTTCTGCCTCGAAACGCTGATCATTTCGTTCATTGTCCGATCCTCTCCTTGGCGGGACGCTTCAGCCTTTCAGCCTTTTGCGGGGCCCTGGGGGAAACGCATGTCGAATACGCCTTCCGCAATACGGTTGAGCAGCACTTCTATCGCGCCGCCTGCAATCATCCACCCCCGCGTGCGGCGCAGGCAATATTCGACCAGGCTGTCCTGGCTGTAGCCCGCGCCGCCCATGATCTGGATCGCCTCATTGGCGCATTCGAAACCGGCGCGGTTGCACGCGACCTTGGCAATGGCGGTCTCTTCCGGCGAAGGCAGGCCCGCGTCGGCATTGGTCGCCGCACGATACAGCAGCAACTGGGCCGCATCGAGTTTCAGCTTCATTTCCGCAAATTTCCACTGCAACCCCTGAAATTCGCACAGCGCCTTGCCGAACTGTCTGCGCGTCTTGGCATGCTCGACCGCCGCGTTGAAGGCGTAGCGGCCGAGCGCAAGGCTGCGCGCCGTGTTGCCGATGCGTTCGACGTTGAAGCCCGACATCTGCTTCTTGAAGCCGCCCGGCCCCAGCAGTACCTTGTCCTTGGGCACATAGACATTGTCGAAGAACAGCGGGTTCCATTCCTCGCCCGACAGGAAACGGATCGGCTTGCCGAAGCTGAAGCCTTCCTGGCCGCGCTCGATCAGCACCGATCCGATATTGCCGGTGCCCGGCCCATAGCGGACATAGACCAGGAACACGGTGGCATGGGTGCCGTGGGTCGTGAAGATCTTCTGCCCGGTGATGCGGTAGCCATCGCCATCCTCCACTGCCGTGGTGGTCAGCTCTGTCACGGCGGAACCGGCATTCGGCTCCGTCATGGCGACCGAAATCAGCCCCTCGCCGCGTAGCAGGGGGGCCAGATATTGTTCCTTCTGCGCGTCGGTGGCGAACTGGGCGAAAGTGCGGATCGCCCCGAAATTGCCCGCCTGCACGACATCCGCAGACCGGGGGCACACCGACGCGATCGTCTCGATCGCGATGACCGCGTCCATCAGGCTTCCGCCCAGACCGCCCTTGTCCTCCGGCACGGTGATGCCGATCAGGCCCTGTTCGGCCATCATCCTGGCCACGTCCCACGGATAATCGTCGCTATGCGCGCGCTCCAGCGCTCCGGCGGCCAGATGGCGCTGCGCGAAGGCGGCTACCGCGTCGCGGAACATGGTCTGCTCTTCATTCAGGTCGAACTGCATTCGATCGCTTCCCATAGGGCGGCTCATATGCCGCGGATAAACTGCTATCCTCGACCTAATCGGGGATGATCGCGATGCGAAGATTACCGCTGCGATCCTTCACATTTACGATGCATCGCCGCCGCCCGCCGCCCCAGCTTGACAGTTATGACCGGCAAATAGCTTGTGGGGACAGGTTTCAGACGCATTTTCAAGACAGGGCCCCTCGATCCAGCCATGACCCAGATCAATGACAAGATCTCCACCCGCATCGAAGGCGATATAGGTTTCATCGTCAGCGACAATCCGCCTGTGAACGCGCTGGGCATCGGCGTCCGGCAGGGACTGGTCGGCGCGCTGGAAGAACTGAACGCCGACCCGGGCGTGAAGGCTATCGTGCTTTATTGCGCGGGACGGACCTTCTTCGCGGGCGCCGACATCACCGAATTCGGCAAGCCGCGCCAGTCGCCCACCCTGCAGGACATCATCGCCGCGCTGGAAAGCTCAGCCAGGCCGGTGGTCGCCGCGATCCACGGCACCGCGCTGGGCGGCGGGCTGGAGACGGCGCTGGGCTGCGCCTTCCGCGTCGCGATCCCTTCCGCCCGGATGGGCCTGCCCGAAATCAACCTGGGCCTGTTCGCAGGCGGCGGCGGCACGCAGCGGCTGCCGCGCCTGATCGGTCCGGAAAAAGCGCTGGAGCATGTGCTGTCCGGCAAGCCGGTGGGCGCCAGGCAGGCATTGGAGCTGGGCATTGTCGATGCCGTGGAGGAAGGCGATCCCGCCGTCATCGGCGCCGCCTTCGCCCGCCGCGTGATCGACGAAAACATCCCTGCCGTGCCGGTGCGCGACCGCGACGAGAAGCTGGCGGCGACCCGCGCCGATCCTTCGGCCTTCGACGCGCTGGCGAAGAAGCTGACGGCGCGCAGCAAGGGCCAGGCCGCGCCGCAGGCCAATATCGATTCGATCCGCCGCTCCTTCACCATGAGCCTGGACGAAGCGCTGGCGATCGACGCCGCCGCCAATCGGGAACTGATGGCGGGCAGCCAGTCGCGCGCTCTGCGTCACCTTTTCTTTGCCGAACGGGAAGCCGCCCGCATCCCCGGCCTGCCGGAAACCGCAAAGGCGCGGCCCGTGCAGAAAGCCGCGATCATCGGCGCGGGCACCATGGGCGGCGGCATCGCCATGTGCTTTGCCGGGGCCGGGGTGCCCGTCACCGTGGTCGACACGACGCAGGAAGCGCTGGATCGTGGTCTGGAGCGGGTGAAGGGCAATTACGCCACCTCGGTCAAGCGCGGGTCCATCGGTCAGGCGCAGATGGACGAGCGCCTTGCGCTGATCGCGGGCGCCACCGACCGCGCGGCGGCGGCCGACGCGGACATCGTGATCGAGGCGGTGTTCGAGGATATGGACGTCAAGAAGGAGATTTTCACCGATCTGGAAAAGCGGGTGAAGCCCGGCACCATCCTTGCCTCCAACACCTCGGCGCTCGACGTGGATGAGATCGCGTCGGTGCTGGAGCGTCCGCAGGATTTCGTCGGCATGCATTTCTTCTCGCCCGCCAATGTCATGAAGCTGCTGGAGGTCGTGGTGGCCCGGCACAGCAGCCCCGAGGCGATCCTGACCGCGATGGCGGTGGGCAAGACGATCGGCAAGGTGCCGGTCTGGTCGGGCAATTGCGACGGCTTCATCGGCAACCGCATGGTCGCCAAGCGCTCCGCACAGGCCGAACGGCTGTTGCAGCAGGGGGCCTTCCCGCAACAAGTCGACGCCGCCCTCACCAATCTGGGCTTCCCGATGGGGCCGCTGACCACGAACGACATGTCCGGCCTGGACATCGGTTATTCGATCCGCAAGCGCCGCGGCACCCCCTTCCCTATTGCCGACGCCATCGTCGAGAGCGGGCGGCTGGGACAAAAGACGGGCGCAGGCTATTATCGCTACGAACCGGGCGACCGCACGCCCCATCCCAGTCCGGAGACGGAGGCGCTCATCATCGCGACATCGGAAAAGCTGGGCATCACCCGCCGCGACATAGCGGAGGAGGAAATGGTGCAGCGGCTGCTGTTCCCGCTGATCAACGAAGGCGCGCGCATCCTGGAAGAAGGCATCGCGCTGCGGGCGTCCGACGTCGATCTGGTGTGGATCAACGGATATGGCTGGCCCCGGCATCTGGGTGGGCCCATGTTCTATGCGGACGAAACCGGCCTGGCGACGATCGTCGCCAAGCTGCGCGAGATGGCGGCCGAAACGCCGGGCGATCCGTCGCTGCAACCCGCCGCGCTTCTGGTAGAGCTGGCGGACGGGGGCCAGAACTTCGCCGACTGGCAGAAAAGCCGCGCCGCGGCCTGAACGAGACAGAGAATATTACAGGGATTTTTCGGAGACGATTATGAGCGACAACGAGTTTCAGCGCGACATCGACTATAGCGAGTTCGACTTCTTCAAGGTCGAAATCGCCGAGGACGGCGTCACCACCGTCACGATGAACGATCCCGACAAGCTGAATGCGGTGGGACCGCATAATCATTGGCAGTTGGAGGATATCTGGCTGAAGCTGGCGCGCGACGAGCGCGTCAAGGTCATCGTGCTGACCGGCGCGGGCAAGGCCTTTTCCGCTGGCGGGGACATCAAGCTGATGGCCGAACGCGCCCAGACCGAATATGGCCTGAAATATGCGTTGCGCGTGCCGATCAACACGCTGCGCATCTGGGACCAGATATTGATGACGCCGCAGCCGATCATCGCGGCGGTCAATGGCGACGCCATCGGCCTTGGCACGTCGCTGTTCGCCTTCTGCGACATGAGCATCGTCGCGGAGGATGCGAAACTGGGCGACACCCATGTGCGCGTCGGCCTGGTGACGGGCGACGGCGGATCGGTGATGTGGCCGCTGCTGGTCGGGCCGCAAAAGGCCAAGGAATATCTGATGCGCGGCAAGCTGCTGAACGGCAGGAAGGCCGAGGAGATCGGCCTGGTCAACTATGCCTTCCCCAAGGAGCAGGTGCTGGAGGAAGCGCTGAAGATCGCGCGCGAGATCGCCGGACAGCCGATGTGGGCGGTCCGCTGGTCCAAGGCGGCGGTCAACAAGTGCATCCGCGATCAGGTGAACCTGACGGGCGAATTGTCCATCGCCTATGAAGCGATGACGATGCTGACGCAGGATTACAAGGAAGCGACGACCGCCTTCGCCAACAAGGAAAAGCCGGTCTTCAAGGGATATTGATCGCCATGGCCGCCTATCGCGACGCGGACAGCATAAGCACCGTCGCCGCGATCGGCGGCGGCGTGATCGGCAATGGCTGGGTCGCTGCCTTTCTGGGCAGCGGCCGGGCCGTGCGCCTTTACGATCCGATGCCCGGCGCGGGCGAACGCACCCGCGCCCATGTTGCGGGCGCATGGGACCAGATGGTCGAACTTGGGTTGGCCCAGGCCGACGACGACTGGTCTGTGCGCCTTTCGGTCCACGACACGGTGGCCGACGCGCTCGCAGGCGCGGATTTCGTCCAGGAAAGCACCCCCGAACGCACCGAGGTCAAGCAGGCGCTGTTCGCTGATCTCGACCGGCTGGCGCCCGCGGATGTGCTGATCGCCAGCAGCACGTCGAGCCTGCCCGTCACCGAGTTGCAGGCCGGCCTTGCGACCGCCGATCGTTTCGTGCTGGGCCATCCGTTCAATCCGGTGCACCTGATCCCGCTGGTCGAAGTGGGCGGCGGCGAATGGACCGCAGAAGAAGCGGTCGACACCGCCTTCGCCCTCTATGCCGCCATGGGCAAGCAGCCGATCCGGCTGAAGCGCGAGATATTCGGCCATATCGGCAACCGGCTGACCGCCGCCATGTTCCGGGAGGCGGTGCGGCTGGTGGCGGAGGGTTATGCCAGCGTCGGTGACATCGACAAGGCGATGAAACACAGCTTCGCGCTCAAATGGGCGATCCAGGGGCAGTTCACCACCTTCCACACATCGGGCGGCGCGGGCGGTCTGGCCGAATTCCTTCCCAAATTCGGGCCGGGCATCGTCAGGCGCTGGGAAAGCATGGCCGATCCGCCGCTGGCCGACCCGGCCTTGCAGGCGATGCTGGTCGAGCAGATGGAGGAAGCCGCTGCCGGGCGAAGCGTGGCGGAAATCGCCGCCCGGCAGGATGAGAAGCTGATGCAGATGCTGAAGCTGCTGGCGCCGGACAATGAGCAATAATAGCCGAAAGTAGACGAAAATCATCCCACCCTACCGATCCCGGCCATGATAATATGGTCCCGTCCCGGCGCCTCCAAAGGTTGGCCGGTCCGAGTGGAGAGGAAGGAAGAGATGACCGTCGATGTGATCAATCGCCCGGAAGCCGAAGACCTGCATGTGCAGGATGTCGTCGCGGCGGGCGAACTGGAAAGCTGCAACCATCTGCTGGACGACCCGGAAGCGCTCAACCGCTTCTACGAGGAGAAGGGCTATATCCTGCTGCGCGGCGTGTTCGATAGGGATACGGTGGCGCGCGCGCGGGATGAAATGCTCGCGGTCGCTGCTCAGATGGGGCTGGTCGAGCCGGGCGATCCCACTGGCAAGTGGACGGGCAAGCCTTCGGTCGGCGGCATGGAGGAAAGCGATCTCTATGCCGGGATCGCCGCCCGTCTGATCGAGGACCCGGCCAATCAGGCGGTGATGGAAAAGGTGCTGGGTGAACCGGCCTGCTCCGTCCCGATCGTGCAATATCGGACCTATCCGCCCCAGAGCAAGCTGGGCACCGTGCATCAGGACGGCTTCTACAGCCCCGGCATTCAGGATTATCGCCCGGTCTGGGTGTCGCTGACCCCCTGCACCCGCGACATGGGCGGGCTGGCGCTGGCGGTTGGCCAGAACAAGCGCGGCTATTTCCACAATGTCGGCAAGCCCAATCCCTTTCCGATCCCGCGCGACGCGATCCCGGCGGAAAGCTGGGCGACGACCGACTATATGCCGGGGGACGTGCTGGTCGTGCATCCGTGCACGCCGCATTGCGGCCTTCCCAATAATAGCGACCGGCTGCGCGTCTCCTTCGACTCGCGGGTGCAGTCCGCCGCCAACCCCAGCGCCATCGCGGCCACCGTCAAGTCCTTCACGCCCACGACCGTCACCGTGGATGCGGATCGCGTCGGGGAGATCACGCTGAATATCGACAAGGACAGCTATTTGCGCCCCATCGATCCGGGCGTGCGCGAGAGCTTCGATGGCTTCGTCACCTATATGAAGCCCGGCATGCGGCTGGTCGTGGTGCGGGATGGCGACCGCGCCGTCATGCTGCGCAAGGCGGCGGAGGGATAAGGGCAAGGCGATGAACGATGCCGTGAAGCTGTTGACGCGCATGTTCGGCTTCACGGAAGAAGGCCGGCACCGTCCCGACATCTTTCCTGTCGGAGGCGAAAGCCGGCCGTCGCCGGCGGACTATTTCCATCCCGATGTCGTGCACAGCCTGTTCGGCCCCAGCGGCACGAAGGAGACGCTGGTCGGGCGCGACGCCTTTCTCGCATTCGCGGCCTCCTGCGCGGAGGCTCTGGCGGAAAGGCGGGACGAGATCATCGCCATCACCTGCGTCGACCGGCAATGCGCCTTCGTCCACGCCCGCGCCTACCGCAAAAGCGCGGCGAATGGCGAGGACATCCATTATGAATGGGCCATGCTCTACCGCGTGGAGCAGGGCCTGATCACCTATGGCGCCGACATGCTGGATGCCCCCGCGCAGGCCTTTTGGGGGCGAGTCCGTCAGAGGCCTAATCCCAGTTCGACTTTCTAGGCGGGGTGGACAAATTCAGGACTCGCTGAACTGAGTAATTTGGGTGGAATCAGGACATTCCCCCTCCCGCAGGCGGGAGGGGGCTAGGGGGTGGGCTGGCGCGGCATCTGTGCTGTTTTGCAACGGCTAAGTCAGAAGCTCGCTACGCTCGCGCCCACCCCTAACCCCTCCCGTTTACGGGAGGGGAATGTCTTGGATTGGCCAATTTCCCGCCATTCCGAAACTCTCCACGCGGCCTAACCGCCTGGAACATGCGCCCTATGCTGACGGAAGCGCGCCGATCCCCGTCAGCGACATCAGCAACGACCCTCAGGCAGAGGCGGGATAGACGCCGCGCTTTTCCACGAGACGGGCGAGATGCCAGTCCCGGTCGCCCAACAGCGCGTCGATGGCGGTCAGCCGCTTGAAGGCATGCCCGACCTTATATTCGGCGGTGATGCCGATGGCGCCGTGCATCTGCACCGCTTCCTGCCCGATGATGCGGCCTGACTTGCCGATCTGCGCCTTTGCTGCGGAGATGTTGCGGCTCCGTTGATCGGCATCGCTGTCGAGCGACAGCGCCGCAAGGATCGCCATGCTGCGCGACAGTTCAAGCTGCATCAGCATTTCGACGGCGCGATGCTGGAGCGCCTGGAAACTGCCGATGGCGACGCCGAATTGCTGCCGGGTCTTGAGATAGTCGACGGTGACATCGAACGTCTCCGCCATGGCGCCGACCGATTCCGCCACCAGTGCAGCGGTCGCTTCCTCGAACACGCGGGCCAATATGCCCTCCCCCTGCCCCGTCGCGCCGATGAGCGCATCCTTCGGGACATTGACGCCCGACAGGGCGAGCGTGGCGACCGGCACGCCATCATAGCCGCGCTTCCCCTCGACCGTCACGCCAGCCGCCGCCGCATCCACGAGGAAGAGCGAAAGGCCCTCTCCCGTTATTGCGCTCACGATGAACGTATCGGCGCTCTGCCCATGCAGGACCGCGATCTTGCGGCCATCGAGCGTCCATCCATCGCCCGACGCAGACGCGGTCGTGCGCGCCGCCAGCGTATGGCGCGGCAGGCCCTTCTCGCCATGCGCCAGCGTCAGGATGCGCTCGCCAGCCGCAATGCCCGGAACGATGTCCCCGCGCTGCTGCGCTGACGCGCCATGGCGCAGCACGCCGCCCGCCAGCACCACGGTTGCGAAATAGGGTTCGACCATCAGGCCGCGCCCCAGCGCCTCCATGACGATCATCATCTCCACGCCGCCGCCGCCGAAGCCGCCATCTTCTTCCGCGAACGGCAGCGCGAGCAGGCCCATCTCCGCAAGACCTGCATAGGCCTCCCGGCTCCAGCCATCGGGCGTCCTGAGCGCATGTTCGCGCTTCTGGAAGTCGTAGGTTTCCGCCACGAACCGCGTGACGGTTTCCTGCAGCATCTTCTGTTCGTCGTTCAGGTCGAAATCCATGGCGCGTCAAAGTCCCAGCATGGTCTTGGCGATGATGTTCTTCTGGACCTCATTGGACCCACCGAAGATCGACACCTTGCGCATCGTGAAATAGAAAGGAGCGGCAGCGCCGATCCAGCCATCGTCCGGATCGTTCGGCGCATGATCATGATCGGGCATGGCAAGGCCCGCCGGGCCTGCCAGCTCAGCGACCAGTTCGGTCATGCGCTGCTGCATTTCCGTGCCCTTGACCTTCAGGATGGACGCCGCCGCATTGGCGCCGCCGCCATGGGCATCGGCGGCGACGACGCGCAACTGGGTCAGTTCCAGCGCCCGCAATTCCACCTCCACCTCCGCCAGCTTGTGCGCAAGGCGGCGCTGTTCTTCGTCGGTCAGGGTGCCGTCCGCGGCAAGGCGGCTCTCCAGCGCGCGCAGTTGCGAAAGCCTTTCCTTGGAAAGACCGATGCGGGCGATGCCGCTGCGTTCGCTGCCCAGCAGATGCTTGGCGACGTCCCAGCCCCGGCCTTCCTCGCCAATGACATTCTCCACCGGCACGCGCACATCGTCGAAAAAGACTTCATTGGCGTCATGCTCGCCGTCGATCGTCTCGATCGGGCGGACGGTGATGCCCGGCGTCTTCATGTCCAGCAGCAGGAAGGTGATGCCCTGCTGCTTCTTGCCGCTGCTGTCGGTGCGGAACAGGCCGAACATCCAGTCCGCATGCTGGGCCTGTGTCGTCCAGATCTTCTGCCCGTTGAGGACATAATGATCGCCGTCTCGAACCGCCGTCGTCTTGAGGCTGGCAAGGTCGGAACCGGCGCCGGGTTCGGAAAAGCCCTGGCACCACCAGATGTCGATATTGGCGGTGACCGCCAGGAACCTGTCCTTTTGCGCGGGGGTGCCGAACTTGCACAGCACCGGACCGATCATGTTGACATTGAACGGCGATCCTTCCGGGGCATGGGCCAACGCCATCTCCTCCTGAAAGATATAGCGCTGAGCCGGCGTCCAGGCCTGCCCGCCATATTCGACGGGCCAATGCGTCACGGCCCATCCCCGCGCGTTGAGGATGCGTTGCCACCGCACCGTATCCTCCTTGGTCAGATGATCGCGGTTGATCATCTTGCGCCGCAGATCCTCTGGGAGGGCTTCCTTGAGGAAGGTCCGCACCTCATCGCGGAAGGCCGTTTCCTCGGGCGTAAAATCCAATTTCATCGCGCTGTTCCCATATAAGAACCCCTTCCCCAGCAGGCATCGGGCTTCCAAGTCAACGGCGCGACCAAGGCCTTCACATGCCCGATATCATTGCGTCAGATCGAACAGCACGCGCCCGCCCCCGCCCGTCCGGGCAAGCGCAATCCCCTCCTCCGCACGGGACAGCGGAACGATGGCGCGCACCGGCAGGGACGGCGGATCGGCGGCATGGAGCGCGGCCAGTTCCGCGAACATGGCGTGCACGCCCTCAACACCCATGGCCTCCTCCGCGGGGCGAAGGCTGAAGCCCAAGATCGAGAGGCCACCCCCGGTCAGCAATTGCGAACGAACCTGGATCGGCTCGCCGGAGAGATGGCCGAACAGCAACAGCCGGCCGCCCGGCGCCAGGCAGCTTGCAAGCCGGTCGGTCGCCGCGCCCGCCACGCAATCGAGTGCGGCGCGGACAGGCCGCCCGCCCGACGCCGCCAGTGCGCGCTCCGCCAGACCGTCGCCGTCCAACAGCGCATCGGGTGTCGCGGGATGCGGCCTTCCCACGACATCGACAACCTTGACGTCCATGCGCGCGGCAAAGGTGCGAACCCAATGCGCCACGACCGATCCCGCACCATTTTGAATGATCGCATCGCCCGGAAGCACGCCAGCATGGCGCAGGAGCAGATGCGCAGTAGGAGGGTTGATGCGCAACATCGCCGCCTGCACGGGATCGAATCCGGCCGGCAGAGCTATCAGATGGCGACGGGGCAAAAGGCGCATCGCACACCAGTTGCCCCGGCCAAGCACCATCACCAGATCGCCCGGACGAAGGTCGGCAACGGCTTCGCCCACTGCCTCCACCAGCCCCGCGCCCTCGGCTCCCAGCGGTTGGTCATGCGGCAGATCAAAGGAATATCCGCCTTCAATCGCCAGAAGGTCAGCCGGATTGACAGGCGCATAGGCCATGCGCACCAGCACTTCATCATTCCGGGGCACGGACGGCGCCGGCGCCTCCGCAAGGCGGACACGCCCCTTTCCGCAGGGCAGCACCGCGCGGTTCACGCCGATACCGGCCCTGCGCTCAGGCGAAATGCCGCCGGTAGCTGGCGATCTTGATCGTCTCGGGCATTTTCACGACATTGCTGCTGTCCCGCTCCAGCCCGTCTTCCTCCTGATGCAGTTCGGCAATCCGGGCTTTGCGGCTGATCAGCAGGTCCAGCATTTCCTGTCCGCGCTCCGCAATCACGGACGGCCGGGCGATGACGCTGACGGTCAGCCGATCCATATTCCGGCCGAAAGGCAGCAATACAGCGACGCAGCCGACCCCGTCCCGATCCTGTTCGATGGCCCAGCCCTTTTCACGCAGCACGGCGAATTCGGACAGAAGCTCGGCCAGGCGGACATGCCGGGACAGGTCTGTTTCCTCCGCGTTCAGGCGGTGGACCGCGGAACGGATGCCTTCATTGCGGTAGCTCGAAAGCAGCAGCCGCCCCTGCGTGCTGTGCAGGATGGACAGCTGATCGCCCGCATGAGCATCGAGCGCATCCTCATTATTGCCGTGGATGACATGCAGATGCTGCAGCACATAGTTGGAACTGGTCGACAGCAGCACCGTTTCGCCCGTCAGCTTGGCGATCTCGTCGATTGCGGACAGCACCGGCCCGCCACGGAACAATGAAGGCTTCACCCAGGCGCCGAGCAGGGCGACCCGCGCGGTCGGACTGTAGGTCCGGCGAACGCGATTATAGTGGAGATAGCCCAGCCGCGTCAGGCAGCGGAGCAGTTCGGATGTGCTGGATTGCGGATAGTTCAGCGTGCGCGACATTTCCATGACGGTGGCGACGCGGCGATCCTGGTCGAAATATTCCAGGATCTCCAGCACTCGATGCGCGGATTTGATGGTCCGGGATGCGCTGGTGGCCATTGGCTTTCCTCTTCCTCCCGCGGATGCATGAAATTGCATCTGCTGCACGGATTTTCGTACCGCATCATGAATATAATGTCCAACGGTTTTTCGAATTGCGTTCGAATTTTCGAACGGCTATGCAATGCGAGTTGAGACCGGAAAGGTGAACAGGGGACGATGCAGCAGGCCAAATCAGAGGAAACCCGCGCCCGCGGACCGAAGGCGATCACCCGCGTGCTCGATCTGCTGGCCCTGCTGGCAGGCAAGCAGGACGGCATGAGCCTGGCCGAACTCAGCGTGGTCATGACGGTGCCCAAGAGCACATTCATCGACACGCTGCGGGGCCTGTGCGACATGCATTATCTGTCCTGTCAGGAGGGGCGATACCGACTGGGTCCGGCGGCCTATCATTTCGCCAGCCGGATCGTGCGCCATTGGTCTGCGCCGGAACTCATCCGCGCCCTGGTCAAGCAGCTCGCCTCCGAAACCCGCGAGTCGGTGGGGTTCGCCATTGCCGATTGGGAAATCGGGCAGGCCATCTACACCGAGGCGAGCAACAGCCCGCAGCCGGTGCGATATGCCATGCAGGCGGGGCTGCGTGCGCCGCTCTACGCCAGCGCTGCCGGGCGTGTCCTCATGGCCTTTGCCAGCCCCGAACAGGTGGAGGAATATCTGGCCCGCGCCCATCTCAGGAAGTTGACGGACAGCACGCGGACCGACCCCGATGTCATCCGCGCCGGCCTCGCGGCGATACGCGAACAGGGCTATTGCGCCAGCTTCGGGGAGATGTTGAGCGACACCGCGGCCCTGGCGGTGCCGGTCATGGGCCCTGACGGCGATCTGCTGGGGGCGCTCATGCTGGCGGCTCCGCTGGACCGGATGAAGCAGAATTTCGAACGGCTTCTGAATGCCACGGTGGAGGCGGGCCGCCACGCCTCAGCGGGAAGCTGACGCGCGGCGACGGGTCGGATCAGGTTCAGACCGGCAGGCCCATGAAGCGCATGCCGTTTTCATACATGACCTTGCGCACATCCGATGCCGACAGGCCCCTGCACGCTTCCTCCGCGAACAGGCGCGGTTCCGCGACGCCTTCCGCATGGGGATAGTCCGATCCCATCAGAACCCAATCGGCATTGCCGACCTGATCGATGATGGATTTCAGATCGTCCTCCGGATAGGCGACGACCGACATATGGCGAGCAAAGATGGCGCTCGGCCGGTCCTTCAACTGGCCGGCGGGCCAATGGCCGTTCTTCGCGATGCCCCGGCACTTGTCCATCTTCACCAGCATGGACGGAACCCATTCGGCGCCATTTTCGGCCGACAGCAGCCTTATATTGGGAAAGCGTTCGAAGAAGTTCCAGAAGATGAAGCTCGACAGCGTCTCGATCACCGGCCGTTCCGAATAGCCGTGCATCCACACGAAGGCGGACTGCCGGATGCGCGATTGCTGCATCCCCTCCCCCCACAGCGCCATATGATCCTTCATGTAGATGGCTTCGGAGACATGGAAGACGACGCGGATGCCGGCTTCATTGGCGATCGCCCAGAAGGGATCGTGATCGGGATGCGCGGGCGCCTTGCCGTTATAGGGGCCCATCGGCATCAGGATGAGCTTCGCGCCCTTGGCGACGACATCCTTCAGCGCCTTGCAGGCTTCCTCGACATTGTCGAGCGTCATGATGGGGCATGAGAAGATGCGGTCGTTGTAATTATACTTCCACTGGTCGTACATCCAGCCATTATAGGCGTTCAATACCGGATAGGCATAGCGCGGGTCGTCCAGGAAACTGATGGCCGTGATCATGTTGCCGACGAAGAGGATGGACGAACGCACATCCCAGGCATCGAGCAGTTTCACCCGTTCCCCCGGCTCGACCATGGCCGGGGTCTTGGGCACATGCATGTCGATCTCGGCCTTGCCTTCCTTCATGGCGCGCAGCCATTCATGCAGCTTGCCGGGCGCGGGAACGCGGCCATCCTCGAACAGATGGTCGGCGCTGATCTCCACCTTGCGCGGCCCCACATACATGGCGAAGTCGCTGTCCGGTCCTGTCTTGAACGTGACGCCATAACGTTCGGCGGCGTCTTGGGGCAGATATTTCGTCCACGCCTCATCCGTTTCCCAGAAATGCGTATCGGCATCGAAGATCGGACCGGAATAGACAGGCGAAGTTTCCGCCGCTTCGATTTGTGCAGACATGATGTTCCTTCCCCAAAACCATGACGTTATTCGATATGATCTGGACCACGCCGCCATCAAACCCGGGCGCCGAGTGTCGAAACCTGTAAGTGTCGAAATCTATATAGGCATGGCTGCATGTCGCGAATATCGGCCCGGCCCTGCCATCACATAGGCGATGGGATGCTGATGCCATCAGATGGCCGATCAGTGTGTGTTACCCTCCGATGGCGGTGGCGGCGTTATTGACGCGGGCACGCCGCCACCCATAGGCCAGACAATCAAAACGCATGGAGGCAATGGATGGCTGAGCTGGACGAGAAACAGAAATCGGGCGTCGACTTCATCAGCGGCATCATGGGCGAAGGGTTCGGCAACGCCTTTCGGGAAGCCTGCACCGCTGACCGTTTCGGCTCGCCCATTCCGCGCATGGCGGCAAGCTGGGCCTTTCACGACGCGTGGCAGCATCAGGGCCTTGCGCCCAGGGAAAAGAGCATGGCCGTCATATCGGCGCTCATCGCCATGCGACAGTCGCTGGAACTGAAGAACCACGTCAAGATCGGCATCGCCAACGGACTGACGGCGCAAGAGCTGGAGGGATTGCTGGTGCAGCTTACGCCCTATGTCGGCTTCCCCTGCATCGCCTCCGCCACCACGGCGGTCATCGAGGCCATGCGGGAAGCGGGCGTGTCCCCGGACGTGCAGACGGCGGAGGAAAAGGGGCTGTTGTGACCGGCGCGACGACCATGGCGAATCCGCATTTTTCCGACCTGCCGAAGACGCTGGAACACACATTGCCGGAAGTCATCGCGCATGTCGCGGCACGCTATGGCAGCACGCCCTTCATCATAGGCGAGGACGGAGCGCGGATCAGCTTCGCGCAATATAAGGACCGGGTGGACGGTCTTGCCCGCGCCCTGATCGCCCATGGCGTCGCCCATGGCGGCCGGGTGGCGATCTGGGCGCCCAACAGCCCGGAATGGATGATCGCGGCGGCGGCGGCGGAAAGCATCGGCGCGATCATGGTGCCGGTCAACACCCGCTTCAAGGGTGGGGAAGCGCTCTACATATTGGCGAAGACGCGCGCCAAGATCCTGTTCACCGTGACGGGATTTCTGGGCAATGACTATGCCGCCATGCTGGTTCAGGCGGGCGGCGGCGCAGGCGACACCGGGCCGGTGCGCGACCTGCCGGGGTTGAGCCATATCGTGGCGCTGGACGGGCCTGCCTTCGCCGCCTTCCAGCGCGAACAGGCGGACGAGGCCGCGCTGGCGGCGCGAATCGCGGCCGTGACGCCGCAGACCATCGCGGACATTCTTTTCACCAGCGGCACCACCGGGCAGCCGAAGGGCGCGATGCACAATCATGGGCAGGCGCTGTGGGTGCCGGCCATCTGGAACGAATCCAACGACCTGCGGGCGGGCGACCGCATGGCCATCGTCAATCCCTTCTTCCACAGCTTCGGTTACCGGTCGGGCTGGATTTCCGCGCTGGTCGCGGGAATCACCGTCTATCCGCTGGCGACATTCGACGCGGAAGCGCTGCTGGGGCTGATCGAGCGCGAGAAGATCAGCGTGCTGATGGGACCGCCGACCATCTTCTTCTCGCTGATGGAGCATCCGCGTTTCGGCGCGTTCGACATCTCATCCCTGCGGGTCGGGCATACGGGCGCATCCAATGTTCCGGTGGAGTTGATCCGCGCCGGGCGGGAAATATTCGGGTTCGACCTGTTCCTGACCAGCTTCGGCCAGACCGAATGCACGGCGCTGGCCACAGTCAACTATCCCGACGCCAGCTTTGAAACCATTGCGAAGACCGTCGGCAAGCCGCTGCCCGGCGTCGAACTGCGCATCGTCGATGGGGACGGCAATCCGCTGCCTCCCGGAGAAAGCGGCGAACTGCTGATTCGCGGGCCAGTGGTCATGCAGGGCTATTTCGAGGAGCCGGAGCAGACCGCGGCGACGATCGACGCGGATGGCTGGCTTCATAGCGGCGATGTCGGGTGCATTGGCGAGGACGGCACGCTCCGCATTCTCGACCGCCTCAAGGATGTCGTCATCGTCGGCGGATTCAACGCCTATCCGGCGGAGATCGAGAATATCCTGCGCAAACATCCCGCCATCGCTGATGTCTGCATCATCGGCTGGCCCGACGATCGCATGGGCGAGGTCTGCGCAGCCTGCGTCATCCTTAAGGCAGGCGCGGCGCTGACGCTGGCTGAACTGACCGCCTGGAGTCGCGAGCAGATGGCGAATTACAAGGTGCCGCGCCATTTGTTCCTGGTGGATGACTTTCCGCGCACGCCCTTGGGGAAAATCCAGAAATTCCTGCTGCGCGACCAGGCGAAGGCCCAAGCCGCGGGCTGATCACAGAATGGAAGCGAGCATGACCATGAAATTCAAGGGCGACTTCTATCAGATCGGCGTCGTCGTGCGCGACATCGATGCAGGCATGGCGCATTATCGCAATCTGCTGGGCCTTGGGCCTTTCTGGCGGCTCGATACCGATTATGAAGGGCGCTATCGCGACTGGCGCGGGCGCTTCGCCAATAGGAACGCCTTCACCAAATGGGGCGACGTCTATCTGGAAATGATCGAGCCGGTGGTCGGCCAAGGGAACGCCAGGGAATGGCTGGAAACGCGCGGTGAAGGCATTTTCCATCTCGGCTATGCGGTCGACGACCTGTCGCAGCGGCCCGATGGCGTCGATTGCGTGTTCGAGAGTTGGGGCGCCAAAATGCCCAATGGCGATGCGGCGGTGATCCACCTCGATACGGTGGAGCAGCTTGGTTATTATGTGGAGCTTTCGGACCGGGCTTTGGTCGACAGGCTGAACGCCAGAATCGACAAGTTCATGAATGAACTGGCGATATGAACGCGCGCTGCGTCTCCTATTTGCCTTAGGGCAATAGGAGACGCAGATCGTGGTCGAGCGCCGCCTGCCCGAAGCGGGCGGCATAGGCGGTGTTGACGGCCTCGGTCTGGAAGCGCACCTCATTGGTGAGGAAGATGAACAGGCCCCACAGAATGGACCGCCTGTAGTCGAGCCAGGCCGATTCCCAATCCAGAACGGGACCACCCTCCCGCGCCAGCGCGTCGAGATAGATACGCAGAAGATCGCCTTCCCATGCGGCGCGGTCAGCCAGGTCGGCGGCGCAGACGATATGATAGGAGACTTCATGGTGCCAGGCGGTCTGCGCCACCTGCGCGTCGAAATAGCCGGGCGTGCCGTCCTCCAATATGTAGAGATTGCCCAGATGCGTGTCGCCATGGATCAGGCAGCGGGGCTGGGCGCGCTGAATCTCTCCTATGGTCATCAGCGCCCGTTCCATCCAGTCGCGGTCGTGCAGCCGGGTGGAGACGGCCGCGCCACGCGGCGAGGCCATATAATGCGCCCAGACATCGGGCAGGAGATAACGGCGCATATAGTCCAGCCCCCAACCGTCGAACCGGCTGGCGATGTCGGCCCAGCGGCCACCGGGCCGGAAATGGGGTGAAGCCCAGGTCGCGGCATGATAGGCGGCCATGGTCTCCATGCGGCGGGCGATCTGGTCGAACCGCTGCGGACGCAAGGCGTCGCAGAAATCGACGCCGGGGCGCTTCAGATCCTCCATGATGACGATGGACTGGTGCGAATGGGGGTCGGTGCCCGCGAAATAGGCGCGCGGCGACGGCATGGGGATGAGCGGCTGGATGTCGGCGTAGAAGCGCGTTTCATTGGCGTACATCGCCGCCATCTTCGGGCTATGCTCCTCAAAGCCGCCCTTGACGATCAGGGTTTCGCCAATCTGCCCGGCGCCCTCCCCTTCCACGGCGAGGCGAACGCGAATCTTGGTCGATGTGCCGAGAATGACATCGATCACCTGCGATTCAACAACGGATATATGAGGCAGCCGCTGGCGCAAGGCGCGGGTCAGCCACGCGCTGTCGATCTGCTGCGGCGTCAACGGCAGGGCTAGCGCATCGGCGGGATAAGCCTCACTCATCATTCTCTCCAGCGTCGTTTCCGCACAGAATGCCAGACGGCGGCGTGCAAGAAAAAGGGGACGCAGAACTCTGCGCCCCCTTGATGCTTCACGGCCCGGGCCGGATCAGAATTTGAAGCCGACTTCCACGCCATAGGTGCGCGGTTCGCCGTAGACGCTGTTCTGGAAGCCCAGCCCTTCCGCGATGAGGCCCAGCACGCCGATGCGGTAGGTCTCGTTCAGCGCGTTGTTGACGAAGGCCGCCACCGAAGCGCCCGAACCGCCGACATTGTTGAGTTCGGCGCGCAGGTTGATCAGCGAATAGGCGGGCTGCACGCCCTGTATCTCGAAGTCGTCGAGATAGATCTTGCTGCGCCAGGTATAGTTCAGGACGAAGTTGAGCTGGCCCAGATCTTCGCTGACCGGCGGCGAAATGGTTGCCGTGGCGCCGAGCTGATGCTTGGGCACCCCGCGCTGTTCGAACTCGGTCAGGCCGTTCAGCACGACCCGGCCCGCCCGGATGTCGACCTTCGTATAGGAATAGAAGGCCGCCAGCGAGAAGCTGTCGGTGCTGAAATTCGCCTCGAACTCGCCGCCGACATTGCGCTGCTTGGCGGTGTTGTCGACGATGGTGAAGACATTGCCGTCGATGAAGGTCGCGCGCTGCTTCTGCACGTCGCTGCCGTCCTGACGGAACAGGGCGGTGCTGGTGGTCAGGCGGCCCGCGCCCAGCCGGTGGTTGGTCTTCAGGCCGATTTCATATTCATCGACGAATTCGGGCAGGAACGGCCGCAGCGTGATCGCGTCGGTGGCCCGGGTCGAAAAGCCGCCCGCGCGGAAACCATGGCGATAGGACGCATAGGTGGTGACTTCCGGGCTCGGCTCATATTGCACCGTCGCGTCGTAGGTCCATTCCTTGAACGACTTGCTGTTGGTGAAGGAACATTGGCTGAGCGGAACCCGCTGAACGCCGGCAGTCGACGTATCGGTGTCGAACGAGCAGCGGCCGAAGGTGCCGTCAGCATTGGGATAGTTGGGCTGCGAAGGCGAAACGGTGATCTTGCGCTTGTCATAATTATAGCGAAGACCGCCGGACAGGCTGAGCTGATCCGTGACCTTGAAGGTGCCGGCGACGAATGCGGCCGCGGTGCGCGAATAGCCTTCGCCCGGATTGCTGGTGACGAACAGCGTCGCGTCTGTCGTCGCAGGATTGAGGCCGGCTCCCAGGATATTCAGTTGAGGCAGCGTATTGGCGAGCGAACCGTCAATGCCCTTTTCCTCGAAATAATAACCGCCGACGATGAGGTCGAGCCGGTTTTCGAACATCTTGGCCTGAAGTTGCAGTTCTTCGGAAATGTTGCGTGAACGCGCAAACTGATAAGGGGCGATCAGGAAGGCGGGAATGCCGTCATAATCCTGAACGGTATCCCGACGCTCCTTGCGATAACCGAAGATATTCTTCAGCGTCAGGCCGTCGGCCAGATCCCAGGTCGTCTTGTTGGTGATGCCCCAGTTCTTGATGCTC
The DNA here is from genome assembly GCF_000943805.1 of Sphingobium sp. YBL2. Lineage (NCBI taxonomy): Bacteria > Pseudomonadati > Pseudomonadota > Alphaproteobacteria > Sphingomonadales > Sphingobiaceae > Sphingobium > Sphingobium sp. YBL2. The sequence continues at coordinate 1,188,163 of NZ_CP010954.1, forward strand.
TCCCGCGGCAGGCCGAACACGTCGAGATTGCTGCCATTGCCCGACCCGGAATTGAGCGTGAAGCGGCGCGAGCGGAAAAGCTGCTGCGCCTCCGCGAACTGACCCGGAATATCCGCGAGTCTGGCATAGTTGTTGAGAGCCGAAGGATAGTTGATGGACGTAAGGAAAGACGCCGTGCCGTTTTCCCGCGACTTGAACCAGTCGAATATAGTCAGCGATTCGATGCCGTTGCCCGGCGAGACCAGCGCCGACACGCGGAACGTGTCGTAATTCTGGTTGTCGAGGCGCAGGCCGCTGCCGATGTCGCGCGCCCAGCCGTCGCGTTCGCGGGTCTTACCCGCGAAGCGAAGGGCGACGGAATCCCCGACCGGCACATTCACCATGCCGAACAGGTCGTGCATGTCGTAATTGCCATATTGGCCGCGCACTTCGCCGGCGAATTCGCCCAGCTTCGGATGAGCAGGCTCGACCAGCACCGCGCCGCCGGTCATGTTGCGGCCGAAGAGCGTGCCCTGGACGCCCTTCAGAACCTGAACCGATTCCAGATCGTAAAGGCTGTTGCCGAAACCATAGGGGCGCGGCTGCACTACTTCAGCGAAATAGGTGCCGACCGGCGGGTCGGTGAAAAGCTGCGTTTCCTGCGTGCGCTGGCCGCGCAGCGAGAAGGCGACGGTGTTGCGCTGGCTCTGCGCGCTCGTGATCGACAGCGAAGGGGTGCGATATTGCAGACCCTGAACGTCGGTCACGCCCGAGCGGGAAAGCTGTTCGCCCGAAATGGCGGAGACGGAAATCGGCACATCCTGGAGCGCTTCGTCGCGACGGCGCGCCGTGACCACGATGTCGCCGCTCGACACGCCTTCGGCCTGCGGCTGCGCATTATCCTGCGCGAAGGCAGGCGCGGATATGAACAGGGCCGCACACGTCGCGGCAAGATAGCGTCGATAGGTCATTGCATCCTCTCAAGGACTGGATGGAACCGGCCAATAGGCTCTGCTCTGAAGCCGGCGAACGGATGAAAGCCAGCTAGCCTCATTTCCGGCCATGCCAAACCCTTGATTAGCGGATGTTATGCATCATCAGATACACGATCTTCTGATCGCCGGAGGAAGAGGATGAAGATTTGAGCGGATGGTTGATTCCAGGCCACAGTTCGACCGCCGGCTTTTCGCTTTCCATTCCTGGCGGTTACATGGGCATCAACATTCCGACCACAGCAAATCTCCAGATCTTCGTCGGATGCTTTTGTCCGGCCGCCCGGATATTTTCACTCAAACGCTGATCCTGCGCGACCAGGCGGCGCGCCGTGCGCGGAGTTGATCCTCGCGCTGCTGCCGGTTCGTCCGCACGATGCCGGCGGGCAAATGCGCGTCCAGCCGGTCGAAGGGCAGGATGTCGAGCCAGTGAATCGGCCCAGCGCCCTGCTGCGTTTCCGGAAGACCCTGCCAGCGGATCATCGGCAACAGGTCGCGCAATCCGTCCGTCTGCACCCAATTGGCGACGCCCGGATCGCGCGCCGAAACGACCGCGGTGATCAGCCCGTCGGCATCGCGCGCCGATTGTGCCGCAGAGAGGCCGCTCTGCAAAAGATGCGCGTCGATGGACCGGTACCACCACATCGCCAGTTGCAGGCTGCTATAGGCCGCGCCGGCGGGGTCGAAGCGGATGATCGCCGCCTGATCCTCCTCCAGACGAAGTCTTCCGATGCTGCTTGCCTGGGTGACGAGGCCGCCGACGCTGGCCGTGCGCATGGGTTGCGGCATGCTGTTGGCCCGACGTGCCGCTGACAGGCGGAAGAACCAGAAATAGAGCGGCACCTCTTCCCGCGCCCGCCGCAGCGCTTCGTCCAGCCGCCGCTCGAAGGAGAAATGCTGGGCGCCGGCCGCATCGATCCGTTCGATCTCCAGAGCCAGTGGCGTCTCTCTTTCCCAATCCATCATCGAATCGCGCACGAACAGGAATTTGACGCGTGGATTGGTCGTCATGTGGTTGCGCCGCCCATTGGCGGGCTGATCGTCTATGGTGATCGTGAAGCGACCGTCCTGCGTCACATCGATGCCGGGCAGTTCGACTGTCTGGACGGTCATCGATGTGCCCCAATTCTCGACGAGCGTAAAGGACACATGCGCCGGGCAAGCGTCGATCACCCGGCCAGCGATCCGATAACGGCCGCCATGTGCGATGCCCGCGAGGCGATAACAATTGTCGGGATTGTCGCCGCCCATCCGCGCATCGGGCACGACCGCGCCCTTCCAGCCATGGCCCGGCATGAAATTACGCACGAAGCGAGGCCGGATCGGATCGCGGGCCGCCGCCTTGAACAGGTAATTGCCCATCCACGCATCCATCGCCGCGTCGAAAAGCGGCTCGACCTCCGGCGGCACGTCGCTGCCATGACCCACGCGCCAGAGCTGCGCGCAATGGTCGCGCGCCGCCCTGGTTGCCGCATCGTCCCACATGGCGCGAACTTCCGCTTCGGCGGCGAACTGATCCGCATTGGCGATTGGATTAGTCATCAGCCCTCTCTCATGTCGGCATTCGGCATCAGGCCGAACGTCAGGCGAAGCGCCCCAGCCTGAACCGGCGCGAATAGCCCTCGAACGCCGTCTCGATCATCTCGCGGGTGAGGCCGAAAGGCTCCAGCGCATAATCGTAGCGGCCATAGCGGTTGGAGGCATTGCCGGGATCGGCCAGCCAGGCCCGCATCCGCGCTTCGAATTCCCGTGTGCAATCCAGTTGCCAATGGCCATAGGCGCGGCGGATGACGTCCACCGGATCGCGCGTCAGGTCGTGGAAATCGACATGGAAGATGCGCGGATCGTCCACCAGCGGATTTTCCATCGTTTCGGACAACGATGCGGCGATGCTTTCGACAAAGGCGGGGCCAAGAGCCTGGAAATCCATCTGCCAGTTGGTGATGCCGCCATAGAGCACGGCCGTGATCGCCATGATCGACGGATGAACCTGAACCGGGTCCCGGTGCGGCCAGATGCACAGCGCATCGGGATAGGCTTCGAACAGCGCGTCCAGAGCGAACTGGTGATAGATGCCCTTGACCACCCAATGACTGGTGGGCTGCCGCCATTGCAACTGCTGGAGGAACTGGCGATGGAAGCGGTAGGCATCGGCAATATTGCTGGCGTCGAGGATCATCGCCAGCGCAGGCAGCTTGTACAGCAGCGAAGGATAGGCGTTCTGGAAGTCGAGGGTGAAGATTTCCTCGCATTCGATCGGGCAATGTCCGCGCTTGTCCCAATAGGGGTGCAGGGTCAGCAGACCGGGCGAGCGCATCAGCATCTCGTCCAGTTCCCTGGCGGCCAGTTCGATCCGTTCCGGCGTCGCCGGCACCTCGCCCGGCGGCGGACTGGGCGAATGGCTATGCCACCAGAGCGGTGCGCGGGCGCCAATATCCTCGGCCAGCAGCGAATGGATGAGCGTGGTGCCGGTACGGCCGAAGCCGATGACGAAAATGGGTCGCTCGATCTTCTCCTCGGCAATGGCGGGAATGCGCTTGCGATCGGCGGCAAGGCGCAGGCGCGTCGATAACAGCTTGCGCAGTTGCAGTTCGACGTCGGCCTTCTGCTCCGCGCGCAGAGGGGGCTGGTCGTTCAGCCAGGCTATGAACCGCTTGACCCGTCCGACCAGCGCGGGATCGGGCGTATCGAAATGGCCGGCGATCATCTGCGAGCTACGAATGAGAGCCGAAGCGTCTATGCCGGTCGAAAGGGCAGCGACATTTCCAACCTTTTCCGACCTGCTCCGCATCATCCGCTCCTATTTAGTTTACCAAGATATGGAAACTGGATCGGATTGGTGCTGAAAAGTCAATGAACCGGCAGAACATCACATATCTGGAGGAGGAAATTCGGAACGATCGTTCTTATCGGCAGCGGCCACGACCGCTTCCGCGACCGTCAGGGATTCTATCATGGCCTGATATTGCCGATCGCTGAGCATCGTTGGCCAAAGGATGTGCGGAGCGGTGCGATCGACCGCCACCAGCCTGGTGAGCGCGGCTCGACCTGCATGGGTCAATTCGATGAACAGGCCGCGCCGATCGTCGGGATTGGGAACGCGGCGAATGAAGCCGAGCGCCTCCAGCCGGTCGACCCGCTTGGCGACGCCCGCCAGCGACATGAGGAAATAATGTTTGAGCGCGGTCGGCGCGATGCGATGGGGCGGCCCCACGCGGTACAACGCATCGAGCAGGAGCACGTCGCCCGAGGTCAGCCCCTCCCTTGCGGCGGACTGCGTCATATGCCGCTCCATGCTGCGGGCGAGGCGCAGCAGGCGCGTGGTGACGGAATAGGCGCGGACCAGCACGGGATCATAGTCGGTCGCCCAGGCTGCCAGCGCGGCCTGAAGCGGATCGGGATTGTGCCGGCCATTATCGTTCGGACCCATATCGTTCAGGTACGGAGCATCGCTGACCTGCGCCTGCGGGTCGGGCAGGATGCGAAAGGCCGAGCCGGGCGCCAGCCGCCGGTCGGTCGACCAGAGCAGCACGCCCGCCTCGATCAGTTGATCGACCAGCCGGGATGCCGAGGATTTGCTGGCATAGTCCCACAGCCGGGCAAGGCCCGCCATGGATGGAATGGTGCGATGCACCGCATAATGCGCCTCCAGCGCGGCGCGGCATGCCTCAAGGTCCCGCCGCCCTTCCCCAGTCCTGGCCCTTCCCGTCATCGCGCCACAAAGCCATAGGCCGATACGATCCGCAAGGGGCGGGCGCGATCCGCCTGCCCGGCCAAGGACCGAAATTCCCGCCCAGGCGAATTTTCCTGCTTCGGTCAAACCCGTTCCTGCCTGCGCGGGAACAGCTTGTGCCTCGGCCCTGATCGGGACAGGCTTTAGCCGAAGATGCTGTTCCCGAACCGCTCGCCATGCTGGATCAGGTCGCCATATTGCTTTTCGATGCACATCAGGCGCCGGAAATAATGGCCGATCGCATATTCATCGGTCAGGCCATAGCCGCCATGCACCTGAATGCCGTTGCGCGAGACGGTCTGCCCGGCCTCCCCGACGACGAGCCGCGCAGCGGAGAGCGCGGCGGACCGCCTCGCCTCATCCTGATCGGCATTGGCCAAGGCATGATAGAGCATGGATCGCGCCTGATGGGCCGCGACGAAATTATCGGCCATGATATGCTGGATCGCCTGGAAGGAACCGATCGCGGCACCGAATTGCTTCCGCTCCTGAACATAGGCGCCGCAGATTTTGTTCGCTGCCTCCATCGCGCCCACCGCCTGGGCCATCAGCGCGATCGAAGCGCGGTCGATCGCCTCGCGCAGTACCGCCGAGCCGCGATTGCCGCCGATCAGCAGAGCCGCGGACGGCAGCTTTACATCGGCAAGGACGATGTCGGACGCGCGGGTGCCGTCGATCAACGCATAGGACCGGGCGGAAAGGCCGGATGCATCGGCGGGCACGAGGAACAGGCCGATGCCCTCCTCTCCCTCGATGCGAGCCGAGACGATCAACTGCCCCGCGCCCGGTGCATCGAGCGCCATGATTTTAGCACCCGACAGAATATAACCGTCGCCCGAAGGACGAGCCTGTGTGCCCGTCACTTCGACATCGAGCGGATGAGCGCCATTTTCCTGATGCGCGAGCGCGACGCGCAGCGTGCCGCCCGCGATCTCCCCCAGCAATTCCAATGCGCGCGCTTCGTCCGCCGCCTGCTTGAACACATGATCGGCCAGGACGACCGTGCTGACATAGGGTTCGGTCGCCAGCGCCTTGCCAAGCGCGATGTTGAGCAGCGCAATATCCTCCATCGTGCCGTCCAGACCGCCCGCTGCCTCCGGCACCGGCAGGGCGAGCCAGCCCAGTTCCGCGAACTGCGCCCAGCGCGCCTCGTCAAAGCCCAGCGCGCTCGATCGCTGATGCCGCCAATATTCGACGTCGGCATTTTCGGACAGCAGCCGATCGGCGCTGTCCAGAAGCATCGCCTGAATGTCCGACTTCGCGAAATCCATTGTCCCTGTCTTCCCCTCAAAGGCCGAAGGCGAGCCTGGCCAGAATATTCTTTTGGATCTGCTTCGAGCCGCCATAGATGGTCGCCGCCCGGTTGATCAGCGCCACGGTGGTCCGGCCGGGCGCATAGTCGGGCCACACGTCGGTGGGCGCCGGCGGCGGGACGGGCGCGGCGTCGAAGAAGCGCAGCGACTTGGCGCCCATGGCGTCGACCTGCAACATGGTGATTTCCTGCTGGAGTTCCGAGCCCCTGATCTTCAGCACGGAGGCGGCGGCAGCCTCCGGCTCGTCCAACTCCTCATGCGCCAGCACGCGCAGCACGGACCATTCCAGCGCGAGCAGATCCGCCTCCGCCTTCGCGAAACGGGCCCGGAAGGCGGGATCGTCCGCGACGCGGCGGCCGCCCACGCTTTCGCCAAGCGCGATGTCCTTCGCGCGGGCAAGCTCACGCTTGCTCCAGTAAATGAAACTGGACGTGGTACGCTCATGCTCCAGCAGGAACTTGGCATAGGTCCAGCCCATGCCCGGTTCCCCGATCAACTGGTCGGCGGGCACTTCGACATTGTCCAGGAACACCTCGCACAGATGCGCCTCGCCATTGATCTGCGGAATCTGGCGCACGGTGATGCCCGGCGTGTCCATCTTGATGATCAGGAAACTGATGCCGCGCTGCGGCTTTACAGTCTTGTCGGTGCGGACCAGGAAAAAGCCCCAGTCCGCATGCGCGGCGCCGCTGGTCCAGATCTTCTGCCCGTTGACGATATATTTGTCGCCGACCAGTTCGGCGCTGGTGCGCAGCGAGGCGAGATCGGAGCCCGACCCCGGTTCGGAAAAGCCCTGCGCCCACATCGTCGCGCCTTCGCGGATCATGGGCAGGAACCTGTCCTTCAGATAATCGGAACCATAGGTGTAGAGCACCGGCCCCAGCATATGCGTGCCGCCCCAGTCGAATTCGGGCGCGTCGGCCTTGTACAATTCCTCATTGAAGATGAAGAGCTGCATCGGAGTCCAGCCGCAGCCGCCAAACTCCACCGGCCAGTGCGGCACGGATCGGCCATGGGCGTTGAGGATGCGCATCCATTCCAGCAAGTCGGGCACGGCGGCGTTGTTGGCGACCTTCCGACGCTGGCGCTCCTTCATGTCGGCGGGCAAGACGCTGTCGATAAAGGCGCGCACTTCCGTCCGGAAGGTTTGAAGATCGGGATCGAGGCGCAATTCCATCGGATCGGCTCCGGCTGACTATAGGGTGATACCCGATTTCCATGGCCTGCACTCCCCAGGGGTGCAAGCAGGGCGGGGAGCAGCATCATCCATGCGATGGTGCGGCGGCACGATTTGACAGTAGATAGTCGTCATGATGAAAATCATACATGCAAAATGCAGATAAAGAAGATGCGGATGCGGAACGCGGCAGTCTGATATGGATTTCGGGCGCGACCGAGGGCATCGGCCTGGGCCTGGCGCGCAACGTTCCCTATGGCGATGCGCGCATCATCAATTTGTCGCGGCGGCCGCATCCCCATCATGAGAGCATCTTCCTCGACCTGGCCGATCCCGAGAGTTGGGACAATGTCGGCGCGCATTTTGCCGATAGCCTCGCCAATTTTCGGGGTGCCCGCGCGATATTCATCCAGAACGCGCATATGAAGGGGATGACGGGCTTTGTCGGAGAGGTGCCGCCGGACGATTATGCCCGCGACATCACCGCGAATGTCGCCGCGCCGCTTCGGTTGGGAGAGATGTTCCTGCGCGCGGTCGGAGAGAGCGGTTTTGCCGGAGAGGCGGGGCTGGTCATGATGTCCTCTTCCTCCGCCCGCTCTCCCACCATCGGACAAAGCGTCTATTGCGCCGGCAAGGCCGCCCTGGAAATGTGGGTGCGGGTGGCGCGCCGGGAACTGGCGATGCGGGATAGACGCAACGTCTGGGTCACGGCGGTGCGGCCCGGCTTCGTCGACACCCCCCTCACCCGGCATGTCGCGGCGATGGCCGACGACCATTATCCGATCGCTTCGCAGATGCGCAGGCAGATGGAACAGGGCATCGGCGTCATGGACATAGACAGCGCGGCGCGCCAGATCTGGGCCGCATTGCCGACGGACCAGTCGCTGCTGCTGTTCGGTGAGCAGGTGCGGCGGGAAGCCTAGAGTTTGTCCTGCCCAGGCGGGGTGGATAATTCCAGACTCGCCGGACTGAGTGATTTGGGTGGAATCAGGACATTCCCCCTCCCGCAGGCGGGAGGGGGCTAGGGGGTGGGCTGGCGCGGCATCTGCGCTGTTTTGCAACGGCTAAGTCAGAAGCTCGCTGCGCTCGCACCCACCCCTAACCCCTCCCGTTTACGGGAGGGGAATGTCTTGGATTGGCCATTTCCCGCCATTCCGAATTGTCCACGCGGCCTAGTTTGAACCGCGTTCCTGTGCAGGAGCAAGTCGCGCTTCAATCCAAAGCATCGCTGACTGAGACAGGCGGCGGCGCCACTCCCATCAGCTTTCTGCAAGGATCAGGTCGGAACCCTTCTCCGCGATCATCATCGTCGCTGCGTTGGTGTTGCCCGACACGACGGCGGGCATGACCGAGGCGTCGACGACCCGCAGGCCTTTCACGCCATTGACCTTCAGCGTGCCGGATACGACCGCATCCGGGCCGACGCCCATGGCGCAGGTGGAGGTGTGATGATAACCGGTCGACCCGCTAGCCCGCGCAAAGGCCAGCAATTCCTCATCGCTTTGCAGCGCTGCCCCCGGCGTCAGTTCATGGTCGAAATAGGGCGCGAGCGCGGGGCTTTCCATCACGCGGCGCGCCCAACGCAGCCCGCCGACCTGAGCGCGGCAGTCCGCCTCCGCCGACAGGAAGTTGGGCTTGATCGAGGGCGCATCATGGAAGTCGCCGCTCTTCACATGGATGGAGCCCTTCGACTGCGGCCGCATCACATAACCGCCCACCGTCATCCCCGGCAGCTTTTCCATCGTCATGGCGCCGTTTTTGGCCAGCGCCTCGAAATCCACCGTGGCGGGGCTGGCGAAGAATTGCAGGTCGGGCAGATCGAGCGCCGGATCGGACTTGAGGAAGGCCGTCAGGTTCGACCCACCCAGCGCCAGCAGTCCGGTACGGCTCGCGGCGAAACGGATCATCTGCCCCACCAGCGGCAGGCCGCGCGACATGGCGTTGAAGCTGGAAGCGCCCGGCTTGAGGCGAGCGCGGACCATCGATGCATAATGGTCCTGCAAATTCTCACCGACGTTCGGGCTGTCCACCAGCGTCGTGATGCCCAGCGCCCGCAGACGTTCGCCCTGGCCGATGCCGGACAGTTCCAGCAATTGGGGCGAATTGATCGTTCCGCCCGAAAGGATGACCTCGCGGCGCGCGCGCACCTGCCGCAGCCGGCCGCCCTTCCAATATTCGACGCCGACGGCCTTCCTGCCTTCGAACAGGATGCGCGTGACGTGGGCATGGATGATGACCTGCAGATTGGGCCGCTTCATCGCCGGGTGCAGATAGGCGACCGCCGCCGATACGCGCAGGCCCTTATGGGCGTTGAGCCGGACCCGCGCGACGCCCTCCCGCGTGGTGCCGTTCAGGTCTTTGGCCACCGGGGCGCCCGCTTCCTCGAACGCCTTCGTCATGATGTCCAGCATCGGGTGCCGCATCGGCACGTCGCTGATCTTGAGCGGGCCTTCCTGCTGGTCGCGGCTGGCGCCTTCGCCCTGCTGGTTCTCGATCCGGCGGAAATAGGTTTCCGCTTCGTCCCAGCCCCAGCCGGTCAGGCCCCTTTGCCGCCAGCCGTCATAATCTTCCGGCAAGCCGCGCACCCAGAGGATGCCGTTGATGGAGGAGGAACCGCCCAGAACCTTGCCGCGCGGGAAGAAATGCTGCCGGCCGTCCGAACCCGGATCGGGATCGGTCATGTAATTCCAGTTTATGCGCGGGTCCTTCAGCATCCTGGTGAAACCGGCGGGCACATGAATGTTCATCGTGCTCATCGCCTGCGCGGGATTGAAGAGATTCTGCAACGGCCGGTCGTCGCCGCCCGCCTCCAGCAGCGCGACCTTGTGGCGGCCGTTGGCGCTCAGCCGGTTGGCGAGCACGCAGCCGGCCGATCCCGCGCCGACGATGACATAATCGGCTTCCGCCTCCACGCTGCTCTGCGCCTCGACCATGCTGCCTTTCTCCTTATCCTCAGCACCGTGCATAGCGGGGAGGGATGAAGGGTGCGCAAGCCTTATGTCGGACTTTACCGACGAACATCGCCCTTATGATGGCTTGGCGGATGCCATCGAAATCCGGGGGTCGCCAGCGCTATGACTGCATCGGGACGTAGTCTTGGCCAAGGATGAGGATAAGAATGACGGGGCTTTTCTCGCTCGCGGGACGCACGGCGATGGTCACGGGAGCCTCCCGCGGCCTGGGCAGGGCGATCGCGCTGGGGCTGGCGGACGCGGGAGCATCGCTGATCCTCGCGGCGCGGGACGGCGCGAAGCTGGAGGAAACCGCCGAAGAAATACGGGCGGCTGGCGGGCGGGCGCAAACGATCGCGTTCGACCTGGCCGATCTGGACGCGGTGCAGGCGACGACCGACAGGCTGAACGCCGAAGGCGCGGCCATCGACATATTGGTCAATAACGGCGCCATCGGCGGATGGGGACCGCTCCACGAGTCCACCCTCGCCCATTGGGAGAATATGTTCGATGTGAACGTATCGTCCATGTATCTGCTGTGCCGCGACCTGTCGAAAGGCATGGCGGCGCGCAAATGGGGGCGGATCATCAACTTCGCCTCCTACGTCTCCGACACCGGGCGGCCGAACCTGTCCGCCTATGTCGCCAGCAAACATGCGGTGCTGGGCCTGACGCGATCCATCGCGGCCGACCTGGCGCCCCATGGCGTCACCTGCAACGCCATCGCGCCCGGGTTCTTCGACACGGACATGGCAGCGCCCACCGTCGGCCATCCGGAGCGGGCGAAAATCTTCCGCAGCGCCATAGCGCTCGACCGCTTTGGCGATCCGAAGGAGATGGTCGGCCCCGTCCAGTTCCTGGCGTCCGACGCATCGGCCTATATCACGGGCCACATGCTGCCGGTCGATGGCGGCGTCGCCAATATCCTGTCGCTGCCTGTCGTGGTCGAGACCTAAGCAGCCGCCCTTTCTTTGCCGAATCCAGAAGGAAAATCGCGCATGACCGATACGCTTCTCCACCTCGCGAACCCCGAAAAGCTGTTCATCGGCGGCGACTGGTCCCCTTCTTCGGGATCGGACGGTATCGAGATCATCTCGCCCGCCACCGAGGAGAAAGTGGGCCGCGTCGCCAAGGCGACCACCGCCGACATGGACCGCGCCATCGCGGCGGCGCGCAATGCCTTCGACAACGGCCCCTGGCCCCGCATGACCGGGCCGGAGCGCGCCGTCTATCTGCGCCGCATCGCTGAGGAAATGGCCAGGCGCAACGACGATTTCGCCCGCGCCTGGTCGCTGCAGGTGGGCATGCCCTATTCGCAATCGTCGATGACGGCCCCCTTCATGGGCGGCTATTACACCTATGCCGCGGACCTTGCCGAAAAGGGGTTTGAGGAGGTGCGCCCCGCCCTGGCCGGCGGGCATGCCATCGTCGTGCGCGAGCCGGTGGGCGTCGTCGCCGCCGTGGTGCCGTGGAACGCGCCGCTGGCCACGCTCTCCTTGAAGGTCGCCTTCGCGCTGGCGGCAGGCTGCACGATCATCGCCAAGCCTTCGCCCGAAACGCCTCTGGAAGCGCTGATCCTGGCCGAATGCATCGCGGCGGCGGGCGTGCCCGACGGCGTCTTTTCCGTCCTGACGGCGGATCGCGAAGTGTCCGATTATCTGATCCGCCATGAAGGGGTGGACAAGGTCAGCTTCACCGGTTCGACCGCCGCCGGCCTGCACATCGCCTCGGTCGTCAGCGCCCGGTCGGGACGCATCACGACGGAACTGGGCGGCAAGTCCGCCGCCATCATCCTGGACGATGCCGACATCGGCAAGGTCGTGGAAGGGATCATGCCGAACCTGGTCGGGCTGTGCGGCCAGCAATGCGCCGCCTTCAGCCGCATATTAGTGCCCGCCTCATTGAAGGGCGCGGTGGAGGAAGCGCTCGCCGCCGCCATGCAATATGTGCAGGTGGGCGATCCTTTCACTGAAACGACGCAGATGGGCCCGCTCGTCACCCAGCGCCAGCATGGCCGCGTCTTCGACTATATCCAGCAGGGGAAGGCGCAGGGCGCCCGCATCGTCACTGGCGGCAACCGCCCGGCTCATCTCGACAAGGGCTGGTTCGTGGAGCCGACCCTGTTCACCGACGCCAGCAACAACATGACCATCGCCCGCGAGGAGATTTTCGGACCCGTCGGCACGATCATCGCCTATGGCAGCGAGGAAGAGGCGATCGCCATCGCCAACGACAATATCTACGGCCTGTCGGGCGGGGTGTTCACGCAGGATGTCGAGCGCGCCTACAAGGTCGCCCGCCGCATCCGTACCGGCAATTTCGGCCATAATGGCCGCGTCATCGACTACACCATTCCCTATGGCGGCTTCAAACAGTCCGGCGTGGGCCGCGAGGGCGGTGAGGAAGGGTTGCACGGCTTCACCGAGATCAAGGCCGTCTTCATGCAGGATCTGCCTGCCCATCTGAAGGGCTGACCCCTTGCACGCGCGCGTGGATGGCCCCGCCGACGCCCCCGCCCAGACCAGTCACTGGCCGGACAATTATGGTCCGGCCAGCGCCTGGTGGACCGTCTTCATCCTGATGATCTTCCAGATCGTGTCGATGATCGACCGGCAAGTCATATCGGTGCTGATCCCGGAGATGCGGGCCGACCTTGGCCTCAACGATTTCCAGATCAGCCTGGTGCAAGGCCTGTCCTTCGCCCTCTTCTACGGGCTGATGGGGCTGGTGATCGGCGGGCTGGTCGACCGTTATTCGCGGCGCGCGATCATGTTCACCGGCATCGTGGTCTGGTCGCTGGCGGCGGCGGGCACAGGGCTGGCGCGCAGCTACAGCCAGCTCTTCGCCGGCCGGCTGCTGGTGGGCGCGGGCGAGGCGGCGGTATCCCCCGCTGGGCAGTCGCTCCTTGCCTCCATCTTCCCCCGTCATCGGCTGACGACGCCGATCGCCTGCCTTTCCGTGTCCGGCGTCATCGGCATATCGCTGTCCTACGCGCTGGGCGGCAACCTGCTCGCGCTGTTCAGCGCGGAGCCGTTGAGCGGTCCGTTCGCGGGGCTTGCCCCTTGGCGGCAAGTGCTGGTGGTGACGGGCCTGCCCGGCGTGGCGGTCGCCTTCCTCGCTTTCGCCTTTCGCGAGCCGAAGCGCCGCAGCCAGCCTCCGCCCGACCGGCAGGCGGCAAGCTGGGGCGCCTTCTTCCGCCATATCGGCGCGCATCCCCGGCTGATGCTGGGGCTGATCCTGGGATCGGCGGTGATGGCCGTCGCCATTCAGGGGACGATGGTATGGACGCCGACCTATGCCCGCCGCGTGCTGGGCGTCAGCGCGGCGGAGGTGGGAACGATGATGTCGGTCGCGGTCGCGCTGGGCGGCATCGTCGGCGGGCTGTCGCTGGGCGTGCTGATCGACCATCGCTTCGCGCGCGGCACCCGCGACATGGCGCTGCGGTTGCTGTGCGGCTTCTGCATCGCGATTCCCCCGGTTCTGGCGGCGGCCTTCGCAGCCGGCAATTTCGCCCTGCTGTTCGGCGCGATCACGCTGATGATGATGACCATGGGGTCGAGCTATGGGCCGACCATGGCCGCCGTGCAGATGATCGCGCCCATCGAGATGCGCGGACGCTTCGCCGCGCTGATGGTTTTGGCGTCCAATCTGTGCGGCTATGCGCTGGGACCGATGCTGATCGGTTTCCTGACGGATTATGTCTATGGCGATCCCATGAAGCTGGGCTGGGCGATCATCACCGGCCTGCTGACCGCCGGACCGCTCGCGGCCTGGATGGTCTGGTCGGCGCGGGGCGATTTCCTGCGCCATCTGGATCGATGAAGCCAGCCATCACAACCACGGTGATGCCAAGCTTGTCCTTCCTTCGAAGGCGAGTTCGGCCCATGCTGCAACATGGCATCGGCACCAGAATCCTGACGAAAAGGCCATCATGACGACGACTATTCCCGCCCTCATGCGCAGCGCCGCCGCGCGTCACGGGGACCGCCCGGCCCTGGTTTCGCAGACTGACGGGGCGATCAGCTATCGCGAACTCGACCGCCAGGCCGATCTGGTCGCCAAGGCCCTGATCGCGGACGGCGCCCGGCCGGGCGACCGGGCCGCCATCTGGGCGCCCAATATGTGGGAATGGGTCGCCATCGCCATCGGCATCCAGCGCGCCGCGGGCGTGATGGTGCCGCTCAACACACGCCTGAAGGGCGGCGAGGTGTCGGACATCGTGCGGCGGGGACAGATTGTCCGCCTGTTTTCCATCGGCAGTTTCCTGGGCCGCTATTATCCGGCCATGCTGAAGGACGAAGCGATGCCCGGCCTGCGCCGCCGCATCGTGTTGCGCGCCGAACCGCAGGAACTGGGCGAAGGCGAAATCGGTTTCGAGGATTTCGTCGCGCTGGCCGCAAACAGCAGCGACGCGCAGCTTGCCGAGCGCGAGGCGATGGTGAAGCCCGACACGCTGGCGGACCTCATGTTCACGTCCGGCACGACGGGAGCGCCCAAGGGCGCGCTTTTCGATCATCGCCGGTCGCTGGGCGGCGGTCAGGCATGGGTCGACATCGCCCGGCAGACGGCGGACGACCGCTATGCCGCCTTCGGTCCCTTCTCGCACAACGCATCCTACAAGGCGGGCTGGGTCGCATCGCTGATCGCGGGCAGCACGCTCTATTGGCCCGAAGCCTATGATCCGGCAAGCGTGCTCGACCTGGTGGCGAAGAACCGGATCACCGTTATGCCCGCGCCGCCGACCGTGTTCCAGGAAATGCTCGCCTTTCCCAACTGGCGCGATTGGGACATTTCGAGCTGGCGCTTCATGTCGACGGGATCGACCGTCGTGCCGATCGAACTGATGAAACGGCTCCAGGCCGAAACCCCGATCCAGGAGATCAGCACCGGCTATGGCATGACCGAATGCTGCGGCTCCGCGACGCACACCCGGCCGGGCGATCCCATGGAACGCATCGCCTATACGGTCGGCACGGCGATCCCCGGCACCGAAATCCGCGTCGCCGGGCCGGATGGCCGCTCGCTGGGGGTGGGAGAGCCGGGCGAAGTGCTGATCCGCGACGACAAGCTGCTGATCGAATATCTCGACAATCCGGAGGCGACCCGCGCCACGCTCGACGCCGATGGCTGGCTGCATTCGGGCGATGTCGGCTGTCTGGATGCGGACGGGTATCTGAAGCTCACCGACCGGCTGAAGGACATGTATATCGTCGGCGGATTCAACGTCTATCCGGCGGAGATCGAGAAGCAGATGACGGGCCTGCCGGGCATCCACCAGTCCGCCATCATCGGCGTGCCCGACCAGCGGCTGGGCGAAGTGGGCCATGCCTTCATCGTCCGGGCCGCCGGTTCCTCCATCACGGCGGAGGAGGTGATCGGCTGGGCGAAGGCCAATCTCGCCAATTACAAGATTCCTCGCGGCGTCACCTTCCTCGACGCGCTGCCGATGAATTCGACAGGGAAAGTGATCAAGTTCGCGCTGAAGGAACTGTATAAAAGCGCGTGACCGGGAAGAAGGGCGTCAGCGCCGCGCGCCCCGTCATTTCTGGCGAACCGTCAGCTCAGGCCTCCGCCGGTCCCGATTTTTCGAACTGGCGGAGAAAATCGAACAGCCCGGGCGGGGTTGGCTTTTTCCCCGGATCGTACCAGGGCAGCAAGTTCTTGAGCAGTTGTGGGAAAAATACCCTGAGCTGGAAATTGTTGAGCGCCTTGATGTCGCGATCAAGCGCGGCTTGTTCGGCAGGCGTCATGCTTTTCTTGTCCTGTTCGATCAGGTAGGAAAACATGCGGTCCATGAAACCCCGCAAATGAACCATGGCATAGAGGCAGCCATAGACACGGTAGAAATAGCCGTTCCAGATCCTGCCCCACAGGCCGCGGCTGTAAATCCGGTGATAGATCTGGAAGCAGACCTCCCGATGTTCGAACTCTTCGGCCATATGCCATTTCCAGAATGCCACGGCATTGGGGTCGGCGCCTTCGATCAGCGCATCCATCCGCTCGAACCAGATGCCGCCCTGCACCGCGCCCAGCGATTCGAAGCCGTCGGCATAGGCGAGCATGAATTTGAGCGAGCGGTTCTTCAGGAAAGCGTCCAGATCGTCGGCCAGCTTCTTCTCGAACTCGGCCAGCCGGGGATAGCCTTGCGCCGCGATCACCTTGTTGAACTTCTGATGCTGGCGGTAATGCTGCGATTCCTGGCCGATGAAGGCGGCCATGTCCTCGCGCAGTTGCTCCGAACCGGCGGGCAGGCGCTCCATCGCGATGTTCAGCACCTTGATCAGCCAGGGTTCGACCGGGGCGGGAATGATCGAGGTCGCGTTCTGAAACTGGGCGAAGGCGATATTGGGTGCCCAATGCGCGCGCACCTTTGAAAAATCGATACGTGGATAGCGTATGACGATGCCCACTGGCTCCCCCTCCATCTTTCGTTGTCATCAAGGATACGCCATCGTACCACCGGCCCGTTCTCCCGTCATGACTGCCCGGGAGTCCGATCATGACTGTGATGCATCCGCCCATGGATATTCGGCCAGGGGATGGAAGCATTATGAATCGGCCGATCATTGAGGAGAGGCCCTTTGACCCCCACCCCCTTCCGCATCGACGTGCCGCAGTCTGTGCTCGATCATATCCGGCACCGGCTGGCGGACAGTCGCATCGGCTATATGCCCGACGATCCCGACCAGTGGAAATATGGCATGGATGCGCGCTATCTGGCCGAGCTGGTCAATTATTGGCGTTCGGCATATGACTGGCGCGCGGAGGAGGAGAAGCTCAACCGCTGGCCGCAGTTCATGGTCGAGATCGACGGCATCCCCATTCATTTCTATCATGTGCGGGACAGTGACACGCACAGGCCGCCGATCCTGCTGACGCATGGATGGCCGGGATCGGTGGTGGAGTTCCAGGAGGCGATCCCGCTGCTGGTGGAGGCGGGCTTTTCCGTCGTCGTGCCGTCGCTGCCCGGCTATGGCTGGTCGGGCCGGCCGCCGCGGCCGATCGGTCCCGCCCGCGTCGCCGCCTTGTGGCGCGCCTTGATGGTGAACGTGCTGGGCTATCCGCGCTTCTTCGCGCAGGGGGGCGACTGGGGATCGGCGGTGACGACGCAGTTGGGCATCAGCCACGCCGATGTCGTGGCGGCGATCCATCTCAATTTCTTCATGGCGCCGCCGCCGCATGCCGATGCCGATGCGGAACTGCTCGACTATTGGGCGCAGGTCCGCACGGTGATGGAGGCGGAAAGCGGCTATCATCACGAACAGGCCACCAAACCGCAGACCATCGGCTTGGCGCTGCATGACAATCCAGTCGGCTGGGCGGCCTGGGTGGTCGAGAAATTCTGGCGCTGGGGCGACACCAAGGGCAATATAGAGAGCCGGTTCAGCAAGGACCATCTGATCACGAACCTCATGTCCTATCTGGTCACCGACAATGTGATGTCGTCGATCTGGATGTATTACGGCCTGAACGGCGACGCGCTGGCGGCCGGGCCGGTGACAGTGCCCACCGCGCTCGCCCATTTTCCCGGCGAATTCTATCCCATGCCCAGCCGCGCCCTGGCCGAGCGGCAATATCATGTGGTCCGCATGACGAAGATGGACGCGGGCGGGCATTTCGCCGCGATGGAGGAACCCCAGGCGTTCGCCCGCGACGTCATCGCATTTTTCGAGAGCCAGATATGACGCTGGAACCGAATGGCGTGCTGCTGGCCGAGGAAGCCGGCGAAGGCATAATGTTGCTGACGATGAACCGGCCGGCGCAACGCAATGCGATCGATCCCGCGCTGCTTGACGCCATGAACGCGGCATTCGATGCTTTCGTGCAGGACGACCGCTGGCGGGTGGGCGTGTTGACGGGCGCGCCGCCGGCCTTCTGCGCCGGGCTGGACCTTAAGACCTTCTCTGCTCCTGATGCGCCGCGCCAGAGCGTGACGGCGCTGATCCAGCGCGTACCGCGCCTGGGCAAGCCCATGATCGCCGCGGTCGGCGGTGCGGCCTATACTGGCGGGCTTGAGCTGGCGCTGGGTTGCGACTTCATTCTGGCCAGCGAGAATGCCCGGTTTGCCGATACGCATGCGAAGATCGGCGCATTGTCCGGCAGCGGCATGGGGTCGCGCCTGCCCCACGCCGTGGGCGCGCGCTTCGCCCGCCAGATGATATTGAGTTGCCAGCCGGTCGATGCCGCCACGGCCTTGCGCGTGGGCCTGGCCAATGAGCTTCTGCCGGCTGAGCAATTGCTGCCCAGAGCCATCGAGATCGCCGGGGCGATCGCCGCGCACGATCCCGGCCTGATCCGCATGTCCAAGAGCGTGATCGATCGCGGAACGGAAGGCACGCTGGCCGACGCGCTGGCGATCGAGACGGAAGCGCTGCAAAAGCGCAAGGCCATGGGCGCCATGGCGTGGAGCAGCGCGACGCCCGGCTGAAAGAAAGGGGAGCGAACCTCAGGTCCGCTCCCCTTCCCTTACCCCTTATCCGATCAGATGCCCCAGAGTTGGGCCGCCGTTTCGCCCAGCACCTTGCGCGCGGCGGGCTCGCCCACCGTATCGAAGATGCGCTTCATGATGGCGTCGCTGCTGCCCATCACGCCTTCCGGATGCGGATAGTCGGTCGACCACATCACCCGGCCATCCCCGATGCGCGTGATATTCTCCATCGCGACATCGTCTTCCATGAAGGTGGTGTAGCAGTGGTTATGCCAGTACCAGCTCGGCTTCTGCGCCAGCTTGGGCCGCAATTCGGTCGCATAGTCGCGTGCGACCTTGTCGGCATTTTCCAGCGTGCCGGGCACCCAGCTCGCGCCGCCTTCGGTGAAGACGACGCGCAGGCCGGGGAAACGGTCGAACAGGCCGGAGAAAACCAGCTGTCCGAACAGCCCGGTGAAGGGCATCAGATTGGCGTTCAGGTTCGCGCCCAATGAGCCCCGGCCGCTATATTGGAGATAGGCGCCGATATGGAAGGAGACGGGAAAGCCGCTTTCCTGGATCGCTTCCCAGAACGGGTCCATATCCTTGCTGTTGTAGCGCACGCCCTTGGGACTGACGGGAATGTCGATCGCCTTGTAGCCGAGCTGCTTCAGCTTCTGGAGATAATCCTTCGTTCGTTCCGGCCACAGGAAGGTGGGCAGCAGCGCGACGGGGAACAGCCGGTCGGGCGCCGCTTCCTTCCATTCCGCGGCCCATTCATTGCAGACATCGACGCAGCGATACCAGAATTCCTTGTCCGGCATGCGGATCAGGCTGTTGAGGCGGCCATGATAGATGATGGCGGCGTCAATGCCCTCCGCGTCCATGTCCGCCAGGCGCTTGTCGACATCCCAAAAGCCCTCGCGCCCTTCGGGGAAGGTCGGCGGCAGGCCGGGGACGTCATAATTCTGCCCGTCGACTTCGAGATGGAAGCCCGTCTCGTCCTTCCAATATTTAGGCGCGCGATCTTTGTCCGCGCCCTTCAGCCGGTTTTCCCACAGCCCCGGTTCCTCGATCAGATGATCGTCGCTGGAAATGACGCGCATGCCGGCGGGCCTCTCCCACGATCGGGCCGGCATGACGCGGTCCTTGGGCCACGGGGTCGCGGTGAAACTATTCATCCTTTTCCATTCCTTCTTGGGGATCTCGTCCGACACGGGGCTGCCGTCCGCCACCCCCGTCTTGCTCGCCCTTATAGCATGGCCGAAGCAATAGGCGCCGTTATGGGCGGGTTCCGGGCGATGTCATCAGACTTCTGATGAGTTGTCGAAAGTCCATTCAAGATCATTGTTCAATGATATTGAATAGTTTTTTCGAAAATTGCCCGATTATAGGGGCAATGGGTAAGGTTTAACATGAGCGCACTGGTCCGCCGTTATGGCCCGGCCGCATGCGCGAGGAGAGAATGATGCTGAAAGAAGACGAGGTTCAGGAAAGGGCCGGGCTCAAGGTCCGCGCGCTCAGCCCCGGTTTCGGTGCGGAGATCATCGGCGTCGATCTGTCGCGCCCGCTGGACGACAACATGGCAAACGCAATCCGCGACATATGGATCGAGGCCGGACTGCTGCTGTTCCGCGATCCCGATGCCGATGACGAAGCGCAGATGCGGCTGAGCCGTCTGTTCGGGGAGATGGAGCCGGCTGCGACCGCCGATATGAACGATCCCAATAACCAGTTCATGATGACGCTGAAATATGACCCGGCGGACGACAAGCCCCGCTTCCAGACCGATTATCATTTCGGCGGGCATGACCGGGCGGGCTATATCCCGTGGCATTGGGACCAGAGCTTCATGCCGACGATCGTGCGCGGCGCGGTGCTCCGCATGGAGAAGCCGGCGACGCAGCTTGGCCGAACCGGGTTCATCGATGCGATCGAAGCCTATGAGCGGCTGTCGCCCGGAATGAAGGAGAAGATCGACGGCATGGAGGTCGTCTATCATTTCGTGACGGACTTCATGCAGTGCAAATATGGCGTCCCGGCCGATCTCCGTGCCTTGGCGCGCGACACGCCTTCTGGCGGAACGAAATATGATTTCCCGCCCGTCGTCCACCCGATGGTCATCACCCAGCGGGAGACCGGGCGCAAGGCGCTGAAGATTTCACCGCTGCAGGCGCAGTATATTCTGGGCATGGATCGGGCCGAAAGCGATTCGCTGCTCGCCGAACTGGCGGCGCATCTGACCGACGAGCGACATGCCTATTTCCACGACTGGCAGAAGAACGACATGCTGGTGTGGGATAATTGGCGGATGATTCACCATGCGGAGGGCGTGCCGTTGAACGTCCCACGCAGCGCCCGACGCACCACGATCATGGGCGACTATGCGGTGGGCCGCTATCTCGATCCCACGCTCGACCGCAACCGGGCCGTCAAGCGGATCGTGGATTGACAATCAGGGAAGCGCCTTGTCACCGCCTTCGGGCCGTGACGGGGCGCCTTTGGCCTATCGTCCCGAAAAATGCGGCGGCCGCTTTTCCATGAAAGCGGCGGTCGCCTCGCTATAATCCTCGGTCATCGTGCCCAGTATCTGCGCCCGGTTTTCTGCCTGGATCGCGGCTTCATAGCTGTTGGCATCCAGATTGGCCCACATCAGCGCCTTGGTATGGGCGACCGAATAGGGGCTGTTTGCCAGAACGGAGCGCGCATAGGCGATGGCGTCGTCGATCAACGACCGCGGATCGGACAGCGATCGCACAAGGCCGATGCGCTCGGCTTCCTCCGCCTCGATCGCGCGGCCGGTCAGCAATATGTCGAAGGCTCGCGCCGCGCCGATCATGCGCGGCAGCAGATAGGAGATGCCGCTTTCGCCGCCGGTCAGCCCGATCCGCACCGCCGCCACCAGAAATTTCGCTGCGGGGGTCGCGATCCGTACATCGGCGCTGAGCGCGATCGCCATGCCCGCACCCACAGCCGGGCCATTGACCGCCGCGATCACCAGTTTCGGCATGGACCGGATGCGTCCGCCCATGCCGGCGAACTGTTGTTGCCAGTGAAGTTTCTCGATGACGCCGCTGCTGCCCGTCTGGTTACGCTGGTTGGTCGCCGCGAGATCCTGCCCTGAACAGAAGCCTCGCCCCGCGCCGGTGACGATGACGGCCCGGCAGGCGGCGTCGGCCGCCAGTTCGTCCATCAGCCCGTTGAAGCGGGCGACCGTCTCCCGAAGCAGGGCGTTCATGCGCGCGGGCCGATTGAGCGTTACGAGCGCGATTCCCTGGCCGTCCGTCAGCCGTTCGACGACAATATCCTCGGCCATCATCCTCTCCCCAACATGGCCATGACGGTGCCGCCGCCGTCGACCCGCTGGCAAGCCATGGCCATGGTCTCTACACATATGCGTAGAAATGGGATGCGGCTGTTCCCATCGCCCGCTTTCGCGCAGGAATGGGGCATGAGCCCGCACCCGCCCCCTGACGCCGCCGGTACATCCCAATTGCATCTGATCGCGCAAGAATGGAGGCGCGCCTGGCGTCCCGGCGTTGCGGCGCTGTTCGCAGGATCGCTGGGCTATTCCCTCTATTCTGCGGTTTCCAGCCTGTTCGTGGAACCCTTGCAGCAGCAGTTCGGCTGGTCGCGCGGGGACATCGCCTTCGTCCACAGCTTCGGCCTGATCATCGCTTTCATCGCGCCGGTCATCGGCCGGATGACGGATCGTCACGGCGTCAGACCGATATTGTCGGCGGGCCTGCTGCTGACCGCCATCGGTTATGGGCTGCTCGCTTCCATGGGCGGATCGCTCGGCTATTTCTACGCGGTGCATATCGGCTTTGCGCTCGTCGGCATGGCGACGACCGGCATCACCGTCACGCGCATCCTGAGCGGCGCGTTCGAGCGGACGCGGGGGACCGCGCTCGCCATAGGCCGGTCGGGGCTGGCGGTCGCGGGTGCGTTGATGCCGATGGCGCTATATCCGATGATCCTGCGCTTCGGATCGTCGGGCGGCTATCTGCTGCTTGCCGCCTTCATCCTGTTGATCGCGCTGCCTCTCATCTGGTTCTGGGTGCCCTCACGCACTGCGGAGCTGCGGTCCGGACGCACCGCGCTGCCCCGTGCTGACAGCGCGCTGTCGCTGCTGGCCAATGGCAAGGTCCGCATCCTCATCGCGGCGTCCGTTCTCAACTATGTGCCGGTGGTGGCGTTGCTCTCCCAGATGAAGCCGCTTGGCGTGGAAAAGGGGCTCGATGCCGTCGCCGCCGTGGGCGCGGTATCGATGATGGGCGCGGCTGCCGCCATGGGCGCATTGCTCAGCGGTGTCCTGGTCGATCGCTTCTGGGCGCCCGCAATTGCCTTCATCCTGAATTTCGCGCCTGCGGTCGGTTGCCTGCTGCTGCTCCAGCACGATGTACCGCCCGCGCTTTTCTATGGCGCGGTGCTGATGATCGGCCTTGGCCAGGGGGCGGAGATCGATATCGTCGCCTTCATGATCGCGCGCTATTTCGGGCTGCGCAGCTATGCCACCATCTACAGCCTGTCGACGCTGGGCATCGCGCTTGGCGTCGCGGTAGGCGCCAGCCTGATCGGCATGGCCTATGATCGTTTCGGCAGTTACGACATTGCCCTGCTGGCTTGTTCAAGCAGCTTCTTTCTCGCCGCCTTGTTCTACCTGATGATGGGGCGTTATCCGAAGGGCGGCCAACCGGACTAGAGCCATCGACATTCAGAAGATGACGAGCCGAAAATGGTGGTTTTCCGTGACCCGGCGCGCAGCGTACTCAAAGTACGTGAGCACCGGAAGCACGGAAAAGCGTCATTCGCAGGCCGTCAGGGCTGAATGTCGATTGGCTCTAAGCTCGCCTCAAGTCCGGAGGCGGCGCATCAGGCATTCCTGGGCGGTCGACGCGATCAGACGGCCATCGCGGTCGAAAATCCGCCCCGTCGTGAGGCCCAGGCCATCACCTGCCGACGGGCTGGACGTATGATGCAGCATCCATGCCTCGCAGCGGGCAGGGCGGTGGAACCACATCGCATGATCCATGCTGGTGGTCAGGAATTCGCCGCTGTTGGTGGGCAGGAAATGCGGAATCGCCGCGGCGCCGCCCAGCCAGTAATCGCTGGCGAAGGCGAGCAGACACTGCTGCAACCGGCTGTCCTCCACAGTGGCGGCGCCGGACTGGCGGAACCAGAATGATCGCGCCGCTTCGGTCGGCCGTGCGAGGAAATAGTCTTCCGGCGCGATCGGGCGCATCTCTATCGCCAGGGCGGCGGCGAAGTTGTGCGTCACCGCCTGTTCCAACTCCGCCGCCCGTTCGCGCACGAAATGCTGGATCGGCGCGACCCGCTCGGGCGGCGGCACGACAGGCATCGCTGCGTTCTGATGGACGAATCCCTCCTCTGGCGCATGGAATTCGGCCATCATCGTGAAGATCGCCCGCCCATCCTGACAGGCGGTGATCTGACGGTTCGCGAAGCGACGGCTGTCGCGCAGGCGCGCAACCTGATAGTCGAGCCGCCGATCCGTGCGCCCGGCGGCCAGGAAATAGGCGTGGAAAGAGCTTGCGGGCAGCGCTTCCACCGTCTTCATCCCTGCCAGCAAGGCCTGGGCCAGCAATCGCCCGCCGAACACCGACCCGATGTGATTGTGCGCTCCGGCCGATCCGGTGAACCGGTCCGGTCCCGTTTGCGTGACATCGAGGATGTCGGAAATAGCATCCCGCGTCGGCAGGGGTCTATCGTCATGGAACGGCCCATCCGCCGCGATCATGCATCGAGTCCCAGAGCGCGCCGCACCGACAGGACCGTATCCATCTCGTCCAGACCGCTCAACGGCAGGTCATATTCCGAGCGGTCGTCGATCTCGCTGATATGGGCCGCGATGTCGTCGCAGCTCGGCGCGTCCGGGCCGGGGCTGTACCAGCCCCGCGTCAGGCCGACGAACAGCCGCGAATATTTGCCGCCCAGCACCGAATACATATGCTGGGAGGAGGTGCAGTCCCGGCTGGCCATATAGCAGGCCAGGGCGGCGACGAATTCCGGCTTCATCCCTTCGATGAAATGACGGGTCCGGGCGCCTGCGGCCTTGAGGAAAGCGATGTCCGGGCGCTGCTCGACAGGGGTGCCGCCCAGCCGCCCGCCCTGCGCATTGGGGAAGAGCGTATTGACGACGATCCCTGCGGGAGCCTCCTGCGCGA
The DNA here is from genome assembly GCF_000943805.1 of Sphingobium sp. YBL2. Taxonomy (NCBI): domain Bacteria; kingdom Pseudomonadati; phylum Pseudomonadota; class Alphaproteobacteria; order Sphingomonadales; family Sphingobiaceae; genus Sphingobium; species Sphingobium sp. YBL2. The sequence goes on from NZ_CP010954.1 coordinate 1,212,903, forward strand.
TGACGTTCATCAGGCCGATCAGCGCCGTCTTGGCAGCCCCATAATTGGCGCGATAGGGGTTGCCGAATACGCCCGATTGCGAACTGACCAGCACGATCCGGCCATAGCCCTGCTCCATCATGGCGCGATAGGCGGGCTGGCATATGTTGAACGCGCCCTTCACATGAACGGCCAGCACGGATTCGATGTCCTCCCCGGTCAGTGCGCCGAAAGCTCCGTTCCGCTGATTGCCGGCATTGGAGATGACGATGTCGACCCGGCCGAAGGCGGCCATCGCGGCATCGACGACGGCCTGTCCTCCCGTCTCGGTCGCCACCGTGTCGTAATTGGCGATGGCGCGGGCGCCCAGATTCCTGAGTTCTTCCACGACGGCATCGGCATAGCCGGTCGATCCGCCCTGCCCCGTCGGATCTCCACCCAGGTCATTGGCGACCACAGCCGCACCTCTGCGCGCCAGTTCCCGGCAGAAGGCCGAACCAAGCGCGCCGCCCGCACCCGTCACCACAGCCACTTGCCCGTTGAAATCGATCGCCATCCGCGCCTCCATCAGGCGCCGACCATGGCGGCAGCCCGGCCGGCCGCCAAGCCGGGCGATGGAATTTCGGCCATGTGATGAATGGCGGCGCCGTAACTCAAAGCTGTTTGGGTTCGCTCGCCTTGAAAAGCATGCGCGCCAGAACGCTTTCCTCGACGTCCGGGTCCGGTCCGCCCTCGGGAAAGAACCAGTCGCCCAGCAGGACCGATCCGGCCAGCATGCCGAATCCATAGCGGACCATCAGTTCCGGCGGCACGTCGAATTCCAGCCCCGCCTGCTCATATTGCGATCGCATGCGGGCGACGGCGCGCGTGAAATAGTCGTCCAGACCATGAATGGCCGCCGCATCCACGTCCCCCCTGGACTTGACCATCGCCAGCAACAGATCGGCATGGTCGCGCAGAAAGGGATACAGCGCCTGGACGAAGCGCATGCTGCGTTCCTCACGGTCGGGCGGCAGCGTGTCGCTGTAGTCCAGGAATTCGCGGAAACGGGCATTGAACGGCTCGGTCACCGCTTCGGTGAACAAAGCCTCCTTGCTGCCGAAATTGTTGAAGATCAAAGGCTCCGCCACCTCCGCGCGGGCAGCGATATGGCGCGTCGTCGCGCCGGCAAAGCCCCGCTCCGCGAAGACCGCGCGGGCAGCGTCGAGAATGAGCGCCCGAATTTCCGCCGTCGACCGCCGGGCGCGGCGACGAGGAACGGCAACGTCCTGGGGGCGATCGGAAATATCATGCATGCGTCACTAGGCCATTGTCCTGTCTTCATCGATGCTATAAATAGCACATACTATTTATCTACGCGACTCCATTGCGTGGCGATTCTGAAAGGAGAGGCATGAGCAGTCAATTCGACGTGGTGATCCGCGGTGGCACGATCGTGGACGGCACCGGCGCCCAGCCCTATGTCGCGGATGTCGGCGTGAAGGACGGCGTGATCGCTGAAATCGGCAGGATCGAGGCTTCGGCTCCGGAGGAAATCGATGCGCGCGGCCTGACGGTGACGCCCGGCTTCGTCGATGTCCACACCCATTATGACGGCCAGATCACCTGGGAAAACCGCATGGCTCCTTCGTCCAATCACGGCGTCACCACCGTCGTCATGGGCAATTGCGGCGTCGGCTTCGCGCCGGTGCGGGACGGCGATCATCAATTGATGATCAAGCTGATGGAGGGGGTCGAGGATATTCCCGAAGTCGTCATGGCCGAAGGCGTGCCGTTCAACTGGAACAGCTTCCCCGACTATCTCGACGCGCTGGACCAGCGCGTGTCCGACGTCGATTTCGCCGCGCAAATCCCCCACAGCCCCTTGCGCGTCTTCGTCATGGGTGAGCGTGGCGCCAATCTGGAGCCTCCAACGCTGGAGGATCTGGTCGAAATGCGCCGCTGCGTCAGCGAGGCAGTGAAGGCCGGTGCGCTGGGCGTCGCCAGTTCGCGCAATCTGTTCCACCGTTTCCGTTCCGGCGAACTCGCGCCTTCGGTCACGACGGAACTGGACGAGGTATTGGCCCTGGCCGAGGGCCTGAAGGATGCGGGCGCTGGCACGTTCCAGTGCAACCCCAATCTCGACAATGATGCCGAGGTGGAACTGAAGATTTTCCGCACCATCGCCCAGCAGGCGGGCGTTCCCGTGACATTCAGCCTGATCGCCATGCCGACGCGGCCGGACAATTGGGGCCGCTATGTCGAAGGCGTGCGCCAGGCGGCGGCTGATGGCCTGACCATCCGTTGCCAGTTCATGCCGCGTCCGATGGGCGTCATGTACGGGCTGGAGCTCAGCTACCACCCCTTCTCGCTCAACCCCAGCTTCCGCCCGCTCGCCCAACTGCCGCTGGAGGAAAAGGTGGCGCAGATGCGCGATCCGGAACTGCGCGCGCGCCTGATCGCGGAGGAGCCGGACGATCCGAACCCCGCCTTCGTCGGGCTGATCAAGTCGATCAAAGCGCTGTTCCGCATCAGCGATCCGGCCGATTACAATTTCGCGGCCGAGGACAGCATCCAGGCGGAAGCGGCGCGTCGCGGCGTCGATCCGCGCGAAATGATCTACGACGCGCTGCTGGAGGATGACGGCCGGGCGATCCTCTGTTCCTATTCGTCCGACGTGCCTGAATATCTCGCCCAGAGCCGCGACCTCATCGGGCAGGACAATATGATCGTCGCGCTGGGCGATGGCGGGGCGCATTACGGCATGATCTGCGACGCGGCCTATACCACCTATCTGCTGACCGGGCGGCTGGGCCGGGACGGTCTGGACCTGCCGACCGCGATCAAGGCGTTGACCAGCCAGCCCGCAAACTCCGTGGGCCTGTGCGATCGCGGCGTGCTGGGCGTGGGTTATAAGGCGGACATCAATGTCCTCGACATCCCCAACATGATCCTGCACCGGCCGCAGGTGATCGCGGACCTGCCGGCGGGCGGCAAGCGCCTGTCGCAAAAGTCGAAGGGCTATGTCGCGACCCTCGTCAGCGGCGCCGTGACCTACCGCAATGGCGAAGCGACCGACGCGCTTCCGGGCCGGCTGGTGCGCGGCGTCCGTGGCGCTCCGGCAGCCGCGCAGGTGAGGCAGCATGAAGTCGCCTGATAGGGCGTGTCCGCGCGGATAAGGGGCGCGCGGGCCTCCTGAAGACCGGCACGGTCCTATCCGTGCCGGTCTTTTTCATGGCGGAACAGCGGCCGCAGCAATGCGACCGCTGAGGCGATCCGTTTTCCCGTCTCCTGTTCGGAGCATTGCAGCAGACCGTCATGGCCGCCGGTCACGAGCGCGCCGAATTGCCGCGCCAGCAAAGCCGGATCATGGCTGGCAAGTCGCCCCTCCCGCGCCAGCCCCTCCAGCCAGACGACGAGCGGCGCGGCCACGTCGCGGCTCTCGAGCAATATCTGCTCCGCCAGTTCGGGAAATCGAGGCGCTTCGAAAATGACCAGGCGAAGGAAGCGGTCGGCGGCAGGGTCGGCGGTCGCTTCGGCAATCGCGACGGCAAAATCGGCCAGCACATCGTCCGGCTCACGCCCCTCTGTCGCGACCGCCGCGAAACGATAGGCCGGGACGCGGCAGGCATAGCTGCATATCGCACGGAACAACGTCGGCTTGTCGGGGTAGCGGGCGTAGAGCGTCGTCTTGCTGATGCGGGCGCGGCGCGCCACCTCCGCCATCGTTACGCCGGCAAAGCCATGCTGTTCGAACAGTGCCGCAGCGACCTCCATGACGGCCTGCTCGCGCGCCTGGGTCTCGTCCGCCGTGGGACGCCCCCGCCGCCGTCGGGCCTGGTGCCCAATCATCATATTCCTGATCCCCTTCCCGCTTGCGCGGGCTGCTTTTTAATTGGACACATAGGTTCAATTAAATCAAGGCGAAGGGGCAAGGCAATGGCGGATACGCTCAAGGTGGGGATCATCAGCGCCAACTGGAGCCTCAAGGTCCACGGCGCGGCCTGGCGGCGGATCGAGGGCGTGGAAGTCGCCGCCATCTGCACCTCTCGCCAGGAAACGGCGGAAAGGGCGGCGCGGGAATATGACATTCCCAAAGCCTATTGGAACCATGAGGAGATGTCGGCCGATCCGGACCTGCACATCATCGATGTCGGCACACGGCCATCCTTCCGTTTTCCTATGGTCATGGCGGCGCTGAAGAACGGCAAGCATGTCTATGACGCCCTGCCCTTCGCGGTCAGCCTTTCCGATGCCGAAGCGATGCGCGACGCGCAGCGGGCCGCTGGCGTCGTCGGCGTCGTGGACGCGCAATTCCGCTGGTCGCCGCATGCGCAGAAGATGAAGCGCATGATCGATGAAGGCTTCATCGGCCGCCCGCTGGGCTTCAATGTCCAGCTCATGCTGCCGCTGATCGTCGCCAACGACAAGGCCTATGCCTATTGCGCCTATTCGGAACATACCGACCCCTATTATTGGCTGGCGGAAAAGAGCAGCGGCGGCAGCGCGTGGCGGAATTTCGCCACCCATTCGCTGCTGTTCCTGACGCATCTGATCGGCCCGGTGGCGGAGGCGACCGGCATGTTGACGACCGGCGTGCCCGAATGGTTCCTGCCCAATGGCGAAGTGCTCCGGCCGGAGACGCACGATCTGGGCAGCGCGGTGCTGCGCATGGAGAATGGCGCCATCGGCAGCCTGCAGGCGGGCTGGTGCGTGCCCGACACCGAAGGCTGGCGGGTGGAGGTCTGGGGCGACAGGGGCCGGCTGCTGCTGGTCGACGACAGCTTCGGCAATTTCCCCTCGGCAAAGCTCTATGCCGGCGATGCGCGGTTGTTGACCTATGGCCAGCGCACCTGCGAAGAGGTGACGGTGGACGACTATTATGCCGTTCCCGGCGTCGCGGGCGCCACGGCGGAGCCTCGTCCCTTCGCCGCGATGGACTGGATGTTCCGGCATATGGTCGATGCCATCCGCAACGGGACGGAAGGATCGCCCAGCTTCACCGAGGCGGCAGCCGTGCATCGGGTGGTCGAGGCGGTCGAGCGCGCCAATGCTGAGAGGCGCTGGATCGCCATGATGGACATGGGCTGAACCGGCGCGATCCAATAAACGAAACGATCCGCCTGCCCGGCCAGGGGATATTTGCAGGGAGAGAAGCATATGCTGAGAGTGCATAAGCGCATTGATGTCACTACGGCCGCCCCAAAATTGGGAGACGGGATCGAAATGGCCGTCACGCTGACATTGCCCGATCCGTCCGCGATGCCGGACCGGCCCGTCGCGATCTTCGCCTGTCCGGGCGGCGGATATTCGCGCCATTATTTCATGATGCGCTTCGAGGGTCATGAAGGCTATGACGAGGCGGAATGGCAAGCGCGGCACGGCCTGATCCATGTCGCCATTGACCATGTGGGCGTCGGGGAAAGCAGCATCCCGGACCTCTCCAGCATCGATTTCCAGACGATGGCGGCGACCCATGACGCCTGCGTACGGCAGGTTGCCGCTTCCCTGCGCGACGGCACGGCGGCGGAGGGTTTTCCCGGCTTGCCGTCGCTCTTTCTGGTGGGCATGGGGCAGTCCATGGGCGGCGGTGTCAGCATATTGACGCAGGGCCGCTTCGCCACCTTCGACGCGATTGCGCCTTTCGGCGTCAGCGCGATCCACACCGCCTTGCCCCAGCGCGACAAGGCCGCTTTCGAACATGGCATGCGCCGCTTCGACAAGGTGGCGAGTGGGGAAGTCACAAGCCATCTGGACCACGACCATGAGGGGGTCGATTATGTCTACCCCTTCCACTGGGAAGATGTGCCCGCCGACATATTGGAAGAGGATATGAAGGGCGGATACCCGATCCGGCAGACCGCTCCGATATTCGGCAGCCTCACCATCCCGCATTGCGCGGTGCGGATGATGCTGCCCGGCGTCTTCGCGGAAGATGCGGCGCGTGTCGCGGTGCCGGTGCTGGTCGGGGATGGCGAGCGGGATACCTGCCCCGAGCCTTATCGCGAGCCGTCGGCCTATTCCACTTCCCGCGACGTCTCCCTCTTCATCGTGCCGCGCATGGCGCACATGCACAATTTCGCTTCCACCCGCGCCATATTGTGGCAGCGCCTCAATGACTGGTCGCGCATGGTCGCCGCTGCGGAAGACGGCCTGCACTGAAACATGCGATAGGCCCCGGCATCCCCCTGCGCCGGGGATGCCGGAAGAATATCCTACCAGCGCCTGCGCATCTGGAGCCCCAGATTGCGCTTGCGCAGGGCAGCCTCCCGCTCGTCCGGCGTCACCTTCGGCGTGTCGGCGGGCAGGTGGCTGGCGATTTCGGAAAGCGGCACTTTCCTGATCGTCGGCATCGGATAGCTGTCCGCGCCATGCCAGCGCCCCACCAGCATGCCCCGCCTGTGACCGCCGCTGTCGAGCCAATTGGCGACGCCCGGGTCTTCCAACGCGATCACGGCGCGGAACTTGCCGTCGCGGTCCAGCTTCGCCTGCATCGCGTTCAGGCTGCTCTGGCGATAGCCGAACTCTATCTGGTTCCAGAGTTCGTCGTTAAGCTGCACATTCCAATATTTGCAGTTCTCCGGCAATTCCGTCTCGATGATCAGCGCCTCGCCCGGCTGATAGTCATAGATGCACCGGAAATATTTTTGCGGCCATTCGCCGCTGTTTCCCAGATCTTCGAAGCCCGACAATTCCATGACGTTCAGGCCAAGATCATGGATGACCTTGTTCTGATAGCCGATGCAGATGCGCGAGAAACGCTCGACGAAACCGCCCATGATCGCGTCGAGCCGCGCCGCGATCTGTTCCTGCGTCAGACGGGGTTTCAGCGGCGGTTTGTCCAGCCGTTCGATGGCGAAGCGCGCATCCACGTCGACGCCCCAGTCATAGGCGAACTGGCGGATCATGATGTCGCCCGCCTGAGGATCGAGATAACGCCAGTCGCCAGTCCAGTCCTTTGGCCTTTCCGCGCTGAATATCACCTCGAAATAGCCGTCCTTGCCCAGCGTCAGGCCATCGGCATCATAATTGTTGAAGCCGGGTTTGGGGTCTTGCGTGCCGAACATGCCGCCGCCGACGGCGAAACCCATCACCTTGTTGGTGCCGCGATAGCCGCTGATCTTGTAGACGCCGTCGCCGCTGACCGGCGCGATATGATAAATGGCGTCAGGATTGGGTTGCAGCAGGAAGATGCTGTTTTCGAACGGCATCCAGTCGGGATGTTCAGGCGTGGACTGGAAATACCAGACATAGGATTGCGCGATGTTCATCACCAGTTGGCGATAAAGCTCGGCGCGGATCTGGCCATCCTCGGGAAAGCCGGTCATGGCGTTGAGCGCCCCTGCCGGTTTCAACAGGTCGGCATAGGCGCTCCAGTCCCTGAGCGCGGCGGCAGGCGCGGCGCTGCTGTTCATGGCCGCGCCCGATGCGGATGCCGGCAGCAGGCCGCCGACCGTTGTGCAGAGCGCGGCGCCCAGAAGGCCCCGGCGTGACAGTGCAAAGTCCTTCGCGTCCTCATCCGGCACTCTCCTTCTCCATATCGTCATTTCCTCGGGCGGCCGGGCGCCGCCCGACGGGCTGATGTCAGCTTCCGTGCCTGCGTCCGCCCGACACTTCGATCCCGCGCCCGGTGATCATCGATGCCTCATCGCTCGACAGGAAGAGCACCGCATTGGCGATTTCGCGGGGATCGACCGCGCGGCGGATCACCTGATTCTCGCCCGCAATCTCCGCCTGCTCCTCGGCGGTGAACATGGATGCGATCTGCGGCGTCGCGGTCAACCCCGGAAGCACGCTGTTCACGCGGATATTGTCGTCCGCATAGGCGCAGCTCGCATGATGGCTGAGATGGATGACCCCCGCCTTGGCCGCGGCATAGGAACAGGGCGCGGACGGCGTGTAGAGCCGCGCCGCCATGGACGCGGTATTGACGATGGTGCCGCCACCATTGGCCTTCATCATCGGGATTTCATATTTCATCGCCAGGAAGGTGCTGGTCAGCGAAATGCTGATCGTCCAGTTCCAATCCTCCAGGCTCATCTCCTCGATGCTGCCGGGGCGCGACATGCCGATATTGTTGAAGGCGTGGGCGATAGGACCATGCGCCTCGTTGGCGGCGGCGATCGCGGCCTTCACCGACGCCTCGTCCGTGGCGTCGGTGGCGACGAACAGGGCGGTGCCGCCCTTGGCCCGGATGGCGTCGCGCACGGCTTCGCCCCTGGCCGGGTCCAGTTCGGCAATCGCCACCTTCGCGCCTTCCTCGGCAAAGGCATGCGCCGTCGCTTCACCGATGCCCGATCCGGCGCCGGTGATGAAAACCGATCGCCCCTCGAAACGCCGCCTGTCGCCCATCCTGAATCTCCTGCCGATTGTTTATCCGTCAATGTGCCGGCCGGTCGGTCAGGCGGTCGATGTCCTGCCCGTCCATGTCCGCCCAGAAACGCGCCCAACTGTCGAAATCCTGGGGAAGATCAGGCGGATTGTCATGCCCGGCCCAACCGGTGAAGGGGGCCGCCGGTCGTTCCTGCCAATCGGCCGAATACCAGTGCTTTTCCCGTCGCCGGACGAAAAACCACTCGCCATCCCGCCGTTCATAGCTGTCGAAATAGGCGATCGCCATGACCACCCATTTGCCCTGGTCCTCATGCTCGGCGCGGCAATAGACCACGCCATGCGCATGATCGGCATCGTCAAATTCGACCCGGTGCCCGCAAATCTGGTGGACGGACCGATAGAAAGTCCTGACCGCGGGCGTGATGATGGATTTGAGCACATCGCGCCCGCTGCCGCGCGCCCCACAATAGACATCAGGGATGAACAGATCGACCCAGGCGTCCATATCCCGGCTGTCCACCGCAATCGCGTAACGGATCGGAAGCTGCTGGATCGCCGCCAGCGATTCCAGCCGGTCGATCCGCGCCTCCAGTTCGTTCATGCCAGCCGCTCCAGATTGGCGGGGTCGAATGGCAGGAAGGGTTCGTCCCGCTTCGCCTTGCCGAACCAGTCCGGGTCGTTGAGGATCGCCCGGCCGACACCGACCAGATCGAACTCGCCCTTTTCGAACCGTTCGATCAGCAGCGGCAGATTGTTCACCGACTGCTGGCTGTCGTCGATATGCCTGGCCTTGCCCTTGGCCTTGTCCAGCGCGACGCCGCCCACGGTCATGGACGCCTTGCCGGTCAGCTTCTTCGCCCAGCCCGCCAGATTGAGCGGCGATCCGTCGAAAATCGGCGTGTCGAAATAGCGCTGGCTGGCATCGAACAGGTCGACCCCCGCATCGGCCAGCGGCCCGAGCAACGCGCCAAGGCCATCCGGCGTATCCGCCAGCATGGCGCGGTAATCCTGCATCTTGAATTGGGAAAAGCGCAGCACGATCGGCATATCCTCGCCAATCTCCGCCCGGATCGCCTTCACCACCGCCACGCCGAAGGCGGCGCGTTCGCCCCATCGGTCTTCGCGCCGGTTGGTATAGTCCCACAGGAAGCTGTCGATCAGATAGCCATGCGCGCCATGGATGGCGATGCCGTCCACGCCCAGCGCCACCGCATTGCGCGCCGCCTGGCGGTAGGCGGCGATGATGTCGGCAATATCGCTTTCGCTCATCGGCGGCACAGGCGCCAAGCTCTCCACCCGTCCCTCCTCGCGGAAGGAGATGATGCCGTCCGGCGGACCCCAGATGCCCGACGGCCGCATCGGATTGCCGGTGCCGGTGCCGGCATATTCGACATTCCACATCGGCCCCTGATGCCAGAGCTGGGGAATGATCCGCCCGCCCGCATCATGCACGACATCGACCAGCTTGCGCCAGCCGGCCAGGGCCTCGACCCCGTCGATGCGCGGTATGTCCGGATGATCGGCCGCCGCATAATGGGGCAACGCAACTCCCTCGGTCAGGATCGCGCCCAGGCCCGTTGCGGCGCGGCGGCCATAATAGCTCGCCACGTCATCGGTCGGCACGCCCAGCGGCGAGCGGTAACGGGTCATTGGCGCCATCACCACCCGGTTCGGCAGGGTCAGGCCACGCAGAGTTAGAGGGCTGAGCAGAGGATCGATCAGGCTCATCATTCCCCCCTGAACAGGGGTTTGCGCTTCTCGATGAAGGCGGCCCGCTTTTCGGCGGTGTCGGCGGTCGACTGACTCATGAAGATGGCGCGGTTCTCCATTTCGATCGCCGCTTCCAGGCTGGGCGCGTCGGCGTTGAACTGGAGCGAGCTTTTGGTGAGGGCGATGCCGATCGGGCTGTTGACCATCACCGCCTCCGCCAGCTTGAGCGCCTCCTCCATCAGCGCATCGTCGTCGACGCAGCGCAGGATGAGGCCGATCCGTTCGGCTTCCTCGGCCATCACGGCGCGGCCCGTCAACACCAGCTCGGCGGCGCGCTGCAATCCGACCAGGCGCGGCAGCAGGTAGGAAAAGCCCATTTCATGGCCCGTCCCCGCATTGTGGAAGGCGTTGACGAACTTGGCGGAGCGCGCCGCGATAGTCATGTCGGCGGCGATTGCGATCGGATAGCCTGCGCCCGCCGTCACGCCGTTCACCGCGCAGATCACAGGCTGCGGCAGGGCGCGCATCAGCAGCGGAATCTGGCCCAGCTTGGCCATGACGCGCTGCTGGAACTGCGCCCTGCCCAACCCTTCGGCCACCCAATCGGGCTTGCCCGCGCCGCGAATGTCATGACCCGCGCAGAAGCCGCGCCCCGCGCCCGTCAGCAGAACGACCCGCACGTCATGATCATAGCGCACGGCCTCCAGATGGCCGATCAGTTCGGCATACATGGCATAGGTCAGTGAATTGAGCGCATCGGGCCGGTTCAGCGTCAGTCGGCAGACGCCCTCTACCGGCATGTCGCGCAAGATGTCGCCCATCTGGCTCCCGTCCTTTTCTTTCATTCCGCGTGGCTGTGGACCATAGTCGACCAAAAGACGGGGGTCGCGGAACCCCTGACAGCCTTCCGCGCAGAGCATATCATGGTTGTGAACAGGCGTGCCCCGATCTTGTCATCATGCCTGCCGATGGCATGGGAAAAGGGTATTTCAGCAAGGTGATCCATGGCCAGACTGCCCCTTGAAAAGATCCGCGTGCTTGACCTGACCCGCGTGCTGGCGGGGCCGTTCGGATCGCAGGTGCTGGCTGACATGGGCGCCGACGTGATCAAGATCGAACGGCCGGTCGTGGGCGACGACGCCCGCATCTTCGGGGAGCCTTATCTGCGCGATGCGGAAGGCAGGCCGACGCGGGAAAACGCCTTCTACATGTCGGTCAACCGCAACAAGCGGTCGGTCGCGCTCAACATCGCCAGCGCCAGGGGGCAGGAACTGGTCCGCGAACTGGTCAAGTCCTGCGACGTGGTGATGGAGAATTACAAGGTCGGCGATCTCAAGCGCTACGGTCTCGACTATGAAAGCCTGAAGGCCGTCAATCCCCGCATCATCTATTGCTCGGTCACCGGCTATGGCCAGGACGGCCCGCTGGCGACCAAGCCCGGCTATGACGCGGTGTTTCAGGGCGAATGCGGCCTGATGAGCGTGACCGGCGTGCCGGAGGGCAAGCCGGGCGCCGGACCGATGAAGGTCGGCCCCAGCATCATCGACCTGTTCACCGGGCTGAACGTCGCCAATGCCATATTGGCCGCCCTCTATCATCGCGACGCGGCGGGCGGCGAGGGTCAGTATATCGACATCGCCCTGCTCGATTGCGGCGTGTCGGCGCTGTCCCATTATGCGCAAATCTACCTGACGTCAGGCGAAGTGCCGGTCCGGCGGGGCACGCAGGGCAATGGCGGCATGCCGACCAGCATGTTCCCGTGCAGCGACGGCGCGATCATGATCACGTCGGGCAACGACAAGCAATATATCGCGCTGTGCGACGCGGTCGGCCATCCTGAATTGAAGAACGATCCGCGCTTCTATACCAATGTCGAGCGGGTGAAGAATCGCGACGAGATCACCGAGGTGTTCAACGCGATCTTCCAGACGAACAGCGTCGATTACTGGCTGGAGAAGCTCGGGGCCGCCGGCATCCCCAGCGGGCCGATCAACGATCTGGAGCAGGTGTTCGCCTATCCGCAGGCGTTGCATCGGGGCCTGCGCGTGCGCGCTCCGCATCCGCTGAAGCCCGATCTGGACGTGATCCGCAGCCCGCTGAACTTCTCGGAAACGCCGATCACCGACTATCGCGCCCCGCCGATGCTGGGGGAACATACGCGCGACGTGCTGGCGCAGGAACTGGGGCTGGACGCGGCGGCGCTTGACGGGCTGGCCGAAGACGGGATCATCTGAAACAGATCGCGCGCGGGCCCATTTTTGAACGGGCCCCCCGCCCAGATCCCTCAGATGCAAATCCGTCAGATATAGCCGCGCCGGGCGCGATAGGCGGCGAAGCGTTCCTCCAGCCCTTCCCGCGTCAGGCCGAAATCCTCCGGCCTGTGCTTGGGCCCCTTGCTCGGCTTGTGAGGATGCGCGTCCAGCCAGGCTTGCATCGCGCCCTCCGTCTCGGCCGTCAGCGTCAGGCCTAGCTGGTCGTAGATGGAGCGGATTGACGCCATCTGATCGCGGGTGAAGTCGCGGAACTCGACGTCGATGAACGTCGCGTCGCTCTTTTCGCGCACCGACTCGGCGCGTTCCAATGCCTGCGCCCACATCTCCGCCTCGCGCCGCCCGACATCGGCGCGATCCGCCTTGTCGCCGCAAAAGGCCCGGCGCGCCGAGAAGATGAGATTGCTGACCGATGGCGTCGAATCCACCGGGTCGCGATGGGTCTGGATGATCTTCGCATCGGGAAAGACGTTCAGCACCTCCTGCAAGGAAAAGAGGTCCGTCGGGTTCTTGAGCAGCCAGCGGCGATCGTCCCCCGCGCCGATCAGACGCAGCACATCGGCCAGCCAGCGATAGCTGTCGGTGTCGTCGCGCCCGCGATACCAGCGGTCATAGCGGGGGGCGTCCCACATGGACGGCCACATGTTGCTGGCAAAGCTGGCGCCCAGGATGAACAGGGATTCCTCAATCCCCTCTGCCGTCATCATATGGTCGTCGGCCGATTCCGGCGACGCCGCCAGATAGGCGTCCAGCGACGCCTTCTCCGTCCGATATTCGGCAATACCGTCCCACGTCTCCCGCGGCGGGCGCGGCATGGGATAGACGGTCAGCCAATGTTCCGGCCCCTGGAACTGAGGGTCCAGCGACATCAGCAGGTGCAGCGCCGTCGTGCCCGAACGGACGAGACCGGCGATGATGATCGGCTCCCGGATCGGCTGCTCCAGCGCCTCCGGCCGTTCCCTCAACCCCTTGACCGCCAGGGCGCGGGTATCGAGCGACTGGCCGATGCGCCATGCGGTCGCCTGCACGCACGCGGGATCAAGGTCGAGCGCGCGGATGTCGGACAGCAGCAGGCCCAGCCCCTCGCGAAAGCCGGCGTCGCCAAAATCGTCAAGGCCCGTGCGCGCCGTCGAGGCAGCCAGCAGGGCGTCGAGGGTCAATATCCGCTGGTCCTGGACAATGGTTTCTGTGTTCATCAGGCCGCGCTCCACGGATCGACATGAATCTTGGTTTCGTTGGCCCCGGCGCGCAGTTGCTCGAACAGGTCGGGGAAGGCGTCCAGGCCGACCGTCCGCGACACCATCAGGCGCGGCTCGACGTGTCCGGCGTCCAGCGCATTGGCGCTATGTTCGAATTCCCTGAGATCATAGGCGAACGAGAATTTGATCGTGACCTGCTTCCATGTGGCGAGCGAAGGCAGGATCGGGTCGGGCGAGGTGCAGAAACCCAGCGAGACGACCGTTCCGCCGGGCGCGACCAGTTCGACCGCTTTCTGCGTCATGCCGACCGCGCCGACGCATTCCAGCACGATGTCGGGCATGCCGCCCAGCGCGGCCGAAACGCGTTCCGCTTCGCCTTCGCCCAGCGCCTCGAAGCTGTTCGCGCCCATCTGCAGCGCAAGATCGGCGCGCCGTGACGAACGGGAAATGGCCACGATCTTCCCCGCCCCCAGCAACCGCGCCCAATAGATGGCAGCGAGGCCGATGGACCCAGCGCCCAGCACCGCGACCTTCGCGCCCGGCGGCATCTGCGCGAGCCGTATGCCGCGCAGACCCACGGCGAGAGGCTCGATCAGAGCACCGTCAGCAGGCGTCAGCGTGTCGGGCAGCACGATAGAACTCGTCGCCGCGATCCGCATATATTCGCTAAAGCCGCCGACAAGACCCTGCATCTGCGCGCAAGCCATGGGATAACCGGCCAGGCAGGGGGCGCAGCGGCCGCAGCCCGCCACCGGCATGGCGGTGACGAACTGACCGACCTTGAGATTGTCTACGCCTTTGCCCAGTGCGACGACTTCCCCGCAATATTCATGGCCGATCACGCTGTCGACGGGGAAATCATTGCCATGGCCGGAGGTCATGTGGAGGTCCGTGCCGCATACGCCGCAGCGCGTGACCTTGATGACCGCTTCGCCCTCGCCGGGCTGGGGATCGTCTATGGTCTCCACGACCAGCGGTGTGCCCGCGCCCTTGAATAACGCTGCCCTCATCTCTCTCCTCCTTCTCCTACCGTGCCATTAAAGCTACTATTCAGTACCTAAAATGACAAAGCGGCGGCACTGGACCGGTCGGCCTGCGGCCGAACCTGCCCGTAGCGGCAAGAGGTGTGAAGATCGGCGGTGAGTGATCGCAAACATGATGTCCGGAACGGCCGGCGGCATAAGCGCTTTCCGATCGCGCCAAGCCGGTTCAAAGGGTATCACCATGGTCCATGTCACCTTCATCACACCTGCCGGGATCGCGACCACGCTGGACGGCGATGTCGGCCAGTCGGTGATGGACATCGGCAAGCGGGCGGGCGTCGAGAATATCATCGGGGAATGCGGCGGCAGCGCCGCCTGCGCGACCTGCCATGTTCATGTCGATCCCGCGTGGATCGATCGGGTCGGTCCTCCATCCGCCGACGAATGGGACATGCTCGACTTCGCCCATGGCAAGCGGGCGGATTCGCGCCTTTCCTGTCAGATCCGTCTGCGCGCGGCGCTGGATGGCCTTATCGTGCATACGCCGGAACGGCAGGGCTGAGGCGCAACGGCGCGCCCGGCAAGAAACGTCAACCCAGCGTCCTGAGCGCGGCGATGGCCGCCGCCTCCCCATCGATGTCCCGCAGCTTCGGCATCAGCTCCGCCTCGACAAGGCCGCCCCAGCCG
Source organism: Sphingobium sp. YBL2 (assembly GCF_000943805.1). Lineage (NCBI taxonomy): Bacteria > Pseudomonadati > Pseudomonadota > Alphaproteobacteria > Sphingomonadales > Sphingobiaceae > Sphingobium > Sphingobium sp. YBL2. Next base: position 1,228,044 of record NZ_CP010954.1, read on the forward strand.
ATTGTCCGCAGCGCCGCCATGATCGGCGCAAAGTCGATCACGCCCGCACCGGGTTGAACGCGGCCTGGCATGTCAGCGATCTGCACAGCGGCGAGAATATCCGCCTGCGCCACAATCGCCGCCGCCATGTCCTCGCCGGCGCAATGGCAATGGCAGCTATCGAGGATCAGCCCCACGCCTGCCGACCGGGCGATAGCGCCGATGTCGGCCAGGCGCTCGACCAGGGCCAGGGGTACACGCTCCCGGCTGACCATCTCCACCGCCAGCGCCACGCCCCGCTCCGCCGCCAGCTTCGTGGCGGCAGCGAAATTCTCCGTCGCCCGCGCTAGCTGTTCCGCCAACGGTGCGCCGCAATCCAGCAGGACCGCGTTGATGCAGCCACCGCCCACATGCTCCGCTGCCGTGAGGCTGGACGCCATGGCCGCTTCCATATCGGTGATCGGCGCGCCCCAGAAGAAGGGCGGCTCCATCCCCAGAACATTATGGGTGAAGCTGCCCATCTCCATCCCATGATCCCGCAACGCCACACCCATGCGCCGCTGAACCTCCGGCGTGCGGGCTTTCAGACCATTGTCGGTGATGCCGGCAAAGCCCAGCCGAGCGGCGCAATTTATCTGAGCGACCGGATCGACCGAGCCGGCCGTTGCGGCCAGCAACGGCGCGTCGGGATCGGCTATGCCAAGATGCGCCGCATACCGCATGAGCTGCGCCGTCAGCTTCCGGCCCAGCGCTCAAGCGCGGCATCCGCATCCGTACCCAGGGGCGGGTTTACATCGCCAATCCTGCCCGGCGTCTCCGATAGGCGCGGCGCGGGCGCGGCCAATGCCAGATCGCCCAACGCTTCATCCGCCACATGGATCAGGCTCCCGCGAGCGCGCATATGAGGATCGGCCAGCATATCGTCCAGGCTGTTGACCGGCGTCACCGGAATACGCCGGGCGACGAGCTGCTCCACCAGCGCAGCCTGCGGCACGGTGGCGATCCAGGCGGCGACGCAGGCATCCTGGTCGTCCCCCTGCCCGCCCGCCAGCGCCAGCAGATCGGCGGCATGCCGAGCGGTGCTGGCGGAGATAGCGACGTATCTTTCGTCGGAGGTTCGATAGACGTTGCGCAGTACGCCGGGCAGTCGCGACCCGCAACGTTCGGGCGAGCGGCCGGGCTCCCATCTTTGCGCCGCATGGGCGACGATCTGCAATATCGGTTCGTAGAGGCTGGCGTCCACCTGTTGCCCCCGTCCGCTACGGTCGCGCCAATAAAGGGCAGAGAGCGTGCCGATCACCGCGCTCATCGCGCCCACGGCGTCACCCAAGGCTACGGAAGGGAGCATCGGCGGACCGTCTTCCGTCCCCGTCAGGAAGGTCAGGCCGCCAAAGCCTTCACCGATCGTGCCCGATCCCGGCCGGCCCCGATAAGGACCGGTGGCGCCGAAGCAGGACACGGAAAGCATGACAAGCCGGGGATTGACCGCCGACAGGACTTTCCAGCCGATGCCCCGCCTCTCCAGCACGGCGGCGGGATAATTTTCCACCAGCACGTCGGCTTGCGCCGCCAGCGCCTTGAGCCGGTCGATCCCCTCTTCCGAACGCAAGTCCAGCGCCAGGCAACGCTTCCCCCGCGCGACCAGCGGCCACATCTTGCTGTCGCGGAACAGGTCGCCCTCCGGCGGCTCGATCTTCAGCACATCGGCGCCGAAATCGGCCATGATCGTCGCCGCAAGCGGCGCGGCATAGAGCGACGCCATGTCGATGACCTTCAGCCCCGCCAGCGCGCCGGGCGGGATGGCGCCTTTCCCCGGTTCCTCCATCCGTCAATATGCTCCCGTTTCCCGCGCTTCGCCGGCCAGGAAACTTTCCCGCAGCCTGCGCTTCAAGATCTTTCCCGTTTCCTCGCGCGGCAAGCTGGCGCCGACGACCAGATGACGCGGAATCTTGTAGCCCGCGATGCGCCCGCGCAGGAACGCTGTCACCTCATCGGGGATCAGCGCCTCGTCGCTCTGGAGATACGCGACCAGCACTTCACCATATTCGGAGTCCGGCACGCCGAAGACAGCGCAATCGGATACCGCGGGATGCTCCAGCAAGGCAGCCTCCACCTCTGCCGGATAGATGTTGACCCCGCCGGACAACACCATGTCCGCGCGCCGGTCGCACAGAAACAGATAGCCTTCTTCGTCCAGCCAGCCCATGTCGCCGCAGGTAATAAGGCCGTCATATTCGACGGCGGCGCGCTTTTCCGGATCGCCGTGAAAAGTGAAATCGGGCGTGCCGTGGATGCGCAGGTAGACGTCGCCCGTCCGCCCCGCCTCTGTCCATTGGCCGTCTTCGCCACGAATACGGACTTCACCAGTCAGGACAGGTCGGCCGACGCTGCCGGGTCGAGCCAGCCATTCCCGAGGACTGATCTTCGTGACGACGCCGGTTTCGGTCGATCCATAGGTTTCATACAGGACCGGCCCCCACCAGTTCAGCATCGCCCTTTTTACTTCCGGCGCGCAGGGCGCGCCCGAATGGACGACGTGACGAAGGGTGGAGAGATCATATCGGCCCTTCACCTCTTCGGGGAGGCGCAGCAGCCTGACGAAAAGCGTGGGCACCAGCGCGCCATGGGTCACATGATGCTGCTCGATGAGCCGCAGGCAATCCTCCGGATCGAAGCGCTCCATCACCACCACCGTGCCCCCGGCGGCGAAAGTCGCCATCAGGATCGCCTGGCTGAAGAGATGATAGAGCGGTCCCGTCACCAGCGCGACATTGCCGGGCGCCGTGTCATGGATGACCGCCAGCACACGGGCGCGCTGCGCCGATTCCTCGCCTGTCGCGGGCAGGCGCCTGACCGCCTTGGGCTTGCCCGTGGTGCCCGACGTGTAGACCATGGAGGAACCGAGACCGTTGCCATGGCCCTCATGGGGTTCATGGGCAGCGATCCAGTCGTCATAATCCGGCTGCTCGCCCGAACCGCCGACGGCGATCACGCGCAGGCCTTCGGGAATATGGGCGCCCAGCCCGTCCAGCAGGTCGGCATGGCCGATCAGCAGCCGGGGCGTCGCGTCGCGCAGCACATAGCCGATCTCCGTCGGGTGCCAGTGCCAGTTGATCGGCACGCCATAGGCGTCGAGCCTGCGCACGGCCAGATTGGCTTCCAGCACGGCAAAGTCGTTGCGCAGCAACAGCGCCACCGCATCGCCCGCGCCGACGCCTGCCGCCGCCATCGCGCTCGCCAGCCGCGCCGCCCGGTCGAGCAGTTCGGCGCGTCCGCGAATGCGATCGCCGACGATCACATCGCCGCTCATGCCGTCTCGACGGGCCGGGTCACGGTGAGGCAGGTGCCCCAGCTATGCAGCATCGCGGCGTGCAGGCCGCCTTCCCCTCCCGCGACCATGACCAGCACATCATCGGGCGTCGGCACCAGATGCACGCGCCCGTCGGGCTTGATCCGACCCAAATTGCCGATGGGATCGCGATATTCGGGTCGGAACCAGTCGATCGGCAATGCGCATCTGTCCCAGATATAGGCCTGCACATCCTCGATCCTGGGATAGGCCTTCGCAATCACCTCCGCCCAGATCGGGTTGATGACGCACAAAGTCTCCGCAAAGGCCGAGGACGGCAGGAAGCCGTTTGCGCCCGGATAGGCCATGGATTTGGCGATCATGTCGAGGAAACCGTCGGCACTGTTCGCCACCACGTCGCAGATATTGGCCGTGCCCATCGCGCCGTAAACGGTGACGGCATCGCCTCCTACGCCGCGACGTTCAGCCAGCGGCGCCCAGGGAGAGCGCTCCTCCCATTCGCCAAAGACGATGCCGGCGACACGCCCCGGTGTGCCATAGACGCTTTGCGACGTCGAACCGATCGACTGGCCCGCCACATTGCGCATGATCAGACGGATCGCCCGGCCGATGGCCACCGCTCGACCGGCCACTCCGCCCAGGCAACCGGCCTGACAGGGAATGTCCAGCCGGTTGCGGATCGACCCGTTCACGATCATGGCGGGCACCACCGACCCGGTCGTGGCATTGAGGCCGGCCAGGTCGAACCTGGGGTCCGCCATCGCTTCTATCGCCGCGCACAGCAGCGGCATCGCGTCGCCCGTGCAGCCGGCCATAACCGCGTTGATCGCGATCTTCTCCACCGTGCATTCGGCGCGCAGCGGCGGCAGCACGGCGATCAACTCGTCCGGAAAGCGTCCGCCCGCGATCAGGAAGTCCTGCACCCGCTGCTGCGTCGGCGGGATCAGCGGCAGTCCGTCACCCCAGCCCTGAGCCATGGCGAAATCGTTGAAGGCGACGATGTCATCCTCGACCTCATGCCGCCGACTGCTCAGCCAGTCTGCTTCGCACCCCGAAATTCCGCAGGAACGATCGATAGTGGTTTCGTGCAATGTCATGGACCTGTTCTTTTGGAAGAATGTCGAGAGGATAGGGAAGGATGTGAAAGCGCAGGCCCGACCGGCCGCCCCGTTTCGCCAGATTATGGGCCAGCCCTTCGAAATGCGCGGTCGCCACCGCGATGGTCGGGATGCCGGCGGCTGCCGCGGTCAGTGCGTCCGCGATGGTCCAACTGGTGCAGGACCCGCAATTGCCCAGTCCGACGATGGCCATGTCGCTTTGCGCCAGTAGCGCGCCATAGTCGCGTTCGGCTTGCTCGCCCTCCCGGCCCGTGCGGCCGCAACTGCGCCAGAAGGTCACCTCGGCGCCTTCGGTCCGCAAGCCTTCGGCCCAGATCTCGCTGACCCAGTCCCAGCTACGCCACAGCATATCGATGCGGATGGCGATCTTCTTGCCCCTCAGGACGCCGGCATCCGGACCCGGCTCAGCCAGATCGTGCACCAGCGATGCAGTGGGATCGAGAATGATGGTCATGTCGTTACCTCCACCATCTTTTTGCATGTTGCATGCAAATTGTCAAATTGGGCATTTCAGAAGCGGTATTTTGGCTCCTCAATGCCCCGAACGCCCGTTTCGATCGCGAAGAGGCCACCGGCATGCCTGCCCAGGGGCTGATCGCCGGGAAGATGGCGGTGAGCGGCGGACGTCAGATAAAGCGTGGCCAGTTCCGGCCCGCCAAAGGCCACCTTGGTCGGTTGCAGAACCGGCACAGCAATCTCCCGGTCCAGCCGTCCGTCCGGCATATAGCGCGCCACCGCGCCCTTCATCAGCAGGCAGACCCAATAGCCACCCTCCGCATCCACTTCCGCCCCGTCGAAAATCCCGTCGCCGCGATCCCGCTCCGTGAAGACACGGCGGTTGGACGGCGTGCCGGTCACGATGTCATAGTCGAAGGCATAGACCCGCCCGGCGGGGGAATCCGCCAGATACATGATCCGCCCGTCGGGACTGAAGGCCATGCCGTTGCTGCACGTGATGTCTCCGATCACCTCGGCCAACCCGCCGCCGTCCAGCCGATAGACGGCGGCGCGGCCGGCCACCCCGGTCTGGAAATAGGAAAGGTCGACCGAACCGATCAGATAGCGACCCTGCCGGTCGCACCGGCCGTCATTGAAACGGTGGGTTTCGACGGGATAGGGCGGCGGCGCGGCGACCGGCGCCAACGTGCCGCTGGCCCGGTCGAAATCGAACAGGCCGGTACGCAGCGCCACGACAATCGGCTCGCCCGCGCCGCGCAGCGCAAAGCTGCTGACATGGGCGGGCATCTGCCAGCTTTCATTGCTCCCGCAGGCCGGATCGAAGGCATGGTTGCAGAACCGGCACAGCAATCTCCCGGTCCAGCCGTCCGTCCGGCATATAGCGCGCCACCGCGCCCTTCATCAGCAGGCAGACCCAATAGCCACCCTCCGCATCCACTTCCGCCCCGTCGAAAATCCCGTCGCCGCGATCCCGCTCCGTGAAGACACGGCGGTTGGACGGCGTGCCGGTCACGATGTCATAGTCGAAGGCATAGACCCGCCCGGCGGGGGAATCCGCCAGATACATGATCCGCCCGTCGGGACTGAAGGCCATGCCGTTGCTGCACGTGATGTCTCCGATCACCTCGGCCAACCCGCCGCCGTCCAGCCGATAGACGGCGGCGCGGCCGGCCACCCCGGTCTGGAAATAGGAAAGGTCGACCGAACCGATCAGATAGCGACCCTGCCGGTCGCACCGGCCGTCATTGAAACGGTGGGTTTCGACGGGATAGGGCGGCGGCGCGGCGACCGGCGCCAACGTGCCGCTGGCCCGGTCGAAATCGAACAGGCCGGTACGCAGCGCCACGACAATCGGCTCGCCCGCGCCGCGCAGCGCAAAGCTGCTGACATGGGCGGGCATCTGCCAGCTTTCATTGCTCCCGCAGGCCGGATCGAAGGCATTGAGCCGGTGCGCCTCCTGATCCACCCAGAACAGCTTCCGCTCCGCCACCGACCAGACCGGGGTTTCGCCCGATTCCGCCCTGATGTCCAGCACGCAGCGCGCCGGGGCGTTACCCTCCTGCATCTTCTTCTCCTTCATCCGGCGCCTGTCAGCTCATGGTGGTTATGCCGAACCCGCTTCCGTTGATGGCTGCGGCCTTTCTGCCAGGCAGCCATATCCTGTCGTTTCACCGCTTCAGAACAGGCCGGCCTTGCCGCCAGTCCAGGGAATGCGCGCAAAATAGCGCTCGGTCTGCGCCCAGAGCGTGGGAATCATGGTGGGTTTGCTCATGTCACGAATCAGGTCGATATTGGCGGCTATGCTTTCAGGGGTGATCGCCGGATCGAACGATCCGTCATTGTCGAAGATCGCCAGCCGCGCGACGCGCCCACCCCCGACGTTGAAGACTTCTCCGCCGAAGTCCAACTGCTCGCTACTGAGATAGGCGATCAGCGCCGACACCTTTTCCGGCTGGAAATGGGTGCGATACCAGCGCGCCAGATCTTCGTGCGACGTTTCCGTAAGGCGGGAGGCGCCCGTGGGGAAGATGCCGTTCACCAATATATTATGCGGCCGCCCGTCAAAGGCCGCATCATGGGTCAGCCCCAGCAGCCCGGCCTTGCCCGCTGCATAGGGCCCCAGATGTCCCGCGCCCAGAACCGCCGACGACATGACGTTGACGATGCGTCCGAAACCCTGACCGCGCATCAGCGGCCAGACCCGACGCAGCAGCATATAGGGACCGATGAAATTGGTCCGCAGCACGCCCTCTATCTCTTCATCGGTGAAGGCATCGGGATCACCGATCAGCGATCCGCCGGCATTATTGATCAGAATGTCGACCCGGCCGAAGGCGTCCAGCGCATGTTCGACGATGAGCCGGGCGGACTCGCCGGTGCCGACCATCTCGCCGTCCGCTTCCGCCTCACCTCCCGCAGCGCGGATTTCATCCACAACCGCTTGGGCATGGGAAATGGTGCCGGGCGTCAATGTGGACTGCGCGCCGCCATAGTCGTTGACGATCACCCTCGCCCCCCGCGCGGCGAGCAGAAGGGCATGAGCCCGGCCCATGCCCCGCCCCGCCCCCGTGACGATCGCGACCCGCCCGTCCAACCGAATCATCCCGCTTCCTCTCGCCTGTCCATATACATGCAACATGCAGAGGGGCGGCGTCGCCATATCCGCGTCCAAAACATCGCCTATCCATTATATGGCGGCGTCCCTTCGGCGGAGCGGCGGCAATAGTCCACATAGGGTGGCCCAGCGCCACGAGCGGGGCCACAACCGGGATCGGCCAATACAGACCGCTTGCAGCCTCAGTCCTGGCCGGCGGATTGCAACTGGAATGCGCGGGTGCGCTCGATATGCGCCCGCATATGCCGTTCGGCAGCGTCGGGATTGCCGGCTTCGATCGCGTCGATGATCGCCTTGTGATCCCGCAGCACGGCCCGTCCGCTCCAGCCACGGGCGCGAGAGAGCCGGCTGTTGAGCACCCGCAATTGCTGGTCGATCTGCACCAGTTGCCGCGCCAGCCGCATATTGCCCGCACCCTCGCGGATCATGCCGTGAAAGGCGGCGTCGAGTTCGACATGAGCAGCCAGATCGCTTTTCTCCACCACGATCTCATGCTGCGCGAACAACGCCCTGAGCCGGGCAACGCCTTCCGCATCCATGCGCTCGGCCGCACGGCGCACGGTCATGATCTCCAACCCTTCCCGAATGTCGAGCAGATCGAGAATGTCGGGCGTGCCGCCTGCGATCACCGCTACGCCGGTCCTGGCGCGGGGTTCGACCAGCCCTTCCCGCTCCAGCGCGATCAGTCCTTCGCGCGCAGGCGTACGGCTAACCCCCAATTGCCGCGCGATCTCCGGCACGCTCAAATGAGTGCCGGGGGCCAGTGCGCCTGAAAGTATGGCATTGCGCAGCCGTTCGGCAACCATTTCCGTCAGCGCCTCCGGCCGGGTCAGCGGTTCGAAATGCCCAGACGCCTCCAGCTCCCCGTCGGCATATTCATGTTCCTTCTGCATGCAAAGCTCCATGCTCCCAATCGCGGCTGGTTTCAACGCAAACCGGGCCGCCGTGCCAATTGCGGGCATGAGGATATGACCACGGCAATCTTCAGATAGGCGATGGCATGCTGAACGGATCGGATTCATTTTGTTTGCTGCCGGCCGGCATGATAGCGCGCGGGCAAACGATCATGAGGCATATATGAAGTATATTTTTGCTCTTGCGGCTGCCCTGTCCCTTTCCAGCCCGGCGGCCGCGCAGGACGCGCCCGTCATCAAGGCGCGCATGATGGTCAAGACGGCCGATGGCGTCCGCGTCGGCTTCATCGATCGCGTCAATGCAAATGCCGAGGGCGCCCCGACCTCCGTACAGATCATCTACAAGGGCCGCTTCGTGTCGATACCGGCGGCAACCCTGTCCAATGGGGAAAAGGGACTGGTCACCAGCCTGACCGCAGCCGACCTCAACAAGCTCTGACCGGGGCGGAAAATGGCATGGCGCATCATGCGCGTCATGCCATTGCGTTCGGCATCTTATCCCGGCCCGGAAAAGCGCAACCCCTCGTCGGGCGCCAGATGGCGGAGCTGGACGAACTTGCCCGGCTGCCTGCTTGGGATGCCGGCCCCGCCTTCGCTCACCGCTGCGCACCGGGTTCGAAGACCGCGGCGGTCAGATGCTGGCCGCCGTCCGCCAGCACGCGATGGCCCAGGATGAAGCAGGCTTCGTCCGAGACCAGGAACATCGCCGCCCCGCCCACATCCTCCACCGGGTCGGCAAGGCGCGGCATCGCCATATTGGCGATCAGCGTATCGACACTCTTGCCCTTCTTCGCGCGATAATCCGCAAAGACCGCAATGTCCGGCACCGCCGGCTGGAGGAAATTGACGAGAATGCCATCCTTCCCCCATTCGACGCCTGCCGACCGGGTAAGGCCCGTCAGCGCGAAGTCCATGGTGACGGCATCCGTCACGCCCTCATTCGCCGTCGGACCGTAGATCGAACCCAGGTTGACGATGCGCCCGCCGCCCGCCGCCTTCATGTGCGGATAGACCGCCTGCATCATGTTGAGCGCGCTCAGCAGCACGTCATTGAACGCTGCGGTGAAGTCGGGCGCCGCCTGCCTGTCCGCCAGCCGGTCCCATTTCAGCGCCGCGTGCGCGCCATTCAGCATTATGTCGATCCGGCCATGCGCCCCCACTACCGCATCGGCCAGCGCCCGTGCGGCCTCGGGGTCGGAAAGGTCGGCGCTGCGCGCCTCCGCGCCGGGAATAGGGTGGGCGGCCGCTTGTGCCGCTTCGTGATCCTTGTCGACCAGCACCACCTTTGCGCCTTCACGGGCAAAACGGAGGGCGATGCCCCGCGTCACTTCATTGGCCGCGCCGGTAACGATCGCGACCTGCCCTTCGATCAATCCCATCCTGTCCTCCCCGCGCTCAGGCCGTCAGCTCGACGGCCGCCTGGCTGTGCCCCTTGTGGATGTCGGTGCCTTCCTCATGCATCTGGAGCGGCGCGGTCGCCCATACGCCGCCGTCGACGCAGAAGACCTGCCCGGTGATGAAGCGGCCATTGTCGCTGCAAAGCCCCAGCACCGCGCCGGCAATGTCGATCTCGCAATCGCCCATGCGACGCATCGGAAATTGGCGCACGCTGGCTTCGGCCATTTCCCTGTTCTGGTCGGCCCAGCTTTTATAGGCCCAACTGTCGCCCGCCGGCGTGATGCAGTTGACAGTGATATTGTCCTTGCCGAATTCTCGTGCGGCGCTGCGCGTCAGTGCTTCATTGGCGGATTTGGTGATGTTGTAATCGCTGGCATAGGGCTGACCCCAGATGTTCCAGTGGCTGGAAAAATAGATCAGCCGCCCGCCGCCAAGCTTGCGCATGTGCGGAACCGCCGCGCGGCTGGTCCAGAGCGACTGGTAGAAGCCGGTCATCAGCGTCATGCTGTAATCGGCGTCGGGCTTGTTCTCGATCGACCGGACAGGCGCGATCCCCTGCGCATTGTTGACGACGATGTCGAGCCGCCCGAATCGTTCGGCCGCATTATTGACCAGATCCTCCATCTGTTGCCGGTTGCCGACATCGGCGGCGACGAACTGCGCCCGTTCCGCAGCGCCGGAAAGCTGCGCGATCAGCGCTTCATTCTCCCGATTATTTTCCGGGCTGCGCGAGCAATAGACCACTGCGGCGCCTTCCTTCAGGAAACGCAGCACGATGCCTTGGCCAATGCCTTTCGTGCCGCCCGTGACGACCGCCACCTTGCCGCTCAGGCGCCCATGCGTCTGCATCATTTCCCTCCTCAAGCCGTTTCGATCAGCGGCTTGCCCGCCGTCATGCGCCACATGTCCGCGACTACCGGCAGGTGGATGGTCTGTCCGCCGTCCACCGCCAGCAACTGGCCCGTGATGTAACGGGCCGCATCTGACAGCAGGAACAGCGCGGCCTGCGCAATATCGTCCGGCCGACCAAGATAAGGCAGCACATTATTGTCCAGTGTCATCTGGAAGAACCGGTCGCCCATATTGCGTGTCGTGGGCGTGTCGATGAAGCCCGGCGCTATCGTGTTGCAGCGGATTCCCCGCTTGCCATAGGCCGTGGCGATCGATTGGCTCAGACTGTGCACCGCCGCCTTCGAAGCCGCATAGGCGGGAACGGTGCCAAGCGACAATATGCCGGCGGTGGACGAAATATTGACGATCGCCCCGCCGCCGCGCTTCAACATCTGCGGGATACAATATTTGGCGGCCAGCATCGGCCCGCGCAGATTGACCTCCAGCGCGCGGTTCCAGATGGCGACGTCCATCTCATGAATCTCGCCATCGGCACCGGTCTGATCGGGCGCGTTGTACGACACGGTGTTGTCGAGCAGATCGACACCCCCAAAGCGCGCCACGGTCTCATCGACCATCATCCGGACCTGCGCTTCGTTGCGCATGTCGACCCGTAGCGCCAACGCCTGTCCGCCGGCCGCTGCAATGGCTTCCGCCGCGGAGCGTGCATTGCCCTCGTCCAGATCGGCAATCACCACCGCCGCGCCTTGCGTAGCGAGCAACTCGGCTGTCGCCTTGCCGATGCCCGATGCGCCGCCCGTCACGACAGCCACCTTGTCCGCCAATATGGGCTGCACGGCTCTCTCCACTCGATGATATTTCACCAAGTTTATTATATGGCCATGAAGATGATCAATATTACTGGTGATTCCATCACGGATATGAAGGTGAACGGAAATTCGCCAAATATATAGAACGATCGTTCTTATGAATTGCCTGTTATCGTGCGCGGAACTGCGTCGAAAAAGGCCTTGCCGGCCTCCTCCAGACGGATGAATTCCGACCATAGGCCCAGATCGCGGCGCGTATCGGCATAGCTATAGTCCAGCACCCCCGGCATGGAACCCGCCATCGGTACATCATAGCCCATGCCCCGAAGCCGGTGGAGCATCGCCTGATGATCGTCGATCAGATAACCGAAATGATGCAGCCGTATCGGTCCCGCCAAAGCGGGTACATGATCGTCATAGATTGTCCTCTGCATCGGATCGGGTTCGATGATTTCGGTCATCACCTCGTCGATCCATGCAAGCGCAATCCGCCGCGTCGGCGCCGGTCGGCCGTCGATCGCCGGCGGTTCGTTCACCATGAACTCGACCGGGCCGAATTTCGCGCGGAACGCGGCAACAGCGGCGTCCGCGTCGCGGGTGACATAGCCGAACTGGAAAAAGCCCTTGAAGAAATTCTGCACCCTGTCCTCCGCCGCTGCGCACCTTATGCCAGGATAGGTACTATTAAGAACCTATGCTGACAAGCGAGCCTGTCTCGGGCGAGTTCGGCAGCGCGACGCCCTGGTCCAAGCGGTCGTCCAGCAAGCGCGCATGGGCGACATAGGCGCGCCGCGAAATGGGGCGGCCGCAGCATCCTTTATCGCCCCTTGCCGTTTCAGAATGAGGGAGAGCATCGATGCATGGAGCCTTGGAAGCGGGATTTTGGGGCCTGGTGGGCGGATCGGCGCTGTTGATAGGCGCGTGCATCGCCTATGTGGCTGATCTTCCGCAACGGCTGATCGCCGCGATCATGGCGATTGGATCGGGCGTGCTGATTTCGGCCGTGGCCTTCGACCTGATGGACGATGCCTATGCTCGCGGCGGCTTCGATTCCACCGCCTTCGGATTTCTGGCCGGGGCGGTCGTCTACACGATTGCGAATGTGGCCGTGTCGCGGGCCGGTGCCCGGCATCGTAAACGGTCGGGTTCGAACCCGCACGAGAGCCAGGCGCCGGCTGCCGGGAATTCCGGGCTGTCGATTGCCGTCGGCGCCTTGCTGGACGGCATTCCGGAGTCCGTGGTCATAGGGGTGAGTCTGCTGCACGGCGGCGGCGTCAGCATGGTCACGGTCATCGCCGTGTTCCTTTCGAACGTTCCCGAAGGCCTTTCCAGCGCGGCGGGAATGAAGAAGGCGGGCCGGGGCCCCGCCTATATCTTCGGCGTCTGGGGAGCTATCGCTTTGGCTTCCGGTCTGGCGGCGCTGATCGGCTACATCACTCTGGCGGGCGCAGATCCGGATCTGATCGCAGCCACCACCGCCGTGGCAGCAGGAGCCATTCTGGCCATGCTGGTGGACACGATGATTCCGGAAGCGACGGAGGAAGCGCATGAATTTTCCGGCCTCATCGCCGTCGCGGGATTCCTGATTGCCTTCATATTGACGAAGCTGGAGTGAGCGTGGCCACAGATGAACGGGAAAATGCCAGCCTCGTTCATCTCCGGTTCCACATGCAGGACCGACGCCCATGCACGACACGGCGTCCAACCCTCATGTTTGCGGGTAGCCGACGACTTCGCAAGGGAAGGCAGGCCCCCTGCCATAACAAAACGCCCCGTCCCTTTCGGGACAGGGCGCCGGCGCTGAATTTACAATCGGCCTTTATTCTTCGCCATTATCCTTCACGCCCACTGTCGGCACGTCGATGGTTTCCTTCTTTGTGCCGACGACGACCGCCTTGGAATCGACGTCCACCTTGGGAAGTTCGCCGCCCTTCACACTGACCTCCGGAACATCTCCACCGGAAACATCGGCTTTCCAGAAGCCGGTTGCGAACAATATTCCGACAATCGCCAGAACGATGATCAAGGCAATCGCAACGGTCCGCCCGCCGCGATGTTTATGAACCACGACACGGTCATCCGTATAGCGATCCCTGTGAACTTCTACCATCTCCATCCTCCTCCTTAAGAGACTGGGGAAACAATCAGGCCTTAATTCTTGTTCCCTTTCCATTCATTGTCTGGCCGTCCGGGCAATTTCCCGAAGCTGCGAACCGTCGATCCTGACATGGCGATATAGCGCTTCCACAATGCTGAACAGGCCGAACAGCGCGAGCCCGCTCGCCACGATGAAGAGCAGCAGCGGCCCATGCTCCTGATCGCGGAGCTGCCTGAGGGCCGCGCCCAACCCGCCCGCCTCGTCGGGATCGGCATGCAAGGCAGCGTTGATCACGAACCACCCGATCATGGCGAAGACGATGGCGCGGGCCGCATAGCCGATCCGTCCGGCCCAGCGCACGGCTTCCGGCACCGGCACATCGGCCGCGAGTTCGTCGAAACGGCCCCGATAGGCCTTTACCGCCTGTGCGAGCGCAATGAAGAAGAATATGACCCCGCAAATGACGAGCACGGCCTGACCGCCCGGCTGATCGAGCAGCCAGGCGGACCAGCCTTGCGCCGTCCGGTCGCCGGGACTTCCTTCGGCTGCCGGCGCCTTGCGAAGCACCAGGTTGACCGCCGCCAAGGCGAGTGCCCCGTACACGATTCCACTCATGGCATAGCCTGCCCGTTCCAGCCTTCCCTTCAGGCTGCGGCTGCGATGTTCGGGGTCGAGAGCGGCTTCGATCAAGCGCCAGAGCGCATAGCCCGCGAAACCCGCCGCGCAGAGCAGGAGCAGGAACGACCCCAGGCTGCTTTGGGAAAGGGAGCCGAGAACGCCCTGATTGTCGCTTGGTTGGCCGCCGTGGCGCGCGACGTCTATGGCGAACAGTCCGATGAGAAGATACACCATCCCGCGCGCCGCGAACCCTATGCGCGCCAGTATCGTCAGACGTTCGCCATAACTCTCCGTGCCGTTCATCATCTTCACCATCGTATTGGAAGCAGGGTAACGCGGCATCGCCCGTGAAGTTGCCTCAGCCGCATTTGCCAGGCTGCACATGCGGAAGCAGGTCGGAAACCTGCGGGGCGCTCTCCATTTATCGCAAATCGATTGCCTTGCGCCCTCTCCCGCGCGAAGGAAGGCGACTGATAAAGAGGGGCGCATTCATGAAGCTTGGATCCTGTGCGTTGGCGCTTGCGATAGGTGCAGCCCTGCTGCCCGTGACGGCGCATGCGGACGACCCCAATGATCCGACGATGCGCAGCGCCGCAGCACGGGCACGCGACAGCGCGATCATCAGAAGGATGAATCAGCAGCAGCTCGCCTATGTCCGTCAGCGCGACGCCAGGATCATGCGCAACTACCGCCAGGCGCAAGGCGATCGCGACAGCTATGCCGACGCCCGCGGCGAATATGCGCAGAGAATGGCGGAATGGCGCCGGGCCGTAGCGGCCTGCAATGCCGGGCGCTGGGAATATTGCGCCGACTAACCCCACTGCCCGGTACAACGTTGAAAAATAAGCTACTTTATTGCCACCCCTGTCGCAGTTTCCAACAAAATTCCAACAGTTGCGGCAAGCGACACTCTGGAACGCCATGGAACGAATGTCAAACGGGCGTGGATGGGGCAATCCACGTCCGATCTGAAAGCAACGCGCATCGCCCTTTATAGGGAGGCTCCAATCTGCCGCGAGGAAGCCACGGGAGGCTGTTATCTACGCGAAGAGTACAGTTAGCGTCCGCGCTCGTGGTGTAATTTCTGGTGTAGATTGAGATGATCGCATGGGGTGGGGCATGCCCCACCCCATGCGATTTCGATCTCGGTGGCCACCGGGCTCATCGGTAAGGTGGAGTTACCACACTTCACACGCCCACCGAGGAGTTGATCCCGATGACCGACGACAGACTACCGCTTGCCGAGCTGATGGCGAAGACTGGAGATGGAGATTTCCTGCGCACGATCGCCGAGAGCGTATTACAGATCATCATGGAGGCCGACGTCGATGGCCTGGTCGGCGCTAGCCGACACGAGCGCTCCGGCGACCGGACGACCTGGCGGAACGGCTACCGCGACCGCAGCCTCGATACCCGGCTCGGCACGCTCAACCTGAGGATTCCCAAGCTACGGACCGGCGCCTACTTCCCTGGCTTCCTGGAACCCAGGAAGACCGTCGAGAAGGCGCTGGTCGCGGTGATCCAGGAGGCGTGGATCGCCGGCGTCAGCACCCGGCGTGTCGACGAGCTGGTGCAGGCCATGGGCATGACCGGCATCTCCAAATCCTCGGTGTCCAAGCTGTGCAAGGATATCGACGAACGTGTCCATGCCTTCCTTAAGCGGCCGCTCACCGGCGACTGGCCCTACCTCTGGCTCGATGCTACCTACCTCAAGGTGCGCGAGGGCGGGCGGATCGTCAGTGTCGCCGCGATAATAGCCGTTGCCGTCAACACCGAGGGCAAGCGCGAAATCGTTGGCCTTCACATTGGACCCTCCGAAGCCGAGCCATTCTGGTCGAGCTTCCTCAAGGACCTCGCACGCCGCGGACTGACCGGCGTGAAGCTGGTCATCTCCGATGCCCACGAGGGCCTCAAGGCAGCGATCACTCGCGTGCTCAGCGCCACCTGGCAGCGGTGCCGCGTCCACTTCATGCGCAATGCCCTGGCCTACGTGCCCAAGGGCCAGAACACCGTCGTCGCCGCTGCCATCCGCCAGGTCTTCCTCCAGCCCGACCATGCCGCCGCGACACAGGTCTGGCGCCAGGTCGCCGACCAGTTGCGTACCCGCTGGCCAAAGCTCGGCGCCTGCATGGACGATGCCGAGCACGACGTGCTGGCCTACATGACCTTCCCCGAGCAGCACCGCGTCAAATTACATTCCACCAATCCACTGGAACGCCTGAACAAGGAAGTGAAGCGCCGCGCCGATGTCGTCGGCATCTTCCCGAACGAGGATAGCATCATCCGCCTCGTCGGCGCCGTCCTGCTGGAGCAGAATGACGAATACCAGCTCCAGCACCGCTACATGCAGATCGAGGGCATGGCCGCCCTTGCTACACCAATGATCGAGGAGGCACAGCCGCTACAGATTACACCCAAGGCCGCCTGAAAATGCAGCCCGCTGGCCACACCCAATTCTACACCACATTGACGGACGCGACCAGAGTACACAAGCCAAAGTCACCTAAAAGCCTGTAAATTTCACTCTCGCTATCGGCCGTGCCGAACCGTTCGAAGTGCGAACGCTAGCGAGGTCCGAAAATAACCAAATGTGACTTCCTGAATTTTCGTTCCCGCAATGGCGAGGCGACGAATGCCTGTCGCTGGATCAACATGATCGAGGCGATGCTTCGCGAATATCGCATTTGTCGCCAGCGGGTAGGGCTGTGATAAATGCCCACTGCCCGCCAGAAATCCTTTACGTCGTGGAGCGCTGAGAGAAATATCCAGCGGGCCGCATCGACATTGAAGCACGGATCATCCCGCAGCCACGACTTGATCTGCGATTCGCTCCGCCCGATCATTCGGGCGATTCGAGGAACCCACCAACTGTTGACCTGCATCGGCCCCAGGTCGACGGAACCATCCCTATTCCTGACTTCTGCACCAATCCATCCCCCCTCCCGCTTCCTCAAGGCCCGCAGGGTTTGGGCAAGCCATGGCCGGCCGGAAGCTGCCCGATGGATGCATTGATTGATCGCCTTCTCCGCCGCCAGCATGTCCAGGTCCCTCGCCTCACCATAAGCTGGCGCTGCCTGAACGATCAGCGTGGAAGCGAAGCCGCCGGCCAGAAGCGTTGCACAACACCGCCCGATCATCGGTCGCGCCCTCGGTCCCTGCGCACCTCGGTCGTCCGATCCGGCTGTTTGGGCTGGGAGATTTCCGGCTGCGGCTGGTTCCGAAGCATGCGCTCGATGAGCGCCGTGAGGGTTTCCGTTGCGCGAAGCCCTGCGCCGGCCAGACCCTTGGGCTCGCTCCCTCGATTACGGTTTCTGCGTTCGGTGCGCAGAAGGGCCAGTTCACGCCGCTGCACGTCATAGAGGTCGTGTTCTTTCTGGATGCGGGCGGCTTCCCTTTCGAGCCGTGCTTCCGTTCCGCTTCGCTTGATCAGGTCCAGCCCTTCCAGGGACGAGGTCTTCTGGCCGGAATTGCGCTTCAATTTCTCCGCGAGGTCCGCCCGGTTCTCGGTCCAGAGCGTCACGCTAAATTCGGCACGAGTGATCGCGGTGTAGAAATTTTGCCCCGTCACCAGCGGGGAGTCGACGGGAGCGAGAACAAAGACCCGCGGGTAGGTTTTCGACTGCGAGGAGTAGACCGTCTCCGCATAGCCGTGATCCCAGGTCTTGTATTTCGAGAAGTCGATCTCCTGTCGTTCGCCCGTTCGATCCCATCGGATCGTGGCCCGCTCGTTCTCTATGCGCTCGACCGTGCCCCGCTCGGCATTTTTTAGTCCCAGCTCCTTCGTCGCCAGGCGCCATTGGATTCGATCACCCTTTGCGAGGCCCCGGTCCTGTACGTTGAAGACGCTGACCATGGAAGCGCGCGTTCGGCGGGGGTCCCAAAGGATGATTCGGCCCTGCTGATCTTCCAGCCTGACGACCTCGCGTCCACTCTCCTCTCGCCCGAAACCGACGACCGCATATTCCGCCTGCCGGGCGATCCCCAACTGATCAACATCACGGTTGAACATGACGACCTGGCCCTTGGAATAGAGGCGTGCCATTCGACGCTCCTCACTCGTCAGACCCGCTGGCGCGAGGATTTTCAACGGCACTTCCTGGATGGCGATGACACCTTCCTTCTGGAGCCCGCGCCGGACATTTGCGTTGACCGTGATCCGGGTCGCATTGTCGAGAACAAGGATGTTCGTCGCGGCGCGCGTTTCGGGGGCCAGTTGCATCCATTGATCGACGAGATTTTTCGCAAGCTTGCTCGCTTTGTCCCCGCTCACGACGCCGTCCAGAAAGCCGATCGCCCGCGCATATTCTCCAAGGCGCGCCTTCATGACCGCCTTCATCATCTTCTGATTGTTTTGCTGCCGCAGCGATTCGGAGAGCTCCGCCTTTGGCAATCCAAGCTGCTGAAGAAGCCAGAATGCCTTCCCTTGTTCGATCGCGCCTGTCTGCTTGTTGTCGCCGAGGAAGAGAATCCGAGCGCCGGTATCCCGACTGACTTCCAGGAGCCGCAGGGCCTGCCGGTTACTGAGCTGCCCGGCTTCATCGACCACCAGAAGATCGCGAGCGTCCAGTTTCCGTCCGCCCGACACGATCAAGTTCATGACCGTCTGGGAGGGAATTTTCGCTTTCTTCCCGAGTTCTGCTGCGGCCGATGAGGTCGGCGCGAGGGCTTGCACCCGGACATCCGCATCCACCGTTGCGACCAACGCCCGGACCAGGGTCGACTTACCGGAGCCCGCCACCCCATGGATTCCGACCAGGCGGTCGCGGGACGTGGCGAGCGTGGCGAGCGCCCGCTCTTGTTGCGAGGAAAGCCCCTCCCCCTCCAGGACCAACAGTAGGCGGTCGGTCGATGCCAAAGGCCTAGTATCGTCCAATGCCATTGCCAGGTGTTTCGACAGAGCAATCTCAAGCCGGGCGGTTGCGCGGCTCGTGCGCCCGCGCGTCAGGAGAGCATCGCCGGTCTGGGTTCGCGTAGTCAGGAGCTTTTCCCGCTGTTCGTGATCCCTCACAAAGGGAAGGACATCACGGAGGCTCACTTCTCCCACATGGACCGCGAGCCCCGTTCGGATCAGCTGACCCTGGCTATTCACCGCTTCGCGCGTTTCCATGTTGCGGATGCCGAACAGCGCGGCGCGCCCGGCAATGGCACGACTGCCCTCATGGTCGATCACCCCATCCCGGTCGGCGGCGCCCTTCACCTTATGGAGCATTTCGAGGAGGGGCCCCGCCTCCTTGTCCCAGCGCTCGCGAAGGCCTTCTGTCGTCGTTTTCTGCTTGGCCTTGCGGGTCTGATAGAAGGAGGCGACGCGAGCGGCTTGCCCCTTGCGACCATGTTCCTCCGCGTGTGCATCGATCTGTTCGGCGCGCTTGGACCAATCTGCGATCAGGCTCTTGGGCACGCCCCTAATTTCGAACAGTCCCCGGTGGGGATCAGTTTCGAGTTCAAAGCCGTGGGCATGCAGTTTCTGGGCGAGCCCATTCCGATAGATTTGGCCAGCGACCATCTGCTCGGCGAACATCGCCCGGGTTTCCATGCTGGTCATGGGCGCGCCGTCCTCGCGATCGGTGATGTTCATCACCACGATATGGGTATGGAGGTGAGGATCGAGTTCCCGGCTGGCATGTTCGGTGAAGCGGGCTGCGACTATCCGTCCGGTCGTCTCATGGACGATCTCCCCCTGCCACCGGAAACGATAGGCGGCATGTTCCTCCAGCCAGGAGATCGCCTCCCCGACGGCCTGCTCGTGCGCTTCGAGCACGCGTTGATCCTGCGCCACCAGGGCCATGATCGAGACGGACTTGGGGGCGTTGACCGCAAAGTCCCATCCCGGATGATGCCGGATCGTACCATCGGCGCGCCGCCGGCCAAGTTGCCGTCCCTCTACCCTGCCCGCCAGCAACTCCTTGAATGTCGTCGGGTCGACCGCCCCCTCAAGGCCCAGTTCGACGGCGACCTTCCCGGCCCATTCACTGTGCTCGTCGGAGCCCTTCGTATAATAGTCGCCCACCGTATAATAGCGGGCGATGTTGCCGGCCGAGCCTGACAGGCGGCGGGGATGGATCATGCCGGATCAGCCTCTCCCGGGATCTCGTTGACCCGGCCGTGCCGCAACAGCGGAACCGTGCGCGCGCCAGCCCGAGCGCCGAGCATGGATGGGCTGGGTGGTGTTGTTTTCTCCTGCTTGCGGTCTGGGGGTGAAACCTCTGGCGTTTGTCCGAGGGGCAGCTCGGGCGCAGACTTTTCGGACCGAGGAGCGTTCTGCGGCGGCGGCACCCATCCGCTCTTGCGAGCGGCTTTCTTGCGAATGCGGCCCGCTGCCTGACCGCTTTGCGCTGCCCGTTCTTCCGCTGCGGCGCGGGCGGCCTGGATAATCTCATCGGCCAGCGGGAGCCGAATGGGCGGTTTGGTGCGTTCGACGAATGCGGGTGCGATGTTCGAGATTGGGTTGAACCGATCTGCGAAACGGATGACGGGAAGGTCGCGACCAAAACGTAGAAAGCCGGACAGGTTGGGGAGGTTCGTGACCTCCGTATGCATGACCAGCGGCCGGGTCACCTGCATCCGCGAAAGGTTGACCCCATCTCGCATGTCGTTGACCCCGTAGGACATGCCCTCATTCGCTTCGATCTGCTCCACCTGCCCCAGATTTTCCGAGACATGCTTCGCCGTTGGCGTGTCGTTGGCGCGCAGGGCTATCCAGGTTGAACAGTAGCCGGTGATCGCCGCGGCATCCTGAATGCCATAGGTGGCCTCAAGCTGAGGATAGGATTGGAACCCTAGTATCCCGCAGCCGCCATATTTGCGCGCGCGGGCGAGGAAGTCGCTGAGCGACGGCAACCGTTGAAGCGTCGGTAGCTCATCGATGATGCAATAGAGCCGCCGCTCAGGGTCGGGCTTCATGCTCATGATCGCCCCGATGGCAATATCGATCCAGACGGTGATGAGCGGCCGCAAGGAGGGAAGTTGATCCGCCTTCACCGTGATGAAGAGCCAACTGTCATCCGTCTCATTCTCCACCCAACTGCGAATGGAAAAGCCGTTGGCGGTGTCGTCGAGATAGGCAAAGCTACGCATGACCGACGCAAGCTCCGCCTGGATACCGGCGGAGGTCCGGTCTCCTTCCGTGCTGATGAAGGCTGCGGCCTCGGTCCCCTCGGCGAAAGCGACGAGGTCCTTCAGCCCCGACCGAAGAAGGCGATCGAGAAGAATGGAGACCAGCGTGTGTTTCTGCCTAGCGAGCTTGCGCAGGACGCCGACCAGCGTCCCCCGCGCTGCCTTCGCCCAGAAAGGATCGCCCGCCTTGTCGGGGATCGTGGACTGGGCGATCTGGTCATAATGATATTCCCGAGGGACATCGACCCAGGGCGACCAATGGTCGGTTCGCTGGTCGAGAGGATTGAGGAGAATGTCCTTCCCCGGCCGGTAGAATTTTTCAACGAAGGAGCCAGCGGTATCATAGACGATCGCGCGCTTTCCGTTTTTCCTGATACCCTCCAGCATCGTCGTGATGATGTTGGTCTTGCCCGTGCCGGGCGCGCCGCACAGGACAATATGCTCCGGCTCGAAGGCGTGCGGCATCGCCACGCCGCCGATGGTGAAACTGCCCTTGCGGTATCGGCGCAGGAGCCGCCGGATCGATCTGAGGGTCCCGAATCGGGCGCCCCGGAGGAACTGGTTCGACCCCAACCCCCGTCCGGTCCGCGTGAAATAATACCAGGCCCAACCGAGAGCGAGCGCGGCCCCGATGCCTCCGATGAGGGCGCCGGTGATGAGCGCTGCTTCGCCCGCCTCCAGCGTTTTTCTCGCAACCCCGGAGTTCAGTAAGGCATCCGCCGTCGTCCAATATTTGTGACCGCCGGGCGTCTGAAACTGGACCGGATCGGCGGCGCCCCGTGTCGCATCCTTCCGGAATTCCGCAAGGGCCAGCTGGACCAGCACATAGCGCTGATAGGCGGTCAGGGTCTCGAAGCAGTACCAGAGGATGCCCATGACCCAGAGCACCAGACAGGCCGACATGGTCTGGAAAAAGACCTGGGTCGTCATTCGGACGTTGTGGACGATAGCCTGGCCGCCACGGGTCCAGGAGCCGAGCGTATCGTTGCGGAAGATACTCATCGTCCCGCCTCCCGGGCACCCGGATTTGGTTCCAGTTCCGGATCGAGCAGCCCCCTCTCAGCGAGCAGGGCGCGGGCTTCGGCCATCCCCTGTTCGACCGCTTCCGGCGATCGCCGCCCTACCGCGACGACGAGGATGGAAAGAATCTGAATACTGGTGGCAAGGATCTCATCCTTGGACGAGAAGATATAGCCGCGATTGGGTTCGGCGGCCTGCGCTAGAACCAGCCTGATAAACTCCGACAGGCTGAGGTCGGCGGCCGTGGCGCGCCGAACGAGGCGCTCATGGAGCTCCTCTTCGATCCTAAAATTAACTTTGACCACAGGGATGCTCCAATAGCTGGAGCCCTGCGGATGTCGTGAAGCGCCGCCCTTATACCCTTGATTGCGCTCGGGTTCAAATCGATCGCGTGTAATACATGTATTCCGCCCAAAAAGGCCGGATTACGGCGGGTTTCGAGGCCTGCCATTCCCGCTTGTGGTACATGGACCACAAAATGTGGTTTCGGGCGATTATCCGTATTCGACCATATATCATTGATTTTATGATATATTCCCGCGCAGCACCCGTGCGTAGGGTGCATTACATCGGCCTTGGGGCCGTGCGTCCGCCCTTCGCAGCGCCTGGCCGCTGCGTCCGTTATCAGACGGCGCGGGCGGGCCTCCTCGAACGGAGTTTCCTGCGGTCGTCAAAGCGGGCGATCTGGGATGAGCGTTGCAAGCGTCTGCTCCTTGGGGAATAGTCGGGGACGGCGGGCAGACCCTTGCAATGAGGAGTCGATACATGCCCAAGATGACGGATCGCGAGCGGCTCGCGAAGATAGAGGCCGATCAACATAGCCTTGCCCAAGAGGCGGAATCGGCGCGGCGCGTCTTACGTGCGCACTATGGAAAAATCGCTGCGGAGCTTGCCGTCGAAAGGCTGAGCGAGCGCGAATTTCGGGAGGTGCTTAGCCACGCCATCCGGGCCGGTGGCGGTGCTGCAATCGCCGCGCTCAAGGCTCTGCCCGGTGCCAGCGCGACACCTGAACCGCCGCCACTCAAGAAGCCTGCGAAGGCGCGAAGCAAGCCGCCGGAAGGCGGCGGAGCGAATGACGACGGCAAGGCGCTTTCGGTGGTCCAGCACTAGCGATATAGGATCGTGCCGCAGGCACGAAAAAAGGACCGGGGCGCATTTGCGGGCCGGTCCCTTCCTTTTCTGCCTTGGTGTCTAGGCGGGTATCACGCGCCGCCTGCGCTTGATGGGAATGTCGGGTGCCTGCTCACTCGCCAAAAAGACATGCGTCGGCACGCGATGCCCGTTCTGCGGGTTGAACAATTCATAGAGGGCCTGCTGAATCCCCGATCCCTCGCACAAGATTGCCTCAACCGGCATCAGCGCTGCGATCTCGCGGTTGCGCTTGAATCCTGCGCTCGCTCCGCGTCCATAGATTCCGTAGGTCACAAGATGCACGCCCCTTTGCGCGGCCCATGCGGCGGCGATGACGTCCACGCCTAGCCGCTGCCCTGTCGTCACCAACATCATGCGCGGAATGCGCGCCCTGATCTGGTCCAGCCTGTTCCAGATAATGCGGACGTCGTGCCACTTCTGCGGGCCGGAAACGACGACGATGGGGCCTTGCGGGTCATAGCGGTCCCGCCTCTTCTCTGCCCGGACGCGCAGGAAGTCGAGCGCAGAAATCTGGCTTGCGGTGGTCACTTGGGAGGCCCGCGATCCCCGCGCCGGGGACCATGGGCGACCTGAGCAGGTGCGATACATGGCGGCGGCATAATCCCTCATCGCCTCAATGGCTTCGCGTTGTTCGGCCACTGACTGGCATTCAAGCTGGTTGTCCTCCAGTTCCTTCATGAAGACTTCGCCCGGCTCCAGCCGCCGCGCCATATCGCGGATATTGTCGGCAAGCTGATCCTCCCGCCGCTCCAGCTTCCCCGCAACAAAGTGCAGCGAATTGACCATGCCCCATGCGACTTCGGGCGCCAGCGCTTCAAGGCGGGTGTCAGTGAAGAGGTCGAAAATGGACGCGATGATGCCGCCGCATTCCGCCTGCGCGGCGATGGGTTCGGGCATGTCATATTCGGCGGGTTCCTCGCCGCGTTCCATGATCGTAAGCGGGAGAGGATCGCCGAACGATGCCTCAAAATCGGGCGTGGCGATGAGTTCGGCATAGAGTTCCGGCAGGTCGGCAAAGCTGCTCACGCTCCGGGAGGCGGTTGGTTTGCTCATGGGGTTGCTCCTTCCTGAGAGGATGACCATTCCGGGCCGGGAGAGCGTGACGGCGCTTCCCGGCCCGTCTTGTCTGCCGTTAGAAAGGCACCTCATCGTCAAGGTCGTTCCGCCCGCCGCCGGTAATCGCGAACCGTTATTTTCAGGACGATCCCATCCTGGCTGCCAGCAATCGCCGATTGACAGGTTTTGGCTGGGGCGAGGTACCCCAGATCATTCGCCTGAGCCGTCGCCAGCGGCGGATCTTGCACGAGGCGCGCGCCCATGGATTGCGTGATGGATTTACTGTCCCGGTTCAGGTGGCGGGCGAGTATCGGGGTACATGCTCCTTTGCAAGTGATCGGCCGGTTGAGCTGACGCCCCACATTATCGGGTGCGCCCAGCTGGTGGGAATGTTCTGCTTCGAGGTGGCGCGCAGGATTACAAATAAGGATCCTGCCCCGACTTCGAAAATTCCTGAACTCACCCAGCGGCAACTGGATTGCCTGGTGCATGTCGGCTCAGGCAAGACCAATTGGGAAACGAGCGTGATACTGGGCGTGTCAGAAGACACCGTAGACAAGCATGTCCTGAGCGCCATGCGGCGCTACGGCGTATGCAAGAGGACTTTGTTGATCGTCCGCGCGTTATTCGACGGACAACTCTGCTACCGAGACATGTTGCGATTGCACTAAATCACCCCCTTTCGGGGAATAGCGCGGAATCGCCATCCTTCGCATCCTGCCTGTCTCACACACAGGAGGAACGTGATGCTGTCATTTCAACAGGGTGTATCTGCGCGCGTGCCCGACGCGCTCATGGCGGACATGTATCGCGACCGAAAGCGGGTCTTTATCGACTTGCTGGGGTGGGATTTACCAGCCCTGGACGGCAGGTATGAGATCGACCAGTTTGACGGTCCCGATACAATCTACCTCATCGTCGGGCTCCCGGATGGCACCCATCTGGGATCGATGCGCCTGTTGCCCACCCATCGGCCCACGATCATCGGCGATTTCTTCGACCATCTCTGCGATGCCGGAGCACCCAGATCGCGAGCGGTCTGGGAACTTTCCCGATTGTGTCTCAGTCCGCGCATCCGCGCGGCGGAACGTCGCGGCATCCGCAATCGCCTGCTGACATCGGCTGTCCAGTTCGCGCTGCATAACGGGATCAGTGCCTTCTGCTGCGTGACCCATGCCTGGTATATGCCTGAGGTCATGGCCTATGGCTGGCAATGCAAGGTGCTGGGTCTTCCGCAGATGGACCCGGGCGGCATGGTCGGCGCGCTGGAGATCGCGATCGATGAAGACACGCCGGGCCTCATGATGCAGGCGGGGACCTGGGACGAAACACCCGTTCAGACCTCGTTCGACCCCTCGCTTGATCGGGGAGAGGTCCAGTGAAGCACCAACGCATTGGCCATGCGGCCGACCCTCACCTCAATGCTCTGAGGAGCCACGGGTTCTGCCTCGTCGAGAACATAATTCCGCCGGCGATGGTGGAAGGCCTCGCTTGCGACCTTGGCGACAGCTTTGAAGCGACCCCGGTGTCCCAAGGCCCCTTCTATGGGGCCGACACCGTGCGGTTTGGCGGTCTGCTGAACCGATCGCCCTTTGCCGCCCTTTTCGTCCAGCATCCGCTCATTCTCGACATCGTCGAAAACATCCTGGGCCCATGGTGCGACAATATCCAGCTCAACCTTACACAGGCGATCGAAATCCAACCGGGCGCCGAGCAGCAAGTGCCCCACCGCGATCAGGATATGTGGCCGGTCAGCCGCATGCTCCCCAGCGACCATGAGGCGGAGTATCTGGTGAATGTGATGTGGCCATTCACGCCCTATCGACCAGAGAACGGTTCGACCATCCTATGGCCCGGCAGCCATCGTCGGCGCGACGAAGACCTGATCGATCCAGACGAGGGCGTGTCGCTGGAGATCGCTCCAGGGTCCGCGCTTCTGTTTCTGGGATCGACCCTGCATTGTGGCGGCGCGAACCGGAGCATGGCTGCGCGCCGAGGTATGATCGTCAGCTATTCGCTTGGCTGGCTCAAACCCTATGAAATCCAGACGCTCGTTTACCCGCCCGAAATGGCAAAGCGATTTTCACCGGATCTGGCGCGCCTGATCGGCTATCAGGTTCATCGGCCCAATCTCGGCAATGTGGAAGGACGGTGCCCGTCGGAGCTGCTTGGCGAGCGCCAATATAGTGGCGCTGTGGACGCCCTGGGAGACGAACAGATTGCCTTGATCGAGGCATTCCGAAGCCAGATTTGATGGTGAAACAGGGATACGCCCGCCAGTACGGCACGCACTTTCCCATCGACCGGCTGGCGGCTTCTCGGCATGAGCGACGCTTCCTACAAGAGGGAAACTTAGCTGATGAATACCACTGAGCTGGTCGAGGCGGTCGCCGCCGCCCAGGGCGTCACCAAGACCGACGCGAAGAAAATCCTGGACGGCTTTGTTGAAGCGATCGCCAATGCCGCCGCCAAGGGCGAAGAAATCTCGATCAACGGCTTTGGCAAGTTCAAGGTCAAGGCGAGCCCGGCACGCGACGGCCGCAATCCGCGGACTGGCGAACCGATGAGCATTGCTGCATCGCGTAAGCTCGGTTTCACGCCTGCCAAGGCGATCAAGGACAAGCTCAACGGCTGATCCAAAAAGCTCCCCGGGCCGATTTATTCGGCCTGGGGAGCGAAAATGCATCGTCATGGCCAACGACAGGAGACCCTGCCCTTCCCCTTGACAGGGCGGTGCCGCTATGCAGACTTGAAGGAAGCGAGACAGGACTGCCGGCGACCTCTCGCAGATTTTCTCGTCAGGCATCAATCACGCTCGTCCATGACGGCCGAGCGGCCGTACCGGATCAAAGCCCGGCGCTGATGGCGCAGAGCGAACGGCGGCGACAGCGTGAGCGGATTGGTCCGGTTTTCCGGATGGTTCGTGTCGGCATGTAGCGTTATCCCATGTTCATCTCTTGCCTTTGCTCATCCTTGGGCAGCGACGCAGTGCCTGGAAGGTATCCAGGCAATGAATGACATTGTTCCAGACGGTCGTGGAGGCCGTGCGCCCGTGCCAGCGGCCTCGATCGAGGCGCTCTATCGACATGAATCCAGCCGCCTCCTCCGCTTTTTCTCACGTCGAACGCGGCACGAAGCCGAGGCACAGGATCTCATGCATGACGCATTTCTCCGTTTGTCCCGCGCCAGTATCGAGGGAGATCCCCTGCCCTATTTGCTCAGAATAGCCAGCAATTTGCTCGTCAGCAGCGTTCGGCGCGATGCCAGATGGAGGCGCCTTGTCATCGACGTGCCGATCGATGAAGGCAGGCTGCTTGCGTCGCCACCAGAGCAGTCATTGAACCTTGAGGCCGAAGACGTGAAGCAACAATATCAAAGGGTTATTGACCAACTACCCGAGAAAACCAGACGCATTTATCTGATGCATCGCTTGGGCGGGCGAACCTATATCGAGATAGCGCAGGAGATGAATCTGAGCGTCAAGGCGATCGAGTATCACATATCAGCGGCGTTGAAGGCGCTTGTGAGAGGAGTGGATCAGGCATGACTGACGAGAGACCGGATCCCATCGCACGCTTGGGCAATCAGCTCTACGACGACGCGGCAGATTGGTTCGCCAAAATGCGCGGTCCCGACGCCAAATCGCATGAGCCGGATTTCAAAGCCTGGCTTGCCCGCGGTGCACTGCACCGGGCGGCCTATAACAAAGTGGCAGAGATATTCACCGACAGTGGACGAGTGGATGATCCTGATAAAAGCCGTGGCAACGAAAAGCCGCGATCCGGGCCAGGCAAGCGCGGCCTGGCAATGATCGCCCTTCTTATTGGCATGGGTGCAATCTCGGCGAAGGTGATGTTTCATGTCGGCCTTGGTCGCCAGGAGGCAGGGCGGCTGCAGGACGCGTCACCAGATCAATTCACCATTGCGAGCGCCGTCGGCCAGATACGGCGCGTCGCGCTACCGGATGGATCGTCCATCCTTCTCGATACGAACAGCGAGGTGCAGGTCGCGTTTACGTCAAAAGACCGACGCCTCAGACTTGTCCGAGGGCGTGCCCGGTTCGAGGTCGCTCATGAGCAGCGTCCATTCAATGTAGCCGCCGGCGCGGGGACGGTAACCGCGCGCGGTACGATATTTGACGTGCGTCTCGCCGAAAGCGGGAAAGTGTCGGTCGCTCTGCTCCGGGGCGCGGTCGATGTCACTGTGGCCGACTCTGGAACCACCACTCGCCAACGGTTGCGCCCAGGGGAAAAGACGATCTTCGCTCCTCGCCTGGAAACCCCTCTGCCCATTGCCGCCCAAGAACTAAATTTATGGACGCAGGCAAAAGGCGAATTTCATGACGAGCCGCTGATCGATATCGTGGCCGAGGCCAATCGCTACGCCCGTCGGCCCATCCAGATCGGCGACGTCGAGACAGGGCGGCTGCGGGTGTCTGGCATATTCTCGCTGAAGGACACGGCGGCGTTGAGCATCAAGCTTGCCGCTCTTTTTGACCTAGAGCGAGAGGTAAGCAGGGAACGGATCATCTTGCGGCGGCGGCAGCAGAAAAAAATTCACCTATGATTTAGGGAGACACCTCAGCGAGGCGTGAAAGCCCCATGAGCCCGGCAAAATGAACAAGCCGGGCCGAAGGGGGCTTTATGAGTATTACCCGCAAATTGCTACCGACTCTCCTCGCCTCGGTGTGCATCAATGCAGCGGCATTTCCCATCATCGCGTCGGCGCAGCAGGACGTCGGCGCCGACTTTGATCTTCCGTCGCAGCCAATGGAAACGACCCTGCGCGCCATCGCCCAGGCCAGCAGCCTGGAGGTCCTTTATGATGCGCAGGAGATCGGTGATTTGATCGCTCCTGCCATCAAGGGGCGCATGACGGGATCGCAGGCTCTTGCCGTTCTGGAGCAGAAATCTCCGCTTCAGATCGAATATGCCCAGGGGAGCGCGGTGGTTCACAAGCGCGCCCACGCCCCAGGCGCGGGTGATAGCCATTCAGAGGCCATCATCGTCACTGGTACCCGCGTCTGTCGGACAATGATCAGCCTTTCTGGGCCAATATGTCGGTTTCCCGCAATGCAGCGAAGATTTCCACGCCTGTTTTGTTCAATCTTTCCGACGCCGAATATCTCCACTCGCTGGTGTCGATCAGGGCATTGCGTTTTTTCGGGCAACCGGTCGACGCCTATGTCTTCCCGGACGAGCAGCATATCAAATGGCAGGCTGCCCACCGCCTCGCCGTCTATGAACGCAATATCGCCTGGTTCGACTTCTGGCTGAAGGGCATCGCGCCGCGTGACGCGGAGACGGCAAAGCGATGGATGATGCTGCGCGACAGGAAGTCCGGAGCCGAGAACAAGACGGGCTGACCTGGACATAAGGATCTAACCAAGGCTCGACCAATGTCGACACCAGGCTTCGGTGTCGGCGAGTTGAAGCAAGGCGGGGCGCTTCCCCCAAATGTGGGAGTTCGCGATGATTATTGCCTTTACTTGTCTGGCGTCAGCCAGCCTTGCAGTGCAAGCGGCGACACCATCCCGGCCAGGGCGGGAAATTGAAGATGGATTTCCAAAATCCCTCAGCGCGCCGCACCAGCATATCACTGCCGAAGGCGGTGACTTTGTGATCCGAGAGAGGTCACGCCCTGCTAACGTGCAACAGCCCGAGCGGCGGACTTTCAGGCTCGGCGCCCATGTTTCGCTGTCGCGCCTCACCGGCTCGTCCGCATCGAGGAAGGATACGGCCCATGAAGCGCGCTAAGCCCCTGTTCGGCCTGATCCTGCTTGGGTCGCTTGCGATATCCGCCGACCGGCGGACAGGGCGCGCAATCGGGACCCGAGCAGAACGACATTCCGCCCCCGCCCACGGCGCCCGCCGCGCCGCCTGCCCCACCGCAGGAGAAGGTGGTGGGCTCGATCGGCAGCGCGACCAGCGCTAGCGCCATAACGGTGACCGATGGGACAGGAGCAGCCGCACCCAAAAAAAAAGCCCGCACGATCTATTTGCCGCCTGGTTTCATGAAGGCGCGGCTTCTGACCGGGATCGACGCCTTGGCGAGCCGGGATGCGACCAGCAATCCCGAACCGCTGATCGCGAGGGTTCAGGCGCCTGCGGTCCTGCCCAATGACGTCAAGGCGAACCTTGCCGGCTGCTTCGTCGTCGGCAACGCCACCGGCAGCCTCGCCAAGGAACGGGTCGAGGTGCAGCTGGTCTCGCTCTCCTGCGTCGATTTTGACGAACGATCGGTGGTCGATCAGCCCATCAAGGGCTTCTTCGTCGATACCGATGGGAAGAAAGGCCTCTCGGGCAAGGTCGTTACCAGGGCCGGCGCCGCGCTCGCCCGTTCCTTCATCGCTGGCACCGTCAGCGGCTTCTCGCAATCGGTCGAATCCAGCTTCGGCGATATTTCGACCTCGGCGCTGGGCAATGTCCGCACGCTCGATGCGGGCGAGGCCGCCAAGTCCGGGATCGCCGGCGGGCTCGGCAAGTCCTCCGAGAAGCTCACCGACTTCTATCTCGATCTCGCGCGGCAGGCCGGCCCGATCGTCGAGGTCGGCGCCGCCAAGGACGTCGTCTTGGTCATCCAGGAAGGCGTCTCCCTCGAAATCAAGCCAAGCGCGGGAGCGAAATTCTGATGCGCTGCGCGACACCGATACAGGAGTCAAAGCCCATGCCGTCTCCAGGCCAGCAGCGATCCATAACCCATATAGCATGGATCATCCCAGCCCTCGTAACGCTGTCCGGCTGCGCGAGCATCGGATCGCTGATGTCGCCCTATTCGGAGAAATTCTCCTGCAAGAATAGCGACCATGGCCAGTGCATCCATCCCGACAAGGCCTATGCCGATGCGGTGGCGGATCGCCCGTCGCGCTCGGACCCCACGGTCACAAACGACAAGGCGCTGCTGAAGGCGCAGGGCGCGACGGCATCACCATCCGCAGCGAGCCCACTAGCGCGCACCAGCAAGGCGAAGGCGGCCGCAGCCCGAAGCGCGTATCAAGGCTATCGCGACAGCGTCTATCGCGAATTGCAGGGCCTGATCGATGCGCCGGCGACGCCAATGCTTCGGCCTTCTCGCGCCGTTCGCACCCTCATCCTTCCCTATGCCGACCGGGCGCGGCCCGATCGCCTCTAGGGGCGCCATGAGCAGATCACCCACCCCATGCACCGTGCGCGGCCCAAAGGCCGCCTCGTCTGCCCGCCACAGCCCCCGGGGCCGGCTGGACGCGCGCGATGCCGGAGCGGCGTCGCCCCCCTTAGCTGGCGCCACTCCAAACCCGGTCAGCGCGACCGTAACCCCCATGAAGCAGCGTGCCCCCTCTCCTCGCCCGCCGCTTGACGCCGCGCTGACCATCTTTGAAGGCCAGGCCGTATTTCGCCTGTCGACCGGAGAACTTATCAGGCTACGGACCGGAAGCCGCACTGTCTGGGGCGATCGGTCATGACTGTCCGGCGCCATCTGCTCTTTGCAGTCTTGAACTCCACACTTCTCCTGTCGGCCGCTGCCGTCGCGCAGGAAGCCGAGCCCAACGTCAAGGACCGCGCCCGCAGCGCGGCGACCGCCTCGCGCGCCCGCACCGGCTCCAGCGATGCCCTGCAGTCCAACTATGTGACCCCGGGCCTGAGCGGCCAGACCATCACCACGGTCGATGGGAAGACCGGGTTCACCGCGTCCTTAAGCTGCCAGAAGACATCGACCTTGCTTGAACTGCTGGTGCAGCCGGGAAGCACTGGCGACCTCACACAGGTCCGCATCTCCCATGATCGCGATTTTGACGGCACGTTCGACAGCCAGACCCTGCTCCCGGTGCCGATCTCGGGCATCTGCGCCAATGGCGTCATCGCCTGCAATCCCGGCACCTGGGAAGGCTGCCGCTATTATGGCTGGGCAGTCGATGGCGCGCTCAATATCAATCTCGCGCAAACCCAGATGACGAGCCTGTCGGGCTGCTACTGCATCAACAACAGTTGCGGGACGAACCTGCCCTGGGGCAACATCTCGGAGGTTCTGAAAGATCTGGGCGGCGGCGTGGTCGGCGCCCTCACGACCGCCGATCCGCGCATCGGTGTCGCGCAGGCGCAGGTTGAGGGGGCCATGATCCGCTATACCGGGGCGCAAACCACATCCTGCACTGCTGATCCGCAAGTTTCAGCTACGCGCTATCGCAGCAACCCGACCGACATTCAGGGAGACGCCACTTCCGTCTCGCAGGCAAGCAGTGTCTTTCAGGCTCTGGCGGGGTCTGCCGCAGGCAGCGGCAAAACCGAGCAGGTCCGCAGTTGTTCGATCGAGCGCGAGGTCGCCGTCAAGGAATGGCGTTTCGACGACATAGTAGCCGTGCGCGGGTCGGTCAGCAAGGTCACGAGCTGCGGCACTGACTGCCGGCGCTATGAGATCCGCGGCTCGGGCAGCTGCGACAGCGTACCGCCCATCTACAGCGCAACATTCGAGCCACTGGCGCCTGCTCGGATAAAATCCGCTCGCATCGTCGAAATGGGCGCCGACGACTGGGTCCAGGCCAGGGTCAACGGCAAGATTGTCGGCTATGCGGGAAAGCGCCCATGGCTCGGCGAAGCATTGCCATCGGGCGATTGTCGCATCAGCGATGACCCCTGGTACAACAGGACTGCCATCGACATCACATCCCAGCTGACCAGCGGCGCGACGGTCGTCGGCGCGCGCGTGCGAGGCGGCGGTGGTGGGAATTGGGGCTATGTCACGCTCGAAGTGCAGGTGGACACAGGCTGCGAGACGACCGAGCGACTGGTCGATCTATGCTCAGGCTACGGCGCGGACCCGCAATGCCGCCTCAAAAGCGAGAGTGTCGATGACGTTGTGACGTTCAACAACGGGGTCGGCACTGGCCTCTTGCCACTGCCCCAGACGCGGACGTTGGGCACGGGCAGCTGCGCTGTCCAATTGACCCGCGATTTCTTCCGGAAGGATAGGCGCTACGCCTGCATCATCGACACAGGCGGGCAGGCTACGCCCGACCTCTCCCGCGCCGCCTATATCATCGACCGCTCGACCGAGACGGTGCTCAACGACCGGATTCAAGCGGCCGATGGCAGCGTCCAGGAGACCTCCCGCGCCTTCTCGATGCCGACGCAGGACAGCGTCGCGGCTTGCGAACCGATCTGCAAGACGCGGAAAGCCAGGACCAACAGCGATGCCGCTCCCGATGGCGTGGTGGGCGAACTCCAGACCTCGGCCCAGGGCTGGGACAGCTATTATCATGCCTGCTCGGCCGACAATGTCTGTCCGGCAGGCGATGGCGAGGAGATCGTCTCGGCCTGCGGCTGCCTTGACGATTTTCCCGAAGCCGTGACCATGATGCAAACGGTGCGGCTCGCAGGCGCGGACCTGGTTTGCACGGCAGGTGCGCAATGAGGGCGCCCAAATCTCTTATCGCCTGGGCGACGCTGCTGCTGGCGACCTGCGGCCAGCCCCAGCTCGCCCATGCGCAGCAATGGCTTTGCGCCGCCGATCTCAACGGCAATGGCGATGCGGCCGACGACGGCGAAATCGCTAGCTGCACGGCGAGCGCAGGCGGCGATCACCTCTGCCCGATCGAGCAGACGGCCTGCACGATGGACACCGCCGGCAGCTATGCCTGTCCGCTTGGGAGCCAATATGCCTGCCTGTCGGCCGACGGCGTCTCTGCGCCGAGCTGCTCGCCCCATAGCTGCATCGACACCGGCGCCAACCCGGTTGAAGAGGAGGTGCTGGTCGATGATCCTGGCACCGCCGCAGATGGCGAGGTCGACGAGGACGGCAATTGCCTTGGCACGATCGAAATTTTCGGCGGGCGCAAGCTACGCTGCCGCCCGCCGGGCCTCAGCGTCACATTCCAGAATTGCTGCAAAGACAAGGACAAGATCTTGCATGATGGGATGGGATCGTCGATCGGTTCGATCGGCACCAAGATCGCCATCGCCAAGGGCGTATTCACCGGCATGAAGGCCGCCTACACCGCCTTCAAGGCCGGCGCGACGGCAAGCCAGGCGGCGAGCGCGGGCGCCAATGCGCTGATTGTCGGCATCGATCCGACCTCGATCGCCATCAGCCTAGCCATCAATTTCATGATGGAGGTGCTGCTCCAGGGCTGTGATCAACAGGATATGGAGGCCGGGATGCTGCGCGGCTCGGGCATGTGCCATGAGGTCGGCACCTATTGCTCGTCCAAAATCCTGGGCATCTGCGTCCAGAAGGCAAAGAGCCAGTGCTGCTTCAACAGCAAGCTGGGCCGCATCATCCAGGAACAGGGCCGACCGCAATTGAAGGCGTTCGCCAATGGCTGGGGCGAGGTCAAGTCGCCCAACTGTCGCGGCTTCACTGCGCAGGAGTTCCAGGCCCTCGACTTCAGCAAGATGGACCTCAGCGAATATTACACCGAGATCGAGGCCCGATCGGCCGATCTCATCCAATCCGACATGGAGGAGCGCGTCGATGCCTATCTCAACGCCGTCCAGAATTAGGCTGATCACATCCGTGACCCTGGCTGCCGGCTGCGCGATCACGGCAGCGCAGGCCGCGCCGCAAATGACGCAGCCCACGGCGAAATTGGCTTCTACCGCCGAGGCTGAGAAGGCCATGGAAACCTTGGCGGACGCCCAAGCACGGGCGCAAAGGGACACCAAGGCAGACAAGCCGATCCCCTCCCCCAACATCCCCGCGCCTTCCCCGGCATTGCGCAAACGCGCGTTCGACGCGCTTCGCTCGCGTAAATCCGATCCACGCCTTGAGGAACGGGCGCGCGCCGCGCGAAAAGCGGGCGAAGCCCAGCTTGCGCGGGATCGCGAGGCGATGAGCAAGCGGCTGGCTGAGGCGCTGGGCCTCGAGGCGCCATCGACGATGGCTGCGGCGCAAGCGGTTGCCCCGACGCCTGCTACGTCCTGGGTGCCGGTTCTCTTCGTGTCATCGTCAATGCCAATAACCACCTTGCGTACCTATGCCGGCCAGCTCGAACGCGCGCGGGGCGTGCTGGCATTCCGCGGTATGCCCGGTGGCCTCAGCAAAGTCGGCCCCATGGCGAAGCTCTCGGCGCAGATCCTCCGGCTCGATCCGGGCTGCGAAGGACCGGCCTGCACAATGCGCGATGTCCAACTCATCGTCGATCCGATCTTGTTCCGCCAGCATGGCGTGGCCCGTGTGCCTGCTCTCGGAATGCTGCCCGGTGATCCGACTAAGCCCTATTGCGAGCGAGAGGAGGAAGGGCCCGCATCGTCGAAGTCCAGCCATATCGTCTATGGCGACGCGGCACTCTCCGGGATGCTCGAAACCTATGCCCGCCTTGGCGGAAAAGAGGAGGTGCGCGATGCTCAGACTCGCCTGGAACGCCGGTAAATTCATCTGGCCAAGTGTCCGCGATCTTCCCCGGCACGCCGCCGCCGCCCTTCAATCGACCGACCAGGGCCAGCCCTTCTTCCAGAGCCGCCTCGCTAGGGCGATGCTCATCGTCACCGCCATCGCGCTGTTCGTCTGGTGGGCGCTGCCCCAGCTCATCTGGGTCCGCAGTCCCTCGATCGACGCCTGGGCAGTCCGGAGGGTCGGCGGCCCGATCAAACGGCATGACCTCGTCATGTTCGAGCTGCGCCATGCGCTTGCGGGGCCCCTGCCGGTCAACGTCACCAAATATGCGCTCTGCTTGCCCGGCGATTACCTCGCGGCCTACACGATGCATTCCGATCATTACCCCAAAAGGCTGGAGGCCGCCTTCTTCTGTAACGGCAGCCTCATCGGTGTGAGCAAGCCCTATGGCCATGCCGGGCAGCGGCTCGACTGTTTCCGCTGGAAGAACGGCCCTGTGCCCAAGGGTCAGGCCTATATCGGCTCTTCCTACAAGGACGGGTTCGACAGCCGCTATTTCGGGCTGGTCCCGATCTCGGCGCTCACGCGCATGGAGCGTGTGCTGTGATCCGGAGCGCCCTCCCATCACTCATTTTCGCCGCAGCGTTGGTCAGCCCGACGACCGGCATGTGTGAAACCTCGCCTTCCAAGCCCGCAAACGTCCGCCAGGGCTATTGGTGGTATGAAACGCCGCCCACGCCGGCAGAGGATGGGCAGGAAGAGGTGATCGAGAAGCCGATCATTCCCCCAATGCCGGAGCTCGCCAAATGGTCGCCGCCCCGCATTCGCAAACTGATCGAAGCCCAACGCGATTATGCTGCGACCGTGCTGAGCGTCGAGGCAGTCTCCGATTTCTGGCGGCTGCAGGATTTTGCGCGGCGCAAGGCTCGCGCTTTTGCCGGGGTCACGCAAATTGCGATGCTCACTCACCCGGAGCTCAATTCTAGGTCCGCCAATCCCATGGTCGGCGACGCGCGCGCGGCGCTGGGCGCCGAGAAGGAAGCGGCGCGCCGCGCCTATCTGCGCGCCAATGCTCGCGGCTATGCCCTCGTCATGTTCAGCCGGACAAGCTGTGGCTATTGCCGCGTGCAGTGGCCGATCGCCCAGCGCTTCCAGGAGGAGTTTGGCTGGCAGGTGATCCGCCAGGATCTCGATACCCATCCTGAGCTGGGTCAACGATTCGGCGTCAAGGTGACGCCAACGACCATGGTCATCAAGCGCGACAGTCAGCAGCGGATGATCATCGCCAGCGGGGTGGAGGCATATCCCAATCTCTCGGCAATGGCCTATCAGGCGGTGCGGCTATTGAACGGCGACATCCGGCCCGAGCAGTTCATGACGGGCGCAGGCGAGGAAGGTGGCTTCTTCGACGCGCTAGCCAATGGTCCGGTTTCCGCCAGCGCGGCTGATGATGCGCCCGGCGCCACCGAACAACGGGCTGACCGGTAATGAGCGCGCCCTTCCCTTTGAACTCCACTCCATGGGCTGAACGCATATCCCTCTCAATCGGGATGGGCGGCGTTATGCCCTGTGGCCTGCAGCAACTTTACGGCCTTTTTGTCAAAGCTCATGAAGACATCGGCGCCCAGCCACTGGCCATCATGCGCGATGACGCCATCGGCAAAGTCGCCGCCAGCATCGAGCAGGGCCAGGCCGGCCTCTGCCGCTCCCCGATCCATGACGACATTGCCGGCGTTCAGCAGCAGCCGAACAGAGTTCGCAATCTCCGCAGAGCTCAATTTGTAGCCGACCTTGAGAACCCAGCAGAACTCGCAAAGTGCCGAAAGCGGCACAGCGACCAGTTCCGCGCTCGACACGAGCTTACGAGCAATTGGTCCTTGTTTCGCATCATCCTGCGTGGCCGCGCGAACCAGAATGTTGGTGTCCGCCGTGACCTTCACAGCTCTCCGGCCCAGCCTTTGCCGATGATCTCGTTCATTTCTTCGATCGAAAGAGACCGCTGCCCTTCCCGCTTCAGCGATCCGCAGAAATCGGCAATGCTTCCCGAAGGCCGCTCGGCCCGGATCCGGATTTCGCCTCCCGGCATCTTGTCGATGCTGAGCTTGTCGCCGGGATGGATACCCATATGCTGGAGCAAATCCCTCTTAAGCGTGATTTGTCCTTTGGCGGTGACGGTAAGCGCGTTCATCCGGATAATCCTTTCAATCTGTCATGTAATGGAAACTTCCATTACATTCAAGCCGCGAGGGCTCATGGCATTCCTTCCCCTCGCGCTGCTGACCGTGTCCACGTACGCAAATGCCGCGGGGAATGACAAGGCCAAGGCTGAGCGCGCAGCGATCCATCCTGTCACGACACCCCGCGAACTGAGCGCCTGGCTGGCAAGGGTTCCTCGCACGCGAGATTTTCCCGCGGATCTCGACCCGACCTTGCGCGCGGAGGGCGGAACTTTTGTCGTCGAGATGAGCTCGGCTCCCGGCTGCCTACCTTGCGGCGATCTTTGGACGCGCCTCCTCCGCTTCGGCCGCAGCTATGGCTGGCAGGTCCGCACCATTTCCTCCAGTGAAGCGCTGCTACGTTCCGGACGGCTTGGGCTTCCATGGGTTGGGCATCCGGTCCTCTGGGTGCGGCCGATCAATGATCCGGCTCGCCTCGTACCGGCCGCGATCGGCACCGACCATGACGCCAATCTCCGGAGAAACATCTACCTCTCTGCCAAATTGCTGACGGGCGTCCGGCCGGAAATCGGCCTGCGCGCCATGTCGAAATATACCGGCATCGTCGCGCCCAGCAGCGCAGCGGCGACCTCAGCCCAGCGCAAAAGGAGCTGACCATGGCGGGTATCGCCTGCGCCGCAACCGGATCGGTGATAGTGTGGGCAAGTTCCGATTCCACCACGCCCGGAGCGATGATGGTGACGCGGATGTCGTCATGTTCCATACGCAGCGCCTCGGAGATCGCGCGCACCGCATATTTGGTCGCACTGTAGACGCCGCAGGTCGGCCAAACGGCATAGCCGCCGATCGAGGAAATGTTGACGAACTGGCCGCTGCCCTGGCTTTTGAAGCGAGGGAGCGCCGCGGCGATGCCGTGGAGAACGCCGCGGATGTTGACGTCGATCATCCGATCCCACTCGTCGACTTTGAGGCTATCGAAGCGCGACAGCGGCATCAGGCCCGCATTGTTGACCAGCACGTCGACCCGGCCATAGTCAGCTTCCGTTGCGGCGATGAACGCCTCGAAGTCGGCGCGGTCGGTGACGTCGAGCGACCGGAAGGCGACCGTGCCTCCCGCCGCGTTCAGTTCCTCGGCCAGCGCGGCGAGCCGGTCGGTGCGGCGTGCGCCCAGCATCAACTTCGCGCCGCGCGCCGCCAGCAGCCGCGCTGTTCCTTCGCCGATGCCGCTGCTGGCGCCAGTGATCGCGATGACCTTGTCCTCGATAGCCATGATAGTCACTCCTATTCAGGCGGACCGACCGTCGATCCGATGCGATCTGAATGGCGCTGCTGCACCCCAGAGCGGTAGAATGGTCGTGCGGAATGATTGCACGATATTCCAGATTTGGAACGGGAGGGTGGAAGACAGCTCGTTAGCAAGCTACTAGCTAATCGCAGCAGAAATGAAGGGGACACGCCGGTGAGGCATGAAGGCCTGGCCCAGCAAATTGCCCGATATGCCGATCGAGACGGCATCATCGACACACCCATCGAGCGCCTCGCGCTGGTTCGTTCGGGCCAAACCGGCGAGCCGGTGCATATGGTGCAGCGCCCGGCGCTGTGCATCATCGCGCAGGGGGGCAAGCGTGTGCTGCTGGGCGAAGCGGTGATCGACTATGGTCCGGCCAACTATCTCGTGGCCTCGATCGATCTACCGATTACCGGGGCGGTGACGCAGGCGAGCGCGGACACGCCCTATCTGTGCTTCTGCCTCTATCTTGACCCAGCGCTGCTATCAGAGATCGCGCTAACCCTGCCGCCCCTATCGCCGGGCGCGGAGGATGGTGGAGGCATGACGCTGCACCCGATGACGCCCGAACTGATCGACGCGGCGACGCGGCTGACGGCGTTGCTCGGCGATCCCGCGAGCGCGTCACTGCTAGCGCCGCTGATCGAGCGGGAACTGCTGGTACGGCTGATGACCGGGCCTGGCGGAGGCGTGCTGCGCGCTATCGCCAGCGGCGAAAGCCGCACTGGCCAGATCGCCCGCGCGATCGCTTGGCTGAAAGCCCATTTCCGCGAACCGTTTAGCGGGCCGCAGCTTGCCGCCCTTGCCGGCATGAGCCTGTCGAGCTTCCATGACCATTTCCGCCGCGTCACCGCCATGACCCCGCTGCAATACCAAAAGCAGCTGCGGCTGCAGGAAGCGCGGGCGCTGATGCTGGCCGACCGGCTCGACGCGGCGGAGGCGGGCTTCCGCGTCGGTTATGACAGCCCCTCCCAGTTCAGCCGCGAATATCGTCGTCTCTTCGGCGCCCCGCCCGTCCGAGACATGGGGCGGTTAAGGACAACACCGCATGTGGCGATGGCGATTTGAAGGGGGTAAGAGGCCTTCCAGAACGGCGTAGGTCCTAAAACGCCAACATCTCGGACGTTCACAGGCGTTAGCGACGGGATCGAAACCCGCCACTCGTTCATTTTCGCGCGATAGCAATCTCCAGGATGGCAGTGATGCGGACAGGCGGAATCGCTACAACCAATGGGCGTTGATTAGACGTAAGCAGCCGCCAAATCGCCTCACGGATCAACGCCCCGGCATCAGAGCAGAAAACAGCCGGTTAAAGGCGGGCATCAATCCACGTCCAGACAGACTTTTCGAGCCACCCCGCATGGGTGCCGGAGACGACTTTCGAGACGAACAGCCGGTCATTGTCATCCAGTTTCTGACGGAGATAGTCGGAAACCTGCTGCGCGCTTTCATTCGTTGAAATCCAACGCACCGTCTCCAGGCCGGAATCCTGCGTATTATCGTACTTGGCCAGATGCTTGAGGAAGGTTGCGCGAGCGGTAGTGTAGGCCGCACCTTCCTTGTTGAGATTCCACGTGACGACGTAAACGGCCATTACTTCCTCCTTGATCGAATGTGAGAGGAGGCTCCCCTTAGGGAGCCTCCCTGTTAGCCCTCCGGCGGGAACGGATCGTTGCCGAAGCTGTCGCGTTCGCGAATTTGGCCGTTGCGCCCATGGATCAGCAGCTCGCTTTCTTGGTTGCGAGCGATGTTGCGCGCCGCCTCGATCGCCTGAGCCTGCGTTTCGTGGACCGAGGTTGCGCGTGAGTTGCCCGCCCCCTTGACCGCCCAACCGCCCTCGTGCGGCACGACATGCTGGTTCTTGCCCGACATAGAATCACCTCCTTTCAGGCTATCATCGAACGATCGTTAGATTAAACTAACGACGATATGCTTGTCAAGCCAGTCGTCCAGGGCGTAAGATAGACCTAACCGGAAAAGCAGAGGTTGGTCCGCATCGCATGTCGTTGGCGTCGAAGTTGAAGAAGCTGCGCGAGCAGAGCCGTCAGTCACTCCAGCAGGTCGCTGACGGGGTTGGCATTTCCAAGGTTCACGTCTGGGAACTCGAAAAGGGGACGAGCAAAAATCCCAGTATGGAAATCGTGAAGCGCCTTGCCGATCATTTCCGCGTGCCAATCGCGTATTTTAACGATGATTCAATCGAGCCCGACGAAGCCAATGCACTACAGTTTTTTCGCGATTTTGATGGCCAGCTTTCCGAGAAAGACTGGGAAGCTTTGCGGAGCGTGGCGGAAGCGCTGAAAGCGAAGAAGCCGTGAATGTCGATCTGAGGATGGAATTGGCGGATTGCGGCTCTCCAGAGCGGCTCCTGCAGGTCCTCTTCGGTTACTATCCCGATCTGCCGAGGCGGGTGCCCCTTGAGGATATCGCATCCGATGTTGGCATCATTGGTTTCAAAACCCTGGAAGTGGACGGGTTCATAGGCGGACTAACTGCCGATCCCGACAAGAACAAAGGCATCATCCTCACCAAGGATGGACTGCCAAGGAAACGGAAGCGCTATACCATCGGGCATGAGCTTGGGCATTTTCTGATTCCGTCGCATGGCTATCAGAGGCAATGCAGCAAGCAGGACCTTGAGGAAAGCAGCCGCACCGATGCATATAAGCGGCAAGAGGCCGAGGCAAACCGGTTTTCAGCAGGCCTGCTCATGCCAAAGCCGTTGTTCGCGAAAGACATTGATAGCCTGGGCGGCATCGACGCCAGCCATATCCGGCAACTCAGCGACCTCTACGATGTAAGCATGGAGGCCGTCGCGAACAGGTATGTAGAGCTATCGCCGGAAACCTGCGCCGTCATCTTCTCGCATGAAGACGTGGTTCGCTACAGCCGGACCTCAAAGGATTTTCCGCCGCTCGACGTACGGAAGGGGTCGCAACTGCCATTGGCTTCCTTGACGCGTCGACACCGGCACACGGGTACTCCATCGCCGTGGGTCAGCCAGAACGGCGGCATATGGCTTCAGCCTCAGCGCGATGTAAGTTTTCCCGCTGTCCTTGAGCAGGCAGTCTGCCAGTCAAATGGTTTCAAGGTCACTCTCCTCTACATCGATGAGGACGCAGAGGACGAGGAAAATGAAACCCGAGAGCTTGAAGCGAGGTGGACGCCGCGCCTTCGTTGAAGTCTCGTCGGGCGACAGTTTTCGATACATGTCCGCACGGGTGGCCGCCATGTCGCGATCGCACTTTGGCTGAGCTTCGTCGCTACCTGCGAGGCTTTGGAGGCGGGCAGTTTGATCAGGTCACGTGAGCGTTCGGGCCGTATTTCTACACATTCCCGCGAGGGGCTCGCGTCTTGCCGCCGTTCCACCCAATACCTCGGTTCGCCAACAAAGCCGACGTTCGCGATCTCGAAGGAAATCGTCGAAAGCTGCCAGAGGTTCATAATTTGCCGGTGGCGCAATTATTCGAGCTTGCCATGGACTTCAGTGAAAATTTGAGGTCCGATGGCAATTTGCCGGCTTCCCTATGAGCGGCATCAAGCAAACTGCACTTTTGCCAGGTCGAGGGACAGGCTCCACAGGCGAGCGGCGGCAGCGCTATCCAGCGCCTGCCTGGGCGGTTGCTCCTCGGTCGGATATCCGCGCGTGCCGCCGAGTCGGTCGGGACCATAATAGCAACCGTCTCGCGCTGATGGACTGGTCGCCGCGAAGAGCGTCGGCAGGGCGCCTTGCCAGGCCGGCTGAAACAGGAACCAGAGGTAGCGGCGCAACCGTCCATGAAGGCTGGACCGGCCCGAGCCGTTCACGATCAGATCGGTGCGCGTAATACCTGGATGCGCTGCGAGGCTTTCGATGCCCCAGCCCAGCGCCTTGCTGCGCCGGCTCAACTCGATCGCGAACATGAGGCAGGTGAGCTTGGACTGTGCATAGACCTCCATCGACCGATAACTGCGCTCTGCCTGCAGATCATCGAAATCGATCGCGCCCTGGCGCGCTGCGACACTGCTGAGCGTGACGACCCGCGGATCCTGCCCTTTCCTGAGCAAGGGCAACAGATGCGCGGTAAGCGCGAAATGCCCGAGATAGTTTGTGCCGAACTGCAGTTCGAAGCCATCGCGCGTTTCGCGACGCTCCGGCGGACGCATGACCGCGGCATTATTGATGAGTAGATCGAGACTGTCCTGTTGCTGCGAGAGCTGCCTGGCGAAGGCGGCGACCGAGCCGAGATCGGCCAGGTCCATCCTGCCGAACCGCACCTGAGAGTCGGGAACGGCGCGCTTGATCGCCGCCACTGCTGCGGCGCCCTTTTCAGGGTTGCGCCCGGCCATCACCACATCGGCGCCCGCCCGGGCCAGCGCCATGGAATCCTCAAAACCCAGACCGCCGGTGCCGGTCACAACGACCGTGCGCCCCTGTTGCGGTGGAATATCATCGCTTGTCCAGTTCGTCATCGATGGTCCTCGCCAATCCGGCAGGGCTGCCCGCCTCGGGACATGTCCTCCCGATCCGCAGCCGTGCCCAACGTCTCAATGATGGCGGCAGGCAGCGAAATCACCATGCCGGAACGCGCAAAAAACTAGCCTATTCCTCTGGCACGCCCGCAAGAACGCCAGGCAGGCAACAGACTTGACAGTCGTATGGCACCTAACATATTTGCAAGGTAGCTTACGAAATAGAGGAAGCGTT
The DNA here is from genome assembly GCF_000943805.1 of Sphingobium sp. YBL2. Taxonomy (NCBI): domain Bacteria; kingdom Pseudomonadati; phylum Pseudomonadota; class Alphaproteobacteria; order Sphingomonadales; family Sphingobiaceae; genus Sphingobium; species Sphingobium sp. YBL2. The sequence goes on from NZ_CP010954.1 coordinate 1,272,013, forward strand.
ATGTCTCAGCAACAGCGAAGCACCGCGCGTGAGGAGGTCGGAGCTTGGGCTAAACGTTGCTATTTTGCTGGTCGTACGGTGATGGATGCTACCCTTCGCCCTCACGGTCTTGGCTCCGTGCAATGGTATGTACTGCACCGGCTGGTTACGGTCGGCCCGACGATTCAGCGCGACCTGGGACGGCTACTGGAGATCGAGCGCGCGACGATGAGCGGCATCGTCGCAACTCTCGTACGCAAAGGGCTCGTCGAGCAGGCACCCGATCCGGCCGACCAGCGTCAGAAGCTGCTGCGCCTCACCGAGGCCGGCGCGAAACTCTGGGCAGCATTGCCCGATCTCTCCTTCATTCGCTCCGTGGCATTCGGCGGGATGGACGAGGCCGATATCGAGACCACGATCACCGTGCTTCGGACGGCGAGCGAACGGCTCGAAAATCTGCTTGAGAAAGGAAACAGAGCATGACGATCCTGGTAACCGGCGCGAGCGGACTGGTCGGCGCCCGGCTTCTTCCGCGTCTTGTGCAGGCGGGGCTGGACTGCCGGGCACTGGCCCGGCCGGGCAGTGGCGTGCCTGCGGGCGTGTCGATAGCCGCTGGCGACCTGCTCGATCCCGCATCGCTGGCTTCGGCCGTGCAGGACGTTTCGGCCGTCATCCACCTCGCAGCCGTCTTCCGCACTACCGATACCGATCTCATCTGGAAGGTGAATCTCGACGGGACGCGCAACCTCATCGCCGCGATGAAGGCCCATGCGCCGGACGCGCGGCTCATCATGGCCAGCACGTCCCACGTCTATGACGCCGACTCCCCGCGACCCGGCGCAGAAGAGGATCGTTGTTCCCCCACGCTCGACTATCCAGCGAGCAAGCTGGCCGCCGAGACGGAACTGCGGGACAGCGGCCTCAACTGGTCGATCCAGCGCTTCGGCTTCGTCTATGGCGATGGGGACGGCCATATCGAGTCGCTCCCCCGGCACCTTGCCCAGGTGAAGCTTCACCCCGCCCAGCGCATGAGCATGGTCCATCACCGCGACATTGCGACCGCCATGATGCTGGCGCTGGATGGCGCGATGGACGGACGGATCGTCAATATCGGCGATGATGCCCCCACATCGATCCATGAACTGGTGCAGCTGGCGGGAGGCACAATGGAGCCCTCCTCCGCGCCGCTGACCAATCCCTGGCGCCTGCATATGGACGGCGCGCTTGCCCGGCGGCTCGGCTTTCAGCCGGTCGTGCGGAGTGTCCACCTGGCGGCGTACAAAGGGCTGCTTTGACGCACGGCCATGTGAAGGCGCGGTTCCCAAGCCGGCGCCACCGCGCCGCGCTTATGCCTCTTGCAGCGTGCGGCTGGCATATCTGCTATATTGGCGGCGCATATCCAGCACGTCCCGCTTGGGCGCGGCACCGAACATCCGCGTATATTCCCGGCTGAACTGCGAAGCGCTTTCATAGCCAACCTGATAAGCGGCCTCACTCACATTGATCCCGTCGACTACCATCAATCGCCTGGCTTCCAGCAAGCGCAGCTGCTTCTGGTACTGAAGCGGCGTCATGGACGTTAGCGCCTTGAAATGCTGATGAAATGACGATGGACTCATACGCGCCGTCTCGGCCAGCTGCTCCACCCGCAGCGTCTGCGCAAAGCTGTTCTGCAGCTGGAAAATGGCCCTGCTGACCCGCTCGCTGCTCGATTCCGGCAGGCCAAGGTTGCGCAGCTCGCCGCCATTCGGGCTCGTCAGCAGCCAGTAGCAGATCTCCCGCATCACGGACGGGTAGAGGATCGGGATCGCCTCGGGCGTATCGGACATCCTGAGCAGGCGCAGCATGCAATCGGCCAGAGGTACATCGACCTTCCCCACGAACAGGCAGGGCCCTGACCCGCTGGTCGGCACGGGCGGCGTTTCGAGCTGCCCCAGCACCTCGCGCATGATCGTCATGTCGAGATCGATAGTGATGCCGATATAAGGCGCGTCCGCGCTTGCCTCGATGACCCGTCCGCTGGCCGGAAGATCGAGACCGATCGCCAGGCACTCCATCACACCATAGCGAAAGGTCTCCTCACCGAAGAGGATTTCCTTTGCGCCCTGGATCACGACGCAAAGCCCCGGCCGATAGACCTGCCGCATCGGCATTCGGGCCTCGAAGGACCGCATGATGTGCATGCTGGCAAGCCGCGTGGGAAAACGGCCCTCGCCGCCGCCCTGGGCATCGATATGAGCGGCGACCGCCGCGTGAAGGGCTGAAGGCACGCGTTTCTCCGCCTGGGCGAGCGGCCAGCGCAGGACCTGCCCATCTCTGCTCACCCTATCGGCGCTTGGAGGATTGGGCAAATTTATTGAGGTATTCGGCATTCTGATCATGGGTCACTCCATCTAACTTGCTGGCACCAACCCAAGCGAGGAGCGTAAAGATCATGGCAGAAATTGCCACACGATCAACAGAAATATCCAGCGCTTCTTTCCCGACCAGCGAGGATCGTTCGAATGAACATGCGGATGGATCGTACTCCAGTGCAATACTCGTTGCCCTATTCCTCGTCAGCCTGATCTCGCAGATTGATCGGATGCTGCCCTTCATCATGGCAGAAGCGATCAAGATTGATCTTTCTCTCAGCGATACTCAAATCGGACTGCTCACAGGACTTGCTTTCGCGGTCTGCTATACGCTTCTTTCCCTGCCACTTGCCCGCGTTTCAGACCGGGGGTCGCCCCGTTTCGTGCTTGTTTTCTGCGCGCTGGTCTGGAGCGCGATGACGGCGCTCGGAGGGCTTGCCGCGAGTTTCCTGGTCCTGGCGTTCACGCGCCTCGGCGTAGCCTTCGGGGAGGCCGGCGCGATCCCGGCCGGACATGCGATTATCGTCCGGAAAATCCGGCCGGAGCGAAGAGGCCTGGCGATCGGGCTGTTCGCTCTGGGCATCCCTCTTGGCACCATGGTGGGGTTTGCTGCCGGCGGCGCGCTCAGCGACACGGTCGGCTGGCGCACGGCGCTGGTCGGCGCGGGCGCCCTTGGCGGCGTGATCGCCCTCATCGCGTTCGTCGCCATCAGGCCCACGCCACCGCTGCAGCGCTTGGCGGCCTCTGCAGAACCCTTCATGCGCACAAGCATGCGCCTGCTGTCGGCACCCGGCTTCCGCTGGCTGTTCATCGGCGCGATCGCCAGTGGCTTTGCCGCGGCGCCTTTTTATGCCTTCGCCGCACCCTTCCTCATCCGCACCCATGGCTTCACCGCCAGCGAAGCCGGCCTCGCCTTCGGGTTGCCGCAGGGCCTGCTGGGCATCATAGGCACGCTGCTGGGCGGTCGCTGGTTTGACCGGGTGGTGCGCTCGGGCACCGGACACGTGCTGGGTCCCCCTGCTATCCTGTTCATCATTGCCGCAGTGACGACGACGGCGGGCCTGTTCGCCCCCATCGGCTGGCTCTCGATCCTGCTGTTCCTGCCGAGCATGCTGTCCTTCGCGTTCCTGCTGCCATGGGGTTTCGGCGCCGCGCACCTCGTGGCCGGCCAGGGCCGCGAGGCCATGGCGTCGAGCCTGGTCCTGATCGGGTCGGGCCTGCTTGGCCCTGCGCTGGGTCCGCTTATCGTCGGCCTGATCAGCGATGCGGGAAGCGCGGCGCATATGACCAATAGCCTCGGGCTCGGCCTGCTGACCGTGCCCGTCGCCAGCATCCTCAGCGGCATCGCAATTCTGATGGCAAACCACAGGATCGCTGCCTTGCTTCGGCAGCGCTGACCCCAGGGGGTCGCCAATCCTAGCCGATGGCCCCCGCCGCGGCCCCCTCAAAAGGAAGGAAATTGACTATGCGAATTCTCGTCTCGACCCTGCTTGTCTGCGGCGCCGCCCTGTCGTCCACCGGCGTCCATGCTCAGGAATCATCCTCGGACACCCCCTCGCGTGGCATCGTCGCGGTCAGCGCCGGCATCGTGCCCGAATATGACGGCGCAAGTGATATGCGCGTGCTCCCCTTCGTCACCGGTGACATCCGCCTCGGCGTCGTCAGCCTGGAAATGCGGGGCCAGCGCCTGCGCCTCGATCTCAATCCGGGTTCGCGCCTCTCCTTCGGCCCCGCGATCGGCCTGCGCCTGCCGCGTGACGATGCCGATGGGCCCGTCGGCCTCCTGCCGGAGATCGACACCGCGATCGAGGCGGGCGCCTTCATCGGCTACCGGATCGGCGGCGACCGCTTCGGGCAGGGATCGGTGCAGATGGACCTGACCGTCGTCCACGACGTGTCGGACACCCACAAAGGCCTGATCGCGACCGCAACGGCAAGCTATGCAGCGATCCGTAACCCCGTCTTCTCCCTCTCGCTCGATGCGCAGGCCGGCTGGGCCAACGCGGATTATGCCCGCACCTATTTCGGCATCGACGAAGTCGCCGCCGCTGCCAGCGGCTTGCCAGCCTATCGCCCCGGCGCAGGTTTCCGGGACGTGGGCGCGGGCGTGACGGCATCCTACTGGTTCACCCGCCGTCTCGGGGTGATTGCCCGCGCCGGTGCGAGCTATCTTGTCGGCGATCTGGCCGACAGCCCCGTCACCGAGGAGGGCGGTCGGTGGCAACCGGCCGCCGGCCTCGCGCTCGCCTATCGGTTCTGAGGTCAGTGCAAAACGGGCGGCGCTGACGTAGATGCCGCACGGCACCGCCTCGCTTCAGGCCTTAGGCTAACTGGCCCAGTAGCGTCCGCCGACATTACAGCTATTCGAATGCGTCACATGGCATCTGCGGCTTGAACTCGTCTCGGTCGTGGGCGCAAAGCCGCCAACATTTCAGACGTTCGATCGCCTTGGTCAGGTCATCGAAACCGGCCATCCGTTCACACTGGCCGCTGCACTGCTGAAAGACGAGGGCTGGGACTTTGCCGTCATCCCACGCTGTGGTCTCAGCGGCAGGTCCATCGCCAAAACGCGACATTCTACGAACAGTCCACTGGCTAAAAATTACGCCCGGAAGTGGGCCGCATCCTGCCTGTCCGGTTGTAACGGCAGAATGAGGCAAGCTGCCGTTCAGTCGCGCCACCGTGCTGGCCCGCTTCCGACCATACCAAGACGTTGGCAGGGCCCGCCCAAACGGCCAGTTTCGACGGAAGCAGCCATTCGATCGTCGACGCCTGACCGTTTCACCCGAACGCTGCTGGGGCGGGCAAAAATCATCTTATCCCCGCAATCTTCCTGTCCGTGAGCCTCGCGGTCGGCTTGAATAGGAAATGATCGTTTCCTAACTTACGGCTGTGAGTAGCGAAAAACCTTATGCCAGGCGGACCATGGGCCGTCCTCGCGCCTTCGACATGGACGAGGTGCTTGACCGTGCGATGCAGGTGTTCCGGGAACGCGGCTATGACGGCGCCTCCGTCGACGCGCTTCAGGAGGCGACCGGTCTTACCGCAGGCAGCGTCTACAAGGCGTTTGGGAGCAAGCGTGAGTTCTTCATCGCGGCCTACGATCGCTACGTCAGCGAAAGGCGTAAGCTTGTCGCCATGCGCCTCGCGCAGGCGGTAACCGGCCGTGAGCGCATCGCCGCGACGTTATACGCCTATCTCGAATCCGCCTCTGGCGAAGACGGACGGCGCGGCTGCCTGGTGGTGGCTAGCCTAGTTGAGGCCTCGACACTCGAAGCATCGTTGCGCGCCAGCGTAGCGGCAACCCTTGCCGACAATCGCGCCGGCCTGACCGACATGTTGCAAGAGGGACAGCTGGACGGGTCGGTGCGAGCCGATTTGCCGGTGGAGCCGTGCGTCGATCTGCTGCTGGCTTTGCTTCAAGGCCTCCGCGCGACCGGGAAGCTGCGGGACCCAGCCGACCCAGACGGCCTCGTGGCCCTTGCGCTCAAGATTCTCGACTGATGAAGGACATGCAGCATGACGACCTCCGCCATTTCAGGCCCTGGGGACATGGAACATCACTTTGCCACGGTCGAGGGCCTGCGTTTCCACTATGTGACCGCAGGCTCCGCTGATGCTGAGCCGCTGGTCCTTCTCGCCGGCTTTCCCGAGAGCTGGTACGCATGGCGTCGGGTCATGCCACTGCTGGCCGAGCACTTCCACGTCGTGGCCATCGACATGCCGGGCCAGGGCGATACCGATAAGCCGCTCAGCGGCTATGACACCGGCACTCTCGCCCGACACATTCACGGTCTGCTCGCACGGCTTGGCCTGTCTCGCTATGGGCTTGCCGCACATGATATCGGCGCCTGGGTGGCGCTGCCATATGCGCTCACCTATCCCGACGAGGTGCAGCGGTTGGCGCTGTTCGATGCCGGCATTCCCGGCGTGACTTTGCCGGATCTGCTGCCCGCCGCGCCGGACCGTGCGTGGAAGACGTGGCACTTCGCCTTCCACACCGTCCCCGATTTGCCGGAGGCGCTAATCACCGGGCGCGAGCGGGAATATCTCGACTGGTTCCTGCGTCGCAAGGTCGCCGATCCACGCAGTATCGGCGATGCCGATCTTGACGAATATGTCAGGATCTTCACGCTTCCCGGCGCACTGAGGGCGGGCTTGGCCTATTATCGCGAGGTCGGTTTGTCCGCCGAGCAGAACCGGGCGCTCGTACGAGACGGCAAGCTGACCATGCCGGTGCTCGCGGTCAGCGCGGACCAAGGGTCCATCCCAGACATGGCGGCGCCGCTTCGAGCCTATGCCGATGACGTGCGGGGTGAGACCGTGGCTGAAAGCGGGCACTTCATTCCCGAAGAGCAACCAGAGGCGGTTGCCGCGCTCCTCGCCTCCTTCTTCCAGGAGCGCGCCGAGCCCGGTTCCCCCGATCGGAGCTTAGTGTCTTTGGAAGGTGCGCGTCCTTAATCTGACCCCGCCTTTTCTGCTGACGGTCTTGGACGGGGGCTAAACCTGCGCCATGCCGCCATCGACCGGCAGTTCGGCACCCGTGACGAAGCTGCTGTCCTCGCCGGCGAAGAACAGCGCCGCAGACGCGACCTCGCTGGCCCGGGCCATGCGGCCGAGCGGGATCAGTTGTGTAAGCGTCTCGCGCAGCTCGTCGGATGTCGCCGCCATCATCGCGGTGTCGGTCGGTCCCGGCGCCACGACATTGACGCGGATGTTGCGAGGAGCCAGTTCGTTGGCCCAGGTACGCGCGAACGAACGTACCGCCGCCTTGGTCGCGCCGTAGACGCCGTACCCTTTGGTGCCGATTCCATCAGCAATCGAACCCACCAACACAACCGAGCCGCCATCCGGCATGATCGCGGTCGCGGCCTTGGTCGCAAACAGCAATGCCCGCACGTTGAGGCCGAATGTCCGGTCGAAATGATCCTCACTGACCTCGTCCAGGGTCGCGAACTCGGAGATGCCCGCGTTTACGACCAGGATATCGACCCGGCCGGCCTCGCGCTGCACCGCCTCGAAGAAGGGGCCCAGCGCGGCCAGATCGGAAGCATCGACGCGGCGTGGTTTCAGCACGCCGGCCCCGTGCGCCGTCTCCCCTTCCGCCGCGCGCCGGCTTGTGGCGTAGACCGTGGCGCCTTCCGCCGCGAAGCGCTCGGCAATGGCGCCGCCAATGCCTTCATGGCCCCCGATGACGACTGCGATCTTGTTTGAAAGGCTACCCATGATTCCTCACGTCATTGATGATGACGCGTAGATATATTCGCTATATCTACGCGCAAGAACGCACCGAGGAGTGACTAGATATGGCTGTGTATACTCGCGACCCCTGCGCTATCGAACTGCCGCTGGACGTGACCGCGACGCGACCGATTCTCGAACAGATCGCCAATAAGTGGACGGTGCTGATCCTCAGCGTTCTGTGTACGCAACCGGCGCGGTTCAATGACCTTAAGCGCCGACTCGACGGCATCACCCACAAGGCGCTGTCAGATGCGTTGAAACGGCTGGAGCGCGACGGCTTGATCAGCCGCAAAATCCTGCCGACGCAGCCGATCGGCGTCGAATATGCCATCACCACGCTCGGGGCCTCTCTGCGGGAGCCTTTCGCCGCGCTCTACAACTGGTCGCTCGTCCACGGCACCGCGCTGGCTAATGCCCAAGCGGCCTATGATGCATCGAGAAAGGGCGACGGCCTGTCGGCAGCGGCATGAGCGAGTGGGGCTGAGGCTTTCACTTGCCGATGTAAGCGGCCAGCTCGTCAGGCGTCCCGTTCGGAAAGGCACGCCTGAGATGATCGAGGAAGGCCGAGACCCGCGCGCTCAGCAGCCGCCTGGTCGGATACAGCGTCCATAGCGCGATATCGGGTGTATCCGCGTCACCCCAATGGTTGAGCGTACCGTCGCCGATATCGTGACTGACCAGCGAAATCGGCAAGCGCGCGGCGCCAACGCCGCTGCGCACCGCATCGCGGATCATGATGAGCGAGGACAGGCTCAACACCGGTTCGATGGCGATGCTCGCGGGCGCCGAGGACGACTTGACCCGCCACGCTGCGGCGTCGGCCGGCGTGCGCACGACTGCGGGCACGGCTGCGCCCCCGACCGGCGGCGTCAGTCCCGGCGGGGCGACCACCACCAGACGGTCGCGCAGGAATGCCCGGCCCACCAGGCTCTCGTCGGGGTCGGGGTTCACGCGGATCACGAGGTCGAACCCTTCCTCGATCATGTCGACCGCGCGATCCTCGGTCGTCACCTCAAGCCGGACGTCAGGGAAGCGCCGCGCGAAGTCGGCGGCTAACTTGCCCATCGCGGTCTGACAGAACAGAAGCGGCGCGCTGATCCGCAGCCGCCCGCGCGGGCGCTCGCCACCCGAGGCGATGGCCGCTGCGGTTTCCTCCAACTCGCTAAGAAGCCTGCCGGCACGCTCGAAGAGCGCCCGCCCTTCTTCGGTCAGCTTGAGGTCCCTTGCGCCGCGTTCGAACAGGCGCAGGTTGAGCCTCGCCTCCAGTTCGGCGACGCGCCGGGACAAGGTGGCCTTCGGCCGTCCGGCGGCGCGCGCGGCTTTTCCGAAGCCCCCGTACCGGGCCACCAGGTTGAAATCGGCGAGGGCTAGCAGATCCATACTGTTCCACCATTGAGACGGACAGTCTAAACATAGCATCTATTTGCAGGAATATGGATCGATCATTTTCGGAACTGCCAACCGGCTCAACCGAAAAGGAGTGACCCTCATGACCATTCTCGTAACTGGCGCGACCGGCAATGTCGGACGTAATGTCGTCGATCAGCTTGTCCGCCGCGGCGCCAACGTGCGCGCCCTTGTCCGCGATCCCGCGAAAGCCGGCCTGCCGGCAGATGTCGAACTGGCGAAGGGCGATCTGCTCGACGTCGATGCGCTCCGCTCGGCCATGTCGGGCGTCTCTACGCTGTTCCTGCTCAACGGCGTCGTCGCGGATGAATTCACGCAGGCGCTGATCGCGCTGAACGTCGCCCGAGACGCCGGGGTCGAGCGGGTCGTCTATCTCTCGGTCATCCACAGCGATGTCTATGTCAACGTGCCGCACTTCGCCGGCAAGTTCGGCGTCGAGCGAATGATCGAGGCCATGGGCTTTAGCGCCACCATCCTGCGCCCGGCCTATTTCATGGAAAACGAAGCCACCATCAAGGACGTGGTATCGAGCTATGGCATCTATCCGGTGCCGATCGGCGACAAGGGCCTCGCCATGATCGATGCGCGCGATATCGGCGAGATCGCCGCGATCGAGCTCATCCGCCGCGAGCAATCGCCCGAGTCGCTGCCGCTGACCCGCATGAACCTGGTCGGGCCCGATACCCTGACCGGCGCCGATGCCGCCGCGATCTGGTCCGACGTGCTTGGCCGTCCGATCGCCTTCCCGGGCAACGACACGGCCGGCTTCGAGCAGAACCTTCGCCAGTTCATGCCCGCGTGGATGGCCTATGACATGCGCCAGATGGCCGAGCGCTTCCAGACCGACGGCATGGTTCCCGAAGCGGGCGACGTCGAGCGCCTGACAGCGCTGCTCGGCCGCCCCTTGCGGACCTATCGCGATCATGTGGCCGAGCTCGTCGGCTGACTCCAGACCTCATCGAACAAGGACAATCGTCATGATCTATTCAACAGCAACCGTTCCGATAAACCCCGACGGCGAAACCCGGCTGACCGCCGAGCAAGTATGGAAGGGCCTCGAGCTCAAGGCGCGCGACGCCCGCCTCTTCCTGCCGCCGGGTCTGTGCACCCGCTGCGACGTCATCGAGGAAAGCGCGACCCACTTCGTGCGCGAGGCGACGATCGGCGGCAAGGATCTGCGCGAGATTATCGTGCTCGAGCCCGGCCGCAAGGTCACTTTCTTCCAGGCGACCGGCCCACGCGAGGGCGCGATCGTCAACGAACTTTTCGAGGATGAGGCGGGTGAACTGCAGCTGCGCTTCTACTGCTATCTCGGACTGCGGGACAAAGCGCCCGGTGGTGCCGAAGAACAGGCGGAACAGGCGCAGTTCGACAGTGAGCAAGGCTATAAGGCGGCGCTCCTCTCCACGCTGAAGCGCACACGTGAACTGCTGGCCAGCGGCACGCTCTGATGGGATATTTTCCTCAACTGAGGCGAGCGATCCGGCGAGCCGCGTTTTGAATATGATCGATGAAGGCGCGAACGGCCGGATTGCTTCTGCGGCTCTCCGGCCAGAGCGCGGTGATGCCGTGCCGCTCCACGGCAAAGCCGTCGAGGACCGGCACGAGTTCACCTCGAGCCACATAGGGCTCGGCGATGAAGGCCGCGATGATGCCGATGCCCCCGCCCGCCATCACCGTCGCCATCACGGCCTCGCTCGCGTCGACGATCACGCCCGATGGCGGCACGATCTCGATCTCGCGCTGGCCGACCCGGAACGGCCAGCGGAAGAGTTGGCCCGTGCTCTGGAAACGCAAATTGACCGTGTCATGCGCCGCGATCTCGTCGGGATGCCCGGGGGTCCCGCGCGCAGCGAGGTAGGAGGGCGCGGCAAAGGCGCAGAGACGCAAGGGTGCAAGGCGGCGAGACAAAAGCCGGGAGTCGGCCAATTCACCGAGGCGTACAGCGATATCGATGCCCTGATCGACGATGTCGACAAAGTGGTCGTCCAGACGCATGTCGACGATGACCTTGGGATGGCGGGCACGGAAATCCGGCAGCGAGGGCGCGATAAGGTGCAGGCCGATCGGGAGCGATGTCGCGATACGCAGCGTGCCGGAAGGCTCCGCGCGCACAGCGGTGGCGACCTGTTCGATCTCCTCAGCGTCCCGTAGAAGTTTGAGCGCGCGCTCGTGAAGCTCGCGACCTTCGGCCGTCAGCGTCAGCGATCGTGTGGTCCGCGTGAAGAGCGACAGGCCAAGCTGCTTTTCAAGCCGCTGGACGCTTTTGCTGATCGCTGACGGCGATACGCCAAGCGAGCGGGCGGCGGCGGTGTAGCTGCCGAGCGATCCGGCACGGGCGAACGCAAAAAGACCCGTCAGGCGATCTAATGCCACTTGTTCCTTCATGGCATAATTGAAGCGTATTTGAGCCCAATTATCAATCTCTGTTTCGTCCTTTATCTCCGTCTCGATCAGCACGCTCTTGAAGGAGGCAGCGATGAACGAAGTGATGAAGGCGGTTCAACTTCACGCCTTTGGCGGCCCGGACGTCCTGGTGTATGAGGATGCGCCCAAGCCGGTGATCGGCGCCGGCGAAGTCCTGGTCCGGGTCCATGCCGTCGGCGTCAATCCACCCGACTGGTATCTGCGCGAAGGCTATGAGATGCTGCCGCCCGAATGGCGGCCGGAGATGGTCTTTCCTATCATTCCCGGCACCGACATCTCTGGCGTCGTCGAGGCGGTCGCCGATGATGTGGTCGGCTTCGCCATTGGCGATGAAGTCTATGCGATGGTCCGCTTCCCGAGCGGCCTGAACGGCGAGAGCCGCGCCTATGCGCAATATGTCGCCGTGGCGGCGACAGAATTGGCGCTGAAGCCCGCGGGCATCGACCATGTCCATGCCGCAGCCGCGCCGATGTCCCTGCTGACCGCCTGGCAGTTCATCATAGACCAGGGGCACGACGTGCCGAACCCGCTGCAGCCGAACCAGCATGTCCCGGTACCGCTCGAAGGAAAGCGGGTATTGGTCAACGGCGCGGGCGGCGGTGTCGGACATCTCCTGGTGCAGCTCGCCAAGTGGCGCGGTGCCCAGGTGATCGCGGTCGCCTCGGGCAAGCATGAGGCCATGCTGCGGGACCTCGGCGCCGATGCCTTTTACGACTATGGCAAAACGAAGGTGGAGGACGAGCTTCGAGATCTCGACCTCGTCGTCGATGCGGTGGGCGGGCCACAGAGCAGCCGCTTCTTGCCGACGCTCAAACCCGGCGGTTCCCTGTTCCCGGTGTTTGGGCTGGGCTATGACGACGGCGGCGAAGCCGCACGGCTCGGCGTCAACGTCTCGACGACGCAGGTCAACTCGAGCGGTGCGCAGCTCGCACAGATTGCTCCGCTGCTCGATGACGGCACCATCCGCGTGATGATCGACAGCACCTTCCCCTTGTCCGAGGCCCGCAGAGCACATGAGCATGCGGCCAGAGGCAATCTCCAGGGCAAGATCGTCCTGGCCGTCGCCTGAGGAGAGCACCCATGCCAACGCATTCCAGGCTCTTGCAAGGCTCGCACGCATGGTTCGAGATGGTGGGAACGGTCGTCTGCGATGCTTTCAATGAGGGCGGACCGTACAGCGCGTTCGATTGGACCTTCGTCGAGCGCTACTCCGATGGCGCGCCGCTTGCCGACGGGCTCATGCAAGGTATCCGCTTCGACATCCGCGCAGGTTTTGCCACCTACCGTGTCGGCGTTTGGCCGGACGAGCGAGGTGACGTGACGATCGAGGTGACCGTCGCAGCAGCGCGGGCGTTGAACCTTCTGCACAACGACGATCCATACTTCGACTCCGCGCGGGAAGCGGCGCTCGAGATGGGCGCTCTGCGGGTTGAAGGCGATCTTTCGCCGATCGCCACGGCACTGGCCCAGACGCACGATCACATTGTGGATCGGACGATCTGAGGCCTTGATGGAAGCGGCTCGCTGCTGCCCCGAGATCGACGGCACCCGATAGGTAGTAGTCTCGAGGCGGTCGCCCCGCTTTCGCATGCTCATCAGGCTCCGCCATCTCAGGAGCTGGTTTTCATCAGATTCCGCGCGGTCCTTCCGCGCGAGCTTTCAACCGTTGCAAAGGAAAGGACACTCCAATGAAAGTCGGTTTCAAAGACGATCATTTTGCCTTCGAGTTCGTTCGGAACCTGGGCTTCATGTACTATGGCGGCGCCGATCTCGGCGAAATGATCGTGACCGCGGGCCAGATTAGCGAGGGTGACTTCGAAAGCTGGTTCAAACATTGGGACGAGCGCGCAGGGCGCGTGCTCGAGCGGGCTAAGGCCTATCTCGACGCAGGCCATCGGATCAGCGCCCGGACTGCCTTTCTTCGCGCCTCGACCTATTTTCGGATGGCCGAGTTCTATCTTCACGGCAATCCAGATGATGAGCGGATTCTGTCGACCTCGCGCGCTTCGCAGCGTGCCTACAGAAACGCTGCCGACCTGACCGGTCCCACGTGGGAACCGATCGAAATTCCCTATGAGGGGACCACGCTTCCGGGCTATTTCTATAAGCCCGATGCCTCGGACACGCCCCGGCCTACGATCATCTTCCACGGCGGCTTCGATTCCAGCATCGAGGAGCTTTTCTATTATGGCGGCGCGGGCGGGACGTTTCGCGGCTACAACGTCCTGACCTGGGATGGGCCGGGGCAAGGCGCTCCGATGCGCGAGCAAAACCTTCCCTTTCGGTACGATTGGGAGAAGGTCGTGACGCCGGCGGTCGATTATGCCCTGAGCCGACCTGACGTCGACCCGGATCAGCTCATTCTCATCGGCATGAGCCTTGGCGGCTACTTCGCGGCGCGGGCCGCCGCCTTCGAGCATCGCTTCAAGGGCGCGGTCTTCTTCGATGGTGTCTATTCATTTTACGACAGCCTTCACAATATCCTGCCGGCCGACGCCGTCGCCGCCTACGACGCGGGCGACCGTGATCGCTGCAACCATATCGTTACCGAACGGATGGAAGAGAATACGACCTTGCGCTGGGTGGTAACCCAGGGAACCTGGTCGTTCGGAGTGAAGGAAATCGCTGACGTCATCGACCGAGCCAAGGACTATACACTCGATGGCGTTATCCAGAATATCCAGTGTCCGTGCCTTGTCATGGAGGCCGATGGCGACCTCTTCTTCAAGGGACAGCCGAAGCGCGTCTTCGACAGTCTTAACGTCCCGAAAGTCTTTGCCCCCTTCACGGCCGAGGACGGCGCGGAAAACCACTGCCAGTCGGGAGCCTTGTCGCTCAAGGACGAGGTGGTGTTCAACTGGATCGCAGACACGTTGGGCGGGGAGCCGCTTCGGGACACCGCTCAGGCAGTTGCTATCTAGCGGTTTATCGTCACGCTGTGAGTCGGATTGGCCCCACATTGGAGGTGTATCATGTCGAGGAATATCGCTGATCTTCTCGCATCCACGCTGGCCGCGGCCGGTGTCGAACGCATCTGGGGTGTCACCGGGGACAGCCTCAACGCGCTCAACGAGAGCCTCCGCACGCATGGCAAACCCGAATGGATGATGGTCCGCCATGAAGAGGTGGCGGCCTTTGCTGCCGGTGCGGAGGCTGCCGTCACAGGCAAGCTCGCGGTTTGCGCGGGCAGCTGTGGCCCGGGAAATCTCCACCTCATCAACGGGCTGTTCGATTGCCATCGCAATCATGTGCCCGTGCTGGCGATCGCCGCCCATATCCCCTCCTCGGAAGTCGGACTGGGCTATTTTCAGGAAACCCATCCCCAGGAACTGTTCCGCGAATGCAGCCACTTCTGCGAGTTGGTGAGCAATCCGGCGCAAATGCCCGAGATCCTGCACCGCGCAATGCGCACGGCGATCGGCGAGAGGGGGGTCGCGGTCCTGGTCATTCCCGGCGACGTGGCGATGCTACCAGCGCCCGACGCGCGCGATCCGGCCTGACCGGTGTTGAGCAGACCCAAGCTGGTCCCGGCTGAGGATGACATCGACCGGCTAACGAAGCTCCTCACCGATCAGCCGGCGGTGACGCTGCTTTGCGGGAGCGGCTGCGCCGGACTGCACGATGAGGTCGTGCAACTGGCCGACAGGCTCGGAGCGCCGGTTGTCCATGCCCTGCGCGGCAAGGAATATGTCGAATGGGACAATCCCTTCGACGTCGGCATGACCGGGCTGATCGGCTTCTCCTCCGGCTACCACGCCATGATGAACTGCGATCTGCTGCTGATGCTGGGCACGGATTTTCCCTACCGGAATTTCTACCCGGCGAAGGCGAAGGTGGTGCAGGTCGATCGCGATCCCGGCGCGCTCGGCAGACGCGTCCCGCTCGATCTTGCGATCCATGCCGATGTCGGTGAAACGATACGGGCGCTCCTTCCTCGCCTGGCCATGTCCACCAAGCGCGGCTTCGTGACGGCCGCTCGCGATCATTATCGCAAGGCGCGCGAGGGGCTCGATCATCTCGCGACGCCCGCGCCGGCGGGCAAGCCGGTGCATCCGCAATATCTGGCCCATCTCATCGACAAACTTGCCGCCGAGGACGCCATCATCGCGGCGGACGTGGGCACGCCGACCGTCTGGGCGGCGCGCTATATCAGCACCAACGGCAAGCGGCGGCTGCTGTTCTCGGCGAATCACGGCTCGATGGCGAATGCTCTGCCACAGGCAATCGGCGCGCAGGCGGCAGCGCCTGGGCGGCAGGTGGTGGCGATGTCGGGCGATGGTGGCATCGCCATGCTGCTCGGCGACCTCTTGTCGCTCAAGCAATTGAAATTGCGCGTGAAGGTGGTGGTGTTCGACAATCAGACACTGGGCTTTGTTGCAATGGAGCAGAAGGCAGGCGGGTTCCTGCCGGTCAATACCACGCTCGAAAATCCCGACTTTGCCGCTATTGCCGAAGCCTCGGGTATACTGGGGCTGCGGGCGGATGATTCGACAACGCTCGAAGCTGCCTTGCGGCAGGCCTTCGATCATGACGGCCCGGCGCTCGTACAGGTGCGCACGGCCACCCAGGAATTGGCGATGCCGCCAGCGATCAAGTTTGAGCAGGCGAAGGGGTTCAGCCTCTACGCCCTCAAGGCTGTACTGAGTGGTCGGGGCGACGAGCTCATAGAACTCGCCAAGACCAATCTTCGATAACCGTGATCGGCAGATGGTCGCTTCATCTGGAAGCGCCCAGGTGCGATCAGAGCATGGGGTTAAAGCGGACGGGCAGCTTCAATCGGTTCGGTACCAAGACCGGACCGAGCAGTTTCCCACCACAGTTGCGCGTTACGCGCCGGTGATCGATCCAGGTGGTAATGACCGCTTCCGTAAGAAGCCGCCGTCGCCACGAAGCTCAGGGAATGGCGGCTTTGTCCGACATTGCAGCCACGAGCACGAGCTGATTTTATGTCCGCTTTCGGTAGATCGGCCCAGATGCTTCCACGACCGAAGTGGGGCGCTTTGCCGACCTTCTGCTTTCCCCTCAGCGATAGGCAGGTTTTGGTTTGATGCGACATTCACTGCTGCAAGCCTGAGCGACCGGGTCTGGTCGGCAGTCGCCAACATAGCCGACCTTCATGGCCCCGAAGACGATTGCCGTTGGTTCATTCAGCCTAGCCGGGGCTATTCGTGTTCATCTGTAGGGCGACAGCCAAAGTGACCGCAATGGGCGCTGGAAGTCTGGTTTCTGGAGGCAGCTGCCCATTCAGCGCTGGTCATCCGGCGGTAGATGGATTCGACCTGCCGGATCCTGTCTGCGAATTGCGCGTTTGGAATAACGATAAAGGAGGAGGCTCCTGTGATGATCCATCACGTATCGCTCGGCACCAACGACGCTGATCGCGCAATCCGCTTCTACGATCCAGTGCTCGCGGTAATTGGAATGTCGCGCCGGAGCCTGAAGGGTGGGTCGGTTGGATATGGCAGCGCCGCACACGAATATCTTTTCGCTCTGGAGAAGCCTGTCGATGGTAAGCCGGCGACCGTTGGTAACGGTGTGCACATCGCGTTGGCCGCTGCTCGTCGGACGGTTTACCGGGTCGCTCTCGCCAATGGTGGCACAGACGGCGGCGCACCTGCCCTACGGCCTGAATACGATGGCAATTATTACGGAGCCTTCGTTCACGATCTCGATGGCAACAAGATTGAGGTCGTCACCTACTCGGCAAGCTAGTCATGGCCCGGGGTCGCCGACATAGCGGTCGTTCTCGGGGTCAGCAGCACTCGTGATACCTGCGGGTCGTACATATGGTGAACCGGCTTCCCAGAAATATCAGGAAGCCGGAAATTTCAAATTTCAGTCCGTTCGGACAGCGTCAGAGCATCATCGACATCTACGCCGAGGTATCTGACTGTATTTTCGATGTTGGTATGGCCAAGCAGGATTTGCACAGCGCGGAGATTGCCTGTGGTTTTATAGATCAGCGCCGCCTTGGTCCGTCGCATCGAGTGCGTGCCATACTCTCGTCTGTCGAGGCCGATCGTCGAGACCCATTCGTCGACGAGACGCGCATATTGCCGTGTGCTCAAATGACCAAGGTAATCGATCCTGCTTGGGAATACGAAGTCGCGGATCGTCCCGCCGCGCCGATCAAGCCATGCTTTGAGGCTCTTACGTGCCTCGGTCATGATCTCGAATTGCACCGGACGACCGGTCTTTTGCTGGATAACCGTCGCGCGATCGCGAAATGACCCTGCGCTCATCAGGTCGCCTATCCTGATCTTGACCAGGTCGCAGCCACGCAATTTGCTGTCAATCGCAAGATCGAACAGGGCCCGGTCGCGCAGGCGCCTGTGTTCGTCTAGATAGAAACGGATTGCCCAGATATCGCGCGGCTTCAGAGGGCGCTTCGGCCCCACATTCTGCCCTGCATTCCAAGGGCGCCGATCATGTATGGCGGGGTCGAGGTCCGAATGTCCCATGATAGTTCTCCGATAGCCGGAATTGGCCGATCGGAAGGTATCGGAACGTTGCTATGTTCGGCGACTGGAGCCTCGCGGCATCTTGCCAAATTTTGCCAAACCTCCTATATCATAGTCCATGTCGACGATGAACATCTCGCTTCCGGATGCGCTCAAGGCGTTTGTTGACCAGCAGGTCAACATGCGTGGTTATGGCACGAGCAGTGAGTATGTGCGGGAATTGATCCGTAAGGACCAGGACATTCAGCGCCTTCGTGAAATGCTCTTGGACGGCGGCAGTTCTGAAGCCTCAGCACCGGCCGATGCCGGATATTTTCAAGGCCTTCGTGACCGTGTGGCGCAACGCGCCGGGTAGTGACTGCAAAACCGATCATACCGCGCGCCAAAGCGCGGGCGGATGTCGACCTTGCGGTCGAACATTACGCTGATGTAGCCGGCGCTGATGCCGCCTTCGGCTTCATTGATGCACTTGAACAGGCCTATACTTTCATCGGGGAAATGCCGGCGGCAGGCTCTCCGCGATGGTCTCACGAGCTGAACTTACCCGGGTTGAGAACCATAGGGCTTAAAGGATTTCCTTGGCTAGTTTTCTACCTTGAATTCGAGACCCATGTGGATGTCTGGCGCGTGCTTCATGCCAAGCGGGACATGCCAGCTTGGTTGGTCGATGTAGACGATTAAACCGCCGACATAGCCGTCGTTCGCGGCGGTTCGCCTGAGCGTCGAAACCGGCCGTTCATTCACGCGGCGAGTTATGGCGCCTTCTGGGCGGACAGCCGACGGGCCGCTTTTGGAACTCGAACTGCGAAATCGGACATTGCATTCGATCGCACGAACGGCCGCATCTGGGCCGACCGGGTACTTACAGGTTGGGAAGGCAGCTGGGAAAATCAGCCGCTGCGCGCTTATCCTTCGCAGAACGAAGCCGCTGAACCAATACATCCAGCAGCCCGTCCAGTCCCCCGATAGACGTTCGGGTCTTTCATTAATTGAGATGGCCCTTCCGTAGCGGTTCACGCCTGCGCCTTGACGGGCAACCGAAATGGTGCGCCAAGGCGATTGAAGGCATTCATTGCCGCAATGGCGATGGTGAGATCCACGAGGTCCTTCGGTTCAAATACCGCCGAAGCAGCTGCATATGCTTCGTCCGAAGCATGTGTTTCGCTGACGAGCGTAACCTCCTCGGCCCAAGCCAGCGCGGCGCGGTATTGCTCCGGAAAAAGATGCGGAACTTCCGCCCAGACCGGGATCAAGGCAACTTTGTCGACCGGCATCGTCTTGAGTAGGTCGCGCGTGTGGAGGTCGATGCAATGCGCGCAGCCATTGATTTGCGAAACCCGCAGGAACACGAGATGTATAAGTTCCTCCGGCAGGTTGGTGCCGGTTGTCACGTAGTGATGGATACCGAACAACGCCTTCGCGCCCTGTGGCGCGATCTCGTGCCAGATCAGCCGTTTCGTTTCGCTCATCATCATGTCCTTGGCCTGTGGCGCCATTCAGCGGCGCTCGCGGACTTGACGAGGCAAGACGGGCAAGTGTGACATCTTCGGAGAAATTTTTCGTGAATGGCCGGGTTTATGTCACAACCGGGCACGCTGCATCGTCTTGTACACATGACCATGAAGGAGACATTGGTGTCGACGCGCGCCGGCGGAAATGCCGCCGACCGACGGACGGCGAGACGTGAACAGCGCATCTCCGGATATGAGGCCGAACGCAATCGATTGCATCGGCTCGCATACCGAATGCTCGGCTCCCACAGCGATGCCGAGGATGTTATGCAAGATGCCTGGCTGCGCTGGGAAGGGATCGAAGATGATATCGACTTCCCTACGACCTATCTGACCCGGATTGTCACCCGCTTGTGCCTCGACCGCAAGAAATCGGCGCGCGCACAACGCGAGACCTATATAGGTCCGTGGCTACCCGATCCGCTGATCGGGTCCGTCGAGCCGGACGAAACAATCGCCGACGACATAACTGTCACGCTTATGCTGGCGATGGAGCGCCTGTCGCCGCTGGAGCGGGCGGCCTTCCTTCTTCATGACGTGTTCGACGTGGCATTGCCCGAGGTGGCCATAACCCTGGGTCGAGAGCCTGCCGCCGTCCGTCAACTCGCTTCACGAGCCCGCAAACATGTTCAGGCTGCGCGACCGAGGTTCGCCGTTGAGCCTGCCGAAGCAGACAGGCTTGCACGCGCCTTTTTTCACCGCCGCGCGGGATGGAGATACGACCCGACTTTCGAAAATCCTGGCGGAGGACGTCGAGATTCATACCGATGGCGGTGGTAAGGTACTCGCTTTCCGCAATGTCGTGCGGGGGATCGAGTTTGCGCTGCGTGTCTTTGCCGGAGTACGTCGCAAGAACGCGCCACCGCCCAGATTGCTTCGCACCGTAATGATCGATGGCTTGCCCGGCTACATCAGCCGCAATCAGGGCGGCGCACTGCAAACGACGGCACTCGACCTGCAGGACGGCAAAATCGTCGCGATCTACATAGTTAAGAACCCCGATAAGCTTGCCCACATTTCGTCCACAATCCAAACCAGCCACGCTTGAAAGGTGATGGTCGTACACGTTCTACGGTTGGCCGCACCAGGGCACCACTTAGAGCAGGATGAACGAGTATCAGTTTAGGACATGTCGGCCCAAGCTGAGCGACTGGGATTGGGGCGCATAGCAGCTGACGAGCTGAAGGCGTTGCTGATCGACTGCTAACGACGTCCTTGCGGGCGTTCATACGGGTGCGATTTCCAGCCCGATCTTCTTCCTGAAAGCGCCCGGCGTCTGGCCGGTTTCCTTTTTGAACGCGCGATTGAACGCTGCCGGCGACTCATAGCCGATGCTGCGGGAGACCTCCGCCAGAGCTGTGCCACGCCTCTGGATCATCCGCGTCGCCCGATATATGCGCCAGTGGGTCAGATACTCCAACGGCGTACGGCCGACCACGACCTTGAACCGGGCCGCAAACGCTGATCGCGACATTCCCGCTTCCCGCGCGAGAGCTTCGACAGTCCAATCCCGCCCGGGCTCCGCATGAACGGCCTTTATGGCCTGCGCCAGATTGCGGTCGGCGAGCGCCGCCAGCCATCCGTGCGTGGGACCGCCAGGCTGCGACGCGAGCGCGCGTATGGCATGGACGAACAGCAGCTCGAAGAGCCGGCTCGTGACCGCCTCGGAGCCAAGACCCGGCGCCTCGGTCTCCGCTGCAAGCAGCTCGAGGACTGACTGGAAGGCAAGCGACCGGTTCTGATCGAGCTTTAGATGAAGCAGCTTCGGCAACACGGCGAGAAGCGGCTGGGCATCGAGCGCGTCGATCTCGAAAGCGCCGCTCACAAAGGTGGTGAGCGCGCCCCCGCCGCCTAGCTCTATCCGATGCCCCACGCGCAGCTTCTCCACGTCGACACAGTCGATCATCTGCGAGCCTTCATGGTCGAACAGGCGATAGGGCTCGTCATCTAGCATGATGAAGACATCGCCGCCGCGCAGCGGGATCGGTTCGGCATTGTTCCCCGAAATCAGGATTCCCGATCCTCGCACCACGAGCACGAACTTCACGGCCTGCTCGCCTTTGGACATGAAGCCCCAGGGCGCGGTCGCATCGAGCCGCGTGAAGCCCGCCTTGCGAATGCGCATTTGCGTGAAGATCTCTGTCAGAGGGTCCATGATCAGCCATCCTTCTGGACGATAGAGCAACAAATATGGCGGTCCGATATCTATACGTTTCTACTCCTTGGCGCAATATCAGTCACAGAAAGGAGACCGGCGATGGATACCGCCATAGACAATATCGAGCAGGTTCGGCGCGCCAAGGCGCGCTACGCCCGCTTCCTCGACACCAAGGATTGGGACGGTTTCGCCGACCTCTTCGAGCCGGCGGTCGAGGTGCGCATGTTCGATCCGGCGGGGAACCTGGTCGTTTCCCACGACGACCGCGACAGCTTCGTGGCTGCGGCCCGGGCCGGGCTCGAAGGCGGGCAGTCGATCCACCAGATGCACAACGACGAAATAGATCAGATCTCCGATACCGAGATTTCCGCGACTTGGTCGATGGAGGACATGATCATCTTCCGCCCGGGGTCGGAAGGGCCGCGCCGGATGCACGGCTATGGGCACTATCACGAGCTCTGGCGCCTGGGGACCGACGGCTGGCGGATCACGCGTCTCGAGCTTCGCCGCACCATCCTCGAGTTCACGGAATAGGAGGCGGCGATGAGCGAGAACTCGAACAAGGTCGCTACGATGCAAGCGCTGGTCATGGCGCGCGCCGGAGGGCCCGAAGTGCTCGAGCTGCGAGAGATCGCAAGGCCGCGCATACTGGCCGATACCGACATTCTCGTCCGCGTGATGGCGGCAGGCATCAACCCCGCAGACTGGCAGAGCCGCAGGAACGGTGCAGTGTACGGCGACGGAGCGATCGACGCCTTCACGATCCTCGGAATCGACGGGACGGGCGTCGTCGATGCCGTCGGCGCCGCCATCAAGCACCTCCAGCCGGGCGATGCGGTCTGGTATGTCGACGGTGGCTATGCCGGCAAGTTCGGCAGCTATGCCGAGTACAAGGTGCTGAACGGGCACTATGCGGCCCGGATGCCGGCCAGCCTCGACTTCCTTGAGGCGGCCGCGCTGCCGACCGTCGCGCTGACCGCGTGGCAGGCTGTGTTCGACAAGGCCGACATCCACCCCGGCGACTTCGTGCTGGTCCAGGGCGGCGCAGGCGGGCTCGGACACATCGCGATCCAGTATCTCCGCGCGCTGGGCGCGCGGATCGCGGCGACGGTTTCGAGCGAGGCCAAGGCCGATCTGGTGCGCTCGCTGGGCGCGGAGCTCGCGATCAACTATCGGTCCGAAGACGTACTCGAAGGCCTGCGCAGCTGGGCGGGCAAGGAAGGCGCCGACACCGTATTCGACTTCGTCGGCCACGAGAATTTCGCCCAGAGCTTCGCCCATGTCGCCCCGTTCGGGACCTTGGTGAACACCGTTGTCTCCCCGTGGCCGACGGGAACCAACGCCCTTGCCGAGTGGAACAATATCGACATCCGTTTCGTGAATATCGGCCAGCCCCAGATAGCCGGCGATCACATCCGGCGTGTCCGAACCGCCGAAATCCTGAACCGCGTGGCCGAGATGGTCGATCGCGGGGAGCTTCGCGCGCACATCGACCGGATCGTCTCGTTCGACGGCGTGGGCGCAGCGCACGACGCGCTCGAGGCCGGCGAGACGCTGGGGCGGGTCGTCCTCAATATCGCGGCCTGACGCCGCTCCGACAGACTCCAAGGAGACGCAAGATGAGCAGTGGTTTCGTAAGAACGGGCGACGGCACCGAGATCTTCTACAAGGACTGGGGGCCGAAGGAGGCCCAGCCGATCATGTTCCACCATGGCTGGCCGCTGTCGTCGGACGACTGGGACAGCCAGATGCTGTTCTTTCTCGCCAACGGCTACCGGGTGGTCGCACATGACCGGCGCGGCCATGGTCGCTCGACGCAGACCGACATTGGCCACGACATGGATCACTATGCCGCCGACGCGGCGGCCGTCGTCGAGCACCTTAACCTCAGGAACGCGGTCCATATCGGCCATTCGACCGGCGGCGGCGAGGTCGCGCGCTATGTTGCACTGCATGGCCAGCCGCAGGGCCGCGTCGCCAAGGCGGTTCTCGTCAGCGCGGCTCCGCCGTTGATGCTCAAGACCAGGTCAAACCCGGAAGGCACGTCAATCGAGGTGTTCGACAGCTTCCGCGAGGCGCTGGCCGGCAACCGCGCGCGGTTCTTCCGCGACGTTGCCTCGGGGCCGTTCTACGGCTTCAACCGCCCCGGGGCGGACGTCTCGCAGGCGATCATCGACAACTGGTGGCGCCAGGGCATGATGGGCAGCGCGCTCGCCCAATACCAGGGCATCAAGGCATTCTCCGAGACCGACCAGACCGAGGACCTGACGGCGATCGACGTTCCGATCCTCGTCGTGCAGGGTGACGACGACCAGGTGGTGCCTTATTCCGCCGCGGCGCTGAAACAGATCGGGCTGCTCCGCAACGGCACGCTGAAGATCTACGAGGGCTACCCGCACGGGATGCTGACGACGCATGCCGACCTCATCAATCCCGACCTGCTCGCCTTCGTGAAGGCGTAGCTCGGCCGCTCGCGCGCAGCGGACGGGGAGTGGCTCCGCGGGTCCTCCGCCTGAAAGGAAACCATCATGACTGCTCGAACCTGGTTCATCACCGGCGCCTCCAGCGGCCTTGGCGCGGCGATCGCGAGAGCTGCGCTGCGCGCCGGCCATCGCGTCGCTGCGACAGCCCGCGACAACACCCGTCTTGCGAAGCTGACCGAGACCGCGCCCGAGCGGGTGCTGGCGTTGTCGATGGACCTGACCGCTCCGGACCAGATCGAAGGGGCCATTGCGGCAGCCGAGGCGTGGCATGGCGGCATCGACGTCCTCGTGAACAATGCTGCGCTGGGCTATCTCGCGGCGATCGAGGAAGGGGAGGATGCTAAGATCCGCACGCTCTTCGAAACCAATGTCCTAGGGGCAGCACACGCCATCCGCGCCGCTCTCCCGGGAATGCGGGACCGGGGCAGAGGCGCTATCATCAACGTGTCGTCGTTCAACGGGGTCGTCGCAATGCCGTCGCTCGGCTACTATAGCGCCACCAAGTTTGCCCTCGAGGGGCTTACCGAAGCGCTCGCGCAAGAGGTCGCGCCGCTCGGGATCAAGGTGATGGCGATCGAGCCCGGCGGCATCCGTACGGGAATCGTCGAGCGCAACCTTCGCAGCCCCCGGATCGACGCATACGCTGAAAGCGCCCACGCGATCATCGACCTTCTGGACAACGACAAAGATTTCGCGCTGGCGCCCAGCGATCCCGACCGGATCGGCGAAATTCTGGTCGGGCTGGCAGAAGCGGGCGAGATGCCGCGACGCCTAATTCTTGGCGCGGACAGCTGGGCCGGGATCACAGCGGCGTTGGAGGGGCGGCGTGAAGAATACGAAGCTTGGAGAGATCTGTCGCACAGCACGTCTTTCGCATGACGGCGACCTGAACCACCCTGTAGAAGTACGTTGCGGAACTCCCTAGCCGTTAGGAATACGTCTGCTTTTGAGGGCATCTATGCGGGCGCTGAACGACGGCAATCAGGGCGCCAAGCTGACAGGTCGGTCCGCCGTCCGGAACGTCCGGTATCCCTATCAGCGCTCCCGAAAGGAGCCGTTCCGGATCGTCCAACTTTTCCGACATGCGCGACCCTCCGGCGCGCGCCGAAACAATGTCCGCTTTTAGGAAGACTAAAAGCGGGAGCGAGTGGCCGGGAAGGGTCGTATTCTCAACTCGCGCCGGCGATAGCGCCTGGCGTGAGCGCCAGAGCCATCAGGATGAGCGCTATGCCGATATAAGCCCATATTCCCATGCCGCGCCAGGCTAGCTGCCAGCCGTTACCATGCAGTTGAGCGATCTTTGCCAACCGGGTCGCATAGATCACGGTGCCGGTCACTGCCATGGCGGTGAGTGCCGCGCCGAAGAGGAACCAGATTACCTTCGTCCACAGCCCGCCGAACGTGCCGAAGTGCAGCGGGTCGGCCATTTCGGAAATGCGCTGATGGACACTGAGGTCGCGCCCATCCAGTCGGGCAATCACCCTTTGGGTTGCCGGATCGATCGCGACGCCATTGGCGCGGTCGCGCACAAGCCAGGCAGACGACTGCCCCAGGAGTATGACGCCGTGCTCCGGCGTGAAGCGGATTTCCCGAATGTCGAGCTTCGGGTCTGATCGTCGGGCGCTCGCCACAAGGCGATCCAGCCGGGCGCCGACCGGGGGAGTACCGGCGGCAACCTGCGGCATTTCGGGCACGGGTGCGTTCCCGCCCAATGTCTCCACCAGATACCAGACGCCTGTCAGCGCGATGAGCACGACGAACCAGAGACTCCACAAGCCGATCAGGCGATGCAAGTCGCCGGTCAGGCGCCGCGTGTCACCCGTGCGCGGTGCGCGGAAGAAGCCGCGCCACCATTTCTTGTAGGTGACGATTCCGGATATCAGCGACGCCGTCAGCAGCAGCGCCAGGGATGACACCAGTGGAATGCCGATCTTCGTCGGCAACATGAGATGGCGATGCACCTGCCGCAGGAAGCGGTGGACATTGGCCCACCCACGCCGGCCGGTCACCTCTGCCGTCCAGGGATCGACATAGATCCGCTCGGGCGCGCCCTTGCCATGGCTGACCCATGCTTCGGCGGCGAACCACGGGTCGATGGGGGCGTAGAGCGTCTGAAGCCGTGCCTCCGGCGCTGCGCGCGCCGCGGCTTCCGCCAAGGCGCCCCAGGAGGCGACCGGCTCCGGGCGCGGCGAAACGCGCATGGAGGGTGTCACCAGCCAGTCGATCTCATGCGCGAAGACGGCGAGCGTACCGGTCGCAAGGATGAAGGTCAGGAAGATGGAGAGCTTGAGCCCGATCCAGCTATGCACCACCCACCAGAGCGAGCGACCCCTCTTGGCATGCGCCTTACCCATGGATCAGAAGCTGAAGCGCAGTTCGGCCAGGAAGGTGCGAGGCTCCCCTGGGAAATGCCCGCTCTGCGCGGAAAAGCCGGAGGCCGCATAGACCTTGTCGAAGATGTTGTCGACGCGCAGCATCAGTTCGGCAAAGCCCAGCCCCTTGGTGATGGACGCATCGAAAATCGTGTAGGGCTTCACGCCTTGGCCGGAGAGGCTGATGCGCCGCGACACATACTCGCCGCCGACGGCGAAGGCCGCGTCAATCGCCGGCACCTGATAGCGGGTCCAGCAGCCGAGCTTATGTTTGGGCGCATTTGCGAAGCGATCGCCCACGGCGTTGGTGATCGCCTGCCCCGCGATCGTTCCGGTGATCTTCGTATCATTATAGCCATAGTTGACCAGCGCGACCCAATTGTCCGTAATGTCGGTCGAAAGGTCGACCTCGAACCCCTTGCTCGTGACCTCGCCGATCGGGCGCAATTGATCCTGGCCGTTGACCGGAGGCAGGCTGGGGTCTGCTTGCAGAATGTTTTTGCGCACGATCCGGTAAGCGGCGAAATTGGCCTGAAGGCGGCCGTCGAACAAGTCCGTCTTGACCCCGCCCTCGAACTGATCGCCCGTCACGGGGGCGAACGGACCACCGGCATCGACCGTCTGACTTGAGGCGCTCTGCGGCTCGAAACTCTGCGACCAGCTTACATAGACCGAAACGTCCTTACGCGGCTTGAAGATGGCGCCCGTACGCAGAGTGACGTCATCGTCCCTGTAGAAGCGGTTGCCGACCACGCCATCCTCGAACCTGTCATATCGGACACCACCCACAAGCATGACCCTATCGGTCAGGCTGATCTGGTCCTGCAGATAGGCGCCCTCGCGCTTGGTGCGGGTATCGGTGGCGGTGAAGGGCAGCAGCGCCGCCCGAGCCACATCGCGCGCGCTGTTGGTATAGACCGGGTTGCTGAGACTGAGCGGTGTCACACCCGCGCGCAGGATGCGGCTGTTGAGCACGCTGGTTTCGTCATACCAGTCCGCGCCAGTCTGAAGCTTATGCCGCATCCCAAGCAGATTGACGCGTGCGGTGAGATTGGCGGAGAAGGAAAGGCCGTCCACATCGCGGATCTGATCGCGAAACTCCCGCGCGACCAGATCGGTGCTTCCCGTCACGAAACCGCGCGGCTCGTGATATTGCTGCGTCTCCGTCGCCTTGAAATAGCGCACGCCAGCGTCGAACGTGACGGCATCGCCGATCGCCGTGGCGTAGCGCGCTTGATAGGCCTGCGACTTCAGATGCAGGAAGTCCGTAGGCTCGTTGGCGTTCCAGCGGATGTTGGTCAGGAAATTGCCGGCATTGTCGGTCAACACACCGCGAAGGCGGTTCGCTTGCAGGTCATTGTCGTAGACCGTCGCCTGCAGCGTCAGCTTGCCGCCTTCGTTCGTCCGGATCGCGACGCCGCCATCGCCGATCAGCGACACATTCTTCGTGTTCAGCCGATACGGGTTCATCGCCTCGTAGAAGCCGCCAAGGCGATAGGTGACGATGCCGTCACTGTCGATCGGGCCGGTCGCTTCGGCCGATATGCCGCGCCGGTCGTAATTGCCGCCGGTCGCCACAAGCCGCATGGCCGTCTTGGTATCCGGCACCTTCGACACATAGTTGATGATGCCGCCCGGCGAGCCCGGCCCGAAGAAGAGGCCCGCCGGACCTTTCAGCACCTCGACCCGCTCTATGTTGAAGAGCTGAGGCACCGAAAAGCCGATGAAAGGGTTGCCCCGCATGCCGTCGTAGAAGGACTGATCCTGCCGGAAGCCGCGGAAGGTGACGCCGGCATAGCTGAAGAAGCTGACGCCCGAGATGTTGCGATAGATATCCGTCGCGTCGCGCGCGCCCTGATCGGCGAACAGATCCTTGTTGATCACCTGCAGTGCCTGCGGAATATCGAGCGGGTCTTGCGCGCTCTTGCCTACCGTCGTAATTTCTGTTCGGTACAGGCGTTGGGCGCGGCCGGTAACGACGATCTGGTTCCCCTCAACAACTTCCGTGGAGGGAATAGCTATTTGTTCAGCATAGGCCACGGTGCTGCAGAAAGAAGCGGACGCGAGCAGCGCCCCACGAATGATGGACAAAGCAGCCCCCTATCAAAAGATTCGCTAATGCGATCTATTTGCAATAAAGGGGCATCATCTTCGGCGCAAGGGTCATTAAATCCGAACCGGGCCACCCCAGGAACAGCTGTTAGCCGCCCGTATCCGAGGAGTGAAATTCGAGCTCTTAATGACGGGGATGGGTCGGCTGCGGCATCCAACGAAAGACAACTTATACGCAAATGATAGCGCCAGATCGGGTTGCATCAAACAAGCGAACAGCCAATGATCCCGTGATGCAAACGAACGATGGCCCAACAGATCTCGAGCTGATCCGTTTCCTGCGAGAAGAACTGGGCGGAGACGTCTCACTTGCCGAAACAGCTTGGGAGCATGTCGGCCCTATCTGGTTGTGGCGCGGGGAAGGCAAGGATGGCCAGCTCTCATCGATGTCGTGGCATTTTCTGACGATCGACGGCGAGGTCGCCGAAGCCATCCGTGTAGCATCGTCTGGCTACTCGGCGGCTTGGGGATCGGTCTACGTAGAGGCTGGCATCGGCAAAACGTGTTGGCGTACATCGGTCTTCCCGAGCAAGGCCATTCAAGGCTACATGCTGCCTATCAAGGCGAGTGTAAGAAAAGCAGAAAAGCTGGCCGAAGGCGACGTCATCACGGTACGCCTTACCCTGTCCAAGGGACCATCACGCTAGAAATGAGCGCTCGGCCTGAGGGAAGTTGGTCCGCGCAATTCTGATCAGCGTGGTGACAACTTCTCTAGACAGCACCATCCTCACGCTTTGCTGCTCGACAGCTGGCAGAAAAGCGAATGTCTGCTGCTGGGGATCGAAAATTAGGCGCTGAAAGTCCGGCATGGGTCGGTTGCTGAGCTTCTAGGCCATGACGCAGCAGGTGGGATGCTTTAGGTGGCAACCGAAATTCAGTGATTACGGTCTGAACGGGTTGTCAGTCTGCGGGTTTTATCCAGGGGAGTATCTGCGCGATGATCCAGCCGATGAAGGCCGTCCCCCCGAGCCACATCATGAAAGCGGCGGCATCGCCGGACAGCGCAAAAGCAATCCCCGGCAGGCAAAGTACGCCGGTCAGGCACCATCGCTGCATCCTGCTCTGCACCTTGCCGGATGCTCCGCTCGATCGCCGACGCTTGGGGTCACCGATGCACAGAAAAACGACGACGACCGCTGAAACGCCAAGAGCGAAGACTGCCGGTAGCATCATTCCGCCGCCTGCAAGCGTGCCGAAACATGCGGGTTGTCTGACCTTGGCCTGGGCGACTGAAGACGCCACAGCAGCGCGCTGCCCCCGAGCGCGAAGGCGACGTCGATCATGATGATGATCGGCTGGTTCGCTTGAAGCGCGCTCGTCCAGCCCGGCCCACCGGTAGCAAGGCGAAGAAACGGGAGAGCGATCAGCGCGAGCGCCATTCCCCACTGCATGGTCAAAGCTACCGCCCTTGCTGACCTTAGGCAAGCAGCGCCAAGGATCGCTACGCCGGCCGCAATCAGGAAAGCGGCCGTCGTCCAGAAGACGGCAGTGCCCAACGGAAGGGTGATGAGGAAAGCGGCGGCCGACATTGCCAGCGCGAAAGGCAGGCCGAAGCCGACCACCGACACCGAGCGGTCCAGCCAGCCGAGAGATCGGACATCCAAGGTCCGTCGCGCCAGCCACAGGCGCAGGCCGGTGAGCGTCACATAGCAGATGGCAAAGCCCAGCGCGAACCAGATCGCCTTGGAGAGCAATCCGCCGAAATTACCGAAATGCAGCGGCGCCATGATGGCTGTCAATGTACCGCCGGCCGAAGGACGGGTGCCGATCGCCGGCTTGGTGCGCTCGAACTGACCAGTCGCTCCATCATAAAGCAGCGTGGCGGGCTCGATGTCGCCCGGTGGCGGCTGATGATAGGTGGTAAGTTGCGCATCCGCGCGACCGAAATTCTCGATCGTCACGAAGGTCGGCGCGCGTCCTTTGGTCCGGCGGATTGCGTCGGCCATAACCCCGTCGAGATTGCCGATGCCCGTCACGCGGGGATCAGCCTTGCCGGGATTGCCATAGACCGCCTCATTCAGCGCGGCCACGTCGCCGCCAAAGGCCGCCATCGCCACGATCGGCACGCCCGCCGTCGAATAGAAGGAAAAGAAGCTGCCCGTGAAGGCCAGGATGAAGGCGAAGGGCAGGCTCCATGTGCCCGCCACGCTGTGCCGGTCGCGCTCGACCAGGACCGGATGAGCCTTCCGCCGCAGGGTGAAAATATCCCTGAACAGGTGACGGTGGATGAGCAGGCCGGAAATGGCCGCCACCAGCATCGCCAGCCCTACTATGCCCGTCAGCAGCAAGCCCCAGGGATCGGGCACATGCAGGCGGACATGGGTGTCGACCAGGAAGCTGCTGAGCGCATCATCATTGCGCGGCCCGAACACCTCCTCGCCGGTGCCGAACAATTTCTTGGCGACGCGCATGTTCCGGTCGAGCTGATAATAGATGCCGCGGCTGACGAAACTGCCGTCGGGATCGGTTTCATGGCGATGAAAGAAGGCACCGAGTTGATGATCGCCGATTTCGAACAGATCGACGCCTTCATGATATTTGGCGGGCGTGCGCGCGCCCAGATCCCGAACCGCGCGGTCGATCGGCCGTTCGAAGACGGATGTGGTCTGCACATGGCCTGCCGACCAAATGCCGACCTCCTCGGCGAAAACCGCGACCGTGCCGGTCAGCACCACGGCATAGAGCAGCAAGCCCAAAATGATTCCCGACCAGCCGTGGACGGCGACCATCAACTTGGTTTCTTGCCTATCAAGGTGGATCATGGTCGGGCTTCCATCGTGGCGGAGCCATGGTCGAGAAATTTGTTGGCGACAAAACCAGCATGGACGGCGAGCAGCCCGAGCGCGACCAGGGCGACACGGCCGAGCCGGCGGTCAAGGCAGGCATGAAAGAACAGCGCAGCCCAGATCAGCGGCATCAGCACCAGCGGCAGCACGAGATTGTCGATCCCCGCCGTGCCGCCCGGCAGCCAAAGCGCCATACCCGCGATCATAGCGATGGTGACGATAACCGCCCCGGGTCCTGCAAAGGCAATGCGGGTCCATTTCCGCGCCGCAAGTGACATAGTTCCTCCATCCGGCGGTCGATGGACCCTCCTGCGCCTGTCCTATTCTTGATGCTCATGCTTCGCAAGAAGAATGCTATTGCGAACTTCTCGCAACATATCTATGGCGCCCGGCGGCCTATTCGAAGGGGATGAAAGATGCGAATGATCGGGTTGACGGCAGTGGCATGGATGCTCTCGTTACAGGCCGCGTCGGCGGCAGAAGCCACTGCTGACGGCGAGCCAGGCACTGCCGATGCGATCGTCGTTACCGCTCAGTTCGCGGGAACCAAGACCGAAACCCCTATCATCGAAACCCCTCAGCCGATCACGGTCATCACGGCGGACCAATATCTTGCGCAAGGTGCGATCAGCATCAGCGACACGGTCAAATATGGCGCCAGCGTCCTGGCCAATCCCTATGGTCGCGACACCCGCATCGACGGCTTCAACATTCGCGGCATCGACGCGCTCCAGTTCCGGGACGGGATGCGCGACATCTTCAGCTATTATGCCAGCATCACCTCGGACCCGTATAACTTTTCCCGCGTGGAAATCGTGCGCGGCCCGGCCTCCGTCCTCTATGGTCAGGGTTCGATCGGCGGCCTCGTCAACCTGGTCTCGAAAACCCCGGAATTCAGGAGCGGCGGCGAAATCAACCTCGTCTATGGCAGCTATGATCGAAAGGAAGCGATGGGCGACGTCAACATCGCGCTCGCGGACAATCTGGCGATCCGCGCGGTGGCCCGGGTTCGTGATGCCGACACCTATATCGATCATGTCCCCGACGACCGCGTGATGTTCGCCCCGTCGGTCCGCTGGCAGCCGACGCCCGCCACCGATATCGTGCTGACCGGCCTCTATCAGGAGGATGACACGGGTTCGACATCGCAGTTCCTGCCGATTGTTGGCACCTTCCGGCCCAACAGTGTCGCTGGCGAGCAGCTCGATCGCTACACGTTCGTCGGCAAGCCGGGCTGGGACCGCTATGCCGGCCGCTCGCTCCAGGGCGGCGGCTCCATCACTCACCAGTTTTCGGACAATGTGCGGCTCAGCCTCAAGGCCCGCTACATCGACAGCGACCTTGAATATAACACCCACTATGCCGACAGCTACAGCAATCCTGAAAATCCGTTCGGAGCTGATGGCCGCACCATCGGCCTCTACGCCGACGCCAGCGACGCGCGGATGAACGTCTTTTCAACCGACAACAATCTGCAATTCAACTTCAACACCGGCGCGAATATCGAGCACAAGCTGCTCGTCGGGGTCGACTATAGCTGGAACAAGGTCAGCAAGCGTTATGCCGGCGGCGTCGAGACGGTCGACCTCTACGACATCGATTACGACGCGCTGCTGACCTACGACCCCAGCGGCGCCTTCTTCAGTGAATCGCAGAAGCAGTTGGGCATCTATGTGCAGGACCAGATCCGCTTCTACGATCGCGTCTCGGTCGTGTTGGGCGCCCGCCGCGACCGTGTCACCGGCTCCTCGGGCCAGAAAGATAACGCCACCACCTTCCGCGCCGGCATCATCGGCGAAGTCGGCGCCGGCTTCTCGCCCTTCTTCAGCTATACCGAGAGCTTCCTGCCGGTCGCCGGCTCGGTTCAGGATGTCGGCGGCGCCCCCATCGCTCCCTATCGCCCGCTCACGGGCACACAATATGAAGCCGGCGTGAAGTGGCAGCCTGCGCCGAGCACGCTCGTCACGATCACGGCGTTCAAGATCAAGGAGCGTAACCGCGTCCTCTATCTCGCCAACAGCGCTACCACCCAGTCGGGCGTGCTGAATACCAAGGGCTTCGAGGTCGAGGCCAGCCACACGCTGCCCGGCAATTTCGAATTGCTGGCCAATTATGGCTACAGCAAGCTTAAGTCGGAGGTGAACACCAGCCTCGATTATATGCCGCGCCACACCGCGTCGATCTGGTCGACCAAGACCTTCGGCTTCCCCGACGCGGGGCAGCTTCGCCTCGGCGCGGGTGTCGTCTATAACGGCAAGAGCGTATCGACCAGTTCGCTCTGGTCGATTATTACACCTTCGCGCACGACCGTCGACGCGCTGGCGGAAATCAACTGGCAGAACTGGCGTTTCGCGCTCAACGCGACGAACCTGCTCAACAACAAATTCTACGCCTCCTGCCTGGCGCGTGGCGACTGTTTCATGGGCGCACCCCGGAATGTCATGGGGACCATTGGCTTTCGCTTCTGAGCGGCCGCGCTCTTTCATGCGAGTCATTCTAAGGCGGTGAACCAAGGACTGGGCTTCTTTTGACTTTCAGGCTCGCTCTCATTGGCCACAAATTTTCTGTTGGCCCGACGCGCTCCGTTTGGCGGGCGCGACGGGCGAAGGGGCAGCGACGTCAATCGGCATCCAGACGGCTCCTCGTCGGCCGTTTCACTTTAGATGGCAGCGTTCGCCGGCTGACGACCGCAAAGCTATCAGTTCGAATAGCTGACGGTCCGAACCTGGACCACGGAAGTTAGCCTCTGAATGGCGACCCAGGGTCGGCTGTGTATGGAACCTCTCGGGACGATGTGCTGCTTGCGTCCATCCATCTCGGTCTTAACATTGTGCCGCAAAGCACGGGCACCGACAAAGGATGCAAAGCAGCCGTCGCATCGACAAGCATCGCACTTCCCGTCTTGAGCAGTTCTGCCAGGTTGCACGCAGTCGCGCTTCTCGCGCAGGCAAAGACGCGATATGTGGGCGAAATGAGCGATCCGACCGAAGAACAGCTCGCTGCACTGGGCACTGCGTTCGACACCTTCGCGCGGCGATACAAGCTGGCCGACGCCCGGCGTTCCGAGCGGCCGCTCGCCGAGTTGGACAAGGCCGTGCTGCTCTATGTCGCGGACCATGCCGGTTGCGGCCCGACCGATGTCGCGCGCTTCCTCGCGGTGCCGACGACGACCTTGTCTTCGGCGACGGATCGGCTCGTGAAGCGAGGCTTCCTGAAGCGCGAGCGTATCGAAGCGGATCGCCGGGCGGTCGCGCTCACGCTGTCTGAGGCTGGCGCGGCCTACGCCCAGGCCCAGGTCGAGACATATCGGCAAATGTATATGCTGATGCTTTCGCGGCTGTCGGCTGAGGAACGAGATCGGTTCATCGCGATGATTACAAAGATCGTCTACAACGATGATTGAATAGTCCGAACTTCGTTGTATCTTGTGGGTGACATCGCACGAGCCGCGTCGCGCCAACGGATGGAGCCAAGTCATGACGATATGTGTGAACGGCACGGAAGTTCCACCGCCCGGCGATGCCCGGGTCTCGCTGCTGGATTTGCTACGCGAGCATCTTCATCTCACCGGCACCAAGAAGGGGTGCGACCAGGGTGCCTGCGGCGCCTGCACGGTTCTTCTCGATGGCCGCCGCGTCCTGTCCTGCCTGACCTTGGCGGCTCAGGCGGACGGTAGCGAGGTGCGGACGATCGAAGGCCTAGCAGGTGAAGGCGGCGATCTTCACCTATTGCAGCAGGCCTTCATCGCGCATGACGGACTGCAATGTGGCTATTGCACGCCCGGCCAGATCTGCTCGGCGATCGGGATGGCGGAGGAACTTCGCGGGGGCGACCCCAGCTATGTGACCCTCGATATCACCGCCTCACCGGTCGTGACACGCGCGGAGATCCGCGAGCGCATGAGCGGCAATCTCTGCCGATGCGGAGCGCATAACGGGATCGTCGAGGCGATCGAGGCGATGCTGGCGGAGACAGCGGCATGACGCCTTTCACCTATGTCCGAGCGGCGGATCGGGCCGACGCCCTCGCCCGCGTTGAGAGTGGCGCACGGTTTCTGGGCGGCGGGACCAACCTTGTCGATCTTCTGCGGCAGAATGTCGAACAGGCGAGCGAATTGGTGGACGTCAGCCATACGCTCGGCACCATTCGCGAAAGCGAAGGCGGCGGGCTGATCATTGACGCGTCAGTCAAGAACGCCGCCGTTGCTGCCGATCCGCTCGTGCGCCGCCGCTACCCGGTGCTTGCCCGCGCACTGCTCGCCGGCGCCTCTGCACAGATCCGCAACATGGCCACGGTCGGTGGCAATATCCTCCAGCGTACGCGCTGCATGTATTTCTACGATGTCGAAGGCGCGCGCTGCAACAAGCGGCAGCCGGGCATCGGATGCGACGCGATCAACGGGTTCAACCGCTATCATGCCATTTTGGGCGCGTCGGATCAGTGCGTCGCCACCCATCCTTCTGACATGTGCGTGGCGCTCACCATGCTCGATGCCGTGATCCATCTGTCCGGGCCCGATGGCAATCGGTCGGTGCCGCTGAATGATTTCCATGTCCTGCCCGATGCTATGCCGCATGTAGAAACCGTGCTGAAGCCGGGCGAACTGATCACCGGCGTCGAACTGCCGCCTCCTTCTGACGCGCTGACGCATGCCGAATATCGCAAGGTCCGCGATCGCTCCAGCTACGCCTTCGCGCTGATCTCCGTTGCGGGCGGCCTGGCGCTTGCCGATGGTCGCGTCACGCAAGCCCGCATCGCGCTCGGCGGCGTGGCGGCCAAGCCCTGGCGGGCGACTAAGGCAGAGGCGGCGCTGGTCGGAGTCGCGCCGACGCCCGAGGCTTTCCTTGCCGCGATCCGAGAGGAGCTGGCCGGCGCGCGGCCGCTATCTGGCAACGGTTTCAAGATAGGTCTCGTCGAACGCACGGTGGTCGCCGTCCTGACCGCCCTTGCAGGAGCGCACCCATGACGAAGCTGCAAAACGCCATCGTCGGCGGCGTGCGCGCCGTCATTGGCCAAGTGCCGGCAAGCTGGCTGCCCGGCGGCACGCCCGATCCCCTGATCGACAAGCGCGTGTCGCTCGGCGAGCAGCAGTCGCGGGTCGACGGACCCGACAAGGTGCGCGGCGCGGCGCGGTTCGCCGCCGAAGTGCCGATGGAGGGTCTCCTCTACGGCGCCTTCGTCCATTCCACGATCGCGCGGGGCCGCATCGCGGAGATCGATGTGTCCGCGGCCGAGGCGGCCCCCGGCGTCGCGCTCGTCATGACCTATCGCAACGCCCCCAAAATGAGCGTTCCCCCGCCGATCGGGATGACCAACCTCAAGGCCGCTGGCAATCATACATTGCCGATCATGCAAGACGCAGAGATACGCTGGAACGGTCAGGTCGTCGCGGTGGTACTGGCCGAAACGCGAGAGCAGGCGGACCATGCGGCCAACTTGGTCCGTGTGCGCTATGACGCCGCTTCGTCGCGCACCCGGTTCGAGGAAGGCAAGGCCAGCGCCTATACGCCGGAGTCCATCCTCGTCGAACGCAATCGCCTAGAGAAGGGCGGCCCAAGCCGAAAGTTCGCCGGGGCCGCCTTCAAGATCGACGCCGTCTATACGACGCCCTGGGAGAACCATAATCCGATCGAGCCGCATGCCGCGACGATCGTCTGGCGGGACGGCAAGCTGATCGTTCACGATGCGACCCAGATGATCCACGGGACAGCCGGTTCGCTCGCGAAGACATTCGGGCTGAAGGCCGGCGATGTCGAGGTCAGCTCCCCCTACGTGGGCGGAGGCTTTGGCGCAAAGGGTCTTTGGGATCACCAGATATTGGGCGCGGCGGCGGCGAAGCTTGCTGACCGGCCCGTGCGTATCGCCCTCTCACGCGCCAGCATGCACCGGCTGATCGGCGGGCGCATGCAAACAGAGCAGCGGGTGGCGCTGGCCGCGGATGCGGACGGCAAGCTCAAGGCTCTGCTGCACCATGGCTACGGCGTCAGGCCGCTGCACAGCATCTGCGATGAAGGCTTCACCCTCACCGGCCGCTCGCTCTATGCCAGCGAGAGCTTCGATATCGTCCAGCATTATGTCGACCTCGACCTGCTGGCGAACAGCTTCATGCGCGGGCCGGGCGAGACGCCCGGCACTTTCGCGATCGAATGCGCGATCGACGAACTGGCGCATGCCATTGGCATGGACCCCATCGAGCTGCGCCGGCGCAATGTCGCGACCCGCGATCCGGTGAGCGGCGCACCGCACTCGCAAAGCGCGATGATGGAGGCCTACGACCTTGGCGCGGCGCGCATCGGCTGGGATCGGCGTTTGGCCGAGCCGGGCATGCGGCGCGATGGCGAGTGGCTGATCGGCATGGGCTGCGCCACCGGCACCTTTCCGTTCATGCGCATGCCTGGCACGTCCGTGCGGATCACCATCGACGCCAGTGGCAATGCCCATGTCGCCAGCGCCGCGCACGAAATGGGCATGGGCACGGCGACGGTGCAGCGGCAGCACGCCGCCGATCGCTTGGGCCTGCCACTTGACCGCGTCATAGTGACGATCGGGGATTCGAGCCTGCCCTTCGCGAGCTTTGCCGGCGGGTCGTCGCAAACCGCCTCCCTGGCTTCGGCGATCACCGCAGCGAGTGGCAAGCTGGTGACGGACTTGCTGCGGCTGGCGGGTAACGACACGCCGCTAGCCGGCCTCAAGCCCAGCGAAGTGGAGCTTGTAGACGGAGGCCTCCGCAGCGTCGAAGATCCCGCCCGCCAGGAAAGCTTCGCTTCCATCCTACGCCGTTCCGGCCGGAGCGAGGTTAGCGTGGTCGGCGAAAGCGGCGCACCGCTGGAGATCATGAAATATTCGATGCACAGCACGTCGGCGAACTTCTGTCAGTTGCGCGTCAGCGAGGTCACGGGTGAAATCCGCGTCGATCGCCTCGTCGGCGCCTTCGACTGCGGCCGCATCCTCAATGCCAAGACGGCGACCAGCCAGTTCAAGGGCGGCATGATCATGGGGCTCGGCATGGCGCTGACTGAGGAAACGCTGCTCGACGAGCGCAGCGGCCGCATCATGAGCACGTCGCTCGCCGACTATCATGTGCCGGTGCATCTCGACGTGCCCGACATAGATGTGCTGTGGACCGACATCCCCGATCCCCGCACGCCGCTCGGTGCGCGAGGGATCGGCGAAATCGGAACGACCGGCGTAGCGGCCGCCATCGCCAACGCCGTCTTCAACGCAACCGGCAAGCGCGTGCGCGACCTGCCCCTAACGCTCGATAAGCTGATCTAGTCCTGGCCGAAATATTCGCACTCGAAATAGCTGACGGTCAGCAGTTAGGATCAGCAAATTTGTGCGCGGACGGCCGGGATGGTCGACGTCGGAAGGCGGCACGTGGGACTTTGCTGACATTCAATGTCGCCCCTTCAATGACCCGTTCAAACAAAACCTCGCCTCAGTGCCGAGTGGGAAGACTGTCGTTCTGACACTCCGTACGACGGACATGCCCGCAGTCGATCTGCGAAAGCAAATTAAGCTGTCTTCATTTTCTCGGATTGGAGAGGCGACTTTACCTCGCGAAAACCGTCCGCCCGAGCGAATGTGGAGCCGGAATATTCCGAGCAATTGGCCCGAGCACATGAAGCAGCCGCTAACCTATGTAATCATAGCGGCCTTTTGTTCCGCAGCCTGGAACGGCGATCTTTCGCGACCGTTACCGACAGCGTCTGCCGCATCCCGTTTCCGCCGTCGGAGCATTGCGATCGGTGAGATTTCAATGGGAGCGGCCGGATGCCTCGAGATGGCGCGGATATCCTGATCGAAACGCTGATTGCGTTCGGCGTCGACACCGTGTTCGGTCTACCCGGCGACGGCATCAACGGCGTCATGGAAGCGATCCGCACTCGGCAGGATCGGATCCGCTTCATCCAGGTCAGGCATGAGGAATCCGCAGCCTTCGCCGCGGCGGCGCACGCGAAGTTTACCGGCAGGCTTGGCTGCTGCCTGGCGACCACCGGGCCGGGGGGCGTTCATCTGCTCAACGGCCTTTACGACGCCAAACTCGATCGCGCCCCCGTCATCGCCATCACCGGCGCGCCCTATCATGACCTGAACGACAGCTTCACCCAGCAGGATATCGATCATGCAAAGGTGTTCATGGACGTGGCGATGTATTCCGCCCGCGTCATGGGCGCTCGGCACATGGAGAATGCCGTCAGCCTCGCCTGCCGGCATGCGATCGCTCATCGCGGGGTCGGCCATGTGAGCGTGCCGGTCGATGTGCAGGAGGAACCGGAGGAGTCCGAGAAGGCTTCGGACCGCAACATCCCTCATCATGCGTCCCTCGTCCCGGCTGACGCCGCCCATTGCGCGCCCGACCAGGAGATCGCTCGTGCGGTGGACCTGCTCGATAGCGGCAAGCGGGTCGCCATCCTGGCGGGCCAGGGTGCGCTTGGCGCCATCGAGGAACTGACCCGCACCGCCGATCTGCTCGGCGCGCCGATCGCCAAGGCCTTGCTCGGCAAGGGGCTGCTGGCCGACGATGATCCGCTCACCACCGGCGGCATCGGCCTGCTCGGGACGCGTGCGAGCCAGGAGGTCATGGAGCGATGCGACACGCTGCTGATCGTCGGCTCCACCTTCCCTTATATCGAATATTATCCGCAGCCCGGTCAGGCGCGCGGCGTCCAGATCGATCGTGATCCGACGCGGATCGGGTTGCGCTATCCCGTAGAGGTCGGTCTGTGCGGCGACGCGCAGATGACGCTCGCAGCATTGAACGGGCGGATCGAGCGCAAGACCGATCGCAGCTTCCTCGAATTCGCACAGGAGCAGTCGCGCGCCTGGCGCGACCTGCTTCGGTCCACGATCAAGAAGGGCGACGCGCCGATGCCGCCCGGCCGCATTGTGCAGGAGGTTGGCGATCGGCTCGCCGACGACGCGATCGTCGTTTGGGACAGCGGTCATAATACCGGGCTGATGGCCCGATACGTGATCGCAAAGGCCGGGCAGATGTATGGCGGTTCCGGCTTGTCGGCGTCGATGGCGTGTGGCCTTCCCTACGCGATCGCCGCTGCGCTAGCCTTTCCCGGCCGGCAGGTCGTCGCGTTCATCGGCGACGGCGGGCTTTCCATGCTGATGGGAGAGCTGGCGACGATCACTCGTTATCGGCTGCCGATCAAGATCGTCGTCATCAAGAACGGCACGCTCGGCCAGATCAAGTGGGAACAGATGATGTTCCTCGGCAACGTCGAATATGAGTGCGACCTGACGCCAATCGATTTCGTCAAAGTGGCGGAGGCCTGCGGCATCCGCGGCTGGCACCTCGACTCGGGTGCCGATGCGGGGCAGGTCGCTGCGGAAGCGTTGGCGCATCCGGGCGCCGCGCTGATCGAGGCGACGGTCGATCCCAACGATCCGCTGCTCCCGCCCAAGCGCATCGAAAAATATGTGAGCAACCTCGAGAAGGCGCTCGCTCAGCGGACGCCCGGCGCTGACGAAATCCGACGGGCACTCGCGCGTGAGCCGGCCCTGACAATGCTGAAAAGCTGACCCTATCACTACTCAGGAGAGCTGCGATGATCGACCAAAAGAGGAAGGGCGACTTCGATAAGACCGGCAACGCGGCCGTCGCTCACGCGGTTTGGCACGCGACCGGCCGCGGCATCCGCAAGCTGCCCGTTCGGATTGAACACTTGCTGTAAGGAGGAATGTGTAATGACCGAGCTCAGGCAGGTCGCGGTCTTCGATCATCAGGTCACGGGCGTAACCGTCAGCCCGGACGGCCGCGTCTTCGTCAATTTCCCGCGCTGGACCGACGATGCGCCCATGTCGGTCGCCGAACTGGCCGAAGATGGCTCGCTGCGTCCATACCCGGACGAGGCATGGAACAGCTGGCGCAATGCGAAGGCGATGGAGATGTCCGTCGCCGAGCATTTCGTGTGCATTCAGTCGGTAGTGACCGATCGCCACGGCGCTCTCTGGGTGCTCGACCCTGCCGCGCCCGGCAATGAAAAGATCCTGGAGGGCGGACCGAAGCTGGTGCGGATCGATCTCGCGACCAACCACGTGACGCAGGTGATCGCCTTCCCGCAGAACGTCGCGCTTCAAGGGACCTATTTGAACGACATCCGGTTCAGCCCCGATGGCCGCTATGGCTACATCACCGATTCCGGCACGCGCGGCGCGATCATCGTCGTCGATCTGGAGAGTGGCGACTCCTTTCGGGCGCTCGACGGCCATTCGTCCACCCAGGTTGAAAAGGATGTAGTGGTCGAGGTCGATGGCGCGCCGCTCAGGCGGCCGGACGGCCGTCAGCCTGTCTTCTCCTCCGATGGCATCGCCATCTCGAATGACGGCAGGACCCTCTACTGGCAGGCGCTGACCGGCCGCACTCTCTACGCGATCGACACTGCCACGCTGGTGCCAGACACGCCGGAGGAAGAGATTGAGGCCGCCGTGCAGAAGCAAGGCGAGACCTGTGTTGCGGACGGGCTGTGGATGAGCAGCACCGGCACGCTCTACATCACGTCACCCGGCGACAATGCGGTGAAGCGATGGACAGGAAGCGCGGTCGAAATTGTAGTCCAGGATGATCGGCTGCGCTGGCCCGACACGCTGTCCGAAGGCCCCGAAGGCACGATCTACGTCACGGCGAGCCACATTCAAGACACCTATTGGTTCAAGCCGGGAGCGCCGCCGTCGCTGCCGACCGCCCTTTTTACCTTCGATCCCGAGGAGAAGCGAAAATGACCGAAACGGATCACGGCCATCGCCTGGAGGCGGGGGAGGACGAGGGGCAAAATCCGGGTGGAGTATCTCGTCGGGCACTGGTTGACGGCGTCGTCGTCAGTGCGGCTGCGGTCGCTGCCGCGCCGGCGCTCGCGCAGGAGAAGCATCAGCCGGGCGCGCCGACCAGCGCCCAGTCAGCGAATTATCCCAAGCCGCCCTTTCCCAAACAGCAGCAGCCTTGGCCGGGTCTGACAGCCAGGATGACGCCGCGTCCGGACCATGGAGAGCAAAGCTATCGCGGCTCTGGGCGGCTGGCGGGACGCAAGGCACTGATCACCGGCGGTGACAGCGGGATCGGCCGGGCCGCCGCCATTGCGTTCGCGCGGGAAGGCGCCGATGTCGCGATCTGCTATCTGCCTAACGAGGAGCCTGATGGACACGAGGTCGGCGCGATCGTGCGCGAAGCGGGCCGAAAGTTTGCAGCCCTGCCTGGCGACATCCGCACCGAAACTTTCTGCCGCAAGCTCGTGGCAGACGCGGCGCGCCAGTTGGGCGGGCTCGACATCCTGGTCAACAATGCTGCCCGGCAGATCAGCCAGAAATCGATCCTCGACATATCGAGCGAGCAGTTCGACACGACGCTCAAGACCAACCTCTATGCTATGTTCTGGATCACCAAAGCGGCGATCCCGCTGCTCAAACCAGGCGCGGCGATCATCAACACCACCTCGGTCGTGGCCTATGATCCACCCGAGAACATCATTGATTATGCCTGCACCAAGGCTGGCATCATGAACTTCACCAAGGGGCTGGCAAAGCAGCTC
Organism: Sphingobium sp. YBL2; assembly: GCF_000943805.1. Taxonomy (NCBI): domain Bacteria; kingdom Pseudomonadati; phylum Pseudomonadota; class Alphaproteobacteria; order Sphingomonadales; family Sphingobiaceae; genus Sphingobium; species Sphingobium sp. YBL2. The sequence goes on from NZ_CP010954.1 coordinate 1,314,844, forward strand.
GCGAGCAAAGGCATCCGCGTCAACGGCGTGGCGCCCGGACCGATCTGGACGCCCCTGCAGGTGACCGGTGGTCAGGAGCCGGAGAAGCTCCCGGAGTTCGGATCGGACACGCCGATGGGTCGCCCGGGCCAACCCGCCGAACTCGCGCCACTTTACGTGGCCCTCGCCGATCCGGCGTTCAGCTATACGACCGGTCAGATATTCGGTGCCGTGGGCGGCCGCGGGGGGCCGTAAACCACCGAATCTGCACTTCCAAAGGAGAACTGTCATGCCAGCGAAATCCGAAGCGCAGCAGAAGGCGGCGGGAGCCGCGCTGTCCGCCAAGCGCGGCGACACGCCCAAGAGCAAGCTGAAGGGCGCGTCGAAGTCGATGGAGGAATCGATGAGCGAGAAGGAACTCGAGAAAATGGCTTCGACCAAGCGCAAGGGTAAACCCGAACATAGCAGCAAGAGCTGAGTATGCGGGATTTGAGCGATCGGCTCCGTATATCCACTCTTGCTCAATGACACGGCCGAGACGATCGGGATCGATGCTGCCATCCGCTGCCGGATCATTGTCGAGATCGCCGTAGATGGTGTTGCCAGCCCTAGGCATTGTCGAGTTCCTCGTCCGAGCCGTAAGCGTCCTTGGCATATTCCGGAATTCTCCTTGAGATCTTCGTCCTGATTGGGCCCTGCGATGCCTTGCTTGCTTAAAGTCATGACTGTGATCTCGCGCGGCGATATTTCTGCACGCCGCCCAGCCAGAGTTCCTCATGCGGCGAGTAGAAGATCAGCCTGCCCGCCCAGACGAACGCCATCTTAACTCATGTGATTCATTGACGTGGATAATCACATAGGCGGCACGGTTCGGCTGTAATTGGTCTGTCCGAACCGCTCCCGCCGGAACTGCGCCGTTCGAAAGGTGCTCTTCTACTGAGCGTCCAAGGAGTATCCCGTGATGAGCGATCAAGCCCTCGATGCGGTAAAGCCGCCTCTCCCGGAGCAGCAACAGCAGGTTCCCGGCAAGACAGAAGACATGGATCCGCGTCCCGACCATGGTGAAGAGACGTACCGAGGGTCGGGTCGCCTCGAGGGGAAAAAGGCGATCATCACCGGCGGCGACAGCGGCATCGGCCGCGCAGTGGCGATCGCTTACGCCCGCGAAGGCGCGGACGTGCTCATCGCTTATCTCAGTGAAGACGACGATGCACAGGAGACCGCGCGCTGGATCGAGAAGGCGGGGCGCCAGGCGGTGCTCGTTTCCGGCGACATCAGCAGCGCCGATCATTGCCGCACCATCATCGACAAAGCGGTCGAAGCGTTCGGGCGTGTTGACATTCTCGTGAACAACGCCGCTCACCAGATGACCTATGAGCAGCTTGAGGATATCCCGGACGAGGAGTGGGACAAGACCTTCGCGACCAACATCCACGCGATGTTCTATCTGGCCAAGGCCGCGTTGCCGCATATGCGCGAGGGTAGCGCCATCATCAACACGACGTCGGTCAACGCCGACACGCCCAAGCCGACCCTGCTGCCCTATGCCACGACCAAGGGCGCGATCCAGAACTTCACCGGCGGGCTGGCGCAGCTGCTCGGCGAGAAGAAAATCCGTGTGAACTGCGTCGCACCCGGGCCGGTCTGGACCCCGCTCATTCCGTCCACCATGCCGCCAGACCAGGTGAAGGAGTTCGGCAAGAACACGCCGCTCGGGCGACCGGCGCAGCCCAAGGAACTCGCGCCGGCTTATGTGATGCTCGCTACCGACGAGGCGAGCTATGTGTCCGGGGCCACCATCGCCGTCACCGGCGGCAAGCCGATCATCTAGGAGACCGCCATGTCCATTCACAAGATGATCGCGCTCCATCCCGATGTGGGTGAGGACTTCAACGAGGCGCTCGCGACCGCGGCGCGCCACGCGACGTTCTGCTCGGAAATGTGCACCTCTTGCGCCGACGCCTGTGTCGCCGAGAAGATGGATATGGCGCAGTGCATCCGCTCGTGCCTCGACTGCGCGGATGTGTGTGCCGCGACAGGCCGGCTCGCAATCCGGCGGACGGCGCAGAATATCGAGACGTTGCGGCTGATGCTCGAGACCTGCGCGAGGGTGTGCGAGCTGTGTGCGGAAGAATGCGCACGCCATGAGCATGAGCATTGCCGGCTCTGCGCCGAGATGTGCCGGGAGTGCGCGGCCGACTGCCGCAAGGCGCTTCCGACCGTTCAGTAATCGAAAATGGAGAGAGAGAATGCGCGAAAATAGCGGACAGGGTGATGCGGAGAACAATCTGCGCGACCCGACCCTGAAGGAACATGAGGCTGAGGGCGCCCATCGCCAGCCCGCCCCCGAGCCCGGCGAAGAAGCGGAGATCGGCGGCAACGTCCGCGCGGCGGGCGAGGACCCGTCGCCCGACGATCGTGCTCGCGGCGAGACCTCCCGCGCGGACAAGGCGCCGCCGGCCGACCCTTATCCAAAGTCCTGAACGATGCCAGTCACAGGCTGGAAACTCGATCGGAACGTGCGGGCACAGCTGCTCGAACGCTTTCCGCCGACTTGGCCCGACGTGATAGCCGATCATGTCACGCTCCACGCGGGTGCCTCCGCCAATGAGCCTCTGCCCGCACAAGAGGCTGCCGAGATCGTCGGGAGGGTCGATGATGGCGAAGGTCTGCAGGCGTTGATCGTCTCGATCGACGGCAGCACGGACCGGCCCGACGGCAGCACCTACCACATCACCTGGTCGCTTGACCGAAGCCGGGGCCGCAAGGCCGTCCAGAGCAATGACGTGATCGCCGAACGGGGTTGGGAGCCATTGCCCACGCCGGTTCCGATTTATATCCAACCGGCAAGGTTTTAGCTGATGCAGCTCTATCTCGACTGCGACGGCGTACTGGCCGACTTCGATCGCGGCGCGACCGAGTTGCTCGGCATGCCGCCGCGTGTCTTCGAAAAGCGCCGCGGCCTCCCCGCCTTCTGGCGCGAGATCGCCCGCCATCCCGACTTCTATGGCACCCTGCCGCTGATGCCGGATGCGATGATCCTGTTTGAGGGGGTGCGGCACCTGGATCCCATCATCCTGACTGGCCTTCCGCGCGGCAAATGGGCTGCCCCGCAGAAGGTGCGCTGGGCGGCCGAGCATTTTCCGGGCACCCGCATTCTGACGGTGATGGCCGTCGACAAACGCAATCATTGCCAGTCCGGCGACATCCTCGTCGACGATCAGCCGAAGCACGCCCCTCTTTGGCAGGACGCCGGCGGCACCTTCGTTCATCACCGCAGCGCCAAGCAGACCCTCGCCGAACTCAACGCGCTCGGCGTACCGATGAGGGCCGCCCCCGCGGAGACGGCCGATGGCTGATTTGGCTGAGCAGCGGGACCGGATGATCGATGTCCAGCTCGCCCGTCGCGGCATCCGCGACCAAGCGGTGCTTGCCGCCATGCGCGAGGTCCCACGCGAGCGTTTCGTGCCGGAAGCTATGGAGGAGTTCGCCTACGAGGACGCGCCGCTGCCTATCGAGGAAGGACAGACGATCTCCCAGCCTTACATCGTCGCGGCCATGATCGAGGCGGCGGAGATCGGGCCGGGTGACCGCGTGCTCGAGGTCGGCGCGGGCTCAGGTTATGCAGCTGCCGTCATCAGTCGCATCGGGGGAGACGTATTCGCCATCGAGCGGCACGAGGCGCTCGGCCGTGCGGCGCGCGCGCGGCTGCAGGCATTAGACTATCGCAATGTCGATCTGCGCATCGGCGATGGCACGCTCGGGCTACCCGATCAGGCGCCCTTCGACGCGATTCTGGTTTCAGCCGGTGGTCCCGAGGTGCCGCGGGCGCTCAAGGACCAGCTTAAGGTCGGCGGCGTCCTCGTGGTGCCGGTGGGCGATGCGGGCGAGCAATCGCTGTGCAAGATCACGCGCACTGGCACTGGTAGCTATGCGGAGGAGGATCTCGGCACGGTCCGGTTTGTACCACTGATCGGCGCGCAGGGTTGGTCCGAGGACGGGCGCCGCTCGGCGGCGAACCACTTGCCGGGTGCCACGCGCAAACTGAGCCTGCCCGAGATGATCGGTGAGGCAGCCGAGCCGCTCCCCGACTTCGAAGATCCGGCGTTCGGGGCGCTCTTCGATCGCTTCGCGGATCGCCGCGTCGTGCTGCTGGGCGAGGCCAGCCATGGCACGGCCGAGTTCTATCGCGCCCGCGCTGCGATCACCCGGCACCTCATCGAACATCATGGCTTCACGATCGTAGCGGTCGAGGCCGATTGGCCCGATGCCGAGGCAGTGGACCGCTACGTGCGGCATCGCCCGCGCAGGACGTCCGCAGAACCGCCGTTCCAGCGCTTTCCGACCTGGATGTGGCGCAACACCGAAATCGCGGTCCTTACGGAGTGGATGCGCGGGCATAATGAAGCCATCGCCGACATGGATCGCCGCGCGGGCTTTTACGGACTCGACATGTACAACATGCGCGGCTCGATCGCGGCCGTGCTCGACTATCTCGATAGGGTCGATCCGGACGCCGCGGCCACCGCCCGTGAGCGTTATGGCTGCCTCACCCCCTGGCAGAAGGACCCGGCCACCTATGGCCGCTCCGCGCTCCGAAGCGGCTATGCCGAATGCGAATCCGCCGTGATCGAGCAATGCCGCGCGCTGCTCGCCAGACAGGCTGACTATGCCCAGGCCGATGGCGAGAGCTTCCTCGATGCGGCGCAGAACGCGCGACTGGTGGCCTCGGCCGAGCGCTATTACCGCATCATGTATTATGGCGGCTCCGAGAGCTGGAATCTGCGCGACACGCACATGTTCGAGACGCTCGAGAATATCCTCGAAGCCAAGGGCCGCGACGCCAAGGCGATCGTCTGGGCGCACAACAGTCACATCGGCGATGCCCGCCATACCGACATGGGTGCGGTTCGCGACGAGCTCAACATCGGCCAGCTTTGCCGCCAACGGTTCGGCCGCGACGCGGCGCTGATCGGATTAGGCACGCACAGCGGCACGGTCGCCGCCGCGACCGACTGGGACGGCGACATGGAGGTGAAGCGCGTGCTTCCTTCGCGCCGCGACAGCTATGAGCGGCTATGCCACGATGCGGGCAAGCCGCGCTTCCTGCTAGATCTCGCGCCGGGCAAGCATGATGCATTGAGGCGCCGGCTGGCGGAGCCGCGCCTGGAGCGTTTCATCGGTGTCATCTATCGCCCGGATACCGAACTCTGGAGCCATTATTCGCAGGCGGTTCTATCCGAGCAGTTCGACGCCTATGTCTGGTTCGACGAGACGGAGGCGCTGACGCCGCTCGGGACGGAGCACCATGGGCCGGGAGTTCCGGACACCTACCCGTTCGGCGAATAGCGGCCGCTGGTCGATACTGCACCCACTTTGCGCGGACGCCATTTAGATTAGTTATGTTGACCTGCCCGGTACCCTACGAGCCATGAGGCGCCTCGTCCGCCACGCCGCCCCATCGCCGAATTAGATCAGGATCGCTGGGAGCGCCTGCCAGAATATCGCAAGTGTCGACAACTGGCCACCAGAGCGCGCGAACGGCAGATATCCAAGCTCATCGAGCACCACCAGGTCGAGCCCCGAGAGCTGTCCCGCCAGGGTCCCGCCCTTGCCGATCCGGGTCTCCTCTTCGAGGCGTGTCACCATTCGAGGGAAGGCAATTCGGTCTTGTAAATCACCGGGCGGAGGGCAAAGCTGGTAGTCACGTTGGCGACGCCCGGCACCTTGGTCAGCCGATGGCGCAGAAAATCCTCAAATGCCCCCAATGAACGGACCAGCACGCGTAGCTGGTAATCGGCCTCGCCGGACATCAGATAGCATTTCCATCACTTCCTGGAATTCTGTGACGGCGCTCTCGAAGAAAGCAAGGTGACGGTCGTCTTGCTGGTCCAAGCGGACACGGACGAAGGCTGTCACGGAGCTGTCACGGAAAGGCCGACTACCTCCGGGTCCACCAAGGCGACATAGCGTTCGACAACCCCTTCGGCCTCCAACTGGCAGACCCGGCGGAGGCTGGTTTGATCGACTAGATGGCCTTGCAGGTCGCCGGCTGCACCATCCGTCGCGCTGCGGCTTGCGTCCCGATTCACCCGCTGACCTTCACCCGGTCAGGCTCCGCCGATGTCTTCGATAACATGCCCACTGTCCTCGTAGTGAGGACATGGTTCCTCGCCGATTATAGCCTTACCACTGCATATTGGGCAGAGATTGTCCCGGCTGCTTTCAGTGCCGGCCGGCGCTCGATCCCCCGGCTTCATGCGGGCTGATGTCTCCTGTGTCATGATATTCTTCCTTTGCCGGCGCGGGTTGAGGCCGCGGCTCTGGCGGCTGGGTGATCAGTCTGGCTCCACGCTGATAGGTGAAATAGCGCCATAGCCACTGGATGCTGACCAGCAGGCGCTTTTCAAAGCCGATCAGCAGATAGACATGGACGATGGCCCATAGCAGCCAAGCCAGCCATCCTTTCAGGCGGCGGCGGCCGAAATCGAAGATTGCGGCATTGCGGCCTATGATGGCCGTGTTGCCGCGGTCGCGGAAGTGGAATGCTCCCAGCGGCGTGGACCCGCTCAGCTCGCGCGCGAGCGACTGCCCCAGATGGCGGCCCTGCTGCTGCGCCACTTGGGCCAGTGCAGGGAGCGGCCGTCCGGTCTTGGGATCGTCCAAGGCTGCGCAGTCGCCAAGCACATGGACATGCGGGACGCCGGGAACCGAAAAATCGGGACTGACCCGCACTCGCCCGCTCCGGTCGCGCTCTGCCGCCAGCCAGTCAGTCGCCGGCGAAGCCTTGATCCCCGCCGCCCATATGATTGTTCCTGCGCGGAGCCTCTCGCCCGCGATCACGGCGGATTCATTGTCGATTGCCTCCACGGAGCGGCCGCAGACGATCTGGACGCCCAGTTCGTCGAGGCGGCGCTGGGCGTAGATGCCCAGTTCCCGCGGAAAGCTCGCCAGTATCCGGTCGCCTGCTTCGACCAGGAGGATGCGGGCATCGGCAGGGTCGACGTGCCGAAAGTCCCGCACGAGCGTGTGGTGCGCCAGCTCCGCGACGGCACCAGCCATCTCGACCCCGGTCGGCCCGGCGCCGACGATGATGACGGTCATGAGTTCTCGCCGAAGAACGGGATCGGGCTCGCGTTCGGCCAGTTCGAAACTGCGAAGGAGGCGGCTGCGCAGCAGACGGGCGTCATCGATGCTGCGTAATCCGGGTGCCGCACTCTCCCATTCCGGGTGGCCGAAATAATTGTAACGGCTGCCGGTTGCGATCACCAGCCGATCGAAGTGCATGGACGATCCATCTGCCAACAACAAGCGCTGCCTGTGCGTATCCAGGCCGCAGGCTTCCGCCAGGACGACGCTGATATTGGCGTGCCGCCGCACTATCCGGCGGATGGGCTGGGCGATGTCGGCCGGAGAAAGCGCCGCCGTGGCCACCTGATAGAGGAGCGGTATGAACAGATGATAATTGTTCCGGTCGATGACCGTCACGCGTACCGGGCTGCCGCCCAGTTCGCGCGCGCAAGCGAGACCGGCGAAGCCGCCGCCCAGAATGATGACGTGCGGCGCCCCTTCGAACCGCTCAGCAGGGAGCGCGGCGGCTTTGGCGACGTCCATTTCGCGGATCAAAGGCCGCTGTCATAACGCGCCATCTCTTCGCGGTAGCGCGCCGTCATGCGGTCCTGGTCGGCAGGTGGCAGTTCTTCCTTCAGATGGAGGAAGCGATCATTTTCTTCCTCATAGACATGGTGCGTGACCGCGCCGCGAATATGTTCCAGCTTCTCCAGCCAGTCATGGCTCAGCGGATCGATATCTTCCAGCAGGGCAAGCTGAACCTTCGCCGCTTGCTGTTCTTCATAGGCCATCACCATGCGCGTCTTGTGATCGCGGGAGAGCTGGGGATAGACGATCACCTCCTCTGCGCTGGAATGCGCTGTCAGAAGAGCCGCCAATTTTCTTTGTGCTAGGGTGCGGCTCTGAATATCAGTCGCGGCCTTTGCGGCGGAGAAGGCGGCTTCCACCTGCTCATGATGGTTGAGTATCTGGTCGAGCCAGTCCCCAGCCGTTGCCGCCGAGCGCGCCTTTTGCCGGGCTGCCGCGCGGTCTTCTTCCGATTCCGGCGGGGTTACGGCCGCGACGAGCCTGTCGAGAACGGACATGTCTTCGATCCTTTTCCGGATGCGGCCACTTTTTTGCTCGCATGGGTGAAGGTGCCAATCGTCGCGGCGGCTGCCAGTTCCGATGCGGAAGCTAAAAAGGAGTGAGCGCTAACCCACATTAGGGGCCGACTCGAGGCCATGCCCGGCTTTGATAACGACGTTCCGGACCGTTGTAGTCAATCGAGCCACTCAGGCGGTCTGAACGATCCTTAGTCTCTCGTCTGGCCTGATATCAGCCTGCAAATAGTTAGGATTGAAATCTCCCGCCGCAACCAAAGCTTCCCAGTCGTGAACTGCTACCTCGCGCCGGCGAACGTCCGCCAAGCCGTCCTCTCGCAGTGTCTTCAGCACCCGATTAACATGAACGGTCGTCAACCCTGTCGCGTCCGCGAGCTGAACCTGGGTGACCATGAACGGGAACGAGAAGGAGTTGGCAGCAGCCGGCGCGCCGAGCCTCGAAGCCATTTCGCAAAGCAAATGAGCGATGCGAACCTTTGCTTCTCGCCTCCCTACGTTCACAATCCACTGTGAAAGGATTGCGGCATCCACCATGCAGTCCCGCCATAGAATTTCAGCCAAGGCCGGATGCTGTGCCGTCGCGCGTCTCAGCGCGGCATGGGGAATCTGTAAAACAGTCGCGACGGAGAGAGCCTGGAGAGCGGAGGTCGCCTGTGGCTGCACCACTGAATGAAGATCGGCCACATCGCCGGGTATGTGGATCGCCGTAATTTGACGGGTCCCATTCATGTTCTGGTCGAAACGACCGATGAGCCCTGCCACGACGAGACAGGAATGAGTGACCGTCTCTCCCAGAGCCACGAAGTCAACATTCGCTTCGACCTGTTTGGCATGACCCGGCAAGCTTAATATTGCTCCCCGTTCTTCCTCAGTGAGGATCGAGCGAAGGGAAAGCCGGTCGCGTCCGTCAATGTGGTGTAGAATTGGGTGTGGCCAGCGGGCTGCATTTTCAGGCGGCCTTGGGTGTAATCTGTAGCGGCTGTGCCTCCTCGATCATTGGTGTAGCAAGGGCGGCCATGCCCTCGATCTGCATGTAGCGGTGCTGGAGCTGGTATTCGTCATTCTGCTCCAGCAGGACGGCGCCGACGAGGCGGATGATGCTATCCTCGTTCGGGAAGATGCCGACGACATCGGCGCGGCGCTTCACTTCCTTGTTCAGGCGTTCCAGTGGATTGGTGGAATGTAATTTGACGCGGTGCTGCTCGGGGAAGGTCATGTAGGCCAGCACGTCGTGCTCGGCATCGTCCATGCAGGCGCCGAGCTTTGGCCAGCGGGTACGCAACTGGTCGGCGACCTGGCGCCAGACCTGTGTCGCGGCGGCATGGTCGGGCTGGAGGAAGACCTGGCGGATGGCAGCGGCGACGACGGTGTTCTGGCCCTTGGGCACGTAGGCCAGGGCATTGCGCATGAAGTGGACGCGGCACCGCTGCCAGGTGGCGCTGAGCACGCGAGTGATCGCTGCCTTGAGGCCCTCGTGGGCATCGGAGATGACCAGCTTCACGCCGGTCAGTCCGCGGCGTGCGAGGTCCTTGAGGAAGCTCGACCAGAATGGCTCGGCTTCGGAGGGTCCAATGTGAAGGCCAACGATTTCGCGCTTGCCCTCGGTGTTGACGGCAACGGCTATTATCGCGGCGACACTGACGATCCGCCCGCCCTCGCGCACCTTGAGGTAGGTAGCATCGAGCCAGAGGTAGGGCCAGTCGCCGGTGAGCGGCCGCTTAAGGAAGGCATGGACACGTTCGTCGATATCCTTGCACAGCTTGGACACCGAGGATTTGGAGATGCCGGTCATGCCCATGGCCTGCACCAGCTCGTCGACACGCCGGGTGCTGACGCCGGCGATCCACGCCTCCTGGATCACCGCGACCAGCGCCTTCTCGACGGTCTTCCTGGGTTCCAGGAAGCCAGGGAAGTAGGCGCCGGTCCGTAGCTTGGGAATCCTCAGGTTGAGCGTGCCGAGCCGGGTATCGAGGCTGCGGTCGCGGTAGCCGTTCCGCCAGGTCGTCCGGTCGCCGGAGCGCTCGTGTCGGCTAGCGCCGACCAGGCCATCGACGTCGGCCTCCATGATGATCTGTAATACGCTCTCGGCGATCGTGCGCAGGAAATCTCCATCTCCAGTCTTCGCCATCAGCTCGGCAAGCGGTAGTCTGTCGTCGGTCATCGGGATCAACTCCTCGGTGGGCGTGTGAAGTGTGGTAACTCCACCTTACCGATGAGCCCGGTGGCCACCGAGATCGAAATCGCATGGGGTGGGGCATGCCCCACCCCATGCGATCATCTCAATCTACACCAGAAATTACACCACGAGCGCGGACGCTAACGGGAAAGCCTGTCGAGAAAAAGCTGCAGGTTGGGGGAGTAAGGCAATGGACGCATCCCGTCTTTGCAAGCGGGAGCACGAACCACTCTCAGTCGACGAAGCCTGCGGGCAATTGATCGGCGATGGTTCGACCTTATCACGTATCAACCCAGGGCCAAGGCCTGTTTAGCCAAACTCGATCAAGGCCGCGGCAGGCAATCGGGGCCGATGGTTGCTTTCACTGCGAGCACCTTTACGTCTTGATCAGTGATTCCGAACCGATAACTCAGGTTTATCGGCGATCCGGATGCCACGTGCTCTGCCATTAGATCGTGCATCCGTCCGGGCTGAGCCGACCCTTTTGCTGGGAATGCCGTCAGTTACGGCCCCGGAGGCCGTGTTCCTGGACGCGAACGCTGGAGTCCCCGGAATTCGCCTCGTCCGTTGGTGCACACGTCGCGAGGGACGCGGCAATTGCGGCAACCGCCAGATATTGACGATGCGTCAGTCTCCGATAGGGCAATGGGCCTGATGGGTTCGACGAGCCCCCTGTTGCGGCCTCTCAAACTTAGGGTAGCATCACTAGAAGGCATTATCGTGGATCAGGAGGAGCGGAACGGATGGGCCGTGCCGGGGTCCGCGCCCTCTCATCTGAGGAGGATCGAAATGGCGCAAGGAGGTGAAGGTGGTACTCCGGGACAGTCGGGAAAAAGAGCGGCGATGGCGCCAGCGGCAGCACGGGAACGGGTCCGGGCGGCGGTAACAATGCGCGCGGGACCAAGCCGGCTTCAAAGACCAGGGGCAAGGGCAAGACGTCCGAACGCTCCGAGAGTGGTGGAAGGTGATTGTTATTGCCGAGTTCATCCTTCGCAATGGTTACGCGATCTCCATCCACGTGGATCAGGTCCATTGCTTCCAACCTTTCGAAGACTGCAGGCAGGTCCAGTTCGCCGATGGCGGGTAACTGACGCCGCAAGAAAGCTTGACGCTGTTGCCGAAGTGCTGAAACCCATCAGTTCGGCCTTGCCGTTCGGCGCGTTGTACGTCCAGCGCTTTCAGGTCGTCGCTTGCCGCGTGGCGCGATGATCAACGTCGTCATGATCCAGATCGCGCCAGAGCTGAGCGACGATGACCATGCCGCGCATGCGAACCTGCTGGCGGCGCTTACGGTTATGACCTGCCTCGGACGTCGCGCTGGAGTGAGCTTTCGTTGAAATGGCGACGATGGTGAGCGCAGGCCGCTCAGCCGCAGCGGTTGATCAGGATGATCTTCCGATCACGTGCCACGACATCGATCCTATAGCTTTCGAACTGCTGTAGCAGCCCGTCGCAGGTGAACAATATCTTGGCGACGCCGCCATTCGCAAAATCTATGCGATGCGCCGCCAATCCGGGGCTGCGCATGATGCGATGGCCAACGACATTGGTTATATCGGCGAGGATCACGTGCACCCTGGTCCCCATCCACCCATGCAGAATGTCGGCGGTGGCAGCATCGTGCGATAAATGTCCGTCATTTCCGTTCATGGACATTGAATGCCGCCAACCTGCTTTCGCTTCCTGCGCGTGCAACGCAGGTTACCAGAAGCTCGCTTTTCGTCCTGCGGCGAATAATCGTACGCAGGTGGTGCCCACTGGCCTTTAGGCTGCGTGCCGATCCCTTTTCCCAATTGTTCGGAAATTCCTTTTTGCAACTCGACTGCCGGGCATACCACTTCACTCGCAGTCTGATCGGGATCATGCCGTCATTTCGTCCAGCCTGCTGATCAGTCGAAGAAAAGCGACCTCATTTTCATCATAAGAGGTGCCGTCAGCATCGGAAATGTCGTGAAACCATTTTTCCTTCAGCCCTTCCAGATTGGAATTTTCCCATTTGTCCCAAGCCAGATGGGTCTGCGTCTTGCCCTTGACTAGCCCCTAGTCTTACTGATTCACGAAACGTTGTCCCGGGGATTCGCTCGCCACTTAGGTGTGATACGCTGCTGATTCACAGCGATGGATGAGCGGCATGGAGAGCACAGGCGGTCGCGCAGCGGAGGCGTTCGAAGTCTATGTGAAGGGACTGACGGAGGTGATCGGGCATGCGGACCGAGCCGAACCGCTCCGGGACTATTGCACAGGGCTGATGATGCCAGTGACGCGCAAGAGCGTAGAGCCGCTGGCGGCAGTAACGGCGCGGGCGCGGGTTTCCGCCAAGCATCAGTCATTGTTGCATTTCGTGGGCCAAGCGCCCTGGTTTCTAGGGCGCGGATCGCCTGGCTTGATGTCATCGGCATGCCGATGACGCTCGCCCATGATCCACACATAGTCGATTGCCTGGGCCAAAACTGGGGTCGAAGGCGCATGTCTCCAGTCAGGAGCCGTCACGGTCCGCTCGGATGGAGAGCAGTGTCGCTTCATAAGCAATGCCGGAAGTTCCCGCGCCATCGGCCCGGGCGGCGAGCAGGGAAGCGGTTTGCTCCCCATGCCGCCGGGCGCCTGTGCCAGACTGGCGGCCAGGCACAAGGTCGATTGAATAAGGAGAGAGGTCTCTGAACAATCCTGCGGCATTGTGGCCGGACCGTTTCGGGGGCGCTGGCGTGCTCAAGGCGGATGCCCCAGAGGCCAGCGTGATAATGAGGCTCATCATGAGCGCGGACACGCGGCGATGTGCGTCCGCCGCCTAAACGAACGGGTCAATCTATGTGCTCCCGGAAGTGCCGGCTTTTCCGGCAGGCACGATGCAGGAACGCCAGACGCACCGAAAGGGGGCGACGAGCAGCATCGCAACGTGGAACGACGCCCCCCGCGAGCGGTTTGGGGATGCTACAACGCAGGAGATTGTGTGGCGCCTGTCATTTTCCACCGTGACCCGAGCTCGGCTGCGGGCGCTTCGCTTTGAACGGTCAACCCTATGATGTTGTGCTGGTGCTGAGCGGTGGCAACGCACTGGGCGCATATCAGGCTGGAGCCTATGAGGCGCTTCACGATCAGGCGCTTGAGCCTTCCTGGATCGCGGGTGCGTCTGCAGGCGCGGTGAACGGAGCGGTGATTTGCGGCAACAGGGCTTCCGACCGGGTCAGCCGGCTTCGTGAACTGTGGAAATATGACGGCGACGTTAGGCCACTCGATCTACCGGAAATCGCCGAGACGGTAAGGCGTAGCTGGGCGACTGCACTGACGCTGGTTGGCGGACATCCTGGGCTTTTCGTGCCCCGTCAAATTTACGGCCCCTGGTGGAACCCGCTGGGCAATGACGAACCCCCGAGCCTCTACGATCTCCGGCCGCTGGCCGACACGCTTCAGCGGCTTGTCGATTTTGCGAAACTCAATGAAGGCTCGCCGCGCTTGTCGCTTACAGCTGTTGATATTCAAAGCGGAGAGGATGTCGCTTTCGACACGAGGTGCCGTTGGATCGGCTGCGACGAAATTCGCGCGAGCGCCGCGCTCATTCCGCTGTTCCCGCCGGTCGCGGTCGGCAAGAGGCTGCTGGGAGACGCGGGCATTTCAGTGAACCTGCCTCTCGATGTCATTCTGTCCGAAAAGCCTGCTCGCCCGCTTCTCTGTATCGCCGTAGATCTGCTGCCGCTATCTGGCAGCCGTCCGCGCACGCTGGGCGACAGCGCAAAGCGGAGCCAGGACCTCATGTTCGCGACCCAAAGCCGCCGCGCGCTCGCGGCCTGGCAGGCTCTTTTCGATGCCGAGGGCGAGCGAGCGGCTTCGGTCACGGTGCTGCGCCTTGCCTATGCCGATCAGGCGAAGGAGGTTGCTGGCAAGGCATTCGACTTCTCCAGCCAATCTGCCGCGGCGCGCTGGCACGCTGGTTATGAAGCTATGACGAGCATGCTGGCCGCTTTGGGGCGCGGTGACATAGCGACGGGCGAGCCAGGCTTGTCGGTTTACCAGCCCGACCCCCAGGCGCCGGACAAGCTTGAACTTGTCCGTTTCTCGATGCGACCGGCCGTCGGATGAGTTCGCATTCTTCTTGGCGCCACCAGCAAATCGCGGCACTCAGAAGTGAGTGGAAGCGGACACGGCCAACCTAAGTTGGGGCGACTCACATGCTGTGTTGCTATGGGTGGTGCAACAATCAGCGGGAGGGTCACGCCCTGATGAAGCGTGTCCGCCACCAGGAGCATCCGTGACCCATCATGTCCATCACCTTCGCGACGGCGCGGACGAGGTGCTCGCGCCGGAGAGTTCCACCTTTCTCGCGTTCGAGAAACTCGGGCAGGCCGTAAGTGCTGCTCCCTACGCGTTGATCGCCTGCAGCGCCCTGGGCGATGAGATCGACTTCGGCTACCTGATCGACGCGGAGAGGCGAGCCCGGGTTGGGCGGTCACGGGGCTCCAGGAGGCTGCGATGACAAGCGCTGCCGGTTCCGAACCCCTGATGAGAGGGGTCGATGATGTCCTGATCACGGCCGAGCTGGCGAGCCGCGCTTCCCGGAGCCCAGACCATGAAACCGAGAGCCGGGCGCTCGGTCTTTTGGCCCAGGAGATGGCAACCAATCCGCGCGGCGTGCTCCAGAAATGCGCGGAACTGGTCATGGCGCTGTGCCATGCGGACTCGGCGGGCATCAGCATATTGGAGCCCGGCGGAACAAGCGGCATCCTCCGCTGGCACGCCGCAGCAGGCGGATTTGCGCCGCATCTTCATGGCACCATGCCCCGGGAGGCGAGCCCCTGCGGAACGGTGATGGAACGCAACTGCGTCCTTCTGTTCCGTGAGGCTGAGCGGTTCTTTCCGGCCCTCCGGATCGTCGAACCACGCATTTACGAGAACCTGCTCGCCCCCTGGCATGCTGAGGGCAAGGCGGTTGGTACCCTCTGGGCGATCAAGCACACCCCCGAGGGACGGTTCGATGCAGAAGATGCGCGCATCCTGCAAAGCCTGGCCCGCTTTACCGCAGCGGCGTTCCAGATGAGCTTGGCCCTCGACGAAGCCACAGCCGAGCGATCAGCGCTCCGCGCGAGCGAGCAGCAGCTACGCGACGTCCTCGATTCGATATCGGAAGGATTCGCGCTGTTCGATGCCGACTTCACGATCCTCGATGTCAACGCGGAAACGCTGAGGCTCGACGGGCGCACCCGCGATGAACTCGTGGGGCGGAACCATTGGGAGGCCTTCCCCGGAAGCGAGGACTCGCCGCAGGGCGAAATGTTCAAGCGCGTCATGCGCGACCGCTTACCGGAGGCGATGGAGCATTGCTATAGCTGGCCGGACGGCAAGACGATGTGGGTCGATACTCGCGCATATCCGACCACTCACGGCAACATCGCCATCCAGTGGCGAGACATCACCGATCGCAAGCAGGCCTACGAAAAGCTGCGCGAGAGCGAGGAGCGAAAAGCTTTCCTGCTCAGGCTGAGCGACGCGCTTCGCACTATGCCCAATGCCGAGGCGGTGGCATATCACGGGATCAGCGAAGTTCTCGACCATTTGAAGCTGGATCGCTGCTACCTGGCCTCGTACCGGCTGGCGGAGGACCGTGCCGACATTACCCATCAGGTCGGCACCGACGATGTCCCAGCCATGCCTCGGGAAATACGGCTCTCCGACTTCCCGGAAGCCTATCGCGAGGTGCTTGATCGAACGCTTGTGGTCGATGACGTCGCGCGAACTGCGGGCATTTCCCAGACGGACAGACATAATATGGCGGCGCTCGGCTTTGGAGCGCTTGTCGCTGCAACGCTGCGCCGTGGTGAGAAGAACCCGCTCTGGGTCCTGGTTGCGGTATCCGCTCGGCCCAGGCATTGGTCGGTAGGTGAGATTGCTCTGCTCGAAGAAGTTTCCGAGCGCACCTGGGCGGCTATGGATCGGGCCGCAGCAGAGACTGCGCTGCGAGAGAGCGAAGAGCGCTTCGGGCAGTTTGCCAACGCCTCCTCGACTGGTCTGTGGATCAGAGACGCGAATAGTCTGGCAATGGAATTTGCCAGCCCAGCTGCCGCCGCGATCTACGGCGTGGAACCCGACGGGCTGCTCGGGGACGTGAAGCGGTGGGCGGCACTGGTCGTGCCCGAGGACCGACATGGCGCCCTTGCGCGGATGGAGGCTGCGCTGGCGGGAGAGACTGCCATCCATGAGTTTCGCATCCAGCGGCCATCCGACGGGGCGTTCCGATGGATCAGGAACACAGACTTCCCGCTCGAGGATGCCGATGGACGCGTTCAGCGGATCGGTGGGATCGCAGAGGATATTACCGACGCGAAGCGCGCCATGGAACATCAAGGCGTGCTGCTGGCGGAGCTTCAGCACCGGGTGCGCAACATCATGGCGATGATCCGGTCTATGGCGCTGCGCACAGCTGATGGCGCCATGGACGTTGTTGACTACAGGTCGCTGCTGGAAGGGCGCCTCTTGGCATTGGCGCGCGTGCAGGTCCTGCTAACCCGCGAGGCCAATGCCGGTGGTTTCCTTCGAGAGATCATCGCGAGTGAGGTCGGCGCACAAGCGCATCGGGAGGATCAATTCGAACTGAACGGGCCTGAGATCAGGCTGTCGCCCAAGGCGGTGGAAGTGCTGACCTTAGCTATCCACGAACTCGCGACCAATGCGTTGAAATATGGGGCTTTCTCAGTCCCGGAAGGCCGTCTGTGCGTGTCGTGGGAGTCTTTTGAGAAGCGGGAACGCGCTTGGCTGGCGCTGGAGTGGACGGAGAGCGGTGTTCCATTGCTGGAACCGTCCAAACGTAGAGGGTTTGGCAGCGACCTGATCGAGGGCCGTATCCCCTACGAACTTGGAGGAACGGGGACATTGAGTCTCCAGCCCGGCGGCGCACACTGTCGAATGGAGCTTCCGCTCAAGGACGGCGAAAGCATCCTCGAGACCGATGCGCCCATGACTTTTTTCGGAGGAATGCTCGATATGACGGAGGCACCGGACCTGAGCGGTCGCAAGATTCTGGTGGTCGAGGACGACTACTATATCGCGGGCGACACCGCCGCAGCGCTTCGTGGCGCGGGCGCCGATGTTCTGGGTCCTTGCCCGAGCGAGGACGCGACGCTCAATCTTCTGCAATCGCAAACGCCCACCCATGCAGTGCTGGATCTGAACCTGGGCGGCGGGGGGCCGAAGTTCGATATCGCGCGCCTGCTGAAGGAACGCGGCGTGCCCTTCCTCTTCATGACCGGATACGATCCCGACAAGATTCCGCCGGAGCTGGAAGATGTGCCGAGACTCCAGAAGCCTGTCCCCTTCCGCCAAATCGTAGAGGCTCTCAGTCGGCTTTGACTGGGGCTAACAAGCGAACCGTCGGAGGGCCGGAAAGTCGTCGGGGCGCGGCAGCTGCCCCCACTACGGGGCAGGGCAGCTTTGCCAAGCCGCCCGCCGCTAAGCCGTCATTCGGGAATCGCCTGCTTCGAGATGCGTATATCGGACAGCTGATCTTCCGGAGCTGGAGGGCGAAAATGGATCCCGTACGGCAAGGAAGGGTCGCAACTGAAATTTCTGCATACTTGGGTCACTGCCCGATCCTATTGCCGACGAATTGTTCACACGTTAGCGGACAAGGCATGAATAGCTGCATAGGGCAACTGCGCCGTCAGCGGCTGGCTAAACCCCTCGCAGAGCCACTCACTAACCATTTCGGACTTGAAAGATTTTCCCATTCGCCTTTCGCGAGAGTAGCAGGGCCTCATGAAGGGAACGGAGATATGGTGGAGAGGACTCGTCGTTCTTCGGTGCAAGCAACGGAGGATCTCCAAACCCCCCTGCCCGAAGTACAGCTCGATCAGCCTGTGGCGGACATCGCCAGGATCCTCAATCGGTGCCTTGGTTTCCTGGATGAACTGGGCCTGTCTCAAGCAGGAGCGCATCTGGGCGCGGCGATCGACGCATTGCCTGGGCAAGCAGCCGTGCCGCCTATTGAGTTGCTCGATCTGATTGCCGACTTGCCGACCGTTCCATCAGAGCCTTAGCCGCATATCAACGGAAAATGCGCCCTGACCAAACGACCCGGCCCACAATAGTGACGAGCGCGGGATCGACGTTCGTCCTGCTCGGATAGAGGCTGTTGTCGCTCAATATGCTGAACTCGTCGCGTCGCAGCCCCATCGCAACGCGCTTGACCAGGAGCACGTCGTCCAGGCGCAAGACATAGATGCCGTCTCGAAGCCTGCTCATATTGTCGCTGTGATCGACCATGATCTCGTCGCCATGGTTCAGGGTCGGGGTCATGGATTCGCCATCGACGCGTATGATCGAGACATAGGGCGGCCGAACCCCGATCTCCTGGAGCCAGCGACTGTCGATCGCCACGCTGTCGGATGCGCTTTCATCAATGTCGAGCGCGCCCGCCCCGGCCGAAGCGCCCAGAGAAAGTCTCGGCACGGAGACCGACCTTGCCGGTTTGGAAGGCGGTGCGGGCTCGGCCCCTTCCAACGGCAGCCCGCTGAGCAGATGTTCGGATATGCCAAGGAACCGTGCGATCGTTCGACGGTCCTGCTCATCCAGCCTGCGGGGGGTCCCGCGCTTGATGAACTGCTGAATATAAGCCGGATTTCTGCCGATCAGGCGCGAGATGTCGGAATAGGTGGCTTTGCTTTGGGCAATCTTCTCATCCAATAACGCACGAACGTCTTCCATCATCATATCTAGCTAGCTGTGGTTCCGGACTTATCTTACGTTAATTCAAAATCAGGCTTTGGCAAATTTCTGTTGTCGCTACCCTCTCGGTTGGTCGCAATTCCCAGGGACATATTTCCCCCGTGAGGGTAATACGGGATTCTACCTATGCGTCGTCGGTCGAAGGGGAAAGGCAGATGGGCAGGCGCGGAGAAGGGCTACATATAGCCCAGGTTCCGGAAGCTGAACGAGCCGTTCCGGGAGACGATGATATGGTCATGCACCCTGATCTGCAGTTCCTTGCAGATCCTGACGAGCCTTCGCGTGAACTCAACGTCCGCCCGGCTAGGCTGGGGCACGCCGGAGGGATGGTTGTGAGCGAAGAGAAGCATTGGCGATCCGCATGCTATGGCGTGCCTCACAAGTTCGCCCAAAGGGAGCTCCACATGCGTTGCGGTGCCGGGCCAGATGCGTTCGTCGGCTATGGCGTCGCAAGCATCATTGAAGAATAGAACGCGGACTTGTTCCTCGGCCAGCGCGGCCATGCGCGCTTCGAAATAAGGGATCAGGCCAAGGCTCTGGCAGCCATGTTCGCGCAGGATCGCCGATATCGGATGTCGAGCACGATTCCGCGCACCATGAAGAGCTGCATCGGAAAAGCCCATAGACTCCTCAGACCATGGTAAATCTTCGGATCGATCCCGATCTGGGCGATTGACCCCAAATGGACCGCAACAGCAGCGAGCGCGCAACCGCTGGTCCAAAGGGGCCAATGCCGGTTGCTCTGAAGTGCGAGAATGACGAATGCCACAAGACATATCACGTCCACAGACAGCACCGGGTAAAGAGTGTGACCCCAGCTCTGATCGAGGATCGAGGTGTAGAATCCCGCGACTGTCTTGAACACGATCAATCCCGCGCCGATGCGCCCTACCGAACCGCCTGCGCATGCGGCATACAGACAGCAGCATAGCGTCATAATCCAATACAAGATCAAAAGCATGAACTCTGGCCGTCTTCCATATTGTGCAAGACGGCCAAAGCACCTAAGCAGCCCTTAGGCAACCAGTTGCAACTGCGATTCCGGCGCGATCCAAGGGCATAGCGGGCCAGGGTCACAGCCGATTTCGACGGTGCGCAGGTTTGAGTCCTGCTTCATATCGATCAGCATCTTGTGAGCGTTCACGAAGTTGCGGCGGCCTTCCACGAAGGTCTTGAAGCCGTCGGCCAGTTCCTCGAGCGCAGGCTGGCCCGCCGCATCGCTCAGCTTTGCTTCGGAAAAGGCTTCGATCACATCGGTCGTCAGCATGGAAAATTTCTTGAGCGCACCATCGATCAGAAGTTGCGTCCGGCCAAGATCGGTCACGATCTTGCGGGCCTGCAGCGGATTGAATTCGGTCATGAAGTCTCCTTCGCACCATCCCTTGGGGCGTGCGTTTGTAAGAGCTGGTTGTCGTGAAGCGGAGCGTCATCTCGACAGGGCGTCGAGTGCCGCCGCAAAGAGGATGATCACCGTCAGGACGATGATCGTCAGAAAGAGCGCGATCCTGCCGATCGCCATGAGGCGCTGAGTGCGTGTCAGGTCATTGGTTGGACCTCCGATAGGGGGAAGGCCGAGCGACTTGGGCTGCGCCTGTCGCCGCTCGACCGGTTCCTCGGAAATGCCTGCATCCTCGCGGATTTCAACGTCGGTCGGCTTTAATTCAAATTGTTTGAACGGAACTGCGCGGTCGATTTCCACGAAAATCCGTGCCGCTTCGCGCCGATTCTCCGCATTCAAAATCATCCGGGCACGATGAAGATACTGGTCGACGGTCTGATGAGTCAGGCCCACCAGCGGCGCAATCTCCTTCGAACTTCGTCCCTCCGCCGTCAGGCGGAGACACCGCTTTTGCACATCGGATAATTTGGCGATCCGATCGTCCAACATGCGCCTCCCGATAGTCTCCCTCATTAACCATGTCTGTGGCGGAAATTTCCTAGGCTGTGTAGAGAGAATTCGCGGAAAAAAACGAGGAGGGACAGTTGGATGCCGGGCCTGGCTGTTGAGCGTGGCGGCGCGAATTCCCTGGCAATCGTTGCGGACAGGGCATTGAAACTCGCCATGCTCTCGACTTGGCTCACAGTTGTCCTTCGAACGAAACGCCCAATATGCGCGGCGCGTTCAACGTGCCGCGCCTGCGACCGTCGGTATCCACGAAAAACTGGTTTGGCTTCTGCACATTGAAGATGTTCGCGGCCGTTAGAAACGCCCCCATATGCTTTCCTTGCCATCCGACCTTCGCGTTGACGAACGTCCGGGCAGGGATGTCGCGAGCGCGCTGATCCATGACATTCTGGTAATAGGCGGCGCGATGATTGGCGTTGACGTTCGCTGACCAACCAGAGGGATGAGTGAAGTTCGCGCTGCCTGAAAGCGTCCAACGTGGCGCGCGTGGAAATGTCTTGTTCTGGGTATTCTCGAGCGTGTTGCCTTGGGCGATGGGGAAGTTTTTGAACCGGGCGCTTCCAAATCCGAGGCCTGCGTGCAGGGTGAGCGTTCGGGAGACGGCGCCATGCGTCTCTATCTCGAAGCCTTGGAGCCGGGATTTGCCTGCATTGATGATCCTGGTATCGTAAAGGGCTCCTGGGGTCAGTTGAACCAGCACCTGCTGGTCCCTCCAGTCGGTACGATAGAGATTGGCGTTGAGCGAAAGCCGGTTTCCGAGCCATGACGAGCGCAGCGCCCATTCATAGGTGGTGCTGTACTCGGGCTCGAAATCATAGCTTGCCGCGCGCTGCTCGTTGAAGCCCGAACCTCCCGCCCTATAGCCGCGTTGCGCCGTCAGGCTCAACGCCATATTCGGAGCGATATCATAGCTGAGGCCCAGCTTGGGGAGCCAGGCCTCGTAACGTACGCGACGGGGCGGTTCGGCGCTGTTGGCGCCCTGGACGAGATTGAGGAGCAGGTCGTTCAACCGGCGGACTACTGGACCAAGAGCTGGAACCGCAAGTTCGTCAGGATTGGGCAGAGGATGGTCGATCGAGATATGTTGCGCCGCCTGCCGTCTGGAGGTCTCGACATCGTAGCGCAGGCCCATGCGGATATGCAGTTGGCGGCCAAGTGGGAATGTCAGGTCAGCAAAACCCGCATGATTGTCTGTCACCCCTGGACGAGTGAGACCATTGCTGATGGGAAGGGTGCCGCCATAGAGATCGAGGACCGCCTCCACCGTCGACGGGCCGAGGCCGGCTGCCTGCAACTGCCGTCCGATCCCGAGGCTTGCAAGGCTGAGGCTCTGCAATGCGCTATAGGCATAGGCACGCCGTTCCTGCAGATAATAGGCGCCAACCAATCCTTCGACCCAGCTTCTGCGAAAATGGAAGCGGACCTCCTGCTGGAAGACTCGATCGAGCTCGTCGATATGGCTGAGCTGGCCTGGTACGGCAGTGCGGTTGGCATCGGAGAGTGAGCGGAAGCGGATGCGGCTGTAGCTGGTCGCGGATTTGAGAACGGACCCGGCGTCGACTTCATATTCCACCAAGACCGTTCCGATTACGCTGGTAACTTGCTTCTTGTCCTGGACGTCGGAGGTCGTGATCCGTGCGCGCGGGTCATAGGGCGGATCAAGTTCGGTATAGAAGGTGCCACGCTTATGCCGGTCATAAAGGAGCGCGCCCATCAGGCGCAGGCCCGGTAGGACCCGTGGTTGCAGCAACAGCTTTCCTCGCAATGTCCGCGAGTGCTGCGGATCGCCGTCGGCCTGGTTTGTCACATTATGAATGAGGCCGCCCGCCTTGGAAGCTTCGCCCGCCAGGCGGAACGCGACCTCGCCTTCCGCGATGGGGCCGCCGATCGCCATCCCGAGCCGCCTTTGGCCATCCTCGTCCGTCAGCAGCAGCCGGGTTTTTCCACTCCAGCTGAAAGTGGGGTCCGCCGTATTGATGATGACCGCTCCGGCGAGCGCATTGCGCCCCTGGACGGTGGATTGCGGGCCACGCCATATCTCGACCTGCGCTACATCGAAGAGATCGAGCGGCCCTGAGGCCAATGCGAGGCGGGGAATGGCCGCGCCATCCACATACACGCTGGCCAGCGTGCCCTCGCCGGCTCCCGACACATTGAACGCATCGATGCCTCGGATCGAGAAGCTGGTCCGGCTTCCGTCGACGGCCACATTGGGCGTCCGATCAAGAACATCATAGGCCGAGACCATCGCTTGCTCGTCGATGGCACGGTTTGTCGCAACAGCCACGCTTGCTGGCGTTTCCTTCAGGGAACGGCGGAACTTCTCGCCTGTGACAATCAATCCCGCCTCCGCCGTTTCAGAACCGGCACGGGTTTCCTTGTTTGGCTCGCGCGCCGAAGCGCCGGACATCACGCCCGCCAGCCCGATGGCGGACGCAACAGCACTGATTCTCATGATCCCCCCGGAACACATCCCATCTGACTTTCTGGCGATGCCGGTGCGAGAATGAAAGGGTATAGGCGAGGAGTAATAGGCGTTTTTCAAATATGTTTGTCCTCGGACCATGCGGGAAAAGCTGAGCGTGACCTGAAAGATCAGTCTGGTCCGCGGGGCAGTGGACTGCTCCTTCTGCTGGCGACGGTTGCCGGCGTTGTCGATGATGCGTAGGGGAGGCTCAGAAAGGCACATCATGCGGACAAGTTCTGGCCTCAGCTGGGCCTCCTATGCGCTTATCACCCTCGTTGCCGCCCTCGTTGCGGTTGCGGACGGCGACGAAGGTTTTGGTTGGACGTTCGTCCTTGGTCATTTCCTCCTTGGGTGGATTTTGATGGCCGGTTTTGCGCAGCTCGGGAAGATCTTGTTCCGCCGGTCTCGGTGAGAAAGCCGTGGCGGTCGAGATGGGGCCGTTGGTCTTATGATAAATTGCCTTTCCTATTCGATCCTGTTTTGTTCTCTTTTGCGGTATGAAACGCGACCCTGAACTGATTCGTGATCTGATGCTCGCAATGGAGAGCGAAGAAAGTGCCGAGCTGCTCAAAGTGCCAAGGCTGGTCGGACACGAGCCGCACCAGGTCCAGCATCATTTCCGCTTGTTGGTCGAGGCCGGCCTTGCGACAGCAGGATATATTTCTCCAAATGACCGTTGCTGGATCGCGGTGCGTCTAACCTGGCGTGGACATGAATATCTTGATCAGGTTCGCGATCCCGAGGTCTGGCGTTTCACCAAGGCAGCGATGCGCAAGACGGGTATCTGGTCTTTGGAAACGATGGGAGCCATCGCAAAGTCGCTCATATTTGCGAAGCTGGGATCAATGGGTGTCGATGTGAGAATGTAATCAGTATCTGTTGCTCCCCGTTCCGCCGCAATCCGGCAGCGGACCGCTGCAGGGAACACGTTCCTGATCCAACCTATCTGGATGACAGTGATATGTGGCATGGCTTGACGAGCATCGCGGGTAGTGCAATCGTTCGCTTCCAAATCGGGGGATATCATGAAAGTTAAAGCATTTTTTGCCGTCGCAGTCGCGTCGGTCGCTATTCTGTCCGCTCAAGCGACTGCGGCGGATACGGCCAAGCATCATGCCATCGTCAATGAAGAGGCAGGCGTTCCCGTCTTCCCCTACGACATCACGGACCGTCCTTATCAGGTGATTGGCGAAGTGAAGGCCGGCGTTCGCAAGGCGACGATCTTCAGCAAGGCGCCCAGTCAGGAAAAAATCTATCGTGAGCTGTGGGAGCGCGGCGAGAAGTTGGGTGCGGACGCGGTGATCAAGGCGCAATATGGTGATGCGCATGTGACGGCGTTGAGCTGGGGTTCCAGCACCGCCACCGGCGTTGCGATCAAATTCCTCGATCCCGCGCCGCCCGCGAGCAATTGATGTTTGTCCTTGCCGTTGCGCTTGCCGTCTCCCTGCCCGAGACGGCGGCGCCGCGCGATCAAATCATGCAAGGAGTGCCGACGCAATCAGTCGCGCAGTCCGGCGCTCCAGGGGCCATAGCTCCCGTGCTTCCGGCAGGTACGCCTGTGCGGCTTATGGTTCTTAAGGAAATCAACAGTCGTACGGCCCGGCTAGGCGACCGGTTCAAACTGCGCGTCGATGAGCCGATCTACATCAATGGGGTGCCAGTGGTGCCCGTCGGCTCGACAGCGTGGGGCGAGATCGCGAGCGTCGAAAAGAACGGCGCAGTGGGCAAGGGCGGTCGCTTGGGCGCGAAACTTCTCTATCTCGATTTGCCTTCGGGCCAGGTTCCCCTACGAGGAGACTATGCCGACCGGGGCGATGGCAATGGCGCCGGCGTGGTGCTGGCGGTCGTGGGGTTCGGCCTTCTTGGCCTGCTCACCGGAGGGGACAGCGCCCGCCTCAAGGCCGGGGATGTTTTCACCGGCTATGTGGACGGACCTTCACCACTTCCATCGCCGCCAGCCAGCAAGGACATATCGGCGCCCGAACCAGCGGCATGAGCCTGACATTCCGCTCGCCACCCCCGAGCGTCGTTCCCAGCCTGCAAATCGCTCCTTGCCGCCGACAAGGCGATGGTCTGGTTCGGGGCTTGGAAAGCGGCCCAGCGGCAGGCGACCATTTGTTGCCGTTTATCTTGACGCTTACGAGGTATTCGACTGACTGTCATGGTAGCTGTGGAAGTGTATCAGGGATGCTTAATCGTGAAGCAGAAATCTATGAGCGATCAGGCATGAAGCTGCGCATTCCGTTGTTCATTCTGGGCCTTTTTAATCTTGGGGCGGCGCTGATGCTTTACATGGGCTGGCTTGGCAGCGCAGAAATTGCTCATCGGCAATTTGATTTGAGTGGCTTTCTTATCGCGGGAAACGCGCATCGCCACGGCGCGCGACGACGATGAACGGGCGCGGTCCATGACGAACACGCGTGTCCGCAAGGATGGCGAGGTTCGATCGCGGTCCATGTCGATCTACAAGGAAGTGGAGAAAAGCCGGTCATCGACCGCCAGACCTCAACATCAGGTAATTGATGGAAAAAGTCTTTCACAGGAAAATTCGAACGAATTTCTTGGGAGGATATTGAACCAATTATCTGTTGATGAATTATCCCATCGACACCGTAGCGAAACCACTCCCCGTCTGCCCCGCAGGCCGGGGATTTTGTTCGTTTAAATTGTTGAAATATCTGTAAATATTTTACAAATCTATTTTTTTTGATTTATTTCAGATAAAAGGGCTAATGATTAAATAAAATTAAAGGCTTTGCCTGTTTTGCGACCAACTGGCCTCACCCTTATAAATGGGTGAGGACTTTTTTACGTAGATCAATAATTTTTACATTATCACGATTCCATTAACATATGTTCTAATCTCCTTTCCTTTACCAATCTACTTTCTGTAACATCCCACCCGACGGAACGGCTAAGAGTCCGTTTGAGAAATCGCGGAAGAGCGATTTCCGAGGCGGCACCAGCCCTCTCCCCCACCCGGCCACCCATAAAATACTGCCGTTGGGGGCCGGATGGGGGAGAGGGCTGGTGCCGCAATGCGCCAATAGGCGCATTCTCAAACGGGCTCTAATCGATGAAGGCCGCCAGCTCGTCGGGCGTCCCCTTGGGAAACGCCTTTCGGAGGTACGTCAGGAAAGCGGATACGCGGGCGCTCAACAACCGCCGCGACGGATATAATGTCCACAACATGGTATCCGGCCCCTCCACCTCCCCCCATTGGACGAGCCGGCCGCCAGCAAGATCGCGGCTTACCAATGAAAGGGGAAGGCGCCCGACGCCGATGCCCAGCCGAAGCGCGTCGCGGACCATGACCATCGAAGAGAGGGACAGGATGGGATCGACCGCAATGGAAAACGGTCCGCCCGGTGTAGTCATGCTCCAGATATTTTCAGGGTCGGCCGAGCCGCGCACGACGGCGGGAATGGAGGAATCGCCAGCAGGTCGAGTCAGGCCCGGAGCCGCCACGACCACCAGCCGGTCATGCAGGAAAGCCCGCCCCACCAAGCTCTCATCCGCTCGCGGATCGACCCGGATAACAAGGTCATAACTTTCTTCAATCATGTCGACGGCGCGATCGTCGGCCGTGACCTCCAGCCGCACTTCAGGATATTCCAGCGCGAAACCGGCGGCCAGCCTCCCCATCGCGGTCTGGGAGAAGAGCAGGGGTACGCTGATCCGCAGCCGCCCTCGCGGGCTGTCGCCGCCCGAGGCGATCGCCGCCGCCGTTTCATCGATTTCGGTGAGGAGCGCGGCCGTACGCGCGTGGAGCGCCCGCCCCTCCTCCGTCAGCTTGAGGTCGCGGGACCCACGTTCGAACAGGCGCAACCCCAGGCTCGCCTCCAGTTCCGCCACCCGGCGCGACAAGGTTGCCTTGGGGCGCCCGGCGGCGCGTGCGGCGCGTCCGAACCCGCCATGCCTGGCGACAAGGTTGAAATCGGTGAGGGCGAGCAGATCCATATGTTCCACCAGAGAGACGATCTGTCCAGATATAGCGTCTATTGCAGAAAATTTGGATCACTAATTTCCGGCTTGTCGATTGCGACAAACCCAAGGAGAACCCCATGACCATTCTTGTCACCGGCGCCACCGGCCGTGTCGGCCGCCATGTCGTCGATCAGCTCATCAAGCGGGGCGCCCATGTGCGCGTGCTCACCCGCGATCCCGCCAAGGCCGACTTCCCGGCCAGCGTCGATGTCGTCCGGGGCGACCTGCTCGACATGGACGCATTGCGCGCCGCATTTTCCGGCATACGCACGCTGTTCCTGCTCAATGCGGTCACGGGTGACGAATTCACCCAGGCGCTCATCGCCCTGAACGTCGCCCGCGAAGCTGGCGTCGACAGGCTCGTCTATCTGTCCGTCATCCATGCCGACCGCTTCGTGAACGTACCGCACTTCGCGGTGAAGTCAGGAGCCGAGCGGATGATCGAACAAATGGGCTTCAACGCCACGATCCTGCGACCGTCCTACTTCATCGACAATGAGCATATGATCAAGGAGGTGATCCTGAACCACGACGTCTATCCGATGCCCATCGGCGGCAAGGGCATCGCCATGATCGACGCCCGCGACATAGCGGAGGTCGCAGCGATCGAGCTCATCCGCCGCGACCAAGCCCCGGACGCAATGCCGGTCGAGACCATCAATCTGGTAGGCCCCGATACGCTGACCGGTTCGGACGTCGCCGCCATCTGGTCGGACATTCTGGGCCGCCCGGTCGCCTATGGCGGCGACGATCCCAGCGGGTTCGAACTGAATATGGCGAATTTCATGCCGAAATGGACGGCGTATGAGATGCGCCTGATGGCCGAGCGCTATGTCAGCGACGGCATGATCCCGGAGGCTGGCGACGTGGAGCGCCTGACCGGGATTTTGGGGCGGCCATTATATTCCTATCGCGACTTCGCATCTCAGATAGCCGCATCCGGCATGTGACAAAGGCCGGATTGCCGACGGGATCGCCGTGAACGGGCGGCTCCGTCGGCAAGCGGTTTTGAACGAGGTCGCATGCGGACCCGTCATGCGATCCGGACGTCCATCATTCCCGATTTGACGCGCGCGCTGCCTCCCGCAAAATCCCCTTTTGGACCTTGCCCGTCGACGTCTTCGGAAGAGGCCCGAAAATATAGGATCTTGGAACCTTGAAGCCCGCCAGATGGGCCTGGCAGAAAATCTGTAGATCATCGGCCGCGACCTGTTGCCCTTCGCGCATTTCGACGAAAGCGCATGGCACTTCGCCCCAGCGTTCGTGCGATTTCGCGACGACCGCGGCATGGAGAACGGCGGGGTGCCGGTGCAGCACATCCTCCACCTCCAGCGACGAGATATTCTCGCCGCCCGATATGATCACGTCCTTCGATCGATCCGTGATCCGCGCATAGCCGTCGGGATCGAGAACGGCGAGGTCGCCGGTGTGGAACCAGCCGCCGGCAAAGGCGGCGGCGGTCGCGTCCGGGTTCCTGAGATAGCCGTTCATCATGGCGTTGCCCCGGAACATGATCTCCCCGATCGTGCGGCCATCGGCGGGAACCGGTTGCATTGTCTCAGGATCGAGGACCGCCATCGCCTCTTGCGCGATCATGGCCATGCCCTGCCGCGCCATGAGCCGGGCGCGCTCCTCGACCGGCCGGGCCATCCATTCGGGCTGCATCACGCAGACGGCCGCGGGACCGTAGACTTCCGTCAGGCCATAGACATGGGTGAAGTCGAAACCGAGCCGCTCCCCGGCCGCGATCATCGCGCTCGGCGGGGCGGCGCCCGCGACCATCGCCTGCACCTGAAGCGGGATCGCTCGGTCCCGCTTCGTCATTTCCTCGATCAGCATCGTATAGACAATCGGCGCGCCACACATATGGGATACGCCATGCGCGGCGATGAGGTCGATCACCAGCGGTGGATCGACACGGCGCAGGCAGATGTTCGTGCCGCCTTGCGCCGCGATCGCCCAGGGGAAGCACCAGCCGTTGCAGTGGAACATCGGCAGGGTCCAGAGATAAACGGGGTTCAGGGGCATCGACCAGGTGACGATCTGGGCCAGCGCGTTGAGATGCGCGCCGCGATGATGGGTCACGACGCCCTTGGGATCGCCGGTCGTGCCGGACGTATAGTTGAGCGCGATGGGATCCCGCTCGTCCAGCGGCAGCGACCATGGCGCATCGGCCGATCCCTCCGCGAGCAGCGTTTCATAATCGAGCGAACCGATCGGCGGTGCCGCGCCATCGTAAAGAGGGTCGTCGATGCAGACGATCAGCGGCGGGCTGGCCATGGCGGCGACCGCAGCGGCGACCGTCTCGCCATATTCGCGATCGACCAGCAACAGCCGCGCCTTGCTATGCGCGAGCTGGAAGGCGATTTCTTCCGCCTTCAACCGCGTGTTGAGCGTGTTCAGGATCGCGCCGGCCATCGGCACGCCGAAATGCGCCTCGACCATGGCCGGGATATTGGGCGCGAGGATGGCGACGATGTCGCCACGCCCGATCCCGCGCCCACGCAGCGCCGAAGCAAGCTTCAGGCAGCGCTCATGAGTTTCCCGCCAGGTCCATGAAAGCGTGCCGTGGACGATGGAGGGCCGGTCGGAATGGATGGCCGCCGCGCGGGGCAGGAAGGTCAACGGGCTGAGCGGTCTATGATGCGCGTCATGGAAGGGCATGGCCAATATATCCGTCATGCCCCAACCCCTCCAACCGCATCGAGCGGGATGCCGATGATCATAATTTGGCGCGATACCTGTATTCGCGCGGCCCCGCGCCGAATTCGCGGCGGAACGCCTTGCTGAAATGGCTCATGTCGTTGAAGCCCCAGCGCAGCGCTATCTCGGTGACGCTGCGCCGCGCCAGCGCGGGCGCGTCCAGATCGCGCCGGCACATCTCCAGCCGCCGCTTGCGGATCCAGTTCGAT
Organism: Sphingobium sp. YBL2; assembly: GCF_000943805.1. Taxonomy (NCBI): domain Bacteria; kingdom Pseudomonadati; phylum Pseudomonadota; class Alphaproteobacteria; order Sphingomonadales; family Sphingobiaceae; genus Sphingobium; species Sphingobium sp. YBL2. The sequence goes on from NZ_CP010954.1 coordinate 1,345,154, forward strand.
ACGCTGACCCCGGTGCCCGCGAATATCTTGTGCAGGTAGCGGACATTGATGCCGTTGTCCGCCGCGATGGTCGCGATATCCAGATCGGCATCGCCAAGCTTCGCCTCGATATAGGATTTGATCCGCGTCAACTGCCGCTCCCGCGGCGTGATCATGCGATCCGCGTCCAGCGAACTCAGCGTCATCGCCAGCAGGTCCAGCGTGACGTTCAGGACGGTATTGGCGTGCGCGTCGTCGAAGGTGCCAAGATGATGCTCGATCGACGCCAGATGATCGATGAAGAAGGACAGCAGGCCCTGGCTCCGGTCGAAGGGCACGCCGACGAACTCCTCCGCGAAGGGGAAGACCGACAGAACCCGGCTGCGCGGAAAGATGAAATAGATCTGGCGGAAATGCGAAGGCAGGTCGAGCGTCATCGGCAGAGCGCTGTCGGTGATCGTGAACATGCCGGGGGACAGGTCGACGCTGCGGCCCGCTATCTCCAGCTCGCCGCTGCCGATGGCCGTATAGATGATCGACAGGTCGCGGCGCGTCGTGCGCCGGGCGGCGGAGCGGTCGTGCAGGCAGCGCACGCCGCCTTCGCCGCTGAAGGCGACGACGCGGGAATCGAATATGGTGCGGAACCGGCTGATCCCCGCGCCGCCATCGGCTCGCGCCCGCTCGAAATGCCATTCGTGCATGGTGTGCGTCGACACCATCTCGTCCCAATTGCCGCGCGGCATGCCGCGCCCGAGATGCTGCGACGTCCACATGCGATCATCGACCGGACGAAATCCGTCCGGGGGCGTGAAACCCTGCACCGCACTCGGCATCTACCCTCTCCCGCCTGTGACGGATCGTGGCCCGATCCTGTCGCTTGATGGAGCCTATCACATTATGCGGACTGCCCGCCATGCGTGGCAGGCAGTCCGCGGTCGAAGGCTTCAGGCAGCCGACGCCGCGCGCGTCCGTCCCGCCGCGATCTGCTCCTCGATCCAGCGCGAATCCATGACCTGGGTCGGCCGCTTCTCCTCGTCGATGAACATGATCGGGCCGTGGGTGATGAACAGCATCTCCGTATCCTCCGGAAAGATCGTCATCTCATGCAGCGATCCATAGGGTTCGTAGCCGGAATCGCCCGCCGGGGCGAGCTGGTCGCGATAGTTGAGCGCGCCGCTCAGGATCAGATAGTCGGCGCCCGCCAGATGCAGGTGCGGCGCGAAGGTCGCCCCCGCCTTGCCCCGGAAGATGCAGGAAAAGCCGCCGGTGGACGGATCGGTGCTGATCACTTCCATCTCCACCCCTTCCGACGCGAACGGGATAATATCCCTGAACACAGGCTTTTCAGCCTTGGTGACATGCATTTCATTGCCGGCTCTGGACTTCATGATCGCTCTCCTGGGTTATGGAACTGGAATAGCGGAACGGCAGCCGCGATTCTTGGGCGCCGACCCGCAAAAACTGGTCAGGCAGCGCCCTCGATCCGCGCCGCGAGCGCGCTCAGGAAGGCGCCGCTGGGGGCGCCGTCGATCACCCGATGATCAGTGGTGAGCGACAGGGAGATTTCCAGGCGGCTCGCGACCTGCCCATCGTCGCGCAGGAACAGCATCGGCGCGATCCGGCCGATGCCCAATATGCCGACCTGCCCGCCGTTCAGGATGGGCGTGAAATGATCGACCCGCGTGGTCCCGATATTGCTGATGGTGAAGGTGCCGAAACTCATTTCCGTGACGGTCAGCTTGCCCGAGCGCGCGCGGTCGACCAGCGCGCGCCGCGCCGCGACGACATCGGGCAAGGCCATGCCTCGCAGGTCCGGCAGCGCAGGCGCGACCAGACTGTCGTCCAGCGCGATGGCGACCGACACGCAAATCTCGTCATAGATTTTCAGCGCATCGGCCGTGGCGATGGCGTTGAAACGGGGAAATTCCAGCAGTGTGTCGCGCAGGGCGATGAGGATAAGATCCTCATATCCGGCCGCCACCCCCGCCGCCTTCCACGCTGCGCGAGCGGCGACCAGCGCCGTGGCGTCGACCCGCGTCGTGAAGGAGAGTTGCGCCGTGCTGGCTAGGCTCTCCATCATCTTGCGCGCGATCATCCGGCGCGCGCCGCCGATCGGTGCGACATGGGAGGGCTCCGGGATCATCCGGCCACGATCACGCCAAGCAGGTCGCCGATCGACACCACATCCTCGACCGCCTTCCGCTGCTCCAGCCTGCCGGACGCAGGTGCCACGATCTCGAAGGTCACTTTCGTCACCATCAGTTCGCAGACGAGGTCGCCCGCGTCGACCGCTTCGCCTTCGTCGGCCACCCAATTGGCGACGACGATCTCCTCATCCTCGCCACCCAGTCCTTCGGGCACGCATATTTCAGTGCTGCTCATCACTGATCATCTCCATCGCGATTTCGACCACGCCGTCCGCCGAGGGAATGGCATTCTGCTCCAGGGCCCGCGCATAGGGCGGCGGCATGTCGGGATAGGCGAGGCGCGCGGGCGGGCTGCGCAGGTCGCGAAATGCCTTTTCGCTCACCCGCGCAACGATCTCTCCGGCGATGCCGCAATTGGCATAATCCTCATCCACCACGACCAGCCGGCCAGTGCGCCGGATCGAGGCCAGGATGGTGTTGATGTCCAGGGGAACGAGCGAGCGAAGATCAATGATCTCCGCGCTGACGCCCTGCTCCTTGAGCTTGTCGGCCGCGTCGATGGCGGTATGCACGGTGGATGCCCAGCCGACGATGGTGACGTCGCTGCCCTCCCGCACGATCGCGGCTTCCCCGATCGGGATGGTGTAGGAATCTTCGGGCACATGCACGATGGTGCGCTTCACCGTGCCCAGCCAGCCGACGCCCTGCAGCGCCTTGTGCGCCATGACGATCACCGGATTGGGATCGCGGATGGCCGAGACCATAAGGCCCTTGGCGTCATAGGCGTTGGAGGGGGAGATGATCTTCATGCCTGGCATGTGCGCGAAGGTCGCGTAGAGACATTGCGAATGCTGCCCGGCGTCCGAATAGCCCCCGCCGACAGACGTGGTGATCACAATCGGACAGGTTACGTTGCCGCCGGAGAAGAAGGACTGCTTGGCCGCCAGATTGTAGATGGCGTCGAAGCACACCCCCAGGAAATCGACGAACATCAGTTCGACAATCGGCTTCTGGCCGACTGCCGCCGCGCCGACGGCAGCGCCGATGAAGGCGGTTTCGGAAATGGGCGTATCGCGTATCCGCTCGGCGCCGAACTCTTCCAGAAGGCCGGTCGTCATGCCGAAGACGCCGTTGAACAGGCCGATGTCCTCCCCCATCACGAACACCGACGGGTCGCGGCGCATCTCCTGCGCGGTCGCCTCGGTAATCGCCTTGGCGATGCTGATCTTGCGCTGCTTCGCGGGCCTTGGCGGCGCGAGCAGGACGGATGTCCCAGTCATAATTCCTCACTTTCAGCGAAGACGGTGGCAAATGCCTCCCCAGCCATCGGCTCGGGGCTGGCAAGGGCATGATCGAAGGCGTCATCGACGCGGGCGCGGCCGCCCTGCTCGATAGAGGAAATGGTGGCCTCGTCCGCGATGCCCCGCTCGATCAGCATCGCCCGGAAGCGCGGTATCTCGTCCCTGGCGAACAGCCCCTCCTTCTCGCCCTCTGGCCGATAGGTCTCGACATCGCCCATGAAATGGCCCTCCAGCCGGAAGGTCTCGATCTCGATCAGCGTCGGTCCTTCGCCGGCGCGCGCGCGGGCGACCGCCTCCCCGGCGGCGGCGTGGATCGCCAGCGTGTCGTTGTCGGCGATATGCACGCCGGGCATGCCATAGCCCGCCGCCCGCACATCGTTGCGCGGCACGGCGGTCGACGCGGCTTTCGATACGGATACGCCCCAGCCATTATCCTCGACGATGCAGATGAAGGGCAGCTTCCATACCGCCGCCAGGTTCATCGCCTCATGCCAAGCGCCCTGGTTCACCGCCGCCTCCCCGACATAGGCGACCGCGACATGCGGTTCGCCCCGCATCCTGAAAGCAAGCGCGGCACCCACCGCCGGCCCCATGCCCTGCGCGATGATCCCCGAGCAGGTGAAGTTCACCGCCGGATCGAACAGGTGCATATGGCCGCCCTGCCCGCCCGACAGCCCGGTCGACCGGCCGAATATCTCCGCCGTCATCGCCGGCAGGTCCACCCCCTTGGCGATGGCGACATGGTGCGGGCGGTGCCCGGCCGACACGAAATCCTCCGGCCCCAGATGGGCGCATACTCCAACCGCGCAGGGTTCCTGCCCGTTGGACAGGTGCATCTCTCCGGGCAAGGGGCCGTTCGCCATGTTGAACAGCGGCGTCTTGCCGATCATGTAGGCGGCCTTGATGCGCTCCTCATAATAGCGGGAGAGCGCCATATGCTCGTACATCCAGAGCAGGGTGTCGTTGCGTGTCTGCATGGCTGATCCTTCAGAAACGGGTCGTCAGGGTGAGGCCGTAGGTGCGCGGCGCGGCCTGCCGCTGGGCGTCGCCCAGCCCCGCCTGCTCCGACCGTCCGGCCCAATAGGTCGCATCGGTCAGGTTCTTGACCCATAGTTGCGCCTGGAAATGATCGCCCGGCAGCGCCCAGTTGAGCGATGCGTTGACCAGCCAGTAGCTGGGCTGGGCCAGGCGGTTGTCGGCGTAGAAGAAGAAGCCGTCATTATAGGCCGCGTTGATGGCCGGCCGGAACGTGCCGATGCCCGTTTCGATCGCATAGTCCACGCCGATGTTTGCGGTCAGCTTCGGCGTCGAAAGCGTCCGGTTGCCGCGCGCATCCATGGTGAGCGGATTGCCGTCGCCGTCGGTCGATTCCCCGTTCGGTCCGATCACCAGGGCATTGGGATAGCTGCGATACCGGCCATCGAGCAGGGCGATGCTGCCGTTCAGCGTCAGGTCGCCAAAGGGCTTTGCCTGCATTTCCGCCTCGACGCCCTTGATCCGGGCCCGCGCGGCATTCAGCGTGACGGTGCCGCCCAGCGTCGGGATGTTCACCTGGATATTCTTATAGTCGTAGAGGAAGGCCGAGATGTTGAAGCGCAGCCGCCGGTCGAACCATTCGGACTTGAGGCCGATTTCATAGGCGTCCAGCACCTCCGGCTTGAACGGCGCGGTGTTGGGCGCGAGCAGATTATAGCCGCCGCTCTTGAAGCCGCGATTATAGGACAGATAGGCCAGCACATCCCGGTTGAAATGATGGTCCACCGCCGCGCGCCAGGTCAGCTTGCGGAAACTCTGCCGGTCGTTGGGCAGCGCTATGTCCGTGCCGCCGACGGCGAACCGCCCGATCTCCAACTTCTGCCGTTCATAGGTGTAACGCAATCCGCCGGTCAGGTTGGTGTCCGCGAATATCTCCATGCTCGCCTGACCGAATGCGGCGAGCGACCGGGTCTTCTGCGCGTCCTCGATGATGACGACGCCATTGTTGATGTCCGCCGGATCATAGGCGGCCTCCGCGTCGAAATAGAAAGCGCCCAGCATCCATTTCACCGGCGCCCCCGCCGCGCCGTGCAATTGCAGTTCCTGCGACCAGCTATGCGCCTTTGACGGCAGGCTGAGGTCGGCCACGACCAGCGGCGTGTCGTCCTGGTCCAATAAATAACCGACATCCGATTCCCGATAAGCGCTGATGCTCACAAGCTTCAGTTCGCCCAGCGCCTGCTCGATCTGCAGGGATGCGCCGCCGGTGTTCAGCCGCTCAAAGTCATTCAGCCCGCCCACGGCATTATACTCGCCGGGATAGGTCGATACGCCATCCACTCCAATAATGCCCTCCCGCAACTGATAGGCGAAGCGGGCGACCGAATGAGAATAGTCGAAGCCAAGGTGGATCGTCGTGCCGTCGGCCGGGGCGAAGCGAATTTTTGACCGCAGCGCATAATTGCCGTCCGCCATGATCGCATTGTCGCGGCCCGTTGTCAGATTGCGTCCCCAGCCGTCGCCCTGATCGCTGTAATTGACCGCCAGATCGACGCCCAGCGTATCGGTCAGCGGCGCGCTCACATAGGCGGAGGCGCTGACGGTGTCGTAATTGGCGTAACCGAAACTCGCCTCCATCGTCAGATGATCGGCCGGCTCGCGGGTCAGGATATGGACGACGCCGCCGGTCGTGTTGCGGCCGAACAGGGTGCCCTGCGGTCCCTTCAGCACCTCGATCCGCTCGATATTGTTGAAGGAAAAGAGGTTCGCCTCCGGGGAGGCGTAATAGACATTGTCGACATAGACCGCGACCGTCTGCTCGCTGGAAGGACCGAACAGGTTGGTGCCGACGCCGCGAATGAAGATATTGCCCTCATTGGCGGTGCGGTTGATGACGAGTCCAGGCACCATGGCCTGGATCGACGCGGTATCGTTGATGCCCTTCGCCGCGGCGGCGGATGCGCTGATCGCGCCGATCGCGATCGGCACATCCTGCAGGCGCTCGCTGCGTTTCTGCGCCGTCACGACGATGTCCTCGATCGCGCCATTGTCGGCAACTCCTGTCGATTGCGCGAAGGCCGGGACGGCAAGCACCGCGCCTCCCGCCGCAAACGCAGCGCCAACTGCGCGGATATAAGTGCGTTTCATCTGATCCCCTCCATATGTCTCTTATGAAGGATGGTTTTACCGCGCCCGCTGACGACGTCTTGGTCGAGAGCGCCCACTTCGTAGTCCGATCGGGCTTTGCAGGAGATCGCGCTGGGAACTTGAGGAACGCTCGAACTCATGTACATGCTTGACGGGACCGGCGGGAGAGGCCAGCGGGAGAGGAAAGTGCAACTCAGCCATTTTGATCTCAACCTGCTTCGCGCGCTCGACATCCTGCTAACGGAACGCAATGTCACGCACGCCGCCGAGCGGCTTTTCATCACGCAGCAGGCGGCCAGCAGCGCCTTGCAGCGGCTGCGGCGGTATTTTGACGATGAATTCTCACGCGTGTCGGCCGGCATCTGGAACTGACGTCGCTGGCGCATTCATTGGTCGTGCCCGTGCGCGAAGCCCTACTCATGGTGCAGACGGCGCTCGACACGCGCCCGTATTTCGACCCCGCCACTGCCCGTTACGAATGCCGCATCGCCATGAGCGATTATTGTCTGCATGTCGTGCTGCCCCATCTGCTTCGCTATCTCACCGTCAACGCGCCGGGCGTAGGATGTGCTGTCAATAGACAGCTATTTTCGGGTGCTTCGCACAAACTTGCTCTGCACTCCGAATGTGGTCAAATATCGTTTCCGGCTAGGCACTTAAGCGCGACCGACCCCGCGCATGAGAATAGTTTCATCTCGCTCAACGGACGGCTCTCGTTCTCGTTTTAGACTGAATTGGGGACCAAATAGCCATCGCGATACTGTCATCTCCCAGCGTTTGCACGTCGAGAAAACGTGCAAAGAAAATCGTGGAATCTTTACATGTCTAGCCGACGTGTTAAGGCTTTGCCGCTTCGTTTGCATAAGGTCATGATCGTGCTTCGACCCAGTGTTGATTATGGGATGGCCCGCTCCTTTCCTCTTCAGCACCGACATCATATCCGATGTCAGGGAAAAGGGGCGGGCCATCCCATAATCAACAGCCGGCGCCGCACAGCCACATCCAAGTCACGGCAAGGATTTATCGTGACACGTCCATCTGGAATACCCGAACGAAATATCTCACTGCAATACGATCTGACGAGGTGAGGAACCACGGTGACGCCCCACGCTCAATGCGATGCAGCACCTCAAGCATCATTGCTGAGGTAATCGAGCGCACCGATAATTCACCAATATAAGGGAAAACATCACGTTTTAAGTAACTCTCAATTTGATTGAAATTCTTCTTTCCCCAATCACAACGCTTTTTCTCCATCCACTCATATGCTAGTTTCTCAAACTTCATATCATTTTCCGATACTATCTCCTTATTAATATTGCATTTCTCAGGATCAATTCAATTCTTTTTAGTGATATTTTGATTTCTTCACGCCATACACGAGCCCGATCTATGCTCACATCTGGATACCTGCCGCCGGATATTGCTTTCTGTTTTCCTAAATAACGATAGGTCAGATACCATCGCGCGGTACCGCCAGGTGTGATTGAAATATACAAGCCACCGCCATCAGAACTTTTCACAACGCGGACGGTAGAACCCAACGCCTGAATAATTTCATCTGTTAACACTGGTGCAACCCCTGAGCTTGGGTTGGACCGGGCAGAGAACGACTGTTTCAACCATCATTTTTGCCAACATAAAGCGTCGGAACCATGTGCCTCTGCAAAAGACATCCTGGTCCAAGAATATCGACTTATCTTTCTGTAATAAACAGATTTTTTGTTCCGCATGCGGCGCTCGGAGACGTTATGACAACAAAGAGACCGATTGCGCCGACTGACCGAACAGCTCGTGCAGCGCTGACCGCGCGTCACGAGCACATTCGATCTGCCATGACGTGAGGGATCAAGTCGGCAGGGGCATCCGCGGCCGGCAGCGTTACCGGGCAGGCGCAATCGTCGCGAGCGCGCCGTGGGAATCGCGGATCGTCACCGGAACCGCAATCGAAGGTCGACGCCGAAGCTGCGTGGCTGGGCGATGCCCCAGCTATTGGCGGGCGTAAGATCGCCGCCATTTTCCACCCCTCTGACGAAATAGGCGTCAAACAGGTTCTGCGCATAGGCGACGATTTCGACGCCCCTGCCGCTGTCATAGCCCAGCCTCAGATTGATCTGCGTATAAGCTTCCCGTCGGGTGATGCCCCGCCAGTCGAAACTCTCCCTTCGACGCCCCTCATGCATCCACTCGCCTTGCAGATAGATCTCGGCCGGGCCGATCGGATAATGGCCGGTCGCGACGCCCGCGCTCGACCAGATCGGGTTGGGCAGGCCGCCGCAATCCTTTTGTCCACAGTCGCGGTCCCCCTGCTTTTCGGTTCGCGTCCAGGTCACATGGCCCGATAGGTCGAAATAGCGGCTCGGCTTCCAATTGAGGGCGCTTTCCACGCCATATCCGGTCACGCTGCCGACATTCACGACCTGCTGGGTCCGGCTTTCCGTGTCGAAATAGACCGTCTGAAGATTGCGGTAGCGATAATGGAAGCCGGTTATGTCGAAGCTCAGCGTCCTGGCGAGGGCCAGGCCCTTTATCCCCAGCTCCTTGCTCCATATCGTCTCCGGCGCGAAGGCGTCGGGCTTCGTTCCGTCGGGCACCAGCCGATACGCCTCGACCGGGACAGGCGCGGCGACCGTGAACGATCCGAATCCGCCCGCCTTGTAGCCGCGGGTGATGCTGGCGTAGAGGTTGATGTCCGGCCCCACCGCATATCGCACATAGGCGCGTGGCGTCAGTCCGCCCCAGCTCTTGCTGGAAGAAACGGGACCATCGGTGAAATAGGTGAAGGTCCAGACATTGCCGAGGCTGCTTTGGCTGGGCAGCACATCGATGCTGAAATGCTTGCGGTCTCGCGCATATCGAATGCCAATGCCAGCCTCCAGCGCTTTCGAGAAATGAAAGTTGGTATCCAGGAAAACGGACCATCCGCGGTTGCGGGACCGCACGTCGTTGATGTCGGTCAGCAGGCCGCCCGGCGCCGGCCGGTAGGGCGCGCCGTAAAGGTCCATGGTCATCCCGCCGCAATCGGCATAGCCATAGCCCGCCGTGCAGACGAGATCCTCGGCAGCCTGGTTGGTGAAGCGCGCCGCGACATCCTCCCAATAAAGCGAGACCCCCGCCGACCAGGTCAGGCGCCGATCGTCTCTGGACATCAGCCGGAAGTCCTGACTGACATAGCGGGCATGCTGGCGCTGGTCGTAATTGCCCAGTTGCAGCGCCGTTCCGTCATAGTCCTCCAGATAATGGAAATCGGACTTGCGAAAGGCGGTCAGGCTGTTGAGGCGCGCCGATCCAAGATCGAGATCGATCGATGCGGTCAGGCTGGTGATGTCGCCATCGTCACGCGGTCTGAGGAGATCGGTATCCACGTCGCGGCGAGACCCCCGGATAACAATATCCCGCTGCAAGACTTCGCTGAGATAGTCGAGAACTTCACGATCGTCATTGGACGCCCGATAAGGCGCGCCGTCGAGCCGCCGACGCTCATGTTCGGCACTCAGCAGGACATCGGCATCGCCGGCCCTGTAGCGCAGGGCGACGCGGCCGGCCTGCTTGTTGCCGCCCATCAGGCGATCATTGCGGCCGGCCGTGAAGGCATTGTCTATCCAGCCATCATAATCCGTCGCATAGCCCGCAATGCGAAGCGTCCAGTCCTCCGCCACCGGCAGGTTGATGGCGCCTTCTGCATCCTTGCGGCCGAAGCTGGCGACCCCGACATAGAGATGCCCGGAAATACGCCCCGGATCCGGCTTGTTGGTCATGATGCTGATCGCACCGGAAATGGCATTGCGGCCGAAGAGGAACCCCTGGGGCCCTCGCAAGGCTTCCGCCTGCGCGACATCGAACAGGGAGGTCACGGCAGCGCCTGTCCTGCCCTGATAGACCCCATCCTTGAAGATCCCGATCGAAGGATCGCCGCCAATGCCATAGTCGTTGGAGGTGATGCCCCGGATGGCGATGCTGTCGATATAGCTGTCGTCCGAATTGCCTGAAAAACCGGGCGTGAAGGTGACGATGTCCTTGACGTCGTCCAGCCGCGTGCGGTCGAGAAAGGCTTCGCCGAAGGCGGAGATCGCCACGGGAACGGTCTGGATGGCTTCCTCCCGGCGCTGCGCCGTGACGGTGATCTCCGCCGCCGATATGGGGTTCGGCAGGTCCTCGGCAGAGGCGGAATGCGGCAGCATGACAGCACAGGCCGTCAGGGCCGGGAAGATACGAAGATGCATGATTACCCCTTCACGCCGCGCGCAGGCGGGCAATGACCAGATCGAACCGCTGCGTCAGCTCGCTGGCGCTGGACCGGACCGCGGCCCCTACATTGAGCGTATGTTCGGCGTTCGCCTTCACCGCATCCAGGCCCGCGGCGATGACGCTGATGGCGTCGTGCACCGCTTGCGCGTCGCCGCCGACGCTCTGACTGCTCGCCAGGATCGTACGGGCCCCCTGATGGTGCTTATCGGCGGCCAGGGACACATCCGACACGTTGCGCTCCAGTTGGCGGACGACGGTGTTCAGCAGGTTGAGCAGCGACGCGATCGAGGAGGCGGATGCGTTCACCGCCTCGATCCGCCGCTCGATCTGGCCCGCCATGTCGCCGGCCCTGTTCGCCAGCGTCTTGATCTCGCCGGCGACGACCGCAAAGCCGGCTCCCGCCTCGCCGCCCCGCGCAGCCTCTATCGTGGCGTTCAGGGCCAGCATGTTCGTCTGGCCCGCTATTTGCCGGATGGTGCGGGTGGCAAGGTCGATCGCCTCTATCTCCCTTTGCAACTGGTCATTGGCGCCCATCACCGCGCGAGCCTCGACTTCCGTCTTGTCCATGTTCTGACGGGTGGCGATCGATTGGGTGTGGATCTGGCCAATGGCGACGCTCAACTCCTGCACATGCGCCTCGATCTCGCGCACGGCCTGCGCCGACGCACGGCTGCGGTCGCGGACCAGGGCCGTCCCGGTGAGCTGTTCCGCGAGAGCGGCCAGCGTGTCGCGGGCGCTGGCTTCAAGCTGATCCGCCTGCCTCAGCAAGGATCCCGACAGGTCACCCACGCTGGTGGAGAGAAGATTGGCGACCTCATGCGCGGCGTTTCGCAGCGCTTCGCGATGTTCGGCCTGTTCCCGCCCTTCCCGCTCTGCAATGGCGGCGATCTGCTCCCTCGCCTGTTCCGCCTGTTGGCGCGCCTCTTCCGCGGCCAGAGTCGCATTCTCCCGATCCCTGGAGATGCGTTCGGCCCGCAACCGGCCGGCGAGCAACGACGCATGGGTCCGCAACATGGCGCGCGAGACGGCGAGGAAAAACAGGATGAAGAGCGCGGCGGCCGATGCCAGCAGCCATGAAAGGCTCTTGAGCGCCGCTATGCCCGGGCGCACCGGCAACCAGTGGATATGGCCCAAATCGGCGCCGTCAGGACTGATCAAGGGATGACCGGGCGATGTCTCGGCATCCGCTTCCGGCGGGTTGAAGCTGATGTCCGCCAATGCATAGGCCTGTTCCCAACTGGCGAACAGCTCGGCATCCAGCGGGCGAACCACGACGACATGGCGGAGCGGCCCGGAAGGGAGCGGCCGGTTGGCGGAAAAAGGAAGGATCGGGGCGCCGGCGAACAAGGCCGGACGGCCCCGATAAAGCTGGATGAACGGGCGGATGGGGAAATTGCGGCGATCATCGACATGCTTGGGCAGCGTGCGTTCAAGATGCCGAAGCGCTTCCGGGGCATCCCTCATCAGCGTGGTTCTGACAGTCGATCGGGGTTGCCAGCCGAAAATGGTCCCGCCGCGCTCGTCGAGAACATATAGGGGCATGGCGCCGCCGAAGTTCGAGGCTGCCCATTCACGGTCGATCCCGCCGTATAGATGATCGACGGCGTCATCCCAGAGCGCATAATCCCGGGCCGTGGCTGCAAGAGCATTGGTCTCCCGCTTCATGGCGCCGTTGACCATGCGCGCCTTTTCCAGCGCCGCAGCATCGTCCATCCTCGAAACAAGCACGGTGACGAGGATGCCGCAGGTCATGAAGGTCACGAGCGTCAACGCGATGAGCGGCAGGATAGCGCCGGGCAGGCGGCGAAGTGCACCTGTCAATGGGGCTAGATGCCGCACGATGTAAGAGCCCCCGTCTGACCAGCCTTGTCTTGCCGTTTGACTGCGCCCCGAATGGTTATGATTGATTTAACGCTTCTGCCTTTGGGCTGAAAATTGTTCTGCATTTAACCTATGTCAGATAACTTAGGTAATAGGGTCCGGCGACTTTGGACGACCCGACAGGAATATCCTGTATCTGCTTGGTGGAAATGAGAGGACATGGCGCGAGGCATCTGCGCCAGCTTCGGTCAGGCTCGATAAAATCGATGGCTGCTCATTCAAGACTTCCGAAGATCGGTTCGGGACGATCCTCAGACTTGTCCGGAGCCGTGATTGGAGCGGGAAGCGCAGGCTCGTCCCGGCAGGCATCATCCGGTCGCATGGCCACATGCTGCTCGGGCCAGTGGAGGAAGGGCAGGACCGTACCGGAGCCACGCCACACATCAACCTGATCCAGCCGGACATCCGAGAACAGCCATTGCGGCCGGTTGACTTCACCGACCGCGAATACGCCATTATCCGGCGCGATGCCGTCGGGCGGACCGTAAATGGCTGCCGCGCCGTGATTGTCATCCAGAGAGGGCACCCAGGGCGCCTGCCCCACCGTGGGCGCCTGGACGACATAGCATTGGTTTTCCAGCGCGCGGGCCTGCGCCCCGATGCGGACGCGCCAATAGCCCTGCATGCTGTCGGTCGCAGACGGCACCAGGATGATCCTGGCGCCCGCCTCGGCCTGTGCCCGCGCGATCAGCGGAAATTCGGCATCGTAACAGATGGAAATCCCTACCCTGCCGAAGGGCGCATCCAGGACATGAACGGCCTCGCCGCCCGTTATGCCCCAGATTTCCCGTTCGAACCGCGTCATGACGATCTTGTCCTGATAACCGGTCCGGCCATCGGGGCAGAAGAGCCGGGCGCGGTTGACGACCGCTCCCCGGGCGTCGCGGCACGGGCGGCTGCCGCCCAGGATCGTCACGCCATAATGGATGGCGAGTTGCCGGTGCAGTTCGTCGATCCGTTCCCCCAGCGCCACGACATGGTCGAGCGAAGCATGAAGATCGGCCGCCGCCGCCGGATCGGTGCCGGCCAGTTCCATGGCGGCATATTCCGGAAAGACAAGGAGCTGCGCGCGCCTGGCCGCCGCCTCCGACATCCAGCGGCTGAGCTTCGCTTCCCAGGCGCCGTAGCTCGGCAACAGTTCGATCGGATATTGCGCGGCTGCAATGCGGACGTCGGTCATTCGGAGTCCCGTAGCGGCTTCCGCCCGAAGCGCGTCGGATGATCGCCCTCCCCGGCCTGCCTCATCCCGCCTTCACCTGATCCAGCCAGTCGGCCAGATTATAATGGTTGCTGACCCGCGCGATCACGCCGTCGCGCAGTTCGAAGAAGGCGCCGACGCGCAAAATATAGCGCTGGCCGGATGCAGGAGGCAGATCGCCGTCCGTTTCCATATATTCGCCCTCCAGCATGAATTCCGCGGCCGCCCGTTTTCCATCGGCGGAGGCCAGGAACACGGGATCGATGACCCTTTCCCTGTAGCAGCGGTTCATATGGTCGAGGAATTGCGCAAAGGCCGCCTTCCCTTCCCGCGCTGAACCCTGCGAGGGTTCGTGCACGACATCCTGCGCCAGCAGATCGAGCATCGCCGGGCTGTCGCCGCGATTGAAGGCCGCATAATAGCGACCGAGCAGGTCCGCAGCCATGGCGTTCAATCCTCCGGCGCGATGGTGACGCGAAGGCCGTCCGGTTCGACCGTCAGCGGAATCTGGCAGGACAGGCGGGACCGGTCGATACGATGATCGCTGCTGTCGAGCAGGTCGTTCTCATCAGGGCCGAGCGGCGGCAGACCGGCTGCGCGTTCGTCATCCACATGGGCATGGCAAGCATGTTCTACGCCGTCGCGGCCGGTCACGAAAATCTGCACCATCGATCAATCCTTGCCAAGACGGGCCGCATGCCAGCGCAGATGGTCCGCCATGAAGGTGGAAATGAAATAATAGCTGTGGTCATAGCCGTCGCGCATGTTCAGCGTCAGGTCGATCCCCGCTGCCGCGCAAGCCGCCTTCAGCAGTTCCGGGTGCAATTCCTGTTCCAGGAAATTGTCGGCCGTCCCCTGGTCGACCAGCAGCGCCGGAACCCGGGCGCCGTCCTCGATCAGCGCGACCGCGTCATGCCGGCGCCAGGCGGCCGGGTCGTCGCCCAGATAGCCGGCCAGCGCCTTCTGTCCCCAGGGCACCTGCCCCGGCGCGACGATCGGCGCGAAGGCCGATACCGCCTTGTACCGGTCAGAAAGGGTGAGGCCGACGGTCAGCGCGCCATGGCCGCCCATGCTGTGACCCATGATCGACTGGCGTTCCATGTCCGCGGGGAAATTGGCCGCGACCAGCGCGGGCAGTTCCTGGGTCACATAGGACCACATGCGATAATGGGCGGCGAAGGGGGCCTGCGTCGCGTCGACATAGAAGCCGGCGCCCAGACCGAAATCATAGGCCCCGTCCGGATCGTCCGCCACGGCATCGCCGTTGCGGTCCGGGCCGCGCGGGCTGGTGTCCGGCGCGACGAAGATCAGGCCCAGTTCGGCGCAGGCGGCGCGGAACTCGCCCTTTTCGGTGACATTGGCATGGGTGCAGGTCAGTCCGGACAGATACCAGACGACCGGCAGTTTCGTCCCTTCCGCATGGGGCGGCACATAGACCGAGAAGGTCATGTCCGTCCCGGTCGAGGCGGAGGCGTGCCGGTACACGCCCTGCACGCCGCCAAAGGCCTTGTTGGCGCTCACCTGTTCCATGATCACCTGCCATCCGATCGCGTGGAAACGGCACCGGAAGTCACCGCCATAAATTTTCTCCTCGCCGTATCAGAACAGCACGACGCTGCGGATGCTCTCTCCCGCATGCATCAGGTCGAAGCCCTTGTTGATCTCCTCCAGCGTCAGGACGTGGGTGATCATGGGATCGATCTCGATCTTGCCGTTCATGTACCAGTCGACGATCTTGGGAACGTCGGTGCGGCCCTTCGCGCCGCCGAAGGCCGTACCCTTCCAGACCCGGCCGGTGACGAGCTGGAACGGGCGGGTGCTGATCTCCTTCCCCGCTTCGGCGACGCCGATGATGATGCTTTCCCCCCAGCCGCGATGACAGCATTCGAGCGCGGTGCGCATCACCTCCGTATTGCCGGTCGCGTCGAAGCTGTAGTCGGCGCCGCCGTCCGTCACCTCCAGAATCTTGGCGACGGTCTCCTCGCGCGACAGGCCCCTGCTGTTGATGAAATGAGTCATGCCGAACTTGCGGCCCCATTCCTCCCGATCCGGGTTGATGTCGATGCCGATGATCTTGTCCGCGCCGACCATCTTCGCGCCCTGGATGACATTGAGGCCGATGCCGCCCAGGCCGAAGACCACGACATTCTCGCCCGCCTGCACCTTGGCCGTGTTGACGACCGCGCCCACGCCGGTGGTGACGCCGCAGCCGACATAGCAGCTCGTCTGGAAGGGCGCATCGTTGCGGATCTTCGCCACAGCGATCTCCGGCAGGACGGTGAAGTTGGAGAAGGTGGAGCAGCCCATATAGTGGAAGATCGGCTGGCCCTTGTAGCTGAAACGGGTCGTGCCGTCCGGCATCAGTCCCTTGCCCTGGGTCGCGCGGATCGCGGTGCACAGGTTCGTCTTGCCCGACAGGCAGCTTTTGCACTGGCGGCATTCGGGCGTGTAGAGCGGGATCACATGGTCGCCGGGCTTCACCGAAGTGACGCCCGCGCCGACCTCCCGCACGATGCCGGCGCCCTCATGGCCCAGGATCGAGGGGAAAATGCCCTCGCTGTCGAAACCGTCCAGCGTATAGGCGTCGGTGTGGCAGATGCCCGTCGCCATGATCTCCACCAGAACCTCGCCCGCCTTCGGGCCTTCCAGATCGACTTCGACGATCTCCAGTGGCTTCTTCGCCTCGAAGGCGACGGCGGCGCGGGTCTTCATCTCTCATTCCTCGTCATGATCATTTGCGAGAAGAGAGGCCATGGCTCCCGCCGCGCCCTCTCTTTCCGCCCTCCCTAGCGCTGTTCCGCAATGGTGATAATATAGTGTTTCGGAAAATCATTATTCCTGAGCTGGTATAATCAAATGTCCAACTGGGATGGCATAGACGAGTTCATCAGTGTCGCCACCGCAGGCTCCTTCACGCGCGGGGCAAGGGCGCTGGGTGTCTCCACCACCCATGTCAGCCGGTCCATCATGGCGCTGGAGCAGCGCGTGCAGGCGCAGCTTTTCCACCGGACCACCCGGACCGTCCGGCTGACCGACACCGGCCGGGTGTTCTTCGAACGGTGCGAGCGCATCGCCAAGGACAGGGACGAAGCCATCGCCCTGATCGGAGAGAGAAGCGAGCCGCAGGGAGAGTTGCGCGTCACCTGCTCGACGGCCATGGGGGAGCGCTTCGTGGCGCCGATCATCCGCCGCTTCGCCATGCAGCATCCCAAGCTGGCCGTGTCGATCGAATTGTCCAACCGGGTCATCGATCTGGTCGGCGAGGGATTCGACGTCGCGGTGCGGACGGGGACGGTCAACGACCCTCGCCTGATCGCGACGCGGGTGGCATCGCGCACGCTCTACACCTGCGCAGCCCCCAGCTATCTGGCTTCCGCGGGCCGCCCCGCCAGCGTCGGTGCGCTGGCGGGGCATGAATGCATCGCGGGCTCCGCAGGCACATGGCATTTCAAGGTCGATGGCCAGGAAATGATCCATCGGCCCAAGGGGCGCTTCAGGTGCAATAGCGGACACGCCGTCATGGAAGCGTGCATTTCGGGGCTCGGCATCTGCCAGCTCCCGGATTTCTACATCCTCCCCTATCTCAAGCACGGCATGGTCGAACTGCTGCTGGAGGATGTCCAGCCGGACGATGAGCCCATATGGGCGGTTTATCCCCAGCGGCGGCATCTGCTGCCAAAGGTGCGGCAGGTCGTGGATTGCCTGCTGCATGAACTGGGGCCGGCGATGAACACCCCCAGAAGGGAAGCCGCGGTCAGGCCAGACCGATACGTTCCTTAAGCCGGTCGCGAGACGAAGCGAGGAAATCCAGCGCCGCGCCTTCATCCGACATCGCCCGCGCCAGCGTCATGGCCCCGACAAGCTCCGCAAGCAGCGAATGGGCGAGCGCCGCGCCATCGGACCGGCCCGCAATCTCCAGCGCCCGCGCAATCCCTTCTCGAAACCGCCTGACCCCCGCTTCGAACCGCAGGCGCGCGTCGGGTGGCATGCGTGCGGCCTCCCCCGAAAGGCCGGGCAAGGGGCAACCACGGTCCGCCGCTCGATAGGCGCTTTCCGACAGATAATGGTCGATCAGGCTGGCAAGGTCCGGCCTTTCCCCCAGAAAGCGATCCAATATCGTGGCGCTTTCCTCGAACATGCGGTCGACGGCATGCGCCACCAGATCGTCCCGCGACTCGAAATGAGCATAGAAGCCGCCATGGGTGAGGCCCGCCCGCTGCATCAGCGCCGAGACGCCGATCCCTTGCACGCCCGCCATGCGCATGGCCCCGGCCGCCTCGCCCAGGATACGCGCGCGCGTCTTCGCCTTGTGCGCGCTCTTGTCAGCCATGACCGCTCGTCCTCCTCTTCTTCTGCGTCTTTGCCATGCCCCTTCCCTCTGGACAAATGACAATCGTCATATATATGATGTTCGTCATATTCGCAACGGTGTCAGGAAGGGCGATGATGCAGCCCGAGATAATGTTAGGATTCACCGGCACCAGCCCGTGCTGGAGCCTGCCGCCTTTTCGATGCCGCCGTTGATGTGACGGGCCTCACCGGCTCTTCCGACCATCCCCAGGAGTATTGCCATGACACAGGCTGAAAAGAACATTGCCCTTATCACAGGTGCTTCGACCGGTATCGGCGCGGTCTATGCGGACCGCCTGGCCAGACGCGGCTTCGACCTCATTCTCGTCGCGCGGGACCGGCCGCGCCTGGATGCGCTGGCCGAAAGGCTGCGCGGCGAAGCGGGCGTGGACGTGGAGGTCATCGCGGCGGACCTGACCGCCGAGGGCGACCTGCAACGGATTGAGGAGCGCCTGGCCGCAGGCGACGTCACCATGCTCGTCAACAATGCGGGCATGTCGCTGAACGGCGGCATATTGGACAATGACACGCCGCAATTGTCGCGGATCATCGCCCTCAACGTGACGGCGCCGACCCGGCTCGCCTCCGCGGCGGGCAAGGCCTTCGTCGCGGCGGGCCGTGGCGCGATCGTCAACCTGTCCTCCGTGCTCGCCCTCGCGCCCGAGATGTTCGATGGGGTGTATAGCGGAACCAAGGCCTTCATCCTGAACCTCAGCCAGTCGATGGCCACGCAATTGCGCGACAAGGGCGTCCGCGTGCAGGCCGTCCTGCCGGGCGCCACGCGAACCGAAATCTGGGCGCGGTCGGGCAAGGATGTCGATGCCTTTCCCGCAGGCTTCGTGATGGAAGCGGGCGATATGGTGGATGCCGCCCTGCTCGGCTTCGACAGGGGCGAGACCGTCACCATTCCGCCGCTGTCCGACGAACAGCAATGGCTGACCTTGCAGGAGGCGCGCCTCGCCATGGGACCGAATCTGTCCAAGAGCGATGTCGCGCCCCGTTATCGGGACGCCCTTCTTACCGCCTGAGCGGGCCGCCGATGCGGGAGGCGGCTTCCCTTTGCTTCAGCCGTCCCGATCCTTGGCCGGCACCAGTATCAGCTCGCGTCCTTCCACCCGCCAGGACGCGAGCTGCGTCAGAAAGTTCATGCCCAATATGTCGACATTTCCCAGCGCCGGGGAAATGATCACCTTGAGGTTGCGGGCTTCCATTCCGCCGACCTTCAGACGCGCGACGGTGCCGGTGTCGGCCCGGATGGTTCCGTTCGCCGTCCGCATGAGGACCGGCACCAGACCATCGTCCACGCTGACCGCGGCCTGGCGCGCAGTCTCCCGGGAGAGCGCCGTCACCGTCGCGCCGCTGTCGATCAGCATCCGGCGCTTCACGCCATTGAGTTCGGCCCGTGCCCAGAAATGGCCATCCGCCGCCATGCGGATGCGGATCATATCCCCCGTCACCTGCTGGCTGCTAAGGCCCAATCGGTTCATCA
Source organism: Sphingobium sp. YBL2 (assembly GCF_000943805.1). Lineage (NCBI taxonomy): Bacteria > Pseudomonadati > Pseudomonadota > Alphaproteobacteria > Sphingomonadales > Sphingobiaceae > Sphingobium > Sphingobium sp. YBL2. The sequence goes on from NZ_CP010954.1 coordinate 1,364,870, forward strand.
GCGGGCTCAGATTGGGGTCGAACGGGGCCTGTTGCGCAAGGATCAGAAGGCACAGCGCCAGCAGAGCCACCGATAGGAGGGCGCGGAGGACGCGTCCGATGAAGGGAATGTTGAAGAGCAGGATGAGGAAGACGGCGCCTGCCAGTGCATAGGGAAGAAGGCGTTGCCATTCGGGATTGGTCGCGATGTCCATCGCCTTCGAACCGATGGAAACGCCGTTTGATCCCGGAGCGCGCCGTCGCTTGCCGCCAGCGGTCTGCGGCATGCCCGCGCTCCATCGGCGGATGGAATGTTGCGCGCCTCCCTTCCCCGCGCCAATCTCACAGATCGGCGCAAAAGCGTTGCCGATGAACTGCTTAGCGGGCGCAATCCCCTTCGGGGGCTGGCGTGAAAAGGGAACAGGCCGATGCGACGTAGGGGTCGACGCGGAGGGTTTGCGCAGTCCGGATCGATCGCGCGGGACACGACCGCAGCGCTTTTCCTGGGGGGCATGATGATGACGCCCGCCGAAGCGGAGGCGCAGACGGCGCTCCGCTTCTGGGATGGCAGCGATCCTGAACTGCACGCCAATGGCGCCATAGACGGGGGGGCCGGCCTCTGGCGCATGACGGAACCGAGCTGGACCGACAGCAACGGCGTCATCAACGGCCCGATGCGCCCGGTGCCCGCCTTTGCGATATTCCAGGGAAGGCCGGGAACGGTCACCATAGACGACAGCCAGGGCGTGCCGTCCGTCACCGGCATGCTGTTCCGGTCGGACGGCTATCGCCTCACCAGCGGGTCGTTGAAGCTGGACGGCGGCGCCTATACCTCGATCCGGTCGGAAATGGGCGCCACCACCCGGATCGATGCGGAACTGACCGGCACGGGCGGGGTGTTCTTCAACGATCTGGGCACGGTCGTGCTGACCGGCAAGAACAGCTATCTGGGCAACACGCGGGTCGATGGCGGCACCGTCATCGGCAATGTCCATTCGATCCGGGGCAATCTGGAAAATGGCGGCACCGTGATCTTCGGCCAGGAGGAGGACGCGACCTTCGCCGGGAATGTCAGCGGGGTGTTCAGCTTCTGGGGATATATGATCAAGCAGGGCGCGGGCGCCCTCACGCTGGGCGGCGGCAATGCACTGAACTGGCGGGTGGACGAGGGGCGGCTGATCGCCCGCGCCCAGGGATTTGGCGGCGATGCCGAAATCGGCGGTGGAGGTGCGCTGACCTTCTCCTCCGGCAACATAACGGGCGCGGAAACGGTATATCCCTATCGGCTATCCGGCAGCGGGGGATTCGACGTGACCGGCTCCGCAACGCTCTTGATGACCGGGCAATCGGGCGATTTCACTGGCGCCACCCGCGTCGAAGGCAGCGCATTGCGGGTCGATGGCGCGCTGGGCGGCACGCTTCGCCTTTCCGACGGCGGCGTGCTGAGCGGCACGGGCCGGGTCGGCGCGGTCGATGTCGGAGGCGGCGGCCGCCTGCTGGGCAGGGGTGGCGACACGCTCCACATGGCCAGCCTGAAGCTGGGTTCGGGATCGGTCGTCGTGGCCGCCCTGCGCCGGTCGGGCGATCCGGCATTGTTCGATATAGCCGGGAACCTGACACTCGACGGCATCCTCGACCTTGGCGGCAGCGATCCTCTGGAAGACGGCCTCTACCGGCTGTTCAGCTATGGCGGGCAGTTGACCGATCATGGCCTGGAACTCGGCGCCCCGCCGCCCGGACAGGTTCCAGGCAGGCTGTCGGTTCAGACGGCGACGGCGGGCCAGGTGAACCTGCTGTCCGGCGCGTCCGCACGCCCGCTGCTTTTCTGGGATGGCGGCGATCCAACGCGCCATTCCGATGGCAGGGTGGATGGCGGGCCCGGCACATGGCGCGCCGGGACGCCGGACTGGACCGGGGAGGATGGCGCGAGTAGCCGCACAGCCGATCCCGCAGCCTTCGCCATCTTTGCCGGGCGTGGCGGACAGGTGGTCCTGGACGGCAGCGCGGGGGCATTGTCGACCGCAGGCATGCAGTTCGCCGTGACCGGCTACCAACTGTCGGGAAGCGGGCTGACGCTGACGGGAGGCGACCGCACGGTCATCCGGGTCGGTGACGGAAGCGTCTGGAGCACAACGATGACCGCCGAAATCGCGGTGGCTCTTTCGGGCAACACCACGCTCGTCAAGCAGGACGCGGGCACGCTGATCCTGTCGGGCGTGAACGGCTATGCCGGCAATACGGAGGTTGCGGCGGGCACGCTGGTCGGCAATGCGCTGTCGATCCGCGGCGACATATCGAACGCGACGACAATAGTGTTCGACCAGCGAACCAATGAAGGCTTTGCCGGTGGCATCCGCCCGCTTGGCGGCATTGCGGGCCGGATGGTGAAGCGCGGCAGCGGCGTTCTGACGCTCATGGGAGCAAGCACGCTGGACTGGCGGCTGGAAGAAGGGCGGCTGGCCACCGCCGCCAGCCGCTTCACCGGCGACGCCGTTCTGAACCCGGGCGCCGAACTGCTGTTCGAGGAACCGGGCGACAGCCGCTATGCAGGCACGCTGGCGGGTGCCGGCCGCTTCATCAAGGCAGGAACCGGCGATCTGACGCTGACCGGCGGATCGCGGGATTTTACCGGCGCCACGCAAGTGCGGTTCGGTCGCTTGACGGTCGACGGCGCGCTAGGCGGCGCGCTGGCGGTGGAGGGCGGCAGCCTTCTGGCGGGACGGGGCCGCCTGGGCTCGGTGCGGATCGCACCGGGAGGGATAATGGCGCCGGGGCCAGGCATCGCGACACTCACGGTGGAAGGCGATCTGGAACTGTCGCCGAGCAGCCGTACGGAGATCGAGGTCGATCCATCGGGCACGGTCACTGACCGCATCGATGTGCTGGGCGCGGCGACGCTTGGCGGCACGGTGGCGCATATCGGCGCGAACGGCGCATATCGGCCAAGCGCGACCTATACCATCCTCACCGCCCAGGCTGGAATCCGGGGGCGGTTCGACACGGTCACCTCCTCCTTCGCCTTCCTGACGCCGAGCCTTGGCTATTCGGCCAATGCGGTCACCCTGACGCTCAGGCGCAACGACGTCCGGTTCGATGAGGTGGCCGCCACGTCCAACCAGCGCGCCGCCGGAGCCGCGCTCCAGACACTGGGTTCGGGCAATGCGGCCTATGACGCCGTGCTGCTGAGCGATGCGGACACGGCGCGCAATGCCTTCGACCGGCTCTCCGGGGCGTTCCACGCCTCGATCCATACGGCGCTGGTGGAGGCCAGCGGCCTTTCGCGCGATGCCACGCTGGAACGGCTGCGCGGTCCGGCCGACGACCGGCCTGGGCCTGCCTATTGGGTGAAGGCGCTTGACGAATGGGGCAACCGGCGGGGCCATGACAATGCGTCGGCCGTGGCGCAAGGTTCGTCGGGCGCCTTGTTCGGGGCCGAATGGCAGGTGCCGGAAACGACGCTGCGGCTGGGTATCGTCGGCGGCCATCATCGCGCCGCCATGAGGGCGCAGGGCTATGCCGACATCGACAGCTACCATGCCGGTTTCTATGGCGGCGCTGCGCTGGCGCCAGTCACGCTGCGTGGCGGTCTTATCGTCAGTTGGCAGGACATTGATGCGCGACGCTCGGTCGCCTTCGCTGGGTTCGCGGATAGCCTCAGCACACGGTACCGCGCCACGACGACCCAGGCCTTTGCCGAGGCGGCCCATCGCTTCGCCCTGTCCGCCGGAGCGCTGGAACTTTTCATCAGCATGGCGCATGTGCAGCTTCGGGTCGGAAAAGGGCAGGAAAGCGGCGGCAGCGCGGCGCTGGCATTGGGCGGGGATTCGATGCGGACCAGCTTCGCGACCGCCGGTCTGCGCGGCGACACCCGGCTGCAATGGGGCGCTTCATCGCTGACGCTGCGCGCCTCGGCCGGTTGGCAGCATGCTTTCGGAGATCAGCTTCCGGTGGTGGGAGCCGCCCTGGGCGGCCAGCGTTTCCATGTGACGGGCCTGCCGATCGCTCGCGACACGCTGGTCAGCGAGATCGGGCTGGAAGCGGCGGTGGGATCGAACATGCGGATCAATCTCGGCTACAGCGGCGCGCTCTCGCCGGCCAGTCAGAACCATGCCGCGCGGGCGGGGCTGCTATGGCAATTCTGACGAAGAAAGCCGCGCCGCATGGATAATGGCCGAAGAAGCGACATGAGGGCGGAACGAGTCCCGCGGACGGGCGTCTCCTGAATCACCATGAAGACAGGCGACGATATTTTGGCGCGAGATGCGGCAGTCATGGCCCATGACGCCCGCCGGCAGCCGCCCGGGCCGTGAAGGTCGCGACCTACAATGTGAACGGGGTCAACGGCCGGCTCCCTGTCCTGTTTCGCTGGCTGGCCGAGGCGCGGCCTGACATCGTCTGCCTTCAGGAACTCAAGGCGCCCGACGAGAAGTTTCCGGAAGGGCCGATCCGTGACCTTGGATATGATGCGGTCTGGCATGGCCAGAAAAGCTGGAACGGCGTGGCGATCCTCAGCCGCGTCGGCGAAATCCACGAAACCCGCCGCGGCCTGCCCGGCGATCCCGACGACAGCCACAGCCGCTATATCGAGGCGGCGGTGAACGGCATCCTCATAGGCGGCCTCTATCTTCCCAACGGCAATCCCCGCCCCGGCCCCAAGTTCGACTATAAGCTCCGCTGGTTCGACCGGCTGATCGACCATGCCGCCGGGTTCATCGACCAGCGACTGCCGGTCGTACTCGCCGGCGACTTCAACGTCATGCCCACGGACCTCGACGTCTATAAGCCGGAACGCTGGCGCGACGACGCGCTGTTCGCGCCGGAGGTCAGGGCGGCCTATTTCCGCCTGCTCGACCAGGGCTGGACGGACAGCCTCCGCACGCTTCATCCCGATGAAACCATCTACACCTTCTGGGATTATTTCCGGAACGCCCATGCGCGCAATGCGGGGCTCAGGATCGATCACCTGCTGCTCAGCCCAGCCCTTTCGAGCCGGCTCGTCGCCGCCGAAGTGGATCGCGACGTGCGCGGCTGGGAAAAGACCAGCGACCATGCGCCGGTCTGGATCGAACTGGCGGATGCGCCGCCGCCCCGCGCCAGGGAGAAGGGATGATGAACGCCTCTGCCATGCTTTCCGGCGGCTGCGCCTGCGGCGCGGTGCGTTATGCGCTTCATTCCCCGCCCTTCGATGCAGGTTATTGCCACTGCCGGCTATGCCAGTTGACGAGCGGCGCGCCGGTCATGGCGTTCGCCACGGTTCCGGTCGGGGACTTTCGCATCGTCGCGGGCGAACGCGCCGTCCGCCGGTCCTCCAACTTTGGCGAGCGCGGCTTTTGCGCCGCGTGCGGAACGCCTCTCACCATGCAGGTCGATCACCAGCCCGACACGATCGACTTCACGATTGCCACGCTTGACGATCCCTCCGCCCTTGCCCCTCAATTCCACATCTGGGATGCCAGCCGCATTCCATGGTTCGAAATGGCCGATGCCTTGCCGCGCCATGCCGGTTTCCGACCCCATACGGTGGGACTGGACGATGGCGTTTCCGGCGGCGATTCCTCGGCCGGCAGAGGTGCATAGCTGTCGTCGAGCGCAACGAGTTCGGGCGCGCGGTGATGGCGGCGTCGGCAACGGTTCGATGACCAATTTCATCTTCCGGTCCCCTTCCGTCCGCCCCGCCCTATCTTCGCGTCGCTATCTTCCCGATGGCCGATAGAAGCGCGGCGGGAAAGGGGCGGCCGGCGAGCCTTTGGGATCGCGCAGTTCGTTCCGCTCCCCGGCATCCGGGCTGAGCGGAATCTGCATGCCGCCCGTTTCCTCCAGCATCCGGAACAGCTTCGCGCTCATCCGTTCGGCCAGTTGCTCATGCCCCGGCCTGGCCAGCAGATTGTCGCTCTCCTGCGGATCGGCCGCCAGGTCGTACAGTTCGTCCACGTCCCAGATGCCGTGGAAGTGGATATATTTATACCGATCCTCGCGCAGGGCATGGACGGTCGGCGTCTGCGGGAAGTTGCGTTCCCAATAATATTCATAAACCAGATCCTTGCGCCACGGGACCGCCCGTCCCTGCGCCAGCGGCAACATGTCCATGCCGGCAAGCCCATCCGGCGCCTCCAGCCCCGCGGCGGCGAGCATGGTGGGCGCAACGTCGAGATTGGCGACGATGTCCTCCACCGTCCGCGGGCCGAAGAGGGAGGGGCAACGCATCAGCATCGGCACGCGCATCGATTCCTCATAGGCGGCGCGCTTGTCGATCAGCCCATGTTCCCCGAACATGAACCCATTGTCGCCCATATAGAGGATCAGTGTGTCGTCCAGATCGCCCCTTCGTTCCAACAGGTCCATGATACGCGCCAGTCCTTCGTCGACGGCCAGCAATGTTTCCATATAGCGCTTGTAATAATCGGCGATGTCGAGCTTGCCGTGATAGGCATAGTCGACGCCGTGCCAACTGTTGCGCTGGTTTTCGACCCACATCGGCCGGCCCGGAACATCTGGCTTCATCGTGTCCGGATAGCGGAACGTCTCCCCGGAATAGCGCCCTGCATGCCGCTCGGCGGGAATAAACTCCGAATGGACGGCCTTGTGCGCCAGATGCATCATCCACGGGCGCTTGCCGTCGCGCTTGCCGATCCAGTCCATCGCATAGTCGGTCAGTTCGTCGGTGATATAGCCCCTTTGCGGCACCTTGCGGCCATTGACGTTCAGGCCATCCTCGCCCGGCAGATAGGTGCCCTGCCCCTTGAAGCTGACCCAATGGTCGAAGCCGGGCTGGGGCTGGTCCGTTTCCTGCCCCATGTGCCATTTGCCGATGAAGGCGGTCTCATAGCCCGCCTGCCGGAGATATTCGGGATAGTAGATGAGGCCGGCCGGTATCGGATGATTATTGTCCACCACCCTGTGCTGATGCGCATAGAGCCCCGTGAAGATCGTGGCGCGACTGGGCGAACACAGGGCGGTGGTGACGAAGGCGTTCCTGAAATGCACCCCCTCCCGCGCCAGCCGGTCCAGCGTCGGCGTCTCCCCGAAGGATTGCGCCTTCATGAAGCCGATCGCGTCGTAGCGATGATCGTCGGTGAGGACGACCAGGATATTCTTCGGCCTGGTCCCTGCGCGGCGGCGCAGCTTCAACCGCTTCTTTTTGGCCGGAACGGCCGCGGCATCCGCCGCCGCCCAACTGTAAAGACCGAATGCCCCCGCGCTGCCGGCCAGCAACAGGCCGCGCCGGTCCAACTCGTCCGCCATCACGGCCGTCCCATATGCGAATAGGGATCGGTCTGTCCGGCCAGCCAGGGGTCTTTGGTCGCCGCCCGCATGGCATGCAGACGTTCGGCCAGCGTCCGCTTCACCCCGGCATAGGCGGGATCGGCGGCGACGTTCCCCAGCTCATCCGGATCGCGCGTCAGGTCGTAAAGCTCCTCCGCGTCCCGCTTGATATAGGCTGCCTGCGTCCTCTTCCCCAGGCGGATGGCGGGATCGGCGCTGATCGCCTTCCACGCCGGAGAACCCGCCACGTCTCCGGCGATGGGATAGTCCAGCGGCGAGGCGAGGTTGAGAATATAGCTGTGCGTCCGCGTGCGGATGGCCCGCATGGGATAATATTGGTTGATCTCATGAAAGTCGTGGCTGGCGAACACGGCGTCGCGTTGCGGATCGGCGCGACGGCCCAGCAGCGGCAGCAGCGAACGGCCGGAAAGCGCATAGGCGGTCGGCGCGGCGACGCCGGTCCATTCCAATATGGTCGGCGCGATGTCGACCCAGCTCACCATCGCATCGTTGACCGCGGTCGCGCTTCCCGGGGCGCGGATGATCAGCGGCAGGTGCAGTCCGGCGTCGTAGAGATTGGTCTTCGCGCCGGGAAAGGGCCGCCCATTGTCGCTGAGGAAGATCACCAGCGTATCGTCGGCGCGGCCGGTCGCGGCAAGATCGTCCAGGACCATGCCGACCCCGCTGTCCAGACGGCTGACGGACTCATAATATTCCGCCAGGTCGGCTCTGATGGCCGGCAGATCCGGCAGATGGGACGGAACGGGCACTTTGCGCGGATCGTAGCGGGCCGGCTTCACGCCCGGCCATGGCCGGTCATTGCCATAATCGACGGCGGCGCGATGCGGATCGCTATAGGCGATGGTAACGAAGAAAGGCCGATCGTCCGTGGAGCGGATGAAGCTGGACGCCGCAATCGCCAGTTCGCGGACATCGCGGATGCCCGACCGTTCGGGCACAAGTTCCGCCTCATAGGGAAAGGCCGAGTCCGGCCCCACATGCTTCTTGCCCACAAGCGCCGTCGCATAGCCCGCCCGCCGCAGGAGCGAGGGCAGCGTTTCTAGTCCCGGCAGCAACGACTGGTGATGGATGTCGTGCTGGAGCCCGTACATGCCGTTCTGGTGCGTGTAGAGCCCGCTATTGATCACCGCCCGGCTGGGACTGCAGGAGGATACGGCGGCAAAGCCCTGGGTGAAGCGCGTCCCCTCCCCCGCCAGCCGATCGATGCGCGGGGTGCGGATCGGCACGCCATAGCAGCCGAGGTCCAGGCCCTGATCGTCGGAAATCAGCAGCAGCACGTTGCGCGCCCTGCCCCGCCGCGTCTGGGACAGGCCGGCCGGGGCGACGGACGCTGCCGCCGCCCCGGCCATTCCCTTCAGAAGGTCGCGCCGGTCCATCAGCGATCAGAAATTGACCGCGGCGCTGAACCGGAAGGATCGGCCCAGGATCGGGCGCGCCAGGATCGGGCCGGAGCCTTGCCCGCCGATGATGCGCGGATTGCCCTCCGTTAATCCGATCTCGTCGGTCAGGTTGTTGCCCGTGACGGCCAGGCGGATGCGGTCGTTGACGGTAACGGCCACGCCCGCGTCAAGCTGGTAGAAATTCGGCAGCAACTGGTTGTTCTCCGGATCGGAGAAGCGGTCCCCGGTATATTGCAGCGTCGCGAAGACGGAGGGTTTGAGGCTGCCCACCGTCACTTCATAGGCAGGGGTGACGCGCCAGGCCCATTTGGGCTGCCGCTGCACGCGGTTGCCGGTGTTGTCGATCGTGCCGCCGCCGCTGAAAAAGCCGCGATAGGTGGCGTCCAGCCAGGTCAGCGCGCCGGAAATGCTGAACCCCTCGAACGGCCGCAGCGCGCCTTCCAGTTCCACGCCCGTCGCCTTCGCGCCGCCATTCGAACTGATCGGCACATTGTTGATCAGCGTCGTGGTGGCAAGACCATCGAACTTGTTGTGGAACACCGTCGCATAGAGATTGGCGAGGGCAGTCGATATTTTCACGCCTGCCTCATAGGTATCCACCTCGGCAACGGCGGCAAGGCCGGTCTTGTCTGCAATATTGGTGGCGGACGCCTCGCGCAGATTGTCGAATTGCGGGAAGCTGTTGCCCCGGCTGTACCGGGCGAACACACCGATCTCCCGGCTGAAATCGTAATTCGCGCCGACGGTCCACGACCAGGCCGAGTCCCGGTAACGGATTGAGCGTGGCGGCCCCAGCCGAGTAATCGCATTGTCGTACAATGTGTTGGGATTGCCATCCAGATCGAACGAACCGCCATCGGCCGATGTGCTGAGCGTCGCATCGACCACATGGCGCTGCCACCGCACGCCGCCATCCACGCGCAGTTCGGGCGTGATCTGCAATTCATCCACCGCGTAGAAAGCATAGTCCTTGCCCTCATAATTGCCGCGCACCTGGAAGGCGGGCCCGCTGGAGAAACCGTTGAGCGTCGCTGCCTGCAACACCCCGGCTCCACTGGTCAGCGTCATGTCGAGCCGCCGCGCATTGGGTTCCGCCTGCAACAGCACCTGATTGCCCAGCACCCATTGGTCGCGGGTGGTGTAGTCCGCGAAATAATAGCCGCCGGTCAGCTTGTTGTTGCCCGATGCCCATTCCAGCGCGCTGTCCGCGACGAAGGAGGAGATTTTCTTGCGCACTTCCCAGATGCCGGCGCGCAGCACCTGCGTATTGGCTCCGGTCGGAACCACGCCACCGCCATTGGCATAGGTGAGCGAGGCCAGCGTCGCGCCCGTTCCGCCCAGCGTCTGCGCCATGGCGGAAGCGGCCACCGGCGCCGCCACCGGCACCAGCCCGACCGTGTCGGCGCGCCCGCCCAGGAAGCTCATGCGCTCGCGGAAACGCAGCCCGTCGACCAGTTCGTAATCGAAGGTGATGCCGGTGTTGATCACCTTGGCCCCGCGTCCGTCGGCCAGATCGACGGCGCGCCCGACCAGATTGGTGACGCGGCGCGTATCCGGACCGTTCAGCGTGTCCGTCCCGGCATCGAAGCCCGGATAGGCGCTGATCTTGCCGCCGTTCGAGACGACGGGGATCGGCAGCAGCCACTGGCCGTGATCGTTGAGATAGCGGGCATATACCTCCACGGAACCGCGGCCGCCAAAGTCATGATGGATGTTCGCGGTGATCTGGCCGCCCTTTTCCGCCCGATAGCGCGGATCGCGAATGCCGTTGCCCTGCGCGTAGAAGCCGCCGACCATGAAACCCGTGTCGGGGCCGAGCGGGCCGGAGACCCAGGCGTCGCCGCGAATCTCGTCATAATCGGTATAGGAAATCTTGGCGGAACCCTTGAAATCCGCCCCGCCGATCCGCGGCACGACGTTTACGGTCAGGCCCGGCTGGCCGCTGGAGAAGAGGGAGCCGGTGCCGCCGCGCACCGCTTCGACGCGCTGCACCGTCTCGTCCAGCCGGATGAGTTGCGAGTTTTCCAGGAAGGACAATGTCGGCGGCGGAAAGATCGGCACGCCGGCAAGCTGGAAGGTCACGAACTGCGCGTCGCCACCCGACGGATAGCCGCGCACGAAGATATTGGCGCCGTTCTGGCCACCGGAGCTTTCCGCCATGACGCCCGGCACGGTGCGCAGAAGGTCGGCGGTGCTGTTGGGCGCCGCCCGCGTGATCGCTTCGCTATTGAGCGAGGTGACGGCGAAGGACGCATCCTGCCGCCGCGTGCCCGCGCCGGCGGTGCCGACGACCACGATCTCCACGTCGCTGGCTTCTTCCGGCGGAGCGGCGCTGCCGCCTGCAACCTGGGCCAGGGCGGGAAAGGCGGTGAAAAAGGCGCTGACGGTAACACCCGCCATCAGGCGGCGTTGAAGGCTTTTCGGCATGACTTCCTCCCTCTTCCGAAGTCGGCGCGATCGATGCCCCGCCGATCTGCCGCTGACATACTGCATCTATTTTCGATGACGGAATGGAAAGTGCATCCATAGCCGCTATGCTCTTCTTTTTTCCGCGCAATCGTTGCATTAATGTCTCAATGGAGAGAGGTTTTCCTTTGATCCCTCCGGTGAAGAGAGCGAGAAGAAGCCGGTCCGCGCGGCACGGGAGCGCATCATAATAAAGTCTTCGGTCAAGGAGAGAGGAACCATGCACGTCCGATCGGCCATGAAGTCGTCGCCCTGGCGGCGTATCGTCATGCTGGCTGCAATATTGACGCTGCCGGCGTCGATTTCGGCCCAAACCTCCCCGGCGGAGATTTATGGCGACCTGTTCCGGGCCGTGCAAACGCAGCGGCTGTTCCCCGACGGCAAGACCTTCGTCGACGCAGTGCCCCGGCGCGCGCCGGACGCGATCATGGCCGATTTCCGAAGCAGCAGGCCGCAGGACAAGGAAGCGCTGCGCAGCTTCGTCCTTGCCAATTTCGCCGTGCCGGGCGTCAATGACCGTAACGCCGGCACCCTGCGCCGGCACATCCGGACGCTCTGGCCCACGCTGGTGCGCCAGCCCGAAGCCGTGGCGCCGGGCAGTTCCGCCCTGCCGATGGAGGCGCCCTATGTCGTGCCGGGCGGCCGCTTCCGCGAAATCTATTATTGGGACAGCTATTTCACCATGCTCGGCCTGGCCGTCGACGGGCAGCAGCCGCTGATCGAATCCATGCTGACGGATTTCACGGCGGCCATCGAGCGCTATGGCCATATTCCCAACGGCATGCGCAGCTATTATCTGGGCCGGTCGCAGCCGCCCTTTTTCGCGCTGATGCTGGGCCTGTCGAAACAGGGCGATCCCACGGTCGACGCCCGACGGCTTGCCGCGTTGCGCCGCGAATATGATTATTGGATGAGGGGCGCCAGCTGTGTCGACGCCGGCGGCGCATGCGCGCGGGTCGTCAAAATGCCGGACGGCACGCTGCTCAACCGCTATTGGGACGATGTTCCGCAGCCCCGCGACGAATCCTATGCCGAAGATGTGGCGACGGCGGCAGAGGACCGGACGCGCCCCGCCCAGGCGCTCTACCGCCATCTGCGCGCCGGGGCGGAAAGCGGATGGGACTTCAGCAGCCGCTGGCTAGCGGACCCGCGCCGGCTTTCATCGATCCGCACCGCCGACATCGTGCCCGTCGACCTCAACAGCCTGATGCTGATCGTGGAGGAGACCATCGCCCGCCGTTGCGGCGAAGCGCGGGACGGCGCCTGCGCCGATCGCTTCACCCGTCTGGCAAGGCAGAGGCGCGGAGCGCTGGACCGCTATTTCTGGGTAGCGCGCGAGGGCCGCTATGCCGATTGGGACCGCACCGCCCGCAAGCCGACGCCGGTTCTGTCGGCCGCCACGCTCTACCCGCTGTTCGCCGGCGCCGCTTCGCCCGCCCAGGCGAAGGCGGTCGGCGCGACCGTGCGGAGCCGGTTGCTGGCGGTGGGCGGGCTGCGCACAACGACGCTGCGCACCGGCCAGCAATGGGATACGCCCAATGGCTGGGCGCCGCTGCAATGGATCGCGATTGCGGGACTTGAGCGGTCGGGTGAAGCCGCGCTGGCGCGCGAAATCGCCAGGCGCTGGCTGGGCACGGTGACGGCCGCCTATGTCGAGACCGGCCGGATGCTGGAAAAATATGATGTGGAGGAACGCAAGCCCGGCGGCGGCGGCGAATATCCGACACAGGACGGCTTCGGTTGGACCAATGGCGTGACCAGCGCGATCATGGAGAAATATCCCGAACTTGCTACCGAATGACGCGCAATGGCGCTGGGCGGGGCTGACGTCCGGGCTGAAATTTTACTGATCCAGATCAGACCGCGCATCCTATTCGCATCCCGCGCATTTGACCGAGGCAGCCATCAGGGCCGCCGAGGGAGGCTCCATGCCGGACGATACCGAAGACAGGATTCGCGAGCGCGCCTATGCCATATGGGAGGCGCAGGGCCACCCCGAAGGATTGGCCGAGGATCATTGGCGGCAGGCCGAGGCGGAGATCGGCGGACTTCCGGAGGACAGCACCCTCCCCAATCCGCTGGCGACCGGTGCCGCCGCCGAGCTGCTCTCCAGGCCCGCCTCCCGAACGAAATCGGCCTGATCCGTCCATTCCAGCATAGCCGGAGCCCGCTTGAGCCAATATCCCGACCGCCTTGAGGGCGGATCACCCTACCCCCTGGGCGCCACCTTCGACGGGTTGGGCGTCAATTTCGCCCTTTTCTCCGCCAATGCAGACCGGGTTGACCTTTGCCTGTTCGATCCGAAAGGCCGCAAGGAAATCGCCCGCCTGACCCTGCCGGAATGCACGGATGAGGTCTGGCACGGCTATCTTCCCGATGCGCGGCCCGGCCTGCTCTATGGCTATCGCGTGCACGGACCCTATGCGCCGGAACAGGGGCATCGCTTCAACCCGAACAAGCTGCTGCTCGACCCCTATGCCCGGCGCCTGTCGGGCAGCCTGCGATGGAACGACGTGCTGCACGGCTATCCGGTACGGGGGCGGCGCACCGATCTGGGCTTCGACCGGCGGGACAGCGCGGCGGCCATGCCCAAGGCGGTGGTGACTCATGACAGTTTCGACTGGTCCCGCGACGTGCGGCCCAACGTGCCCTGGTCGGAAACCGTCATCTACGAAGCCCATGCGAAGGGACTGACCAAATTGCTGGAGGCCGCGCCGCCGCAGGAACGGGGCACCTTCGCCGCGCTCGCGCACCCCAGGGTCATCGACCATATGAAGCGACTGGGCGTCACGACGCTGGAGCTGATGCCGATCCACGCCTTCGTGCAGGACCGCTTCCTTCAGGAAAAGGGGCTGCGCAACTATTGGGGCTATAACACGCTCAGCTTCTTCGCGCCGGAACCCAGCTATTTCGCCGGGGATACGCATGATGAACTGCGCGTCGCGGTGCGCCGGCTGCATGCCGCGGGGATCGAGGTCATTCTCGACGTCGTCTATAATCATAGCTGCGAAGGGAGCGAACTGGGGCCGACCCTGTCCTGGCGCGGTATCGACAATGCGACCTATTACAGGCTGGTGCCGGGCGAGCCACGCTATTGCCTGAACGACACCGGCACCGGCAACACCTTCAAACTGACCCATGCCCGCGTGATCCAGATGGTGGCGGATTCGCTGCGTTACTGGGCGACCAGCTTCGGCGTCGACGGTTTCCGCTTCGACCTGGGGCTGACGCTGGGGCGCACCGACCATGGGTTCGATCCCAATGCCGGGCTGTTCGACGTGCTGCGGCAGGACCCGATATTGGGCCGGCTGAAGCTGATCGCGGAACCATGGGACGTCGGCATGGGCGGATACCAGCTCGGCAATTTCCCGCCGGGTTTTGCCGAATGGAACGACCGCTTCCGCGACACCACCCGCCGCTTCTGGCGCGGCGATCCGGGGCAGCGCGCCGATCTCGCCGCGCGGCTTTCCGGGTCCGGCGACCTGTTCGACCGCCGCGCCCGCCGGCCCTGGGCCAGCGTCAATTTCCTCACCAGCCATGACGGCTACACGCTGGCCGACCTCATTTCCTATGAGGAGCGGCATAATGAGGCCAATGGAGAGGATAATCGCGACGGGCATGACAATAATCTCTCGCGCAACTGGGGCGCGGAGGGACCGACAGACGATCCCGCCATCAACGACACGCGCAACCGGGTACGGCGGGCCATGCTGACGACGCTGCTCGCCTCGCTCGGCACGCCGATGCTGGTGGCGGGGGACGAGTTCGGGCGGACCCAGGGCGGCAACAACAATGCCTATTGCCAGGATAATGAGATAAGCTGGCTCGACTGGTCGATGATGGAGGGCGAGGCCGGCCAGGCCTTGTTCGACTTCACCGCCCGGCTAATCGCCCTGCGCAGGAGCCATCCCGTGCTGCGCGCATCGACCTTTCTCTACGGCCAGGACGGCCCGGGCTCCGGTGTGGGCGACATCGAATGGTGGGACGAGCGCGGGAACCCGCTGAGCGAGGAGGACTGGAACAATCCGGAGGGGCGCGCGCTGGCGATGCGCCGCGCGCACCGATTGGAGGACGGACGGGTAGAGGCCCTTTCGTTGCTGTTGAACGCCAGCGATGCGCCCATCGACTTCCACCTGTCGGCGCCCTCCGCTTCGCATGAAGTGCTGATCGACAGCGCCCAGCCCGAGCGGGAATCGTTCGAGATCGCCGGCGATTATGGCGTGCAGGCCCATTCGGCCGTGCTGGTGCGCTGGGTGGGCGAGAAGCCGGACGCATGACGCTCTGGGGCCCTGTCGAACTGGAAGAAGGCCGCTGGCGCTTCCGCCTCTGGGCACCGGACCGGGATGCGGTGACGCTGGAGATCGAAGACGCCGCGCCGATCGCCATGGCCGCGCAGGCGGACGGATGGTTCCTTGCCGAAGCGCCCGCCGGGCCCGGAACGCGCTACCGCTTCCGCCTCGATCCGGAACGGGCGGTGCCCGACCCCGCCTCCCGACGGCAATCCGGCGGAGTCCATGGGTGGAGCGTCATCACGGCGCTCGACCCGCCGGCCGAAAGCTGGCGCGGCCGTCCCTGGACCGAAACGGTCATCTATGAAATCCATGCCGGTCTTGCAGAGGGCTTCGCTGGAGTCCGGGCCCGGTTGCCGGAACTTGCGGAACTGGGCGTGACAGCGATCGAACTGATGCCGGTCAATGCCTTCAGCGGGGCACGGAACTGGGGTTATGACGGTGTCCTGCCCTTCGCCCCGGCCGAAGCCTATGGCTCGCCGGAAGACCTGCGCGCGCTGGTCGATGCCGCCCATGGCCATGGCCTCATGATCTTCATGGACGTGGTCTATAATCATTTCGGGCCGGACGGAAATTATCTCGGCGCCTATGCCTCGCCCTTCTTCCATGCGGAGCGGCATACGCCCTGGGGTGGCGCGGTCGCCGTGGACCGTCCTCCGGTCGCCGCCTTCTTCCGCGAAAACACGCTGATGTGGCTCAACGACTATGGCTTCGACGGTCTGCGCTTCGATGCCGTCCATGCCATAGGCGACGACCGGTTCCTCGACTGGCTAGCGGGTGAAATCCGCAGCGCCATCGGCCCCCAGCGCCATGTCCACCTGATGCTGGAAAATGAACGCAACGATCCCGACCGGCTCATGCCCGGCCGCCGCTATGACGCGCAATGGAACGACGATTTCCACAATGTCCTGCATGTGCTGCTGACCGGCGAGCGGGACGCCTATTATGCCGACTTCGCCCGGCAGCCTACGGAAAAGCTCGCCCGCTGCCTCGAACAGGGCTTCATCTATCAGGGCGAAGCCTCGCCGCACCAGCAGGGCAGGACGCGGGGCGCACCCAGCGGGCATCTGCCGCCCACGGCCTTCATCGCCTTCCTCCAGAATCACGATCAGGTCGGCAACCGGGCGATGGGCGAGCGGATCATCGACCTGACCGATCCGGCGCGGCTCAGGGCGGCGACGGCGCTGCTGCTGCTGATGCCGCAAATCCCGATGCTGTTCATGGGGGAGGAGGTGGGCGCGCGCAGCCCGTTCCTCTTCTTCACCGATTTCCATGACGAACTGGCCGATGCCGTGCGCGAGGGGCGGCGGCGTGAATTCGCCGGTTTTGCCGGCTTTTCCAGCGCGGAAGCCCGCGCGCGCATTCCCGACCCCAATGCCATTGAGGCTTTCGGGCAATCCCGCATCGCTGCGGGCGAGGATGCGGAGGAATGGCGCACCCTCTACCGCAATCTGCTTGCCCTGCGCCACGCCTATGTCGTGCCCGGTCTGGAGGGATGCCGCGCAATGGGCGCCCGGGCGCTGTCCCCGAACTGCGTCAGCGCCCGGTGGCGGCTGGGAACAGGCCGCCATCTTTCCATTCTGCTCAATCTGGGCGACGCACCCGTCGATCCGATCCTGGCCGATCCACCCCTGTTCGCCACCAATTCCCCCGGCGCCCCTGCCAGCTTCGCCGCCTGGATCGAGGAGCCATGAGCGACCTTCACCGCCTTGCCGCCGAAGCCGGGCTGATGCGATGCTGGACCGATGCCGATGGCGCGCGGCAGGAGGTCAGCGACGGCAGCCTGCGCGCCATATTGACGGCGCTGGACCTGCCGGCCGGGACGCCGGAGGAGATCGCCAGAAGCAGGGCCTCGCTCCGCCACCGGCTGGATCGCCTGCCGGCCATGATCACGGCGGACCGGAACAAGCCCATCCCCCTGCCCGACCGGCTGCATGACGCGCAATTGCTGGACGAAGCAGGCCATGCCGTCGACATCGGCATGGACAGCCTGCGTCGATCCGGCGTGGCGGAACCGGGCTATTACCGCCTGGAATCCGCACAGGGCAGCATCCGCATCGCCATCGCGCCGGATCGCTGCCCGCCGATAGGCCGCCGTTGCTGGGGTGTCGCCATCCAGATCCCATCCCTTCGCGGCTCCGGCGATTTCGGGGATTTCGGCACGCTTTGCGAGGCGGTGCGGCTGCTGGGCGCGAAGGGCGCCGATGCCGTGGCGATCAGCCCGGTCCATGCGCTGGACGACCCTGCCCGCTTCGCGCCCTATTCCCCTTCCAGCCGCCTTGCCCTCAACATCCTTTTCGGGGAAGCCGAGCCCATAGCCGCAGCGGATGGATCGGACCTGATCGACTGGAGCAAGGCCGGCCCGGCCAAATTGGCGGCGCTCCGCCGGACTGTCGGCGGTGACGACGCCGGCTTGTTGCAATCCCATGCCCGGCGTGGATTGGATGCCGTCCAGCAAGCGGCGCGGGAGGCGGGCATGGCCATCGGCCTCATCGCCGATCTTGCCGTCGGCGTCGATCCCGGCGGCAGCGACGCCCGATCCGATCCCGCCGCCTTTCTTCAGGGATTGCGGATCGGCGCGCCGCCCGACCCGCTCGGCCCCCGGGGGCAGGATTGGGGGCTGACGGGCTTTAGCCCGCTGGCGCTGGTCGAACGGGGTTTCGAACCCTTCATCGCCATGTTGCGCGCCAATATGCCCGCGGGCGGCGGCATCCGCATCGACCACGGCTTTGGCCTGCAACGGCTCTGGGTCGTGCCGGAGGGACGGGCGGCGAGCGAAGGCGCCTATCTCCGCTATCCGTTCGACGATCTGCTGCGGCTGGTGAAGCTGGAAGCGTGGCGCGCCCGCGCCATCGTGATCGCGGAAGATCTGGGCACCCGGCCTGCAGGCTTCAGCGCCGCGCTGGAGGCGGCGGGCATCCATGGCATGGCGGTGCTGCCCTTCTCGCGCGATGAGGCTGGCGAATTCCTGCCCGCCGCCGCCTATCCGGCGCGATCGGTGGCGATGAGCGGGACACATGACACGCCGACGCTGGCGGGCTGGTGGACCGGACGCGATCTTGAGTGGAGCCACCTGCTGGATCGCGGCGGGGACGGCGGGGCGGAGCGGGACCAGAACCGCAAGGCGCTGTGGCGCGCCATCGGTGAAGCAACGCCCATGCCCGCGAAAGACGATCCGGACATGGTGATCGACCGGGCGCTCGCCTTTCTGGCCGGGACGCCTTCGTCCCTGCTTCTTGTTCCGATGGAGGATATGGTCGGCATGATCGAACAGCCCAATCTGCCGGGCACCGTCGACACGCATCCCAATTGGCGGCGGCGCCTGCCCGACAGGATGGAAAAGCTGCTCGACCGGCCGGATGTATCCCGCCGCATCGACCGGCTGAACCGGGAGCGGGGCGCTTGATCCCGCGCGCTACCTACCGCCTGCAACTGACCCGCGACTTCCCCTTCACGGCGGCGGAGGACATCGTCCCCTATCTGGCGGCGCTGGGGGTGAGCCATGTCTATGCATCCCCGATCACGATGGCGCGCAGCGGATCGAGCCATGGCTATGACGTGATCGATCCGACCCGCATCAATCCCGAACTGGGGGGCGAAAGCGGCTTCCGCAGCCTCGTCGCCGCGCTTCGCGCGCGGGGCATGGGCATCGTCATCGACATCGTGCCCAATCACATGGGCGTGGCGGGCGGCGAAAACCCTTATTGGAACGACGTTCTTCGCCTTGGGCCGGATAGCCCCTATGCGGGCTGGTTCGACATCGACTGGCAGAGCGGTCCGCTGGTGCTGCCGCTGCTGGGCGCGGCCCTGACCCAAGCGATCGAGGATGGCGACATCAGGCTTTCAGCCGGAAACGATCCGCACCTGCTGCTCTATGGCGACCAACGGCTGCCGCTAAAGCCCGGATCGCTGGAACAGGAACCTGACGAGCTGCGCCGCCTGCTGGACATGCAGCATTACCGGCTGGTCCACTGGCGCGCCGCCAATGACCTGCTGAACTGGCGGCGCTTTTTCTCGATCAACGATCTGGCGGGCCTGCGGATCGAGGACGCCGCCATATTCCATGCCACGCACCGGCTATATTTCGACCTGTTCCGGGAGGGGCTGATCGACGGCGTGCGGGTCGACCATGTCGATGGCCTGTCCGATCCCGCCGCCTATTGCCGGTCCCTGCGCGCCGCATTCGATGCGATCCGTTCCGGACCGGATCGCGCCTATATCGTGGTGGAGAAGATCCTGGCCGCGGACGAGCCGCTTTCGCCCGATTGGGGAGTCGACGGCACCAGCGGCTATGATTTCATGAGCGACATGACGGCGCTTCTCCACGATCCGTCCGGTGAAGCGCCGCTCCGGGCGTTGTGGCAGAACCTCGACCCCAATCATGGCGATCCGGCCAGGGTGGTGCTGGAGGCGCGCCGCGACATGCTGTCCTGGCAGTTCGAAGGCCAGCTTGCCGGCTGCGTCGCTGCGTTCGCTGCCCTTGCCGGTTCGGCGCGGACCGCCGACGCCGCGCTGGAAGCCGTCACCCCCGCAATGATCCGCAGGGCGATCGAACGGCTGCTCTGGGTCTTTCCCGTCTATCGCACCTATGGCGACGGCCGCGCTGCGCCGATGAGCGACGCGACGGTCCGCGAACGGGCCTGGAACGCCGTTCAGCCGCACCTCCCCCCCGGCGAGGCGGAGGTGGCAAGGCATATCCTTGATTGGTTGGGAGGCACTGGTCCGGGCGATGCCGATTGCGCCGCGGAGGCCGTGCGGCGCTTCCAGCAGCTTTCCGCACCCATCGCCGCCAAGGGCGTGGAGGACACCGCCTTCTACCGCTACGCCCCGCTGCTATCCGCCAATGATGTGGGCGCCGATCCGGAACGGTTCGCCCTTTCTCCGGAGGAATTTCACCGAAGGGTGCAGGCCCGTGCAGAGGTCTTTCCCCATGCCATGCTCGCGACGGCGACCCATGACCATAAGCGCGGGGAGGATGTTCGTGCCCGGCTTGCGGTGCTGAGCGCCGTCCCGCGACTGTGGGAGGAGGCGGTCGGCCGATGGTCGCGCATGGCGGACGAATGCGGCGCGGACGTTCATCCCGCTGATCGTTACCAGCTCTTTCAGACGCTTTTCGGCGCCTGGCCGGCATCGGCCGATCAGGCTTTGCCGGAGGATTTTCCCGGCCGTATTTCCGGCTGGCTTGAAAAGTCCCTCCGCGAAGCGCGGCTGCGATCGAGCTGGGAACAACCCGAAGCGGGCTATGAGGCGGACGCCCGGAAGCTGCTGCATCACCTTCTGGCAAAACCGGAATTCACGCAGGACATGGGGGCCTTCGTGGCGCGGCTCCTCCCCGCGGCGCGCGCCGACAGCCTGGTCCAGACCGTCCTTAAATTCACCCTGCCCGGCGTGCCCGACATCTATCAGGGTAGCGAACTGGAAGACCTGAGCCTCGTCGATCCCGACAACCGGCGGCCCGTCGACTATGCACGCCGGCTCCGCCTGTTGGACGAGGGCGACGTGGCAGAGGGGAAGAAGATGGCCCTCATCCAGCGCCTGCTCCGCTACCGGAAGGATCATCCCGACCTGTTCGCGCTGGGCAGCTATCGTCCGCTTTGCCCGGCTGGCCCCCTGGCGGCGCATATGTTCGCGTTCGAACGCCGTCATGCGGGCGTGCGCCTTTGCTGCGCCGTCATGATCCGCTGCGGACGGATTTTGACCGAACAGGGCGCCCTGCCCCCGGCCCAATGGTGGAGCGACAGCCGGTTGGAGGGTGATGTCGATCAGCTGGCAGCCGAAATGTTCGCCAGCACCCCCTATTTCATTAACCTGAGTGAATAAGGAGAAATGTCGAGGAACATAAGCAGGTTCCGCGAGTATACGCCAGAAGCGGCGATCTGTGTACCGGCCGCGTCATGCAAAGCAGGCACGATGATCGACAGCAATATTCTTCCATGGTTGGCAGCCAATAGCGAAAATATCCAGTTGCACTTCAACGCGCATCATGAAAGCCACACAACGGTTGCGCGTCATCTTCTCCACCGCGAGCGGCTCGGCGACGTGCTGCATTTCGCCGGTCAGGACGCTCGCGCCGCCTGCATCGACAGCGGAACGCTCTGGGAATTGAGCATCCGGCATTGGGACGGCAGCGACACGCATCTGGCCGGCCCGTCGCTCGAACAATGTCTGGCGCTGGCTGAGGCCCTTCTGATCTCCTCGACGCGGGGTGCGCTCGCCGCCTGATCGCGGCGGCAGGTCATGTCCGGCAGGCTGCCGCAATCAGGGCAGGCCTATGCCCGTTATCTCCTCCAGCCTCTGAAGCAGCCGGTCCTGAAAGCCGGTGTCGGTCACTTCGCCGGCCGGCTCCTCCATCTGAAGATCGTGCCAATAGCGACCGCTGACCAGCGCCGCCGGGTCGTTGCTGGCGGCAAGCCAAACCTGAGTCCTGCGGCCTGTGTCTATGTCGACGGGCGCGCTGGCCCCGCCCATGCGCGTGCGCACCCATCCGGGGTCGACGGCGCTGCAGACGACATCCGGCCAGCGGCGCGACAGCGCGGCGGCAAGGGCAGCGACATGAAGCTTGGTCTCCGCATAGGCCTTGCCCGCGTCCCATTCGCGCTTTTCCCAGTCGAGATCGTCAAGGGAGCCCTCGCCGCCCCAATGCAGGCTGCTGCTGAGATAGACGAGGCGTGACGGCCGATCGATGAGGGCGGTGAGCATATAGGGCGCCAGGCTGTTCACGGCGAAGATCGTCGCATGTCCCTCTGCAGCCGGTCCCCGGTCCGCCGTGCTGTAGATCCCGGCATTGTGGATGATGGCGTCCATCCTGCCCAGGGCATTGACCTGATCGGCCACGTCGCGTGTTTCGGCGGCGCTGCCGAGATCGCCCACGACAATCCCGCCGGACCGCTTTCCCAGCCCGTCCAGTGCCGCAGCCCGCTCCGGCGAACGCGCATGCAGGATCACCTCATGCCCATCGTCCATCAGCGCTTCGGCGGCGGCACGTCCCAGGCCTTCGGTGCTGCCGGTTATGAAAATGCGCGACATATCGGCTCCTTCCTTTTGCCGGCTTTGCCCCGGCCATATCCAATTGTGAACAAGGATAACGCATGCCGAGGCATCGGGCAGCAGCCCGGAACGGGCCGGCAATGCACAACCCTTGCCTCAGGGCCGCTCGTTCATCAGCGTCCGGACCAGAAGCTGCATGCTGCCGTCGAATTTCGCGAGCATCACATGATCGTCCGCGGTTTCGAAATGGGTGATCAGCCCCTCTTCGGTCCATCGGTGGAGTGCATAGGCCGGCGGATCGGCAACGATCATCGGGCGGTTGTCCGGAGCGTCCGGGTCCATCGGCCGCATGTCGAGGGCAAGCTGCGGCGCGGTCGACGAGCAGATCGCAATGGTCGTGCCTTTCCACGGCGCCACTGCGGATCGGTGAATATGACCGCAGAGGATCGCTTGCAGATTGGGGCGACCGGCGATCGTCGCAGCGAAGCGCCGGACCCAGGCTTCTTCGGGATGGGTGTTCATCCAGTCGATGCCGACCTCCACCGGGGGATGGTGCATGACGATCAGCGTCGGAGTGATGCTGTCCTCGTCCAGCCGCGCGGCGAGCCATTGCGCGCGCCGCTCGCAGAAGGCGCCGCCATGACGCCCCGGCTCCAGCGTGTCGAGCATGATGATCCGCCGCCCATCCTGCACGATCGCATAATGGACGAAGCCATCCTCCTGGGGAATGTGGGGGAAATGCGCGGCGAAATGCGCCCGGTCGTCATGATTGCCCATGCAGGGCCACACCGGGAAGTCGCACTGGCTGAAGGCGTTGGCGAGGCGGCGGTAGCTGTCCGCATCGCCCCGGTCGGTCAGGTCGCCGGTCGCCAGCAACAGATCGGGCCGGTTGGGACCATCATTCAGGGCACGCAGGACCTGGTCCAGCCGCTTGCGGTTGAACTCGGCGGGATTGTCCGGATCGAACCCCAGATGGATGTCCGTGACCTGCGCGATCAGCATTGGTCCTTGCTCCCCTTATTCGTGTCCTCGGCCACTCTTCGGCGCCATCCGCTCCTGCAAAGGCTATGCCCGGTTCCGTCGTTTCAACCGGGCTCCCGCCCGCGCAGCAGCACGCGATAGGCTGATGTGCTCAGCGCCTTCCGCTTGTCGGCCGCATCTTTCCCGATCGAACGGCTGGCGGGAACCCATGGCGCGTCATCGCCGGCATGATAGCTGTGACACATGGCGCAACCCGATGGCACGTCCGCCTTGGCCTTTTCCCCGCCATGGCAGGTGCGGCAACTGTCGATGCCGGGCAGCAGCAGCTGCTTGGCATCGTGCGATTTGGGCGCGGCATGGCAGCTTTCGCATTTCTCGGTCCGGTGTGCGGCATGGTCGAACCAGCCGTTCATCATATAGCGCATCGGCTGATGCACCGGCAGCACCTGCCAACCCGCATTGCCGTTCGTGCCCGGCGGCGTGACGATATGGCAGTCGTAGCAGGCGCCGCCCCTGGAGAAGACCGCCGTGACGGCGTCGTCCGCGCGCGACGGACGTGCCGCCGCCGCCCCGAAATAGGCATGGTAGAGCCGCCCCTGCGCATAATCGCCGGGCCGCCGCCGCGCCGTTCCGCCCAAGGCCGCCGGCTGGGCCGGGCCGGTCGAACGGAAATAGGCCCGCAGGTCCGCGACCACCTGATCCGGCTGGCCGTGGCGCAGCGTGCGGACGGTGCCGCCGATCGTCTCGAAGGCGAGGCTGTGGCACATCTGGCAGTCGCGCTCCATGTCCACTGGCAGGAAGCGCACGCCGTCGGCGGTCGGCTTGTGGCAATCCTTGCAGGCAAGCGCGTCGCCAAAGCCATATTGCGCCTTCATCGTCCGCGCCATTTTCGCGACGCCGCCGCTCGCGGACAGGTGGATGTCGTGCGGGAATTTGAGGCCGCTATCGTCCATCGGCCTGCTGTCGAGCGATGCGCGGGAGAAACGGGGATGCTGGCCCGGCCGCGCCTGCACCAGCGCGGAAAATTGCGGATGGCTGGTGCCGAAATCGGCGGCATTGCCCAGTTTCGTGTCCTTCAGCCGGTCCTTCAGCGTACCGTGGCAGTCGGTGCAGAAGGCCTGCGGCGTCGGCTGCATCGGACCTGCGCCCTCATGTTCGCGGTGGCAGTCGACGCAGGCGCCCTCAGGCGGCTTGCCGAAAGCGGCGGCCACTCCCGCCAGCAGCTTGTCGCCCAGCCCCCCTTCAGCCCGTGCCATGGCGATGCGGGCGGCCGGTGCATGGTCGTGCGCATCCCTGTGGCATGTCTGGCAGGCGCTGTCGCGGACCGAGACGAACGCCTTTCGATGGCAGGTTTCGCAGCGGCCTTCGAGGGCGTGGTGGGCCTGGCTGAGCGGACCGGATGACCAGGCCTTGTCGCCTACCATCTTGTAGATGTTGCGCGTGTCGTCCGCGGGACGACCGGCATAGCTCCAGATCGGAATGGCGAGGAAGCCGATCAGGATCGCCAGCGCCAGCGCCCAGGCCGTCAGCCGCTTGCCGGGCAGCAGGCCGCGCAGGGAGAAGACCTTCGTCTCCTCCTTTTCCTCCGAGGCTTCGGACACGGCGTCGACGCGGCGGATGGAGAGAATGGTCGCGCCGTCGTCGCCCCGCGACAGGGTGACGCGATGACCGCCGAAGCGCAGTTCCGCGCCCTTGGCTGGGTCGATCTCCGCACGCAGCACCGTGCGGCCCTCCAGCTCGAAGCCCAAGGTGCCGGTGGCGCGCACGCGGATGGTGCGTTCGTCGACCTGCTCGATCCGGGCATGGTCGGGCTCCAGCGCCAGGTCGGGCAAGTGGATGTCGCTTTCCGCCGCTCGTCCAAAGGAGAGTTGCGCCTGGGCGATGGTGGCGGCGCGAACGATCTCACGGCCATCGGCGGTGAGGCTGATCTGGCGGACTAGAAAGCTCATCTCAGGCTCACCAGTAGAAGAAGACGCTGACGACATGCGCGGTCAGCGCGGCCAGCAGGGCGAAGGTGGCGGGCACATGGACGTAGAGCCAGATTTCCAGCAGCGCCTTCAACTTCAGGTGGCGGCGCAGACGGGCCAGCATGGCCTGCTTGCGCTCCAGCAGGGCGTCGATCCTCTCCAGCGGGTCGTTGCCGGTATCGGGCGTCTCGCCCGTCCAGCGGCGCAACGCAGCCTGCGCCCTCGCCGTGGCGCAGCGGGGATAGCGGCCCGACAGGCGGGCGATCAGGCCGCCGCCGAAGGGATCATCCTCCAGCGACTGGCGCACCAGCGCGGCCTGTTCATGGGTCAATGGCTGCGCGGCATCATGCAGTTGCCGGTCGATGGCGCGCACCGCGTCGAGCATCTGCACCTGCGTCATTTCGGCGCGGTTGTTGCTGAGCGCGGCGGGCAGCGTCGCATAGACGGCGATGCCGAACAGACCCGACAGGATCACCAGCATCATCAGCGCATAGGCGAGGGTATGGACATTCCATCCGAGCTGGAAGCCGGTGTGCAGCGTGGCGATGACGATCAGGCTGAGGCCGAGATAGACATGGGCGGAGGTCCAGGCCTTGAGCGACCAGCGTCCCCGCGTCATCGCCCGCTTGCGCAGGCCGAGCAGGGTCAGCCAAAGGATCAGCAGCACGCCGATCGTGCCCATGGCATAGCCGTACCAGCTCCCGCCATTATGACGCGGCGTGACGTCGACCAGCATGTAGCTGGCGATCGACAGGACGCAGATCAGCGTCGCGATCTTCAGCCAGCGGAAACCGGCGTGACGAAGAAAGCCGTCATGCAGCACTTCACCCTTGGCGCGGCGAATGGGGCTGGCGACTCCGGCAGCCATCAGCGCGCCTCCCCGCCCAGCCGGGCGACCGTCAGGAAATCCTCCGGCGCGACACGGATGGCCGCGCCGGTGGGGCAGGCGCGGACGCAGGCCGGGCCGCCCTCAATGCCGGAGCACATGTCGCATTTGATCGCCTTCTTCGGCTTTTCGACGTTGGGCTCCGCATTTTTGGTGCGCCATTTCTTCGATGGTTCGCCGGGGCCGGGGCCTGCGCCAAAGAACATCCAGTTCAGCAGGCCCGGCTTCCTGGGCGGCACGCTGTCCATGCGGATCACGCCATAGGGGCAGTTGCGCTGGCAATTGCCGCAGCCGATGCAGGTCTCGTCGATGAAGACCTCTCCATCGGGGCCGCGATGGATGGCGTTGGGCGGGCAGTCGGCCATGCAGTGCGGATGCTCGCAATGGCGGCAGCTCGTCGGCACATGCAGATGGGCATAGGTCCGGCCCGCCTCCCGATCGAGGCGGGAGAGGCCGTCGTGACTGTCCGCGCAGGCCTTTTCGCAATTGTCGCAGCCGACGCAGAGATGTTCGTCGATCAGCAGCACGTCCGTCGCTTCGCCGATGCCGTTGTCGACCAGGAACTTCGCCGTTTCCGAATACATGTCGACAACGGTGGAGAAGCTGTCCTTGCGGCTTTCGATGAAGGCGTTGACGTCCTGCCGCGCCGCCATGTCGCGGCGGGCGCGTTCCAGCAGGGCGGGCTTGGCGGCCATCAGCCGGGCGAAGGCGTCGCCATTCAGCCTGATGACCTCCGACTTGACCGTCGCCTTGACCGTGGCCGTGCGCGGCCCGCCCGCGATCAGCGCCATTTCGCCTACATAACTGCCGGCGGGAAGATAGGAGAGGAAGACGTTTTTCCCGCCGATCTTCTTCTCCACGATCATGGAGCCGACCCGGATCACATAGATGTCATTGCCAAGGTCGCCTTCGCTGAGGATCGCTTCCCCCGCCTTCACGGTCCGGATTTCCGCCGTGTCGAGAATGTCGGCAAGATCCGCCGGGGTCAGGCCGGCGCCGAACATCTGGAGCAGTTGCCGTTCGGTCGAGATGCGGGTGATGGCGCGCTTGGCCGGCGGGTTGGAGGACATGAGCTTGAGCGCCGCCGTGCGCGACACCTCCACCATGATCGAGTCCGCGCCCGCCCGCACGGTCGCGCCGCGGCGGCGGCCGGAAATGAGGCCGACTTCTCCGAAGATCGATCCCTGGTCGATGGGTATGTCGACGCCCGGCGCGACCTCCACCAGCGCCTGCCCCCGCGCGATGCCGAAGAGCGAGGAGCCGGGATCGAACTTCTCGAAGATCACATCGTCCCTGCGATAGGCGCGCACTTCGCTGTCCAGCATGAATTCGCGCATCTGGAGCGGAGAAAGGCCCTCCAGGATGGCGACGTTGGCGCGCAGATGCTCCAGCCAGTCCGCGACGCTCTTCTTTTCCGGCAAACCCGCGAATTTGGCGGCGAGTATGGGTTCGTCGGCGGGCTTCAGGTCGCGATTGCCGTTGATATATTCGACGACGTCATAACCCTGGTTCATGCAATGCTTGATCAGCGGATAACCCGCCAGCGCGCCGATCACGAAAATGCCGGGGGCGGTGCTTTCGAATACCGGCGACAATTTCGGGAAGGCCAGGCGGTCGCCGCTGGTGAACTCAATGCCGCAACTCTCCACAAAGGCGCGCGGCGGGGCGGAACCCATGCGGGCGATGATGCGGTCGCATTTCAGCTTCACCTCGCCGTCGCGGCTGTCGAGCGTGATGAAACCGGGTTCGACCTTCGCCGTGGTGGTTTCGGTCATGATGGCAAGGCGTCCTGCTTCGGCGGCGGCCATCAGCGCCTTGACGTTCGCGGCCTTGGCGCTGGCGAACTCGGTCGAGCGGTTGAGGATGGTGACGGCATTGCCCTGCGCCACGTCGGCGGCCAGGCCCAGGGCGTTTTCTATGCCCGCATCGCCCGTGCCGACGACGAAGATATGCTCGTCATTATATTCCCCCGGATCGTCCAGCTGATATTGGACATGGGGCAGGTCGGCGCCGGGCACACGCATCAGATTGGGATTGCCCTGCGTGCCGATGGCCATGACGACCGCATCGGCAATCACATCCCGCCCGTCGCTCAGGGTCAGTCGATAGGGCGGAGCGAGCCGCTGGATTTCCTTCGTTTCGGTCGTGCCGTCGCGCCTGCGCTCGACGATCTTCTGGATGCTGCCGGGGATGGGATCGCCGATGCCGACAATCGCCTTCACCTCCGCATTATAGGCGACATTGACGCCTTGGTCCGCCGCCTGCGCGTTCCAGCGGTCGAGAATCGCTTCGCGCTTGCCGGCTTCGAAATCGCAGTCGGACCGCAGCACGAGCTGGCTGGGCGTCGCCATCACATGCTTGCCCTTCTGATATTTGAAGATGGTGTCGGACAGATGGTCCGTCTTCTCGATCAGCAGGTGCGAAAGCCCCAATGCAGCGGCGCGCGCGGCCGCACTCAGCCCCGCCGGCCCCGATCCGACGATCGCGATACGCACGCGGTCAGTCAATGATTATCCCCCAATATGCCCCTGCGTTCCGGCTGTTACCGGATGCCTGTCCCGGGCGGCACTCTATCATTTCCGCAGCGTCACGCTAGAGAAGATCGCGGGGAACAGCCGGGGAGTGGAAGAATAATGGGTTGGAACTGGAGGCGCGTGGTCCTGATGGGCGCGGTCGGCATCGCCGCCCTATCGATCGGCTATAATCTGACGCACGCGCCGGAGGAGACGAAAGCGCCCGTCCTGCCCTCGCCGCTGACGAACGAAGGGCCGAGCGACCCGGAAGCGGCGATCCGCGCGCTACAGGACCGGGTCGGGGCAAATCCCAACGATGCGGAGGGCTGGCAGAGGCTGGGCTGGGCCTATTTCGAGAGCGGCCGCCATGCCGATGCGGTGCGCGCCTATCGCCATGCGACGAAGCTGGCGCCGGGGAACGCCACCTTCTGGTCCTCGCTTGGCGAAGCGGCAGTGATGGCGAGCGAGCGCGATCCCATGCCGAAGGAGGCGGCCGACGCCTTCGACAAGGCGATCTCGCTCGACCCCAAGGACCCCAGGGCACGTTATTTCCTGGCGGTGCGCAAGGATCTGGCGAAGGATCATGAGGGCGCGATCCGCGACTGGCTGGCCCTGCTGGGCGACACGCCGCCGGGCGCGCCATGGGAAGCCGATCTGCGCCGGACAATAGAGCAGGTGGGAAAGATCAACGGCATCAATGTCGCGGAGCGGCTGGCGGCGGTGAAGCCGACCGCGCCGCATCCTCCCATGGGCGCCGGCATGTCCGTGGCGGCAGCGGCGATACCGGGTCCAAGCCGCGAGCAGATGCAGGCCGCGGCGCAGCTTCCCAAGGGGCAGCAGGATGCGATGGTCGAGGGCATGGTGGCCAGCCTGGAGGCCAGGCTGAAGGCCAATCCGGGCAATGTCGACGGCTGGATCATGCTGATGCGCAGCCGCATGACGCTGGGCGAGACGGGCAAGGCGACGGCGGCCTATGCGCAGGCGCGGTCGGCCAATCCGGCGCAGGCGGGACGGATCAGGGATGAGGCGCGGATATTGGGCGTGCCGGGCGCCTGAAACCCTGGCTCAGCGCAGCAGAGGCGGCCGCCAGCCCTTCATATCCACCTCGTCGCTGACCTTATAGGGAATCCCCCTGGAGTTCAGGAACAGTCGCTCCATTTCCAGGCGGGTGAAGGGCCGCGAGCCGAGGCGTCCGAACACCGCGATCTGCCCGCCCGTTTCATCGACCGCCCGGTCGCGGTCCAGCCCCTTGGACAGCGCCAAAGCCGGCGAAGGTGTCCTTGCCCAGGCAATCAGTTCCGGCTTGGGCGCTGGTGAAAAGCCATAGAAATTCGGCTGGCTGGTCGGACTGGTGAGCTGGATCACCTTGAGCCCGTTCCGGCCGTCCGCGACATAGGCGAACAGCGACGCATTGGTGGTGCCGACGATCACATCCTCCACATCGGTCATCTGCCCGCCGAACGTCTCCTTCGCATAGACGACCGGCCGCAACGGGTTGGTGATGTTGACGATCGCCAGCCCTTCGGACTTGGCCGCGACATAGGCATAGGTGCGCGCCAGATAGATGCGGCGCGCATCGGCCAGCGGCACGGTGGCGGACGGCACCGCCACCGGATCGGTGAGCTTCGTCACGTCGAAGAGCTTCAGGCCCTCCGCATCCGTCACCCACAGATAACGGAACTGGATCGCGCTCGCCCGCGCGTCCTTCATCGGGCGGACGGCGGCGAGGCGGGGATGGAGCGGATCGCTGAGGTCCACCACGACCAATCCGGCGTCGGCGGTGATATAGGCGACCTGCCCCGCCAACTGGATATGCCGCGCTCCGTTGAGCACGCCATCGGGGTTCCAGGTGACGGCCCGCTTCAGGAAATTGTTGCGGAATTCGCCATCGGCCATGGTCTCGATATTGACCATGATCAGCCCCTCGACGCTGTCCGTCACCGCCGCATAGCTGTAGATCGGCAGGAAGGGCTGTTCCTGGTTGATCCGCCGCAGCTCCGGCGTGTTGCGCAGCGGGTTGACCGGCTGGTTGGTGGCCAGCGCCATGCATGTCGCGTGCTTCGACGGCACGCCGCTATTGTGACCCAGCTTCGAGAAGGGCGCGCTCAGGATCGGCTCGGAAAAGCCCTTGTTGGCGATGGAGGCCACGTCATAGACGCGGAACCCGCCCTTTCCTTCGGCCACATACATATATTCGCCGCGCAGTTGCAGGCATCCGACGCGGCCCGCCGTGCCCTTCACGACATTGCGAAACTCCTCCACGGCCTGGGTCTCGCCCGACGCCTTCTTGTCGAAATATTTGCCGCGCACCCAGTTCCTGAGTTCGCGCTTGTTTTGGTCGACATGCAGCTTCCAGTAATCGGGATAGGCATATTTCTGGAGATAGCTGCCGATCACCGCCTGCGGCTCGTCCCATTCGGTGACGCGGATCGCCTCGAACCCACCCTCCAGCCCCATCCAGGCATTCAACCCCACGAAGTTCACGAAATTGGTGCCGAGCAGCAGCAATTGCGACATGATGGCGTTGTTGTCGTCCTTGGCCGACAAATGGCAGTCAGTGCAGGTCTTCGTCTCCGTCCGGCGCACCGTATGCGGGAAATGGGGTGCGAAGGCCTGCGACGAGAAGCCGATGCCGGATATGGGCGGCTGCTGGATATAGATGCGCTCGCGATTGATGTTGGTGGACGACAGGACCAGCGCCGACGTCGAGCGAACCGGGGCGGTTTCATTGCCCTTGGTGGTCATGTGCTTGCCAAGCTGGAACATCTCGTCGCGCGCCACCTGGGGATTGTAAGTGGCGAAGTTGCGCGTCTCCTCCCCGTCATAATGGTGGAGCGACGTCTTCCAGTTCGCCTCGATGGGCAGGTGACAGCCGCCGCAACTGGTGGTCCAGCTCAGATGGCAGGTGAAGCAGGCCATGTTGTCGTCACCATGCGCCCGGTCTTCCTTCGCGACGCCGGGACCGAAGGCGAAGCTGCCATCCTCCGCGCCCGAACGGCTCATCAGCTTGGCGCGGGCGGCCTTGGCGTTGAAGTGCGGATTGGCGGGGTCGACCGAATCCTTCACCAGGCTCACTTCCCACTCCAGTTTCGGATCGACGATCGACCGCTGGATCAGCCGTTGCCGCCCGCTGGCGTCGAAATACCATTCGAAGCGCCGCTTGCCATCCGGATTGCGCAGCAGGGCGAGATTGGTGCCCTTGGGCGGCGCGGCCGGGCCGGAGGTCAGCAACGTCGGATAGGCATCTGCCGTGCCGTGGCAGTCCTTGCATCCGATCTCTATGGCATTGGCCACTTCGCCATAGATGAAGCCGTTGCCGTGGCTGTCCTGCGCGAAATGGCAGTCGGCGCATTGCAGGCCCTTTTCGGCATGAATGTCCATCAGGTGCACGGACTTGCCGGGATTGGTGCCGACGGGGACGAACTTGTCCTCCCCCTTCCGGCGCCATTTTTCCGGATCGTCGGGCGACACGATATTGCCGTCCGCGTCGAGCAGATTGCCCTCCCGGTCGCGCTTGAACACGCCGCGGAAGTTCCAGCCATGGCCGTGATAGTCCGCGAACTGCGTGTCCTTCGCCCTGTCGTTCAGGTCATAGACATTCCGCAGAAATTCGAGGTCCGCCCATTTGCCGCGTGGGGAAGCGCCTTCCGGATTGCGTTCCAGCGTCTGGTGGACCTGCGCCCCGGTGGGATATTTCTGCTTTTCCGGCCACATCAGCGGGGCGTCGGACTCATAGTCCCACATCGTATAGCCCAGATAGCTGTTCAGGAAGATATTGGGCTGGTGCATGTGACAGTTCATGCACTGGGCGGTCGGGATGGCGCGGGTGAAGGCGTGGCGGATCGGATGGCCGCTTTCCTTGACGGCGCCGACAGGGTGTTCGGGGCTGGCCGGATGATCCGGCTTGACGGTCTCGCCATGCGGGCCTTTCAATCCGCCATGGCTCGTCTTGGCCGCGATGGTGGGATCGACCGTGGCGGTCTGCCCGTCCCGGCCATATTGGGCGTAGATCAGGCTGTGGCGCGGCTCGCGGTCGTTGGCGTAGACGACATGGCACCCCGAACAGCCCGAATGGCGATAATCGCCCGGCTGGTCGTTGGTCCCCATGAACCACATATAGGGATCGTTGAGGCGGGTCTTGTGGATGTTGAGCGCCGGAATCGCCACGCGCAAACCCGTTCCGGGGCCGCGATTGGACTGCTTGAGGTCGGGCCGCCCCGGCTCCTCCAGCCGCTGGATCGATCCGGTGGGATTGGGCAGGCCGATTTCGGGAAATTGCGTGCCGATATTGCGCCCGCCGCGTTCGAATACGCGGAATACGTCGCCGGGCGGGATCACCTGCCATGTCGGCAGCGGATAGAGTTCCGCCAGGGCGCCGCGCGCCTTCTGTTCAGCGGTCAGCGTGCCGGGCGGGCTGCCGGGCGAGACGATCTTCGCGGGTTTCCCATCCTTGGTATAGGCCTCGCCGAAGATGTAGTTCTTGAACGGCACGATCCCATTATTATAGGCCGCCCCGCCCCACAGCATCGCGCCCGACGCCATCAGCGAGCGTTCCGCCGCCTCGATGACCTGCATATGGCATGACCCGCAGGCGTCCCGCGCCACCCGATAGTCGCTGGGATTGACGAAGCGCACAAACTCCGGCGCTTCCCGGTTCAGCAACGTGTAAGTCCGCTGCGGATTGGCGGAGGAGGGATAGTGCCAGCTCTTGGGATAGCGCGGCAGCACATGCGCCCTCTCCCGCGCCGCGACATAGACGGGGTCTTCGAAGCCCAATGCGGGATCGCCCCGCACCGCCGCATTGCCGCCATGGCAGTCGGTGCAGCCCAGCATCACCGCAGGGGTCGCGTGCATGGACGGCTCGTCGGTCTTGCTGTGGCAGCTATAGCAGCCGTCCGATTTCGCCGCGACCTGCTCGGCGGTCTGGCTCATCGGCGCTGGCGGCGCGGGGGCATAGTGGCGCTCGACCGGCTTTTCGGCGTCGGAAGCGTAGAGGATAGCCACGGGAAGGAGCAACGCCGCAAGCACCACCACCACCGTCATTCCCGCGAAGGCGGGAATGACAGAGGGGAAAAAGGCCAACGCATCAGTAACTCAAGATCAAATTGGCGAGCACGGAATAATAGTTCCGGTTGCGCTCGCTATTGGTGAAGAGGTCGCGAAATCCAGCGCCCGGCAACAGGGTCGCGCCCGACAGGCGGAAGACGATGTTCTGCGTCGCCCTGGGTCGCCAGATCGCCGCCGTCGACAGGTCCCAGCCAATGGCCGTGGGAATGCTGCCCTCGTTGCGCAGCGCCCGAAGCGTGGCCGTGTTCTGAAACCAGAGGTGATTGGCGTTGGTCGACAGCCGCAGTTCCGGCATCAGGTCGAAATCGGCCCCCGCGCCCAGCAGCATCGTGCCGGGATTGTTGAAGTTCGACTGCCCCTGTTCCTTCGAGGAACGCAGGGAGTTCAATATGCCGTTGCGTCCGTTGATCCCGATCACGCGCCCACCGCCGGCAAAGGGAATGGACTGCCTGATCCAATAGCTGGTGTCCGCGCCGGCAAAGACGGGATTCTCGAAAATCGCATCGAACCCGTTTTCGCGATTGTCATGGGGATCGCCGTCGCCGCTGGCATAGAGGCCGGAAATGCGGAACCGCATCCAGTCCTTGTCGACGCTCGCTTCGGCGGCGGCGAAAAAGGCCCTGATCTGCGCGGGCCGCGAAGTGAAGATGCTGTTCCGATCCTCCCCCAGCGCGCCGTAAAGCGACGCCGTCAGATTCAGCCGTCCGATCCGCCCGTCGGCATTATAGCCGAGATAGACGACATCATATTCCCGCCCGCGCAGGTCGCCCAGCAGCGCCGGACGCACCGGAAAGCCGTTGTCGTCGATCTCTATGTCCCGCTTCTCGCGGTTCATGTTGTAGACGGCGGTGATCTGGCTGGTGAGGCCGGGGATCAGGAAATCCTGCCGGTAGAGATTGGCAAGGAATATCCAGTCCCTGCGCGGCGACTGCACGACCGAATTGAGGCCGCTATTGGTGTCCTTTTCCAATCGCCAGAAAGCCGCCAGATTGAACTGGAAGCGGTTATTGTCGCGATTGCCGAACAGCCGGATGCCCAATTGCTGATCATTGAACAGAAAGCCGCGGAAATCCGACTGGAAGGGCTGGATACCGACGCGCAGCGAGCGGAAGTCATAGCGGTCCGACGTGTTGGCGAGGTGATAGTCGACAAAGGCTTCCTGCACGCCCAGAAAATGGTCGGTGCGGCGCGACGGCCGGGAGGGTTGCACGAACAGCACGCGGCGTTCGGGCACGTTCACATGATTGACGTTTAACGCCAGCGTCAGGCGATATTCGATCTCCGGCGGCTTGAAGGCGGTCGCGCCCTTGATGAGCGCCACGCCGCCGATGAAGGTCTGGCTGAACACATAGCTCGCATCCTTGCCGAAGACATCGATGCTGCCCGGCCGCTCCGTCGTCTGCACGCCCACCGGAATCGGGAAGGTCCGTGGTTCCAGCACGGTATCGCTCACCGCATTGGCGACGAAGAACCAGTCGTCGCCCTTGATCGGCAGCCACTTGGCCTTTTCCCGGTCGATCGGCCGGTCGCCCTTCAGCATATTCTGGTTATAGGGATCGAACCAGCGTTCCTTCACCACCCCCAGGCTTTCGATCAGGCGCCAGCGATCCGGGATCGGCACCTGATCGGTCGGAAAGGCCTCCGGCGGCGGCGCTCGAACCGCACCCTTATTGTCCTGCGTCACGGCTTGGGGCAGCGGCGCTTCATAGCCGGGGCGGCGGCGGCCCTCTATGGATTGACGGTCGGCATCCAAAAGCTCCTGCCAGTTTTCCGGCGGAGGGGGCGGCATAGGCTCGCCGGGCTGGGCCAGCGCGAACAGGGGCAGGAGCGAGACAAGGCCCATCCCCTACAGCCCCGTGCAGACATTTTGCGATGCGCTGTCCAGGAACGGCGCGAAGGGACAGCCCACATAGCGCAGCCGCACCGTCGCATTGCCCAGGTCCACCACGATCCGGTCGGCGCGGATCGCGGCGGGCGCATTGCCGACGCCGCCCATGCGCAGGCCGGCATTGTGCAGGCCAAGGAAGCTGATCATGTCATCCTGATCGATGCCGTCGCCCGACACGCCGATGCCGCCGACCAGCACATTGCCGCGATAGATGGGCACGGAACCGGGAAAGATCTGGATGCCGTTCTGCACCCGGTTCCGGTCGGAGACGGTCGGCACGGCCGAGCAGCGCTGCGGCGCGTCCGTCGCGCTGGCCCCCGTCACGAAGGCGAGATGGGCGGCGAGATCGCCCACCACCAGCGCCGATTGCAAGCCGGTGGAGAAGGGGTTGAACTGCGCTATGGGACGCGAAAAGGGCCCGTTGGGCCGCCCAACCTCGCCATCGGGAAAATAGGGACGGGAAAGATTGCCATTGGCGCGATCGGTGAAGGCATATCGCCCGGTCAACGCGGACGGATCGTTAAGGAAGGTCCGCGCCTTCCCCACGAAGGCCGCCACATCGGCGCTGCTGCTGCCCAGCAGGTCCGCCGCCGCGTGGGAACCGGAGAAGAAGGCCGCCGTCCGGGCCTTTTGCAGGCTGACGTCGGTGCCGAATATCGGCGCGTCGGGCGACCGGACGATGCCCAGCGCCTGCCCGCGCGTATCGACCAGGCTGATCGTCACCTGCGCCCGGCTGTCCAGCGGCTGGCGGATCTGCGCCCGCGCCCGGCTCATGACGGTGAAGGCTTCTTCGAGGATCGCGGTCACTTCCGCCGTCGTGAGCGGCTGCGCCACATCGCCCGCGTCGGTTCCGGCGCGGATGGGGAAGCGGTCATTGCCCGACCCGTCGGTCAGGACGAAGGCGTCGGTCTTGGGAAATTCGGCGGACCGGGCCCGCCGGACGCCCGACGCCTCTGTACCATAAGCGACACCCGCCAGGATCATCGGCGCGGGATCGCCATAATAGCCGCGCACCGCGACCAGCGCGCCTTCGCTTCCGTTGATCGCGGCGAAGCTCACCGCACCCGTCGCGATCAGCCCGGAATAGGCCGCATCGGAATAGCGCAGCGAGGTGCCGTCCACCGTGATGCGATCAGCGCGGACAGTCTCGGGCGCCTCGAACCCCAGGGTCCCCGCCAGCGCGATATATTCTTCCGGATCATTGTCGTCGTCCAGCACATTGCCGTCGGAACCATAGACGCCGTCCGCCATGACGCCGATGCCGCCGACCACCACGCCATTCTTGTAAAGCGGGAAGCCCCCCGGATCGGCCGCCAGCCCCAAGGGCGACCGCTTCGGCCCGATCATCGCCTGCGCGCCCGAGGAGACGAAGCGCGCCGAAAGGTCGGAACAGGGCAATTGGCTGAACTGCACGCCGAACAGCGGCCCGCTTTCCAGCCCGGCCGTGGTCGGCGCGGGCGGAAAATGCTGCTGCACGATCATGCTCGCCGTGCGGGTCGAAAAGGCGTTGCCGCCGCTCGACAGATAGGCGCCGGTGATCGCCTTGGCGATGGCGCCGGCCTCTGCGGGAACGGTCAGGTTCTGCGCGTCGATATTGTCGCCATTGGGTGCGGCGCTGGTGGTGGCGCCTGCCCGCGCGCCGGTCATGCGGAAGACCGCGAGCACATTGCCCACCCGGTCGGTCACGGCGATCACGGCGGGCAGGTTGCGCGCCTTTGCCTCCGCCACGGCATGCGCCACCACGGTTTCGACATCCGCGACCGTCAGCGATTCCTGCGCGGGCGTCCCATAGAGGCTGGCCGGCGTTGGCGTCGGGGTGGGCGCTGGCGTCGGCGTGCCGCTGCTGTCGCCGCCTCCCCCGCCGCAGGAGGAGAGGATCAACGCTGCGCTCGCGGCGAGTGCGCTCAGCCGATGATGCTGCGCCCTCATTGCAGCGCCCCGATGCTGCGCGCCGCGCTGCCCAGTGCGGCGCGGAAATCGCCGGGGCGATAGCCGTTCGGTTCCCTGACGGCTGCATAGGCGCGGTTGACGTCGGCCCGGATGCCCGCCGCCGCGCCGATGGTGACGCGCCCGGATTTCACCAGACCGTTGAGCAGCGTGTCGACCGCCATCACCGCCTGCACCGACCCTTCATAATCGGTGAAGCGCGGCGAAATGGCGCTGCCCGCAATCTCGCGCACGATGGCGAAGGCCATGTCGCCCTGCATCCCGCCAGCCGCAAAGGCATCCGCCAGCGCTCGCGCGCTGCCCGCCAGTCTGCCCGCCGCCGCGACCGCCCCGGCCCGATCACGCGCAATCGCAGCATGGAAGGCGCGGCTGTCCGCATCGAAGCGCCCGGCCAGTCCCGGCGCGGCCACACGCGCCGCCGCGGACAGCAGGATCATGTTCTCGTCATTGAAGGGCGGCATGCCCGCTGGAATGGGCCGGCCCGGATTGGCTTCCCAGGTCTTGCTGCGCTCCGCCTGGTCGTAGATGCGGCGATGGCAGCTCTGGCAATCGAAGAAATAGAATTCGGGGAAGGCCCCCTCCGTCCCCTTTTCCCCGGCATAGAGGGTCAGCGCCCGTTCCACCGCCATCGCCTGCCCCACGGCCCAGAGCTTCAGGCTGTCTGTCCGCCCCTTGCGCTGCGCATAGTCGCCATCCTCGTCATGATGCGCCTGCATGGAGGAGAAGAGGTCGAGTTCGAAGGAGATGCGCGGATGACCCGCCGCCATGATGCGGTGCGTGACGAACTGACCGTCCCGCGCGCTGCCGAAATGGCAATCGAGGCAGACCGATGCCCGTGCCTGCGGCCGGTCGAGCGGCGTCATGCCCGCCGCGACATTGGCGGCATGGCTCGCGCCCACGGCATAGTGGGAGGCGATCCAGCCGCTCGCCGGGCCATGGCAGGCCTCGCAGCCGACGCCATCCTGCGTCAGGAAACGCGCGCCGCGCGCCGCCGCCGGGGTGGAATGGCAGCCAAGACAGGCCGGCGCGGAGGCGGCGTCGCCCAGCCCCAATGTCGCCGCGATCTGCTGGCCGCGCGTGCCGTTCAGCACGGCATGGGCGCGGCTGTGGGCGCCGCCCGGCGTCGACGGCTCCTGCCACCGCATCAGTTCGTCCTGACGCACGACCTTGCCGTCGCCCTCCATCCGGCCATGGCAGGTGGACCCCGCGCAGGAGGCTACGCCGGTATAGGCGCGCGCCGCCGGCGCGGCATCCGCCACGCCCCATTCGCCACCGGGCAGGCCGGACAGCAGCAGCCATCCCAGCAGCATGACGCCCAGCGCCATGCCGCCCAAGGACCTGCCTATCACCCTGCGCTTACCGCCCCCCATTCGTCACGCCCCCGTGCCGGCTGATTCGGACGCTTTCCCCTGCGTCCGCCGTGCATTTCTCTCTACGGGTTCAACCCGTTGTTTCAATCCCGTTTTACCTTTGTCCGCCGATCATCGCGCGCCGCCTTCCGCGCAGTCCGGTTCATCCGGTCCGCCGCAGGAGCGTTCCCACAGATCCTCATTGCCAGCGCCCGTCACCGGCTCGTCGATCAGCGGCGGATAGCCCTGCGCCACGATGTCGCGCAATTCGATGAGGGAGAGGGTGAAGATGCGGCTGACCGACACCGAAGGATCGAGCACGCCGTTCCATGTATCCCGGCTGTCGAAGCCGGTGCCGGTACAGGCGGCGGGATTGCCGATGAGACAGCCGTTGACCTTCGAACCCAGGGCGTAGGAACCATTGACGGCGACCAGCGGAACCGTCTCCAGCCCCTGCGCGAAACCGCCCATGGGCAGGGCAAGCCGCCCGTTGATGGCGATCTG
This sequence comes from Sphingobium sp. YBL2, assembly GCF_000943805.1. Classification (NCBI taxonomy): domain Bacteria; kingdom Pseudomonadati; phylum Pseudomonadota; class Alphaproteobacteria; order Sphingomonadales; family Sphingobiaceae; genus Sphingobium; species Sphingobium sp. YBL2. The sequence goes on from NZ_CP010954.1 coordinate 1,404,376, forward strand.
CAACGCGGAGCCGCCCGAGCCGATCAGCAGCGCATAGGCCGTGAAGCCGCGCCGGTCCGGGATCGTGCTGGAGAGGCCGCTATTCTGGATGAAGAAGGTCTGGCTCGCATTCGCCAGGATCGTCCCTGCGCGCAGGATGCCCGTATCGTTCACCAGCCCATCATTCTGCGCCAGCCGCAATTCCCTGGCGATGAGCGAGCCTGTCGAAGCGACATCCACCATGGCCGACAGGGACGCGGCGATGATGTTCGGGCCGTCCAGTGTCAAAACGCCGCCCAATCCGCCATTGCCGTCGCTGATGTCGATGGAGCCGGGACCGGCAACGATGTCCAACATCTGCCCCGCCGACAGGACCAGCCCGCCCTGCCCCGAGCGTCCGGTCAGCCGTACCGCCCCCTCGACGCGCAGATGCCCGCCGGCGCCGATCGTCAGCAGGCCGCCACCCGGCAGATTGGCGGTGCCAAGGGTCAGATCCCGCACGACGATGTCGGGCGATCCCGCAACGCCCCGCGCGGGCGCGCCGATGGCGATGTCCGCCGCCGCTACCCGCGCCAATTCCGCCGCCGACAGGCTGTAGGTTCCGGCGACGTCGCTGCCGCCGACATAAGCGGGCTGTTGCAGGTTCACCGCGTTGAAGACGATGCGGCTCGTTCCGCTCAGGCTGCCGATCCGCGCTGCCCCGCCAAGGACGATGTCGCCGGACGCCATCGTGATCGTCCGTGCGCCGACGGAAGCTGTCAGGCTCAGCAACCCTCCCGCGTTAAACAGGATGCCGCCCGTTTGCGACGTCACATTGCCGAAACTCGCCACGCCCGAGGCGGTGGCCGTCAGCGATCCCGCGGCGTCAAGCGCGGTCGCATCGATCGATCCGCCGGTGAGCGTCATATTGCCCCCCGCACTCGCATCGACAATGGAAAGAGCGCCGCCAGCGTTCAACAGCAACGCGCCTGCCGATGCCGTGGCCTGCGCTACGGTCATGTTGCCGGTCGCGCCGAGACTCACCACGCCTCCGCTGGCCGTTATCGCTCCAGCCGATGCGATGTCGCCCACCATCAGGCTGCCGGCGCCCGCGTTCAGCAGGCTCTGGCCGCCCGCGCTTAGGCTGGCGGCGTCGATCCCCTGCCCGGACAGGGCCAGACTGCTGCCTGATGCTGCGTTGCCGATGGTCAGGCGATTGGCGGCGGCCATGACGATCGCGCCTGAGGCACGGGCATCCGTCACGTTCAGGTCGGTTGAGGATTGCAGCAACAGGTCGCCATTGCGCGCCGTCAGGCCGCTGCTGACGATGGCGCCCGCGGCGATGTCGATCGCGCCCGCCGCCACTGCGCCGCCAAGCTGCGCAAGGCCTAACGGCCCCGGCGCGCGCACCTGGAGGAGTCCTGCAATATCGGCATTGCCCAGCAGCAGGCTGGAATTGACGATCAGATCGCCGCTCATCAGCGCATTGCCGATGCGGACCGGAGCGCCGGACGCCGCCAATCGCTGGGTATCGGCGGACAGCGCCCCGATGTCGATATTGGCGGCGGACAGGGTGCCGGTGCCCGCGCCAATGTCCAGCCGGCCGGAGACGGCGAAGTCGCCCCCGATCGCAATGCCGCCCGTCCCCAACAGATTGCCGGCGGAATCGACCTGATCGAGCAATGTGCCTGACGCCAGATCACCCAGCACTATGTCGCCCGCCCCGCCCAGGCCGATGGCTGCCGTGCCGCCCGCCCTGGCGGCAGCGCCCGTGCCGTTGACGCTGCCCTGCGCGAACAGCCGCAGGTCGCCGCCCGCCGTCAGGGCGCTGCCGCTGGCAAGGCCGATATTGCCCCCCGTGGCGAGGATCGTCAGACCTGCCACCGCGCGCAGGCTGCCCGCCGTTAGCAGGGTGACATCGCCGGGAGTCGTGAACAGGATGCTGTTCGCAAACAGGCTGTCACCGCCCAGTGGCCGCGCGGCATGGCTCAGGTCGATGCGCGTGCCCGAAGTTCCGGTGAGGGCGCCGGTCGCGGCCAGCCCCCCCGACCCTGTGAAGGCGAAGGAAAGCGGTCCATCGCTCGTGAAGCCGGCATTCCCACTCACCTGCACGGCATTGCTCGCCGCAAAGGAGATCCCGGAAAATCCGGCGACCGGAACACCGAGGCTGGCAAGCGCGAGCGATCCGTTGACGCGCAGCCCACCGTTGGCGGCGGTGCTGCTGTCGGTGAAGCGGACCAGCCCGCTCATGTCGCCGTTCGCGCTCATGAACAATGCGTCGATCAGCCGCTGCGCGCCCGGTGACAGCAGGCCGCCATCGCCATTGGCAAGACTGGCGGTGCCGCCGCTGCCCGGGCCCGCCGCGCCCCCGGCCGATGCGCCCGCCGGCCCGGCGCCGCCGATTCCGCCAGGCCCGCCCAATCCATCCGCGCGCAGGGTGAGGCCGCCCATCACATAATCGCCATTACCCGCGTCGAACGCCGCAAGGCCGCCCGTGCCGTTCCCGCCGCTACCACCCAGGCCGCCGGTGAGGCCCGCATTGCTGCCCGCGCTGCCATCTGCTCCGTTGCCACCCAGGCCGACCGCCGTGATGCTGTAGGCCGGCATCTGGGGCAAAGCGCTGCCAGCCGCCATGCGCGCATCCGCAATATGCAAGGTGGCAGAGCCAGCGAACCCATTGCCGCCCGCACCGCCATTGCCGCCAACCGGCCCGGCCGTACCGATGGCTCCATCGCCACCCGTGGCATTGCCGCTGATACGCAGCGCGAGACCCGTTATCGCCGCCGCTCCAGCATTGAGATCGAGCAGCGCCGTGCCGCCGGTCGCGTCGCCGCCATCCGCCCCGGCAAGGCCTGCGCCGCTGCGCACGCCGCTCTGGCCGCCCGCCCCGCCTAGCGCCTCGGCCAGCACGCCGATGTCGCCGGCATCCAGCAGGGTGGACGATCCGGTCAGGCCGAACGTCGCGCTACCGCCAAAGGCATCGCCGCCGCGCCCGCCGCTGCCGTCATGGCCCGTGCCGCCAGCACCGCCCAGGCCGGCGGCGGTGACGCGCAGCGCGCCGCTCACCGTCGTCGTGCCGAACGCCAGATCGAGCGTCGCAACGCCGCCCGTCCCCGTACCGCCGGCGCCGCCGGTCCCCCCGCCGCCGCCCATGCTGCCGATGCCGTCGGCGCTGACGGTCAGGCTGGCGAAAAGCGGATCGACGTCGACCAGCATGGCGGCGACGCCGCCCGTTCCCCGGCCGCCGGCTCCGCCCGCCGCGACGCCATAGAAAAATGTCGGATTGCCGTTATTGTCGAAACTGAAGAAGCCGCTATTGCCGGCCCCCCCACCCTGCCCGTCGGCCTTCACCGTGACCGTGCCGATCGCATGGCCTTCGTTCAGATAGGAGAAGCGCGCGGTGCCGCCCAAGCCATCGCCCGCTGCCGCGCCCGGCCCGTCGCTGCCGTTATTGCCGCCCGCCCCGCCAAGGCCCTCCGCCGAGATCAGAAGCGAAGGCGCGGTCAGCATGCCGCCTGCCAGCGTGACATCCGCGACGCCGCCCGTTCCACTGCCGCCGGAACCGGCGGCATAATTGCCGGGACCGTCGGAGCCCGTCTCCGCTCCATCGCCGCCCTGGCCCGATGCGCGGACGACGGCCGCGCCGCTGATCGTGACCTGCCCGCCGCTCCCGGCGGTCATCAGCAGACCCGCAGTACCGCCCGTGCCGGTTCCGCCATCCGCCCCGTCGGCCTGAAAGACCGGATAGCCCAGACCGCCCGTGCCGCTGGCATCGATGCCGAGCGTCGCCAGTTCCAGCGTGCCGCCCCGCGATTCGAGCAGTGCATGGCCGCCCAGGCCGGCACCGGCAATGGCTGCCGCTGACGACGGGCCGTTCGCGCCGTCCGCTTCGCCGCCGGTGCCGTGAGCGGCCAGCGTCAGCGTGCCGATGGCCGCCGCGCCGCCGGAGATCAGGAAGCCGGCCGAGCCGCCCTGCCCGCTGCCCGCAAGGAACGCGGTAGTGCCCCCGCCTTCGCAGCTAAGGCAGTTCTCGCCCGCCGCGCCGCCGAAGCCGCTCGCCTGCGCATCCAGGAGATCGGCGGTCAGGCTGCCGCCCGATATGTTGATGTTGACCGTTCCGCCCGTGCCGTTGCCGGCATCGCCGCCATTGAAGGACATGCCGTCGCTGGAGGGCGCCGAGGCACCCTCCGCCGACAGGAACAGACTGCCGAAGCTGAGGTCGCCGGTACCGGCAAGACCGAGGCGGCTTTCCACGAGGATGCTGCCGCCCAGCCCATCGCCCCCGCGACCGGCAACGCCGTCGGACGCCGCGCCGCCGCCCACGCCTTGGGCTTGCAGCGTCAGTTCGCCAGGCACCGAGAAATCGGCATCGCTGGCATGGAGCAGGATGGAACCGCCCGTTCCGTTCGATCCGTCGGCGCCCGCCGCGCCCCAGCCATCGGCCGAGACGCGGCAAAAATAGCTGGCGCAGTCGCTGAGCGAAAAACTGCCGCGCTGCCCGCCGGAAGCACTGGCGAACAGGGTCACGCCGCCGCCGGTGCCGCTCCCCGCCACGCCCGGCGCATCGCCTGCAAAGCCTCCGGCGCTGGCATAAAGCCCCGCCGCACCGAAGCTGCCGCCCGCCGCGCCGATGCTGATGGTCCCGCCAAAGGCGTCGGCCGTTCGGGGCGTCAGGAAGGTCGATCCCGGAAAAGCGGGGAAGCTGGACGCATTGGCGGTGGCGAAGAGGTCCTCCGCAATCGCGAAGCTGCCCCCGTCATGCGCGGAGATGTTGATCCGCCCGGCCCGCAGCGTGCCGCCAGACGCGCCGCCGCCAGAGGCCCGCGCATCCGCATAGAGCGAAACGGATGTCAGGATATTGAGGTTGCCCGTGCCGCCGACGTCGATGTCGATCCCGGTGGTGCCGGGGATGGCCGCGCCATAGCTGCCGCCCTCCGTCGCATAGCCCGGCGCGGTGCTGGTGTCGGCGTTCAGGCTGGTCCATTCATGCGTGCCGCTGGAAATGGCGACACGGATGTCGCCGCCGGTCGCGTTGCCCGCCGCGCCCGTGCTGGCGATGCCGCCAGTCGCCTGCGCCCTGGCGCTGACGGTCCCGAGGTCAAGGCCGCCTGTTATGAAGCTGCCGGACGTGCCGTTGAACGCAACGCTGCCGCCCATGGCGCTGCCGCCATCGACCGGCGGCACCGAAACCTGGAAAGCCGTGCCCGCGGAGGCGTCAAGCGCCGTGCTGCCGAAGCGCAGGCTCCCTCCCTCGGTGCCGGAGGGCCCGGCGGCGGTCAGCGCAGAGAGGGTGATCGCCCCGCCCGTGGCATTGCCCGACCTGTCGCTGCCATAGCCCGCATAGCCCACGGCATTGGCGATCAGGCTGGCCGCCGCGATCGATCCGCCCATGGCGATCAGGTTGATCGTCCCGCCAATCGCGTCCCCGCCGATCAGGGGCGGCGCGCTGACGCCCGCCCCGCCATCGCCGCTGGCGTTCAGCATCAGATTGCCGGTGACGTCGATCTGTCCGTTGGTCAGGGCCGCGCCGCTGCCGCCGAAGGCGAGCAGGTCGATGCGACCGCCCGTAGCGCCGCTTCCGGCGGTGAGGATCATGTCCCTGTCCGCGGCGATCGCGCCGGACTGATCGGCCCGCAGGGTGATGCCGCGTTCGGCGGACAGCGCGACATTTCCCAGGAAATGCGTTGTCGCGGCGGGACGTATGACGATGTCACCGGTCGCCGTGCCGGTCAGGTCGTTCTGCCAGTCGCCCGATCCGATGCTGAAACCCGCCTCCACCGTCGCCGTGGCGTTGCGCGTGGCGATGAGGTTCCCGTCAGCGTCATGGGCGATGTCGGAACCCGCCGAGAGCACAAGGGCACTCCCGTCCGGGGTGACCGCCGTCGCTGGCGTGTAGCCGACATTGCCCGACAGCAGCATGGTGAGTGCGTTGTTCTTCGGCACCGCGACCATGAAGATGCGCTGCGGGTCGGTGCTGCCCGCCGATTCAGGGCCGTTCGTCGTGCCGCTGTGCACCACGCCATTGGCGTCCGTGGTGCCGGCCGTGATGGCGATGTCGAACAGGCCGTTGTTGATCCGGATGTCGGCCGCTTCGGCCCCGACATAGGCCGTCGATCCGTTGACCGTGACCGTGCCGCCCTGCACCACGCGCGGCGCGACCAGAGCGACATAGCTGCCGGCCGAAAGCGCGTTGATCTGCGCGCCCGGAAGCAGTTCGACGGACGATGTGCTGCCCGCCGGGCCTGCGAAGCGGATATTGTTCCTGTCGAGGCCGTTGCTGATGTCGATGGCGTTGGCGGTCAGCACCAGCGATCCGACGTTGAAGACGCTGTTCGCGCCCGCGATGATGCCGCCGGGCGAATAGAACCACACCGCTCCGCCGGTGCTTGGCGGGCTGCCGCTGACCTGGCTCTGCACCGTGCCGTTGAACGCGATCGCCCGCGATACGGGCAGTCCGTTGCCGTCCAGCGGAAGGATGCGATTCAGCACCGTGAAGTCGCTGAACGAGCTGAACGTGACCGTGTTGCCCTGGGGCAGGAAGTCGATCGTGCCGGCATTGGCCGGCCCGCGATCGTCGGGCGTCCAGTCGATCACCGCCTGGGTCGAGTTCAGCGAGACGCTGTCCGTGCTCGGCGGGATATAGGCGTCGCCCGAAACTATGGATGGCGTGCCCTGAAACGCCTTCTGGCCAATGGCGGCGCCGGCCCCGAGCCCGACCGCCAGCGCCACGGCGCTTGTGCGGCCCAGCAGGGTCCAGAGCGAGAATGTGCCATGCTTCCTGGTCATCAACGCCTCCACGGCAAGATTTGCGTGGTCAGGGAAAGGAGCAGCCGCGTGTCGCCCCTTTCGGTCTGGAAACCAGCCTTGCGCAGGGGGGTCGCCAGTGTCAGGTCGAGCCGGGCATGATTGTCCCACGTGGCGCGCAGGCCGCCGCCCGCCGAATAGAGCTTCTGCGGGTCGAGCCCGGCGAAATTGGCGCTGTGATGCCACATCCAGGCCGCGTCGAAGAAGATGAAGGGCTGGAACGCGATGGCGCCCGGCGCCCGCGGCGTGATCCGTCCGTAACGCAGCTCCGCCCCTATGCCGACGCCGCTGTCGCCGGTGATGATGCCGGGATCGTAGCCGCGTCCGACAGTGTAGTTGCCCGCGCTCATCTGCTCGTAGGAAAGGAGCACGTCCGGGCTATATTGCGCCCTTGGCGACAGGGTGAAGGTCAGCTTCGGGGTCGGCCGATATTCCGCCTGGACACTCGCCCGCAGCACGAATGCGGAAGGATCGCCGTCCAACTGGCTGATCGGCGTCCTTGGGAAAGCGCAGTTGACGAGAGCCGCGCCGCACGCATCGCTCGCGCCCAGCCCTTTCAGGCCCTGGCGCGCCTCCACCATGCCGCCCAGCCGCCATTTCGGCTCTATTCCCGAATAGCCGAGGGTGCTGACGATGCTGTCGGGATCGATCAGCTCGCCTTCCAGCCGCAGGAACAGCACGCGCAGCCGGTCGCGCGACAGCGGCACCTTGGGCTTGGCGGTGCCGAAGCGCAGGTCCTGGTTGACGATGTCCAGCCCGCCCGTCGCCAGCAGCGTATGCACCTGCCGCCGCGCCAGCGGATAGGCGAGCGCCGCCGTCGCGATCATCGTTTCGGACGATAGCGGTATGCCGTCGATCCCCGGCTTGCTCCAGGCATAGGTGAGGTCGCCCGACAGGCGCAGCCCGTCGTTGCCCAGCGCCATGCTGTGGCCGACCTGAAGCACCGTCTGCTCGCTCGGCTGGGCGGTGTTGAAGATGCTGAACAGCGTGCTGTCGCCCAGGCCGGTCATGTCGTTGAACCGCACGCGCGCCAGCCCGCCGAAGCGGCCGACCGCGTTGCTGCCGTAATTCTGGATGTTGACGTCCAGTTCGACGCGCTGGCGCACCACCTGCACCTCGCCCACCACTTCGCCGGGCGCCGTTCCCGCCGGGCGCAGCGCCAGCCGCACGTCATAGCCCGGCAGGTCGCGCGCCAGCAGCAGATGCCGTTCCGCATCGCGCACGTTGAACACCGGCTGGCCCTTCAGCGCCTCCATATGCGCGGCGATCAGCCTTTCGCCATTGCCGGCGTCGCCCCGCACCTCGATCGCCACCAGCCGCGCCATGAAGATGTCGAAGCGGACCGTGCCGCCCTTCTCGATACGCTGGGGCGGAACCTGGACAGCCGCCAGATAGCCCATTTGCCGCAGCATGGTCGCGGCCCGGTCGCGCACTTCGCACAGGGTGGCGATGGGCACCTCGCGCCCCGCATATTCGCGCCAGCTATCCTCCAGCGCCGCCGGATCGACGACACGCAGCCCTTCGAAACGCACATCGGCAAAATCGACCGCCACGCCGGCGTAGCGCGGATCGGCCAGCGGACAGGGTGCGCGCTCGACGCCGCCCACGACCGTGAGGCGGCTGCCCTGCGCGGACGCCTCCCCTGTCAGTTGCCCGCGCGTCAATTCCTCGCGCGTCGGTGCGCGCGGCGCGACCTGCGCCGTCGCCGCCATGGGCAGCAGCATCGCCAGCGCCATGGCCGCCGAACCTCCCAAAGCGGAAGCCCGCATGTGCCCCTTCTTCCCCATAGACGTCCCCAAAGCGTCAAAGGCAGCCCTTTCCCTCATGGCTGCCCCACCCCTGTCTTCAGGCGCAGGCTTTTTGCCCGTCACCCCTTTCCCGCGACCAGAGCGTTTCCCAGGCAGGCGAAACCTGCTGACCCGGAAAACGCTGCGAAGCTAATCTGGAGCAGCCGAACCGATCCCACCGGACCGGAATGCGCTCCAGCCGCCGGTTAACAGCGGCCGCGCCCCGCGACAATCAATTCCGCGCAGCGCCGTCCGACAGCGCCGCCGTCTCCACCAGCAGGTCGAGCTGCGCCGTGCATTGATGCGCGATCAGGCCCGATGCCATGCCGTCCAGCCCCGAAGATGCAGGATCGAGCAGTGCGAAGCGGACATCGGCGGCGCGGGAGCCGTCGGTCAGGCGATAGGCCGCGCCGTCCCGCACCGGCGCGGCGACCGGCCAGGCAGCGACCGATTCGCCCGTTCCGAAACTCGCCGTCGCCTGCACGCCCTCGCCGCTGATGCGCACGGTCGCGGGCCTTGCCGCGTCCACGCGCCACAGGCGCACGGCGGCGGGATCGGCGATGCAGAGCGTTCCGGACTGCGAGATGTCCACCATCCAGAGATTGGGCCGACGGGGCGGCGTGGCCGGCGCTTCACCGACGCCGCCGCGCACCGCCCCGGTTCGCGCCCGCCGCACCCGCTTCGTATCCAGCAGGGCGGAGAGCATCACGCCATTGGCCGGCGCTGCGCTGGCGGCGGCGGCCCCATGGAAGCTTCCCGGCCCGCGCAGCGTCCGCGTGCCCCTTGCGTCCAGCAGCGTCACCACATCGCCCGCCTTCAGAACCAGCGACCCGCCATCGGCCAGCTTGCTTCCCGGCCTGTACGTCGCGGCCGATGGACCGGTAGCGCGGACCACCATGGTCTCCGCCGCGGCCTGCGCACCCAGCCCGGCGGCGACACATCCGGCCAATGCGCATTGTACGGCAAGCTTACCCCAGACCATAGCTTCCTCCTTCCCCGACATATTCATAACGATATAGCAGATTGGCGATGGCCGCATCATCCGGATGATGGTTAACCATCGCTTTGAGACGTTCTCGCGCGGCGCTTTGCGCTACGGCATCCTCGCCGTCGAACGCCGCCAGTATTTCGGCCAATGCCGCCCGGTCCTCCACCGGAAATTCAGGCGCGGGCTCGAACAGGTCGACGGGGGTCGAGCGTCCGCGCAGCCGCACCCGTCCCATCGGCCGCCACCAGTCCAGCCCGGACAGCAGCATCGCGTCCCGGCTTACCAGCACAGTGGTTTCCAGCGCCTTGTTCGCCGCTTCCAGCCGGGACGCCGTGTTCATGCTGTCGCCCAGCGCAGTATATTGGATGCGCCCCTCGCCCCCGAAATTGCCGACGATCGCTTCGCCATGGTGCAGCCCGACGCGGGTTCGCCCGATCGGCGGCACGCCCGGCGGCAGATCGCGGCGAAAAGCCTCCCCCGCCTGCCACATCGCATAGGCGGCGAGCGCGGCGTTGCGCCCGTCGTCGGGCCGCGCGATGGGCGCGCCCCAAAAGGCCACCACCGCGTCGCCGACGAATTTGTCGATGGTCCCGCCATGGGCCAGCACCACGTCGCTCAGCATGTCGAGATAGCGGTTCAGCAATTGGGCGACCATTTCCGGCGCGATGGCGTGGCTGAGCTTGGTGAAGCCCTCCAGATCGGTGAACAGGGTGAAGATCTGCCGCTTTTCACCATGTAGCGCGAGCTTCTCCGGCTCCGCCAATATCTGCGCGGCGATGTCGCGGGGCAGATATTTGCCGAGCGCAGCCTGGGCGAAGCGCCGCTGTTGCGAGGTGACGGCCCGCGCCGCCACCCCGATGGCGGTGAAGGCCAGCACCCATCCCAGCACCCAGCCGACGGCCGGCAGTCCCTTGGTGTCCCACCCCCGCGCCTGCAACCAGAGCGGCACACCCGCAATCGCTCCCGCCTGCACTCCCAGCGCGGGAACCAGCGCGAACCAGCGCAATTCCGCCAGGCTGGTGAGCCCCGCCGCACAGATCACCAGCAGCGCGGCCGCCCAGCGCCACCCCTCCGGCACCGCGACCAAGCGCGCGCCATCCAGCAATTGCGCTAACATCGTCGCATGCACTTCCAGCCCGATCATGGTCGACCGGGCTTGCCGCCCCGACAATGGCGTCTCGAACTGGTCGATGTCGACGATGTCGCCGCCGATCAGCACATGCCGTCCGCGCACCATGGCGGCGAGCGCCGGGGCCATGGCGGGATCGGCCAGGGTGTCGATCTGAAGGCTGGGGATCACCGGCTGCTCCGATCCGTCCGCCTGCCTGACCGGCAAACGGAATCGGATCGCGCCGCGATAGTCGCGAAAGGATGGCGAGGGCTGCATCGCCAGCGTCAGCAGGGGCGGTTGGCCCGGCGTGGGAACGGGCCAGCTTCGCGCCACATTGTCGGCATCGGTCTCCAGCCGGATGCTGGCCGGGCGGACTTTCGCCGTCCGCGCCGCCCGCACGAAGCGATCCAGAAATTGCTGTTGCTCGAAGATGATCTGTTCCTGATTGTCGCCCAGATTGGCGTAGCCCAGCCAGACAGGCGTGTGCATGGACCGCAGGACGGAAAGCAGTTCGCCATCCTCGTCCTGCGGCTGGTCGAACAGGATGTCGATGCCGATCGATTTGGCTCCCATGGCATCCATGTTGCGGAGCGCCTGCGCCAGCAGACCCCGGTCCAGCGGCGACCGCTTGCGCGTGGCGATCAGCGTCTGGTCGTCATAGACCACCATCAGGATGCGCCGGTCCTGCGCGACCCGCGGTGCGAAGGTGGCGGCTCGCCAGTCGTAAAGGCCCCTTTCCGCGTCGGCGGTCGGCATTTCCCGCGCCGCGCCGCTGCCGAGCGGCCTGTTCCAGTCCCAACCGGCCAGGAACAGCGCCAGCAGCAGCAGCGCGCAGGTCGCCACCAGCCGCCAGCGGCCCGTGTCCCGCACCAGTCGCGCACCGCGGCGCAGCAGGCCCCGCGTCGGCATGGCGATCAGCGGCGCGCGATCAGCGGACGCGCGCCGTCACCGATGATGGCAAAGCCGGACCAGTAGAAAGGATGCGACGTCTCCGGATCGTCCATCAGCCTGATCTGCGCCGCCCGCAGCGCGTCGGCCACAGGCTGGTCCGCCCCGGCCGCGAACAGGCCGCCCATCAGCCTTTCGGTCGCGCGATAATCCTCCGGCGCCGGCCAGTGGCTGGCGATGACGGCGCGGCTCCCCGCGCCGATGAAGGCGCGCACCAGCCCGTCCAGCGCCCCGCCGCCGCCGGAAAGCCCGGCCGCCCGCGTCGTTTCCACCCCCGCCGCGCCTGCCGTGTCGCAAGCCGACAGCACGACCAGATCGGCATTCAGCCGCAGGTCGAAAATCTCGCTGAACTGCAACAGCCCGTCCGATTTGCCGTCCGGCGCGAAACTGGTGAGCAGGGCGGGCCGGGCCGGGCATCCCGGATGGGGCGGCGTCACCAGCCCATGGGTCGCGAAGTGCAGGATGCGAAAGCGGTCGAGATCGCCGCGCGCCATCACCGCTTCGTCAGTGAAGGCCGCGCCGGTGATCAGTTCGCTGCCCTGCCCGCCAATGGCCTGCGCCGCTTCCCGCAACTCGGTGGCCGGAATCGGCCGGTTCCACTGCTGTGGCGACCAACCGCAATCGTCCCCCGTCCCGTTGGACAGGCTCCCGCGGCTGGAGGCGGCCAGCACCGGCCCTGCCAGCGGCGCATTGTCGCCAAAGCCGATATAGTTCTGCGCCGCGCCGGAGGGCGCAGCCGCCCGCGCATCGCGAAAGGCGCGGGCCGACAGGGCCGTGCTCACCGCATGGTCGCGCCCCAGCCAGTCGACGCCGCGAAAGTCGAACTCGTCGCCCCCGCGGGCCACCCGCGCTTCATAGGCATCCACCCCCGCCTGTCCCGCGACCAGCAGATTGACCGGCAGTTGCAGCATCGCTCCGTCCGGTTCGAAGATCAGGTGCCGCGCCGCCGCCAGCCGCTGCTCCACCGGCCCGAACAGGTCGAGATAGAGGCTGCGCGCCACCGGCAGGTCCAGCGCATAGGTGGTCTGTGCGCCGTTCACGTTGATGGAGATCGTCTCGCGCAGCGCCGCCACCTTGCGCGCCACGTCGGTCGCGCTGGCCGTCAGCCGGTATCCGGTCGCCCCCGCGCCGTCGATCCACAGCGCGTAGAGCGCGTCGCCCAGTTGCGCCAGCTTGTAATAGCCCTCCCCAGGCTTCAGCGTCGCCTGCATTTCGGCCAGCGTCAGCCCCTGCGGGCTGAGGGCGCGATATTGGGGATAAGCTGCCAGCGCGGACAGCGTATTGGCCTGATCGGCCGCGAGTTGGTCGATGTCGGCCTGCGCCCGCGCCATGTCGGGCAGCAGCGCCTCCTGCCGCTCCGCCGCCTGCCGCAATTGCGCAAGCGCGATCCGTCCGCGCTCTATGTCGCGCGAGAGGGAGACCGACTGCCGGAACAGCCGCGCCGCCTCTCCATCCCCGGCGGACAGTTCGCGGCTCAATTGCTCCAGCGTATCGGCAGCGCCGGGCCGCAGCAGCATCTGCGACGCCGCGAACAGATCGGCGGTCAGTTCCGGTCGCGTGGTAATTTCCCGCGTCAACAGGTTGAAATAAGGCTGAAGCTGGTTCGCCATGCCGCTCAGCGTGGCGCGATTCTCCATGGTGGAGGCGACGATGCCGCGATAGATTGTCAGCGCATCCTCATTGCGGCCACGCCGGATGAGGAACGCCCCCAGCCGCGCCCTTGCGCCGTTCAGCGCCACCGTTTCGGGATATTGCGCGCCCAGCAGGGTCAGCGCCTGATTGAGCTGACGCTCAGCCTGCCCATAATCCCCCTGCGCTTCGTAGGTCAGTGCGATCTCACCCAGAAGCTGGGCGCGCAGGCGCGTGATCGACGTGACCCGCCCGTCGCGGATCGCAACCGCGCGCTCCATCGCCTTCGACAGCACGTCCCGTGCGGGTCCCGGCTGGCCCGACAGGCGCAGGATCGTGCCGCGCAACTGCTGCGCCTGCGCGTCGATGATCGCCGCCCGCTCGACCGGGGTCAGCATATTGTCCTGCCGCACGCCCAGCGCGCGGGCCTGCGTCGCCCCGCTGCTCATTTCGGCGGCCACCTCGGGCGGCACGGAAACCCCGCCGTCCCCGTCTGCCGCCACGGTCGCAACGCTGCCAGCCAGGGGACGGTCCAGCATCGCCAACGCGCCGGCCGTATCCTGCCGGTTGATATGGTGCATGGCCTCGAAATTGCGGCGCAGGCGGACTTGCACCGCATCGGCGGTCGTGATCCCGCGGGCTTCCGCGAAGGCCGCGTCGGCCTGATCGAACAGCCCCAGATTGGACAATTGCAGGCCGCGATTGACCAGATATTCATGCGCCCGGTTCGCCCGCTCCGCCGACGTCAGCTTCGCCGCATCGGGATCGCGCGCCAGCCGGTCGGTCAGGCTGTCGAAAAACTCCGCCGCCTCGGCATAATTGCCCGAGGCATTGCGCCGGTAGCCCTCGGCCAGCACGGTCTGCGGGTCCAGCGTCGCGGCCTGCAAGCGGGCGTAACCCGCATCGTTCGTCCCCACCGTCGCAATGTCCACCTTGCCCGGCATGATCCGCCCTGCCATGACGGAGCGCAGCCCCAGGTCCAGGGCGCTTGCATAGGCCGCATAGCCCTGGGCGACATAGACTGTCTTGCCGCGCTCGACAGTCAATATGCGATAGGTGCCGACCGCGCCCGTGCAGTTGCGCATGAGCGCCGCCCCCATGCCGGGCAGGCTGACGCCGCCGGGCGCATTGCACTCGACCGCCATCTTGCGCGACAACGCCAGCCGGTCCAGCAAGCTTGCGTCCCCATCGTCCGAACCGCGCCGCAGCGCATATATCTGTCCCACCGGGCGCGCAGCATCCCGGCACACCAGCGTCCATGCGCGATCGAACATGGTTCGCGCGGCGGGATCGCCGGTGGCGCTCTGCGCCTGGCACAGCGCGCCGCCCTCGCTGCCGATGCGGAAGCTGTCCCTCAACAGCGGACGGTCGCCCGCTGCCTGGGCATGTGCCGCCACAGACAGACTCAAGGCGGCCCACATGGCAGGCCCGCGAACCAACTTCCCCAAAGCGCTCAAAGGCTTGTCCCCCAAACCCCGCCGGATATGTCCGTGCAAGGCCCCCCTTAGCATGATCGGGCCGTCATAACGCCGCCCGATGGTGCGCCGCAAGGCGAAAGGCACCGGGCAAGGCCCTGTTCGCCGCCTCGTTCGAAGGAGTGAGGCAGGGATGTGACAGTTGAGCAAGAATCAATCTTTCCAGCGCAATTTTCATTGCATCATGGGAAAGGCCTGATCTAGATTGTCTCGGCCCAATATTCATGGATGATCGAAGTTGAACAGCCGGCGTCCACAATAACCATAATTGCATGTTCACTACAGGGAGGATGATATGACAAGATTTCCCCGCCATGAATCCGTATTGCGTTTGTCCGCATCATGCCTTGTTCTGGCCCTGTCAGGCCTTTCTACTGCCGCGCTTGCGCAAGCGACCGACAGTTCGTCCGACTGGTCGGGCAATGAGATCATCGTCACTGCGACCAAACGCAATGAATCGATCCAGAATGTTCCCTTTTCCATCAACGCGCAGACCGCCGAAGCCATGCAGCGCATGGGCGCCACCTCGATCGAGGATGTGTCGCGTAGCGTCGCGGGGCTAACCGTCCAGAATCTCGGGCCCGGCCAGAGCCAGGTGTCGGTGCGCGGCGTATCGGCGGGCCAGGTGGTCCGCGACCAGCCGGGCGTCAAGGAACAGGTCGGCGTCTATCTGGACGAATCCGTGATCTCCATGTCGCTGTTCACGCCTGATTTCGACCTGTTCGACCTCGATCGCGTGGAAACGCTGCGCGGACCGCAGGGCACGCTGTTCGGATCGGGCTCGGAGGGCGGCACCGTCCGCTACATCACCAAGCAGCCGAAGCTCGGCCAGACCGAAGGGACGGTGGAGGGCGGCGTCAATGTCCTGAAGGGCGGCGATGTCGGCTATTCGGGCAAGGGCGCGATCAATCTGCCCCTGGGGGAAACGGCGGCGATCCGCGCGGTCGGCTATGCGGAACATTATGCGGGCTTCATCGACGCGATCGGCCCGGCCGCGGGCAAGAACGTCAATGACGGGCGCCGTTATGGCGGGCGCCTCAGCCTGCTCTGGGAGCCCGCGCCGGGCATCAAGCTGACGCCGCGCATCATCTATCAGGACATCAAGACCAACGGCTTCAACCGGGAGGACAGCTATCATCTCTATTATAACGAGCTGATCAGTCCGCTCGACATCCTGCCCGAGCGCACCCAATATCTGAAGCTGCGCGAGGAGTTCCGCGACAAGACCACGCTGGCGGACCTGACGGCGAACATCGATGTGGGATCGGACATCGCGCTGACCTCGATCACCACCTATATCCATCGCGACATCCTCGTCAGCCGCGATGCGTCGGCGCTAACCGGATCGGTGTCCATCACGCCCTTCGTTGACAGATTCAGCGCCGATCCCGCCATCGCCAATCTGCCCTCAAACCTGCGCGACACGACCAAGCTTGAACAATGGACGCAGGAACTGCGCCTCGCCTCGACCGGGGCTGGCCCGTTCCAATGGGTGATCGGCGGGTTTTACAGCCATGTAGACCGCGACTATGCCCAGCGGCTCCCGACCCCCGGCTACGACGCGTTCATCGACGCGGCGCTCGGTGCAGGGACTTCGGCAGGGGCAGCCAATGGCTTCCCGCTCAACTCGCCCTATAATGCCGATATACCCTACATCATCAAACAATATGCTGCCTTCGGCGAGGCGAGCTACAAGCTGGGTCAGTTCAAGCTGACCGCGGGCGGACGCTATTATGACTTTAGCGAAAAGCGCGATTTCAAGACCGGCGGCGTCTTCCCCAATGGCGATAACCGCGTGGGCGACAAGACCGGTTCCACCGGCTTCTCCCCCCGCTTCATCGCCAGTTATGAGGCCAATCGCGACCTGACCTTCAACGTCCAGGCGTCCAAGGGCTTTCGCCTCGGCGGCGTCAACGATCCGCTGAACCTGCCACTTTGCGATGGCGGCGCGACCGGGCCGGATGCGGCCACCTATGGCAACCGGCCGACCTTCGACGACGAAACGCTGTGGAACTATGAAGCCGGGGTGAAGGCGTCGGGCGGCGGCGTCACCTTCAACGCGGCGGTGTTCTACAACGACATCAAGAACCTTCAGGTCACGGCGGATGCGGGAAGCTGCTCCTCGCGCATCCTCTTCAACGTGCCGAAGGCGCATACGGCGGGCCTGGAAGCGGAACTGAGCGCCCGCGTCTCCCCCAATCTCGACCTGTCGCTGAGCGGCAGCTACATCGACTCGGAAATCGACAGCAACGTCACCGACGCGGGCGGCGCGATCATCGCCGGCATCCGCAAGGGCAACCGCCTGCCCACCGTGCCGAAGTTCCAGATGGCGGCGGCGGCAACCTATACGGCGGAAGTCGCGCCGGAAACCGACTGGTCCTTCACCGCCAGCTTCCAGCATGTGGGCGACCGCTATACCCAGCTTGCCGATCAGGAACCGGGCGCGGGCAGCTTCCCCAATTCCATCTATTATGATCCGGCCACAGGCGCCTATGGCACCGGCGCCTTCGACTTCGGCTCCTACAGGCTCGGCGCCTATAATCTGGTCAACCTGTCGACCGGCATTAGCTGGAACAGCGGCCTGTCGGTCACGCTCTACGTCAACAATCTGTTCGACGAGAATGCGCTTTACTCGCTGGACCGCGAGCGCGGCGGCCGGGGACGGCTGGGCTATAATATCGGCACCCCGCGCAAGATCGGCGTGACTGTCCGCAAGGACTTCTAGAACCGCCTCCACCCGGGACGCCGGAAGCGAAGCCGCTTCCGGCGTCCTTTTTTGGGCGATACAGCCGGCCGATCCGCCGCTATGGTCGCCGGGTGATCGAGACTGGGACTGTCGTTGCGCAGGGAATGCGCTTTATCGAGGGCGGCGCCTTCGCCATGGGCTCGGACCGTTTCTATCCGGAGGAAGCGCCGGTCCGGCAGGTCCGCGTGGACGGCTTCTGGATCGACGAGACGCCCGTCACCAACCGGCAGTTCGCGCAGTTCGTGGAAGCCACCGGCTATCGCACCGCCGCGGAGACCGCGCCGGACCCCAGGGATTATCCCGGCATGGCGCCTGAAATGGCGCGCGCCGGATCGCTGCTGTTCCAGCGCACGGCGACGCCGGTGGAGCTGGGCGACTTCAGCCAATGGTGGCAGTTCAGCTTCGGCACCGACTGGCGTCACCCCCATGGCCCTGACAGCAATCTGGACGAGCTTTGGGATCATCCGGTCGTCCACATCGTCTTCCAGGATGCGGAGGCCTATGCCCGCTGGGCAGGCAAGGCGCTGCCGACCGAGGCGGAATGGGAATTCGCGGCGCGCGGCGGGCTGGATGGCGCGGACTATGGCTGGGGCGACGAGCTTGCGCCGGGCGGAGCGATGCTGGCGAATTACTGGCAGGGCATGTTCCCCTACAGCAATCTGCTGGAGGACGGCTATGAACGGACCTCCCCGGTCCGGACCTATGCGCCCAATGGCTATGGGCTCTACGACATGATCGGCAATGTCTGGGAATGGACCGCCGACTGGTATGCCCCGCCCAGGATCGAGCGCAAGGCGAAGGGAAGTTGTTGCGTTCCGGCGAACCCGCGCGGCGGCACGAAGCGGGAAAGCCTGGACCCCGCCAATCCGCATGTGCCGATCCCGCGAAAAGTGCTGAAGGGCGGTTCCCATCTCTGCGCGCCCAGCTATTGCCAGCGCTATCGCCCCGCCGCCCGACACCCTCAGGCGGTGGACAGTTCCACCAGCCATATCGGCTTTCGCTGCATCGTCCGCGAGCCGCGGCCCTGATTATCCAAGAACGGAAAAGACGTCATGCTCAACATGCCCTGGGACCAGCCCGCCACCATGATCGACCTGGACGGCAAGGCGCCGATCATCGGCACGATCCGCGATTGCGCCCAGCATTTCGCGATCTTCAAACCCCATGCGAAGGAACAGGCGCGCATCCTGCTGACCCAGCCCGTCCATCGCGAAGGCCGCAAGACGCGGACCTGGGTGCTGGAGCCCTGGGAGATCGAAAAGCTGGTCGAGCGGATGAAGGCGGAGGTACATTGAATTTGCGCCGGATTTGATAAGGACCATGCTCCTGCACAGGCAGGAGCATCCAGCGTTTCCGGGATTTCAGACCGCGCCGCCCAATGCCTTGACCAACGCAACGCTCGCCCGCATCCGCTGCGTCTCCACCGACAGCAGCGCGCGTTGCGCCTCCAGCGCGTCGGTCTGCGCCGTCACCACCTCCAGATAATCCGACGCCCCATCCCGATAGCGGGTCAGCGCCAGCTCACTCGTCCGCCCTGCCGCCGCGGCCGCGCTGCGCTGGTTCACCGCCTGATCGGCCAGATGCCGGTTCGCGGCGATCGCATCCTCTACCTGCCGGAACGCCCCCAGCACCGTCTCCCGATAGCCCGCGCTCACCTCTTCATATTCCGCGCGGGACATCTTCACCTCAGCCCTCCGCCGACCGCCGTCGAACAGCGCCAGCACCGCCGAAGCCGGTCCCAACCCCCAGAAACTGCTGGGCTTGCTGAACAACTCGCCATGCGTCGTTTGATACCCGCCGGACAACCCCAGGGTCAGCGTCGGGAAAAAGGCCGCCCTCGCCACGCCGATCCGCGCATTGGCCGCAAACATCCGTCGCTCCGCCGCCGCAATATCCGGCCGTCGCTGCAACAGCTCCGAAGGCGCGCCCGCCGGCAATGGAGGCGCGCCGAGAGGCTGCACCCGCACCGGGACGGAGAAGTCGGACGCCACCGCCCCCACCAGCGCAGCAATCTCATGCTCGGTCGCCGCCCGCTCATTGGCGACGGCGGAAATCTGCGCCTGCGCATTATCCAGCACGGTCTTGGCACGATTGACGTCGATCCCGGAGGCGATGCCGCCATCATGCCGCGTTGCCGTCAGTCGATAGGCCTTGCCGAATGCCTCCACCGTCTGGCGCAGCAATTCCGCCTCTGCGTCCAGCCCGCGCAACCGCGCATAGGCGTCCGCCACCGCCGCCTGAAGGCTGAGCCGCGCGGAGGCCAGATCGGCCTCGCTGGCCCGCGCATCCGCTCGCGCCGCCCTCACGCCGTTGCGGATGCGGCCCCAGAGGTCGAGTTCATAGTCCAGCGTGGCCCCCACGGAAAAATCATCATAGGTCGGCGCCGTTCCATTGCCGCCGAAACGCCTTCCGGACAGCCTCTGACGGCTGGCATCGCCCCCTGCATTCACCTGCGGGAACAGGTCCGCCCTCTCGATTCGCGCCGCCGCCCGCGCCTGGTCATAGCGCGCAAGGGCGGCCGCCAGCGTCGGACTCGCCTGCTCCGCCCGCGCCTCCAGATCGTTCAGCACGGGATCGCCAAAGGCCTCCCACCATTTGCCGCGCGACGCCTGGTCCATCGGCGTCGCCGCCGTCCAACCCTCAGCCTCCTTGAACGCCTGCGGCACGGCGGTGGCAGGCGGCCGGTAGGCTGGCGCCATCGAGCATCCCGCCAGCCCTGCCAGCAACAGGGCCGCCGCCCCGCGATCAACCCCCATGGGCAGCACCCTTGGCGGCGGCCTGGACATGCACCTTGTCGCCGCTGCGGATCGCATCGGGCGGCGTGTCGATGACCCGGTCGGTCGGCAGGACGCCACCCGACAGCAGCACGACATTGCCTTCGTCCCGCGCGATCGTGACGGGCTTGACGGTCACGCGGCCGTCCCGGCCCACCACCGCCACGGTCGGCCCGTCATTGCCATAGAGGATCGCGCTGCCCGGCAGGGTCGCGCCATTGCCCGATCCCGTCGGCACCTTGAAGCGGACCTGCGCATAGGCGCCCGGCTTCAGCGCCCCGTCGCGATTGTCCGCCTGCAATTGCACCAGCACCGCGCCCGACTGGGCATCGACGGCGCCCGAACTGCTGGTCAGGGTCGCGTCGAAGCTGCGCCCGGGATATTCCGGCAGGGTCAGCGTCGCCGCCATTCCCGGTCTGATGGCCGCCGAATAGCCTTGCGGCACCCGCACATAGATACGCATGCGATGCGTGTCGGACACGGTGAACAAGGGCTGGGCCGCCGCATTGCCCGCCACCACCAGCGCGCCGATCTGCGCCGACCGGCTCGTCACGACACCGCTGAACGGCGCGGACAGACGGGTGAAGCCCTGCAAGGCCTGCAAGCGCTTCACATTGGCGAGCGCCGCATTGGACAGGGCCCTGCGCGCGGCAAGATCGCCGGCCTTCTCATCCGCCTCCTGCCGCGAGACGGCGTCCTGCGCGAGCATGGAGGCCCAGCGCTTCGACGTGGTGGCGGCCAGCCGTTCATTGGCGAGCGCGGTCTGATAATCGGCCTGCGCCTGTGCGAGCTGCTGGTCCACCTCCGGCGCGTCCAATATGGCGAGCGGCTGCCCAGCCCCGACATGATCGCCTATATCGGCCAGCCACCGCCGCACATAGCCATTGGTCCGGGCAAAGATCGCCGCGCTGTTATAGGCCTGGACATTGCCCGGCAGCACCAATGCGTCGCCTTCGCCACCGGCGGACGGCATCATCACCGAGACGGTGGGAATGGATGCGTCGGCAGCGACCTGCCTCAGTTCATTGGTCGCGCTGATCCGCGACGCCACGCCGATGCCGACGATGGCGACCGCGACGACCGCCGCGCCGATCCCTACCCGCTTCAACGTGCGGCTATCGGGTCCTTGCGCCTCGGGATTTTCGATGGGGTTGTGCTCAGACATGGCTCGGCTGCATTTCCAGGGAAGGCGCCTTCTGCCCATGCTTGCGATGGACAAAGGCGAATATGGTGGGAACGAAGAACAGGGTGGCGACCGTCGCGCAGATCAGGCCGCCGATGACCGCCCGGCCCAGCGGCGCATTCTGCTCGCCGCCGTCGCCCAGCCCCAGCGCCATCGGGCCCATGCCGATGATCATCGCAAGGGCGGTCATCAGCACCGGTCGGAACCGGACCATCCCCGCCTCCAGCGCGGCCTTGCCGGCGTCGCCCAGTTCGGCGAGCTTCTCCCGCGCGAAGCTGACGACCAGGATGGAGTTGGCGGTCGCCACGCCCATGCACATGATCGCGCCCGTCAGCGCGGGCACGGACAGCGTCGTACCGGTGGTGAACAGCATCCAAACGATTCCCGCCAGCGCCGCCGGCAGGGCCGTGATGATCACGAAGGGATCGACCCAGCTCTGGAAGTTGACGACGATCAGCAGGTAGATCAGCACGATGGCCCCCGCCAGCCCCCATCCCAGCCCGGAAAAGGCCGTGTTCATCGTCGCATATTGGCCGCGGATGGTGACGGTCGTCCCCTTGGGCAGTTCCTTCTCCAGCGACCGGATCGCCCGCTGCACATCCCGGGCGACCGCACCCAGGTCACGCCCCTGCGTCGTCGCGAAGATGTCCAGCACGGGCGCAATGTCATAGTGACTGACGACGGGCACGGTGTTGGACCGCTTGATCGTGGCCAGCCCGCCCAGCGGCTGAACCGAGGCGCCCGCCGCGCTGCCCGACACCGGCACATTGCTAAGGTCGCTCATGGAGCCCACCAGATATTCCGGCGCCTGCGCCACGACTGGATATTGCACGCCGTTTTCCGGGTTCACGAAGAAGACGGGCGCGGTCTGCGACGTGCCTGCAAGCTGGCTTGCCAGGCTGGTCGTCACGTCCCGCTCCGACAGGCCATATTGCCCGACGCGCGAGCGATCGACCTCGACATCGAGCTGCGGCGAGTGCGCCGGCTGCTGGATGCGGGCGTCGGCCAGTCCCGAAATGGTGGCCATCTTCGCCAGCAGCTTCTGCGCATAGGCGCGATTGACGTCGGCGTTCTTGCCCGCGATCTGCACGTCGATGGGCGCGGGCGCGCCGAAGTTCAGGATCTGGCTGGTGATGTCGGCCGGCAGGAAGGCGAAGCCGGTGCCGGGGAAGCGGCGCGGCAGCTCCCGCCGCAGGGTGGCGACGATCTCGTCCGTCGGCCGATGACCTTTGGTCAGCGCGATCAGCATGTCGCCATCCTGCGGGCCGATGGTGCCGCTATTATTGTAGATGGCGTTGATGCCGCTGACCGGCAGGCCGATATTGTCCGTGATGGAGGCGAGTTCCTCCGCCGGGATCAGTGAGCGGACTTCCCGCGCGATGCGGTCGAAGCGGGCGGCGCTGTCTTCGATCCGGGCGCCCACCGGCACGCGCACATGCATCGCGATCTGCCCTGAATCGACCGAGGGGAAGAAGTTGCTGCCCAGCATCGGCAACAGCCCGAAGGACAGCAGAACGACGGCCATGAAGCCGAGCAGGAAGGGCTTGCGCGCATTCAGCGCCCGGTGCAGCAGCCCGACATAGCCGCGCCTTATCCTTTCGAAGCGCCGTTCGAACCCGCGCTGGAAGCGGACCAGCGGATTGCGCGAAGCAGGCGCCCCGGCCATATGCGCGTCGCCCTGTTCGACATGAGGCCGCAGCAGATACATGGCCATGGTCGGCACCAGCGTCCGCGACAGGATGAAGGATGCGATCATCGCGAACACGACGGAAAGCGCCATCGGCACGAACAGGAATCCGGCGACCCCCGGCAGGAAGAACATCGGCACGAACACGATGCAGATGCACAGCAGCGACACGAAGGCGGGCGTCACGATCTGCGCCGCGCCGTCCAGTATCGCCTCGATCACGCCCTTGCCCTGCTCCAGATGCCAGTTGATATTCTCTATGGTCACGGTGGCGTCGTCGACCAATATGCCGACCGCCAGCGCCAGCCCGCCCAGCGTCATGACGTTCAGCGTCTGGCCGAAGGCAGCCAGCGCCGCGACCGCCGCCAGGATCGCAAGCGGGATCGACAGCGCGATGATCACCGTCGAGCGCCAGGAGCCCAGGAACAGCAGGATCATCAGGGACGTCAGCGCCGCCGCGATGGCGCCTTCGTGAATGACGCCTTCCACCGCCGCCTTCACGAACAGCGACTGGTCGCCGATGGGCAATATCTTCAGGCTGTCCGGCAGGCCCGCCGCGATCTGGGGCAGCTTTTCCTTGACGCCGTCCACGATCGCCAGGGTGGAGGTGGCGCCGTTCTTGAGGATGGTCAGCAGCACGGACCGGCTGCCCTCGACATGCACGATATTCTGCTGCGGCCCGCTGCCGTCGCGGACATGCGCGACGTCGCGCATCGTGATGGTCGCGCCGTTGACCACCTTGACGGGCAGGCCGTTCAGCGCCTCTATGGAGGAAGGCGCATTGTTCAGCTTCACGCTGTACTGGGTTTCCCCGATCTTGACGAAACCGGCCGGATTGATCTGGTTCTGCGCCGCGATCGCCGCACCCACATCCTGCGCCGACAGCCCCTTGGACTGAAGCGCCAGCGGATTGAGGTCGATCTGCACCTGCCGCTGCTTGCCGCCCGAGGGGAAAGGCATGGCAAGGCCGGGGACCGTGATCAGCGGCGGGCGGACCTGGTTCATCCCCATGTCGAACAGCTGCTGTTCCGACAGCCCCTTGCCCGACAGGGCGAGCTGGAGGATCGGCACGGTCGACGCGCTGTAATTCAGGACAAGCGGCGGCGTGATCCCCGGCGGCATCTGGCGCAACACGGTCTGCGACACCGACGTCACCTGCGCGGTCGCGGTGCGGATGTCGGCGCCCGGCTGGAAATAGATTTTGATGATGCCGATGCCCTGAAGCGACTGGCTCTCGATATGTTCGATGTCGTTGACCGTGGTGGTCAGCACGCGCTCATAGGGATTGACGATGCGGTTGGCCATGTCCTCCGGCGACAGGCCCGCATATTGCCAGGCGACCGCCACCACGGGAATGCGGATGTTGGGAAAGATGTCGACCGGCGTTCGCGCCGCCGCCAGCACCCCCGCGATCGCGATCAGGATCGCCATCACGATGAAGGTGAGCGGACGATGCAGGGCAACCTTGACGATACCGATCATTCACGACTCCACGGATGCGCCGCCGGATGATCCCCGCAGCACATGACGATACAACCTCTCCAGATATTTTCGCCGCCTGATACCAGAGACGAAGCGCGCCAGGAAATGCGCATATCGTTTGCCGCATTTCCGGCCGTCGCCAGAAAGACGGCCAGCGCGGAAATGCTCCAGGACGCGTGGGGGCTTCGTTGGGGGCGAGGCGAATTTCCACACATCCTAGAATGCGACGGCATCCCCGGCCATGGCGGAGTGCTGCGGCAATGAGGGGGCATAGCCCGCGGACCTCCGCCGGCCAGCCGGGAGACGCCGCCACATTCGAAGCCGGCCATGCGCCCTTGGACATTCTGCGTCTAATATATAATATGGCATGATCGATATGTTGAGCGACATGATCCATGGACCTTCGCCATCTCCGCTATTTTCTGTGCGTCGCTGAGGAGATGCATTTCGGCCGCGCGGCGCTGCGCCTCGGCATATCGCAGCCGCCGCTCAGCCAGCAGATCCGTGCTCTGGAGGAGGAACTGGGCGTCCGCCTGTTCGACCGCACCAGCCGCAGGGTGCGATTGACGGAGGCCGGCCGGCTGTTCGAGCCTGAAGCGCGCCGGACCCTTGCCCAGGCGGACCGCGCCGCACAGATCGCGCGCATGGCCCAAAGGGCGGAGATCGGGCGGCTGGGGCTGGGCTTCACCACTTCCGGCCCCTTCGTGCCTCCGGTGGCGCGGGCGCTCTACCGCTTCCGCCAGACCTATCCCGATGTCGAACTGATCCTGCGCGAACAAGGGCGCGACGAGCAGGTGGAGAGCGTGGCGAGCCGTCAGCTCGACCTTGGCATCGTGCGTAATTTCGAGGCGCCGGCGCTGCCCGAAGGCATGCTGTCCCGATGCCTGCTCAAGGAAGAGATGGTGCTGGCCCTGCGCGCCGATCATCCGCTGGCGCTGCGCCCTGCCCCGCCACGCATCGCTGACCTTTCCGACGAGCCGCTGGTGCTCTATGGCGCGCCCAATGGGACGGGGTTCACGGAGCATTTCCAGGCCCTGTGCGCGGAAGCAGGGTTCGTCCCGAAAATCTCGCATGAGGCCCGCAGCCTCGCGACCCTGCTGGGCCTTGTCGCGGCCGGCTTCGGCCCCACGGTGATTGCCGGTTCGATGGCGCGGCTGCACGTCGACAATGTGATCAACCGCCCGTTCGACGTGCCGGTCATGAGCGCGCTCTGGCTGATCCATCATGAGGATCTGTCACCGACCGGCCAGGCCTTTCTGAAGACCCTGCTGGAAGAACGCCATTTGTAGGAGTTAATTCAGGAAACATCTTCTGCTCAAGCCTCCTCTTCCCATTCCCCGTTCCAGCCTCTATGCATGGCCGCCGAAGGGTGGTTTCGACCGACCTTCATGATCGCGCCGGTGCCCTCCCAAGGGGCTTAATAGGGAATGCGGTGATGAATCCGCGGCTGTCCCTGCAACTGTAAGCGGCGAGCGAGACGCATAGCGATCCCCCGGAAGCGCCGGAGGATCAGCCACTGGGCCGGACGCTAAATCATGCGAGGCCTGGGAAGGCCATGCGCCAAGCTATGACCCGCGAGCCAGGAAACCTGCCTGCGTCTGGTCGCTCTTGCCTTGGTCCAGGGGATGGCCACGGCACGGTCCTCCGTCTGAGCGACGCTTCACGCAGCGGGAGCTGCTGTCGGCATGCCGGGCGCAAGAGCGTCCGTCCGGCATGAAGGCGGCTCCCGTCCGGTTTCGCAGACGCAGACGGGGTATCGACCCTATGAGCATATCGACCCATGAGCCGGAATCGCCCGGGGCGCCGGCCAGCCGTCTTCGCCGCCGCGCGACCGGCATGTTCGCCGGGCTCATCGCCGCCAATCTGACGGCCTGGATCGCAGCCTTCACGATCTTCGCGGGCGATCCGGTGATGCTGGGCACGGCGTTGCTGGCCTGGAGCCTGGGCCTCCGCCATGCCGTGGATGCCGATCATATCGCCGCCATCGACAATGTGACCCGCAAGCTGATGCAGGACGGCCAGAGGCCCCTGACCGTCGGCTTCTGGTTCGCCATCGGCCATAGCGGCATCGTCCTGATCGCCGCCGTCGCCATCGCTGTCGCCGCCAATGCGCTGAGCCGGGTGGAAGCGGCGGGAGCCATCGGCGGCACCATCGCGACAATGGTGTCGGCGACCTTCCTCTTCGCCATCGCGGCGATGAACCTGATCATCCTCCGATCAGTTCTCAGCACGTTCAACCATGTTCGAAAGGGTGGAGCCTATGTCGATGAAGATATGGACATATTGCTTGGCAACCGGGGTTTGCTCGCACGCCTCTTCCGCCCGCTTTTCCGGCTGGTGACGCGAAGCTGGCACATGGCTCCGCTCGGCTTCCTCTTCGGTCTGGGCTTCGATACCGCAACTGAAGTCGCCATTCTGGGCCTGTCCGCCGGTCAGGCCGCCAGCGGCCTTTCGGTTGCGACCGTCCTCATCTTTCCCCTGCTCTTCGCGGCGGGCATGGCGCTGATCGACACGGCGGACGGTGCCCTGATGATGGGCGCCTATCAGTGGGCGTTCGTGAAGCCGATCCGCAAGCTCTACTACAATATCACCATCACGCTGGTGTCGGCGCTGGTCGCGCTGCTCATCGGCGGGATCGAGGCAGCGGCCCTGCTGGGCGACAAGCTCGGCCTCAGCGGCGGCGTCTGGACCCTTGCCGCCGACCTTGGCGAGCATTTCAACAGCCTCGGCTTCATCATCATCGGCCTGTTCGCCGCCTGCTGGCTGCTGAGCTGGGCCATCTATCGCTGGAAAGGCTTCGACGAGATCGAAGTCGCTCCCATCCCCAGCCACCAACCGCAAGGAAATCCCGCATGAAAAAGGTTCCCGCCACCGTCATCACCGGCTTTCTCGGCGCCGGCAAGACCACGCTGATCCGTCACCTCATCGAACATGCGGGCGGCCGCCGCCTCGCCCTCATCATCAACGAATTCGGGGACGTGGGCGTCGACGGCGCGCTGGTGCGGGGCTGCGGCGACGAAGCCTGCCCGGACGAGGACATCATCGAACTGGCCAATGGCTGCATCTGCTGCACCGTGGCCGACGATTTCCTGCCGACCATGCAAAAGCTGCTCGACCGGCCCACCTCGCCCGATCACATCATCATCGAGACCAGCGGCCTTGCCCTGCCCAAGCCGCTGGTGAAGGCCTTCCAATGGCCCGACATCCGCACGCGCGCCACGGTCGACGGGGTGATCGCCCTGATCGACGCCGACGCGCTGGCGGCGGGTCGCTTCGCCCATGACGAGGCGGCGCTCGCCGCCGCCCGCGCGGCCGACCCGACGCTGGATCATGACAGCCCCATCGAGGAACTGTTCGAGGACCAGCTTGCCTGCGCCGACCTTGTCCTGCTCAACAAGACCGATCTGGTCGCCGTGGACCGGCTGGCCGTGCTGGAGCAGGAACTGGCCCAGGAAATCCGCCCCGGCGTCCGCATCCTCCGCACGGCGAGGGGAGAGATCGATCCGGCCATATTGTTCGGCCTCGGCGCCGGGGTGGAGGACGGGATCGATGCCCGTCCCTCGCACCATGACGATGGGGAGGATCACGACCATGACGATTTCGAGAGCTTCATCGTCGACCTGGGCGAACTTTCCGGTCCGGAGCCGCTGTTGGCGGCGCTGGCGGAGAGCATCGCCGTGCATGACATCCTGCGGGTGAAGGGCTTCCTCGCCATAGAAGGGCGCCCCGCCCGCCTCGTGCTGCAAGCCGTCGGCCCCCGCATCCAGCATCATTATGACCGGCACTGGCAGGCCGACGAACCGCGCCGCTCCCGCCTGGTGGTGATCGGCCAGAGCGGCATGGACCGCGCCGCCATAGAGGCCGCGCTCGGCGCGCAGATGGCCGCTGCCTGATGCATCTGCTGACCGCCACGCCCGGCACCGTCTCCAACGGCGACGAAGCCATCGACCTCGGCCAGTCGCCGGGCGACATCGTGCTGCTGACCGTGGCAGACAGCGAACTTGCCTGTTTCGCGAGCGCAGCCCATGTTCTGGGGCAGGAACTGGGCAGGGCGGCGCCCGAAATCCGGCTGGCCAATCTCCTCCAGCTCAAGCACCCCTATTCCGTCGATCTGTATGTCGAAAAGGTCGTCGCCCACGCCAAATTCGTCTGCGTCATCCTGCTGGGCGGCAAGAGCTATTGGCCCTATGGCATTGATGAGATTGCAAATATCGCCCGAAAAAAGGGCATAGCCTTTGCGGCGATCGCCGATGGGCGAGAGGATGACCCCGCGTTGCGCGCCGCATCGACCGTCGCGGCGGAGAGCTGCGATCTCCTGCGCGACTATCTGCGGCAGGGCGGCATTGCCAACGCCATCGCCTTCCTGCGCAACGCCGCCCGCCTTGCCGGCTTCGACGCGGGCGTTCCCGATGCGCCCGTTCCGGTGGCCGACGCGGGCCTCTATTTGCCCGGCGTCGATCGACCAACGCTGGATCAGGTCAGGAGCGGATGGAAGGCAGGGCAGCCGACAGCCCTCTTCCTCTTCTACCGCGCGCTGCTGATCGCGGGCACGCTGGACGCCGTGGACCGCATGGTCGCGGGATTGGAGACGGCGGGCCTCAACGTCCTTCCCGTCCATGTGCGCGCCTTGCGCGAACCTTTCGCCCGGGACTTCCTGCAAGGGCTGATGGCGGAGGCGCCGCCGGACGTCATCCTCAACGCCACCGCCTTTGCCGCCAGCGCGCCGGGCGAGCCGCGCACGCCCTCCATCCTCGAACAGGCGGATTGCGCGATCCTCCAGACGATCTTCGCCAGCGCCGAACAGAGCGCCTGGGAGTCGAGTGCCCGCGGGCTTGGCCCCCGCGACCTCGCCATGCATGTCGCGCTGCCGGAGGTGGACGGCCGCCTCTTCACCCGCGCGGTCGCCTTCAAGGCTGCGGCACGGTTCGATGCCCGCACGGAATGCAGCATCGTCGTGCCCCAGATACTGGAAGATCGTGTCAGCTTCGTATCCCAACTTACTGCAAATTGGGCTAAACTTCGTAGAACGCGAGTGGAGGAACGTCGGGTCGCGCTCATCCTCGCCAACTATCCCAACAGGGATGGCCGCCTCGGCAATGGCGTCGGCCTGGATACGCCCGCCAGTGCCGCCGCCATTCTGAAGGCCCTGGCGGAAGCAGGCTACGGAACGGATGATGCGCCCACCGACGGCGCCGCGCTGATGCAGCGCATGACAGGTGGCATCACCAATGCCGCGCCGGACCGTCCGGGTGAAATCACCCTCTCGCTCCAGGCCTATGACGCAGCCTTCGCCACGTTGCCCCAAGGGGTCCGCGAAGCGGTCCAATGCCGCTGGGGCGCGCCCGAAACCGATCCTTTCTTCCGCGCTGGCGCCTTCCATCTGCCGGTGCACCGCTTCGGCCGGATCGCGGTCGCCGTGCAGCCGTCGCGCGGTTATCATGTCGATCCCAAGAGCAGCTATCACGACCCGGCGCTGCCCCCGCCCCATGCCTATCTCGCCTTCCATATCTGGCTGGCCGGCGATTTCGGTGCCCATGCCGTCGTCCATGTCGGCAAGCACGGCAATCTCGAATGGCTGCCGGGCAAGGCGATCGCGCTGTCCGAAAACTGCTTTCCGGAAATCTGCGCCGGACCGATCCCTCAAATCTATCCGTTCATCGTCAACGATCCCGGCGAAGGCACCCAGGCCAAGCGTCGCATCGGCGCCTGCATCGTCGACCATCTGACGCCGCCATTGACCCGCGCCGAGAGCTACGGCCCGCTCAAGGAACTGGAGGCTCTGGTCGACGAATATTATCTCGCCGCCGGCATGGACCCACGCCGGCTGGAAACGCTGCGCAAGGACATTCTGGCCCTCGCCGCCTCGCAAGGGCTGGACAAGGATTCAGGCGCGCAGGGAAGCGGAGACGAGGCTTTAGCAGCGATCGACAACTATCTGTGCGAACTCAAGGAAATGCAGATACGCGACGGGCTGCACGTCTTCACGCAAAGCCCGAAGGGTTCGCTTCGCCGCGACCTACTCATGGCCCTTGCCCGCTGCCCAAGGGGTATGGACGATGCCGGCCAGCAGTCCCTGCTCCGTGCGCTGGCGGATGATCTGGGGCTGGATTTCGACCCGCTCGACTGCACGATGGGCGCGCCTTGGGCCGGACCCCGGCCGGAAGCGCTGCAAAGCCTGACAGGAGCACCTTGGCGCAGCACGGGCGACACGGTGGAACGGCTGGAACTTCACGCCATCCGCCTGCTCGATGAGTTGGAACATCGTCATTCCCGCGCGTGCGGGGATGACGGCAGTTGCCGGAAAGGCGCTCCCGGTCCACGGAGCGCTGCGGTTCTCAAGGCTATCGAAACCGATCTCGCCCCGCGCGTCGATGGCTGCGGAGAGGCCGAAAAAGCCGCACTCCTCAAAGCCCTCAACGGCGATTTCGTCGCCCCGGGCCCTTCCGGAGCGCCCACCAGGGGTCGCCCCGACGTCCTCCCCACCGGGCGCAATTTCTATTCGGTCGACACCAGGGCCGTGCCCACGGTGGCGGCATGGAATCTCGGGCAGCGCTCCGCCGATCTCATCGTGCAGGACTATCTCCAGCGCGAGGGCGACTATCCCCGCGCCATCGCCCTTTCCGCCTGGGGCACCGCCAATATGCGGACCGGCGGCGACGACATAGCGCAGGCGCTGGCCCTGATGGGCGTCCGGCCTCGCTGGGACTGGGCTTCGGGCCGGGTCATCGGTTTCGAGGTCATGAAGATCGCGGAACTGAACCGCCCCCGCGTCGACGTCACCTTCCGCGTGTCCGGCTTCTTCCGCGACGCCTTCCCGGAACAGATCGACCTGATCGACAGCGCCGCCCGCGCCGTCATGGCGCTGGACGAGCCGGACGAGGACAATCCAGCCGCCGCCCACCACCGCATCGAAACCGCCGCGCTGATCGCGCAGGGCACGCCGGAAAAGGCCGCGCGGCGCCGCGCGGGAAGCCGCGTTTTCGGTTCGAAACCGGGCGCCTATGGCGCCGGCCTCCAGGCGATGATCGACGAGAAGATCTGGCACGACCGGTCGGACCTTGCCAATGTCTATCTCGACTGGGGCAGCTATGCCTATGGCGGCGGGGTGGAAGGCGACAGCGAACGCAGCCTCTTCGCGCAGCGCCTGACCGAAGCCGACGCGCTGATCCAGAATCAGGACAATCGCGAGCACGACCTGCTCGACAGCGACGATTACTACCAGTTCGAAGGCGGCATCGCCGCCGCGGTCGAGCATCTCTCCGGCAGGAGGCCGCTCAGCTATCATAACGACCACAGCCGTCCCGAACGTCCCGTCATCCGCACGCTGGAGGACGAGATCGGCCGCATCGTCCGCGCCCGCGTCGCCAACCCCAAATGGATCGCGGGCATGATGCGCCACGGCTACAAGGGCGCGTTCGAGATCGCGGCCTCCGTCGACTATCTCTTCGCCTTCGCCGCGACCACCCATGCGGTGAAGGACCATCATTTCGACGCGGTCCACGCCGCCTTCATCGAGGATGAGGCGGTTCGCGCCTTCATGGCGGAAGCCAATCCGGCCGCCCTGCGGGAGACCGCCGCCCGCCTTCACGAAGCGCTGGACCGCGCCCTTTGGAAACCCCGGTCGAACAGCGCCGCCATGCTTCTCTCCCAACTCAAGGATGCCCCGCAATGATCGAACGCACGCCCGAACAGCATGCCGAAAAGATGAAGAAGAAACAGGCCGCTCATGACAGGATCATGGCGACCAAGACGCAGGAAAAGGGCCTGCTGATCGTCCACACCGGCAAGGGCAAGGGCAAGACGACCGCCGCGCTCGGCATGGTGGTCCGCGCCATCGGCCATGGCAGGAAGGTGGGCGTCGTGCAGTTCGTGAAGGGCGCGATGACCACCGGAGAAAAACGGGTGTTCGATGCGTTCCCCGACAATGTCGAATTCAAGCCGATGGGCGAAGGCTTCACCTGGAACACGCAGGACCGGACGCGGGACATTGCCCTTGCACGCGAAGCATGGGATGAGGTGAAACGCATGATCGCCGATCCGGCCTATGACATGGTCCTTGCCGATGAACTCAACATCGTCCTGCGCTACGACTATCTTCCGGTCGAAGAGGTGTTGGAGGCCGTGACCGCCAGGGGCGAAATGAAGCATGTCATCGTCACAGGCCGCAACGCGCCCGAGGCGCTGACAGAGGCGGCCGATCTCGTCACTGAAATGACCCTCGTCAAACATCCCTTCCGCAGCGGCGTGAAGGCCCAGCCGGGAATTGAATTCTGACACACACCGCCTTCGACATCGCCGCCTTCGAGGAACTGGTGCACCTGCGCCGTGACGTGCGCCATTTCCTGACCGATCCGCTGGACGAGAGCGAGGTCGAACGGCTCCTTGCCCTCGCCCATAGCGCGCCTTCCGTCGGGCTGTCGCAGCCCTGGCGTTTCGTCCGGATCGAAACGCCCGCCTTGCGCGAGGATCTTGCCGCCCATGTCGACGCGCAGGTGATCGAGGCGGGCAGTATCTATCGGGGGGAGGAAGACAGGCTGTACCGAAGCCTGAAATTGCACGGCCTGCGCGAAGCGCCGGTGCTGTTCGCGGTCTATTGCGACGAAGGCACGGAAACCGGCCACAGGCTGGGCGCGATCACCATGCCGGAGGCGCGCCGCTATAGCTGCGTGATGGCGATCCACACCCTCTGGCTGGCTGCCCGCACGCGCGGCATCGGCATGGGCTGGGTTTCGATCCTCGACCGCCCGACCGTGGACACCCTGCTCGCCATTCCGGAAAACTGGCGCTGCCTCGGCCTGCTGTGCCTGGGCTATCCGGTGAGCGAGGAGGCGACGCCGGAACTGGAGAGGCGCGGCTGGGAACATCGCACCGACTGGCATTCCACCATCGTCACGCGCTGACGATTCCCGTCCGAAGGCCTCTTCCCTTTCCTTTCCGCCCGGCCTATGAGCGTTTTTGGAGCGGGTTCCGCCCGCTCCATCGATCGCGTCGGTGCCCCGAAGGGGCTTAAATGGGAACGCGGTGCGGGAGGAGACTCCCTAATCCGTGGCTGTCCCTGCAACTGTGAGCGGCGAGCAAGGCAAGGACGTGCGGTTCCCCACGGGGAACGGCCAGCCACTGGAGCGATCCGGGAAGGCCCGTGCCGAAGCGACGACCCGCAAGCCAGGAGACCTGCCGAACGCAAAGGTCGCTCTAGCCATGGTCCAGGGGATGGTCACGGCTCGGTTCTCCGCACGGGCGACGAAATGCGGCTGGGGGTGAACCCTCCGGCCGTCGTTGCGACGTGGGAGGTAAGGTCCGTTGCCAGACGCGCAAAGCGCATCGTCCGCCGCCATTCGCGGCTGGTGCCCGACGGCATGGCGCCCGATGATGGCGGGCGACGGGCTGCTGGTGCGGGTCCGTCCACCGCTGGGCCGCCTGACCGCCCCCCAGGCCATCGGCCTTGCCGAAGCCGCGCGTCTTCACGGCAATGGCCTTGTCGACCTCACCAACCGGGCCGCGCTCCAGCTTCGCGGCGTGACGGAACAAGGCCATGGCCCGCTGCTCCGGCACCTTGTCGCCCTGGGCCTTACGGATCACGATCCGGCCCGCGAAGCGCGCCGCAATTTCCTGCTCGCTCCCGATTCATCGCCCGGGGATGACACGGAAAGCATTGCGCGCAGCCTGATCGCCCACATCGATGAGCTGCCCCAGCTTCCTTCCAAGATCGGGATCGCCGTAGATGCCGGGCCAGCCCCCTGTCTTGCCGCCGTCCCCGCCGATTTCCGGTTCGAGCGCAGCGAGGCGGGCAGGCTGCTGCTGCGGGTGGAGGGGCGTCCGCTGGGATCGCCCACCAGCGTCGAAACGGCGGCGCGCGACCTGATTGCGCTTGCCCGCTGGTTCCTTGCCACGGGCGGGGGCGCATCGGGCCGCGCGGCCCGGCACGAAGCCCCGCTGCCGACCGCTGCCGACATCGCGCCCGCGCCGTCCCGCCCGCTGTCCCAATTGCTGGCGGAGGCATCGGGGCCTTTCCACGGCATTCCCTTCGGTCAGCTTGACGCCGACAGCCTTATCGCGCTGGCCGGGGAACCGCATGTCACGGCCCTGCGCCTCACCCCATGGCGCGGTTTGATCCTGGAGGGCGGCGCAGACAGGGCGGAGCACGCCTCCCCTGACGGCCTGCTCCGCGTCGACGCCTGCCCCGGCGCGCCCGCATGCCCGCAGGCAAGCGTCGAGACCCGCGGCCTCGCCACCCGGCTCGCCCCCCTTGTCGAAGGGTCGCTGCATGTGTCCGGCTGCGCCAAGGGCTGCGCCCGTCAAAGACCCGCAGGGCTGGTCCTCACCGGCCGGCAGGGCCGCTTCGACCTGTCCCGCAACGCCCGCGCCGGATCGCCGCCGGAAAAAACCGGCCTGACCGCCCGACAAATCCTCGCCCTTTTCGGAAGGCCCTGATGCCCCACAGCTACGAAACCGACGGAGCCGCCATCTACCGGCAGTCCTTCCGCACCATTCGCGCCGAAGCCGACCTTGCCCGCTTCTCGCCCGAGGAAGAACGCATCGCCGTCCGCATGATCCATGCGGCGGGCCTGGTGGGACTTGCTTCCCACATCCGCTTTTCGCCGTCCTTCGCCCGGGACGCCATCGCCGCGCTTCAGGCGGGCGCACCGATCCTCTGCGACGCGCGCATGGTGTCGGAGGGCATAACCCTGAAGCGCCTGCCCGCCGCCAATCCGATCCTCTGCACCCTGAACGATCCGCAGGTGCCTGCCTTGGCGGCGCAAATGTCCAACACCCGCTCGGCCGCGGCGCTCGAACTCTGGCGCCCGCATCTGGAGGGCGCGCTGGTCGCGATCGGCAATGCCCCGACGGCGCTTTTCCATCTGCTCAACATGCTGGAGGACCCCGACTGCCCCCGCCCGGCCGCGATCATCGGCTGCCCCGTCGGCTTCGTCGGCGCGGCGGAATCGAAGGAAGCGCTCTGGCGCAGCCGGCCCGTCCCCTGCTGTATCGTGGAGGGTCGCCCCGGCGGCAGCGCCATCACGGTCGCGGCGGTGAATGCGATAGCGAGCCCGGCGGAATGAGCGGCGGGACCATCCATGGCGTCGGCCTGGGACCGGGGGCGCAGGACCTGATGAGCGTCCGCGCCGACCGGCTGATCCGCAATGCCCGGCACATCGCCTATTTCCGCAAGAGGGGAAGGTCGGGCCATGCCCGCAGCATCGTGGAGGGCATGTTGCGCGCCGATGCCGTCGAATATCCGATGGAATATCCGGTCACGACGGAAATCCCGCTGTCCGACCCGCGCTACAATGATCTGCTCTCGACCTTCTATGCCGATTGCACGGCGCATCTGGACGGGCTTTCGGCACGCGGCGAGGATGTGGTCGTCCTTTGCGAAGGCGATCCGTTCTTCTACGGCAGCTTCATGCACCTGCACAGCCGCCTTGCCGCGCCGGTGAAGATCGTCCCCGGCATCACCGGCATGTCCGGCGCCTGGACCGCCAGCGGCACGCCGATCAGTTGGGGCGACGATGTCCTAACGGTGTTGATGGCCACCCTGTCCGAAGAGGAACTGACCCGCCGCATCCGCGACAGCCATGCTCTGGTCGTCATGAAGATTGGCCGCAACCTTCCCAGGCTTCGCCGCGCCGTCGAAGCCGCGGGCAAGCAGGACAGCGCCTGGCTGGTCGAATATGCGACCATGGCGGATCAGCGCATCACCCCGCTGGCGGAAGCGACCGACGTCACCGCCTATTTTTCGATCCTGCTGGTCCACGGACAGGGCCGCCGTCCATGACCGGATGGGTCGTGGCAGCCGGTCTTGGTCCGGGAGCGGACGCGCTCATCACGCCGGAGGTGTCGGATGCGCTGGCGCAGGCGAGCGACGTCATCGGATACATCCCCTATGTCGCCCGGGTGGCCCAAAGACCGGGCCTGACGCTCCACGCCTCGGACAATCGGGTCGAACTCGACCGCGCCGCCCATGCCCTGGCTCTCGCCGCGCAGGGCAAGCGGGTGGCGGTGGTTTCCTCGGGCGATCCGGGGGTCTTCGCCATGGCATCCGCCCTGTTCGAAGCCGTGGAGGCGGGGCCGGAGGACTGGCGCGACCTCGACATCCGCGTCCTGCCCGGCATCACCGCCATGCTCGCCGCCGCCGCAAGGGCGGGCGCGCCGCTCGGCCATGATTTCTGCGCCATCAACCTGTCCGACAATCTCAAGCCCTGGCCGCTGATCGAGCGCCGCCTGCGCCTCGCCGCACAGGCCGATTTCGCCATGGCCTTCTACAATCCCCGTTCCCGTTCCCGGCCGGAGGGTTTCGGGCGGGCGCTGGCGATCCTGCGCGAGGAATGCGGCGAGGACCGGCTCATCCTGTTCGCCCGGGCCGTCTCCACGCCGGAGGAAACGCTGAGCGTGGTGCCGTTGAGCCGGGCCACTGCGGAAATGGCCGACATGCGCACCATGGTCATCATCGGTTCCAGCCGCACCCGGCTGATTGAGCGCTCCGGCCCGCCGATCCTCTATACGCCGCGCTCCGCCGCATGATCCAGCCATTGCAGCACCCCGGCGACCTCATGCGTCACCTGCGCCGCTGGACAGGCCGGACGCTCGATCATCACGACCGGCAGTCCCAGCATGCGCGCGGCGACCAGCTTCGCCCGCGCGCCGCCGCCCCCCGCATTTTTCGACACCACGCAGTCGATGCCATGGGCGCGCATCAACTGCATGTCGCCCTCCACCGTGAAGGGACCGCGGTCGATCACCAGCGCATGATCGGGCAGCCCCGGCGCAACGGCGGGCATATCGACGAAGCGCAACAGATAATGATGCTGAGGCTGCACGGCGAAGGCGTCCACATGCATGCGCCCCAGGGCCAGCATCACATTCCGCCTGGCTCCCCCCAGCGCTGCCACCGCCCCGGCCATGTCCGGCACATGGGTCCAGCGGTCTCCCTCCGCCGCGGTCCAGGGCGGCCGGGTCAGCATGATGTGCTCCACCCCCGCCTCCCGCGCCGCGCCAAGGGCATTCCCGCTCATTACAGCGGCGAAGGGATGAGTGGCGTCCACCAGATGGGTGACGCCTTCCTCCCGCAAATAGCGCGCGAGGCCGGCCATGCCCCCGAAGCCGCCGACGCGCACCGGCACCGGCTGCGCCCGTGGTTTGTCCGTCCGCCCCGCATAGCTCAACACCGCGCGAACGCCCCGCTCGGCAAGAGCAGCCGCAAGCGCGCTCGCTTCCGTGGTGCCGCCCAGAATGAGGATGTTGGACATGCCCGATACTCCTGACGGTCCGTGGCTGACGATCGTCGGCATCGGGGAAGACGGCCCGAATGGCCTGTCGTCCGCCGCCCGCGAAGCGCTGGAGAAAGCCGCGCTCGTCGCCGGAGCGCCGCGCCATCTTGCGCTGCTGCCAGCCCTTAGGGCCGAAAGCCTGCCCTGGCCAGTCCCGTTCGCGGCCGGCGTTCCGATGCTGCTCGCCCGCCGTGGAGACCCAACCGTCCTGCTTGCCTCCGGCGATCCCTTCTGGTTCGGCGCGGGGAGCAGCATCACGCGGCATTTGCGGCCGGATGAATGGACGGCGCACCCTGCCCCCTCCACATTCTCCCTTGCCGCCGCGCGGCTGGGCTGGGCGCTTCAGGACGTGGAATGCCATGGCCTCCACGCCGCGCCGCTGACGCGGTTGCGTCCCGGTCTCGTGCCCGGCCGCCGCGCCATATTGCTGCTGCGCGACGGGCAGGCGGCGGGCGAGCTTGCCGCCTGGCTGACGGAACAGGGCTTCGGCCGTTCGACCCTGCATGTGCTGGAAGCGCTGGGCGGCCCCCGCGAACATATCCGCCAGTGCACGGCCGAAGCGCCGGACCTTGCCGATGTCGCGCATCCCGTTGCGGTCGGCCTGTCCGTGGCGGGCGAAGGCAGGACGCTCCCCCGCTCCAGCGGCATCCCCGACGACTGGTTCGACCATGACGGCCAGATCACCAAGCGCCCGGCCCGCGCCCTGACCCTGTCCGCTCTGGCGCCCCGCCCCGGCGAGACATTATGGGACATAGGCGCAGGTTCCGGCTCCATCGCCATAGAATGGCTGCTCGCCCATTCCTCCACCCAGGCCATCGCTTTCGAGGCCGATCCGGACCGCGCCGCCCGGGCGCGCGCCAATGCCCTTCATCTGGGCGTCGACCGCCTGACCGTCATGGAGGGCAGAGCGCCCGACATCCTGACCGGCCGGACCCGCCCCGAGGCCGTCTTCATCGGCGGAGGGCTGAGCCAGTCCCTGCTCGCGACATTGTTCGCCCTGCCCGGCGGTCCCACGCGCCTTGTCGCCAATGCCGTCACGCTGGAATCCGAAGCGCTGCTTGCCAAATGGCATGCCGACAAGGGCGGCGACCTGCTTCGCATCGAGCTTGCGCAGGCGATGCCCCTGGGCAGCCGTCGCGGCTGGCGTTCCGCCTATCCGCTGGTGCAGTGGAGCGTGACGCTATGATCGTCGCCGGCTTCGGCTTCCGCCACAGCGCGTCGCTCGCTTCGCTGGAATCGGCGCTGGAGCAGGCGATGGGCGCCATGATCGCCGTCGACGCGCTGGCAACCCTCGATGGCAAGGCCGGGCAGCTTGCGCCATTGGCGCGCAAGCTCGCCCTGCCCCTGATGGCCGTCGGCGTTGAAAGGCTGGCGGAACAGCCCGTGGCCACCCGATCTCCCGCCAGCATGGCCGCCCATGGCACCGGCAGCGTCGCCGAAGCCACGGCCCTCGCCGCTTCAGGGCCCAAGGGCCGCCTGCTTGCCCCCCGCGCCTTCTCTTCCGACCGCCTCGCAAGTTGCGCCCTAGCCGAAAGCCCTGCCTCTTGACCGTTCATTTCATCGGCGCCGGTCCCGGCGCGCCCGACCTCATCACCCTGCGCGGGCGCGACCTGATCGCGCGTTCTCCGGTCTGTCTCTATGCCGGATCGCTGGTGCCCGCCGCCCTGCTCGATCATTGTCCGGCAGGCGCGCGGATCGTCAACACGGCGCCGCTGACCCTGGACGAGATCGTCGCCATCATCGTCGATGCCCATCAAGCGGGGCATGACGTCGCGCGCCTTCATTCCGGCGACCTGTCCGTCTGGTCGGCCATGGGCGAGCAGCTTCGGCGGCTGAAGGCGATCGGCATTCCTTTCAGCATCACACCCGGCGTCCCCTCCTTCGCCGCCGCCGCTGCCGCCATCGGCGCCGAACTGACGCTGCCCGAACTCGGCCAGTCGGTGATCCTCACCCGGACGCCGGGACGCGCCAGCGCCATGCCGTCCGGTGAAAGCCTCTCCGCATTCGGCGCGACCGGCGCGACGCTCGCCATCCATCTGTCGATCCATAATCTGGCGCAGGTGGTGCGCGACCTGATCCCGCATCATGGCGCCCATTGCCCCGCGGCCGTGGTGTGGCGCGCAAGCTGGCCGGATCAGCGGATCGTGCGGGCGACGCTGGGCACCATCGGGGAAGCTGCTGCGGACGGGCCCGAACGGACCGCCATCATTCTTGTCGGCCCGGTGCTGGGCAGCGAGGATTTCGCGGAAAGCAGCCTCTACGCGCCCGGCTATGACCGCCGTTTCCGACCGGCCAGCGCCGACTCCGCCTTCATCGACAAGCCATGACGCCGGGCCTTCTGATCGCGGCGCCCCGATCAGGATCGGGCAAGACGACCGTCACGCTCGGCCTGCTGCGGGCCTTTTCCCGAATGGGCATCAGGGTACAGCCGTTCAAGTCCGGCCCCGACTATATCGACCCGGCATTCCAGCAGTCGGCCAGCCGCCGCCCCTCCTTCAACCTTGACAGTTGGGCCATGTCCGCATCGCAGATGGCGACCGTTGCGGGCCGGGCCGACGCAGAGCTGATCGTCGCGGAAGGCGTGATGGGCCTGTTCGACGGCGCCCCCGCCATCGGGGAAGCCGGCACCGGCGCGAGCGCGGACATCGCGGCGCTGTTCGGCTGGCCCGTCCTTCTCGTCATGGACGTGTCGGGCCAGAGCCAGTCCGCCGCCGCCATCGCCAGCGGTTTCCGTGGCCTTCGTTCCGATATTTCCATGGCAGGCGTCGTCCTCAACCAAGTCGCCAGCCAGCGCCACGAACGGCTGATCCGCGCGGCGATGGAGGGGGCGGACATCCCCGTCCTGGGCGCCATACCGCGCTCCGCCGCGCTCCACCTGCCGGAGCGTCATCTGGGTCTGGTCCAGGCGGCCGAACAGGCCGATCTCGACCGGATCATCGACCGCATGGCGGACATCGTGGCGACCCATGTGGACCTCAACGCCGTCCGGCGCGCGGCCCGGTCCACCCCGGCGCAGGATCGCGCTTCAATGCCGACCCTGCCGCCACCCGGCCAGCGCATTGCCATCGCCCGGGACGAAGCCTTCTCCTTCACCTATGCGCATCTCCTGTCCGGCTGGCGGGATGCAGGCGCCGAAATCCTGCCCTTCTCCCCCCTGGCCGACGAAGCCCCGGCAGCCGATGCCGATGCGGTCTGGCTCCCCGGCGGCTATCCCGAACTCCATGCGGGCCGGATCGCGCAGGCGGCCCATTTCCTTTCCGGCCTGCGCCGCCACGCACTGGACCGCCCGATCCATGGCGAATGCGGCGGCTATATGGTGCTGGGACAGGCGCTGATCGATGCCGACGGGCAGGCACATGCCATGGCCGGCCTGCTCGGCCTCGTCACCAGCTTCGCGGAACGGCGCCTTCATCTTGGCTACCGACAGGCGCGCTTGCTGGCGCCGATGGGCGGCATGCCTGCGGGAGCGATGCTGAACGGCCATGAATTCCATTATTCCACCATCGTCGAGCAACCGGACAGCCCGCTCGCTCATGTGACCGATGCGGAAGGTCAGGCCGTTCCGTCGACGGGATCGCATCGCGGCCGTGTCACCGGCAGTTTCTTCCACCTCATCGCTCCCGCTTCGAAAGCCTCCTCATGATCAGTATCGACCTTATCGGCATCGGCACGGGCAATCCCGATCACCTCACCCGCGCCGCGGTGAAGGCGATGAACGACGCCGACCTCATCCTGCTGCCCCGCAAGGGCGACGCCAAGTCCGACCTCATCGACCTGCGCCGCGCCATTTGCGCCGAACTGCTGACGCAGGCGGTGAAAATCGTGGAATTCGACATGCCCCGGCGACCGGACCGGACCGATTATGTCGGCGCCGTCCTCGACTGGCACGATGCCATCGCCGCGCTCTGGATGGAGCAGGTCGCCCGGCACCTTCCTGAAGGCGGCAGGCTCGCCCTGCTGGTCTGGGGCGATCCGTCGCTTTATGACAGCAGCCTGCGCATCGCCGGGCGCCTGCCGGGCGCGAAGGTCCGCGTGATCCCCGGCATCACCAGCGTACAGGCGCTGACCGCCGCCCACGGCATCTGCCTCAACGACCTTGCCGATCCCGTGCTGATCACCACCGGCCGGCGCCTCAGCGAACGCGGCTGGCCGGACTGCGCCGACAGCCTGGTCGTCATGCTGGATGGCCATTGCGCCTTCCAGACCCTGCCGCCCCAGGGTCTCGACATCTGGTGGGGCGCCTATCTGGGATTGCCCCAGGAAAGACTCGCCCAGGGTCCGCTGGCCATGAGGGGGGCCGAGATCGCCTCATGCCGCGCCGCGCTCCGCCAGGAACATGGCTGGATCATGGACATCTATCTTTTACGAAGGCGCAAGACGGTCCGACGACCCTGAAGCCGTCAGGCGACGTTCGGCATCAGTTCGATGATCGGCCTGCTAGCGGCCTGTCGCATGCCGCTCGATGCCGTTTCGGCGCGGCGGCGGAACTCGGCAGCCATTGCCTGATGCATCATGCGCGCCGAAGCATCCGCGGTGGTCGCTGCCAGTTGATCATGCATTCTTGCCCGGTCTAGACATTCTTCTGGCGTAAGAGCATTCGTCATGAATCGAACTCCTGCCTGTCGCAGGGCCCCGTCCTCTCCACCGCCTTCAGAGCGACAGATCCGACTTCGCCCACGAAAAACCGGCGGACAACTTAACCTTTCCCATCATCGATTGAAAACGGAATCTTGCCGCAGCCCTTTTCCCGTCCGCCGCGCGCACCGGTTCAGCGCAGCCAGGCCGCATTGGGCTGCGCGCTATGGCTTTTCAATTCCTTGCGCGTTTCGGAATCAACCTCCTTCAACAGCACTTCATAACCCCAGAGATTCGCCAGATTTTGCAAGACCATAGCGGCATCGCGAGCCTCCAATTGGACGCCGTCCAGCACCGAATGCTCGACGATCAGCTTGCGGTCGCCGGCCAGGTCGACATCGACCACCTGTATGTCGGGTTCCTGCCGCCCGATTTCATATTCCCGCGCCAGGGAGCGCCGGATCCGGCGATAGCCGCGCTCATCGTGAATGGCATCGACCCGCAGTTCCGATTCGCCCTGCTTGTCGAGGATCTTGAACAGCCGCCATTGCCGGATCAGATGTGGGCTCAGAAATTGCGAAACGAAGCTTTCGTCCCGATAATTGGCCCATATGTCCTTCAGCACCTCCATCGGGTCGCCCGATCCGGCAATATCCCCGAACCATTCGCGATCCTCCTCCGTCGGCGCCCGGCAGACCCTTTCGATGTCCGACATGATGCCGAAGCCCAGGGCATAGGGGTTGAAACCGCCAAATTGTCCTGAATCATAGGTGGGTTGATAGACGACATTGGTATGGGATGAGAGGAATTCCATGAAGGCGCCGTCGGTCAGCCATCCCCGTTCGTGCAGCGTCGTCATGATGCGATAATGGGTGTAGGTCGCAGCGCCTTCGTTCATCGCCTTGGTCTGGCGCTGCGGGTAGAAATATTGCGCGATCAACCGCACGATCCGCAAAATCTCCCGTTGCCAGCTTTCCAGCCGGGGGCCGGACTTTTCCAGGAAATAGAGGATATTTTCCTGCGGCAGTCCCAGCGCCGCCCGTCTGGCGTCGCTGGGGATCGCGTCCGCCTTCGCTCCAGTGGGCACGGTGCGCCACAGATCGTCATAGATGCGGTCGCGATAGGCCTGCCGTTCCGCCTCCCGCGCCGCCTCCGCCTTCAAGTCCCTTGGGCGAACGCGCGGATAGCGATGCACGCCCTGGTTCATCAGCGCATGGGCGGCGTCCAGCACCCGCTCGACCGGCAATTGGCCGTAGCGCTCCTCGCATTGCGCGATGTAGCGCTTGGCGAATTCCAGATAATCCAGAATTCCCTCGGCATCGGTCCATTGCTTGAAGACATAATTATTCTTGAAGAAATGATTATGCCCGAAGGCCGCATGGGCGATGACCAGCGTCTGCATCGTCGCGCTGTTTTCCTGCATCAGATAGTTGATGCAGGGATCGCTGTTGATGACCAGCTCATAGGCCAGGCCGCGCAGCCCCTTGCGGTACA
Organism: Sphingobium sp. YBL2; assembly: GCF_000943805.1. Lineage (NCBI taxonomy): Bacteria > Pseudomonadati > Pseudomonadota > Alphaproteobacteria > Sphingomonadales > Sphingobiaceae > Sphingobium > Sphingobium sp. YBL2. The sequence continues at coordinate 1,448,285 of NZ_CP010954.1, forward strand.
TCATCTCATTGGTCACGAACTGCTTGCCGAAGGACCAGTGTTTGTAGAAAAGCGGCATGCCGATGGAGGAATAGGCGTCCAGCATCTGCTCCGCGCTGATGACCTCTATCTGGTTGGGATAGATGTCGAGCTTCATTTCCTGGAGCGCGATGGGCTCGATCGTTTCGTAAATGCGGTTGATGAGCGCGAAGTCCCAATCGCTTCCCGTGAACAGCGGGGCGGACGCCAGTTCGACCGTCATGCCGGTTCCACCTTCATGAACTCCGCTCCGCCACGCCCTTGCGCTGGAACAACTCCCGGAAAACCGGATAGATTTCCCGCCGATGATGCACCTTGCGCATTACGAAATTGCGGTTTGCCTCGCTGACCGGGGCATAGGCCTGCCACAGTCCGGTCGTCGTGCCGATGGTCTCTATGTCGGCGAATTCCTCTCGCCCGACTTCCAGATAGGCGAAATATTGGCTGAAGGGCAGGATTTCCTGCTGCATCAGGCTGACCACCCGGCCATTGTCGGACTGCATGGTGTCGCCGTCCGACGCCTGCGCCACATAGATGTTCCAGTCATCCGGACGGAAGCGTTCCTGCACCACCTCGATCAGTTTCTCCAGCGCGCTCGACACCAAAGTGCCGCCCGTCACCGTGCTGTAGAAGAAGGTCTGCTCGTCCACCTCCGCCGCCCGGTCGGTATGGTGGATGAACACCACCTCCACATGCTCGTAGCAGCGCGACAGGAACAGGTGCAGCAGCGCGAAGAAACGCTTCGCCAGATCCTTCATATGCTCCGTCATGGAGCCGGAGACGTCCATCAGGCAGAACATCACTGCCTGGGCCACGGGCTTGGGCACCGTCTCAAACCGGCGATAGCGCAGGTCCACAGGGTCGATATAGGCGATCAGGTTGCGGCGGCGGATGACGGTCGAGCGTTCCTCGCGCAATGCCTCCAGCCGTACGGCATCGTCGGGCAGGGCCGGATCGCGCGCCTCGATCAGCGCGATCTCCTCCTCGATCCGGGCAAGATCGGCGCCCTTGGGACGGCGCAGCGCCAACCGACGCGACATCGCCTTCTGCATGGTGCGCGGCACGGACAGGTTGGACGGGTTGCCGACCGTCGAATAGCCTGCCCGCCTTATGCCGTCGACGGCCCCGCCGATCAGCCGCCTTTTGGCGAGGTCCGGCAGCTCCAGATCGTCGAGGAACAGATCCAGAAACTCTTCCCGGCTGAGCGCGAACTGGAAATCGTCATTCCCCTCGCCCTGCCCGGCCTTCGACCCCGCGCCCGCGCCGCCATCGGGCCGCTTGATCCGGTCGCCTTCCATATAGTCGTGATTGCCGGGGAAGACCCGTTCGCGGCTGCCCCCCTGCGCGGCGCGGTGCAGCGTCGGTTCGTGGATGACGTCGCGCTGGATCGAAATCTGGCCTTCCTTGTCCAGATCCTTGATGCTGCGGTCCTTCAGGCTGTCGCGCACCGCCTGTTGCACATATGCCCTTGCCCTCCGCAGGAAGCGCTGCCTGTTGACCAGGCTCTTGCCTCCTGGATTCAACCGTCTGTCGACTATGTGCATGGCGGGCTTGGCGCCTCCATCATCCGGCCTGCTTGACGCGTATATACCATTCGACAAGCCGCCGAACCTGCCGCTCAGTATAGCCTCTTTCGATCATCCGCGCGACGAATTCGTCATGCTTGGTCGCGGTCTCGCCGTCCTTCTTCGATCCGAAGCTGATGACCGGCAGCAGGTCCTCGACCTGACTGAACATCCGCTTCTCGATCACCTCGCGGATTTTCTCGTAACTGGTCCATGACGGGTTGCGCCCGTCATTGCTGGCCCGCATGCGCAGCGCGAACTTCACCACCTCGTTGCGGAAATCCTTGGGATTGGCGATCCCGGCGGGCTTTTCGGTCTTGGACAGTTCCTGGTTGATGACCTCCCGGTCCAGCAATTGACCCGTGTCCGGGTCCTTGAAGTCCAGATCCTCGATCCACGCATCGGCATAGGCGACATAACGGTCGAACAGGTTCTGCCCATAATCATGGTAGGATTCGAGATAGGCCTTCTGGATTTCATTGCCGATGAACTCGGCATAGCGCGGCGCCAGTTCGCCCTTGATGAACTCCAGATAGCGGGATTCGACCTCGGCGGGAAACTGCTCCTGCCGGACCATGCCCTCTAGCACATACATGAGGTGCACGGGATCGGCCGCAATCTCATTGGTGTCATGGTTGAAGGTGGCCGACAGCGCCTTGAAGGCGAAGCGGGTCGAAATGCCCGACATGCCCTCGTCCACGCCAGCAGCGTCGCGATATTCCTGAAGGCTCTTGGCCCTCGGATCGATTTCCCGCAGCATCTCGCCGTCATAGACACGCATCTTGGAATAGAGATTGCTGTTCTCATGCTCCCGCAGCCGCGTCAGCACGGAGAAACGCGCCAGCATGTCCAAAGTCCCCGGCGCGCAGGGCGCCTTGTTCAGGTCCGATTCCCGCAGCAACTTCTCGTAGACATGCCGTTCCTCGGTGGCCTGCAAACTATAGGGAACCTTGATGACGTAGATACGGTCGATAAAGGCTTCGTTATTCTTGTTGTTCTTGAAATTCGCCCATTCCGATTCATTGCTATGGGCCATGATGATGCCGGTATAGGGAATGGCGCCGATATTCTCCGTGCCGATATAATTGCCCTCCTGCGTCGCGGTCAGCAACGGGTGGAGCATCTTGATCGGCGCCTTGAACATCTCGACGAATTCCAGCATGCCCTGGTTCGCCCGGTTGAGCCCACCCGAATAGCTGTAGGCGTCCGGATCGTTCTGCGAGAGCATCTCCAGCTTGCGGATGTCGACCTTGCCGACCAGCGAACTGATGTCCTGGTTGTTTTCGTCGCCCGGCTCTGTCTTGGCGATGGCGACCTGCCGCATGCGGGACGGCATCATGCGCACGACCCTGAACTGGGATATGTCGCCGCCATATTCATCCAGCCGCTTGCGGCACCAGGGGCTGATCATGCCGGTCAGTCGTCGCCGGGGAATGGCGTAATTCTCCTCGATATAGTCGCCATGGGTTTCGGCGTCGAACAAGGCGAGCGGGCTTTCGAAGATCGGGCTGATCTCATCCCCCGCCTTCAGCACGTAGATGGGATGCACCTCCATCAGCGCCTTCAGCCGTTCGGCCAGGGACGACTTGCCGCCGCCCACGGGACCCAGCAGGTATAGGATCTGCTTGCGCTCCTCCAATCCCTGGCTGGCGTGGCGCAGGAAACTGACGATATGCTCGATCGTCCCTTCCATGCCGTAGAAATTGGTGAAGCTCTTGTAGCGGCGGATGGTCCGGTTCATGAAGATCCGGCCCAGCCGCTGATCGCGCGAGGTGTCGATGATCTCCGGCTCACCGATTGCAGCCAGCAGCCGCTCCGGCGCGGACGCATGCATCAATGGATCGTTGCGACATCCCAGCAGATAATCTTCGATAGACATTTCGGCCTGACGCCGATCATCGAACTTCCGCGTGAAGCTGGAAAACAGCTCATTCTTTGTCACTGGCGACTCCCGCTAAAGTAGCCATGGAATGTATATAGACCCTTATGGTCTGTAAAAACAGTGCAATAGAACCTGTTCAGAGTAAAAAATTCAAATCTGTCCAATCGTCGATCTGCATGTTTCTGCAAAAAGAACGCACGATGCTTATCCGGCCACGCAGAAGCATTTCCGGCAATCGCACGACCATCTTCATGCGACCGGCAAGATCATTACCGCGCCGCCGTCATGCAGCATCTTCCAATCGGCGCGACGTTCCCCCGCCGCGATATGATGCATAGTGTCACCTGAGCCCCCGGGAGGGAAGAGGGTAAAGGAGATAATCTCACCAGGGGTGCATTGGTTCCCATGCATGGAACGATGCGATCGCGACGATCGAAGGCTGCATTGCATATGCTGAACCTGTTTCGGCATCCTTCCCGCCTGCGGAAATGCCGTTACGCCCGCATGTCGATCGTGGCGATCAGCCCGCCGTCCGGCGCATTGGCCAGGCGCACGGACGCCTCGAAACTCAGCGCCAGCGATCGCGCGATGGTAAGGCCGATGCCGGTCCCGGGCCGCCCGCCGGGCTGCCCCGCCACACCGCGGGTGAAGGGTTCGAACATCTGGTCCAACTGATCGGGCGCGATGCCCGGCCCATGGTCGCGCACCTCGATCAGCACGCGCGCCCCCTGCCGCATGCAACTGACGTCGGCGCTGCCGCCATATTTCACCGCATTGTTCACCAGATTGCTGATGCAGCGGGTCAGCGCGTTGGGCTTGACCCGCACCGTGCCGCCGCAGCCTGACAGGAAACGCACGGGCAATCCCAGGTCCTGCGCGTCTTCGGCCATGCTGGTCAGCAGCGAATCGATGTCGATGACCGACCAGTCCTCCTGCGCCTCCGTGCTCGCCGCCAGGTCCAGCCCTTCGCGGACCAGCGTCATCATCGCCTGGTGATCCTGTAAGAGGCGGGCCCGCAACTCCTCGTTCTCCACCAGTTCCAGCCGCAAGCGCAGGCGGGTGAGCGGCGTCTGAAGATCATGGCTGATCGCCGCCAGCAACTGCGTCCGCTCGGCAAAGCCCGCACGGACCCGGCGCTGCATCAGGTTGAAGGTCGACAGGGCGGCCCGCACTTCTTCCGGCCCCCGCTCCGGGATTTCCTCCGGATCGACCGAGACCGAAAAGGCTTCGGCCGCCCGCTCCAGCCGGCGCAGCGGCTTGGCGACGAAGCGCGCGACGACGATCGCCAGCCCCGCCGAGGACAGCAGGATCAGCAGCAGGTAGATCGGCTTGGCGAGATTGCTGGGCGGCTTGACGACCCGCGGCAAATAGAGGGCGAGCGACCGCCGTTCGCCCGTGCCGTCGGTGAAGCGCACGACCCAGCAATCGGGCCGTGGCGCGTCGATCAGACCCGCCGCCCGGTTGTTCGGATCGACCTTGCCGGCCGGAAAGCACAGCCCGACCGGCACCTGCCCCGCTTCGGGGTTGGAGTGCGGCCCGAAACGCACCGCCAGCGCGTCCGCCAGCGTCGGGTCCGGGTCCGCCAGCGCCACGCCCTCCGGCGCGGTCCTCGCCCCCATGATCTGCTGGTCCTTCAGCATCGCCTCTATCTTGACCGGATCGTGACTCAGCCGCTGCGCGATGTCGACGGCGCTGGCCACGACGCGCTGGAGGCGCCAGCGCTCGAAATCGAGATGCCGGGCCTGCTCCGCGACCAGCAGCGCCAGCACGGCGGCGATCGTCATGCCGACGGTCAGCAGCAGGAATATCTGTCCCACCAGCGACCGGAAGAAATTGCGCGCCCGCGCCACGACGGGGATCATCATGCGCCGATCATCCGCCCGTCATTCATAGGTCACCGTGCTCGCCAGCACATAGCCTTCGCCCCGCACCGTCAGGATCAGGCCGTCGCCGCCCGGGCTGTCGGCCAGTTTCTGCCGCAACCGGCTGACCTGCAGGTCTATGGACCGGTCGAACGCCGCCGTGGCCCGGCGTTCGGGCACCAGCGCCTCGCGCGAGAGCACCACATTGGGTTCCTCGATAAAGCGCGACAGCAGGCGGAATTCGGCGGAGGAGAGCATGATCAGCCGCTCGTCGCTGGCGATCAGCCGCCGCTGGAACAGGTCGAGCCGCCACGATCCGAAGCGGGCGATCCGCGCCGTCTTCTGCCGCGCCGGCTCCTCGCTGCGCGACCGCCGCAGCAGGTTGCGCACCCGCACCAGCAGCTCGCGCGGCTCGAACGGCTTGGTCAGATAATCGTCTGCGCCCAGTTCCAATCCCAGCACCCGGTCTATGGCGCTGCCCCGCGCCGTCACCATGATGATCTGAACCCCATTGCCCTGCCCCCGCAATTCCCGGCACAGCGACAGGCCGTCGCCATCGGGCAGGTTGAGGTCGAGCACGATGAGGTCGACCGCCCCCGCCGCCATGAGCCCCCGCAACTCGGCAAGGCTGCCGGCCGCCTCCACCTCATAATGGTCCTGCGCAAGCTGTCCGACGATCAGCCCCCTTATGTCTTCATCATCATCGACGACGATCACGCGGAACGGGCGGGATGGCGGCATATCGGGCATCGTCTCCTTCTAACCGCATTCGCACGGCAAGTCTGCGCTCGCGGCGGCGGCCGTTACATATCGATACAATCCGCTACACAATGATCCAACCGGATGAAAAGTCGCTCTACCATGCGACATGATGAAGAGGGATGAGGAGCAGGTCGGCGCCCCTTTTGGAGGAGCCGACCTTCGCCCGGCGCGCCCCTCCCTCCCCCTGCGCCGGGCGAAGTCCCCATCTTCATTCTGGACCCGCCCGACGACCATGCCCAGCCGCCTCCCCGCCCTCCGGACCGCCTCCATGGCGCTTTGCGTCCTTGTCGCCGCCTGCGGTCACAAGGAGGCGCCGAAAAAGGGACCGGTGGAGGTCGGGGTGGTGACTCTGGCGACGCAGGATGTGACCGTATCCACCGAACTGCCCGGCCGCACCGCCTCCACCATGATGTCGGAGGTCCGGCCGCAGGTCGCCGGCGTCGTCCAGAAGCGGCTGTTCGCGGAGGGTTCGACGGTCAGGGCGGGCCAGCCCCTCTACCAGATCGACCCCTCGCTCTACCGCGCCTCCCGCGACGAGGCGCAGGCCACCTTGGCCAGCGCGCAGGCGACCGCCGCCGCCGCGCAGGCAAGGGCCAGTCGCTACCGTACGCTAGGCCAGAGCGAGGCGGTGAGCGCGCAGGATCGCGACGACGTCATCGCCACGGCCCGTCAGGCCGCCGCCGCCGTGCAACAGGCCCGCGCCACGCTCCAGACGGCGGGCATCAACCTCAACTTCACGCAGGTCCGGGCGCCGATCAGCGGGCGCATAGGCCGGTCCGCCGTGACGCCCGGCGCGCTGGTGACGGCCAGCCAGGCGACGCCGCTCGCCATCATCCAGCAGCTCGACCCGATCTTCATCGATGTGACGCAATCGAGCGCAAAGCTGCTCCAGTTGCGCCGCGCCCTGGCGGCGGGCAAGGCGCTGCCCGCCAGCGCCACGATCCGGCTGAAACTGGACGACGGCACCGATTATCCGCTGGAAGGCCGCATCGAATTTGCCGAGCCCATCGTCGATCCCGACAGCGGCACCGTCACGCTGCGCGCCCGCTTCCCCAATCCGGACGGCCTGCTGCTGCCCGGCATGTTCGTGCGCGTGGTCGCGCCGCAGTCGGTCGTGCCGAATGCGATACTGGTGCCGCAGCAGGGCATCAGCCGCGATCCCAAGGGCAACGCCACCGCGCTGGTGGTGGATAAGGGGAACAAGGTCGAACGGCGCACCGTCACCGCCGCGCAGGCCGTGGGCGACAAATGGCTGATCACCGACGGATTGCGGAGAGGCGACAGGCTGATCGTCGAGGGCACGGACAAGGTGCAGCCCGGCGACACGGTCAAGGCCGTTCCGGTCGACCAGGCCGCGAAATAAGGGGCCGGGACCTTGCTCAGCCGCTTTTTCATCGAACGGCCGATCTTCGCCTGGGTCATCGCCATCGGCATCATGATGGCAGGCCTGGGCGCGATGCTGACCCTGCCGATCGCGCAATATCCGGACATCGCCCCACCGTCGGTCAACATCAGCGCCAACTATCCCGGCGCGGCGGCCGAAACCGTGGAGACCAGCGTCACCCAGGTGATCGAGCAACAGCTCACCGGCATCGACGGTCTCATGTACTTCTCCTCCTCGTCCACGGCCAATGGACAGGCGCGGATCACCGTCACCTTCAAGAAGGGCACCGATCCCGACACCGCGCAGGTGCAGGTGCAGAACAAGGTGCAGCAGGCGCTGAGCCGGCTGCCCAATGCCGTGCAGCAGCAGGGCCTGACCGTCACCAAGTCCCAGACCGATTTCCTGATGGTCGTCGGCCTTTACGACAGGACCGACACGGCGTCGCAGGCCGACATCGCGGACTATCTGGTCAATAATTTCCAGGACGCCATCGCCCGCGTCGACGGCGTCGGTTCATCCCAGATCTTCGGATCGCAATATGCGATGCGCATCTGGCTGGACCCCTACCGGCTGGCCACCGTCAAGCTGATGCCGTCGGACGTGCAAAGCGCCATCGCGGCCCAGAATGTCGAGGTGTCGGCGGGCCAGATCGGCGCCGACCCCGCGCCGGAGGGGCAGCAGCTCAATGCCACCGTCACCGCCCGCGCCCGCCTGCAGACGCCCGAACAGTTCCGCAACATCATCGTCAAGACGCAGAGCGACGGATCGGTCGTCCACCTGTCGGACGTGGCGCGGGTCGAACTGGGCAATGAAAGCTACACCTCCTCCGCGCGCCTCAGCGGTCATCCCGCCTCCGGCATGGCGTTGCAGCTTGCGCCGGGCGCCGACGCGCTCAAGACCGCCGAACTGGTCAAGGCGAAGGTGCGGGAACTGTCGACCAACCTGCCGCATGGCTACACCGTCACCTATCCACGCGACACCACGCCCTTCATCAAGCTGTCGGTGGAGGAAGTGGTCCAGACGCTGATCGAGGCGGTCGCTCTGGTCGTGGTGGTGATGTTCATCTTCCTGCAAAGCTGGCGCGCGACACTGGTGCCCGCCATCGCCGTTCCGGTGGTGCTGCTCGGCACATTTGGCGTGCTGGCGCTGTTCGGCTATTCGATCAACACGCTGACGCTGTTCGGCATGGTGCTGGCCATCGGCCTGCTGGTCGACGACGCCATCGTCGTGGTCGAGAATGTCGAACGCATCATGGAAGAGGAAGGACTTTCCCCGCGGCAGGCCACCATCAAGTCGATGGAGGAGATCGGCAGCGCCCTGATCGGCATCGCGCTGGTCCTGTCCGCCGTGCTGCTGCCCATGGCCTTTTTCGGCGGGTCGACGGGCGTCATCTACCGGCAATTCTCGATCACCATCGTCTCCTCCATGCTGCTTTCGGTGGTCGTTGCGCTGATCCTTTCGCCCGCCCTCTGCGCGACGATCCTGAAGCCGGTTTCGCATGAGAAACGCGACCGGGGATGGACCGGCAAGTTCAATCGCTGGTTCGGCCGCGTCACCCATGGCTATATGGCGCGGCTGAATGGCTTCATCGGCCGGCGGACCGTCTTCTGGATCGGCTATGCGGTGATGCTCGGCCTGCTCTGGCTGCTGTTCGTCCGCCTGCCCACCAGCTTCCTGCCGGTGGAGGACCAGGGCCAGGTGATGGTTCAGGTCACATTGCCCGCCGGCGCCAAATCCTCCCGCACCAGCGCAGCGATCGACCAGATCCAGAATTATTTCGTCAATGACGAGAAGGACAATGTCGACTTCATCTTCGTGACCCAGGGCTTCAGCTTCGCCGGGCAGGGTGAGAATACCGCCCAGGGCTTCGTCAGCCTCGTGCCGTGGGACAAGCGCAAGGGAGCCGCCAACAGCGCGACCATGATCGCGAACCGCGCCACGAAGCAACTCGCCGCGATCCGCGATGCCAAGGCGCTGGCGATGACTCCGCCCTCCATTCGCGGGCTGGGCCAGTCCAACGGCTTTACCTTCGAACTGCTGAACACCGGCGGCCTCAGCCGCGAACGCTTCCTCGAACTGCGCAACCAGCTCATGAAGGCGGCGACCGGCAGCCCGAAACTGGCCGGTGTGCGCGCCGCCACGCTGGAGGACACGCCGCAGCTCAAGGTCGACATCGACTCCGAGAAACTCGCGGTCCTCGGCCTCACCCAGAGCAGCGTCGACAATGTGCTGAGCGCCGCCTGGGGCAGCACCTATATCAACGATTTCGTCGACCGCGGCCGGGTGAAGCGCGTCTATATGCAGGCCGACGCGCCCTTCCGCGCCCTGCCGACCGATCTCGACAATTGGCAGGTGCGCTCCGCCACGACAGGGGAAATGGTGCCCTTCTCCGCCTTCGCCACCACCCATTGGACGATGGGGCCGACCACCGTTTCGCGTTATAACGGCCAGTCTTCCTATGAAATCCAGGGGCAGGCCGCGCCCGGTTCCAGTTCGGGCGAGGCGATGGACGAGATGGTGAAGCTGCAAAAACAGCTTCCCCCCGGCACCGGCTATGCCTGGAGCGGCCTTTCCTATCAGGAGCAGCTTTCCGGCGGGCAGGCGCCGCTGCTCTACGGCCTGTCGGTGCTGGTCGTGTTCCTCTGCCTCGCCGCGCTCTACGAAAGCTGGTCGATCCCGCTCGCCGTGCTGCTGGTGATTCCGCTCGGTCTGATCGGCGCGGTGCTGGCGGTGACGCTGCGCGGGCTGGAGAACAACATCTATTTCCAGGTCGGCCTGCTCACCACCATGGGCCTCGCCGCCAAGAACGCGATCCTGATCGTCGAATTCGCGGAACTCGCCTATCTGCAGGGCAAGGACGCGATGTCCGCCGCGCTGGAGGCCGCGCGCCTGCGCTTCCGCCCGATCCTGATGACGTCGCTGGCCTTCATCGCGGGCGTCATCCCGCTCGCCATCGCCAGCGGCGCGGGCGCGCAGAGCCGCGTCGCCATCGGCACGGCGGTGATCGGCGGCATGCTGACCGCGACGGTGCTCGCCATCTTCTACGTCCCCCTCTTCTTCCTGACGATCATGCGCATCTTCAACCGCAAGAACCCGCCCTCCCCCGCCGCCAACGCCACGGAGGTTCCGGCATGAGGCGCGCTTTCCTCATCCTGACCTGGGCGACGGCCCTGTCGGCCTGCAACATGGCTCCGACCTATGTGCGGCCGACGCCCCCGGTGCCCGCCGGCTTCCCCGGCGGCCCGGCCTATGCGCCCGCGGCCGCGACGGAAAGGCCCGGCCTGCCCTGGACCGCGCTGATCGGCGATCCCAGCCTCAGGACGGTGATCGGGCGTGCGCTGGACAATAATCGCGACCTGCGCGCCGCGCTCGCCAATGTGGAGGCGTCCCGGGCGCTCTACCGGGTGCAGCGCGCCGAACGGCTGCCCGCCGTCACCGGCGAGGCGGCAGCCAGCTTTTCCCGGCGGAACGACGCGCGCCAGGACAGTTACAGCGCCGACATCGGTTTCAGCGCGTTCGAAATCGACCTGTTCGGCCGGGTGAAGAACCTGACCCGATCGGCGCTGGAATCCTATCTGGCGACCGAGGAAGGGGCGCGGGCGACCCGCATCGCCCTGATCGCGGAAACGGCCACGGCCTATGCGACCTTGGCCGCCGATCAGGAATATCTGGACCTTTCCCGGCAGACATTGGCGAGCGCCGAACGGACGCTTGCCCTCACCCGGTCGCTGAACGGCGCGGGGCTGATCGGCAAGCTGGACGTCCATCAGGCCGAAACCACGGTCGAACAGGCGCGCAGCGACATTGCCGCGAACGTCACCCAGGTGGCGCAGGACCGGAACGCGCTGGACCTGCTGGCCGGCGCGCCGGTCGAGGATGCGCTGTTGCCCCGGTCGTTGCAGCAACTGACCGGCAGCATTGCGAAGGTGCCGGCGGGCCTTTCCTCCGACGTGCTGCTCCAGCGGCCGGACGTGCTGCAGGCCGAACATCAGCTGAAGGCCGCCAATGCCGACATCGGCGCGGCGCGCGCTGCGATGTTCCCGAGGATCAGCCTGACCGCGGCCATCGGCGTCGCCAGTTCGGCGCTGTCGTCGCTTTTCACGGGCGACGGCTTCGCCTGGTCGGCGGCGCCGTCCGTCGGCATGCCGATCTTCGGGGGCGCGGCTCGCGGCAATCTCGAATATAGCAAGGCGCAGCGCGACCTCAGCCTTGCCCAATATGAAAAGGCGATCCAGACCGCCTTTCAGGAAGTATCCGACGCACTGGCGCGCGAAGGCACGATTGACGAGCAGCAGGCCGCCCAGCAGCGTCTGGTCCTCGCCAGCCAGCGCAGCTACAGGCTGGCCGAGGAACGCTATCGCGCGGGCATCGACCCATTCCTCAACAGCCTGACCAGCCAGCGAAGCCTCTACAATGCGCAGCAAAGCGCGATCGCGACGAACCTGGCGCTGATCAGGAACCGCATCTTGCTCTACCGGGTCATCGGAGCCGATTTCCGGGAAGGATGATCGCCATGGCTGGCCGAACCTACGCCGCCTGACCTTAGCCCTTCAACCGCAGCGGCAAGCCGGCGGCCATCAATATGACGTCCTCGCACAGGGCCGCCATCTGCTGGTTCAGCCAGCCCGCCTCGTCCCGGAACCGCCGGGCCATGGCATTGTCCGGCACGATGCCGAGGCCCACTTCATTGCTCACCAGCACGACAGGAACCGGACAGGCCATCATCGCGTCCGCCAGGGCGGCCCGGGCGCTGGCCAAATCCTCTTCGGCAAGCATCAGGTTGGTCAGCCACAGCGTCAGGCAATCGACCAGGACGGCATCTGCCCGGCGTGCTGCTTGGGACAGGGCGGCGGGCAGGTCCATGGGCGCGTCGATGGTCAGCCAGCGGCTTCCACGCTCACCCTTGTGGCGCGCTATCCGCTCCTCCATCTCCGCGTCGAAGGCCTGCGCGGTCGCGATATAGGCCAGGTTCCCGTTCCCGACAGCCTCGCAGCGTTGCTGCGCATAGCGGCTCTTGCCGGACCGGCATCCGCCCAGCACCAGCATTCTCGTCATCCGACATTCTCCCAAATGGCGGCCAGGACCCACAGCAGCAGGCAGGCGCGCAAATAGATCCGGAGCGCGGCCCGCATCGCGCGGACGTCCGCTTCCCCGCCCGCGCCGATCCATGGCTTGTCGTGCAGCACGCCGTCATAGTGGATCGGTCCCGCCAGCCGGACGCCGAGCGCGCCGGCCATCGCCGCCTCCGGCCATCCCGCATTGGGGGAGGCATGCTTCCGGCGATCCCGCCGCAACACGGCCCATCCGCCGCCGCCCGCAACGCACAGGATCAAGCCGGAGAGCCGCGCCGGCACCCAGTTCAACAGATCGTCGAAGCGGGCCGCCGCCCAGCCGAAGTCGGTATAGGGCGCTTCCTTGTGCCCGATCATGCTGTCGGCTGTGTTGACGGCCTTATAGGCCCATATTCCCGGCAGACCGAAGAGCAGCAGCCAGAACAGCGGCGCCACGACGCCATCGCAGAAGCTTTCGGCCAGACTTTCTATGCCGGCCCGTGCAACGCCCGCTTCATCCAGCGCGGCCGTGTCGCGGCCCACGATCCGGGCCACGGCCTGCCGCGCGGCATCCAGATCCCCGCGCGCCAGAGCGCGAACCACCGGCGCCACATGGACATAGAGGCTGTTCTGCGCCAGCGCCGGCCATGCGGCGAGCGCCAGCCATGGCCAGGCCATGGACCCGCCCCAGCGGCGGATCGCCCATTCCAAAGCCAGACCGGCGCCCCCGCCCACGGCCAGCAACAGCAACAACAGGGCGATTCCCGTCCATCGGCGCACCGGGCCGCTCCACGCCTCCCGGTTCCATCGCCGCTCCGCCGCACCGATGATCCGGGCGAAACCGCCCACCGGATGGCCGATCCGCGCATGCAGCCAGCCCGGCCAGCCAAGCGCCGCATCCAGCATCAGCGCCGCCAGGGCCACCGGCTCACCCATCGGCCAACGCCCGGTCAAGACGGGCGAGAGCCCTCGTATCGGCAGGCAGGCCGATCCGCAGCCAGCGCCGGTCCTCCTCGAAGGGGCGCGTCAGGATCGAACGCCGCGCCAGCCTGTCGAACAGGGCCCACCCATCCTCCACCTCCACCAGACGGAATAACGGGCATTCGCCCCGCGCCCCCAATCCGTGCCGCGCCAGCAAACCATCCAGTTGCGCCGCGTGCTCGCCCAGCGCCGTCACTGTCCCGTCGATCCAGTTCCGGTCGCGATAGGCCGCGGCGCCGAACGCGACCGCCGCCGCCGAAACCGGCCATTCCCCCAGCATCCGCCGCAGCTGTGCGACGATCTCTCGCGGCCCGAGCACAAAGCCCAGCCTGACACCGGCCAGCCCGAAGAATTTACCGAAGGACCGCAACAGGATCAGCCGCCGCCCGTCCCCCACTTCGCCCGCCAGACTGCATGAAGGCACGGCGTCGGCATAGGCTTCGTCGACGATCAGCCATCCTCCGCGCTCCTCCAGCCGGGCCAGCCATTGCAGCAGGCGGGCAGGCGGCAGGATGCGCCCGTCGGGATTGTTGGGGTTGGCGAGCAGCAGGGCAATCGCTTCGCGAGGCGGTTCTTCATCGGCGGACATCGGGGCGCCATGCGCGAAAATCTCCGCATGGGTGCGGTAGCTGGGCACGAGCCATCGTGCGGGCATGTCCAGCATCCGCCCCACCAGCCGCAATCCCGCCTCGCTGCCGGGTACGGTGCAAAGATGATCGGGATCGACCCCGAAACAGGCCGCCGCCGCCGCCTCCATCGCCGCCAGATCGTGCGGATCGGGCAAATGCCGCCAGTCGATGGACAGATGATCGGACCCCGGCCAAGCCAGGGGGTTGATCCCGGTCGAGAGATCGATCCAGTCCTGCCCGCCATAAGCGCCCCGCGCTTCGGCCAGGCGGCCGCCATGCCAGGTGAAGCCGCTCATCGCGCCACCGCCATCGCCAGCAGCAGGGCGCTCTCCAGCAATTCGATGCCGGCGCCATGCCCATCCCCGGAGATGCCGCCGATCCGCGAGCGCAGCCAAAGACCCCAAAGCGGGATCAACGGGATCGCCGCCAAAAGGGCAGGCTCCCGATAACCCAGCGCCAGCCCGAATATCGACCAGAGGATAAACGGCTCCGCCCGCCAGCCGGCCCGGAAACGGCTGGCCAGTCCTTCATGGAGCGGCGGCAGCCAGCGCGTCCAGAATAGCGGCCCGATGCGCGCCACCATCGCCACGGCCGCCAGCATCCATGGCGGAAAGCTTTCCAGCCAGAGCCGCAACAGCACCAGCTTGGCCGCCAGTTGCAGGCCGATGGCGACAACGCCGAAGCTGCCGATATGCGGATCGGCCAGAACGGCGGACAGGCGGCTCCGATCGCCATGCGCCGCCCCCGCCGCATCCGCTATGTCGCCCAATCCATCCAGGTGCAGCGCACCGGTCACGGCCACCCAGGCGACCAGGCCGAACAGCGCCCCCGCCCAAGGGTCTATGCGCATGCCCAGCCCGGCACCGCCCGCGACCACCAGCCCGACGGCAATGCCCGTTGCGGGCAGCCAGCGGATGGCGGCGGCGAAATCCCCCTCATCGACATCCTGCGCGGGCAACGGCAGGCGCGTCATCAATTGCAGGGCCAGCACCAGCCGCTTCATGCGGTCAGGCCCGTAACCTGTCCCGACCGCCCTTCCGGCCAGACCCGCAGGCTCAGCACCGCGCCATAGGGCAGGTCAACCGCCCAGCCCTGCCGCACGTCGAAACCGCACAGCACAGCCAACGCCGCCCGTATCGCCCCGGCATGGCAGACCACCAATGCCGGCTCGCCAAGCACGTCCAGCCCGTCCCCGATCCGGGCGCGTAGGTCGGTCCAGCTTTCGCCCCCAGGCGGCGGAAATCCGTCCGGATCGTCCCAGAAGCGCGCCAGATCCTCCGCAGGCAGGAGCGCGGGGTCCGCACCCTCCCAATCCCCGAAATTCAGTTCCCGCCAGCGCCGGTCGACGTCAAGTTCAATGCCCCGCTCCGCCGCGATCGCCGCGCCCGGCGCCCGCGCCCTGGCGAGGTCGGATGTCACCACCCGCGCGAAATCCAGATGCCGCGCCCGCTCGATGCAGAGGGCGATCCCCTCCGCTTCAGGCGGGGCGTCCAGATGGCCGAGCAACCGTCCGGCAAGCTGCGGCGCGCCATGGCGCATCAGGTGGAGGGGAAAGGCGTTCATAGCGCACCTGCCACCGCCGCTTCGGCAAAGGTCGCCATGCCGCCATGCGCTGCCAGAGCGGAACGCACGATCTGCGCCGCGACCGCCGCGCCGCTTCCTTCGCCCAGCCGCATGTCGAGCCGCAGCAACGGCTCCAGCGCCAGAGCGGCCAGCAGGCGTTCATGCCCCGCTTCCGCCGACATATGGGCGGCCATGCAGTGCCCGACGATCGCCGGATTGTCCTTCGCCAGCGGCGCGACCGCCGCGCAGCCGATGAACCCGTCCAGCATCACCGGCACGCGCAGCATCCGCGCCGCCAACACCGCACCGGCCAGCGCCGCGATCTCTCGCCCGCCCAGCCGGCGCAACGTTTCGAAGGCATCAGCGCAATGCGCCCCGTGCAGGGCGAGCGCCCGCGCCACAGCTTCGGCCTTGCGCGCCAGCCCGTCGCCATCCACGCCTGTCCCGCGTCCCACCCAATGGGCCGCAGCACCCCCAAAGGCCTGCGCGCAGAGCGCCGCCGCCGGCGTGCTGTTGGCAATGCCCATCTCGCCCAGCAGCAGCAGGTCCAGTCCCGGTTCCACCGCCGCCGCCCCCGCATTGATCGCGCTCAGGCAATCCGCCTCGCTCATGGCCGCCGCGACGCAGATGTCCTCCGTCGGCCGTTCCAGATCGAGCGCGACGACGGCCAGCTCCGCCCCGCAGGCTTGGGCCAGCGCATTGATCGCCGCGCCGCCATGACGGAAATTCGCCACCATCTGGGCGGTGACCTCGGCCGGGAAGGCGCTGACCCCGCGGGCGGCCACGCCATGATTGCCGGCGAAGATCGCGGCGCGGATGCGTTCCGCCCGGGGGCGTTCCCGCCCCTGCCAACCCGCCATGAAAAGCGCGATCTCCTCCAGTCGCCCAAGCGAACCGGCCGGCTTCGTCAGCACCCGCTGCCGCGCCGCCGCGGCTTCGGTGGCGCCTGCATCCGGGGCAGGAAGGTCGGCCAGCGCGGCGGCAAAGGCCGCGCGGTCGTTGAACCGGATCATGAACAGACGAAGCCTTCGGGCGGCGTGCGGACGATGAAATGCCCCTTCACCCCCTGGGGCCAGTCCGCATAGCGCACCACGCCCTCGTCGCTTTGGGCATGGCGCAGGGCATAATCCAGGATCGCGCGCGCGGCTTCCTCATCCGGCGTGAAGTCGCCCAGCACATAGCCGATCTTGCCCGTTCCGCGCACATGTACCGTGCAATGGCGCTGACAGGCGAAGAGGCAGGGCATGTCCTGAACAGCGACGGACGCATAAGCGGGATCGCCATCGCGTACCCTGTGCAGCGCCTCTGCCAGCAAGGCGCCGCCGCGCCGTCCGGCAGCATCCTCCCGCTGTTCCGCCGAAAGGCGACAGGTCGAACAGACGACGATCGAAGCCCCCGGCCCCACGGCCCGCAGCATCAGCGATCGCTCCGCAAATCAGTCATTCCACGTCCTCCCGCCCGACGGCATGTGCCCCGACGGGAACCGGGCAAGGGAGGACGGTCCGGCACCAGGCAGGCGACAGGCCTTCCCCCGCACGGTCCAACCGGCAAGGCGATGGCTGTCGTTCAGCGAGGGAACCCCCGTTCGGCCGGCACACCCTGTCCGGTCGAAGAACGACGGCGTCAGGCAGGTCTCCTGGCTCGCGGGTCGATGCTTTCCGGCCGCCTTCTCGGACCTTCATGGCCCAATGGCGCGATGGCCGGATGGCTCGCCGCTTACAGTTGCAGGGGCAGCGCGGGCGTTCCACCCGACTTCCCTTTTCATCCCCATGCGGGGAACCTGTCGCACCAGCGCTGATAAAGCCGCCTTCGTCCAATCGCAAGGGTGGAAAAACAAAGCCGGCCCAGCCCGCTCCAATGGCGCGACTTGCCCTCGTCCGGGCAATGGCAAAGCTTCTCTTCACCTGCGTGAACTGCTATTATCGGGCGATAGGGAGAGGGCCATGGCGATTCTGACGCGATGGATGGACTGGTTCTGCCGACTGTTCGCATGCACGGCTGAAAACGACATGCGGGTCAACGACCTGATCGCGCACCTCCGCTCCGACATCACCGAACGCTGAGCGGCAGGCGCGAAGCCGCTTTCCCATTCGGCCGCATTCACGGGAACGGGCGCGCCTCTCGCGGGTATTATGGCTATGTTGGCCAACGACCTCGGCACCACGCTCGTCCGCCTCTTTCTCGCGACCCTGCTGGGGCTCGCCCTGGGGTTCGAGCGCGAACGCAACGGCCATGATGCGGGCCTGCGCACCCACGGGCTGGTATCGCTGAGTTCGGCCATGCTGACCCTGTCCGCCCTGGAACTGGCGGAGGTCCACAAGGACAGCGATCCGATCCGCGTCGTTCAGGGCCTTGCCCAGGCCATCGGCTTCATCGCGGGCGGCCTGATCTTCGTGCGCGGCGGAGATGTGCGCAACATGACCACGGCGGCAAGCCTGTGGATGGCCGCTGCCGTCGGGATCACGGCGGGCGCCGGCCAATATGTTCTCGTGCTGGCAGGGTCGCTGATCGCGCTGCTCCTGCTTTCCCTGCTGCTCATATTCGAAAAGTATATCGGTCCGCGCGAGAGCGGATCGGACGATCCGGACGCCGATTCCATGACCATGCCCAACCGGCGCGGGTCCGCCCCGGAGCGCGAAAACTGAAAGCCGGCAAGATGCGTTGAAACGAGCAGCCGGAAATCGCCCGCCCACGGTCCGTCGTCCCTTCGCCCTAACGGATCGTCATTCCCGAAACCGCGCCGTCATCTGTGCGGATCGGAATAGCCGGCGCATGATTCACCGCCGCCGGATTGGAAAGGCATAGGCAGCATCTATGGGGCATATACCTTAATCGCATCTGGCGCGTTGGGCGCGTCTTCCCGATGCTGAAACGACATGAAGTTCAATGAACTGCGAACATCATTTTCGTCGCCTGGCGAGGCGGACACGCCCGCAGGGACGAGGCAGCATCTCGAGGTCAGCATATGGACGGCGTTCGCGTAGGCAAGAGAGTGATAGGCGCACAGGCGCCCGTCATCATCGGGTGGGAAAATATAGGCCGGGTGGAAGGCGGACCGCTCAAGCAGTTCATCTTCACCTGGTTCCAGCCCACGGCGCTGTTCGCGCTCATCGCCTTCTGGTACTATGCGCCCAATTCCATCGCCAAGGCGTCCACCGCCATCGGGATCGGCATCGGTTTCAGGGTGCTGCTGCTGGCGCTCGAATGGGTCAGCCCGCGCTATGAGAGCTGGCGCCTGACCTGGAAGGAACTGGTCACCGATCTCTTCTATGTCGGGCTGGGCTACACCATCCTGGACCTTGTCGAACATTATATCGGCAGCGGCGCGGTGATCGAGGCCATCCAGCACAGTTTCGACTGGGACAAGCTGGCGTGGTTCACGGGCCTGCCGCTGCTGGTGCAGGCTTTCCTGATCTCCTTCATTTTCGACTTCGGGCAATATTGGATGCACCGGGGGATGCATAACTGGTATCCGCTCTGGCTGCCCCATTCGGTGCATCATTACATCACCCAGTTGAACATCAACAAAGGCGCGGTCGGCAATCCCGTCGAGCTTTTCCTGATCGGGCTGGGCATTGGCGGGTTCTTCGACTTCCTGCCGAGGGCCGCCCTCCTTGCCGGCACCTTCGGTCTGGCGATCGGCACCTATCAGCACATCAATGTCCGCTTCAACACGCCGCGTTGGTGGCGCTTCCTGTTCAACACCACAGAACATCACAGCCTGCATCATTCGCAGGACTTCGAAGCGACCCGCAGCAATTATTCCAACACCTATATCTTCATCGATCGCATCTTCGGAACCTGCGTCGATGGCGAGGCCGAATTGCTGGGACTGGAGGGCGGACGCCGGATGTCGATCCGCGAGCAGATGACCTATCCCTTCACCGAAGGCTGGAAGACGATCAAGGAACGCTACGGCCGCCCAGCGGCGGTGCCGGCTGAATAAGGCTACTTGCTCTTGCAAAAAGGGGATCATGTGACAGCGCGTTTCCTGGACTGGATCTGGCATATAAAGGGCAGCATGGCGCTCGCCTCCGGCCAATCGGCCGATGAGGCCATGGCCAGGCTCGGTCCCCTGTTCCGTCAGGCCGGCACCAGCCATGAGCGTATTGGCGACACGCTGACCTTCAGCAAGAAGGATCAGGCCGCGCAGGACAGGATGTCCATCTTCGATGGCGGCATTCTCAGGATCGAGAGGGAGCCGGCCGGGCCGGTGCTGCGCTATTGCCTGACCAGCCGGGCATTGCTGTTCTGCTTCCTGGCGCCGCTGCTGTTCCTGAGCTTCGCCGGGCTGACGATCGTCGCCGGCAAGCTCGCAAAGCCAGCGGCGCAGGAGACGGTGAAAAAGGACGACAAGAAGGACAAGGTCCTGCCGCAGCACTGGATCGACAAGGCGCTGGGCGCGCCGGCGCCTGAAAAGCCCAAGAAGGACGACAAGAACAAGGAGGATGGCAAGACGCCAAAGCCCACCGCGGCCTATGTCTTCGCCGGCCTGTTCGCCGCGCTCTACGTCGTGGGACGCATTCTGGAGGGTCGGCTCGTCAAATCACTGTTCAGAAAGAGCCTGCTGAGTTGACGATGGCTGCATCGGTTCGGCTGCGCTGCTGGCCGGGCCGAAGGAATCGAGCGGCAGGGCGCCGTCGAGCACGAGTTCGCCGCTGGCGATCCTGCGCTTCAGATAGGCGAAGGTCTGCGCCGTCTGATTGAACAGATGCTCGCCGCCCTTGAGCGGGGCGTAACGGGGCTCCTCCCCGCGCACGACCGGGGCAACGACATAATCATAGTCGCAGGCGTGGAAGAGCGCGAAGGAATAGCGTTCTTCCCTGACCTTCTTCACGCGGTGCCGTGTCGCGGCATAGCGGCCGTTGGAGAGTATCTCCATCATGTCGCCGATGTTCATGATCATCGTGCCCTCGACCAGGGGAACGTCGATCCACTGGCCCTGCCGGTCGATGATCTGAAGACCGGGCGCTGTTGCGAACAGCAGGGTGAAACATTCGTAATCGGTATGCGCGCCGATGCCCTGGCGATCTTCAGCGGTCGCGTCGAAGGGATAATGGATCAGCCGAAGCTGGCTGGGGGGATTTCGCAGATGCGCCTGGAAATGATCTTCGTCGAGCCCGAGCGCCAGGGCGAAAGCGCGGAAAAGCTGGCCTCCGATGCCCGTCACATGGCGGTAATAAGCCTGCACGTCTTCGCGGAAGCCCGGCATTTCGGGCCACAGATTCGGACCCAGCAGCGGTCGCCTGCCCTCGGAGCGCACATAGTCGCAATTGACGTCGAACGCCTCTTTGAGGTCGCGCTGGCCGGCGGCGAATTGCTCCTCCCCCACCGGCACATAACCGCTGTGGTTTTCCGAAAGGCCGATATAGCTCTTCATCTTGGTGTCGGCGTCGAGCGCGAAATAAGCCTGCGCGCGCGCGACGATCCTGCGGAACAAGGCATCGTCCATCTGTGCGCCCGCTATGTAGAGGAACCCTGCCTCCACGCAGGCGCGGTCGAGTTCGCGGGCAACGGAAAGCCGATCCTCAAGCCTGGGGCTATCCAGTTTCGAAATATCGACGAGCGGCAGGACATGGTGCTGTGTCATGGGTGAGGAGCGTAAATCCCCCGGGGCATAGCGATAGATGGACCCATGCTATGATTTCCATCGATTTGATCTATGAGCGGAGCAGTCCACCGCCTATGAAGAGCCGCTATATCTTCCACGAAAGCAGCACGCGCATGAACGATAGAACGCCGCTGATCGACAGGAAATTTGCCAGCCGGGTCGATTGGAACCTCATGCGGACCTTCGTGGATATCGTTCGCGCCGGCGGCATAGGCGCGGCGGCGCGACGGCTCAACCGGCAGCAGCCCAGCATCAGCGCGGCGCTCAAGCGGCTGGAGGACCATGTCGGGACGGCGCTGCTCCACCGCACCGCCACCGGCGTGGAGATGACCGCGGCCGGCAAGGCGATGATGGCGCTGTGCGAGGACATGCTGGAATCCGCCCGAATGATGCCCCATGTGATCGCGCAGGCGACCAAGCGGGTCGAGGGCATCGTCCGCATCCAGATCGTGTCCGGCCTGGTGTCGGCCGAGTTCGACGAAGCCATTGCCAGCTTTCACCGGCGCAATCCGGCCATCCACATCGAAATCCGCGTCTCTCCCTGGCGCCAGCTTCTCGATGCGCTGGAGCAGGGCGAGGTGGAGATCGGCGTGGGCTATGACAGCAGCGTCCGCGGAAGCCTGATGTATGAACCGCTGCTGATCGAGCGTCAGCAGCTCTATTGTTCGCGCAGCAGCCCCTATTTCGGCTATCGGGTGAGCCGATTGGGCGAGTTGAAGGATCAGGGTTTCGTCCTGACCGGCGATGATGAAATAGAGGCGATCACCCATTTGCGCCGGCGCTATCGGCTCGGTACCGTGGTAAGCGGCCTCGCGGAAGACATCAACGAGGCGCGGCGGCTTATCAACATGGGCGTAGGGATCGGCTTCCTTCCCACCGCCGCTGCTGCAAGTGACGTTGCAAGCGGCCGTTTATGGCCCATGCTGTTCGCGGATTTCGAGCCCGCTTACGACATCTTCCTGCTCGCCCGGTCGGAACCGGCGCGGGACACAGCGACGCAGCTTTTCTGGGATGAGGTCATCCGGCGCGTGCGTGCGCAACGGGCATAAATCCAGTCTATGGCTTTCATCGGGATTTTCGACCTCCCTTCATGACGCAGCGCAGCGCAGTGTGAAGGCACTGACAGGAGCTGCGGCATGGAAACCAGCCTCAAAGACCGGCTATTCAACCTGATCCCGCCTGCCATGATCGCGGTCGTCCTCAGCTTCTGGGCGTTCGGGCCAAGGTCTCTGGTCGAGCATCCCTGGGCTCTCACCGTGACTTCTCCCCTCATCGTGATCGCCATCCTGCTGCTGGAGGCTGTGCACGAACGTCATGCCGGCTGGCGCATGAACAGGCGGGAGTTCCTGACGGACCTTTATTATTCGGTCCTCAGCGCGACCGTGATCGCCTGGCTGACGCAGAAATTGGCTGAGGAACCGCTGGTTGCCCTCAAGGCCTCGCTGGGGCTGACCACGGCATGGGCGGGGCATCTGCCCTGGCTGGCGCAGGTCGCAATGGTGATCTTCCTCATCGAATTCGGCCAATATTGGATGCATCGGCTGATGCACAATTGGACGCCTTTCTGGCTGACCCATGCGCCGCATCACCATATCACCCAGCTTAATGCGGCCAAGGGCGCCGTCGGCAACCCGATCGAGCTGTTCCTGATCAGCCTGAGCGTCGTCGCGCTGTTCGATTTCGACAAGACGGCCATCTTCGCAGCCCTGAACACCATGGGCGTCATCTCCGTCTTCGCCCATGCCAATGTGCGCGCCGACCCCCCGATCTGGTACTCCTTCTTCTTCACGACGATCAGGCACCACAGCCTGCACCATTCCACCGACTATGAGAGCACGCGTTGCAATTACGGCAACTCGCTGATCCTGCTGGATCGCATCTTCGGAACATATCGCGAGGGCGAGGGCATTCTCGTCGGGCAGGACGATCGCAAGCGGCTGACCATCCGGGAGCAGACAATGTTCCCCTTCGCGCCGATGATCGAGAAATTCAAGGTCTGGCGCGCAGCCAAGCAGCCACGCGGCGCACTGGCCGAGGCGGGCCCGGCCGATGATCTGGACCGGGACGCTGCGGGAGCAAAGGCCGCGGCATGATGGCGGCCCGCTCCGGTCAGGCCATCGCAGCGCGCAGCGCGCTCGCCCGGGGCGATATCAATGCCACTCAGCGATTGGCCGCGACGCTGGTGTCGGAAAATCCCGGCGATGCCGAAGGTCACTTCCTCCTTGGCGTCGCAGAATCGAGCATCGGCCGCGTCCATGCGGGCATCCAGCATCTCGGCCGCGCGGTCGAACTCGATCCCCAAGGCGAATATCGCGCGCAGCTTGCCAAGCTCTTCACCCTCGTCCGGCAGGACGGGGAGGCCGCCGCAGTGCTGCACGACGCAGAGCAGGCCCTGCCCGGCGATGCCCTGAGCCGCGACACGATGGGCTGCGTCTATGCCCGCCTGGGCGACCACCCGGCCGCGCTCGGTCATTTTTCGGCAGCGGTGCGGCTCGAACCCGGGAACAGGCAGTTCCGCTACAACCAGGCCGTGACGCTCAACTTCCTCGGCCGGACGGAGGAAGCCGAAGCCGCGCTGGAGGCGTTGATCGCCCTGGCGCCGGATGATGCCCGTGCCCATCACCTTCTCTCCAGCCTGCGCAAGCAGTCAGCCGGGCATAATCATGTCGAGCGCCTCGCGAAGGTTCACTCAACGACCGGAGACGGACGGGGCAGGCTGCTGCTGGGCTATGCTCTGGCGAAAGAACTCGAAGATCTCAGCCGCCCGGAAGAAGCACTGGAACGGCTCTGCGCGGTCAATGCCGAGCATCGCCGCACGTTGCGTTACGAGTTTGCGCGCGATGCCGCGACCTTCGACGCGATAGAGGCGAGTTGGCCGAGCATCGCCGCGGCTCCTGTGAACGACGCCCCCGGAGATGCGCCGATCTTCATCATTGGGATGCCGCGCACCGGCACGACGCTGGTCGACCGCATTCTCTCGTCTCACCCCGACGTCGAAAGCGCTGGCGAACTGCAAGCGATGCCGCTCGCCGTCAAGAAGGCGGCAGGCACGCGCACGCCCACGGTCTTGGACCCGGAGACGATCGCCACGGCTGCCGTCAGCGACATGGGCGCGATCGGCCGCGACTTCCTGCAACGCGCCAGCCATCACCGGCGCGACCCCGGCCGGAGGTTCATCGACAAGTTTCCGGGTAATTTCCACTATGCCGGGTTCATTGCGCAGGCCCTCCCGGCAGCCAGCATCGTCTGCCTCCGTCGCCACCCGATGGACACGGTGCTCAGCAACTTCCGCAATCTCTTTGCCGTCAATTCGCGCTATTATGACTATAGCTACGACCTTCTGGAGATCGCCGCTTACTACGTCCGCTTCGACCGGCTGATGGCCCTGTGGCGCGAAGTCCTGCCGGGGCGGGTCATCGAACTGCGCTACGAGGATCTTGTGGCGGACCAGGAAGGCCAGAGCCGCCGCCTGCTCGCCCATTGCGGTCTGGAATGGGCGGATGAGTGCCTGTCCTTCCACACCAATGATGCGCCGGTTTCCACGCCCAGCGCGGCGCAGGTCCGCCGGCCGATCTACCGCGACGCGGTTGCGCGGTGGAAACGGCATGAGCAGGTCCTGGAACCCGTTCGACGCTTCTTCGAACGATCCGGCATTTCCATCGACTGAAAGGGAGCTCGCGACCATGCCCAGATCTGGAACATTCGCCTTCTGCATGGCCTTGGCTGCGGGGTTCGTGCAGCCAGCCGCCGCCGCTTCCTCCCCACGGACCCGTCTGGTGGAGTTTCGGTCGGAAAACTGCCTGCTGATTTCCGGCAGTCGCGACAATGCCGCTTCAAAGGTCAGCGTCAATGGCCACATCGTGCCGGTCGAAGGCCGCCATAACTGGCGGGTTCGCTTGCCGGTCAGCACCGTCCGGTCCTGGTCCGCTCCCATGGCGCGAACGGTTACGGTCGCGGTCGAGGGATTGAGCCATGAAGCCGATCTGCCGATCGGGCTGCTCGGTCATGCTGATGACCTTGCGATGCTGGTGGTCAGGGCGAAGTAATAACCTTTATGGCTATAAGTAATAAAAGAACATATTCGGAATAGATATTGTAAGTTTTCTCTCCCGGGCTTATCTACGCGCCAGCCGCCGAAGAGCGGTGCTCGTTTTTCGCACAGGAGAAGATGATGAAGATTGGGCTCATGTGCCTGGCGGCTTTCGCCTTCGCGACCCCGGCAATCGCTGGCACTACCGGCGGCAATCCCTTCGCTCAGGACACCGCGATCCTCGACCTCAAGGGGTTGGACCTCTCTACCGCCTCTGGCCAGCAGAGCCTCGCCATCCGCATGGATCAGGCGGCGCGGGCCGTTTGCGGCGATCATTTGGCGGGCGTGCACCTCGCTCTCGAATCCAAGGCGCGGGATTGTCGCACTGCGGTTGCGGCCGACATCCGCACCCAGATCGAAGCCCGGCTTGCCAAGGCTGGCGATAAGTCGCCCGTCCAGATGGCTTCCGCCCGCTGAGAATCTGCTCCGCGGCGCTTGATGGCGCCGCGGACGCCTCATTTCGCCAGCTTCGCCGGATCGGGCCACCAGGTCAGCGTGTGCACGTCATGCGCGGACGTCCAGATGCCTGAATCCGTGAAGCGCAGCGCGCCGCTGCCTTCCGCTTTCCCCACTCGCGCCCTGACCGCCATCGACTTGGGATCGATCACGACAAAGGTCTGATCCTCCGTGGTGCGCAGCCACACCAGCCCGCCGCCCGTATCGATGTCGCCCCATTTCAGCACTGCGCCGACCTTCACCCGGCCAGCCGCGTCGCCGGTTTCCGGGTCGATGCGGACGACCGTTCCGTCGCCCTGCTCCTGAACCCAGACCCCGCCTTCCCCGGCCGCAAGGAAACCCGGCTCCTTGCCCAGTGCCGTCGTCTTGACGACGCTGTCGGTCGCGGGGTCGATGCGCTGGATCGAGCGGCTTTCGCTGCTGACCGCCCAGACCGATCCGAAACCGAACGCCAGATAATGGGTGCCGGGATTGACGGGGATGGTTGCCGTCACCGCGTTCTTCGCCGGGTCGACGCGGGATACGACGCCCTTCTGATCGCTGGCGACCCAGATCGATCCGGCACCGGCGACCACATTCAGTTCGCCCTTGGGATTGGCGATGCCGGTAGGGATGGTGGCAGTCTTCTGCGCGGTCTTCGTATCGATCTTTATGAGCGCATTTTCCTGGCAATCGGCCACCCAGAGCGCTCCGTCGGACAGGGCCATGGCGCCGCAGGGTTTCGACATGGCGACGGCGGCAAGCCTGCCCTGCCGCGACCAGCGCTCGACCCGGCCGGCATTGGTCGCCCAGACGCTGTCGCCGTCGACCGCCAGGAAGTCCGCAAAGCCCGGCACCTCGATCACCTGCTCCGCATGGGCCATGGAAGCCGCACATCCCGCCGCCACTGTCATGATCAATCTCCTGAGCCTTTTCATGCCTTGCCCTTTCCTCGCGAAGATCAGGCGCGCTGCGCGATATAGGCGCGCCATCCGCCCAGGGCGGTGATGTCCTCCGCTCCCGTCAGCGCGCGCGGCTCTGCGACGAAGCCCTTGACGCTGCTGCCGTCGGCCAGCGTCACCGTGCCTATGGCAAGTGGCGCCGGCACCTCGACCACGAAGCTGCCGAATTCGGCGATGCCAAGCTCGTAAACCTCCAGCGCGATCGATCCGCCGTCCTCGCTGTGCACGAGCGCAGGCTTGGGCGGCACGCTGTTCGCGATCGCGTAGAGGCGGTAGTTGGGTGCCGTTTCGAAAGCTCCCACGAACTTCGCGTCGCGGGAGGTGAGTTGCCAGTGCAGTGGCATGTCCTTCAGATGAGCGCCGACTACAGCGAGTTTTACGGTTTCCATTTTGCCCTCCAGATCGAGCGGTGGCGGCGACGGAATATCCGCCGCCGAAATATAGGCGTCGGCGGCGTCGAGCAGCGCAACATCGCTGTCGGCGGGACCGATCAGGGTGATGCCGAACCCGGTCGCATTCGACCTTATGCCGGCGGGCACGGCGACAGCGGCCATGTCCAGCAGGTTCACGAAATTGGTGTAGAAGCCCAGGGCGCTGTTCAGCGCGATCGGCGCGGCCTTGAGTTCCGCCACCCGATAGGTCGTGCCGGTGGTAGGGAAGGCGAGCAGGTCGATGCTCTCCCAAAGCGTATCGGCGTGACGCTTGAGTTCGGCAAGCCGATAGATGCCGTTGAACAGATCGACGGCGCTTATTTCCAGTCCCGGCTCGACGACTTCACGCACGGTCGGGTCTATCGCGTGGGGATGGTCGGCAAGCAGGTCCGCGATGGCGGCGGTCCGCTCCGCCACCCACGGGCCACCGTAGAGGAGTTGCGCCGCTTCCTGTAGCGGCGCATAGTCGATCTCCACCAGCTCGGCGAGGGTGGAGAGCCTGTCGAGCGCCCGGTCGTAAAGATATTCGGACTGCGCGTCGCCAAAGAAGGAGCGCTGGTCGCGGCGGGGAACGCCGATCCTCTTGCGCCCGATCGGCCGGTCGGCAAGCGGTTTGGAATAGGGATCGGCCGCATCGAAGCCAGCCGCGACGGAATCGACCAGCCGGGCGTCCGCCGTGTCGATCGTGAAGGCGGTGATGCAATCGAGCGTGCGGCAGGCTGGCACGAGACCGCTGTTGCTCCACCGGCCTTTGCTGGGCTTGAACCCGATCAAATGCTGGAAAGCGGCCGGAACGCGGCCCGATCCTGCGGTGTCGGTGCCGAGTGCGAAGGCGACCAGTCCCGCCGCCACGGCGACCGAGGAACCGGAGCTGGAGCCGCCGCTGACATAGGACAGGTTGTAGGCGTTTCTGGGGCTGCCATAGGGACTTCGTGTGCCGTTCAGTCCCGTGGCGAACTGGTCGAGATTGGTCTTGCCGACGCAGATCGCACCCGCCGCGATCAGCCGCTCAACGACCGTGGCCGAAGCCTTCGGCCGATAGGTGAAGGCGGGGCAGGCCGCGGTCGTATCGAGCCCCTGGACATCGATATTGTCCTTCACGGCGAAGGGAACGCCGGCCAGCGGCAAGGCTTCGCCCGCCGCCACCCGCGCATCGACCGTGCGGGCGGTCTCGATCAGGGCGTCCGGCGCGACCCGGCTGATCCAGATCTGGGGCTGAACCGCGTCATAAAGGGCCAGACGCGCGATCGTCTCTTCGGCCACCGCAACGGCGCTCATGCGCCCCGCCCTGACCGCATCGGCAATCATCGACACGCTGCGGCGGTTCAGCCGGTCCCCGGCTGGCGCGGTCATGCGTGCCTCCTCAGCGCCATCATCGGCGCACCGGGCTGCAGCGACTGCCGCTCCTGCACATAGAGCGCCTCGACCCTGCCCGCGCCCGGGCTGTGAACGGCACATTCCATCTTCATCGCCTCTATGATCGCGATCGTTTCGCCGGCATCGACCTCGTCGCCGGGCCCAACGAGCAGTTTCCACAGGCTGCCGCCGAACGGCGCTTCGACCAGATCGGCGCCATCGGGAATTTCCACGGCGTCCGGCTGGGGCTGCTCAGCTTCGGATAGATGAGCGACGCGGTCGAATTCGCCGTTCCGCTGCCACTCGGCTCGCTCCTCATCGAAGGCGCTCTGTCGTCGCGCCTCAAATTCCGCGATCGACTTCGCATTGTCGGCAAGGAAAGCGCGATAATCGGAGAGGCGGAATTCGCACGGCTCAATCCTGATCGAGCGTCGGCCGCTCGGAAAATCGCGCCGCCATTCGACGAGTTCGTCCGCGCTTACAGGATAGAAGCGGATCTGGTCGAAAAAGCGCAGCAGCCAGGGCTTTCCCTCGGTGAAGGCGTCGGTCTGCCGATGGGTATTCCACATCTGGATGGTGCGGCCGAACAGTTGATAGCCGCCCGGCCCTTCCATGCCGTAGATGCACATATAGGCCCCGCCGATGCCAACGACATTGGGCGGCGTCCAGGTGCGCGCTGGGTTGTATTTGGTGGTGACCAGCCGATGCCGAGGATCGACCGGCGTGGCCACCGGGGCGCCCAGATAAACGTCGCCCAGGCCCAGGACGAGATAATTCGCCTCGAAGATCAGATTCTCCACGGCCGCGGCATCGGGAAGGCCGTTGATCCGCCGGATGAACTCGATATTGTCGGGGCACCAGGGCGCGTCGGCGCGAACGGCGCCCATATATTTCTCGATCGTCTCGATCGTGGCCGGATCGCGCCAACTGAGCGGCAGGTGGACGATACGCGACGGGACGACGAAGTCCGCCAGATCGCCCAGCCGCTCCTCCGCCGCCATCAGCATGTCGAGGGCGGCTCGCTGATCCATGATCTCGCCGTCGAAATGCAACTGGAGGGACCGGATTCCGGGCACGATGTCGACAATCCCGGCAGGATCGAGCCTTTCCAGCTCAGCCATCAGCGCATGCGCCCTTATCCGCAGCTCGATATCCAGCACGATGGGGCCGTATTCGACCAGGATATTGCGGTCGCCTTGCTGGCGATAGACCGTGCGCGGGCGATCCGGGGTGGCCGGGATTTCCGCAAGGATGGGGGAGAGCGTGCCGATGGGCCGGGCTGGTCCGCCCCCATGCGCCGTACCCGATGCGATCAGCCCACGCTGGTGCAAATCCGCCGCGCGCGCATCCTCGACATCGACCGGCACGAAGCGCAGCTTGTCGCCGGGCGCCAGCTGACCCATGATCCAGCGATCGGCGGCGATCACCACGAAGGGACAGACAAAGCCGCCGAGCGAAGGGCCGTCCGGACCCAATATGATCGGCATGTCGCCGGTGAAGTCCACGGCCCCGATCGCATAGGGATTGTCGTGAATGTTGGACGGGTGCAGACCCGCTTCCCCGCCGTCGGTGCGCGCCCAGCGGGGCTTGGGGCCGATCAGCCGGACGCCGGTACGATTGCTGTTATAGTGGACCTGCCACTCCGCCGTCACGATTTCCTCAATATCCTCGTCGGTGAAGAAATCGGGCGCCCCGTGCGGGCCATAGAGCACACGCAAGGTCCATTCATTCGTCAAGGACGGCAGCGCGACTTCCGGCAAGGCAGGCCCGACCTCGTCACCGGCCAGATGCAGCGTATCGCCAGCCAGCAGCCGGCGCGCGGCATGTCCGCCGAACTGGCCAAGCTCGAAGGTGCTGCGACTGCCGAGATAGGGCGCGATGTCCAGGCCGCCGGCCATGAGGATGTAGCCGCGTATGCCGCCGCCCCTCACCCGGCCAAGGCTAAGCGTCCGCCCCTCCCCCACGTCGAAGGCGACGCCACGCGGCACCGGCGTTCCGTCAAGCTTGGCGTCGAAATCAGCGCCGGTCAGGCAGATGCGCGCCGGCGCGTTGAAGGTCAATGTCGGGCCGGTATGGAGCACTTCCAGGCCGGCTGTGCCTTCGGCATTGCCGAGCAGCCTGTTGCCGAGCCGGAACGACTGGTCGTCCATCGGCCCTGATGGCGGAACGCCCACGGCCCATAGTTTCTGCCGGCCGGGCCAATCCTGAACGGTTGTCGCCGTGCCGCCGCTGACGACCTGGATGCTGCGCGGATGGAAGGCGATGCCGTCGAGGACGCGGGTCGAGACTTCCCCACTGACGAAGGGAGACGAACGCACCACCTCCCGAAGCCAGCGCAGGTTGGTTTCGATCCCGTCGATACGGCTTTGGTCCAGTGCCGCCTGCATGGCGGATACGGCTTGGGCGCGGGTGGGCGCGTGCACGATCAGCTTCGCCAGCATCGGATCGTACCAGGCGCTGACCGTGCTGCCGGCCATGCACCAGGTTTCGACGCGAATGTCGGGCGGAAACGCAACCGCCGTCAGCGTGCCGGAGGTCGGGCGATAGTCGAGCGCGGGATCTTCGGCGTAGAGGCGCACCTGCACGGAATGGCCATTGGGACGCGGCGGCTCCCTGTCGAGGAAGGAGAAGTCTCCGGCAGCGCCGCGGATCATCCATTCGACAAGATCGATGCCCATCACTTCTTCAGTGACGCCATGTTCGACCTGAAGGCGGGTGTTCATCTCCAGAAAGAAAAATTCTTCCCGTTCCGCATCATAGAGAAATTCGACCGTTCCGGCCGACCGATAGGACGCGGCCTCGCCCAGCCGCGTGGCCGCAGCGATCAGCGCGCTGCGCACCGCGTCGGGCAGCAGGGGCGCAGGCGCTTCCTCGACCACTTTCTGGTTGCGGCGCTGGAGCGAGCAGTCCCGTTCGCCCACCGGCAGGACGCGCCCCTCGCCATCGCCGAATATCTGCACCTCGATGTGCCGCGCGCGCCGGATGTAGCGTTCCAGGAAGATGCCGGCATCGCCGAAATTGCTTTCGCCCAGACGAGCGACGGCGGCGAAACTCTCGCGGACGGCGGCCTCGTCCTCGCAGACGCGCATGCCGATGCCGCCGCCGCCCGCAGTCGCCTTGAGGATCACGGGGAAACCGATCTCACGAGCGGCGAGTACGGCCTGCGCCTCGTCCCTGAGCAGATCCGTGCCGGGCGCGAGCGGAACATCGTGCGCGGCGGCAAGCTCGCGCGCGCTGTGCTTCAGGCCGAAGGTGCGGATATTATCCGGCGTGGGGCCGATGAAGATGATCCCGGCCTTCGCGCAAGCCTGTGCGAACTCGACATTTTCAGCGAGGAAACCGTAACCCGGGTGAATGGCGCCAGAGCCCGTCCTGCGGGCCGCATCCAATATGGCCTCGATGTTGAGATAGCTTTCCGAGGCGCGCGCGCCGCCAATGCAGACTGCTTCGTCGGCCAGTGCGACGTGGAGCGAATCCTCGTCGGCTTCGGAATAGACCGCGACTGATCGCAGGCCCATCCGGCGCAGCGTGCGGACGATGCGGGTGGCGATCGCTCCGCGATTCGCGATGAGGACGGTATCGAACCTCATGCGGCGACAATCATGCGCACGGGCGTCGGGTTGAAACCGTTGCACGGATTGTTGATCTGCGGGCAGTTGGAAACCACCACGATGACATCCATCTCCGCGCGCAGGTCCACGGTCAGGCCGGGCGCGGAGATGCCATCGACGATGCCCAGCGATCCATCGGCCTCCACCGGCACGTTCATGAAGAAGTTGATGTTGGAGACAATGTCGCGCTTGCCCCGGCCTTCGCGCAGATTCGCCTCCAGGAAGTTTTCGACGCAGGCATGTTCGGCCTTGGTGTGGTGGCCGTAGCGAAGCGTGTTGGATTCGCAGGAACAGGCGCCGCCGATGGTGTCGTGATAATCGACGGACGTGGCGGTGATCGTCATCATCGCCCGCCCCTCGTTGGAACGCAGCACCGCGCCTTCGCGAAGGAAGAGATTGCCTTGCGCGGCGACGGTGTCCTGCGCGCTGTAACGCTCCGCATCGTCCTGCGCGGAATAGAGGAGGAAATCGACCGCCTGATTCCCTTCCAGATCGACGATCCGCAGGGTCTGGCCGGCTGCGACATGATGCAGCCAGGGCGCTCGCGCCGGCACGATCACGTCATGGAGGACAGTGCCCGGAAGGCCGGACAAGTGAATATCGACGCTCATTGAGGCGTTTTCCTTTTAACGGCGGAAATAGTCTTCGACATTCTCAAAGGCGCGCAGGCCTTCTGGAGTGGCGGTGCGGATGGCATCGTCGGCGGGAGTGACCGGCCCGCGCCAGGCCGTCGCGCGAAGCGGCGTCACGGTCCAATCCTCGCGCGGGTCCAGGACATGCGGGCAGTTCGCGATCACCACGATCACATTCATCTCGGCGCGCAGCACCAGGCTTCGCGCCTGGGCAAAGGGGCCCAACTGCGGCACGATCGCTCCGTCGGCTTCGATCCGCACCCCCTTGAACAGGTTGACGCACGGATGCACGTCGCGCCGCTGGAGACCGTGTTTGGCGACGCCCAGCAGGAAGCGGTCGCGTCCGCTGGGCGTCGGGCCGCTATTGGCCCCATTGCCATATCTGGCCGCATTCGTCGCAGCGTTGGAGGTGCCGCAGAAGGCATCATGCGTCCCCGCCCCATCCTCGACAAAGCTCATGAGGACACGGCCCATGTCCGACAGCAGCAGCTTGCCCGTGCCGAGATAGGCGTTCCATTGCACTTTCACCGTATCGGCGACGTTGAGCCGTTCGGTCGGCAGTTCGGCGTTGAAGATGAGGAGCGAAGCACAGGCATCGCCCTTGAGGTCGATCAGCCGCAGGCGGGCGCCGCGCGGCAGACGCCGCGTTGCATAGCCGCCCGCCGCGATCGTCTCTTCCCACAGAAGGTC
Organism: Sphingobium sp. YBL2; assembly: GCF_000943805.1. Lineage (NCBI taxonomy): Bacteria > Pseudomonadati > Pseudomonadota > Alphaproteobacteria > Sphingomonadales > Sphingobiaceae > Sphingobium > Sphingobium sp. YBL2. The sequence goes on from NZ_CP010954.1 coordinate 1,481,800, forward strand.
GTCCGCGGGCACGCCTTCCGGCAGGTCGCCGGCCACCGGCGGCAACACCGGCATGGCTTCCACCGCGGTCCCGGCCTTGGCGCGGGCATGGTCGCGGGCGGCGGTGGGGTTGGTAAGGGCCGTCATGCCATCACTCCCTTGGTCTGTTTGCTGGATTCCTGTTCATAGAGCGGCGGCAGCAGGGCGGTTGTGGTGACGAGCTGGAGCTGGTGGACGCCGCGCACCCGCCGAAGCGCATCGCACAGTTCCTTGAGCAGCGAGGCAGGCCCCTGCACCAGCAGCACCTCAAGCGACTGGTCATCCTCCAGAAAGACATGCTGAGAGGAGATGACCTCCTTCAGATAGTCCGCCTGCGTCTGGGCAAGCTGATGCCGCACGCGGCCGCGGTCGCCGCGATAGACGATGGTGATGGTGCCGGCCAACATCTCGTCGGGCCGGGTAAAGGCCTCATGTTCGGCAAGCGCATGACGGATGAGTTCGGCGATGAGCTGCGAACGCGACGGCAGTCCGCGTTCCTCCACCATCATGTCGAGCTGCCGGAACAGGTCCGCCGGCAGGCTCATGCTCAGCCTTGCAAGGCCCGCAGATTCGCTACCCATGTCCAATCTTCTCCTCATGATGCCGGTCGCCGTTTTCCGGCGCGGCTATCGCCTCTTCCCCGGCCGCGTCGCTCGCGCGTTTGCGCAGGGCGAGGTCGTAAACAGCCGTCGCGCCGAAGCGGTGCGGGGCGTGCGGGTCGTGACGGCGCTTGTCGAGCGCCAGCACCCGCGTCCCCAGGTTGAAGGCTTCGTGGATGTCGTGAGTCACCATGATGATCGTCAGCGAATAGTCGCGCCAAAGCCGGGTGATCAGCCGGTGCATGTCGGAACGGATACCCGGATCCAGCGCGCCGAACGGTTCATCGAGCAGCAGGATGCGGGGGCGCTTGATAAGCGCCTGCGCGATGGCCAGACGCTGCTGCATGCCGCCCGAAAGCTGTGCGGGATAGAGGTGAAGGCTGTCGCCAAGGCCGACGGCATCCAGCATTTCGGTCGCTTCTTCCACAGCCGCGCTGCGAGCCCTGCCGAACAGGCGCGCCAGAAGCGGCGATTGGGCGCATTCCAGCCCGAAGACCGTGTTCCGCAAGGCCGACAGATGGGGAAATACCGAATAGCGCTGAAACACGACGCCCCGATCGGGTCCGCATTCAGGCGTCAGCGGCATCCCGTCGAGAAGGATGGAACCCCGCGTCGCCGCTTCCTGGCCGAGGATGAGACGCAGCAGGCTGCTTTTGCCGGCGCCCGAAGGGCCGATGATCGACACGAAAGACCCTTCCTCGATATCGATCGTCACGCGTTCGAGCACGATCTTCTCGCCATATTCGATCCAGACATCACGAAGAGAGAGAAGCGCGCTCAATGGCTGACTCCGTGGGCCCAGGGGAACAGGCGCTGGCTGAGGAAAGTGAGGGAAAGATCCATCACCACGGCCAGCAGCGCGATCCACGCGACATAGGGAATGATGACATCCATCGAGAGATAGCGGCGGACGAGGAATATGCGGTAGCCAAGTCCGATGTCGGATGCGATCGCCTCGGCCGATATGAGGAAGACCCAGGCCGGCCCCAGCGACAGGCGTACGGCGTGAAGCAGGCGCGGCATGGCCTGGGGCAGCGCCACCCTTATCATGATCTGCCAGCTGCTCGCCCCCAGCGTCTGCGCCTTGATGATCTGTTCGCGCGGCAGGGCAGCGACGTGCGCGGCAATGTCCCGCACCATGACCGGCGCTATGCCGATGACGATGAGCGCGACCTTGGCAGTTTCCCCCAGGCCCAGGGCGATGAAGAGGATAGGGAGCAGCGCGATGGGTGGGATCACGGCGATGCCCGTTACCAAAGGTCCGAAGGTTGCCCGCACGGGGGGAAGGATGCCGAGCACCAGCCCCACAAGGAGCGCCGCGAGCGTCGCGATGCCCAAACCGATGCCAAGCCGCTCCAGGCTCGCCAGCGTATCCGCCCAGAATAGCAGCTGTCCCGTCAGCTGGTCCGGCTGGAAAAGCAGCCCGGACATCGCCTTCGTCATGCCGTCGGGCAACGGCAATATCTTGTCGAACTGATTGGCGGCGTGGCGCTGAGCCGCCAGGAAAAGATAGAGCAGGACCAGCAGCAGGATCGGCACCGCCCCCAGCAGCAGCCGGTCGCCTCGGCTGACATGTCGATTCACCCAGCGCATATCATCATCGTCCTACAGAGTGGATCGATCGGGGCAGCTCAAAGCTTTCCGTCGGCCGCCAGTTTCATGAAGCTTTCGTCGAACCGCAGCGTCACATGCTGCGCGTCGCCCAGCGTCTTCCCGCCGGCGAAGCTCATGCCGACGGCATCGGCTGAGGCCGCGCCCTTGAACAGGCCATGGGCGAAGCTGAAATCCCGCACCTGCGCCATGCTTTGAACGAGTGCGGGGGCAGATGTGGCCGCCACAGCGGATTTGGGATCGGCATAGAGATGGGTGGTCGCCAGCTGGCTCTCGAACACTTCGGGTGTCGTGCCCGCCAGCTTCGCCATGGCCGCGCGTGCCGCCTTGCCCTGCGCGTCCTGCCTTTTCATCAGCGCCATCGTATCGAACCAGATGCCTGTCAACGCCTTGCCCAGATTCGGATTGGCTTTCAGGGTCGCCGTATCGACCACCAGCAGATCCAGTATTTCACCGGGGATCTGGGCCGAGCTGAAGACCTCCTTCGCCCCGGCCTGTCCCTTCATGACCGAAAGCTGCGGGTTCCATGCGACCGCCGCGGTGACGTCCGGACTGGAAAAAGCCCCGACGATATCGGCGTCGGAGGTGTTCACGGTCTTGATGTCGGTGGGCTTCATCCCCGACTTCTCCAGCGCGCGGGCGAGAAGATAGTGGGAGACCGAAAGTTCGACCAGATAGACCTGCCTGCCCTTGATCGCTGAAAAATTGTCGGCGCCCTTGAGCAAGATGCCATCATTGCCGTTCGAATAGTCGCCGACTATGATCGCGCTGGTATCTTTCCCGCCGGCGGCCGGAATCGTCAGAGCATCCATATTGGTGACCGTCACGCCATCGAATTTGCCGGCGGTATATTGATTCACCGATTCAACATAGTCGTTGACCTGAACGATGTTGATCTTGATGCCGTATTTATCCGCCCACTTCTTCACAATTCCGGCCTGCTGGGCATAGGGCCACGGCATCCAGCCAGCGTATATCGACCATCCGATGTTGAACTCTGTCTTCGGCTTGGAGGGGGCGTCCGGCGCTTGCGAGCAGGATACAAGCAAAAGCGCTCCAGCCATCAGAGCAGCCCGGCCTGCATTGCGGAACATTCGGATCATTCTTTCGTCCCCTTTCGGCAAACACTATTGCAAAGCAGCACGGGCCTGTCCACCAAGAATTATTACCTTTAAAGTTTTATGTAATACTCTCCATCGTGGCGGAAATCCGGGGGCCAGCGCCCTGACACCCGCCGTCGGGCCGGCTGAGCTACCGCGCCGATGACCCGCCCCTCCCGCGAATCGACCAGTTTGCGTTATTTCGACGGATAGACGGCGGCGGCGTCGATCCGTTGGTCGGGGTTTGCGATTCGGGGCCGAACGGTCCCACATAATTCCCACTCCGGTCCCACCGCCATTCCTCCCACCAATATTCGAATCGGTCTTCATCGTAAGAAAACCGCCATATTGTGCGCCGCACCCAACGATTGCAGTCATACTGAGCAAGTGCGAAATTATTACGCTTGACCCATTACGTAATATCCATACCGTATAGTTGATCGACCGCTCGTCGAAGCGGCGCAACCAAAGGGTAGATTAGCCGGGCAGTCACCGGCTTGAAGTGAGGGTTCGTGAATCGAAGAACGGCTCGCAATGCTGCTCTCCCAGGCGCCATGGCGCCGCTCGCCAGCAATGCGCGGCATTGTGACCTTGCCGGTTCATCGCACGGCGCTCGAACAGATCAAATGATGATTGCAGCCGCTTCGGTTGCAAAAGACGATGCACATCATGGCATGACAATGACGACTGGCCGGGAACCGGCCGACAAGGTGCCGGCCTAGCCAGAGCGCCAGGGAGAAGGATGTCACTTGGGGCTCAACTGCAAGGGGGTCGAAGTGACTATGAAATTGTTTCGCAATACATTGCTTGGCGCGACCATTCTTATGGGCGTTGGGACCACTTCGGCTTTCGCTCAAGGCGCCGCGGACGGTGCTGACGGTGCAGGCGGCGAGGGCAACGAGATCGTCGTGACGGCCACTCGGCGCGCGGTTTCGATCCAGGACGTACCGATCAACATCAGCGCCGTCGGCCAGGAGCAACTCGCCCGGCAGCGGATCGACGACGTGCGCGACATTGCCGACTTTACGCCAGGCGTGACCATATCGGACACGGGCCCGGGCTCGACCGGAACGATCGTGCTTCGCGGCCTCAACGCTTCGGATTCCAGTTCCACCGGCAATTCCTATGACACGGCCTTGGGCGTCTATCTGGGCGAGGTTCCGCTCTATTACGACTTCAAATTGCTCGACATCGCGCGCGTCGAAACGCTGCTCGGGCCGCAGGGGACACTCTATGGCCTTGGCACCCTGGCGGGCGCGATCCGCAATATCCCCAACCGGCCCGACACGGACAAGATCGAGGGCGAGGTGCATAGCCGCCTTTACGGCAAGGGCCACAGCGGCAAGCTGGGCTATCAGGTCGACGGCGTCATCAACATCCCGATCGTCAAGGATCATATCGCCTTCCGGTCGGCCACGGGCTATTTCTACGATCCCGGCTTCATCGACTATCCGCTGCTGCTCCAGACGCCCGGCGTTTCACTGCCCCAGCCGGATGGTCCGACGAGCATCTCGCCCGCCGGCTATGCCGCGAACCTGAGAAAGGAGAAGGACCTCAATTTCGAGAAGACCTTCACCACTCGCAACCAGTTGCTGTTCCAGATCAGCGAGGATCTAAAGGTCAACTTCACCTACGCGTTCCAGCAGACCAAGACCGATGGAGGTCAATATAATAGCGACGGCGTACTCGGAACGGGCAAATATCAAAGTGCGGCGCGTTATATCGAACCGGTGAAGCGCCGTGCGCACCTGGGAGCGATGGAAATCAACGCCAACCTCGCGGACATTGCTGATCTTGTTTCGACAACTGCCTATACCGATGTCAAGAACGACAATCGGACGGACAATACCGACCTTCTGCTCGATCTCGATTATGGCTATGAATCCTTCCCCGCTTTTTCGAGCTGGAACGAAAGCCACGACCGCCGCAAGCAGTTCAACCAGGAAGTCCGCTTCGTTTCCCGCCATGGCGGTCCGTTCAACTGGGTGCTGGGCGGCTTCTACAATCAGCAGAAGCGGCTGCGCGAATATACCGAACATGTTCCGAATCATCCCTGGGTGGAATTCGGAACGCAGCCTAACCCCGACGAAGTCGAATATAACAGCTTCAACAAGTCGAAAGTGACAGAGAAGGCAGTCTTCGGTGAAGGCACGTTAAGGATCATACCCGAATGGCAGGTGACGGCAGGCGTGCGCTATTTCGGCTATACGTCGGACGTCAGTGGACGCGCGGTACTTCCACTGCTCGGCGATCCGGTCAGCCCCTATGATCTTCCTTCTGCCGGCGGCAAGTCGAAGAAGAGCGGCTGGGTGTGGAAGTTTAACAGCTCCTACAACTTCACGCCGGACATCATGGTCTATGGCACCTACAGCAAGGGCTATCGGATCGGAGGGCCGAACACGGTCGCACCTTGCGTCCTGCCACTCGATCTAACGCAGCAGAATGTGTGCGCGCTGCCCAATGAAATCCAATATGGCCCGGACACCACGAAAAACGCGGAACTCGGCATCCGCACCCAGCTTCTGGATCGCAAGCTGACGTTCAATTTCAACGTCTTCCAGATCAAGTGGAACGGTATTCAGGTCGATTCTGCCACCATCAACGGCATCGTGGGCATCACCGTCAACGGCGGCAAAGCGAAGTCGGAGGGCTTCGAAGGGTCGTTCCAGGCCAAGCCGATAGAAGGATTGTCGATCCAGGGAACATATTCCTACACCGATGCCAAGCTGACCCAGGATGTTCCGGGGATCATCGCGGTCAACGACCCGGCGGGAACCTATCCCAGTTCACCCATTCAGCTGGACGCGCTATCGGGTGATCGCCTTCCGGGCTCTGCAAAGAACAGCGGCAGCCTGGGCGCGACCTACACCATGCCGTTCATGGCCGGGAACCTGGTGGCGGACTGGACAGCGACCTATCGCGGCAATGTCGTGACGCGGCTGGGCTGGGACCGCGCCTATGGCGACAAGCTTCCGGGCTATGTGCTGCACCGCGCCTCGCTGGCCTATGAAACGGACCGTTACAGCCTCGTCCTGTTCGCGAACAATATCTTCGACAAATATGCGGTGGCTTCCGTCTCCAATGACCGCTCGCGCGTGGGCCTCAACGATGGAGTGGTACTGCGCTATTACAAGCAGACCGTGATCAATCCGCGCACCTTCGGCATCGAAGCACGCTTCAAATATTGATCTGATGATGCTGCCGGGGCGCCATTTCGAAAGGATGGCGCCCCGGCGAGCGCGCAGGATCATCGCAATGCTGCCTTGCATGAAAGGGAAAGAGCCATGGCCGCTGATGCGCGCAGGGTTCGACGGGTACGGACCCTTGGATTGAGTGCGGCGCTCCTGATGGCGAGCGGCTCGGGATATGCCCCGGACCTGAAGGCAGCTTGCGTAGCGCTGCCGAAGCTCTTCGCGGAAAAGTGGATCGACGGCACGCTGCCGCAGGAGCCCTTCACCCAGGTCCAGCAACTCGACGAGGACAGTTTCGTTATCCGCCAGTCGGTCAAGACCAATTTCGAAGCGCCCTTCCTTTATCTGCTCTTCGGGCGCGACAGGGCTTTGCTGATCGACAGCGGGGCCGAAGGCGGCCGCATCAGGCCGACGGTCGACCGGCTGGTCGCGCAGTGGCTGGCCGCTCACGGACGCCGTTCGATCCCGCTCGTGGTCGCCCATAGCCACAGCCATGGCGACCATGTTGCTGGGGACGCCGCCTTCCGTGACCGCCCGGATACGACCGTCGTCGGGCTTAAGCCTTCGGACGTGGCCAGCTTTTTCGGCCTCTCCCATTGGCCCGAGGGAGTTGCCAATTTCGACCTGGGCGATCGCGCGCTCAGCGTCATCGCAACACCAGGGCATCAGGCCGCCGCAATCATGATCTACGACCCTCGCCTCAAGATCTTGTTGTCGGGCGACACGCTCTATCCCGGCCGCCTTTACGTGCCGGTAAATTTCATGGCCGACAATCGCGCCAGCATCGAACGGCTGGCAGCCTTCGCGGCGAAGCATCCGATCTGCGCCGTCATGGGAGCTCATATCGAGATGACGTCCGAGCCGGGGCGCGACTATGGGCATGAAGCGTCAACCCATCCAGACGAACATCCCCTCCCCTTGCCGGCGCAAACCATTGGTGAACTCCAGACCGGCCTGCGAGAGCCGCTGGAGACACCCGACCAGCGGCAAGTCCATGATCATTTCATCATTGTCCCGGTACCCGCCCGCGCGGAATGATCCGGCGGCGTCGGATAAGATTGCCTTCAAAATCAGAGCAAAGGCTGTGATTCTGGCGCACGATCGATATGCCTCGAGTTGGAAAGCTTCGCGCGGGCGACCGGACAGACTTTCGTCCTTGCTGCTTTCTTCTTCGCCTGCGCGGCATCGATCATCTGGCTTGCATCGCGACCCACGCGCGCAGTTGATCCCGATGCGGCGCATTGATCGAAAGCTTTCGATGCATGTCACATGACGATCCAGGAACCTATGTCATGCGCAACATGGAGGAGCAAATCTCCCGCCCACTGGCAGAGACGGCCCTGGCAAATAGCCGTTCCTCCACCTTTGATGTGATATAATAGTGACAATGCAGCTATTTGTGCGTCATGTGGGAAATCGCGCTGCCGATGCTTGTTCTATCCCTGAAGGCATGAAGGGATGCCTTCTGCAAGGGATGAGGGGTGTAACATGCAGCTTCGTGCTATTCTGCTTGGCTCGGCGAGCTGGAGCGCGGCTTTCCTGATCGCAACCGGCGCGGCCTGTGCGCAGACGAATGCGGACGCAGCCTCCCCGGCTGCCGCAACGGCGCCGCAAGGCAGCGACACGGCATCGGACGCAGGAGAGCCGGTCATCATTGTGACAGGTTCCCGCATTGCGCGGCCGACACTGGATTCGCCGATCCCCGTAACATCGCTGTCGACTGCCGATCTCACCCGGAGCGGGGGCACCGTCATCGGCGATGTGCTGAATGATCTGCCCTCCCTGCGGTCCTCCTACAGTCAGGCGAACTCCACCCAATATATCGGCACGTCCGGCCTCAACCTGCTGGATTTGCGTGGCCTGGGCGTTACGCGCTCGCTGGTTCTGGTGAACGGCCGTCGCCATGTCACCTCTTCCGAAGGCGATTTTCTCGTCGATACGAACACCATTCCCACCGACCTCATCGAGCGCGTCGACATCGTGACCGGCGGCAGTTCGGCCGTCTATGGCTCCGATGCCATGGCCGGCGTGGTCAATTTCGTGCTGAAGCGCGATTTCGAAGGCCTGTCGCTTGACGGCAAGGCCGGTATCTCCAGCTATGGCGACCGGGGAACCTATCGGCTGTCGGGCACCTTCGGCCGGAATTTCGCCGATGGACGGGGCAATGTTGCGCTGAGCCTCGAATATAATCGCGCGAATTTGCTGACCTATACCGACCGGCCCGCCCTGACTGGCGCTTTTTCCGGACGGCGGCAGTTCCAGCTGGTCGACAATCCGTCTCTGGATAATGACATTCCCGACAGAAGCTTCCTTACCGGGGTGCACAGCTTCGGTTATGACAATGGTGGCAATTTCATCGCCTATAATGGCGGCAGCCCCCTGTCCTGCGGCACTGGCGCCGCGGGGGCCTGCCGCGCAAATGGTTTCCCGCGCGTTTTCGGCTTCAACCCCGACGGGTCGCTTTACGAATATGCCTATGGCAATGATTTCCGCCCCGCCGGATCGGGGAATAATCAGAATGGCAACGGCGCGACACTGAACGATCGCGGCACGCTCGACCCCTCGCTCAAGCGCTTCGTAGCGAATTTCCTTGCCCATTATGACGTGTCGGATGCATTTCGCCCCTTTATCGAGGCCAAGTTCGTCCGGGTGAAGAGCTTTAACCAGGGCAGCCCGACATTCGGACAAGGCGGGGAACAAGGCACGGTCGCGTCGGAGGATGAGGACGGCAATCCGATCCGCGTGGCGGCGACGCCCGACACCTATCTGGGATCGGGCGTTCCGATCTTTTTCGACAATGCCTATTTGCAGCCGGGCGCGGCCGCCACCATCCGCTCTCTGCTGCCGGCGGGCGCGGAGTTCTTCCGGCTCAACCGCAATAATAACGATCTTGGCACCCGCGACGAATATGACCGCCGCGACACCTATCGCATCGTCGTGGGCGCCGAAGGAACGTTCAACGATGACTGGCGCTATGATTTTTCCGTCAATTACGGGAAGTTCAAGAGCCGCTCCCTGTTCTTCAACAACCGTATCGAATCCCGCTTTCAGAATGCGGCCGACGCCGTTTTCAACGCTGCGGGCAATATCGTCTGCCGCATCAATCAGGTGACCGTCACAGATCCGGCCTGCGCACCGCTCAACCTCTTCGGGGACGGTGCGCCCAGCCAGGCGGCGCTCGATTATATCAACACCACATCCCATCGCCGGGGTAGCGCCAGTCAATTCGACATCAACGCCAATCTGGTGGGCGACAGCTCGCAATGGTTCGAGCTGCCGGGCGGTCCCGTCGCCTTTGCGATTGGCGCCGAATATCGTCGGGAAAAGGCATTTTACGCCTATGACGATACGGTGAAGAGCGGCGATACTTTCCTGAACGCCATTCCCGACTTCAATCCGCCATCCTTCGCCGTGAAGGAAGCCTATGGCGAACTGGACGTTCCCCTTCTGAAGGACATGCCGTTCGCGCGGGAACTCAGCGTCAATGGCGCGGTTCGCGTCGCGGACTATAAGGGCGCAACCGGCACCGTCTGGGCCTATAATGGCGGTGCGATCTACGCACCGGTTTCCGACATCAAGTTCCGGGTCAATTACTCCCGGTCGGTACGGGCTCCGACACTGAGCGACCTTTATTCCTCGCCGTCACAGAATTTCGATCTTCTGGACGATCCCTGCGACGTCAATTTCATCGACAAGGGCAAGTCGACCCGCGCGGCCAATTGCGCCGCCGCCGGCGTTCCCGCGGGCTTCGTCAACAGCGTGGCGCGGGCCGGAAGCACGGAGTTTCTGTCGGGCGGCAATCCCAATCTGACCGCCGAAAAGTCGCGCAGCTGGACCTATGGCTTCATCCTGCAACCGCGCATGATCCCGGACCTGTCGATCACGGTCGACTATTACGACATCAAGATCAGCAAGGTCATCAGTGCCGTGGATGCGCAGACCATTCTCGACGCCTGCTATGATGGAGCAAATCTGAACAACCAGTTCTGTCAGCTCATCTATCCCCGTCAGGCCAATGGACTGTTCGCCAGACCGGCCCTGTTGCAGAGCACGGTGAACTTCGCCGCCCTGGTGGCGAAAGGCATCGACATGGATGTCGCCTATAATCATCGGTTCGACCCCGACAACAGGATCGCGGTCCGGGTCGTCGGCACCTGGGTGCGGACCCGCACCGACTATCCCTATCTCGACAATCCCGGCCAGCCCGAACGGGTGAAGGGAGAGCTGGGCGATCCGATCTGGAACGTCAATGCGTCCATCGACTATACGCACCGCAACCTCACCCTGGGGTATCAAATCCGCTATATCGGCCGCCAATCGATCACCGATTGGGAGGCCCAGCACGACACTTATGGCGTGCCGGCGCTCGATCCCAACTATGCCGACACCGTCTATTATCCGCGCGTTTTCTACCATTCGATCCGTGCGTCGCTGGATGTCGACAAGCGGTTCACCCTTTATGGCGGGGTCGACAATCTCACCAACCGTAAACCGCCCTACGGATTGTTCGGCAATGGCAGCAATGGTGATGGCGACGCCATTTACGACAATATCGGCCGCTTCATGTATATGGGCGTGTCTGTCAAACTTTGATTTGCAAAGCGGGGATGGGAAAGGGCGGGCGGGTTTGCGTGCCCTTTCTCAACAACATGTGACTTACCGATACAGGTCGAAAATGACGTTTGGGCAGCTTAACTCTCAATAATGACTCAAGCGTCGAATTCCGGTTTTCGAAAGCGGACAGGGATGCCCGCCATATCAGTTCGACCTCGCCCGTCGGTCCAGAATCTGCTTGAGAGGATTGGGTTTCCCCGGCGCCACACGCCGAAGGGTATTCGTATCGTGATGGTCGAACGGGTCGGGCCTGCCGTGGACGGCAAGAGTGGTGTGAATATCATAGCTCCAGCTATCGTCGCCGTCGAAGCGGATGTCGATCCGGTATGCATCCGTTCGAAAACCATATTCCAGGAAAGCGGTCGAGCATATCCCATATTGCGTCTGACCGCGTGTCGCGACCAGCGATAAATTGTCGTCGCCGACCTTGGCGTGGCCCGCGGCCAGCGCCACCTGCCCACGTGGAATTGCCAATGTCTGCAGGATCAGCCCGGTCGCCGGTTCCCATAGCCAGTAACCGACCTGATCGTGGAAGGTGATGTCCTCTTCCTCGGTCGTGATATGGGTGTGATAGCGCAGGCCGTAGAAAAGCTGCGGCCCGTTGGTTTGAGGATCGATGGCATCGAACGAAACACGCTCAACGAACACGCGCCGCTCGGGAGCGTCTGCCTTGGGGTTGATATCAACACCCTTATGGGCCTCCCAGCGACCGGCCAGCCTCGCCAGCGGTCCCAGATTGGCGAGCGTGTCGGGGTCGACACCCGTTGGCTCGGTAAAAATATCCTGAGGAAACGGATTCATGGCCTTTCCCTGCGAAACGAGTGGAACCCGCAACATAGAACCTGATCCTGGTCGACCCAAGGACTCAATTCCTTGCCTGGCTCATACGCTTAGGGCAAAAATATGCCGCTGATCGCGTGCGTGAACGTGGACAGCGCGGGAAGGAATATCGGTGCGCCCGTTGCACGCATTGCCCGGATGGGAGAAGAGGCGGGCGATACGGACGGAAACCCTCGTCACGATTCGCGGCATGATCCAGTGCTGGGTTCGTCCCTGAACCGCTTGAGGAAAGAGATATGAGCAAGGACATCATCATCGCTGGCTATGCCCGGACGCCCATGGGCGGCTTTCAGGGCGCACTTTCCAGCGTTTCAGCGCCGGAACTGGGCGCCGTTGCGGTGAAGGCGGCGGTCGAGCGCTCCGGCGCCGCGCCAGAGGCCATCGACCGCATCTATATGGGCTGCGTCCTGCCCGCCGCCCTCGGCCAGGCGCCCGCGCGGCAGGCGGCGCTTGGCGCGGGCCTGCCCCAGTCGGTGGAGGCGACGACGGTCAACAAGATGTGCGGTTCGGGCATGCAGGCGGCAATCATGGCGGCCGAAGCGCTGAGCGCCGGGGCCGTGGACATCGTCGTCGCCGGCGGCATGGAGAGCATGACCAATGCGCCCTATGCCCTGCCCAAGCACCGTTCCGGCGCGCGCATCGGCCACGATCGGGTCATCGACACGATGATGATGGACGGGCTGGAGGACGCCTATGATCGCGGCAAGCCCATGGGAGCCTTTGCCGAGGACACGGCCCGCGATTATCAGTTCACCCGCGCGGAAATGGATGCCTATGCGGTCGAAAGCCTCGCCCGCGCCAATGCGGCGATCGACAGCGGCGCCTTCGCTGCGGAGGTGGTGCCTGTCACGGTCAGGACGCGCGGCGGCGAGGTCCAGGTCGACAAGGACGAACAGCCCGGCAATGCGAAGCCGGAGAAGATACCCTCGCTGAAGCCCGCCTTCGCCAAAGACGGTGCGATCACGGCGGCGTCCTCCGCCTCCATTTCGGACGGCGCAGCCGCGCTGGTGCTGACCCGTGCGGATGTCGCTGAGAAGCTTGGCCTTGCCAGGGAGGCGCGCATCGTCGCCACCGCATCCCATGCCCATGCTCCCGCGCTGTTCACGACTGCCCCGGTCTTCGCGATCCGCAAGGTGCTGGAGAAGGCGGGCTGGTCCGCCGGGGACGTCGATCTCTACGAAGTGAACGAGGCGTTTGCCGCCGTCGCCATGATCGCGATGCGCGACCTCGACATTCCGCATGACAGGATCAACGTCAATGGCGGCGCCACCGCACTGGGTCATCCCATCGGCGCCAGCGGCGCGCGCATCATCGCCACGCTGGTGGCGGCATTGAAGGCCCGCGGCGTCAGGAAAGGCGTCGCGGCGCTCTGCATCGGCGGCGGCGAAGCGACCGCCGTGGCTCTCGAAGTCCTCTAAGACGGATAGAGATAACAATTTGGACCGGCGCCGTCCTTCCGGATGGCGCCATCCTTTAATCCATGTCTCTGAGGTTATGGATTATAGCGCGGCGCGGCTCATCGCGATGGAACGTCCTGCACGCGGCTGAAGTTTTCCCTTCAGTCGATGACCGGAGCCATGGAGCCAGCCGATGCTCGAACATATTCCCGCCTGGATGGGCAGGATCTTCACCAATGTCCGCGCCGGCCATGAAAGGCTGGCCATCGTCAGGGCCGGGCTGCAGGGAACGGCGCCCATGATCCCGCTGTCCAGCCCGGCTTTCGCTGCCGGCGGCCGGCTGCCGATCCGCTTCACGGCGGATGGCGAAGGGGTATCCCCGCCGCTTGTCTGGGGTGAGGTGCCGGCAGGCACGGCCAGCATCGCGCTGATCGTCGAGGACCCCGACGCGCCCACACCCAATCCGCTGGTCCATGGCCTGCTCTGGGACCTGCCCGGCGATCTCCGCCAAGTGGACGAGGGGGAGATTGCGGAGGGCAAGGAGGCCACCGTCGGTTCCGTTGGCCGAAACAGCTATCTTGCCCAGGCCTGGCTTCCGCCGGACCCGCCGACGGGTCATGGCGAGCATGATTATATTTTCCAGCTCTTCGCCCTGGCGCAGGCCATTGATCTGGGGCCGGGGCCCGGCCGGTCCGACATCGTCAAGGCGATGGACGGCCAGGTGCTGGGGGTGGGCGTGCTGGTCGGCACCTATTCCCGCGGCGATCCGGCGCCCGTCGGACATGTCGGCCCCGGCCTGGCGCGCGGTTAGCCCGAACAAGGCAGGCGCCTCGTCCGCCTGGACCGGCCGACGCCTATCCTTGGAACGTCTCCGCCCTCAAACCGTTCGGGACATGAAACGGAAACAAATCAGCCTCGCCCGACCGGCGTCCAACCCAGGTTAGTTCGCGCTGCGTAATAAACCGATAGAGAAGCGACAGGAGGGTCGTGCCATGGGCGATGAAGACGACACCGTTCATTATGACGGCGCGGAAGGCGGCTGGGGCTCGATCAAGGGCATGGCCGAGATCGCCTGGCGCGAGAAGCCGACGCCGGCCGTCCTCAACACGCTGCGCCGGCAAAACAAGGTCAAGGGGTTCATGTGCGTGTCCTGCGCCTGGACCAAGCCCGCCCATCCGCATGCCGCCGAATTTTGCGAGAACGGGGCCAAGGCCACGCTATGGGAACTGACCAGCCGCCGCTGCACGCCCGAAGTGCTGGCCAGGCACAAGGTCGGCGAGCTCAGGACATGGAAGGACCACGACCTTGAGCAGCTTGGCCGGCTCACCCATCCGATGCGCTTCGATCGGGCGAGCGACCGCTATGTGCCTTGCTCCTGGGAAGAGGCGTTCGAGGCAATCGGCAGGGAACTCAAGGCCATCGATCCCCGCGCCGCCGTCTTCTATTCATCGGGGCGGGCCAGCCTGGAAACAAGCTATCTCTATGCCCTGTTCGCCCGGGCCTATGGTCACAACAACCTGCCGGACAGTTCCAATATGTGCCATGAGACGACGTCCGTCGCGCTCAAGAAGCTCATCGGCTCCCCGGTCGGCACCTGCGTGCTGGCCGATTTCGACCTGTGCGACGCGATCTTCTTCTTCGGGCAGAATACGGGCTCCAACAGCCCCCGGCTGCTGCATCCGCTGCAGGAGGCGGTGAAACGCGGGGTGAAGATCGTGACCTTCAACCCGATCCGCGAAAAGGGTCTGGAAGTCTTCAAAAATCCCCAGAGCCCGACCGAAATGCTGACGCCCAAGGCGACGCAGATCTCGACGCTCTATCTGCAGGTCAAGGCCGGCGGGGACATTGCCGCCATCACCGGACTGATCAAGCATGTCCTTGCCGAGGAAGAAAGGAAGTGGCGCGAGAAACAGCGCCACGTCCTCGACATCGACTTCATCGAGCAGCACTGCACCGGATTCGAAGCGCTCAAGGCCCATGTCGAAGCGACAGGCTGGGAGGAGATCGAGCGCGAGAGCGGCCTTGCCCGCGCCGACCTCCGGCAGGCGGCGCAGATCTATATCGACGCTCCCCGCTCCATCGCCATGTACGGCATGGGCCTGACCCAGCATGTCCATGGCTTCGAAAATCTTGCGGCGCTCACCAATCTCTGGTTGCTCAAGGGCAATATCGGCCGCGACGGCACCGGCATATCCCCGGTCCGCGGCCATTCGAACGTGCAGGGCCAGCGGACGGTCGGCATTTCCGAAAAGCCGGAACTGGTGCCGCTGGACAGGATCGCCCGGCAATATGGCTTCGACCCGCCGCGGGAAGAAGGCATGAACACGGTGAAGGCATGCGAGAAAATCCTGTCGGGAGAGGTGAAGGCCTTTATCGGCCTGGGGGGCAATTTCGTCCGCGCCATCCCGGAACGCGAGAAGATGGAGGCGGCCTGGCAGCGCCTGCGCCTGACGGTCCAGATCGCGACCAAGCTCAACCGCAGTCACCTCATAAACGGCGAAATCGCCTATCTTCTGCCGTGCCTTGGACGGTCCGAGGAAGACATGCAGGCATCCGGCCCGCAGGCGGTGACGATGGAGGATTCTCTCTCCTGCATCCACGGCTCGCTGGGCAAGAACAAGCCCGCCTCCGACCATCTGAAGTCGGAGGTGGCGATCGTGGCCGGAATGGCGAAGGCGACGCTTCCCCCCAATCCAAAGCTGGAATGGGACGCATGGACGGCGGATTATGCCAGGATCAGGGACAGGATCGAGGAAAGCTACCCGGACCAGTTCCACGACTTCAATGACAGGGTGTTCACGCCCGGCGGCTTCTACCGCGGCAATTCGGCGCGGGAGCGGATCTGGAAGACCGAGAGCGGAAAGGCGCAGTTCACCGTTCCCAAGACGATGAGTTCGGTCGGCTTCGAACCGGCGGTGGGCCGTTACAGGCTGGTGACCTTGCGGTCGAACGACCAGTTCAACACGACGATCTACGGCTATTCCGACCGGCTGCGCGGCATCGAAGGAACGCGCGACGTCGTGCTGATGAACCCTGAGGATATGGGAGCCGCCGGCCTTCGGGAGGGCCAGGTTGTCAGCCTGGCGAGCGATGCCGGGGACGGCGTTCATCGTCAGGTCGACGGTCTGGCGGTCACGCCCTTCCTGCTGCCGCGCGGCTGCCTGGGCGCATATTATCCGGAAATGAATCCCCTGGTTCCGCTCTGGTACCACGACGAACAGTCGAAGACACCTGCGGCCAAGGGCGTTCCCGTCCGCATCGTCATCTGAGATGCGGAAGCGCGGGGCAGCGGCATTGATGGCGATCCTGCTCGGCGGATGCAGCCAGGAAGCGCGCGACCTGGGCCCCGGCCTGCCGCAGACGGCGCCGCATGGCAATGCGGACCCGCGGATCGACGCCTATCAGGGGAATTTCTACCAGGTCGCACAGGGCGGCCGCTATTTCGCATGGTATGGCTGTTCGCCCTGCCACAGCGAACAGGCAAAGGGCGGCGCCCGATTGTCCGATGGGCAATGGGTTCAGGGCGGGGGCTTCGCGGACGTCTACCGGTCGATCGCCACGGGCCATGGCGGCGCCTATGGCCGGCGCGTGCCGGTCGAGCAGCTTTGGCAGATCACGGCCTATGTCCGCGATCTGCCGCTGCACCGTCCCGAAAAGCGGCGGCGGCTCCTGCTCGATCAGAAGGGCGAGCCGCAGGGATCGGCATGGTCCGGCCCGCAATGAGACGATCGACATCGGTCATCGCCATGCTGATCCTGTCCGCCTGCACCGGCGTCCAGTCGCCGCTCGCCCCGGCAGGGGATCAGGCGTCCGCGCTCCACATGCTCCTGATCGTCATGACGGTGGTCTGCGGGCTGGTCTATCTGCTGGTGATGGGCGGGCTCGTCTGGGGCGTCATGCGCGCCCGCTCGCGCCGCCGAAAGGATGAAGGACGGGTTGAAAAGCGGGTGGACCGCGCCCTCCATGTCGCGGCGGGGATCATCGTCGTCGGGCTCACCATCCTCATCACCGCCAGCTTCTTCGCTGACCGCGCCCTGTTCGCAACCCGCGGGCAGGACGCCATGGCCGTGCGCGTGACCGGGCATCAATGGTGGTGGCGGATCGAATATCGCGATCCGGCAAGCGGGCGCTGGATCGAGACCGCCAACGAACTCCATTTGCCGCTGGGCCGCACGACACGGGTCGAGCTTGCGTCGGGAGATGTCATTCACAGTTTCTGGGTGCCAAACGTCTCCGGAAAGATCGACATGATTCCCGGCCGCCGCAACCTTCTCGACCTGACGCCGCGTCGAACGGGCTGGTTTCGCGGGGCGTGCACGGAATTTTGCGGCGCGCAACATGCCCATATGGCCTTCGATGTGAAGGTGGAAGCGCCTGCCGATTTCGACCTCTGGCTGAAGACGCAGGCAGCCCCGGCGGCATCCGGCGCGCCCGCCACAGGGCGCGGAGCCCAGCTCTTCGCGACGAAATGCGCGGCCTGCCACAGGATCAGGGGCACATCGGCAACAGGCCGGGCGGGACCCGATCTCACCCATGTCGCCGCGCGAAGGTCCATCGCCGCCGGCACGCTGCCCATGACGCGGGGCGCGCTGCAAGGCTGGATCGCGCAGCCCCAGGCGTTGAAGCCCGGTACGTCGATGCCGGCCGTGCCGCTGCCGCCTGCGGATGCCGATGCGCTCGCCACCTATCTGGCGAGGCTCAGATGACCGCCGACGCGACCCTGATCGAACGGCTGGACGAAAGGTGGCGCGACCCGCCGGGCCTGTGGGGTTTCCTGACCACGGTCGATCACAAGCGCATCGCCGCGCGCTACATCGTCACGGCGCTGTTCCTCATGTTCCTGGCCGGCATGCTCGCGCTCGACATGCGATGGCAGCTGTCGGTCGCCGAAAACACCCGCATGAGCCCGCAGCTCTACAATGAAAGCTTTTCGCTGCACGGTTCGACCATGTTGTTCCTGGTGTCCGTGCCATTGATGGAGGCCATGGCCTTCTGGCTGGTGCCGCTGATGCTTGGCACGCGCAACATGGCTTTCCCGCGCCTTGGCGCCTTCAGCTTCTGGCTCTATTTCGGCGGCGTCCTGACCCTGTGGATCGCCCATGCGATCGACATCACGCCCGACCTTGGCTGGTTCGAATATCCCCCGCTCTCAGGTCCATCCTACAGCCCGGGGCATCGCGCCGACATCTGGGCGCAGATGATCACCTTCACGGAGGTCGCCGCGCTTGCCGCCTCGGTCAATGTCGCGGCGACCATCCTCAAGATGCGGCCCCCCGGCATGACGCTGACCCGCATGCCGGTATTCCTCTGGGCCATGCTGATCGCATCGATCATGACGATCCTGTCCATGCCGGCGGTCATGCTCGTCACCTCCATGCTGATCGCCGACCGGCTCGTCTCGACCCATTTCTTCTCGCCCGCCGGGGGCGGCGGCACGCTTCTGTTCCAGCATCTCTTCTGGTTCTTCGGGCATCCGGAAGTCTATATCATCTTCGTGCCCGCCACCGGGTTCATATCCTCCATCGTCGAGACCTTTTCGCGGCGGACGCTGTTCGGCCATGCCGCCCTCGTCCTCTCCATGATCTCCATCGGCGCGCTGGCCTTCGGCCTGTGGGTGCACCATATGTTCGCCGTCGGCCTGCCCCGCCTGGGCAATGATTTCTACACCGCCGCCAGCATGGCGATCGCGCTGCCCGCCGGATTGCAGATCTTCTGCTGGATCGCGACGATCTGGCTCGGCAGAATCCGTCTTGCAACGCCGATGCTGTGGATTCTGGGCTTTGTCGCGACCTTCGTCATCGGCGGCCTTTCAGGCGTGATGACCGCGTCGGCCGCTCTCGACCTGCAACTCACCGACACCTATTTCGTGGTGGCGCATCTTCATTATGTGCTGATCGGCGGGGCGATCTTCCCGCTTTTCGGCGCCTTTGCCTATTGGTACCCCAAGGCGACCGGGCGGCTGATGTCGGAACGCTGGGGAAAGGTCGCCTTCGTCCTGATCGTCGGCGGCTTCAACCTGGGCTTCATGCCGATGCATTTCCTGGGCCTGATGGGAATGCCCCGTCGCGTCTATACCTATCCGCCCGGCATGGGCTGGGAAACGCTGAACCAGGTCGCGACCGCTGGCAGCGCCATCGCCGTGGCGGGCGGGCTCGTCTTCGTGGGCAATGCGCTATGGGCCTATTGGCGCGGCCAGCCGGCGGGCGACGACCCCTGGGGCGGATCGACGCTGGAATGGGCGTCCCCCTCCCCGCCGCCGCCGTACAACATGGCGCATGTGCCCGTGGTGCGCAGCCTGACCCCGATGTGGGACGATGCCGGGCGGATCGACGTCATGGACGGCCTTCGCCCGGACCGGCGCGAAGTGCTGGTGACGTCCGTGACCGACGCCATTCCCCTCTACAGGCAGAAGAGCGCCGCGCCGTCGATCTGGCCGCTGCTGGCGGCGCTCGCGGTCTCCGCCATGTTCATCGGCAGCATCTTCACGCCTTGGGCCATTGTCGTCGGCGCTGCGCCGGTCGCCGCCACCCTGACGGGATGGTTCTGGCCCAGCCGGCCCCGCTCCCGATCGGGACCATTGGGGGTGAATGCATGAGTCCCTCCCGCTCCATCCGGATCGTCGGCGATCTTTCCACCCTGCCGGAAAGCGCATCGGGCCCGCGCCATCTGGTCTGGTGGGGCAATATCGGCTTCATGGTCATAGAGGGGACCGGCTTCGCGCTCGCCGCCGCGGCCTATCTCTATCTTATGACCCAGGCCCCTGCCTGGCCGCCCAAGGGCGACGCCTTGCCCGGACTTTTGTGGAGCGCGATCTTCACCATCGGCCTGCTGCTGAGCGCGGTGCCCAATGTCTGGGTGTTGCGCTGCGCCAGGAAGAAGCATCTGGGCGGCGTGCGCTGGGGTACGCTGGCGATGGCGGTCATCGCAGCCTTGCTCTTCATACCCCGCGCGTTCGAGTTCGCGCATCTCGGCATATCCTGGCATCAGGACGCCTATGGATCGATCGTCTGGACGCTCCTCGTCCTCCACACCACCCATGTCGTCACCGACTGGTTCGACACGGTGGTGCTGGGCGTCTGGCTTTTCACCCATGAGGTCGGAGACGATCAGTTCGCGGATGTGGAGGACAATTCCAATTATTGGACCTTCGTGATCCTATGCTGGCTGCCCGTCTATGCCCTCATCTACTGGGCGCCGAGGGCGCTATGACGCCCAGCCGCCTCAGCATCCGGGCGCGGGCCTGGATCGGCCTGCTGCTGCCGCCGATGACCTGGTTCCTGTTCGAACAGGGCCTTTCCGCACTGCTCCATGCCGATTGCGGGCGATGGCGGATCGGCCTTGCTTGGGGGGTGGTCAGCATCGCCCTTTGCGCCTTGGCGGCGCGCATCGCCTGGCCCCTGACAGGGTCGCATGGCCCCCTTTCCCATCCCTGGCTGGCCAGGCTCGCCCTCGCCGTCGCGGGCATATTCGCGCTGGCGAGCGCCTTCCAGACGCTAGCCCTGCTGATCGTGCCGCCATGCGTCGGATAGGCGTGATCCTTCCAGCGCCGCCGCCGGGCTGTCTCGTCCATGCCGGCCCCGCGATGCGCTTCACCCGCAAAGTGCCGAGGCCTGCATATGGCTAGCCGCCCCGTCCCCTCAAGCCTCGTCTGGCTGGCAGCGATCCTTCTGCTCGCGGTCTGCGTCACGCTTGTGGCGGGCGGCGCGATCTATCTGGAAACCAGGGCCGCCGATGAAACCCGCGCCGACGCCATGACCGGCGGACATTCGGAAAGGGGCCGGGCCGCCCTTTATCGCCATGGCTGCGGCGCCTGCCATGTCATTCCCGGCATCGACGGCGCAAACGGCATGGTGGGGCCGGACCTGACCCATGTCGGCCAACGCGCAAGCCTGGCCGGTTCGCTCCCCAACGATCCGGAGACGATGGTGCGATGGCTGATGCATCCGCAGGCGCTGCGACCCGGAAGCGGCATGCCCGAACAGGGCCTGTCGGAGCGTGAGGCACGCGACATCGCCGCCTATCTCTATGCCCGGAACTGAGGGGAGGCATGGCACAAACAGGGGTTCCACCGAGCCGGAAATCCTGGGGCCGATTCGGTTCAGGGTGAGCCGAAAATGGCAGTTTTCCGTGGCCCGGAGCGCAGCATATTCAAAGTAAGCGAGCACCGGAAGCACGGAATGGAAGCTGGGCAGGTGACTCGATTCAACCATTGCAGGCCGCCATGAACCTGAATGTCGATCGGTCCTAATGCGCGTCGCCGGATGGACGCTTCACCTTTCTGATCTGGCCGATCCCCAGGAAGACCGTGATGATCGTCACCGGGAACAGCGCGACATCGATCCAGGCGGGCAGATGCCATCCCTGAAGCTCCAGCGCTTCCTTCAGATGGTGCCAAAGGCCAAGGGCATAATAGCTGATGGCCACCACCGACAGCCCTTCCACCGTATGCTGGAGCCGCAATTGCAGCGCGGTCCGGCGGTCCATGGACGCCAGCAGGTCGCGGTTGCGGCGAGCAAGGGCGGTGTCGACCCGCGTGCGCAGCAAGGCGCTGGTCCAGGCGGTCCGCTGCGCCAGATCCTCCAGCCGGCGGGTGAAGGCATCGCAGGTGCGCATGGCCGGCAGCAGGCGCCGCTCGGTGAAATCGTCGAGCGAGCGATACCCCCGCACCGGCACGACGGCGAGACGGCGGAGGCGGTCGCGGCAGATTTCCGCATAGGCCTGCGTCGCGCTCATGCGGTAGCGGGTGCGCGCCACGATCCCGGCCAGCTCCGCGCTCAAGGCGGAAAGTTGCTCCAGCACCTGATCGGCATCCGCATCCTTCTGCGCGACACGGCTCGTGATCGAGGTCAGCCGCTGTTCGAGCGCGGTGAGCAAGGGGGTCGCCTGTTGCGCCTCAGGCAGGCCGAGCAAGGCGATCTTGCGGTAATTGCCCAGTTCCTGGAGCCGCTGGACCAGTTGCGAGCTTTCGCCGCCTTGCAACCCCTTGTCGTGGATGAGCAGCCGGCCGAAGCCGTCGGCATGCAGGCGGAAGTCGCTCCAGATGCGGGCATGGCCGTCCGCAACGTCGGATATGATGAGGTCGTCGGTCGCGAAATGCGCGGCGATCGCCGCGGAGGGCGGTTCGTCCATGACCATGGCGATCTGGGTGGAGCGGATCACCCGGCCCGGCATGTCCGCCATCCATGCTGGCACATCGCCAAATGGCGCAAGGTCGAACAGCGTCGCGCCCTCGACCGGCGCGAGGAAGCTGTAGGTCATGAATTCGGTATGACGCTCCCAGGAGAAATGGAGGTCGCCGATCCGCGCGGCAAGGAAGCGATCACCGGCCTTGAGGGCGGGAAAGCGGTGGGACAGCAGGGCGATGCCCTGCTCGGCCTGCTGCTCGTCGACCAGCAGCACGAATTGCAGCGCGAGGGCCGGGGCATCGAAACGGGGCAGGCCGCGAATATGCATTTCCCGCGAGAGGGACGCCCGCAGCGGATGGTCGCGCTGGCCCAGCGCCGCGAAGGGATCGGCCGGGGTGCTGGTCATGTCGTCCATGGGCCGGTTCTTCCTTGGCAGGCTTGCGCTATTAAGTCCGACAATATCGTCCTTGTCGATTCATAATGCGGCAGGATCGCCATTGGCAATCCGCCCTGCCCGAAAGGATGACAGGCAGATGGGCGAGACGGACGAGCTCGCCCGACCCCCGCTATCTGAACAGATCGAGCGGGATCGCCCGGGCCATGGCGCGATAGCCTTCGGGCGAAGGATGCAGCGCATCCCCGACATCATGGCGGGGAAGCAGGCGGTCGGGGCGAGCGGGATCGCGCACCGCCCGGTCGAAATCGATCACGCCGTCGAAATTCCCCGGTTCGCGAATCCAGCGGTTGACGGCCTGCCGGTCGGCTTCGTTACGGGCGTCGGGATGATAATAGTCGTTGCCCATGAAGGGCAATATGGTTCCGCCGATCACCTTGATGCCCCGGGCCCGCGCCCGCATGACGATCTGACGATAGGACCCGATGATGCGCGATACCAGCCGGGCATGTTCGGCATCGCTGACCGGCGCTTCGCGCGTCAGCGTGCCGATGTCGTTGATCCCCTCCAGCAGGATCAGGTAGCGCACGCCCGGCTGCGCCAGCACATCGCGGTCGAGCCGGGCAAGCGCGTTGGGGCCAAGGCCGTCGTTCAGCAGGCGGTTGCCGCCTATGCCCTGGTTGACGACCGCCAGATGCCGCGTCGCCGGATCGGCCTGAAGTCGCCGGGCGAGATTGTCGGTCCAGCGGTCATTGCCATCCGTGGTCGACCCCCTCCCGTCGGTGATGGAATCGCCCAGCGCGACGATCAGCTCCGCCGCCGTGCAGCGCTCCACCTCCAGCGCGGCCAGCGAGAACCAGTGCTCCACCGCCTGCGCGCCCGCCATGGCAGGGTCGGTCAGATGATCGCCCTTGAGCAGCCAGGAGGTCGCCCGCGATCCGGGGTGGGAGGTCTGGCCCGAAGGCTCCTCCCCAAAGGCGATGCTGATCGCCAGATCGTCAAAGGCGCGGACCGGCAGCGCCACCGGATCGGACAGATAATCCGCGCCGGCCGGGATCGTCACGTCGCTGCGCCCGTCGAAGCGGAGCGGAAGGAGGGTCTTCGCATCGATGGCCGGCGATCCGGCCCGCAGCGCGCGCGCGATGCTGGCGCCCCTTATGTGCAGCGGCGCGGCGCCCATCAGATTGGACAGGCGCACCCGCAGCCGGTCCCCCGCCATGGAGGGCCGGACGATCTGCCGCAGGCTGCTGTCCGCCAGCATGCCCGGCGCCAGCGCATTGTCCCCGGTGGGCGCCATCTGGGCAGAGGCCCAGGCCGCAGTCCAACGCCCTGCGCATGGCGCCGCCAGAGCCGGGCCCGCGATGCAGGCCGCGAGCGGGAACAGAAAAGCCGCAAAGGTCAACCGCATGGGCTTGTCCTCGTCAGAACGAAAGAAAGGGGCCGGTCTTGCAACCGGCCCCAGGCTCCTTGGGGGAGGATCAGAAATTCGCGCGGATGCCCGCCAACACCGTCCGGCCCGGATAGTAGATCGAATAGGGTGCATTATCATATTCGAAGGTGGTGCGGATCGGTTCGTTGGTGATGTTGAGCACATCCAGCGTCAGGCGCATCGCCTTGTTGAGGAAAGGCAGTTGATAACCGGCGGACAGATCAAGCTGGCCGCGGGCATCATTGCGCAGGGCGGCGCCGGTAATGCCGTTCTGCGGCGCGTTGACCGCGATCGACTTGTCGTTCCAGACATAGTTCAGGCTGACCGAGAGGCCGTTATTTTCATAGAAGCCCTGGAGATTATACGACCATTTTGAAACGCCGGTCGCAACCAGCCTGGTCGCCTGACCCGGCATCAGCTTCGACGACTGCTTGAGGTAGGTGCCGTTGGCCGAGAAGCCGAGGCCCTTCACCAGGAAGTCGAGCGGCTGCACCCAGGTCGCCTCGATGCCCTTGATCTTGAGGTCGCTGAGGTTGATCGGCCGGTTCACGATGATGGGCAGTTGATCGACCGAACTATATTGACCCTTCGAATTCGCAACGCGATCGGTCATCGCATTCTGCTGTTGCGGCGTCAGCGTTTCGAAAGGTATGCCCAGTGCACCGAAGGTGCGTTCCTCACCCTGCGTGACCGTGAAACCCTGGACATTCTTCATGAAGGCCGAAAGGCCGACGTAGCCGATGCCGCCCGTATAGAATTCGCCGCCAATATCATAATTGTCGGACGTATAGGGCTCGAGACCGGGATTGCCAGAAGTGGCTATCAGCGCCGAGGGGTCGGAGAAGGTCATGCCGGGCAGGATCTGTCCCGCATCCGGGCGGGTCATCGTCCGCGAGGCCGACGCCCGCAGCTTCACATTGTCGGCGATGTCGTAGGTAAGGTTGATCGACGGCAGAAAATTTTCATATTTTGAACGTGACGTGAAGTTGACGACGCTCTTGTCGGGCAACTGGCTGGGTGCTTCCACATATTGATTGGTCGCAGCATAGCGCATGCCCGTATTGATGTGCAGATCGCGACCGGCAATAGTTGTAACGCCATTCAGTTCGAAATAGGCGCCCCAGACCTTTTCATCCATGTCGCCTGTCGCGCCACCCGTTACCGCGCCGATTGCTTCCGGAGCGCTATCTCGATAGCTGTAATAGTTGGTGGCGTCCTTGATCGCGCCGAAGTCGGGCATGATGAAGGCGTTATAGCCAATGTTGCGGCCAGCGAGATGGCCGAAATTGCCGATCGACATAGGCGTCAGATATTGTGGGATAGCGCTGGTCGGGATCGATCCGGTGGCGCCGGTGCAACCGTTGCCGCAGACCGACAACTGATAGGCCGCACTGTTGTCGTAAGCGCGGATCGAGCGGGTTGCCCGGTCATAAGCAGCGCCGACCTTTACATTGAACATCTCGTCGCCCAAGGTGACGTCCAGATGCGCGCCCTTGGT
Organism: Sphingobium sp. YBL2; assembly: GCF_000943805.1. Classification (NCBI taxonomy): domain Bacteria; kingdom Pseudomonadati; phylum Pseudomonadota; class Alphaproteobacteria; order Sphingomonadales; family Sphingobiaceae; genus Sphingobium; species Sphingobium sp. YBL2. Next base: position 1,507,616 of record NZ_CP010954.1, read on the forward strand.
TTCGGTCTTGCGGCGTACCATCGTGACGTTCTGGCGATACCATTGCCAGCCCAGATTGGGATCGTTGAGGTCTATATTGGTCGTAATCGACGGATAGTACCCGTCTGCATTATCATAATAGACGTCGACGCCTGATTGCGGCGCGGTCTGAAAGGCCCAAGTGGGCTGCTCACGGAAGAAGCGGCTCTTCGACCAATTGGCGCTCGCCTGCACCTTTACTGTATCCGACGGCTGCCAGGTCAGGCTGGGATTGATGTTCCAGAACTTCGTCGTCTGTTTGAACTCGCTCGCTTCCAGGAAGAAGGAAGAATTGGCGAAGGTACCCGATGTCACGACTCCGTTGTCGTCGACGGTGAGGTCGATCGGAATCATGCCGCCGGTCGCCTGCGCTCCCGTGCCGGGGCCGGAGTTGCGGACCTGCCAGTTCATGTTGATCCGCGAATAGTCACGCTTTGACTTGGCCCAGATGCCATCGAGGGCGAAGTGCAGCGTATCGCTGGGCCGCCATTCGAGTGAGGCCAAGGCCGAAATGCGCGAACGGTCGCCGTTGGTCAGGGTGTTGCGGCCGAGGCGCGGCAGCAAGGCGGTGCTGAGCTGATCGCGGGTCAGGCCGGAGGTAGCGACGACGTCGACCGGCTGGCCGGCAATAAGACCATGACCGGTGTTGGCGGGAACGACCGAAGCCCAGGTGAAGTTGTTGGCCCCCGCATCGCCCGGACCCAGATTGCCATCGGTCCAGCCGACCGTGTCGAAGCCATCGATGCGGGTCTTGGTCTTGACGCCGGCCACGCCGACCAGAATGCCGAAAGTGTCGGTCGTATGGCTGGCCACGATCGCGCCGCGCGGGCTCAGCTTTTCATTGCTGTCGGTATATTGGCCTTGCGCGACCACGGTGACATGGGTGCCCGGCTTGTCGAAGGGACGGGCGTTGCGCAGGTTCACGGTGCCCGCAATGCCCCCTTCCAGCGTCGAGGGCGACGGCGTCTTGGCAAGGTCGAGGCGGGTGAAGAGTTCGGACGGGAAGAAGTCGAGGTCGACTTCGCGATTGGCGCTGCCGCCGTTCGTGCCGCCGTCCGACGCGACCTGAAGCTGAGAGCCGTTCAGCAGGACGCGGGTGAAGCTGGGGCCAAGGCCGCGGATCGCGACCTGCGTGCCTTCGCCGCTGATGTCGCGGTTCAGGCGCACACCGGGCATGCGGTTCAGCGTTTCCGCAAGATTGGTGGCGGGCAGCTTGCCGATGTCTTCGGCAAAGATGGAGTCGCCGAAGGCGACCGCGTTCTTCTTGGCGTTGGTGGCGCTTTGCAGGCTGCCGCGGATGCCGGTCACGACGATGTCGGCTGCTTCGTCCTGCTGGGCGACGGGTTGAGCGGCGGGCTGGGCCGCGCTGTCCTGGGCGATCGCCGCCTGGGCCAGCGTCAGCGCGCCGAAGGCCGACGCTGCGCAAAGCGCGATGCGGAAAGAATGAATGTGAGAATCTGCCATTTGAAAATCCCCTCCTGAGCGCAGCTTCCGCCTATCCGGTAAGCCTGTCTGGTAGCGCTATCAGTGCGGCTTTGATAAACCCTGAGTTATTTTTGTCAAGCCCGGAAGCGTCTTTATTGGTAACGGTACAAGCGGACCTTCTGGATCTGGAAGTTGCCGGCGGGCAGCCGGATATGGCGCCCCTGATGGGTCTGGTCGCCGTTCAGCAATCGTCCGGCGATCCAGCGGCCCTGCGCGTCGAAATGCCCCTCCCAGGCGCTGTCGATCCCGGCGAGACCCGGTCCTGATCCCGCCGGGGCGAAGGTGACGGTGATGCCCTGCCCGGCGATCAGGTAATCCTCCGGTCCGGTCTGAATGACGATGCCGCCTGCGTTAACAGTATCAGGAGTGGCGACGGGTCTCTGGATGTCGGCAAAGGCGACGGTGAAGCGGTAATTGCCGATCGTCTCCGTCACCGGCTCATAGACCAGCGTTTCGTCATAGAGCGATTTCGGCCGGAAAGCCGACATTCGGCCCAGACCCTGGGCGGCGAGGATATGAGGGGCGAGCTGTTCCAGCAGGCCATAGGCCTCGCCCAGCGCCCCCGGCTTCTCGTCGATCGACTCGATGGAAAAAGGGCCGAAGCCGATCGCGTCCAGCTTGCCGATGGCGTAGAAGGCATTGCCGGGCACCTGCGGATGGTCGGCATTATTGGCTTCGGGGATGAACAGCGGATTGTCGGGCCGCTTGTAGATGTTCACGATGTCGACGAAGTTCGGGAAATAAATGTCGGGCGCCAGGAAATCGATGGCGGGCGCTCCCGCCTTCCACACGTCGATCAGGTGCGGCAGCGGCCCGCCGCTCGGATATTCGCCCGGCAGGCGACCGGGGCGGTTGAGCGCGACATTGACATACATGGGCATGGGATAGGCGCCTTTGCCCGCGCGGGTCAGGGCGTCGGCAAAGCGCGCATAATGCCAGGCGGTGAAGATTTCCTCCGCCTGATGGCCGGGGCCGAACACTTCGGACCAGGTGCCGCTGGTCCTGTTCCCCTGCTCCTCCCACAGGCGCTTCATCTGCGGGACCAGCGTGTCGCGATGCTGCTGCAAATAGGTCATGAGTTCAGCCGGCACCGGACCCCTGAAAGCGGCATCGGCGAGGGGACCATAGTCGCGGGCGACCGGCAACATGCCGATCTCATTTTCCACCTGGGTCATCAGCACCGTATTCTGCCTGTCGTCCACGGCCCTGATATGCGCCATCAGCGCGGCAAAGGCCTTCTGGTCGGCCTCCAGCGTCGCGGGCGCCATGGCGGAAAGGATTTCGACGCCCTGCCCATTGGGAAGCTGCGCGCGGGGGAAGCGGCTCTGGTCGCGCTTCACCCAGGCGGGGACGTAGGTCGACATGCTGTTCTTCCACGCGCCGAACCAGAGGATGACCAGCTTCAGGTCATTCGCCCGCGCGTCACGGATCAGCGCGTCCACCGAGGAAAAGTCGAACCTGCCCTCCTCCGGCTCGATCAGTTCCCAGGACACAGGGGCCAGCACGGTGTTGAGGTGCATGGCCTTCAGCCGCTTCCAGTGCGGCGCCATATAGGCCGCGCTCGACGCGCTGCTGTTGCCCAGCTCGCCCGCGATCAGCAGCATCGGCTTGCCCTGCACGCTGAGTTGGGTGGCGCTGCCCTGCCTGACGAGCCGGGGCGGTTCGGCCTGCGCCGTGGCGGCCAGCGCGAAGGCGGTGAGCGCGGCGCCGATCCTGGCGAATTGCATCATATTTCCCCCTGTAAGGTGGCGAGCGCGGCCAGCGCGCCCTGCGTTTCGAGGATGGCGAGCCACCGGGCCAGCGCCACGCGGAAAGCCGCATTCGCCGCCAATGCGGGCGGAACCACGGAGTCGAGGCGCAGGATCGCGGCGACCCGCTCCTCCGGCGTGTCGGCATCCGCGAGCCGGGCGGCGATCGTGCCTGCCAGCGGGTCGTCAACGACATGCGCCTTGCCGAGATCGTCCCGTCCCGCCTGCCAGCGCACCCATGCGGCGACGGCTAGGGACAGCGCCCCTATCCCCTGCCCCGCCGCCAGCCTCGCGGCGATGGGGGCAAGCAGGCGCTGGGGCAGCTTCTGCGATCCGTCCATGGCGATCTGCCGCGTGCGATGGCGCAGCGTCGGATTGTCGAAGCGGGCCATCAACGCGTCACGATAGGCGGCGATGTCGAGTTCCGGTGGCGGCGACAGCGTCGTCTGCGCCTCATCCCACAGCGCCTCGACAAAGGCGCGTGCGGTGGGAAGCGCCAGCACGTCATGCACATGGTCGATGCCCGCAAGGCCGCCCAGATAGGCGATGCCGCTGTGCGCGCCATTCAGCAGGCGCAGCTTCGCCTCCTCCCACGGGGCGACGGCCGCCGTCAGTTGCACCCCTGCCCCGAATTCGGGGCGCGGGCCGCAAAACCGATCTTCGATCACCCATTGGATGAAGGGTTCGGTCTTGACCATCGCCCGGTCTTCCGCGTCCAGCCGTGCGGCGAGCGCGGCGACATCCTCCGGCGTGGTGGCGGGCACGATGCGGTCGACCATCGTCTCCGGGAAAGCCGCTTCTTCCGCGATCCACTCCGCCAGCACGCGATCATGGCGGCGCGCCAGCGCCAGCACGGCATTGCGCAACAGCTGCCCATTATGCGGCAGATTGTCGCAGGAAATCGCCGTGAAGGGCGGCAGACCCTGCGCCTTCCGCATCGCCAGCGCCGCCACCAGATAGCCCGGCGCCGTCTGCGGCCCGGCGAGCGAGGCGAGATCGGCCGCTAGTTGCGGATCACCCTCGATCAGCGCGCCGGTAGCGGGGTCGAGCTTATAGCCCTTCTCGGTGATCGTCAGCGTCACGACATGGGTGTCGGGCGACGCGAGGGCGTCCAGCAGCGCCTGCGGCTCCTGCGGCGCGACGATGACCCGCTGGACCGCGCCGATGATCCGCGCCCGCCGGGATGCGCCGTCGCGCACCAGCATGGTGTAGAGGCCGTCCTGCGGCGCCATCTGGTCGCGCACCTGCGGCGAGCGCAGGGACGCGGCGACGATGCCCCAGCGCAGGTCGCCGGCATTCAGCACGTCGTCAAAGACCGCCGCCTGATGCGCGCGGTGGAAGGCGCCGATCCCCAGATGGACGACGCCGGCCTCGACCGCCGTGCGATCATAGGCAGGCCGGATCACATCGGCGGGCAGCGTATCGAGCGTCGCGGAGCATAGCCGCCTCACAGCTTATAGGCCTGCTTCACGAGGTCGTAGGACAAGGCGCGGGCCAGTTCGAAAGCCTCGTCTTCTTCCAGCCGGTGTTCAGCCACCAGCCGCGCCAGCCAGGCGCAGTCCATCCGGCGCGCCATGTCGTGCCGCGCGGGAATCGACAGGAAGGCGCGGGTGTCGTCGTTGAAGCCGACCGTGTTGTAGAAACCCGCCGTCTCGGTCGCGCGCTCGCGGAAGCGGCGCATTCCTTCCGGACTGTCATGGAACCACCAGGGCGGCCCCAGCTTCAGGGCGGGATAATGGCCCGCCAGCGGCGCGAGTTCGCGGGAATAGACATCCTCGTCCAGGGTGAAGAGGATCAGCGTCAGCCGCGGGTCATTGCCGTAGAGGTCGAGCAGGGGCTTGAGCGCCTGGACGAACTCTCCGGCCGCCGGAATGTCGCCGCCCTTGTCCCTGCCAAAACGCGCCAGCACGGCTGCATTATGGCTGCGATGCACGCCGGGATGGAGCTGCATCACCATGCCGTCCTCGATCGACATGCGCGCCATTTCCACCAGCATATGGCCACGGAACAATTCGGCGTCGCGGTCGCTGACGGGCCCGGACATGACGCTGGCATAAAGCGCCTCGATCTCCGCCCTTCCGAGGTGCGCGGTGAAGGCGGTGAGGTGGCCATGATCGGTGGAGGTCGCCCCGGCGGCGCGGAAGTCTGCGCGACGCCTTTCATGGGCGCGCAGATAGCCGGCGAAACTGCCCGCATCCTCCCCCGCCATGGCGCAGAAGGCGCGGACATTGTCGGCAAAGCCGCGCACCGCCGGGTCCATCACGGGGTCCGGCCGATAGGCGGTGATCACCCTGCCGCCCCAGCCGGACGCCCGGATCGCCCGATGATGGTCGAGCGGGTCCAGCGGCCCTTCCGTGGTCGCGATGACCTCTATATCATAACGCTCGAACAGGGCGCGGGGACGGAAGCCGGGCGTCTTCAGCGCGGCGTCGATGATGTCGTAATAATGGTCGGCAGTCTCCGCCTCCAGCCGGACATCGATGCCGAAGGCTTCGGCGAAGACCCAGTCGAGCCACATGCGGGAGGGCGTGCCCCGGAACAGGCGATAATGGGCGGCGAACCTGTGCCAGATGGCGCGGGGATCGGTTTCCGTGGGGCTGCCATCCTTGGTCGGAACGCCCAACTCCTCCAGCTTCACGCCCTGGCTCATCAGCATGCGGAACACATAGTGATCCGGCACGATCAGCAGTTCGGACGGGTTGGCGAAGGGATCGTCATAGGCGAACCAGCGCGGATCGGTATGCCCATGCGGGCTGACGATGGGCAGGTCCCTGACCGTGGCATGGAGCGCGCGGGCGATGTCGCGGGTGCGCGGTTCGGCAGGGAAAAGGCGGTCGGGGTGGAGCTTCAGCGGCTTCATGAACGGGATTCCGAAAGGGTGACGGGCGCGTAGCGCGGCACGATGAGGTGGACGACCAGCAGCGCGATCAGATAGGCGCAGGCCGCGACGATGAAGATCGGCTGGAAGCTGCCGACGCTTTCCAGGATCATGCCGGCGAACTTCGCCATCAGCATGCCGCCGATGGCGCCCGACAGCCCGCCAAGGCCGACGACCGATCCCGCCATCCAGCGGGGAAAGAGGTCGCCTGGCAGCGCATAGACATTGGCGGAAAATCCCTGGTGCCCGGCGCAGGCAAGGCCGATCAGCCCGACCGCGACCCACAGGCCCGGCGCCTGCGCAGCGAAGGCGATGGGCAGGGCGCAGAGCGCGGCGCAGAACATCGCGGTCTTGCGGGCGCGGTTGATGCTCATGCCCCGGCCCATCAGTCGCGACGACAGCCAGCCGCCGGTGACGGACCCCACGTCCGCCAGCAGATAGACGGCGATCAGCGGCGGACCGAAGTCCAGCATCTTGACGCCATATTGCTTGTTGAAGAAGTCCGGCAGCCAGAAGAGGAAGGTCCACCACACCGGATCGATCAGGAAACGCGCGGCGATATAGGCCCAGGTCTGGCGATGGCAGAACAGGGCGCGCCATTTGACCGGGCGCTGCGGCTCCTGCGGGTCGGCTTCGATCCAGGCGAGTTCTTCCTGCGAGAGGGTCTTCTTCTCCCGCGGGCGGCGATAGAAGCCGATCCATGCCGCCAGCCAGACCACCGTCAGCAGGCCCGTCAGGATGAAGGCCCAGCGCCAGCCCATGGTGACGGCGATGACGGGCACGATCAGCGGCGTCAGGATCGCGCCGACATTGGACCCGGCATTGAAGATGCCGATGGCGAAGGCGCGCTCTTTCCTGGGGAACCACTCATTGGTCGCGGCGATGGCGGCGGGGAATGTTCCCGCTTCCCCGATGGCGAGCGGAATGCGCGCAAGCAGCATCCCCGCCGTCGAGGTGAAGAAGATGTGCATGACGTGGCCGGCGGTCCACAATCCCACCGCCAGCGCATAGCCCGCCCGCGCCCCGATCCGGTCGATCAGCCGCCCGAAGAAGACATAGGCGATGCCGTAGCCCGCCTGGAACCAGATGGCGAGGTCGGCATAGCCGCTCTCGCTCCAGCCGTAGCGGGCCTGGAGATCGGGCTTGAGCGTCGGCAGGACCAGCCGGTCGACATAGCTCAGCACCACCGCCGCGAACAGCAGGGCGCAGACGATCCAGCGGACCTTGCCGGAGGGTTTGGGGATGGATCGGGTCATGGTCGGTCCCTATGATCCGTCATCCCCGCGCAGGCGGCGATCCGGTTCGCGCCCCATATCCAGCCGCAAGGCCGGGAGAGGGATACCCGCCCGCGCGGGGATGACGGAGAAGGAGGGGCAGGCACGGATCACCAACTGAACATCGTGCCGTCTTCCAGCCGGTTCACCGGCAGGAAGGCGCGCTTATATTCATATCCGGCGGCCAGTTGCTCGTCGATGTCGACGCCCAGGCCCGGCGCCTCGCCCGGATGCATCATGCCGTCGGAGAAAGTGTAGGCATGGGGGAAGACCGCGTCGGTCTCGGGCGTGTGCCGCATATATTCCTGAATGCCGAAATTGGGCACGCTAAGGTCGAAATGCAGCGCGGCGGCCATGCAGACCGGCGACAGGTCGGTCGCGCCATGGCAGCCTGTGCGGACCTGATAGAGATCGGCCAGCGCGGCGATCCGGCGCAGATGGGTGATCCCGCCCGCATGCACCACGGTCGCGCGGATATAATCGATAAGCTGGTTCTGGATCAGGTCCTTCGCGTCCCAGATCGAATTGAAGATCTCCCCCACCGCCAGCGGCGCGGTGGTGTGCTGGCGGATCAGCCTGAACGCCTCCTGATTTTCCGCCGGCGTCGCATCCTCCAGCCAGAAGGGGCGATATGGCTCCAGGTCCCGGCCCAGACGTCCGGCCTCTATGGGGGTCAGGCGGTGATGGATGTCGTGCAGCAGATGCACGTCCCAGCCCAGCGCTTCGCGGGCGGCCTTGAAGAGTTCGGGAACGACGCGAAGATATTTGGACGTGTTCCAGACATTTTCGGTCGGCAGGTCGGCGTCGGCGGGTTCGTAGAAATATTTGTCCTTCGACACGCCATAGGTCGACGCCATGCCCGGCACGCCGCATTGCAGGCGGATCGCCTTGTAGCCCTGCGCCTGATATTCCAGCGCGGCGTTGATCGTATCCTCTATGGTCGTGCCATTGGCATGGCCATAGACCATCACCCCCTCCCGGCTGGCCCCGCCCAGGAGCTGATAGACGGGCAGGCCCGCAATCTTGCCCTTGATGTCCCACAGCGCCATGTCGACCGCGGCAATGGCGGTCATGGTGACGGGACCGCGCCGCCAATAGGCGCCCTTGTAGAGATATTGCCAGATGTCCTCGATCCGGTGCGCGTCCCGCCCGATCAGACAGGGAACGACATGGTCGGCCAGATAGCTCCCCACCGCCAGTTCGCGGCCGTTGAGCGTCGCGTCGCCCACGCCATGGACGCCCTCATCGGTGATGATCTTGAGCGTGACGAAATTGCGGCCGGGGCAGGTGACGATGACCTTGGCATCGATGATCTTGGGCATTGGATGATCCTGTTCAGATGATTTCGAGCGTGGTTTTCTGGAGATTTTCGCTGTCCGGCCCGGTCATGACGTCGAACAGGCCGGGTTCGACCACTTCCTCCATGTCGAGATTCCAGAGCGCGAAGGCGGCGGGGCCCAGCGTCATGCGCACGGCGCGGCTCTCGCCGGGCGCCAGCGTGATGCGTTCGAAGCCCTTCAGTTCCCTGATCGGCCGGGTGACGCTGGCGGTCTGGTCGCGGACGTAAAGCTGCACGACCGCATCCCCTGCCCTCTGCCCGGCATTGCGGACGTCGACCTCCACCGTCACCTCGCCGCCCGTGCCGATGCGCGGCGACGACAGGCGGGGCGGCCCAAATTCGAAATGCGTGTAGCTGAGGCCAAAGCCGAAGGGGAAGAGCGGCGAAATATCCTCGAACACATAGCCGCGCCGGGCCGATGGCTTGCGGTTGTAGAAGATCGGTATCTGCCCCGCGTCGCGCGCCACCGTGACGGGCAGCTTCGCGCCGGGATTGACGTCCCCGAACAGGATGTCGGCCATGGCGGTGCCGCCCTCCTGCCCCGGATACCAGCACTCCAGCAGCGCATTGGCGCCATCTGCGACCATCGGATAGCTGGGCGGGCGGCCGTTGATGGCGCACACCACCACCGGCTTGCCGGTCGCCTTCAGCGCGGCGAACAGTTCGTTCTGCTCGCCCAGCAGGTCCAGGCTCGTGCGGTCGCCCAGATGGTTCTTCGCAAAGCCCTCCCGGCTGGTCTGTTCCGTGTCGCCGATGGCGAGCAGGACGATGTCCGCCGTCTTCGCGACTTCGACCGCCTGCGCGATCAGGGCGCGGTTCTCCGCCGGATCGGCCAGCAGCACCTCGTCCGCAGAGCGATCCTCGCTCCGCGTGATGAAGACGCCCTGGGCGTGGACGACCTCCGCCTTGCCCTTGAGCTTCGCCTGCACGCCTTCCAGCAGGGAGACGGTCTGGCGCGGGACGCTGCTATAACCGCCCAGTCGCGCAATGGCGGCGTTGGGACCGATCACCGCAACCCGCCGGTGCGCGCCGGGCGTGAGCGGCAGCGTGCCGTCATTGCCGAGCAGCACGATGGAGCGATGCGCCGCCTTCAGCGCCAGCGCGCGCGCCTCCGCATTGCCGGTCAGCCGCTCATGATCCTTGCGCGGCCAGGGATTTTCGAACAGGCCCGCGCGGAACTTGAGCGTCAGCATCCGGGCGCAGGCCAGATCGACCGCCTCCAGCGGCACCTTGCCCGCGCGGACCTGTTCGACGAGCGTCCGATAGGTCTGGCCATCGGGCAGTTCGCAATCGACGCCCGCCCGCAGCGCGGCGCGTGCCGCCGCCTCCGGGTCGGGCTGGACATGGTGGATGCTGTCCAGTTCGTGGACCGCGCCATAGTCGCTGACCACGGTGCCGTCGAAACGCCATTCGCCGCGCAATATGTCGTTCAGCAGCCAGCGGTTCTGGTGCGAAGGCACGCCGTCTATCTCATTATAGGACGGCATGACGGCGGCGATGCCGGTGCGCTTCACCACCTCCCGGAAGGGTGGAAAGAAATTCTCGCGCAGTTCCCGTTCGGAGATCGGCGCGGGCGCGATATTCTCGCCGCTCTGGGGTTGGCCGTGGCCGGTCATGTGCTTGAGCGTCGCCATGACCTTGTCCGGGCCGATCCGGCTGCTCTCGCCCTGAAGGCCGCGCACGGCGGCCACGCCCATCTCGGCGCAGAGATAGGGGTCTTCGCCGAAGGTCTCCTCGATCCGGCCCCAGCGCGGGTCGCGGGCAATGTCGACCACCGGCGACAGCGCCAGATGGACGCCGCGCGCCCGCACCTCGCGGGCGATGACGGATTGAACCTCCTCCATCAACTGGCGGTCGAAACTGCCCGCGAGCCCGATCGCCATGGGGAACATGGTCGCCTCTGTCGCCATGAGCCCGTGCAGCGCCTCCTCATGGAACAGCACCGGGATGCCGAGCCGCGTCTCCTCCGTCGCCCATTTCTGGACGGCGGTGATGAAGGCGACGGTATCGGCAGGCGTCCGCCAGCGCGCGCCCACGCCGCCCGCCTGGGTCGATCCGTTCGGGGCGCCGCGGCGGTCGGACGGGCGGGTGATCTGGCCGAAGCCGTCGGGATAGGCTTTGCTCGCCTTGGCGGGAGAGAAGGTCAGATCGTCCATGATGTCGGCCTTGGTCGCCCAGAGCGCGATGATCTGGCCAACCTTTTCCTCCAGCGTCATGCGCGCCAGCAGGTCCCTGACGCGCAGGTCGATGGGGGCGGAAGCATCCTTGTAGAGCGGCCCGCCCCTCCCCTTCGCGGCGGCGGGCACAGCGGCGAGCAGCGAGGTCGAAGCGAGCAGGCCCAGCGCCTGCCGGCGCGCGAAACCGTTCATGGCACCACCGTCAGCGTTGCCGATTTGAGCGCGACCGAACTGTTGCCGGTCATGATCTCGAAATCGCCCGGCTCGACCACGCGGTCCATATGATCGTTCCACATCCGCAGCGCTTCCGGCCCGACCGTGAAGGTCACCGTGCGAACCTCGCCGGGCTTCAGCGTCACGCGCTGAAATCCCTTCAGCTCCTTGATCGGCCGGGTGACGGAACTGACCTTGTCCCGCACATATAATTGGACGACCTCGTCGCCCTCGCGCTGGCCGCCATTGCGCACGTCGACCGACACGCTGGCCGTGCCGCCGACGCCGATCTTCGCGGCCGACAGTCGCGGTGCGGACAGGTCGAAGCTCGTATAGCTGAGGCCGAAACCGAAGGGGTAGAGCGGATCGGTCGTATCGAAGAGATAGCCGCGCCGCGCGCTGGGCTTCGCATTGTAGAACATCGGCAATTGTCCCGCCGAGCGCGGGATGGTCACCGGCAGTTTGCCGCCCGGATTGACGTCCCCGAACAGCACGTCCGCCACGGCATGGCCGCCCTGCTCGCCAAGATACCAGCCCTCCAGAATGGCGTCCGCCTGTTCCGAAACCTTGACGGTGGAGGCAGGGCGGCCGTTGATGAGCACCACGGCGATCGGCTTGCCCAGCGCCTTCAGCGCGTCGAACAGGTCCTGCTGCTCCCCCACCAGATCCAGGCTGGGCCGGTCGCCCAGATGATTGTCGGCCCAGCCTTCGCGGCTCGACTGTTCCGTGTCGCCCAGCGTCAGGACGATGCGATCGGCATGACGGGCCGCCTCGACCGCCTGCGCGATCAGGCGGCGGTTTTCGGCGGGATCGGACCGGACGACCTTGTCGGCCCACCAATCGTCATTCTCCGTGATCCTGACGCCCTGCGCGAAGACGATCTTCGCCCGGGTTCCGACTTTGGCCCTGATGCCTTCGAGGATCGAGACGCTATGCGGCGGCTGGCCATAATAGCCGCCCAGCCGCGCCACGGCGGCGCTGGGGCCGATGACGGCGATGCTCCCCTCCGGCTTCAGCGGCAGCATGCCGTCATTCTTGAGCAGGGTGATGGAGCGCTGCGCCGCCTTGAGCGCCAATGCGCGGGCCTGCGCATTATTGGTGATCTTCTCCGACGCCGCCGCATCGGCATAGGGATTTTCGAACAGGCCGGCGCGGAATTTCAGTTCCAGCATGCGCCGCACGGCGCGGTCGACCAGCGCCTCGCTGATCTTGCCCTCGCGCACCTGCCGGCCGAGCGTCGCATAGGAGAGGCCATCGGGCAGGTCCGCATCCACGCCCGCATCCAGTGCGCGCCCCGCCGCCTGTTCCAGATCGCCGGCGATATGGTGGATGCTCATCAACTGGTCGATCGCCGAATAGTCGCTGACCACCGCGCCCCTGAAGCCCCATTCGCCGCGCAGCACATCGCGCAGCAGCCAGCGATTGGCGTGGGAGGGCACGCCGTCGATTTCATTATAGCTGGCCATCACCGCCTCGATCCCGGTGCGTTTCACCACCTGTTCGAAGGGCGGAAAGAAATTCTCGCGCAGTTCGCGTTCGGAAACCGGCGCAGGACCGACATTGGTGCCGCTTTCGGGCTGGCCATGGCCTGTCAGATGCTTGAGCGTCGCGAACACCTTGCCCGGCGGCAGCAGGCGCGAACGCCCCTTGCCCTGCAGCCCCTCGACAGCGGCCACCCCCATTTCACCGACCAGATAGGGGTCTTCGCCATAGGTTTCCTCGATCCGGCCCCAGCGCGGATCGCGGGCGATGTCGACCACGGGGGAAAGGACGAGGCTGACGCCGCGCGAGCGGATCTCGCGGGCGATGACGGCATTCACCTCGCGCAGCATGTCAGGGTCCCAGGATGAGGCCAGGGCAATCGACTGCGGAAAGCTGGTAGCGCCAACAGCCGCATAGCCGTGCAGTCCTTCCTCATGGAACAGGATCGGAATGCCCAGCCGCGTCCGCGTCGTCGCCCAGCGTTGCAGCGCATTGACCAGCGCCACCGTCTGGCGCGGATTTCGGCCGGGAACTTCGCGGGGGGAAAAGGCCCCCTTGGCATCGGACGGGCGGGTGAACTGCCCCATGCCATGGGGAAAGATCTGCGCCAGTTTCGATGGGTCGAGCTGCAACCTCTCATCGAAAATCTTGACCTTGTCGGTCCACACCGCCGTGATCTGGGCGATTTTCTCCTCCAGCGTCATGCGGGAGAGCAGATCGTCGATCCGCGATTCGATGGGCGCGGAAGCATCCTTGTAGAGCGGACGCGCGCCCGTCGACGCAGGCGTCGCCAGAACGGGGACGGCGGGCGTCGCGACCGTCAGCGTCAGCAGCGAAACCGCGCCCAACAGCTTGCGGAACCGGATCACGAAACAGCCTCTCCCCTTTTTTGCGGCGGCTTCCAGCTTTTTGCTTGCCGCATCCCAACTGATAGCGTTAACATTGCTCAGACAAGAGCGGCCTGTCAATGCCCTTCGATCCGAAGCGTCGGTTCGGGCGAAGACGGGAAGGAGAGGAAAGGGGACCTATGTTCGCGCGTCTGTTCTGCTGGACCGTCGCCACCGCCGTGATGACGGCGCCCGCCATGGCGGAGGACGGCTATGATCTGTGGCTGCGGCACGAAAAGGTGCAGGATGGCGGCAATCTGGCGCGGCACGCCACGGCGATCGTTGCGCCGGGCCGCGGTGCGACTGCGCTGGCCGCCCGCGATGAACTGATGCGCGGCCTTGCGGGCGCGAATGGCGCGGCGCCGGCGCTGGCTGACAAGCCCATGAATGGCGCGATCTGGCTGGCGACTCCGGCTTCCGCCCCCGATCTGCCAGTGAAGCTCGATGGGCTGGGCGAAGAGGGCTATGCCATTCGCTCGGTCACGCTGGACGGCCAGTCCGTGACGGTGATCGCGGCCAATGGCGATGCCGGACTTCTTTATGGGGCCTATGCCTATTTGCGGCTGGCGGAAACGGGCGCCCCGCTGGACCGGCTCGACATTCGCAGCGCGCCGCGCATGAAGCTGCGCTTGCTCAACCATTGGGACAATCTGGATGGCACGGTGGAGCGCGGCTATGCCGGGCAATCCATCTGGGACTGGTGGCGCCTGCCCGACTGGAAGGGGCCGCGATACGCCGACTATGCCCGCGCCAACGCCTCCATCGGCATCAACGGCACGGTCCTCAACAATGTGAACGCCAAGTCCGACAGCCTGACCGCGCCGTATATCGCCAAGGCGGCGGCGCTGGCGGACGTGTTCCGGCCCTATGGCATCAAGGTCTATCTGTCGGTGAAATGGACCGCGCCGATGGAGCTGTCCGGCCTCGGGACCGCCGATCCGCTCGACCCGGCAGTCGCCGCCTGGTGGAAGGCGAAGGCCGACGAGATCTACAGGGCCATTCCCGATTTCGGCGGCTTCCTGGTGAAGGCGAACAGCGAAGGGCAGCCGGGGCCGCAGGATTACAAGCGTACCCATGCCGATGGCGCGAATATGCTGGCCGCGGCCGTGAAGCCGCATGGCGGCATCGTGATGTGGCGCGCCTTCGTCTATGCGCATGACAATCCGGACGACCGCGCCAAGCAGGCCTATAGCGACTTCAAGCCGCTGGACGGCCAGTTCGCGGACAATGTGCTGGTGCAGGTGAAGAACGGCGCGATCGACTTCCAGCCCCGCGAACCCTTCCATCCTCTGTTCGGCGCCATGCCCCGGACGCCGCTGATGATGGAATTCCAGATCACCAAGGAATATCTGGGCCAGTCGACCCACCTCACCTATCTGGGGCCCTTGTTCGAGGAGACGCTGAAAAGCGACACCTTCGCCCGCGGCAAGGGGTCGACCGTGGCCAGGGTGATCGACGGGTCGCTGGAGGGTCACAAGCTGACCGGCATTGCCGGCGTCGCCAATATCGGCGCCGACCGCGACTGGAGCGGATCGATCTTCAACCAGGCGGACTGGTACGCCTTCGGCCGCCTTGCCTGGGACCCGGATCTGTCGGCGGAGGCGATCGCACGCGAATGGGCGGCGCAGACTTTCTCGACGGATGCGAAGGTGGTCGATCCGGTCGTCGCCATGATGATGGGATCCCGGGAGGCGGCGGTCGACTATATGACCCCGCTCGGCCTGTCCCATGTCATGGGCACCGGCCATCATTACGGCCCGGCTCCCTGGATTTCAGAGCTTGCCCGGCCCGAATGGAACCCGGTCTATTATCACAAGGCGGACGCGCAGGGGATCGGCTTCGACCGGACGAGGACCGGCAGCAACGCCATCGCCCAATATGCCCCGCCGGTCGCCAGGATGCTCGCCGACCCGAAGACGACGCCGGAACGCGACCTCCTCTGGTTCCACCATGTCGGCTGGGACGCGAAGCTGAAATCGGGCGAAACCCTGTGGAACGGCCTCATCCGACATTATGACGCGGGGGTCGCCTATGTCGCGGCCATGCGCAGGACGTGGGACAGCCTGCGTCCCTATGTCGATGCGGAACGCTTCGCCCAGACGCAGTCCTTCCTCGGCATCCAGCATCGCGAGGCGAAATGGTGGCGCGATGCCAGCATCGCCTATTTCCAGACGCTGTCCAAACGCCCGCTGCCGGCGGGCACGGCACCGCCGGAACATGATCTGAACTGGTACAAATCGCTCGCTTTCCCCTATGCGCCGGGCAATCCATGACTGGCTTTCAAGGGCCGCAAAGGCTAGGCGGTGAACGACCATGAACGAACGTAAGCCGCCGACAATCCGGGAAGTTGCAGCGCGGGCCGGCGTGTCCGTGATGACCGTGTCGCGCGTCGCGAACAAGCAGAGCTGGGTCAGCCCCCAGACCCGAGCCCGGGTGGAAAAGGCGATCGCGGAACTGAACTATGCGCCCAATGTCTCCGCCCGGGCGCTGGCCGGGGGCGACGACCGGCGAGTGGCGCTGCTTTACCGCAATACGACGACCTCCGCCTATCTGGGCGAACTGTTGCTGGGCGGGTTGGACGAGGCGGCGAAGCATCACCTCCACCTGGTGGTCGAACAGTGCGAGATGGGCGCCACGGCGCAGGACATCGTCGCCCAGGTCCTTCAGGCGCGCGTTTCCGGCGTCATCGTGCCGCCGCCCCTGTGCGACTGGGACGAACTGGCGCAGGCGCTCGGGCGGCAGGGCATTCCGTGGGTCGCGATCGCGCCGGACGAGAACCATGGCATGATGGTCGTCGCGATAGACGACCGCCAGGCCGCGAGCGAGATGACGCGGCATCTGATCGACCTCGGCCACCGCCGCATCGCCTTCATCCAGGGCAATTCCCAGCACCGTTCCAGCGCGCGACGGCTGGAGGGCTTTCGCGTCGCCATGACCGCGCAAGGCCTGCCGGTTGAGGAAGATTATATCGTCGAGGGCGATTTCAGCTACCGGTCCGGGCTGGAGGCGGCGGCGCATCTGCTGAGCCTGAAGACGCCGCCGACAGCGATCTTCGCCTGCAACGACGATATGGCCGCGGCGACCATCACCATCGCGCATCAGCGTCAGATCAGCGTGCCGGCCGATCTGACGGTCTGCGGTTTCGACGACACGCCGCTTGCCGCCGCGATCTGGCCCACGCTCACCACCATCCGCCAGCCGATTCGCGACATGAGCCGGGCCGCCATGACCCTGCTGGCGGATGCCATGAAGGGCGGGGAAGAAGTGGACGGGCGGGGGTTGGCGCGACTGGACTACAGCCTGGTCCGCCGGCAATCCGACGCGGTTCCGCGCCTGCACCACCGACGTGGGTAGCGGGCTCGGCCCGCCAACCATGTCCTGCCGCAAGGGCTGGAGCAGCTTTCCACCGCTATCATGGGAGCTGAAATTTCCTAGGCAAAGCGCGCCAGCAACTGGTTGAGCAGCGGACGCAAGCGGCGGATCTCATCGCGATGCGTGGCCGACAGCTTCGCCAGCAGGTCCAGCGCGTCCGGCGTCAATTGCAATTGCGAGCGCCGCCGGTCCGTGGCGCTGGCATGGCGCGTCACCAGCCCCAGCTTTTCCAGCCGGTCGACCAGCCCCGTCGCGCTGTGGGGCTTTAGCAACAGCCGCCGTGCGACATAGCCGACGGTCGCATCCTCGGCCGGCGCAGCGCGCAGGGCGAGCAAGGCCTGATGCTGCTGCGGGGTGAGTCCCACCCTGGCCGCCCGCTCGCTGCTGAACGCCTGGAACTGGCGCAGAGCGAAGCGGAATTCCGCCAGCGCCGCATAATCTTCATCCTGCAATATGGCGCCGTCTGCTTCCATCTGACCTTCATCTTCATGTATCGCGTCGCGATTTGATCGTGCAGCCTGACGCATCAAAGAAGGATTTGCATGATTCGTGAACCCCCGCGTCGGTCCCGGCGCGATTTCTACCGGCGGCAGAGGAACATCGGCGCGTGCGGGCGATCTGCGGTTAGCCCGCCGGACTGACGGCGTCATTGAAATAAGGCATGGCCACATAAGTGATCAGGCCATTGGCAGATCCCACCCGCTCTTCCGAAAAGGCATTCATCGCCTTCGCGGTCAGCCAGGCATTGCGGAGGCTTTCCCCTCCCCGGTAAGGACGGCCAAGCAGACACTTCCAAATCGCGATCAGCCATGGTTCGCTCCGACTAAAGGCGTTCAGGCTGTGGAGTGAATGCCTTCAAGCCAAGATCCGGCACAAGATGGCCGGTAGAAGCGGCATGATCTGCTCTGTCTCAGCCAGTGGCAGACGCGCGTGCACCAACACTCCCCGAACAACTCCAAGACATGATCGCAGGAAATATGCGGCGGGGTCTTGGTATGTCCATCACTTTGTGGCAGATCATATAGGATAGGATCGACCGAGAGAGTCGCGATACAAATCTTTGCTGGTGAGGATGAGTTGAAAGGGACGTTCACGAGCTGGGCCCGCAAGGTCCGCAATATGGCTGCTCCGCCGGGCAGGAAGCGAAGCCATTCCCGTACTCCGCGCCCGGTGGGTGCGGCGCTGGCGGCCATGGCGGTCGCTTTCCTGTTGCCGATGCCGGCTGGAACGGCGCCCTTGCCGCCCGTGCGCATCCTGCTATTCGCGGGACCGAAGCAGCATGGCGCGCCCGGCCGCCATGAATATGAGAAGGACCTGCGCGAACTGGCCTGGCTGCTCGAACATTCCGGCGCGGCGCGAGAGGTGAAGACGCAGGTCATCGTCGGAGAAAAGCCGCGGGATCGGGCAATGCTGGAGGCGGCCGACGCCATCGTGATCGACGGCAATGGCGACTGGCTGAAGCGCGAAACCGGCGCGATCTTCCAGCAATATGCCGAAACGGACGGTCTGGGCTATAATGCCGAGACCAGTGCCGCGCTCAAGGGTTTCGACGCGCTTCTGAAGCGCAGGAAGACGGGGCTGGTCGTCTATCATTATACGATGTTCGTCGATAACCGGGCAGGCCGCCTCTATCTGAACGATTGGCTGGGCGGCGTCTGGATTCCCTATGTCTCGCACAATCCCGTCGACACATGGGCGATCAGGCCGATCCCCGGCAAGCATCCGATCCTGCGCGGGGTCAAGCCCTGGACGCCGCGGGAGGAAATGTACGCGCGCTATTTCCTGCCCGACAATCCCCGCCGCACCCCGTTGCTCACCGCCCGGCCGTCACAGGCGGCCAATGGCACCGGCGGTCCGGTCGCCTGGGCCTATGAGCGGCCCGACGGCGGACGTTCGGTCGTGTGGGGCGGCAACGACTTCCATGACAACATGCACCTCTATCCGCAGCAACGCCGGTTCCTGGTGAATGGAATACTGTGGGCCGCAGGGGTCGAGGTGCCGCGCGGCGGCGCGAACGACCAGATGCCGCCGGAATTCTAGAATGGAAGGTCCGACCGGCCGCCGCGCGGATCGGCGCTGCACCACGCACAGGATAGGGAGATACCGAGCCATGGGATTCGACCGGCGGCTGAAGGGCGCCGCCCTCGCCTTCGCGGCCATGCTGCTGCCGCAGCACGCGCTGGCCGAGGACGGCTTCTTCACGCGCGAACAGGTGATCCGCCATACGCCGGCCTGGACCGGCGAACGCTTTCCGGACGGACGGCCGAAGGTCCCCGACGACATTCTGGAGCGGATGCGGGAAGTCACTCTGGAGGAAGCCTGGGCGACGCTGCGCAGCGCCGGCTTCAACCATCAATATGAGGATGGCTGGCTGTCCATCTTCCCCGACAAGGTGTTGGTCGGTCGGGCGCTGACCTCCCAATGGCTGCCCGGCCGCCCGGACATCCAGACCGTACTGGAAAAGCAGGGCGCCGACGACGGACGCAAGGGCGCCATGAACGCCTGGCCGGTCGACATGCTGCAAAAGGGCGACGTCTATGTCAGCGACCATTTCGGGCTGAAGCAGGACGGCCCATCGATCGGCGACAATGTCGGCAACGCCATCTACGCCCGCAGCGGCAACGGCGTCGTCTATGACGGCGCGGTGCGCGACATCAACGGCCTCAGGGAACTGCCGAATTTCGTTTCCTTCGTCCGCTCCTACGATCCGTCGCATCATTTCGGCGCCATGGCGACGGGCGCGCGGCTCAATTCGACGATGGTGGGCATCAACGGTCCGATCCGCATCGGCAAGGCGACCGCCATGCCCGGCGATGTCGTGCTGGGCCGGGACGGCGGCGTGCTGTTCATCCCGCCGCAACTGGCCGAAAAGGTGGTGAAGCTGTCGGAGAATACGCGGCTGCGCGATATGTTCGGCCATATGCGCCTGCGCGAAGGCAGATATACCGCCGGCCAGATCGACACCCGCTGGACCGACGCGATCGAGGCGGACTTCTTCGCCTGGCTCCAGGCCAATCAGAACAAGCTGCCCGTGAAGCCCGACGCCGTAAGGCAGATCATCCGCGATCATGAAGCGGGCATCCCCTATGAGGGATGACCGGCCCGCAACCCACCCTTCCCCCCGAAATGCTTGAGAAAGGCCCCGCCAACATGGACTTCCGCCTCCCCTTCGCCACCCTCCTAAGTCTCTGCCTGGCCGGGGCCGCCCAAGCCGCCACACCCGCCGAAGTGGTCGCCCGTCATGTCGAGAGCATGAAAGCCGGCAAGTTGCAGCCGATCATGGACGATTACTCCGCGGACACCGTCGTCGTGACTCCCCAGGGGCTGGTCGCGGATCAGGCGCCGGCCAAGGGGCCGGGCATCTATTCGGGTCAGGCGCAGGCGCGGCGCGTTTTCACGACGCTGACCGACAAGGATCATCATCCCGGCATCAAGGCGATGGAAACGACCATCGAACCGGCCGGCCCGGACAGCGTCATCCTGCATTGGGTCCAGTTCAAGGGGCAGCCCCAGCAGGTCTCGGGCAAGGACGCCTTCATCGTGCGCGACGACAAGATCGTGTTCCAGGCCATCTTCGTCGACTGACCGCAGCCGGCGGACAGTACCGGCCTCAGCGCGACCGGATTGCAAGGTCCGGCCGCGCTGAGATTCAGGCGGCGATCGGTGGGACATTTTCCTCGAATTCAGCTTATTGAACCGAAGTCGTCACCATAGCCCACTTGCGCGTAGACACGGACAGGTTGCGAATGCGGCAGGCTTTGACCTGCCTGTCCCAACTATTCGCATGCAAATATCAACAGCCGTTCCCGATCAACTGCCCCTTCATCAGGCGAGCGGGCTTACGACGTCGAGCCACTCGGTGATGGCCAGTGGGACCTTGTCCGCGCCATCCCGCAGGTCATAAAGCGCTTCGCCGCCAAGCTGGACCCGGCACACGGTGAAGGCCCGCTTTTCGTCACGGCTGTTGTCCGTCAATATGGAGGCGTCGGCCACGCCCAGCGCGTGCGATATGGCCTTCTGCGTCCTGGGAAACCGCGAGACGAGTTTGCCGGTGTCGACGCCGTGGCCATGTTCAAGCACGCGCTGGCTGACGCGCAATATGGACAGATCGGCGTTCGAAAGACCGACGAAAAATAGCAGGACGAAATAACCCGCCGCCCGAAGATCGGTTATCGTGTCGAGTTTCGAGGCAGCCGTGCCGTCAGGCCGCTCTTCCCAATGGCTGAAGACGGTTTCGGTTGCGAATGGCACCTTCGCGGCCATGGCATGGGCGGCGAACGTATTCACGCCATTTTACGCCACCTGCATCCAGCCGAGGTTTGTGTCGCGCAATTCCTGCGCCCAGTCCACAAGCGATCCGTCCCCCTGGGCTTCCGGCAGAATCGAAAGCATCATGCGATCCGCGTTCAGCAACGGCAGCTGGAGCTTTTGCGCAAGAATCTTACGCCACATCGTCGATTCGCCCGACCCGTTATGACCGGCCAGAATGATCGCGAGCGGCTTGTCGGTCCTGACCTGTGCGGAAAGTATCTGGTCTACCGCGCCCTTGAGCGCCGTCACGCAAATTCTTGAAACTTGCCGTCGACAAGCTGGCCGCGACTCACCTGTCCGTTGAGCTTACGGATGACGATCTTGGGATTATCTTCATCAACCGAATAGAGCGGCACATTCTTGCGCTGAGGAATAGCCACCCCGCCCCGCACGATACGAGCCGCGGCACGCTCCAACGCCTGGGAGCTGCGCTTGACATTATCCTTGACGAGCGCGGCCGACGGCTTCTGGGCACTGACGGTCACATTACCCAGTTTGGTGGTGACCGTCCGCGTGCGCTTCGAGCCCGCAGGCCCGATGATAATCCCGGTCTTTCCGTCGCGCATGCTCGCCGAAGCCATTTTGCTCCGCTTTGCCATAAGCCCGATATAGCTCTTCCGCAGATCAAGTTCCAGCCGTCATGATCGCCAGGAAATCCATCGGATCGTCCTCACGCGAAAGCTCGCGCGCCGCCTCATGGAGGGTAACGTGCGTCGCGGGGTGTATCACCCAAGTCTCGAACATGGCCTGTCCCAGCTTGATCGCCATGTGCGCCCGGCCCCGACAGGAATGTTTCTTTCATGGCGGGGACTGAGGGATCACGAGGAGCGCAGGTCGCCCGCGGCCACGCAAGAGCCGCTTGTGGCCGCGGGCGGAAAGGATCAATATTTGAAGCCGACCTTGAAGAAGATGGTGCGCGGCGGGTTCTGAGCGCCTTGCAGCAGCAAGGTGCCCGCATAGGGCCCGGCCTTGATGGCCGTGCCGATCGGCGTGAGCGTAGAATAATAAAATTCATTGCCGATGTTGCGCGCCGTCAGCGTGAAATCCCACCGCTTGTCAGCAGTCTGGAAACCGATGAAGGCATTTACGAAATGCTTCGAACCGATCCGATATTGGGGATTGTTGAGCTGGTCGGAGAAATAGCCGGTCTGCCAGTTGACGCTGCCGCCGAACTTGATCGCGCCCAGCCCCTCAATCGGGATCGAACAGTCGGCGGACGCGAAATATTGCCATTTCGGCTGACCGGGAAATTGCTTGCCCGTATAGTTATAGGCGGGAACGGTGCCCAGCGCCGGCGCCGAATAATCGTCATATTCGGTTGTCAGATAGGTGACATTGAAAGCCAGCGACAGATTGTTGGTCGGCTCTGCCGAGGTTTCCAGTTCGAAGCCCTGCGTGTGCGCTGACGGCGCATTGCCGCGCGTGCTGACATAAGTGCCGGAGATCGGACTGAACGCCGACACCGCTGTCTGCAGATCCTTATAGTCGTTATAGAAACCTGTAGCGTTGACCCTCAGCCGGCGATCGAACCAGTCTGTCTTGAAGCCGATCTCGAACGCATTGACCGTCTCAGGATCATAGGGCAGCGCGGTGGCAAGGTTAAGCGCGCGGTAAAGCCGCCCGCGTCGAAACCCTTGGCATAGTTGGCGAACAGGAAGATCGTCGGCGTTGCCTGGTAGGAAATGCCTGCCTTCGGCGTGAACGCATGCCAGGTCTTCTTGTTGAGCACGCCGCTATTGTCGAAATTTACCTGCGTCGCGGCGACAGTGACGCCCAGCGCGGGGATCGCGCCGCCTGTCTTCACCTGCGGATAGAACGTCGGATCGATCGGATGGCCGTCCAGGTCATAGTTGACGTCCTGAAAATCGAATGCGCGCCGGATGCTGATATAGCGCCCGCCGGCGGTCAGCGTCAGCCGGTCGGTCAGGCGATAATTGGCCTGGAGATAGGCTGAATAATTATACGTTACGGTCTTGCCGATCTGAGGGCGATGACTTCATAGGCGGGCGCCCTGGGATTCATGCTCTCGACCTTGCGCAGCCCGCTCCGGGGGAGATCGATCGTGCGGGTGGCGATGCGGCCTTCGAGGCGACCGTTGATTTCACGAACTTCAACGATGTTCATTGACTTGACCTTTCATTCTGTCGCTCGAAACCCATTTTTCGGCGACAAAAATCTGAGATCCCTCTCTTGTCTGATCCCGGCGGCGCGGCTGGACGCGTCCGCCTCCGCATCGGCACGACCTCTCCAGACCAAGGTCCCCATTCGCGCGCGTGTATCGCCCACTGACAGCCGCGCGATGTCTTCCCCCCTCCCCACACGCCACCACGGCAGGGATGAACGCCCGCGAGGGCCGAGACCCGAGCAGCGGGACTCGGGGCGCCAGCCCGTCAGCCCGTTGCCCGCGCATGCGCGGGCAGTCACCCAGCCTCAAACCCCACACCGTTCCACCCTTGACGCCCTGCACCATCTGACGACAGACAGATTCCATGGCTTCTTCCAAAACTCTCAACCAGGCCAATCTCGAGACGCTGGGCGCCAATCGGCTGGCGCAATTACTGCTGGAGCTCGTGGCGGTGGATGCCCAGACCAAGCGGCGCCTGCGCCTGGAGCTTGCCAGCGCAAACGGCAGCGGCGATGTCGCTGGAGAGGTCGCCAAGCGCCTCGCCACCATCGCCAAGGCGGAGGCCTTTGTCGACTGGAACAAGGTGAAGCCCCTCGCCCGGGATATCGAGGCGCAGCGGCGCGCGATCATGGAGCATATCGCGCCCACCGATCCGGCAACGGCGTTCGAGCTGCTCTGGAAGCTGATCGCGCTGGCCCGTCCGGTGCTCAGCTGGTGCGACGACAGCCATGGTACGCTGGGCACCGTGTTTGCAACGGCACTCTCTGTTCTTGGCGCGCTGGCCGCTGCGGCCCGCCTGCCCACTGACCAGCTTGTCGACCGGGTGTTCGACAGCGTCTGCGACAATGACCATGGCCAGTTCCACGGCCTCGTCACCCTGATGACGGAGCCGCTTGGCGAAGCAGGATTGAAATCCCTCAGGCGCAAATTCGAGGCCATGGCGCGCGAAGTACAGCAGCGGCCGCCCCAGGGCGAACGGCGCGTCATCGGCTTTGGCTCAGGCGGCGTTTTCTACGAGGATGAGATGGAAGCCCGGCGGCATGAGCGGCTTGTCCGCCAGGCGCTGGTCGACATTGCCGATGCGCTGGGCGATGTCGATGCCTTCATCGCGCAATGTCCGGCCGACCAGCGCCATAATCCCGCGATAGCCGCAGCCATTGCCGAGCGCCTGCTGGCTGCGGGCCGCGCGGCGGAGGCGATAGCCGCGCTCGACGCGGCCGAAGCAATACGGCGTAAAGGTGGTCATTGGCCAAACTGGGATCGGGTACGGATCGCGGCGCTCGATGCGCTGGGCCATGCAGAATGCGCTCAATGCGGATGACCGAAACCAAAACGCTGTAGAATATAACATAGCTGCCGTGCGGCTTGGACCGGAGCCCGGCACGAATCTCAGGCCGGGCAACGCCGGACCGGGGGAAGTCGGCGATCTTCGCACAAGCCCCTTCGAGTTCATCAACGAAGGTGACGGCCAGAAGAACATTGTCGCGCGCGGTAAAGGTGGCGATCGCGACAAGATCAGCAGCAGCAGCCGGCGAAAATTCGAGACCCATCAACTATCGGTAGCGCCGGCGGCCATATTCGCGATCCGCTGCCGGGCGTTCGCGAAAGCCTCACTGGCGGGAATGCCCGGGCCGCTGGCAGCGCCCCGTTCGATCTCGGCACGGAGCGCGTCAAGCCGAGCCTGGCGGATGGCGTCCTGCTCTTCGAGCAGCCGGAGGCTGTCGCGAACGACCTCGCTGGCAGACGCGTAGCGGCCGCTGTTCACCTGCTGCTTGATGAAGCCCTCGAAATGCGGCCCCAGGGTGAAACTGGAAGGCATGGCCAAACTCCTCTGTCGATGATGAATATCACTTTATGATAGTAGCATGCAAGACACAGATTGACGAAGACTGCGGCGTTTGCGCCTGGTAACCGGGCAAAGAGTGATCGCCTCCGCTGACCACGCCGAAAAACGTCGAGGCAGACGGACTGCCTTCATCATGCACGCACGAGGCAGGTCGGCATGCCGCCATCCTTTCCAGCGGATCGCCCGCGAGATTTTTTGCCGGGGAACGCTGCCCATGGGGCAGAAAAATCGCCTGACGGGATATAGGTTAAATCGCCAACAGAGCACGGATTTTTGCCTGAACTTCCAGCAGCGCCGCTTGCGATACTGTTCCTTTTTTGGTCGCCTTCCGTGTCATCCAGTCAACACTTTTGAGCTGATCTGCCAATACAGCACTTGGCAGGTTCTGGCTGATTAACACCTCAAAGGGATAGCCTTTGATTTTGCTCGTCATAGGACAACAAATCATCATCCCGCGCACGCGATTATAGGCTGCCGGTGACAGGACAAGGGCAGGTCGATGACCAGCCTGTTCATGTCCAGCCTGGGGATCAAAGTTTAGCCAGACGATATCGCCCATGTCGGGGACATATTTGGCCATTACCAAAGCTCATTGCCGACAGGCGGACCGAAATCGACGTTTTCAGGAAAGTTTTCAGGCTTCATGCCCGCCAGCAACCCCTCAAGAGTGAAGGCAGGTGCGGTGATCGGCTCGATGATGACCCGGCCCTCTTCTTCCCTGACATCCACCTCCTGATCGATATGCAGCGCAGCCGCGGCCATAATCGAGGAAGGAATCCTGACCGAAGCACTATTACCCCACTTTTTCACTCGCACACGCATAACCATCTCCACCGTATCGATATTGATAATACATTATCATAACACGAACATGTATCAACATTGTATCGACTTTCGGTGCATGGGGTGTGCACAAGTTGGTGCCGATGTCGTCGGCAACCGATACGGATTTGCCGGATCTGACCAGTCGATGTTTTCGATCACCCAGTTGGGCGCGAAATCCCAGTCAAAGCAGAGCGAATAAGTTCCGCTGACCTTCTGCCACGCCGTCTCGACCGCATTCGTCCAGCCCACGACGACGAGGCGACGGACCAATGGCGGCAACCGTGCACAGCTTCATGGCGACCAAGCGTCATGTGCGGCCGGACGAGGCGTCGCCGTGTCGGGAGGGCGGCCGAGAAAGGCAGCCAGACGCTTCACATGGCGCACATAATCCTTCTGGGTGTGGGGACCGAGACCCCGCATCATCATGTCGTGCTACATCCGTTGACGCAGTAGGCTGATCGGGGCGGTGTTGATCGAGACAGTCACGGCAAGTTCCTCTTCGCTGAAGAAACTTCCAACCTCAGTGGGCAACCTCGCCCGCTAAAGGCCCATATTTACCGCACTAACGCGCCCCAAGCGACCCTCCCGTAGAGCGGGTTAGTGCAAGGGTCGTCACCGGCGCTGCCCGTACTGCTGCTGACGTATGCCCTTGCTTCCGTCCTCATTATTCCTTATCTTGTGGACAGGGGACTGGTCTTATGTCGAAATCTATAACTTTGAATGTCCGCGTCAGCGGCTCTCTCAGCGATTTTGTGTCCGCTAACGTCGGGGAGGCGGGGGCCTATGAAAATGTGAGCGAGTATGTTCGAGACCTGATTCGGCGTGACAAGGAACGGGTCGAGAGCGAACGGTTGGCGCTCTTAAAGGCCGAGTTGACCGCCGCATTTGCCGTATCAGAGAACGAATATCTGCCGCTTGATGCCGACGCAATTATTGCCCGTAACGCTCGCAACTAAGTCTCATGATCAGTTATCGCGTGCAGCACGCCGCCGGCCGCCGGATAGATGACATTTACAACTATACACGCGAGCAATGGGGACAGGATCAGGCCGACCGTTATATTCGCTGCCTTTTTGTTCGCTTTGAAGATATTGCCGAACGCCGCATTGCTTGGCGGGATATCCCCCGGGGACTCGGCGTCGAAGGCTTCTATTGCCGGTATGAGCATCATTATGTCTATTGGCGTATCTTGTCCGATGGTGCCGTTGGTATTGTCACCATTTTGCACGAGCGCATGCATCAGATCGAGCGTTTCCGAGAGGATGTGCCGAATTGATCCCTAGCCGTGTTGAGTTGGCTTTCAGAGATCTTCCGATGACAGCAGCCTAAACCGTCGGTCCGCTGCACCGCAGGGCAAGATGGCTGACCCGCGCGTCGATCTGCTTGAGGAAGTCGAGGAATTCGGTTGCCCGGTGGCGCTTGTAGCATTTGCCGATCACGAAGCCTGAGGCGATGTCGAGCGCGGCGAACAACGAGGTCGTGCCGTGCCGAACGTAGCTGTGGGTGCGGCGCTCAGGTACGCCGGGCATCATCGGCAGAACCGGCTGCTCGCGGTCGAGCGCCTGGATCTGGGACTTCTCGTCGACGCTGAGAACGAGTGCACGGTTGGGCGGCGACAGATACCCCAGGCGATTATCCACCCCTCCTCAAATCCCAGTATGCCGAGCGCGGTGAGCACGCCCACCCGCCCAAGCAAAATAACGGCATAGGATACCGGACTGGCGACGATGATATCCAGCAACTGTTGGCGACGATCAACGGAGACGACTTCACCCGCGACAAAGAAACCCATCTGTCCGATCGTCATCAGCAGCGATGCGCTGAGGGCGAAAGGGGCCAGATCAATGCGGCCAGAATGGATGAGGATCGCCATCGACGGCAGCGTCAGCAGTGGAATGACAAGGATCGGCAACAGATCCTCGACATTATGGCGCGTCAACGCGAGTTGCATTCTGCTAGCGGCTAATAGCAATCTCAACCTCAATGTGCGGCTTCCCCCAAGGCCGCATAGTTACTTCCAGGCTTCGCTTTCCATCAAATTGCTATTTCTCAGCCAACTATTAGGCTTGTTGACCAATGGATGACCGGCAGGTTCGCTTCAGATCATATATGACATTGCCTTGGTCAGCAGGGTTGGGAATGTCGAGCGCCGCCCCATCAGGCCTTCCCCATCACGCCCGATCCGATGCACGTAGCCCGCCGGGGTCAGCGCTTCCTTGTCCTGGGGCATGGCCAGACCTTTCGCGTCGCAGCGAATACGGTCCTGGATGCCGAAGCGCTGCGTTCTTCCGGATTGTCGCGCAGATAATCCACCGTCACATTCCTCAGCTGGCTGATCGTCACATCGGCCGGAATGCAACTTTTCAGTTTATTGACCTCCCGCGTCGTATTGAATGCATCGACGGCGCCGGTGATATAGGCGATGCACTCATAGGTCTTCTCCAGATAATCATTGCTGCTGCGCGGAGTGGAGCAAAGCTCGTAAAGCTCTTCCCCGGTGTAGAAGCCGGCCAGCGCCGCTGGAGAGCAAGTCCCCGCCGCAACCGCCAGCAGCAGATAAGCCGGTTTGCCAGATTTCATCATCTACACTCTCAAAAGCACGATAAAGGATCGCAGAACTATACAGCCCTCCAACGGCAAACTTCCGCTGCTGCTAACCGGTTTCCCGCGTCGCGACCGTCGATGCCGCAAAATCGCGGGCGTGATCGAGGAAGGCCCTGAACGCCGCGGACGGATTTCGCCGGCTTGGATAATAGAGGCATAGTGATGAAAGCGGTGGTGTCCAGTCTTCCAGAACGCGAACGAGACGTCCTGCGGCCACGTCTTCCTGAATATCGGATTCCATGAAGAAGCCTATGCCGAAACCGTCCAGGACGGCAATGCGCGCAAGACTGGCCTCATCCAGTGTGATCGGCCCGTCGACATCGATTTGAGCCTGCCGGCCATCCTTTTCGAACTGCCAGCGGTAAAGGGCTCCATTCGGCAGCCTGACACGAATGCATGGGTGGGTCAGAAGGTCCGGCGGCACCTGCGGCTTGTCACGCTGCCCGAAATAGGCGGGCGAAGCGACGACGGCGTAGCGCCGACAGCGGCCAAGGGGGACTGCAATCATGTCGCTGGGAACCAGGTCGACGTGGCGGATGTCGAAACCGTCAGCCACGATATCCACGAGCCGGCCTTCGGTAACCAGGTCGACATGAACCTGCGGATAGCGCCGCAGAAAGGGGAGGACGAGTTGCGCAAGGATTTCCCGCGCAGCGGTTGCGAACGCATTGATGCGCAATGTCCCCGAAGGCGTCTCCTGCTGCGACCGGGCAGCGTCCATCGCCTCGTGAATGTCCTGGAGCGCGGGACCGACCTTGCCGACGAAATGCCGACCGGCATCGGTCAAGGAAACGCTGCGGGTGGTGCGATTGAACAGGCGCACGCCAAGTTGGTGCTCCAGCTTGCCCACCGCATTGCTGAGCGCGGTGGTCGACATGCCAAGCTCGATCGCCGCAGCGCGGAAAGAGCCCTTGCGCATGATGGCGATGACGGAATCGAGTTCGATCAGGCTATGTCTTGCCATTGTCCTGCTTTTCGGGATGCCGTATCCCCCTTTATCCCGATTATCGCGCAGCATATCCACCCCTAAATTGATGCGACGATCGAGCCGGACAGGGATCGACGCACGCATCCCCGGCTGTCGGAAATGGAAGGAGAAGAGACGTGGCTATCGATCTGCCAAAGGCTATAGTTGACTATTTCGAAGCCGACCGCGCCGAGGACGCGGGCAGCGTATCACGCTGTTTCACCGAGACAGCGGTGGTGAGGGATGAAGGCAATATCTACCGGGGCCGAGCAAAAATCGGGCACTGGAAAGCGGAGTCCTTCAGAAAATATAATTATACGGCCGAACCCTTCTCCCTCGCGAAAGAGGGTGACCGCATTGTCGTGGCCTGCCATCTGGCAGGCGATTTCCCCGGCAGTCCGTTGGACCTGCGCTATTTCTTCATGCTGGAAGGCGGGAAGATCGCTGAGCTGGAGATCGTGCCATGAGGGCCGATCGTCATGACCGGCCGCTGATCGGGTCGACGGCGGCGCATCGGAAGTTCGGCGCATGACGCCGTTTCTCACCCTCCGGGGCAAGCGGGCGCTGATCACATCGGGCACGCGGGGAACGGGGGCGGCTACGGTCAGCCTCTTCCAGACCCTTGGCGCGGATGTTCTGACCACCGCCCGGACGCGCCCGGCCGACATGCCGGATGCGCGTTTCGTCGCCGCCGATCTGAGCACGGCCGGGGGCTGCGCGGAACTGGCGGAAGCGGTGAAGGACCGGCTGGGCGGCGTGGACATCATCGTCCACATGCTGGGCGGCTCCTCCTCTCCGGCAGGCGGTTTTTCCGCGCTTAGCGACGACCAATGGCGCAAGGAACTGGATCTCAACCTGCTGCCCGCCGTCCGGCTGGACCGGGAACTGGTGCCGGACATGGTGTCGCGGGGCCATGGCGTGGTCATCCATGTGACCTCCATCCAGCGGGAGCTGCCCCTGCCGGAAGCCACGACAGCTTACGCGGCGGCCAAGGCAGCCCTGTCCACCTACAGCAAGAGCCTCTCTAAGGAAGTGGCGCCCAGCGGGGTCCGGGTCGTGCGCGTCTCGCCCGGCTGGATCGAAACGGAAGCCTCCATCGAACTGGCCCGCCGATTGGCGGCGGAACACGGCGGCGACATCGACCGGGGCAAGAAGATCATCATGGACTCCCTGGGCGGAATACCGATGGGCAGGCCGGCAAGGCCGGAAGAAGTCGCCAACCTCATCGCCTTCCTGGCGTCGGATCGCGCGGGGGCCATCACCGGGGTCGAATATGTCATCGACGGCGGGACGGTGCCGACCGTGTGACCCCTGTCCCGCCGCAGGACGGCCGGTCCCGCCCCGGGTTCACCTCAGCCATGGATCGGCGTCATGGCCCGCAAGCCGGGCGAGCTGGACGAATTCCTGCCGCCAATAGTCATTCTGGCTGCCCGCCAGGCGGGCGATGTCGGCATAGCCGAAGTCGCCCAGCCGCCTGTCCCCCCGCAGCTTCTGTCCGAAGGCCGCGACCGCCACGGCAAAGGCCATGTCGCGCCGCGGCATGCTCGCTTCGGCAAGGAGGGCGGAGGCAACCGGCTTTTCGATCAGGCGGCTGCGCGTCTCTTCAGGCAATTTGTAGCGCAGGCGGACCGTCGCGATCTCTCCACCGTCCCCCGCCGGAACGACCGGGGCGCGATTGGCGGCATATCTGCGCGGAGCCAGCCAACCCGCCTCGCCCGCCGGGACGATCTCATAGAGCGCCGTCACCTGATGCCCGGCGCCGATCTCGCCCGCATCGACGCGATCGTCGGCAAAATCCTGTTCGGCAAGGCCGCGATTCTCATAGCCGATCAGGCGATACTGGCTGACCAGCGCCGGGTTGAACTCCACCTGCACCTTCACATCCCTGGCAATGGTGAAGAGGGTGGAGGACAGTTCCTCGTCCAGCACCTTCCGCGCCTCCATGGCTCTGTCGATATAGGCATGGTTGCCATTGCCGAGGTCGGCCACCGCCTCCATCATCGCGTCGTTGTAATTGCCCTGGCCAAAGCCCAGGGTGGTGAGCGTGACGCCGTCCTCCCGGTTCCGCCTCACCATCTCCTCCAGGCTTTCCCGATCGGACAGGCCGACATTGAAGTCGCCATCCGTCGCCATGACGATGCGGTTGATGCCGCCGGGGATGAAATGGGCGCGGGCCGTGTCATAGGCGCGCTCCAGCGCCGGGCCGCCCGCGGTCGATCCGCTCGCGGCCAGCCCGTCCAGCGCCGCCTTGATCTCCGCCGGGTCATGGCTGCCCTCGACCAGCGTTTCGACGAAGCCGGCATAGGTGACGATGGATATGCTGTCGTCGGGCCGCAGGGCGTCGGCCAGCATGGAGAGCGCCTGCTTGACCAGAGGCAGCTTGTCGGCATCCTGCATCGATCCAGACACATCGACCATGAACACCAGATTGGCGGGCGGCCGTTGCGACCGGGCCACGTCATAGCCGCGCAGGCCGATGCGCAGCAGCCGCGTACCGGGGTTCCAGGGCGTCGTCGCAAGATCGGTGGTCACGCTGAAGGGCACGGACGGATCGTCGGGCAGCGGATAGTCGTAGCGGAAATAATTGATCATCTCCTCCGTGCGCACCGCCTCCGCAGGGACGGTCCGGCCACCCAGCAGCATGCGGCGGACATTGGCATAGGCGCCCGTGTCCACATCGACCGCGAAGGTCGAGACGGGCTCGGCCGCGACCTGATGGACCGGGCTGACCGGATGGCCGTCATAGCGCTCGCGATTTTCGCCCGGGGCGGCGTCATTCACCGCTTCATAGGAGACGGAGCCGCCGGGCGCCTGACCGCATCCGGAAAGGACAAGAACGGGAAGGAAAGCGAGGGTGGTGATTGCAAGATGTGCGCGCATGCACGTTTCTCCACTGCTTCGGTAGAGAGAAAATAAGGGCGATGAAATGACGCTGGCAAGCGACGGGTGGAGAGCAATGGCGCGGCGTGCAGCACCGCCGGCGTCCAGCATCGGGCCTTTCCCGCGGAAATCCGTCATTTCCGCTGCGCCGTGCACATTTTCTGCACCGGAACTGCGCCAATTATTGATCGTCGGCACGCACCGGTCTGCGTCGGGAAGCCGCATTCTTCCCTGACATTCAGGGAGATAGATTGATGGGTTCCTCTGCCATGCCGCCGCCTTTGCCCTTGCTCGCGCGCTTTCGCTGGAAGCTGGCGGTCGCCTTGACGATCGTCGGGATCGGGGACTGGCTGTTCTACCAACGGCATCTCCATGGCGGCTATCTGGGGCTGTTCGCACTCGCCGTGCTGAGCGCGCTGCTGGCCGGGCGGCCCGTGCTGCGGCGCGACCGGAGGGCCTTGCTGGCAATGGCCGCGGCGGCGCTGTTCGCGCTGGCCCTGCTCCATGATGCGAGCCTGCTGGCCTGGGTGCTGTTCTGGGTAGCGGCCGGCATGGCCGCGCTGATCCCAGCGACGGCGCGCTTCGATGACGGATGGCGCTGGTTCCAGCGGCTGATCTGGCTGGGGCTGCGGGCGCCATTCGGGCCGTTGATCGATCTGAAGCGCCTGTTGAAGCTGCGCGCGGCGGGGCGGACCGGGCGCTGGAGCCTGCACGCGGCGCTCGGCACATTGGCTTTGCCGCTGATGGGCAGCGTTGTGATCCTGACGCTCTTTTCGGCCGCCAATCCGCTGATCGAGCAATTCTTCTCCTCGCTGCTGCTGCCGGAACCGTCGCCCGAACTGATCGTGCGGCTGGCCTTCTGGGGGCTGCTGTTCGCGGCGATCTGGGGCCTGCTGCGGCCGCGCCTGGCGCTGCGCCTGCTGCCGACATTCGACGGCAGGCACGACCGGCATCTGCCCGGCGTGTCGGTCGCTTCGGTGACGCTGTCGCTGGTCGTCTTCAACCTGATCTTCGCGCTTCAGAACCTGATGGACATCGCCTGGCTCTGGGGCTGGGCGCCGATGCCCGGCGGCATGACCATGGCGGACTATGCCCATCGGGGCGCCTATCCGCTGATCGCGACCGCATTGCTGGCCGCCCTGTTCGTGCTGGTGACGCTGCGGCCGGGATCGGAAACCGCGCGCATGGGGACGATCCGGCGACTGGTGATGCTGTGGATCGGGCAGAATGTCTTCCTGGTCGCCTCATCCATGTTGCGCACGGCGGATTATATCGAGGCCTATTCCCTTACCCGCCTGCGGATCGCCGCGCTGGTCTGGATGGCCCTGGTCGGCTTCGGGCTGGCCGCGATCTGCTGGAGGCTGCTGCGGGAGCGGAGCGCGTCCTGGCTGATCAACGTCAATCTGGCGGCGGCGGGGCTGCTACTGACCGTCATCTGCTTCGTCGATCTGGGGGCGGTGGCGGCCGAATGGAATGTACGCCATGCGCGGGAGGTCGGCGGACGCGGCGTGGCGCTGGACCTCTGCTATCTGGGCGAGCTTGGGGACTCGGCCCTCCTGCCCCTGCTCTCGCTGGAACGGCGACCCGGTTTGCAACCGGAATTCCGGGAGCGGGTGCAGGCGGTGAGGCTGCGGCTTCAGGCCAGGCTGGAGGCGGAACTGGATCAGCGCTGGACCTGGGCCGGGCAAGGACGGCTGGAGCAGGCGCGGGCGATTGCGGCGGATGCCGCACCCGCGCCCCTGAAATCGGGACCCAGGGACTGCGCCGGCAGGCTGGTCCCGCCGCCATCGCCCGTCAGCCATGTGGCCCCCGATGCGGTTCCTGCGTTGACAGCGGAGACGGGGAAATGATCCTATGCCCCATGCCCAGCACGATCCTGATCGTCGACGACGATCCCCATATCCGCCAGTTGCTCGTCTTCGCCTTCGGCAAGGCGGGGCTGGAGACGATCGAGGCAAGCGACGGCGAGGCCGCATTGGCCGAGGTCGAACGGCACGCGCCGGACCTCGTCATCCTCGACATCAACATGCCGCGCATGGATGGGCTGGAGGTCTGCCGCAGGCTGAGGGCGCATAATGACGTTCCGATCTTCTTCCTCTCCTCCCGCGATGACGAGATCGACCGGGTGCTGGGCATAGAGCTTGGCGGCGACGATTATGTGGTGAAGCCCTTTTCCCCTCGGGAAGTGGTGGCGCGATCCATGGCGATCCTGCGCCGCACATTGGCCCGGCCGCCGGCGGTGGAGGCGATCGGCACGATCCGGCATGGGCGGCTCGCCCTCGACACGGAAAGCTGGTCGGCGCATTGGGGCGCGGAGGAGGTCAGCCTGACCGTGACGGAGTTCACCATATTGCGCACCCTGCTGGCCATGCCCGCGCGCATCTTTTCCCGCGACCAGATCATCGACCGGTTTCGCGGGCCGGGCTTTGCGCTGACCGACCGGACGGTGGACAGTCATATCCGCAACCTGCGGCGTAAATTCGCGGATGTCGGCGGCTTCGACATCATCGAGACGCGGGCCGGCATCGGCTATCGGCTGGGCGGGTGCAGCGGGACGGCGCCGCCTGCATGATCGCAGGGCTGAAGGGGTGGATAGCCCGGCATTGGCCTGTGCTGCGTTTGCGCACGATCCTGCTGGGCACCCTGCTGTTCGTGGCGGCGCTGCCGGGTTTCGGGGCGATCTTCCTGCGGGTCTATGAAAATGCGCTTGTTCGCCGGACGGAGGCGGAGCTTGTGGCGCAGGGCGCTGCGCTGGCGGCGAGCGCGGCGGTGGTGGGCAGGGGCATGGCCGCCGATCCCGCCCTGCCCGCCACGCCCGTGCGCTATCATGACCGGATGACGGAGGTGGACCTACGCTCCTCCCCCATCCTGCCGCCGCGTCCCCGTGCAGCCCCGACGCGGGACCGGCCGGATGCGGCCGCCCTGGCGCTTGCGCGGCGGATGATGCCCGCCTTTGCCGAAACCAAGGTCACGACGCTGTCCTCGATCCTGATGCTCGACCGGCGCGGCGTGGTGCTGAACGGCCGGGAAGGCGGACGGAGTCTCGCCGCGCTGCCAGAGATCCGGGCGGCGCTGGGCGGCAGGGCCGTGACGGTGCTGCGGGAAAATGAAGGGACGGCCACCCGTTATCCGCTGGAATGGCTGAGCCGGGCGGCAAGCATCCGCCTGCATCATGCCCGGCCCATCCGCGTCGACGGCAAGCCGATGGGCGTGCTGCTGGTGTCGCGTTCGCCGCGTGCGCTGTTCCTGGGGCTGTACGAGGATCGCGGCAAGATCGCCCTGGGCGTGGCGGCGATCTTCCTGCTGCTGGTGCTGCTGTCGGCCATATTGTCGCGCGCCATCGTCCGCCCGATCGAAAGCCTGAGCCGCGCCACCCGCGACCTGGCGCTGGGCCGCCGGGTCGCGCCGCGTCACCCCTCGCTGCAGGTGGTCGAAATCAGGGCGCTTTATCGGGATTTCGAGCAGATGGCGGAGAGCTTGGAAAAGCGTTCCCGCTATCTGCGCGACTTCGCCTCTTCGGTCAGCCATGAATTCAAGACGCCGCTGGCCGGCATTTCCGGCGCGATCGAGCTGTTGCAGGACCATGGGGCGGACATGGCGGCGGCCGACCGGCAACGGTTCCTCACCAATATGGCGGCCGACGCCCAGCGGCTGTCCCGGCTTGTCCGGCGGCTGATGGAACTGGCGCGCGCCGACGTGCTGGTGGGCGAAAGCGACGCGCGCACGGACGCCGCGCCGCTGCTGGTGTCGGTGGCGGATGCGCTGACGGCGGAGGATTTCGTCATCGACCTGCATCTGCCCGAGGTCTTCCCCCCACTGATCGTGGATGCAGCGGCATTGGAAGCCGTGCTGACGACGATAGCGGAAAATGCGCGGCAGGCGGGCGCATCGCGGCTGGACATCGTGGGCGCCTTGCAGGATCGCCTGGCATGGATCGACTTTGCCGACAACGGCCCCGGCATTCCGCCGGGGGACCGGCAGCGCATCTTCGACCTGTTCTTCACCAGCAAGAGGGAAGACGGCGGAACGGGCCTTGGCCTCGCCATAGCCCGGTCGCTGCTCGACGCCTATCATGGCGAGCTTCACCTGCTTCCTTCGGAACAGGGCGCTCGCTTCAGACTTGTGATCGCCATCGCGCCATAGGCCGCATGCATGAAGGCGCAACGCCGCCCATGCCGCGCATGTGCCCTCATCTCGATGGACGATGCCTCCTCCCGGACGTCGCCCGGTTGCGCCGCGCATGCCGGCGCTCTAGCCTGGGGCGGAACATCAATCCCTGAAAGCGTGCCTGTTGCCGATGCCTCCTGCTGCCTTGCGTTATGTCGTTCCGCTGATTGCCCTTCTGCCATGCTCCGTCCTCGCCTTGCCTGCCAGCGCGCCGAAACCGGGCCAAACCCGCGTGGCGATCGAAACCTCGCTCGGCACCATCATCGTGGCGACGGACGATCGCCGGGCACCGATAACCTCCGCCAATTTCCTGACCTATGTCGATGACGGCCGGTTCGACGGCGTCACCTTCTATCGCGCGGCGCGGCGCAAGAGCGATCCGAAGCTGGGGCTGATCCAGGGCGGCATCGATACCGATGCGCGCCGTTCGCTGCCGCCGATCCGCCATGAGCCGACGACGCGGACGGGGATCAGGCATCTGGACGCAACGCTGTCCATGGCGCGGCCTAACCGCGCCAATTCCGCGATGGGCAATTTCTTCATCACCATAGGGCCGACGCCGAACATGGACGCGCGGGGCGATTATATCGGCTATGCCGCCTTCGGCCATGTCGTCGCGGGCATGGATGTGGTGAAGCGCATCCTCGCCGTGCCGACCTGCTGCGGATCGGGCCCGATGCGCGGTCAGATGATCGTCAAGCCGGTCAGGATCATCCGTGCGAAGCGGCTCGACGGCAAGCCGCATCCGACCCGCGGGGTGAAGCCGTGGCTGCTAGGCCTCAAGCGGAAGATTTAGCGCCTTCCCGGCAGACAGAATCATCTGCTGCCTTGGAATCCGTTCCGGGCGGCGGCCCACCGGCCCGGCTTGCGCAAATCGCTTGGGGACGGCAATGCTGCGCCCCGCCCGATGATTGCCGCTGGACTGGGGAACGGCGCCATGGGCATGCGGTCAGTCGCTCATGTCCGGATCACGCCCCTGACGCCTGTCGAGCCATCGCATGGCGGGTGTGACGGTTAGGCCGTGGAGCAGGATCGACATGAGTGCGGTCAGGCCGATGATCGCCCACAGGCGGCTGGCCTCTCCCACCTTCATCTGGTTCAGACCATAGGCCAGATAGTAGAAAGATCCGACGCCCCTTATGCCGAAGAAGGCGATGGTCAGCTTTTCGACCCGATCCGCCCTGAAGCCGGCCAGACCCGCAAGACCCGTCACCGGACGAACGATGAACAGGATCAGCAGCACCAGCACGATGTCGGACGGGCGCAACGGCGACAGGAGACCGCCGATCAGCGCGCCGCCGAAGAGAAGCAGGAGAGCCATCATCGAAAGGCGCTCCACCTGTTCGGTAAGGTCATGCATCTGCACGTTGAACGCATGGTCGCGATGCGACGCGCGCAGGGTCAGCGCCGTCACGAAAACGGCCAGGAAGCCATAGCAGTTGAGGATTTCGGTCAGGCCATAGGACAGGAAGGTGGCGGCTATGGCGATCAGGCCGTCTCCGGTCCGGGCAAGTTTCGTCTCGGCCGGAATGTGGAAGGTCAGCCATCCGAACAGCTTTCCCACGGCCCAGCCGCCGCCCACGCCGACGACGATCTCCCACAGCACGTTCAGGCCAAGCCATTTTCCGAACCATGGCTCCCCCATATTCCCCGTCAGGGCGAGCGCGATGGCGAGGTGGACGAAGGGAAAGGCAAGGCCGTCGTTTAGGCCTGCCTCCGATGTCAGGCCGAAGCGGACTTCATCTTCCTCGCCCGTGCGCGGCGGGCCGACCTGGACATCGGCGGCCAGCACCGGGTCGGTGGGGGCGAGGCTGGCGGCCAGCAGCAGGGCGATGGCCCAGGGAAGACCGAGCAGCACGCCCCCCAACAGCGTGATGAGCGCGATGCCCAGCGGCATGGTGATGGCGAGCAGCCGCCAGGTCACCATCCAGCGCCGCCAGTCGAACGGCCGGTCCAGCTTCAGTCCCGCGCCCATCAGGGCGATGATCACGACCAGTTCGGTAAAATGTTCGGTCACATCCGGATATTCCAGCGGCGACGGCCGGAATTCGATGCCGGGGATGCAGAATATCGCGGCGCCGATCAGGATGCAGACGATGGGCAGCGACAGCGGCAGCTTCCTCAAGGCCAGCGGCAGCCATGCGACCAGGACTATCAGCAGCCCCGCGCCCGTCAGGACCAGAATATAGGGTTCGGGCGCGGTGAACGGCATTTCCATGGGAGGGCAACGCGCCGCCGCGGCCGGCGTTGCCGCGACATGGCCCGGCGGTCCGCCCCTTCGTCCCGGAAGGTCAGCTTGCCGCGGCCAGCGCCCGGTCGATGTCGACCAATATGTCGTCGATATGCTCTATCCCGATGGAAAGCCGCACATAGCCGGGCGACACGCCGGTCGCCATCTGCTCCGCTTCGTTCAACTGCGAATGGGTCGTGGACGCTGGATGGATCGCCAGGCTGCGCGCGTCGCCGATATTGGCGACATGATAGAAAAGCTCCAGCGCATCGATGAAGCGGCGACCAGCCTCCATGCCGCCGGCAAGCTCGAACCCGACGAGCCCGCCCTTGCCTCCGGTCAGATAATGCTCCGCAAGGGCCCGGGCGCGGCCATCCTGTTGCGAGGGGTGGATGACCCTGGTCACGGCGGGGTGGCGCGCCAGATGTTCGGCCACCCTGACCGCATTGGCGCAATGCCGTTCCATCCGCAGCGCCACGGTCTCGATACCCTGGATCAGCTGAAACGCATTGAAGGGGGACAATGCCGCGCCCAGGTCGCGGAGCAGGATGACCCGCGCCCGCAGGATATAGGCGATCGGGCCCAGGGGCTTTGCCGCCTCTGCCCATATCGCGCCATGGTAGGAAGGATCGGGCGTGTTCAGCAGCGGCTGTCGTTCGGGATGAGCGGCCCAGTCGAAATTCCCGCCATCGACGATCAGGCCGCCGATCGACGTGCCATGTCCGCCAAGATATTTCGTCGCGGAATAGACGATAATGGCCGCGCCGTGATCCAGTGGGCGGCACAGCAGCGGAGCGGCCGTGTTGTCCATGATGAGCGGGATGCCCCGTTCCCGGCCGATGGCGGCGACCTCCGCGATCGGGAACACCTCCAGCTTGGGATTGGGCAGGGTTTCGGCATAGTAGGCGCGCGTGCGATCGTCGGTCGCCCGCCGGAAATCTTCCGGATCGGCCGGATCGACGAAGCGCACTTCGATCCCCTGGTCCTTCAGCGTGTTCGCGAACAGATTATAGGTGCCGCCATAGAGCGCCGTCGAACTGACGATATTGTCGCCGGCCCGCGCCAGATTCTGGATCGCATAGGCCGACGCCGCCTGTCCCGACGCCACGGCCAGCGCGGCGGCGCCTCCCTCCAGCGCCGCGACGCGCTTTTCCAGCACATCGGTGGTCGGATTCATGATCCGCGTGTAGATATTGCCCATTTCCTGCAGCGCGAAGAGCGAGGCCGCATGCTCCGCGTCGCGAAACTGATAGGATGTCGTCTGGTGGATCGGCACCGCGACGGAGCCCGTCGCTGGATCGGCCCGCCATCCCGCATGAACGGCAAGGGTTTCCGGATTCGGCTTGTTCGTGGACATTGGGGCTCCGCAGCATCGTTGATCCGGCGTCAGGGTGACGGTGCGGCCCGGCAAAAACAAGAGGCTGCATCACGCGCGGCGGTCAGGAGAGCCGGCCAGCTTCCCCTTCGGGCGCGCCGGCCGCGAAGCGCCGGTCATGCCATGGCCGCGGCTTCCCGCTCCCGCCTGAACCAGCGCGAAAGCAGGAACAGCACAGCGGCGATATAGAGGCCCGCGCCGGGAACCCACATCAGCAGCCCGGCAAGCTGCTGGTCCTCCAGCGGCGTCAATCCCCAAGCCAAGCTGCTGATGAAATGCGGGGAATAGACCGCCACGCTCGAAAAGGTCAGCAACGCGCCCAGCAGGCCCATCTGGAGCATGGTGGCCAGAAGAGCGGTCACCGCCAGAGGAAGCGGCGCGGCCATGACTCCACGCCACAGCGCCAGCGCGGTCAGCAGCAGGCTTCCCTGCATCGTCCAGTAGACGGCATGATCGGAAAGCGCGGCGGCATAGGCGCCGGGTATATGCCACGACCATAAAGCGGCCGCATGCAGGCAGGTCCATAAGGCCACGCCGCCCGCGGCTCGCCGCTCGGCAAAAGCCATGGCCAGCAAGGGGGCGGCAATCGATGTCAGGACGAGATGGTGCAGGGTCCGGGCCGAAAACAGGGCGGATGTCAATGCGCATAGGGGGGAGATGAACAGAAATGCGAGCAACAGGATCGCGGACAAGGACCGGCTTCTCCCGTCCGCGGACCGCAGCCGGAGACTCGCCATGATGGCAAGCCCGAACGCTGCCAGCAGCACCGGATCGAAGTTCCAGCGGGTCAGCAGGTCCACGGGCGCCGGCGCGGGGCCGCAATAGGGTATCCAGCCTGATCCCGGCTCCACGCGCTGCCTCCGTGCGAAAGTGCGGATTGCCCTTTAACCGCTCGCTCCGGGGCTGGTTCCCGGACGCGGCATCGTGCATCGCGCGGCTGCGCTATCGTCGCAGCAGGACGCTGCCGACCTTGTCTCCATTGGACCGCCGCATCACGCAATGGGACGGCTGGTGCTGCTGGATGGCGTTCAGGATCGCGGCGGCATTCCCCCGCGACACGGGGGACCAGAATGGCGGCGTGGTGAAGGAAATCTCCAGATTCTCGGCGGCAGCGCGTTTGACGATCGAGCGAATCAGGGCGTTCTTATGGTCCGACATTCATGTCCCCCCAGCGATGTTCATGCGCCCGTCATGCGGCTTTGCCCGCATTTTGATGGTTAATTCCATTAACTGGCCACAAACGGCAGGCCGGCCATTTTGTTCCGCACCTGCGAAGAAAATTCTTTCGGCGATGTTTGCGGGGAACAGGGCAGCGCGGGCAACCCGCGCATTCGGCCTTCACCATAGCACGCCATCGACCGGTTCCACCGGGGCGGGCGGCGGCAGATCGATCGACTGACACAGGTCCGCTTCGATCACCGTCGTGATGCTGTCGAGCGGCAGGTCATGGACGCTGTTGCCGAAAGGATCGACCAGATCGTCCCCGATCTGGAGCACCGCCAGATACATGAAGCCGGCGACCGCCGATCCGATCGGCGTCGCCGCGCCCAGCGTCTCCACCAGCCCGATCGGCAGCAGGATGCAGAAAAGCCGGGTGAAGAATTGCGGGAAGGCACGATATTGGGCAGGTAGCGGAGTATTCTTGATCCGCTCCAT
Source organism: Sphingobium sp. YBL2 (assembly GCF_000943805.1). NCBI lineage: Bacteria > Pseudomonadati > Pseudomonadota > Alphaproteobacteria > Sphingomonadales > Sphingobiaceae > Sphingobium > Sphingobium sp. YBL2. The sequence continues at coordinate 1,549,475 of NZ_CP010954.1, forward strand.
GCCGCCCTGCGCATTGGCCATGTCCACCAGCACGGCTTCGATCCGGCCTTGCTGGATAGTGTCGATCCATCCCCGCCGCACCAGACCGGCGACACGGCGTCCGCTGCCCTCCAGCAGGCCGTTGGCGGGATTGCGCCGGGCCAGTTCCGGATGATCGCCCGGGCCCAATATGCGGTGGATGTCCCCGCCCGTTTCCAGCCGCCGCAACTGCCGGCGCAGCGTGTGGACATAGGCCACCTGGCGCAGCACCAGTTCACGTCCCAAGGCCTGCGCCTCCTCCCCTTCGGGCAGGAAGGCCAGCACCGCGCGGGCGAAGCTGCGCGACGCATTGACCATCGCGCCCCACAATATGCGCGCTTCCCACCAGCGCTGATAGGCCGAATTGACCCGCACGCCGAGCACCAGCGCAAGCGCCGTGCCGAAGATGGTAAGCGGCAGGGCGGGAGCCCTGAACGGCGAGATGAAGTAGAAGATGGTGACGGCCAGGTCCCAGAAGAAGAGCGCGACCAGCACGCTCCAGGCTCGCTCGAAACCCTGACGGATACGTGGGGCGGTACCGATGATCATGAGAGGTTACGAAACGGCACCGTCATGTTCGTCCAGCTTCAGCCAGGCGTTGCGCAATGCAAGGCTGCCGAATATGCCGACGGCTTTCAGCGTCGTGGCTTCCAGGGTCGGCACGCCATCGAGAAGCGCCAGGACAAGGCAGCCCAGGCCCAGGAGCATGGCGGCATAGATGGGCAGCGCCTCCAGGTCGTTCCATCCGATGGGGGCAAGGGCGTCGGCGCGGGAAAGCCGGATCGGCGGCATGACGGAAACTCCTCTTCCAGATGCAGGGATTTCCGCGAAAATGATGCGTTGCGAAAGGCGCGGTCAACGCTTCCCGCGCCGTGCAACCCAGTCTTGCGTCAGGGTGAAACGAGCAAGAAACGCTAACAGTCCGGGCTTATTTCAGAGACGCGGCAATGAAAACATACGGTCTTGCAACCCGACTTCCGTTGCATCGCACCATGCCGGGCCTAGCCTGTCCCCATGCCTGATCGCTTTGCCGAGATCGAATCCTTCGTGACGATCGCCCAATCCAACAACCTGTCGGAGGCTGCGCGGCGTCTGGGCCTGTCGCTGGCCGCGACCAGCCGCCGCCTGTCCCAACTGGAACAGCGGCTGGGGGTGCTGCTCGTCCGCCGCAACAGCCGGCATTTCAGCCTGACGGACGAAGGATCGCTACTGTATGAACGGGCAGGCCACGCCTTGACCGCGATCGAGGAGGCGGAAACCGATCTGATGCGCCGGTCGACGGAGGCGAGCGGCACGCTGCGCATCGTCACGACCATCGACGCGGGGCGCGCGCGCCTGGCGCCGCTGTTCCACGAATATGCGCTGCTGCATCCCGACGTCACCCTGCATCTGGAAACGTCGGATCAGCCAGCGACCAGCATGATCGGCAGCGGGCACGACATCGCCATCTGCTTCGATCCGCCAGCCGACAGCGCACTGATGATGAAGCGGCTGGCGGACAATCCCCGGCTGCTCTGCGCCGCCCCCGCCTATCTCGACCGGCGCGGGCGCCCGTCGCGGACAGCCGATCTCGCAGGACACAACAAGATCGTCGTGGGCGCGTCGCAGGGCGAGCTGTGGCGAAGGATCATGGGTGGCGCGGCAGGATGGCGGCTGACGCTGAACACCAATGATGCCGAACTGGCGCGCGCCTGGGCGCTGGAGGGGTCGGGCATCGGCATCAAGTCGCTGTGGGATGTGCGGGAGGATCTGGAGAACGGCCGGCTGGAGCCGGTGCTGCCCGACCTGTCGCTGCCGCCCTCGACCATCGCGGCGCTCTATCTGCCGGGGCAGTTGAATTCACCCAAGGTCCGCTCGTGCCTCAACTTTCTCGCACGCCGCCTGCGCGGATCATGACGCCTTCTCCGTCGATCCCGCCTTTCATCGATGGGATCGAACGGGCAGGACGCCCCTATTTCACCGCCTCCTCCCGCTCCCGCGCGAGCCGCGTCGCCAGCAGTCGGCGTGACCGCCCGGCATAGCGGCGGCAGGCGCCGGGCGAGCCGTCATACCGCCCAGGACCGGCATTGTCCGGATGCGCGGCAATCAATATGTCGCACTTCAACATGCCCATGCGCCTGTAGCTGACAGCAAAACCTCTGACGATCGCGGCGCTGGAAGGCGCGGTAAAGCGGTAATCGTGGGCCGACACCGGGTTGAGGCTGGACGCGAAGACGATCTCCTTGCACGCCCTGCCCTCACAGGCGTTCCAGCTCCACGTCATGCTGCCCATCGTATGGCCGGGCGTCGCATGCGCCTTGATGGATATGCGGCCCAGCCTCAGGACTTCTCCGTCATCCATGATGCGCAGCCGCGACACCGCCGGCCAGGTGCCGCCATAATCGAATTGCGGATCGTCCTTCGCAAGTGCGCCGGCCCGCAGGCCCTCGGCGGCGCGCCGGCTGGCCACCACCGTGGCGCGGGTGGCGCGCGCCAGGGCCGCGAAGCCGCCGGCATGATCATAATGCGGCTCGGTACTCAGAATAAATTTGATGTCTTTGGGATCGAACGCCAGCTTGCGGACATGCCTCAGGATCATCGGCGCCGCCTGCGGGAGCGCACCGTCGATCAGGACGAGGCCCGCCCCCGTGTCGATCAGCACGACGCTCAGGCCGCCGAAACCCACCAGATAGCTGCTGCCGAAAATCTTCTCCGGCGGCAGAGGCGCAAGCCACTCCCCGGCTCTTTCCACCGCCATCGGGCGGGTCAAGGGGTCGTCCGCAGGCAAGGGCGCATGGGGTTCCGTCCTGACAGGGGCTGACGCGGAACTCACCGCCAGCGATGCGGCCATGGCCATCGATGCGATCATCTTCATCTCCCTTCCCTGCCGGGATGCCGATGGATGCTTTCGCGCACAAAGCATGATTTCTCGACAAAGCCATGAGAATAATTGATGACGGGCCATGGATCGCGCCCAACTTCCCCTGAACGCCCTGCGCGCCTTCGAAGCGGCGGCGCGCCACCTTAATTTCACCCGCGCGGCGATCGAGCTTTGCGTCAGCCAGGGGGCGGTCAGTCATCATGTCGCGCAGCTTGAGCGCCGCCTTGGCGTCCGCCTCTTTCACCGCCTGCCGCGTGGGCTGGCGCTCACGGACGAGGGGCATGCGCTCGTGCCCGTGCTGGCGGAGGCGTTCGACCGCGTGGGCGCGACGCTCGACCAATATGCCGGCGGCCGCTTTCGCGAGATGTTGAAGGTCGGCGTCGTCGGCACGTTCGCGACCGGCTGGCTGTTGCCGCGACTGGACGCCTTTGCCCGCGCCCACCCCGCCATCGACCTCCGCATTTCGACCAACAACAATCGCGTCGACCTGGCGGGAGAAGCGCTGGATTTCGCCATTCGCTTCGGTGACGGCGCATGGCATGGCACCCATGCCGAACCCTTGTTCGAAGCACCGCTGACGCCGCTTTGCGCGCCGGCCATGGCGGCGCGGCTCAGCGCACCTGCAGACCTCATCCATGAACGCTTGTTGCGTTCCTACCGGCCGGACGAATGGGCGCTCTGGTTCGGGGCCGCGGGCGTTGCCGCCCCGCTTCTGCGCGGGCCCGTTTTCGACAGTTCGGCACTGATGGTCTCCGCCGCCATGGCCGGCCTGGGCGTGGCGCTGGCGCCGCCCGTCATGTTCATGCGCGAACTCGCCTCGGAACTGCTCGTCCAGCCCTTCCCGATCATGATCGACGCGGGCCGTTATTGGCTCACGCGCCTCATCTCCCGTCCTGAAAGCGACGCGATGCGGCGCTTCCGCGAATGGCTTGCGGACAGCGGCGGGGCAGAAGCGCCGACCGCGCCATAGCACCGGATTCCGGCCCGGACATGGAGCCTTGTCCACCCCATCGAAATCGTCCAGATTTCCGTCGAACCGATGGCGGAGAACAGATGATGGGCTTTCAGGCGGCGCTTCCGCGCATCCTTCGCGTCGGCGGCGGCGTGTCCGGCGAACTCGCCCCGCTATTGGCGACATTGGGGCTGTCGCGGCCGCTGATCGTCACAGACCGCTTCCTGAAGGACGGTGGGCGAGCGGATGTCCTGATGGACGAACTGCACAAGGCGGGAATGGCCGCCCGCATATTTGCCGACACCCTGCCCGAACCGACCGCCGCCTCCATCGAGGAGGCCCGCGCCTTTCTGGAGGAGGGCGATCATGACTGCGTCGTCGGCTTCGGCGGCGGAAGCCCGATCGACAGCGCGAAGGCGATCGCGGTGCTCGCCGTCCATGGCGGCGTCTGCCGCGACTATAAGGTGCCCCATGTCCAGGACGCGCCCGGCCTTCCCGTCATTGCGATACCCACGACGGCCGGCACCGGATCGGAAGCGACGCGCTTCACCATCGTCACGGATGAGACGACGGACGAAAAGATGCTGCTGGCCGGCCTCGCCTATCTGCCGACAGCCGCCCTGGTCGATTTCGAACTGACGCTGACGATGCCGCCGCGCCTGACCGCCGACACCGGGATCGACGCGCTGACCCATGCCATCGAAGCCTATGTGTCGCGCCGGGCCAATCCCTTTTCGGACAGCTTCGCGCTATCGGCCATGCGCGCCATCGCGCCGCATCTGCGACGCGTATGGGCGGACCCGGAAGACCGCCCCGCACGCGAGGCGATGATGTTCGGTTCGACCCAGGCCGGCATCGCCTTCTCCAACGCCAGCGTGGCGCTGGTTCATGGCATGAGCCGGCCGATCGGGGCGCATTTCCACGTGCCGCACGGCCTTTCCAATGCGATGCTGCTGCCGGCTGTCACCGCCTTTTCGGCGCCGGGCGCCCTTCGGCGCTATGCCGATTGCGCGCGGGCCATGGGCGTCGCCGCGGCGGAGGAGGGCGACCAGGGCGCCGTCGGCAAGCTGATCGAGGATCTGACCCGCATCAACGAGGAACTCCGCGTCCCCACGCCCGCCGCCTACGGCATAGACGCCGACAAATGGGACGCGCTGCTGCCGCTGATGGCGGAGCAGGCGCTCGCTTCCGGATCGCCCGGCAACAACCCCATCGTGCCGGACGCGGACGAAATCCAGGCGCTTTATCGCCAGGCCTGGGGGCCTTGATCCGGGGCCCGAGGCAGGTCGTAGCCATGCATGTCCCGATCCGGCACAACCCTATGTTAACCATCTTTAACCCTTAGCGCCGGGCGATCGGTCGCATAGGGTCGGCGCATGAAAAAGCTCGGCATTCTCTTCGCCGCCAGTGTTGCCGCCCTTGCGGCCTCGCCCGGCCTCGCTTCTCCCGTCGCGGGCACGGACGCGCTGCGCGAATGGAATCTGATAGTCCTTGGCAACCTCGATTCCTCTTCCGAAGTGGAAGGCAGAACCTTCGTGGGCGGCGACCTGACCGGCACGTCGTCCAATTATCAGATCGGCACGCCGACCGCCTCCCCCACCGGTCAGCCCGGCCTGACCGTGGTCGGCAACGTCACGGGCGGCGTCAAGAACCTGAACAACGGATCGGGCGCCGTCATCGGCGGCAATGTCGATAGCGGGTTCAACCTCAATGGCCCCAGCCAGACGGTGAAGGTCGGCGGAACGATCAACAACACCAACGTCAACCAGAATGTGGTGCAGTCCGGACTGGCCGGTTCGGACCCCGCCTTCATCGGCAACCTGACCGCCCAGGGAGCGACCCTGGCCGGCAGCATGAAACAATTGTCCGCGACCCTGTCGGGCCTTTCCCCGAACAGCCAGATGGACATCAGCGGCAATCGGGCGACCTTCAACGCGGCCCCCGATGCGGACGGGCTGGCGGTCTTTTCGATCACGGCGGCCGACCTCAATTCCATCGGGGAAATCGCCTTCCATCTGAATGGCGCGGATACGGCCATCGTCAATGTGAGCGGGGCGTCGATCAACCTGAACGACAATTTCCTGGGCGGCACCGCGGGACTGGGCGAACATGTCATCTGGAACTTTGGCGATGCGCAGAATCTGGACCTGACGACCAGTTGGGGCGGCTCCGTCCTGGCGCCGTGGGCGGCCGCCCATAGCAGCAATTACATTCAGGGATCGGCTGTGTTCGGCAGCCTCGATCAGGACGGGGAAATGCATCTGGGCACCTATAATGGCGGGTATAATCCGCCGGTGACGCCGCCCGGCGGCAGTTCGGGAGGAACGCCGGTTCCCGAAGGTCCGGCATGGCTGCTTTTCATCTTAGGGGCCGGTGCGCTGTTTTTCGCAAGGCGGCGGCGTCGTTCGGCAGCGGCCGGGGGAATGTAAGGCCGGCGTCTCCTGTCTTCGTCATTGCGTGGAAGCGATCTTTTGTTCAGTTTCGCGCCGGATGATGAAAGAAGATGATCGGCAGGACCGCCCCATGGCCCGACATATCGCGTTTCACCGCAAACATCCCATCGCCGCCACGCTGGTGACGCTGGCGCTGTCGGCAATCGGCCTGGGCGGCACTCTATGGGCCTGCGCCGACTCTTCCTGTTCACCCGGCTGGCAATTAGCTTCCCCCGATTATGATTGCGGCGGACGCGCGGCGATCAGCCCGGGCAACGATACGCGGATCAACATCCTGCTGCTCATGCGAAGCCTGAGGCCCGTGGACGGCCCTCGCCCAGGCGCGGCGACCGATGTGAACAATCCGCAATTCGGTGGAACCTTCATGACATGGCCCGGCCTGCGCGCCGCCTTCTGGCCGGAAGCTGCAAGGGACAGCCAGGGCGATGGCGCTGCAGCGAACGGCCATGCGACCGACTGCGCGGCTTCCGCTGAAGCCACGGCAGCCTTCAATGCCGCGCTTGCCGTCGAGACAGGCCTGCCGGAGGCGGAACGCACCGAACTGGCGCGGCTCCGCGCACAGACCGGTTGCGGCACGGCCGATTGGGGAAATGCCGCGATCTCCAGCAGGCCGGGCCGCAAATATCTATCCTATCTGAAAGCGGCAGAGGCCTTCCACAAGGGCGACTGGCAGGTTGCGCGAGACAGCTTCGTTCCATTGACCCGCGCCCGCAGCCAATGGGTCGCGGAAACAGCGAAATATATGCCGATCCGTATCGGCCTGCGCGCGGCGGTGGCCCAGGCGGTGGATGAATATGGCGATTTCGCTGGCCCCGAAAAGGTCGATCGCGCCGCGGTAGCGGAGGCGGGCAATGCCATCTCCGCTTATCTCAAGGCCTATCCCAGGGGCCGCTATGCCGCATCGGCCGAAGGGCTGATGCGCCGCGTGGCGTGGTTGAGCGGGGACATGGCGACGCTTGCCCGCAGCTATGAAAAGCTGCTGGCCACGGTGCCCGGCGACGATGAGGCAGCAGCCGATCTTGCAGAGGAGATCGACATCAAGCTGCTGGAACGTCACGATGCGAGCCGGATCATCGGCAGCCAGAACGGAACGCCGCTGCTGCTGGCCGTGGCCGACCTCAAGCAGATGCGGCGGCAAGGCGCCGATCCGGCCGTCCTGTCTGCCACCGAGCTGGCGGCGCAGAAGAGCCAGTTCACCGCCCATGCCGATCTTTACGGGCTGCTCCAGGCCAGCAGGCTCTATTATGCCGGGGACGATCCGAAGGCGATCCTGGCGCTGCTGCCCGATGCAGCGCGCAGCAGCCGCTTCACGCCGCTTGCTTTCAGCCGGCAGATGCTGCGCGGCATGGCTCTTGGTCGAACGCGCGATCCCAATGAGGCAGGGTTCTGGCGCGATCTGCTGCGTGGGGCGAACCCGCTTTATGAGCGGCCGTTGGTGGAAATGGGACTTGCTATCCGCTGGCAGCGCGATGGACGGCTGGAGCAGGTCTTCGCGCCCGGATCGCCTGTCACGGACAGCATGACCCGGGCGATTTTACTGCAAACCCTGGCAAGCCCATCCATCCTGCGTGCGGCGGCGAATGATGGCACGCGTCCAGTGCGCGAGCGGGACGTGGCGCGCTTCACCTTGCTCTACAAGGATTTGACGAGAGGCGCCTTTGGCGATTTCACCGGCGATCTTGCGCTGGTGCCCGCCAGCGCGGGAAGCGAGGGCGGGCTATGGGACTTCTCCCAGCAGGACATGATTCCGGTGGGGCTGTTCCGAAAGGGCAGATGGTCGGACGGCTTTCCTTGCCCCAGCATAGCGCAAACCGCCGCGACTCTCGCGCACGCTCCCGCCAATGCAAAGGCGCGGTTGTGTCTGGGCGATTTCTATCGGCTGAACGGTTTCGATGGCTTCAGCCTGTTCAAGGCAGGTGGCGACAGGGTCAGCCTCGGCAATGGGCCGGACGGCTTTTCCGGCCGCCCCCTCTCTCGCGCGGACATTTATGCCGCGATCATCGCGGACAAGGGAGCGGCGGCTGAAGACCGGGCCTATGCCCTGTATCGTGCCGTGATGTGCTATGCGCCGTCTGGCTTTAACGGTTGTACCGGGCCCTATCGCAGCTATGAGGAATTGGAGGCGGCGCAGGCACCTCAAGCCGATCGCAAGGCGTGGTTCACCGAGTTGAAGCAGCGCTATCCAGACAGCCGATGGGCAAAGTCCCTGCGTTATTATTGGTGAACATGCGTGCAAGCGGATGGTCGATGGCGTTGCTGGCGCTGCTGGCGTTGACCGGCTGTCGGCGCGAGAGGGAGGCGGAGCGTGTCGATCCGGCTGGTTATGAGGCATTCTATCTCTGGCCTGGCGTGCGTCCGGCAAAGCATGTCCGGGCGAAGATCCTCTACCTTCTTGACGGAGAGGTTCGGCGTAGGGGACCCGTCCGGCTGGAAAAGCTGCGCATGGGAATGCCCCGGTTGCCGGGCAAGAAGATCTGGCTGGTCGTCAGGGCCGATCGGCTGGATTGGAATGATGCTGTTTACGAGACGATCTTCGACGATCTGCATCGCTGGCGCGAGGCAGGCAATGAGGTTGTCGGACTCCAGGTCGATTTCGATGCCGCTACGCGCGGGATCGGCCGCTATGGCGACTTTCTGCGTGATTTGCGGCAACGCCTGCCCCGCCATTGGCGGCTGTCGATCACCGGCCTGATGGACTGGAGCGCCTATGGCGACCCGCGGGCCCTAGCAAGACTCGCCGGCCTGATCGATGAGGTTGTGGTCCAAACCTACCAGGGCCGCACCACCATCCCCGGCTATGAGGATTATTTTCGCCGGATGGAAAGCTTCCCCATTCCCTTCCGCGTGGCATTGATCGAGGGCGGAGCTTGGCAGGCACCGCCTATGCTATCGCGTCATCCGCAATTCAAAGGCTATGTGGTGTTCTTGCTATCCCGCAACAACTCTGACGGCCATTGATTCTCAACCGGTTCCTTCCAGGGACCAGCGCCATGGGTGATTTACCCAGGGTTGGAGGGTGGGTTTGAGGTATGATTTGGGCTGGTGGTTTGCCGGTTTGCCAGCGCGACCTGAGGGGGTGCGCTTGGGGGGCATTGCGCCTGGGCGCAGGAGATTGCGAATGGGTTATATGTGAAGCGCGAGCTATAATGCCTGGCGACGCCCTACTCTTCCGGGGCTTGAGCCACAGTACCATCGGCGCAGACTGGTTTCACGTCCGAGTTCGGGAAGGGATCGGGTGGGTCACAGACGCTATGGTCACCAAGCAATAGAGCTTGCGCTTCGGGTTTTAATCGGTGCCGTGCACTTGGGCGTTTCGGTTGAGAAACGCGTCATCAAATGAGTTGGTTTGTTTATCTGGCATGAGGTTGATCACCACGCTCGATGGCAGACGCTGGTTTGTGTCCAGTGTTGTCATTGATGGTGGGACTCTCAGGCGCGATCAGAGCAATTAGGACCGGTTAGCTCCATATGTTACCACACTTCTACATCCGGCCTATCAAGGTCGTGGTCTACGACCGCTCGAAGAAATCTTATCTTGAGGGAGGCTTCCCGCTTAGATGCTTTCAGCGGTTATCCCGTCCATGCATAGCTACCCTGCTGCGCCCTTGGCAGGACGACAGGTACACCAGAGGCATGTTCAACCCGGTCCTCTCGTACTAGGGTCAACTCCTCTCAAATTTCGACGCCCACGGCAGATAGGGACCAAACTGTCTCGCGACGTTCTGAACCCAGCTCACGTACCACTTTAATTGGCGAACAGCCAAACCCTTGGGACCTGCTCCAGCCCCAGGATGTGATGAGCCGACATCGAGGTGCCAAACGATTCCGTCGATATGAGCTCTTGGGAATCATCAGCCTGTTATCCCCGGCGTACCTTTTATCCGTTGAGCGATGGCCCTTCCACGAGGGACCACCGGATCACTATGACCGACTTTCGTCTCTGCTCGACTTGTCAGTCTCGCAGTCAGGCGGGCTTATGCCATTGCACTCTAACAGACGGTTTCCAACCGTCCTGAGCCCACCATCGCGCGCCTCCGTTACTCTTTAGGAGGCGACCGCCCCAGTCAAACTACCCGCCACAGAGGGTCCCTGCACCGGATGACGGTGCGAGGTTAGACATCAGAAAACAACAGGGTGGTATTTCACCTATGGCTCCACGCGGGCTGGCGCCCACGCTTCAAAGCCTCCCACCTATGCTACACAGTTCTTTCCTAATGCCACTCTGAAGCTGCAGTAAAGGTGC
>NZ_CP010954.1:1565000-2197500 GCF_000943805.1 Sphingobium sp. YBL2
GGTCCAGGGTCGCCACCATCACATCCGGGCCGGACAGCCGAAGTCCGCTGGCGCTTCCCAGCCTGACGGATTTCGCCCCATCCGCCGAAGCGACCTCCAGCGCATCGTCCGGTCGGAAAGCCGCCCCCTGTTCCGCCCGGACCGAGAAGACCAGCCTCCCGTCGTCGGGCAGCAGATCCTCCCCGGAAAGCTGGAGGCTGCGGCCCGCGCCCGTACCTTGCGAAACGCTCCTGCTGAGCAGGGCCAGCCGGGGGCGCGCTTCCTCGACAGTGGCGGCCAGATCGACGGAGCGGCCGTCCTTCAACCGTACCCGCGCCGTCGCCCGATCGCCGGCCTTCAGAGCAGCGCCCTCGCCCTTCGCCAAGAGGCTCAACCGGTCCACGGACCCGTCGCGCACCAGTTCACCGGGCGCCAGCACCATCCCGGACAGCTCAACCGCGGCAACCTGATCCAGCCGCTGGCCGGAAAGGACCGCGCTGTTGTCCCCGGCGTGCAGGCTGAGCGCGTCCAGCCTGCTGGCCTGGGCATAGGCCTTGAGCGACAGGACGGAAGGCGTGGCGACGCCCTGATATTTGACCTCTATCCTGATGTCGCCGGGCTTGCGGTCGGCCAGCGGAAGGGTCAGGAGCAGGGCGTCCGTCCCCTGCACCTTCCACGGCAGGGACTGGGGCGCGCCGTCCCCCTGCCGCAAGGTCACGCCTTCGACACAGGCAGGCGCTTCGCCGGTCAGGGTCAGGCCATTGTCGCGACCGACCACCAGCGTCGGTTCCTCGCCCGCCACTTTCCACCGCGCGTCGCCGGGCAGTTGCAGCGAGAAGTCCGGTCCTTCGAACCGCTCGAAACCCCAATAGCCGGAAAGATGCCCCTTCACCGTACGCTTGAAGACGGCAGGAAGCGGATCATTGCCCTTGACGACATAGCCGCCCCGGTCCGCCCGCGCCTCCACGGGCAGGTCTATCGTCTCGCCGCTGGCGGCCGTCAGCTTCACCGTCATGTTGCGCGCATAGGCGGTCGAATAGATGAGCGGCGCGCCCTCGACAGGAAGCACCACGCCGGGACGCGCCGCGCAGATCGGGCCGCTGGCCGCGCTACGCAGGCGGGGCGGGCTGTCGGCCTCGATCGCGGGCATGCCGACGACCAGCACCGACTTGGGCTTCTGGAACGAGGGCGCCTTGTTGAGCAGCAGCGCGGCGGCATCGTCTCGCCGGACGCTGAGCGTCGGCAGATAGTCGAACTCCGGATTGCTGAACGCGCCGAAAATCTTCGCCAGATCGCGCACCACGCCGATATAGGGGCTGTAGAAGCCATAGCCCGCCTCCCGCGTGGAACTGAGTTGCAGCGCCAGATCGGTGGGCGCGCCGGTCAGGGTCTCTGCAATGGAACTGCTGTGCACGTCAGCCAGCACCAGTTGTTCGCGATTTTCCAGCAGGCAATTGGCCTGAAGCTCGACCACCTTGGACAGGCATTCGTCATTCAGCTTCATCGACAGGCTGCGCGCCAAGGCAGGGGCGACCGAACGCAGATATTCGGGATGGGTGTTTTCCTGCGCCCGGATGGCCGCCATGAAGGCATCCAGCCGCGACCGATCGAGCGAGGCCTGATTGAGTTCCTGCGTCGCGCGGATGAACTCCCCCGGCTTGCCGCGCACCGCATCTTCGATGGTGCCTTCCGCGCCGCCCGTATCCGGCACCAGGAACAGCGTCATCTGCCGCGCGCCCTTCGGCACGGTCAGGCTGAGGCTGTTGTCCTTCCCCTTCTTCTTCCAGGTTTCGGCGGACTTGATCCAATCCTTGGGCGGCGGATTGGTGGCGCCCCGCAGGAAGGTGGAGAGCAGCAGGAATCTTGCGCCCTGGTCCTCCGGCAGGTCGGCCCCGATCGACAGCCTGTCGCCTTCGGCCAGGCTGGGCACCTGCGCAATGGGCAGCACGTCCTTGCCCCGCATGACCGTGATGCGCAGACCCGGCCCGCCAAGCTCGAACGGTGCGGGATCGGCCGCCCGCACCGATGCGGCCGAAAGCGCGATGCCGGCGGCACCGCAAGCCCAGGGCAGGATCTTCCATCGGCTAGGCAGCGGCATAAGGTCCCGGTATCTTCCTGTCAGCGATCCAGATTCCGCTGTCCCACATCGGCTCCCCAATTCCAAGAGCGCGGGCGACGCAACCGGCTTTGCGACGAAGGGTCAGGATCGCGGGACGAGCAGGGTCAGCCCTTCGCCGAGAGCAGGATCATGGCGGCAAGGTCGTGCAGGCTGGGGAGCACCGCCGCGACCAATGCCCGTTCCGCGTCGGTGGGCGGGAGCAGGTCAGGCACCATCACGGTCGCGATGCCGGCCGCCGCCGCCGAACGCACCCCGGCATAGCTGTCCTCCACCGCCACCGCATCGGCAACCGCCACGCCCAGGCGCTTCGCCGCCAGCAGATAGGGTTCGGGATGCGGCTTGGGCCGTTCCACATCGTTGCGCGTCACAACCACGTCGAAATAGTCGAGCAAGCCCGCCTTTTCGAGGCGATGGCAGGCATGGGGCGCCTCGGTCGAGGTCGCGACGGCCATGGGAATGCCTGCCGCGGCAAGCCCGGCCAAAGCCGGTTCGACGCCCGGCCGCTTCGGAATGGCGGCCTCCAACGCCGCCTCGAACAGCAGGTCGCTGTCGGCGTAGAACTGCTCCAGCGGAAAGTCCGCGCCGAAATGCTCCGCCAGCATCACCCGGTTCGCATCGCGGTGAATGCCGACCATGGCAAGCTGCAACGCCTCGGAAAAAGGCCAGCCCAGCGCGGCAGCCGCCTCCGCCATGGTGCGCCGATGCTCCGCCTCGGTATCGAGCAGCGTGCCGTCCATGTCGAAAATCACCGCCCGCACCGGATCGGGCAGGCGGCGGTTGAGGATGGCGGGTTCAGCGCTGGCGAAGGTCGACACTTTCATCGCGCCAATGTGGAGATCAAGCGGCTGTTTTGCGAGTGCATAAACCGCGCGGCCAGATGCAGATCATGCGCATGTGGCGGCGCGGCCTCACCCCCGTCCCGGTCAGGAGGGTTGCCGGGGCGCCGAATGTCCACCCTGCTGGAGCGTCGAATCCGCTTTCTCGACAAGCTCGTCCTTCTTTTCGCGTAGCGTTTCGGCCAAAGCGTCCTTCTGTTCGGCCGCCATGCCGCGCGCCTTCTCGCCCAGCGCACCCAGCCTTTCCTGTTCCGTCCGGCTGAGCGGCAGCACCGATCCCAGCGCCGCGCCCACCGCAGCGGCGATCAGGCCGCCGACGAAGGGATTGTTGTCATAAAGGCTGCGGGCCCTTTCGGTGGCCTGCGTGGCCGCATGTCCGGCGGCGTCGCGCGCCTGCCCCGAACCCTGCGCCCAGGCATGGCGCTTTTCCCGGAATTTGTCGGTCAGGTCGTCGAGCCGCTGGCGGAAGCTGCTCTCATCCTCATCGTGCCGGCGTTCGAGCATCAGATAGTTGGCGCGTGCTGCGTCGCGGCGCCGCTGATAGGCGATCGCATCTTCCCCATCGCGAATCTCGATGCCGGACATATGGGCCACATAATCGCGATGGTGCGGATCGACATGGCGGTTGCCCGTGCCGGAGCCGAAGCTGGGGAATGGGGAGTCCTTGTCGCTGATCAGCCAGATCGTGCCGGCGGCGATCAGCCCAAGCGCGATGGGGTTGCGCCGCGCGCCGTCCAGCAGCGTCCGGGCGTCGACATGATGTTCATCCGCCTTGTCCAGCAGGGCGTTGAACAGGTTGCGCGGCGTCAACCGGTCTCCGATCCTGTCGATCGTGCGGCTCATATCCTCCTGCGTGCGGCGGATGTCGCGCTCTATGGCGTCGGGATCTCGGTCAAGCGTGTCGGTCATGGTCTGTGCTCCGGATTGAGGTCGCCGCGCAGGGCGGAGGGTGTGCGTTCCAGCATGTGCTGCGTGCGTTCGGGCGCGAGTTCGGCGGCGCGAACCTTGGCCAGCGCCCCGCGATAGAGGATGAAGGCGACGATCAGGGCGACGATGCCGACGATCAGCGTAGCAAGGCCCAGATGGTCGATGGCGTCGGCCAGCAGATAGGCAAGGCCCATCAGCAATACGCCAAGCCCGGCGATGCCGACCACGGCCGCGACCGCGACCGAGCCGACGGCCAGCTTCACGCTGGTGGCGGATTCCCGCACTTCGGCCTTCAACAACGCGATCTGCTGTTCGGCCAGATGTGTCCCCTGCCCCATGAGCGCGCGGAGGAGCGAGGCTATGTCCTCGTCCCTGCCGCCGCCGGCTCCGGCGACGCTGGCGCGGTCCGGTTGCGGGTCGCTCATATCACCCCTCCCGTTCCGGAAGGCGACACGGGCGTCGTGACGGTCGTATAGGGCTGCGGCTGGGGCGCCGGCGGTGCCATGGCGGCACCTGCGGCGCTGCCGTCCGCCTCCGCCCGGAAGATGCGGCTGGCGGCAAATCCCGCCGCCGCGCAGGCGGTCAGGAAGGTCACGGGATTGTCGCGGGCCAGGTGGCGGATGCTGCCCGCCAGTTCCCGGGAGTCCTTCTGCTCGATGGTTTCGGCAAGGCGCCGCATCTGCTGCGCGCCCTGTTCCATCGTCGATCTGATCCAGGACGGCATCGCGCCTTCGCCCAGTTCGCCCGCTGCCCGGTCGAGCGCGGCGGAGACCGATTTGGCCTGATCGACCAGCGGGCTCTTGCGCGCGTCCACCTCTTCATGGAGGCGGTCGGTCGCGGCACTGGTCAGGTTTTCGGCATCGTTGCGCAGTTCGCTGCGCAAGTCGTTCCGATCATCGGATGGCGTCTGCATAAGTTCATCTCCTGGGCTGTACGGGATGAACAGTATGAAACCGGCGCGGTTCCGTGCATTTTCCCTGATTTGCGGTGAATCGATATTTGGATGGACCGTCAAAAGATCATGAATATCGATGATCCTGCAACGAAGATTTGGACTAACCCAATTTGGTAACTTGGGTTGGTCTATCTTCGCTCGCCCGCGTTCCCTGCGCGACATGATCCGCCGCCCAGGCGTTCCTCTGCCCCAGCGGGCGTTCGTCGCCTTCGGTCGTGTCGCGCGCCGTCTGGTGCTCCAGTTCCGAATTGAGTTCCGCGCCGAAGATCAGGATGTAGCTGGACAGATAAAGCCAGGTCAGCAAAATGATGACGGTCGCCAGCGATCCATAGGTGGCCCCGTAATTGCCGAAATTCGCCACATATATTCCGAAGCCGAGCGTCAGCAGCACCCATGCCGCCGCGAAGAACAGGGAACCGGGGGTCAGCCACATCCAGCGAGCGCGGTCGCGCGACGGACCGAAGCGGTAGAGCGTCGCCGCCGCTGCCGCCGCCGCCAGCGCGAGGAGGAGGTAGGACATGAGCCTGGACAGCATGGCAAGGACCGGCGAGGACGGCAGCCAGGCCTCGACATAGGCAAGGACGGTCATGGACAGCAGAGCGAATACGGCCATCGCGACGGCCCCGGCCGTGATCAGAAGCGCCAGCAGGTTCACCTTCACCAGGCCTCGCTTCTCCTCCTCTTCATAGGCGATGTTGAGCGCCGTCACGATCGCCGCCGCGCCATTGCGCGCGCTGAACAGCGCCAGCGCCAGCGCCACCAGCACGCCCAGCCCCTTCTTCCCGCCGGAGGTCTGGACGACATACATCAATTGTTCGCCGATGAAGCGGGCGATGTCCGTGGGCATGACCCGCGTCATCGCCGCCATGTTTTGCGTCACCGTCTGCGGATCGGCAACCAGCCCATAGGTCAGCACGATGGCGCCGAGCAGGGGCAGCAACGCCAGGAAGGCATAGAATGACACGCCCGCAGCGACCAGCCCGACATTGTCCGCCGCGCTTTCCTTCCATGTGCGCATGAGCACGTCCTTCCACGCGCCTGCGGGCATCCGCCAGGGCGAGGTCGCGTCCCGTCCCCTGCTCATGATCCGGTTCCTGCCGATCCGGTCGCGGGCATGGCGGCGGCTTTGCTGATGATGTGCATGGATGTGGAATGGACCGCACCCGGCATTGGTTCCCTGTTCGCCCGCCATCGCGCCGGCCCGGCAGGCTGCGGATCGCAACGGGATGCGCCAGCGGCCTCCATCCGCGCGCTGCGATCGCCATCGCCTGCAAATCTTCGCCATCGTCGAGGCTGCCCACGATCTCCGCATGCGTCTGGCCGGGCAGACGCTCACTGTGCCCGATGGCGGTGCGCCGCCGCTGCAGGATCGGCTTGCCGCCGGTGACGGCAATCGTCGCCCCGGCCTTTGCGTCACATAGGTCAGCCGCCCTTCCGGTTGCGCCGCCGGGCGATCAGGGCTGTTCCATCGCCTCCCCCGCCCGGGCGGTGACCGCCGTGCCGATGGACGCGCAGATGATGAGGCCGATCGCGAACCATTGGGACAGCGTCAGCACCTCGCCCAGCAGGATCAGCGCCATGACCGCGCCGACGGCCGGCTCCGCGCTCATCAGGATGCCGAATGTGTTGGACGGCAATCTGGGCAGGGCGACCATCTCCAGGGAATAGGGGATGGCGCTGGACACGATGCCCACCGCCACGCCAAGCAGCAGCGCCTGCGGCGTCAGCAGCGCGGCACCGGCATGGACCAATCCCACCGGCGCAATGAGCAGGGTGGCGACGATCATGCCGCCGGCGGACGCGGCCGCTCCGTGCATGCGGCCTGCATGCCGGCCGATCAGAATATAGCCGGCCCAGCACGCGCCGGCGAGGAGCGCCAGCGCAATGCCGCGCCAGTCGAGCTGGGACGCCGCGCCCCAGAGCGGCAGCAGGCTGGCCAGGCCCAGCACCGCAAGGCCGATCCAGAGAAAATCGAGCTTCCGCCGGGAGGTGAGCAGGGCGACCGTCAGGGGGCCGGTGAACTCTATCGCAATCGCCAGCCCCAGGGGAATATAGGCCAGCGCATTGTAGAAGGAGAGGTTCATGACGCCCAGCACCACGCCATAGGCCAGCAGCGGCCGCCAGCCCGCCCGCCAGTCCAGCCGCCACGGCCGGAACACCAGCGACAGGATCACGGCGCCGACGATGAGGCGCAGCGTCGTCGCCCCCTCCGGCCCGACGAGCGGGAACAGCCGCTTGGCCAGCGACGCGCCGGAAGTGACCGACAATAGGGAGAGGGAGAGCGCTCCGAAGGCGACAGGATCCACGCGCGTGGAAAGGGGGCGGGGCGCGGCAACGCTGGACATGCAACACTCGAATATGGATGGACGGACGCGGCATAGCTAGCGCAACGCATGCGATAAGTGCGTTCGATTTTGTCGCTTTTCCGATAAAATTTATCGCCTATTCTTTGAAGGCGATGAAAAACGATCTCCTCGATTCCTTCGACCGGAAACTGGTCGAACTGTTGCAGGCCGATGCGCAGCGACCGGTCTCCGCCCTCGCCGAAACCGTCGGCCTGTCGCCGCCCGCCTGCTACCGCCGCATTCGGCGGCTGCGCGCGATCGGGGTGATCGAGCGCGAGATCGCCATCGTCAGGCCGAGGAATCTGGGCTGGCCCCTCTCCATGATCGTCCTCGTCTCGCTGGAACGCGAAAGCGCGCACACGATGAACGAGATGATGGAGATATTCCGCGACGAGCCCGAGATATTGGAAGCCTGGAACGTCACCGGGGATCATGACTTCGCGCTGCGCATCGTGGCGCGCGACATGGAGGGCTATGACGATCTGGCGCAGCGCCTGTTCGCCGCCAATGACCGCATCCGCACGTTCAAGACGCTGGTCGTCATTCGCGAGGTCAAGCCGCTCAGCCCGGTACCGGTCAACGGAGCGTGAGAAGGCCCGCCGCGCCCCTGATCAAGCCCTTTTCCGTGACATAGCCTGTGACCAGGCCGGCTGGCGTGATGTCGAAAGCCGGGTTGAAGGCGGGCGATGCGGTGATGCCGACGCGGGTCTGCGCGCCATGATCATCGGGGCCGGGGATGAAGCGTATCTCGTCGGAGGCACGCTGCTCGATCGGCACGGCCGCGCCGTCCGGCGTCGCGGGGTCGAAACTGCTGGAGGGAAGCGCGACGTGGAAGGCTATGCCATGCGCCTGCGCCGCCAGCGCCTTCAAATAGGTGCCGATCTTGTTGCAGACATCGCCATTGGCGGCCACCCGGTCGGTGCCGACGATGACCATGTCCACCCTGCCCTGCTGCATCAGCAAGCCGCCGGCATTGTCGACCACGACGCTGTGCGGGACGCCGTGGCCCGCCAGTTCGAAAGCGGTCAGCGCGCCCTGGTTCCGGGGTCGCGTCTCATCCACCCAGACATGGACGGGCAGGCCCTCGTCATGCGCGAGATAGATGGGCGCGGTCGCCGTGCCCCAGTCCACCGTCGCCAGCCAGCCGGCATTGCAATGGGTGAGGATATTGACCGGTTCCCCGTCCTTGCGCGCGGCGATTTCCCGGATGAGGGGCAGGCCGGCTTCGCCTATCGCCCGGTTCGCCGCGACATCCTCGTCGCAGAGGCGGGCGGCCTGTGCATAGGCCAGCGCCGCCCGTTCGTCGGCCGGGCGTTCCGCGACGGCGGCCCGCACCCTCTCCAGCGCCCAGCGCAGGTTGACCGCCGTCGGGCGCGCCGTGGCGAGATGGGCGAAGCTGCGCTCCAGCGACGCGGTGCTCGGGTCTTCGCGCAAGGCCAGCGCCAGCCCATAGGCGGCGACGGCGCCGATCAGCGGCGCGCCCCGCGTGGCCATGTCGGCTATGGCGTCGAACGCCTGTCCGGGCGTTTTCAGGACCAGCCGCTCCAATGCCCAGGGCAGGCGCCGCTGGTCGAAGATGCCGACGCTCCATCCATCCGGCTCCAGCCATATGGAGCGCGTGGCCCTGCCCTCCAGCCTCATGCGGGCGCCCTGTCCAGCCGGATTGCATGCGACACGGCGGCGATGCCGGGAAAGGCGGCGCGATCGACCAGCAGCCTGCGCGCGATCTGGAGCGCCCGGCGCTCGCAATCGGCGCGCAAGGCTTCATCCGCGATGCTTTCGAAATCAGCGACATGGGCAAGGCCGAGGATGCGCCGGATCATCTCGCAACCGGCAAAGCCCAGCGCGTCGGTCCAGATGCCGGCGAGCACATCCTCCATCGCCGCCGCGCGCAGATCGGCATCGCCCTTGGCAAGCGCATGCAGCGCGCCATGGTCCGCCTGGGGATCGAGGGCGTTCCCATGCCCGGTGAAGCGCTTTGCAAAGCCCTTCCACAATGTTTCGGACTGGTCCAGCAGCCAAGGGTCGGGCCGCTCCGCCGGACGTTGGCCGGGCTGGGCGAGATAGGCCATCCAGAGATTGGCGAGTACCATGCCGACATCGAAGCCGATCGGCCCGTAAAAGGCGAATTCGGGATCGATCACCTGCGTATCGTCCGCCGTCACCATCACCGATCCGGTGTGGAGATCGCCATGCAGCAACGCCTCCGGCGCGGCGAGGAAGCGCGCCTTCATCCGCTGCGCGGCAAGGCGGAGGGGCACGTCCGTCCGGAAGGCGGCGACGATGTCCTCCAGCCCCCGGGTATGACGGTTCATGGGCGCGTCGAAATAGGGTTCGTCGAAGATCAGGTCCTCTGTGATCCGGCACATGGCCGTATTGCCCAGATAGGCGGCGATGCGCGCCTTCTTGTCCGCCACCGGCACGGCGAGGTCGGAGGTGAAGAACAGCGTATCGGCCAGGAATTCGGCCAGATGACTGGCAAGCAGCGGGTAGCGTTCCCCTTCGACAAGCGCGCCGCGCAGGGTGCGGTGAGGTTTGAGCAACGCCATCACCGTGAGCGCCATGGCATCGTCATGATGCAGCAGCGCGGGGACGCGCGCAGGCGCATGGGCGGCCTGATCGGCCAGGGCGAGACGCTCATAATAGGCACGCGACAGCGGCAGCGGCCAGCTTTCGCCCACCATGCGCACATAGGGCAGCGCCTGCTTGGCGGCGACGCCCCCCGACGGCCCGGTCACCAGGAAGACGAGATTGAGATTGCCGTCCCCGACCTCCGCCATCGTCCAATCGCCTGGCCTGCCGCCCAGACGCTCGGCAATGGGGGCTATATCGGCCAGAAAGGGGCCGACGCTGCGTTCGTCCAGGGCGGTGTAGCTCATCGGCGATCCTCCTGCCATCCGATGGCGTCGAAGCTGTCGGCTATGGGAAAGCGGCTGTCGGCCGGCGCCCCGTCGCGCGCCAGCAGGGTCACGGCAAGGCCCGCCTCCGTCGCGGCCGCCAGTTCCTCCGGCGTGTCGGAGAGGAACAATATCTCGGCGGGCGGGCGGTCCAGCGCATCGGCAATGGCGCAATAGGAGCGCGCTTCCCGCTTGCCGCCGACCGCCGTGTCGAAATAGCCCGCGAACAGCGGCGTCAGGTCGCCATGATCGCTATGCCCGAAGAGCAGCTTCTGCGCCGCCACGGACCCCGACGAATAGACATGCAGGGCAATGCCCGCGTCATGCCAGCGGCGCAGCCCTTCGGCCGCGTCGGGATAGACATGGCCGGTGAAATGCCCCTGCGCATAGCCGTCCGCCCAGATCATGCCCTGCAATTGCTTGAGCGGCCCGATCTTGCGGTCGGCATCATGCCATTGGCGCAGAAGGGCGACGCAGGCCTGCCGGTCCAGGTTCGTGCCCGCTTCCGCGCGCACGGCATCGAATATCGCCGCCGCCGCGTCGGGACGATCGGTGAGGAAGCGCTCAAGCCGCGCACGGGAATAGGGGAAAAGCACGTCATGGACGAAGGCGATGCTGGACGTGGTGCCCTCTATGTCGGTGACGATTGCGCCCGGCCTCATGCCGCCCCCTGATAGAGGGGGAGGGCGCGGGCGATCTCATCGCCCGTGAACCGCGCGACCCAGCCTTCCGGCGTCGTGAACAGGCGGATGGCCGTGAAACGCGGCCGCTCCCCGGTGTCGAACCAGTGCGGCGTCCCTGCGGGCAGGACGATCAGGTCCCCCGCCGTGCATTCCAGCGCATGGACCATGCCGCCGAAGCGAATGTAGAACAGGCCCGCTCCTTCCACGAAGAAGCGGACTTCATCATCGTCATGCACATGTTCCGCCAGGAATTTGGCACGCATGGCTTCGCGGTCGGGATGGTCCGGGGTCATCTTGACGATGTCGCAGGACCGGTAGCCGCCCCGCGCCTTCAGCCGCTCTATGTCCTCCGCATAGGCGGCCATGATCTCGGCATCCGCCGCGTCGGGCGAGAGCGTCGCGCCCGCCTCCCACCGCTCAAGCCGCACGCCCGTCGGCTCCAGGATGGCGGCGATCGCACCGTGATCGTCCAACCGGCCCTGCGCTCCATGCGGCGGGCTGTCGTCATATAGGATCAGACTGGTCATCGGCCCCCTCCCCTCAGCTTCATTTCTTCCCAGGCGCAGGCCAGCAGGAATTCGCACCCCTCCACCATCGCCTCGGCCGCGTCCAGCGTCGGTCCCCAGGCGTAAAGCCCGTGGCCGCGAATGTAGAAAGCCGGCACCAGCCGCTCCTGCGCCAGCAATATCGGCCGCAGCAGGGCGGCGAGCGCGGGCATGTCCTGGCTGTTGTCGACCAGTGGCAGGGTGACGCTCGCCTCATGGGTCGCGACGCCCGGAAAAATCTTGAGCAGCTCATATCCGGCCAGCGCGATCCCGTCCCGGCCGGTCAGCGCGCGGCTGAGGACCGTTCCGGCGACGGAATGGGTGTGGAGCACCGCCCCGGCGGCGGGATCGACGGCATATATCAGGCAGTGCAGCAACGTCTCGGCAGAGGATCGACCCGCGTCGATGGCCGTGCCGTCCGCCGCCACGCGCATGAACTGCGCGGCATCGAGGCGCCCCTTATGCGCCCCCGACCGGGTGATGAGGATCGTCCCGTCGGCCAGCCGGGCGGAATAATTGCCGGCGGTCGCGGGCGCCAGGCCGCGGGCATCCAGGCGGCGACCGGCCTTGGCAAGCGCATCCGCTGGATCAGGTAAATCAGGCACGGTGGCGGGCATATCCAGCTCTGGAGAAAAGCGCGGTTCGGCGCGGCGCCGGTCATCCCTGTCGGATGTCCCGGCTGGACAAGGGCGTTCGGTGATCCTTCGATGACAAAGAACCCTGTGGATCTTAGCGGGCGGAACGGAGGGCCGCAATCGGTCCTTTCGCGGCCCGGAGCGCACGCAGCGCGAAACAATCGGCGGCCGCGCGGCCATTCTCCCGTTCCGCTGAGCTCCGGCGACCGTGAAAACAGGCTTGCTCAACGCTTTATGAAATTATCTTGAGTGTCCTGCCGCCTCCAGCGTCTAAGGAGAATGGGCGGAGGCCAGCTTCTATAGGGATACGGAATGGAATATCGCACATTGGGACGCACCGGGATCGAGGTCAGCCTGATCTGCCTCGGCACCATGACAAACAAGGCAGTGACAAAGGCCCACACGTGACGCGTCACCTCGGGCTATGAACCTCAATGCGCCACAGGCGCAGCCACCCGAACGTTCCATGGTTGCCGTTGTCATGCGCGAACAACACGCAGCCACGGGGAAAGACCCAGGCCGATCGGTTGAAAGACGACCTTGCGTTCATCGAGGACGAAGAAAAACGAGAGTTCCCCGTCCGCTGTCGGGCAGATAAAATCATGCGCCATATGTCGTATAAGGGTCGCTTGCCGAATAACCGCTTCCAGCGCGCTTTAACCCATTTTTCAGTTGAACAATCCTGAGCAAGTGGTGCCTGTTGCAACACCCAAAATCCACGAAAACTGCGGATATCTGCTATTCGGGCGCAGCGTTTAGCTGCGGCCTGACGACTTAGGTGAGAATCGGGATGACGGCTCCATGCACAGTGTTAAGAAAGCAGCCGTCAGTCGCCGCTAAACCTCGATCAAATAACTCGCCTCATCGAAATCCACCATTAGGAGCTGCGACAGAAGCTGTCCACAAATAACAAAGCGATCAAAATAGTCTTTTAGATAAAGATATTCATGGTGTGTCTAACCTGAAAGCAATATGCCGGATCAGTCTCTATACTTCAAGCCACTACGGCCACCGTATCCTTGACGCCGATGCTTCAGCGAGCGCATGCGAGAGCGGGACTCTTTTACGCTCCAGAAGGGTTGCTACAATCTGCAGCTTTTCGATCAACTCTTCATGACGAACATGAGCAAAGCGGGCGGCCTGTTCAATCGTGGAAAAGGCGCGACGAACAGTTTGTTGCCAAGTAGCAACATATTACAAAAAACCGACATAGGTTGTGCGCCGCAACAGAAGTGCGATTGCCAGCCGGCAGCAGAGCAGCAACACTCCACTCCAGGGAACGACGATCAAGGGGTAAAATCATGCGATTGAAAAATACCTTGTATTGCGGCGTCATGCTTTCGGTTCTTGGAGCGACTGCGCCGGCATTAGCGCAGTCCGCTGTTCCGCAGGCCGATGACGGCAACGCCATCATCGTCACCGGATCGCGCATTCGCCGGGATCCCACCGAACAAGACAAACCCATCGTCACGGTGGATCAGGAATCCATCGCGCGGACCGGCCTGACCTCGATCGCCGACGTGCTGCAACGTATCCCAAGCGCCGCAGGCGGCCTCAACACCAAGACCAACAATGCGGGGAATATCGGTGGGCCGCCCGACGGCACCGGCGTGAGTTCGGGTTCAGCCGAAATTGACCTGCGCTATCTGGGTGCCAAGCGGACACTCGTGCTGGTCGACGGTATGCGCTACGTCAACGGATCGGCGGCTGGCGGCATTCCGGCCTCGGTTGATCTCAACACCATTCCGCAGAGCATGATTGAGCGGGTGGAAGTGCTGCAGTCAGGTGCTTCCCCGCTCTATGGCTCGGACGCGGTTGCGGGCGTGGTGAACATCATCACCCGCCAGTCGCAAAAGGGCCTCGACATGTCGGCCCAGTTCGGCACCTATCGTCAGGGCGACGGACACACCTACGACATCAACGCCAGTTACGGGATCCAGTCCGATCGCGTGTCGATCGTCTTTGGCGGCAATTATGTGAAGCAGGAAGGCGTCAGCACCGCCGACCGCTCGATCTCGCAATGGCCCGCCGCCGGCGGTAGCAGTTGCGCGGATGGCGGTTGTTCCAGCGCCACGCCCAACGGCCGCTACGACGTGCTGGGACAAAGCCTGACGTTGAGCAATCCGATCATAGGCCGTGCGCCGGCGCTGAGCGACTATCGCACCTATGTGTCCGCAACGGACTCTTTCAACTTCGCGCCTTATAATTATCTGCTGACGCCCTCGAAGCGTTATGGCGCCTTTCTGAACGGCAAGTTTGAATTTTCCGACGCTGTCAGCCTGCGGACAAGGCTGGTCTATCAGCACCGCGAGTCGACCACGCAAGCAGCGTTCCTACCGCTGTTCATCGGGCCCGATGCGGGTAACGGCAACCTGCTGGACACGATCTCGGTCGATGCCAGCAACCCCTATAATCCATTTGGTGTCACGCTCTCGGCCGATCCGGGATCGGCTAACTATTCGACGATCCGCCGCCGCTTCGTAGAGGGCGGACCGCGCATCTTCAGCCAGGAAGTCGATACGCTCACAATGGCGGCCACGCTGGAAGGCACGTTCGATGTCGGCGATCATAAATGGTATTGGGACGTCAATGGCAGCTATGGCACCAATAATGCGCACCAAGTCTTCACGGGTAACCTCAACGCTGCCAGGCTCGCCCAGGCGCTGGGGCCAGTCGGCGCCTGTACCGGCGCTTGCGTACCGTTCAATATCTTCGGCGGTGCCGGGTCGATAACTCAGGCAATGCTCGATTATGTGACCTTCGACGAGCGCGACCGCAGCGAACAGGAATTGTGGGACGTCACCGCCAACCTGTCGGGCGACCTGTTCGACCTGCCTGGCGGCGCGGTGGGCTTCGCTGTCGGCTATGAGCATCGCGATCAGCAGGCATCCTATACTCCCGACCCGATCATCACAGCGGGCCTGGGGGCGGACGTGCCGACCAGCCCTGCACGCGGCGGCTTCAATGTCGATGAATTCTATGGCGAACTGCGCATCCCCATCCTGTCCGACACGCCCTTTTTCCAGAAGTTGGAACTGGACGGCGCGGTGCGCCATTCCAACTATTCCAGCTTCGGCAGCAACACCACCTACACGGTTTCGGGCCTGTGGAAGCCGACCCGCGATCTGCTCCTGCGCGGCGGTTATGCCGAAAGCCTTCGCGCGCCCAGCATTGGTGAACTCTATGCCGGCCGTTCGCGCACTGACGCGACGATCAACGATCCCTGCACGAATGTGCCGGGCAGCCCATGGCAGACCAACGCGACCGTCCGGGCGAATTGCATTGCCAATGGCGTCCCTGCCAGCGGCAGCTATGCCGAACCGCAGGGCGGTCAGTTGGGCGTTTTCTCGCAGGGCTTTACGGGTCTGAAGCCGGAAACATCCAAGACTTGGACCGCAGGCGGCGTCTATAGCCCGGCCTGGGCACGCGACAGCTTCGCCAGCGCGTTCAGCATCGAGGTCAATTACTACACGATCAAGCTGAAGAATGCGATCGACTCGGTGCCCGCCACGCTCACGCTCCAGCGTTGCGCGTTCGAGGCCGATCCGATCAGCTGTGCCGCGATCACCCGTACCGGCAGCGGTGCGGTCGCGGGCATCGACGGCGTGCTCCAGAACCTCAACGCGATTGAAACCGACGGGATTGACGGCACTCTGAACTACCGCTCGAAGATGATCGGCAACGGCTCCATCGGTCTCAACATCAACGCCGCTTATTTGCTGAAGTACAACATCAAGCCCCCAGCGGATCTGGGCGCGCCGACGATCAAGTGCGCCGGTACGGAGCGGTGCGGGGCGAGCGATCAGGCCTATCCGCATTTCAAGGCGAACGCCACGCTGGACTACTCGACCGAAAGCTATGGATTGTCCTTCACCGGCCGCTATCTCAGCAAGGTCACTGAAAGCGACGGCCATGTCATGAAGGCGACCTTCTACGGGGACATCCAGGCCTATTTCTCGCCTGACTGGCTGGATCATCGCACCCGCCTGACAATCGGCGTCAACAATGTGTTCGATAAGGATCCGCCGCTTTGCGGAACATGCGACGGCGCGAATTTCGACACGACCAGCTACGACGTGCCGGGGCAGTTCGGCTATCTGCGCTTGTCCTACAAGATGTAACAATTCAAACGCTTGAAAACGAACGGGCGCGTCCGCCGGGCGCGCCCTCAGGCGCGATCAACCTACCATAGGTGTTCAATCCCGGCATCTGGTGGATCGGGTTGATTATGATTCGATCGGGCTGTGAAGTCCAGATTTTGGCGATATATTCGTAGGGTGTGAGGCCGCTGAGGGTCTTGAGCCAGCGACCGAAATGTAAGCAGCGATGAAATCGGCAAGGTGTGCGCGTAGCTGCTCGTGGCTGTCGTAGTGGAAGCGTTTGACGGTCGCGTCCTTGATGGTGCGGTTCATCCGCTCGACCTGGGTTAGTCCATGGATGGTTCGGCTTGGTGAGGCGATGCTCGATACCGTTCGCCTCGCAGATCATGTCAAAGCGCATTTGACGCGGGAAGGCGGTGTTCCGGTTGCAGGGCTGCTCAGCGAACTGGATGCCGTTATCGGATCTGATATGCTCGGGACTGTCAGGAATTTCGTGTGTGGCGAGGCATAATGGGTAACAAGGAGACCCAATATGTCACGACGCAAAGAACCCTCGATACCGAACGACATTCTCGATCAGCTGCTTGCCGGCACTGACGCGGCGGCAGCGCTCAGCCAGGGCGGCCTGCTTGATTCCCTGAAGAAGGCTTTTGCCGAACGTGCGCTCAATGCGGAGATGGATCACCATCTTGGCCAGGAGGAGCAAGGGAACAACAGCCGGAACGGCTATGGCCGCAAGACAGTGACGACCGACGGAGGACGGATCGAGATCGAGGTGCCACGCGATCGGGCTGGCAGCTTCGATCCGCAGTTGATTGCCAAATACCAGCGACGCTTCCCCGGCTTCGACGACAAAATCATTTCGATGTACGCGCGCGGCATGAGCACCCGGGAGATCACCGGGCATCTGCGCGAACTGTATGGCATCGAGGCCTCGCCCGACCTGATCAGCACGATCACGGACGCGGTGTTGGAGGAGGTCACAGCCTGGCAGCAACGCCCGCTGGACCCAGCCTATCCGCTGGTTTTCTTCGATGCGATCCGGGTCAAGATCCGCGACGAAGGCATGGTCCGCAACAAGGCGATCCATATTGCCCTGGGCGTCATGGCCGACGGCACCAAGGTGGTCCTGGGGTTATGGCTGGAGCAGAATGAAGGCGCCAAGTTCTGGCTGCGCGTCATGAACGAACTGCGCAACCGCGGTGTCGAGGATATCATGCTGGCCGTCGTCGATGGCCTGAAGGGTTTTCCCGACGCCATCACCGCCGTCTTCCCCGAAGCGATGGTTCAAACATGCATCGTCCATCTGCTGCGGAACTCGATGGATTTCGTGGCATGGAAAGACCGTAAGGCGCTTGGGGCAGCTCTGAAGGCCATCTACCGCGCCGTCGATGCCGTAGCCGCCGAGGAAGCGCTGACGGCCTTCGAAGCGGGCTTCTGGGGGCAACGCTATCCGGCTATCGGCCAGAGCTGGCGCAGGGCGTGGCCCGAAGTCATCCCATTTTTCGCGTTTCCTGAAGAAGTCAGGCGGATCGTCTACACGACAAACTCGATAGAGGCCCTCAATTCAAAGCTCCGCCGCGCCGTTCGTGCGCGAGGTCATTTCCCCAACGATGAGGCCGCCACCAAGCTGCTCTATCTGATCTTGAACCGATCGGAAAAAGAGTGGAAAATGCCGCCGCGCGAGTGGAACATGGCGAAGGCTCAATTTGCCGTTCTCTTCGGCGAACGCTTCATCAGGGCCATGACGGCCTGATGGTCAACCGCCTCGCCGCACACGAAATTCCTGACAGTCCCATATGCTCGGGCGGCCCATGCTCGATGAACAGATCGCCCAGCACGTCAATCACGTCGTTCGACCGGAAGCGCCGCAGCGGCACCAACGCCGGGCATTCCCGGCTGAACTCGTCGATAATGTTAAGCATCCGGAACTTACGACCGTTGTGCATCTGATCCTCGACGAAGTCGTAGGACCACACATGCCCGCGATACTCCGGGCGCAGCCGGATGCACGATCCGTCGCCGAGCCAGAGCCGCCGCCGTTTCGGTTGCCGCTTCGGCGCTTTAAGACCCTCCCGCCGCCAGAGACGCTCGACCACCGACAGGCTGACCTGCAGCTCGCTTGGCCCAGCAAGGCATGGATGCTGCGATAGCCATACCGGCCATAGTCCTTGGCCAGCGCGATGATGTCGGCTGTCAGCCGCCGCTCGTCGGCATCATCCTTCGGTGGATGGCGCTGTGTCGAACGATGCTGGCCCAGAACACGGCAGGTCCGTCGCTCCGATACCGGCAACGCGCGACGGACCTGCTCGATCGCCTCACGGCGACGGAGGGACTCAAAAAATCAGCTTCGACGCCTCTTGCAGGATCGCCTTGTCGAGCGCGAGGTCGGCCACCAGCTTCTTCAGCCGCGCATTCTCGCGCTCCAGATCCTTCATTCGCCGCGCCTGGTCGACCTTCATCCCGCCATATTCCTTGCGCCATCGATATAGCGTCTGTTCCGCGATCCCGATCTGGCGACAAGCCTCCACCGCTGTGCCGCCTCGCCCCACAATCACCTCTACTTCACGCAGCTTCGCTATGATCTGCTCCGGCGTAAACCTCTGACGTCCCATACATTTCTCCAATTCTCATGCCCGAAACGGGCTCTCTCCAGAATTGGACCAGTTTTTCCAAGACAGACCAGTCGAATGCGAGAAATTAACACCTCCACTTTGTGGGCATCCATCATTCCAAGCCTATATGGAGCCCCTCTAAAAGGTGGCAGCAACAATAAAAGGAGGGGAAATTGCGCTACCGATTGCTCATTGCCATCTGCGGGTCATGCGTGTCGCACGCCGCGCTGGCTCAGGCCGACATGTCACCCGCGCAGCCAGCCAGCGAACCGGCGGCCACGACAGCGAGGCCCGCGCAGGATCTGTCTTCGCAAAGTCTCGGCGAAATCATCGTCACCGCGTCCCGCCGGAGCGACACGGTCCGGAAAACGCCCATCGCCGTGTCCGCCTATGCCGGACAGAAGCTCGAGGCCGCCCAGACGAAGAGCCTCAACGATCTCGTCGGGCCAAGCCCGAACATTCAGATCGGCAATAGCTATAATTCGTCGAACATCACAATTCGCGGCATTGGCAACCAGCAGATCAACGCAGGCCAGGACTCCGGCGTCGCCATCCATTCCGACGGAGTCTATATCGGCCAGCCATCGCTGACCCTTGCCACTTTCCTCGATCTCGCGCGCGTGGAAATCCTCCGCGGGCCGCAGGGCACCCTGTTCGGGCGCAACGCCACCGGCGGCGTCATCAACGTGGTTCCGAACGAGCCGACGGCAGAGACCCATTATGGCTTCGACCTGACGGCAGGCGTCGATCCCGCCCTATTCCAGCTTTCCGGCTTCATCAACGGCGCGCTCAACGAATCGGGAACGCTCAGCGGCCGCATCGCGGCGCAGCAGACATATAATCGCGGCTTTACGCGCAATCTCCTCCCCAATGGCCCCAACCGCCTCGACGATGCGAAGAACCAGTCCATTCGCGGCCAGATCAAATGGGAGCCGTCGGACTCGTTCAATGCGCGAGTTTTGCTGGAATATGCCAATGACGATTCCAACGGGCCAGCGAGCTTCCTGGAGGGAACGCCCGATCCGACCATTCCTCTGCCGGCAATCCTGGTCGGGCAATCGCGCGGCGATGTCGGCGATCGCGAAGTGTTCGCCAACATCAATTATCGCAAGGTTCACGCTTTCAACGCCAACCTGACCCTCAATTGGGCGCTTGGCGGCGGGAACCTGAAGGCGCTGCTGTCCTACGCCGACTCCAAGCTGCTGAACGTCTCGGACGGCGACGGCACAGCGGCGGAGGATACCTATGCATCCTTCAAGAACACCGCGCGCCAGACATATAACGAGCTTATCTATACCTCCGACAACGCCAAGCCGTTCACTTATCTGCTGGGCGTCAACTATTTCCGCGAGCGCCTCGAACAGGCGATCGAGGTGCCGATCGCTGAAGCGCCTCTGGGCGGCGGCGTCACGCTCTACGACATCACCGTGTTCGGCGGCGCGGTTCCGCTCATCACCACATCCTATGCCGCGTTCGGGCGGGCCCAATATGCGTTCACGCCTGATTTCAAGCTGTTCGCCGGTCTGCGCTACACCCGCGACAAGAAGTCGGTCGTTCAGTATAACAACTTCATCAATGGCGGCACGCTTCAGTCGTCCACATCGAAATGGGATCGGCTGACATACGAACTGGGCGCGTCCTATGCGTTCAACCCCACGCTTGACGGCTATCTCAAATATTCGACTGGCTTCAAGGGTGGCGGCTATTCGGCGGGCACGTTGGCGCCATCCTTCCGTCCGGAAACCAACGCGAACTACGAAGCGGGACTGAAGGGCAATTTCTTCAACCGCACCCTGCAAGCCAATATTGCCGCATTCTACATGAAATATGACGACTTACAGGTGAACCAGATCGTCGGCGTCTCCTCCTCCGTCACCAATGCGGCCAAGGCCACGGTCTATGGTGTCGAACTGGAAACGTCCCTGCGCCTGGCCGATGTCTTCCGCATCGACTGGTCAGCCGCCTATCTGAATGCGTCGTTCGACCAGTTCCAGACGGCCGACTCGTCGCGGCCTACGACGTGCGATCCGGGCACGGGCGTAGGCTCTGTTCCATGTTCGATCGACCTGTCGGGCAATGCCCTGCCGCAATCGCCCAAATATACGAGCAGCCTGGGCGGCTATTATGATATTCCGACCTCAACGGGGAAGGTCACGCTCGGCGCCCGCTACGACTGGAAATCGCGCGTCTATTTCACTGAGTTCAACCTGCCCATTTCCTCACAGAAATCGGTGGGCAAGCTCAACCTGTTCCTGAACTATGAGAGCGACAATGGGCGTCTGACGGGCAGTCTCTTCGTCAAGAATGTCACCAACGAGCAGGTGAAGGGCAACGTCATCGTCGTGTCTTCCATCATCGGTTCGCTTGCGCTTGGCCAATATCAGCCGGGACGCCAGGTGGGCATGTCGGTGGGCTATCATTTCTAGTCGACCCGACGGGCTCGACTGGAATTATGAACAGGTGATTCCGGCCGGCGAAGCGGACTTTGCCGGCCGGATTTGCTAAAAAAATGCAAAGCCTCTGGAGTGTCTGCAACTATGTCGTCCTTTGATCCGGCTGCCGCTCCGAAGGACGTGGTGATCCATTATGACGTTCCATGCACGCTGAGTGACGGAACGGTGCTCCGCGCCGACGTAGCGCGGCCGGCCGGCGAAGGTCGATGGCCGGTTATTCTCGCCCGCACGCCCTATGGCAAGGCGGTCGCGCCGGGCTTCACGACCGACCTGACGCACGGCGCGCGGCACGGCTATGTCACCATCATCCAGGATGTGCGCGGTCGCGGGACATCAGACGGTAAGGATGATTTCCAGCCATGGGTCGATGAGGGACGGGATGGCGCGGAAGCCGTCGAATGGGCCGCTGCCCTCCCCTACGCCAACGGCAAAGTCTATATGAGCGGGCCATCTTATCTGGGTTTCGTTCAATGGGCGGCAGCAGCTCAACAGCCTCCCGCACTTCAGGCTATCAACCCGATCGTGCCGGTGGGCCATTTCAACCGCTCCTTCATCTATTGTAGCGGCGTCTTCGAGCTGGAGCTGAACGGTTACTGGTGGACAATGCTCGGCGTGGAAGCATTGATGCGCCGCGACTGGGACTCTCCCGAGGCCAAGGCCGAAGCCGTCACGCGCGCTGCCGCGTGGCTCGAAGCGCTGGCGCGGGACGGCTATGACCATCTCCCGCTCGACCGGTTCACGCCTGTAGCGAACAGCATTCAGGGCGCTCAGCTTTTCGATCTGCTCAAAAATGGCGCGAACGATCCATCGATGAAGGCCAGCGTCCGGTCGAACGAATATGAGAACATCAGCGTGCCCGCGCTGATCGTAGCGGGTTGGTATGACATCTTCATCCGGGGATCGATCGACCAGTTCGTCGGCCTATGCTCCAAAGGCGGCAGCGAATCGGCGCGACAGAAAAGCCGCTTGATCGTCGGCCCATGGGCGCATCATCCCCAAAGCAAGATGACCGGGGAACAGATCTCGCCCAGCTCCGCCGCGATCCAGGCGCTCAATCCCTTCGGCCATATGGGTCTCGCCGCCCGTTATTTTTCCGAGCTGAACGTAGTGGGGAACACGGAAGCGCCGGTCAAGATCTGGATCATGGGCGCGAATAGGTGGCGCGACGAACAAGAATGGCCGATAGCGCGCACCGTCGTCACGCCCTGGTATCTGTCGAGCGGCGGCCAGGCCAATACGAGCGAGGGCGATGGCGTCCTGTCACCGCAACAGGGCAGCGGCGGACCACCCGACGCCTTCGTCTACGACCCGGCAAATCCCGTGCCCACGCGCGGCGGCGCGGTGTTCGGCGTAAGCTGCGTTCCGGGCGGCAGCGACCAGAATGTGATCGAGAAGCGCGATGACATACTCGTCTATACATCCGATATTCTGGATGAGGACATCGAAGTCACCGGTACGCCCTTTGTCGAGCTGTGGGTGAAGACCGATGTGGTCGACACCGATTTCGTCGCTCGACTGGTGGACGTGCATCCGGACGGCACGGCACGCCTCATCACCGACGGCATCATCCGCGCCCGCTATCGCGACAATCCCGACAACCCCACTCGTCCGGCGACGCCGCTGGAACCCGGCAAGCCCTATCTTCTGCGTATAGAGCTCCTGCCGACCAGCAATCTGTTCAAGGCGGGGCATCGTTTGCAGCTTGATGTCACCAGCAGCTGCTTCCCTCGCTGGGCGCGCAACCTCAACATCTGGGACGAATGGGGCGGCACCCTGGCCGAGGCGAAAATCGCGCATCAGCAGGTGCTTCATGACGAAACGTACCCATCCCGCATCCTGCTGCCGGTCATTCCTGGGGCACGCTGAACGGCGCCCCCGATAGCGTCAGAAGACCGCCGCCAGCCGTTCCGCCACGATCGATTTCGCCTCGTCCACGATACGGTCGATGAGCTGCTTCACCGTCGGGATATCGTCGATCAGCCCTGCGACCATGCCGCAACTCCAGGCTCCCGCATCGACCTCGCCATCGACCATGATGCGGTAATAGACACCCGCCACCTGCTCGGCGATATCCTCGAACCGGATGCTGTGACCCAGCGCCCGTTCCTTCTCGATCACCTGATCCACGGCAGGGTTCCGCAGCACCCGCTCGGTGTTCCTGAGCGGGCGCATGATGAGGCGCGTGTCACGCTCCCCGGCCTGGACGATGGCTTGCTTGACGCGATCGTGCACCGGCGCTTCCTGCGTCGCCACGAAGCGCGTGCCCAGGTTCATCCCTTCAGCGCCCAACGCGAGCACGGCGACGAGCGACTTGCCGTCCGCCATCCCGCCCGACGCGATGAAGGGAACCGAAAGCGCCTTCGCTGCCAGCGGCAACAAAATGAGGCCCGGCACGTCATCCTCACCGGGATGCCCGCCACACTCGAAACCATCGACGCTGACGGCATCGCACCCGATGTCCTGCGCCTTCAGCGCATGGCGGATCGAGGTGCATTTGTGGATGATCTTGACACCCGCCGCCTTGAGCGCGGGCAGATGCTCGATGGGGTTGTTCCCCGCAGTTTCGACGACCGGAATGCCCTTCTCGCAGATCACCTTCACATAGCCCAGGTAGTCGGGCGCGTTCACGACCGGCAGGAAGGTGAGGTTAACGCCGAACGGCTTGTCGGTCATGGCGCGGCACTTGTCGATTTCCGCCGCCAGATCCGCAGGCGTCCGCTGCGTCAATGCGGTCAATATGCCAAGGCCACCAGCCTCCGATACAGCCGCCGCCAGTTCAGCCTTGCCGACAAAATGCATGCCCCCCTGAACGATGGGATATTGGATGCCGAACAACTCAGTGATGCGTGTCTGCATGAGGATTTCCTGAAAACTGGTGAGCGGTGATAATCTAGCCTGCGCCACCCCGCCATGACTCAATCGCGCAATTTTATGGTCGCAATTCGGGCAGAGGCACGCGCCTGGCGGCGTCATTCCACTGCATTCTCCCGCTCGACCGCCATCGCTCGCTGATAGGCTGGGCGGGCTTCGAGCCTGCGGAAATACTCCACCCCGGCCGGAGGGAGATCATCGCCAAGGCCCAGCGCCTCCGCGAACTTGATGGCATAACCCACCGAGATATCGGCTGCGGTAGAACGACCGCCGCACGCATGGTCCCGCCCGTGCATCATGCCCATCGCAGCTTCGAGACGCTTTAGGACCCAGCGCCGATAATCCTCCGCCACTTGGGCATTGGGCGCTCCGACGGCTCCAGCATCGTATATCGAAAATATAGCGTCTGCGGAACGGTGAGCGTCGCCTCCCCCATGTGCAGGAAGTTGGGATAGTCGGCATAGGCAGGGTCGGATGGCGCGACCGACAGCCCGGCTTCAGAATGCGTGTCCGCCAAATATTGCGTGATGGCAGAGGATTCGCTCATCGCCGCCCCATCAACGATTAGGAACGGAAGGTCCCCAGCGGGTTGATCTCCAGATAATCGGGCGCGCGAAACCGGGGCGGGAATGGCAGCATGTGCAACCTGTAGGCTGCGCTCAGCTCTTCCAGCATCCACAGCGCGCGAAACGAACGCGCGCCATCACAATGATAGAGTTGGATCACGGCCTCACCCTTGTTCAAACCAAAGCTTCAACCGCCGCCAGAGCGCCCAGTCGATCCTCGCCATAGCCCAATATCCCGCGCAGCACGCGATCATTGTCCCGGCCATAAGGCGGAGTTCCCCCAGCGGTTGCCCGATCGCGTCTCTAGCCTTAGCGGGAGAAGGCGGCGACCGCCTCCCCGCGAGCCACTCGTCCCGACTTCCACGTCATGCTCGCCCAGCCCGGGGGGGGGGGGGGGGGGACGAGGCCACACAAATCCTTCAGGACAGTCACGGGCAAAAGCCCCCGGCATCTTGCAAGGACCGAAAGGACCAAAGGTCTCGATGAAGTCTCGCGCTGCAAATTGGGCGCTCTCGGCCAGATCGGCCACCGTCAGGATAGGCGCGATGCGGACCCCGCGCTCGATCGCGACGCCGACCAGCTCATCCTTGTGCCGCGTAGCGAGAATGGATTGCACCCAGGCCCGAACCGCATCGAGATCGGCTCCGCTCACCTCCCCGGCTATGATCTTCTCATGAAGCCTGCTCCAGTCCCAGTTGCCGAATAGGGGATGGAACCAGCCCTCGTCGCGCATCCATGTCATCAGCTTGTTGGACGCTGGACCGGCGGCTGGCCCGATGCCCAGGTGCATCTCCGCCAGACCGTCCGACACCGTCCATTTGGACTTGCGCGTGATCGACCCGCTGCCGCTCAAGTCCACGACATGCTCGTCCCCCGCCTTCCTGCGCGGTACGAAATCGGCATGCCCCACCCCTTCGGCGAGCACCGCCCCCAGCGTGCACTGAGGCAGCGTCTGCACGACCGCGAGATCGACATGCTGCCCTCGGTCCGTGCGGGCGCGGTCGGCCAGAGCGATCAGCGCCGCGCTGACGGCGGTCGCGCCCGCATGGATACAGGCTTGCGGGACGCTGATGCGTAAAGGCCGGTCGTCATGGCCGCGCGTCATCCACAGCGGACCACCCGCCGCCCAGAGGGTGATTTCGCTGTCCGGCCAGTCATGCTTGGGGCCTTCCAGCCCGCCCGGATCGAGCCAGGCTGGCGGCCCTTCCGCAGGGGTGCGGGATTCGATCAATATATCGGCCGATTGCAGCAGACGATCCCACAACGCCTTGTCCCCACCGGGATCGGCGACGATGGAGTGCTTGCCCGCCGCATAGGTGGCCCAGAACAAGGACTCCTCGCCTTCGGCCCAGTCGGGTGCGAAGGGCGCGAGCCGCCGGGCGGGGTTCCCCCCTTCGGACTCCACCTGCACCACGTCCGCGCCCATCTGCGCCAGCATATGCCCGGCCAGTAGCCCCCGGTGATCGCACAGATCGAGAACCCTTTAGAGCTTCAGAAACCTCTTCCCATATCCCCTCATGTCCGGCAACGGAATTACCGCACGAGTTCTTGCAGCCCGGCGACTTCCCTGCGGTGCTGCTCCGGTCCCGACGCCGGCACATGCTCGCCCGCCCGGTCGCCGATCCTGTCCATCTGCGACAAAATCGCCGCCGCCATATCCTCTTCCCCGATCAGATAAGCGCCGTTGGTCATCGTGACATGCGCCCGCGCGAAGCGCCCCGCTCCCGCTAGAACGATGGCCCGGCTCGGCGCTTCGCCGGCTGAAAGCGCCACGACTGCGGGAGCGACCATATCGCTGCCCAGCCGGGCAAGGTCGCCACTATCATAGAGGCCGCTGGTCATACCGGTTGCCGCGCTGGGGGCGAGGCAATTGACATGGATGCCGTATCGCTCTCCTTCGATCGCCAGCGTCTGCATCAGGCCGACCAGCGCCATCTTGGCCGCGCTGTAATTCGCCTGCCCGAAATTGCCGTAAAGTCCCGACGAGGATGTGGTGAACACGATCCGGCCATAGCCCTGCTCACGCATCAGGTTCCAGACGGCGTGCGTGCAGTGGACCGATCCCATCAGGTTGACGTCGATCACCGTTCGGAAATCCTCGATGGTCGACTTGGCGAAGGTGCGGTCGCGTAAGATGCCGGCATTGTTGACGAGTATGTCCACCCGTCCCCACTGCGCCACGATTCCGTCGATCATCGCGGTCACGCTTGCAGGATCGGCGACATTGGCCGCACAGGCCGTGGCCTGTCCGCCAGCGGCGATAATCTCCTGCGCGACCGCCTCGGCGTCTTTCTGCGACAGATCGTTCACCGCGACCATGGCGCCGTGCCGCGCCAGCGCAAGGGCATGGGCGCGCCCAAGACCCTGACCCGCGCCGGTCACCAGAGCGACACGCCCGGAAAGCGAAATGAGAGGGGCTGTCATGAAGTCATCCTTTCGATGGCTGGCTCCGCTGCCTGCGGAGGGCGAAGGGGCCGCGCCGGTCAAGGCCGCGCGCCTTCGGTGTTGAGACGAATGAGCGGCTTCCCCGAGAAACCGCCGGTGAAAAGTTCCTCAACCGCTTGGGGGACGCTCTCCAGCCCGTCGCGGATTTCCTGCCACGGACGAACGGTTCCGTTCTCGATCCAGGCGGACATCTGTGCGCGAAACCCGCCCAGCAGGTCCGCGCGATCGGAATAGGGCAGATAGCCCTGGATATGGATCCGCTGCGTTACGATGCGGTTGAGGTGGTGCATCGTGTCGGATGCGCGCTCCTGATTGTAGCTGCCGATCATCCCGCTGATCGCGAACCGCGCATTCGGGTTCGCGCTGGCGAGCGCCGCGTCGAGATGCTCGCCCCCCACATTGTCGAGATAGATGTCGATACCCTGGAGCGCTACCGCAGCCAGCTTTTCCTCCAGCGAGCCTGGAGTTTTATAATCGATCACGGCATCCGCGCCGATCTCTTTCAACCGCTCGCCCTTGGCGCTGCCGCCGGCGGAACCGATGACCGTGAGGCCGATGGCCTTGCCGATCTGCACCGCCGTGCTGCCGACCGCGCCCGCCGCAGCCGACACGAACAGCGTCTCTCCGGCCTTGGCTTTCGCTATTTCAAAGAGCCCGTAATAGGCGACGAAGCCGGTGGACCCCATTGCGTTGAGATAATGTTCGGGCGCGCCGGACGAAGGCAATTTTTCAAAGGCGGTCGCCGGTCCCTGCCCGTAATCGCGCATCCCGAACTGGTGCATGGCCCGGTCGCCGGGTTTGAAATCAGCGGATCGCGACTCGATCACTTCGCCGACCGCCCAGCCCGGAATGGGCTCGCCCAGCCCATAGGGCGCCAGATAGCCGCGCGTCTCCGCCGACATCCGCACCCGCATGGCCGGCCCGACCGTCAGCCAGACGTTCCGCACGCGCACCTCGCCCTCGGCGAGCGGCGCATCGTCAAAGTCGCGCAACGCGAAAAGGTCGCGGCTGGGCAGGCCCTGGGCGCGCTTGACGAGCGTCCATGCCCGGTATGTGCTTGTCATAA
The DNA here is from genome assembly GCF_000943805.1 of Sphingobium sp. YBL2. Taxonomy (NCBI): domain Bacteria; kingdom Pseudomonadati; phylum Pseudomonadota; class Alphaproteobacteria; order Sphingomonadales; family Sphingobiaceae; genus Sphingobium; species Sphingobium sp. YBL2. Next base: position 1,593,038 of record NZ_CP010954.1, read on the forward strand.
CGAAGAAGTCTCCAGAGCTTTGGGGGCCGACCGCGATCCGCGCTCGGCATGTAGGGTCAGGGCAGCGGCAATGCCGAAGCAGACAACCGAGCCGTAAAAGGGCAGATCGGCCGATGACAGCAGCAGGCCGGCGGCGATGATCGGCCCCGTGGCGAGGCCGGCAAACTGCATCGTGACCCACAGGACCGACAGGCGGCCGCTGGGATCGATCGTGGCGACCAGCCCGGCGCAATAGGGCAAGATCAGCACCCAGCAGAACATGAAGATGAAGGCCGCCGCCGCGAAGATCGTCTGTCCCCTGTCAAATATGAAGATCAGCACAGCGACGCACAGGCCCGCCGCGCCAGCCGATATGGGCAGCCGCCGCCCCGCTTTATCGCCGATACCGGATACAATCAGGCTCGCGACGATCCCGCCTATGGTCGCGAGCGACAGGGCGCTGGCGACCGCTTCGCCCGACATATTGCGATCCAGCCCCAGCACGCCCACTAGCGGCCAGGTGAGACCGACGCCGACCAGCAGAATGAACGTTCCCAGCAGCACCGCCGGGCCATACCCCCGGCTGGACCTTGTGCCCGCCGTCCCCTGGGGCTGCAGCGTGACCGGTTCCGAGGGCAACCACCGGAGCAGCAGGATCGCCAGCACCGCCAGCGCGACGACGGACAGGAACAGCCATTCCGGGTGCCCTGCCGCGCTGAAGCGGCTCAGCAGGCCGAGCATGATGGTGGTCATCGTCAGGTTCGCCGTCAGATAGATGGCGAAGATACGGTCCGGTATCGGCGTGGCTGCAATGCTGGCCGACAGCATTCCCTGAAGCGCGCCCGCCGCCAGACCCGCGACGAACCGGGCGCCAATGAGTAACAGGAATGTCGAAGCGAATGCCGAAACCAGATTGGCGAGAACGATCAGAACCAGCCCGACGAACGCCGCCTTGCGCCGGTCGAGGCGGCTCAGCCATGCCGCGATGATAAGGGTGGTCGCGGTCGTGCCGCCCATTTCCGATGCGTTGATGAGCGCGATCTGGCTGTCCGTCAGGCCGAGTTTCGTGGACATGCCGGCGAGCAGGCCCGGCATCGCCACGATGATGGCGGCGCTCGCCAGACCCGTGAGGACGATGGACGCGACCGGCAAAAGCCCGACCGATGGGGGCGTAGACATGCCAATGGTCGCTTCGCCGTTCATCACGCGCCGATCGTCACGATGACTTTGCCGACCGCTGACCGGCTTGCCAGACGGGCGATGGCCTCGCCGCCCCGTTCGAGAGGGAAAATCTGGTCGATCTTGGGCGTGATGCGCTCTGCCGTCCACCAGTCGATCAGTTGCAGGATGTTGCGCCGGTTATGGTCCGGCGCGCGCTTGGCGAAGCCGCCCCAGAAGATGCCGCGAACATCGCAGGATTTGAGCAGCGGCAGATTTAGCGGGATCTTGGGTATCCCGGCCGGGAAGCCGACGACCAGATAGCGCCCTTCCCACGCGATGCAGCGAAGCGCAGGTTCGGCATAGTCGCCACCCACAGGATCATAGATGACATGGGCGCCCTCCGGCCCCACCCGTTCCTTGAACGCCAGCCCGAGGGCGCGCGCCTGATCCTTGTCGAAGGGCGCCCGGCCATAGACCATGACGTCGTCGGCCCCGGCGGCAAGAACCACCTGCGCCTTTTCCTCGCTGGACACGGCGGCCACGACGCGCGCGCCCATGACCTTGCCGATCTCGATCGCCGCCAGCCCGACGCCGCCCGCAGCACCCAGCACCAGCAGCGTCTCGCCAGCGGCCAGGTCGCCGCGATCAGCGAGCGCATGGATTGTGGTGGCATAGGTGAGCAACAGCCCCGCAGCCGCGACGGGATCCTGTCCTTCGGGAATCTTGAACGCATCGGCCGCGTCGAACACAGCATATTCGGCCAGCCCGCCGCTCGATTGCGCCAGCGTCGCGATCAGGCTGTCGCCCGGCTCCCAGCCCGTCACGCCGTCGCCCACCGCGTCGACGATGCCCGAAACCTCGACACCCGGCGCGAAGGGCCGTTGCGGCTTGAACTGATATTTGTCCTCAATTACCAGAACGTCGGGATAGTTGATGCCGCAGGCCAGCACGCGCACGCGCAACTGGCCCGGCCCCGGATCAGGAATAGGGACATCCGACAGGACCAGCGATTCCGGCCCGCCCGGATCGACGGAGAGCAGGGCTTTCATCACAGAACCTCGAACAGGCCGGCAGCGCCCATGCCGCCCCCGACGCACATCGTCACCACGACATAGCGCGCGCCGCGCCGGCGTCCTTCGATCAGGGCGTGCGCGACCAGACGCGCGCCCGACATGCCGTAAGGATGGCCGATGGAGATCGCCCCGCCGTTCACATTGAGCCGGTCTTCCGGAATGCCCAGCTTGTCCTGACAGTAGATGACCTGCACGGCGAAGGCTTCGTTGAGTTCCCAAAGGCCGATGTCGTCTATGGTGAGGCCGAAGCGCTGGAGCAGCTTGGGAATGGCGAACACGGGGCCGATGCCCATCTCGTCCGGCTCGGTGCCCGCCACCGCCATGCCGACATAGCGGCCCAGCGGGTGCAAGCCGCGCTCGGCGGCGAGGCCCGCGTCCATGACGACCACAGCCGCCGCGCCGTCGGACAACTGGCTTGCATTGCCCGCGGTGACGGTGCCGCCGTCCACCACTGTCCTGAGCGCAGCCAGCCCTTCGGCGGTGGTTTCGGGACGGGCACCCTCATCCCTGGTCAGCGTGACGAGCTGCGACGACACCGCGCCGGTGGCCTTGTCGCGCACCGTCATGGTCGCCTCGACAGGCACGATCTCGTCGTCGAACGCGCCATTCTGCTGCGCGGCGGCCGTGCGCTGCTGCGACCGCAGCGCGTAGGCGTCCTGCCGCTCGCGCCCGATGCCATAGCGACGCGCGACGGTTTCGGCGGTTTGCAGCATGGGCATGAACATGTCGGGCACTATCGCCACCAGTTCGGGGTCCTCGTCGATCCTGAGTTCCTCGGTCTGCACCAGAGAAATGGATTCGACGCCGCCCGCGACGATGACCTTCATCCGGTCGACCATGATCTGCTTGGCTGCGGTGGCGATCGTCATCAGGCCCGAAGCGCATTGCCGATCGAGCGACATGCCCGCTACCGTGACCGGCAGTCCGGCGCGCATCGCCGCCGTCCGCCCGATTGTGGACTGATAGCCCTGCTGCAACGATGCGCCCAGCAGCACATCGTCGACTTCGGCCGGATCGATGCCGGCGCGGGCCACCGCCGCCCGGATCGCGTGCGCGGCGAGAGTCGGCGACGGCGTCGCATTGAAAGCACCGCGATAGGCGCGCCCAATGGGGGTCCGCGCGGCTGACACGATAACGGCGTCCTGCATGTTCAATCTCCTAGGCAGACCCTGAAGGGTCATACAAAAAACTGGGTTACCCACGTCGCGACGACGGCGGGCTTTTCCTGCCCTTCGACTTCCACGCAGATGTCCTGCGTCTGCTCGAAATGGCCGGGGTTCTTCTCTTTCACGTTCCTAAGCGTCGAAACCGAGCGGATGCGGCTGCCTACCTTCACCGGCGACACGAAGCGCACACGGTCAAAGCCGTAGTTCACGCCCACCTTCATATCCGGCAGCCGCGCCGCGGTGGTCTTCTCCTCAAGGTAGGAAAGCAGCGACAGCACCAGAAAGCCGTGCGCGATTGTGCCGCCGAAGCGGGTCTCGCGCGCCCGCTCCGGATCGACATGGATATGCTGCCAATCCATCGTCGCATCGGCGAACCGGTCGATCATCGCCTGATCGACCGTCAACCAATCCGAATGGTGTGTGACCCCCTTGTCGGCCTGCAAACGCGCCAGCATGTCGCTCATCCGGCCCTGGCCTCGTCAAGCGACCGGCCATCGCGCGCCGCCTTAACCAGAAGGGGAGACAGCGAAAAGTCATCGCCGAGCCGATCGGCATAGCGCTCCAGATCTGCGACGATCTTGGCGAAGCCGACCTGCTCCGCCCAGAACATCGGTCCGCCCGTATGGCGCGGCCAGCCATAGCCGTAGATCCAGACGACATCGATGTCCGACGCACGCTGCGCGATCCCTTCGCTCAGGATCTTGGCCCCTTCATTGACCATGACGTGCATGGTTCGGACCATGATTTCCTCGTCGGAAATGGCACGCGGCGTCACCCCAGCCTTCGCGCGGTAATCGTCGATGATTCCGGTCGCGACCGGGGAGGGAAGAGGGTGGCGCTTTTCGTCATAATCGTAGAAACCGCCGCCCGCCTTCTGGCCCCAGCGGCCCACGGCGTTGAGCGCGTCGCGCAAGCTTTCGATGCGGGTGGGATCGCGGTGCCAGCCGATGTCGACGCCGGCGAGGTCGATCATCTGCAACGGCCCCATCGGCATGCCGAAGGCGACCGAGACGCGGTCGATCTGGTCGGGCGTCGCGCCCTCCAGCAGCATCTCCATCGCGCCCTCCAGCCGGGGGTCCAGCATCCGGTTGCCAATGAAGCCGAAGCAGACGCCCGACACGACCGGCACTTTGCCGATCTTGCGCGCGGTCGCCATGCCCGTCGCCAGCACATCCGGCGCGGTCTTGTCGCCGCGCACCACCTCGACCAGCTTCATGATGTTAGCGGGCGAGAAGAAGTGCAGGCCGACCACGTCTTCCGGCCGCTTCGTCGCCTGCGCGATTTCATCGACTGAAAGGTAGGATGTGTTGGAGGCGAGGATCGCGCCCGGCTTGGCGATGCTGTCCAGCCGCGCGAAAATTTCCTTCTTCACGTCCATATTTTCGTAAACGGCCTCGATGATGAGGTCGCAGTCCGCCAAGGCGTTGAAATCCAGCGTCGGCGTGAGCAGCCCCAGCGCGCCTTCGACCTGCGCGCTGGTCATCCGTCCCTTGGCGGCGGTGGCCTCATAATTTTTCCGCATCAGGCCGGTGCCGCGTTCGAGCGCTTCCTGCGCCATCTCGACGATGGTGACCGGAATCCCGGCGGACAGGAAATTCATCGAAATGCCGCCGCCCATGGTGCCCGCGCCGATCACGCCGACCTTTTCGATGGACCGCAGCGCGACATCCTTGGGCAGGCCATCGATCTTGGCGGCGGCGCGCTCAGCGAAGAAGGCATGGCGCAATGCCTTCGACTGCGCGCCGTCCATGAGCGTGTGGAAAAGGCTGCGTTCCTTTTCCTGTCCCTCGGCCAGCGGCAGGGCGGTTGCTGCCCGGACCGCCTCGATGCAGGCTTCGGGCGCATCAAGCCCCTGGATCTTGCGCGCATTCTGCTCCGCGAACCGGTCGAACTCATCCCCCTCGAAGGAAACGGCGCGCGCGCCCGTCGGACGCGGCGCGTTGAGCGTGACGGCGTAGGCGATAGCGTCTTCAACCAGGCTCGCTTCCGGCACGATCTTGTCCACCAGACCGATGTCCAGCGCCTTCGCGCCCGAAATCGGACTGCCCGACACGATCATGTCGAGCGCGGCGGGAATGCCGACAAGGCGGGGCAGCCGCTGGGTGCCGCCGGCGCCGGGCAACAGGCCCAGCGCGACCTCGGGCAGCCCGAGCTTCGCGCTCGCGGTGGCGACGCGATAATGCGCGCCCAGCGCAACCTCCAGCCCGCCGCCGAGCGCGGAACCATGGATAGCGGCCACGACCGGCTTGGCGCTGGCTTCGATGGCGTCGATCACCACCGCAAGGCCCGGCTCGGCGAGCGGCTTGCCGAATTCGGTGATGTCCGCGCCCGCGCTGAACATCCGCCCCGCCCCGTGGATCACGATGGAGGACACGCCCTCATCGCTCTGCGCGGCGTCTATCGCCTGATAGATGCCGCGCCGCACATCTTCAGACAGGGCGTTGACGGGTGGATTGCCGATCCGGATTGTAAGGACGGTGCCGTGGCGTTGCGTTTCGATCATCTTATCTCTCTCAAAAAATGGTCTCGCCTAATGCGCTGGGCCGGGCGAAGGGGTGAGAAGTCGAAAGTCCTGCATCGACGACGAGGGCATGCCCGTTGACGTAGCTGGCCTCGTCTGATGCAAGGAAAGCGATGGCCTGCGCGATTTCGGCAGGACGTCCCCCGCGCCGCAGCGGGTTGAGCTTGCCGATGGCGCCTTGTCGTAGAGGTCTCTAGTCATGCCGCTTTCGATGAGGCCAGGGCAGACCGCGTTGACGCGGATGCCCGATCCGGCAAGCTGCTGCGCCGCGATCTGGACGAGGTTCACGACACCCGCCTTCGACGCCGAATAGGCCGGGCCGCCCGCCCCTGCGCGCAGTGCCGCGACCGAGGCGGTGCAGACGATGGCGCCGGTCCTGCCGCCATCCAGCATGGTCCTCGCGCCATGCCGGACAGCCAGAAACGGACCGATCAGGTTGATGCGCAGCACCTGTTCCCAGCTTTCGACGCTCTGATCGAAAAGCCCCGCTTCGCCCCCCGTCACGCCCGCATTCGCGCAGACGATGTCGACGCCGCCGAAACGGCTCGTCGCCAGCGCGAACATCGCCAGCACATCCTCCTCCCGGCCCGCGTCGCCCTGCATGGTGATGATGGCGTCATTTCCGGCGAAGCTCTCCGCCAGTGTCGGGCTGGTATCGAACGCGATTACCTGCGCGCCCTCTTGAGCGAACAGGCGCGTGGTCGCCGCCCCTATGCCAGAGGCTGCGCCGGTGATCGCCACAACCTTATCCGTGAAGCGCGCCATTCTTACGCCACCGGAGCGATAGTCATGCCGCCGTCCACGACGATGGCTTGCCCGGTCACATAGGAAGAGGCATCGGACGCCAGGAACAGGGCCGCTCCCGCCATTTCTCCCGGCTCGCCGATACGCCGCAGCGGGATCTGCTGGCTGAACGCCTTCTCCTTGGCGGGATCTTCCCACAGCGCCTTGGCGAAATCGGTGCGCGTCACGCCGGGCGAGATGGCGTTGACCCGCACCTTGTGGGGTCCGAATTCGACGGCCAGATTGCGGACCATGGCGAGGTCAGCGGCTTTCGACAGATGATAGGTGCCGATCGTGTCCGAACCGATATAGGCGCCGATCGACGAAACGATGACGATCGATCCCGATTTGCGCTCGATCATGGACGGCGCGACCAGTTGCGCCAGCCAGTGGTTCGACAGGATGTTGTTTTCCAGGATCTTGCGGAACTGGTCGTCGTTGATGCCCAGCGTTGGCCCATAATAGGGGTTGGACGCCGCGTTGCAGACCAGAATGTCGATCGGGCCAAGCCGGTCCTGAGTGGTCTTAACCAATGCTTCCAACGCCGACTTGTTGGAAATGCTGGCTTCGATGGCCGTCGCGCGCGCCTCGCCATGACGCGCGCTGATGGCAGCGGCGACCTCATCGCAGGACGCCTGTTTGCGGCTGGAAATGACGACGCGGGCGCCCGCGTCAGCCAGCGCCTCCGCGATGGCGCGGCCGATGCCGCGCGACGATCCGGTCACGATGGCGGTCTTGCCGGAGAGGTCGAACAGGTTGCTCATGCTTCGTTCCTGACTGTGTTGGAAGCCGATCGCATCACAGCCTTGCCGGGCCGATCGCCATGCCACCGTCGATGAGCAGCGACTGCCCTGTCATGAAGGCGCTCGCTTCGGCTGCCAGATAGACCGCCGCGCCCGCCATCTCGCCCGGCACGCCGATGCGGCAGAGCGGCGTGCGCTTCGTGACCTGCTCGACCCCGGCCGGGTCTTCCCAGAGCCGCTTTGCGAAATCCGTCTTCGTGATGCCGGGCGAGATGGCGTTGACCCTGATGCTGTGCTTGCCCAGTTCCACGGCTAGGTTGCGAACCATCTGAAGGTCGGCGGCCTTGGACACATGATAGGTGCCGATCATACCGGAACCCAGATATGCGCCGAGCGATGCGACGATGATGATCGAACCGGCCTGCCGCTCGATCATGCCGGGCGCGACGAGCTGGACGAGCCACTGGTTGGACAGGATGTTGCCGTTGATGATCTTGTGGAATTCCTCGTCCGGAATTTCGAGCGTTGGCCCATAATGGGAGCTGACCGCCGCGTTGCAGACCAGAACGTCCACCGGCCCCAGCCGCCTTTCCGTTTCCGCGACCAGCGCCCGCAGATCGTCCTTTACCGAAATGTCCGCCGCGATCGCGTTGGCGCGCGTTTCGCCCATTTGCGCGTTTATCGCGGCGGCGGCCTCCTCGCACGCATCGAGATTGCGGCTGGATATGACCACCTGGGCCCCGGCGTCCGCCAGCGCCTCCGCGATAGCGCGGCCGATGCCACGCGACGACCCGGTAACGATGGCGACCTTGCCGCTGAGGTCAAAGAGCTTGTTCATATTTCTATCCAGTCTTCATGGTTCGAGGGCGCCGGCCAGCCGGGCCTGTTCCCAGCCGAGCCGCGCCATCGGCACGAGCTTGGCCGCGGCCTTTTCCGCCTCAAGGCTTGAAGCGGTGCCGTCGATGATGCGTTTGCGGATGCCTTGCACGATCCCGACGATGCGGAAGAGGTTGAAGGCGAAATACCAGTGCGGATTGGCGATGCGCGGCCGTCCGCTCATTTCGCAGTAGAGGTCGGTAATCTCGTCCAGCGAGGGAATGCCCGCCGCCTCCAGATCGAGGTTGCCGAGAGCAGCCAGACCATCCGCAGGCATCAGCCAGTGCGCCGCGAAATAGCTGAAATCCGCCATCGGATCGCCGATCGTGCTCAATTCCCAGTCGATCACCGCCAGCACCTTCGGCTGGGAAGGATCGAAGATCAGGTTGTCCAGCCGATAGTCGCCATGAATGATCGTCGATGCCGACTGCTCAGGCACGGTCCGGCCCAGCCACTCCATCAGCTTTTCGACTTCCGGCACGTCCTCGGTCTGCGAGTCGCGATATTGACGGCTCCAGCGCGCGACCTGCCGCCCGAAGTAATTGCCGGGGCGGCCATAATCCGAGAGGCCGACCTTCGCCGGATCGAACCGGTGCAGCCGCGCCAGCGTTTCCACCATCTCGACATAGATCGCCCGGCGCCCCGTCGGCGTTTCGTCGGGCAGCGCGCCGTCCCACAGCGTCCGCCCCTTGATCCGCTCCATAACGTAAAAGGCCGATCCAATCACCGCGTCATCCTCGCACAGGGCGATAGGACGCGGCACGGGAAAACCTTCCGGATAGAGCGCGCTCAGCAGCCGATATTCGCGATCGACGGCGTGGGCGGACGCCAGCAATGCGCCCGCAGGCTTGCGGCGCAGCACAAAATGCCGCGTCGCCGTGTCGAGCGCGAAGGTCGGGTTCGACTGGCCGCCCGCGAACTTGTCCAGGCTGATCGGCGCTTCGAAATCGGGGACATGCGTCTCCATCCACGCCGTCAATCTGCCGACGTCGAAGCCATTATCGACAACCGCAGCCTCAGCCATCGCGGTCATCCCAACTGCTCCGGGCGAAGAAAGGTGAAAGCCCCGGCATCAGCGCGTCGCTCCGACATCGCCGCTCGACAGGGTGTCACCCACCACATCCTGATATTTCTTGAACTCCGCTCTTGCGATGGCGCGCGCATGCACCTCGTCGGGCCCATCCGCCAGCCGCAGCGTGCGGGTATTGGCCCAGTCGAAAGCGAGGTCGAAATCGTCGCACACGCCCGCGCCGCCATGCGCCTGAATGGCGTCATCGAGGATCTGGCACGCCATCATCGGGGCCTGAACCTTCAGCATCGCGATCTCAACTTGCGCGCTCTTGTTGCCGGCCTGATCCATCATGTCCGCCGCCTTGAGGCAGAGCAGCCGCGTCATTTCGATGTCGATGCGCGCGCGCGATGCGCTGCTCCCACACCGACTGGCTCGCGATCGGCTTGCCGAAAGCCTGCCGCGACAACAGGCGGCTCGCCATCGCTTCCAGCGCGTTCTCGGCGACGCCGATGGTGCGCATGCAGTGGTGGATGCGTCCCGGCCCGAGCCGTCCCTGCGCGATCTCGAAACCGCGCCCCTCGCCCAGCAGCATGTTGCTCGCCGGAACGCGCACATTGTCCAGGACCACTTCGCCATGCCCGTGCGGCGCATGGTCATAGCCATAGACGTTCAGCATGCGCTTGATCGTCACGCCCGGCGCCTCCATCGGCACCAGGATCATGCTCTGCTGGCGATATTTGTCGGCGTCGGGATCGGTCTTGCCCATGACCACCGCCACCTTGCAGCGCGGATCGCCGGTGCCGGTCGACCACCATTTGCGGCCGTTGATGACATATTCGTCGCCCTCGCGACGGATCGACGTCTGGATATTGGTGGCGTCCGAGCTGGCGACATCGGGTTCGGTCATCAGGAAGGCGGACCGAATCTCGCCATTCATCAGCGGGCGCAGCCATTGTTCCTTCTGCTCCAGCGTGCCGTAGCGATGAAACACTTCCATATTGCCGGTGTCGGGCGCGGAGCAGTTGAAGATTTCCGAACCCCAGAACACCCGGCCCATCTCTTCGGCGCAGAGGGCATATTCGAGGTTGGTGAGTTGCTCGCCCTCGAACACGAAGCTGTTGTCGACATGCTCCTGGCCCGAATGCGGCGGCATGAAGAGGTTCCACAAGCCTTGCTCGCGCGCCAGCGGCTTCAATTCCTCGATGACCTGAATCACCTTCCAACGCGGTTCGGCTGCCACTTCGGCTTCGTAATCGGCCAGGCGCGGCTTGACGTTTGTCTGGATGAACGCGCGCACGCGGTCGCGAAAGGAAGTCTGGCGGGGGGTAAGGGCGAAATCCATCGTCTATTCCTCAGATAAAATCATGTCACGCTAGGATGTCAGTCCTGCATCGCGTCGGAGAGAAGCAGCGCCCGCACGTCATTTTTCATGACCTTGCCATTGGCGTTGCGCGGCAGAGGTTCGTGGTGAAAGCGGATCACCACCGGGATTTTGAACGCCGCCAGCCGCTCGCGCAGCCAGAGCTTCAGCTCGTCTTCGCTGATCGAATGGCCCTCGGCAATCAGGCACATCGCGCCGGGTTCCTCGCCCAACCTGTCATGCGGCAGGGCTACCACCGCCGCGTCCGTCACGGCGGGATGGCTGAACAGCGCGTTTTCGACCTCGACGGCATAGATATTCTCACCGCCGCGGATGATGACATCCTTGCTGCGGCCGACGATGGTGCAAAAGCCTTCCTCGTCCAGTCGGGCCAAATCGCCCGTCCGCAGCCAGCCATCGCCGAAGGTTGCTTGGGTCGCTTGCGGATTCTGCCAATATCCCATCACGATCTGCGGCCCTTGAACGCATAATTCGCCAATCTCGCCGACCGGGAGCGGTTCGCCCGCTTCGTTGACGACCCGCAGGTCGTCGACCGGCAGCGGCGGTCCGCAACTGTCGGGCCGGTTCATATAGTCTTCCGCGCTGTGTCCGGTGATCGTGCCCGACGTTTCCGTCATGCCCCAGCCATTATAGGGCACGGCCGACAATTCCCGTTCGATCAGGAAGGGCAGGTCCGGCGCGGCCGGCGCGCCGCCATAAGGCACATAATTGAGCGAACTGAGATCGAACCGGTTTCTCTCCGGGGAATCGATCAACTGCCACGCGATGGTCGGGACGCCGCCTGCCGACGTGATCCGTTCCCGCTCGATCAGCCCCATCGCCTCGACCGCGTTCCACTTGTGCATCAGCACGACCTTGCCGCCGCAAGCGAAGGCGGACATCAGCAGCGCGGCGCAGCCAGTCACATGGAATAGCGGGATGGTCATCAAAGTGACCGATGGCGTGAGGTCGCTGATCGGCTCGCCGCGGCGCAACGCGCCGCGCTGGCCGATGAAATCCATCGCCACCAGACCCGAAAGCATGTTCCTGTGCGTGCCCAGCGCGCCCTTGGGACGACCAGTAGTGCCGCTGGTATAGAAGATCGTCAGCGGATCGTCGGGTTTCATCGTGACGTCCGGCAGCGGCAGGTCGGGCAACCGGCCATAGTCCACGACCGCCCCAATGATGGATTCGAGCAAAACCACGCCGGGACGCGATGACCGCGAAACGATGATTTTCAAGCGATCGGCGGATATCGGACTGCCGCTCATGACGCGCTCGAACCGCTCGCCATCGCAGAAAAGGACAGTGGAGCCGGACTGCTCCAACGCATAGGCGAGTTCCTCGCCCGTCCACCATGCATTGAGCGGCACGGCGATGGCCCCGCACACCGTCGCCGCAAACAGCGCCACCGGCCATTCGGGCAGGTTCCGCATAGCGATCGCAACACGATCCCCCTGCTTCACACCCTCGCGGACGAGATGGTCCGCCAGTGTCGCAACCGCCCGGAACCAGCCCTCATAAGTGACGCGCTCGTCGTTAAGGACCAGAAACTCACGCGCGCCATGCGTCGCCCGCACTTGCTTCGCCAGTTCGGCGACATTGGCGGGCAGGCTCACCCATGTCCGCAACTCGCGGCCGTTGATGACTTCCTTGCGGATTTCAAAGCGCGAGCCCGGAACGCAGAGCTGCCCTTCTGCTTCCTTGAGCGACATGGCCGGCCAGGATTTAGTCATTGTGCGCTCCCACTCTTGCAAGTTTATCGACCGGGGCCGCCTCGACACCTGCCAGAAACGCCGCAATTTCATCCACCGCGCGCGCCGCTTCCGGCAGTTCCTGCGGGAAGAGATGGAAGGCATGCGGCAAATGCGGCCAGATACTCAGATGTACCGTCACCCCCAGCCGCCAGAGCGCGGCAGCGAAGGCGACATCCTGATCGCGCAGATATTCGTCGGACGACGCCTGGATGATCGTCGGCGGAAATCGCTCAAGGACGTCCGAAGCGGCTGCGGCCGGCGAAACGAGGGGATTGTCCACTGTCGTGACGCCCTGAAGATACAGTTCAGCGATCTTGGTCTGCGTTGTCGGCTCGCATGTCGGGTCGTCGGAACCCGGCGGCATCTTGTCGGGCGGCCGGAAATCGACCACGCCTGACAATAGGGCCAGTGCATCGGGCAGCCGGGCGTTGCGCGACACAAGGTCGATCACGAGCGCGGCGGAGAGGTTGCCCCCCGCGCTATCGCCCATCAAAGCGAGGTAGGCGGCCTCCAGCGGCCCGGCCGGTCCGTTGGCAGATGCGTAGGCATAAGCGCGCCCGGCATCCTCAAGACCCGCCGGAAACGGATGTTCAGGAGCCAGACGGTAGTTCGGCGCGAACACCGCGCGCCCGGTCCTTCGCGCGATGAGATCAATCAGATGGCGGTGCGTGTCCACCGACCCGGCGAACCAGCCGCCGCCATGGATATAGACGATGTGGTGGCCCGGCTCCGCCTGCGGGGGCATGAACCATTCGCCCGAACAGGTGCCGAGATCGACCAGCACCGTAGAGCACCCGAATTCGCGCTCCGCACCTGTCAGGCAATAATTGTCCATGACGTAGCGCATCGCGACTTCGAGATCGTCCATCTCATCCGAGCGCGCGATCAGGCCCGCTATATGGTCTTTGACTCTTCGGGCCTGCGCCACGCTCAGATGTTCGGTCGGCATCGCTTTGCTGTCGTTTCTTTCTAGAAATGATATCCGAACGACGCGCCGATCTGGCGTGGCGGCTGATATTGGCTGAGCGCGAGCGATCCGATCAGCGCCGACACGACGATCACATTCGACTTCACCTGTTCATTGGTGACATTCTTGGCAAACAGGCTCGCCGTGATCCGCTTGTCGTCGCTCTCATAGTTGAGCGACAGGTTGAGCTTCCCCACCGCAGCCTGCGAGGAAACCGGGATGTTGAACTCGCTGAAATATAACCGCGACTTCCAGTCGTAGCGCGCGCCCAACGTGACCTTCCCCGATGAGATCGGCATCTCATAATAGCCGCCGGCGCTGACGCTGTATCGGGGCGCCTGCGGCAGGGTGTTGCCGTCGAGGTCGAACCGCCGTGTCCCGTCCGGATCGACCGTCCCCAGATTGGGGCGCGCCGGATCGCCGGTGTGGAAACGGTCGAAGGTCGCGTGGAGATAGGCGCCCGACACCTCGAACCGCAGCGCCTCGACTGGACGTATGACGGTTTCCGCCTCGATGCCGTAGATGGTCGCCTTTGCGGCGTTCACCACTTGCGTGGACGCGCCGTTGATCTGGTTCACCTGAAGATTGTCATACTTCATGTGGAACGCGGCGATATTGGCCTGCAATCCCCGGTCGAAGAACCAGCCTTTCAAGCCCGCCTCAAGGTTGGTGTTCTTTTCCGGATCGAAGGCGGGAGCCAGACCGCCGGCCGAAAAGCCGCCGCCCTTATACCCGGTGGCATATTTCAGATAGGCGTCGAGCGTATTGCTAAACGCATATGAAGCGCCGACTTCATAGGTGAGCTGACTGGAAGACGTGCTCTGCCGCGGCAGTATGCCAACATAGCTGTTATAATCGTCCAGATCGACCTTCTTGTCGTGCGTGTATCGCACGCCGGCGAAGATTTTCGCCTCGGGCGTCAGCGCATATTGGGCATGGCCGAAAAAGGCATAGGAGGTCGTGTTGATCTTCGCGCCCAGATCGACCGGCATCGGCAGCAGGCTGATCGGAACCGAAATATCCTGCTTCAGCTTCTCGTGGAAATAATTGGTGCCGACGATGTAAGTGAATGGCTTGGACGCATCGGACGAGTAAAGCAGTTCCCCATAATATTGGTGGGTCTTATTGTTGAAGTCGGAATAGGTGTGCAGCGCGTCGGTGCCATCGCCGTCCTGGATGTTGTGGATCTTGGTATCCGCATAGGAACCGACCGCCTTGAGGTCGCCGCCCCCCAGCGCCCAGTTCAGCGTCAGGTTGACATTCTTGCCTTCGATCCGGCGCACAGCTTCGTTGTTATTGACTTCGCGCTTGCGGACGCTCCCCACCGACTGCCCCACCAGGATCGCTGGCAGGGGCTGGGTTGGATCAGGCGTGCCTTCGAGGAAGGTCGCCGGGCCATCGGAATGATCGCGCTGGTACTCGACCAGCAGCCGGGCGTTGAAGCTATCGGACGGCTCCCACTTGATCTGGCCGCGAACCGATTGATTGTTCGCGTCGTCCAGCCGGCTAGGCGAGTTGGTGGTGACCAGATTGTTCGAGTAGCCGGGCGCGTAGGTCTGCTGGGTCGCCAGATTCTTCGTATAGCCGCGATTATATGTCTGCTGGGCGGAAAGACGGGCAGTCAGGGTGCCCGACGCATTGAGCGGCCCGCTGACATAGCCTGCCGTGTTGATCCGGCCGGGATCGATGCCCGCCGTGACGTCGAAGCCATAATACACGTCCCGCGTCGGCTCGTTGGGGATGATGTTGACGGCGCCACCGGTGGCATTGCGGCCGAACAGCGTGCCTTGCGGGCCACGCAGAACCTCCACCCGCGCCACGTCGAGGAAGGTCGACAATGTCAGCAGCGGCTGCGCCATGTAGACGCCGTCCACCTGGATGGACACGCCCGAGTCGGAGCCCGCATTGATCGACGACCCGTTGCCGATGCCACGGATCGCGACGTTGGCCGAATTATAGCTGTTGCCGATCTGAATGTTCGGATTAGGTCCGACGAGATCGGTGAGCGCCACGGTCTGGGCGGCGCGCAGCTTGTCGCCGGAATAGGCAGACACCGCGATGGGCGTTTTCAGGATCGTCTCGCTGCGGCGGGATGCAGTAACCACAATATCCTCTATCTGGCCCAAGCCGGACGATTGAGCGCCCTGCGCGGGCGCATCGGACGTCTGCGCCAAGGCCGCCGGAACGACTGCAGCCCCGCAAAGCAGCGCAAGCACGTAATGGCCTTTCATCATGATAACCCCTCCATCAATTTTGTCTTTTTGTGCCGATTCGCGTTGTATCGATTTCGGCTGGGGGGAGAATGATGGTTGATCGCACCCGCGATGTCTCAATTTACCGCAAGGCGGAAATCGCATTTAGGGCAATCGGCTTACAACCAGAAGCGGCCGGAGGAGATCATCGCCAGATCATGGGCGAATTCCCGGCGCACATGCGCAAGATCCTCCGTCCGCGATCCGCTCGCCACCAGCCGGATCATCTTTCCGGTGAACAGGGCCTGGGACAGCAGCGGATCGAGCGGGCGCAGCGACGACGAGATCGGCGTCAAGAGACGCCGCCAGGCGCTGTGCTGATCCGCGATGTCGGCCCAGATCGCGGATTGCAGCGACGGCTGACGGCTCGCTTCGAGCCAGACCCGGTAGATTGCGAGACTTTCCAGCGCATACTCCGTCGCTTCGCGAAAGAAAATGACGCTCGTTCGATCGATCAGCCTTTCCAGGCTTTCTTCCCCACGCTCCATCGACGCGACGATGCGATAGCGATCCTTCGCATTTTCAAACAGGCGATGCTGGGCGGTTTCGATCAGGCTGGCGGTCGTAGGAAAGTGGTAAAAAGCCGCAGACGGGGAAAGCCCCGCCTTGCTCGCCATTGCTTTCAGCCCGATCGCCGTCTGGCCCTTGGAAACCAGTTCGTCCAGCGTCGCCCGCAATATCGCTTCGCGCGTCACCGCCGACTTGCCGCTCTGTCGGGCGGGTTTGGCGGGGACAACCTTCTGCCCATGGCCCCACCGGTCGAGAGGGTCTTCGCCGCCATCGAACACCGCCTTCAAATCCTCTTCGGTCGGGCGGAGAACCAGCACGAAAAGGAGAAGCCCGACCGTTATGTCACCATAAGATCGCGCGGCAAGATCGCTGTCGCCATCCCCGGAGGCGGCTGCCCATTCGCTCCAGACCTGGGTCGCAGCGGCGAACCAGCGGCGGGCCAGCGCGAGGGATTCGGGGTGGCGCGGCGCGTCCAGCATGATTTCGGTCCAGCACGCCCCACGCACGCGCTGCTCCCCGGCAACCTTGGCAAGAAAGGCGATAAGCCAGGATCGCGGGCATCCCGCCCCTCCCCGCTCGCTCGACCCGGCGGCATCATCGCTGGGAAGAAGCAGCGTGTCATGGTCCAGCATTTCCTGGGATGCGGCGGCCAATATGTCATACTTGCTGGCGAAATGGTAGGTCGTCGATGCAAGCGAAACGCCTGCGGTGCGGGCGATTTCCCGGTGAGTCATGCCCGCGATTCCGCGCTCCGCCAGCACCAGGATCGCCCCTTCGATGATCCGTTTGCGGGTTTCGAAGGACCGCGCCTGCGCCGGCGCGCGCTTCGGCTCACGCGCCCCGACTGGCTTGTCCGGCAGGGTCGAAAGGCGACGGGCGACGGCCAATGCGGAACTATCCTCTCCAAAGCCACAGGCGGCAGGCATTGCCTGGAACCATTTTTTGTCCTATAGTACAAATTATGTCAAGGACTGGCCTCGCAACGACGGGCCGACATGAGAGAGGCTGGATATGAAAGCGAACCTCTGCCGAGTTCAGGAATCAAGCGGCTATCCATCGATGTTCGGCTCCCAGGCATGGCCCAGCGCGATGCCTGATAACCGGTCCATTCTGTTCTCCACCGCAGCGCGCAATTTCGGCGCCGAACAGCTTTCCAGACATTATGTCGAAACATTTTTCGGGCCGGAACGGGCGCGCGCGCTGATGGTGGGAGCCGGACTGTGCGACGCTGCGGGCCAGTTGCCGGCGAGCATCTCCCGCGTCGATTTCTGGAATCTGTGCGTAGATGGCGTCTATAAATATGACGACGAGGGCCATGGCTGCACCCCCCGCCCCTTGCCGAAGGGCAGCTGGACGGTGATCTTCACCGCAGTGAACCATATGGACTCGGTCGGGGAAGGTCTGAAGCGCTTCTGCGAGTTCGTTCAGGTCATACCCTCTGGCATGACAGTGTCGGTCGGCTATGGCTCCGACGGGATCAACATCACCTATGCCATGAACGACCTGTCCGAGCGCGGGGAAATCTATGCCGAGCTGATCGCGATCGTGTTTCACTGCGTCCTGGTCTGGGGCACGGGGCAATGGATCGAGCCGGTCCGCACGCGGCTGTCGAGCCTGCTGGCCGATCGCGACGAGTCGCTACTGACCGGCCTCGCGACCAGTTGCTGGCGGCACGGGACGGGCGTTTCCATGGTCTATCCCAAGGAGATACTCGACATGCCGCTCGGAGTGCGTCGCTACAAGAGCTTCTCCTTCCACGAATCCTCCGTCTTCATGGAAATCGCACAGCGCTCACCGCGCTCGATTCATTCGGACGCATCCAACTCGATTGTTGAGGAATTGCGGGTGCTGATGCAGGATGAAATCCCCAGCCAGCGGGTCGCAGCGCGCAAGCTCGGGATGAGCGCGGCGACCTTGCAGCGCCGGCTCACGCAGGAAGGGACGAGCTTTCGCGAACTCTCACGGGAGGTCCGGATGCGGAAACTCTGCACCCTGCTCGCGACCGACGCCAATCTGGACGATATCGCTTTCGATCTTGGCTTTTCGGATCGCCGCAGCCTATGGCGCGCCTGCTTCGACTGGCTCGGCATGTCGCCTACGGCCTACCGCCTCCAACGCCGCCTGTGCGATAGCTAACGCCTCACCTCGGCTTCAACTGCTGTCTTATCGATGACCGAGAAAACTTCTGCGATCTTCCCAGCTCGCAAAGTGTAAAAAGCATGTTCGTGGAATACGACGCGCCGTCCGTTGACTGGAACGCCAAGAAACTCTTGCACAGGCGTGCAGTCGAAACGAAGCCGTGAGGCGATATGACTGGCATTCGCCACAACGATGTCGGCGTTGAAATGAAGGTCCGGGATGTCTCGGACATTCTCTTCAAGCAGGGCTCGGTAGCCATAGACCCCGAGTGGGCGCTCATTGTGGACCACATCGGTAGCCACGAATTCGCCAAGCTCGTTCCAGGCACGGGCATTAAGGCATGCAATATATTGCTTATACATGCTGACTGCCGCTGTTTCTTGTGACGATCCATTCATTTTTAGACGCTCCTGTCTTCAATCCCGTCTACGGATCACGCGTATGGCGGCGGAAGGCGACCCCCATCACTTCCTCCGCTTACACTATTTTGCCACCGCCTTGGGGTTGATCCGCAGTGCTCGGCCCAGCGTCGCGAGCAAAGCCTGGGGCTGCGTCCTTCCATTCCGACGAAGGGACCGCACCATCAAACCGTGGGGTCAAACATCCGAGGAACGGGCGCCCCCGTCAAGCGAGACCGTCAGCGCCCTGCCTTATATGGGCTAGGAGCAAGTTCGACACGGTGTCGGGGCATTGATCGACGATGAAATGTCCCGCCCCCTCGACGATCTCGAATCGGAACGGACCGGTCACATAGTCCGCCGTCAGTTCCGCCGCATAGCGCCCGACCGTCGCATCTTGCGTGCCCCAGACATAGAGGGTGGGCAGGTTGATGGCCGGCGTCTGCGCGCCCGTGAAGCCGCTCGCACGATACCAGTTGATCGCGCCTTCCACCCCACCCGGCTCAGCGAGCTTGGCGATGTGAACGGCTGCGATCTCCGGCGGCACATATTGGGTTTCCAACGCTTCCCGGAGGGGTCGAAGTCCGTCCACCCGCATCCGGTCATAGGCGTCCGCGTCCTTCAGAAAGCGGTGGTGACGCGAACGCTCCGGCTGTTCGGGGTCTTCCGTCAACGCCCGCGCAAACGCCGCCGGATGCGGCCGCGACAAGATGCTCAGCGTGCGGATCCGCTCCGGATGAGCCGCAGCGAGCAACCAAGCGATCTGCCCGCCCCAATCATGCCCCACCAGATGGAAGTCCGCGACGCCAACCGCGTCCATCAGATCAACGGCGTCCTGGACGATGAACTCCACCTGATAGGCATCTTCCTCCGCCGGACGCGCGCCCGTCGAATAGCCACGCTGATCGGGCGCGATGACGCGAAAGCCCGCAGCCGACAGCGCCTCGACCTGAGGATGCCACATATAGCGCGACTCCGGGAAGCCATGCAGCAGCAGAACGGCCTGACCATGGTCATGACCCACGATATCGACGGTGAATTCAAGGCCGTTCAGGCTCACGCAGCACGTTTCGATCATGTCTGTCTGCTATGGCCTGATTATTCTGCAGTCGGGCTTTTGTAGAAGGAATAGCGCATCGTCGAAAACAGCCGGTGAACCATCGGCTCGAACGCTTCGAGCGGCATGCTTTCATAATTGCCGTCGAACGCGGACTGATCGTAGAGGTGACAGAAATCCGCCGTATATTCAAAATGCGGATGCCCCCTGAACTTCTCCCGCATATGCTGGTCTTCGCCGATATGATGGAAGAAATAATAGCCTTGGAAGATGGCGTGCTTTTCCACCATCCAGTGGTTCTTTTCCGAGACATAGGGCTTCAGGATCGCCGCGGCGAGATCGGCATGATTGCCCGAACCCAGCGTGTCGCCGATGTCGTGAAGCAAAGCACAGACGACATATTCCTCGTCCATCCCCGCCCGATAGGCGCGCGTGGCGCACTGGACGCTATGTTCCAGCCGATCGACCGGGTAACCGCCGAAGTCACCGTCCAGCAGCTTCAGATGCGTCAATATCCGGTTCGACAGTCCCGCATGGAAGGGCTTGTAATGGCTATCGATGATCGCCCAGTCCTCCTTGGTAGAATCCGCCATTTGCGTGAAATGGGTGGTGGGGCCTTCGATTTCCTTGGTGTCGGACATGGTCGGACTTTCTTGCATGAGCATCGATATTAGTCAGGCGTCGAAGCCCGGCAGTTGGCGGTGCAGGCGGCGCAGGCAGCCCGGCCAGATCAGTTCATAGGCGGACTGGCCGCCCTCCAGCCGCAGCGGACCGCGCGCCGCCATCTGGCGGGCGACGGTATGCTGCGCTTCTTCCGGCGCGATCAAGACACCCTCGCGCCCGGCTGTCAGCGCCATGACCTGAATCTTGCAGGCCCGCTCCAATATGAACATGGTCCGCCAGCAATCGCCCGCATCCAGCCCGACCGCCAGCGTCCCGTGATTGCGGAGCAGCATCGCCGCATTGTTGCCGAGGTCGGCGACCAGCCGCTCGCGCTCATCCAGATCGAGCGCGATGCCTTCATAATCGTGATAGGCAAGCTCGGGCAGGATCGCCAGCGCGGTCTGGCTGAGCGGCAGCAGCCCCTCCTTCTGCGCCGACACGGCGATGCCCTGCTCGGTGTGCAGGTGCATCACGAACTTCACATCCTCCCGCGCGCCATGGATCGCGGAATGGATGGTGAAACCCGCCGCATTGACCTTGTAGGGGGTGTCCTGAACGACATTGCCGTCCATATCTATCTTCACCAGCGACGACGCGGTCATTTCCTCGAAGAAGATGCCGTAGGGATTGATGAGGAAATGCTCCTCCGGCCCCGGCACGCGCGCGGAGATATGGGTGTAGACCATATCGTCCCAGCCATTCAGGGCGACGAGGCGGTAGAGTGCGGCGAGATCGACACGCATCTTCCACTCCGCCTCGCTGACCTGACTTCTCAATGAAGGTGTCGGCGCCCAGGAACCGTCAGCCATTTCAATCTCCTTTAGCTATTCCATCGAAGGGCGAGCCAGCGACATCGGCGGAAGGCAGAGCCATCCCTATTTGCCCGTACGGGCGAGATAGGCGATGTCGTTGGCGGTGTTTGCGCTGATGTCGGGCGCGCATCGCGGCAAAATCTCGACCGCGTGCACTGTCCCGATCAGCGAGCGGCACCGCGCGGGCACTCCGGCTGCCAGCAGCTTGCGGTAGAATACGACGCCTTCGTCATGCAGCGGGTCGCACTCGTTCACGCTGATGACCGTCTGCGGAAGCCCTTTAAGATCGTCTTCCGACGCGAAGATGGGCCATGCCAGCGGATCCTTGCGCTCGAACGCCTCGATACCATAGGCCAGCGTCAGGCGATTGTTGCCGATGCTGATGAAGATGCCTTCATTATTGTGGGATGACGGATGGTCCGGATGCGGCCACTGCCCTGCGATGAACGGGCACAGCGAATAGACGCCGTTGATAAGGCCGATGTCGCCGTCACGATTAAGCTTCAGCGCGGTCGCCAGCGCCAGATTGCCGCCGCCGCTCTCGCCGGCAAGCGTGATCCGGTCAGGATCGATCTGCAATTCCTCCGCATGCGCGTGGACCCATTTCAGACCTGAAACACAGTCGTTAAGGCCGGCGGGAAAGGGCGCGATTTCAGGCGCGGAAGACGGTAGCAGGCTGTTGCGGAAATCGACCATGGCGACCGCTACGCCCTGCGCTGCGATGATGCTGCCCCATCCCCGATAATTGGGGTCGAAGGCGGACAAGGTCGCCATCCCGCCGCCATGCATATAGTAGACGCAGGGCAGGACGCCCGCGCCTTCGGGGCGGATATACTGGATCTTGATCTCATTCCCATCGGGCTGCGAAATGAAGGTCTTGGTTTCATAGATGATGCCGGAGGACGGCGCAGACGCTTCGCACACGGCTTCCGCAAAAAATTGCGCGTCGGCCGCTACGGCTGCTTGCGCTTCGGGCGTGTGCATGAATTCGATCAGCTCTTCGCGCGTAAGCAGATCGGAAGCGGCCGGCGCGCCATATTCGCCGAAAACAGCCTTGATCCTTGGATCGATCCGATGGTCATTCAAGAGCTTTGTCATTCTGTGCCTCTCCGATTTTTATGCATTTCGCCCGCCGTGCGCACCGCTCCATCCATGTGCAGAAGGATAGGAACCGATGGAGTCATTTTGGGACCGGACCGTTTTTCAGCGCGAAATGGTGGCCCGATCATGCCATCGGTACGCGGCGGGGCAATGACCAGCCCTCGCAACCCTCCGGTCGCGATTTGCGGCACAGCGTCATGACGGCCCTGCGAAAGCTAGCAGGATTTCAGCAAAGCGCTCCGGTTGCTCCTGCTGCACCCAGTGCCCCGCCCTCTCGATGAAATGGAGGGCAACCGGCTGCGTCGCCACCCCGTCTCGCATCGATTCCAACAGTCCCGGAGACTGATAGGGCCCCCAGTCGGCCTTGCCGGCAATGAATGCCACTGGCATGGCAAGACGCCGACTGTAGAAAGGTGCCAAATCCCGGCCTGTCATCCCCTCGGCCAGTGCGCTGCGATACCAATTGAGCGCGGGCTGGAACCCGGTCCGGTCGAATTCGGCGGCGGCGACCGCCAGGTCGGCATCGCTCAGCCATGTGCACGCCGCCACTTGCCCCGCATCGGGAATAATGGCGGCGGCAACCTCCGCCATGCCGCACTGCGCCGGCATGCAGTAATAATGCGGCAATCTGGCGATTTCCTCGCCGGTCCAGCCCTTGAGCGGACCAGGTCTGTTGCCGTCCCAATCGGCGCTTTTCTGATAATAATAGCCGCGCAGAAACTGGTGCATGCCCTGCGGCGCATGCCACATGTCCGCATTCGCCTCCGGACCGCAATAATAGGCTTGGTAATGTTTGCGCGGCGGCGACAGGCGCGCCAGCTCTTCATGGATCGGATGGTCGAGGAAAGGCGCTGTGGGCAACGCACCTGCGGGCGGAGCGCCGCCGAAGGGCGATGCGGATAGCACCAGCCGGCGAACCCTGTCGAGTCGCGCGAACGCGCAGAATCCCGCTACAATGGAGCCGGCGTCATGGCCGACCAGCATGTCCAACGACGACATGTCCAGCGCGTCCATCAGGTTGAAGATATCCGCAGCCAGACTGCCAGTGGCATAAGGCTCCAGATCGGTGAGATAGGCATCGGACTGCGGGCTGGTCCGTCCAAATCCCCGTTGGTCCGGCGCGATCACATGATAGCCCGCGTCCGCGAGCAGCGGCATCACCCTGCGCCAGCACCACGCCAGTTCGGGAAAGCCGTGGAGAAGAAGGATGGCGGGTCGCCCCCTCCCCTCATATCCGCCTTCCAGAATGTGCATGTCGAGATCGCCGACACCGCTGACGATGCGGGACCGTATGCCATCGGGCAACAGGGCCGGGGGAAGTGGCCCCGGATGCGCGGCGGAGTGCCCGTCCACCCTAACCGCCGCTGAAGACAGGCGCGCGCTTCTCCGCGAAAGCCCTGACGCCCTCCACATGGTCCGCCGTTTGCGAACAGTCGATATGGCAGCGCACCTCATGGTCCATATAGGCGCCGAACTCGGTGGACAGCGCGCTGTTGAGATGCTCTTTCATATAAGCCAGCGCCTGTGGCGGCGCGGACGCGAGACGCCCAGCGATCAGCGCCGCCTGCGCCTCCAGTTCCTCGGCGTCGCACACCCAGTTGGTCAGCCCCAGATCGAGCGCGCGCTCGCTCGCCACGCGTTCGGGCAGGAACATCAACTCCTTGGCCCGCGCCATCCCGACCAGCCGGGCCAGCAGATATCCGATGCCGAAATCGCCCGAAAGCGCCACGTTCGCGAACGCCGTCAGCAGAAATGCCGGACGCGCCATGATCCGCAGGTCGCATGCCAGCGCCAGCGCAAGGCCCGCGCCCGCGGCGGGGCCGTGGATGACAGCCAGGCTCGGCTTGCCCATCGCGACTAGCCTGCCCGATGTCGCCCGCTGGATGACGCGTTGATACTCAATCCGGTCGTCCAGCGAGGACGGCGTGATCGGATTGTCCCCCATCGCCTTCACGTCGCCGCCCGCGCAGAAGGCGCGGCCGTTCCCCTGGAGGACGACACACCGCACCTCGCGGCTGCTTTGGGCAAATGCGAGTTCCCGGTCGATCGCCTCCAGCATCGGATCGCTCATCGCATTGCGCGCCTCCGGCCGGTTGAGCGTCAGCGTCAAAACGCCCTCGTCCAGCGCCGATAGCAGATCCGGCGTTCCTGTATTCCGGTGTCCCAAGCCATCCTCCTTTTGATTATCGCGCATGTCTGCCGAGTCTTGGATCGTCAAGCGACCCTCAACTGCCCGGGAGTCGTCGCAAGGCAGGTATCGTCCAGCGCCTTCACCAGCCCCAGGTCAATCTGCGCGCGCGGCAACTGGTAGCGGAAGAAATAGTCGCAGGCGGCGCGCTTGGCTTCGTAAAAGGCCCTGTTGGCAACGCCGCCTTCTTGCCTGCGGACAGCGACCATCGCCTGCCACAGCCACAGCCAGCCGATCACCACCGTCCCCGTCGCGTCGAGGTATAGAGTCGCATTGGCGAGGCTGCGCTCCAGATCGGGTTCGGCCAGTGCGGCGCTGGTGGCCTCCGTGACCCAGCCGATCGCTTCGGCCAGCCGGGCCGCATGGCCCGACAGTGCGGGAATGGCCGCCGCTTCCGTGATCGTCGCATTGATCCGCTCGATCAAGAGGTCGAGACCACGCCCTTCTGCCAGCCGGACTTTCCGTCCCAGAAGATCGATGCCCTGAATGCCGTAAGTGCCTTCATAGATATGGTTCAGGCGATTGTCGCGATACAGGCGCTCGATGGGATGATCGCTGGTATATCCCGCCCCGCCCAATATCTGCATCGCCCATTTGTTGGCCTCAAGGCAATGTTCGGACGGCCATGACTTGACGATCGGCGTCAGCACCTCCAGCAGCAGGGCAAGGTCGGCCTGATCCTCCTTCTTCGCGCTCTTCTGCTCGTCGATCAGCAGCGCGCAATAGGTGCAGAGCGCAAGCGCACCTTCGACCGCCGCCTTCTGCGCCAGCAGCATCCGCCGGATGTCGACATGCTCGATCAGCGGAATCTGGGGCAATGCTGGATTTTTCTGACCGAGGCGGCGGCCCTGAAGCCGGTCGGTCGCATAGTGGAGCGAATAGAGATACCCCACCAGACCGGACATGGTCGCGACATGCCCCACGCCGATCCGCGCTTCATTCATCATGTGGAACATGGCGTGCAGCCCCTGATGGGGCTTGCCGACCAGATAGCCGACCGAAGGACCATCCTCGCCAAAGTTGAGCTGGCAATTGGTCGTTCCGCGCTGTCCCATCTTGTGCGCCAGACCGACCAGCGTGACATTATTGTCCTCCCCCGGTTCACCCGCTTCATTCAGGCGCTTTTGCGGGACAAGGAACAGCGAGATGCCCTTGACTCCGGCGGGCGCGTCGGGAAGCCGCGCGAGCACGAGATGCACGATATTCTCGCTCATGCGGTGGCCGCCGCTCGAAATCCAGATCTTCGTGCCGCGCAGATGATAGGAGCCGTCGCCCGCCGGATCGGCCCGCGTGGTAATGTCGGCGAGCGACGATCCCGCCTGCGGCTCGGACAGGCACATCGTGCCCATCCAGCGCCCCGCGATCATATGCGAGGCGTAGCGGGACTTCTGCTCCTCCGTCCCGAAAGCCAGCAACAGCCGCGCTGCGGCAGCCGTCAGCAGAAAATAGTTGGCGATCGCGACATTGGCCGCGCTGAACATGCCGTTCACCGTCATGCTGACTGTGTGCGATATGCCCAGTCCGCCAGATTCGACCGGAAAGCTCTGCGCCGACAGACCTGCCTCGCTATAGGCGTTCAACGCACGGCCGACATAGGCCGGCATTACCGCCTCGCCATTCTCGAAGGTCGGCGGAACGGCGTCGAGCGGGGCGGCGGTCGGCAGATATTCGGCCTCGGCGATGCGCTGCGCCGTATCCAGAAGCTGGGAAACCAGCTCCCGGTCCTGCCCCTCGAAAGGGCCGGACGCATGCGCCTTTTCCAGATCGAACATGTCGAACAACAGAAAGTCGAGATTGTGACGATCAACGATGGTGCTCACGGTAACTCCTGAGGGCCAAGCGGTGCGCCAACGCGCCCGATTGTGCATTGGGAGCTTTCCGCCGCGGCGGCTAGGACGGTTTGATGCAGCCCAAACATCGCAATCTCGCTCAACCCGCAGCCCCCGCATGCGTGCGGCCAAGACGGCTTAAGCGCAGGAGAGAGTAGCGAATATTTGTCGGTGAGCCCGCCGCCACGTGCGGGCGTGAGCCCATATGTCACCCGCTACATGAGGCGATTGGTCATGGCTCCGGATAGATCGGTAGCATATTGCGACGCATAACATTGGGCGTTCGCCTGATCGGCTCCTCTCCACATGCTAAAGGAAACTGATTTGTCTGGGAATCTTGGCACCGCGATCGTCACCGGTGCTTCTTCGGGTATCGGCAAGCTGTTCGCCGATCGTCTCGCCGCGCGCGGCTACGACGTCGTGCTCGTCGCGCGGCGTGAAGACCGGCTTCGCGCCATCGCGGCCGATCTGGAAAGCCGCTTCTCGGTGCGCGCCGACGTTCTGGTCGCCGACTTGTCCGATCCTGCCGGCGTCGCCGCCGTCTCGGAGCGTATTTCCGGCGATCCGTCGGTGTCGTTCCTGGTGAACAACGCCGGCTACTCCACGATCAAGACGCTGGTCGAAACGCCTGACGACGTGATCGCCAACATGGTCGCGCTCAACGTCACTGCTTTGACCACCCTGTCCAAAGCCGCTCTCGTCCGCTTTACGGAAAAAGGCGCGGGCACGCTCATCAATATCGGCTCCGGAGCGGGTTTCGCGCCCTTCCCCGGCATCGGCATTCCGGTCTACGCCTCCACCAAGGCTTATGTCTATCTCCTGACCAAATATCTCCAGAACGAAGTCGAAGGCACTGGCGTCAATGTGCGGCTGGTCCTGCCCGGCGCGGTGGTTTCCGAAGGATGGGACGTGGCGGGCGGCGCCGATCTGGACCCGCTGCCCGATGCGATCGTCATGTCGACCGAGGATTGCGTCGACGCCGTCATGGCGGGCCTGGAGCAGGGCGAACGCGTCATCGCACCATCACTGGCGGACACATCCCTCCTAGAAGCCTATGACAATGCGAGCGGCACGCTGCTGCAATCGATGTTCAATGCCGAGCCTGCCGCGCGCTACGGCCTACGGAAATAAGTTCCCCCTCCGCTATCGTCCCCGGAAGCGCAGCCGATACTCGCCGGGGGTCAGCCCGACGATGCGCGTAACAGCCTTCGGAACGACGACGTGTCGGCATAGCCCACCTCCCACGCGATCGGGTCGATCGGTAGCACGCTCGACCGCAGCAATTCCTGCGCGCTCGCCACCCGCAGCCGCTGGCAATAGTCGGTGGTGATAAGGCCCGTCGCCTTCAGAAAACGGCGCAACAAGATCCGCTTCTCAAGCCCACCTATAGCGGCCAGGCTCGACAGACGGGCGTCGGTTGCGCCGGTCGCCCGGAGCTAGTGCTGAACCTTCAGCACCGCCCAGTCGCCATGGTCGTGAGGTGAGATGGGCAAAGTGGTCCACACGTAACGTTAGCTTTTCGACGGATTTTCCTTGTTGAGGAGGTACGTCGATGAAGAAGCAGCGGTTTTCGGTGGAGCAGATCGCGGCGGCGCTGAAGCAGGCTGAGCTAGGCTTGCCGGGGCAGCAACGTCTCGGCAGAGGATCGTCCCGTCGGCCAGCCGGGCGGAATAATTGCCGGCGGTCGCGGGCGCCAGGCCGCGGGCATCCAGGCGGCGACCGGCCTTGGCAAGCGCATCCGCTGGATCAGGTAAATCAGACACGGTGGCGGGCATATCCAGATCTGAATAAAAGCGCGGTTCGGCGCGGCGCCGGTCATCCCTGTCGGACGTCCCGGCTGGACAAGGGCGTTCGATGATCCTTCAATGACAAAGAACCATGGCGACCTTAGCGGGCGGAACGGAGGGCCGCAATCGGTCCTTTCGCGGCCCGGAGCGCACGCAGCACGAAACGATCGGCGGCCGCGCGGCCATTCTCCCGTTCCGCCGGGCTCCGGCGACCGTGAAAACAGGCTTGCTCAACGCTTTATGAAATTATCTTGAGTGTCCTGCCGCCTCCAGCGTCTAAGGAGAATGGGCGGAGGCCAGCTTCATATAGGGATACGGAATGGAATATCGCACATTGGGACGCACCGGGATCGAGGTCAGCCTGATCTGCCTCGGCACCATGACATGGGGCTCGCAGAACAGCGAGGCGGAGGCGCATGAGCAGCTCGACCACGCGGTGGGCCACGGCGTCAACTTCATCGACACGGCGGAGGCCTATCCGGTGACGCCCGTATCCCGCGAGACGCAGTTCCTGACCGAAACCTATATCGGCAACTGGATCGCGGGCCGGAAGCGGCGGGACGACGTCATAGTCGCCACCAAGATCGCCGGTCCCACCCGCGACGCCGTGCGGGAATTTCGCGGCGGCAACAACCGGCTCGACCGGCGCAATGTCGAACAGGCGGTGGAGGACAGCCTGCGCCGGCTGCGCACCGACTATATCGATCTTTACCAGGTGCACTGGCCCGACAGGCCGGTGCCGTCCTTCGGCGCTCGCGGCCTCACGCGACTGGACGATACGCCCGACACCGTGCCCATAGAGGAAACGCTGGGCGCGCTGGCCGACCTGGTGCGGGCAGGAAAGATCCGCCATTTCGGCGTCTCCAACGAAACCCCCTGGGGCGTGTCCGAATATCTGCGCCTGTCGCGTGAGAAGGAATGGCCGCGCGTCGCCTCGATCCAGAATGCCTATAATCTGCTCAACCGCACCTTCGAACATGGGTTGTCGGAATATGCGCTGCGGGAACAGGTGTCGCTGCTCGCCTATTCCCCTCTGGCCGGCGGCAATCTGACGGGAAAATATCTGGGCGGCCGCATTCCCGCGGGTTCGCGCAGGGACGTGAGCCGCCAGTTCGTGCGGTACGACCTGCCCGGACAGCCGACCGCCAGCGCGCGCTATGTCGCCGTCGCGCAGGCCCATGGCCTGCCCCCGGCGCAACTGGCGCTGGCCTTCGTCAACAGCCGGCCCTTCGTCACGTCGACGATCATCGGCGCCACATCGCTGGAGCAGCTCAAGATGGACCTCGCCAGCGTCGACGTCCGCCTGGATGCAGATGCGCTGGCCGCCATCGAAGTGATCCATCGCGAACTGCCCGATCCCTGCCCCTGATCGCGGGGATCGGCGGCGATCCTTTTTGAATGCGTGGTGGCGGCGCGCGCGATCACCGTATCGATGCAAAACACCCCAAGCCGGGCGCGGCAGGAGCGATTCCGGTCAGGCGTTTCCCGCCATCAGTCCCACGCCCCCTGCCGCGCCCGCTCGCGCATCGCCTCCAGGAACAGCCGCACAGCGGGCATTGCCGCGCGCCCCGCGTCGTAGAGCAGGCTGACCGGCACGGGCGGCGGCGCGTGGTCCTCCAGCAGCCGGACGAGCCGCCCGGCCGCGACCGCCTCCGCCGCCTGGTAGCTCAGGACATTGGCCACTCCCACCCCTGCCTCGGCCGCCGCGATCGTGCCGTCGATCGTATTGACGGTCAGGCGGGGAGCGACCTCGACCGTGCTTTCCGCCTTCCCGCCGAAACGCCAGGCGGCGCCGATCCTGATGCCGCTGCCGACGATGCAGCGATGGCCGGCCAGATCGGCCGGCGTCGCCGGAACGCCATGCGCAGCCAGATAGGCGGGGCTGGCCACGATGGTCTGCCGCACCGATCCGATGCTCATCACCCGCAGCGCGCTGTCGGCCAGCGGCCCGATCCGCACGGCCACGTCGATCCCTTCCTCGACGATGCGGACATTGCGGTCGATCAGCATCATGCGCGCGCTCAGCCCGTCATGAGCCGCCAGCAGCGCGCCGATGGCAGGCAGCACATGCAGTCGCCCGAACATCACCGGAGCGGTCACGTAAAGCTGGCCGCGCGGCGCCGACCGGCCGCCCATGACGATCTGCTCGGCCTCCCGCAGGTCGGACATGATCCGCCGCGCCCGGTCCAGAAAGGCCGCACCTTCGTCCGTCAGCGACACCGCGCGGGTGGAGCGGTGGAACAGCGTCACGCCCAGATGCCGCTCCAGCGCGGCGACGGCGCGGGTGACGGCGGGCGGGGACATGCCCAGCTTGCGCGCTGCGGCGGCGAAGCCGCGCTGGTCGGCCACCGCGACGAAGGCGGACAGGGCATCGAAGCGATCCATTATTCCCCGAACTGAAACAGTGAAAGCCAATCATCGGCCATTATCATGCAGCGTGCAATGGCTTAGCTTGTCCGGCATGGCACAGGTCTATCTCCACACCATGTTCGGCAACGGCGCACGCGCCATGCAGGAAGCCGCCGGTTCGCGCGCTTCCTATGCGCGCATGGAGGCGAATGCGGGCGCGGCCGACATGCTCACAGACCGGGAGGCGGACTTCATCGCCGCCCGCGACAGCTTCTACATGGCCAGCGTCAGCGAGGATGGCTGGCCTTACGTTCAGCATCGCGGCGGCCCGGCCGGCTTCCTGCGGCGGATCGGGGACAACCGGATCGGCTTTGCCGATTATCGGGGCAACCGCCAATATCTTTCGGCCGCGAACCTCGCCGCCGACGACCGGGTGTCCCTGTTCCTGATGGACTATCCCAACCGCCGCCGCCTGAAGCTGATCGGCCATGCCCATGGCAGCGACGATCCGGCGACCATCGCGGCGCTGATGACGCCCGGCTATGGCGCCGAACCTGAGCGCGCCTTCCTGATCGATGTCGTGGGCTTCGACTGGAACTGTCCGCAACATATCACCCCGCGCTTCACGCGGAAGGAGATCGAGCGCCTCACCGCGCCCCTGGTGGACGAGCTCGACCGGCTTCGCGCACGCATTGCCGAACTGGAAGGATAGAAATCATGAAAGACAAACTCACGCGCGGCGTCCATCATGTCGGGCTGACGGTGCCCGATCTCGACCAGGCGCGGGCCTTCTTCTGCGGCGTGCTCGGCTTCGACGAGGTGGGTGGCGTTCCCGATTATCCCTCCATCTTCCTGTCGGACGGCGCGATCCTCCTCACCCTCTGGCGCGCCGCCGATCCGCTGAGCGCCCGGGCCTTCGACCGGCGGGCCAATATCGGGCTGCACCATCTCTCGCTCGCGGTGGCCGACGATGCAGCGCTGGACACCGCGTGGGAGAAGGTGCGCGCCCATCCGGAGGTGGTGGTCGACGCCCCGCCCGGCCCGATCCGCGCCGGATCGGCCACCCGGCACTTCCTGGTCTTCATTCCCGGGGGCATCCGCCTGGAATTCGCCACGCCCTTTTCCTGAACCGCCATCCTCCGACGTGAAAAGGGCTCCGGAGCATGCATGCTCCGGAGCCCTTTCCGTGCGACCCGGCGAAGGGATTACATGCGGATGCGCAGGCCCACCGAAACCATGCGCCCGATCGGGTTCGACACGAAGCCGTTATAGCCCCATGCGCCGCCCAATATGCCGTTGGTGTTGCCGTTGTAGAAGGGCGGGTTCTTGTCGAAGATGTTCTGGGCGTCGACATAGATCTGCCATCCCCGGGCGAAGCTTTCACCCTGGAATTCATATTGCAGGTGCAGGTCGAACGTATCGTTGGCCTTGACCTTGTCGCCGCCGCCGATCGGGTTGCCGATCGAATTGACGATGATCGGTTCCACCGTCGTGCTGATCCAGTTGCGGTAGGAACCCGTATGGTTCCAGAACAGATCGGCGGACAGTCCATCCTTGGCCCAGCCCAGTTGTGCGCGGTTCTTGAACCGCACCGACGGGAAGGTGGTGTTGTAACCGGAAGTGTTGAGGATGCTGAAGTCCGTGCCGCCGCCGAAATTCTGCCGGAACTTCGTGAAGTAGGTGAAGCCCGTGCCGATCACGAAGCTGCCCAGTTCACCGATCTCCGTGCGATAGTTGAACTGCCCGTCGATCCCCTCCACCGTCAGGTTGAGCGCATTGCGGCTGCTCTGGTCGATCAGGAAATAGACCTGCGGCGGGATCGCGCCCGACACCGTCGCGCCATTGGCGATATTGGCGAACTCGTCGATCTGCGCCTGCGAACAGGTCTGCGGACAGATGGTCAGCAGGTTGCGCAGCCCCGCCGAGTTCACGATGGCGCTGGGGCTGGGGGAGGAAACGCCGCCGATGAACTTGTTGTGGAAATAGGTGAAGGCGGCGGTGAAGCCGGGCAGGAAGCGCGGCGCTAGGTCGATGCCCGCCGACCAGCTGCGGCCCTTTTGCGGGGTCATGTTGGAAAAGCCGCCGCCCAGCTGGCGCCGCATGCCCTGGATCGCCGGCGTGCCGATGGTGCAGGTGGTCGCATTGCACTGCACGCCGGGGATGTTCGCCACATCGGGATAGTTGGCGATGGGCACGGCGATCTGCGTGCCGTTCACGCCGACGCTGCCGGATGCGTAGAGATAGCCCTGCGTCGGATCGCCGATCACCGCGGTCGGCGGCGCCACGAAGGCGCGGGAATAGTTGCCGCGCAGCTTGACGCCCTCCACCGGCTCCCAGTTCGCGGCGAACTTCGGATTGGTGGTCGATCCCACGTCGCTATAGCTGTCGTAGCGGCCGGAGATGCTGAGGTCGAAACTGTGCACCAGCGGAATGCCCATATCCGGTGAAACGACCGGAATATAGAGTTCGGCGTAAAGCGACTTCACGTCGCGCTTGTAGTTATAGACGCGGAAGTTCGAACCGGTCGTGGTCGGGCCGGTATTGTTGGAGCCAGTGATCTTCTGCGTCTGTTCATACCAGAGATATTCGCCGCCGACCGCGATCTTGAGCTTGCCCGCGGGAAGACTGAACAGCGATCCGTTCAGGTCCAGCTTCATCTGGTTGAACGTGTTGTAGTTCGTATTCTCGCTATTGTTGCGATAGAGCGAGCGGATGACCGCTTCGGAAGTCCGGTTGGTGCCGTCGAAGGGCCGCCAGACGTCCAGCGCGTTCGCCGCCGTCAGCGGCAGGTTGAGCGCGATGACGTTCTGGCCCGGAATGTCGGTCGCCGTGGTGCTGCCGCTCAACTGCGCGGTGCCGTTCAGCGCCAGCAGGGCGCAGGCGGAACAGAAGCCGTTGACGGTGTTGAGCGCCGAGCGGTTCCAGCCGAAGGCGTCGCTGAAGGTCAGCGTCCAGTCGTCATTGACATGATATTCCGCGACGGCGGTCGAATAGATCGAATCAGACTGCGATTCCTGTTCGCCATAATCCGCGTCGGGCAGCAGGGCGAGCCATGTGACCGTCTGCTGCGTGGCGCCGGGCGCGCCCGCGGGCGCCTGGTAGAAGGGGTTGATCTGGCCGCCCCGGCCCGATCCGGGACCGAATACGGTGGCGTTGGTCAGGCCGCCGGGTCCGGACGCATTATGCGTTTCCTGGCGGTTATAGTTCATCATCGCGGTGACTGTGAACTTGTCCGAAAAATCGTTCGTGACCTTGATCATCGCATTCGCGCGGAACTGCGAAGGCAGAAGATTGGCGTAGACCGAATTGTTGCAGGGCGCGTTCGCCTGAATATTGGGAACTGTCGTCGTCGCGCCGGGCGAAAGGAAGACGCCGCTGACCCCCGGCGCGATGATCGTCGCGGGGCTGCACTGATAGCTGTTGGTGTTGGTGCCGCCGACCGGACGATAATCGCCCAGACTGGAAAAGCGGCGGTCACTGTTCTTCAGTTCCGACTGGTCGGAATAGGAGCCCGCGACATAGACGCCGCCCGTGTCCCACTTCTTGCCCCAGATGAAGTTGAAGTTGGTATTGTGATAGCTGTCGGCAAAGCCCGCCTGCGCATTCGCCTCGAACCCGTCGAAGGTCCGCCGGGTGATGAAGTTGACCACGCCCGCGACCGCGTCCGACCCGTAGACGGACGACGCGCCGTCGGCCAGCACCTCGACCCGCTGGATCGCGCTGACCGGGATGATGTTGGGGTCGGTCTGGGCGAACTGCGTGCCGCCGCCGGGCAGGCGCAGGCCGTCCAGGATCACCAGCGTGGTGTTGGACGACGATCCCGCAAGGCTGTGGATCTGCGGCGAATAATAGGAATAGGCATTCTCGCCCTGCGCGACCGAACCGGCCGTGGAAATGGACGGCACGGTGTTGACGAGTTGCGACACGTTGACGGGCGCGGTCTTCTCGATCGTATCCTGGCCCACCGAAATCAGGTTGGACCCGACAGGCGCCACGCCCCGGATGGCGGAACCGGTGACGACGATGTCGCTGTCCGTTACCGACTGGCTGTTCTGGGGCGGCGGCGCGATCGTCGCATTGTCCTGGGCCAGCACGGGCTGGCCGGCCACCATCACCGCCGCGATCGCGATCAGCGAACTGTTCAATCGTGCAGGCAGATATTCTCCCAACATGGCTCTCTCCCTCATTATCATATACTATAGGATTTTTATGCGAGTTTATGGCTGTCCGGAGGCTGAAAGTCTCCGGATTCCGGGGTATTTGGCGATGGCCCCGAGGGGCGCGGTTCAGTGCGGCTGGAAGCTGTGCAAGCCGCGGGGATAAGGGTTGATCGCGACGCGCGTGGCCATCTGCCCCGGCTGCCCGCCGAAGCTGGCGCGATGCCACCGGCCCTGGGCTGCGGTCACGACGTCGCCGGGCGACGCGGTGAAGAACGGCACGCCTTCGATCTGGTAATCGACATTGCCTTCCATGATGAACCAGAATTCATCATAGCCGAAGTGGAAATGGCCAAGATCGCTGGTCGGCGGAGTCTTGATGCCCTTTCCGCGAATATTGTTCACGAACAGATGATCGCCGGCAATGAAGGCGCCTGCTCTTTGCCCGCCGGTCACCACATCCTTGTAATAATCGAGATAAGGCCGGTCGGCGGCGCCATAATGCCCGTCGCCGCCCATCAACGCGGCCTTCACATAGGTGAAGCCCGGCACGTCCCTGGGCTTGTCCGGCCTGGTCGCGGCGGGATAGAGCGGCACGTCGCCCGCGCCGTGCACCTCCAGCCACAGCGCCGGCTCGTCGCCCACGCTTTCCAGGGTGAAAGGCAGGCGGAAGGGAATATAGACCTCTCCGCCCTTGACCGCGACGAAGGGTTCCTGCCCCTTGATGCTGACCCGAAGCTGCCCGCCCCAAACGATGAGGGCGGTCGCATTGTCGGCATACATCAGCGGTTCGGTGCGCTGCCCGGCCGCCATCTGGTGCCAGTCCGCCTCCAGATCGCGGTTGCGGACGATGGCGTGCGTCCAGCTTTTCTGGCCCTTGTGCGCGGCAAGGATGTCGGCGAGCTTCCACCAGGGACGATTGGGCGCGTCATAGGCGCGCGGCGGCGTCCGCTTGGGCGACCAGGCATTTTCCATGGGCGGGCGGGCGGGCGGCGCAGACGGTGCCGGCGCAGATGTCTGGGCCGACGCCCCCAGGATGAGCAGGGCGGGCGAACACAGATAGAATGCGGCCTTTATGATTGCCATCAATCCTCCCCTAGAGCAGACTTTTGCGTCTTGCATTTGATCATATAGGATATGATGTTAGAGCATTAGTCAAACAAATTATGACATGAAAAGAGGAGAAGGGCGTGAAACACATCTGGAAACTGGCCGTGATCGGCGGGATTGCGTTGTTTCCGCAATGTGTCGCGCTGGCGCAGGAAGATGGCTGCGCGCGTCTGGACGACCCGTCGGAACGCCTGGCCTGCTACGATCGCCGGTCTGGCCGGGCCGCGCAGGACAGCCGCCCGATTCCCGTCCCCGCGCCGCCCGCCGCGGCATCGGCGGCTGCGATCAACAGCTATCAGGACCGTCGCGACGCCCTCAAGAGCCGCACGGATTTCGACAGCCGCTTGAAGGCGGCGATCCCGTTGCGGCACGGCTATCACCGGCTGGAGCTGGAGGACGGCACCGCCTACGACACGACGACCGTCGCGCCGCCGCCGCCCGTCGGGGCGGCGATCCATGTCCGCCGCACGCCGTTCGGCACCACCTTCTTCGACATGGAAGGGCGCAAGCCCTTCACCGTCAGGCTGTCGCGCCGCCAATAGGCGTCCGGGCGCCTTCCCCGGCCGGCTGCTCCAGCAGCCGGTTCGGGTCCACGATCACCCAGGCGAGCACGCCCGCCAGCACCACGGCGGCCCCCGCGATGAAGGCGGCGGTCCAGCCGAATTGCGCGGCGATCATCGGCGTCAGGGTGGAGGTCAGCGCCCCGCCGATCTGGCACCCCATGTTCATGAAGCCGGACACGACGCCGCTATGCGGGCCCGCTATGTCCGCCGTCACCGACCAGAAGGAGCTTTGCGAGAGGTAGATCGCCCCTGCCCCCCCGGCCAGGATCAGCACCGCGAGCGGCGCATTGTCCACCATCGATCCGCTGGCGAGGAACAGGCCGGTCAGCACGAAGGAGAGCACGCCCAGCCCGGAGCGTCCCCAATAAAGGCCGTAGCGCGCCGACACCCGGTCGTTGATGACCCCGCCCAGCAGGCAGCCGAAGGTCATGCACAGGAAGGGCAGCATGGAGAAGACGGCGCTGGATTTGACATCCAGATGCCGCGCTTCGGCAAGATAGATGAAGAACCAGCTGAAGAAGATCCAGATCACATAGCCGAAGGCGAAATAGCTGACGAACAAGCCCCAGACATTGCGGCTGGAAAATATGGCGCCCCAGGGAATGGGTCCGGCCGACGCCGTTTTGGCCGGGGGCAGGCCCGCCTCGATATGCGCGAGTTCGGCTGCGTTCACCGACGGGTGCTCCTGCGGCCGGTCCCGCGCGAGCCAGAACCAGACGGCGGCGGCGGCAAGGCCCATTGCCGCGCAGGCATAGAAGGATGCCCTCCAGCCGCCCCACAGGATGATCGCGGTGATCAGCGGCGGCGTGATGCCGGACCCGGCGCCCACCCCGGCGAAGATCCACCCGTTCGCCTTGCCGCGCTCCTGCGCCGGTATCCAGCGCGACAGGAACTGGTTGCCGCACGGATAGACGACCGACTCGCCGATGCCGAGCGCGAAGCGGGTCAGCGCCAGCAGCAGCAGCGCGGCGCTGCCCTCCGGATGGATGAGCGCCGTCGCCGCGGTGAACACGCCCCACCAGAGCAGCGCGCCGGTCAGCACGATGCGGGGACCGTAGCGCGCGGCGAGCCAGCCCGCCGGCACCTGGAACAGCGCATAGCCGATCAGGAAGGCGCTGAAGACCCAGCCCAGCTGCACCTGGTCGATGGCATATTCCTTCCGCATCTCCACCCCCGCGACGGAGATGTTGGTGCGGTCGAGAAAAGCGATCGCACTGATGATGAACAACAGGAAGATCAGGCCCAGCCTGACCCTGGACCGCGCGGCTCCATTCATAACCATCCCTCCCGCTTGGCTTCTGCGCCAAACAATATACTATATGATTCGTGATAAGATGATGTATGTCGGCATAAGCAGGCAAGAGCAAGCATTGGAGAGGGGAAGATGGGCATGGGCACGCCGCGCATGGCGCTGGTCGCAGCGCTGATGGCCTTTGGCGGAACGGCCATGGCGCAGGGCGCGCCGCCGCTGGCGCAACGCATCGGCCACAGCGATCCGGACAAAATGCGGGGTGCGAACGGCGTCCATGGCGGTGCGGGATCGATGAAGTTCGGGCCGCTGCTCGGCACCAATGCGCTCAGCACCAACCTCATCTTCGTCCATCGCGGGACGATCGCGCCGAAAAGCGGCATCGGCCAGCATTTCCACAATGATTGCGAGGAGATGTTCATCATCCTCGACGGCGAGGCGGAGTTCACCATCGACGGCCGCACCTCGCGCCTGGCCGGGCCTGCCGGCGTGCCCGACCGCAAGGGGCATGCCCATGGCATCTACAATCCGACCGACAGGCCGCTGCAATGGCTGAACATCAATGTCGGCATGACCAAGAGCTATGACAATTTCGATCTGGGCGACCCGCGCACCGATGCGACGCTCGATCCCGTGCCGCAGTTCATCAGCATGCGGCTGGACCGCGCCCTCCTGAAGCCGGCGGCGGCTGCCTTGCCCGATGCGACCGGCGGCGTCCTCTTTCGCCGCGCGCTGGGACCGGCGGTCTTTTCGACGCCCTGGTCCTATGTCGATCATGTCCTGCTGCCCGCAAATGCGGCGCTCGGCCGCCGGGTGCAGGCGGATATGAGCGAGGTCTATTATGTGATCTCCGGCACGGGCGAAGTAACGCTGGACGGGGAAACCGCACCGATCAGCGCGGGCGACGCCGTGCCCGTCGACCTTGGCGAGGCGCGGGCGATCCGCCAGACGGGGGCGCAGCCGCTCGAACTGATGGTGATCGGCGTGGCGCGCGATCTGGCGGCGAAGGCCCGCTACCGCGCCGAAGCCGAAGCGCGCATCCAACCGCGGCGGTAACATCGCGCCGATCCTCCCGCGTCCCTCCTTTCGATCATCCAAGAAGGAACCAAAGCCATGTCATCCCGCCTTCGCGCCGCCCTGCTTGCCGCTGCGCTCTGCCCCCTGACCGCGCCATTGCTGGCGCAGGAACCCGCCGCACCGGCCGCCGCGCCATCCTTCGAGCGGCTGGACCCGGCGCTCGACGCGATCATAGCGCCGGGCACGCCGATCGAGCGGGTGGCGACCGGCTTCGGCTTTACGGAGGGGCCGCTATGGCATGAGGGCCGGCTCTGGTTCTCCGACGTCACCGGGGACAGGATGCGGGCCGTCAGCCCGGATGGAAAGGTGGAGGAACTGGTGGCCAATTCAGGCGGCCTGCCCAATCCCCCGGCGGGCGCCAGCATCGGCTCCAACGGCATGGCCCCCGCCCCCGACGGCACGGTGCTGATGACGCAGATGGGCGCTCGCCGCATCGTCAGGGTCGGCAAGGACGGCAGCCTGCAACCCTTCCTGTCGGAATATCAGGGCAAGCGGCTGAACAGCCCCAACGACCTCGTCTACGACAAGAGCGGCGCGCTCTGGTTCACCGATCCGCCCTTCGGCCTGTTCAACGGCATGGACAAGGACCCGGCCAAGGAACTGCCCTTCAACGCCGTGTTCCGCTATGCCGACGGCAGGCTGACGCCGGTCATCACCGACATGACGCTGCCCAATGGCATCGGTTTCTCCCCCGATTTCAAGACCCTCTATGTCGGCAATTACGGCCCCGAAATGTATATCCGCGCCTATGATGTGCGCCCGGACGGCAGCCTGTCCGCGCCGCGCGAGCTGATCCGCTTCCCCGGCGGTCGCGGCGGGCCGGACGGGCTGAAGGTCGACACGGCCGGCAATATCTGGATGACGGGCCCGGGCGGCATCCGCATCGTCACGCCGCAGGGCAAGGTGCTGGGGCAGATCAGGCTGCCGGAAACCGCGGCCAATCTGGCCTTCGCGGAGGATGGGCACACGGTCTATATCACCGGCAGCACCAGCATCTATCGCCTGCGCAGCAAGGTGAAGGGAATGCTGCCGCTCTACGCCGGGGGTCAATGAAGGGCAGCGGGCGGCGACGCGCCGCCCGCTTGAGCCGAACCGCGTTTAACGGCCGCCCGCGCCCGGCCCGGCACCGGGCGCGGGGGCATAATTTTTCGCCAGATAGGCCGTGATCGTCTTGACCTCCTCCGGCGAGACCTCGGCCCCGCGGTCCGCCATGCCCTGCACGGTCGCCGCCCATTCCGCCTCGCTCCGCCGCTTCTGGAAAACCTGCCCGGTCGTGTGGCAGAAACCGCAGCGTTCGTTGATCAGGTCCAGGCCAGGGCCGGGCGGCGGCGGCGGCACGGCTACGGTCGCAGGCGCCTGCTGGGCCAATGCCCCCGCCCCGATCAGGGGCAGGGTCAGGGCCATGATCATCAGTCCGACTTTACGCATGTCATGTCCTCAAGGAAGCGCATAGGCCACCACCTCGTCGCTGGTGGCCGGTGAAAAGGCGAAGCCCCCTGTCGCCACGACGGCGACCATCTGCCGTTTCCCCACGGCATAGGTCATCGGCGTTCCGTAGCTGGAACCGGGCAGTTCCGCCGTCCAGAGCAGCTTGCCCGTCTTCGTTTCGAACGCGCGGAAGCGCTGGTCCTTGGTCGCGCCGATGAAGGTCAGCCCGCCCGATGTCGTGAACGGCCCGCCCGCGCTGGTGATCCCCGCATCCTTGAGCGCGGGATGGCCGGTGTCGCCCAAGGGCCGGCGCCACGCCACCGTGCCCTTGGCGACATCTACGGCCACCAGCTCGCCCCATGGCGGCTTGTGACAGGGGAAGCCGGTTTCCATGTCCGCGAAATAGGCGTAGCCGCCCTTCATGCCCCAGCTTCCGTCGGGCTGCTGCTCCAACTGCTGGGGGCTGGCGAGTTCGTTGAGGTTGATGACGTAGAGGCCCAGATCGGGGTCGAACGCGCCCCCGCCCCAGTCCACGCCTCCCAGGCTGCCGGGAAAGAAATTGATCGCGCTGTCGGCGCGCAGCGGCTGGAACGGCTTGCTGGGGGTGATGTTCAGCTTCTTGACCAGCGCCTCGCACCGGGCCTTCAGCTCCGGCGTGACGTCCAATATGTCCTCGGCATTATAGGACAGGCGGGTGAGCGGCGGCGGCGCGACCGGCATGGGCTGGGTCGGCCAGGGCTGCTCGCCCGGCACGTCGGTCTCGGTCGGCACCGGCACTTCGCGCACGTCGAACAGCGGCTTGCCGGTCACGCGGTCAAGGATGAACATGATCGCCGTCTTGTTCATCGCCACCAGCGCGGGCGTGACCCGCCCGCCGCGCCTGATGTCGACCAGCGTCAGCGTCGGCAGGTCGAGGTCCCAGATGTCGTGATGCACGGTCTGGAAATGCCAGAGATATTTGCCGGTCGCCGCGTCCACCGCGACCACCGAGTTGGAATAGAGATTGGCGCCCTTTCGGTCAGCGCCCCAGCGGTCGAAGGTCGGCGCGCCGACCGGCAGATAGGCGATGCCGCGCTTTTCATCGACCTGCACGAAGGTCCAGACATTGGTGCCCGATCGCGCCTTCGCGCTGTCGCCCTCCCAACTGTCCGCGCCCTTCTCCCCCGCCTGCGGGATGGTGTGGAAGGTCCAGACCAGCTTGCCCGTGCGCGCGTCCCAGGCGCGCACATCGCCCGCCGCGCCCTTGACCGGCATCTCCTGCACCCGCGATCCGGTGATGACCAGGTCCTTGTAGATGGCGGGCGGGCTGCTCATGCCCAGCGGCGCGGCGCGCAGGCCGTTCATCACCTCGGGCGTCTTCATGTTGACGATTCCCGCCTCCCCGAAAGCGGCGGCAGGCTGGCCGGTCGCGGCATCGAGCGCGATCAGCTTGCCGGACCGGGTGCCGAAGAAGATGCGCGCGCCCTTCCCCCTGGCTCCGGGCCAATAGGCGACGCCGCGAGTCGAGGGCTGGTCCTTGTTCGCGAGCGTATAGGCCCAGCGTTCCTTCCCCGTGGCGGCATCCAGCGCGACGACGCGATTATAGGGCGTGGCGAGATACATGACGCCGTCGACCACCAGCGGCGTCGCCTCCGACGCTGAGAATCCGGTGGCGAACTTGGCGCGCATGCCGTCCGGCATCGGTCCCGCATCGGCGGTCACGCCGGGCGGGCGCATATGATATACCCAGGCCTGCCGCAGCGTGCCCACATTGGCGGTCGTGATCTGCCTGAGGGGCGAATGGCGCGCGCCGCCGGGATCGCGGCCATAGGCGGCCCAGTCGGCATCTGCCGACGGCGCCGCCGTGGCTGCGCCGTGCAAAGCGCCGGCGGCAACGGAAATCAGGGAAGCCAGTGCGATGGACCGGCGGAACGAAGATGTGATTTTCAACGACATGCCTCTCCTGAAGGCGGGTTTGACCTTTGGTCGACAAGCCCGGTTGTTCTTTTGTCAGGGGAATGCTAGCAGAGGGTCAAATCATATACAATATGATCTGTGACCGAAAATCGGCGCCCCCATATGGCGCATAAGGGAGAAGGAATATGGCGACGCTGCCATTGGCGGGCATCAGGGTACTCGACATTTCGCAGGTCATGGCAGGCCCGTTCTGCTGCATGCTGCTGGGCGACATGGGCGCCGACGTCATCAAGATCGAACCGCCGGTCACGGGCGATTCGACCCGGCATTCGATGGGCTTCCGCCTGAAGGGGGATGACAGCCCCGGTTTCCTCGCGCTCAACCGCAACAAGCGCAGCATCGCCCTCAACCTGAAGGACGATGCCGATCGCGAAGTGCTCTATGCGCTGGTGAAGAGCGCCGACGTGCTGGTGGAAAATGCCCGCCCCGGCGTCGCGGCGCGGCTGGGCATCGACTATGACACGCTGGCGAAGATCAATCCGCGCCTCGTCTACGCCAGCATTTCCGGCTTCGGCCAGACCGGCCCATGGGCGCAGCGCCCCGGTTTCGACCTGATCGCGCAGGCCATGTCGGGGATCTTAAGCTCCAACGGCTTTCCCGGCATGGAACCGGCGAAGAACAGCATCGCCGTGGCCGATCTGGGCGCCGGTCTTTTCTCGGCCTATGCCATCCTCTCCGCCATTATCGGCCGGGAAAAGAGCGGGCAGGGCCAATATATCGACGCCTCCCTGCTGGAAGCGGCGCTGGGCCTTTCGATCTGGGAGACGACGGAGCTTTGGGGCACGGGCAAGTCGCCCACGCCCATCGGTTCGGCGAACCGCATGTCCGCCCCCTATCAGGCGATGCAGGCGTCGGACGGCTGGTTCGTCATCGGGGCGGCCAATCAGGGACTGTGGCTGACCTTCCTCGACGTCCTCGGGCGTCCGGAGCTTCAGGACGATCCGCGCTATTCCAGCAACGCCGCCCGCGTCGTCAACCGGCTCGCGCTGATCGATGATCTAGCGCCCACCTTCCTCACCCGCACGCGGCAGGAATGGATCGACGCCCTGCTGGCGGCGGGCGTTCCCGCCGCGCCGATCCTCGACTATGGCGAGGCGGTGACCAGCGAACAGGCCGTCGCGCGGGAGATGGTGATGCAGGTGCCCCATCCGGTGGAGGGCG
Source organism: Sphingobium sp. YBL2 (assembly GCF_000943805.1). Taxonomy (NCBI): domain Bacteria; kingdom Pseudomonadati; phylum Pseudomonadota; class Alphaproteobacteria; order Sphingomonadales; family Sphingobiaceae; genus Sphingobium; species Sphingobium sp. YBL2. The sequence continues at coordinate 1,636,222 of NZ_CP010954.1, forward strand.
AATTCAAGGCGCTGGGCTTCCCGGTGAAGATGCGGGGCACGCCCCAGGAGGTCCGCCTGCCCCCGCCGCTGCTCAACGAACATAGCGACCTGATCCGGCAGGAACTGGTGGAAAAGGGCCTGCTCGCCCCGCAGCGGGAAGCCGCGAAATGAGCGAGGCGCGCCTCATTTACGAGAAGCGGGGCAATCAGGCCCATATCCGCTTCGACAATCCCGCCGCCCACAATGCGCTGACCGGCGCGATGTGGCACGACCTGCGCGACGCGGCGCGGGACATAGCGGCCGACCCCTCCATCCGCGTCGCGGTGTTCCGCGGCGTCGGGGGAAAGGCGTTCATATCCGGCACCGACATTTCCAAATTCGCGGATTATACGACCGGCCGGCAGGGCGTCGATTATGAGCGCGACATCGACGAATGCATGGGCGCGGTCGACGCCATACCCTGCACCACCATCGCGGTCGTGGAGGGTTGGGCCGTGGGCGGCGGCATCAACATCTCCTCCGCCTGCGATTTCCGGATCGCGACCCGCGATGCGCGCTTCGGCTCTCCCATTGGCCGCACCATAGGCAACTGCCTCTCCGCCGCCAGCGTCGCTCGGATCGGCGCGGCGGTCGGCGTGCAACGGGCGAAGCGCATGGTGCTGCTGGGCGAGATGCTGACGGCGGAGGAGCTGCTCGCCAGCGGTTTCCTGCTGCGGATCGTGGAGCGGGAGACGCTGGATGCGGAAGCCGACGCGCTGGCGCGGCGGGCCGCCGAAAATGCGCCGCTCACCACCCGCGCGACGAAGGAGACGATCCGGCGCATGGCCTTCGGGGCTTTGCCCGATGTCGAGGATCTGATTGCGGAAGTCTATGGCAGCGCCGATTTCCAGCGGGGCGTGTCCGATTTCCTGGCGCGCACGAAGAAAGTGCCGGACTGGACCGGCGCCTGATGGGGAGGCGGGCGGCGGGACGCCGCCCGGCCCTCATTTACCGCATTTGCATTCCGGCGCGGGCTTGGCCGGTTCGGGCCTTTGCGCCACGATCCTGACATTGGGCATCAGCGCCGCATTGGGCGGCAGCGCTAGGTCGCCGGCGGGAAAGCCGTTGGCTTCGAACATATAGGCTTCGATGTCCGCGACCTTCCGCCCGCCCAGGCTGCCCGGCGCGTTGAGCGGCATGGTCGTCTGGATGCGCGCGAACAGATCGCCGGCGGACGTGTTGTTCCAGTTGTTGAGGAAGGTCGGCCCGACCAGAGCGGGCGCGACGTCGATCCCGGCCAGCGTTTCGCCATGGCAGGCCGCGCAATTCTCCGCATAGGCGGCCTTGCCGCGCTCGGCCTGATCCTTCGTATAGACCCCGGTCCAGACATGGCGCTCGGGCGCCTGCGCGCGCGTCACGACCGCGCCGCCCGCAAACAGCAGCGCGCCCGCCAGCCAATATCCCCGCGTCACCTTGCCCATCGAGCCACTCCTGCCATCAAGCCATTCCTGGAAGTCGGAACGCCACCAGTTCGGCGCTGTAATTGCCGCCGCCAATGGCGACGACGATATATTGGCGGTTGTTCAGCATATAGGTCATGGGCGATCCGCTCTGCGGCGCGGGCATGTAGACCGCGCCCTTCTCCTCGCCCGTGGCCTTGTCATAGGCGCGCAGCATCGCGCCCCGGATGCCATATTCATTGGTGTAGAAGCCCGCCTCGCCGCAGATCACCAGGCTCTTGGTGCACAGAGGCCCCAGATTGCCTGCCCGGCCGGTGCGGGGAATCTTCAGGCCCTTGAGCGCCGGGTGGTTGCGGACATTGTCCGGCGTCTCGCCATGGGCGACCTGCCATTTGAGGTCGCCCTTGCCAAGGTCGATGGCGGTGATGCGGCCATAGGGGGGCTTGAGCAGCGGCAGGCCCTGCACGGTCAGGAAACCGGGCGGCGGCCCCGAACCGGGCTTCGCCGCCGGGGGCCGCATGAAGGGCGTCGGCGCCGCCGCGCCCATCGCCACCTGCGGTCGCACTTCGGACCCGGCAATGCCGTGCACATGCGGAAATTCGGAGACGCTGGGGTCTTCGTTCGGGATGATGCCGATCACGGAGGGCTGGGTCTTCGAATAGACGAAGACGGTATGGCTTTCCGGATCGTAGCAGCCGCCCGGCCAGTTGGTCCCGCCCTGGATGCCGGGCGCGGATATGGTGCCCCAGCGGCCGGGCTTGCTGACCACGGGCGGCGTGTAGAGCGGCCCGATCTTGTACTGCTTCACCAGTTCCACCGCCTGCGCGCGCAGTTCCGGCGTGAAGTCGATGAGGTCGTCGATGCCGACGCCCTGCACGTCATAGGCGGGGGGCTTGGTCGGGAATGGCTGGGTCTTGGCATACCATTCGCCCGGCACGTCGCCTGCCTCCACCGGCCGCTCGACAATGGGCCAGATCGGCTGGCCGTTGGTGCGGTCCAGCACATAGAGGAAGCACTGCTTGGTCGGCTGCGCCAGCGCCTTCACCGTCCTGCCGTTCACCGGAATGTCGCACAGGATCGGCGCGCAGGGGATGTCCCGGTCCCACAGGCCATGATGGACGAGCTGATAATGCCAGCGCCGCACGCCCGTCTCCAGGTCCAGCGCGACCAGCGACTCCCCGAACAGGGCGTTGCCGCGCCGGAACATGCCCATCTCGTCGCCGGTGGGCAGCTCCACCGGCACATAGACCAGCCCCAGTTCCTCGTCGGCGGACATTTCCGCCCAGACGCCGCCATTGCCGGCTTCGTCGGCGTCGCCGTTCAGCCAGCTGTCATAGCCATATTCGCCCTTTTTCGGGATGGTGTGGAATATCCACTTGCGCTTGCCGGTGCGCACGTCGAAGCCGCGCACATAGCCCTTCACATTCTTGCGCACCGCCGGCACGTCGCCCGCCGTATGCGCCGCGCCCACCACCACCGTGTCGCGGGCGACGAGCGGCGTCGCGTGCAGCCCGACATCGGCGGTTTCCGGATCGATCTCCTGATCGAAATCCTTCTTGAGGTCGACCACGCCGTTCACGCCAAAGGCCGGATCGGGGATGCCGGTCGCCGCATCCAGCGAGACGAGCTGATAGCCGATGGTTACGAACAGGATGCGCTCCTGCTTGCCGTCGGTCCAATAGGAGCAACCATGGCCCGAAAGCTGGCGCGGGGAATTGAGCGCGCGCTGCCCCTCGTCCTTGCGGAACATCCAGAGCAGTTCGCCCGTCGCCGCGTCGATGCAGACGCAGTCGCGGCGCGACCCGGCGGTCAGGAACAGCCGCCCCTTGACCAGCAGCGGCGTCGGTTCGAACTGATATTCCTTGCGCGCCCCCAATATGTCCGTCTTGAAGCTCCAGGCCACCTGAAGATCGCTGAAATTATCGGCGTTGATCTGGTCGAGCGGCGAATAGCGCGTATTGGCCTGGTCGGCGGCATAATGGCGCCATTCGGTGTCCGGCCCGCCGGGCAGATCCTGCGCCATGGCGCGCCGCATCGGGGCCGTGCCGATGCTTGCGGCGACGGCGACCGTCCCGCCCAACAGCCTGCGTCGGGTCATCTTGAACATCGCGCTTTCGGCCCCTTCCCTCTCTCTTTTCCGTGCCGTCGACCGGCTGCGGCTTACCAGCTCACCGCGATATATTTCGCCTCGCAATATTCGAGCAGGCCGTGATGTCCGCCCTCCCGCCCGAGACCGCTCTGCTTGACGCCGCCGAAGGGCGCTGCGGCGTCCGACACCAGGCCGCGATTGACCGCCACCATGCCGGCCTCGATCCGCTCGGCCAGTTGCAGCCCCCGCTTGAGGTCGGCGGTATAGACATAGGCGGCCAGGCCATATTCGGTCGCATTGGCCAGCGCCACCGCCTCCGCCGGATCGTCGAACGGGATCACCGCCGCGACCGGGCCGAACACTTCCGTCGTCAATATCTCCGACCCCGGCTGGACGTTCGCGATCACCGAGGGCGGGTAGAAGAAGCCCGCACCCTCCGGCGTCCGGCCGCCCAGCCTGACCTCCGCGCCGCGCGCCACGGCATCCGCCACCAGATGCTCGATCTTGTCGATCGCCTGCCGGTTGATCATCGCGCCGCACTGGGTCGCGCTCTCCAGGCCGGGGCCCATCTTCATCGCGCCCATGCGCTCTGCCAGCTTCGCGACGAAGGCGTCATGGATGCCGCGCTGGACATAGAAGCGGTTGGCCGCCGTGCACGCTTCCCCCGCATTGCGCATCTTGGCGACCATCGCACCCTCGATCGCCTCTTCGATGTCGGCATCGTCCAGCACCAGGAAGGGCGCGTTGCCGCCCAGTTCCATGGAGGAGCTGATGACCTGGTCCGCCGCCTGGCGCAGCAGGATGCGGCCGACCTCGGTCGATCCGGTGAAGGACAGCTTGCGCACGCGCGGGTCGTGCAGGATGCCGCTGCACAGCGGGCCCGGATCGCTGCTGTTGACGACATTGACCACGCCCGCGGGCACGCCCGCCCGGCGCATGATCTCCGCCACGGCGAGCGCCGTCAGCGGCGTTTCCTCGGCCGGTTTCAGGATGCAGGTGCATCCCGCCGCCAGCGCCGGGGCGATCTTGCGCGTCGCCATCGCCGCCGGGAAGTTCCAGGGCGTGATCAGCAGGGCGATGCCGATGGGCTGATATTGCACCATGATGCGGTTCCCGCCGGAGGGCGAGACGGCCAGCTCCCCGTTGATGCGCACCGCTTCCTCCGCATACCAGCGGAAGAATTCGGCCGCATAGGCCACCTCCCCCCGCGCGTCGGGCAGCGCCTTGCCATTTTCCAGCGATATGAGCTGCGCCAGCCATTCCTGCTCCGCCATCATCGCATGGAAGCAGGCGAGCAATATGTCGGCGCGCTTGCGCGGCGGGGTCGCGGCCCAGTCCGCCGCTGCGGCGGCGGCGGCGTCGACAGCGGCGATGCCCTCAGCCGGGCTTGCGTCCGCGACGGAGGTCAACACCGCCTCCGTCGCGGGATTGAGGATGTCGATGCGCTTACCGCTGGCGGCGGGCACCCATGCTTCCCCGATCAGCAGGTCGGTCGGGATGGCGAAGGGACCGGCATGGCCGTCGGTCGTCGTGCAGCTATAGCTTTGCGTCGTCATGGGAAACCTTGTTCGAGAAGTCAGGCGGACTTGAGCGCCGCCCGCTCGCCGGAAAAGGCGGCGCGGGTGATGCTCTGCATAGCCGGGAGATCGAGGGGACGGGGATTGTTCTTGACCAGCCGGGCGGCGTTCAGGGCGTTTTCCGCCACGAAGTCCTGCTGGTCGGCCTTCAGCCCCAGCGCCGCGAGCGAGGGTGGAATGTTGACGCGGCCAAGCAGGTCCGCGACCGCATCGATGAACGCCTGCGACATGTCCTCTTCCGCCGCATCGGACAGCCCCACCGTCCGCGCCAGTTCGGCGAAGGCGGGGGCGCAGAAGGGCCGGTTGAACTGCATGACATAGGGCAGCAGCGTCGCCACCCCGTCGCCATGCGCGGTGTGCGTCAGGTTGCCGACCGGATATTGCAGCGCGTGCGCCGCGGCCGTGCCCGCCGTGCCGAAGGCGCAGCCCGCCGCCAGCGCCGCCAGCATCAGCCCTTCGCGCGCCTCCATGTCGCTGCCGTCGCGATAGGCCCGCTCCAGGAAGCGGAAGATGTTGTCGACCGCCAGCCGCGCGAAATGATCCGACAGCAGGTTCTTGCCCACGAACACATGATCCTGCGTCAGCATCGGGTCGGCGGGGCGCGCCAGCGTCGTATAGGCCTCCACCGCATGGGTCAGCGCATCGGCGCCCGAACAGGCGGTCAGGGCGGGCGGGCAGGTGGCGGTCAGTTCCGGATCGCAGATCGCCACCAGCGGGATCAGATGCGGGCTGGCGATGCCGACCTTCACCCCGCGCTCGTCGTCGGACACCACCGCGACCGGCGTCACTTCCGATCCGGTGCCCGCCGTCGTCGGCATGGCGATCAGCGGCATGACCGGGCCGGGCACGGCGAATTCGCCATAATAGGACCGGATGTCGCCGCCATGGGTCAGCAGCACGGCGACGACCTTGGCCATGTCCATCGAACTGCCGCCGCCGATGCCGACCACCAGATTGGGGGCGAAGCCGCGCATCTCCTCGACACAGGCGTTGATCGATCCGATCGGCAGGTCGGGGATCGTCCGGTCGAAGACCCGGACCTCCAGCCCATGGGCCTGGAGGTCCGCGACCATGGCGTGGAATTCAGGCTGGGCGGCCTGCCGTTCGTCGGTGCAGAGCAGGGCGCGCTTGCCCAGCTTGCCGGCGGCGGAGCCGAGCGCGTGGCGCTGCCCGCGTCCGAACAGGACGGAGCGGGGCAGGCGCAGCGCGCCGAAGGCGGGAGGGAGGTCGCTCACTTCTTGCCACCATCCGCGCCATATTGTTTCAGATAGGCGATGATGTCGGCGCGATCCTGCGCGGCGGCCATGCCGGGGAAGATCATCTTGGTGCCCGGAACCAGCTTCGACGGACCTTGCAGCAGCTTGTCGATGCTGGCCTCGTCCCATCTGATGCCCGACGCCTTCATCGCGGGCGAATAGCCATAGCCGCCTTGACTGCCCGCCACGCGGCCGACGACGCCGTTCAGCGAAGGCCCCATGGAGCGCGCCGGGTTCGGCCCGACCTTGTGGCACGCGGCGCAGCGCGCGAAAAGCTGTTGCCCATGCGCGGCATTTCCCTTCGGCACGGGGGCGGCGACCGCCGTGCCGGCGATGACCGCGCCGATGCCCACAGCGAATATCCAAGTCTTCACCTAAACAACCTCCTGTCGTGCGCGCCATGCGCGCGATGTCCGAACCGAAGCGCCGGGGCGCTGCGGATGATTTCCGGCGATGGCATCACGCCTCGGCCCCCTGCCCGTCACGCAGCTTGCGCGAGGCGTCGATGCGCAGGAACAGCGCCGCCGCGATCAGGCAGAGGACGGAGAGGACCGCGAAGGCGGCGAACCAGCCGCTCATGCTGACGATATAGCCGGTGACCGCCGCCGCGACCGCCGCGCCGCTGTTGCCGAGCGTGTTCATGACCGCCGATACCGAGCCCGCATATTCGCCGCCAATGTCGAGCGTCACCGCCCAGGATACGCCGACCGTCAACTCCAGCCCGAACAGCGCGATGCAGAAGCAGAGGATGCTCGCCACATGCCCGTCCATGGCGGCCGCCAGCGGGATCATCGCTGCGGCCGTCAGGAAGCCGACCACCGCGACCGAGCGGCGCGCCATCTTCAGCCCCGCGCCGCGCTTCACCAACAGGTCGGACGCCCATCCGCCCATCAGGTCGCCCACCACGCCCGCCATCAGCGGCAGGCTGGCGAACAGGCCCATCATGGCGATGTCGAACCCGCGCGCATCGTGCAGATATTTGGGGAACCAGGTCAGGAAGATGTTGATGCAATAGGCGTAGCAGAAATACATGGCCGACAGCACCCATAGCTGCGAATTGGCCAGCAGGTGCCGCCATGGCACGCTCACCCGCGCCCGGCCCGCGCCCAGCGCGCCCTCGATCATCGCCAGTTCGGCGCTGTTGACCGAAGGATGCTCGCGCGGCGTGTCGCGATAGTAGAAGAACCACAGGGCCGCCCAGCCGATGCCGACCAGCGCGAAGGCCATGAAGGGCATGCGCCAGCCGAACTGGACGATGAGCAGCGCGACGAACACCGGCGTCACCGCCCCGCCCAGCCGCGCCCCCGCATGGGTGAGGCCCTGCGCCCAGCCCCGTTCCGACGGCAGCATCCAGCGCGAGAGCGACCGGGTGGCGATGGGAAAGGCCCCCGCCTCCCCCATGCCGAAGAGGAAGCGGCACACCATCATCGACCCGGCCGACCAGGTCAGCGCCGTCGCGGCGGTGAAGGTCGACCACCAGAGCACCACGCCGGTCAGCGCCCGGCGCGGCCCGAACCGGTCGCCCAGCCAGCCCCCCGGAATCTGGAACAGCGCATAGGCGATGGAGAAGGACGCGAAGATCCAGCCCATCGTCACCGGCGAGAAGCCATATTCCTTCTCGATCACCGGGGCCGCCGTGGCGATCACGACGCGATCCATATAGGTGATGAGATAGGCGAGCACCGTCAGCCAGAGCACGACATGGCGCGCCCGCGTCGGGCGCGCCGCCCCGGCTCCGGCGGCCGCGTCGCGCGGTTCTGCGACGCTTGCCTCGCCGGTCACGGGCGGGGCCCGCAGGCATCGGCCGCGCGGCCGGTGCAGGTCTGCCAGATGGTCGGCACCTTGTTGCCGGCGATATAGACGGCGTCGATGGCGCGGGTGTTGCGGATGTCCGCCGTGGGATCGCGGTCCAGCACCAGCAGGTCGGCCCATTTGCCCGGCGCGACGGTGCCGATGTCCCTGGCGCCCATGAACTCCGCATTGGCGCTGGTCGCGGCTGTGATCGCCTGCATCGGCGTCACCCCGGCCTTCACCATCAGTTCCAGTTCCCAATGCGCGAAATAGCCGGGGAAGCGCGCCGTCGGGCCGCTGTCCGTGCCCATGCCGTAGCGGATGCCCGCCTTCGCCTCCCGCGCGAAATTGTCCATCGCATATTGCAGCGTCGGCGCATATTTGGGGAAATTGGGCGCCGCGCCCAGCTTCGCCGCCCGCTCCGGACTGGCCAGTTCCTTCAGCACGGCGGGCGTCACCCCCCGCGCGAAGAAGGGATCGTCCAGGAAGGGCAGCGTCCTGTAAGTGAAGGACGCCTCCCGGCTCAGCGTCGCGGCCATCTGCCACACGCCCTTCGCCTTCATCTGGCCGAGCAGCGCGTCGTCCACGGCGCGGTCGCGCACGGAATGGGCGAAGGCGTCCACCCCTTCCCGCGTCAGTTCGGCGGCGTTGGAATAATAGAAGATGTGGGCGACGGTCTTCTTCCCGTCCTTGTGCGCCTGGTCGATCACGGCGCTGCTGATCCGGGGCGGCATGCGTTCCTCCAGCATGCCGAATTCGTCGTCGACCCACAGCTTGATGAGGTCTGCGCCCTTCGACGCCTCCTTGTCCACCATCGCCCGCGCCTCTTCCGCCGTGGCGACCGACTGGTCGAGGCCGGGGACGCCGCCATAGCTGCCCTTGAAGACCACGCCCTGCCCGACGGTATAGACCCGTGACATCGCCGTGGGCCCCTTGCGCCTCTGCTGGATCGGGAAGATCAGGTCCTTCTCCGTCCCCAGCGTCTGGACGGTGGTGACGCCATAGGCGGCGTAGATGCGAAGCTGCTTCTCGATATTCTCAGCCGTCTGATATTGCAGGTCCTGGGTGATGCCGTCGACCAGCCCCAGATGGACATGGCTGTCGATCAGGCCGGGCATCAGATATTTGCCCTTCAGCCTTTCGACCTTCGCCCCGGCCGGCGCCTTCAGCTTCGCGGACGGCCCGACCCAGTCGATCCGCCCATCCGTCATGACCAGCGCCTGGTTCGCCGCCGGCGCCTTGCCGGTGCCGTCGATCAGCGTGAAGTCGCGCAGCACCCTGGTTTCGGCCAGCGCCGCCGCCGGAAGTCCGGCAAGCATCGCAACCGTCAGGCTGACAAGTGAAAAACCGGCTTTCATGGCTGACCGCATTACCCATCCTCTCCAGGATCTATTTCATATCCTATATGATCCTGTGCGACCGTGGTAGGTGGTTGCCGCGGGCCCGTCAAGGGGCTTTCCCACGTCGTTGAACGTTCGGCCAACACGTGATGCCTCCCCCATCCGGGGGTTGCGCGATCAGCGTCGAGACGTGCCGTTCGCCCGGTCCATCCGCTGTTGCGAACAGGTGAGATGGTCGCGCACCGACTGCTCGGCCGCGACGGGATCATGCGCCAGCAGGGCGGCGATGATCGCCTGATGCTCCCGCGCGGCCACTTCGGGCGCATTGGGCTGGGCGCTGTTCTGGTAGAGCGATCGGAATATCTGGAGATGCGCGTGCAGCCGCTCGATCGTCTCCTCGATCAGGCGGTTCCCGCTGCCCTTCGCGATCAGCCGGTGGAGCTGCGCATCCGCTTCCGCAAAACGGGCATAGGCCTGCTCGTCGCGCTCGACCACGGCGTCCATGTCGGCCTGGATCGACTGCAGGACGGAAAGCGTCTCATCGTCGATCTGCTCGGCTGCCCGGGCGGCGGCATAGGGTTCGATCAGCAGGCGCAGCGTATAAAGGTCGTGCACCTCCTCCGGCGTCATCTGCGGGCTGGCGCGGTAGCCGACATTGGTGGTCTTGTAGACCAGCTTCTCCGCTTCCAGCTGGCTCAGCGCCTCGCGAATCGGCGTCTGCGAGATGCCGAGCTGGCGCGCGACGGTGTCGATGGGAATGCGTTCCCCCGGCGCGATCTTCACCGTCATCAGCATGGAGAGAAGATGCTCATAGGCACGCTCCACCAGCGTCGGTCCGGAGGCGGCGCGTGCCGGGGAACCAAGGGCGCCCGCGGGCTGTGACATGTTGTGAAGGTCGGACATGGAGGCCGCTTATAAGGTCAGATGCGGAACATATAGGATATTTTCGTCGCAATGGCGATGGCCATCTTGCAGGAGACAGGGCCGGCGCGACGATCCGTAACCGTCCTGCTACAATGAAGGTGCAATATCGATTATGCTCCATTGGACCAGCCGGCCGCTTAGGCTTTTCTAGAATTTGGAACGAATAGGTAGATTTTATACGCCTGTTTCGCAGAAGCGAGGGAAAGTAGACCGACATCAGCCCGAACGACGGGCCCCTGCACTTTCAAGGAAGGAGACCCGCCATGTCGATCACCGCCATTCCCACCCCCGCCGATGCGCTGCTGTCCCCCGACGACCACGCCCTGATCCTGATCGACTTCCAGTCGCAGATGGCCTTCGCCACCAAGTCGATCGCGCCCGAAATATTGCGCAACAATGCCGCCCTGGTCTCCAATGCCGCGGCCGGATTCCACGTCCCCACCATCCTCACCACCGTTGCGGAGAAGAGCTTTTCCGGCCCGATGTTCAGCGAGATCGCCGACGCCTTTGGCGACCAGCCGATGATCGACCGCACCAGCATGAACAGTTGGGAAGACGCCGCCGTGATCGGGGAGGTGAACCGCATCGGCAAGGACCGCCTGGTCATCGCCGGACTGTGGACCAGCGTCTGCATCGTCGGCCCGGTGCTCTCCGCGCTCGAACAGGGTTTCGAGGTCTATGTCATCACCGACGCCAGCGGCGACATTTCCGAGGAAGCCCATGACCGCGCCGTGGAACGCATGATCCAGGCGGGCGCGCGCCCGATCACGGCGCTGCAATATCTGCTCGAACTGCAACGCGACTGGGCGCGCGCCGAAACCTATGCGCTTACCACCGGCATCGCCCGCCAGTGGGGCGGCGCCTATGGACTGGGCATCACTTATGCCAGCACCATGTTCGGCGCCTCCGAAGGCGGCCACTGATCCCCCCTTCCCCACAGCCGGGCCGCCCCTTTGGCCCGGCTGCCCCTTCTCCCGCACCCCCAAGCCAGAGCGATGAAAGGATTTCCCGATGAGCAATTTCGTCACCACCCCGGACGGCGTCGACATCTTCTACAAGGATTGGGGCAGCAAGGATGCCCAGCCGATCATGTTCCATCATGGCTGGCCGCTTTCCGCCGACGACTGGGACACGCAGATGCTGTTCTTCCTTGCCCGGGGCTATCGCGTCATCGCCCATGACCGGCGTGGCCATGGCCGCTCGCAACAGGTCGATTTCGGCCATGACATGGCCCATTATGCCGCCGACGCGGCCGCCGTGGCCCGGCATCTCGATCTGCGCGACGCCATCCACATCGGCCATTCGACCGGCGGCGGCGAAGTGGCCGCCTATGTCGCCCGCCACGGCCTGCCCGAAGGGCGCGTCGCCAGGGCGGTGCTGGTCAGCGCCGTGCCGCCGATCATGGTGAAGACGGACCGCTATCCCGGCGGCCTGCCGATCGATGTGTTCGACGGGCTGCGCGCGGGCCTTGCCGCCAACCGCGCGCAATTCTTCCATGAGGTTGCGGCCGGCCCCTTCTACGGCTTCAACCGCGAAGGGGCGGAGGTGAAGCCCGCCGTCGTCGACAATTGGTGGCGGCAGGGGATGATGGGCAGCGCGCTCGCCCATTATGAAGGGATCAAGGCCTTTTCCGAAACCGACCAGACCGACGATCTGAAGGCGATCACCGTCCCCACGCTCGTCCTGCACGGCGACGACGATCAGGTCGTGCCCTACAGGAATGCAGGCCTGCTCCAGGCCGAAATCCTGCCCAACGCCACGCTGAAAATCTATGAGGGCTATTCGCACGGCATGCTGACGGTGAACGCCGATGTCCTCAACGCCGACATTCTGGCGTTCATCAAGGCCTGACGCAGCGAAGGAACGGACCCATGAAAGCCTATATATTCTCGCTGGGCGCCGGGCTGCTGGTCGGCATCGTCTACAGCCTGCTCGGGGTCCGTTCCTCAGCCCCGCCGGTCATCGCGCTGGTCGGGCTGGCAGGCATCCTCGCCGGCGAACGGGTCGTGCCGGTCGCCGGCAGCCTGTTGCGCGGCAAGCCTTTCACCCCCGCGCAACAAAGCGCCGCCGCCCTGCCGCCAAAGCCGGAGCAGGAGCAGTGATCACCCGCCGCCGGGCGCTTGCCGGCGCCGGCGCCACCACCCTGTTCACCGCCACGGAAAGCTTCGCCATGACCGCCAGGGACGTCATCATCATCAATGCCAGGGTCACGACGCTGGACCGGGAAAATCCGGTAGCGCAGGCCGTGGCGATCCGCGACGGCACATTCCTGTCCGTCGCCGGCGAAGGCGAAGTCCGCGCCGCCGCCTCCCCCGACGCGCAGGTCATCGACGCCGGGGGCCGCCGCCTCATCCCCGGCCTGATCGACAGCCACATCCATGTCATCCGGGGCGGCCTCAACTATAATATGGAATTGCGCTGGGAAGGCGTTCCGACATTGGCCGACGCCATGGCGATGCTGAAGCGCCAGGCGGAAATCACGCCGCCGCCGCAATGGGTGCGCGTCGTCGGCGGCTTCACCGAGCATCAGTTCGCGGAAAAGCGCCTGCCGACCCTTGAAGAGATCAACGCCGCGGCGCCCGACACGCCGGTCTTCATCCTCCATCTCTATGACCGCGCGTTGCTGAACGCGGCGGCGCTGCGGGCGGTGGGCTATGCGAAGGATACGCCCAACCCGCCGGGCGGCGAGATCGTCCGCGACGCGCAGGGCAATCCGACCGGCCTTTTGCTGGCGCAGCCCAATGCGACCATCCTCTACGCGACGCTGGCGAAGGGCCCGAAGCTGCCGCCCGAATATCAGCTCAATTCGACCCGGCATTTCATGCGGGAACTGAATTCGCTGGGCGTCACCAGCGTGATAGACGCAGGCGGCGGCTCGCAAAACTATCCCGACGATTATGAGATCGTGGAGAAGCTGCACAGGGACGGCGATCTCACCCTGCGCATCGCCTATAATCTCTTCACCCAGAAACCGAAGGAGGAGCTCAGGGACTTCGCCAACTGGTCGACGAAGATCAGGCCCGGCGACGGCGACGACAGCTACCGCCACAACGGCGCGGGCGAGATGCTGGTCTATTCGGCCGCGGATTTCGAGGATTTCCGCGTCGCCCGCCCGGACATGCCGCCGGAAATGGAAGGCGATCTGGAACCTGTCATCCGCCTGCTGGCCGAACGCCGCTGGCCCTGGCGCCTGCACGCCACCTACGACCAGACCATCGGCCGCGCGCTCGACGTGTTCGAGAAGGTGAACAGGGATATTCCGCTGCAGGGCCTCAACTGGTTCTTCGACCATGCCGAAACGATCAGCGACCGCAATATAGACCGGATCGCGGCGCTGGGCGGCGGCATCGCCGTGCAGCACCGCATGGCGTTCCAGGGCGAATATTTCGTGGACCGCTACGGCGCGAAAGCCGCAGAGGCCACGCCGCCGATCAAGCGCATGATGGCGGCGGGCCTGCCGGTCGGCGCGGGCACCGACGCGACCCGCGTCGCCAGCTACAATCCCTGGGTGTCGCTGTCCTGGCTGGTGACGTCGAAGACGGTCGGCGGGCTGGCGCTTTATCCGGTGTGCAACCGGCTGGACCGCGAGACGGCGTTACGGCTGTGGACGGAGAAGAACACATGGTTTTCCAATGAAGTCGGCAAGAAGGGGCAGATCAAGGCCGGGCAACTGGCCGACCTGGCGCTGCTGTCCGACGATTATTTCACCGTGCCGGAGGATGAGATCGCCCATCTGCGGTCGGTGCTGACCGTGCTGGGCGGCAGGATCGTCTATGGCGAGGGCGATTATGGCCCGCTTGCCCCGGCCGCGCCCAAAGCGATGCCCGACTGGTCGCCGGTCGCGACCTTCGGCGGCCATTACCGGAAGGATGCGACGGCCAGGAAGATGGCGTCGGCCTGCGGTTGCCATTCCGCCTGCGCCGTCCACGGTCATGACCATGCAGCGGCGCTGGGCGCATCGGTTCCCGCCGCCGATGTCCAGAGCTTCTGGGGCGCGCTCGGCTGCGGCTGCTGGGCAGTGTGATTTCGCCTGCCGACCGGATAAACGCGCCCAGCCCCCTTTAACAGCCAAGCGATTCGAGGACATCATGACCGCTCCCAACGGCCCCGCCGCGCCGCTGCCCTGGCTGCTCCTCCTGCTCTCCGTCACCACAGGCCTGGTCGACGCGATCAGCGTGCTGGGCCTGGGCAAGGTGTTCACCGCCAATATGACCGGCAATATCGTCTTCCTGGGCTTCGCCGCCGTGGGTACGCCGGGGTTCCACGCGCTCTCCTATCTGGCCGCCATCGCCGCCTTCCTGATCGGGGCGCTGGTGGCGGGGCGCGTGGGCAGGCATCATGTCGGGCTGCCGCTGCGCCGCTGGCTGATGGTGGCCGCACTGGTAGAGGCTGTGCTGCTCTGGATCGCGGCGGGCGTCGCCACCGGCTTCGACATCGCCAGCCAGTCGCCCGGCAGCGCGCTCTATGCGATCATCGCGCTGACCGGCCTTGCCATGGGCTTCCGCAACGCGACCGTCCGCCAGCTCAAGGTGCCGGACCTCACCACCACGGTTCTCACCCTCACGCTCACCGGGCTGGCGGCGGATTCGGCGCTGGCGGGCGGCAGCAGCCCCAATCGCGGCCGCCGCATCGGCGGCGTCGCCGCCATCCTGCTGGGCGCGGCCATCGGGGCCTTGCTGGTCAATCGCGCCGGTCTCGTCGCGCCGCTGATCCTCTCGGGCGCGCTGGTCCTCTTCGGCACCGCCGCCTGCGCCCTGCACCCGGACGCCAAGGCGCCCGCCTGATCAGATGTCGCCCATGCCCTCCACATCCCGGTCCAGCGCGCCCAGCGCCACGAACTGATCGAGCAGCCAGGAGGCTGCCGGCCCCGGCGGCGTGTCGCGCCGCCAGATGGCGGAGAAACGGTACATGCCCCCGTCATGGTCGGGCATGGCGAGCCGCACCAACGTCCCCGCGACCAGATCCGGCTCGATCATCGGCAGCGGCATATTGCCCCATCCGATGCCTTCCCGCAGCAGCGCATGCTTGGCGCTGAGGTCGGCAAGGCGCCAGGTCTTGGGGCTGCGCACCGAATAATCCCGCCCCTCCGTAAATCGCGAACGGTCCGTCAGCACCAGCTGTATATGGTCGCGCCCCGCGCCCGGCGCGATGGCCTCCATCCGTCCCAGCGGATGATCGGGCGCGGCGACCGGCACCATCGCCACTGCTCCCGCCGTCCGGCTCTCGATCCCCTCGACCCCTGCGGACAACGGCCCGGATATGCCGACCACCGCCGCGCGGTCCAGCACCATGGCGGTGATCGCGCCCAGCGCCTCGGCATGCAGGCGAAGCTGGACCGTCGGGAATTCGCGGGCGAAGGCGCGCAGCACGCGGCCCAGGCGCTCCGACGGCAGCATCACGTCGACCGCCAGGTCGACCTCCGCCTCCAGCCCGTCGAGCAGCCCCTTCACCTTCGCGCGCAGGCCGTCGACGCCGTCGGCGATGCTGCGCGCCTCCGCCAGCAGGGCGCGGCCGGCGACGGTGAGTTGCGGTTTGCGCGTCCCCTCCCGGTCGAACAGCATCAGGCCAAGCTGCGCCTCCAGATTGGCGATGCCATAGCTGATGACGGACACGGCGCGGTTCAGCCTGCGCCCCGCCGCCGCGAAACTGCCGCTGTCCACGATCGTCAGGAAGATGCGGAGCTGGTCGAAGGTCGGCATGCCCGGATTGTTCACTGTTCCATTTCCTCGAACGGTTCGATGCAATTTATCCCACTGAACGGGAAAGCCGCACGCCTGTAAAGAGATGTTCAACAGGGCAAGGCCATTTCCGGCCCCCGCCCGATGAGGAGACAAGACATGATCGAACTGCGTCCCTTCGACAGCCTCGGCGGCGCCAATCACGGCTGGCTCGATGCCAAGCATCATTTTTCCTTCGCCGGCTATCACGATCCCGCCCGCATGCACTGGGGCAATCTGCGCGTCTGGAACGACGACACCATCGCGCCCCAGACGGGCTTTCCGCCGCACCCGCACCGCGACATGGAAATCATCACCTATGTCCGCGAAGGCGCGATCACGCATCAGGACAGCCTGGGCAACAAGGGCCGGACAGAGGCCGGCGACGTCCAGGTGATGAGCGCGGGCACCGGCATCCGCCATTCGGAATATAATCTGGAGGATGTGACGACCCGGATCTTCCAGATCTGGATTCTGCCCACCCGCGACGGCGAAGCGCCAAGCTGGGGCGCCCGGCCCTTCCCCAAGGGCGACCGCGCCGGTCAGTTCGTCACCCTTGCCTCCGGCTACGACAATGACAATGACGCCCTGCCGATCCGCACCGATGCGCGGGTGGTGGCGGCGACGCTGAAGGCCGGGGAGAGCGCGGAATATCCGATCGGCCGCGACCGCAAGGCCTATCTGGTGCCGGCGACCGGCGCGATCCGGATCGACGACGTGCGCGTCAACGCCCGCGACGGCGCGGCGATCAGCGACATGGACGTGATCCGCGTCACCGCGATCGAGGACAGCGAGATCGTCCTGGTGGACGCGGCATAACGAAAGCAGGAGCGGACGCGGCCCTTGGGCCGCGTCCCTTCACCCTGCGCAAGAGGAGGACGACCATGCTGAATATCGCCCCGCCCGAGCTCAGCCCCGCAGAATGGCACGATGTGAAGGCTGCCCTGATCGCGGTGGCCGATTGCGGCTGCGGTGATCCGGCGCCCGCCGGACCGCTGCGCGCGCGCCTTTCCCATGCGCTGAACGCGATCATCGGCGCGCCCCGGACCGCCCGCACGCCGCCCGCCGATCTTCTGCCCCTGCGCGATTTCCTGTGCGAGACCGGCCGCACGCGGCAGATTGCCGAACGGCACATGCCCGCCCTTTACGAAAGAGGCTTTTCCCGGCGGCAGATCGATGCGCTGGCGCTCCTGGGCGCCTGATTTCGTCGCAACGGCCCACAGCGGGAGCGCGGTCGAACCGGCGATGAAAAGCGCGTCCGAGCGATAGAGACACAACGCGGCCCCCAGATGAGAGGGGTGGCCGCGACGAAGCCGTTGCGGCTGCCCTTCAAGCCGATCCTGCGATGCACCGGCGAAACGCCCTGCCCTGTCACGCCGCAACGACGCCGCCCGCATGGCGGCGGACACCCGGCGCAACCGCTTGCGAAAAATGCATTGACATGCACTTTTTATGCTTCTAGCGAATTATGCATCACAGTATATATTTGAATAACAAACCCTTCCAGCGAGAGGAGACTTGGGATGAAGCTGTCCGTTGCGTCCGCCACATGCGTCGGTGTGAGCTTGCTGGCACTTGTCGCTCCGGCCATGGCGCAGACCGCTCCCCAGGTCGACGGCGCCCAGCTCCGGTCGGAAGACCCGGCCGACGCCGGCACGGACGCCGGCGCCAGCGACATCATCGTCACCGGATCGCGCATCGTGCGCGACGGCTATACCGCGCCCACCCCCGTGACGGTCGCCACGACGGAGGATCTGGTCAAGGCGACGCCCACCAACGTGCCCGATGCGCTCAACAAGCTGCCGCAGTTCCAGAACAGCTCCAGCCCCTCGCGCAGTTCCCACAACTTCGCCAACAGCGCCAGCCATGGCAATGTCCTCAACCTGCGCGGCGTCGGCGGCAACCGCACGCTGATCCTGTTCGACGGCATGCGCGTGCCGCCCACCACCTATCAGGGCACGGTCGACACCAATGTCATCCCCAACGCCCTGCTCCAGCGCGTCGACATCGTGACGGCGGGCGCATCGGCCGCTTATGGGTCGGACGCCGTGGCGGGCGTCGTCAACTTCGTCCTCAACCGCAAGTTCACCGGCCTCACCGGCAGCGTCCAGGCCGGCGTGTCGCAGCGCGGGGACAATGGCAATCAGCGCATCAGCCTGGCCGGCGGCATGGACCTGTTCGGCGGGCGCGGCCATCTGCTTCTGTCGGGCGAATATTATAATAATGACGGCATGCTGCGGTCCGACCGCAAGGGCGGCAACGCCAATTACGTCTATGTCGGCAGCGTTCCGGGCAGCACAGCGGCGCCGGGCTCCAACGCCAATCCACGCATCCTTCAGGACAATATCCACCTGATCTTCGCCAGCGACAACGGCAAGATACTGGACGGCCCCTTCGCCAATTACCAGATCAACGGCGACGGCACGATCCGGCCCTTCGACAACGGCACGCCGACCGGAACGGCGGCGTTCAACATCGGCGGCGACGGCTTCGTCATCCCGTCGGACGTCCATGCGGTCGCGCCGCTGCGCACCTACCAGACCTTCGGCCGGTTCAGCTACGATGTGACGGACGACATCAATGTCTTCGTGCAGGGCAATTTCACCCGCAGCGAACTCAGCTATATCAGCCAGTCCAATGCCTGGGTCGGTACGCAGAACGCCCCCGTCTTCCAGGGCAACCCCTTCATCCCCGCCCGGATCGAGGCGGCGCTGACCCCCGGCCAGCAGTTCAACATCGGCAAATATTCGGGCGACAGCGCGAAAAAGCCCTTCACCCAGGAACGCACCGATTTCTGGATGGCGACGGCGGGCCTCGAAGGCAATCTGGGCGACGGCTGGAAATGGTCGGTCAACTATACCCATGGCAGTTCCAGGCACAGCGTCGACCAGCATGGCCTCTATGACTATCAGAAGGCCTATGCCGCGCTGGACGCCGTGCGCGACACCAACGGCAATATCGTCTGCCGCCCGACGCTGAGCGCCGATCCCGTCATCCGGGCGCGCTTCGCCGGATGCCAGCCGCTCAACATCTTCCTGACCGGCGACGCCTATACCAACCAGCCGGGCTATGATTATGCGACCGGCACCATGTCCTATGACGCGCGGATCAAGCATGACGCCGCCGCGCTGCAGTTCCAGGGTTCGCCCTTCGAACTGCCGGGCGGTCCGGTAGACATCGTGGTCGGCGGCGAATGGCGCAAGCAGTCGCTGGACCTCACCAGCAACAGCGACCCCTCGCGGCTCGACACCGCCGCTGAACGCAGCGAATATTTCGCCGGCCTGCGCGGCGTGTCCTCGACCTCCCTCTTCTACTGGCTGACCAATGTGGGCCAGGCGCAGGGCAGCGTGACGGTCAAGGAAGCCTTCGGTGAAATCAACCTGCCGATCGTCAGGGACATGCCGTTCCTCAACTCGCTGGAACTGAACGGCGCGGGCCGCATCACCGACTACAGCACGTCGGGCCAGGTCGAAACGTGGAAGGTCGGCCTCACCTGGAAGCCGGTACAGGACATATTGCTGCGCGGCACCATCTCCCGCGACATCCGCGCGCCCACCTTGTTCGACCTGTTCGCGGGCGACCAGAGCGGCATCGGGCTGCTGACCGATCCGGTGTCGGGCCAGAGCGGGAACGTCTCCACCGTGTCGGGCGGCAACCGCCTGCTCGATCCGGAAAAGGCGAAGACCAGAACCTTCGGTTTCGTGCTGACGCCGCGCTTCCTGCCCGGCTTCAGCCTGTCGGCAGACTATTTCAACCTGAAGATCGACGGCGCCATCGGCACGCTCGACACCACGCGGATCGTGCAGAACTGCGTCGCCAATGCCTCTGCGCCCGAATGCGCGCTGATCACCCGGCCAAGCCCGACCGCCTTCCCCAGCCTGGTCCGCATCGCGGCCGCCAATATCGCCAGGCTGGAAACGGCGGGCGTCGACATCGACGCCAGCTATGCGACGCGCCTTGGCAACGGCAATTTCAGCGCCCGCGCCTATGTGAGCTGGCTCGACAAATATGTGACGCGGCAGAGCGCGGCGGTGCCCGCCTATGACTCCGCGGGCTACGGCATCAACAATGGTCCCATCGCCCGGCCGAAATGGCGCGGCACGCTGAACCTCAACTATGTCAGCGACGGCGGGCTCACCATCTTCGTCTCCGAACAATATACCGGTCCGGTGAAGGTCGGATCGCGCGAACCGAACAACAATTATTCCGGGGCGAAGGCGCCTTCGGTCTGGTACACCGACCTCACCATCAGCCAGAAGATCGAGGGTTGGGGCGGCAGCCTGGAACCGTTCATCACGATCAACAATCTGTTCGACCGCGATCCGCCGCTGGTGGCCGCCGATATTCCGGGCGTGAACCTGCCGACGATCATCTCCACCTATGACACGGTGGGACGGGCGTTCACCGCCGGCGTCCGGTTCAAATTCTGATCACGGGGCGGGCGGCGCACCGAAGGGACGCCGCCCGCCCTTCATGGGGAGAGATGGGGTGAAGGCAGCAGCATTTCTGGCGGGCGCCGCCTGCCTTTCGCTGGTCGGCGGCAGCCTGGTCGCGGCGGCTCCGGCAGGTCCGGTGGTGGCGACCGCATCCGGACCCGTGCGCGGCGTGGCGCAGGGCGAAGGCGGCGTCTTCAAGGGCATCCCCTTCGCCCGGACGACCGGCGGCGACCATCGCTGGACGCCGCCGCACCCGGCCGCCCCCTGGACCACCCCTCGCGACGCCTCCCGCTTCGGCCCGATCTGCCCGCAGCCCGAGACCACCCATGAACGCGGCGCTCCGCAAAGCGAGGACTGCCTGTCGATCAATGTCGCCACCCCCTCGTTCGACGGCAGGATGCCGGTTCTGGTGCTGATCCATGGCGGCGCCTTCTTCGTGGGTTCCGGCGCGGAACTGTTCGACGATGCCGCCCGGATCTATAACCGGCGCGGCATATTGGTGGTGTCGCTCAACTATCGGCTGGGGCGGCTCGGCTTCTTCTCGCACCCCGGCCTGCGCGCGGAGCAGCCGGGGGCGCCGACCGGCAATTACTGGCTGATGGACCAGGTCGCCGGTCTGAACTGGGTGCGCGACAATATCGCGCGCTTCGGCGGCGATCCGGACAAGGTCACGATCATGGGCTGCTCGGCGGGCGGCTCCAGCATCAACGCGCTGGTCGCCTCGCCCCAATCGCGCGGCCTGTTCGCCCGCGCCAGCGCGCATAGCGGCGGCGGCATCAACAATGCGACCCGTCCGCAGGCGCAGGCGGAGCGGGAGGGGGTCGCCTTCGCCGCGCGCGCGGGCGTGACCGGCGAGGGCAAAGAGGCCATCGCCGCCCTGCGCAGGCTCGATCCGGCGGCAGTCATGGCGGCCGATCCCGGCCCCCCCAATTTCGGCGCGGTGGTCGACGGCGAGATGATCCCGGAGGAAACCGCCATCGCCTTCGCCAGGGGGCATATCGCCCGCGTCCCCTATATCGCCGGCTCCACCAGCAATGAAGCGAGCATCTTCGGCCTGATGGGCTTTGACGAAAGGGTGCTGAAGGACCGCTTCGGCATCGACATGGCGGCGGTGCGGAAGGTCTATGATCCGCAGGGCAGGCTGCCCCCGGCGGAACTGCTGCGGCAGGTGCAGACCGACTTCATCTTCACCGCGGCGGCGACCGCGACGGCGGCTCTCGCGGGGCGCTGGCAGCCAAGCTGGTCCTATCATTTCGCCTATGTCCCGCCCGCCGAGCGCGGCAAGGCGGCGGGCGCGCCGCATTGCGCCGATTTCGGCTATACGCTGGGCGCGGCCAAGGCGTCGCAGGGCGCCGAAAATGCGCGTCTGGCCGCGATGATGCAGGATTATTGGGCGCATTTCATCAAGGACGGCGACCCCAACGGCCTTGGGTCGGGCAACAGGGCTCTGCCGCGCTGGACGGAATATGAAGGCCCTCATCGCGGCCCGCTGCTGATCGACCGCAGGACCGCCGTCGCCCCCGATTTCCGGGCTGGGCAGATCGCCTATTGGTGGCGACTCTGGGCCGACCGCACCGGCCAGACCCTGCCCTGAGCGAAGGAAGACGATGGCGCGTCGTCCGATCTGACGCAGCGTCCTCCTGGCCTCAGCCAATGGGTCCGATGCGGACGGACCCGCCGGTGGCAGGAGCCGCGCCAAGGCCGCGATAGTCGACAATGGCGGGATGCGGGGTCTCCATCGGCCGGTGATGGGTCGCGGTGACGACCAGGATGCTTGCGCCCGCACGCTCCGCCGCCATGATCCCCGCCACCGAATCCTCGATCACCAGACAGCGGTCCGCCGTCGTTCCCAGACGCTCGGCGGCCAGATGGAAGCAGTCCGGGGCGGGCTTGCCGCGTTCCACATCCTCCGCCGCGATCAGCAGCGGCGGAACGGGCAGCCCAGCGGCCTGGATGCGGCGCAGCGCAAGCTGCCGCGGGGCTGAGGTGACGACGGCCCAGCGGCAATCGGCCAGCGCCGCGAGAAACGCCGCCGCGCCCTCGATCGCCTCGATCCCGTCGACCGTATCGATCTCCGCCTGGGTGACGAGCGCCGCCTCCGCCACCGGATCGACGCCGGGCAGGCCCAGCCGCCCGATCGTCTCCACCGACTGCACGCCATGGACGGTCGGCAGGAAAGCGTCGACATCCAGTCCATGGCGCAGCGCCCATTCGCCCCAGACCCGTTCCGCCACCTTGATGGAGTTCAGGATCGTGCCGTCCATGTCGAGCAGCACCGCATCCACGGACCTGTGTTCCATCGGCACCGCCATCCTTGCGAAAAGACCATGCGGGCGGACCGGCATCCGCCCCCCCGACCGCCTCCTACACAGGACCGCCGCGAAACGCACGCCCGTTTCGATCCGGCGGCTCGCCGCCGGATCGCCAGGTCACTTCGCCGTCGTCTCGACCCTGGCGTGGCTGCCCTCCTCGCTCGGGCGTATCCTGCCGCCGAACAGCATCTTGAGCTTTCCGGTCAGCGACACGTCCGCCTCCCACAACTCCGCCTCGTCGATGTCGAAGCGCAGCAGGGCCAGATTGGGGTCCGACCTGCCGCCCGGAAACCACGCTTCGACCGTCGTCGACCACAGCTTGTCGATCATCGCCGGATCATTGTCGATGCGCGCGCGACCGGCGAAACAGGCGAAGAAATCGTGCCCCTTGGAAACGAACTGGCCCATCGCCGCGCCGCCGCCGGCCAGACGGTTGTCCTTGCCCACGAAGAACCACAGCGTATCCACCTGGTCCTTGTCCAACTGGACGGTCAGCGGCTCGCTATGCTGCCCGCTGCCGGTCAGGCCCAGCATCATGAAGGGGCTGTCCGACATGCGATCCCACAGATGTTCCTTCAGCTTATGCGCATCGCTCATGATCATCATCTCCCGATTATGGAACGGACTATACGAATGGCGGGCGCGAAGGGTCCGCCCGCGCGGCGGGATGAAGCCGATCCGCCGCCCGGGCGTTGTCCCTCCAATGCAGGGAAGAAGGGAAGGAGAAGAAGTCAGATGACGATCCGCTGGCCCGCCCAATTGATCATCGCGCGCCATGGCCAGAGCGCTGGCAATGTTGCGCGGGACGCCGCTCATGAAGCGGCGGCCGACCGCATCGCCCTGTCCATCCGCGATGCCGACGTGCCGCTGAGCGATCTGGGGCGGGAACAGGCCGCTTCGCTCGGCCGCTGGTTCGCGCGCCAGCCAGAGGATTGCCGTCCGGATGTGCTGCTGTCCTCCCCCTATTTGCGCGCCTGCCAGACCGCCCGGCTCTTCCGCGACCATGGCGGCGCGGCGGGGGAGGAGCCGATCTGCTTCGACGAGCGGCTTCGCGAAAAGGAGTTCGGCATATTGGACGGCCTCACCACCGGCGGCATCCGCAACATCTTCCCCGACCAGGCCGAATTCCGCCGCCTGCTGGGAAAATTCTATCATCGCCCGCCCGGCGGAGAGAGCTGGTGCGACGTCATCCTTCGCCTGCGGTCGGTGATGGACACCATCTCGCTCCACTATGCCGGGCGGCGGGTGATGATCTTCAGCCATCAGGTCGTGGTGCTGTGCATGCGCTATATATTGGAGAGCCTCACGGAAACCGAGATTCTCGCCATCGACGCGAAGGGTGACGTCGCGAACTGCGCCGTGACCGATTATCGGCTGGAGGCGGATGCGGGCCGCGACGGCCGGCTGGTCCTTCAGCGCTACAATGTCACCGCGCCGATGGAGGAGGACCGCACGCCCGTCACCAAGGCGCCCGACGCCATTGCGGGAGCGCGCGGATGAGCCCGCCACGGATCGATCGCCGCTGGCTGTACGACCATCCGCTGCCGGGGCTCGCGGACGCATCGGACAAGAATGAGCGCGGCCGCGTGGTTGTGATCGGCGGCGCCGAATTCGTCCCCGGCGCCCTGCGCCTGACGGGGGAGGCAGCGCTCAGGGCGGGGGCCGGCAAGGTGCAGCTGGCGACGGTCCAGTCGGTCGCGACCGCGCTGGGCGTGCTGGTGCCCGAGGCGTCGATGCTGGCGCTGCCGTCCGACCGCAATGGCGAGATCGCCGCCCAGGCCGTGGCCATGCTGGAGGACCATGTCGGACGATGCGACGCCATGGTCCTGGGACCGGGGATGAGCGTCAGCGACCGCACCGACACGCTGGTGGCGCGCCTGCTCGCGTCCCCGCGCCAGGGCCTTGGCGTCGTGCTGGATGCGGCGGCGCTGACCTCCGCCCGCGACCTGGCCGCCGTCATCGCCAGCCATGAGGGCCGCGTGATCATGACGCCCCATCGCGGGGAGATGGCGATCTTCGCGGGGATGGATGAAGCCGCCGTCGCCGCCGATCCCGAAGGCGTCGCAGCCGACATGGCCGGCCGCTTCCGGTCGGTCATCCTGCTCAAGGGGCAGGAAAGCATATTGGCCGATCCGTCCGGCCGGCTGCTCCGCTTCGACGGGGGCTGCGTAGGCCTGGCCACGGCGGGATCGGGCGATGTTCTGGCGGGCATCATCGGCGGCCTGCTGGCGCGTGGGGCCGATCCGTTCCGCGCCGCGGCCTGGGGCTGCTGGCTGCACGGGGCGGCGGGACGGGCGCTGTCGGAAGAGATCGGCAGGATCGGTTTCCTGGCGCGCGAACTCGCCGCCGTCGTCCCCCGCCTGCTGGATGAGACGATGACCGCGCCGCAGAATAGGTGAGACGGAAGCGGACTTCGCTTCGCTGCCGCCGTCCCGCCTCATCCCGGCCGGGCCATGGGACCAAAGGCCGGAGAGAAGAGGCTGGCCGCCGGCAGGCCCTGCTGATAAGCCATTGGCCGGGCCTCCATGCCCTGGGGAGACATGCTGCCGATGATCTTTGCCGACTTCCTCCGCAATCGTCGCCGCGAGCAATTGTCGGATCAGGATCTCGCGGCGCTGGAGGCCAGCGTCAGCCAAGTCCGCAAGACCCATGCGCGCCAGCTGCTCGCCCATGCGGGCGAACCGATCGCATGCAGCACTTACCTGATGGAAGGGTTCATCTGCCGCTACATGGACGACCGCAACGGCCTACGCCAGCTCGTCGCCGTCCACGTCCCCGGCGATTTCGTCGACCTCCACGGCTATCCGCTGGGGCGGCTGGACCATGATGTCGCGACCCTCAGCGCTTCCAAGATCGCCATGGTCCCGCATGAGGCGCTGGACGGCCTGCTGGCCCAGCGGCCCAATCTGACGAAGCTGCTGTGGTTCAGCACGCTGCTGGACGCCGCCATGCACCGGGAATGGATATTCCGCCTCGGCCGGCTCGACGCCGTCGCGCGGATCGCGCATTTCTTCTGCGAGATCGAGGCGAAGCTGCGCGCCGTGGGGCTGAGCGACGGCAGCCGGTTCGCGCTGCCGCTGACCCAGGCCGATCTGGGCGAGGCGTGCGGCATGACGTCGGTGCACATCAATCGCATGTTGCGGGAACTCCGGGAACGGGAACTGCTCCAGGTCCAGCGCGGCAGGGTCACCATCTCCGATCTCGCCGCGCTGCGGCGGCTGTGCGATTACGACCCATCCTACCTGTTCATCGGCGGCTGAGGGAACCGCATCCGCCTGCGGAGCGTCCTTCCCACATGAACGGAAGAGGATGGTCCATGCCCCGAGACGGCGTTTTCGATGAATCCGGCAAGGCCTATGCAGAGGAAGGACAGGTGATGCTCGACGGCCCGGACGGGGTCGCCATCAGCATGACGCCGGATGCCGCGGAAGAGACGGCGAACGAACTCATCAGGGCAGCGTCGGAGGCGCGGCAACAGATCGACGACAGGGAAAGCGGCGCGTCCGGCTCGTGACGCGCATCGGATAGGCCTGACTTGATCGAAATCAATCTGCGACGCATTCAGGGCGGCCGCTTCCCATGGTAATCGCCGATGCTCCTGCCCTGAAAGGAGATGACGTGGAGACCTATTCGACCGAACAGGCCCTGGCGGGGGTGGATGGCCTTGACGACATTCTCTCCGGCGGGCTGACCCGCGGCCGGGTCTTCCTGCTGGAAGGCAGTCCGGGCACGGGCAAGACCACCATCGCGATGCAGTTCCTGATCGAGGGCGCCCGGCGCGGCGAACGCTGCCTCTACATCACCCTGTCCGAAACCGAGGACGAGATGCGCGAGAGCGCGGCATCGCATGGCTGGACGCTGGAGGGGGTGGACCTGTTCGAACTGGTGCCGCCCGAAAGCCTGCTGGACGAGCAGCAGCAGCAAAGCCTGCTCTATTCGTCCGACCTGGAACTGGGCGAGACCACCCGCCGCATCTTCGATGCGTTCGAGCGGGTCCGGCCGGACCGGGTGGTGCTGGACAGCCTGTCGGAAATCCGCCTGCTGGCGCAAAGCTCGCTGCGCTACCGCCGCCAGATACTGGCGCTCAAGCACTTCTTCTCGAAACAGAATGCGACGGTGCTGATGCTGGACGACCTGACGGCGGAGGTGGCGGACAAGACCGTGCACAGCGTCGCCCATGGCGTCATCCGGCTGGAGGAACTGTCGCCCGGCTACGGCCCGGAGCGCCGCCGGATGCGCATCATCAAATATCGCGGCCGGCATTTTCGCGGCGGCTTCCACGATTTCGTCATCGAGAAGGGCGGCGTCCGTGTCTTTCCCCGGCTGGTGTCGGCCGAACACAAGACCAGCTTCGTTCGCGACGTGCTGAAAAGCGATTCCGGCGAACTCGACGCCCTGCTGGGCGGCGGGATCGAGCGGGGCTCCAGCGTGCTCGTCCTCGGCCCGGCGGGCACCGGCAAATCCCTGCTCGCCCTCACCTTCGTCACGGCGGCGATCCGGCGCGGGGAAAAGGCGGCGATGTTCGTCTTCGACGAGGAGATGGGCCTGCTCTTCAAACGCGCCCTGGGCCTTGGCATCGACATGCAGGCCATGGCCGGGAGCGGCGACCTGATCGTCGAGCAGGTGGACGCGGCCGAACTGTCCCCCGGCGAATTTGCCCAGCGGGTGCGCAACTGCGTGGAACGGCATGGCGTGAGGACCGTCGTCATCGACAGCCTGAACGGCTATCAGTCCGCCATGCCGGAAGAAAATGCGCTGGTCCTGCACATGCATGAGCTGCTGCAATATCTGAACCGGCAGGGGGCCACCACCTTCCTGACGGTCGCGCAGCATGGGCTGGTGGGCGACATGAAGACGCCGGTCGATGTCACCTATCTGGCCGACACGGTCATCCTGCTGCGCTATTTCGAAGCGCTGGGCCGGGTGCGCCGCGCCATGTCGATCATCAAGAAGCGGACCGGATCGCATGAGGACACGATCCGCGAATTCCGCATCGGATCTTACGGCATTCGCCTGGGCAAACCGCTGGTGGGCTTCCAGGGCGTGCTGCGCGGGGTTCCGCATTTCGTCGGCAGCCCGCCGGCGCTGCTCGAAGACAAGAAGGCGTGATACCGCATCTTTCCGAACGGGCGCTGATCCTCGCTCCCGTCGGGCGCGATGCGGAGATCGCGGCATCGATGCTGGCCGAGGCGGGATTGCGGTCGCAGATCTGCCGGGATCTTCCCGCCCTGCTGAACGGCATCGACCATGGCGCCGGCTTCGCGCTGGTGACGGAGGAGGCGCTGCACAATCGCGACCTGCACCCGCTGGTCGGTTGGTTGCAGGATCAGCCGGAATGGTCGGACTTCCCCTTCATCCTGTTGACCCGCCGCGGCGGCGGGCTGGAGCGCAACCCATCGGCGTCGCGCTATCTGGAGATGCTGGGCAACGTCAATTTCCTGGAGCGGCCCTTCCACCCCACCACGCTGATCAGCCTTGCCCGTTCGGCGCTGCGCGGCCGCCGGCGGCAATATGACGCCCGCGCGAGGCTGGAGGAACTGCATCGCGGCGCGGAGAAATATCGCACCCTGTTCGATTCGATCGAGGCGGGCTTCTGCATCATAGAGATGATCTTCGACGAAGCGGGGAAGCCGGTCGACTATCTCTTCATAGAGACCAATCCCGCCTTTGCGCGCCATACCGGGCTCAGCGATGCGGTGGGAAAGCGGATGCGCTCGCTCGTGCCGGAGCATGAACAGCATTGGTTCGACATTTACGGCCAGGTCGCCTGCACCGGCGAGGCCGTCCGCTTCGAGGACGCGGCCGATGCGCTGGGCGGCTATTGGTACGACGTCTATGCCTTTCGCGTGGGCGACCCCAGGGCGCCCCAGATCGCCGTGCTGTTCAACGACATCACCGAACGCCGCCGCATGGAGGCAGCGCTTCGCCAGAGCGAGGAGCGCCTGCGCGCGCTCAACGAAACGCTGGAGGAGCGAGTGCAGCAGCGCTCGCATGAACTGGAACTGGCGCAGGAGGCGCTGCGCCAGTCGCAGAAGCTGGAATCCATGGGCCAGTTGACCGGCGGCGTCGCCCATGATTTCAACAACCTGCTGACGCCGATCGTCGGCAGCCTCGACCTGCTCCATCGCCGCGGCCTGGGCACCGATCGGGAACGGCGACTGATCGAAGGCGCCCTGCAATCGGCCGACCGGGCGAAGATGCTGGTGCAAAGGCTGCTTGCCTTCGCGCGGCGGCAACCGCTGCAGCCCACCGCCATCGACATTGGGGGATTGGTGCGGGACATGCGCGACCTGATCGTCAGCACGTCGGGCCCGCGCGTGCAGGTCGAACTGGCGGTGGCGGACGACCTGCCCGCCGCTCATGCCGACGCCAACCAGATCGAAATGGCGTTGCTGAACCTGGCGGTGAATGCGCGCGACGCGATGCCGGACGGCGGGCAGCTTCGCATCGGCGTGAACTGCGACAGCATGGCGGCCGACAACCGGCTGCATCTGCGGGAGGGGCGATATGTCAGGCTGTCGGTGGCCGACACCGGCATCGGCATGGACCAGCAGACCGCAGAAAAGGCGATAGAGCCCTTCTTCACGACCAAGGGCGTGGGTCAGGGGACCGGCCTTGGCCTGTCGATGGTGCATGGCCTGGCCGCGCAGCTGGGCGGCGGCCTCACCATCGAAAGCGCCGTGGGCCATGGCACGACGATCAGCCTCTGGCTGCCGACCAGCGAGATCGAGGCCGGGAAGGAAGCCGCCGGGCCGGACATCGCCCCGGTCAAGCTGGACCATGGCATGGCGCTGGTGGTGGATGATGAGGAACTGGTGCGCGCCAGCACCGTGCACATGCTGCGCGAACTGGGATATGACGTGCTGGAGGCCAGCTCCGCCGAACATGCGCTCGCGATCATGAAGGCAGAGCCGGGCATCGACGTGCTGGTCACCGACCATCTGATGCCCGGCACGACCGGCACCGACCTGATCGAGCAGGCGAGGGCGCTGAAGCCGGAGATCAGGGCGCTGCTGATTTCCGGCTATGCCGAAAATGCCGGAATTTCGGCGGAACTGCCACGGTTGACCAAGCCCTTCAAGCAGATCGATCTGGCCAAGAGCCTTGCGGCCCTGTGAAGGCGGCGTGCGGCTGCCGGCGTCCGACCGTGGGTTTCAGGCACATTATGCATGGAATTGCGGAGGTTGGCGTGGAACTTTTCTGACGCGGCTGCGTAACGACTCCACGATGCGCGGGCGATCCTCGCGCCGGGGGCAAGCGCAATGGGCAGCGCAGGGGGATGAACGAAAATGGCATGGGCTTTTGGCGGCGCGGCGTTCGGCGGAGTGGCCGTGGGCCTTCTGTCCCTATACGGTACGGCCGCCCAGGCGCAGAGCATCGAAGAACTGCGCGACATGCCGATCGCCGCGCTGTCGAAGCTGGACGTCACGTCCGTCACCCGGTCGGCGGCTTCGCTGGCCGACTCCCCGGCATCCATCTATGTCATCACCCATGACGACATCGTCCGTTCAGGCACGCTGACGCTGCCCGGCATTCTCCGGCTCGCCCCCAATCTGCAGGTCATGCGCGGCGGCCCCAACGATACGGTCGTCGCCGCCCGCGGGCTTGGCGGCAACGACGCCGCTCAGAATTTCTCCAACAAGCTGCTCGTGCTGATCGACGGGCGCAGCGTCTATTCGCCGCTTTATTCCGGCGTCTATTGGGACATGCAGGACATATTGCCGGAGGATGTCGACCGCATAGAGGTGATCTCCGGCCCCGGCGCCACGCTCTGGGGATCGAACGCCGTCAATGGCGTGATCAACATCATCACCCGCGACGCAGGGGCGACACAGGGCCTGTACGGCACCGGCGTGGTCGGCAACAGCACCTATGATCTGGGGCTGCGCTATGGCGGCCATGCCGGCGGCAACGCCAGCTATCGCCTGTTCGTGAAGCGCCATGAGAATTTCGAAAGCGCGTCGAACGCGGACGACGGCAACCGCCGGACCCAGGGCGGCTTCCGCTTCGACTGGAACGCGACCCCCGCCGACGCGCTGATGGTGCAGGGGGACGGCTATTACGGCTCCCGCTCGCGGGGGACCGCGCCCGACGAGAGCCTGCACGGCTACGACCTGCTTGCCCGCTGGCGCCATGGCGCGGCGTCCGGCGCGACGCTTCAGCTCCAGGCCTATTACGACCACACCGCCCGCAAGATCGAGGATGACGGCGGCCGCTTCGCGCTCGACACCTTCGATGTGGAGGGGCAGCACAGCTTCACCCTGGGGCGCAACCACAGCATCGTCTGGGGCGGCGGGGCGCGCCTCGGCCGCTATGTGATCCGCGACATTCCCGGCCTGGACTTCGTGCCCGAGCGGCGAAACCTTTTCGTCGGCAATCTGTTCGCGCAGGACAGCATCGCCCTGACGCCGTCCATCACGGGCACGGTCGGGGCCAAGCTGGAGCAGCGCAGCTACATGGACCTCACCTTTCTCCCCAGCGTTCGCCTGTCCTGGAAGCCCGACCCCGGGACCCTGGTCTGGGGCGCGGTCTCCCGCGCGGTGCGTTCCCCCACCCCCTTCGACGAGGATGTGGTCGAATCCATCGAAGGCACCGTCTTCCTGACCGCCCTTCCAAGCTTCCGCTCCGAAAAGCTGACCGCCTTCGAACTGGGCACGCGGCTGATGCTCTCGCCCCGCGCGTCGCTTTCGGTCTCGGCCTTCTACAATGTCTATGACGACCTGCGGACGGTGGAGCCGGCGCCGGAGGGGCTGCTGCCGCTGCGCTGGGGCAATGGGATAAAGGGCGACAGCTATGGCTTCGACGCCTGGGCCGACATCCGTCTGGCAAGCTGGTGGCGGCTCAAGCCCGGCTACAGCCTGCTGATCCAGAAGTTCCGCTTCAAGCCGGACTCGGTGCCCCTGCTCGGCGTGTCGCAGGTCGGCAACGATCCCAAACACCGCGCGACGCTGCGCTCCTCCATGGACATCGGGCCGGAGGTCAATGTCGATTTCGACCTGCGCTATGTGTCCGCCCTGCCCGACCCCCATGTGCCGGGCTATGTGGAGCTGGGGGCAAGACTGGGCTGGCAATTCGATGAGCGCGCCGAACTGTCGGTATCGGGCTTCAACCTGCTGCACCGCCGCCACCGTGAGCTTCCCGCTTCGCAGGCGACGCCGCTCCGCCGCAGCGTGTTCGTGGCGCTCAAATGGACGATCTGAACCCTTCACCGCGCGGCAGGCGGGCACGACGCCGGCGATGGGCCGCCCTGTCCTGTCTCGCGGCGGCCGCGATCGTCGTTCCGGCGCCGGTGCCGGCCAATTCGCCGACGACGCTGGAACGCGCAATCCAGGCGAATTTCCTGTTCAAGTTCGCGCCCTTCGTGGAATGGCCCCCGGCGGCATTTTCCGGGACGGAAAGGAATTTCGTCATCTGCGTCGTCGGAGAGGACCCGTTCGGCACCCTGCTCAACGAGGTGGTGCGAGGCCAGAAGATGGTCGGTCGGCCGGTGGTGGTGCGGCGTGCTGGCGGCGAAGCGGGCCCGACCGGCTGCCACATCCTGTTCGCCGGACACTCGACCGATCCCGGCTATGCGCCCTTCGCGACGACAGAGGGGCAGCCGGTGCTGACGGTCGCGGACAAGAGCGCGGGGCCCAGCGGCGCGATGATCGAATTCGTGCGGCAGAGCGGCCGGGTGCGGTTCCAGATCGATGACGGCGCGGCCCGGGCCAACGGCCTCAAGATCAGTTCCAAATTGCTGGGCCTTGCCATCGCGGTGAACCGGAAATGAAGCAAGCGACCCCAAGCCGGCTCAGCCTGGGCAAAGTCGTCGGACAGATGGCGACGCCCCTTTCCGCCGTCCTGATCGCCTTCCTGCTGCTGGCCGCGGGGCTGGCCGCCGCCATCCAGCTCGAACAGCTCGGCCGCGTCGAAAAGCTGCGGCAGACGACCGTCCAGGCGCAGGTTCTGGCCAATGGGATCGCCGCCCCGCTGGCGTTCGAGGACGATGTCGCGCTCCAGGAATATCTGAACGCGCTGAAGGCCGATCCCCAGATCGTCGCGGTCGCCGCCTATGACGGCAAGGGCGCCTTCGCCGCCGGCTTCGCGCGCCCTCCCGCCCGGCTGCCCAAGCGGGCGGAGGAGGCCAGCCGGGACGCGCCGCCCGCCGCGCTCGCCGTCACCGTCCCGGTGAAGCAGGGCGGCACGCGGCTCGGCTCCGTCTATCTCCAATCCACCATGGACAGCCTGTCGCGCCGCCTGACCCGCTATCTGGGCATCGCCGTCATCGTCATCGCGGCGGCGGTGCTGATCGTGATGCTCGCCGCCTCCTATTCCTCGCTGCGCCGCGCGCACCAGGCTCTCCAGGCGGAAATCGCCAGCCGCCAGCAGGCCGAAGAGGCGCTGCGCCAGTCGCAGAAGATGGAGGCGATGGGCCAGTTGACCGGCGGCGTCGCGCATGATTTCAACAATCTGCTGATGGTCGCTTCCGGCGGTCTCGACCTCATGGAACGCACCCAGGACGCGGCCAGGCTGGAGAAGCTGCGCGCCGGGATACGCCAGGCGCTGGACCGGGGCGCGAAACTGACGCGGCAACTGCTCGCCTTCTCCCGCCGCACCCCGCTCAACCCGGAGGTCGTCGACCTGCGGGAGCGGATCAGGGGCATGGATGCGCTGCTCGAACGATCGCTGGGCGAAAGCATAGGGGTGACCATGCACCTTCCCGCGGACCTCTGGCCGGTGGAGGTGGATGCGTCGGAACTGGAGGTGGCGATCCTCAACATCGCCCTCAACGCCCGGGACGCCATGCAGAAGGGCGGCACCATCGTCATCGAAGGCGCGAACCGCCCGGTCCATGGCGACCTGCCCGACCGGGTGCAGATCGCGGTGACGGACAGCGGCGCCGGCATCGCGCCGGAACTGGTCAACAAGATCTTCGAACCCTTCTACACGACCAAGGCGGTCGGTCAGGGCACGGGGCTTGGCCTCAGCCAGGTCTACGGCTTCGCGCGGGCGTCGGGCGGGGAGGTGCTGGTCGACAGCATCGTCGGTAGGGGGACGACCATCACCCTGCTGCTGCCGCGATCCCTGCTCGCGCCCCGGGAAAGCGACAGGCCGGCCGAACCCGTCGGCGCCTCCGGCAGGCAGCGCATCCTGCTGGTGGAGGATGACGACACGGTGGCCGACACGGTGGGCGGCATGCTGACGACGCTGGGCTATGAGATGGAGCGGGTCGACAATGGCGACGCGGCGCTGCGCCGGCTGGAGCGAGCGGACGATTTCTCCCTGATCCTTTCCGACATGATCATGCCGGGCGAGGTCGGCGGCATGGAGCTGGCGCTGCGGATCAGGAAGCACTGGCCGCATCTGGGCACGATGCTGATGACGGGCTACAGCGCCGCGGCGGCCTCCGCCGCGAAGGAGGGCGTGCCGCTGCTGGCCAAGCCGTTCACGATCCAGGACCTGTCGGTCCACCTGATGGCGGCGCTGGACCACAGCAAGGCGTGACCGCCGTCCCGCCACAAGCCGCGCCCTCACCCCCCTCAGCCCGGCAGCTTGGCCAGGATGATCGCGCAAATCGCGATCACCAGTCCGAACGACAGCGTCGCCAGAAAGACGACATCCAGCGATTGCCTGACCCGATCCACCATCGACATCTTGTTTCTCCCTCATCGAAAACCCGCTTCGCGCCGCCATTCTGGAGCGCGCCGCGGTGAACCGGACGCAAGATCGCGCGCGCCGGATCTTTATCGCCGCATCCCTTCAGGCGGAAAGCCGGTTGCCGCCTTCGACCGGCTCAGGGCGTGATCAGGACCTTCAAGGCCTGGGTCTTCGCCGCCCGCCCGAAAACGTCATAGGCGTCCAATATGGCGTCCAGCGAAAAGCGGTGGGTGACGAGCTGCCCGGCGTCGATCTTCTCCGCAGCCACCGTCTTCAGCAGCATCGGCGTGGTCACCGTGTCCACCAGCCGGGTCGTCACCGTGATATTATGCGACCAGAGCCGTTCGAGATGCAGGTCTGCCTTCCTGCCATGCACGCCGATATTGGCGATCACCCCGCCCGGCGCGACAAGGTCCTGGCAAAGCTCGAATGTGGCAGGGACGCCGACGGCCTCTATGGCTGCGTCGACGCCCTGTCCGTCCGTCAGGCCCCTGACGATCTCCACCGGGTCTTCGGACCGGCTGTCGATGGTGCATGTGGCGCCGAACCGCCGGGCCACGGCCAGCCGGTTGGCGTCCATGTCGATCATGATGATCTGCGCCGGAGTATAGAATTGCGCGGTCAGCAGCACCGCCAGCCCGATCGGCCCCGCGCCCACGATCGCGACGCTGCTTCCGGGCGCGACCTTGCCGTTGAGCACGCCGCATTCGAAGCCGGTCGGCAGGATGTCGCTCACCATCACCAGCGCTTCCTCGTCCATCCCCGCCGGAATGGGATAGAGGCTGGTGTCGGCATGGGGTATGCGGACATATTCCGCCTGCGTCCCGTCGATCTCGTTGCCCAGCAGCCAGCCGCCGGTCCTGCAATGGGAATAGATGCCGCGCCGGCAATAGTCGCACCGTCCGCAGGCAGTGATGCAGGAAATGAGGACATGGTCGCCGGGCGTGAAGTTGGTGACGGCAGGCCCGACGGAATCGATCACCCCGACGCCTTCATGCCCCAATATGCGGCCGGGCGCGCAACCCGGCACATCGCCCTTCAGGATATGAAGATCGGTGCCGCAGATGGTGGTGTGCGTCACGCGGACGATCGCGTCGCCGCCCTCCGCGATCTGCGGCTTGGCCCTTTCGCCCAGGCTCTTCTCGCCCGGTCCTCCATAGATCAAGGCTTTCACGATGGCCGATCCCTTCCAGATGGTTCGCCTCAGTGGCGATCCCCCGGAAGTTCCTCTCACCGGCCCTTCATTCCTATCCGTAGATTCCCGGACGGCGCCTGCCTGAACGCGCAAGCGGTCCTTGCCTCATCCTCTTGCCCGCCGGCCCGTGCCTAGAAGGCGACATTGTCGGCGCCCTTGAGGTCAAGGATGGCGCGGGTCTCCTCCGCCGTCGCGACCTCCAGCGACAGAAGTTCGAGGATGGACCGGATCAGCGCGACCTGCTCCGCATTGGATGTCGCCAATTCCCCTTCCCTGCGAACAGCGAATCCTCCAGCCCCACCCGGACATTAGCGCCGTTCAGCGCCCCCATGGTGACGAACGGCAATTGAGCCGCCCGCTCGCCATCACATCTTCCGCTATAGCGGGCGCTTCCTGACGGACAACTTCCCCTGTTCCCGAATCCGGATCGTGCCGCTGGACCGCGACCGGATGGTGGGGCTTTTCAACCTCGGCATCGAAATACCGTTAGCGCCCTTCTTCGGCAGCATGGGCGTGGCGCGGCCGACCGCACGCGGCAGGTTCGATTCCTCGCCGCCCGCCATCCATCGTGGTAATATGGACAGCCACGCCACGCGCAAGGCGCTTCGCAACATGATCGACTTTCTGGGCGAGGCAGCGTTGCGGGCGATGGCTCGTCGACCGCAACAAGGGCGTGCATGTCGTGCTGCCGAAACGGTTGTTCGCGCAGTAGCGGCCGCTTCCCTGCGCGACAGGGCCGCTCCCTACAACGCCCGCAAGGCGCGGGCCGGCCGCACCGACATCAGCGGGATCGACCCCAACAGCCCGATCCCCAGTGTAAGCACCGCCCCCGCGCCCAGGGTCGAGAGTACGAGCAGCCAGTCCGGCGCCCAGTGGAAATCGAATATCCGCACGATCACGAACCAGCCCGCGCCAAGGCCAAGGCCAAGCGCCACCAGCGCCAGCACACCGGCCAGCAGCGCATATTCAATGCCCTGCGCGCCCAATATCTGCCAGCGGGTCGCGCCCAGCGTCTTCAGGATCACACTGTCATAGGCCCGCGCCTGGCGCGACGCCGCAATCGCCCCGATCAGCACCGCGATCCCCGCCAGGATCGCGACCGATCCCGCCAGCACGATGGCCGTGGACATCTGCCCCAGCAGCACCGTGACCTGCGCCACCACCTCGCCCACGGCGATGATCGAGACGGAGGGGAAGGCCGCCAGCAGCGCGCGTGTCATCGCCCCTTCCGACGCGCCCTTCATCGTGATCGTCGCCGACAGGCTGTGCGGCGCGCTGCGCAGCGTGTTGGGGGAGAAGACCATGATGTAGTTGAAACCCATCGTCTCCCAATTGACCTGCCGCAGGGAGGCGATGCGCGCCTCGATCTCGCGCCCCAGCACGGACACGGTGAGCATGTCGCCGATGCCGACGCCCATCACCTCCGCCGCCTCGCGGTCGAGCGAGACGAGCGGCGGCCCGGCATAGTCGCGGGGCCACCATTGCCCCTCGACCAGTTCCGACCCCTCGGGCAGCGCCTCGCTATAGGTGACGCCCCGCTCACCGCGCAGGAACCAGGCGCCCTCGGGCAGTTCCTTGAGGTCCGCCACCCGCTGCCCGCCATAGGCGACGATCGTCCCGCGCAGGGTCGGCACCATATTGACCTTGGCCCCCGGCGCCTCCCTGCCGACCAGCGCAAGGAACCTGTCCCTGGCGGCGATGGGGATGTCCAGCACGAACTGGTCCGGCGCGGTGCGGGGCACGGTGTTGCGGATTTCGGCGCTGAGGCTCGATTGGATCGCCGCCAGCGTCACAAACAGCGTCAGGCCCAGCCCCAGCGCCACCACCAGCGCCGACGTCTGCGCGCCGGGCCGATGGAGATTGGCGACCGCCAGCCGGGCAAGCGGACGACGCGGCGCGGGCAGTCGACGGGCGACGCGCCGGACCAATAGGCCGATGCCGGTCAGCAGCGCCAGCATGGCCGCGACCGCGCCCAGCATCGCCGCCGCGAACCAGGGCTCCCGC
Source organism: Sphingobium sp. YBL2 (assembly GCF_000943805.1). Taxonomy (NCBI): domain Bacteria; kingdom Pseudomonadati; phylum Pseudomonadota; class Alphaproteobacteria; order Sphingomonadales; family Sphingobiaceae; genus Sphingobium; species Sphingobium sp. YBL2. Next base: position 1,673,920 of record NZ_CP010954.1, read on the forward strand.
GCCGTGCCCAGCGCCAGCGCCACGGCGGCCGCCCCCGCCGCGCCCACCGCGATCATGCTCAGCCGATCGACCCCGCGCCGCCGGTCCACCGTTTCGCGGAACAGGGCAGCGGCGGGCAGGGTCCGTGCCCGCGCCAGTGGCGGCACGGTGAAGATGAAGGCGATCAGCAGTCCGTAAAGCGCGCTGGTGACGAGCGGCCAGGGCGCGATGGCGAAACCGGGCTGCACCGGCAATATGTCCCGCATCGCCGTCACCAGCCCCAGCGGCAGCACGACCCCCGCCGCCAGCCCGCAGCCAATGGCCAGCACGGCCACCGCGCCGATCTGCATCAGATAGATGCGGGCGATGTCGGCGGAGGAAGCGCCCAATATCTTCAGCGTCGCAATGCCGTTGCGCTTGACCGCCAGATAGGACGCGACCCCGTTGCTGACCCCGATTCCCGCGATGGCGAGCGCCGCGAGGCCGATCAGCGACAGGAATTGCCCCATCCGCTCCAGGAAACGGCTGGTCCCCGGCGCCGCGCCGTCGCGGTTCTTGATCTCGAACCCGGCGGACGGGAAGGCGCGCTTCAGCCGCTCGCCCGCCGCCCCGGCATCCCCGCCCGCACTCAGGCGGATGCGATATTTGCTCTCATACAGGCTGCCCGGCTGGATCAGGCCGCTGCGCCTGATGCCCTCTATGGAGGTGAGCGCGACCGGCCCCAGGGTGAAGCCCTCCCCCACCCGGTCCGGCTCCTCCACGATGATGTCGCGGATGCGGAAGGTCGCCGCGCCATAGCGCAGGCCATCGCCCGGCTTCACGTCCAGCCGGTCCGCCAGCGCCTGTCCGATGACCAGCTCGTCGGCGCGCATCGGCCCGCCCCGCCCGCCTTTCAGCACCAGCGCGCCATAAAGCGGATAGGCCCCGTCCACGCCCTTGAGTTCGGTCAGCACGGCGGAGGGTCCGGCGCCCTCCCCCACCCGCTGCGCCATGGCCCGCAGTCTGATCGTCTCGCTCAGCACGCCCTCGCGCCGGAAGGCCGCCTTCTCCGCCGCGCCGGCCTCGCGCTGGGACATCGCCACCTCGACGTCGCCGCCCAGCAACACCTGCCCCTTGCTCGCAATCTCGCCGGTGATCGCGGCGGTCAGCCCGCCGATGGTCGCCAGCGTCGCCACGCCCAGGAACAGGCAGATGAACAGCAGCCGCAACCCCCGGAAGCCGCGATGCAGGTCGCGTTGGGCGATCCGCCAGCAGCCGCGCCAGCCCAGCGCGGTTTCGGGCCCCGTCACAGCCTCCGGTCCGCGACAATCAGCCCATCGCGCATCTCCACGACGCGGTCGCACCGCTCCGCCAGTCCGGGGTCATGGGTGATGATCACCAATGTCGCGCCATTCGCTTCCCGCCGGGCGAACAGCAGTTCGACGATCGCCCCGCTGGTCGCGCCGTCCAGATTGCCCGTCGGCTCGTCCGCGAAGATGATGTCCGGCCCCGGCGCGACGGCGCGGGCGATGGCCACGCGCTGCTGCTCGCCGCCCGAAAGCTGGGCCGGATAATGGTGCAGCCGGTGCCCAAGTCCCACCGCCTCCAGTTCGCCCGCCGCGCGCGCGAAGGCATCCCCGAAGCCCGCCAGTTCCAGCGGCACGGCGACATTCTCCACCGCCGTCATGGTGGGCAGCAGGTGGAAGCTCTGCAACACGATGCCCACGCGCCCGCGCCTCGCCCGCGCCAGAGCGTCTTCGTCCAGCGGCCCATAATCGATCCCGGCGACCCGCACTTCGCCGCCGCTGGCGCGCTCCAGCCCCGACAATATCGCCATCAATGACGACTTGCCCGATCCCGACGGCCCGAGGATCGCCAGACTCTCGCCCCTGGGAATGGAAAGGTCGACGCCCTTCAAAATCAGCGTCGGCGCCTCGCGCGTGCCAAGCGAAAGGGTGACATTGCGCGCTTCAATCGCAATATGGGCAAGGGAGGACGAGCCGTGCATCAGCGAAAGGAACCCCATGAAGGCGGGAAGATGGTCGATATATGTGGGCGCCATGGCGATTGTGCAATTGCTCACCGCCTGTTCGGGCGAACCCGCCGCCGACAATAGCGCCGCGCCGACGGCCGAGGTCCGGAACGCCGCTGCCCCGATGGCCGACGGCAAGCTGGTCCTCGCCTTCGGGGACAGCCTCTATGCCGGCTATGGCGTGGCGCAGAATGAAAGCTTCCCCTTCCGCCTCGAACAGGCGCTGAAGGCGAAGGGGCTGGCGGTTCAGGTCCGCAATGCCGGGGTTTCGGGCGAAACCTCTCTGGGCGGCATGCAGCGTCTCGCCTTCACGCTCGACGGCCTGCCGCGCAAGCCCGACCTGCTGCTGCTCGACCTGGGCGGCAACGACATGCTGCGCGGCCTCCCGCCGGAGGACAGCGAGAAGAATCTGCGCGCCATATTGGACCAGCTCAGGCAGCGGCAGATCCCCGTGCTGCTCACCGGCATGATGGCCGCGCCCAATATGGGCAAGGATTATGGCGCGAAGTTCGACGCCATCTATCCCCGGCTGGCGAAGGATTACGGCCTGCCGCTCTACCCCTTCTTCCTCGACGGCGTGATCGGGAATCCCAGGCTGATGCAGGCCGATTCCATCCATCCCAATCCGGCCGGGGTGAACATCATCGTCGGCAAGATCGCGCCGGTCGTGACGGGCTTGCTGAAGAAAAGCTGAGCGTGATCTGCTCCTGCGAAGGCGCGCTTTAGCTGCTCACCCAATCATCATCAGGCTGGCATTACCCCCCGCAGCGGTCGTGTTGATGGAGGTCGACACCTCCTCCAGCAGCCAGTCCAGCGGATATCCCCCATCCGCCCCCGCCGCATGGACGCTGACGACCGGCCCCGGCATGCCGGCCACGTCCCGAACCGCCGCACCGATCCGCGCGGCATCGCCCTCCACCAGCACCGCCCTAAGCAGCCCATCCGCCTGCGATGTGAAATGCGCCGCAATAGGCGCGGGCAACCCCAGCGGCAGTTCCATGTCCCGCAGCACCCCGCGATTGCCCGTCGCCAGCACCGCCGCCATCTGCTGCAACAACCCCTGCCGCGTCGCGGGCCGCATCCCGATCAGTCCTCGCGGATGCAGCGCATAGAGGTTGCGCTCCCCCACCGGCCCCGGCAGGGTCATCTCAACGCCCAGCGCCGACGCATCGCCACAGCGCCGCGCCATGGCCGAAGCCTCCGCCTCGCCCTTCGCCGCCAGCCAGTCGGCAAAATCGCTGAGCGGCGACCGGAGCGAACCGGCCCGCTCGGCAAAGACTGGCGGCACCGCCACCAGCCGCCCCAGATAAAGCGGCCCGCCCGCCTTCGGCCCGGTGCCCGACAGGCCCCGCCCGCCAAAGGGCTGTACGCCCACAATGGCGCCGATCACATTGCGGTTCACATAAAGATTGCCCGCCTTCACCCGCCCCGTCACCTGCGCGACGGTATCGTCCAGCCGCGTATGCAGGCCGAAGGTCAGGCCATAGCCGGTCGCGTTGATCGCATCGACCAGCGCGTTCAACCCGGTGCGAGGGAAACGGATGACGTGCAGCACCGGCCCGAACACCTCGCGCCGCAATTGCGCGATGTCGTCGATCTCGATGATCGTCGGCGGCACGAAGCTGCCATGCGCGGTTTCCTGCGGCAGCGGCTGCTGCTCCACCGCGCAGCCCAGCGCCCGCATCGCCTCTATATGCCGTTCTATCCCTTCCTTCGCCTCGTCCGTGATGACCGGCCCGATGTCGACCGCCAGCCGGTCGGTCCGCCCGATCTGCAATTCCCTGAGCGCCCCCTTCAGCATCGCCAGCGTCCGGTCCGCCACATCCTCCTGCAGGCAGAGGATGCGCAGCGCCGAACAGCGCTGCCCCGCGCTGTCGAAGGCGGAGGCGATGACATCCGCCACCACCTGCTCCGCCAACGCGGAGCTGTCGACGATCATCGCATTCTGCCCGCCCGTCTCCGCGATCAGCGGAATGGGCCTGCCCGAAGCGGAGAGGCGGGCGGCCAATTGCCGCTGGATCAGCCGCGCCACCTCGGTCGATCCAGTGAACAGCACCCCGGCGGTCTGCGGCGCCGCCACCAGCGCCGCGCCGATCTCGCCCGCGCCGGGCACAAGCTGCAACGCATCGCCCGGCACCCCAGCCTCATACAGCAGCCGCACCGCCTCCGCCGCGATCAGCGGGGTCTCCTCGGCAGGCTTGGCCAGCACCGCATTGCCCGCGACCAAAGCCGCCGCGACCTGCCCGGTGAAGATCGCCAGCGGGAAATTCCAGGGCGAAATGCACACGACCGGCCCCAAGGCGGTCTGCGCCGCGCCGAAGGCCGCCCGCGCCTGCGCCGCATAATAGCGCAGGAAATCGATCGCCTCCCGCACTTCGGCTATGGCGTTGGGCAGCGACTTGCCCGCTTCCCGCACGATCAGCCCCAACAGGATAGGCATGCGCGCCTGCATCGCGTCGGCGGCCCGCTCCAGCATCGCGGCGCGTTCGGCCACCGGCACCTGCGCCCATTCGCTTTCGTCAGCGCGCATGACCGCCGCCCGCGCATGGTCCGCACACGCCTCGAACACCGTCCCCACGACATCGCGCCGATTGGCGGGGTTCAGCACCAGCCGCGCCGTGCCTTCCTCGCCCTGCGGCGCCGCCGTCCAATTGATTTGCGCGCTTTCGGCCAGCGCCTGCGCCAGCATCGCCAGCGCATTCTCGTCGCTCAGGTCGATCCCGTCCGAATTGCGCCGATCCGGATACAGTCCGGACGGCAGCGCGATCTCCGCATGCCGCGCGCCCGGATGCGGCATCGCCAGCACCTGCTCGACCGGGTCCGCGATCATCTCCTCCACCGGCACCGCCGGATCGGCAATACGGTGCACGAAGGAACTGTTCGCGCCATTTTCCAGCAGCCGCCGCACCAGATAGGCGAGCAGCGTCTCATGCGTGCCGACCGGCGCATAGATGCGGCAGGGACGGTCCAGATTCCCCTTCCCCACCACCTGCTCGTACAGCGGCTCGCCCATGCCGTGCAGGCACTGAAACTCATAGTCGCCCAGCGTGAAACCCGGCCCCGCCAGATGATGGACCGTCGCCAGCGTCTGCGCATTATGCGTCGCGAATTGCGGGAACACCCGGTCCCGCGCCGCCAGCAACTTCTTCGCGCAGGCGATATAGGCGACGTCCGTATGCACCTTCCGCGTATAGACCGGGAAGTCCGCCATCCCATCGACCTGCGCCCGCTTGATCTCCGCGTCCCAATAGGCGCCCTTGACCAGCCGCACCATGATCCGCCGCCCGGCGCGCTGGGCCAGATCGACGATCCAGTCAATGACGAAGGGACAGCGCTTGCCATAGGCCTGCACCACGAAGCCCAGCCCATTCCACCCCGCCAAATCCGGATCGAGGGCCAGACTCTCCAGCAGGTCGAGCGACAATTCCAGCCGATCCGCCTCCTCCGCATCGATGTTGAGGCCGATGTCATAGCTTTTCGCGAGCAGCGCCAGCTCCTTCACCCGGGGCAGCAATTCCCCCATGACCCGCTCCGCCTGGGCGCGGCTATAACGCGGATGCAGCGCCGACAGCTTGATCGAGATGCCCGGCCCGGCATAGACGCCGCGCCCGTCCGACGCCCGGCCGATGGCGTGGATCGCCTGCCGATAATCCTCCAGATAGCGGGCCGCGTCCGCCGCCGTCGCCGCCGCCTCCCCCAGCATGTCATAGCTGTACTGGAAGCCTTTCGCCTCTTCCGTCCGCGCCCGCTTCAGCGCTTCCCCGATGGTCTCGCCGGTCACGAACTGCTCGCCCATCATCCGCATGGCGAGGTCGACGCCGCGCCGGATCACCGGCTCGCCCAGCCGCGCCATCAGCCGGGTCAGCGCCGCGCCTAAGCCCCGGTCGTCCACGCTGCCGACCAGCTTGCCCGTCACCACCAGCCCCCAGGTCGCCGCATTGACGAACAGCGACTTGCCGCCACCCAGATGCCCGCCCCAGTCGCCGTCAGCGATCTTGTCGCGGATCAGCGCGTCGCGGGTCGCATCGTCGGGAATGCGCAGCAGCGCTTCGGCCAGGCACATCAGCGCCACGCCCTCCTGGCTGGAGAGCGAATATTCCTGCACCAGCGCCTCGACCCCACTGCCCTTGCCATTGGCGCGCAGCGTCGTCACCAGCCTGCGCGCCATGTCGCGCACCCCCTGCCGCATGGCGTCGGGCAGCGCGGCGGCTTCCAGCAGGGGCGCCAAGCACTCTGCTTCATCGCGGCGATAGGCGGCGGTGATGGCCTGGCGGAGCGGCGACTGCGGCCGGATGGCGGGGGCGAAATCGATGAAGGGGGGCGGGTTCGTCATGTGCGCCATGATAGGGAAATCATGGCATGCAATCCGACTTATAAACAGCCCATGTTAAGGCAATCTGCCTTATTAATTGCGATTATCCAGTCAGACCATCCACCCAATCCACCCAAAAGGGGCGAAAATCCGCCTGCCATCAATCCTCGTCAATCAGGATGCGCACCGCTGCCCCATCCGTATCCTCGAACTGGCCATTGCCCAGCGCCCAGAAAAAGGCCGCCAAGCCCAACAGCCCCAGCCCAAGCGCAATCGGAATCAACAGGCTGAGACCGGTCATTTCACGACTCCTTTCAGGCGCAGGGCATTGGCGATGACGATCAGCGAGGATGTCGACATGGCAACCGCCGCGACCAGCGGCGTCACCTTCCCCGCTATGGCCAGCGGCACCGCCAGCACATTATAGCCGATCGCCAGCGCGAAATTCTGCTTCACCACCGCGACCGTCCGCCGCGCCGCATGCACGGTCAGCGCCACCGGCGCCAGCCTGTCGCCCAAGAACACGGCGTCGGCGGTAAGCTGGCTCGCATCGCTGGCGGAGGCGGGCGCCATGCTGGCATGACCCGCCGCCAGCGCCGGGCCGTCGTTCAGCCCGTCCCCGATCATCAGCACCTTCTCGCCCCTGGCCTTCAGCCGGTCGATCAGCGCCAGCTTGTCGGCGGGGCGCAGATGGCCGATGGCGGTAGTGCGGGTTTCGCGGGCAATCTCCTCCAGCGCTTCGGGCCGGTCGCCGCTGGCGATCAATATCTTCATCCCCATGCCGCGCAGCACGTCCAGCGTTTCCGCCGCATCGGGCCGCAACGCGTCGGTGAAGCCCAGCAGCAAGGCCTGATCCCCGCGCCGATATTCCGCCGCCAGCCCGAACAGGTTGATCAGGCTGCGCGGACGCGCCAGCGACACGGCCACGCCTTCATAGTCCGCGAACACGCCCTCCCCCGCCACTTCGCGTACATTGTCGAGCGCGGCGGGCGTCACCCCCCGCGCCTCCAGCGCCTGCCGCAAGGCGACGCTCAGCGGATGGCGAGACGCCCGCGACAGGGACAGCAGGATCGACCGGTCGTCGCGCCACAGACGGCGCAAGCCCTGCGGCACCGGACGGCCCAGCGTCAGCGTGCCGGTCTTGTCGAACACCGCCTCGCTGACCTCTGCCAGCCGTTCCAGCGCCGACCCGTCCTTCACCAGCACGCCCCGCCGCATCAGCGCGCCGCAGGCGACGATCTGCGCCGCAGGCACCGCCAGCCCCAGCGCGCAGGGGCAGGTGATCAGCAGCACGGCGACCGCGATCAGCAAGGCGTGATGCACGCCCGCCCCCGCGATCATCCACCCAGCGAAGGACAGCGCCGCCAGCAGATGGACGCAGGGCGCATAGAGCCGCGCCGCCCGGTCCGCGAGGCGCACATAGCGCGACTTGCCCTGCCCCGCCTCCTCCATCAGCCGGGCGATGTCGGCGATGACGGTGTCGGCCCCGCCGCCGTCACCTCAACCCGGATCGGCCCGTCGATATTGAGCGAGCCCGCCTGCACATCGTCGCCGGGATGCACCCGCACCGGGGCGCTTTCCCCGGTCAGAAAGGCGATGTCGAGCCCGCTTTCGCCCTCCACGACACGCCCGTCGGCGGCCAGCCTTTCGCCCGCCGCCACCAATATCGTCATGCCGGGGCGCAGCGCGTCGGCCCGCGTCCACCGACTGCTCCCGTCCGCCTCCAGCACCAGCGTGCCGGGCGCGGTCTGCTTCAGCAGCGCCGCCACGCCCGCCCGCGCCCGCCCGCGCATCATGCTGTCGAGCGAACGCCCCGCCAGCAGGAAGAACAGCAGCATCACCGCCCCGTCGAACCAGGCATGCGCCCCACCGGTGACGGTCTCATAAAGACTCATTACGGTGGTCAGCAGCACGCCGATGCTGATCGGCACGTCCATATTGGTCCGCCCCTGCCGCAGCGCCGCCCAGGCCGAACGGAAAAAGGGCTGGCCCGCATAGGCGACCGTCGGCAGGGCGATCAGGGCGGAGAGCCAGTGGAACATCTCCCGCGTAGCCCCCGCCGCCCCGGACCAGACAGACACCGACAGCAGCATGATGTTCATCGCCGCGAAGCCCGCCACCACCAGCGCCCGCGTCAGCCGCCGGCTTTCGGCCGCCGCGACATCCAGCCCCGCATCGGCCAGCGGCTCCGCCTCGAATCCCAAAGCGGCGATGGCGGCGCGCAGGTCGGGCGGGGTCAGCGCCGGATCGTGGCGGACGGCGACGCGCTTCGCGCCCATATTGACCCGCGCCGACAGGATGCCGGGCTGGCGCGGCAGGCCCTCCTCGATCTTGGCGATACAGCCGACGCAATGGATGCCGGGGACGGCGAACAGGCTTTCGACCGTCTCTTCCGCCACCGGATCGGGGATCAGCGCCTTCGTGGCCATCAGTCGACCTCCCTCAACAGATGCTCCTCGCGCCCGGTCAGGCGCAGGTCGAAGCGGATCTGCCACCGCCCCTCCGGCAACGCCCGGTCGCTGGCATAGACGCCCGGCGCGGTCTCGCGAAAGACCAGCGACAGGTCGGGCGTCCGCCCCAGCGGATGCTGCGCCACCGCCGTCACCTGGCCGCCCGCCACTGGCGCGCCCTTGGCGTCGGCAAGGGCCAAGCCGACATGCCGCCCCGCATCCAGCGTCACCGCGTCCCGCCACCCCAGCCGCTTCTGCGCCCGCGCCTGCGCCAGCCAGCCGTTGAATTTCTGGCTGGCGACATAGCTGTTTTCGACGACCGTGCCGCCGAAGGACCGCACCGCAACGGTCGCCATCAGCATGTTGACCGCGATCACCACGGCGAAGAACGCCACCAATATCGCCGTCATATGCCAGCCGGTGAAGCGGCGGATGGGGGATGGAGCAGGGGTCATGCTTCAGGGCCTTTCAAATCGGGCGGGTTCGCTGGCGCTGCCGCCCTCGTGATCCAAAGCGCGCACGGTGAAGCGGAAATCCTGCCGCACCGGGCCGCCGGACGGCAGCGTCAGGAAGATGCGCAGCTTCGCCACGCTGTCGGCCGGCACGGTCGTCCGCACCGTCGCGGCGGCGGTCTCCCGCGACCCCGCATCCGTCCACATCCGGCCGCCGGGCAGGCCGGTGAGGCCCACCTCCATCGGCCGGGGCCGCGCCTGCATATTGCGCAGCTTGACTGTATAGGCGTTGCGGATCGCGCCGTCGGACAGGCGCACGAAGATCGGATTGCGGTCCTGCTGCGCGCTGACCTCCAGCCGCTCGCGCGCGCCCAGCGCGAACAGCATGGCCGCGCCGATCCCCGCCCAGACCGCGAAATAGGCGATGGTGCGGGGCCGCAGCAGCGTCTTCAGCACCGGTCGCGGCGCCGCGCCCTTCTGCTCCGCCTCCGCATCGTCCTGCGTGCAATAATCGATCAGGCCGCGCGGCCGCCCGACCTGCGCCATCACCTTGTCGCAGGCGTCGATGCAGAGCGCGCAGGTGATGCAGCCGATCTGCGGCCCTTCGCGAATGTCGATGCCGGTCGGGCAGACCGCGACGCACTGGTTGCAATCCACGCAGTCGCCAAACGCGCCCGGATGCGCCTGGGCCTTCTTCAGGCTCCCGCGCTTCTCCCCGCGCCAATGCTTGTAGGTGACGACCAGCGACTTCTCGTCCAGCATCGCGGTCTGGATGCGCGGCCAGGGGCACATATAGATGCACACCTGCTCCCGCATGAACCCGCCCAGCACGAAGGTCGTCGCGGTCAGCACGAAAGTCGTCGCATAGGCTTGCCACGCGGCGGTCCCGCTCCAGAACTCCCGTTGCAGCGTCGGGGCGTCCGCGAAATAGAATATCCACGCGCCTCCGGTGACGAAGGCGATCCCCAGCCAGACCGACCATTTGAAAAGCCGCCGGGCGATCTTCACCGCCCCCCATGGCGCCTTGGCGAGCCGCAACTGCGCATTGCGGTCGCCGTCCACGAACCGCTCGACATGCTGGTAGAGGTCGGTCCAAACCGTCTGCGGACAGGCATAGCCGCACCAGGCCCGCCCCACCGCCGACGTGACGAGGAACAGCCCGATCCCCGCCATGATCAGCAGGCCCGCGACATAATAAAATTCCTGCGGCCAGATCTCGATGGAGAACATGTAGAAACGCCGATGGGCCAGATCGACCAACACCGCCTGATCGGGCGCATAAGGCCCCCGGTCCCAGCGCAGCCAGGGCGTCCCCCAGTAGATGGTCAGCGTCACCGCCATGATCGCCCATTTCAGGCGGCGGTAGAAGCCGTCCACCGCCTTGGGATAGACGCCCTTGCGCTTCTCATAGAGCGAGGCGGAGCCGGACATGAACATGGCTTATCGACCTGCCCCCGCACCAGCGGGAGGGGCCACCTCACCCCCGCCCAGGCTGTGCACATAGGCCGCCAGCATCCGGATGGTCGCCTTGTCCAGCTTGTCGTCCCAGCGCGGCATCACGCCATGGCGGCTGTTCCAGACGGTCTCATGGATGGTCCCCGCATCGCCCCCGTAAAGCCAGATCGCATCGGTCAGATTGGGCGCGCCCAGCTCCCGGTTGCCCTTGCCCGCCGGGCCATGGCAGACCGCGCAATTATCGGCAAAGACCTTGTCCCCGCGCCGCGAAGCCGCGCTTGGCCTGTCCTGCCCGCTGATCGCCCGGACATGCGCCACCACATCGTCCACCTGCGCCGCCGTCAGCAACTGGTCCTTGCCGAAGGCCGGCATCAGCGACTGGCGGGTCGCATCATGATCGGGATTGCGGACGCCATCGGTGATCGTCTTCTCGATCGTCGCCAGATCGCCGCCCCACAGCCAGTCGTCGTCATTGAGGTTGGGATAGCCCGTGGACCCCGCCGCCCCCGACCCATGGCACTGGACGCAATGCACCCGGAAAGCCGCGCGCCCGCCCTCGACCGCCTGCTGCATCAGTTCCGGCCGCCCCGGCAGCGCCGTGACCGGCGTCTCCGCAATCGCCCGGCGGATCGGCGCAATCTGCCTTTCCCGCGCCGCCAATTCCTTGTCCAGCGCCCCCCGGCTAGACCAGCCCAGCATGCCGCCGGTCGCCCGGTCGATCATCGGGATAGCCGGATAGGCGATCATATAACCGATAGCGAATATGATCGTCGCATAGAAGGTCCACAGCCACCAGCGCGGCAGCGGCGTGTCCAGTTCCTGGATGCCGTCCCATTCATGATGCTTGATCTCCGTCCCGGTGGCGGGATCGATGCGCTTGTCGTCAGCCATGCCCGGCCTCCGTCTGATCGTCGAAAATGGCGAGCGCGGCCTGTGCGCTGCGCTGCCGCCCATGGGGCAGGAAATGCCAGCCGATGAGGGCCACATAGAGCACCCCCATGAACACCAGCCCCCAGCTATCGGCAAAATGCCGCAAGGCGTCGTAGCTCATCTGTCGACCTCCTGCGGTTTCGCGCTCTCCACATCGACCAGCGTGCCCAGCATCTGGAGATAGGCGACCAGCGCGTCCATCTCCGTCAGCTTGGCCGGATCGCCGTCGAAATCGCGCGCCTGCGCCTTGGGATAGCGTTTCAGAAGGTCGCTGCTGTCCGCATCCGGATCGGCCTGCGCCTTCAGGTCGTCATTCGCCCTGTCGATGTCGTCCTTCGTATAGGGAACGCCGACATCATTGAGCGCCGTCAGGTCCTTGCGCATGTCGGGCAGCTTCAATTCCCGCTCCGCCAGGAAGGCATAGCCCGGCATGATCGATTCCGGCACCACGGCGCGGGGGTCCTTCAGATGCTGGACATGCCACTCGTCCGAATAGCGGCCGCCCACCCGCGCCAGATCCGGCCCGGTGCGCTTCGATCCCCACTGGAAGGGATGATCGTACATGCTCTCTGCCGCCAGGCTGTAATGGCCGTAGCGTTCCGTCTCGTCCCGGAAGGGACGGATCATCTGGCTATGACAATTATAGCAGCCCTCGCGGATGTAGATGTTCCGCCCCGCCAGCTCCAGCGGCGTATAGGGCCGCACGCCCTCCACTTTCTCGATCGTATTGTCGATCCAGAAGAGCGGCGCGATCTCTACAATGCCGCCGATGGCGACTGTAATCAGGGCTGCGATGCCCAGCAGCGAAACATTCCGCTCCAGCCTGCCATGGTCGAAGAATTTACCCTTGGATGGTGCAGTCATTATCCGGTTCCTCAAAGGAAAACCTCCGTTCGCCCTGAGCCTGTCGAAGGGCTTTTCTTCTTCTTGAAGGCCCAGCCCGAACGGAGAGGGGTTTCAGGTCGCCGCGGGCACCAATGGCCGGTCGGCCTCCACATCATAGGCCGCATCGTTCATCGGCTTTTCCACACGCAACGGGCTGCCCGCGATGGTCTTGCCGATGTTCCAGGCCATGACGATCGCGCCGCTCAGGTACAGAAGACCTCCCGCCGCCCGGATCAGGTACAAGGGGAACATGGCGCTCACCACTTCGGAGAAGGCATAGACAAGATAACCGTCGCTGCCATATTCGCGCCACATCAACCCCTGCATGATGCCCGCGACCCACATCGACGCCGCGTAGAGGACGATACCGACGGTCGCCAGCCAGAAGTGCCAGTTCACCAGCCGAAGACTGTACAGCCGCTCCCGCTTCCATAGTCGTGGCGTCAGATAATAGAGGCAGGCGAAAGTGATCAGTCCATTCCACCCCAGCGCACCACTATGCACATGGCCGATGGTCCAGTCGGTATAGTGGGATAGACTGTTGACCGCCTTCACCGACATCATCGGACCTTCGAAGGTCGACATGCCGTAAAAGGCCAGCGCCATCACCATCATGCGGATGATCGGATCGGTGCGGATGCGGTCCCATGCCCCGTTCAGCGTCATCAGCCCGTTGATCATCCCGCCCCAGCTCGGCATCCACAACATGACCGAAAAGACCATGCCCAAAGTCTGCGCCCAGTCGGGCAGCGCGGTATAATGAAGATGGTGCGGACCCGCCCAGATATAGAGGAAGATCAGCGACCAGAAGTGAATGATGGAAAGCCTGTAACTATAGACCGGCCGCTCCGCCTGCTTGGGCACGAAATAATACATCATGGCCAGGAAACCGGCGGTCAGGAAGAAACCAACCGCATTATGCCCGTACCACCATTGGGTCAGCGCATCCTGCACGCCCGCGAAAGCGCTGTAGCTCTTGGACCCGAGCCAGCTCACCGGCATGGAAAGATTGTTGACGATGTGCAGCATCGCGATCGTCAGGATGAAGCTCAGGTAAAACCAGTTCGCCACATAGATATGCGGCTCGCTGCGGCGCAGGATCGTCCCGCCGAACACGACCAGATAGGCGACCCAGACGATGGTCAGCCACAGGTCGACATACCATTCGGGCTCGGCATATTCCTTGCCTTCGGTGATGCCCAGCAGATAGCCGGTCGCCGCCAGCACGATGAAAAGCTGATAGCCCCAGAAGACGAACCGGGCGAGCGCCGGAAAGGCCAGCCGCGCCCGGCATGTCCGCTGCACCACGTAGAAGCTGGTGGCGATCAGCGCATTGCCCCCGAAGGCGAAGATGACGGCGGAGGTATGCAGCGGCCGCAGCCGCCCGAAACTGGTATATTCGATCCCCAGGTTGAGCGCCGGAAAGGCCAGTTGAAGCGCGATGTACAACCCCGCCAGGAAGCCAGCCAGCCCCCAGAAGACGGTCGCGATCACGCCCCAGCGGATCGGGTCGTCGTCATATTTCCCCTGGGATGCGGGCATCTTCAGCAGCCCGCGGGTGATCGCCTCATAATCGGCATGCCGCATCGTCAGCACGGCGACGGCCAGCGCGGCCGCGCACACGATCCCCATATGCACGGCAAAGCCGAAGTCCGCCGCCGCCAGCGCCGCCAGAAAGGCCAGCGTCGCGAGCGCGAACCAGCCGCCCGTCTTCCAAACCAGTTGCTCCATAGGATTTCCCCGTCAAAGGCTTTGCGGCGTCCTTCGTCCGGGAGCCGCCCTTATGCATTGACCTCTGTCAAAGCCCGCGCCCCAGGTATGTAGGGGAATGTCCGTATGGGGGTGGAAAGCAATTCCCCCTCCCGCAAGCGGGAGGGGGCTAGGGGGTGGGCGCGAGCGAAGCGAGCCTCTGCGCTATCGGTGAGGGAAGAACGCCGCTAACGCGGCGGCCCACCCCCGGCCCCTCCCGTTTACGGGAGGGGAGAAAACGTCTGCAAGGGGCCAACCACCCCTCACTCCCCCTCAGCCATCCCCTCCAGCCGCCCGGCATCCACGATCCGCACCCCGCGCCGCCCGGCGAGCGCGATCACGCCCATCCGCTTCAGATCGCCGATCTGGCGCGACACCGTCTCGATGGTCAGCCCCAGCACGTCCGCGATCTGCTGCCGCGACAAAGGCAGTTCGATCACCCCGGCCCGGTCCGCCCGCAACCGCCTGTGCATGTCCAGCAGCAGGGTCGCCACCTTCTCCCGCGCATTCTTCCGCCCCAGCAGCAGCATCCACGCCCGCGTCCGGTCCAGATCGTCCAGCGTCCGCTGCAACAGCCGGTGCTCCAGCGCCGGATGTTCCCGCGCAAAGCCGTCGAACGCCCCCCGCGGATAAAGGCACAGCCGCGCATCGGTCAGCGCCGTGACGCTGTGCGGCGTACGCGCGCCGAAGGGGCGGCCGATGAAATCCGATGCATAGACGACGCCGACGATCTGCTCGCGCCCGTCGCCGGTGGAGGTGGACAGCTTCAGCGTCCCCTCGATCACGTTGGCGACCAGCGTCGAACTGTCGCCTTCCCACATCACGGTCTGCCCGGCCTGCAACGACACCCGCCGCCCGATCCGGTTCAGCGCCACGCGCTGCTTTTCGTCGAGATCAGCGCAGATCGCCTGATCGCGCACCTCGCACCGGTCGCAATATTGCCCACCGCAGCCCTTGGCCGGCGGCGTCGCCGCCATGACGAAGGCCCCATCGTCCTGCGCCTTTTGCGCCAGATCAAATCGCATATCCATGCGCCGATCCATGCCGCCGCCGCGCGCCGCAACCTATCCGTAATTTTCCCTAAAAGGCGAAAGTGGGTGGAATCAGGACATTCCCCCTCCCGCAGGCGGGAGGGGGCTAGGGGGTGGGCTGGCGCGACATCAGCGTGAATTTTCAACGGCTAAGCTGGAAGCTCGTTACGCTCGCGCCCACCCCTAACCCCTCCCGTTTACGGGAGGGGAATGTCTTGAATTGGCCAAAAGCCGCCACCCCTTCCCATCAGAACTTCATTCCCACACCCACGCCGAAGACAAAGGGATCAAGCTCCAGCTTCACCCTCTGCACCCCGGCAGCAGCAGTCGACAGCCGCGCCGTCGTATCGATGTCGATATATTTGACGTCCAGATTCAGGAACACCCGCTCGTTAAGGTCGATGTCGACGCCGACCTGCCCCGCCCAGCCGAAGCTGTCGGACATATGCACCTTGGTCGCGCCCACCGCGCCCTCCAGCGCATTCGACGCCTTCTCATTATAGAAGAGCGTATAATTCACCCCCGCCCCGACATAGGGCCGGATCTTCCCTTCGGGCAGGAAATGATATTGCGCGGTCAGCGTCGGCGGCAGGACCCAGGTCGACGCAAGCCTGCCGATGCCCCCGGTCGTGCCGGTCCGCCCGCTCGCGCTATGCTTGGTGGTCGCGGCGATCAGCTCGAAACCGATATGGTCGGTCGCCATATAGGTGACGTCCACTTCCGGCATCACGCTGTTGTCGACCTTCACCTTCTCGCCCGGAAAGGCGGGCAGCACGCTCCCGCTCTTCTCGTTGGGCGCGACCATGATGCCGCGCAGCCGCACCAGCACATCGCCCTGCGCCGCCTGCGCCGGCGCGGCCAGAACGGCGCAGCCGGCAGCCGCCCCCAGCAGGATCGTCTTGATGGTCATGTCCTTGATCTCCATCCCTGTTTGTCGGTGCCGCCCTTCTGCCGCGCCCGAACGGGCCCGGCATTGATCCCGCGCAACCAGCAATTTGACCTGCCTCAATGCCTCGGTCGCTCGCGTCCCTTCTTATGCCGACGGCGCAGTGATGGCCCGGACGACGATGCTGTCGATCATGTCGGCCGATCTCTCTCGGCCCGCCATTTCGGCCAAGGTTCAGGCATGGCGTCGAACGCCAGACATGCATCCGGCGACAACGCATTCGCTGTGGACCGACAGCAGCCATGCCTCCCGTCACCGAACAGATTCCGGTCTCCGGATCAGGCAAATGCAAGGCATTTCTACAAGCTGAGACCACCTGAAACGACCAGGACCTGTCCGCTGATGTAATCACTCTCGGGAACGCACAGCAGGTAGATGCTGTCAGCGGCCTCCCGCGCCGTTCCCGCCCGTCCCAACGGCACGCTGTCCAGCAGGGCGTCCCGTACCGCGGAAGGAATACCGGTGTGCAGGGGCTGCCCCCCGATCGGGATGGATGCCTCCGACCCCGAAATGGGCTGCGTCAACCGCGTGTCGATGATGCCGAAGGCCACGCAATTCACGCAGACTTTCAGGCGCCCCCATTCCTTGGACAGAGTCTTGGTCATGCCCAGCAGGGTGGATTTGGCCGCGGAGTAGTTGATCTGTCCGGCATTGCCGTGGGTGCCGGCCATGGATGATATGTTGACGACCTTGCGGATAACCTCGCGGCCTTCGGCGGCTTCTTTTCGGGCCATCGTTCGCAGAGGCTCCGCAGCTGCGCGCAGGATGCGAAACGGGGCCGAAACGTGCACGTCGAGCATTGCCTGGAACTGCTCGTCCGTCTGCTTCTGGATGACGCCGTCGCGCGTGTAGCCGGCATTGCTGACGATGATGTCGAGCCCACCGAACGTCTCGAGAGCCGTGCGGACGAAGCGCTCGCCGAAGTCATCGGCCGTGACATCGCCAACGCAGGCGGTCGCTGTCCCGCCCGCATTCCCCAGCCGGCCTATACCCGCCCAGGCGCGCATGAAGTCGAGTCCGCTCGGCAGCATGAGCGCGATCCGGTCTCCCGCCCGAGCCCCGGCCCCCGCCGGCATGCCGGCGACCTGCGCTGCATCGTCCCACAGCCGATGGTTGACGCGACCTAAATCGACCCATCTCCGCCATACAAGGAACCGTTTTTGATCTTCAGGTCCGCAGGGGCAGCTATCCAGACCACACCCCCCAAATGCGAGAGACCTCTTTACGATAATCCCGATAGATAGGCAGCCATTAGAATGCGAAGGCTTCGGTGATCCGCCGCTCCGCAATCAGGAAGGCGTCGGAGACAAGCCGTAGCGGCCTTATATCCACATCGCTTTGCCCCGCTGCGATCAACTCCGCGAACCGGGCGTAGAGGCGTGCATATTCCCGGTCCGCCGCAATGCTCTCCGGTTCGCCGGGAAGTTGCAATATGCTGCCGCCCATGGCGAGGCGCAGGGTGCCGGCGTCGGTATCGACTTCTATGGACCAAATCTGCGGGCCGGTTTCGAGAAAGTCGAATATTGCGTGCACTGCGGCATCGCCGCAGCGCATCCTGAGCTCGGCGGCGATGGGAGACATGCGTCCTGCCGGCACATCCAGGCTGGCCTGCTCAAGCAGCAGTTCGTGCGGCAGGATCTCGGTCGCAATCGACAGGGCGTTGATGCCGGGGTCGAATACGCCAAAGCCCCCCGAACCGAGGATCCATTCCTGATCCGGATGCCAGCGGCGGATGTCTTCGCGCCAGTCGATCCGGACGGCGAGAATGCGTTTATCGGCAAGCCACGCGCGCGCTGGAGCCACACCCGCCGCCTCGCGCGAGTGCCAGGTTGCAAAGAGCGTCACGCCTGCCGCGCGCGCGGCCTGCGTCAGTGCCGCGATATGCGAAAGCGTCACCGTCGGCGGCTTTTCCAGCATGACATGCAGCCCGGCTTCCAGGGCGGTCAGCGCCTGTGCGTAGCGCCCATCCGGCGGCGTGCAGAGTGAAACCGCGTCCAGTCGGCTGGCTCCGATCATATCCTCAATGTCATGATAGCCGTCGATCCCCTCCACGCGGCCCTGACGACTGGCAGTGGCGGCAAGGCGGAAGCGGCGGTCGGCGGCGATGGCGGGCAGATGCTGGTCCCTGGCGATCTTGCCGATGCCCACGAGACCCAATCGGACAGGCTCCACGGTAAATCCTCTTGTCTGGACAGGATGCAGGCTGAATGCCTGGCCGGCCATTGGCGCTGGTCTAGGGCAGCCGGTCCTCGATAAGGAGGAGCACATCGCCAATGATCCGCCGCATGGCGATCCGCGCCCCGTCGGGATCGTGCAGGACGATGGCATCGCGCACCTTGGCATGCTCGACGACGTCGGCGGTGCGGCCCTTGATACGATTGGTGAAGCGGATCGAGGTGCGCAACGCGGTACTCACCACATCCCGCAACTGGATGTAGAAGGGGTTTTTCGACGCGCGGAGCACGGCGACGTGAAAAGCGATATCCGCTTCCAGCGGGTCATCCAGCCCGTTTTCCGCCGCCTGCATACGCTGCAGGCCATCGTCGATGCGCTTGACATCGTCCTCTCCCGCGACTCGTGCGGCCAGGGCGGCCGCCTCCGGCTCCACCGCCACGCGCAGCTCGTTGAACTGGCGCAGCAGGTTCACCGAAAGCTGGCGTTCCAGCATCCAGCGCAGCACGTCGGTATCGAACAGATTCCATGAGGAGGTCGGCTGCACGGTCGTGCCCTGGCGCGGGCGGGCGCTCAGCAGGCCCTTGGCGGTGAGCATCTTGACCGCTTCCCGCGTGACGGAGCGGCTGACGCCATGCTGCTTGGCAAGTTCCCCCTCGGTGGGGAAGACGACATCGTCGAACCGGCCGGTAACGATGGCGCGGCCGATGCTGTCGAGCAGGCCATAGGTCAGATTGCGGCCAAGCTGCGCTGCCGGTTCGTCCACGATGAGATGAGATGCCTCTGCCAAGACGCTGTCCTTGTCCTTACCCGCTCCGATGCCATGGCAATCCATGTTAATGCCCGCTCCAGCCCAGGCAAGGTCCTTTCATATGATAAGTCAATTCATATGATAATTCCGACAGGCATTGGACGCCCCTTTGCGCACCTCTATGGGCCGGATCGTGCCGCAGGCGAGCGCGGCACGAGCACGGGCGCCTCTCACCTGCGGTTCGGAAACGCCTTCACCAGCCTATCATATTGCTCCTTGCTGATCTCGACCATGGAGCCGTGGCGCAGTCCGGCGGGCATCTCATAACGGTTCCATTCCGGCACGCCCGAATTGCCCGAGACCTGGAACCAGGGGCCCGTCAGGCGCGGCGCCTTGGACAGGCCATAGCTCGTTCCCGCATATTGCTCATAGTACATCAGCCAATCCTCGCCGTTCGGCGCGCGGATGACGGTCGGCGCTTCGCGGAAATTGGGGCTGACCGGCGGTCCCGGCGGCGGATAGGGACCAAGCAGGTCCTTGGCGCAGGAGATGCGCACCGTCTTGCCGGTGGTCCAGTTGTAGCTGGGATAGCGCTCATCCTTCACGATAGCGCAATAGGCGCTGCCATCGGCCTCCGGCCGGATGAAGGTGTCGATCGTCGCCATGTCCCAGTCGAACAGGCGGCGCGGCGGCTTCGCGAAGCGCTTGAGATCGGGCGAGAGGACGTAGAGCGTGCGCTGGCTCGCCCAATAACGCTCCGGGTCTTCGGGAACGCCGGGGACGGTGGCGGTGTGCCACGTCAGAAGGAACTGTCCCGACGGCTTGTCGAAGAACAGCTTGGGCGCGCCGATCCGCTGCATGGCGTGCGGCAGGCCGGGGATGTTCGACAGGTCGGGACGATAGGTGCCATAGGGTTTCCAACCGACCAGATCGTCGGAGACCCAGAAGCGGATATAGGGGTCTTCGTCGCTCTTGTTGCCGACCAGATAATAGCGCCCGTCGCCCCCGCGCGCGATCGAGGCGTGGCCGTGATAATCCTCCGACACCGGCCTGCCGCCGTTGATCTGCTCCCAGTGCAGCCCGTCCCGGCTGACCGAATAATAGAGCACGCCATAGCGCTCCTTGGTCATGTGGGCGAAGAGATAGGCCTTGTCCGGATCGACATAGGGCGTCTCAGGCGCGCCGGGCACGACCTCGGCGCGCACCGGTTTCGACTGGGCTGCGGCGGGAATTTGCATGAATGAAAGCGTGATGGCGGCCGATGCCGCAGCAAGCGCGAAAAGCGATTTGCCCCGAGCCAATTTCCGTCTCCCTTGATTGTTCGGCGGAAGATAGACCTCTCCATCGAAATATTGTCAAGATTGATATTATAAATATGTGTTTTATGAAGAAGCAGATCGGCAGGCCCGGATCACGCGATTCGCGGCCATGCGACCGGCACGTCCGTTGCTGGAAGATTGGGGAGACGAGATGGGACTGGCGACGATCGACATCAGCGTGGTCGTGATCTACGCAATCGGCATATTCGGCCTCGCGCAATGGGTCAGCCGCGACAAGGCGGGGGCCGGGCCGAAAAATTCGACCGACTATTTCCTGGCGTCGAAGAACCTGCCCTGGTGGGCCATCGGCGCCTCGCTGATAGCGGCGAACATCTCGGCGGAGCAGATCGTCGGCATGTCCGGTTCGGGCTATGCCATCGGCCTCGCCATCGCTTCCTATGAATGGATGGCGGCGGCGACGCTGCTGATCGTCGGCAAATTCTTCCTGCCGATCTTCCTGCGCAACGAGATCTACACCATGCCGCAATTCCTGGAACGGCGCTACGGCAACGGCATCCGGACGCTGATGGCGATATTCTGGCTGGTCCTCTACGTCTTCGTGAACCTGACCAGCATCATCTGGCTCGGATCGGTCGCGGTGATGAAGGTGGCGGGCGTCAACCAGGACGTGGCGCTGGTCGCGCTCGGCGTCTTCGCCTTGCTCTACCAGCTTCGCGGCGGGCTGAAGGCGGTGGCGCTGACCGACATCGTGCAGGTGACGCTGCTGGTTCTGGGCGGCCTCGTCATCGCCGTGCTGACACTGGGGGAGATCGGCGGGGGCGCAGGCGTCATCGCCGGTTTCTCGCGCCTGGTCGAACGCGCGCCCGACCATTTCCACATGATCCTCCAGAAAGGCGACCCGCATTATATGGACCTGCCCGGCCTTTCGGTGCTGGTCGGCGGCATGTGGATCGCGAACCTCAGCTATTGGGGCTTCAACCAATATATCATCCAGCGCGCCCTGGCGGCGAAATCGGTGGACGAGGCGCAGCGCGGCATGCTGTTCGCGGCCTTCCTGAAGCTCATCATGCCGATCATCATCGTGCTGCCGGGCATCGCCGCCGTCGTCCTGGCGCCCGACCTCGCCAAGCCGGACGAAGCCTATCCGACGATGATGCGGCTGCTGCCGCCGGGCCTGCTCGGCCTCGTCTTCGCGGCGCTGGTGGCGGCGATCATCGCGTCCACCGCGTCGAAGATCAATTCGATCGCCACCATCTTCACCCTCGACGTCTGGGCAAAGTTCCGCAGGATGGAGGAACCCGGCGAAAGGCGGGAACGCCATCTGGTGCTGGTGGGCCGCGTCGCCGCCGCGATCGCGATCCTCATCGCCATCCTCACCGCCCGGCCACTGGTGGGCTCCAGCGAACAGGCGTTCCAGTTCATCCAGGAATTCACCGGCTTCTTCACGCCGGGCATCACCGTGATCTTCCTGCTCGGCCTGTTCTGGCGGCGCGCCAACGAGCCGGGCGCGATCACGGCGGCGGTGGCATCGGTGGCGCTGTCCTGGGGCTTCAAGCTCTGGGCGCCGGGCGTCCCCTTCCTCGACCGCATGGGCCTGGTCTTCCTCGCGGCGCTGGCGCTGGCGGTCGCCGTCTCCCTCGTCACCCCGGCGCGGCGCGACAAGGACAGCATAGCGACCGGCGACGTGCGCTACGCCACCTCGACCGGGTTCAATGCAGGAGCGATCGCGGTGATTCTGGTGCTCTGCGTCCTTTACGCGGTGTTCTGGTGAGCGGCGCGGCGTTCATCGCGGTCGATTGGGGCACGACCAACCGCCGCGCCTATCTGATCGAGGGCGGCGAGGTCGTCGCGACCGAGCGCGACGATATGGGCATCCTCTCGGTTCCGCCGGGCGGCTTTCCCGCCGCCGTGGCGGGGCTGCGCGAGCGCCATGGCGGGCTGCCGATGCTACTCGCGGGCATGGTCGGCTCCAACCGGGGATGGCATGATGCAGGCTATGTGCTGGCTCCTGCCTCGCTCGCGGACCTTGCGGCGCGCCTTGTCTCGCCCGAAGAGGGCGTCGCGATCGTGCCGGGCGTCTGCCGCGACGGCGACGAGCGGCAGGACGTCATGCGCGGCGAGGAAGTGCAGCTTCTGGGCGCGGTTGCGGCGGGGCTGGCCCCCGGCGACGCGCTGCTGTGCCAGCCGGGCACCCATGCCAAATGGGCGCTCATGAAGGACGGCGCGCTTGCCGACTTCATCACCGCCATGACCGGCGAGATGTTCGCGCTGCTCAAGGGTCATGCGCTGATCGGCAGCGAAATGACCGGCGAGGTCGACGCGGATGCGGATTTCCGCAAGGGCGTCGAAGCCAGCGCCGACCGGGACCTGCTTTCCGCCCTTTTCGGCGTGCGCGCCGCGGCGGTGCTGGGCAGACGCGCGCCCGGCGCGGCGGCCGCCTATGTCAGCGGCCTGCTGATCGGCAGCGACTGCCGGGCACGGATCACGCAGCCGGGGCAGCAGGTCCATCTGCTGGCTGACGGCCTGCTTGCGCGACTTTATTCCGCCGCCATCGCCATCGCCGGAGGACAGGCTGTCGTCGTCGACAGCCACGCTTCCTTCGTCGCCGGCATCACCCGCATCTGGGACATCAAAGCATGATCGATTTTTCCGACGCCTTCTCGCAACTCCCACTGGTCGCCATCCTGCGCGGCATCCGCCCCGATGAGGTGGAGGCCGCCGCCGACGCGCTGGTCGAGGCGGGCTTCCGCCTGATAGAGGTTCCGCTCAATTCGCCCGATCCGCTGCTCAGCATCGAAAGGCTGGCGCGCCGCGTCGGGGATGCCGCCATCGTCGGCGCGGGCACGGTGCTGACCGTCGATCAGGTGGCGCAGGTGCAGGATGCGGGCGGCGCGATGGTGGTTTCGCCCAACACCGACATCGCCGTCATTGCCGAAACCGCCAAGCGCGGCATGGTCTCGCTGCCCGGCTATTTCACGCCCAGCGAAGCCTTTGCCGCGCTGGCGGCGGGCGCGAGCGGGCTCAAGCTGTTCCCGGCGGAGGCGGCGACCCCCGCCGTGGTCAAGGCGCAGCGGGCGGTGCTGCCCAAAGAGGTGCCGCTGCTGGTGGTCGGCGGCATCACCCCCACCAATATGGAACCCTGGCGTCAGGCAGGCGCGGACGGTTTCGGGCTGGGATCGGCGCTGTACCGCATAGGCGCCACCACGGAAGAGATCGCCGCCAGCGCCCGCGCCTTCGCGCAAGGCTGGGCCGGACTGGAGGGCCGCTCATGATCCGCGCCTTCGCTCCCCTGACTCTGGCTCCCCTGACTCTGGCCGCCCTGCTGGCGCTTGGCGGCTGCGCCACCGCCAGCACGCAGCAGGCCGCCCCGACGCTCGCCAATCCGCTGCTATCGAGCGGGCCTGACCCGTGGATCGTCCATCATGGCGCGACCTTCTATTTCCTCGGCACCAAGGGCGACCGCATCGCCATCCGCCAGACCGACGATCTCGCGAAACTGGCCGACGCGCCCGAGCATGTGATCTGGACCCCGCCCGCCAGCGGCCCCAATGCGATCTCGATCTGGGCGCCGGAACTGCACCGGCTCGACGGCAAATGGTATGTCTATTACACCGCCGCGGAGGCCGGGCATGATGACGACGCCCATCGCGGCGTCTTCGTGCTGGAGAATGCCAACGCCGATCCGCTGAAAGGCGAATGGATCGATCGCGGGCGCGTCAACACGCGCATAACCGGGCTGGACGGCACGGTGTTCGAGCATGGCGGCCAGCGCTATTTCGTCTATTCGGCCTATGACGGGCCGGACAGCGTGCTCGCCATCGCGCCGATGACCAATGCATGGACGCTCGGCCCCGGCGAAACGGTGATCGCGCGCCCCGACCAGCCGTTCGAGCGTCAGGGCGGGCGGCAGATATTGGAAGGCCCGGAATTTCTGCCCGGCCCCAAGGGCGACCTGTTCCTCACCTATTCGGCCAGCGCCTGCTGGTCGGACGATTATGCGCTCGGCCTGCTTCACGCCCGGCCCGGCAGCGATCCCATGAACCCGGCAAGCTGGACCAAGGCGCCGCGCCCGGTGCTGGCCAAGGCGCCGCAGAACAATGTCTATGCGACCGGCCATAACGGCTTCTTCACGACCGATGGCGGCAGGCAGACATGGATCGTCTATCACGCCAATGACGGGGCGGACCGGAAATGCACCGCCGCCCGCTCCCCCCGCGTGCAGCGCATGGAATGGAGCAGGGACGGGATGCCGATCTTCCCTGTGCCCTCGCGCGCGGGCGAAGCTGTGGCAGCCCCAAAGCCGTGAAGAAGCTGCGGATTCTCCGCCCGGATCAGTTTGCCGGGCGGAGCGCCGAAAGATCCACTGCATCCCCCATGGCGCGCAGACCCGCGTCATTGGGGTGGAGGTGGTCGCCCGGATCATAGTCGGGCCGCAGGTCGGCGGGCGAGACCGGATCGCGCACCGCCGCGTCGAAATCGACGACATCGTCGAAAATCGCCCCGGTCCGGATCGCGGCGTTCACCGCCTGCCGCGTCCGCTCCTTGGCGGGCGACATATAGCCCGCATGGAGCGCGGGCGTCATGGTCCCGCCGATCACCCTGATCCCCAGCGCATGGGCCCTCGCCACGAACTGGCGATAGCCCTGGACGAGCTGGTCGGGCGCCGTCGCCTCCGGACCGCTGTCCTTGCCCGCGCCGATGTCGTTTATGCCCTCCAGGAAGATCACATGGGTGACGTTGGGCACGCTCGCCACGTCGCGCCAGAAGCGGTCGAGCGCGGACGTCGCCCGGCCCCGGCGCAGCACGCGGTTGCCGCTGATGCCCATGTTGACGACGCCGCAGCGCCGGGCAGAGGGCAGCGCCGCCAGACGCTCGGCCAGACGGCCCGGCCAGCCGCGGGTCTGCGGCGAAAGGCCAAGGAAGCCGTCGGTGATCGAATCCCCGAAGGCGACCACGGTGCAGGGCGCCCGCTTTGCCCGCACCGACGCGAGCGAGAGATAGGATCGCACCTTGATCGGCGTGAATAGCGGCTCGGCCCCGGCGGGCGCGAACGCCATCTCCAGCCCCAGATTGGTGCGCGCCGGCCGCGTCGGCGTCGTGAAGGTGACGCTGACGATCACGTCCTGCCCGACACGGAACGGCGCGGCCAGCGGATCGCTGACGACCGTATGTCCCTCAGGCAGCGCGATCCCCGACTGGCCTGAGAAAGTGAGCGGACGGAGCGGATTGGCGCCGATCTCCGTGCCGGTGGCGGCCGAAGGATCGGCAATGCCGACCGTCGCGATCGCCAGCGGCCTGTCCCCTTCCGCATTGCTGAAACTGAGCTGCAAGGCGTCGCCGGCCTGCGTCAGCCTTACCCGGTACCGATAGGTGCCGGGCGGCTGTTCGGGCTCGCGGGCGTCGCTGTCGGCCGGAGCATAGCCCCATGCTCCTGCCCACACCGACGCGGCATGGGCGGGAACGGACAGCGCAAGGCCGCAGAGAGCGGCCAATAGCGGGACGGTGCGCATGCAGCTCTCTCCTCGAACCGGCTGACCGGCTTATTTCTTCGCGGGCACCACGCCCTTGGGCGCCTTGGCCAGCGAACGTATCAGGTCGGTTTCGGCCTGGCGATAGGGCGTGCCGTCGTTGCGGAAGACCTCATGGAACCAGATGGTCGGCTCATCCTGGGTATAGGGTTTTTTCCAGCTATCCCAGGGCAGGCGGGTCTGCGTCCTGCCGTCGACGAAACCCCAGTTCATCATCGCCACATTCTCGCGCTTGCCGATCGGCAGCGATCCGTCGAAGGTCGAACCGTTGCCCCGCGCCATATATTCGGTGCACAGGATCGGGCGGCCATAGACCTTGAGCTGGTTCACGCGGTCCTGGAATTTCTCCGGCCAGTTATAGTCGTGGAAGGAGATAACGTCCGACTGGCTGAGTTGCAGCTTCTCCATCGGCGTCAGCGCGCTTTCGGTCTTCCAGTCGTCATGCTGCCACACGCCCGAGGTGAGCGGCTGCGTCGGGTCCACGTCGCGCACCCAGCCATAGACTTTGGTGAGCAGGGCCAGGACCAGGGGCTGCTTGCCTTCCTGGCCCTTATACTGGTCGGCGCCATTGTCGGGCTCGTTCCACAGATCCCAGCCGAGCACGCGGTCGTCCTTGGCGAAGGCGCCGACGACGCCCTGCACATAGGCCTTCAGGCGCGGTTCCTGCGCGGGGTCGCGCAGCGCGGGCAGGCCGGGGCTCTGGACCCAGCCGGAATTATGGACGCCGGGGATGGGCGGGCGCTGCGGCCCCAGCACCGGATTGGGGTCCCAGCAACTGTCGAACAGCACGAACAGCGGCTTGATCCTGTGCTTCGCCGCGATCGTCAGAAACTGGTCGATGCGCTTCCTGAAACCCTCGGCATCCTGCTGCCAGAGCTGATCGTGCAGGAACACGCGCATCGTGTTCATGCCGATGCCCTCCGCAAGGCTCAGTTCGTGATCGATGCGCGCCGGGTCCCATGTCTCCGCCTGCCACATCTCAAGCTGGTTGATGGCGTTGGCGGGCGCATAGTTGGAACCGACCAGCCAGGGCTGCTTGGCATACCACGCCTTGGCCTCCACAGGCGTCCATTGCGGGCGCGCATCGGCGGGCATGGCGGTCAGCGCGGCGACGGAGGCCAGCAGGCAGGTGGTGAGAGCTTTCACGAACAGTCCCCTCTTATTGTGCGACGAAGAATTTGTAGGTCATGACATTCCGGTAGGTCTTGCCCGGATCGAGGCGGACCGACGGGAATTGCGGCTGGTTCGGGCTATCCGGGAAAAGCTGCGGCTCGAACACCAGCGAGTCGCCCTCGCGGTAGATCTGCCCGCCCTTGCCGACGATCGTGCCGTCCATGAAATTGCCCGAATAAAATTGCAGGCCCGGCTGGTTCGACCAGAGTTCGAAGCCGCGGCCGGACGCCGGTTCGGTGACGCGGGCCATCAGATGCTGGTCTTTGGTGACGGCGTTTCCGATCACCCAATTATGGTCATAACCGCGCCCGTAGCGGATCTGCTCGTCGCCGCCTTCGCGCACGCGCGCGCCGACCGGGGTGGGCTGGCGGAAATCGAACACGGTGCCCGCGACGCTGCGGTGCTGGCCGAGCGGAATGGAGGTAGCGTCGGTGGGCGTGAAGCGATCCGCCGGAATGGTCAGCACATGGTCCATCGCCGTGCGGCCCGGCCCTGCGAGGTTCCAATAGGCATGATTGGAGATATTCACCACGGTCGGCTTGTCCGTGGTCGCGGTATAGCTGATCGTCAGGCCATTCTGCTCATCCAGCGTGTAGGTCGCGTCGGTGGTCAGCGTGCCGGGATAGCCCTGATCGCCGTCGGGGCTGACATAACGCATGGTGACACTGGCCGATCCGCCGGATTTCCGGCCCTGCTTCACCTCGCGGATGGTCCAGACGACTTTGTCGAAGCCCTTCGTCCCGCCATGCAACGAATTGGGGCCGTTGTTGACGGGCACTGCATAGGCCTTGCCGTCGAAGCTGAATCGGCCCTTGGCGATGCGGTTGGCGACCCGGCCCACCGTCGCGCCGAAGAACTGGCCGTCCTTCGCATAGCCTTCCAGGCTGTCATAGCCGACCGCGATGTCCACGGCCTTGCCGTCGCGGCCCGGCATCATCACCGACTGGATCGACGCGCCCAGCGTCATCACGCGCACCGACATGCCCTTGGCGTTGGTGAGCGTCACCGCCTCCACCGCCGTGCCGTCCGGCATCCGGCCGAAGGTCTCGCGCCGGGCCTCGGCCGCCAAAGCGGAAGTCGACACCGCGCCCAGCAGGGCGACGGCGGTCATGGTCCTCAGCATCGTCTCTCCTCTCGAAACTTCAGTCTTGATACAGGAATGGGGCCAGCCCGCGGCAACCCGGATCGATCTCGAACAGCCCGCCGCCCTGCGCTTCCTCGACGCCATCGGCGGCGCTCGTGACATAGATCCGGTCGAGGTCCGGGCCGCCGAACACGCAATTGCTGATCTGGCTCGCGGGCAGCGCGATGCGGCGGACCGGCGTGCCGTCCGGCGCGAAACGGGTGACACAGGAAGCGCCCCAGCACGCGACCCAGAGATACCCCTCGGCATCGAAGGTCATCCCGTCCGGCGCGCCCCAGCCCGCCTCGAAGCTGATGAACGGTTCGCGCCTGCCAAGCAGGCCATCCTCCAGCGGATAGCGGAAGATCACGCCCATCGCGCTGTCGGTGTGCAGCAGGAAGCGCCCCTCGGGATCGATCGCAGGACCGTTGGGAATCGTATAGGGCGCGGCGTCAGCGGGAGTGAACGAACCCTTCGCGAAACGATGGAACGCCCCTGTCGGCACGTCGCAGGAAAAAGGCATGGTGCCCAGCCAGAGGCGGCCCTGCGCATCGGCGGCGGCGTCGTTGACGCGGTTGGCCTCCGGCGCGCCGGGGATCGTCGCCAGCGTCTCGCAGGAAAAGGGATCGAGCGACACGCTGGCGACCGAACGGCCGATCCCGGCCACGAAGCCGCCGCTGGCCCGCCCGATGATCCAGCCGACGACGTCCGGCGCTTCCCAGCTCTCGACCTGCCCGGTGGCGGGCGTCAGGCGGTTGATCCGCTTGCCCAATATATCGGTCCACAGCAGCGCGCCGTCGCGGACCGACCAGAACAGCCCCTCGCCCAGAATATCCACGCGGTCGCGGGCGATGACGCGCACGTGATCCATCAGTGGCTGTCTCTCGGCAATCCGCGCGTCTGGGCGATGCGCTGATATTTTTCGGAACCTTCCAGGATCGCGCCGGTCGCGAACTGGCCCACCAGGCTGCGCTGGATTTCCTGCCAGGGCGTCTGCGATTCGGGCGTGACGGCGCGTTCGATCTCCGCAAGCTCCTCCCGCCGGCGGGCGATCTCCGCATCATCGACCAGCATGTCCGCGCTGCGGTTCTTGAGGTCGATGCGCACCCGGTCCCCCGTGCGCAGCAGCGCGAGGCCCCCGCCGACCGCCGCCTCCGGCGAGGCGTTGAGGATGGAGGGGCTGCCCGACGTGCCGGACTGCCGCCCGTCGCCGATGCAGGGCAAGGCGTGGATTCCGGCGCGGATCAGCGCTGTGGGCGGGCGCATGTTCACCACTTCGGCACCGCCCGGATAGCCGACCGGTCCTGCGCCGCGAATGACGAGAATGCAATTTTCGTCAATGCCAAGGTCCGGATCGTCGATGCGCCGGTGATAATCCTCCGGCCCGTCGAACACGACCACCCGACCCTCGAACCTGTCGGGATGCTCGGGATCGGAGAGATAGCGGCTGCGGAACTCCTCGGAGATCACCGACAGCTTCATCACGGCGCCCTCGAACAGATTGCCGCTGAGTACGGTGAGCCCGGCCGCCTGCTTCAGCGGGCGCCCGAACGGCCGGATCACATCCTCGTCATGGATTTTCGCGCCCGCCAGATTCTCCGCGACGGTGAGGCCATTGGCGGTGAGCGCCTCGCCGTCGATCAGGCCCGCCTTGAACAATTCGCCCATCACGGCGGGCACGCCGCCCGCCCGGTAATAATCCTCGCCCAGATATTCGCCGGCAGGCTGGAGATTGACCAGCAGCGGCACGTCCGCCCCCTGCTCCTCCCAATCCTCCAGCGTCAGTTCGACGCCGACATGGCGGGCGATGGCGTTGAGGTGGATCGGCGCGTTGGTCGACCCGCCAATGGCCGAATTCACCCGGATCGCATTCAGGAAAGCCGGGCGGGTGAGGATGTCGGAGGGCTTGCGGTCGGCCTTCACCATCTCGACAATGGCGCGCCCAGTCTCCCAGGCGCATTCCTGCCGGTCGCGATAGGGCGCGGGGATCGCCGCCGATCCGGGCAGCGACATGCCCAGCGCTTCGGCCAGCGAGTTCATCGTCGTCGCCGTGCCCATGGTGTTGCAATAGCCGGTCGATGGCGAACCCGAAGCGACCAGCTTCAGGAAGCCCTGATAGTCCAGCTCCCCCTTCGCCAGCATCTCGCGCGCTTTCCAGATGATGGTGCCTGCGCCGGTGCGCTTCCCCTCATGCCAGCCGTTGAGCATCGGACCGACCGACAGCGCGATCGCGGGAATGTTCACCGTCGCCGCCGCCATCAGCGCGGAGGGCGTGGTCTTGTCGCAGCCGATGGTCAGCACCACGCCGTCCAGCGGATAGCCGTAGAGCAGCTCGACCAGGCTGATATAGGCCAGGTTGCGGTCAAGGCCCGCCGTCGGCCGCTTGCCGGTTTCCTGCAGCGGATGGCTGGGAAATTCGATGGGAATGCCGCCCGCGTCCCGGATGCCCGCCTTGATCCGTTCCGCAAGGACCAGATGATGGCGGTTGCACGGCACCAGATCGCTGCCCGACTGGGCGATGCCGATGATCGGTCGGCCCGACTGCATCTCCTCGATCGAGAGGCCGTAGTTCAGATAGCGCTCCAGATAGAGCGCCGTCATGTCAGGATGGCTGGGATCATCGAACCATGCGCGGGAGCGCAGCTTCAGGGCCGGTTCGATCTTGCCCTCATCAGCAGAAGAAATGTTCGCCTCCCATCCATTTTACCCGATTCGGCCGCTCGCCACGCAAAGCAGCATCTCTCGGGAATGTTAAGGATGCCGCTACCATCGGCTTTTCATACAGGCAACCTATTTATCCTACAAATATGTCTTGTCCGATCAGACCGCGAGGGTTATGAGCCCCACCAAGGCCCAACACAGGGCCGAGCTGCTGTTCGAAGGGGAGGACCATGAACCGTATCGCCCGCTCACTTATCTGGACGTCTTCCGCACTGGCGATCTTCGCCGGCATACCGGCCCATGCGCAGGACGCGGCCGCGCCGGCCGACGATAGCGCCGACATCATCGTCACCGGCCAACGCGCCAGCCTTGAAGCCGCGCGCAATGTGAAGAGGAATTCCGACCTCGTCGTCGACTCGATCGTGGCGGAGGACATCGGCAAGCTGCCCGACACCTCGGTCGCCTCCGCGCTTCAGCGCATCGCGGGCGTGCAGGTGCAGAACGGCTTCAACAACGAAATCCAGAATCCGATCATTCGCGGCATCGGGGACATATTGACCACGCTGGACGGGCGGGAGATCTTCACCGGCGTCGGCCGTGGCTTCTCGTTCCAGGACCTGCCCGCCGAAGCGATCGGCGGCATCGACGTCTACAAGTCGAACTCCGCCAATCTGATCGAAGGCGGCGTCGCGGGCGTCATCGACATGAAGCTGCAGAAGCCCTTCAATTTCAGCAAGGGCTTCACGGTCGCCGCCAACGGCCGCGTCTATCGCGGCGACATTTCCGGCGAGACCAGCTATACCGGCGGTCTTCTCGTCTCGAACCGCTGGGATGCGGGCGACGGCGAAATGGGCCTGCTGGTCGACGTTTCCTATGGGCGCAACAATTTCAGCCGCCCGATCTCCTTCAACTGCGATCCGCGGTCGAGCAACCATGGCCCGGCGGGCGCCGCGAACATCGTCCTGCCCACCTGCGTCGGCGGCCTGACCGATACCGGCCACAACACCCGCCCGCAGGTCAACGCCGCCTTCCAGTGGCAGATCACGCCGGAACTGCAATTCTATCTCGATGGCCTCTACACCGGCTATCGCTCGACCTTCGCGACGAACTTCATCTTCTCGGACCTGTTTGCGGGCAGTTCGATCACCAATGCGGTCGCAGGCAATGATTGCTTTTCCGGGCTGGTCGATGCCGGAGGCTTTCCGACGACCGATGCAGACAATCCCAATAACCGGATCGAAAATCTTTGCATTGGCAAGTCGGCCACGTTCAACGGCGTGGACGTGCTCACCAGCACCCAGGCGAAGAAGCAGCGCACCGACCAATATGTGTTCGGCGGCGGTCTCAAATGGGACAGCGACACGGTGCATCTGGTCTTCGACGGCAGCTACATCCAGTCGAAGAACGCGAACCGCACGATCATCGTCGACACCGCCAAGCATGGCGCGTCGGTGGACATCATCGTCAATGACGGCGGCCACGGCACCACCGTCATGCAGGGCGATCCGCTCGGCAATCCCGACGGCTTCGTCTTCGCGAACTCGCTGTTCCAGGATCTGAGCAAGTCGAACAGCCGCCAATATGCGTTCAAGCTCGACTCGGCCTTCGACATCGAAAGCAATTTCCTGCGCCAGTTCCAGGTCGGCCTGCGCTATTCCGACCGCACCGGAACGTTCCGCGCGGTTGCGGGCGGTCCGAACTTCCCTGGGGCGAACCGCGCCACGCTGGTCTCCTCGGTGGGCCTGCCGTCGGACTTCATGGTGCTTTCGCCGGACTCGATCCCGTACATCAACAACGGGGCCCACTGGTACACGCCGAACCCGGACTATCTGCTCAGCAACACGGATGACCTGCGCGCACTCTATGGCGCCCCCGCCGGCGATCCCGCCTGGGACCCCACGCGCAACTATGAAGCGGCCGAGAAGACCTGGGCGGCCTACATTCAGGGCAAGTATCAGATCGACCTCGGCGGGTCCTCGTTGATCGACGGCCTGGTCGGCGTTCGCCTGGTCGACACCAAGCGCACGCTGGACGGCACCTCGCGCGTGATCGGCGCGGGTCCGAACAATACCGACCTGTTCAATCCGATCAGCCGGGGCACCCGTGACTTCTACGCCCTTCCGAACGCCAGCATCCGCTTCCGCGCCACGCCGAACCTGCAGTTCCGCGCGAGCTACGCCAAGACCGTCGCGCGGCCGACCTTTGGCGACCTCAACCCCGGCCTGTCGCTGGCGGCTCCCGGTGGCAACCCGAACGTCAGGCTGGCCGGTTCGGGCGGCAACCCGGACCTCAAGGCGCAGATGTCCGACAATTTCGACGTCACCGCCGAATATTATTTCGGCCGGTCAAGCTATGTCTCGGTCGCCGGCTATTACCGCAAGCTGAAGGATCGCGTCGCGCCCTCCAACTCGGTGCAGGTCATCAACGGCCAGACCTACCTGATCACCCAACCGCGCAACCTCGGGTCCTCCAAGCTCAAGGGCATCGAAGTCGCGGGCCAGGCCTTCTTCGACTTCCTGCCGGAAGGTTTCGATGGCCTGGGCGTGATGGGCACCTTCACCCTCGCTGACAGCGAGGTGACGACCCCCGGCGATCCGCTGGAAGGCAAGGAACTGCTCGGCGTCTCCAAATATAGCTACACCGCCGGTGCGCTCTACGAGAAGTACGGCATCACCGCGCGCGTCGTCTATACATGGCGCTCGGGTTACAACGAGTCGCTGTTCGGCGCCGGCACCCTTACCAGCCCGGATTACGACAGCCAGTTCAACAAGGTCAAATCCAATGGCCGCCTCGACTTCTCGGTCGGCTATGACGTGACGCCGAACATCACCGTGACGGTGGACGGCGTGAATGTGAACGGCGGCAAATATTACAGCTATTTCGACTCGCCGGCCTTCCCGCACGACATCCGCATCGATGACAAGTTCTACGGTGCGAGCGTCCGCGTGAAATATTGACGCCACCCTTCCGGGGGCGGGGCGGACTGCACGCCGCCCTACCCCTCCAATGCCCCCGGCGGATCGGGCGGGACGGCGATGGCCGTTCCGCCCTTTTTTTTCCAGATCATGCGCCGCAACTTCACCGTCCACCTTTGCCGTGGAATTCGCCGATCGATAGTCAGGTAGGACCTACGTCCCTGCCCTGCGTGATGCCGACCGCCGCGCACCATCCATAAACGAAGGCTTCCCAGAGTATCGCCGTTGATTTTGAGGCACATCAAGACGCGCTGGCGATCATTCGGCTACATGGCTTTCAACGCTTGTGACCGACACCAGCTGAAGCGTCAGACATCTCTTCGACGGAGCTATCGCCATGTTCATCGCGCATCGTGCCGCGAAATCCCCTGCGCTGGCGAACAGAGCGCGGCAACAAGCCGAATGCTGCGGAAATCCGTGGCTTTTGGCAGATATTCGGCGCGTTCCTGAGTGGAAATGATGTGGACCTACCATCCCGACCTGCTCGCCCGGCCCGTGCCGCGCTACACCAGCTATCCCACCGCCGCGCAGTTCAACGGCGATGTCGGCGCGGCGGAGCTTGCCGCCCGGCTGGACGGGGTGGAAAGGAACGACCCGCTCTCCCTCTACGTCCACATCCCCTATTGCCACGACATATGCTGGTATTGCGGCTGCAACACGGGCGCGGCGAACCGCGTCCAGCGCCTCACCGCCTATGTCGAATCGCTGGAGCGGGAGATTGCGACCGTCGCCGCCCGGCTGAACGGCAAGGGCCGGGTGCAGCGCATCGCCTTCGGCGGCGGCAGCCCCAACAGCCTGCCGCTGGTCGATTTCGTCCGGCTGCTCCAGCAACTGCTGCTCTGCTTCGATGCGCATCATGCCGAACTGTCGGTCGAACTCGATCCCCGCCGCCTCGATGGGCCATGGATCGCGACCATGGCCGCCATGGGCGTCGACCGGGCGAACCTCGGCGTCCAGACCTTCACCCCGCATGTCCAGGCGCGGATCGGCCGCATCCAGCCGCTCGACATGGTGGAGCGCGCCGTCGACCGGCTTCGCGCCGCCGGCATCGCGACGGGTTTCGACCTGATGTACGGCCTGCCCGGCCAGACGCCGGATGACCTCGCCGCCACGCTGGAGGCCGCCATCGCCCTGCGGCCCGCCCGCATCGCCCTGTTCGGCTATGCCCATATGCCCCGGCTGCTGCCCCGCCAGCGCCGCATCGACGCCAGCGACCTGCCCGATCTCGCCGCCCGCTTCGCCATGGCGGCGCAGGGCCATGGGACGCTGACCGGCGCTGGTTATGCCGCCATCGGCTTCGACCATTTCGCCCTGCCCGAAGACGGCATGGCCCGCGCCGCCCGCGAAGGCCGACTGCGCCGCAATTTCCAGGGCTTCACCGACGACCCGGCGGAGATATTGCTGGGTCTGGGCGCCAGCGCGATCAGCCAATTCCCCGACCTCATCGTCCAGAATGAGAAACAGGCCGGTCCCTGGCGCGCGCTGGCCGATGCGGGCCGATTATCCGCCACGCGCGGCACGCTCCGCACGCCGGAGGACCGCCGCCGCGGCCGCATCATCGAGGCCCTGCTCTGCCAGGGCGAGGCGCATGTCGGCACCGCCCATCCCATGCCCGATTTCAGCCGCTTCGAGGAACTGGGCCTTGTCCGCGTCAGCGAGGGCCGGGTGGCGCTGACACGGGACGCGCTGCCCTATGCGCGCAGCATCGCCGCCTGCTTCGACGCCTGGCTGGAACCGGCGGAAAAGCGCTTCAGCCATGCGGTCTAGCGCGCTGGCCCTGCTGGCCGTCATCCCGCTGACGACAGTCCATGCGCCCGCCGCCGCCATGCCGAACCCCTGGTATTGCGGCTCCGCGCCGCCGGGCTGGACGCCCCCCTGGCAGCGCAAGCCCGCCAATCCGGACGACAAGAACGCCCCCTGTCATTTTATCCCCTGCGACCGGAAGAAGATTCGCGAAACCCGCCAATAAAGCGGATTCCATGCTCCCGCGAAGGCAGGAGCACGGACCGCTCAATGGCAACCGCCAGCCAAAGCCGAACAAATTCAGGCCAGGGCCAGCACGCTCGTCAGAATATAGCGCACCAGTTCCGCCTGCCCCCGCGCCCCCGTCTTGGCGTAGATCTTCTTCGAATAATTCCGCGCCGTCTCCACCGTCAGCCCCAGATCGGCGGCCGCCTCGCTGATCGACATGCCCTGCGCGATGGCCCAGGCCAGCCGCGCCTCGCTGGGCGACAGGCCGAACAGGTCGACCAGCTGGTCGCACCGGTCCGCCTGCGACCAGCGGTCCCCGCTGATATAGGCGATGGCGACGGGCGCCGACTGGGCGGACAGCGACCGGTCCTGGATCGGCCGCACCAGCATGTCCATCAACGGATCGCGGCTCAGGTTGATCGCCCTCGGCCGCGCATCCCGATCCGCCGCGAAGCTCTTGACCAAGGCGGTCAGTTCCCGGTCGACCGCCGGGGAAGCCGGCGTCAGCCGGTCATAACGCCCCCGGCGCAACAGCCGCGACCGCTGGAAAAGCTGCTCCAGATGCGGCGTCATGTCGACGATGCGGCACTGGGCGTCCAGCGTCAGCCAGCCGAAATTGAGCCGCCCGAACGCCTCCGAATTGACCGAGGAACGGAACTTCTCCCGCTCGAAGGCGACGAAGCTGCGCAGCGCGATGCGCAGATGCGGCACCAGCGCGGTCAGCAGCGCGCCGACGCCCGACCCCACTTCCCGCCCCCCCGCGCAGCTCAGCCAGGCGTCCATGCCGCTCGGCTCGGTGACGCGGACCGAACGCATGTTGGTGATGCCCAGCGGCTCCAGAAATTCGGCGCGATAGCCTTGCTGCACCCTGTCGCCGGGGTCGAGCAGTTCGTCCAGCGTATAGACCCGCGCCTCCCGCATCCGCCGGTAGGGCAATGGATCGCGCCCATATTTCTGGTTGAACAGCCGGTCGAGATGCAGCGGCGTCGGCGGCCCGGCATAGAGTTCGACGATCCGCTCCTCATCCACCGGGCGGAAGGCCAGGCTGGCATAGGCGGCCCCCGACCGCGCGCGCAGCCTGTCGAGGAACCCGTGCCAAAGGGGTTGCTCGAACATACCCTCATGGAGAGCCGCCAATAATCCGCCGTCGTCCAGTCGCATGGCTAATATGTATATCCTCCCATATGGGAGGTCCAGAGCTTCGCCACTTCTGCCATCAGGCTGTCACGAAACAAGGCGGTGAACATGATCGATTCGAAAAGGCTGACGCATTTGGAGCGTCTGGAGGCGGAAAGCATCCATATCCTGCGCGAAGTGGTGGCGGAGGCCGAAAAGCCGGTGATGCTGTACAGCGTGGGCAAGGACTCGGCCGTGATGCTGCATCTGGCGCGCAAGGCCTTCTACCCCTCGCCGCCGCCCTTCCCGCTGCTGCACGTCGACACCACCTGGAAATTCAGGGCGATGTACGAGCTGCGCGACCGCATGGCGCGGGAATCGGGCATGGAACTGCTCGTCTATCAAAATCCCGAAGCGCAGGAACGCGGCATCAACCCGTTCGACCACGGCCCGCTGCACACCGACATGTGGAAGACGGAGGGGCTGAAGCAGGCGCTCAACCTCTACGGCTTCGACGCGGCCTTCGGCGGCGCCCGCCGCGACGAGGAAAAGAGCCGGGCGAAGGAACGCATCTTCTCCTTCCGCACCGCCTCGCACGGCTGGGACCCCAAGAACCAGCGGCCGGAACTGTGGAACCTCTACAACGCCCGCAAGAACAAGGGCGAGAGCATCCGCGTCTTCCCGATCAGCAACTGGACCGAGCTGGACATCTGGCAATATATCCACCTGAACGACGTCCCCATCGTGCCGCTCTATTTCGCGGAGGAACGCCCGACGGTGGAGCGCGACGGCATGCTGCTGATGGTCGATGACGAACGCTTCCCGCTGAAACCGGGCGAGGAGCCGGTGATGCGCTCGATCCGCTTCCGCACGCTGGGCTGCTACCCGCTGACCGGCGCGGTCGAGAGCGAGGCGAAGACCTTGCCGGAGGTCATCCAGGAAACGCTGCTCACCACCACATCGGAACGGCAGGGCCGCGCCATCGACAAGGACGCAGGCGGCGCGGGCATGGAGAAGAAGAAGCAGGAGGGGTATTTTTGACGAGCCGCCACCCCAAGCCGTCATCCCAGCGAACGCTGGGATCTCAGGCCCCATGGCAGACCCTCTCGCAGACCGACCCTTCGACCCAGATCAACCAGATGCCAGCCTCCGCTGGCATGACGGGACAGATGACATGACCGACACGCTCGACGACCCCATCTACAAGACCGACGCCCTCATCGCGGAGGACATCGACCAGTATCTGGAGGTGCACCAGCACAAGACGATGCTGCGCTTCATCACCTGCGGGTCGGTGGACGACGGCAAGTCGACGCTGATCGGCCGCCTGCTCTACGACAGCAAGATGATCTTCGAGGATCAGCTCGCCGCCCTCGAAGCGGACAGCAAGCGCGTCGGCACCCAGGGGCAGGAGATCGACTTCGCTCTCCTCGTCGACGGCCTCGCCGCAGAGCGGGAACAGGGCATCACCATCGACGTCGCCTATCGCTTCTTCGCCACCGAAAAGCGCAAGTTCATCGTCGCCGACACGCCCGGCCATGAGCAGTACACCCGCAACATGGTGACCGGCGCGTCCACCGCCGACCTTGCCGTCATCCTGATCGACGCGCGCAAGGGCGTGCTGACGCAGACCCGCCGCCACAGCTATCTGGCGCACCTCATTGGCATCAGGAACATCGTCCTCGCCATCAACAAGATGGACCTGGTCGACTATGACCAGGCGGTCTATGACGGCATCGTCAAGGATTATACCGATTTCGCCCATAGCATCGGCATCAAGGCCTTCACGGCCATGCCCATTTCCGGCTTCAAGGGCGACAATATCACCGGCCCGTCGGCAAACACCCCCTGGTACAAGGGGCCCGCGCTGATCGAGCATCTGGAAACGGTCGAGGTCGATCAGGTCTCCGACCAGCTCAAGCCGTTCCGCATGGCGGTGCAGTGGGTCAACCGCCCCAATCTCGACTTCCGCGGCTTTTCCGGCCAGATCGCCACCGGCACGATACGCAAGGGCGACGCCATCCGCGTCCTGCCGTCGGGCAAGACCAGCACCGTCAGCCGCATCGTGACGCTGGATAGCGACCTTGACGAAGCCGTCGCCGGCCAGTCCGTCACGCTCTGCTTCACAGATGAGGTCGACTGCTCGCGCGGCGACGTGATCGCGGCGTCCGACAACCCGCCCCAGGCCGCCGACCAGTTCGAGGCGACCATCGTCTGGATGGCGGATGAGGAAATGCTGCCCGGCCGCCCCTATTGGCTGAAGATCGGCACGCAGACCGTCACCGCCACGATCCAGCAGCCCAAATATCAGGTCAACGTCAACACGATGGAGCATCTGGCGGCCAAGACGCTGGAGCTGAACGCCATCGGCGTCGCCAACCTGTCCACCGACCGCCAGATCGTGTTCGAACCCTATGAGACGAACCGGACCTTGGGCGGCTTCATCCTGATCGACAAGATCACCAACGCCACCGTGGCGGCAGGCATGCTGCACTTCTCGCTTCGCCGCGCGCAGAACGTCCATTGGCAGGCGACCGACGTCACCCGCGAATTCCACGCGGGCCTCAAAAACCAGAAGCCCGCCGTGCTGTGGTTCACCGGGCTTTCGGGGGCGGGCAAGTCGACCATCGCCAACCTTGTCGAAAAGAAGCTGGCGCGGATGAACCGCCACACCTTCCTGCTCGACGGCGACAATGTCCGCCATGGGCTGAACAAGGATCTGGGCTTCACCGACGCCGACCGGGTGGAGAATATCCGCCGCGTGGGCGAGGTGGCGAAGCTCATGACCGACGCCGGCCTGATCGTCATCACCGCCTTCATCTCGCCCTTCCGCGCTGAACGCGAGATGGTGCGCCAGATGATGAAGCCGGGCGAGTTCATCGAAGTGCATATCGACACCCCCCTCGCCGATGCGGAGGCGCGCGACGTCAAGGGCCTCTACCGCAAGGCGCGGTCCGGCGAGCTCAAGAATTTCACTGGCATCGACAGCCCCTATGAAGCGCCCGAAAATCCGGAAATCCGGATCGACACCACCGCCATGACCGCCGAAGAAGCGGCCGAAGCCATCATCGCGAGGCTGATCCCATGAGCATGACCGACGCCGATCTCGCCGCCCATCTGGCCGACATTGCGGGGCGCCTGCTGCTCACGGTGCGCGACAGCGGCCTGTTCAGCGCCGGGGCGCTGGGCAAGGCGGGCGACCAGACCGCCAACCAGTTCCTGGTCCATGCCCTGCGCGAACAGCGCCCGGAGGACGGCCTGCTGTCGGAGGAGATGAAGTGCGACGGCTCCCGCCTCGGCAAGTCGCGCGTCTGGATCGTCGATCCGGTCGACGGCACGCGCGAATATGGGGAGGAACGCGCCGACTGGGCGGTGCATGTCGGCCTGTCGGTGGACGGCGCGGCGACGGTGGGCGCGGTGGCGCTGCCCGGCCTCGACGGCGGCATCGTGCTGCGCACCGACCAGCCCCGCCCCATTCCGCCCGCACCGGAAAAGCTGCGCATGGTGATCAGCCGCACCCGCCCCGCCGCCGAAGCGGTCGCCGTCGCGGAAAGGCTGGACGCCGAACTCGTCCCCATGGGCAGCGCGGGCGCAAAGGCGATGGCGGTGATCCTGGGACAGGCCGACATCTATCTCCATTCGGGCGGCCAATATGAATGGGACAGCTGCGCCCCGGTCGCCGTCGCCCTCGCCCATGGCCTCCATTGCAGCCGCCTCGACGGATCGCCGCTCATCTACAACCGGGAGGACGTCTATCTGCCGGACCTGCTCATCTGCCGGAAGGACCATGCGCGCCAGGTGCTGGACCTGATCGCCGGTCTGGCCCCCACCGGCAACTGAAGTCCCCGCCGCAAAAGGACGAAATGGCGGGAGGGGGCCGGAATTCCCCCTCTCCCGCAGGCGGGTGTCCCGCCCGTTATCCCCTGAACGGACGCGCCGCCCAGTAAAGATGGCATGGCGGCACATTGCGCCATTCGAAACCCGTCCCGACCGTCTCGAACCGCCGCTCCAGCAGGGGGTGCACGGCCTTCCGCATCTGATAGGCAAGGAACCGTCCATCCGGCGCCAGCGCCCGCGCGCTCGCCTCCATCAGCCGCTCCGCCCGGTCCGGCGCCAGAGTGGAGAAGGGCAGGCCCGACAGGATGCAATCCGCCTCGTCCAGCCCATGATCGGCCATGATGGCGCGCACGGCATCGGCGGAACCGGTAACGGCGATCAGCCGCCTGTCGGGCGTCGCCTCGCGCAGATGATCGATGAAGCCCGCGCTGGTGTCGATGGCCAGCAACCGCGCATGGCCCGGCAGCCGGTCCAGCAGCGCGCGGGTGAAAATGCCCGTGCCCGGCCCATATTCGACCACGCAATCCATCCGGCCCCAGTCGATGGGGGACAGCATGCGCTCGACCAGATAGCGCGAAGCGGGAAAGGCGGAGCCGACCGCCATCGGATTCCTGAAGAACTCCCGAAAGGCGAGAGCCAGATATTCCGGACCGCGGCCCTCGGCGGCGCCCCATGCGCCCCGCGCCACCCTGTCTTCGAACGATGTCGCCACGATTTCTTCACTCTCCCGTCCTGTGATGCCGCAATGCCCGCGCATCGAAGCTTGCCCGGAAAACCCATGGGATCGGAGGCGGGTTCCTCGAAAACCGCCTTACATGGATCAGGAACCGGCCGCCGCCCGGCGGAAGAAGGGTGACAGCGCGCACCATTGCGCTATCGCGGGGATCGACTTTAAGGACTCGGGCGTCATCGCCGGAAGGCAATGGAGACAATCGACATGCGGCAGGTGGACCCGATGAGCGTGGCGCTGGGCTATTGGAGCCTCGGCCTGGAGGCGGCGATGGTGATCGGCCTTCGCCTGCCCCGGCTGCTGGCCGGCAATCCGGCGGCGGCGCTGGAGGCGCAGAAGATGGTGGCGGAGAAGATCGAAGCCGCCGCCCTGCTGCAGTGGAAGGCGATGACCGGCGCGCTCGGCACGACGCCGCTTTCGGTCATGCACGCTTCCACCGCCCATTATCGCAAGGCCGTGGGCAAGAACCGCCGCCGCCTGACCCGTCGTTAGGACCGACCCCTCGGTGAAGCAGGACGCCGTCCAGGCAGGACGGACTTCGGCTCAGCCAAGAAACGCCGTCACCGCCTCTGCAAAGGCCTGGGGCTGCTCGACATTGGCGAGATGCGCCGCCTCCAGCATCGTCAGCCGCGCCCCCGCTATCGACCGGCCCAGCGCCTCGCTGTGCGGCGGCGGGGTGGCCGGGTCCTTCGTGCCCCCGATCACGAGCGTCGGCGCCTCGATCAGCGCCACCGTCCGCCGCATGTCCATGTCGCGGATCGCCGCGCAGCAGCCGGCATAGCCCTGCGGATCGGTCGCCTGCAGCATCGCGGCGACGGGCGCGATGGCGTCCCCGCCGCGCGCGGCGAAGGCCGCGGTGAACCAGCGCTCGACCGAAGCCTCCGCCAACGGCGCCATGCCCCGCTCGCGCACCAGCGCGATCCGCGCGTCCCAGGCGGCGGGCGGCCCCATGAAGCTCGACGTGTTGGCCAGCACCAGCCGCCGCAGCCTGCGCTGCTCCCTTATGCCCAGCCATTGCCCGACCATCCCGCCCAGCGACAGGCCGCAAAAATCCACCGCGTCGATCCGCAAAGCATCGAGCAGCTCGATCGCGTCCCGCCCCAGCCGGTCGATGGAATAGCCGCCCGCCGGCGCATCCGACGCGCCATGGCCGCGCTGGTCGTAGCGCAGCACGCGGAAGGCCCGCGTCCACGCCGCCATCTGCGGCGTCCACATCTCCAGCCCGGTGCCCAGCGAATTGGACAGCAGCAGGACGGGCGCATCCTCCGGTCCGTCCATCCGCCATGCGATGCGGCATCCGTCGCCGGTCGTGACGAACCGCTTCTCCATCAGACCCGCTCCACCGCCAGCGCCAGCCCCTGGCCGACGCCGATGCACAGCGTCGCTAGGCCAAGCCTGCCGCCCGTCCGTTCCAGACGATGCACCAGCGTCATCGCGATGCGCGCGCCCGACATGCCCAGCGGATGGCCCAGGGCGATCGCCCCGCCATGGGCGTTGACGCGCGGGTCGTCGTCGGCAAGGCCCAGCCCGCGCAACACCGCCAGGCTCTGGCTGGCGAATGCCTCGTTCAGTTCGACGGCGTCGAACCGGTCGATGGACAGGCCCAGCCGCGCCATCAGCTTCTGCGTGGCCGGCACCGGCCCGATGCCCATGACGCGCGGCGGCACGCCGGCGCTCGCCATGCCCAGGATGCGGGCGCGGGGCGTCAGTCCATGGGTCTTCGCCGCCGCCTCGCTGGCGACGATCATCGCCGCCGCGCCGTCATTGACTCCCGATGCATTGCCCGCCGTCACCGTGCCGTCCGGCCGCACCACCGGCTTCAGCGCCGCCAGCATCCCCATCGTCGTGTCCGGGCGGGGATGTTCGTCCGCGTCGACTACGGTTTCGCGACCCTTGCGGTCCGCGACGACGACCGGCACGATCTCCTCGGCGAAATAGCCCGATGCCTGCGCAGCGGCGGCCGCCTGCTGGCTGCGCAGGGCGAAGGCGTCCTGATCGGCGCGCGATATGCCGAAGTCGGCCGCCACATTCTCGCCCGTCTCAGGCATGGAATCGACGCCGTAGAGCGCCTTCATCCGGGGATTGACGAAGCGCCAGCCGATGGTGGTGTCATGGATCGCATTGCTGCGCGAATAGGCGCTCTCGGGCTTGGGCATGACGAAGGGGGCGCGGCTCATGCTCTCCACCCCGCCCGCGATCATCAGTTCGGCGTCGCCCGCGCTGATGGCCCGCGCGGCGGAGCCCACGGCGTCCAGTCCGGACGCGCAGAGCCGGTTGACGGTCGATCCGCCGACGCTGTCGGGCAACCCCGCGAGCAGCGCGGCCATGCGCGCGACATTGCGGTTGTCCTCCCCCGCCT
Organism: Sphingobium sp. YBL2; assembly: GCF_000943805.1. Lineage (NCBI taxonomy): Bacteria > Pseudomonadati > Pseudomonadota > Alphaproteobacteria > Sphingomonadales > Sphingobiaceae > Sphingobium > Sphingobium sp. YBL2. The sequence continues at coordinate 1,717,796 of NZ_CP010954.1, forward strand.
GGTTGGCGCAGCCCAGGATCACGTCGTCGACGGCGGCGGGATCGACGCCGCTCCGCCCGATCAGCGCGCGCAACGGGATGGCGGCGAGATCGTCGGCGCGGACGCCCGCCAGGCTTCCGCCATAGCGGCCGATGGGGGTGCGCGCCGCATCGCAGAGGAAGGCCTCGCTCATGCGGCGGCGGCCGCGCCGGCGATGTCGATCGGCGCGCCGGTGCCCGCCGCGATCTCCTGCACGGTGACGCCCGGCGCCGTTTCGACCAGCCTCAGCCCGCCTGCCCTGCGGTCCACCGCGATCACGCCCAGATCGGTGACGATCAGGTCGACCACCCCCCTGCCGGTCAGCGGCAGGGTGCAGCGCTCCAATATCTTCGGGCTGCCGTCCTTCGACCTGTGGTCCATCACCACGACCACGCGCTTGACGCCCGCGACCAGGTCCATCGCGCCGCCCATGCCCTTCACCATCTTGCCGGGGATGGTCCAGTTGGCGAGGTCGCCGTTCGCCGCCACCTCCATCGCGCCCAGTACGGCCATGTCGATATGCCCGCCCCGGATCATCGCGAAACTGTCCGCGGAGGAGAAGAAGCTGCTGGTCGGCAGCGCGGTGATCGTCTGCTTGCCGGCGTTGATCAGGTCCGGGTCCGCCTCCCCCTCATGGGGAAAGGGGCCGATGCCCAGCATGCCGTTCTCGCTCTGCAGCGTGACGTTCACCCCCCGGGGCACATGGTTCGCCACCAGCGTCGGAATGCCGATGCCCAGGTTCACATAATAACCGTCGCGCAGTTCCTTCGCGGCGCGGGCCGCCATCTCGTCGCGGGTCCAGGGCATCAGGCCGCCCCTCCCACGGTCTCGCGCGCGCCCCCGGTCTCACGCGGACGCGTCGTCAGCTTCTCGATCCGCTTCTCGTTGATGGTGCTCAGCACGATGCGGTCGACATAGATGCCGGGCGTATGGATGCAGTCGGGGTCGAAACTGCCCTCGGGCACGATCTCCTCCACCTCCGCCACCGTGACCCTGCCGGCCGTCGCCATGTTCGGGTTGAAGTTGCGCGCCGTCTTGCGGAACATCAGGTTGCCCGCGGGGTCCGCGCGCCACGCCTTGATGATGGAAAGGTCGGCGCGCAGCCAGCTCTCCCGCACATATTCCTCCCCCTCGAAGGTCTCGACCGGCTTGCCCTCCGCCACCATCGTGCCCACGCCCGTCTTGGTGTAGAAGGCCGGGATGCCCGCGCCGCCCGCCCGGATGCGCTCGGCCAGCGTGCCTTGGGGGTTCAGCTCCAGCTCCAGTTCTCCCGAAAGATACTGGCTCTCGAACAGCTTGTTCTCCCCCACATAGGAGGAGATCATCTTGCGCACCTGGCGGCTCTCCAGCAGCATCCACAGCCCGAACCCGTCGGCCCCCGCATTGTTGGAGATGATGGTGAGGTCCTTCACGCCCGATGCCCGGATCTCGGGGATCAGGCTTTCGGGATTGCCCGAAAGCCCGAATCCGCCCGACATGATCGTCATGCCGTCGAACAACAGGCCTTCCAGCGCGCGCCTCGGACTATCGACAATCTTCTGCATGGAAAAGCCTCTTGCTCAAACCGCTGCGCGGGCCCGTAACGAAAAACCCTCCTCGGTGGAAGCGCCGGCCTTCTGCAGCTCGAAATCGAAGACGATGGTGGCGGCATCGCCCTGCCGGTTCGGCACGGGCAGCAGGCCTTCCCGCGTGGCGAAGGCGAAATCGTCCGCCGCGAACGGATCGTCCCCGAAGTTGATCTGCGTCGTCAGCGTGCGATAGCCGGGCGCCTCGACGAAGAAATGCACATGGGCCGGGCGGTTGCCATGGCGGCCCAGCGCCCGCATCAGCCGGTCGGTGGCCCCGCCGGGCGGCACGCTATAGCCGTTGGGCATCTTCGAATGGAAGCTGTAGCGCCCGTCGCCGCCGATCCGGATGCGGCGGCGGTTGTTGAAGGGCGTCTGCTCGCCGGTCGGGTCGAAATGCGAATACCAGCCCTGCGAATTGGCGTGCCAGACGTGCAGGATCGCACCCTCGACAGGCTCCCCCCCGGGCCCCCTGATCACGCCGCTCATGTACAGCGTGCCGGTATCGTCGGGATCGTCGCTCAGGTTGACGTCCCCCTCCACCAGCGGCGCGCCCGCGACATAGAGCGGCCCTTCGATGGTGCGCGGCGTCCCCCCGGTCCTGCCCGCCTCGGCATCCCGGGCGTCCATCAGCAGGTCCATGAAATGCTCCAGCCCCACGCCCGGCACGATCAGGCCGAATTCGGCGGCGCCTTCCTGGAAATACTGGATCGCGGCCCAGAATTCGCTTTCGCTCACATCATGGCGGACGATGGTCCTCATCACCGCTTCGGCCAGCTCGCGGACGATGGCCTTCAGCCGCCTGTCGCCGCCTTCGGCATCGAGGCCGCTGGCCCGGTCGAGCAGGGCCTGGACCGCTGCGCCGTTCACGAAATCTTCGGTCATGTTCACCTCTCCGGAAGTTTGAATATCAGCGATCATCGTCGTGGAGCGAGGAAGGATGGCGGCACAGCGCCGTCACCTTCACCTCCATGAAGGGATAGAGCGGCAGGCTGGTCAGCAGGTCGTGGAGCTGCGCATTGTCCTCCACATCGAAGATGCTGACATTGCTGTACCGGCCCACCACCCGCCAGATGTGCCGCCATGTCCCGTCGCGCTGCAACTGCTGGAAACGCGCCTTTTCCGCCGCCTTCAACTGCTCGAAGCGCGCCGGGTCGCAACCGTGCGGAACATGGACATCCATGGTGACGTGAAACAGCATCGGCCTATCCCTTCGCCTGTCCGGAAAGAAGGACGGTGGTGCGCGCGGGCGCGTCGCGGCGGAAGGCGACGACCGCGTCGGGGTTCAGCGCGATGCCAAGGCCCGGCCCGTCCGGCACGGCAAGGCTGAAGTCCGAATAGTCCAGCGGCTGCGCCAGCACCTCCTCGGTCAGCAGCAGCGGCCCGAACAACTCCGTCCCGAAGGCGAGATCGGCGAAGGTCGCGAACAACTGCGCCGACGCGACCGTCCCCACGCCCCCCTCCAGCATGGTGCCGCCATAGAGCGCCACCCCCGCCGCTTCGGCAATGGCCGCCAGCCCCCTGGCGGCCGTCAGCCCCCCGGCCTGTGCGATCTTGATCGCGAACACGTCGGCGGCCCCGGCGGCGGCATAGGCAAAGCCCGTCTCCGGCCCGTACAGCGCCTCGTCCGCCATCACCGCCAGGCGGCCCATCGCGGTCAGCCGCGCCATGCCCGAAAGGCTGCTCGCCCTGATCGGCTGCTCCACCAGGTCGACGCCCGCATCGGCCAGCATCGCCAGCCCGCGCTTGGCCGTCACCTCGCTCCACGCCTGGTTCACGTCGACCCGCACGCTGGCCCGGTCGCCCAGCGCCTTCTTGATCGCCGCCGCATGCGCGACATCGGCCTCCAGCGGGCGCTTCCCGATCTTGAGCTTGAAGGCGTCGTGGCGGCGCGACGCCAGCATCGCCTCCGCCTCCTCTATGTCGCGCGCCGTATCGCCGCTCGCCAGCGTCCAGAGCACCGGCAAGCGGTCGCGCACCCGCCCGCCCAGCAATTCGCTGACCGGCACGCCCAGCCGCTTGCCCTGCGCGTCGAGCAGCGCCGTCTCCACCGCATTCCTGGCGAAATGATTGGCGGCGATCTCCCTGCGCAGCCGGGCCATGATCGCGGCCGGGCGCGTCGCGTCCGCCCCGGTCAGGACCGGCGCGAAATAGGTGTCGACGGCCAGCTTGATGCCCTCCGGACTTTCCGCGCCATAGCTGAGGCCGCCGATGGTCGTTCCCTCGCCTATCCCTTCCACCCCGTCGGAACAGACCAGCCGGACGATGACCATCGCCTGCGACCGCATCGTCGCGACCGACAGCACATGCGGCCGGATGGTCGGCACGTCGAGTATGAAGGCCTCGACGCTATCGATGGTGATGGAGGACGCCATGAATTCTCCGTTGCAGTCCGGAACAGATAGAAAGGCCGAGCGGCAAGGGAAAATGCCGTTTCGGTTCGATTTCATACCGGCAAGGTATCAGACACCCGGCTCGATGCTCTCGACGCGCCGCACCAGCCGGGCGGCCATGGACGACCGGACCGGCCGCCCCGCGATGATCTTGCGCCAGCTATTATAGCTGATGCCGAACCGCGCGTTCAGCGCCTCGTCGGTCCGGCCGGTCTCCAGATGCAGCATGCGGTCCACGACATCGCGGCCGATGACGACCGATCCCGGCATTTTCGCCCCGCTCATGGCGATCACGCCTGCGCGCCATATTGCTGGCGGACCAGCTCCGCCACGCCCATGCGCTCCAGGATCGGCGTGGGGCAGAGGAAGGTGACGCGCACCACGCCGGGCAACCGGCTGATCTCGATCGATCCCGCGATGGTCGCCCGGTTGAGGATCTCGTCATAGGGCAATCCCGTCACCTCGGCGGCGCGGGTCAGCCCGTTCCTGGTCGCGTCGTTCAGCGTCGGCCCCGAACCGATGAAGGTGATCGGCGCATTGTCCTCTATCACCTTCTGCCCATGGCGCTCGGCCAGCCGCCCGACCGCCGCGCGCTCCTCCCGGCTCATCGGCTGCGCCAGGAAGGGCAGATCGTCGCGATGCTGCAACAGGATCGGGCCGTCCAGCTTCAGCCCCTTGATCACCTTCACTTCCAGCTCGACCACGCCCGACACGTCGGTGGCATGGCCGGCAATCTCGCCATTGCCCTGCTGCGCATGCATGTCGCCCATATAGACGCCGCCGCCGGGCACCTTGACCGGGCAGATGAGGATCGCGCCCTCCCGCACCGAATTGGTGTCCATATGCCCATCGGTCTTGTGCCGGTCCAACTCCTCCTGCGTGAAGCTGTAGCCATGGGGCGCATCGATCAGGAACGACCCGAAATCCCCCGCATTATGCGAATCCGGCAGGTCGCGGGACGGCATCGTGCCGATATTGCCCAGAAAAGGCCGCATGCGGCTCGCCAGGCCCGCAATATCCGCCCGCGCCAGCGCCAGGATCGAATGCTGGTCCGCCCCGTCCGGAATGGCCGCAATATTCCGCGCATCCCCGGCGATCCGTTCCGCGACATCCTTGCTCACGGTCAGCGACACATTGTTTTCCCGGTCCAGCACGATGACATAGCCGTTGGAAAAGCGGAACGCATTCACCTCCGCCCCGCAATTGTCGCAGCGCACCGCCTCGTCCCCAATGCCTTCGATATGGCTGGACGGCGCGGTCGTGCCGCAGCTCGGGCACAGCTTCGCGACGAAGGGATCGCCCACATAGCGCCCCTCGACAAATTCCATCACGCCCGAAGAGGTGGCGAGCGACGTCACCCGCACGGTCTTCAGCGTGATGGCGATGGCGTCCCCGACCTCCGCCCCTTCGACCAGCACGGGGCGGGTGACTTCATGCCCGCCCTGGAATTTCGGCGTGATCATCGGCCCCCAGCAGCCCGGCGGCGTGCCGGTGCGAATGGTGCCGCCGTCGCGAACGGTCCCGGCCGGCGCGATGCCCGGCCCGACGATCCCGCCGCTATAGTCATGAACCTCGATATGCGAACGCACGTCAGACATTGGAACTACCCTTTGTTGCTATGGGACCGCTCAGAGCGCGGCATCGCCATCCATGCGCACGAAGCGCCGCGCATCGAAGCTGAAGGGAACGGCGCTGCTGCCCCCATAAAGCTCATGATGCGGCGACGCCTCGGCAAAGGCGCAGGCGAGCAGGAAGAGATTATGGACATCCTCCGGCATGCCGCTGGCGGGATGCTCCGACAACAGCCGCAATATTGCGTCCAGACGCGGCATCATCGCCTCATACAGCGCCCTGAAATCGGCGGCGCTGGCGCTCCAGCGTATCTCGCTGCGCTCATTCTCGCTGGGCCGCGCCCAATGGGCGGCCAGCGGCGCCAGATCGGCAAAGGGCGCGGGGAGTATCGGGTCGGTCATGCTAAAATCCTCAGGCCGCGAGATAGGTGTCGAGCGTGCGCGCCGCGTGGCGGATCAGAAATTCCTGATCCATCAACTGCATCGCGTCGATCGATCCGGACATGATGCCGGCGAAAGTGTCCTCCATGGTGGCGGTATCCTCCAGCCAGGCGTTCCGGTGCAGCGCGTTCACATGCTGCTGCGCCACCTGTTCCGCCGCATTCTGGGCGGGCCGGAAATAGTTGATCCCCTCCCACAGCGTCCGCCCATGGTCGAGCGGCCAGAATTGATGCGTGAAGAAGGACATGCCCGGATAGCCGCAGCCCGACGCCAGATGGATGATGAAATTGGGAAAGAGGTTGGGCAGCTCGAACTGGAAATCCGCCCGCCGCTCCGGGTTGATCGCGGGCGGCAACTGGTCGGGCCGCGGGCGGTGGCGCTCGGTCGTGCTCAGCATCGATGCGAAGGCCAGCGTCGAGGGCGCGGTGTCCATCCCCGCCCCATAGATGGTGGAGGAGGCATGCGGCCCCATCAGCTTGAAATCGCCATGTTCCACCCCCTTGAAGCCCGGCAGCGATCCGGCATGGATGGTCGGCACATGATAGCCTTCGCTGAAGGCATAATGGGCGACCTTCCAGTTGCAGTTCAGCACGGTCGAATAGCGGAAGGCGGTGGTCGATTCCGCATAGGGATAGCCGCCGAACAACCGGCCGAAGTCACCCAGATAGTCGGTCAGCGTCTGCGCCGGTTCCGCATCGAAATGGATGAAGACGAAACCTTCCCAACTGTCGCAATGGATTTCGCGCAGGCCAAGACAGGCGGTATCCAGCTTGCCGAACTTCTCCTTCATCGGCACGGAACGCAGCGGCCCGTCGGTCGAAAACACCCAGCCATGGAAGCGGCAGGTGACGACATTGGCGCGCGACCGCCCGAAAGTCTCGAAACCGCTGCTCGGAACGACCTTGTTCCCGCGATGGGTGCAGACATTGTGGAAGGCCCTGATCCGCCCATCCTTGCCCCGCACGATCAGCACGGATGCGTCCGCCACCGGCAGTTCCTTGACCTTATAGTCCCCGACATGGGGCAGCTCCCAACTTGTCGCGACCTTCAGCCAGGTCTTGCGGAAGATCTTCTCCCGCTCCAGCTCGTAAATGGCCGGATCGCTGATCGCCCGCACCGATACCGGATCGACGCCCAGTTCTTCGCGAATATCATCGACGCTTCGGTTGATATGGCGCAAGTCTTCCGCCGTGCATGTCGTGGTCATCCTACTCTCCGATATTTCCCGTAAACTCTGTCGCTTCTTCGCCACAGGACCCTGGGCAACAGCGTGCCGACCCGCCCCCGTTCGGGCTGAGCCTGTCGAAGCCCTCCTCTTTCCTGACAGGACATGCTCCAACATCACGCATCTCCCAAAGCCTCTGGCTTGTCCCGCCACCCATCGGGATAGTGGGAGATCAGATCGGCCCGCAGTTCCAGCGCACCGAACCGCCAGCCGCCCGCCATCTTCCGCACGTCCGCGACATAGCGCCCGCCGATCCAATAGGCCCGCCCGCTGGCTGAGGTCGCAACCTCCCACAGCATGAATTCCACGTCCGCCCGCTCATAAGCGGGATCGAGCGTCACCTTGGGCGAAACCAGATAATGCAGGGTCCATCTGAACCCCTGCTCCGCATTGCCCGCCACACCCTCAGCGATGGCGTCCCCGCCCGACAACACCCCATATCGGTCGACCCGGAAGACCGCATCCTCGGTGAAAAGCGGCCGCAGCATCTCCGCCGAAGGCCCTGCATCGAAGGCCCGCGAAAGGTCGACGATCAGCGCATCGATGTCGCGCAACGCCTCCAGCCGCTCGACCCTGCGTTCCCATATTTCCGCCATGCCGTCCTCGCCCGCCAGGGCGGGCGCCGGAAAAACCGGCACCCGCATGATTGTCAGAAGGTCCGGCGCGCGCTCAGGAACCATTCGCGGGGCCTCCCGAACGCCCCCTCCGTGATCCCGCCGAAGGAATCCACGAAGCCCGAACCCAGATAGACTTCCTTGGTCAGATTCTTGACGCCCAGCGTGATCAGCCAGCTTTCCGGTTCGTCGCTATAGCCGATGGAGGCGTTCACCAGATGATAGCCCTTCTGGATCAGCAGCGGGCTGTTCACCGCGTCATTATAGACCGTCGACCGGTAGGACCAATCGACCCGCGGCGTGAACCGGCCCACGCCGTCGACCCGAATGTCGTAGGAAGCCCCCGCGCTCAGCGTCCATTTGGGCGCATTCTGCAAATGGGAATCCCTGGTCACGCCGCTGTTGAGCGCTCGAATGTCCACCTGCCGATATTTCGCGTCCAGATAGCCGAGCCCCGCCTCCAGCTTCAGCGCCTCGGTCGGCCGGGCCTGCACTTCCAGCTCCAGCCCCTTGATGCGCGCCTTCGCCGCATTCTGGATGATCGGCGCGAAACCCAGACGCGGGTCGTTCACCGTGATCTGCAGATCGTCATAATCGTTGACGAAGGCCGCGCCATTCACCCGCAGCCGCCGGTCGAAGAGGTCGGACTTGAAGCCGACTTCATAGGTGGTGCTGGTCTCCGGCCGGAAGGACGGAATATTGGCGAAGGGCGGGAAGACGCGCTGGGTGAAGCCGCCGCCCTTGAACCCCTGCGAATAGGATGCGTAGGTCAGGAATTCGGGCGACCAGCGATAGGAAAGGCTGGCCATCGGCGTCCAGGCGCGGTCCTTGATCGTCGTCCGTCCCGGCGGGCCCATCAGCGGATCGCCGTCCTGCAACCCCGACCCGTCGGGATTGAAGGGCTGCCCCGTCAGGAATCCCGCCGCCACGACATATTGATTGCCATTGTCGAATGTCTTCTTGTCCTCGGTCCAGCGTATGCCGCCGGTCAGGCTGAGATTATGGACGATCTCGAACGTCGCCTGACCGAAGGCGGCAAGGCTCCGTCCATCGAGGATCGCACCGCTCATGAAGACGGCGTCGACAATGTTGACCAGATCCTGGTGATTGCCGCTTTCCTTCGAATAATAGCCGCCGACAACCCAGTTCAAACGGCTGTCGAGCGCATCGCCGATCAGTTGCAGTTCTTCCGAAAACTGATCCTGCTTCCAGTCGCTCTTGGTCTGGACGATGCTGGCCGGGCTATGATCGGAATCGCGGGTCCAGAAACCCGTCACCTTGCGGTAGGCGGTGATGGACTTGGCCGTCACATTATCGCCCAGCCGCCATTCCACCGTACCGGAAACGCCCCAGATATTGAGGTCCGACGCCGACTGGTAACGCCGCTTCCCGAAATTGTCGAAGACGCTCGACACCGCCCGGAACGTCCCGCCATGGCGATAGGGCGCCTGCGCCCACTGGCTGTTGTAACAGCGCGTGTCGGACAGCCGGGCCGGGTTGGGCAGGTCGGTGCAGATGCCCGCCGCGCCCGAATAAAGGCCGTTCCACACCTGTGCCGCCGGCGCGTTCTCATCGACCGCCAGCATGACGTTGGGCGCGGTTTCCTCCCGCGACCGCGTGCCGTCGACGGCGATGTTGATGGAAAGCTTGCTCGTCGGCTCCAGCCGCAGCGCGAAACGCCCCGCCATCGTATTGGTGTCGCCCAGATCCGGCGCCAGCGGCACCGTGCCTTTCACATAGCCGTCGCGCATATGATAAAAGCCCGAAAGGCTGGTATAGACCCCCTCGGCCAGCGGCACGTCGATGGAACCCTTGATCTGCACCCGGTTGTAGCTGCCGGTCGTCAGCTCCAGGCTGGCCCCCAGATCGTCGGCGGGCTTCTTCGTGACGACGCTCACCGCGCCGCCAATGGTGTTGCGGCCGAACAAAGTCCCCTGCGGCCCGCGCAGCACTTCGATCCGCTCGACATTGAGGACGTCGAGCACATTGCCGACCCCCCGCGAAATATAGACGCCGTCCAGATACAGTCCCACGCCCGGATCGGCGGAAAGCTGATAGTCATTCTGCCCGATGCCGCGAATGAAAATCGCCGCCGTGGCGTTGCTGGCCGATACCGGCACCGAACTGTTGAACTTCACGTTCGGGGTGAAGTCTCCGATCTGCGTGACGTTATCGATCCCCCGCTGCGCCAGACCTTCCGAAGTCACCGCCGAGATGGAGATCGGCGTGTCCTGGAGCGACTCCGCGCGGCGACGAGCGGTGACGGTGATTTCCGCGATACCGCTATTCTGGCTCGCAGCCGGGTCTTCCGGCGCCTGCTGCGCCAGAACGGGCGCTCCGGACGCCAGCGCCAGCCCGGCGACCAGCGCGCGCACCGAACCCGATTGCAGACGCCGGGCCGCGCGGCCGGACGATATGGGTTTGCAGCTTTCATCTTCCATATTTGACTCCCCGTCTCGATTGGCATTTTGTTTTTCTGGTACCGCCATAATCGAACCCAGATCGGCCAGCCGCGCTAGCCTGATCCCGCGAAGTTCATCATCTGAGCGCGACGGAGTGAGGAACCGCGAAAAAGCCCTTCCGCACCGCTTCCGTCCCCCCGCGCCTTTGATGCGCCCCCAGGCTAAGGCGCACCGGATCGGGCTAGCGGGGCATGGCGCGCGCCGACATCATCCATGCCGATTTCACGCATTCGGAAGCCGCAACGACAACCGATGCAACGGCAAGGACAGGATGATGAACGACGCGCATCGCTGGTTACACGAACATCCCGAACTGGGATCGGGGCCCATCTCCATCGAACCCTATATCGACCCGGACTGGTATGAACGGGAACGGGAGAAGATATTCAGGAAGGTCTGGCTCTGCGTCGGCCGCGTCGACGAAATCCCCGACAGGGGCGATTACAAGGTCAAGCGCCTCGCCGCCGCCGACACGTCGGTCATCCTGATGCGCGGCAAGGACGATGTCGTGCGCGCCCATCACAATGTCTGCGCGCATCGCGGCAACACCGTCGTCACCGAAACCGGCCCGGAAACCTTCGGCCGCAGCAAGGCGGCCATCGTCACCTGCCGTTTCCACGGCTGGGTCTATGGCGCGGACGGCGCGCTGAAACATGTGCCGAGCGAAGAACGCTTCTACCCATGTTTCGACAGGCAGCGGAACGGCCTCACCCCGATCCACACCGATGTCTGGGAAGGCTTCATCTTCGTCAACCTGGCCGAAAATCCGGACAACAGCCTGACCGATTTTCTGGGCGACTATGCCGCGCATTTCGCGGGCTTCCCCTTTGCCGAACTCAGCTACCAGTTCACCTACCACACCGAACTGGAATGCAATTGGAAGGTCGCGCACGACGCCTTTGCGGAGGCCTATCATGTCGACACCATCCATGCCGGCTCCTTCCCCAACACCTTCTCCACCGGGCTGCAAAATGTGAAGCTGATGGGCCCGCACCGCAGCTGCGCCGTCTGCCTGACGCTGGGCGCAAAACCCACCCCGGTCGCGGGCATCGCCAATAGCATCGCCGGCGCCTCGCTCGTCACCCAGCGCGCCGAAACCATGCTGCCCCCCGCGATCAACCCGGACAAGCGCGACGATTTCGCCTTCGAACTCAGCGTCCTCTTCCCCAACACGCTGATCCATGTGTCGGAGGGCATCTGGTTCACCCACCAATTCTGGCCCATCGCCCATAACCGCACGCTCTGGGAGGGCCGCTATTATGTCCGCCCGCCAAAGACCAACGCCGAACGCTGGGCCATCGAACATGCGATGACGCTTCAGCGCAACGCCTGGCTGGAGGACACCGCCACCATGGAGGACACGCAAAGGGCGATGCAGTCCCGCGCCAAGCTCGTCCAGAATCTCCAGGACGACGAAATCCTCATCCGCCACAGCGCCGCCGTGGTCGACCGATATGTCAATGCGTGAGGGGGAAAAGACCATGACGCAACCCACTTTGCCCACCGGCTTCGAAGACCTCTCCCTTTGCCTCGACTGGAACCTGCCCACCGCCGACCAGCGCCAGCGCAAGCGGCAGGCATCGAGCGCGGCGGAACTGCGCGCTTTCTACGACCGCATGCTGCCCCGCCTGCCGGACGCGCTGGCGGAGGTCGACCGCTTCCCGCTGGGCGCGCTGCCGGAAAGCCACCACGCCCTCTACAATCTCGCCCTCTCGCTGGCCGAGGTCGCCCCGCATATCGAACTATATTCCGGCTCCCCCGGCGTCCCCTATGCGTTCGAGGAGGCGCGCTTCGTCGCCGTCCATGGCGGGCAGGAGACATGGCGCGGGCTGCGCCCGATGGCCGCCTGAATATGGCCTCCCTGCCCATGGAGGAACGGCTGTTCCGCATCGAAGCGCGCCAGGAGATGGAAGGTCTCGTGGCGCGCTACGCCCACGGCGCGGACCGAAGGAACGATCCGGCGATCATGCGACCGCTGTTCCACGCGGACGCGGTCTGGTCGGCGGAGGGCTTCGCCACCTTCCACGGCGCCGCCGCCATTGCCCGGGGCCTCGCCCGCATCGCCGCCGAACAGGTGCTGTGGTCGATCCACTATATGGTCGCCCCCCATGTCGAATTTATGGAAGACGCCCGCTCGGCGCGCTGCCGCTGGTATCTTTGGGAACTGTCCACCATGGCCGGGGACTCCGGCCCGGAGGACCGCTGGCTGGGCGGCTGGTACGACAGCCTGACGATATATGAGGAAGAAGAATGGAAATTCACGTCCGTGAAGCTGGACCTGCGCGTGCAGGGCGTGGCGACGCCCCCCTGGGCGATCAAGAAGGCGTTCGCCCCATGATCCGCCTCTGCGCAATCGACGATCTCAGCGAAGACGAAGTGCATCGCGTCGAACTGGACGGCGGCCACGGCATCGCCGTCTATCTGCTGGACGGGGAGGTGTTCGCCACCGACGACCTCTGCACCCATGGCGAAGCCTCGCTGGCGGAAGGCGAGATAGAGGATGGCAGGATCGTCTGCCCCTTCCACCTCGGCAGCTTCGACATCAGGACCGGCGCGGCCTGCGCGGCCCCCTGCTCCATCGCGCTCAAGACCTACGCGGTGGAGATCATCGACGGCGCGGTGCATATCGCGCCCTGATGGTCGGTGCAGCGCTTGAGTCAAACCTCCACCCTGCTCCTGCGAAGGAAGGAACCCAGTCCCGCCGCTGGAACTGGACTCTCACGAGCCACTCGTCTCGTTCGAGTGCCTTCGCAGGAGCAGGCCGTACCTCAATCCCACCGGAACAGAACCGACACGCGCCCGCCCCTCACCCCTTCAACTGCCGCAACGTAGCCGAGGGCCGCTCCCCGAACCGCTCCGCATAGTCACGCGCGAATTTGCTCAGATGGCTGAACCCGCAGGCCAGCGCGACATCGGTCACGCTATGCCCCTCCTCCACGCCGCCCAGCAGCATCTTGCGCGCCAGGTCCAGCCGCACATTTTTGAGGTAGACCATCGGCGTCACCCCGCGAAACCGCCGGAACCCCGCATGCAGCGACCGCGCGCTGACCCCGGAAATCTCGATCATGTCGATCAGGGAGATCGCCTCGCACGCATGGCCCCGCACGAAATCCTCGACGCGCCGCACATAATAGGGCGCGGGCCCGGATGGCGCGCTGTCGAACAGTTCGGAATGATTGTGCGGCACCGCCGCCAGCAGCAGGCGCTTCAGCGTATCCTCCACCGCGCCGCTCGCGCGGGGATGGGTATAGCCCGTCAGCCCGTAATCGATGTCGTCGCAGATAGTACGGACCAGATGGGCAAAGGCCTGCGCCGCCCCCACCAGCGGCACCGGCCGGGTCGAAAAGACCAGATCGTCCGGCCGGAACCCCAGTTCGCTCGCCAGCACCTGCTCCAGATCGGCCTTGGGTATCTTGATGGTGAAATGCTTGTAGCCCGCCTCGAACGTCTGGCGGAAATGCGAATCCGGGGCCAGCACGCACATCTCGCCGGGCGCCAGGCTGAAACTGTCCCTGTCATGGGTGATGAAGGACGTGCCCGTCAGCGAGAATTGCACCAGATAGATCTGCCCCATCTGCGGCACGTCGATGGAAATCCGCCCGAAGGGATTGCCATAATCCTGCGCGTTGAAGGTCAGCGCCTTGAGCTGCGCCTGATTGTGGCGGAAATCGATCGGCGGCCGCCCGCCCTGCACGTCCAGCCTGTGGGGGCAGAACATCCGGCTCATATGCGCCTCGACATCGCCCGCGTCGGTGCTGCTGAACCTGTTCCACTGAACCAGCGGAAGCGCCTCGCCATTCCAGAAGCGGCTCGGCGCAGCCATTTGCGTCAACATGCTCGTCCTCCCTGGCCCGGTCCCCGACCCGGCTTGAAACGCCTGCCTCGCTCCGGTGGACGCTGCCCACCCCGGCGACGGATCATCGACACGGCCCTCCCTCGGCTGCATCGACATCCGGAAAATGACGCGCCGGACATGGCGGTCCCGCGATCCGGAACGCAGCGTGCCGGAAGCGCGGACGACCGCCCTTTGCAGGCCGTCATGGCTGGATGTCGTTACAGCCTCGTCCCTTTCGCGATGACACTCTTATTACAGGGCCGGGTCAAGCCTGCCGCCCGAAAAGACCGCGCGATCAGGGCAAGGCCTGCGCTCAGGGGATAGTTGCCGCGACGATTTTGGCCCAGCTTCGAAGCATCGGCATGGGCTGTCGCCGGCCCGAACGATCCGCAATGTCGATGGGAAACAGGCCGTTGCCCCTCGCCGCCCGGCAATCCGTTCGCGCGGCGCGGCGGCGGCGCGCCCGCGACGGCCCGGAAACGCGCCGGATCGTCGCCCGGCGACCGCGCACAGGGGAGGAGAATCGCATTGAACGAGCAAACGGACGTCCTCATCGTCGGCGGCGGCCATGCGGGCGCGCATCTGGCCATTGCGCTGCGGCAGAAGGGCTTTGCCGGCAGCATCGCCGTGGCGGGCGAAGAGGACTGCCTGCCCTATGACCGCCCTCCCCTCTCCAAGGCCTATCTGGTCGGCGCCATGCAGATCGACCGGCTGCTGCTGCGGGACAGCGGTTATTGGGACGAACAGCGGGTCCGGTTCGAACTGGGATGCAGGGTCCGTTCGCTCGATCCCGCCGGGCGGCGCGCCGAACTGGACAATGGCCGGACGATCCGCTTCGGATGGTGCGTGCTGGCGACGGGCGGCAGGGCGCGCACCCTGCGCTGCCCCGGTTCCGGCCTGCCGGGCATCCATCATCTGCGCACCGTCGCGGATGTGGACGCCATTCGGGCGGGGCTTCGCGGCGGCGGCCGGGTCGGCCTCGTCGGCGCGGGCTATGTCGGGCTGGAGGTCGCGGCGGCGGCGCGCGAAATGGGGCATGAAGTCGTCGTCGTGGAGGCGCAGCCCCGCGTCCTCCAGCGCGTCACCTCCCCCCTGCTCTCCGATTTCTTCGAACGGCAGCATCGCCGCCGGGGCGTCGACCTGCGCCTGGGCGAACGGATTGCGGGCTTTTCCGGCGCGGATCGCGTCTCTGCCATCCGCCTGGCCTCGGGCGGGGAAATCCCCGTCGACATCGCCATCGTCGGCATCGGCATCGATGCGGAAACGGCGCTCGCGGAACAGGCGGGCATCGCCTGCGACGGCGGCGTGCTGGTGGACGGATATTGCCGGACCTCGGCGGAAGGCATATTGGCGATAGGCGACTGCGCGCGGCACCCCAATCCCCATGCGGGCGGGCTCTGGCGGCTCGAATCCGTGCAGCATGCGATGGATTCCGCCGCCACCGCCGCCGACACCATATTGGGGGCGCCGGCCGAATATCGCGCGCTGCCGACCTTCTGGTCCGACCAGTATGACATCAGGCTGCAATCCGCCGGCCTCAACCGGGATGCCGACGACATGGTCGTGCGCGGCGATCCGGAAAACGGTCCGTTCACCGCCCTCTATCTGCGCGGGGGCCGGGTGATCGCGGTCGACGCCATCAACAGCCCCAGGGATTTCATGGGCGCCCGCACCCTGATCCTGAAGGGCGTCGCGGTCGACCGGACAAAGCTGGCCGATCCCGCCATCCCCGTGAAGATGGCGGCCTGAACGCCCGATCTCCCGCGGAAGGCGGCGGTGGGGGATCGGCCCGCGCCCCTATAAGCGCTCCCGCATCCCCCGCGTCACCTCCTCCAGAAAATCCGCCGCCGCCCGCACCCTGGGCAGCCTCTGCAGATCGGCATGCATCACCAGCCAATAGCTGCGCCACACCTCCATCGACTCCGGCATCGACTCCGGCATCGACTCCGGAAACAACTGCACCAGCCGCTCGTCCTCCGCCGCCGCGAAGACATGCAGCACGCCCAGCCCCATCCCCGCCGCCACCGCCGCATGCTGCGCGGCGCTGGAACTGGCGCGGAAGACGATGGCCGCGCCGGGCAACAGCTGGTCCAGCGCGATCATCTCCGCGAACCCGGCCAGTTCCTCGATATAGGAAACGAAGACATGACGGCTCAGGTCGCCCCGCCCCGTCGGCACCCCCTCCCGCGCCAGATAGGCTTTCGACGCATAGAGGCCCAGGCGGTAATCGGCCAGCTTGCGGGTCACGAACCGTCCCTTGGGTGGCGGTTTCAGCATCACGGCGATCTCCGCCTCCCGCCGCGACAGGCTGGCCGCCTTGCTTTCGGACGCAAGCTCCAGCGTCAGGCGCGGATGGCGCTCCCGCAACTCGGCCACGCGCGGCGCGATCAGATGGCTGGCAAAGGCCTCCGGCGTGGCGAGCCGCACCGTCCCCTCCACCTCCCGGTCGCGCCCCGCGACGCTGCTCATCGCGGCGAGCAGCTCGCTCTCGATCCGCTCGGCATGGGAAACCAGCGCGAAGGCGGCGGGCGTGGGCGTCACCCCGCGCGGGCTGCGGTCGAACAGCCGCGCGCCCAGCGTCGCCTCCATATTGGTCAGGCGCCGGGCGACCGTGCTATGATCCACCCCGACCCGGCGCGCGGCGGCCAGCATGTTGCCCTCCCGCATCACGGCCAGGAACAGGCGCAGTTCGTCGGAATTCAGCATTGGCAAATCCGCACAACCAATGTGTCCACATACCCGTATATCTGCAAAGCTGACCCGTCTATACCAAAGCCATCCACCGGCAGGAGAGGAAACCGGAAAAATGCGTTCAATTACTCATTTCATTCATGGACAATCCGCCCCGCTCGCCGGCGCCCGCCTGTCCGACGTGCTGAACCCCGCCACCGGCGCGGTCCAGGCGCAGGTCGAACTCGCCACCGCCGCCCATCTCCAGAAGGCGGTGGATTCCGCCCTCGCCGCCCAGCCCGAATGGGCCGCCACCAACCCGCAGCGCCGCGCCCGCGTCATGTTCCGCTTCAAGGAACTGATCGAACAGAATATGGACGAACTGGCCGTCCTGCTCTCCTCCGAACATGGCAAGGTCGTCGCTGATGCCAGGGGCGACATCCAGCGCGGCCTGGAAGTCGTCGAATTCGCCTGCGGCATCCCCCATCTGCTGAAGGGCGAATACACCCAGGGCGCGGGTCCGGGCATCGACGTCTATTCCATGCGCCAGCCGCTGGGCATCGCCGCTGGCATCACCCCCTTCAACTTCCCCGCGATGATCCCCCTCTGGATGAGCGCCATGGCCATCGCCTGCGGCAACGCCTTCATCCTCAAGCCCTCGGAACGCGACCCCTCCGTCCCGGTGCGCCTCGCTGAACTCGCCATAGAGGCAGGCATGCCCGCCGGCATCCTGAACGTCGTCCATGGCGACAAGGAGATGGTCGACGCCATTCTCGACCACCCGGCCATCAAGGCGGTCAGCTTCGTCGGATCGTCCGACATCGCCAATTACGTCTATGCCCGCGGCGCGCAGAACGGCAAGCGCGTCCAGGCGATGGGCGGGGCCAAGAATCACGGCATCATCCTGCCCGACGCCGACATGGATCAGGCAGTGGCCGACATCGTCGGCGCGGCCTATGGTTCGGCGGGCGAACGCTGCATGGCGCTGCCGGTGGTCGTGCCGGTGGGCGAGGCCACGGCGGAAACCTTCCGCGCCAAGCTGATCGACGCCATCGAAACGCTGCGCCCCGGCATCCCCACCGATCCCGACGCGCAATATGGCCCGCTGGTGACCGGCGTGCATAAAGCTCGCGTCGAAAGCTATATCCAGATGGCCGCCGATGAGGGCGCGGAGATCGTGGTCGACGGGCGCGGCTTCTCGCTCCAGGGCTATGAGGAGGGCTTCTACCTCGCCCCGACGCTGATCGACCGGGTGACGCCGCAGATGAAAAGTTATCAGGACGAGATTTTCGGCCCGGTGCTCCAGATCCTGCGCGCCCAGACCTTCGAGGAGGCGCTCAGCTATCCGTCGAAGCATCAATATGGCAATGGCGTCGCCATCTTCACCCGCAACGGCGACTATGCCCGCAAGTTCGCCGCCGATGTCGAAGTCGGCATGGTCGGCATCAACGTGCCGATCCCGGTGCCGGTCGCCTATCACAGCTTCGGCGGCTGGAAGCGTTCGGGCTTCGGCGATCTCGACCAGTACGGCATGGACGGCGTGCGCTTCTACACCCGCACCAAGAAGATCACACAGCGCTGGCCCGACGGCGGCGCGGTGATCGACCAGAGCTTCGTCATCCCGACGATGCGATAGGCTTCTGCCCGGCAGGGGAACGGAAGCGCCCGCTTGTCCGTTCCCCAGGGTGATGAGCCAGTACCCCGTCACCTTCGATCCCCCGCCGGAGGCTGCCGAATTCTACGCCGAAAGCCTTGCGCATCTGGTGGAATCCGGCATCCCGTTCATGCTGTCGGGCACCTATGCGCTGGGATGCCATACCGGCATCATGCGGCCGACCAAGGATCTGGACGTCTTCTGCAAGCCCGGCGATGCGCCCCGCATCCTCGCCTATTTCAAGGCACTGGGGCATCGCGTCGAATTCGAGGATGAACGCTGGATCGGCAAGGTCTGGCGCGGCAGCAATTTCTTCGACGTCATCTACAACATCTCCTCCGCCAGCCTGCCCGTGACGGAGGAATGGTTCCGCGATGTCTCCCATGCGGAGGTCTATGGCACGACGGTTCGGATCACGCCGCCGACCGAATTCATCCTCTCGAAGGTCTTCATCCAGGACCGCTACCGCTATGACGGCGCGGACGTCGCGCACATCATCCTGCGGCAGCATGAACATATCGACTGGCAACGCCTGCTGGACGCGATGGAACTGCACTGGGAAGTGCTGCTCATCCACCTGCTGAATTTCCGCTTCATCTATCCGACGGAACGCCATTGCATTCCGCTCTGGCTGTTCGAGGAATTGCTGGGACGCTTGCAGACCCGCGCCGAACTGCCCGTCCCCAATCTGCGGGTGTGCCGGGGACGGCTGCTGTCGCCGCGCGACTATCTGGTCGACATCACCGATTGGGGCTTTGCCGACGTGGTCGGCAAGGGGCTGGAGGAGAGCCATGATCGCAACCAGTGAGCCGCGGCCCAAGGACAGCCTTGTCCTCGCCGCCGTCGGGGACCTGCATGTCACCGATGCGTCCGAACATCGCTACCGCGCCATGTTCGAGGAGATTTCGGCTCAGGCGGACATATTGGCGCTATGCGGCGACCTCACCAATTTCGGCAAGACGCGGGAGGCCGAAATACTGGCCGAAGACCTGCGAAGCTGCACCATTCCGACGGTCGCGGTACTGGGCAATCACGACCATGAATGCGGCCAGCCTGAGGTCGTGGCGCAGATACTGCGCGGCGCGGGCGTGACCGTGCTGGACGATCAGGCGGTCGAGATAAAGGGCATCGGCTTTGCCGGGGTAAAGGGCTTTGTCGGCGGTTTCGGCCGGGGGGAGCTTGGCGCTTTCGGGGAAAGCGCGATCAAGGGCTTCGTCGAGGAATCGATCAACGAGGCGCGCAAACTGGAAAATGCGCTGCGATCCCTGCGGACGGAACGGACCGTGGCCGTGCTGCACTATGCGCCCGTGGTGGACACGGTGCAGGGGGAGCCGCAGGAGATTTTCCCCTTTCTCGGTTCCTCACGGCTGGCCGAGGCGATCGACAGGTTCGACAATGTCCGCTTCGCCGTCCACGGCCACGCTCATCGCGGCGCCTTTGAGGGGAAAACACCCGGCGGCGTTCCGGTCTATAATTGCGCGCAGTTCGTGCTGTCGGAGCGGTTCGACCGTCCCTACGCGCTGATCGCCATTTGACGGGCACGCGCCGGTTTTACGGGACGCCTGAACCAGAAGGTCCAGACCGTCAGCGTGCCGAGCAACGTCATCGCCAGGCCCGACAGGGTCATGACCAGCCTGAACGCCAGACCGCCGACCTTCGCCGCGTGGAGCGGGTAGAGCAGATTATAGCCCTTCGCCGCCATCGGCAGCGTCTCGGCGTCGCGCGCCGCGACCAGCGCGCCGCTGTCCGCCGCGAACCAGAGGGTGGTGCGGCCATTGGGCAGCCATTCCTGCGGCCGCCGCATGCGGATTGCGATCAACCCATTATCCTTGCGCGGCAGGCTGAGGCTGCGCAACTCCGCATCGGGAAAGCGCGCCTTGGCCGTCATGACCATGGCCGCCCAATCGAGCCCTTCGCCAAGTTTGGCGTCGCGCGGCGGCGGTGGAGCGAGCGCCGTGTCGATCTGCGCTGGCGCCCCCGGCCCGAACAGCAGCGCCGCCATCGGCCGGAACACCAGCACGGCCCCTGTGACCAGCGACAGCAGCAGCAGCGGCGCGACGACGACGCCCAGATCGCGGTGATGCCGCACGATCGCAGGGCGGCTCATCCGCGCCGGCCATAGGCGCCATTCGAAAGTCCGCCGCGTGCGCCACCAGAGGATGAGGCCGGTGAACACGAAGAACAGGCCGCAAAGCGCGGCGATGCCGATCACCCAATCGCCCGTCTCGCCGGAAAAGAGATGATGGTGGAAGTCGAACAGCCAGAGTTCGGGCCGCTCCCACTGGCTGCTCCACCGCGTCACCATGGCACCCCGCTGGTCTGCATAGGCGCCGCCGCCATTGTCGAACAGCAGCTTCAGCAACCCGAAATCATCGGACGCATAGCTGATCGACTGGGGCCGTCCCACCTGATCGGCCATGATGCGCTGCGTCGTCTCGGCCAGTTGGCGGACATCCTCCACGCGCGGGTCGCCGGCGTGGGGCGCCAGGGTCCAGGCATTTTTATGCACCAGCAACGCGCCGCTAAGGCCCAGAAGGGCGAGCAGCAACCCGATCAGCCCGCCGGTCCAGCGATGGAGGGTGTCGATCAGCTTCACTAGAACCTATAGTCCCATGAGAGGGTGAAATTGCGGCCGCGTCCCGCGAAATAATGGGCGTTGTCATTGGGCCGGACGGTCTGGCTGTAATAATCGATGTAGAATGTGTCGAAGATATTCTGCGCCGCGAGCGTCAATGCCCCGAACCGGGTCTGATAGCGCAGCGACAGATCGGTCACGTCATAGCCGTGGAACCGGTAGAGCGGCGGATAGGCGCCCGGCGTCCGTTCGAACTGCCGGGACAGGAAGAATTGGGTCTGGATGCGCGCTGAAACCGGACCGTGCACATAGCTGGCGGCCAGGTTCAGACGGTCAGGCGAGATATTGGCGCCGTCCAGATCGCGATCCACCTTGTCGATGCCATTGTCCGATCCGTCGGTGCGACCGATCAGATGGGCATAGCCGGTCGAGAGGGTCAGCCCCGGCAGCGGCGTCCTGGCCGACAGGTTCAGTTCCAGCCCCTGTATTTCCACCCGCTGACGCTGGACCTCGAACACCCCGCCGCTCTGCACCAGCAGCGATCCGTTCTTGCTGGTGGACCAGAAATAGGCCGCGCTGGCGTCGATCGGGCCTCGCTTCACTTCGAATCCGATCTCCCGGTTGTTGGAGACGATCGGGCTGATATTCACATAATCGTCGATGTCGACGCCGGGCGTGGCCACTGCGCGGGCGATCCGGCCGACATCGGGCACGGTATAGCCCTCGGCATAGCTGGCATAGGCGCGGATGCCGGCCCAGGGTTCCAGGATCACGCCACCATTGAGCAGCGTATCGCTGAAAGTCGGCCTGCCGCCCGCGACGTCGACGCCGCCGCCATAGGTCCAGAGGGTGTGATAGTCGTCGATGCTGATGCGCACATCCTCATGACGCAATCCGCCCGCCACGCGCAGCTTCTTGTCGAACAACGCCAGATTGAACTGGGCGAAGGGCGCAAGGCTGCGATAGTCGGTCGGCGGCACCCAGGTCCGACCGGTCGCGATCAGCCGCTGTTCGGTCAGGTCATAGAGCGCGTCAAAGCCAATGGTGGCGGTCAGCGCCTCGAACCCCGGCATCGCGCGTTCATAGCTGATCTTGCCGCCATATTTGCGGCTGCGGTTCTGCGACTGGTCGAACAGCGTATCCCTGGGCGCGATGCGCGGGTCCTGGAAGCTGGCGATCGGCGCCACCTCCCCGCCATAGGTGTCGCGCGAGCGGTTGAAGAAGAGCTGGGCGATGAAATTGCCGCCCCACAAATCGCTGTCGGTCAGTGTCACCGCCGCGCTTTCGGTACGGTTGGTGGCGGGAACGCCCGGCGGCGTGCCGCGCACAGAGGTGGTCGGCCGGTCGACGCGATAGTCACCGTCCGCTGCGACATAATCGCCCTCTCCCTTCAACTGGAAGCGGCTCATGGTCAGGTCCAGCCGCGCGCTGTCGCTGAGCGCATAGCCGAAGCGGCCGAACAACGACCAACTCCGGCTATCCTGCGTCTCGCCCTGGGTCAGGTCGGTGCCGACGCGATTGCCATGGCCGTCGTAAAAGGCGCCGCGCTTCTCATAGGCTGCGCCCACTGTCGCATCCCACCGCCCGGAACGCCAGCCGATCAGCCCCGCCACCTTGCCCCCGATGCCGTCGCTGCGAAAGCCGGTGTCGGCATTGCCCTGCGCCAGCATCCGGCCGGTCAGTCCATCCGCCTGGGGAGGCGCAACGGTCACCTGGTTGACGATGCCGCCCGTGCCGCCGATCCCCTGCAGCGCATTGGAGCCGTAGATCAGCTCCACCCGGTCGATGAAGAAAGGATCGATGGTGAAGCCATCCCTCGCTCCGTCGCGCAGCGGAGCGGTCTGCGGAATGCCGTTGATCGCATAGAGCGGCGAGCGGCCGCGCAGCGTCTCCCCCGCGCCGGACAGCTTCTGCCGCGTGGGCGAGAAGGAGGGGGTCAGCGCGGACACCGCATCGACAATGGACCCGCCGATTGCGACCTGCTGGTTGAGCGTTTCCTGATCGATGACGTCGATGGTCATCGGCAGGGCGTTGGCGGGCAGGATCGTGCGCGCCGCGGTCACGATGATCGGGCCGGCATCCTCGGCTGCAGGTTCGGACTGGGCCAGCGCAGGCTGGCTCAACAGCGCAAGCGCGCTGGTGGCGAACAGGACAGACGAGCGGATATGCATTCTTTCCCCCATAAGGCTGCTCGTCCGCTAGCCAAATGAGCAGGATGTTGCAAGTCATTAGCAGTATAAGAAGGGTGTTTTGCGGGTCGGCCTGCGTGCACCCTAGCTTTCGATCAATGCTTTCAGGGCCTTTAGGTCGCGGTTGATCCAGCGGATGTCGGCGGCGAATCGGTCATCGTCCAGGTCGGGTTGGCGGAACAGCGTCAGCATGACTTCCGCCCCTTCGCCATTCTGCACGACGCGCAGCGGGACAAACACCTCCTCGCCGTTGCCCAGGTCGACATGATGATCCATCACGCCATAGACATTATGCGGCGTGAAGCGGATGCGGATCGGCCCTTCAGGGCCATCGGCCAGCCAGTGCGCGCCTTCCTGCCGCAAGCCGGATTCGGCAAGGCCCGACGCCCAGCGCGGGAAATATTCCGGCCGCCAGATGATTTCGTAAAGTGCGCGCCAATCGCGGGCGATGGTGATGCTGAAGGTTCGGGCGGGCAGCATGTCGCTCTCCAATGAATCGTTGCGCGGGGCCATAGCATGGGATGGACGATCTCGCCCTTGCGTTCCGGCCGATATGGGACGAACATCCCTGCTTCCAAGCGACCGGCTTCATCAAGAGAGACGGATGGATTGGAGGAGAGCCAGGATGAGCGGCTGTTACACCCGGGCCATCGCGCTCGTCGGACCCGCCGGGGCGGGCAAGACCAGCCTTGCCGAAGCGATGCTGTTCATAGCCGGCGCGATCCCGCGCCAGGGATCGGTTCAGGCGGGAAACAGCACGGGCGACGCCAGCCCGGAGGCGCGCGAACGGGGCAGTTCCACCGAACTCAACCTGATGCATTTCGAATGGATGGGCGACCGGTTCGCGCTGATCGACGTGCCCGGCGCGCCGGGCTTCGCCGCGGATGGCGCATCTGCGCTCGACATGGCCGACCTTGCCGTCGTGGTGATCGATCCCGATCCCGAGCGCGCCGCGCTGGCCCAGCCGGTGCTGCGCAGGCTGGAGGGCGCGGGCATCCCGCACGCCTTGTTCGTCAACAAGATCGATCAGGCGCGGGGCAGCATAGAGGACCTGTTGACGGCGCTCGCGCCGATGAGCACCGCCGCCCTGGTGGCGCGCCAGATCCCGATCCGCGCCGGGGAACGAGTTGCGGGCTTTGTCGACCTCGCGCTGGAGCGCGCCTATCATTATGAGGCGGGCAGGAAATCGCAGCAGGTCGCGCTCGCCCCGCATGTGAAGGACGATGAAAGCGCGGCGCGTTTCCACATGCTGGAACAATTGGCCGACCATGACGACCTGTTGCTCGAACAATTGCTGTCCGACGAACAGCCCAGCCTGGAGACCGTCTTTGCCGATCTGGCGCGGGAGACCGCCAGCGGCCTGATCGTCCCGGTGCTGTTCGGGTCCGCCTCCAACGGTTTCGGCATCCGGCGGCTGCTGAAGATGCTGCGCCATGACACGCCCGCGCCCGCCCGGACGGCGGAGCGACTGGCGATCAGGGGCGAAGCGGCGCAGATCTTCAAAATCTCCCATGCGGCGACGGTCGGCCGGCTGGCGCTGGCCCGCATCTTCGGCGGCGCGCTTGCCGACGGGGCGGAGATGGCCGACGGCAGGGGGCGGCCATTAAGGCCCGGCGGATTGTTCGCGATCCAGGGCATGGCGACGGCGAAGATCCCGGCGGCCGAAGCCGGCTCCATCGTCGGCATCGCCAAGGTCGAGGCCGTTCAGGCAGGCGAGCTGATCGGCATGGCCGGCACGGCCCCGCAGCCCGGCCTGCCGGTGGAGAAGAGGGCGGCGAACTGCGCGCTGGCGATCGCGGCGAAGGACCATAAGGACGAGGTGCGGCTTTCCACCGCCCTCAACCGGCTGGCCGAAGAGGATGCCGGGCTGCACTGGGACCAGGATGAAGGTTCGCGGGAGACCCTGCTGCACGGCATGAGCGAGGACCATCTCGCCGTCGCAATCGACCGGCTGAAGCGGCGTTACGGCGTCGCCGTGTCCGTTCAGGCGCCGACGATTGCCTATCGCGAATCGATCCGCAAGGCCGTGACCCAGCGTGGCCGCCACAAGAAGCAATCCGGCGGCCATGGCCAGTTCGGGGACGTCGTGCTGGAAGTCCGTCCTCTCGAACGGGGCGAAGGCGTGCGTTTCGAGGAACGGATCACTGGCGGCGCGGTGCCCCGGCAACATATTCCGGCGGTCGAGAAGGGCGTGATCGACGCCGTCGCAAGGGGGCCGCTCGGCTTTCCCGTCGTGGATGTCTGCGCGGTGCTGGTGGATGGATCGTTCCACAGCGTCGACAGTTCCGAACTCGCCTTCCGCACCGCCGGGCGCATCGCCATGGCCGACGCCCTGGCGGCGGCGTCACCCTATCTGCTGGAACCGGTCGCCCATGTGACGATCATGAGTCCGGGCGCCGCCACGTCCCGCATCACATCCGCCATTGCGAGCCGCAGGGGCCAGATGTTGCGGATGACGATGCGGGACGGCTGGCACCATTGGGACGTGCTGGAGGTCCTCCTCCCCGAGGCTGGGTTGCAGGGGCTGGAAGCCGAGATCCGCTCCATGAGCCAGGGCATGGCGCATTATGAGGCGCATTTCGATCATCTGGCGGAGGTCAATGCGAAGCTGGCCGACAGCATCGTGCAGCGGGCGAAGGAGCCGGCTTAGAGCCAATCGACATTCAGATGATGACGAGCCGAAAATGGCGGTTTTACGTCGAAGTTCACAGTGTACGCGCGCGCGTGCCAGCGCGCGCGTATGCGAAGGCGGGATTTTGATCGGACGTTTCAAAGAGGGACGCGAGATAGCGCGGCAGGGACGGAATAGGACAGGCCGAATGGGCCCTGTTGGAGAAATAGGATGTTTTTGGAGGAAGCTGTTGCGGTTGGGTGACGCATTTGAGGATGGCCGCGCGCAGACGCAATGGGAACGGGCCTAGGCTCAGGACCCAAAGCGGCGGTCCGGCGCGCCTGCGATCAGGCCGGGCTGAGCCCCTTCACCACGAAGGGCAGGCATTCCCCGTCCGGGTCGGTCAGGGTCAGATAGGCGCCCGGATGGATGGCATGCGCGTCCAGCCGGTAGATTTTCTCGTCATCCGCCTCCCCCGGCTCATAGGACAGCGCCCAGCCATGCCGGGTGTGCAGCAGCGTACCGTGCCGGTCCGGCTCATTGGGCCAGAACCGCCGCGCCGTCGCCAGTTCGGGATGGATGCGATATTCCCTTTCGTCGATCACGCCGCCGCTGCCGAGCGGCAGGCGCAGGACATAGCTTCGCGCCGCCGATCCGTTGGGAAAGGCCGGCGTCCGGGCAAGTTCAAGGCGTATGGTCGTCCAACTCATGACCATTGCAATCGGATTCCGCGGCGGAAAGAGATATAAGGATTATTCCTGATGGCGACCGCGCCGGGGCAGTCCTAGCCAGAGGGTGAAGAGACGCTTGCCGGGAGACAGACGATGAAATCGGTCCTGCTGCACATTCATGAAGATCATGGCGCGGAAAGCCGCTTGCAGGCGGCCTGCGATCTCGCCCGCGCATCGGGCGCGCATATCCATTGCGTGCAGGTGACCGCCATGCCGGATTTCGTGGCGGCCGACATGTATGGCGGCGCGTCCATGGCCCCCGCGATGATGGCGGAGCTTTACGACATCGATGAAAAGGCGCGAATGCGCACCGAGGATCGGCTGCGCCGCGAGGACGTGAGCTGGGACTGGCGCCATGTGGAGGGCGATGTCGTCCATGGCCTGCTGTCCGCCGCAACGCTGACCGACGGCATGATCGTCACCCTGCCGTCCGGGCCGCGCCGGGAATTCGCCGACCCGCTGCACCTGGCCGCCGATCTGGCGCTGGCCGGGCGGGTTCCCGTGATCGCCGTGCCGCAGGAGGCGAAGTCCTTTCCGGTGACGGGCCGCGCCGTCGTGGCGTGGGAGGGCTCGCAGGAAGCCTCCGCCGCGCTGCGCCTGTCCGTGCCGCTGCTGAAGCTGGCGGAGGAGGTGCATGTCGTGACGGTCGAGGAAGCGGGCAAATATCCCTTCCCTGCGACCGACGCGCCCGAATATCTGGCCCGCCATGGCATCAAATGCCAGTTCCATAGCTGGCCGCAGGATGGCCGGACCGTCGAAGCGGCACTGAAGGCTGCGGTCGGCACGCTGAAGCCGGACTGGGTGGTGATGGGCGCCTTCGGCCATAGCCGGCTCAGGGAAATGGTGTTCGGCGGCGTCACCCGCGCCATGTTGCGCGAGATACATGTTCCGCTCTTGCTGGCGCACTGAAGCCACGGCATGGTGGGAGCATGGCGGTAGCGGACGATGAGACGGAAGGCTTGACGCAGCGCGAGCACAGCCTGGAACAGGCGCTGCTCGGCTCGATCCTGGCGACCGTACCGGACGCGCTGATCGTCATCGACATGCACGGGCAGATCGTGTCCTTCAGCGCCGCGGCCCAGCGCATGTTCCAATATGCCGAAAGCGATGTACTGGGCGAGAATATCTCGATGCTGATGCCCTCCCCCGACCGGGAGAGGCATGACGGCTATATCGGCCATTATCTGTCCACGGGCGAAAAGCGGATCATCGGCATCGGCCGCCTGACCAGCGCGCGGCGGCGGGACGGGTCGACCTTTCCCATCGAACTGTCTGTGGGCGAGGTGCAGGACGAGGGGCGGCGGCTGTTCACCGGCTTCATCCGCGACCTGACCGAGAGCCAGCAGGCCGAGCGGCGCGTGGCGGACCTGCAGGCGGAACTGGCCCATGCGGGCCGCGTGACGGCGATGGGCACGCTGGCGTCGGCCCTTGCGCATGAACTCAACCAGCCGTTGACCGCCATCGCCAATTATCTGGAGGCGGGGCGCGACATGCTTGACGCCGAGGGTCCGGTGGACCGCGATCTGCTGCGCGAGGCGATGGCGGAAAGCGCGGCCCAGGCGCTGCGCGCGGGGGAGATCATCCGGTCCCTGCGCGAGTTCATCAAGCGCGGCGAGACGATGCGCCAGCCCGAACCCCTGCGCCTGTTGCTGGCGGAGGGGGCGGCGCTGGCCTTCATCGGCGTCGACAGCCGGGGCCTCGACATGGACATCAGCGTCGATCCGCGCGTCGACAAGGTGCTGGTCAACCGGGTGCAGTTGCAGCAGGTCATCATCAACCTCACCAAGAACGCCGTGGAGGCGATGGCCGGCAGCCCGGCGCGCATCCTGCGCCTGTCCGCCATCCCCGGCGAAAACGGCAGGGTCGAGGTGATCGTCGCGGACAGCGGGCCGGGGCTCGCGCCGGAGATGTCACGCACCCTCTTCACCCCGTTCACCACCACCAAGCCATCCGGCATGGGCGTCGGCCTGTCGATCAGCCAGACCATCGTCGAGGGGCATGGCGGGCGCATCTGGGCCGGACCGTCGCAATGGGGCGGCACGGCCTTCCACTTCACCCTGGACGCAGCGGACTAGAGCATTTTGAAGTCGGTCGGCACGGCTGACGGGCTCGCAAAATGCGGCCAACAAGAAGGACCAGAGCATGAGCGAGCCATTCCCCATCTATGTCGTGGACGATGACGAGGCGATCCGGCGGTCATTGTCCTTCATGCTGAAGACGAGCGGTTTCGCGGTGAAGCTGTTCGACGGCGGCCTGCCCTTTCTGAAAGAGGCTGCCGACCTGGAGCCGGGCTGCGTGCTGCTGGACGTGCGGATGCCCGACATGGACGGGCTGGCGGTGCAGCGCGAGCTGCGGGCGCGGGGCATCATGCTGCCCGTGGTGATCATGACGGGCCATGGCGACATCGACATGGCGGTGACGGCGATGAAGGCAGGCGCAAGCGACTTCATCGAAAAACCGTTCGAGAAGGCAGCGTTGCTCGGCTGCGTCGATGCCGCGCGGCGGGTGGCCGTGGCCGACCGTGGCGCGAGCGCGCGGGCGGACGATGCGCGGGCGCGGCTCAACATCCTGACGGAGCGGGAGCGCGAGGTGCTGGACGGGCTGGTGGAAGGGCTGCCCAACAAGACCATCGCCTATGACCTGGGGATCAGCCCGCGCACGGTGGAAATCCACCGCGCCAACCTGATGCAGAAGCTGGAGGTGAAAAGCCTGGCCGAAGCGCTGAGGATCGCCTTCCATGCGGGAGCGGAGAAGGACGAGGCGTAGATTGGGCTGGCGCCCGGCATGGCCCCGGCCGAAAACCGTCAGCCCGTCAATATCGCCCATGCCAGCAGGATACAGCCCATACCCGCCGCCACGGAGACCATGCGGCCCCAAGGCAGCAGCTTCTCCAATCCCACCAGCAACGTCAGCAAAGCGATCCAGGCCAGGTTCATGGTCCCGCCCACGAACAACAGCGTCATCAGCATCCAGCAGCAGCCGACGCACCAGGCGCCGTGGATCATCCCCATGCGGAAAGCGCCGGTCCATCCCGGCCGATAGTGACGGCTGAGGAATTGCGCGGGATTGCGGCACTGGCGCAGGCAGGCGTCCTTCCATGGGCTGATCTGATAGGCCCCCGCCCCGATCAGGAGCGCGGCCGCCAACGGGCGGCTGGATGTCGCCATCGCCATGGGGGACAGCATCGCCATTGTGGCCAAGCGCCACTGCGCCAGCGTGGCTGTCAGGGAGAAAAAGCCCCAGACCAGCAGATAGCCCAGGGTGAAGCTCTCCGTCGCGGGGCGCGTGGAGGCGGGTGCGGCGCGAGCGTAGAGGAGGACCATCGGCGCGGCGGAGGGGAGCATCATCGCGATCATCATCACCCACCACATGGCGAACGTCACGACGAACTGCGCGGCTGTCCATGGCATGTCGCCGGGCATCATCATCGCCAGCATCGGGTCTTCCGCCAAGCCGGCCGGAAACAGGGAGGCGGTCGGCGCCATGCCCATGCCCGCGCCCGAAAGCAGCCAGCCCCAGGCCACAAGGATCAGCACCGCGAGCGCGACAAGCGAAATCAAGCGGTGCCGGGCGAGCACCGCGCCAAATGCCGGCACCGTCAGCCCCTGACGACGCCGTGGCTGTCGAGGTGGAGATAGGCGAACTGGCCGTAGCTCGCCGCATGGTCGAGCCGCATCGGCGCAATCGAGCGGCTGGCGCCGGAGCCGACCTCCGCCACTTCATATTCGAAGCCGTCGGGCAAGTGGATCTGGGCGCGGATTTCCGATCCGTCCACCGGGCTGCGGATCGGTTCGCCGTCCATTTCCAGATGGCCCGGGATGCGCAGGCGGCCCTTGCGTCCTTCCACGTCGACCTCAAAATCTACAGGAACGAAGCTGGGTTCGTGCATGGTGGCGATGGTGGAAGCGAAGACGGCAAAGACCGTCGCCATGGGAGCGGTGTCGCCACCGGTCATGATCGTCAGCAGGGCATTGCGCTGCGCTTCCGTCGCCCGTTCGTCGACGAAGGCGGCACATTCCCCCTGCCCTTCATGGATCGGGCCGGGCCAGCGGAAGACCGCGGCGATATTGAGGCCCGACAGGTCGGTACTGCCGTGGCGCCCCTCATCGATGGCGAAGCCGAAGGCGGCCTGGCAATGCCCCTTGTCGGGCAGGCCGCCGAACTGGCAGTTGCAGCCATATTCACAATTGCAGTTGGCGAATTCGCGGCCTTTGAGCATCCAGTAGACCATGGTCCGACTCCCCTGACAGCCGGAAGACCATAGCAGATTCACGCGGCCGCGTCGCGCTTTCGGCGGAAGGGATAGAGGAATTGCGCGCGATAGCCCTGGGGCACCTGTTCGGGCACGCCATAGCCGGTCGGCCATGCGCTGTCGGGCAGATGGTGGGTGCCGAACAGGCGGTCCAGCAAAGGGAAGTGGATCGCGAAATTCTTGTCGACCGCGACCTCCTCTATCGCATGATGCCAGTGGTGGAAGCGCGGCGTCGCGACGACCGCGCCCAGGCGGTTGAAGTCGCCGCGCAGATTGGCGTGGAGCAGCGAGGAGTAGATGTAGACGAAGCCGATATAGGCCTGCATCACCGATGGCGAAAAGCCGAAGGTGAGCAGCGGCAGCGATGTCACGCCGCGCAGGGCGATGATCTCGAAGAAATGCATGCGCGCGCCGGCGAGCCAATCCATGGACCTGGCCGAATGGTGCACGGCATGGAAACCCCAGAGGAAGGGGATGCGGTGGAAGGCGCGATGGAACCAATATTGGACGAAATCGGTCAGCAGCACCACTTCCAGGAACTGGAGCGGCCAGGGCTGGCCAGCGATCATGGCGCGGATGCCTGCGAGGCCGGCGGTGTTGGCGTTGATGAAGCTGGACGGCGCCAGCGCGAGGAAGGTGATGAGCTGCACCATCATCGAGCTGATCAGATAATAGAACAGGTCCTCCCGCCATTCCTGTCGGAACAGGCGCTGCTGCGCCCTATGTGGGAAGAGGCGCTCGATCGGGGCGAACATCAGGCCGGTGGCGACCATGTTGACGGCGAAGAAATCGACGCCGAAGAACACGCCCCAATCATGGGTCTCCCGCGGCTGGACTTCCGCTCCGCCCAGCAGGGTGGCGAGCAGCGCGACGATGAGCGCGGTGGCGCCGATGGCTTTGCGTGTACGCAAAAGCAGGCTGAGCAATGCCAGGGCATAGCCGCCGATCAGCAGCGCATGGACCATGGGACGCAGCCCGCCCCATGCATGCAGCGCCGCCAGTTCGGGCGTCGAAAACCAGTCGGGCCAGCGTAGCGCCATGACCAGACAGAGCCCGGTGATGCTGAGCAACAGCGCGAAGAAGCCGGAAAACCAACCGCTGCCTAGGCGCCGCACGGCAAGGGGCGATTGCAGGTCGCGTTCCAGACTGTCGAACCAGTTTGCCATGATATGTCCCCTTTGCCTCCGGCTTGCCCCGCCTGCCGAGCCTGCTGCCTATGTTAAAGCTTCGCCCCTGCCGCCCTCAAGCTTTCCTTGACCCGCGCGGTGGCCATTTCGAGAGGGGCCGCCTCGCCCAAAAGGGCGAAGCTGCCGTTGAGCGCGAAGGTGCAATGGCCATGCACCGTCGCCACCAGCGAGCGGGCAAGGCGCGGTGCCACGTCCTTCGCATCCAGCGGCAGGACAGCCGCGACTTCGCGCACGACGACCTCCGTAAGGCCGGCGCGCTGCCGGGCATAATCATCCGGCATGGGCACGCCGGGCGGCAGGCGATGGTCGTAGATCGCCATCCAGATGTTCGTGTTTTCCGATGCGAAGCGGAAATAGCCCTCCACCAGCGCGGCGATCCTGTCCTGCGGCCGGCTGGCGAGACGCTGTTCCAGAAAGGCGGCCCAGAGGTCGAAGGTACGCGTGTTGATGGCGACGATCAGCCGGTCATAGCTGCCGAAGACATTGTAGAGCGTGCCCACCGAATAGCCGATGCGCTTCGCCACCTCCCGCGAGGAGAATTTGGCGAAACCGGACTCGGCCATGTGGCGATGGCCTTCCTCCAGGATGAGCGCCTCCAGTTGTTCGCGGCTATGGTCGGATCGTCTGCCCATGGACAAGCGGATAGAAGATCAATTGAACGCTGTCGAATTATTTTATTGAACAGTGTGTAATTTTTGGGTAGCTGAGACTCCATTGGCTGGGTTTGCAGGGGTTCGACTCATGCTTGTGACGCTGGTTCTGCTGGTTTTCGGAGTGATGCTGTTCGACATGCGCGGGCGGTTGAAGGCGGCCGAGCACAGGTTGGCGCTGCTGGAAGGGGGGATTGGAGACGCGCCCTTCCCCGCTCGCTACCGGCGCGCCGACGGGGATGGAGATGACGATGCAGGGGTGAAGACGGCGGCGCCCGCAAGCGTCGTGGAGCGGCGGGTTGCCATGGACACCGCTCCCCCGCACCCCATGCCTGCGGTCGTGATCGACCGTCGATCCAGCGAAGGCGAGACCCACTCTCCTGCGCGGTCCGCTTCGGATGAGGTTCGGGAGATCGATGCCCCCTTTCCCCCGGATGACGGGGAAAAGGCGGAAGGCATCGATATGGCAGTCGAGCGCCCGGCCCGCCCCTCCTTCAGCTTCGAGGACCTGTTCGGCCGCCGCCTTCCGATCTGGGCGGGCGGGGTGACGCTCGCCGTGGCTGGCGTGCTGCTGGTCAAATATTCGATCGATGCAGGGCTGCTCGCGCCGCTGGTGCGAGTTGTTCTGGGGCTGCTGTTCGGCGGAGCGCTGATCGGCGGGGCCGAGGCGGCGTTGCGGCTGGAGGATCGGGTCCGCGACGCGCGGGTGCGGCAGGCGCTGGCGGGCGCAGGGCTGGCGACGCTCTATGCCGCGATCCTGGCGGCGCACATGCTATATGGGCTGGTTGGACCGGGCATCGCCTTTGCGGGGCTTGCGGGCGTGACCGGGCTGGCCATGGCGCTGTCGCTGCGCTTTGGCGCGCCGAGTGCGCTGCTGGGGCTGGTCGGCGGTCTGGCGGCGCCCGCCCTGGTCGAGGCGGGGCAGCCCAATGTGCCCCTGCTAAGCTGTTATCTCGCGCTGGCGGTCGGTGGGCTATGCGTGCTGTCGCGCACCCAGCGCTGGATGTGGCTGGGGGTGAGCGCGCTGGTCGGCGGGGCCGGCTGGGGCGTCGTCATGCTGGCGATGGGCGCGCTGGATTGGGCATCGTCGCTGTCGGTCGGGTTGCTGGTGCTGATGCTGGGGATGGCGTTGCCGGTCCTGGCCTTTTCCGGAACGCGGGCCGCGTTGCTGCGCATGGGCGCGGCCGTGGCGGCGGCGGGCCAGATGGCGGCGCTGGTGGCGACGGGCGGCTTCGGCCTGCTGCAATGGGGATTGTTCGGGCTGCTGTCGCTCATGCTGGTGTGGCTGGGGCGGGACGCGGCCTTGCGGCCGCTGGCGGCGATCGGCGCCGGTGTCGCGCTGCTGCTGGCGGCGGTGTGGCCGCAGCCGGAAATGGGCCACTTCGCCCTGGTGATGCTGGGCATGGTGGCGATTTATGGCGGCGCGGCCCTGCTGCGGGTCTGGCGCGGCGCTTTGATCGAGGCGGGACAGATCGCAGGACTGGCGCTGGGTGGATTTGCCGTCGCGCTGGGGCAATGCTGGCGGGTCGGGCTGGACGGGGAATTCGCCCTGCTGGCGCTGGCGGCCGCCGGATTGCCGGGCGCGGCCGTGGCGATGGGCTGGCGATGCGGGACGCGGCGGGAGGATGCGCGCTTCGTGACGCTGGCGAGCGCCGCGGCGCTGCTGCTGGTGGTGGCCGGCGGGCTGGGGCTGCCGGAGTGGACTCTGGCCATGGTGATCGCTGCGGTTGCAGCCGGGCTGCTGAGGTTGGCGGCGCTGGCGGAGGACCGGCGGGTCGAATGGAGCGGCTGGGGCTTCGCCTTCGGCGCGCTGGTGGTTCTGGCCGGATCGGACGATGTCGTCCGGCTGTGGGGAGAGGCGGCGGATGAGCCGGGCTGGCAGGGCGTGATGCGTTGGGCTGCGGGAGCGGCAATGGCGGCGCTGTTCGCCTGGCGGGCGCGCTTTGCCGAGGGGCGGATGGTCGCGCAGGGCGTGGCGGTGCTGCTCGCCTATGGGGCCGTGGCGCAGGCGGTGCCGGCGCTCTGGGTGCCGGTGGGAGTCGCGCTGGGGCTGGCCATGCTGGCGGAAGGAGCGCGGCGGCTGGCCGTCGGGCGAATGGCGCCCGCCCTGGGGGTGGCCTTGGCGCTGGTGGCGCTATGGGCCGCCTGGCCCCTGGGAATCTGGCTGGGCCGGGTGTTGCTGTCGCTGGTGGGTGAACCCGTGTTGGTGCGGGACTTGCCCGGAATAAGCGAGGTGGCGTGGCGGATCGCCTTGCCGGCGATGGCGCTGGGCCTTGCCCTGTGGCGGGGCGGTTCCGCCGTGGATGCGGTCGGGCGGCGGATCGGCTGCTGTGTCGCGGCGGTGCTTGGCGGAGCGGCGGCGCATGTCGCATTCAAGCAGCTTTTCGCTTTGGGGAGCCTGGCGGAGGTGACGCGCCTTGCCCTGGCGGAGCGCACGCTTTGGGAGGCTGTGCTGATGGGCCTGGGTTTCGTTGCGTTGCGGGGCCGGATCGCGCTGGCCCGATTCCATCCGTTGCGGAAAGCCGGGGAGAATGTGGAGCGCGCGGTCGGGACATGCCTCATCGCGGCGGGATTGGGGCATTTGCTGGTTTATTCGGTGGTGCTGCATAATCCGCTCTGGTTTCCGCAGGCGGTGGGGCATTGGCCCCTCCTCAATCTGCTGCCGGTGGTGCTGGCCCTTGCCTTCGTGGCGCTGAAGGTGGCGGATGGCTGGTCACGGCGGATGGCGGATGGCGTGCGGATGGCCTTGATCGCGCTGTTCGGCGTGGCGCTGCTGCGGCAGCTTTTCGTCGGATCGCTGCTGACCGTGCGCGGAGTAGGCCAGGTGGAGGATATTCTCCGTTCGGTGCTCGCATTGGCGCTCGCCATCGGCTTCCTGCTCTGGGGCATCCGCGGGCAGGCGCAGGCCGCAAACGCCAGGGACTGGCGCATCGCTTCGCTGCTGCTGATGCTGTTCGCCGTGGC
Organism: Sphingobium sp. YBL2; assembly: GCF_000943805.1. Lineage (NCBI taxonomy): Bacteria > Pseudomonadati > Pseudomonadota > Alphaproteobacteria > Sphingomonadales > Sphingobiaceae > Sphingobium > Sphingobium sp. YBL2. Next base: position 1,753,403 of record NZ_CP010954.1, read on the forward strand.
CAAGGTGTTCCTGTTCGATGCGTCCGGGCTGACCGGGCTGCTGCGGATCGCATCCTTCCTTGCTCTGGGCTTCAGCCTGATCGGCATCGGATGGCTCTATAATCGCCTGTTGCGGGAGCCGGTTAACAACTCCGCGACTATTGCTGCATAATGCGTGAAGGACGGGGGTAAGAAAATGTCCGCACCTGATCTGTCTTTGCTGGGTAAACGCCGTTTTGCGCCCTTGTTCGTGGTGCAGTTCCTGGGCGCGTTCAACGACAATCTGTTGAAGTTCGCGCTGCTGTTCCTCGCCAATTTCAGCCTCTATCGGGCCGAGCCCGACAAGGCGGAGATGCTGGCGACCATCGCCACGGGCCTGTTCATCCTGCCCTATTTCCTCTTTTCCGCGCTGGCCGGGCAATTGGCCGACGCCTGGGACAAGGCGAAACTGGTGCGGGCGGTGAAGGCGGCGGAGATCGTCATCATGGCCCTCGCCGTCACCGGATTCTGGCTGGAATCGGTGCCGGTTCTGCTGTCCTGCCTGTTTCTGATGGGGCTGCATTCGACCATCTTCGGGCCGGTCAAATTTTCCATCCTGCCGCAGCATCTGCGTGCCGACGAGATCATGGGCGGCACCGGCCTGATCGAGGCGGGCACCTTCCTTGCGATATTGAGCGGGCAGTTGCTGGCCGGGGTGATCCCGCCCTGGGAAGCGGGACTGGTGGCGGTGGGGCTGGCGACGCTTGGCTTCCTGGCCAGCCTGGCGGTGCCGGCCGCGCCGACCGTGGTGCCGGGCCTTCGGATCGAGCGGAACATCTTCAGGAGCACCTGGCATATATTGAAGGCGGCGCGGCATGGGCGCGGCGTGTGGCTGTCGATCCTGGGGATAAGCTGGTTCTTCGCCGTGGGCGCGGTATTGCTGGCGGAGTTCGCGCCGCTGGTGAGCGGGGTGCTGAAGGCGAAGCAGGAGGTCGCGACCTTCTTCCTGCTGATCTTCTCGGTCAGCGTGGCGCTGGGGTCGATGCTGGTCAACCGGCTGCTGGGCGGGCAGGTTTCGGCGCGCTTCGTGCCGGTATCCGCGCTGGCGCTGGCCGGGTTCATGATCGACCTGTGGCTGTCGACCGGTTCCTATGCGCCGATGCATTCGGGCGCTGGCATAGCCGAATTCGTCGGGTCGCCGGGAAGCTGGCGGATCATGGTCGATCTGTTCGGCATCGCCTTTTCAGGCGGCATGTTCATCGTGCCGCTCTACGCGATCCTCCAGACGCACAGCCCGCGCGAGGAACGGTCGCGCACCATTGCGGCCAACAACATCGTCAACGCGGCGGTCACGGTGGCGGTCGTCACGGCGGTGACGGCGATGCTGGCGCGGGGCGAGAGCGTGCCCGGCGTGATCGGGGTGATGGGCTTCGCCACGCTGGCGGTGGCGCTGATCAGTTGCTGGCTGCTGCCGGAGACAGTGATCAAGGCGATCGTGCGCGGGATGCTGCGGCTCTGCTATCGGGTGGAGGTGCTGGGCGCCGGGAATATGCCCGGCGTGGGCGAACCGGCGGTCGTCGTGGTCAACCATGTGTCCTTCCTGGACGGCCTGCTGCTGGCGGCCTTCCTGCCGGGGAAGCCCACCTTCGCGGTGCATACGCGGATTGCCAGGGCGTGGTGGGTAAAACCGTTCCTGTCGCTGTTCGACGCCTTTCCGGTCGATCCCACCAATCCGCTGTCGGCCAAGGCGATGGTGAAGGCGGTGCGCGAGGGGCGGACGCTGGTGATCTTTCCGGAGGGGCGGATCACCGTCACCGGCGCTTTGATGAAGGTGTTCGACGGCCCCGGCATGGTCGCGGACAAGGCCGACGCGCCGATCATTCCGGTCCGGATCGACGGCGCGCAGTTCACGCCCTTCTCGCGGCTCAGGGGCAAGGTCCGGCTGCGGCGCTTTCCCAGGATCACGCTCACCGTCCTGCCGCCACGCCGCTTCGCCATCGAGGGCGAGATGACGGCGCGGGCACGGCGCGCGATCGCGGGGCGGCGGCTCTATGACGAGATGAGCCAGATGATGTTCGCGACATCCGACACGGACAGGACATTGTTCGAGGCGCTGCTGGAAGCCCGGCATGTCCATGGCGCGGGCGCGGCGGTGGTCGAGGATGTGAAGCGCGAGCCTTTGAGTTACGGGCGGCTGGTGACGGGCGCGCTGGTGCTGGGGCGGGTCATGGCGCGTTCGACGCGGCAGGGCGAGGCGGTCGGCGTGCTGCTGCCCAATGTCGCCGGGGTGGCGGTGGCCTTCTTTGCCTTGCAGGCGGGTGGGCGGGTGCCGGCGATGCTGAACTTCACCGCCGGGCTGGCGAACCTGAAGGCGGCGTGCACGGCGGCCGGCATTCGGACGGTGGTGACGGCGCGGGCCTTTGTCGAGCAGGGCAAGCTCGGCGATGTGGTCGCGGGGCTGGAGGCAGAGGGGATCGCCTTCCTCTGGCTGGAGGATGTGGCGGCAGGCATTGGAACCGGGGCGAAGCTGCGCGGGCTGGTCGCCAGCCGCTTTGCCGCGCGCGCGCATGGGCGGCTCAAGGTTTCGCCGGACGATGCGGCGGTGATCCTGTTCACCAGCGGGTCGGAGGGGCTGCCCAAGGGCGTGGTGCTGACGCATCGCAACCTTCTGTCCAACTGCCGGCAATTGGCGGCGCGGATCGACTTCAATTCGGCCGACGTGGTGCTGAACGCCCTGCCGGTATTCCATAGTTTCGGCCTGACCGGAGGGACGTTGCTGCCGATCTTCCATGGGGTGAAGACGCTGCTCTATCCCAGCCCGCTGCATTATCGGATCGTGCCGGCGCTCGCCTATGACGCCAATGCGACGATCCTGTTCGGGACCGACACCTTCCTGTCGGGCTATGCGCGGATGGCGCATGGCTATGACTTCTACTCGCTGCGCTACATCTTCGCGGGCGCGGAGCGGGTGCGGGACGAGACGCGGAAAATCTATGCCGAGAAGTTCGGGCTGCGCATCCTGGAGGGCTATGGCGCGACCGAGGCGGGGCCGGTGATCGCGGTCAACACGCCGATGCACTTCCGCGCCGGGTCGGTCGGGCGGCTGTTGCCCGGGATAGAGGCGCGGCTGGACGATGTGCCGGGCATCGAGGAAGGCGGGCGGCTTTCGATCCGCGGGCCGAACATCATGGCGGGCTATATGAAGGCCGATGCGCCGGGCATGCTGCAACCGCCGGAAGGGGGCTGGCACGATACCGGCGACATCGTGACCATCGACGATCAGGGCTTCGTGACGATCCGGGGGCGTGCGAAGCGCTTTGCGAAGATCGGCGGCGAGATGGTCTCGCTGCCCGCCGTGGAGGGCTATGCCTCTGCCGTGTGGCCGGATGCGGACCATGCGGTGGTGACGCGGCCCGATGCGCGCAAGGGGGAGCAACTGGTGCTGTTCACGACCGCGCGGGATGCGAAGGCGGCCGCGTTGCAGGCCTGGGGGAAGGCGCATGGGGTGGCGGAGCTGGCCCTGCCCCGGGACATCCGCGTGCTGGATGCGCTGCCGCTGCTGGGAACCGGGAAGACCGACTATGCGTCCATGACCCAGATGGCGGCCGGGTAGGACAGATCCTTCCTGCGTCGAAGGCATGGGAAGGATTGGGTGTTGGTGGAACGGCCTTCTCATCTGGTGCGGCGGTTGCTGGTGCGCCAGGTGCGGGGCGTGTTTCATGACAGCGCCCGGGGAGAGGCGCCGGTCGTCGCTTCGGACCGGGCGCTCTATCCGCCGGGGTCGGTGATCCGGCGGGTGCATGGCGACGTCACCGGCATGATGATCGGCGGGGTCGGCGCATTGCTGCTCCAGATGCTGCATCCGGCCGCCCTTGCCGGCATTTGGGACCACAGCCGGTTCCGTGACGACATGCTGGGGCGGTTGCGGCGGACGGCGCGGTTCATTGCCCTCACCACCTATGCCGAACGGGCCGAGGCGGAGGAAGCGATCGCGCGGGTGCGGCAGGTGCATGAGCATGTGCGCGGGACGCTGGCGGACGGGACGGCCTATGCGGCGGGCGATCCCCGGCTGCTGGCCTGGGTGCATGTCTGCGAGGCGACGAGCTTTCTCGACGCGTGGATGGCCTATGGCGAGCCGTTCATGCCGCTGGCGGAGCAGGACCGCTATTTTGCCGAGGCGGCGCTGGTGGCGCGGGCCCTGGGGGCCGATCCGGTGCCGGACTGCCGGGCCGAGGCGGTGGCGCTGATGGCGCGTTTTCGCGGCGAGTTGGCAGCGACGGAACGGACGCGGGAGGTGGCGCGGATCGTGCTGCGGCAGCCAGCGCCCTCGCTGGGGCTGATGCCGGCGCAGGCGATGATGATGCAGGCCGCGGTGGCGCTGCTGCCGGGTTGGGCGCGGCGGATGCATGGCTTTTCGATGCCGGTCCTGGCGCGGCCGCTGGTCCGGGCGGGGGCCTTTGCGCTGGCGGGAACGATGCGCTGGGCGTTTCGCGGCGAAGATTGATCGCCGCCGCCGTGGGGGCTGGAATGACGGAAGCGAGGTTCAGGCGTTGAAATGGGCTACGAGGGCGTAGCGTTCGCCGGGGTAGAGCAGGCGGGCGTAGGTGATGCGTTCCCCGCCGCGCCAGGTCCAGCGTTCCAGCGCCAGGCAGGCGGCGTTTTGCGGGACATCGAGGGCGTCCGCCGTCTCCGGACCGGCGTTGAGGGCGGTGATGCGATGTTCCGCCTCCGTCCAGGGGACATGGGCGAGCAGCCAGGAGCCCGGAGGTTCGGCGCTGAAATCCACCTCGGCCGCTTCGGGAACGGCGCGCAGGTTGATGAGGCGGGTTTCCGTCGCATAGGGCAAATCCTGGGCGAAGTGGCGGCATTCCAGAGCGAGCAGATCGCCGTCTGGCACGCGCAGCAGCGCCTTGTCTTCCGCGCTTGCCCGGCGGCGCTCGCGACGGATGAGGTCGAGGCGGTAGCTGAGGCCCTGCCCTTCCACTTCGGCGCGGATGTCCGGGATTTCCAGCGCGGCACGGTGGAAGCGGGGCGCGGCGACGAAGGTGCCCGCGCGCTTTCGGCTTTCGAGCAGGCCCGACTGCACGAGCGCGCGCAGCGCCTTGTTCACCGTCATGCGGGAGCAGCCATAGGCGTCCATCCATTCCGCCTCCGTCGGGATGCGGTGGCCGGGGCGCCATTCGCCCGACATGATGCGGCTTTCGATATCGCGGCGGATGCGGCGGTGGAGCGGGGTCAATCGAGCAGGGCCTTGAGAAGTTGGGTGTAGCGCGCCTCTATGGCGGGGCGGGCATGGTGGAGGCCTGCGGTAACGCGCCTGACGCCGCCGCACCAGACGCTATCGATCTGGGCGCGGGCGAAGATCCAGCTGTCGAGCAGGCGGTCGCCGGAGCGGGCGGCGGTGGTGGGCTGGCCGGGGCGGAGGGTCACGATGTCGGCGCGGGCGCCCGGCGTGAGGGTGGCGGGGGGATGGCCGAGCGCCTGGGCGCCTTTCCGAGCGTGATGGTAGAGGCTGGCGCCGGTTGACTGGCCTGGGGCGGTGAGGAGGTTGCGGGCCTGGTGGGTCAGGCGCTGGCCATATTCGAGCAGGCAGAGTTCGGCGGCGGCATCGATCCGGATATTTGAGTCTGAGCCTATGCCGATGCGTCCGCCCTGGGCAAGGAAAGCGCGGGCGGGGAAGAGGCCGTCGCCCAGATTGGCTTCGGTGATGGGGCAGAGGCCGACGGCGGCGCCGCTTTGCGCGATGGCGTTCCGTTCGCTGTCGTTGATATGGGTGGCGTGGATCAGGCACCAGCGTTGGTCGACCTCCGCATGGTTCATGAGCCATTCGACCGGGCGCTGGTTGCTCCAGGCGAGGCAGGCTTCGACCTCCGCGCGCTGTTCCGCGATGTGGATGTGGATGGGGCCGTCCGGTGTCAGGGCAGCGATGGCGGCGAGTTCCTGCGGGGTGACGGCGCGCAGGCTGTGGGGGGCGACGCCCAGGGTCGCGTTCAGGGGTTTCAGGGCTTCCAGCAGGCGGGCGTAGCTGTCGGGGGTGTGGAGGAAGCGGCGTTGGCCTTCCGTCGGGGGGACGCCGCCGAAATTCGAGTGGGCGTAGAAGACCGGGAGCAGGGTGAGGGCGATGCCGGTGTCGCCGGCTGCCTCAGCAATGGCTTCGGCCATGGCGGCGGGGTTGGCGTAGGGCGCGCCGCTGGGGTCGTGGTGGAGATAGTGGAATTCCCCGACGCTGGTGAAGCCGCTTTCGAGCATTTCGGCATAGGCAAGCGCGGCGATGGCGTGGAGGCCTTCGGGGTTCAGGCGGTCGAGGAAGCGGTACATCGCCTCGCGCCAGGTCCAGAAGCTGTCGTCGCCCTCCCCTGCCCTTTCGGTGAGGCCGGCCATGGCGCGCTGGAAGGCGTGGCTGTGGACATTGGGCAGGCCGGCGAAGGCGGGGCCGTGGCGTTCGTCGCCGGGTTCGGGGGGAATTCCATGAACGATCCGGTCAATGAACCGGCCTTTCAGAATCATGCGGACGGAAGGACGCCAGCCTTCGGGGAGGAGAGCCTGTTCGAACCAGAGCGCCATTTCGATTTCTCCTCTCCAAAGGCATGGGATTGGCCGGAGATGGCCATTTCAGGACGTTCCTTCTTGGGGGGAAGGAGCCTGGGCGGAGTTGGATGAGAGGGAGCGGGCCTGAGGCCCGCGCGATCCGTTGGATCGCAACCCCCTCACCCAGCTGCGACTAGGCAGCAAGCTGCCAAGTCTGCGCAGCCCTCTCCCTCGAGGGAGAGGGATAAAGTGGGTGTCCGCTTTTCACCTGTTTCCGTTTCCAACCTGAATCCTTGCGCGCTCTGGACAATGGTGATCTGCTCCATTTATGTATATACATTATTGAGTCGGCGCCAGTGGAAATGACGATGCGGCCTGCCTGCGACAGAATCTGGACCCATGCGCGTCTTGCGACTTTGCGGGATGGGGTGGGTGTCGTCGAAGACGGCGCGGTGGGGGTGCGGGATGGCTTGATCAGCTATGTCGGCAGCGCGGACGGCGCGCCGGATGCGGTCGAGACGATCGATTGCGAAGGGCGGTGGATCACGCCGGGGCTGATCGATTGCCATACGCATCTGGTGCATGGCGGGGATCGGGCGGCGGAGTTCGAGATGCGGCTGGCCGGGGCCCGCTATGAAGAGATTGCGCGGGCCGGGGGTGGGATCATCTCCACCATGCGGGCCACGCGGAAGGCGAGCGAGGATGCGCTGGTCGAAAGCGCCCTGCCCCGATTGGATGCGTTGATCGCCGAAGGCGTCACGACCGTCGAGGTGAAGTCGGGCTATGGGCTGGACCTCGACAATGAGGTCAAGATGCTGCGGGCGGCGCGGCGGTTGGGGAGCGAGCGGGCCGTTTCCATCAGGACCAGTTTTCTGGGCGCGCATGCCCTGCCGCCGGAATTTTCAGGCGACGCGGACGGCTATATCGATCTGGTCTGCGGCATGTTGCCGGAGATTGCGCCGCTGGCCGACGCGGTGGATGGGTTTTGCGAGGGGATCGGCTTTTCCCCGGCGCAGATCGGAAGGCTGTTCGAGGCGGCCGGGCGGCTGGGGCTGCCGGTGAAATTGCATGCGGAGCAATTGTCGAACAGCCGCGGGGCGGAACTGGCGGCGCGGCATGGGGCGCTTTCCGCCGATCATCTGGAGCATCTAGACGAGGCGGGGGTGGCGGCCATGGCGCGGGCGGGGACCGTCGCGGTGCTGTTGCCGGGGGCCTTTTATTTCATGCGCGACACGCAGGCGCCGCCGGTCGAGGCCTTGCGGCGGGCGGGCGTGCCCATGGCGGTCGCGACCGACTGCAATCCGGGGACCGCGCCGCTGACGTCGCTGCTGCTGGCGATGAACATGGGGGCGACCTTGTTCCGGCTGACGGTCGAGGAATGTCTGGCCGGGGTGACGCGGGAGGCGGCGCGGGCGCTGGGGATGCTGGAGCGGGTCGGGACTCTGGAGGTCGGCAAGCGGTGCGACCTTGCCGTCTGGGACATCGAGCGGCCTGCCGAACTGGTGTATCGCATGGGGTATAACCCGCTCCATGCGCGTGTGTGGAGAGGACTATGAAGCTGGTTCCGGGCGCGGTTTCGCTGGGGCAATGGCAGGCGATTTACGAGGGCGCGGCGGTGGCGCTGGACCCGGCCAGCGCCCCCCGCATCGCGGCGGGGGCGGCGGCGGTCGAGCGGATATTGGCGCGGCATGAGCCGGTTTACGGGATCAATACCGGCTTTGGGAAGCTGGCGAGCGTCAGGATCGGCGACGATGATCTGGCGGTGCTTCAGCGCAATATCGTGCTGAGCCATGCGGCGGGGACCGGCGCGCCCTCCCCCGTGCCGGTGGTGCGGTTGATGATGGCGTTGAAGCTGGCGAGTCTGGCGCAGGGCGCTTCGGGCGTTCGGCCGGGGACGGTGGCTTTGCTGGAGGCGATGGTGGCGCGAGGCCTGATTCCTGTGGTGCCTGCGCAGGGGTCGGTGGGGGCGAGCGGGGATCTGGCTCCCTTGGCGCATATGACCGCTGCGATGATCGGGGTCGGGGAGATATGGGTTTCGGGCGAGCGGGTTCCTGCCCTTGAGGCATTGGCGCGGGCCGGGTTGGGGCCGGTGGAATTGGGGCCGAAGGAAGGGCTGGCGCTGCTCAACGGGACGCAGTTTTCGACCGCGAACGCCCTTGCCGGACTGTTCGGGGCGGATCGCCTGTTCCGGACGGCTTTGGTGACGGGGGCGCTCTCGACCGAGGCGGCCAAGGGGACCGACGCGCCGTTCGATCCGCGCATTCACCGGCTGCGGCGGCATGCGGGGCAGATGGCTGTGGGCGAGGCTCTGGCGGCGCTGATGGCGGGGTCGGCCATTCGCGCTTCGCATCGGGCGGACGATCCGCGGGTGCAGGACCCCTATTGCCTGCGCTGCCAGCCGCAGGTGATGGGCGCGGCGCTGGACGTGATGCGCTCCGCCGGGGCGATGCTGGAGACGGAGGCCAATGGGGTTTCGGACAATCCCCTGATCTTCGCCGAGACGGACGAGGCGCTTTCGGGCGGGAATTTCCATGCGGAGCCGGTGGCTTTTGCCGCCGACATGATCGCCATGGCGCTGTGCGAGATCGGATCGATCGCCGAGCGGCGGATCGCGATGCTGGTCGACCCGGCCCTGTCGGGACTGCCCGCCTTTTTGACGCCCCGGCCGGGGTTGAATTCGGGCTTCATGATCCCGCAGGTGACGGCGGCGGCCCTGGTGTCCGAAAACAAGCAGCAGGCCTTTCCCGCGAGCGTGGACAGCATTCCGACTTCGGCCAATCAGGAGGATCATGTGTCGATGGCGGCGCATGGGGCGCGGCGGCTGGCGGAGATGGTGGCGAATGCGGAAGCCGTGATCGGGATCGAGCTTCTGGCGGGGGCGCAGGGGTGCGATTTTCATGCGCCCTTGCGGTCTTCGCAGGCGCTGGAGCGGGTGCGGGCGAGGCTGCGCGGGCAAGTGCCGCATCTGGAGGAGGACCGGCATTTCCATGCCGATATGGAGGTCGCCAATCTTCTCGTGCGCGGCGGGGCGGTCGTGGAGGCGGCGGGGCTGGACCTGCCGGGGGTGCTGTGACGGCCTGGCTGACGGTCGAGCGGGGTGAGGCTCCGCTGGTGGTGGCCCTGCCGCATGCGGGGACCGATCTGGTCGATGTGGAGGGCGCGTTTCGTTCGCCGGAAGTGGCGCGGCGGGATGCGGACTGGTGGGTGGACCGGCTTTACGGCTTTGCCGGGGATTTGGGCGCGACCGTGGTGCGGACCGGGGTGTCGCGCAGCGTTGTCGATGTGAATCGCGATCCTTCGGGGGCTTCGCTTTATCCGGGGATGGCGACGACGGAATTATGTCCGACGACGACTTTCGATGGGGAGGCGCTTTATCCGGGGGATGGGCCGGACGAGGCGGAGATCGGGCGGCGGCGGGAGCGGTGGTTCGATCCCTATCATGCGGCGCTGGCGGGGGAGATCGATCGGCTGCGGGCGCGGCATGGGCGGGTGGTGGTCTATGACGCGCATTCGATCCGCAGCCATGTGCCCCGGCTGTTCGAGGGGGAGTTGCCGCTGTTCAATATCGGGACTTTCGATGGGGTGAGTTGTTCGGCGGAACTGGCCGAGGCGGTGCGGGCTGTTTGCGTGGGGAGCAGCCATGTGGTGGACGGGCGCTTCAAGGGGGGGTGGACGACGCGGCATTATGGGGCGCCCGGGCGGGGCATTCATGCGATCCAGATGGAATTAGCGATGCGGGGCTATCTGGATGAAGGCGCGGGGTGGCCGCCGGTTTTCGACGCCGGCCGGGCGGCGGGGACGATCGCGGTGCTTCGGGAGGTTTTGGGGGGGTGTTTGCGGTTTGCGGAAGGGAGTGGGTGAAGGTGACGTCTCACCCTCACCCTTCCGCCGCGCTTTGCGCGGCTCCCTCCCTCTCCCGATGGGAGAGGGAATATATGGAGGATGTTCGATGACTCGGATCGATAATGGGCGTGTTGTTCGGGCGGATATTGGGACCGTTCTGCGGGCGAAGAGTTGGTTGACCGAGGCGCCTTTGCGGATGCTGATGAACAATCTGCATCCCGATGTGGCGGAGCGGCCGGAGGAGCTGGTCGTCTATGGCGGGATCGGGCGGGCGGCGCGGGATTGGGAGAGTTATGACCGGATCGTCGAGACGCTGACGCGGCTGGAGGACGACCAGACGCTGCTGGTGCAGTCGGGGAAGCCGGTGGGGGTGTTCCGGACGCATGCGGATGCGCCGCGGGTGCTGATCGCCAATTCCAATCTGGTGCCGCATTGGGCGAATTGGGCGCATTTCAACGAACTCGATAGGCGTGGCCTCGCCATGTACGGGCAGATGACGGCAGGGTCGTGGATCTATATCGGCACGCAGGGGATCGTGCAGGGCACCTATGAGACTTTCGTCGAGATGGGGCGGCAGCATTATCAGGGCGATCTTTCGGGGAAGTGGCTGCTGACCGCCGGGCTGGGCGGCATGGGGGGCGCGCAGCCCCTGGCGGCGGTGATGGCGGGGGCTTCCTGCCTCGCGGTGGAGTGTCAGCCGAGCCGGATCGAGATGCGGTTGCGGACGGGATATCTGGATGTGGCGGCTTCCTCGATTGAGGAGGCCTTGGCGATCATCGGCGAGAGTTGCCGGGAGAAGAAGCCGGTTTCGGTGGGGTTGCTGGGCAATGCGGCGGAGGTCTTGCCGGAACTGTTCCGGCGGGGGGTGCGGCCCGATCTGCTGACCGACCAGACCAGCGCGCATGATCCGGTGAACGGCTATCTGCCCATCGGGTGGACCGTGGCGGAGTGGATCGAGCGGCGGGAGCGCGAGCCTGAGGCGGTGGCCGGGGCGGCGAAGGCGAGCATGGCGGTGCATGTGCGGGCGATGCTCGACTTTCAGGCGGCGGGGGTGCCGACGACCGATTATGGCAATAATATCCGCCAGATGGCGAAGGATGAAGGGGTCGAAAACGCCTTCGATTTTCCGGGGTTCGTGCCGGCCTATATCCGGCCCCTGTTCTGCCGGGGGGTTGGGCCGTTTCGCTGGGCCGCGCTGTCGGGCGATCCGGAGGATATTGTCCGGACCGACGCCAAGGTGAAGGAATTGCTGCCCGATGACGCGCATCTGCATCGGTGGCTGGACATGGCGCGGGAGCGGATACGCTTTCAGGGACTGCCGGCGCGGATCTGCTGGGTGGGACTGGGGGATCGGCATCGGTTGGGGTTGGCCTTTAACGAGATGGTGGCCAAGGGCGAGTTGAAGGCGCCGGTGGTGATTGGGCGGGATCATCTGGATTCGGGGTCGGTCGCTTCGCCCAATCGGGAGACGGAGGCGATGATGGACGGGTCGGATGCGGTGAGCGACTGGCCTTTGTTGAATGCGATGTTGAATGTGGCTTCGGGGGCGACCTGGGTGTCGCTGCATCATGGCGGCGGGGTCGGCATGGGATATTCGCAGCATGCGGGCATGGTGGTCGTCGCGGATGGAACCGAGGCGGCGGCCAGGCGATTGGAACGGGTGTTGTGGAACGATCCGGCGACCGGCGTGATGCGGCATGCGGATGCGGGCTATGAGATTGCCCGGACCTGCGCGCGGGAGAAGGGGTTGGACCTGCCGGGAATATTGGGATAAGGCTGTTTCAGATTTTTGGGCGATGTGATGATCCTGTTTCAGGAAAACGGGGAATTGGCGCGGAATTGAAACCCCTTTTTCCGTCTGGCGTGCGATAAGGCTTTCCCATGGCACATGCGGAACTGACACTTCCCGAAGGCGCGGCCGCGGACTGGACGGTTCCGCAGGACTGGGCGGCCTATACGCCCGACGAGCATGCGATGTGGGACCGGCTGTTCGAACGGCAGGCGGCGATGCTGCCCGGGCGGGTGGTGCCGGAATTTCTGGATGGGCTGGATATTTTGCGGATGACGAAGCCGGGGATTCCCGACTTTGCCGAATTGTCCGAGCGGTTGATGAAGCGGACCGGCTGGCAGGTGGTGGCGGTGCCGGGGCTGGTGCCGGACCGGGTGTTCTTCGAGCATCTCGCCAATCGGCGCTTCGTGGCGGGGCGGTTCATCCGCAAGCCGGAGCAGATCGACTATCTGCAGGAGCCGGACATTTTTCATGACGTGTTCGGCCATGTGCCCTTGCTGACCCATCCGGCCTTTGCCGATTATATGCAGGCCTATGGCGAAGGCGGGTTGCGGGCCGACCATATGGGGGCGATCGATCATCTGGCGCGGCTTTACTGGTACACGGTGGAGTTCGGGCTGATGCGGCGGGATGGCGACTTGCGGCTTTATGGGGCGGGAATCGTTTCATCCTTTGGCGAGTCCGTGTTCGCGCTGGACGATGCCTCGCCCAACCGGATCGGATTCGATCTGGAGCGGTTGATGCGGACCGAATACCGGATCGACGACTATCAGCAGAGCTATTTCGTCATCGACAGTTTCGAGGATCTTTTGCGCAGGACTTCGGACGTGGACTTCGGGCCGATCTATCGCGCGCTGGAAGGGGCGAGCGATCTGGCGCCCGATTCGGTGCTGGCGGAGGACCGGGTCTATCATCGCGGCACGCAGGACCATGCGCGGGCGAAGATGGCATGCTGACGCCGGAGACCGGTCCTGTTTTCGCTGCGGGCATCGCGCCTTTTCCATAATCGAGAGGATTGCCTTCATGGCCGACATCATCAATCCGCTGGGCCTGAACGGCTTCGAATTCGTGGAATTCACCTCGCCCGATCCCGAAGCCATGGGGCGGCAGTTCGAACAACTGGGCTTCGTCGCCAGCCATCGGCATCCGACCAAGAACATCACCCGCTACAGGCAGGGGCGCATCAACCTGATGCTGAACCGCGACGATGCCGGGCGGGTGGCGGCTTTCCGGGGCGAGCATGGGCCGTCCGCGAGCGCCATGGCCTTTCGCGTGGCCGATCCGGAGGCGGCGATGCGATGGGCGCTGGAGCATGGCGCGAAGCCGACCGACGAGGACGATACCGTGATCCAGGGGATTGGCGGCTCCTATCTCTATTTCATCAGGGATGGGGAAGACCCATATGCGGGCTGGGCGGAGTTTGCCGGGTGGCGGGAGGCCGAGGCGGCGAACAATGTCGGTCTCGATCTGCTCGACCATTTGACGCATAATGTGCGGCGCGGGCAGATGCGGGTGTGGAGCCAGTTCTACCGCACGCTGTTCGGGTTCGAGGAGCAGAAATATTTCGACATCAAGGGGCAGGCGACCGGGCTGTTCAGCCAGGCGATGATCGCGCCGGACAAGGCCATTCGCATTCCGCTCAATGAAAGCCAGGACGACAAGAGCCAGATCGAGGAGTTCATCCGCCAATATCATGGCGAGGGGATTCAGCATCTGGCGCTGACCACCGACAATATCTACGACACGGTGGAGAAGTTGCGGGCGCGTGGCGTCAGGTTGCAGGATACGATCGAGACTTATTATGAGCTGGTCGACAAGCGCGTGCCGGGGCATGGCGAGGATTTGGAGCGGTTACGGAAGAACCGGATATTGATCGACGGGTCTGTGGAGAATGGCGAGGGGATTTTGCTCCAGATCTTCACCGAGAATATGTTTGGGCCGATCTTCTTCGAGATCATCCAGCGCAAGGGGAATGAGGGTTTCGGGAATGGGAATTTCCAGGCCCTGTTCGAGAGCATCGAGCTGGATCAGATACGGCGTGGGGTGATTTCGGTGGATGCCTGAGGGGGCGAACTCCCCTGTTTGATTTGCTGTGTGCTCCTGCGGCCTGAAGGGCGGCGTAAGCCAGGGCAGGAGCCTCTTTCAGACGCCGGAACCGGGCTCGAGCACGGGGGATTGTGGGGCAATCGGAACCGGTTCGGATCAATCGCGGCTGCTTTTGCGTAACAGACGGACGCAAAATCCCGGCGGCACCATATGCAAGGCGTGCTTTTCGCGACCTGTCCGCACTCCATGACTTTGCACCGTTCCGGTTGCTTCTTTCATGCCCTGACAATCGCCCAAAGCCTATGAATTCCCCCGGTCGAAGCATTTTGCGTTCACGCAATATGCGCATGGGGGAAAGCGATGCGTTTGGGTTTGAGGGCCAGGCTGACGATCGCCATCGGGCTGACCGCCGCTTCGGCTTTTCTGCTGCTGGGCGTCAGGGAATTGCGGAACGCTTCCGCCGCGACGGTTGAGGGCCGGGACGCGCCCGCCCGGGTAACTGCGCCGGTCGCGCTGCTGGTGCAGGCGGCGCGGGCGATCAGGACCGGGGAGACGATCAGCGCCGCCATGATCCGCAATGCGGCGGGCGATCCGGCGCGCTTTCCCTATGCCGCGACCTCCGCCGAAGTGGTGGGGAAGGTCGCCACGCGGGAGATTCCGGCCGGGGCGCTCATCGCACGCGACGCCGTGGGGATGGAGAGCAAGCTCGCCATTCGCGTGCCCATGGGGATGCGCGCCATCAGCATCGACACGACGGCGGAGATCGCCGTGGCCGGGCTGGTCCGGCCGGGCGACCGGGTGGATGTGCAGGTCGTCTATCCGGGGGCGGACGCCATCAGCGGGGCGCGGGGAGCCGGGCGCAGCCGGGCGCAGACGCTGTTGCAGATGGTGCAGGTTCTGGCCGTCGGTGAAGTGGTGGTGGGGACGCAGCAGGCGTCCGGAGCCAATGGCGGCGTGGAGGGGGCGCTGGCCGCCCCTCCCCCGCCTGCGCGGACGGTGACGCTGGCCTTGACGCCGGAGCAGGTGTCGACGCTGTCGCTGGCGAAAAGCACGGGCGCGCTGACGCTGTCGCTGCGCAATCCGGCGGATAGCGCGCAGGTGGCGGTGGCCGTCGCGGCTTCGGCCGGGGTGGAGCCGGGGGTCGCGCCGGTCGCGCCCAGGGTGGTGGCGGTGCCTGCGCCGCGTGCCGTGGTCCGCCCGGCGGCGCATGCCATCGAACTGGTCGTGGGCGACCGGCGCGAGACCATCTATTCGGGGAGTGGCGGGCGTTGAGGAATTCCGGGCATTTTGGGTTGAGCCTTTCGATCCGGTTCAGGGACGCGGATTGGTCTTGTTTTCCGTCATCCCGGCGGAAGCCGGGATCTCCGGCGATAGGGCGCGGCCTGGCCTCACGAGATCCCAGCTTCCGCTGGGATGACGGTGTTTATGGGCGGCGCGCTGCTCTATGGCCGGTCGCCGGGTTGATCGCGCTGGCCTTGCCCTTGGGGGCGATGGCGCAGACGGCGTTGCGGGTGAAGGAGCAGCATGTCCTGTCCTACCCCCGCGCCATCGGGCGGGTCGAGGTGGATCGGGAGGGGGTGCTGGCCGTCGCCGCGCCTTCGGCCCGGTCGCTGCGGCTGACGGCGATCGGCGAGGGAGAGGCGACCGTCAGCGTCTATGGCGGCGATGGCGGGTTGATCGCGCGAGAGCCGGTGCGCGTGGGGGCCGATGCGGCGGCGAGCGCGCCGGTGGTCCGGGCGGGCGAGCAGGTGGTGGCGGTGGATGTGCAGTTCGCCGCCGTGTCCGCCACGACGCTGAAGGCGCTGGGGTTCAATTTCTCCAGGCTTTCCGGCGATATTCAGGGGGCGATCGTTTCGCCCAGCAGTCTGGGGAGCGCGTCCTTCAATCCCGATGGGCTGTCGCTGGAGGCGAGCGCGCCGATCCAGAATGCGTTCAACCTGTTCCTCTCCGCGCCCAATCGGGGGATCGGGGCGGTGTTGAGCGCGCTGTCCTCTAACGGCCTGTCGCAGCTGCTGGCGCAGCCGACCCTGCTGGTGCGGTCCGGCGAGCAGGCGAGTTTCCTGGCCGGGGGCGAGTTTCCGGTGCCGGTGCCGCAGGTTTCGGGGTCCGGCAATACGCTGTCCATCCAGTATAAGGAATTCGGGGTGCGGTTGTCGGTCACGCCCTTCGTGTTGTCGAAGGAGCATATCGTGCTGAAGATCGCGCCGGAGGTCAGCGAGCTCGATTATAATAATGGCGTGCAGTTGCAGGGCTATGTCGTGCCGGGGCTGCGGCGGCGGTCGGCGGAGACGACGGTCGAACTGGGCAGCGGGCAGAGCTTCGTCATCGCGGGCCTCAGCTATTCCAGCCAGACGGTGACGAAGGAGAAGACGCCCCTTCTGGGCGATATTCCGGTGCTGGGCGCCTTCTTCAAGCGGCAGCAGAACCAGAAGGAGAAGCAGGAGCTGATCATCGTCGCCACGCCCCGGCTGGTGGGGCCGGTGAAGCCGGAGGAGGTGCCGCCCCTGCCCGGCGCGGCGACGGCGGGGATCGATCCGGGGATAGGCGACATGATTTTGGGCACGGACGGGCTGGACCAGTCCAGCGCCCCCTTCGGCGTGGTGCGGCGGTGAGCATGGCGAAGATCCTTCTGCTGTCGGTCGACCGTATGCTGGCGCAGCGCATCGAGGAAGCGGCGGGCGGCCGCGCCACGGTCGAGCTGGCGCAATCGGTCGAGAGCGAGGCGCTGGACGGGCCGGCGCTGATCGTCATCGACCGCGCCGCCATTCCGCCCGAGCGCGCCCTGTCGGTCGCGATCGGCGCCGTGGTGGCGGGCGCGGGCGGGCGGCCCGTGCTGCTGGCGACGGATGAGATGGAGGCCGGGCCGTTGCTGCGCGCCATTCGCGCCGGCGTGCACGACGTCGTTCCCCGCGACGGGGAGCGCGGGGAGATCGCCCCCATATTGGCGCGGCTGTTGAACGAGGCGGTGGCGGACCGGGGCAGCCGGGGACGGCTGACGCTGCTGCTGGGGGCGGATCGCGACGCCTGCGCGATGGTGGCGACGGACATGGCCGTCACCACGGCGGCGCGGGGATCGACGCTGCTGATCGACTGCACCCTGCCGACGAGCGCGGCGGCGACCTATCTGGACCTGGGCGTCGATTATGGGCTGGCGTCCGCGATCAGCGACATGGACCGGCTGGACGCCAGCCTGCTGGCCAGCACGGTGGCGCGGCATGGGCCGAGCGGGTTGATGCTGCTGACCTTCGACGGCGGGACCGGCGCCGAACCGGCAGGACTGGGCCCGGGCGACCTGGCGGCGCTGATCCGGCGGCTGCTGGGCTGTTGCGGGCATGTGGTGCTGAATGCGGGGAGCCTGCGCCATGGCGGGCTGCTGCGCGAGGTGGTGGCGGAGGCGGATCGGGTCGAGCTGCTCTGCGGCCAGACCATTTGCGAGATCGAGGCGTGCCGCCGCCTGCTGGACAGGATCGGGACGGAGCGCGAGCGGATAGAGGCGATGCGGCTGCTGGTGTGGGACCATCTGCCCGGCGTGCTGCTGGATGGGCGGCGGATGGCGGATGCGCTGGGGGTCGGCGCGGCGCTGGCGCTGCCCATCGACCGGGCGCGGATGCGCAATGCGCTGAACGCCGGGCGGCCGATGGCGATGGAGGCGGATGGCGGGGCCTATATGGCGGCGATCCGGCGGGTTTGCGGGGTCGCGCCGAAGCCCGGCGGGATCGACCGGCTGCGGGGGGCGATGCTGCGCGTCGTCCAGCATGCGTCATGAGCCTGCTGACCGGCGAAGAGGGCTTCATTCCGGCGCGGGAGGTGCGGATGGCGCCTGTCGCGCAGCCGGCGGCGCAGCGGATGAGCGACATCTATCAGATCGCCAAGGCGCAGACCTGCGCCCAGTTGATCGAGCAGCTGGAGGCGCGGGGCGAGACGGCGGAGACGCTGGGGCCGAGGGCGCTGCGCGAGGAGATAGAGCAGGTCGTCGCCAGCCGCAGCCGCCGTGGGCAGATGGCGCTGAACAGCGCGGAGCGGCTGCTGCTGATCGAGGATGTCGAGGATGAGGTGGCGGGCATGGGCCCGCTGGCGCCGCTGCTGCGCGATCCGGGGGTGGACGACATCATCGTCAACGGGCCGGGGCATATCTATGCCGAGCGGGGCGGGTTGCTGGAGAAGGTCGAGACGCGGTTTCGCGACGACGCGCACCTCATGAACATCATCCAGCGCATCGTCGGGCCGATCGGGCGGCGGGTGGATGAGGCCAGTCCCTATGTCGATGCGCGGCTGGCGGACGGGTCGCGGGTGAATATCGTCATTCCGCCGGTGGCTCTGGATGGGCCGACGCTCTCTATCCGCAAGTTCCGGTTGCAGAGCATGACCATCGAGGACTGCGTTTCGGCGCAGATGATGAGCGCGGACATGGCGGCTTATCTGAGCGCGGCGGTGCGGTCGCGGCTGAACATCCTGATCTGCGGCGGGACGGGGGCGGGCAAGACGACTTTGCTCAACATGCTGTCGACCTTCATCGGCGACCGGGAGCGGCTGATCACCATCGAGGACGCCGCCGAACTGCAGTTGCGGCAGAGCCATGTGGTGCGGCTGGAGACGCGGCCGCCCACGGTCGACGGCAGCCGCGAGGTGAGCAGCCGCGAACTGGTGCGCAATGCGCTGCGGATGCGGCCGGACCGGATCATCCTGGGCGAGGTGCGCGGCGTCGAGGCCGTGGAGATGTTGCAGGCCATGTCGACCGGGCATGACGGGTCGATGGCGACGCTGCACGGCAATAGTCCGAGGGACGCCTTTGCCCGGCTGGAGATGCTGCTGGGCTTTGCCGGGGTGCAGAGCGACGTGCGGGCGATCCGGCGCTTCATCGCCAACAGCGTGCATGTGGTGGTGCAGTTGCAGCGGCTGTCCAACGGCAGCCGCCGGGTGATGTCGGTGAGCGAAGTCACCGGGCTGGAGGGGGACGCCTATTCGCTGAACGAACTGTTCGCCTTTCAGGAGCAGCCCGCGCTGTCGGGGACGGGGGAATTTCGCACTTTGTCGTTGCGGCCCTTTTTCGCGGGGCGGCTGAGGGATTATCGGGGCGGGCGGCCGTGCTGAGCGGGGCGGCCTTTCTGATATTGTCGCTGCTGATCCTGATGGGCATCGGCTGGCCATTGCTGGCGCGGCAGGCGCGGCAGCGGGCGGCGATCGACCGGCGGCTGGGACTGGCCCCGACGGCGGCGATGCCGCGCCCGGCGGTGCTGGCGGCGCCGGACCGGATGGCGCCGCTGCTGGCGCAGGCGCAGATCGAGGTGACGGCGCGGGCGCTGGGTATGGTCGGCGGCGGGCTGCTGCTGATCGCGCTGTTCGCCCTGCTGGCGGCGGGGCCGGTGGCGGCGCTGGCGGTGGTGGCGGGCGTGCCGATGGCGCTGATCGGCTGGGTGCGGCGGCGGGCGCAGCGGCGCGTGGAGGCGCTGATCGAGGCATTGCCCCATTATATCGACGCGGTGCGGCAGATGCAGGCGGTCGGCAATTCGCTGGCGCAGGCGCTGGACCGGGCGCTGGCCGACGCGCCCGCCGTGGTGCGGAGCTATATCGCGCCGGTCGCAAGGCGGCTGGAGCTGGGCGCGCCGGTGGCCGATGCGATGCAGGTGCTGGCGGAGCGGCTGCGCGTTCCCGAAATATCGATGCTGGCCGCCGCGATCCGCACGAACATGCGCTATGGCGGGTCGATTTCGGCGGTGCTGCTGAACCTGGCCAACATCCTGCGCGAGCGCATCCGCATCAAGCGCGAGCTGAAGGCCGCCATTTCCGAAGCGAAGATCAGCGGCCGGGTGCTGATCGTCATGCCGCTGGTGGCGATGGCCGTGCTGGTGGCGATGAACCCCGATTATATCGGTTTCTTCCTGCGCGATCCGCGCGGGCATCGGCTGGCGGCGATCGCGCTGGTCTTGCAGGGCATGGGCATGCTGGTGATGCGGCGGGTGATGAGGCTGGCCTTCTGATGGGGGCGCTGTTCCTCCTTTGCGCGGCGCTGGGCGTCGCCTGCGCCGCGATGGGCGTGCGGATGCTACTGGCCGACCGGCGGCTGGAGGCGCGGCTGGGCATGGCGGGCGACCGGCCGGGCTTCCGCCTGCCCATGGCCTTCGCCGCCAGGGGGCGGGACCGGTCGGAGATTGCCGACAGGCTGATGCTGGCGGGGTTCCAGGATGCGCGGGCGGCGGACCGGTTCGTCTGGGCGCGGATGGCGGCGACGGTCGGCGCGGGGCTGGCGGCGATGCTGGTTTCGCGGATCGGCTGGGGCGGATTCCTTGCCCGGCCCCTGCTGATCGTCATCGCCGCCGGCCTGACCTATGTCGGGGCGAAGCAGGCGATCCATCTGCTCGCGGCGCGGCGGGCGCGGGCGATCATGGCGGAATTTCCCTTCCTGCTGGACCTGATGCTGATGATGCTGGAAAGCGGCATCTCGCTGGACCAGTGCTTCCGCTCCATTGCGCGGGACGAGGCCATTGCGGTGCCGCACCATGCGCGGCTGATCGCGATGCTGGTCGCCGATCTCGACCGGGGCATGCGCTATGAGCAGGCGCTGGACCGCTGGGCGGCGCGGGTGGCGGTGAACGGGGCGAAGGAACTGGCGGCGCTGTTCCGCCAGGCGCTGTTCCAGGGGATCGAGCTGGCCCCCGCCCTGCGCGAATTCGTGCGGGAGTTCACCCAGCGCCGCGTCGCCAGCGCGCGGGAGGCGATGGGCGGCATCACCGTGCGCATGGTGGTGCTGATGATCCTGTTCTTCATGCCCGCCCTGTTCGTGGTGCTGGGCGGGCCGCCGGTGGTGGCGATCTTCGATACTTTGCGGGGGGTGTCGCAATGAGGCGGTTGATGCTGGCGGCGATGCTGATGGCGGCCGCGCCGGGGGAAGCGGAGGAAGCGCCCGACACGCGAGGGCTGTATCTGCAACTCATCCACCAGGCGCGGGCCGACGGGCGGCCACGGGCGGCGCTGGCCTATCTGGACGATTTCGAGCGGCGCTATCCGGGCGATGCCGAGGCGCGGCTGCTGCGGGTCAACAGCCTGATCGACCTCGGGCAGATCGACGCGGCGGAAGTGGTGGTCCTGCCGCCGGAGACGGCGGGCGGTGGGGTCAGCGCGGTGCGCGGGCATCTGCTGGCGGCGCGGGGGCGGTGGGACGAGGCGGCGGCCTGGTACGAGCGGGCGAGCCGGGCGAGTCCGGCCGATCCGCTGCCGCGCAATGCGCTTGGCTATGCGCTGTTGCGGGCCGGGCGGGTCGGCGCGGCGATAGAGGCGTTGCGCGGGGCGAGCGATCTGGGGCCGCAACTGGCGGTGGTGCGCAACAACCTGCTGCTGGCGCTGATCATCGGCGGGCGGCGCGACGAGGCGGAGGCCGGGTTGCGCCGGGCGGGAGACGGGGCGCTGCGGCAGAAACTGGCGGCGGAAGCGGCGCGGATCGGCAAGGGAGGATGAGATGGTGGTGCTGTTGCTGATGGCGGCTGCGCCCGCGCCGGCGCCGGCGGGCGAAGCGCGGCGGGTGGTGGAGGCGCAGTTGAAGGCCCCGTTGCGCGAGGATGCGGGGCTTTCGGCGGAGGAGGCTGCGGTCATTCGGCAGCGCTATCTGGAGTCCATCGGCCGGCGGGTCGAGCGCGCGGTGGACGGGGCGCGATGATCCGGGCGCGGCGCATCGCGTTTCGTCGGGCATGGCTTCGACCGCTGGCTGGCGACCGATCCGCCGCGGTCGCGCCGATGATCGCGGCATTGGGGGCGGTGTTGATCGGGGCGGCGGGGTTCGCGCTGGATGGGGGGCTTTATTATGTGAGCCTGCGCAATCTGCGGGCGGCGACCGATGCGGCTGCGCTGGCCGCCGCGCAGAATCCGGCGCAGGCGGCGGCGCGGGCGCGCGACAGCCTGAGCCGCAACGGATATGATCCGGCCATTCTCCGATCGGTCGAACTGGGCCGCTATTGCGCCGATGCGGGGCTGGGCGCGGCGCAGCGCTTCGACGCGAGCATGGCGCTTTGTCCCGGCAATGGGCGGGTCAACGCCGTGCGCATCCGCACCGGGAAGCCGGCGCGCCAGTTCCTGATGCGCGTGCTGGGTCCGGCCAACCCCCTGCCCGACCTGTCGGCCAGCGCCACGGCGGCGCGCATCGACGAGGCGGGGATCGGCATCAGTTCCGGCGTGCTGACCGTCACCAATGCGCTGGTGAACGGCGTCAACGACCTGCTGGGCGCGCTGCTGGGGATCAAGCTGCGCCTCTCCACCGCCGATGTCGAGGCGTTGATGGCGAGCCATGTCGATGCCGGCCTGTTCTTCGACGCGCTGGCGCAGCGGGTCGGGGAGAGCGGCAGCTATGGCGCGCTCACCGCGCGCACGGTGGCGCTTCGCGACCTGCTCGCCGCCGCCGCCAGCGCGGCCGACGACAGCGCAACCGCCGCGACCCTGAACCTGCTCGCCGGGCAGGTCGGCAATGGATATGCCGTGCCGCTCAACGGCCTGTTCGGCCTGGGCGTGTGGAAGAACATGCCGGTCGGCGGGGCGGATGAGAAACCGGCCCTGCGCGCCGGGATCAATGCCTATCAGCTCTTTTCCTACGCGGTGCAGGCGGGCAATGGCGCGGTGGACCTGTCGGACGCGGTCGGCACCGTGGCGCCGGGCAGCAGCGTCCTGCTGGCGGCGATGGCGACCGGGCCGATGGACCGGCCCCGCTTCTCCTTCGGTCCGGCGGGGGAGACCGGCGTTTCCACGTCCGCCTTGCGGCTGCAACTGGATGTCGGGATCAGGAATGTCAGCCTGCTGGGCGTTCCGCTGATCGTCGTCAACCTGCCGGTCACGATCGACATTGCGGCGGCGCAGGGGCAGGTCAGCGCCATCGATTGCCCCGACACGGCGGAACAGGCGCGCGACACGCGGGTGACGGTGCAGGCCGGCAGCGGCCTCGTCAACGCCTATATCGGCGCCTTGCCCGCCGGCGCCATGACGCGGCCGATGCCGCCCCTGTCCGCCGCCGACGTGCGTCCGGTCCAGATCGTCAATGTGCTGGGCGTCGTCGCGGTGGACAGCCGCGCGGTGGCGCAGCCGGTCATGGGCGCGAGCGGCGCCGTCGTCTTCGGCCCCGGCGGGCAGGGCCGCATAGGCCGTCCCGGATCGCCCGGCACGCCCGCCAGCATCGGCAACGGGGCGCAGGTCGGGCCGCTGCTGACATCGCTGGTGGGCAGCCTTGGCGGACAGGACGGGTTGCAGGTGACGTTGCTGGGATCATGCCTGCCGATCGTCTGCGACGCGACCCGGGCGCTCGCCCGGTCCCAATTGTCGAGCGCGGTGGTCAATCCGGTCGCCGGGCTGGTCGGCACCACCATCGATCCGCTGGTCACCAATCTGCTCGCCGCGCTGGGCGTCCAGCTTGGCCATGCGACGCTCTGGGCGACGGGCGCGCGCTGCGGGGTGCCGGTGCTGGTGTGAGTTTTCATGGCGGCGCGCGGCTCCCCCTCGCCATGCGCCGCCGGTCCTTTGCGGAGGGGATTGGAGGACAAGCATGAACAAGTTTCTGGGTTCGCTGATCGCGAAGCTGGCGCGGGATGAGAAAGGCCTGACGGCGGTGGAATATGCCGTGCTGGGCGCGGTGGTGGTCGCCGCCATCGTCGCGGTCGGCGCCAATTTCCGCACGCAGCTGGGCGCCGCCTTCACGACGATGTTCAACAGCGTCAATCCGGGCTGATCGGGATGCGCGCGGCGCGGCGGCTGCGGACATGCGAGCGGGGGCTGGCGGCGCTGGAATTCGCGCTGCTTGCGCCTGCGCTGCTGATGCTGGTCTTTGCGGTCGTGCTCTATTCCTTCTACTTCGCCGCGCTGATGGGCGTGCGCCATGCCGCGGTGGAGGGCGCCCGCGCCGCCGTGGCGGGGCTTTCCACGGCCGAACGCACGGCGCTGGCGCAGGGCCGGGCGCAGGCGGTGATCGGCGGCTATGGCACGCTGCTGGCGGCGGGGGGCGGGCCCGTCGTCACGGCAGGGCCCGATGCGACCGGCACGTTCCGGGTGCGGGTCAGCTATGACATGAGCGGCAGTCCGATGATGCGTTATGCGGCCTTCATACCCATGCCCTCCCCTACGGTGAGCGCCAGCATCGTCGTCACCAACGGGAGCTATTGAAGGGAACGCCCCTTAAACCTGTGTTAGCGGCCTTCCGCTTTGGCCCGCCGTCCAGGAACCGGGGGCGCGGTGCGGCGCTTGCATGGGAGTCACGCCCATGAGCAGAGGAGCATCCCATGTCCGTCATCGACAGGATCGTCGCAGCCGTCACGCCGCCGGAATCGGAAGAGGACCGCGCCCGCGCGAGGGAGAAGGCGCGGGCGGCGGCCATGGCGGGGGACTGGCTCGACCAGATCCTCCAGCACCACCAGCAGATCGAAATGGCCTTCAGCGAGGCGGAGGCGGCGATGGACGCATCCAGCCGGACGCGCGCCCAGAGGAAGCTCGCCGCGCTTCTGACCGCCCATTCCAGCGCGGAGGAGGCGGTCATCTACCCGCAGCTTTCCCACGGTCACAAGACGCATATGGCGATGGCCTATGAGGAGCAGCAGGCCGCCAAGGTCCAGCTTGCGCTGCTGGAAGCGCTCGATCCGCTGAGCGAGGATTGGAGCGAAAAGCTGGAGCATATCAGGGGCGCGGTCGCCCATCATGTCTATGAGGAGGAAAATGACCGCTTCCTTCATCTGAAGGAGGAAATTCCCCCGGCGGATCAGGAACGGATGACCGCGCGCTATCGGGAGGAGATGGCGCGTTACGACAGCGGGCTTTAGGGCCAATCGACATTCAGCCCTGACGGCCTGCAAATGACGCTTTTCCGTGCTTCCGGTGCTCACCTACTTTGAGTGGGCTGCGCTCCGGTCACGGAAAACCGCCATTTTCGGCTCGTCATCATCTGAATGTCGATCGGCTCTAGGGCGTTTTCCAGGCCGACAGGATCATCGGCCGATTTGGAGAGGGCGGTAGAAAAAAGACCTGAAGCGGCCGATCCGATATAGTCGGGTCGGCCGCTTCAGGGTCGGTCCTGTCCAGCCTGTGGTGGGTCAGCCCGCCGAAGGGCGGGGCTGCGCGGCGGCGGCGAGGTGGGCGGGCACGGTGCGGATGGCGGGGGCCCTGGTCATCCGGCGGTAGGTCGCCAGCGCCTGTCCCACCACCTGGTCCATGTTGTAATAGCGGTAGGTGGCGAGCCGCCCGACGAAGGTGACGTCGGTCTGCACCATCGCCAGCGCTTCATAGCGTTTGAAGAGCTGCTGGTTTTCCGGCCGGGGGATGGGGTAATAAGGGTCGCCGTCCGCCGCGGGGAATTCATAGGTGATGCTGGTCCCCGGCACCTGCTGCCCGGTCAGATGCTTATATTCGGTGATCCGCGTGTGCGGCACGTCGGGGGACGGATAGTTCACCACCGCCACCGGCTGGAACCGGTCGACGTCCAGGCTGACATGCTGGAACCGGAGCGAGCGGTAAGGCAGCTTGCCATGGCGATAGCCGAAATATTCGTCGATCGGGCCGGTGAACACCAGATGATCGTGCGGATAGGCGTCGCGCGCCTCGCAATAGTCGACGCCCAGCAATATGTCGATATTGGGATGGTCCAGCATCCGTTCGAACATGCGCGTATAGCCTTCGAGCGGCATCGCCTGGAACCTGTCGGTGAAATAGCGATCGTCCTTATTGGTGCGCGTCGGCACGCGCGAAGTCACCGCCTTGTCCAGTTCCGACGGGTCGAGACCCCATTGCTTGCGCGTATAGCCCTGGAAGAACTTCTGGTAGAGTTCCCGTCCGACGGCCGAGATCACCACATCCTCCGACGTGCGGACGACCGACACCGGCTCCGCCTGCGCGGCGAGGAAGGCGGCGGCCTCCTCCTCCGTCCCCAGGTCCAGACCGTAGAGCATGTTGAGCGTGGTCCGGTTGATCGGCATCGGCACCAGCAGGTCGTCCACCGCCGCCAGCACGCGATGTTCATAGGGCCGCCATTGGGTGAAGCGGGAGAGATAGTCGAATATCTCCTGCGAATTGCTGTGGAAGATGTGCGGCCCGTAGCGGTGGATGAGAACCCCGGCATCGTCCAGCTCGTCATAGGCATTGCCGCCGACATGCGGCCGGCGGTCGACCAGCAGCACCTTCCTGCCGCCGTCCGCGGCCAGCCGTTCGGCCATGACGGCGCCCGCGAAGCCCGCGCCGACGACCATCACGTCATAACGCCGCGGCGGGCCGTCCTTCCAACTGGTGGGCGACACAATGGGATGGGCATGGGCGCCGCGCGAGATCGCTTCCCTGATGAGGCGGCTCATCTGCTGGAAACTCTTGTCCCAGGACATGCCGGCCAGCACCTTGTCCGCCTCCGCCAGCAAGTCGCCGCCCGAGCGGGACAGGGCCAGCGCCGCGTCGCAGGCGCGGATGAAGGCTTCGCCGCGCTCCGCGATGCGCACCGCGCCGATCCCACCATAATGGCGGATGACGTCGGCGATCGGCGTCGACACGACCGGCTTTCCCGCCGCCAGATATTCGGGCGTCTTGGTCGGGCTGATGAAGCGGGTCGCGTCGTTGATGGCGAAGGGCATCAGGGCCACGTCCCAGCCCGCGACGCAGCCGGGCAGATCGTCATAGGAGCGGCCGCCCAGGAAATGGAGATTGGGCCGTCGCGGCAGGTCCGCCTCGCCGATCTTCACGACCGGGCCGACAATTTCCAGATCCCAGCCGGGGCGCGCATCGGCCAGCGCCGCCAGCAGTTCGACATCCATCCTTTCATCGACGACGCCGTAGAAGCCGAGGCGCGGGCGGGCGTCCTGCGCAGGTTGCGTTCGGGCGGAGCGGGCCTGGGCGAAATGCGCCGCGTCGACGCTGGAGGGAAAGGGATAGACATGGCCGTGCCTGTCCTTCTTCGCTTCATAGAGGCTGTAGCCGCCGGTGAACACCAGGTCGGCCTGGGAGAGCAGGCGCTGTTCCAGCGGCAGCAGTTCGGGCGGCGCGCCCCTGAAATTGGCCAGCTCGTCCATGCAGTCGTAGACGATGCAGTCGGCCATGACATGCTCCGAAAAGGGCAGCATCATGGGGGTGTAGTACCAGCGGACGAACGGGCCGGATTCGCCCGCCAGGAACAGGTCGAGCAGGCCCTTCAAATTCTCCCCATCCTGTTCGCGCGCGCCGTCGGCGGGCAGTTGCGGCGTGATGACGGTGACGCCGCTGGCGGCGCAGACGTCGATATGCAGGTCGGGCTCCGCCAGCTTTTCGACAAGGCAGGGTTCTTCCCAGAAGAGGACGCGGGACTGGGCGGCGAAGCGACTCATCAGGTGCTGGGGACGTTGAAAGACGAATTTCCACCGCAAATGACTGAAGCAGAGGATGGTATGCGTGCCGTTCGACGGAATTGATCCAGATTCATGCCAAGGGGAAGACTGGGGCTGGACCATTATATGCAACCTTTCTGCGGGATGAACATTGGTCAAACCGCGGCGGAGAACGATCCGTTCCTTCTTCTCCACTGATCCAGGTTGCTGGCATGTCGCAATTATCCTGCTTTCACTTGATCGAAGTTCAACGAGCCAAATAATCGCGCCCATCATTGCAACGGAGACCGGAATGACCATGCAGCCGCAGCTATGGGGTGGTCTGGAATGCACCGTGAACCGCGTCCACGACAGTTACCGCGACCAGATCCGCGCGACAGGGCATCAGGATCGGGCGGACGACCTGGACCGGCTGGCGACGCTGGGCATCCGGGCGATCCGCTATCCCGTCCTGTGGGAGAGGGTCAGCCCGCGCGATCCGGACGAGCGCGACTGGCAATGGACCGACGAACGGTTGAAGCGGCTGCGCGACCTTGACATCCGCGTCATCGCCGGGCTGGTCCATCATGGCAGCGGCCCGGCCCATACCGGCCTGCTGGACGAGGGGTTCGCCGCCGGGCTGGCGCGTCATGCCGGGGCGGCGGCGGAGCGCTATCCGTGGATCGCCGACTGGACGCCGGTCAACGAGCCGCTGACCACCGCCCGCTTTTCCGCCCTGTACGGCCATTGGTATCCGCATCACCGGTCCGAACCATCCTTCTGGCTGGCGCTGTTGAACCAGACCGACGCCATTCGCCTGTCGATGCGGGCCATCCGCCGCGTCAGTCCCGGCGCGCGGCTGATCCAGACCGACGATCTGGGCCGCACCTATGCCACCGCCTCCCTTCGGGAACAGGCGGGGTTCGACAATCTGCGCCGCTGGGCGAGCTGGGACCTGCTCTGCGGCATGATGACGCGCGAGCATCCGCTGTGGGAGCGCCTTTCGGGCTTCGGCTTCGCGGACCGGCTGCGCGCCATTGCCGACGATCCCTGTCCGCCCGACGTCATCGGCATCAACCATTATCTGACGAGCGACCGCTTCCTCGACCATCGGCTTCACCGCTATCCCGGGCATAGCCATGGCGGCAGCGACACGCAGCTTTATGCCGATGTGGAAGCCATCCGCGTGCTGGAGCCGCCGCCCCAGGGGCTGGAGGGTGCGCTGCGCGAGGCATGGGCGCGCTATGGGCGGCCGCTGGCCGTCACCGAGGTCCATAATGGCTGCACGCGGGAGGAGCAGTTGCGCTGGATCGCGCAGGCCTGGGACGTCGCCGGCCGATTGTGCGCCGAGGGGATAAAGGTCGAGGCGGTCACCCTCTGGTCGCTGCTGGGCAGTTCGGGGTGGAACAGCCTGCTGACGCAGCCGGGTCATTATGAGCCGGGGCTGTGGGACGTCAGCAGCGGAACGCCGCGCGCCACGGCGCTGCTGCCTCTGGCGCGGGCGCTGGCGCGCGGGGGCGAGCGCCCGATGCTGGCGGAGGGCGCCGGCTGGTGGCAGCGCCCCGTGCGGATCGCCCATCCCGGCGTGGCGCGCCCCGCATCGATGAAGGCGCATCTGGCCGGGCGTTTGCATCCCTCTCCGGCCCGTCTCTCTCCGGCACGGCCGCTGCTGATATGCGGCGCGACGGGGACGCTGGGGCGGGCGATGGCGCGCGCCTGCGCGTTGCGGAACATTCCCTTCGTCCTCACGTCGCGGGGGGAACTGGACCTGTCGGCGCCGGGGACGATCGCCGCCGCGCTCGACCGCATCGCGCCCTGGGGCGTCGTCAACGCCGCCGGCTGGGTCCGGGTGGACGAGGCCGAAACGGCACGCGACGCCTGCCTGACCGCCAATGCGCGGGGGGCCGTGGCGCTGGCGAAGGCATGCGGGGATCGCGGCATCGCGTCGCTTTCCTTCTCCAGCGATCTCGTCTTCGATGGGGAGAAGGGCGCGCCCTATGTGGAGGATGACGCGGCCGCACCGCGCAATTGCTATGGCCTCAGCAAGGCGGAGATGGAGGAAGGGATCGCCGCGCTTGGGGTGCCCAATCGCCACCTGATCATCCGCACCGCCGCCTTCTTCTCGCCCCATGACGATCATAATTTCGCGGTCGCCGTGGTGCGGGCGCTGAGCCGGGGGGAGACCATATTGGCGGCGGAGGACCTGATCGTGACGCCCACCTATGTGCCGCATCTGGTCGCGACGTCGCTGGACCTGCTGATCGACGGCGAGGTCGGGCCGTGGCACCTGACCAATGGCGAGGCGCTGTCCTGGGCCGATTTCGCCCGCCGGATCGCGATGCGCTGCGGCGGCGACCCCTCGCGCATCCGGGGCGTTCCCCACCGGACGCTCGGCTGGGTGGCGGAGCGGCCCGCCAATACGGCGCTGGCGAGCCGTCGAGGGGCGCCGCTGCATTCGCTCGCCACGGCGATCGATCATTTCGCGGCGCATCTGCCGGGGGAGATGGTCCGGGAAGCGGCGTGAGACCGCATCCCGTCCCATGCGGTTGGTCGTTTCGGACCTGTATTATTTCGATTTCATAATCAAAGGGCGCGTTTCCATACTATAACGATCATGTAACGAAGACGGGTTGGGACAATCTTCGAAAAGATCGAAATTTCCTCTTACTCAGATCATATTAATCTTCTTGTCCTATAGATGACCGATGTTAATGGCCGCCTTCAGGGTGACAGTAGAAGCGGGTCTTGAGCGGGTATATGGGCAATCGTTGGACGCCGGAAGCGGCGCATCGCTGGTTCGAACGGCAACCGTGGCTGGTGGGGTGCAATTTCACGCCCTCCAACGCCATCAACCAACTGGAAATGTGGCAGGCGGGCAGCTTCGACCTTGCCACCATCGACCGCGAGCTGGAGCTGGCGGCTTCGGTGGGGATGAACAGCGTCAGGGTCTATCTGCACGACCTGTTGTGGCTGGACGACGCGGCGGCCTTTCTGGACCGCATCGACGCCTTCCTTACGGTGGCGGATCGGCATGGCATCCGCGTCATGCTGGTGCTGTTCGATTCCTGCTGGCATCCCGAACCGGCGCTGGGGCCCCAGCCCCCGCCGCGCGAGGGGGTTCACAACAGCGGCTGGGTCCAGTCGCCGGGCGTCGCCGTGCTCCGGAATCCGGCCGAGCATGCGCGGCTGGAGGATTATGTGCGGGGCGTGGTCGGCCGCTTCGGGCAGGATGAGCGCGTGCTGGCCTGGGACATCTGGAACGAGCCCGACAATGGGCCGGAGGTCGCGCTGTGCGATCCCGCGGCGCTCAGGGCGAAGGCAGATCTGGTCGTGCCGCTGCTGGTCGCGGCGTTCGGCTGGGCGCGGGAAATGCAGCCGATGCAGCCGCTGACCAGCGGCATCTGGCTGGGCGACTGGTCGGCGCCCGACCTGCTCAGTCCGATCCAGCAGGCGCAGACATCGCATTCCGACGTCATCTCCTTCCACAATTACGGCATTGCGGAGGATTTTGCGCAGCGCGTCAAATGGCTGAAGACCATGGGCCGCCCGCTGCTCTGCACCGAATATATGGCGCGGCCGGCGGGCAGCACCTTCCAGGCGATCCTGCCGATCGCGAAGGAGGAGCAGGTCGGCACCTTCTGCTGGGGCCTGGTGAAGGGGAAGACGCAGACCCATCTGCCGTGGGACAAGTGGGAAAACCCCAATCTGGAGGGGCTGAAGGAAAAATGGTTCCACGATATTTTCGATGCGGACGGCACGCCGCATGACGAAAGCGAGGTGGCCTTCCTGCGGCTCATCAACCGGCTGGACGAAGTGACCGCCTGAAGGAGGCTCTCTTCCTGCGGGCGACGGCTCGGGAGAGGCGGCATCGAGAGACGAGAGCGTTTTCCGGGCAGGCAGAATCATCTGCTGGCCCGGAAAACGCGGTAGAACAAAGGCCGGGGGCGGCCGATGATTCTGGCTGCTCTATATGGGGTTGCGATCCACCTTGCGGAGCGCGTCCAGAATCTCGTCAATGGGGATCGGCCGATCGTGCCGCGGCGGGCGCCTGACGGCGGGATTGCCCTCCACGGCATTGGCGTCCGAAGCCCAGGATGCGAGGATCGCGCGCTTCACTTCAGGTTCCAACTGGGGATGATGGGCCACTTCGAAGGGGCCTTGAAAATGGGAGAGGGACATGGGCTTGCCTCCTTTCTTCCAATCCTCTCTTCCTTCCGGCGGCGACCGCCACGCGCCAAATTAGGGACAGGGCGGAGGCTGTTCAAGATGGTTTTGCGGGGCGGGGCTTCGCTAATGATGATCGTGCTTCCATCCTGCCGAGGCAGCTCCGCACCTCCCGGATTGACTGGCCCGCCGCCGCATCCTACCCACAGCGGATCGGCGTTGCCCGACCCTGGGGCGTCGGGGCGGCGAGAGAAACAAAGCCAGACCGCGCACCGGATCACCGGCCGCATTCCGATCATCAGAGTGCAGGAAGGTGCAGGCAGGACAGCCATGGCGGACGGACGGACCATGAACGGGGTGGATCGGCGCGGCCTTATCGCCGCCATGGCGGGGGCGATGTTGCCGGTGCCCGGCTGGGCGCGGGCCGGTGACGGCCACGCCGCCCTGCCCTTCGGCAATGGCGAGCGGCCCTTGGTCCGCTATCCGCAGAAGCGGGCGCTCATCGGCCTTACCGCGCGGCCGCCGCAACTGGAGACGCCGTTGGCGCTGTTCGACGGGCCGATCACGCCCAATGATGCCTTCTTCGTGCGCTACCATCTTTCGGATTTGCCGCTCGACATCGATGCGCGGCGGTTCCGGCTGGCGCTGGGCGGTCATGTCGAGCGGCCGCTGTCCCTTTCGCTCGCGGAATTGAAGCGCGACTTTCCCGTGCAGGAGATCGTCGCGGTCAACCAATGTTCCGGCAATGGGCGCGGCTTTTTCGAACCGCGTGTCGGGGGCGGGCAGCTGGGCAATGGCGCGATGGGCAATGCCCGCTGGCGCGGCGTTCCGCTTCGCGCGCTGCTGGACCGCGCGGGGGTGCGCGCGGGGGCGCGGCAGGTTGCGTTCAACGGGCTCGACAATCCGCAGGCCAACGGCATCCCGGACTTCATCAAGGCGCTGGACGTCGACCATGCCCGCGATGGCGAGGTGATGGTGGCCTGGGCGATGAACGGCGCGGACCTGCCCTTTCTCAACGGCTATCCGTTGCGTCTGGTCGTGCCGGGCCATTACGGCACCTATTGGATCAAGCATCTGCATGAGATCAACGTCGTGGACGCGGCCTATGACGGCTATTGGATGAAGACCGCCTATCGCATTCCCGACAATGATTGCGCCTGCGTCGCGCCCGGCGGCAAGCCGGACAGGACGCGGCCCATTGGCCGGCTCAACATCCGGTCCTTCCTCACCAGCCATATGTCCGGGGCGCAGGTGGCGGCGGGCAAGCCGGTGGCGCTGTCCGGCATCGCGTTCGACGGCGGATCGGGAATCGCGCGGGTCGACATCTCCGCCGACGGGGGCGCAAGCTGGCGGCAGGCCGAACTGGGCGAGGATCTGGGCCGCTACAGCTTCCGGTCATGGCGGTCGGCGCAGAGGCTGGCGCCCGGCCGCCATCGCATGCTCGTCCGCGCGACGGGCCGGTCGGGAGAGGTCCAGCCGTTCGATCCGCTCTGGCAGCCCGCCGGCTATATGCGCAATGTCGTCGAAGCCGTGGAGGTCGTCGCCCTGTGAAAGCGCTGCTGCCCATCGCCCTTCTCGCCGCGAGCGGCGCGGCTGCCGCGGGCTATCGCCTGCCCGACGAACGACCCATTGTCCTGCCGCCCGGCGACGGCGCGGAACTGACGGCGGCGACCTGTTCCGCCTGCCATTCGCTGGATTATGTCACCACTCAGCCACGCGGCAAGGGGGCGCAATTCTGGCAGGATAGCGTCGGCAAGATGATCAAGGTCTATGGCGCGCCGATCGAGCCTGCCGATGCCGAGCGGATCGCCGCCTATCTGGCCGCCACTTACGGCCGGAAGGAGGCCGCCGGGCCTTCATAGAGCGCCGGCATCAATGGTCGCGGGCTTTTTGCGTATACGCAAAGTCGCCTGTTGAGGCTCCGGAAACGATCGCGATCCTATTGCATGACGGGCGCGGCGCGGGCCGCGACGATGGTTTCGCGCAGCCGCGCCAGCAGTTCGTCCAGATCGGCATCCTCCGATATGCTGAGGTCGATGGTCAGGCCGCCGCTTCGACCGGGCCGGGGGCGGCCGATGCGCGCGCCGCCCGCGACGATCGCCATGTCGCGCGCTTCCTCCAAAGGCTGCGGCGTGGCGGCATCGCGCAGCCGGGCCAGCACCGTCGCGGGGGAAAGCATGCGGCCGCCATCCCGCGCGAGCGCCTGTTGCTGTTCCCCGATGGACTGCGCTTCGGCAATCATGCGCGCCCGCTGGTCCGGACGGCGCAGCAGCGGGGTCAGGATTTCGGAATAGCGCACGCGCAATTCATCGGGAGTGGCGAAGGCGTTCACCACCTCCTCCGGCAATTGCGCCAAGGCGAGCAGGCGGCTTAGCTGGCTGTTGGAAAGGGTGAGCGCTTCGGCCATGCGCGATTGCACTCCGCCGTAGAAGCGTTCGACCGCATGCTGATAGCTGCGCGCCCGGTCCAGTTCGCTGATGTCCGCCCGCTCGCGATTTTCGATGTCGGCAAGGCGGAAGGCTTCCTCGTCCGACAGGTCGACGACCAGGGCCGCCAGCCGCATTTCCGGCCGCCCATTATGGTTGAGCCAGTCCACCGCGAAACGGCGGCGGCTGCCGACCAGAAGCTGATAGGGCCGGTCCGAACCCGGCGGATTGAGGCGCACGAGGACGGGGATGCGGTTGCCGCCTTCGCTGGCGATGGAATCGATCAGCGACCGGCAGCCGTCCGCCGTCAGTCCCGGCTGGTCGCGCGGATTGCCGTCCCAGACCGAACATTCGTCCGGCTGGATCGAAATCGTGCCGCGCGATCCCGGCCCCTTGTCCGCGAAAGGCGCGAGCCGCTGGTCGAGGCGGCTGAGCGCCTGCTGATCGGGCGGGCCCCTGCCGGCGGGTTCGTGGGAAAGGGTCGCCAATATGTCGCGGATGAAGCGGGCCATGGATCACTTCCTTTGCGTGAGCAGGCCCACGCAATAGCGGGATATGCACGATTGTGGCGCGGAATCCGGTTCGTTTCGGAGCAATCCCTTTTGCCTAGAAACGCCGTCCGACCGTCAGCGCCGCCGCGTGGACATGGCGGTCGGAACCGAACTCGCCCGCATAGCCCAGGCGGAACGTGGTGCGGTTGTTCCAGGTCGCGCTGATCCCGGCATTCACCAGGCCCGCGTCACGCGCCAGCCGGGTGGGACGCAGCGTGAAGATGGGCAAGTCGCGGGTGGCGAAGCGGGCCTCTATTCGGCTGTCGGGGCGGCTGCGCAGTTCGCGCTGCCATTGCGCCTCGACCGAGGGGCGAAGGGTCCAGCCGCCTTGCGTCGCATTGGCGGAGATGCGCGCGCCCAACGCGCCGCGAAGCGATCTGGTGCGGAAGGCGGCGACCTCCAGCGCGGCGGGTCCGCCATTTTCGACGAAGCCGCTGACATCGGCATAGCGATGGTGCAGGCCGGCGAAGGGCTGTATCCGGACCGGGCCTGCGCGCAGCATCGCGCCCGCCTCGCCCGATGCGGCCCAGCCGTCGCCGTCCACGGGCGCCACCAGCCGCCCGGTAAAGCCCGCCCAGCCGATTTGGCGCCGCAGCTTATATTCGGAGAGCGTATAGGCCGCCGTCGCGTCGACATAGAAGCGGCCGTCGCTATAGCTGGCATAGGAACCGATCTGGCTGTTGAACTGGCTGATGCGGGGGCGCCGCGCCGGGTCGAGCCGCGCATCGATGCCGTCGATGCCCAGGGTCGCGCCGACGATGAGGCCGGGCACGGGCTTCACATCGACGGCGAAGCGCAGCGACCGGCTGTCGGATTCCGCTTCGGGGCGGTCGACGCGCGCCTTATAGCTCGCCCGCTTTATCCCTCCGCTCAGCATCATGGTGATGGTGCGGTCGCCGCTGGCCGGAACATCGGCCGGCGCATCGATGGCGATGCTGCGCCGTTCGGCCAGCCAGGAGCGGATTTCCCGGTCGGCGGCGTCCATCGACTGGATCGACAGGCGGGGCAGCAGCGAATAGCTGCGCGGCGAGAGCTGGCCCAGCGCATCGGCACGCGCCGCGGCCGTCGGCAGGGCGTCGATCGATGCGAGCATGGCCGCGCGGTCGCCGCCGGGTGCGTGCGTCGCCGCGTCCAGCATCGTTCCCACCGCGGTTTCGCCCGGCGTTACGGCATAGGGCGCGTAGGGACCGGCCATGGCGGGCTGGGCATTGAGCAGCAGCAGGGCCGCAGCGCCATCGATCAGGCGGCGGATGAAGAAAAGGCGGTTCGGCAAGATGATATTCCCCTTTGGCGAAGATTTTTGCGTGAACGCAAAGCGTGCCGGCCTGCGTTCGGAATCGGTTTGAGGAGGCAGTGCGCCCACTGCCTCCTCGCCCCCGCCCTTCCCCCGGGGGCTATGGGGGAGAGCATCGTCGGCGTGCGGCCCGCCATGCATGAGGACCATGGCGGGCCGCGCCGCCGCGTCAGTTGCCGCCCCCGAGCAGCCCGCCGAGCAGGCCGGTCACGGGCGCCGTGGCGGAACCCGATCCGGTCGCCGGGGCCAGCGCGCCGTTCAGCAGGCCGGTGACGGGGGCCAGGGCATTGCCGCCGGTCCCCTCCCCTGCTCCCAGCAGGCCGCCGGCCAGGCCGGTCACGGGCGCGAGCGGGGAACCGCTTTCTCCTCCGGGCAGCGCCGGGGCCAGGCTGTTGACGGTGTCGAGCAGGGGCGCGGCGACGCTGTCGACCGTGCTGGTGGCGGCCGCGACCACGGGGGCGACGGCGCTGGTGACCTGAGTGACGGTCGCTTCGGCCTGCGGGCCAAGGAGACCCCCGGCCAGGTTGCCGACCGGTTGCAATCCGGCCTCTACCCCGGCCGCGGTCGTCGGCACGGCGATGTCGACCAGATTGCCCTGCGTCAGGACATCGACCGTCGCCAATTGTCCGGCAGCCGCGCCGCCGTCCGACGGCAGCAGGTTGACCCCGACAAGCGTGCCGGGCGTAGAGGCGCCGGTCAGGACATTGCCGCCGACATTCGCGCCGACAAGCGGTCCGCCCAGTGCGGCGGAAGGATCGCCGCCGACGCCGCCCGGAGCGCCGGTCAGGCCGCCCACCGCATTTTCGACCAGCCCCGTCACGGGCGCGAGGACGCCATTGTCGCCCACCAGCGGACCGGTGACGGGCGAAAGCGCGCCGTTGACCGTATCGAGCAGCGGCGTGGTGAGCTGGCCGACCGTCGAGGTGACGGCCGCCACCGTGGGGGAGAGACCGTCGGTGAGCTGCGTCACCGCTTCCCCCGCCGGTGCGCCGAGCAGGCCGCCTGCGAGCGTGCCGACCGGCGCCAGCCCCTGCTGCACGCTCTGGGGCGTGGTCGGCAGGGCGAGCTGGGCGACGGTGCCGTCGCCTGTCAGCAGATCGACGGTGGCCACGCTGCCGGTCGCCTGGCTGTCGCCCGGCAGGACGTTGACGCCGATCAGCGATCCGGGACCGGTGGGCCCGACCACCGGCAGATTGCCGATGGAAGCCCCGATGATCGATCCGCCGCTGGTGGGGCTGGTCGGACCGGTGGGTCCGGTGGGTCCGGCAGGACCAGTCGGGCCGCCGGGACCGGTGGGTCCGCCGGGGCCGGTCGGGCCAGTGGGTCCAGTGGGGCCGCCTGGGCCGGTCGGACCGCCGGGGCCCACGGGACCGGAGGGGCCGGTCGGGCCTGCTGGGCCGGTTGGGCTGGTGGGACCGGCGGGGCCGCCCGGACCCGTGGGGCCGCTGGGACCGGAGGGACCGGACGGGCCGGATGGACCCGAGGGACCGGACGGGTTGGTCGGGCCGGTGGGACTTGTCGGACCTGTCGGGCCGCTGGGACCGGAGGGGGACTGGCCGCCGCCCGCCCCTATGTCGAAGCCCACGCCGTCGGCGCAGGCGCTGAGCAAAAGAAGAGGTATCGCCGTGGCGCACAGCAGATAGTGCCGTCCCGACCGGACCGATCCATAACGTGGCATTGCAAGACTCCCTGTTTTCCTGCGAGCAGATCGCAACGGGAGCAAGTTAGGCCCGGCAGTCCTTATCGCCGCGTCAAGAAGAAACCGGTCTGGTCAGAACGGCCGGCTTTGCCGATATTGGTCCCGGTTCAGCGCGCAAAAGCCTGTTGCCGCCTGCGCAAAGCTGGTCGAAAGATCAGGGAATCCGCATATCCGGCGGCTTTTGGCGGCATCCTTAAGGTCCCTCGTCCGCAAAGCCGGGTTCAGGGCAAGCAAATCGTCCTTCGCGGAATTGCTTCCGATATGGTCCATTTTCCTTCGAAGCGGCGACGGAAGGCATGGGTTGCGGCTGCGGTCGGCGCGCATCCATGCGGGCCGCGCCGATCGTGGTTCGATCGCCGGAAGATCAGAGATCGGAGGATCGGACCGTCAGCGGCGGCTTAGAGCCAATCGACATTCAGATGATGACGAGCCGAGCCGAAGGCCACCGAAGGTAAAAGGGTGGTTTTCCGTGACCCGGAGCGCAGCCTACTCAAGGTAGGTAAGCACCGGAAGCACGGAAAAGCGTCATTTGCAGGCCGTCAGGGCTGAATGTCGATTGGCTCTAGCGCCACCGGGGCCCTTCGATCCAGCTCACCAGGCTGCGGCGGACGCCTCTGGTCACCGGCAGGACGCGATGCTGGAGGAAGGAGGGGAAGATCAGCATGCTGCCGCGTGGCGCGAAATTGACGCCCGGCTGCTGAAGGCCGAAAAATTCGAAGGCGCCGCCCTCATACTCATCCGGGTCGGACAGTTGCACCACCACCGACAGCTTGCGGTCGAAGGGGCGGGAGGATTCCAGCCACACATCCTGATGCCAGTCATATTTGCCCTGAGCCCGCCCATGATATTCGGTATATTGCAGTTCATAGGGGCCGGCGATGTCGATCCCGAAATTGGTGCGGTTGGAAGAATGGACGAACTGCATCAGCCGGTCGACAATGTCCTTGTCGCGATGAACGTCCAGCCAGCTTATGGTGGACGAGCGATATGCATGATCGCTGCGCACCGCCTGCGCGAAGCCGACGGTCGCGCTTTCCGGCTGATAGAGCGCCGCGCGCTTGACGATGGCGTCGCATTCGGCCCCGGTCAGGGCCGAGGGCCATACCTCCCACACATTGTTCATGTCTTGCTTCCCATTTTCTTGTTTTTGCGTATTCGCAAAAGGACGGATCAAAATGCCCGCCCCACCCCGAAGAAAAACCGCGCCTTGCGGCTGAGGGTCGGGTCGGGCCGCTTGACCGGCACGGCCACTTCCGCGCTGACCCGCCATTTCGCGCCCAGGCCCAGCCGCAGCCCGCCCCCCGCCGATGCAAGGCTGTAGTCCCGCGCCGCGAGGCGGTAGGCGGGCCGCGCCGTGCCATGCGCCAGCGCACCGTCAAGCGCGACGAACAGCGCGCTGGCCTTCAGCACAGGCGACCGGGCGGGCAGCGACCAAGAGAGTTCGGCGCTGCCGGCAAGGGCCTGTTCCG
Source organism: Sphingobium sp. YBL2 (assembly GCF_000943805.1). Classification (NCBI taxonomy): domain Bacteria; kingdom Pseudomonadati; phylum Pseudomonadota; class Alphaproteobacteria; order Sphingomonadales; family Sphingobiaceae; genus Sphingobium; species Sphingobium sp. YBL2. The sequence continues at coordinate 1,792,447 of NZ_CP010954.1, forward strand.
CCGTCAGCGTTCCGGTGCGAAAGGCCATGCCCGCGCCCCGGCCGCCCAGCGGAAAGCGCTCCGTCACCGGAAGATCGTCTTTCGAATATTGGCCCTTGACCGAAGTCCGGAGGCTGAGCCTGCTGCTGATCCCCTTCACTGCGATGGCCTGAACATTGACCTTGGTGAAGCCGGTTTCGGAAAAGCCGGTGAAGGGCCGGGCGCCCAGCGCGTCGATCCCCTGGCTGACGACCGTGGAAACCGCATAGCCGTTCCTTGCGTCGGCGCGGGACCAGGAGGCCCCCAGGCGCAGCGCCCGCGACCGGTAATCCCCGAAGCGGATGTCGAGGAAATAATTGTCGCTGTCGATGCCGTCGAGGGACGCCGTGACGGACAGTTGGGACTTTGTCGACCGCAGCACGGGATAGCTGAGCGTCAGGCCGGCCAATGTCGCCTCACCCGTCGTCCTGCTGTCGCGCGAACGGGTTTCGACATGGGCGGCCTGCGCGGCCAGGGTCAGGCCATTGCTGCCGATGGGCGTGCTGTGGCTGAGCGAATAATATTGATAGCGGTCGGGATAGAAGGGCAGGTAGCCGGCGATGCGCGTGCTGTCGCCTTCGCGCGCAAGGCCGTTGACCGTGACCGACATCTGCGCCTGCACGCCCTGCACGACATTGCTGACCCCGCTATTGTCGATCGTGAGGCCGATCTGCACCTGCTTGCGCTTGACGATGAGGTCGATCAGGAGATCGCCGGGCGCGCCCGACTGGCGCAGCCGGGCGTCGACCGTCTGCCCCGGAATGTCGCGCAGCAGCGCCAATGTCCGTTCCAGACGGCTCCTGCGCAGCGGCGCGTCCCGCATCAGCCGGCGCATATGCGCGGCGATCAGCCCGGCGGGCATGCTGGGCGACATGCCCGCGAGGCGATAATCCCTGACCCGCCCCTCGACCAGACGGACGGTCAGGACGCCGCCGCCAGGCAGCTGGGGCGGAATGGAGACGGAATAGAAGGCGATGTCGCTCTTCGCATAGGTCGCACTGATCGCATGAGCGATGGCCTGGAGCGTTTCACCGGTCAGCGGCCGACCGATAAAGGGGGAAGTGGCGGCATCGAGCCGGGATTTGGGCAGCGTCGTTCCGCTATAGATAAGCCGCGTCAGCAGCGTCTGGGCCGCGGAGGAAGCCGCGGGCGCGACCTGGACCGAGGGCGCCGGGCGCGGCGCGGCGACAGGCGGAGGCGCGATCTGCGGTTCGAGCCGGTCGGTGCGGTCGCGGTCGATGATCGGGGCGGCGCTTTGCTGGCCGGGCGCTGCGTCCTGCGCCGCCGCAGGGACCGCCAGCATCAGCCCGAGGCCCACCACGACCGCCCGCGCCGCGCGCCTGCACCACCCCATCCCCGCCATGCTCTGCCGCCACATCGTCCCACGCCATTCCGGCCGCAAGGGGCCGCCGTGCAGGAAGGATGGGAGAAAATGACGCGGCCTTCATCTGCAACCGCGACCGGATCGGTTCTATCCGCAAGCTTTTGTAAAAGGGCTGCGCCGGGCCAAAGTCCCGCCCTTGGCGGTCCACCCCCGGCACGGCGCGGGCGGGGCGCGCGACAATTGCGACCATTTTGGCGGAACAGCCGCCCGGAGGGCCCTTTTCACGGGCGAAATGCCTGCTCGTGTGGCGGATCGGAACCCGGGCGGAGGAGTTGCCGCCGGCGGGAAAGGCGGCCCGAAGGCTCCGGTCGGGGTCATTTTCCCATCCGAAAGCGCCAATAACGCGATTTTACTGCCGATTTTCGCTGTTCGCCGGTCGCAAAGGGGCTAGTTGAGTGCGAAGAGACAGGTTAAGACCATCCGTCCACGAAAGGGAGATCATCATGAACAATACTGAACTCGCCGAAGCACTGGCCGCCGACCATGGCCTGACCAAGGCCGACGCGCGCAAATATGTCGACGGCGTCTTCTCCGCCATCGCCGGTGCCGCCGCGAAGGGCGAGGAAGTTTCGCTGAACGGATTTGGCAAGTTCAAGGTCAAGGACCAGCCCGCTCGCGAAGGCCGCAATCCGTCGACCGGCGCCGTGATCCAGATCGCCGCCTCGAAGAAGCTGACCTTTACCCCGGCCAAGGCCGTGAAGGACCAGCTGAACGGCTGAAGACGATCTTCGGCGGCCGCGCCTGGCCGCCCAAGTCTTCATCGATGCAAGATCGGAAGGATCGGCCCGGACGAACGGGCCGCCATCCCTTCCTTGATCGAATGGCGCGCCCCTGTCGTACCGGCGGGGCGCGCGCCAGTCTGGCGGGATGGACCCCCGCCCTGCCCTTTTCAGACATATGCGCGATCTTTGCCGGGTGCGTCGCACGCGGCATGGACGTTCGTCGCGAAGCGTTCGCCCTGAACGATGCGCCGTCCGTGGCAGGGCATTCCGACATGGTGCGATATGAAGCCGGCGCCGGGAATTGCGCGCAACGCAATCACATCGCCGCGCTTCGCATTTGCCATTGGAAGTCCGGCGCGCCATTTGGCGGGTGCCTTTCAGGCATCCTCTCCTAAACTCAGTAGGCCGGTCGAAAGACCGGCCTTTTTTTTTGTGCAGAACAGGTTTCGCTGTCGACAAATATTGTCGCCCGCCGGTCGAACACTGGTACTGGGCAGGCGAATATAGATGAGCGCCCTGCCTATGCTGTTCAAGGCGCCCTGCCTTCGCGCCGTTGACTGGCGAATGATATGGCGAAGATGGTTCCACCCCGGCGGACGGAATTGCGCGGTCAGGCTGTCCCATCTCGAAACAAAATGAGCTTGTTTGTTCCTGTTCGACAGCATGCGGACGGGCTGTCAAGTCGTTTCGGATTTACATTTAACGCAAAACCGCGCAAAAGGCCGCTTCTATTACTCAAAGATGGGAAGCGGGGCCAATGTCTGAAAACAACCAGCCTGACATCACGACGCTCACTGTTCAGCTGGTGAGTGCCTTTGTCTCCAACAATAATGTAGCGAGCGAAGGTCTTGCCGACCTCATTCGGACCACGCGTCTGGCCTTGACTGATGATCTTGCCGCAAAGCCCCAGGAGGAGGCGGCGCCGACTTACACGCCGGCCGTGTCGGTCCGCAAAAGCCTGTCTTCGCCCGAACATATTCTGAGCATGATCGACGGCAAGCCGTACAAGACGCTGAAGCGCCACCTGGCCAGCCATGGCCTGTCGCCCAATGACTATCGCGAACGCTATGGCCTGCCGAAGTCCTATCCGCTGGTCGCGCCCAACTATTCGGAAGCGCGGCGCGCCGTCGCGACGAAGCTTGGCCTTGGCCGCAAGCCGGTGAATGCCAAGAAGCCGGCCGAAGCGGCTCCGAAGGCGGCCGCTGCTCCCAAGGCTGCGCCTGCAACGGCAGCACCTGCAAAGGCAGCGCCTGCCAAGCCGGCGGCGGCCAAGGCCCCTGCGAAGACGTCCGCTCCCAAGCCTGCGGAAGCGAAAGCCCCGGCGGCAAAGGCCCCTGAGGCAAAGGCGCCCGCAACGAAGCCTGCCGAGGCGAAGCCGGTTGCTGCCAAGGCGCCCGCCGCCAAGGCTCCGGCTGCCAAGCCCGCCGCATCGCGCAAGCGCCTCTCCATCGCTACGCCATCGGCGCCCGCGCCGAAGAAGGACGCTGCCGCTCCGGCTGCTGCCAAGCCTGCGGAAAAGGCAGCGGCGGGAAGCAAGGCGGCAACGCCTGCCAAGGCGCCCGCCAAGGCCGCTCCCAAGAAAAAGCCGGCAGCCAAGTCCGCCAAGGCGCCTGTGGCCGAAAAAGCCTGATTGTACGTCTGGCCGGTTCGGACGATCCGGACCGCCGACCAAGATCACGCCCCGAACGACGCAAATGTCGTTCGGGGCGTTTTCCTTTCAAGGATGCGGCCGATGAGGGCTGGACTTTATTGATGGCGGCGGGGTCAAGGCTATCGGAAAATCGCGCTGTGCAATCGCAATTACCGGGAGGCGGCGAGAATGGTGGCAGCGGCTTGAACTGTTGATCTATCCATCTCCATTACCACAATTGAGACGCCCTTGCCTTGCGATGCAATGTTCGAGCTTTGCCAGCAATGCAAGATGATCCGATGGGTGAAAGTCTTCGCTGGATGATATCGCTCCGTGCCTCTCGGGATAACGGGCTCTTCGATTGGGATGCCCTATAATGGTCATGGACGGGCTTTGGTCGTGCCTGACTCCGTTTTGCGATTGTCAAAGGCCGGATGCCGGTGAAGATTGCTGCACTGGATCATGAATATATCCCATGATCCTCTGCGGGGACTTTCAGTTGTCCGGTCGATCAGGCGGTGCCCTTGCCTGCTCCCGTCGGGGGCGATCGAATATAGGCCGGGCGTGTTGCGGCATCCGTTCCTGTTCCTTTGATATGATGATGAGTTTCTCCGCAGCAGGTCATCGTGGGGTGAATCGATGCCGCCCTATCCATCGCGTGCGGCTCTATGACGTTCGCGATCCCCAGCAGGATAGGAGCTACGGCAGCCGGCGCATTGTTCCTGTGGGACGGGAGAACAGATCGATGGGCCTAGTGCCTAAAATTTGGGCAGGCTGGGAAGCTCTCTGAAAGGCAAAGGGCGGTGTCGATGAGCTTGTCTATATTTGACTGCCCACCGGTGCCTGACGGGCTTCCCAGGGCAAAATAGCACTATTTCCTCTTTTGTTCCCGTTTTGCGGATCGGTTGGATGCCCTCCCCTTTCGCCTTTACCCGACGGACGTGTCCGAGAGGGGCGTCGTCTTATTTCAGGGCTTTTGTTCGGGTCCCCACTTTGGATGTTCGATTGACGCTGGCGGGCGTTACTGCATTATGGCATAAGAAAGAGCGTGGCCATTCGCCGTCGATCAGACGGAGCAGCTGCCTTCCCCACCATCATAGCATATACAACCAACTCGCCTCTTTGGTTGTAGTCCATCTTGCGCTATCCATGGGAAATGCAGGATTTTTCAGCTTCGCCGGATCATGCCCTGCTTCTTCTCGGGCGGCTCGACGGGCGGCTTTGCAACAGCCCGGCGACCGATGTCTGGCTGGCCAGGGCAAGGCTGAAGGGCGCCTCCATGCTGTCGGGCTTTGCCGGCGTGCCGGTGTCGGTTGCGGAGCTTCAGAACTGGATTTGCGGGCGGACGCCGCCGCCGCGCCATAGCGAGGGGCTCAACGATCCGCTTTCCGTCGCCGCGCTCTTCCATTTTGCGCTGTCGGCAGGCGATGACCGGGACCCGGTCGCGCGCGCGACCCTCAACATCTCCCGCACCTTGCTTGACGACCGCAAGGAGGTGGGATTGTGGGCGCCCGAGGATCTGGTCCGCTTCGGCCCGGCGTGGCGCATGGCCCAGATGCTGCTGGACGCCCCCTACACTGCCGGCACCCTGCCGGCGGTCGCGCAGCGGCTGATCGATGCGAGGGGGAGCCTCGATACGCCCGTCACCGAGGGGCATCTGGTGACGACGGCCGACGGGCGGCAATGGCGCATCGATCCGCGACGGTTTGATATGGGCTGGGTGCTTGCCTGCCACCTTCCCGGCGCCTTCGTGGCGGCGGGGCTCAGCCTGCGTCACCTGCCCTGCCTTGTCGGGTTGCCGCGCTTCCTGCCGGACGATGCCGCTTCTTTGGCGGGAGAGATTGCCGCCATGGTCGCGCGCCAGGCGGCGCAGGGGTTGATAGAACTGGATCGGCTGGAGGCGAAGCTGGCTCGGCTGCCGGTGGAACTGGAGGTGACGCGGCGGAGCAAGGCCCCGTTGCTGATGCGGCTTGAGCTGGCCTATCCGGGGCTGAGCAAGATGGCGGTCGCGCGGCTGCTGGGCGTTTCGCACCAGGGCGCGACGAAACTGGTAGCGCAGGTCGAAAGACTGACAGGGCGGCATTAGACGGCGCTGCCCAAGGCTTCTCATCCAGTTTCTTGCCAAAAATATGTCTCGCCCAGGTTATAAGGTTTCTAGGAAAGTTAAAGAGTTACTGGGCGGGGATGCGGGAGGCGAATCGCCATAAGAGCACGAGTCGGCGTTGGATCGCTGTTCCCATAGGATCGTTGGTCCGTTCCTATAGTGTCGACGCTGGCGTTCCTGAAATGTCGGGGAAACGTTCCTAAAGGGGCGAAGGGTGTTCCCGGAGTGTCGAAGCATGCGATTTGCTGTTGTCGGTGGGTGGGGGATTGAATCATATTGGAGGGGGGTGTTGGAAAGGACGTTCAAATTCCGGGGCGGATTGAGGTCCGCTATCGGGGTGTTTGACGGGTTGTCCTTTCCCATCAGCGCTACCCGACACTTCGGGAACGCCCTCCCCGGCATTTCGGCGTTGCATGGGCATGGGGTGCGTCGGCTGAATTGCAGGGTCGGGATATGGCGCGAGTTTTGGGCCGGTTTTGGTCAAGCGGTTTGGCCTTTTGGGATGCGGCTCGGCATCGCAGGGCCGGTTTTCTGCTTGAAAGGATGTGACGACCTGCGTCCGGTTAATGCAGCGCGCTCTGGAGCGATTTCCAGGCGACCGGTTCCGAATCTGGCGGGAATCGCGGAAGACGGGGAATGTGGAGCGGCGACCTGATGGAATCGGAGCGAAACCCGCTCTGGAGCGCGCTGCGTTAAATCATACGCAGGCCGCGCGCTCCAGGCTTTTGTTGTCGTATCCTTTTAAGCGCAAAACCGGTTCCCGCTTTTGCGCACGATGCTCTAGAGGCGGTGGCGGTTCTTCTCGTGGAAGCGGCGGACGAAGCCGATGAACGCCTTCTGATAATTGACAGGCGTGCGGGTGGGGTCGGCTTCGAGCCAGTCGCGAAACTCCTGATGGAGCGTCTGATAGTCCCAGCCGGGATAGTCGGCGCGCAGGGTCGCCATGGTCGCGTCCGTGATCTCCCCGGCGCTGGCCTTGGCGGACATTCCGGCCAGGGTCCGGCGGATCATGCTGCCGGCATCGACCAGCATGTCGGCGTCGGTTGGTGCGGGGGACGGCGTTGTCTTGGGAGGGGTGGATTGCGAGGCCGTCGCCGGTCGGCGGGCGACGGTTGCCGGGAGCGGATCGGCCTGGGGGCGGCGGCGCATGCGGAGCGACGGTTCACGCTTGCCGTCGGGCTGTTCCAGTTCGACCGTATAGCCGGGCAGGGGATCGCGTTCGGCGATCTTGGCGATTTCGAATTTGAAGCGGCGATAGGCGCCTTCGGCCCCAGACTTTTCGAAGAGGGTGGGCATGGAGATGGCGAAGCCCCCCTCCCCTGCCCCGCCGGCATGTTTGCGCGCGACCTTGTAGAGCCAGCGTTCGCGGCCGCCGGTCAGGTCGAAATAGGCGCGGTCGATGCTGAGCACCCCGCCCTGCATCAGCACGCCTTCATAGAACCAGTTGCTGAGTTCGATGGTCATGCCGCGGGAGCGTTCGGTGCGTTCGTCGACCAGTTGGGTCCAGCCGTCGAGCCAGCTGAAGGTCGCTTCGCGGCGGTTTTCGGCGCGGATGTTGGTCTTGATCGTGGTGGAGACGAGCCGGTCGAGCGACTGGCCGAGCAGTTCATAGGCGCGGCCGGTCGTCGGGCGGTGGATGGCGCGCAGCAGGTCATAGGGCATGAGGTGCAGCTTGCGCGGGATGTCGTTGAGGCCGCGGCGCGCCATGTCGGCCAGGACGGAGGCGCAGTAGATCAGTATGTCGGCATCCCAGATGGTGGCCATGCCATAGTCCGGATTGGCCGAGACATGGACCCAGGCCTTGCCGTCGGGGGAGGTGTAGTCGATCGGCTTGACCCGCTTGGACTTGGCGAGGCTGAAGAAGGGGCGCTCCATCATCTCGCGCTGGTCGCGCAGGGGCATGTCCGCGATATAGGGGAGGAAGAGTTCGAACTGGTCGGTGATCTCGGTCCTGGAAGCGCGGGTCATGGGCGGGTCCTGAAGATGAGCGTCAGCCCATGGTGTGATGCGGCAGAGGAGGGGAGGGGCGCGCGGGGGCTATTCCAAGAACGTTCCGGAGAATGGACGGGAGTTATGGAATGAGGGGCGCATGTCGGGATGGGAGCCGATGCGTGGCTGCGGCCGTGCGGCGACCAGGCCAAGCTGGCGGCGCTGGCCGGGGATGCCGGCGAGGGCGGGCTGGTGGCCGGGGGGATGGGGGATCGGCTGTTTCCCCGGGGAAACAGCGGACGTGTTTCCCATGGGGCGGCGGGGACAAGGGGCTGATGTTTCCCCGGGGAAACGGGGGGCAGGGCGGAAGCCGCCGGTTCGACCGGCCTTTCGCTTCCGTCATATGTCCTGTGCCCCCCGCTTTCCATCAGCGCTGGAGCCCCATGCCCTGCCGTTCGAGATGTTCGAGCGTGTCGCGCAGCGCGGTGGCGAGCGTTTCCATGTCCGCGCCCGAACCGGCGTGGAGGCGGATGGTGACGCCCTGGCGGTTGACCGACTGGACCGTCAGCGCCGGACGGCCATAGTGGGTGGTCCAGGTGAAGGGTTCTTCCCTGGGGGCCGACTGGGCGGCGCGGGGGGCGTCGAGCAGGCGTTTGAGCACATCCGAGGCCGGGATGGGCGCGGCGCCCGCCGACCGCAGCGCGCGCTGTTCGGAGGCGAGGCGGTTCGCCTCCGCGCGGATGGCGGGCGCGCCCTTGGGGTCGTCGAGCGATTGGGCCAGCGCATAGGCGGGCTTCAACTGGACGTCGGCCGGGGAGGCGAAGGCGTCGATCACCGCGTCCTCGATGCCCGCCACCTTGATCATCTTGCTGAGCCATCCCTTGGAGAGCTTCAGCCGTTCGGCCATGCGGGTCAGGTGGCTGCCATAATGGGCCTTGAGCGCATCGGCATAGTTGCGCGCGCGTTCGAGGTCCGAGACGTCCTTGCGGGCGCGGTTTTCGAGGTCGGCGAGGCGGAAGGCGGCCTCATCGTCGAGCTGGGCGACCTGCGCCACGAACATCATGTCGGAATAGCTGTTGGCGCGCAGCCAGCTGATCGACCAGTGGCGGCGGGTGCCGGCGATCACCTCATAATCATGATCGGGATCGCCCTCTATCCGGCGGACCACGGCGGGCACCTTCTGCCCGCCCTCCGCGATGATCGAGTCGATCAGTTCGCGGCAATTTTCCTCATTGAGATGCGCATAGAGGCGGGCATTGCCGCTCCAGATCCGGACTTTCGCCGGGTCGAGCAGCAATTGCGTGACCTGCCGCACCTCGCCCGAGGCCAGGCGGGCAAGGGCGGATTCGCGGCCGAGCAGGGTGGTGCCGCGGGCGCGATCCTGGCGCGGCGCGGCCGGGCCAGAGGAGGGGGAGGAGGAGGGGGAGAGGGGCGATGCGGGCGGGCCTGCCTCCTCCGGCTCGACGGGCGTTGCCGCTGCCGCCTCGGGCTCGTCGGAGAGAAGGGCGGCCAGATAGTCGGATTGCTTACGCGCCATGGCATTCCCTTTCGGCAAACCGGGAACATATCATGAACATGCGGAAAGGGGCTTCATGCCGCATTGACGATGTCCTCTTCCCGCGCAGGGGCGACGCGGCCCCAGCCCTGACGCACCAGCGCCTCGATCTGGCCCATGGCCTCGTCCAGATTGGCGCGGCAGCGCTTGTGGGTGCGCGGCGTGCCGATCGGCTTTTCCAGTTCATAGACGGTCATCATGCGCAGCGCGGCATGGCTGATTTCCGCGCTGTCGAGGATCGGAATGGGCAGGAGAGCCGGGCCGAAGCTCTGTTCCATGATCGCGCGGACCATCGAATGGCTGGGATCGTTGCTGTCGAATTTCGAGCAGAGCAGGCGGACGAACTGATAGTCGACCTCTATCCCCGCCTGCTGCAGCTGGCCGATCACCTGATCCATCATCGAGAGGAACTGGACGGTCGAGCAGAAGTCGGGCGTGGTCGCGGCCAGCGGCACCAGCAGGGCATTGGCCGCCTGCATCACGGCGAGGCTGATCGTGCCCAGCGCCGGCGGCGGATCGAGCAGCACCACGTCATAATGGCGGGCAAGGTCCATCAGGCCCTGCTTCAGCTTGCGGAAGCGCGCCGCAAGGACGGAGCCGCCGTCGCTGCCCGCCGCCGCCAGCTCATATTCCACGTCGAACAGTTCGAGATTGGATGGGATGAGGTCGACATTGGGCCAGGCGGTGTGCTTGACCGCGTAGAGCAGGTCGACCTGCGTCGGGTCGATGGAGAGATAGGGGTAGAGCGTTTCTTCCCGCTGGATGTTGAAATGCGGGTTGAAGCCGAACAGCGTGGTGGTGGTGGCCTGGCTGTCGCAGTCGACCACCAGCACGCGATAGCCCTGCACCGCGAAATAATGGGCGAGATGGGTGGTGACGGTCGACTTGCCGACGCCGCCCTTGAAATTCTGCACCGCGATGATGGCGGGAATGTCCAAGGGGGCGCGTTCGGGCGAGGCGCCCAGCACCTGCCGCATGTTCAGCAGTTCCTCCACCTTGTAGCCGGGGCGGCGGCCGTTTTCGGTCGGCGGGGCAGGGGGAAGGCGTCCGTCCTCCTCCGCCATGCGGATGCGATTCGTGGAGCAGCCGAGCAGTTGCGCGGCTTCAGCGATGCCGAAGCGGATGTTGAGTTCCTTGCGGCTATCCGGCAGAAAAGCCTTGCGCCGCAGGCGTTCGACCATCTTTTCGCCGGCCTCCGCCAGATCGCCGATCTGGGTTACCACTGCGTTCATTCCTGCCCTCTTGCGCGAAGTTGAAGCTTGTTTGGGATAGATGTGGCATAAATAGTTCAAATAGGCAAATGAGGGCGGGGTGGGATGAGGATCGGCATGGAGGAAGCAGCATGAACCGGTTTTCCTGCGCCTGCGCGGGAGAAGCGGCCTATATTCCGGCCAAGCGACAGGCGGTCGGGATTCGCCGGAGAAGAGTGGCATGAACTGGTATGAACGGCAGGAAAACTGGCAGGCGCAGAGCGAGGACGCCCGCAATGAAGCGGATGTCGACTATGCGCGGGTCATCCATTCCGCGTCCTTCCGCCGCCTGCAGGGCAAGACGCAGATCCTGAACCTGGGCGACAGCGATTTCTATCGCACGCGGCTGACCCATTCGCTGGAGGTCGCGCAGATCGCGGGCGGCATAGCGCGGCAGTTGCGGCAGGATTTCCCCGACCACCCGGCGATCCCGCATCTGCCCGACCACAGCCTGATCCAGGCCATCGGCTTCACCCATGACTTGGGCCATCCGCCCTTCGGCCATGGCGGGGAAGTCGCGCTGAATTACTGCATGCGGCAGGCGGGCGGGTTCGAGGGCAATGGCCAGACGCTGCGCATCCTGGCCCGGCTGGAGAAATTTTCGGCCGGGGCGGGGGCCAATCTCATGCGGCGGACGCTGCTGGGCGTGCTCAAATATCCGGTCCCCTATGCGCAGGCCTGCAATCCCGCCTGCGCGCCCCGGCTGAGCGGCAGGCCTTCTTCCATCCGCATCATCGACCGGGCCGCCAGCAAGCCGCCCAAATGCTATCTCGATACGGAGCGGCAGGCGGTGCAATGGATATTGGCGCCCTTGTCGAGCGCCGACCGGGAGGCGTTCACGGCGATCGAGCCGCAGGTCGGCAGGCACCACCGGGCGATCCACAAATCCTTCGATTGCAGCATCATGGACGTGGCCGACGACATCGGCTTCGGCGTCCATGACCTGGAGGATGCGCTGGCGCTGCGCCTGATCGGGGAGGAGGCCTTTCGCAGGCTGGTGCCGGAGGAGGAATGCGCGTCCTTCCTGGTCCACCTCAAGCGGAAATATCCCGGCGAATCCGAGAATAATGTCTATGAGCGGCTGGTCGGGACGCTGTTCGGCGAGGGCGGCGGGCGCAAGCGCTGCATCGGACGGATGGTGCATCACCTGATCACCCATTGCCGCATCGACACGCGGGAGGAGTTCGAGGAGCCGCTGGTCCGATACCGCGCGGGGATGCAGGAGGGGCCGGCGCGGTTCCTGGGCGCGCTGAGGAACGCGGTCTATCAGGAGGTGATCCGCAGCGCCGGGGTGCAGCAACTGGAGTTCAAGGGACAGAAGATGGTGGTGTCCGTCTTCGAGGCGCTGGCGTCGGAGCCGGAGACCCTGCTGCCGGCCGAGCAATGGGCGCTGGTGCGGGCGGGGGAGGAGGCGCCGCGGGTGATCTGCGACTATATCGCCGGGATGACCGACGGGGCCTTGCTGAAGGCCTATGACCGGCTGTTCAGTCCGCGCATGGGGTTGATCTTCGATCAGTTCTGAGGGGCGCGGTCTTCCCTATCCGTCGCATGCTCCCGCGCGGGGCGGGAGCATGAAGGCGGAGGGGTTGCCGAATATCCGTCGGGCCCGGAACGGGGGTGGGATGGTCGGGCCTGGCCGCGCGACGCCTTCGTTCAGCCCCCGTCCGCATAGACCTTGATGTCGCGGACGATCATGTCGCCGGTGCCGTCCGCATAGTCGCCGGTCGTCTTCACCGCGACGTTCATGATCGGGTACCAGCGGAAGCCGGCGAAGGGATTGACCGCCTGATAGGTCTCCTTCCCGTCGATGAACCAAGTGATATAGTCGGGCTGGATGTCGACGGCGAAGCTGTGGAAGCCCGTGGTGAAGCCGCCGATGCCGTAGACCTCTTCGGTGTTCATGAAGACGCCCTGCTGGAAGGTGCGGGTGATGTTGGCGCCGCCGTGCAGCGTGTTGGCGGTGTAGCGGTCGAAATCCCACCAGCTTTCGAAGCCGAACCCTTCGTAAATGTCGATTTCCGGCGGCCAGCCGGCGGTCGAGATCAGCCAGAAGGCGGGCCAGGAGCCGCGCCGGTTCGGCATCTTCGCGGTGAATTCATATTGGCCGTAGCCGATCTGCACCGGCCGGGTGTTGTGGCCGCTGAGCACGACCGCGCCATAGTCATAGGGGACGCCGTCCCAGGCGATGGGCTGCTTCAGCTTCTGCGTGTGCATGACGAGCCCATCGTCCGTGTAGCGCAGGGGCGCCTCTATGCCATAGTCGCGATAGACCCAGCCGTCGAGATAGATGCCGGTTTCCTGATTGCCCGGTTGCGAGCGGCCATTGGGCAGCTTGGTCGACCAGGCCTTGTCATGGCCGGCGTCGGACCATTTGAGGGTTTCGCGGCTCATCCTCCACTGGAGCGTGCCCGTGGGCTGGAAGGCGCGGGGTTCGCGCCCCGCGACCTGTTCCGCCGTCGGTTCCTGCTGGAAATCGCATTGGACGAAGGCGCGGTCGGTGCCCATCTTGCCGCCCCATGGAGCCTCCACGAAGCGGACGATGAAGTCGGCCTGCGGCACGCCGAGCAATATGGGGACGGAGACCGTCTTGGTCAGCGGGTCGCCGGGGCGGAAGATCACCGCCTTGTAGATGCTTCGATAGTTGATGCCCGCCACGCCGCGGACGAGGCCCGGTCCATCCTCCGTCATCACCCGCGCGATCACGGTGTTGGGCGTCGGGCGGTCGAGCGTGATCGGCACATAGGCGACGGTCGCGCCGGGGCGGTAGAAGGCGGGGCCGACCGACGCGGTCGCCTGTTCAGGGTAGCGGGTGCCGCCGGCGAAGTCGAAATTGGCGAAATCGCCTGCCTGCGCGGCGGTGGCGGCGGTGGAGAGGGCCAGCATGGTGCTGACCGGCGCCATCGGTCCGGCGGCGCGCCCGGCCGGGCCGCCGGTTCGGGCGGCGGCGGCGGTGGTGGGAAAGAGCGCGGCGGGATTGCTGCTGCCCAGCGCCGTGGTCCAGGGGCTGGGGGAGGGGCGGGAGAAGTCGATCTGTGGCGTCGGGTTGGCGGTCCGGCCGAAAAAGCCGTTGGTGAGGATGGAGGCGATGCCCGGCGGGTCTTTCGCCGCTGGCGTGGGCGCGGAGATTTTTTCCGTGTCGGCGGTGAGGGACAGGCCCCATTCGCTCATGCAGAATATGAGCACGCACGCGAACAGCACGCCCGCAAGCGGGCGAAGAGAGAAAATGCGCATGGTACGACCCCGTTGTTGAGCGGCCCTGTGCCGCCTTTGTTGAACCTCCTTCCCGGAACGGCGGATTGCCCCGGCGCCGTTGCGGGTTCGCAAGATGGTTGGTGCGGATTCGTCCGCTATGGCTTTGAATAATAACGGATTTTCATGGCCGTGAAAAGGCTGCGGACGTCATGTGTCGATGTTCATGCACATATCGGCTCAAGGGGGATGGCGGTCATGCGCGGGGGCGCGCCACCGGCGGGCCGGTTGTGCGGCGCGCCGATGGGGGGGCTTGCGGTGGGGTTTGGGGGTGGGGGGAAGAGCGGCGGACGGCTATGGCGCGCGATGGCTCAAATCGGGCGCGGGCCGCGCGCTGCGGGTTTCTGTCGCATCGGTTTGAGCGGAAAACCGGTTCCCACTTTTGCGCACGATGCTCTAATTATTGCCGCCGATCAGGTCGCCTAGGCCGCCGAGCACGGAGCCTTCGCCGCGATTCTGGCCGCCGCGGCTGCCCGCCGCCGCCAGCATGCGGCCGGCGAGGCGCGAGAAGGGCAGGGACTGTATCCACACCTTGCCCGGCCCGGTCAGGCGCGCGAAGAACAGGCCTTCGCCGCCGAACAGGATGCTGCGCACGCCGCCCGCGCGCTCCAAGTCGAAATCCACCGTGTCGGTATAGGCGGCGACGCAGCCGGTATCGACGTGAAGCTGTTCGCCGGGGGCCAGTTCGCGCTCCACGATGGTGCCGCCCATCTGGACGAACACCCAGCCGTCGCCCTCCAGCTTCTGCATGATGAAGCCTTCGCCGCCGAACAGGCCGGTCATGATCCGCTGCTGGAAATGGACGCCGATCGATACGCCCTTCGCGGCGGCGAGGAAGCTGTCCTTCTGGCAGATCAGCCGCCCGCCGACCTGGTCGAGGCGAATCGGCAGGATCGCGCCGGGGGTGGGGGAGGCGAAGGCGACCCGCGCCTTGCCCCGGCCATTATGGGTGAAGACGGTGGTGAACAGGCTTTCCCCCGTCACCAGCCGCTTTCCCGCGCCCAGCAGCTTGCCCATGAAGCTGCCGTCGCTGCCGCCGCTGCCGTCGCCGAAGACGGTGGTCATGCCGACGGCCGCGTCCTTCCAGACCAGGGCGCCGGCCTCCGCCACGGCGCTTTCGCCGGGATCGAGTTCTATTTCCAGAAATTGCAGTTCCTGGCCCTTGATCTCGAAATCGATGTCGTCGGCCAGGCCGGCTTGACGATGATGTTGCCAGGGACTGGGGTTCGGCATGGTCGCGGGCTCCTGAATGGTTCCGGCCGATCATAGCCGTTCCCGGCCGGGTTGGGCCAGTCTTTGCGTGTACGCAAAGCTCTGCCGGGGGAGCGTGGCCCGGAAGGCAGGCGCGCGGGATTACCGGTCGAAGATGATCTTCAGGCTCTTGATCAATCCGGAAGTCTCGCTGAATTCGAAGAGGTCGACAAGATCGGTGTCGATCCTGACATCGTCCTTGCGTACCCATTCATAGGCGAAATGGGCGGCCCAGCGGCCCGGCAGTTGGAGCCGACCTTGCAGAGCGGCTTCCGTCCGGGCAGCTTGTTGCTGGAGGTGGAGGTTTTCGGCTGCCATTCTGCCGATCTAGACGTTCGAGGCGGGGGCGGCGCGATCCGGCTGGTCAATGACACCGAATATCGGCTGGTCGCCTAATGTCTTCAATCCGATCTGGCCCGGATGCAACGATTGACAGCGGAGTAGGTCGCTCCTTGGGAAAACCCCTTGAACTGAACGGCCATAATATTATGTTGGCTGCAAACAGTCATTTGGGAAAGAGGCGCGTTTTTTCCTGTAAGCGGCTGTGGTCAGGTCACTTATGGGATTATGCATGAGATATCCAAGCGACCATAAGGCGCGTACGCGGGAGCGCATCCTGACGGAGGCTTCGCGGGCGATCCGTTGCCAGGGTATTGACCGGGTGGCGGTGGCGAATGTGATGTCCGCGGCCGGGCTTACCGTCGGCGGCTTCTATGCCCATTTCGCGTCCAAGGACGATCTGGTCGCCCATTCGGTCGAGCATATGTTCCACGAACGCTATGAGCGGTTCTTGGGCCTGCTGGATGTCGGAGAGCCCCGCGCGGCGATCGCCAAATTCTTCGACGGCTATCTGTCGATGACCCATCGCAGCCATCCGGAGACGGGGTGCCCGATCCCGTCGCTCACCAGCGAGCTGGCCCATCTTTCGGAGGATGGGCGTGGGCGGCTGAGCAATGGCATGCGCGGACTGATCGACGGCGTGACCCGGCTGCTGGAGCGCGCCGGGGTCGACGATCCCGAGGAGGCCGCGAACGCCGCCTTTTCCGAAGCGCTGGGCGCGCTGGTAATGGCGCGGATGACGACCGACCTGAAAACCGCGGAGAAAATCCTCCAGCGGGCGCGGAAATCCGTCAAGGAACGGCTGGGCGTCGCGGATGTCGATACCCGCATTCCCTTGCGTCGCCGCTTCGCCAACAGTTCAGAGGCGGAGTCGGGAAAGACCGAAACGAGCAACTGAAGAAGTCAGGGTGGCTTGCCTTCGCCTTCTTGGCCTTCTTGCTCCGCCAGATGGGAACTGCCCATCGGGGGAAGCTTTAGCCGCGGGAAGGCAATGGTCTCCACCGCGCCCGATTCCTTCCGGGTGATCGCCGCCACGCAGTGAAGTTCCGGCCCGCCCGCGATCCTCGCGTCATATTCCGCGAAGCTCCTGTTGCCGATCGCTTCATGATAGGTCGGACGCATATGGTCATAGGACGCGCCGGCCGCCTGGATCGTCCGCAATATCCTGTCGCGGCCGACAATCGGTTTGCGCGTGACCGTGGAGTGGAGGACGGACTGATCGTCCAGATCGTCGCGGAACGGATGCTTCGGTTCAGCATGCGATGCTCCTGAAAGATGGTGCGCCCCGCGTTCAGCGGGGAACGACGCAGGTGGACGTGCCGTGCGCGAAGATCCGGTTGTCGAGGCTTTCGATGCGTCCGTCCAACGCGACAAGGGACCGGCCGCGCGAGATGACGGTGCCGATCACCCGCATTTCCCCGATATTGGCGGGGATGGGCCGCAGGAACTTGACGCTGGTTTCATAGGTGGGGGCGAAACCGCCCTCGTCCAAGGTGGTTGCCGCCGCGAGGCCCATGGCGGAATCCAGCATGGTCAGCGCCCAGCCGCCATGGACGACGCCGCCAAGGTTGAGGAAGCGTTCGCCCGGCGTCGCCCTCAGCTCCACGCGCCCCATTTCGGGCGGAAGAAGGGTGAAGGGCACGGTATCGGCCATGGGCGGGCGGGGCAGTTCGCCCCGCGCCAGAGCGCTTATCGTATCGAAACCGTTCATGACCGATCTTTCCCCCGCATCCGTGCCGCCGTCACAGCGTTTCCAGTGCGAGCGCTATACCCTGGCCGCCGCCGATGCAAAGCGTGACAAGGCCCCGCCGCACGCCGTCCCGCTTCATCGAATGCAGCAGCCGGGTCGTCAGCACCGCGCCGGTCGCGCCGATGGCATGGCCATGGGCGATCGCGCCGCCCTCCACATTGACGATGTCCTCCGGCAGGCCGAGTTCCTTGATGATGGCCAGGGGTACGGCGGCGAAGGCTTCGTTGATCTCGAACCGCTCCACGTCCGGCAGCTTCCAGCCGGCGCGTTCGACCGCCTTCACCACGGCAGGGACCGGCGCGAGGCCGAAGAGGCCCGGCTCCAGCGCGGCGACGGCGTAGGAGACGATCCGGCCCGCCGGTTCGACGCCGTTCGCCTCGGCCCAGGCGCGGGTGGCGACCAGCATCGCGGATGCGCCGCTGTTGAGGCCGGGGGCATTGCCGGCGGTGATCGTGCCGTCCGGGCGGAAGGCGGGCTTCAGCCGGGCCAGTCCCTCCAGCGTCGTATCGGCGCGGGGCGCCTCGTCGCTGGCGAAGCTGACGTCGCCCTTGCGGCCCTTGATGGTGACGGGGGCGATCTCCGCCGCGAACCGGCCTTCCGACTGCGCCTGCACGAAGCGCTTCTGCGAGCGTTCGGCCCAGCGGTCCTGCGCATCCCGCGAAATCTGGGAGCGGGTGACGAGATCCTCCGTATGCCAGCCGGAATGCTGGCCGGAAAAGGCGTCGTTCAGGCCGTCATGCAGCATGGAATCGATGATCGCGGCGTCGCCCATGCGATAACCCCAGCGGCCGCCGGTCATCAGATAAGGCGCGCGGTCCATATTCTCCATGCCGCCGGCGATGGCGACGTCGTGCAGGCCAAGCTGCACTTCCTGCGCGGCGGTCACGATCGCCTGCGCGCCCGATCCGCAGACCCGGTTGACGGTGAGGGCGGGGACCGAGACCGGCAGCCCGGCGTGGATCGCCGCCTGGCGCGCCGGGTTCATCCTGTTGCCGGCCTGGATCACATTGCCCATGGTGACCGCGCCGACGGCATCCGGCGACAGCCCTGCGCGGCGCACGGTTTCCCGGATGGCGACGGCGCCCAGTTCGGCCGCCGGCACGTCCTTGAGCGTGCCGTTATAGCTCCCGATCGGGGTGCGGACGGGATGGGCGAGGATGATTTCCGCGGTCACTCTGGCATTTCCTTCTCTTGTCGTCCGCACCGGTAGCGGCGGACCATCACATGATGTCTATAATATCATTGATCGTGATCGTCGCCTGTCTTTTCAAGGGCGGGGCGCGAATCGAGCCACGGATTCCGGGCCGGCCGATCCGGCGCTATCGACGCGCGGGCATCAGAAGGCGACCTTGTCCCCGCCCTTGAGGCCGAGCCGGGCGCGCGCTTCATCGGCGGTCGCTATCTCCAGGCCCAGATCTTCGATGATCGCGCGCACCTTGCGCACCTGTTCGGCATTGCTGGAGGCGAGCCGCCCCTGGGCGATGTTCAGATTGTCCTCCAGCCCCACGCGCACATGGCCGCCCATCAGCGCCGCTTGCGTCGCGAGCGGCATCTGATGGCGTCCCGCGCCCAGCACCGACCAGTGATAATCCTGTCCGAACAGGCGATCGGCGGTCCGCTTCATGAAGAGGAGGTTGTCGACCTCCGCCCCGATCCCTCCCAATATGCCGAAGATGAACTGGATGAAGACCGGCGGCTTGAAGAAGCCGCGGTCGATGCAATGCGCCAGATTGTACAGATGACCGACGTCATAGCATTCATGTTCGAACTTCACGTCATGGGCATCGCCCAGCGCATGGGCGATCTTGCCGATGTCGCGGAAGGTGTTGCGGAAGATATAATCGTCCGATTCCCGCAGATAGGGCTCCTCCCAGTCATGCTTCCATTGCCGGTAGCGATCCGCCATCGGATAGAGCGCGAAATTCATGCTGCCCATGTTGAGCGAGCACATTTCGGGCGACGCCAGCAGCGGCGCGGCCAGGCGCTGCTCGACCGTCATGGTGAGGCTGCCGCCCGTGGTGATGTTGCAGATGGCGTCGCAGCCCTGCCTGATGCGCGGCAGGAATTCCATGAACAGGGCGGGGTCCGCCGAGGGTCGGCCGTCCCTGGGATCGCGCGCATGGAGATGGAGGATGGCGGCGCCGGCCTCCGCCGCCTCTATCGCCTGTTCCGCGATTTCGGACGGCGTGACCGGCAGCGCGTCCGACATGGTCGGCGTGTGGATGGAGCCGGTGACGGCGCAGGAGATGATGACCTTGTCTTTCATGCTTGATCCCGATTCCAGCCGACGAGTGGTCGGCCATGTCATGCCATTTGCCCGTTCGCGGTCCCGGCCCGAAACCGGCCCCGGGGGAGGCGGGCGGTCGCGCGGACGATGTGCGAGTATTGTCCATGAGTCAACAGAAAGTGCACTTTTTGTTGTAACGGTTGTAGATGGGGGAAAAGTGAACTATCAAGGGCGAATGGCAGAGAAATCACCGGCGCCCAGCCGCACCCACCGCGTTTACGAGCAGATCCGGTCCCGGCTGCTGAACGGCGCGCTTCCGCCCGGTCAGAAGCTCGTCATTTCCGACCTGTGCGAGAATCTGGGGGCGAACCAGAGCGCGGTGCGCGAGGCGCTGGCGCGGGTCACCGCAGAAGGGCTGGTCACCGCCGAACCGCAGCGCGGCTTCCGCGTGAGCGAGATCGCGGCCGAGGACCTGCATCATCTGACGGATGTGCGCCTGTTGATCGAGGAGCCCTGCATCCGCTCCGCCATCGCGAACGCCACCATCGCCTGGGAAAAGGGGATCGTCGCGGCGCTGCACGGCCTGCTGCGGACGCCGCGCAACGACGATGACGGCAAGGTGACGCAGGAATGGGCGGACGCGCACCACGCCTTCCATCACGCGCTGGTCGCCACATGCGACAATCCCTGGCTGCTCCGGGTGCGCGACATGCTGCTGCTGCAGAGCGAGCGCTATCGCTGGCTCTCCATCTCCTCGCCGTCCAAGCGTTCGAATCTGGAGAAGGAATATAGCAAGCTGGCCGACGCCTTTCTGGCGCATGACGCCGATCTGGCGATCAAGCTGATGCGCGAACATTATCTGATGACGACGAAGATCGTGCTGGGCAAGGACCAGAAGCCTGCCCGGACCCGCAAGGCCTCCGCCAAGGTGACGGAAGGGGCGTAGGGGATTGCGGCCGGGCGCGCTTCCCGCCCTGCCGCCCCCGCGCATGACAGGAAGAGGAGAGGACCGTCCATGCCCGCTTATGTCGTCATGATCCGCGACCGGCTGAACGATGCCGGGGAGATGGCCGCCTATGCCGCGCTGGCGGTCAAGGCGCGGGGGGAAAAGCCGGCCCGGCGGCTCGCCTTCTATGGGGAGCATGATGCGGTGGAAGGGCCCGATCCCGACGGCGTCGCCATATTGGAGTTCGACGATCTGGATGCGGCGCGGGCCTGGTACCACTCGCCCGCTTATCAGGAAGCATTGCAGCATCGGCTTGCCGGTGCGGAATATCGCGTGATCCTGGTCGACGGCGCTCGCTGAAGCGCCGCAAGGCACGCCCGCCAAGAGGCGCGCCGGACAGGACTTATTGTGGGAGGATGCCGATGAAGGACAAGTCGCATATTTTCCGCGCGCTTTTCCCGGGGGGCTGGCAGGCGGTGCGGTCGCTGGAAAGCCTGCTCGCCGGCTATGGCGACATCATGCTGCTGCTGGGGGAGGAGGAACGGCCCCGGAAATGGCGGCGGCCGGGCGCGCGCCGCTGACGAAATCCCGCGCCCCCGGTTGGCCCACCCGGGCAGTCCCATCCATTCACCCGAGCGGATGCACAGCCGGACAGAATCCCATTGTCCGGAATCCGGCGCTCGGCTTGGGACGGGGACGGTTCGTTAACTATAAGGAGAATGGAGATGTCGCGGTCTTTCACGAAATTCGCGCCTCTGGCGGTGATTTTGGTGGGTTCGCTGGCGCTGGGGGGCTGTGCCACCAAGGGCTTCGTGCGGGAACAGGTCGCCGCCGTGAACCAGCGCGTCGATGCGCTCGACTCGCGCCTGCAGGCGACGGACGCCACCGCGAAATCGGCGCTGGCGGAGGCGCAGGCGGCATCCGGCCAGGCGCAGAACAATGGCCAGCGGCTGGACCAGATCAATGCCCGCGTCGACGGCATCGAGCAGCGCATGCAGGAAAATCAGCGCAAGCGGCCGCGCAACTGACGCCCGGAACGGGGCCGAATCCGGTGTTCCCGCGCCGGCGTCCGTCCTGGGCGCCGGCGCTTTCCTTCGAGTGCATTGAGCGATGATCCCACTGTTCCTGGCGCTGGCGGTGCTTGCGCCGGCCATTCCCGCGACGGAGGGCGTCCGGGCGGCGGAGCCGGCGAAACCGCAGGCGGACATGCCGCAGGAGGCGGGAGCGAAGCTGTCCGGGGAAGCGGCGCGCGTGGCCGACTGGATCGCCGCGTCCCGCGACAATGGCGCGCTGCCCTATATCATCGTCGACAAGAAGGCGGCGGTTCTCTCGCTCTATGACGCCAGCGGGAAATCGCTGGGTCATGCGCCGGTCCTGATCGGCGTGGCCGTCGGGGACGAGGCGAGCCCCGGCATCGGATCGAAGAATCTGGCGGAGATCGGCCCGGCGGAAAAGACGACGCCCGCCGGGCGCTTCCTGGCGAAATTCGGGCTGGCGGCGGGGCGGCAGAAGGTGCTGTGGGTCGATTATGCCACGTCGGTGGCGCTGCACCCCATTCCCAAGGGCGCGCCGAAAAGGGAACGCCGCCGCGAGCGGATGCTCTCGCCCACCGGCGACGACAATCGCATCACCTTCGGCTGCATCAACCTGCCCACCGCCTTTTACGGCAAGAACGTCAGCCCGCTGTTCCGGAAAAAGGGCGGCTATGTCTATGTGCTGCCCGACACCAAGCCGCTGGAAGCGGTTTTCCCCCGGTTGCGGGTGCAGGCGGCGATGAATGGCGGCGGGGGTTGAGCGTCCCGGTTTTCCGGCTTCATGGGCAGGCCCGACCCAAGGTCTAATTGTCCATTTGTCCGAAAGGTTCATCCTGTCCCTCAACTTTCAGACGAGTCCGGGAGAGGATGATGTTACAGCAGGCAATGGCGCGGTTCGCGGGGAAGACGCTGATCCGCGATAAATATGAGAATTTCATCGGCGGCCAGTGGGTGGTGCCGGTTCGCGGGGAATATTTCGACAATCTTTCGCCGGTGACGGGGCAGAGCGTGTGCAAGATCGCCCGTTCGACGGCCGAGGACATCGAGCTGGCGCTGGACGCCGCGCACAGGGCCAGGGAAGGCTGGGGCCAGCGTTCGGCGACGGAGCGGGCCAATATCCTCAATCGCATCGCGCAGCGGATGGAGGAGAATCTCGACCTGCTCGCCATGGCGGAGACGATCGACAACGGCAAGCCGATCCGCGAGACGACCGCCGCCGACATTCCGCTCGCCATCGACCATTTCCGCTATTTCGCGGCCTGCGTGCGGTCTCAGGAAGGCTCCATCGCGGAGATCGACCATGACACGGTGGCCTATCATTTCCATGAGCCGCTGGGCGTGGTGGGGCAGATCATCCCCTGGAACTTCCCGATCCTGATGGCGGCGTGGAAGCTGGCCCCGGCACTGGCGGCGGGCAATTGCGTGGTGCTGAAGCCCGCCGAGCAGACGCCGATGTCGATCATGGTGCTGATGGACCTGGTGGGCGACCTGATCCCCGAAGGCGTGCTGAACGTCGTCAACGGCTTTGGCGTGGAGGCGGGCAAGCCGCTCGCCACCAACAAGCGGATTTCGAAGATCGCCTTTACCGGGGAAACCACCACCGGGCGGCTGATCATGCAATATGCGAGCGAGAATCTGATCCCGGTGACGCTGGAACTGGGGGGCAAGTCGCCCAACATCTTCTTCGCCGACGTGATGGATGCGGACGACGATTATTTCGACAAATGCCTGGAAGGCTTTGCGATGTTCGCGCTCAATCAGGGCGAGGTCTGCACCTGCCCCAGCCGGGCGCTGGTGCAGGAGAGCATCTACGAAAAGTTCATCGAGCGCGCCGTCGCCCGCGTGCAGAAGATCGTGCAGGGCAGCCCGCTCGACCCCGCGACGATGATCGGGGCGCAGGCGTCGAACGACCAGTTGGAGAAGATCCTTTCCTATATCGACATCGGCCGGGACGAGGGCGCGAAGGTGCTGACCGGCGGCACGCGGGCGCATCTGGGCGGTGAGCTGGAGCAGGGCTATTATGTGACGCCGACCGTGCTGGAAGGGCATAATCGGATGCGCATCTTCCAGGAGGAGATTTTCGGCCCGGTGCTGTCGGTCACGACCTTCAAGGATGAGGCGGACGCGCTGCATATCGCCAATGACACGCTGTACGGGCTGGGCGCCGGGGTGTGGAGCCGGAACGGGAACACGGCCTATCGCATGGGGCGCAACATCCAGGCCGGGCGGGTCTGGACGAACTGCTACCATGCTTATCCGGCGCATGCGGCCTTTGGCGGGTACAAGCAGTCGGGCATCGGGCGCGAGACGCACAAGATGATGCTGGATCATTATCAGCAGACGAAGAACCTGCTGGTGAGCTATTCGACCAAGGCGCTGGGGTTCTTCTGAGGCGAGGGGCGGATCGCATGCCGAAGGCGGGTCCTTCCCCCTTCACGCCTTCGGTTCGGCGGGCGCCTCTCCCGGGCGTCCGCCTTTTTCTTCTTCCCCCTCCCGCAGGCGGGAGGGGGCCGGGGGGTGGGCGGGCGCAACCTCAGCGCCATTCTGCAATGGCTAAGCTGGAAGCTCCCCCGGATCAAGTCCGGGGTCGCGCCCACCCCTAACCCCTCCCGTTTACGGGAGGGGGACTGGAGATCATTATGAACCTTCCACCCCGCATCCTCGCCACGCCGGAAGCCGAAGTCCTGATCGCCCGGCTGGCGGCCCGGCATGGGCCGCTGATGTTCCACCAGTCCGGCGGTTGTTGCGACGGGTCGGCGCCGATGTGCTTTCCGCGGGGCGAGTTCAGGACCGGCGGGCAGGATGTGCTGCTGGGCCAGATCGCGGGCGACGTGCCGGTGTGGATCGGCGCGGCGCAGTTCGAATATTGGCGGCATACGCAAGTCACCATCGACGTCGTGCCGGGCCGGGGCGCGGGCATGTCGCTGGAAAGCCCGGAGGGGATGCGCTTCATCGTCCGCTCGCGCGTCTTCACCGATGAGGAGAATGCGGCGCTGGAAGCGGCGGGAGAGCCTTTGCGCGGCGGCTGATTCCCATTAGACAAGAAAAGAACAGGGAGAAAATGCGGGGAGAGGAACATGACGGTGCTGGCATCGGAGATCGCCTTTGCGTCAAGCCATGCGGGCGATCCGGCCAAGGCCATGGCGGAAGTCGCCGGTCAATTGGGGGACGAACCGCTGGCCGGGATGCTGCTGTTCTGTTCGCATCGTTTCGACCGGGAGGCGCTGGCGCGGGCGGTCAACCGCCGGACGGAGGGCGTGGTGGCGATCGGCTGCACCAGTTCGGGCGAGCTGACCGAAAATGGCTATGATGAGGACAGCCTGAGCGTCATCGGCTTTCCGGCTTCGGCCTTTCACATGACCTCGCTCTGTTTCGACGACATCGAGAATTTCGATCCCGCCGCCGCGCGGCAGGCGGTGCGCGGGCTGGCCGCGCAGGCGGAGCGGGAGAGCCGCCATCTGGGCGGGAAGGTCAATCATGTCGCGCTGTTCCTGGTCGACGGGCTGTCGCATCGGGAAGAATTGCTGACCATGACGATCCAGGACGCGCTGGGCGACATTGCGCTGATCGGCGGGTCGTCGGGCGACGGCATGGCCTTTCGGGAGACGGCGGTCTTCCATGGCGGGCGCTTCCATGGCCATGCGGCGGTGGTGGCGATCCTGTCCACGCCGCGCCCGCTGCATGTGTTCAAGGCGCAGCACTACCGGCCGAGCGAGGCGAAGATGGTCGTCACCGGGGCGATCCCGAACGACCGGATCGTGACCGAGATCAATGCGGAGCCCGCCGCGCAGGAATATCTGCGGCTGGCGGGTCATGCGGGCGAGGCGCTGGGCGTCGCCTTCTATGCCGCGCATCCGCTGATGGTGCGGGCCGGGGGCGATTATCATGTGCGGTCGATCCAGAGCGCGAATCCCGACGGCAGCCTTACCTTCTACTGCGCCATCGACGAGGGGATCGTGATGACCGTGGGCGAGCCGGTGGACCGTATTGCGCGGATGGACGCGCTGTTCGCGGACATTGCGGCGGAGGTGGGACCGGTGGACCGGATCATCGCCTTCGATTGCGTATTGAACCGCATCGATGCCGAGCAGCGGCAGATCAGCCGCGCCGTGTCGGAGCTGTACGGGCGGCATCGGGTGATCGGCTTCAACACCTATGGCGAGCAATATCATGCGCTGCACGTCAACCAGACCTTCAGCGGCCTTGCCATCGGCCGATGACCGACGCGGCCCTCTCTTCCGCCGAACTGGAGGCGTTGCGGGAAGAGAACCGCAAGTTGCGCAAGATCAATGCGGCGCTGATCGACCGGGTCGAACGGTCGAGCGACATGGCCGGCAACGCCTTTTCGATGTTCGAGACCGCGATCTCGCTGGAAGCCATGGTGCGCGAGCGGACCGTGCAGCTCGAAGACGCGCTGGCGAAGCTGGCGGAGGCCAATGCCGACCTCGCCTCCGCCCATGGCCATGCGGACGCGGCGCGGATGCGGCTGCGCGACGCGATCGATTCGATCAACGAAGGCTTCGTCCTGTTCGACGCGGAGGATCGGCTGGTCCTCTATAACGAGGCCTATCTGGGTTTCTGGCCGGAGATTGCGGACCATATCCGCGAGGGCATGAGCTTCGACGAGATCGCCAAGCTGGCGGCGGCGCATCACCGCCCGGTGGGACAGGACCGATGGGTGTCGGACCGGCTGGCGCGCCATAGCGTGGCGGAGGGCGGGCATGTGCAGGCGCTGTCCGACGGGCGCTGGGTGCAGATCAACGAACTGCGCACCAGCGAGGGCGGCATCGTCGGCATCTATACCGACATCACCGAGGTGAAGGCGGAGGATGCCCGCGACCGCGCGCGGGAACTGGCCGAGCGCAACATTGTGCTGCAGGCGACGCTCGACAACCTCTCCGAAGGCGTGTGCCTGTTCGATGCCGAGGGGCGGCTGGCGGCGTGGAACGAGGCGCTGCAACGGCTGCTGGAACTGCCGGAGGACTGGGCGCAGGAGCGGGATAGCCATGCCGCGCTGCTGGACTGGTGCCGGGGCAATCTGGGGATGGACGACAGGGGCTGCCTCGACCGGGGCGGGGCGCGCCATCGCAGCGAACTGGTCCATGCCGGGGGGCGCAGCTTCGAGATTCGCAGCAACGCCATGGAGCGGGGCGGGCAGGTGATCGGCTTCACCGACGTGACCGACATGCTGCGCGCGCAGGCGGCGCTGCGCGAGACGGCGGAGACGCTGGAGCGGCGGGTGGCGGAGCGCACCTCCGAACTGGAGGCGGAGGTGGCCGAGCGGCGCCAGATCGAGGCGCAGTTGATGGACGCCAAGACGGCGGCGGAGAAGGCGAACCTGTCCAAGACCAGCTTCCTGGCGGCGGCCAGTCATGATCTGTTGCAGCCATTGAACGCGGCGCGGCTGTTCGTCGCGGCGCTGGGCGACCGGCGATTGGCGCTGCCGACGCGGGCGCTGGTCAACCAGACGTCCACCGCGCTGGATTCCGTCGAGGATCTGCTGGAGGCGCTGTTGGAGATCAGCCGCCTCGACGCGGGCGCGATCCAGCCGGAGATCAGCGATTTCCGCATCGATCGGCTGCTCGATACGCTGCGGACGGAATTCGCGCCGATGGCGCGTTCGGCGGGGCTGGTGCTGGCGGTGGAGACGGCCCCGGTCTGGGTCCGCTCCGACATCCGGCTGCTGCGGCGGATTCTCCAGAATTTCCTGTCCAATGCGCTGCGCTACACCCAGCGCGGGTCGGTGCGCGTCGCCTGCGTCGCGGAGGCGGATGGGATAAGGCTGAGCGTCGCCGACAGCGGTCCCGGCATCCCCGTCGACAAGCAGCAACTGATCTTCGAGGAATTCCGCCGCCTCGACACGCCGGGGGGCAGGGGGGCGGGCGGCAAGGGGCTGGGCCTCGCCATCGTCCGCCGGGCGAGCGACATGCTGCGCCATGAAGTGACGCTGGAATCGGTGCCGGGGCAGGGCGCGACCTTCTCCATCCGCGTGCCGCAGGGCGAGGCGGTGGTGGAAGAGGGCGATGGGGGCAGCGCGCCGCGCAGCGACCGGTCGATGCGCGGGCTGAAGGTGCTGGTGGTCGACAATGAGCGGGCGATCCAGACCGGCATGTCGACCCTGCTGGGCGGATGGGGCTGTACCGTGGCGACGGCCGGGGGATTCGCGGAGGCGGTCGCCGCCTTTTCGGAAGGCGAGGCGCCCGATGTCATCCTGGTCGACTATCATCTGAACGACGGCGAGACAGGGGATGCCGTGATCGAGCGGTTGCACGGCCATTTCGGGCGGGCGGTGCCGTCGGTGATGATCTCCGCCGACCGGGGCGAGGCGCTGAAGGCCCGGATGGACGGCTGGGGCATTCCGCTGCTGGGCAAGCCGGTGAAGCCTGCGCAACTGCGCGCCTTGCTGCGCACGATGTTGAAATAGGCGGTTGTTTCTGTCGGGGCTGAAAGTCGATCCGGTCGGATGCTTTAGGTGTTCCCACTGATCGCCCGTCCTTGCCATCGGTGATAGGCTGAATCCCCCACATCATGGAGCGGGCTATGAGCGCTTTCGACGTCGCGACGGCTCGATCCTCACTGATCCGGGATGGGTTCACCGTGATCAGGGACGCCTTTTCCGCCCGTTCCGTGGAGGAGATCGTCGAAATCCACCGCTTGCTGGTCGCGGCGCTCGATGATCCTGTCCGTCCCGGCGACCGTTTCCGGATGGACATGGGGCGCGGGCTGGCGGGCGCCGGCCCTGCGCGGCTCAGCCAGCATGAGATACGCTATGCCTCCAACCTGGCGCCGCGCCTGATGGCGACCGAGGTGTTCGTGCGGAGCCAGCGGCTGGTCGATGCCATTGCGGGGCCGATGCACTTCGCCTTCGACCATATCATCTTCAAGCCCGGGCATTCCGCCACGACCACGCCATGGCATCAGGACATCGCCTATCGGAAGCTGGGCGGCGGGGCGCATGCCCGATCGAGGCGGGTGGGCTGACCATCCATACGCCGCTTACCCTGCATTATACCGGCGCCAACCTTACGCCCAGGGCGCGGGGAGCCTGGATCATCCAGTTCAGCCGCTTCGGCCGGATGGAACGCGCGATCAAGCGCGGGCTGGGGATCGCGCCGCGCACCGTCCTGGCGGAATAGCATGGCGCAGGAGCAAGCGCCGGGGCGATCACCAGTGGCGCGGTTGCAGATGGCGTCTTTCCATTTCGTCCAGCACGGCCTGCTCGAACCCGGACGGGTTCTTCGGGTCGCCCATCCTGCGGCGGATGGCGGCCAGTTCCTTGTCCGTGAGGGCCGCTGCCTCGGCAGCATCCTTCAGATGATCATGCACGGCGAGTCTCCGCATCATGGCGGCGGCACTGTCGCATGAAAAGCGGGCAAGCTCAATTCAGCGAAAGGCTTAGCGTCGACCCCATGCAGGGCGCCGTGGAAAGGGCCGCCCCCGAAGGAGCGGCCCGACCCCTTATGCCGCCAGGTCGAAACGGTCGGCGTTCATCACCTTGGTCCAGGCGGCGACGAAGTCGTTCACGAACTTGTCGCCCGCGTCGGCGGAGGCATAGACTTCCGACAGGGCGCGCAGTTGCGCGTTCGATCCGAACACCAGGTCGACCCGCGTGCCGGTCCATTTCTGTTCATTGGACTTGCGGCAGGTGCCGGTGAAGATGTCCTTGTGACCCTCCACCTCCTTCCACGCCGTGCCCATGTCGAGCAGGTTGACGAAGAAGTCGTTGCTGAGCGTCCCCGGACGGTCGGTGAACACGCCATGGCCGGACCCGCCATGATTGGCGCCCAGCACCCGCAGCCCGCCGACCAGCACCGTCATTTCCGGGGCGCTGAGGGTCAGCAACTGGGCGCGGTCGATCAGCAGTTCCTCGACCGGCACGCTGAACGGCACGGGCAGATAGTTGCGGAAGCCGTCGACCTTCGGCTCCAGCACCTCGAAATTCTGCACATCCGTCTGTTCCTGCGAGGCGTCGGCGCGGCCGGGGGTGAAGGGCACCTCGATGCTGCGCCCGCCATCCGCCGCCGCCTTCTCGATCGCGGCCGATCCGCCCAGCACGATCAGGTCGGCGAGCGAAATCTTCTTCGCGCCCGCACTGTCGAACTCGGCCTTGATCTTCTCCAGTACGGAGAGGACGCGGGAAAGCTGTTCGGGCTGGTTCACGTCCCAGTCCTTTTGCGGAGCCAGCCGGATGCGCCCGCCATTGGCGCCGCCGCGATGGTCCGACCCGCGATAGGTGGAGGCCGACGCCCAGGCGGTCGTCACCAGTTCCGCGACGCTGAGGCCGGACGCCAATATCTTCTGCTTGAGCGCGGCGATGTCCGAAGCGTCGACCAGTGGATGGTCGACCGCCGGAATCGGGTCCTGCCAGATCAGGTCTTCGGCGGGGACTTCGGGGCCGAGATAGCGGGCCTTCGGTCCCATGTCGCGATGGCACAGCTTGAACCAGGCGCGGGCGAAGGCATCCTCGAACGCGGCGGGATCGTTGCGGAACCGCTCGGAGATTTTCCGATATTCCGGGTCCATCTTGAACGCCATGTCGGCCGTGGTCATCATCGTCGGCACGCGCCTGTCGGGGCTGTGCGCGCCGGGGGCCAGGTCTTCGGGCTTCTGGTTCACCGGCTGCCACTGCTTGGCGCCCGCCGGGCTCCGCACCAGCTCATATTCATAGTCGAGCAGCATGTGGAAGAAGCTGTGGTCCCAGGCCCGGGGCGTCGGCGTCCACGCGCCTTCGATGCCGCTGGTGATGGTGTGATCGCCCACGCCGCTTTCATAGCCGCTCTGCCAGCCAAGGCCCTGCTGCGCGATGTCGGCGCCTTCGGGTTCCTTGCCGACCTTCGATGCATCGCCCGCGCCATGGGCCTTGCCGAAGGTGTGGCCGCCGGCGGTGAGCGCGACGGTCTCCTCATCGTTCATGCCCATGCGCAGGAAGGTTTCGCGAATGTCGCGGGCCGATTGCAGCGGGTCGGGGTTGCCGCCCGGCCCCTCCGGATTGACGTAGATGAGGCCCATCTGGATCGCGGCCAGCGGGCTTTCGAGGACCATGTTCTTTTCCGGCTGGATGCGGGTTTCATTGCCCTCCTGGCCGACCCAGAACTCCTCCGTGCCCCAATAAACGTCCTTTTCCGGCTCGAACACGTCGGCGCGGCCGCCGCCGAAGCCGAAGACCGGGCCGCCCATCGATTCAATGGCGACATTGCCGGCCAGGATCATGAGGTCCGCCCAGCTCAGCTTCTGGCCATATTTCTGCTTGACCGGCCACAGCAGGCGGCGGGCCTTGTCGAGATTGGCGTTGTCCGGCCAGCTGTTGAGCGGGGCGAAGCGCTGCGAGCCGGAGGAGGCGCCGCCGCGCCCGTCGCCGGTGCGGTAGGTGCCCGCCGAGTGCCAGGCCATGCGGATGAAGAAGGGGCCGTAATGGCCATAGTCCGCCGGCCACCAGGGCTGGCTGTCGGTCATGAGGGCCGTCAGGTCCTTCTTCACCGCGTCATAGTCCAGCGACTTGAAGGCGGCCGCATAATCGAAATCGTCGCCCAGCGGATTGCCGGACAGGCCGTTCTGCTGAAGGATGTCGAGCGAGAGCTGGTTCGGCCACCAGTCGCGGTTGGTGCGCCCCAGCAGGGATCGCAGCGCCGCAGGCTCCTTCACGGGGCAGGCCAGCGGATCATTGCTCGTCTTTGCGTCCATTGCACGATTCCTTTCAGCTTCTCCGGGACCGGATTCTAGGCCATGCCCCGCGAAGGGGGAACTGCGAAGGCCATGTTATTTTTCCGATAACAGTGTGGAATTTATTAGATGAAAGGGGACCATGACTCCCCTCCCGCCGCGGGAGGGGGCACCCCTTCCTCTCTAAATACTGAACGCGAAATGCCCGGAGCCCTTTTGCAGCCGCCGCCAGTTTTCCGCATTCATATGAACGAGGGTGTGATGGTCGCCGCCCTCGAACCAGACATCCTGATCCATCAGCATGTCGTCGTCGATGATCGTCTTCAGCCCATAGGCCGCGCCGACCGGCGGAAGCGCGCCCAGTTCGCAGTCGGGGAACAGCGCCGCGGTCGTATGTTCCTCCGCCAGCGAGACGTCGCGGGCCAGCCATTGCTGCAGGAAGTTGAAGCTGACATGCTTGGAGGAGGGCAGGACGGCCAGCAGATATTCGTCGCCGGCCTGCACCAGCACCGCTTTCGCCACCTGCCGGCCGGGGACATGCGCCGCCTGCGCCGCCCGCGCCATCTCCGCCGAGGGTTCATGCGGCCATTCGTCGAAGCTGGTGCCGCAGCGGTCCATATAGCCGCGCAATCTTTGGGAAATCGCCATGACATCCTCCATCGGCCTGTGCCCGCGGACATGGGTCAGGGGGGCGTCGTGCGCGGTGCCGGGAACGGGTGCCGGCACAAGGGCGGGCGGCGGGTCTGGCCAATGCCGTCGATAGGATCAGGAATAGCAGATTTGCGGCCGATAACCAATCGCCCCGGCTGCCCCCTCCGCCGCGCGGTTACGGCCGGGCGGCGTCGGGCGCGGTGGCATTGCCGCCGCCCAGCGCGATCTGCATGTAGACGGTGTCGAGCCAGCGGCCCGCCTTCCAGCCCATGCCGGTGAGGCGGCCCACCTGCCGGAAGCCGCAGGCGGCGTGGAGCGCGACCGAAGCGGGTTCGCCGCCGCCGATCACCGCCACCATCTGGCGGAAGCCGAAAGCCCCGGCCGCGTCCAGCAGGGCATCGAGCAGCGCCCGGCCGATGCCGCCGCCGCGCCGGTCCTGCGCCACATAGATGCTGTTTTCGCACGCAAAGGCATAAGCGGGCCGGTCGCGGAACTGCGTCGCATAGCAATAGCCGACCACCTCCGCCCCGTCGCACGCCGCGAGGAAGGGCCAGCCCCGGCCGGTCACGCGCTCGATCCTGG
The DNA here is from genome assembly GCF_000943805.1 of Sphingobium sp. YBL2. Taxonomy (NCBI): domain Bacteria; kingdom Pseudomonadati; phylum Pseudomonadota; class Alphaproteobacteria; order Sphingomonadales; family Sphingobiaceae; genus Sphingobium; species Sphingobium sp. YBL2. Next base: position 1,824,728 of record NZ_CP010954.1, read on the forward strand.
CCACTGTCTCCGCAACGGACGGCGGCACGAGCTCGTAGCTGGCGGTGCCGTGCAGGACATGGTGCGCATAGATGGCGGCGATGGCGGCCGCATCCCCGACCGTCGCCTTCCGGACCGTGACGCTCATTGCCCTGTCGCCTCCACCATTTCGCCATCCTGCCCGACGCCGGGCGGCGACACAACCGGCCACCGGCTGGAGAAGAAGGGAAGAAATCGGGGAAAAGGGCTCAATCGGCGCGGAAATGCACCTGATTGGCCTTGATCACCGCCTGGGTGCGGCTGAGCACGCCCAGCTTCTGGAGGATGGCGGAGACATGCGCCTTGATCGTGGTCATCGACACGCCCAGATCGTGCGCGATCTGCTTGTTCAGCCGCCCGCGCACCAGATGCGCCAGCACCGTCTTCTGCTGCGGCGTCAGGCTGTCGATGCGGCGGGCGATCTCATCCTCCTCCGCCGTGGGCGCGACATTCTCTCCCATGGCCTCCGGCAGATAGATTTCGCCCGACACCACCCGATGGAGCGCATCGACGATGGCGCTGCGCTTCAGCGATTTGGGAATGAAGCCCGCCGCGCCGGCGGCCAGCGCCTCCTGCACGATGGCGCGGTCGAAGGCGCCCGACACCATCACCACCGGCAGGATCGGGAAACGGTCCCGCAGCAGTTTCAGGCCGTCCAGGCGGCGGACGTCGGGAATGTTGAGGTCGAGCAGGATGAGGTCGAAATTATCCTGCTTCTCCAGCAGCGAGACGGCCTCGTCCATGCTTGCCGCCTCGAAGATGTCGCAATTGTCGAAGCTGATCGCGATCACGCTGCGCAGCCCGTCGCGCACGAGGGGGTGATCGTCGACGATCAGCACCCGCTCCATGATTGCCTCGCCACCCATATACTGGCCCACCCCTCGACCCGGATCATCGGACAAGTCATGGGCCGTGGCAAGCCGCATCGCGCCGGGCGGAACCGCCGGAATGGAGTGCATGTGGTTGCCGCGTCCCATGACGATCATCGTTCTTGTCCTCTTATCTGGGCAGCTTGAACACCCAGAGCGCGCCGCCCTGGTTTATGTCCTTGAAGCTCTTGGCGACTTCGCCGCCCCAGAGCGGCACCGCGCCGCCCCAGCCGGACATCACCGCCACATATTGCTCGCCATCCTGTTCCCAGGTGACGGGGCTGCCCACCACGCCGGAGCCGGTCTGGAACTTCCACAATTCCTGGCCCGTCTTCGCGTCGAAGGCTTTCAGATACCCCTCCGGCGTGCCGGTGAAGACCAGGTTGCCCGCCGTCGAGAGCACCCCGCCCCAGAGCGGCGCCTTGTTCTTATATTCCCAGACGATCTTGCCGGTCTTGGGGTCCATGGCGCGCAGCGCGCCGATATGATCCTCGGCAATGGGCTTAATGGTGAAGCCGGCGCCCAGATAGGCCGCGCCCTTCTTGTAGGCGATGGGCTCGTTCCAGATGTCCATGCCCCAGTCGTTGGACGGAATGTAGAAGAGGCCGGTGTCCTGGCTGTAGGCCATGGGCATCCAGTTCTTTCCCCCCAGGAAGCTGGGGCTGGCGAAGACCGACTGGCCCTTGGCCGCTTCGCCCGGCGCGCCGGGACGGTTGGCGTCGTTATAGTTCGGACGGCCATTTTTGTTGAAGCCATTGGCCCAGGTCGTCTGCGCGACGAACTTGTTGGCGCTGATGAACTTGCCGTTGGTGCGGTCCAGAACGAAGAAATAGCCGTTGCGGTCGGCCTTCGCGCCCAGCTTCATCGGCTTGCCGTTGATCGTGGCGTCGAAGGGGATGAATTCGTTGACGCCGTCGAAGTCCCAGCCATCATGCGGGGTCGTCTGGAAATGCCATTTGATGACGCCGGTGTCGGGGTCGATGGCCAGCGTGGAACTGGTGTAGAGATTGTCGCCGGGGCGCAGATGGCTGTTCCAGGGCGCGGGGTTGCCGGTGCCGAAGAAGAGCAGGTTGGTTTCCGGATCATAGGTGCCGCCCAGCCAGGTCGCGCCGCCGCCGGTCTTCCACAGGTCGCCCTGCCAACTGGCGTTGGTCTTGCCGGTGATGCCGTTATCCTTGCCGTTGAGGGTGCCCATATTGCCCTCGATCGTCGGGCGGCGCCAGATCAGTTCGCCGGTGTTGACGTCGCGGGCCTCCACTGCGCCGGTGATGCCGAATTCGCCGCCGGAGTTGCCGTAGATCACCTTGCCCTTGACGATCATCGGCGCGGCGGTGGCGGAATAGCCCGCCTGATAATCGGCGGTCTGCTTGTTCCAGATGACCTTGCCGGTGTGGCGGTTGAGCGCGACCATGTGCGCGTCCAGCGTGGCGAAGATGATCTTGTCGCCATAGATCGCCGCGCCCCGGTTCACCACGTCGCAACAGGGCATGATCGCTTCGGGCAGGCGGGCGTCATATTGCCACTTTTCCTCGCCGGTGCGCGCATCGAAGGCGAAGAGGCGCGAATAGCTGCCGGTGACGTAGATGGTGCCGTCATAGACGATCGGCTGCGCTTCCTGCCCGCGCTGCTTTTCCCCGCCGAGCGAGGAGGCGAAGGCGGGGACCAGCTTCGCGACGTTGGAGGCGTTGATCGCCTTCAGCGGGCTGAAGCGCTGCGCCTGCGGACCCATGCCATAGGTCAGGACGTCGCCGGGCGTCGCCGCGTCGTTCATCAGGTCCGCATCGGTGGGGCCTTCGGCCAGCAATGGCGCGGCGGCAATCGCCAGGCCCAGGATCGCGGCGCCGGACAGGGCTCGCGTCAAACGTCCTTTCATTCCATCCTCCCTCTGTTGAAAGGGCGTGCTCCGCGCCCCCGACTGTTTCAGATTATTGCACCCGTTGTGCGCAGCAATTGGACCTTGGGTCGGTCCTTCCGTCTTTGGCTCCTTCCCCTCCAGAGGAGGGAAAGGGCAGGGTTCATCCTGCCGCCAGCGCGGGCGTCCACTGCACGCCATAGGTGGCGAACAGCGCCTTCATCTCGCCGCTTGCGGCCATGGCGGCGACAATCTCCTCCACCGCATCGCCCAATGTGCGGCTGTTTTCCTTGACCGCCATGCCGATGTCCCAGCCGGGCGAGGTGAAGGCGGGCAGCGGCCCCTTGCGCAGGGTGAGGCCCTTCGCGCCGCGGTGCAGCCCTTCCTCGATCTGGGCGCGGCTGGCGAGCACGGCGTCCGCCTTGCCCGCCGCCACCGCCGCGACCGCGTCGGAGCCGCTGGGATAATGCGCCACATCCTTCGCCAATATGCCGCCGAAGGAGCCGATCAGGTAGAAATCGGGGATGGAGTCGAGTTCGGCCGCCAGCCTGTGCCCGCGCCAGCCGGTGGGCGGCGCTTCCAGATCGATGGCGTTTTGCGTACCCGCAAAACGGAAGCTTTCGCGATAATAGGGCGCGATGATCGCCACCTGGTCGTTGCGGGCGGCGAAGGTCCGGTCGAAGGGGACGTGCAACATCAGGTCGCCCGGCGCGAAGCCCAGCAGCCCGCCCTTCCACACGCCATGGCGCAGATCGTCGTCGGCGCTTTCATCCGCTACGAGCTGGGCGAGGTCGGCGCGCACGCCCAGTTTCCCGGCAATGGCGCTCGCCAGGTCGGCGTCGAGGCCGACCAGTTTCCCGCCCTCCTCCCAGGACCAGGGGCGGTTGTCCTTGTAGACCACCACGCGCAGCACGCCCAGTTCCTTGACCTTGCCCAGCGGCGCGGCGTGGGTCATGCCGGGGCAAAGCCCCAGCGCCATCGCCGCGCCCGCTCCGCCGATCAGGCCACGCCGGCTGAGCATGGCCTTTAGCCCTGGAACTTGGTTTCGAGCCAGGCGCGGATCGCCCAGCCGGCCTTCTGGCCCAGCACGTCGCCGAAGGGCGGCATATAGACCTTCCCATCATGGCTGGAGCCGTGGCGGAAGCGTTCGACGAACCACTGGTCGCCCGATTCGCCCTGTTCGAGATAGCGCAGGTCGGGCGCGATGCCGCCGCTTTCCGCGTCGAGCCCATGGCAGCGGGCGCAATTCTGGCCATAGGCGGACTGGCCGATCTCTATCGCCTTGGCATTGCCGCTATAGGGGTTTTTCGCAAGCCATTCCTCGCCAATGTCCGGCAGGGCGGAGGTGTCGACGGCCTGTGGCGTCACATTGCCGTGCGCCATCAGGCCGGTTGCCGTGGTCGCGCCCAATATGGCGATGGCGCCCAGCAGCGAAATGCGTCCCAGATTCATGCTCGAAATCCTCACCCGAATTGATTGGGGCGAGTGTAGGGCAGCGCGCTTTGCGTCCCTATTGGCCGTTGGTACAATCCCGGTGACGCTGTGCGCGCTATAGAGCCATAAGCGCTTATGCGCAGGAACATGACGCATAACGAGGCACGGCGGAGAGGATCGGGGCATATGAAGCGCATCATTCTGGCGGGGTTGATGCTGGTTCCGATGAGCGCGCAGCCAGTGAGCGCGTGGGCGGAGACGCTCTATGTCTCCAACGAGCGGGGCAACAGCGTCACCGTGATCGATGCGGCCAGCGCGAAGGTGATCGCGACCTGGGCGGTCGGCGGCCGGCCACGGGGGATCACCGTGTCGAAGGACGGCAGATATATCTATCTCTGCGCATCGACAGATCATGCGGTGCAGGTGATCGAGCGGGCGACGGGGAAGGTCGTGGCGGAGCTGCCGTCCGGGGAGGACCCGGAGCAATTCTTCCTCTCGCGCGATGGCGGGACGCTGTTCGTCGCCAATGAGGACAATGCTGCGCTGACCGCCATCGACCTGGCGAACCGGACCGTCGCCTTCCAGGTCGACGTCGGCGGCGAGCCCGAGGGCGTGGCGCAAAGCCCGGACGGCCGGTGGGTCGCGGTGACTTCGGAGGAGGAGAATGTCGTCAACTGGGTCGATGTGGCGAAGAAGGAGATGATCGACGCGACGCCCGTCGACCTGCGCCCGCGGCATGTGGAGTTCACGGGCGATGGCGCGCAGCTGTGGGTCGCGGCGGAGGTGGGCGGGACGGTGCAGATCGTCGATACGGCCTCCCGCAAGGTGGTGGAGACCCTGCATTTCGCCATTCCGGGCGTGGCGGAGCATCGCATATTGCCCTGCGGCATCCGTTTCACGCCGGACGGCCGGACGGCGGTGGTGGCGTTGGGGCGGGCGGATCATGTCGCGCTGGTCGACGTGGCGAGCCGCAAGGTGCGCGCCTATGTTCCCGTGGGCAAGCGGGTGTGGCATGTCGCGGTCAGCGGCGACGGGGCGCGGGCCTATGCGGCCAATGGCCTTTCGGACAATGTGAGCGTGATCGATCTGGCCAGGGGCGAGGTCACGGGAACGATCCCGGTGGGGGCGGCGCCGTGGGGGATCGTGGCGGTTCCCTGAAATGGCGGCTGCGCCGGCATTCGGAGGAGAGTTTTGGCCCATTAGAGGCTGATCGCACAAGGCAGTCCCGGGAAGCGGCGCTGAGCCACTGCCTTCGCAGGAGCCATACCGACCCGTGGCGACAATTGGCCAAGCACGCCATGCCCAGCTGCATCCAAAACGGTGAGGCCCGGTCCTGCTTGCGCAGGCCGGGCCTCATTCCCTCTCCAAACTGGTGACTGGATCAGCCGTCGTAGTCGCCGCCGATATTCTGGTTGCGCGGCGGGGCGGCGGCGGTCAGGCGCAGGGCCTCCGCCGACTGGGCGATCGAGCCGATTTCGTCCGGCGTGTCGTCGTCATCGATCTGCACCTTCTGCAGCGAGGCGACGAGCGAATCATGCAGATCCACCGGCAGGACGGTCTCTTCCGCGATCTCGCGCAGGGCGACGACGGGATTTTTATCGCGATCACGGTCCAGAGTCAGCTCGGCGCCGCCCGAAATCTCACGGGCGCGCTGCGCGGCAAGCAGGACGAGGTCAAAACGGTTGGTAACCTTGTCGACGCAATCTTCGACGGTAACGCGGGCCAAACGGGCGCTCCTGAACCAAGAGAAATGGTGAAATGCGCGCCTAACAGCGCAGGCCTTAAGAGTCAATGAAAAGCCCATAAACTGTGGCCAGCCGCCCCGAATGCGGGCATGAACGGAATATGGCGAGCATCCAGCAGGCAGGGCCGGGTGATGGCGGGTGGGAGGGCGAGGGACAGATCGGCCTGTCGCTGCACGCCGACCGCCTGCGCGTGATCGAGACGGGACCGGCGTTGCGGCAGGCCCTGGTCGACCTGATCGACGGCGCGCGGGAGAGCCTGAAGCTTTATTATTATATCTTCGCCGCCGACGGCAGCGGGCAACTCATCCTCGACCGGCTGATCGCGGCGCGGGGGCGCGGCGTTGCGGTCACGCTGATGATCGACGCCTTCGGATCGGGATCGACGCCGCTTGCCTTCTTCGATCCGCTGGTGGCGGCGGGCGGGCATTTCGGCCGCTTCGGGGCGCGGCGCTCGACGCGCTACCTGATCCGCAACCATCAGAAGCTGGCGATCGCCGACGACCGGCGGCTGCTGACGGGCGGCTTCAACGTCGAGGACGGCTATTTCGGGATTCCGGCGGAGGATTGCTGGCACGACCTGGGCCTGCTGGTGGAAGGGCCGCAGGTGCAGGCGATGACAAGCTGGTACGGCCAGCTCTGGCGCTGGGTGTCGACGCGCAAGCAGCGATTCCGCACGCTGCGCCGCATGGTGCGCAACTGGCACAGCCCTCTCCACACCGCGCCGGGCGAGCCGATGCGCTGGGTGATCGGCGGTCCCACCCGCCGGCTCAGTCCCTGGGCGCAGCTTGTGAAGCATGACCTTGAGCGGGCGCGGCGGCTCGACATGGTGGAGGCCTATTTCTCGCCGGGTCGCGGCATGCTGAAGCGCATCGCCCGGGCGGCGCGGCGAAAGGGGTCGCGCCTCGTACTGCCCTCCAGGTCCGACAATGGCGCGACCGTCGCGGCGGCCCGCCTGCTCTATGGCCCGCTGCTGAGGCGCGGGGTGGAGATATGGGAATATCAGCCCTGCAAGCTGCACATGAAGCTGATCGTGGTGGACGACGCGGTCTATATCGGATCGGCCAATTTCGACATGCGCAGCCTGTTCCTCAACCTGGAGATCATGCTGCGCGTCGAGGACGCCGGTTTCGCGCAGGATATGCGCGCCCTGATCGACCGGCGGGTCGCGCAAAGCCGCCAGATCACGCTGGAAACGCACCGCGCCCAGCGCAGCCTGCCGACGCTGGTCAAGCAGTGGATCAGCTATTTCCTGGTCGGCGTGCTGGACTATACCGTGACCCGCCGGCTCAATTTCCGCGATCCGGATGCCGACTAGGGCCAATCGACATTCAGATGATGACGAGCCGAAAATGGTGGTTTTCCGTGACCCGGCGCGCAGCCTACTCAAGGTATGTGAGCACCGGAAGCACGGAAAAGCGTCATTTGCAAGCCGTCAGGGCTGAATGTCGATTGGCTCTAGCATCGGAACCGGCCTCTTGTCCGGGGCGGGTCCGTTTCGGTTCCCCCCGTCCCCGAAGCGCGCTAGGGTGGCGGCGTGACAAGGGATAAGGACCCGGCGGCCCATGATCTTGCCGTGATCGGCGGCGGCGTCAACGGCTGCGGCGTGGCGCGCGATGCGGCCGGTCGGGGTGCGCGGGTGCTGCTGCTGGAGCGCGGCGATCTGGCGCAGGGCACCTCCTCCGCCTCCACCAAGCTGATCCATGGCGGGCTGCGCTATCTGGAGCATCGGGAATTCGGGCTGGTGCGCGAATCGCTGGCGGAGCGCGAGCGGCTCTGGGCGATCGCGCCGCATATCGTCCATCCGTTGCGCTTCGTGCTGCCCTGGGTGCCGGGGCTGCGGCCGCGCTGGATGCTGCGGCTTGGCCTCTTCCTCTATGACCATATCGGCGGCCGACGCGCCCTGCCGCCGACCGAGAGCGTCGACCTGCGCCGTCATCCGGCGGGCCGGCCCCTGAAAACCGGCTTCGGCACGGCCTTCGTCTATTCCGACGGCTGGGTGGACGATGCGCGCCTGGTCATCCTGAACGCCCGCGATGCCGCCGACCGGGGCGCGGAGGTGCACAGCCGGACGGAGGTGCGGCGGCTGGAACGGGAAAGCGGCGGCTGGACCATATATGCGCGGGCGGCGGACGGAACGATGCCGCGCTTCCGCGCGCGCGCCGTGGTCAACGCCGCCGGGCCGCTGGCGCTGGACCTGCTCCATCGCGCCCATGGCGAAACGGACCGCCACATGCGGCTGGTGCGCGGATCGCATATCGTCGTGCCGCGCCTGTTCGACCATGGCTTCGCCTATTTCTTCCAACTGCCCGATGGCCGCATCTTCTTTGCGCTGCCCTATGAGCGGGACTTCACCCTGATCGGCACCACGGATCGCGATCATCGGGGACCGGTCGACGATGTCCGGCCCGATCCCGACGAGATCGCCTATCTCTGCGAAGGGGCGAACCGTTATTTCCGGAAGAGCATCGCGCCGCAGGATGTGCTGTGGTCCTATGCCGGGGTCCGCCCGTTGGTCGACGACGGTTCGGGAAGACCGGAGGCGGCGACGCGCGGCTATCGGCTGGAGCTTGATGCGCCGGACGGAGAGGCGCCGCTGCTGAGCCTGTTCGGCGGCAAGATCACCACCTACCGCCACCTCGCCGCGGAGGCGGTGGCGATGCTGAAGCCCTTTCTCCCCAGCCTGTCGGGCGGCGACTGGACCGCGAAGGCGGCGCTGCCGGGCGGCGACTTCCCGATGCAGGGGCGCGACCGGCTGATCGCGGACCTGGGCTGCGACTATCCTTTCCTGGACTATGCCTCGGCGGAGCGGATCGCCTGCGCCTATGGCACCCGCGCCTGGGAGTGGCTGGACGGGGCGCGGGACATGGCGGCGCTGGGCGCGCATTTCGGTCATGGCCTGACCGAGGCGGAGCTGCGCTATCTGGTGGCGCGGGAATGGGCGATGACGGCCGACGACATATTATGGCGCCGGACGAAGCTGGGGCTGCGTCTGGATGCGCGCCAGACCGCGCATGTCCGGGAATGGCTGGGGGAGAAGGCATGAGCGAACGGCCGATATTGGTGCTGGACGAGGGCACGACGTCGACGCGGGCCATGCTCTATGCGCCGGACGGGCGGCGGCTGGGCATGGCGCAGGCGGACCTCAGCCAATATTATCCGCGGCCCGGCTGGGTCGAGCATGATGCGGCGGAGATCTGGGACAGGACCCTGGCCTGCGCGCGCGACATGGTGGCGCTGGCGGGCGGGGCCGACCGTGTCGCCGCCATCGGCATCACCAACCAGCGCGAGACCGTGGTCGCGTGGGACCGGCGGACGGGCGAGCCGCTGGCCCCCGCCATCGTCTGGCAGGACCGCCGCACCGCCGATCATTGCGCCGCCCTGCGCGAGGCGGGCAAGGAGGAGGCGATCCAGCGGCGGACGGGGCTGGTGATCGATCCCTATTTCTCCGCGACGAAGATGCGCTGGCTGCTCGATCATGCGCCCGCCGTGGCGGCGGCGGGCAGCGCGCTGGCCTTCGGCACGGTCGAAAGCTGGCTGATGTGGAAGCTGACCGGCGGCCTGCATGTCAGCGATGCCAGCAACGCCAGCCGCACCCAGTTGATGGCGCTCGACGCCGCCGATTGGGACCGGGGGCTGTGCGACCTGTTCGGCGTGCCGCCGCATGCGCTGCCGGAGATCGTCGACAATATCGGCCCCTTTGGCGAGACGCAGGACCAATGGTTCGGCCGGCCGATCCCGATCCGGGGACTGATGGGGGATCAGCAGGCGGCGACCATCGGCCAGGCCTGCCTGACCCCCGGCGACGCCAAGGCGACATTGGGCACCGGCGCCTTCGTCCTTGCCCATATGGGGAGTAGCGTGCCGGTATCGCGGCACCGCCTGCTCGGCACATTGCTCTGTCGATTGCCGGGCGAGACGAGCTATGCGCTGGAAGGGTCGCTGTTCGTCGCGGGCAGCCTGATCCAGTGGCTGCGCGACGAACTGCGCCTGATCGCAACGGCGGAGGAAAGCGAAGCGATGGCCCGTTCGGTGCCGGACAGCGGCGGCGTCGCCATGCTGCCCGCGCTGGCGGGGCTGGGCGCGCCGCACTGGCGCGCCGACGCCAGGGGGGCGATCCATGGCCTGACGCTGGGCACGAAGCGGGCGCATATCGTGCGCGCGGCGCTCGAATCGCTGTCGCACCAGCTTCACGACCTGGCTGGCGCATTCGCGGCCGACGGCATGCCCTGGCGCGCCCTGTGCATCGACGGAGGAATGAGCGCCAATGACTGGATCGCGCAGGACCTGGCGGACATTCTGCAGCTGCGCGTGGATCGCCCCGCCGATGTGGAGACGACCGCCCGGGGCGCGGCGATGCTGGCGGCGGTGGGCGCGGGCCTGTTTCCCTCCCTTGCCGAGGCGGCGGGGGCCATGGGGGCGGAACGGCGAAGCTTCGCCCCGGCCCTGCCGGACGATGTCAGAGGCGAAAGGCTGGGGCGATGGCAGGCATTGCTGGCGTCGGCATGATTTTCCCCTGTGTAAAATCATCATCGTGAGTATATCTTAACGATAAGCGTCTAGGGCGGGGCGAACATGCAGACGTCTCTTCGACATCCTTCTTCCCGCGTGGAACCGGTTGCCCTGGGTTGCGCCTATTTCCTGGCGGCGTCGCTGGCGCTTGCCAGTTCACGATTCGAAGGGGGATTGGCCTTCATCTGGGGCGCCAACGCGCTGTTGATGGCCTATCTGCTGACATCGCGAACCGCTTCCTGGCCGTGGGCGCTGATCGCCTGCGGCATGGCCAGCGCGCTGTCGACCGCGCTGTGGGGGATGGGGACGCTCGCCGCCGTGCCGATGGCGGGCATCAACCTGCTGGAAGCGCTGATCGTCGCGTTGATCTGCCGCCGCTTCGCGCGAGGCGGGAAGTTCGCCGGTTCGATGCAGCCGCTGTTCGTCTTCATCCTGGCGCTGTGCGGTCCGGCCAATCTGATCGCGGGCCTGGCCGCCGCCACTGTCGCGTCGGCGCTGACGACGGTGTCCTTCGGCGCATCGCTGCTGCAATGGTATACCGGGCATGTGCTGGGCGCGCTGACCTGCACGCCGATCCTGATGATGCTGATGCAGGGCGAATTGCGGCGCTGGTTCGGCCAGACTTCGCGCAGGGGCAAGTGGGAAGCGCTGGCGCTGCTGCTGCTGTTCGCGCTGGCGACCGCCTTCGTCTTCTACGCGGCGCGCTATCCGATGCTGTTCGCGCTGCTGCTGCCGATGGTCGCGATGGTCTTCCGCCTGGGCAATCTGGGCGCGGCGGCTTCGGTCATGATCCTGGCCATCATCGGCGGCATGGCGACCATGACCGGTCATGGGCCGCTGTACATGATCCCCGGCACGCTGGGCGAGCGGATGCAGTTCTTCCAGCTCTTCCTGGCCTTCAGTTTCCTGCTGTCGATGCCGATCGCTGCGGAGCTGAACAGCCGCCGCCGCCTGTTCCAGATGTTGCAGGAAAGCGAGGCCCGCTATCGCGCCATTGCGGAAAATAGCGGCGACGTGGTGCTCAACATCAGCGTTGGCGGCGTGATCGAATATGCCTCCCCCGCGGCGGCCGAACAGATCGGCTGCGCGCCGGAACTGCTGGTCGGGCAGGACGCGGCCAATCTGGTCGACCCGGCGGACCGGGAACAGGTGATCGCGACGCTGGACCGGGCGCTGGAGCAGCCGGGCGAGGTGCAGACGGTGGAATTCCGCCCCTTCATTTCCGCGCAAGGCAGCGACTGGTGCGAGATGGTGGCCCGCGCCGTGGTCGACGAGCGCGGCCTGCCCACCGGCCTTGTCAGCACGATCCGCGACATGTCCCGGCACAAGGCGCGGCAACGCGCGCTTCAGCAGGTGGCGGCGCTGGATTCGCTGACCGGGGCGGACAGCCGCCGGGCCTTCCTCGAAAAGCTGGAGGAGGAGATGCTGCGCGTCCGGCATGGCGCGCGGGCCTGCCTGCTGCTGATCGACATCGATCATTTCAAGGCGGTCAACGACGGCTACGGCCATGGCGCGGGCGACCGCGTGCTGGCGGGCTTCGTCGAGCGGTTGCGTCCCGGACTGCGCAGCGTCGACAGCATCGGCCGTCTGGGCGGGGAGGAATTCGCCATCCTGCTGAGCGGCACCGACGTCGTGCGGGCGAGCATGATCTGCGAAAGGCTGCGCGAAATGGTCACGGCCCATCCGGTGCAGATCGATTCGGGCGAGGTGATCCCGGTGACGTTCAGCGCGGGACTGGTGGCGCTGGGCGGCCAGAGCGAGGGGCAGGCCGTGCTGGAGGCCGCGGACAAGGCGCTCTACAACGCCAAGCATAGCGGACGCAACTGCCTGCGATTGGCGGCGTAAGGTCAAGATCCTGACCCTTGCCGCGGATGCTCTCCGCGCGAACATCCATGCGCCCTTCGACCAAAGTAGTGCCTGATTCCTCCTGTCTGAACCGGGCTCTTGCGCGCCGCGCCCTTGCTTCGAGCGTCCGCGCAGGCGCCGCCTGCGGCCTGGAGCCATGCGTCCCTTCCTCCCAAGGGAGGAGGCCCTAAGTCCAATTTCCGCCGCGCCCTGCCGGCCTCAATCTCTCTTCAGCCGGGGGCATTGACCGGCACAAAAGAGGGAGGATGTTATGAAAAGGACGCTGCTCCTCGCGAGCGCGGCCATGGGGCTGCTTTGCGCGACTGCCACGCCGGCGATGGCCGGGACCACCGCCGATCTGCTGAAGCGGCTGCATGAAAAGGGAATCCTCTCCGACGAGGAATATCAGGAACTGCTGAAGAATGAGAGCGCGGAGGCCGCTGCCGCGCCGGCCGCGCCGCCGGTGACGCCGGATGCATCGGGCGGCGGTCGGAGCGTCCGCATGACCGACAGCGGTGTCGGCTTCGAAATGGGCGACGTCACGCTCAAATTCTCCGGATCGGTCAATGGCTTCTACGTCCATGACAATGGCGAGGCGCCCAGCGCCACCAACAGCGTCGTCGGCGGCGTGGCGACGGTGGGTGGCAAGAGTTCGGCCATCCGCAACGGTCTGCTGCCCGGCTTCCTGAAGGTGGAGGTCATGACCAGGCAGGGCGGCTGGGACGTCGGCGCGCATTTCGGCATGTATCCGGGCATCAACTCCGTCAGCTATGCGGGCAGCGGCGCGAACAGCCCCGGCAATCCGCGCGGGCTCCAGACGGCGGGCATCGATTTCCGCCAGACCTACCTGACCTTCGGCCGTCCGGGCTTTGGCGAGGTGAAGATCGGCCGCGACATCGGCCTGTTCGCCTCGGAGCAGATCCTGAACGACATCACCCTGCTGTCGTCGGGCACGCCGGCGGGCAATGTCGCGCCGTCCAACACCACGCTGGGGCGGATCGGCGTCGGCTATATCTACACCGATTTCCAGCCGCAGATCACCTATACCACGCCCAGCTTCAGCGGCTTCACCGCCAGCATCGGCATTTTCGAGCCCTTGTCCTCGCTGACCGGACCGGACGAGGCCAACAAGGAGCCGGGCTTCCAGGGCAAGCTGGTCTATGACGGCAAGTTCGGCGGCGTGGGCACCCGCCTGTGGGCGGCGGGCATCCGGCAGAAGCATGATGTGATCGCCGGGCCGGACTATACGAGCTGGGGCTGGGACGCGGGCGCGAAGGTGACGGTGGGGCCGCTGACGCTGGTCGGCACCTATTATGACGCTTCGGGCCTTGGCACGACGGCGCTCAACCTGTTCGACACCGATGGGCTGGGCAACAAGCGCGACAGCCATGGCTTCTATCTGCAGGGGCTGGCGAGCTTCGGAAAATTCTCTGTCGGGGGCAGCTATGGCGAGAGCAATCTCGACTATGCCAATGCCGCCGACGCGCTGGCGAACCCGACGCTGGTGGACAAGAATTCGAGCTGGGTGGGGCAGGTCCGCTACGGCCTCACAAGCTGGGTCACGCTGCTGAGCGAATATGTCCACACCAGATCGGAAGCGCATAACGGCAATCAGGCCAGTTCCGACGCCATCGCGGCGGGGGCCATCCTGTTCTTCTGATCCCGACCGAAGGAACAATGTCACGGGGCGGGGCCGCATCCTAACAGGGATGCGGCCCCATTTTCATGGCTGGACAATGGCCTGGCCGTTGGGGAACAAAGAAGAAGAGGCACGGGGATGAGGAAGGGCATGTGGCTGGCCGGCGCGGCATGGGCGATTCTGGCGGGGCAGGCCACCGCGCAGAACGCATGGGCGGATACCGCCGGCGCCGATGCGGACCGGCAGCCGATCGTCGTCACGGCCCCCGGCGGCGCGATCGATGCCGACGATGCGCTGCGCCTGACCGGCGCGGACATCAGCCGCGCGGGAACGCCCGATCTGCTGGGCGCGCTCACCCGGTCCATCGCCGGCGTCACCCTGCAGGACGCGCAGGGCAATCCGTGGCAGCCCAATCTGGTCTATCGCGGCTTCACCGCCTCCCCGCTGCAGGGGCAGGCGCAGGGGCTGGCGGTCTATCTCGACGGCGCGCGATTCAACCAGCCCTTTGGCGACACGGTCGCCTTCGACCTGTTGCCGGAGGCGGCGATCCGCAGCCTTACCCTGTTCGACAGCAGCGCCGTCTATGGCCTGAACGCGCTGGGCGGGGCGATGGTGATCGACACCAAGACCGGGACCAGCGATCCGGGGCTGGAGGCGAGCCTGACCGGCGGACGCTTCGGTTCGCGGGAGGCGAGCGTGGCGGGCGGGTTCCGGAAGGGCGATTTCAGCGCATTCGGCGCGTTCCAGTACAGCCATGAGGATGGCTGGCGCGACCATTCGCCCTCCACCCTCCATAATGGCTATGCCGATCTGGGTTTCGACACCGCGAGCGGCGGGCTGCATCTGAAGTGGATCGGCGCCGACACGGACCTGACGGGCAATGGCGTCGCGCCGGTCGAGTTGCTGGCGGTGGACCGGCGCGCCGTCTTCACCTGGCCGGACAATGCCAGGGCGCGCTATGGCCGGATCAGCCTGCATCCCTGGGTCGCGCTGGGGGAAGGGATGCGGATCGAGGGCACGCTCTATGCGCAACGGTTGAAGCTGCGCACGGTGAACGGCGACGCCGCCGACATAGAGGGGTGCGAAGACGGGCTGCTCTGCCTGGAGACCGTCGAGGGGGCGGACGAGGCGTTGCTGACCGATGCGGACGGCCGCACGATTGCCGATGTGCTGGGCGGCGAGGGCTATGGCGTGCTCAATCGGGGAAGGCTGGACAGCC
The DNA here is from genome assembly GCF_000943805.1 of Sphingobium sp. YBL2. Classification (NCBI taxonomy): domain Bacteria; kingdom Pseudomonadati; phylum Pseudomonadota; class Alphaproteobacteria; order Sphingomonadales; family Sphingobiaceae; genus Sphingobium; species Sphingobium sp. YBL2. Next base: position 1,839,858 of record NZ_CP010954.1, read on the forward strand.
GGGCGATGGGCGTGCTGGTCCAGATGATCGACGAGCGGCCGCTGTGGGGCGGGCGCAATCACCTTGCCATCGGCATGAGCTATGACACGAGCCGCAGCCGCTTCGGCGCCTCGACCGAACTGGCTGCGCTGACGGAGGATCGCGGCGTCGAGGGGCTGGGGCCGGCCATCGTGCAGGCGGACGGCGCGATCGGGCCGGTGGGTCTGGTCGCCCATGCCGGCTATTGGGGGCTGTTCGCGCAGGACCGGCTGCCGCTGACCGACCGGCTCTCGGCGGAGATCGGGTTGCGCTACAATCATGTGGTGATTGCGATGCGCGACCGGATCGGCACGGCGCTCAACGGCGATCATCGGTTCAGGCGGCTGAACCCCGGGCTGGAACTGGATTACCGGCTGACGGAGGGGCTGAACCTGAGGGTGGGCTATGCGGAGAGCAATCGCGCCCCGACGCCGGCCGAACTGTCCTGCGCCGACGAGAATGCGCCGTGCAGCCTCGCCAATTTCTTCATCGCCGATCCGCCATTGAAGCAGATCGTCGCCAGGAGCTGGGAAGCGGGCGCGGGCGGGCGGGGCCGATGGGGCGGGTTCCGACTGGAATGGCTGTTGTCCGCCTATCGCACGCGCAACCGCGACGACATTCAGTTTGTCGCGTCGGCGATTCGGGGGCGCGCCTGGTTCCGCAATATCGGCGCGACCCGGCGGCAGGGCGTGGAATTCACCCTGAAGGCGGTGCGCGGCGGCCTTTCGGGGGCGTTCAGCTATGCCTTCACCGATGCGACCTACCGTCATGACCTGGCGCTTTCCAGCCCCGCCAATCCGGCGGCGAACGGGGACGGGGTGATCTTTGTCCAGCCGGGGGACCGGTTGCCCGGCATTCCGCGCCACAGTGCGACGCTGTCGCTGGATTATGCCGGGCGCGGCTGGTCGGTCGGCGGCGACCTGATCGCGCGGACGGGGCAATATCTGGTGGGTGACGAGGGCAATGACCAGCCGCGGCTGAAAGGCCATGCGCTGGTCAACCTGCGCGCCGGGATCGACATGGCGCCGGGGGTGACGCTGTTCGGGGAACTGCGCAATGCGTTCGACCGCAAATATGCGACCTTCGGCACGTTCAGCGACGTCGGGGAGGTGGAGATGGCGCAGGCCCCCGATGCGTCCAATCCGCGCGCCTATGGGCCGGGCGCGCCGCGCCGTTGGTATGCGGGGGTGAAGGCGCGGTTTTAGGCCTTGATGACTGGCTGGTCGACCAGCGGTTCCGGTTGCGGCGTGGCGACGAGGCCGATCGTCATCATCTCCGCGAAGTTCGCGTCGTCATGCCATTTGCGCGCGGCGGCCAGGGCGGCGTCCTGCGCGTGGCGGGACATTTCGGCGCCCGCGCGGCGTTCCCACAATTCCGCCTGTTCCCTGAAGAATTCCGACGTGGGCATCGCATCCTCCCCCCTTTTCGACCAGCGCCCGAACGCGCGAACGGGGCGTTAGTTCCGGGGGCGGATCAGCCGGGCCGGTCGATGCGGGGCAGCAGCCGCGCCTCCAGTCCCGGATAGAGGTGGGAGACGCTGCGTTGCAGCTCATAGCGCGCCGCCGCCATGGTGGAGAAGCGCGCCGGTATCGGCAGTTCGCCCGCCTCCACCATGTCGAGGCCCGACTGCACCGCCTGCGTCAGCGCCTCGTCCAGCCAGTCGATCCAGTCGCGGGTCTGGGCAATGGCGGCCCGGCCGCTGGGATCGAACGGGCCATGGCCGGGGATCAGGCCGCCATGCGGTTCCCGCGCCAGCCGGTCGAGACTGGCGCGCCAGCCGGGGAGGTCGGCGGTCGGGGTGCTGGGCGCGCGGTCGTGGAAGACGAGGTCGCCGCCGATCAGCACGCCGCTGCGTTCGTCGAGCAGCGCCAGGTCCGCGCCGCTATGGCCTGAAAGCGCCAGCAGCCGCAGCCCTCGCCCGCCGAACTCCTCCCGTCCGGCGGCGATCGGCCGGCCCGGCAGCACCAGTTCGGTGCCGCGCATCCAGTCGTTCAGCAGCCGGTACATGGCGTCCGAATAGCCGCGCCCCTCACGCGCCAGAGCCTCTATCGTGCCGGGCAGGGCCGCGACGATCCGGGGATCGAAGGCGGCGATGCCCATGCCATGGTCGGGATGCAGATGGGTGACATAGACGCGGACCACCGGCTGGCCGGTCAGTCCCTCCGCCACCTTGCGCAGCGCCTGTCCATAGGCGAGCGACGGGCCGCAGTCGCACAGCACTGTTCCAGCGGGCGTGGCGATGATGGCGATATTGGCGATGGCGCCGCCATTGGCCGGCTCTATGGGGGCGTCCGCGCCGTGGATCATCCAGATGCCGTCCGCGACCGGGACGGGGGCAATCGCATAGCTGCGCCGCGCCTGCGCGGGCATGGCGGCCAGCGCCATGCTCCCCGCGATCAGCCTGCGCCGGGTCAGCATCATCGCGGCAGGGGCGACTGGCGCGCGACGGCCAGCGCCGCGTAATAATCGCGTCCATTGGTATCGCGGGCATCGACAGCCAGCATGTCGCCTGCCGCCGCATGGGGGATCAGGGTGATCGCCGGATCTTCCGCGACCGAGGCCCAGATTTCCATCCGGCCCAGTTCGCGACCGGCGCCGTCGCTGACGGTCAGTCGTTCCAGATGATAGGTGGGAATGGCGTCGACCAGCCCGGTGTCCATCGGGTGCCGGAAGTTGAGGCGAAGGCGGCTGGCGGCGACCGGCCCCGCGACAGGCCAGGCCTCGCCCCTGATCTCGCCCAGATGGTCCGCCCAGTCGCCCTTGACCCGGCTGACCGGGGGCGTCGAGCAGCCGCCGCCCGCCGCGTCGATCCAGCCGCCCGACACCAGCCATTCGCCGCTCGCCAGCTGCACCGCGCCGCGCACGGGGGTGCGCTGGTCCAGCTTGATGCGGGTGGCGAGATAGGCTTCGCTGTCCGTCGGGCGATAGTCGACGGCGATCGGGATCGGGTTGAGGTCCGCCATCAGGACGATGCGCCGGACGCCGGGGATGGCGCGGGCGTCGATGGCGACCGGGAAGCTGCGCTGGTTCTCCGCGATCTGGGGGAAATCGACCTTCACCCGCGGGTCGAAGCGGACCGGATCGTCGCCGAACAGCAGCTTTGCATGGGCTTCCCACATCGGCGATTCCAGCGGATCGGCGGGCGTGGATGCGTCCGCCCCCACCGCCAGCGCGAGCAGGGCCAGGGTCATGGCTGCGTAGCTTCGCCTTTTCACATCCTTCTCCCTTGGTGCAGGTCTAAAGGCCGGCGCAATGCGCTACCATTGGTCCTTGGGTCGGATGGGGAGGGAAGCGGAATGAGGAGGACGATCTGGGCCGGAGCCCTGCTGCTTTGCGCGGCGCCGGTGGCGGCGGAGCCGTTGTTCGGGCCTGACGGCTATCGGATCGCCGCCTATCGCGCCCCGGTCTCCCGCCCGCCCGCCGGGGTCGGGCGGATCGCGCCGGCCGCCGCCGCAGCCCTGCGGCCGGGCGGGGATGCGCTGTTCCTCGACGTCCTGCCGGCCGAGGGCGGGCATCGGGAGAGCGACGGGCGCTGGCGGCTGGCGGCGCAGCATGAGAGCATTCCGGGCGCTCGCTGGTTCCCCGAAGCGGGGAGGGGCGTGCCGGAGCCCGACATCGCGCTCTGGTTCGCGGCCGGCGTGCGGCGGCTGGCGGGTGGCCGGCGCGATCGCATGCTGGTCGTCTTCTGCCGGTCCGATTGCTGGATGAGCTGGAACGCGGCGCGGCGGCTGCGCGCCATGGGCTATCGCAATGTCTGGTGGCTGGCGGAGGGGACGGACGGCTGGCGCGACCTGGGGCGGCCCTTGGTTCGGGTGGCGCCGGAGGGGGGCGCGCCCTAGGACCAATGGCCCATTGCGAGGGTCCGCTGCGCTGCGTCATCACTTGCCCAAGCATGTTTGCATGGGAGAGAGAGCCTTGATCCGCATTCGCATCACCCTGGGCGGCGTTGCCGCCGCCGCGTTCCTGACGCTGGCGCCGCTTTCGGCGCAGGCGAAGGACATCGTCGTCCATATGAAGAACCAGGGCGCGGACGGCGCCATGGTGTTCGAGCCGTCCTTCGTGAAGGCGGCGGTGGGCGACACCATTCGTTTCCAGCCGACCAATCCCAGCCATAATGCCGAAACCATGGCGAACATGCTGCCGGCCGGCGCGACCCCGATGAAGGGCGCGATGAACAAGGAGGCGGTGCTGACCGTCACCAAGCCCGGCCTCTACGGCATCAAGTGCATGCCGCATTATTCGATGGGCATGGTCGCGCTGGTGCAGGTGGGCAAGGTGGCCCCGGCCGATCTCGCGGCGGCCAAGGCGGTGAAGCTGCCGCCCTTCGCCGCCAGGCGGATGACCGCCGCGCTCGCCAAAGTGAAGTGAGATCCGCCGATGCTGACCACGGCTCCCCCTGTCTATCCCGTGCCGCCGGCCTGGTCGGCGGAGGCGAAGGTCGATGCCACCGCCTATGCGGCGGGCTATCGCCGATCGCTGGATGACGCCGACGCCTATTGGCTGGAGCAGGCGCGGCGGCTGGACTGGCTGCGCGAACCCACCCGCGCCGACGAGAGCAGCTTTGCGGAAGGGGATTTCGGCATAAGCTGGTTCAGCGACGGCATGCTCAACGTGTCGGCCAATTGCGTGGACCGCCATCTGGAGACGCGCGGCGATCAGGCGGCGATCATCTGGGAACCGGACGATCCGGAGGAACCGGCGCGGCGCTTCACCTACCGGCAATTGCATGAAGAGGTGTGCCGCTTCGCCCATGTGCTGAAAGGCGCGGGCGTGGGGCGCGGCGACCGGGTGACGCTCTATCTGCCGATGATTCCGGAGGCGGCCTTCGCCATGCTCGCCTGCGCGCGGATCGGGGCGATCCATTCGGTGGTGTTCGGCGGTTTCTCGCCCGAGGCGCTGGCGGGACGGATCAGCGATTGCGACAGCCGGATCGTCATCACCGCCGATGAGGGGCGGCGGGGCGGCAGGATCGTGCCGCTGAAGCGCAATGTCGACGCGGCGGCGGCTCTGGCGCCGGGGCTGGAACGCGTGATTGTCGTCCGGGCGACGGGCGGGGACGTCGCGATGGACCCCGCGCGGGACGCCTATTATGACGAACTGGCCGCTGAGGTCTCCGCCGACTGTCCGGCAGAGGCGATGGCGGCGGAAGACCCGCTGTTCCTGCTCTACACCTCCGGATCGACGGGCAAGCCCAAGGGCGTGCTGCATTCGACCGGCGGCTATCTGCTCTGGGCGGCGATGACCTTCGACCTTGCCTTCGACCATCGGCCGGGCGAGGTCTTCTGGTCCTCCGCCGATGTCGGTTGGGTCACAGGCCACAGCTATATCGTCTATGGACCGCTCGCCAATGGCGGCACCACGCTGATGTTCGAGGGGGTGCCGAACTGGCCGACGTCCAGCCGCATCTGGGAAGTGGTCGACCGGCATCGGGTGACGACGCTCTACACCGCGCCGACGGCGCTGCGTTCGCTGATGAAGGAGGGGGACGAACATGTGACCCGCACCAGCCGCGCCTCGCTGCGGCTGATGGGCACGGTGGGGGAGCCGATCAATCCCGAAGCCTGGCGCTGGTATCATGAGGTGGTGGGCGAGGGGCGCTGCCCCATTGTCGATACCTGGTGGCAGACGGAGACGGGCGGCCACATGATCACGCCGCTGCCGGGCGCGACGGACCTGAAGCCGGGCGCGGCGACCAAGCCCTTTTTCGGGGTCGAGCCCTTGCTGGTCGACGGCAATGGCGTCGCCGTGGAGGGCGAGGGGGAAGGCAATCTCTGCATCGCGCGGAGCTGGCCGGGGCAGGCGCGGACCGTGTGGGGCGATCATGAGCGCTTCTTCCAGACCTATTTCACCACCTATCCGGGCCTGTACTTCACCGGCGACGGCTGCCGGCGCGACGCGGACGGGGACTATTGGATCACGGGGCGCGTCGACGACGTGATCAACGTGTCGGGCCATCGCATGGGCACGGCGGAGGTGGAAAGCGCGCTGGTGCTGCACGAGGCGGTGGCGGAGGCGGCGGTGGTGGGCTTCCCGCACGACATAAAGGGACAGGGCATCTACGCCTATGTGACGCTGAACAGCGGCGAGGAAGCGACCGACGAACTGCGTCAGGCGCTGGTGAAATGGGTGCGCAGCGAGATCGGGCCGATCGCGACGCCCGACGTGATCCAGTTTGCCCCCGGCCTGCCCAAGACCCGTTCGGGCAAGATCATGCGCCGCATCCTGCGCAAGATCGCGGAGGGCGAGGTGTCGCCCCAGGCGCTGGGGGACATATCGACGCTGGCCGAGCCGGCCATTGTGGAGGAATTGATCCGGAACCGGGCCCGGTGATGCTTTCGGCCCCTGGGTCTCATCGAAACCCGCAGCCTTGGCGGGTTCCGATCGTCTGGAAATCGCTCTAGCGGAAGACCGGCACGCTTCCCGATGCCGTCCTTGCAGGGCCCTCCTGCCTCAGCCGCTGGGCGATCTCCGTGATCCGCCCTTCGCCCTCCGCAAGGGCGGCGGCTGTCGTGTGCACCGAATAGGAACCGAGGTGAAGCGGATGGGGATGCGGCCGTGCGGACCCCAGGACGAAGGTCGCGCCCGCATCGCCCGCCTGGAGCGTGATCGCCTCCTCTCCCGGCTCGAACAGCGCCATCTCGCCCTGCGCTATCGGGGCGGAGCCGGAAAGACCGCCCTTCGCCACCGCCACCCAGGCGACCGAATGGCCGGAGGGCGGTGCGTAGGTCCAGCTCTCCCCGGCTTGCAGGCGGACCAGCAGATAGGTGATCCCGTCAGGCGCGCGGACCGGGCTCTGCGCGCCCGCGTGCCGGCCAAGGATCACATAAGCGGGGCCGGCCATGGGCATATGGTCCGCCTCTATATATTGGCTGTCGACCGGTCCGTTCTCCAGTTCGGGGGGCAGGGCGATCCAGAGCTGGAAGCCCTGCATCAGCGCCGAGCGTCCGGCGGACAGTTCCTTCCCGTGCCAGACGCCGCCGCCCGCGCGCATCCATTCCACGCCGCCGAAGGCCAGCGTGCCGGTGCCCGCCTGCGGATCGTCATAGGTCACATCCCCTTCGGTGAAGACGGTGACGGTCGCGATGCCCGAATGGGGATGCAGCGGCATGGCGGCGGAAAGCTGCCGCATGTCGCCTGCAAACAGGTCGAGGAACACGAAGGGCTTCAGATAGCGGCCCAGATCGGACGGGCTCATCAGCCGGACGATCGAACCATGTCCGCTGCCGCGCGTGCGATGAACGACCGGGCGGGGGGCCGCCGTGCCGGCTGTCATTCCATGAAGGGTTGCCATGATGCTTCCTGTTCCTGCTCCGCAGCGGTCGAGACGATCATTTATGGTGGTGGGAATCGGGATGCCAGGCCCATTTCCTCAAAGCATCGTTGCCATATCCGGAACGATCGCCCGGCGCGTCACGCTGGCGCCGCCCTTTCCGCCTGCATCCAGGCGAGTTCGGCCAGTTCCGGGAACGCCTTCGCCCGTTCGCGCGCCTGGGCCGAGGCGGCGGTGCCGCGCAGCGCCCTGCCCTTGATGCCGTGGAAGATCGCCGCCAGCCGGAAGAAGTTGAAGGCGACGTGGAAATCATAGTCGGGAATCGCCTCCCGACCGGTCCGGCGGCAATAGGAGGCCACATACTCCGCCTCGGTGGGAATGTTGAGCGCGGCGATATCCATGCCGCCCAGTCCCGCGACGATGTGGGGCGGCATCCGGTACATCATCGCATGATAGGCGAAGTCCGCGAGCGGATGGCCGAGCGTCGACAATTCCCAGTCGAGCACCGCCAGGACGCGGGGTTCGGTGGGGTGGAAGATCATATTGTCGCAACGGAAGTCGCCATGGACGATCGACGTCTGGTCGTCCGGCGGAATATGCGCCGGCAGCCATTTGACCAGCCGGTCCATGTTCCGGTCCCGCCCGGCATCGGCATCCTCCAGATATTGTCTGGACCAGCGGTCGATCTGACGCTGGAAATAATTGCCGGGGCGGCCATAGTCGGCCAGTCCGATCGCTGCATAATCCAGGCTGTGCAGTCGGGCCAGCGTCTCGTTCATCGCATCGAAATAGGCCGGGCGGTCATGGCTGGCGACCTGCGGGAAGCTGGCGTTCCAGAATATCCGCCCCTCGACCATGTCCATGACATAGAAGGGGGTGCCGATGACCCCTTCGTCGACGCAGAGGGCATGGACATGGGCGACCGGAAATCCCGCCGATCCCAGCGCGGACAGCACGCGCGCCTCCCGCTCGACGGCATGCGCGCCCTTGACCAGCCGGCCCGGCGGCTTGCGGCGCAGCACATAGTGGCGACCCGGCGTGACGAGCTTGTAGGTGGGATTGCTCTGCCCGCCCCTGAACTGTTCGACGCGGAGCGGTCCCGAATAGCCGTCGACATGATCCGCCATCCATCGCGCCAGACCGGCTTCATCGAACCGGTGCGCATCCCGAACGGCGACGGTGCCGGCGTTTTCCGCCTCACCGGTGCTCATGGCACGTCCCCCGGATGGGCGCGCCCGATGGCCTTGGCGAGCGACCATTTGTGCACCTCCGTAGGTCCGTCATAGATGCGGAAGGCCCGGATTTCGCGGAATATCTGCTCTACCACCGTGTCGCCGCTCACCCCGGTCCCGCCCATGACCTGCACGCAGCGGTCCGCGATCCGCCACAGCGCTTCGGAAACCGCCACCTTCGTCATCGAGCTTTCGATGATGCCGGGCGCGCCGGAGTCCAATATGCCCGCGCACCAGTCGATCATCAGTTCCGACTGTTTCAGGTCGATCAGATTGTCCGCCAGCATGAAGCCCACGCCCTCATGGTCGATCAGCGGCTTGCCGAAGGCCTGTCGCTTGACGGCATAGCCGCGGGCGATGTCGTGCGCGCGCCTCGCGCTGCCCCACCAGCGCATGCAATGGGTGAGGCGCGCGGGCGCCAGACGCACCTGCGCGTAGCGGAAGCCCTGATCGACCTCCCCGAGTATCCGGGTCGCGGGCACCCGCACGCCGTCGAGCCGCACGACGGCATGGCCGCCGGGCATGGTCCCATCGATGGTGTCGAGCAGCCGCTCGACGGTGATGCCGGGGCTGTCCATGTCGACAAGGAACATGGTGGCCGACTCCCCCGTGCGCGCCATGACGATCGAGAAGGCAGCGCCCTGCGCGCCTGTCGCGAAGCTCTTGCGCCCGTCGATGATCCAATGGTCGCCATCGGGGCGCGCCACGGTCCTGAGCATCGAGGGGTCGGAACCGGCCCCATCCTCGTCCGCCGGTTCGGTCATCAGGAAGGCCGACCGCGTCGTCCCGGCGGCAAGCGGCCGGAGGAAGCGGTCGATCTGCGCCGGGGTGGCCACGCGGGCGAGCAGGTGCATATTGCCCTCGTCCGGAGCCGCCAGGTTCATCGCCAGCGGGCCGAGCGGCGAATAGCCGGCCGACCGGAACAGCCGCGCCGTCGCGGCATGGTCCAGCCCCTGGCCCCCCAGTTCCGGCGGCAGATGGGGGGCGATGAGGCCAGCATGGCGCGCCAGCGCCCGCAAATCCTCGACCAGCGCGTCCGAAGGGCCGTGACCGCCGATCCGGGGGTCGGTTTCGAAGGGGATCACCACGTCGCGGATGAAGGCGTCCGTTCGCGCGAGCAGTTCGTCGAGTCCGTCCAATGTCATTGATGTAGCAGCCCCGTTACTGCGCAAGATAGCCGCCATCGATCACCAGTTCGGCGCCGGTCATGAAGCTGGATTCGTCGCTGGCGAGGAACAGCACGCCATTGGCCAGTTCGATCGGCTGGCCCATGCGGCCGAGCGGCGTCGCCGCCACCACCCCGGCGCTGGTTTCCTCCGCCTGATCCTCCAGCACCATGGGGGTGGCGATGATGCCGGGATGGATGGAGTTCACCCGCACATTGTCCGGCGCATAGGTGACGGCGGCATGTTTGGTCAGGTGCCGGACGGCCGCCTTGGACGCATGATAGGCAGCCGCGCCGGGGACCGCCGCGATCCCCCAGATCGACGAGAAATTGACGATCGACCCCGCCCTTTTGGCGCGCATCCCCGGCAGCACGGCGCGCATGCCCAGGAAGACGCCGGTCTGGTTGACCGCGATCACCCGGTCCCAGTCGGCCAGATTCTCGTCGGCAAGCGGCAGTTGCGACCCGCCGATGCCCGCATTGTTGACGAGGATGTCGACGGCGCCATGACGCGCCACGATGCCCTCCACCAGCTCCGCCCATTGCCCTTCGTTCGCGACGTCCATGATGGAAAAGCGGATCGCCGGATCGTCATGGGGCGCGTCGGGCGGGTTGACGTCGGTGACATGAACCTGCGCGCCCTCGCGGGCGAAGAGTTCCGCGGTGGCGCGGCCGATGCCGCGGCCCCCGCCGGTGATGATGGCAACCTTGCCCTGCAACCGTCCCATATGATGTCCTTTCGATCCTTCAGCCGATTCCGCCGTCGACGGTGATTTCCGCGCCGGTGACGTAGCTCGCCTCGTCGGAGGCGAGGAACAGCACCAGCCGGGCCACCTCGTCGGTGGTTCCGATGCGCTTCATGGGGATCATGTCCTCATAGAATTTCAGCCGTTCGGGCGTGTTCTCGCCCAGCATCGGCGTGTCGATGATGCCGGGATGGATCGAATTGACGCGGATGCCGAGCGGCGCGAGTTCCGACGCCGCCAGCTTGCTCATGCCGCGCACGGCCCATTTGCTGGTCGCATAGGCGAAGATGCCGGGAACATTGCCCAGGCCCGCGCCCGACGAGATGTTGACGATGGCGCCGCCGCCGGTCTTCGCCATCGCCTCCGCGGCGGCGCGCATCCCCAGGAAGACGCTGAGCTGGTTGACGCGATAATGCAGGTCCCACAGCGCGGCGTCCGTTTCCAGCAAGGGCGCGGGCTTGTAGACGCCCGCATTGTTGACCAGAATGTCGATCTTCCCGAAGCGCTCCTCCGCCTCGCGCACGACCCGCGCCCAATCGGCCTGTTCCGCCACGTCATGGCGAACGAAATGGCCGTTGGGGCCCAGTTCGGCGGCGACCGCCGCTCCGGCTTCGTTGAGGTCGGTGACGACCACCTTCGCGCCTTCCGCCGCGAACAGCCGCGCCTCCGCCGCGCCCTGGCCGCTTGCCGCGCCCGTGATCAGGGCGACCTTGCCTTGCAGCCTGCTCATGCGAACCTCTCCTCCTTCATGGCGATCACCAGCGCCGGTCCCTGCCCCATAGGAACCGCGCCTCGTCCCGGCTGGTGTAATCGGGGTCGAGATAGATGTGCATGCGGGCGATCAGCACGCCGCGAAATTCGAAGACGCTGCAAAAGCGCCCGCCCGGCGTCGTGCCGCCTTCCCATGTCGCGCCTTCCTTGTCTTCGCCGCGGGTTGTCCCTTCGACCACCACGCTGTCGCCGCTCTCGATGAAGCGCAGCCCGTCAATATCGTGCCCGAACGCCTTGAACGAACCCACAAGGCCGGCGGCGAAGGCCATGAAGTCATCGCGGCCCCGGCCGATGCCGAATTTGGGAAAGAAAAATTCGAAATCGTCCGTGAACCCGTCGAGCATGTCGGGCCGGCCCGCGTCGCCCCGCCGGAAATAGTCGATCACCGCCATGATGCGGGGCGAATGGTCCTGCTGCTCGGCCATGGGCTCTCCCTCCCTGTCGATTGCTCTAGAAGGTGACATTGTCGCCGCCCTTCAGCGCCAGTATCTCACGCGTCTCCGCCGGTGTCGCCACCTCCAGTGACAAGGGCTCCAGGATCGATCGGATCAGCCGCACCTGTTCGGCATTGGACCGGGCGAGCCGTCCCTTGCCCGCATAGAGCGAATCCTCCAGCCCGACGCGGACGTTCGCGCCGTTGATCGCGCCCATGGTCACGAAGGGGATCTGGTGCTTGCCCGCCGCCATGACCGACCAGCGATAATCGTCCCCGAACAGCTTGTCCGCAATGCGCCTGGCGTGGAGCAGATTTTCCGTGTCCGCGCCGGTGCCGCCCAGCAGGCCGAAGATGGATTGCACGAACAGCGGCGGCGTCACCAGCTTGCGGTCCAGAAAATGGGCTAGCGTGTAGAGATGGGCGGTGTCGTAGCATTCGAACTCGAACTTGGTGCCATGACCCTTGCCCAGCCGCTCCAGGATCAGCTCTATATCCCTGAAGGTGTTCTTGAAGATCCAGTCGCGCGAAGCCTCCAGATGCGCCGCTTCCCAGTCATGTTGGAAGCTCTTGTAACGGTCCAGCATGGGATACATGCCGAAATTCATCGACCCCATGTTGAGCGAGCAAAGCTCCGGCGATGCGCGCAGCGGCGCGGCGAGCCGCTCGTCGAGCGACATGCCCTGGCCGCCGCCCGTCGTGATGTTGACCACGGCGTCGGTCGCCTGCTTGATGCGCGGCAGGAACTGCATGAACATATCGGGATCGGGCGTCGGCCTGCCCGTTTCCGGGTCCCGCGCATGAAGATGGAGGACGGAAGCGCCCGCCTCGGCCGCCTCGATCGCCTGTTGCGCGATCTCGTCGGGCGTCACCGGCAGATGGGGGGACATGGTGGGGGTGTGGACGGCGCCGGTCAGGGCGCAACTGATGATGACCTTCGACACGCTGTTCAATCCTTCGCTGCGGGAAGCCGGATCAGCAGCTTCCCCTGATTCTGCCCGGAATAGAGGCGCGCTATCGCGCCGGGGGCCTCGCCAAGCCCCTCCAATATGTGCTCGCGGTAATGCAGCCGTCCCTCGCGCAGCCAGGCCGACAATTGGGCGACGGCCTCATCGAAGCGATCGGCATAGTCGAACGTCAGGAATCCGCGCATCGTCGCCCGCTTCACCAGCAGGTGACGCTCGGGCCGCGCCCCTTGCGGCCAGGGGTCCCAGCTTGCGATGGAGGCGGTGCCGCAGACGGCGATCCGCGCATGCAGGCGCAAATGGCGCAGCACCGCGTCGCTGATCGGCCCGGCTATATTGTCGAAATAAATGTCGACCCCGTCGGGACAGGCGCGGGCAATGGCGGCATCCAGATCGGGCTCGCCGCGATAGTCGATCGCGGCGTCATAGCCGAACTCGTCCAGGCACTGGCGCCGCTTTTCCGGCCCGCCCGCCAGGCCGACCGTGCGGCAGCCCGATATGGCGGCGATCTGGCCCACGCACGACCCCACCGAACCCGCCGCCGTCGAGACGAGCACCGTCTCGCCGGGACGAGGGGCGCAGATGTCGAGCAGCCCGAAATAGGCGGTGACGCCGTTCAGCCCCAATATCCCCAGATAGAGCGACAGCGGCAGATCGGTGTCCGGGACGCGCAGCAATATGGCGGACCGGTCGACCGCCGCATGCTCCTGCCAGCCGAACAGGCCCATCACCCTGTCGCCCGGCGCGAAATCGCCGTGCCGCGATTCCACCACCTCTCCGACGGCGAAGGCGCGCATGGCGTCCCCGACAAGGATGGGGTCGGAATAGTTGCTCGCGTCGCTCAGCCAGCCCCGCATGGCGGGCTCGACGGACAGATAATGGTTGCGCACCCATATCTGTCCATCGGCGGGAACGGGCATGGGGCGTTCCTCCAGCGCGAAATGCTCGCTCTGGGGAATGGCCTGCGGACGGCGCGCAAGGATGACGGCCCGGTTCATCGCATCAATAGCTGTAGCTGAGCGTCGCGCCGTAAGTGGCGGGCATGCCGGTGGTGCGCGCCACCGTATCGACCACATGGGTGACGGTGGTGACATAGAATTTGTTGGTGACGTTGCGCCCCCAGAGCTGGAACTTCCATCCGCTGTCCGGGCTTTCCAGGCTGATCCGCAGGTCGAGCACGGCATAGCCGGGCAGGGCGAATTCGGGCGCTCCCCCGAACGCCGCCACGCTGCGCGAGCGGTAGCGGACATTGCCGCCCAGCGAGAGGTCGAGATTGCCGGTCAGCGCGAAACGATAGTCGAGATCGCCGTTGAGCTGCCATTTGGGCGTGCTGGGAAAGGGTTCGCCCTTGATGTCGACGACGGCGGCATAGGGATCGTTGGCGAGGAAGCTCCTGTCGACGCGCGAGTCGACATAGGTGGCGCCGCCATTGAAGGTCAGCCCGTCGACCGGCCGCCAGTTGACGCTCAGCTCCGCGCCGCGGACGCTCGACCTCGGAACCTGCACCAGCCCGGGCAGATTGCCGAAGGCGGTGGTGATGTAGCCGATGATCTGCTTGTCGTCATATTTGTAGTAGAAGCCCGCGCCCGTCAGTTGCAGCCGCCGGTCGAGCAGCGAAAGCTTGAAGCCGGCCTCATAGGCGAGCACCGATTCCTGCGTCACCGGGTCGAACTGGCTGGGGAAAAGGCCGGGCACCGTCGGGAAGCTGCCCGCCTTATAGCCGCGCGTGACGTTGGCGTAGAGCAGGCTGTCGGGATTCGGCTTCCAGTTGAGGCTGGCGCGCCAGGAAATATTATCCTCCTTCAGCGACTTTTCGACGCTGGGCACCGGGATGAAGGGCGTGCCATAGCCGACTTCGCCCAGGGTCGCGCAGGCGCCCGGCGCGAGCGCCACCGTCGGCGGATCGAAATTGCGCGACAGGTTCGACAGGAAGCTGAACGCGTTGGAGATCAAACCATCCCCCACGTCCAGCAGGCAGCCGCTGAACCGGTTGCGCTGGTCGCTGTAGCGCGCCGAAACCTGTGCCGTCACCCTGTCCGTCAGCTCATAGTCGAGGCTGCCGAACACCGCCTTGGTCGTGATCTTCTGATGGTTGCTGTTGATGAAGGAGGTGTAGCGGAACGGCCCCACCCCGCTGTTGCTGGCGATATAGTCGCCGCGCTGGTCGTCCCCGGTGGTGTCGTGGCTGTAATTGCCGCCCAGCATCCAGCGGATCGGGCCCGCCGTGCCCGCGAGCCGCAATTCCTGCGACACCGTCTCTATGTCGGCGTTGATCGTCAGCAGGAAATTATTCTGCGGCACGCCGTCGGTGTCGCTGGGCGAGCGCTGCTTGAACCGCGAATAGGCGCTGATCGAGGTCAGGGTCACGGCATCGCTGACGTCCAGGTCGCCGCGCAGCGAGAATTGGTAGAAGCTGTCGTCGCGGCGAAGGTCGGCGCCGGGGTCCCAGTCCGCGATGCGGCTGCGGTTGGGGGCCGGGACGGCGGCTTCCAGTTCTGCCGTGATGTCGGTATAGCCGCCCGCCGACGGAGCCACGGTCGGGGCATATTTCACGAACTGCGCCGCCTGCGTCTCGCTCCGGTCGATCCAGCCATTGGCGTTGAATTCGAAGCGCAGCGTGTCGGTGGGCTCCCAATCGAGCAGCAGGCGGGCGGTGGAATAGTCCCGGCGGCCGAGGCGGTCGGACGGGCGGGTCTGGCTGATCTGCCAGCCGTCGCGATATTCGTGGCGCACCGCCAGCCGCGCCTTCAGATTGTTTGCGATCGGGCCGCTGACGAAGCCCTGCGCATCCACCTGGTCGAACCGGCCATAGCTGAGGTCGATGCTGGCGGCGAGGTGGTCGGTCGGCTTGGCCGCGATATAGTTGATCGCGCCTCCGGTCGAATTCTGGCCGAACAACGTGCCCTGCGGCCCTTTCAGCGCCTCGACGCGCTCGACGTCGAGAGACGCCCCCTGCGTCATGGCGAGATAGGGCAGGGGCACCTGGTCGACATAGACGCTGACCGCCGGGGCCACGGCGACGGCGACGTCATAGAAGCCGATGCCGCGCATCGTGAAGACCGGCGTGCCATAGGCGCTCGGCTGATAGGTGAAGCCGGGAACGATCTTCACCAGGTCCGACGGCTGGGTCACGCCCGCATTTTCAAGCTGGCTGGCGGACGCCGCCGTGATGGAGACCGGCACGTCGTTCAGCCGTTCCTCACGCTTCTGCGCGGTGACGATGATCTCGCCCACGGCAAGGTCGCGTTGCGGCGCGGCTTCGGCCTGTCTGGCCGGGGATTGCGCATGGCTGCACAGCGGCGCGACGAGCGCGCTGGTCGCGAGCAGGACGCATATGGGCTTCCTCATTTTTCCTCTCCCTCGTTCAAGCCCTGACTGCCTGATCTGGTGGGGCAGCCGGGTTGTTTGTTCATTCCTTGGCGCGGCATCTTCCCGGGCCGCATGCCCTTCGTTCAGGTCAGCGGCGGGCGCGCTTCCACAGCCGCCGGGCAAGGCGCCAGACCGGCGGGGCCGGAACGGTCGGACGGAAGTGGGGCGCATGATCGCGGCGCGCCGATTGTCCGCGAGCGGGCGGCGACATACCAAATGCTCTCGATGAACATCGCATTTCCTCTCCGGAAAGCCCTGTTGCCCTGCCGCCCCGCCCCGCATCGATCGTGGGGGTCAGGGGCGGTTGGCGGTCTTTCGATGCGGCGCGTTGATGTCGTGGACAATCTCGGCGCCGCCGGCTCGCCCTGTCGGCTCGGCTTTTCTTTTCGGGTTCCTGTGACCGTAGAATGCCATGCCGGCGGGCTGTGTCAACATAAAACTCTACATATGTGGAGTATTTCTCAGCCTCCCATTTACGCGCCTGTTATCCGGCTTCTTTGCCCGCCCAGCGACATGCCGCTGACCCCGTCGCGCAGCGTCAGATTGAGCTCGTCGCCCGGTTGCAGGAACCGGCCCAGCGTCTTCATTTCGACGCGCATGCCATCGCGGCGCGCGGCGTCGTTCAGCAGGTTGGTCTTGAGCAGTTCGATCAGGCCCGGCGTGCCTTGCGCGATGACGCCGCCCGGCGTTCCGGTCAGCACCATGTCGCCGGGCTTCAGGTCCATGATCGCCGCGATCTGGGTCAGCGTTTCGGCGGGCTTGTAGATCAGCTGTCCAGTGTTGGCGGACTGGCGGACCTTTCCGTCATAGGTCAGCGAAAGTTCCAGATTGTCGACCGTCGCCGCGACCTCTTCGGGTTCGAGCAGATAGAAGACCGGCCCGGCCGGGCAGAAGGTGCGATAGCTCTTGCCCTGGAACCACTGCATGAAGGACGCGCCGAACATGGTGTCGCGCGCCGACACGTCGTTGCACAGGACCACGCCGGCAAGATAGGAGCCGAGATTGCCGGCGGTCACGGTCGTTCCCGCTTCCAGCGGACGGCGCAGGACGATGCCGACCTCCACCTCATAATCCAGAAGCTCGACCCCCTTGGGACGGACGATGTCGGCATAGGCGCCGCAGAGCGACGAACTGGCCTTGGCGAAAAGGAGGTTCTCCTTGCGCACATGATGACCGGCTTCCGCCGCATGCTCATCATAGTTGAGCCCTTGGCAGATCAGCGTCGCATCGGGGGTGACGGGGCTCAGAAGGGCGCTCGCGGCAAAGCGCACCGCCTCGCCCGTGGCGGTCAGGTCCGGCGCGGCTTCGATCGCGCCGATCAGTTCGCCCAGGGTCTTCGCGCCGCTCGCAATGCCCCGCCCCTCGACCCGGTCGGCCGGCCCCTCGGGCGCATCGCCGGTCAGCACGGCCCAGCGCGGGCCCGCGCCTTCATCATAGCGGACGATCATCAATGCCATCATTCTACTCCTGCATTCCAATGGGGATGTCAGCGAAGCCAGGGGCGCGGGGGCACCAGCAGGGCGTCGACGATATTGCGGACGAGCGGCGGCGCGTCGGCCGGGGCGGGGGCGGGCGGCCGCATGGAATCGGGCAGGTCGTCGCCCCAGGACCAGAGGTCGCCGCGGGACAGCGGATGGAAACCGGTCGGATAATCGGCGGTCATCAGGTCGCCGTCCGCATAATGTTCCCACTCGTCCCCGGCGGAGTCCTTCCAATAATCGAAGACCTGACTGCCGAGCACATGGCGGCCGATGCCCCAATAATGGTTCCAGCCCCTGCCGCGCAGATATTGCTGGCCCTGCCCCACCGCATCGACGTCGATCGTCTCGGTCGAGATGTGCAGCAGGCGCGATTCCGGCCCGGCGAGCAGCGCGAGGCTGTGATGGTCGGCGGGCTCCGCGCCCCGGTCGAAGCGGAAGAAGCCCAGCACCGGCGCATCCTCGCCCACGGTCGCGACGTCGGTCGGAAGATAGCCGAAATGACGCCGGTACCAGCCGGCGGTCCGTTCGAAGTCCGGCGTCTGGAGGACGACATGGCCGATGCGGAACACCGGCGCGGGCGCGGTCGGCGTCCGGACCGGCCTGTCGATGCGGCGGCTGGCCACGGGCGAGTTGACCTCGGTCAAGGGCTCCCGCACCGGCAGCGGCTCCAGCGGCGCCGCGCCCCAGAGCAGGTCGACGCGCACGCCCTCCGGATCGAAGAGGCGCACCCGCTCGCCGCCGCCCGGCGCATCCGTCGCTTCGACCGGCGACTGGGTGGCGGTGGACAGCCGATCGAGATCGGCGCGGTCCCTGGCGGCAAGGCCGAAGCCGACGAAGGCATCCCGCTCCGATGCGATCAGCTCGACGCAATAGGGTTGCGGTCCATAGCCCCGGAAATGGCGCTGCCCGCCGCTGCCGCCCGCGACCGGCACGAAGCCGAAATCCTCCAGGAAGCGGGCCATGGCGTCGATGTCGCGCCGCTCGAAGCTCACATGGACGACGGCGTCCGCCCGGACGATGGGGTCGACTTGACCGATCATGACCTTGCTCCCCTGATCCGGTCGATCACCGCCATCGGGTCTTCCGGCATGGCGTCGCCGCGCCAGGCGACATGCTGGTCGGGGCGGATCAGCACGAAATCGCGCTCGTAGATCCGCCGGGCATGCGCGTCGCGAATGTCGAGCAGGTCGACCGGCACGCCCCGCTCGCGCGCGGCGTCGAGCAGCGGCTGGGCCGAGGCGTCGGTGAAGCGGACCAAAGTGAACCAGGGCCCCAGCCGGTCGAAGATGGCGCTGCCATCCTCCAGGAACAGATGCGGCGCCCGCATGCCCGGCCAGGTGCTGGGCACATAATCGCGCAGCCGCCATTCCGGTTCGTCGCATTCATGGCAGACGATCGGCGACTGGCGGTAGCGATGGTCGAGTTCGATGCCCCGCGATTCATTCTCCGCATTGCCGAGTTCCGCGATCAGCGCGCCATAGGCGTCGCGCGCGGCGGCCCCCTCCGGCGTGTCGTCATGGATGATCGGGGCATAGGCTTGCGCGATCTTCAGGCGCACGCCCATATGCAGGCGCGACGCGTCGACAATGGCGCGGCCCACCGGCCGGCGCTCCGCCTCTATGCTGTCGAGCAGGGCGGGGCCGCCCCAGCCCTGCAGGATGGCGGCGTATTTCCAGGCGAGGTCGACGGCGTCGCCTATCCCGGTGTTCATGCCGTAACCGCCGGTCGGGATCACCTGATGCACGGCATCGCCCGCCATCCACACCCGCCCGCGCCCATATCCGTTCGCCAGCACCAGATGCGGCGACCAGGGGTTCGCCTGGATCACCTCGATCGGGAATTCCCGGCCCAACGCATCGAAGGCGAGTTGCCGGGGATCGATGGCCGCCGCGTCCGCCCCTTCGGGCAGCATGCAGTGGAGCGTCCAGATCTCCGCATCGTCCTGCGCGATCAGCGTGCTGCCGGCGGGCGACTGATAATGCCAGGCGATGCCGAAGCGCTGGAGCAGGTCGCGCGCCTCCGACCGGAAATGCACCATGAAGAAGCGGGCGACATTATATTGCCCGTCCCAGGCATAGCCCAGCTTCTCGCGGATGATGCTGCCGCCGCCGTCGCAGCCCGCGAGCAGGGCGCAGCGCTGCCGTTCGGTGCGCCCCGTCGCGACTTCGCGCAGATGGACCGTCACCCCTTCGCCATCGTCGTCGAAGCCCTCGACCGCCCAGCCGAACCGCATTTCGACCAGCGGAGATTCTTCCAGCAACCCGCGCAGCAGCGGTTCCAGGACGACCTGGCTCAACCGCATATAGGGTTCCAGCGGCTGCGACCCGTCATTGTTGGCGCGGATTTCTTCCCGCCAGCTTTCGACGTCGGGATAGCGGAAGCGGGCCAGTTCCCACTCGTTCAGCCGCGTCACCCAGGAAACGTCCATCGGATTGCCGCGCGGCACGGCGACGTCGCGTATCTTCTCCGCAATGCCCATGCGGCGGAACAGCTCCATGCTGCGGCCATTGGTCACGTCCATCTTCGGATGGCGCGTGGTCGAGGGATTGCGTTCGAGCAGCAGCGTGCGAACGCCGCGGCTTTGAAGCTCAAATGCGGTGGTAAGGCCGACCGGCCCCCCACCCGCTACGATGACTGGAACATCCACGGGGCATCTTCTCCATCACGGTCATTGCCGTCTGGAGAGCAGGGCTAACATGCCCTGCCGCAGGAGTCCATAAAAACTCTACAGTCGTGGAGTTTATTTGAAGACAGCGCGTTCGACGAGGTTCCAATAGCGTTCGACGGCCTCCTCATTCCTGATGGAAAAGCCAATGGTTTCCGCCATTTCGCGGTTGAGCGACGACAGGGTGGAGGTCATGCCGATGAGCATGTAATAGACATGATCGGGATCGCCCTGCAGGAGCTGGCCCTCCGCCTGCGCCGCCCGGATCTGGGGCAGGATGCGGTCGCGGGTCTTGCTGAGAACCTTCTCGACCAGCCAACCGATTCTCGGACTCGATCCCTGATTCTCGCGCAGCATGAAATGGTGGAACGCGGTATGTTCGACCGTGAAGCGCAGGAAGGTCCGGAACTCGGCCCGCACGCGCTCTGACGCGGACATTCGGGAATCGGGGGGAATGGCCTCGTCCCACATGGTCTCGATCTGCTCGAAGGCATATTCGGCCACCGCCTTCCACAGCGCCTCCTTGGTGCGGTAATGATAGGTGATCAGCGTATATTCCAGGCCCGCGCGTTCCCCGATGCGGCGCACGCTGCTGCCGTCGAACCCGCGCTCGGCAAATTCGTTGAGCGCCGCCTCCAATATCGCCTGGCGCGTTTCGACGGACCGCTGCTGTTCGCGCCGGTTGGTCTTCCGCCGCTGGCCGGGCTGTTTCGCGGCGGCGCTTTCGTCCGGGGCCTTTTTGCGGTTTGTCTCTGCCATTGAGCCTCCAAATTGCAGCCGTGAAGCGGAAGCGTGCCCGTGTCCCCCGGCATCCCGCCCTGCCGCCGTGATCGGGATCGACGTTGGAAGGAGGGCAAGCCGCCTTCGCGCACGCTCTACCCAAGTCAATCGCGCGGATCGAGTCCCGAAACCAGAATGTCGACCAGCTTTTCCGCCACGGTCCCGGCCGGCATCGCCCCTTCCGGATCGTACCAGCGCCCCGGCCAGTTGAGCGCCCCCGCCAGCGCGAAAGCAGCCATCTTCACGTCGATCCGTGCGATCGAACCATCGGCAACGGCGTCTTCGATCAACCTGCGCAAGGCATTGTCGATCTCCCGCTTCAGCGCGCGATAGCGCGGCCTGCTTTCCGGCGAGAGCACTTCGTCCCCGGTCCGGATCACGCATCGCCCGAAATCGTCCATGTTGACCTCGGCATAGCGGCGCAGGAAGCGCGTCAGCCGATGGCGGCCGTCGCCGGGCTCCCGCCGGGCCTGATCGGCCGCTTCCAGCAATTGCTGCAGGCCGA
This sequence comes from Sphingobium sp. YBL2, assembly GCF_000943805.1. Lineage (NCBI taxonomy): Bacteria > Pseudomonadati > Pseudomonadota > Alphaproteobacteria > Sphingomonadales > Sphingobiaceae > Sphingobium > Sphingobium sp. YBL2. The sequence continues at coordinate 1,861,258 of NZ_CP010954.1, forward strand.
TGGTGACGCATTCCAGCAGCACCTGATCCTTGTTGGCCAGATAGTGGTAGATGGTGCGCTTGGATATGCCCAGGCTGGCGGCGACGTCGTCCAGCGACGTCGCGTGAAACCCGCGTTCGTTGAACATCCGCACCGCCGCGCGCAGCACGGCCTCGCGCTTGGCAAGGCGCTCGGCTTCTTTCTGGGCGGGGGTGCGGAATGGTGAAGCGGCGTGCATCAATGTCCTCTTTTCTCCATCGGAGCGTTGACAGGAAACCCGGCGCGACGCAATACACCCAAAAGTGCATGAGTCACTCATGAGTTTCCGGAGGCTGAAATGGATCTGAAGGGAATGGCTGCCATCGTCACCGGCGGCGCGTCGGGATTGGGCGGAGCCACCGCCGCGCGTCTGGCGCGGGGCGGCGCCAGGGTGACGCTGTTCGACCTGAACGCCGAATTGGGGGCGGCCCATGCCGACGCCATTGGTGGCCAGTTCATGAAGGTCGACGTGACGGACGAGGGCGCCGTCGCGGCAGCGTTCGAACAGGCCGAGGCGCTGCACGGCGTCGCGCGCATCCTGGTCAACTGCGCGGGGATCGCGCCGGCGATCAAGACCGTCGGCAAGGAGCATGCGCCCCATCCGCTGGACGTGTTCAGGCGGACCGTCGAAGTGAACCTGATCGGGACATTCTGCATGATCGCCCGCTTCGCGGCTTCCCTGGCGAAGGCGGACGAGATCGAGGGTGAGCGGGGCGTCATCGTCAACACGGCGTCGGTTGCGGCGTTCGACGGCCAGATCGGCCAGGCCGCCTATAGCGCCTCCAAGGGCGGCGTCGTCGGCATGACCCTGCCCATCGCCCGCGACCTGGCGCAGCACAAGATCCGTGTGATGACCATCGCGCCGGGTATCTTCCTGACGCCCATGCTGGAGGCGTTCCCCCAGCATGTGCAGGATGCGCTGGGCGCGCAGGTGCCGCATCCCAGCCGCCTTGGGAAGCCCGACGAATATGCGCAGCTCGTGGACAGCATCATCGCCAATCCCATGCTGAACGGCGAGGTCATCCGACTGGACGGCGCGATCCGAATGGCGCCGCGTTGAGCGGCCCCGGCAGGCGAAGCGCTGGTTCCACGCGCGCCCCTGCCGCCTTCTGGAGCGGGGAACCGGTTTGGTCCGCCGCTCCTCCTCATGTCGAAGGAAGCTGAAAATGGCCGAAGCCTATATTGTCGAGGCGCTGCGTACTGCCGGCGGCAAGCGCAAGGGCGCGCTGTCGGGCGTTCATCCGGCGGATCTGGGCGCCGTGGTGCTGAACGCATTGGTCGACCGCAGCGGCATCGATCCCGCCGCGGTCGAGGATGTCATATTGGGCTGCGTCACGCAGGGCGGCGAACAATCCTTCGCCTTCGGCCGCAATGTCGTGCTGGCGTCGAAGCTGCCCGACAGCGTTCCCGCCGTCACCATCGACCGGCAGTGCGGATCGTCGCAGCAGGCGCTGCATTTCGCGGCGCAGGCGGTGATGTCCGGCACGCAGGATCTGGTGATCGCGGCCGGCGTGGAAAGCATGACGCGCGTGCCGATGGGCTCCAACTTCAATCTGCATGCGCAGGCGGGAATTGGGGAAGGGCCATGGCCCGCCAGCATCCGCGAGCGCTACGGCGTCAACGAGTTCAGCCAGTACCATGGCGGGCAGGCGATTGCCGACAAATATGGCTTCAGCCGCGAAGACATGGACGCCTACGCGCTGGAGAGCCATCGCAAGGCCGCGGCCGCCATCGCCGCGGGCGCTTTCGAGCGCGAGATCGTGCCGGTCGACACGCCGGACGGCCGCTTCGCGCAGGATGAGGGCGTGCGCGCCAATGGATCGATGGAGGCGCTGGCCGGGCTCAAGACGCTGACCGAAGGCGGCACGATCACCGCCGGCAATGCGAGCCAGATGACCGATGGCGCCTCCGCCGTGCTGGTCGCGAATGAGGAGGCGCTGAAGCGGTTCGACCTGAGGCCGCTGGCGCGCATCCATAATCTGACGGTGACGGCGGGCGACCCCGTCATCATGCTGGAGGAACCGATTGCGGCCACGGAAAGGGCGCTGCGCCGGGCGGGGCTGGGCCTGGACGAGATCGACCTGTTCGAAGTGAACGAAGCTTTCGCTTCCATTCCCATGGCCTGGCTGAAGGTGCTGGGCGCTGATCCGGGCAAGCTGAACGTCCATGGCGGTGCGATCGCGCTGGGCCACCCTCTCGGCGCGAGCGGGACGAAGCTGATGGCGACCCTTGTCCATGGATTGAGGGCGCGGGGCAAGCGCTATGGGCTGCAAGCCATGTGCGAAGGCGGCGGCATCGCCAATGTGACCATCGTCGAGGCATTGTGACGGTTCCTGCGGAGCGGGCGTCGCGGGCTTGCGCGCCCGGCGCCCGCGCCGGCGGACCGGCGGATGAACAGGGTTAAGGATGAGTTGACGGGCCGCAAACCCAGGCCGCCTCTAAGCCATTGATCATAATCGCTTTGTGATCGACGCCGTCCGATGTTAGAAAGACGCGCGGTTCCGATGCAGAAGGTTGTCGATGGACAGGAAATTGGCAAGCGAACGGGGTGCCGAACAAAAGGCGCTGGCGGCACGATGGACCATAGCCGCCGAAGCCATGGAGGCGCTGGCCGGCGCGCGGTCGATGGAAGCGATCATAAATGTCCTGCGGGCCTTCGCGCGCCGCGCGGTGGGGGCGGACGGCATCGCGGTCGTCCTGCGCGACGAGGACCAGTGTCATTATATCGCTGAAGATTCGATGGAACCGCTCTGGGCGGGACAGCGCTTCCCGGCATCGAGTTGCGTGTCCGGATGGGCGATGGAGCATCATCGGACGGCGGTGATCCCGGACGTCTTCGACGATCCCCGCGTGCCGGTGGAGGCCTATCGCACCACATTCGTGCGGTCGATGGTGATGGTGCCGATCGGCCGCATCGAACCCATGGCCGCTCTGGGCGCCTACTGGTCCGAATTCGCGCAGCCCACCGACAATGAGATCGCTCTGCTGGAGGCGCTGGCCCGCGCCGCGTCCACCGCGCTGGAGAACGGGCGGCTGTTTGCGTCGCTGGAAGCGCTGAACGACCAGCTCGAACGCCGCGTCCGGGAACGCACCACGGAACTGGAGCGGTCGCAGGACAGCCTGCGCCAGGTCCAGAAGCTGGACATGCTCGGCCAGTTGACGGGCCATGTCGCCCATGACTTCAACAATCTGCTGATGCCGATCGTCGGCGGGCTGGACCTGATCCTGTCGGGCAAGCGGACGCCCGAATCGATCGAGCGGCATGCGACCATCGCGATGCAGGCGGCGGAGAGCGCGCAGACGCTGGTGCAGCGGCTCTTGACCTTTGCCCGCCGCCAGCCCCTGACCGCAAAGGCGGTCGACCTGTCGGACCTGCTTGGCGGGATGCAGGCCTTGCTGACCAGCACGCTGGGACCGCGGATCGCGCTGTCCGTCGATCTCCAGCCGATGGTGCCGCCGGTGCGCGCGGACGCCCATCAGCTTGAGGTCGCGCTGCTCAACCTGGCCGTCAACGGCCGCGACGCCATGCCCGACGGCGGCGCGCTCAGCATAAAGGCGCAGGCGCGCCAAAGCCGCCTGCCCGCCGCGCTGACGCCCGGTCCCTATGTCTGCCTGACCGTCAGCGACACCGGCACCGGCATGACCCCGGCGGTCAAGGCGGCGGCCATGGAGCCCTTCTTCACGACCAAGCCGTCCGGCCATGGCACGGGGCTTGGCCTTTCCATGGTCCATGGCCTTGCCGCCCAGCTTGGCGGCACGGTGGAGATCGACAGCGCCGTGGGGCAGGGCACCAGCGTCCGGCTATGGCTGCCCGTCGAGCGGGCGCCTGCCGTGAAGGCGGCTTCCCCAGCAGTCGAGGAGGGACCGAAAGAGCGTTCGGGCAAGGTGCTGCTGGTGGACGACAACGATCTCGTCCGGAATAGCACGCGGGAGATGCTGATCGACATGGGCTATGAGGTGGTCGACACCGACCGGGCCGAACGCGCGCTCAGCATGATCGAATCCGGCGACCGGCCGGACATCCTGATCACCGACCATATCATGCCGGGCATGACGGGGGTGGAACTGGCGCTGCGCCTGCGGGCCGATCATCCGCACATCGCGTTGCTGATCATATCGGGCTATGAGGGGGTTGACCTGATCGCGCCCGACATCACGCGCCTGTCCAAGCCCTTCCGGCATAATCACTTGCAGGCCTGCATAGCCGCGGCGCGGGCGCAGGCAGCCTGATCCGCATCCTGTTTCGGGGTCACGGCCCCTCTGCGGAGAAAAGCTTGGCGCCGGCCTGGCCCGGATATGTCCTGTGGCGCTTCGCTTCACTCTATTCAGGCTATCCCTGAACAGGATGACTTTGCCGTGGATCGGACGACGCGACCCAGGGCGCATTCGCTTTCATGCCTGAGGCGGCGAGGCCCATTGACGGGAGGGGCCTCGCCCTCTTTCCTCAGGCCGGTTGAGCGACGTCCACCGTGTAATGCGCACTGGTCTTGGCGGCGACTTCCTCCGCCGTCACGCCCGGCGCGCATTCGATGAGGCGGAACGGGCTGTCATGGTCGGGCCGCTGGAACACGCAGAGGTCGGTGACGATCATGTCGACCACATTCCTGCCCGTCAGCGGCAGGGTGCAGGCCGGGATGAACTTGGGACTGCCGTCCTTGGACGTGTGTTCCATGACGACGATGATCTTCTTGACGCCCGCGACCAGATCCATCGCGCCGCCCATGCCCTTGATCATCTTGCCCGGGATCATCCAGTTGGCGATGTCGCCATGTTCCGAAACCTCCATCGCGCCCAGCACGGTCAGGTCGATATGCCCGCCCCGGATCATCGCGAAGCTGTCGGCGCTGGAAAAATAGCAGCTCTGCGGCAATTCGCTGATCGTCTGCTTGCCCGCATTGATCAGGTCGGCATCCTCCTCCCCCTCATAGGGGAAAGGGCCGATGCCCAGCATGCCATTCTCCGACTGCAGCGTCACTTCCACGCCGTCGGGAATGTGGTTCGCCACCAGCGTCGGGATGCCGATGCCCAGATTCACGTAGAAACCGTCCTGCAATTCCTTCGCCGCCCGCGCGGCCATTTCGTCACGAGTCCATGCCATTATGCGGCCTCCCTCTGGCGGACGGTGCGGAATTCGATTTTCTTGTCGTAAGGCGCTCCGACGATCATGCGCTTGACGTAGATGCCGGGCAGATGGATCGCATCGGGGTCGAGGCTGCCGGTGGGCACCACCTCCTCCACTTCCGCGACGCAGATCTTCGCCGCCGTCGCCATGGGCTGGTTGAAGTTGCGCGCCGTCTTGCGGAAGATGAGGTTGCCGCTCTCATCGGCCTTCCAGCCCTTGATGACCGCCACATCGGCGAAGATGCCGCGCTCCAATATATAATCCTGCCCGTCGAAGCTCTTCACTTCCTTGCCCTCGGCCACCGCCGTGCCGACGCCCGTCCTGGTGTAGAAGCCCGGAATGCCCGCGCCGCCCGCCCGGCAGCGTTCGGCCAGCGTGCCCTGCGGGCAGAACTCCACCTCCAGCTCCCCGGCCAGATATTGCCGCTCGAACTCCTTGTTCTCGCCCACATAGCTGGAGATCATCTTCCTGACCTGCCGCGTGCGCAGCAGCTTGCCCAGCCCCTCGCCATCTACCCCCGCATTGTTGGAGGCGATGGTCAGATCCCTGACGCCCGAATCCCGGATCGCATCGATCAGCCGCTCGGGTATCCCGCACAGACCGAACCCGCCAGCGCACAGATGCATGCCGTCGAACAGCAAACCTTCCAACGCACTCGCCGCATCCGAATAAAGCTTTTTGACCATAAGCATGCCTCTCCTTCGGATCGCCATTCTGGCGGAGGCCAATTATCATTTCTAATGATTTGTTTTTTGCTTTAGCCAAAAGCCATGTCTATCAATCGCATCGGCCTCTTCCATCTGGAAACCCTGCTCTGGATCGACCGGCTCGGCACGTTCGCTGCGGCGGCGGAGCGGTTGAACACCACCCAGCCGGCAATTTCGGCGCGGGTAAGGGAACTGGAGAGCCATCTGGGCGCCCGCCTGTTCCGCCGCGAAGGCCGGACCATGTCCTTCACCCCCGCCGGGCGGCAACTGGTGCGCGATTGCGGGCCTCTCTGGAGCGATCTGCAGAGCATGCTGCTGCGCTGCGGCGGATTGGCGGAAGCGAGCGGCGTGGTCCGCATCGGCGCAGGCGAAATCGCCGCGGCAAGCTGCCTTCCGGACTTCGTGTCGCAATTGAAGGGGGCAATGCCGCATGTCAGCCTGGAACTGGAAATCGACCTGACCGCCAACCTGATCCAGCAATTGCTGGTCGGGCGCGCCGATATTTCCTTCGCGGCCGGGCCCATCGCGCATCCGGCGCTCCAGTCGCGTCCCATCGGCGGGGTGAGCCTGGTCTGGCTCGCCAGTCCCGCCATTGCCGCGTCATTCCACGGCGATGCGGCGGACCGCACCATTCCGATCTGGTCGCTGGCCAGCCATTCCCCGATCTATGGGCGGATGCGCGACGCGATCGCCGCTTCGCAGATCGCCCGTAAATCGCTCAACCTGTGCAACAATGCGCGGATGATGATCGACATCGCCAAGGCGGGTGGCGGGATCGGCATCTTCCCGGAACCCATGGCCCGCGCCGACCTGATGAGCGGAGCCCTCGTGAAACTGGAGGGCATGCCGGCCCTGTCGCCCATCGAGTTCCATGTGGCCAGGCGTATTTCGGACAATGATCCGGTGATCGCCGCCATTTTCGAGCAGGCGAGCGCACTGCGGCTGGGGCCGGAGGGCGAGGGCTGACCGCTGTCGAGACGGGCTTCAGGAACCCAGCGCCTGATTGGGATCGACTGTCCTTATGCTGCCGGGCATATCGCGGCTTTCGGCCGGAGTGGCGGCGGCCGGGCCGCCCGGCGCCACGCCCGATCCCAGGGAAACCTCCTTGTCGACATAGACCTCGAACAGCGTGCCGGCGGGCAGCTTGACGTCCTTTCCGCGGACGATCACCGCCAGCGGCAGGAAGACGATGCCCGCGCCCACCGCGCCCAGGGTGCCGGACTTGCCCTGGGAATTGCGCTGGCCGCGCACCGGCACGTCCATCCCGCCCGCCCTGACCGTGCTGACCTTGATGTCGAGCTTGCCCGAGCGGCCGAGCAGGCCATTGTCCCTGACGCGGCTCACTTCCCCCACCGCCGGGCTGCCGGCGGGGATGAGCGTCACGCCGCCGATCGTCACGGGCTTGGCCACGGCCAATTCGATCCTGTCGCCGACGCGGGCGGATTTGGAGGAAATCTCCTGCCGGGTTTCCAGTTGGATGGCCATGCCTTCGGGAAGGATCGTCGATTGGGCAAGGGCGGGACCGGCGCTCGCCGCCAGCAGCAGGGGGATGGCAGAGCGCATCGGCAATGACAGGCGAATCATCGGTCCATCCTCTCCGCTTCGGCGGCCACGCCCCCGACCGCCGTGCAATTTACGCTTCCGGGGCCAGGGCATCAAGGAACGAGTCGGGCCTGGCGCGGGCGAACGGCGCAGCCATTGCCGCGACGACCTTCCGCTGTGCCGACCGTCAGCCAGAGCGCCGCATTCAATCGGGCGCAGGTCGCGCCTTCGCGCGGATGCCGATGCGGGAGACGGCCGGGCGGACGCCGGCCGATCCCGGCCCTCAGAGCTTCGCCTTCGGGCCGAACCGCGTTCAGCCCTGTCAGGACGAACTCAGGCCGATGCCCTTTGCCCGGGGGGCGCGAACGCCTGCGCCAGCGGTCCCGCCATGCCCAGCACCGTCAATTCCCCGTCCATCAGCATCCTGCCGGCCTGCTTGCGCTGCACCTTGCCGCTGGTCGTGCGGGGGATCGCGCTGGCGGGCACCATCACCAGATCGGTGATGGCCAGTTCCAGCCGCTCCATGGCCGTGGCGCGCAGCCGGGCGGCAAGGTCCTGGAGTTTCTCGTCCGACAGGGACCGGCCGTCGTCGCGCTTCATCTCCGCGATCAGGACGATATGCTGCGCATCGCCCATCTCGATCTCCACGGCGGCGGCGCTTGCCTGTCCCACCGTGCCGGAAAGTTCCGACCAGATCTGTTCGACATCGCTGGGCGCATGGTTGCGGCCCCGGACGATGATCAGGTCCTTGAGGCGGCTGACGATGAAAAATCCATCGGCCGTGGAAAAGCCGAGATCGCCGGTGCGCAGGAACGGCCCGCCTTCGTCCAGCCGGCCGAAGCTCGCCTCCGTCGCGGCGGGATTGTCGATATAGCCGGCGGTGATGTGCGGGCCGCGCAGCCAGATTTCGCCCACCGCGCCATCGGGCAGCGCCTCGCCGCTTTCGGGATCGACGATCCGCGCCTCCGCCCCGGCCATGGCGGGGCCGCAGCAGGCGAGGTCCAGCACGGCGTCCCCGCCGGCGCTCTCCTCCGCCCGACCTGCCGCGAGAGCGCGGCTGTCGTAGCTCTTGACGATGGGGTCGCTCCGGGGCGGAACCGCGATGGTCACGAGGGTGGATTCAGCCAGTCCATAGCAAGGCAGGAAGGCGCGCCTGTCGAAACCGGCACCGGCAAAGCATTCGGCAAAGCGGTCGAGCGTGGCAGGCCGCACCCGCTCCGCCCCGTTGAACGCGACGCGCCAGCCCGACAGGTCGAGACCGTCCGGCATGCCCCGCCGCGTGGCATGGTCGACGCAAAGGTCGTAGCCGAAATTGGGCCCGCCGCTGGTATGCGCGCGATAGCGGGAAATGAGTTGCAGCCAGGACATCGGCCTGTTGATGAACGCGGCGGGCGAGGTGATCACGCAGGTCGAGCCCAGGAACAGCGGTTGCAGGATATTCCCGAACAGCCCCTGATCGTGATAATGCGGCACCCAGCCGACGAAATGGGAATCCCGGTCGTGGCCGAAGGCAGCGCGGATCATCGTCTCATTGGCGATGATGTTGCCATGGCTGATCATCACCCCCTTCGGGTTCGACGTGGTGCCGGAGGTGAACTGGAGCACGGCGAGCCGGTCCGGCGCGAGCGCCAGCGGCGAGAAGGCGTGCGATACCGCCGCGAGCGCGGCAAATTCCAGATAGCGCACCGGGCCGGCGGACAGGGCGGCGGACAGTTCCTCCCCGAACAGGCCGGCCATGCTGTCGTCCAGCAGGATGCAGTCGGGCCGGATGTCGTCCAGCATGTTCAGGATATTCCGAAGCCGCGCCTTGCGCCGGCCGACCGGGGCGAGCGGAATGGCGACGCCGCCGACCGCGAGGCAGGCAAGCAGCGCGAGCGCGAAGTCGGTTCCCGCCGAGAAGAGGAGGGCGATCCGGGGACCGGCCGGCCCCCCCGCCGCCAACCCCCGTGCCGCCATGGCGCCGGCAAGCTGCCCGACCTGCGCCGCCACCTGCGCATAGGTCAGGCTGCTCTGCGGACCGTCGCCCTGGTCGAATATCAGCGCCGGCCGGTCCGGGACGCTGTTCCCATGGTCCAGTACGATGTCGACGATCGACCGGCTGAAGTCTATCTGCATCTTTTTTGCGAACCCGATGCTTTGGAGCCTTTTCACATGGAGCGAAAACGCCCAGTCCTTTGATGCCGCATGATCCCGGTCGCCAGGCGATTCCGCCCGGCTTGGGGATGTTCTGGTCATTCCGTCGCGAAGGCTATCCGGAGCAGGCCGATCTTCCGCATGCGGAAACCGGCGGCCGACATGCGCAGATAACGGGAATATTTCTCGACCGGATGGATGGCCGGATCGACCACCCCGCTGCGGACCGCGCCGCGCAGCCGGTTGCTCCACATCTCGCAGGTGCGCGCATAGTCTAGCCCGTCGTCGCGCAGCCGCTCGACGCGGAACAGACCCTTGCAGGCGACCACGATGTCCTCCAGCGTCGGCAGTTCCGCCGCCGGGAAGATCTCGTTCGCAATGAAGGGATTGGCGTCCTCCGGCGACATCCTGCCATAGGCGATGGTCTGGAGCGACAGACGGCCCTTCCCTTGCATCCAGTCGCGGCAGGCCTGGAAGAATTCGCGGTACACGCCGCGGCGCTCGTCCACGCTCTGCTGCGGATGGGCGAAATGCTCGAACGCGCCGACGGAGATGATCGCGTCGAACGGCCTGTCGGGACGATAGTCGTGCCAGTTGGAAAGGACCGCGCCGATGCCGGGATCGCCCGATTGCTCGATATAGGCGAGCTGTTCCTCGCTCAGCGTCAGGCCGACGCATTCGGCGGCGCCATGCCTGCGCCGCAGGTTGCGCATCATGCCGCCCCAGCCGCAACCGACGTCCAATATGCGCATGCCCTCGCCGGCGCCGACCGATTCCGCATGATAGTCGAGCTTGCGCTGCTGCGCCTCCTCCAGCGGGGCGTCCTTGGGCAGGCCGTCCCACATCGCGCTGGAATAGGTCATGCTGGGGTCGAGCCACGCCGAATAGAAGTCGTTGCCGACATCATAATGGTGGCGGATGGCGGCGGCCGATCCGCCAAATTCGATCTGTTCGTCCTGGATCATGGCTGGACGCCGCCCTGCTGGGCCGCCATGTCGCTGACCGCCCCGGCGATGCCCGTCGCCGCGTCGCGGATCGCCTCCGCCTCGAACAACAGTTCCAGCGGCAGTTCGTCGGGCAGGTTCAGCCAGTTCTCCAGCTCCACCATCAACGAGATCGCCTTGGCGGAATCGATCCCGAAACTGTCGAACGGCGCATCGGGAGAGACGGCGGCGGGCGCCACATTCACGATTTCAGCGATGCGGGCAATGATCCAGCTTTCGATTTCCTCTGCCGATGCCTGTCGAATAAGGTCGGAATTCATCAATGTCCCCCTGAAGCCGAACGGGTCGCCCCGAATCTGCCATAATAGACGTCCGCCCCGGTCGTGGCGGGCGGGTGTGTGACGGAACCGATCTCCGGCTGGGCGGCGATCTTCTGCAGTTCTGGATGCTCGCGCGCCAGCCGGGCCGCCGCGACGTGCACATTCTCCTCCTCCGGAAGAAGCTGGTCGATGGTGATGTGCGAAGGCCGGGGCAGGCCCCACATCTGGCGCATCTCGTCGAGCGCGGCCTGCGACACCTCCACCTCATAGGCGACGGCCTCCCCCTGGCCATAGTCCATGGCGGAACCGAGCAGGGTCAGCTTCCAGCCGACGCCGTAGCAGAAGCTGAGCATGCGGACATCGGTGAAGCCCACGCAACGGTCGATCCCGGCCTCATAGGCCAGTTCCAGCGGCGCGATCATGCACGCGGCCTTCCGTCGCAGATTGTGGCGGCGCATGCCCCGCTCAATGCAGAATCCGCGGCTCAGTTCCCAGGTGCGCCCGTCGTCGATGGGGCGGATGCCGGCGGGCAGGACATGCGAAAAATGATCGAGCAGCATGGAACAGTCGTCGGTGGGGCGGAAACGCAGCCCCATGACGACCCGGTTCTCGGTCGAAAAGCCTATGATGTTGCTCGCGCGCGCATCATCATATTCGTCATATTCCAATCCGTCCTCGACCCTGAGATCCCAGCCGAGCTGGTTGACGAACACCTCCGCGCGGGCCTGGTGCAAATCTCTGATCTCGTCCTGGTACAGTGCGGAATTGTTCTTCGAAATCAGATGAATCAAATCCGTTCGTCCCCCGCATGCAGCGGCAGCGCCTGTAACATATTATACAGGGGAGGTCATCGGAAAGTTGCAGGGTGCAATCCATGTTCCCCGCAAAAAACCCGGTCGATAAAGGGGGTTCAGGCGGCCTGCTTCTGCCGGGCGCGCTGGACATGCACCTTCACCGCCTGGACGGAGCGGTCGAGCGCCTCGGCAATGTCGAGGTCGCACCACCCGGCCTGCCGCTGGTCGAGGCAGAACAGCTCGGTCTCGGTCAGGGCGGAAGCGGCCAGATCGTCGCGCGCGTCGAGCAGGGCGATGCCCCGGCACAGGTAGAGCGTCGCCATGGCGTGCAGGTTCGCGCGTTCCTCCGGGCTTTCCAGCATGCTCAGCAGGCGGATCTCCACCTCATATTGCCGTTCGTCCCAGCCGGTGATCGGAAAGCAGAGCTGCGGCAGGACCTCCGGCTGTGCGATCGGCCCGCACCAGCCGGTCTCACCGAACAGGAAGCGCCGCTCCCCATCGCCGACATCGTAGCAGGCATGGCTCGCCGCCTGAAGGCCCAGGGCCTGGCTGAAGCGGGTGACGAGGCTCTCGATGCTGAGCGTGCTGTCGACCCCCGCGATGAAATCAGCGGCGGTGGTCGAACTTCCGGCGCGAAGCTGGGTGCTGGGGATATATTCGCTCATGGTTCCTCACGCGGCATATGCCTGCCGTCATGCCGCGTCAGGTCTTAAAAGCGGGTTAAGCGTGCCTTCCTGCCGCCTGCTTCCTGTTTGCGGCGGAACGAGCGTTCGCCGGGGTGCGGGGCCGCCGGCCGCAGACCGCAAGCTCGTCCGATCCGGAGCCGGACGCAGGAAGAGTTTAACCAGCGGTTTACCAAGTCCGCCTATGATCGGCGGATTGAAAAAATATAGCGGGTTTCGTGGGCGATGACGAATTTTGGATACAGGCGGCGATGGAAGTGGGCACTTCTGGTTTCCGCGACGATCGAACTGGCAGCTTCCGGCACGGCCCGGGCGCAGGCCCCGGCCGATGCGGACATGCGCGCCGACATCACGGTGACGGCGCGCAAGGTGCCGGAACCGCTGCTGAAGGCGCCGCTGGCGGTCACCAGCATTTCAGGCGATTCAATCGTGGCGGCGGGGTTGCAGACCATCACCGACCTGACCCGCATGGCCCCCAATGTCGACATCGGCGGGGGCATTGCAGGCCAGTTGCAGGGGCAGATCTCGATCCGCGGCATCTCCACCCTGGTCCGCAATATCGGGCTGGAAACCGGCGTCGGCATCTATGTGGACGATGTCTATGTCGGCCGGCCGGAAAATTTCGTCCAGCATCTTCTGGATGTCGACCGGGTGGAAATCGTGCGCGGCCCGCAAGGGACGGAATATGGCAAGAACACCATCGCCGGCGTCGTCAACGTCCAGACGAAGCAGCCCGACGCCGATCCCGGCGCCTCCATCCGGCTGGACGCGGGCAATTACGATTACAGGCGGGGCGAGGCAGTGCTGGGCACGCGCCTCAACGAACGGCTTTCGGTGCGCGGCGCGGTCGCCTATGCCCGGCAGGACGGCTTCTACAAGCATCTGTCCGGCGGCAGGGATGCGGGATCGACCGACCTGCTGACCTGGCGGCTGTCGGCCAAATATGCGCCGACCGACCAACTGTCCTTCATCGCCCGGTGGGAGGGGCTGCGCGACCGCGGCACGCCCGCCTTCTTCCAGGCGGACGCGCTGGCCGGCTATCCGGCGGATTTCCCTTCGCGGGAGCCGCTGCACATCAACAACAACCGGCCCAACCGGCTGCACCGCGACAGCCAGGGCATTTCGCTGAGGACGGAATGGGCATCGGACGCGATCACGCTGACGGCCATCACCGCCTATCGCGATTCCTCCTATCATGCCTCGCTGGACGACGATCAGGAGCAGGTCGACTTCGTCTCCGCGGACAATTTCAGCGACGATTCCCATTTCTTCAGCCAAGAACTGCGGCTGGCGGGCGGCACCGGCAAGCTGCGCTATCTGCTGGGCGCCTATTATTTCGACCAGATGGTGCGCACCGACCGGGGCCTGGGTCTGGGCGCCGATACCGGCGTGCCGGGCGAACCGATGCTGACCACCAAGGGCAGCGTCAAGACGGAGAGCGGGGCGCTGTTCGGGCGGCTCGACTATGAACTGACCGATCGCCTGTCGCTTTCCGCCGGCCTGCGCTACACCAGGGAGAAGAAGCGCGCCCATTTCGTCCAGGATGACGCCAGCGGGACGGGTATCTTCACCTATCTGGGCTTCCCGAACCTCACCTTCGACGGCCGGTCGACCGATGACGACCTGTCGCCCAGCGCGACCATTTCCTATGAGGTCGTGCCGGACGCCAATGTCTATGCGCGCTTCTCCCGCGGCTTCAAGAGCGCGGCTTACAATGTCGACCTCGCCTCTTCGCTGGGCGGGCTGACCGCCAGCCCGGAAAAGGCGACCAGCTATGAGGTCGGCTTCAAGATGCTGACGCTGGACCGGCGGATGCGGCTGAACCTTGCCGCGTTCCACACCGATTACGACCGGTTGCAGGTGTCGCAGGTGCTGGGCAGCGGGCTGGCGCTCACCAATGCCGGCCGCGCGCAGGTGGAGGGCGTGGAAGGCGAGCTGTCGCTGCAGCTGACGTCCCGGCTGCGGCTGGAGGGGAATGCCGCCATTCTGGACGCACATTATAAGAGGTTCGACAATTGCGGCGTTCCCGCATCGGTCATTCCCTCTGTCGGCAGCCCCAGCACCGACTGCACCGGCAACGACCTGGTCCTGGCGCCCCATTTCACCGGCTATAGCGCCGTCAGCTATGAGGTTCCGGTGCGGATCGGCACGATCTTCGCCCGCGCGGACGTGGATCACCGGTCGACCGTCTATTTCGAGCCGACCAATTCGGACGCCTTCAAGGCCGGGCCGCGCACGCTGGTCAACCTGCGTTTCGGCCTGCGTCGCGGGCAGTGGGACATCGCCGCCTGGGTCCAGAACCTGACCGACAGGATCTACAAGACCTATGCCGACGACCGGTCCGGTCTGGGCGTGTACCGAACGGCGGCATACGGGCCGCCGCGCACCTATGGCGTCAGCCTTTTGGCGGCATTTTAGGACGTCGCGCTTGGGCGTGCTGGCTATGGCCCAGATGGCGGCCATTAAGGAAATCTTAGCCAGCAAATGGTGAAACCTTCTTAAGGGCCGCGGCGCCGGGACAGCAGGAGTAGAATGGCGGACCAGATTTCATCGCGGTCACCTGATGAATTTCAAGGCAGGCAGGACCCGATGGATGGCGACCAGCAGATACTGGCGTCGGCAGGGGTCTTGCGGTGGTCGGTTGACGGGGATGGGCTATGCCATCCCGATGCCGCCACCGCGAGCCGTTTCGGCGTGCGGGACGGCCAGCCGCTGCTTCGCTGGTTCCGCGGCGTGCACCGGATCTTTCGCAAGCCCGTCCTCCAGCTTGCCCGTGCCGTTCTGCGCATGGGCAGGGCCGAAGCGACGCTGACGCTGGAGGATCGTGAAGGCATCATGAGGAATATGCGTGTCGTCGCGCGCATCCGTCGTGACGGGGCGGGCCGGCCCGCGGCCGACCTGGTGATGATCGACGTCACGACCGAACATGCCGAAATCGGACGGCTGCGCCGCAGCACGGAAAATCTGCGCCTGATCGTCGAATATAATCCTCAGCTTCCCTGGCTGGCCGATCCCGACGGCCGGATCATCGACTTCACCGATCGCTGGCTGGAAAGTTCCGGCCTGGACCGGGAGGAGGCGGAGGGCAATGGCTGGCTGGCGGCGACGCATCCGGATGACATCGGCCCGCTGACCCACCGGATCACCCATTCGCTGACCACCGGCGAGCCCTTCGACGTGCGCGTCCGGCTGATGGTCAACGACCAGTATCGCTGGATGCGGGCGCAGGCCTATCCCCGGCGCGACGAGGAAGGCCGGATCATCCGCTGGTACGGCTATACCGAGGACATCCATGAAAGCGTGCTGATCGAGGAGCAGATACGCTGGAACGCCGAGCATGATTCGCTGACGCAGCTGCCCAACCGGGCGATGTTCAACGCCTGCCTGGACAAGGCGCTGGCGAGCGCCATGACCGACTTCAAGAAGGTCGGCGTCTTCCTGCTCGACATCGACAATTTCAAGGACGTCAACGACCTGATGGGCCATCATGCCGGTGACGAGCTGTTGAAAAGCTTTGCCTCTCGCCTGAAGGAAATCTTCGCCGGCGACGGGGTGGTGGCGCGGCTGGGCGGCGACGAGTTCGCCATATTGATCGAGAATGTCGAAAGCCGGCAGCAGCTTGCCGATCTCGCCAATCGCGTCCTCACCATTCGGGAGACGCTGTTCGCCGCCGGGCGCTCGCTCGAATGCCGCGGCAGCATCGGCGTGGCCGCATTCCCCGAGGACGGCCGGGTCGCGACGGAACTGCTGCGCCATGCCGACCTGGCGCTTTATCGCGCCAAGTCGCTGGGCCGGGGGCGCATGCAGATGTTCGAACAGTCGCTGCTGGAGGACATGCAGGAGCGCGTGGCCATGATCAACCGGGCGCGGACCGCCGTGCGCGACGGCACGATCATCAGCTATTATCAGCCCAAGGTGTCGTTGCAGACGGGCGAACTGGTCGGGTTCGAGGCGCTGCTGCGGTGGCGCGACAGTTGCGGCACCATCCGCTCGCCCGCCGAAATCTACGCGGCGTTCGACGATCATGACGTCGCCGACATGATCGGCCAGACGATGACCAGCCAGGTGTTCGCCGACATGGCCGCATGGCGTGCGCGCGGGCTGACGCTGGGGCATGTCGCCATCAACGTGTCCTCGGCCGAATTGCGGCGGGAACGCTTTGCCGGACGCTTGATCGAGACCATGGACCGCTTCTCCATCGCGCCCGATTCCATAGAGATCGAGATCACCGAAGGGGTGTTCCTGGGCGCGGGGTCGGATACGGTGCGCCGTTCCATCGACGAACTGCACATGTGCAACATCCCGCTGGCGCTGGACGATTTCGGGACCGGCTTCGCCTCGCTTTCCCATTTGCGGTCGCTGCCCGTCAGCACGCTGAAGATCGACCGTTCCTTCGTCAGCGGCGTGACGGCGCGCGAAAGCGACGCCGCCATCGTTTCCGCGCTGATCACGCTGGGCCGCGCGCTCAACATGAAGGTGGTGGCGGAAGGCGTCGAGGAAGCGGACCAGTCGGTCAAGCTGCGCGAACTGGGCTGCGACTATGCCCAGGGTTTCTATTTCGGCCGTCCCGCGCCGTCGGAGAATATTCCCGCGCTGATCCAGTCCTGGAGCGAGAATAGCGCCATCATCACCCTGAACCGGCGGGCCGCGCCCTGGCCTCCGCGCGGGATGCGCGGGGAAGGCCGCGCGGACTCGCTGACCGCCTGAGGGAAGACCAGATCCCGGTCAGGTGAGGCGCAGCGACGTGGTGCGGCTTCAATCCGCTCGCGCCTGGAGCACGCTGCGCCAGATCGGACGCGGGTCGCGTGCTCCAGCTTTCTGTTGTCCCATTCTTTCAGGCGGAAAACCGGTTCCAACCCGTCGGCGGGCTCAGGGCAGCTTTTCCGCACGATTGGCTCTAGCCGTTGACGATGGTGCCCCCATTGGGATGCAGCACCTGCCCCGACATGTAGCTGGCGTCATCGCAGGCGAGGAAGAGGAAGGACGGGGCGACTTCATTGGGCTGGCCCGGCCTGCCCATGGGCGTGCTTTCCCCGAAATGCTCCAGCTTTTCCGGACTTGCCCCGCCGCTGGGATTGAGCGGGGTCCAGATCGGCCCCGGCGCGACGGCGTTCACCCTGATGCCGTCCCCCACCAGATTTTCGGACAGCGACCGGGTGAAGGCGGTGATCGCCCCCTTGGTGCTGGAATAGTCGAGCAGTTCCTTCGACCCCTGATACATGGTGACGGAGGTGCAGTTGACGATCGCCGCCCCGCGCTTCAGATGCGGCCGCACCGCCTGCGTCAGGAAGAACATGGCGAAGATGTTGGTCTGGAAGGTGCGGCGCAGCTGTTCCTCGCTGATGTCGGTGATGTCGCTGTCGGGATGCTGCTCGCCCGCATTGTTGACGAGGATGTCGATCCGCCCGAACTGCTCCACCACCTGCGCCACGGCCCGCTGGCAGAAGTCCCGGTCGCCCAGGTCGCCCGCGATGGTGAGCGCCCGCCGCCCTTCCGCCCGGACGATCCCGGCGGTCTTTTCCGCGTCGTCATGTTCGCAGAGGTAGAAGATCGCGACATCGGCCCCTTCGCGGGCATAGAGCGCCGCGACCGCCCGCCCGATTCCGCTGTCGGCGCCAGTGACGATCGCCACCTTGCCCGCCAGCCGGCCGGAGCCGGGATAGCGCGGTTCCCATTCCGGCTTGGGCTCCAGCCGGCTTTCATGGCCGGGCAGGCCATCCTCATGGATCATCTCTTCGGTATCGGGCATCGCAAATCTCCTTTCCCCGAAGAACACATTGCCTGCTGGGGAGTTCATTGGCTGGAGCCCGGTTCGGCGCGTGGATGGGGCGGATGGAGACATGCGATGGTTCTGAAAGCCCTGGCCCTCAACTGCACCCTCAAGGCGGGGGAAGGCGAATCCAGCTCGACCGACGCGATGATCGCGGTGCTGGCGAAGGCCCTTGCCGCCCATGATGTCGAACTCACCGGCACGGTGCGGGTCGCGGCGCTCGACATCAGGCCCGGCGTGACGTCCGATGAAGGAGAGGGCGACGCCTGGCCGGCGTTGCGCCGCAGGATATTGGACCATGACATAGTGATCTTCGGCGGCCCGATCTGGCTGGGGCAGATCAGCAGCGTCGCCAAGCGGGTGCTGGAACGCATGGACGCCTTTCTGGGCGAAACCGATGACCGGGGCCGCATGCCGAGCTATGGCAAGGTTGCGGTCGCGGCGATTGTCGGCAATGAAGACGGGGCGCATTTTTCGACCGCGCAATGGTTTCAGGCGCTGAACGATGTCGGCTGGACGGTTCCGGCCACGGCCGCCTGCTATTGGGTGGGGGAAGCCATGGGCTCGATCGATTTCAAGGATCTGGGGCAGGTGCCGGAGAAGGTGGAGAAGACCGCGAAGATGGTGGCGGGCAATGCGGCGCATCTGGCCGGCCTGCTCCGGTCCTCCCCCTATCCGGGCTGAACCCAGGTGGCGAAAACCGGCCGCGTCGCGCATATCCGGAAAAATATTGTCCTTTACGGCGCGCTGCTGGCCAATATCGGCATTGCGGTCGCCAAATTCGTCGCCTCGGCCCTGACCGGCTCCTCCTCCATGCTGACGGAGGGGGTGCATTCGATGGTCGACAGCGGCAACCAGTTGCTGCTGCTCTATGGTCAGGCCAGGGCGAAGAAGCCCGCCGACGCCGCCCATCCCTTCGGCTATGGGCGGGAGCTGTATTTCTGGGCCTTCGTCGTCGCCATCCTGATCTTCGCGGTCGGCGCGGGCGTATCCATCTATGAAGGCTGGCTCCATATCCGGCAGCCGGAGCCGCTGCGCGACCCCGCCGTCAACTACATCGTCCTGGCCATCGCCTTCCTGATGGAGGGCGCATCCTGGACCATCGCCGTGCGGGAATTCGGACGCAAACGCGGCCCCAGCAGTTGGTGGCAATCGATCCGCCGGTCGAAGGACCCGGCCGGCTTCATCGTCCTGTTCGAGGACAGCGCCGCGCTGATCGGGCTGATCGTGGCGGCCATCGGCGTCTGGGCCAGCCATTATTTCGGCAATGCGCGGCTGGACGGCGTCGCCTCCATCGTCATCGGGCTGGGGCTGGGCGCGGTCGCGGTGCTGCTGGCGCGGGAGGCCAAGGGCCTGCTGATCGGGGAGAGCGCCGACCGGGCCATCATCGACGCGGTCTGGGCGCTGCTCGACCGGCGGCCGGAGATCACCGCCGTCAATCACATCCGCACCATCCACACCGCGCCCGACGCGGTGTTCGTGGCGATCAGCGCCGATTTCGCCGACGATCTGCGCATGGGCCGGGCCGAAAGCCTGATCGAGGAGATGGAAAGCGAGATGAAGCGGGCGATTCCCGAACTCACCTCCATCTATATTCGTCCGGAAAAGCGGGAGGACGCCCTGGTCCAGCCGCGCGCTTCCGCCTGACGGCCGGCCCGCCCCGCCTGTTCGCAGCCTTCCACGTCCATATTCCGTCAATTGGCCCCTTGACCATCTGATGACGATCGTCATCTAACGCCGGTCGATCGATCCGGGAGGAAGGCCTTCATGCTGTCAGCGACTCTCGCCCGCCAAATGGGCACGCGGCAAATCCATTATGGATGGGCGGTGCTGGCCGCGACCTTCTTCACCATGCTGGTCGTCGCCGGGGCCGTGGGCGCGCCCGGCGTGTTCATCATCCCCCTGCAAAAGGAATATGGCTGGAGTTCGGCGGATATTTCCGGAGCGCTGGCGATCCGTTTCCTGCTGTTCGGCGGGATGGGCCCGTTCGCCGCCGCCTTCATGAACCGCTTCGGCGTGCGGCGGATGATGCTGATCTCGCTGTCCATCATCGTCGGCGGGCTGCTGCTGTCGATGGGCATGACCCGATTGTGGCATCTCGTCCTGCTGTGGGGCGTCGTCATCGGCGTCGGAACCGGGCTCACCGCCATGGTGCTGGGCGCCACCGTCGCCACGCGCTGGTTCGCCCACAGGCGGGGGCTGGTCATGGGGCTGCTGTCGGCCAGCACCGCCACCGGTCAGCTGGCCTTCCTGCCGCTGCTCGCCGCGCTGACGGAGCGGTTCGGCTGGCGCGCGTCAATCCTGCTGGTGTGCGGCGCGATCCTGCTGGCGGCGATGGTCGTGCTGCTGCTGATGCGCGACCGTCCCGCCGACCTCGGCCTGCCGCCCTATGGCGAGAGCGAGGTGCATCCCGCCCCGCCGCAGCCCGCCAGCTTCGGCGCCCTGTTGATGAGCCCGCTCCGCATCTTGGCCGATGCCGCGCGGGTGCCCAGCTTCTGGATATTGTTCTTTTCCTTCTACATCTGCGGCGCCAGCACCAACGGGCTGGTCCAGACGCATTTCATCGCGCTTTGCGGCGACTATGGGCTGGCGGCGGTGGGCGCGGCGTCGATGCTGGCGATGATGGGGCTGTTCGATTTCGCGGGCACGCTGGCGTCGGGCTGGCTGTCGGACCGGTTCGACAATCGCTGGCTGCTGTTCTGGTATTATGGGCTGCGCGGCCTTTCGCTGCTCTATCTGCCGTTCAGCGACTTCTCGCTCTACAGCCTGTCGGTCTTCGCGATGTTCTACGGCCTGGACTGGGTCGCGACCGTGCCGCCGACGGTCAAGCTGACGGCGCAGCGTTTCGGACCGGAGCGGGCCAATGTCGTGTTCGGCTGGATCTTCGCCGGGCATCAGCTCGGCGCGGCGAGCGCGGCGCTGGCGGGCGGCCTTTCCCGCACCGTCTGGCAAAGCTATATGCCCGCCTTCGTCGCGGCGGGGATATTGTGCCTGATCGGGGCGGGGCTGGTGCTGCTGATCAACCGCGCGCGGAGCAAGACCTTCGTCCTCGCCTGACCGGCTGTATGGAGAGGCTTGGATGCTGCAAGGAAAAATCGCCCTCGTCACCGGAGCCGGACGCGGCCTGGGGCGCGAGATCGCGCTGGGCCTGGCCGGGGCCGGCGCGCATGTCCTGCTCCATGGCCGAAATATCGAGCAGCTTGAGGCGACCGCCGCCGCCATCGCCGCCTCGGGCGGGACGAGCGCGCCGCTGATCTTCGACCTGGAGGATGGCGAAGCGCTGCGGGCGGCGCTCGGCCCCTGCGGCCCGATCGACATATTGGTCAACAATGCAGGCCATCGCGACCGCAGACCGATTGGAGAACTGGACCGGCCCGCGGTGCGGCGGATGCTGGAGATCAATCTGGTCGCGCCCTTCGACCTCGCCCGCACCATCGCGGCCGGGATGAAGGAGGGCGGGCGGATCGTCAACGTCACGTCCATCGCGGGCCAGATCGCCCGGTCCGGCGACGCTGCCTACACCATGGCGAAGGGCGGGCTGGACGCGCTGACGCGGGCGCTGGCGGCGGAACTGGGCAGTCGCGGCATCACCGTGAACGCCGTCGCCCCCGGCTATTTCGCGACCGAGGCCAATGGGGAGATGACCGCCGACCCGGCCGTCGCGGATCATCTCGCCCGCCGCACGTCGCTCGGACGCTGGGGCCGGCCGGAGGAGATTGTCGGCCCGGTCCTGTTCCTGGCGTCGGACGCGGCATCCTACGTCACCGGACAGGTGCTGGCGGTGGACGGCGGCTACACCGCCCATTTCTGAAGCGATTCAGGCAGCCAACCCCCGCATCCGCAGCAGCGCGTCGACCTCCGGCGCGCGCCCGGCAAAGGCCCGGAAATTCTCGGCGGCGGGGCGGCTCGCCCCGGCGGCCAGGATTTCGCGCCGGAAAGCGGTCGCCCCGCCGCCCGGAATATCGGCATGGGCGAAAATCTCGAACGCGTCCGCCGACAGCAGTTCCGCCCAGAGATAGGAATAATAGCCCGCCGCATAGCCGCCCGCGAAGATATGGCTGAACGCATGGGCAAAGCGGTTCCATTCCGGCGGATGCACCACGGCGACCGCCTTGCGCACCTGATCCAGCACGGCGTTGACTCGCGCGCCCTTGGCCGGGTCATAGTCGCGGTGGAGCAGCAGGTCGAAGGTCGCGAATTCGATCTGCCGCAATATGGCAAGGCCCGCCTGGAACTGGCGCGCCGCCAGCAGCCGGTCGAACATCGCCTGCGGCAGCGGCTCGCCGCTGTCGACATGGCCGGACAGGCCGATCAGCGTATCCCCGTCCCAGGCGAAATTCTCCATGAACTGGCTGGGCAGTTCCACCGCGTCCCATTCCACGCCGCTGATGCCGCCGATCGACGGCAGGTCCACCTCGGTCAGCAGGTGATGCAGCACATGGCCGAATTCGTGGAACAGCGTCACCACGTCATTATGCGTCGCCAGCGAAGGCCGGTCGCCCGCGGGCGGCGCGAAATTGGTGGTGAGGTAGGCGATGGGCAGATGCAGCCGGTCGGCGTCGCGGAAGCGCGAACGGCACACGTCCATCCACGCCCCGCCCCTTTTGCCCGCCCGCGCGAACAGGTCGAGATAGACGCCCGCCACCACGCTGTCGTCCGCGTCCAGCACGTCGTAGAACAGCACGTCCGGATGCCAGGTCGGCACGCCCTGCCGGGCGACGAGGCGGACGCCGAACAGCCGCTCGATCAACGCCTGCGTGCCTGCAAGTACGCGGGGCAGGGGAAAATAGGCCTTCAGCGCCTCCTGATCCACGCCATGCAGCGTGCGGCGCATCGCTTCGGCCACATAGGAAAGGTCCCATGGCTGCACATCGTCCAGCCCCAGATGCTCGGCCGCGAAGGCGCGCGCCTCCGCCAGTTCCCGTTCCCCGACCGGCCGCGCCCGCTTGGCGAGGTCGGTCAGGAACGCCAGCGCTTCGTCCGCGTCGGCCGCCATCTTGGTCTCCAGCGAATGGGCGGCGGAATCGGCAAAGCCCAATATCTGCGCGGCTTCATGGCGCAGCGCCATGATCGCGTCGATCCGTTCGCTATTGTCGTGGCTCCTGTCCTCCGCCTGATCGGAGGCGCGGCTGTTGTAGGCGCGATAGACCCGCTCCCGCAGCGCCCGGTCCTGCGCATGATAGAGGATCGCCAGCACGCTCGGCTGGCGCAGCGTGATCAGCCAGCCGGTCAGCCCCTTTTCCTGCGCATAGGCGGCCAGAATCGCCCTGTCGCTGTCCGGAACGCCCGCCAGCGCCGCCTCGTCGGTGACATGCTCGCTCCAGGCTTCGGTCGCGTCGAGCACCGCATTGCCGAATTTGGTGCTGAGGTCGCTCAACTCCACACCGATGTCCAGGAAACGCTGCCGCGCCTCCCCCTCCAGCGCGACGCCCGCCAGGCGGAAGCCACGCAGGGCGAGATCGACGGCCCGCTGCGCGGCGGGCGGCAGGCTGGCGAAATCCGACCGGGCGGCGAGCCGGGCGACGGCATCGTGATGGGCCCGGTTCTGTCCCGCTTCTATCAGATAAGCGGTCATCAGCGCCTGCGCTGCGGCGTGCGCTTCCCGCAATTCGGGCGTGTCGGCGACGGAGGCGAGATGCCCCACCGGCGACCAGACCCGCGACAGCAGGAAATCGGCGCGCTCGGCGGTCAGGATGACCGCGCCGAAATCATCCTTCCCGCTGGCGGTGATCCCTTCGATGGCCGCGCGGTGGGCCGCGATCGCTTCCTCCATGGCGGGGACGACATGGGCAGGCCGGATGGCGGCGAAATCGGGCAGGTCGCTGTCGGCAAGGAGGGGATTGGCGGTGGTCATGGCTACTCGTGGCTTGCGGGCCTCCGTGGCAGGAGGAACAGCCTCTAATTGGGCGTGGGTGAGCGGCTGTTCAAGCGTTTCCGGTCAGGCGAGCGTCAGATAGATTTCCGCTTCGATGACCCAGTCCGCGCCGACCTGCCGCCATTTGGCGCTGTAGGTGCCGGATGCGAGGGGACGGTCCGAACCGGCGGTCACGCCCTGCCATCGGCCATGCTCCATCGCGACGGGTTCGACCGGCGAGGCGACGATATGCTCCGGCGTGCGGGTGTAGATGGTGCGCTCCGCTGCGGCGAATTCCCGCTTCCACGCCTGAAGCTGCGCCTTGCGGCCGGAGATCACCGCGCTGTCCGATCCGGTGACGAGCATGGCCTGGGGCGCGAGCAGGGGACCGATGGCGTTCAGGTCCGCCTCCGCCAGGGCGCGGTTGAAATCGGCGCGGCGCATGCGGATGGCAAGGTCGGGGGATGTCGTCATCGGGCGGCTTTAGGATTCTTGACCGGAAATTGCCATTTCAAGACATTCCCCTCCCGCAGGCGGGAGGGGTTAGGGGTGGGCGCGAGCGTAGCGAGCTTCGTAACCGGGGCAGATTCCCGTGCGTTCAGGCTGGGGCGTTCTGGACGAGGTCTGGTAGCCATTGGACGTGTGGTGCGCCGGGGACAGCGAAGCGGTCGCCGAGGAAATGGTAGAAAGAGATGCGCAGCTTGGCGCATGTCTTGAGCAGGCCAATCATGGTGTCGCGAGCGATCCTTCCGGCCTGGCTGACGGTGCCGCCGGAGATTTTGCGCTTGGTGACGAAGGCGCGGATATCGTTTTCCGAACCATTGGTATGCAGGGGGATTTCCGGGCGTTCGAGGACGCGTAGCAACTGCGCCTTTTGGCGATGGAGGCGCGTGAGCAGCCGGTCGAGCATCACGTAACCGGTGCGCCTGGTGAAGATACGGTCGAAGCGGACCCGCAGGGCTCTGGCGCGTTTGGGATCGGGATAGCGCTGCCATGCCTTGAGGTCGGCATAAAGCCACCAGATCAGCGTCCGTTTGAGCTCGACGGCGTCACGATCTTTCTTCGAGCTGGGCTGGAGCTTGTGCACCAGCCGCTCGCAATGGACCCAGCACAGAGCATGATTGTCTGGGACTGTCAGGAATTTCGTGTGTGGCGAGGCATAATGGGTAACAAGGAGACCCAATATGTCACGACGCAAAGAACCCTCGATACCGAACGACATTCTCGATCAGCTGCTTGCCGGCACTGACGCGGCGGCAGCGCTCAGCCAGGGCGGCCTGCTTGATTCCCTGAAGAAGGCTTTTGCCGAACGTGCGCTCAATGCGGAGATGGATCACCATCTTGGCCAGGAGGAGCAAGGGAACAACAGCCGGAACGGCTATGGCCGCAAGACAGTGACGACCGACGGAGGACGGATCGAGATCGAGGTGCCACGCGATCGGGCTGGCAGCTTCGATCCGCAGTTGATTGCCAAATACCAGCGACGCTTCCCCGGCTTCGACGACAAAATCATTTCGATGTACGCGCGCGGCATGAGCACCCGGGAGATCACCGGGCATCTGCGCGAACTGTATGGCATCGAGGCCTCGCCCGACCTGATCAGCACGATCACGGACGCGGTGTTGGAGGAGGTCACAGCCTGGCAGCAACGCCCGCTGGACCCAGCCTATCCGCTGGTTTTCTTCGATGCGATCCGGGTCAAGATCCGCGACGAAGGCATGGTCCGCAACAAGGCGATCCATATTGCCCTGGGCGTCATGGCCGACGGCACCAAGGTGGTCCTGGGGTTATGGCTGGAGCAGAATGAAGGCGCCAAGTTCTGGCTGCGCGTCATGAACGAACTGCGCAACCGCGGTGTCGAGGATATCATGCTGGCCGTCGTCGATGGCCTGAAGGGTTTTCCCGACGCCATCACCGCCGTCTTCCCCGAAGCGATGGTTCAAACATGCATCGTCCATCTGCTGCGGAACTCGATGGATTTCGTGGCATGGAAAGACCGTAAGGCGCTTGGGGCAGCTCTGAAGGCCATCTACCGCGCCGTCGATGCCGTAGCCGCCGAGGAAGCGCTGACGGCCTTCGAAGCGGGCTTCTGGGGGCAACGCTATCCGGCTATCGGCCAGAGCTGGCGCAGGGCGTGGCCCGAAGTCATCCCATTTTTCGCGTTTCCTGAAGAAGTCAGGCGGATCGTCTACACGACAAACTCGATAGAGGCCCTCAATTCAAAGCTCCGCCGCGCCGTTCGTGCGCGAGGTCATTTCCCCAACGATGAGGCCGCCACCAAGCTGCTCTATCTGATCTTGAACCGATCGGAAAAAGAGTGGAAAATGCCGCCGCGCGAGTGGAACATGGCGAAGGCTCAATTTGCCGTTCTCTTCGGCGAACGCTTCATCAGGGCCATGACGGCCTGATGGTCAACCGCCTCGCCGCACACGAAATTCCTGACAGTCCCTGATTGTCTCCGACCCGGAACTGGCCGGCCCCATCGGAGACGATCGCCGTGTCGCCCAGCAAGCCTTGCTCGCTGATGGCACCCCACAGGGCACTTTCGGTAGCGACCTTGACCGGATCGGGCTGGACGTTGAGCTTGTCGAAGCCCAGCGCCGCAAGGTGGGCAGCCCAGGCCTGGGCACAAGCGAAGCGCTTGTCACCATGGCTTGCAAGGGCATCGATCTGGGCCGCAGCCA
This sequence comes from Sphingobium sp. YBL2, assembly GCF_000943805.1. Lineage (NCBI taxonomy): Bacteria > Pseudomonadati > Pseudomonadota > Alphaproteobacteria > Sphingomonadales > Sphingobiaceae > Sphingobium > Sphingobium sp. YBL2. The sequence goes on from NZ_CP010954.1 coordinate 1,887,829, forward strand.
TGTTCATCTCGCGCATCCGGGCCATTGCCACGTCATTGACGACATGCTCGCTGCGCCCGGCCTTGAGCAGACCCAGAAAGGCGGCACGGGACTTGGACACGCCGCTCCGGAACACGGCAAAGCGCTGGTCACCCAGTTGCGTGACATAGCCATTGCGCCGGGCATGGGGAGCGCTGGTGTCATCGACGCTGATCCACCGGGCGGTCTCCAGTCCTGTGCGCAAAACGGCCTGATCTTCAGCCACCAGGGCTTCAAGCCCCCTGCTCAGAAGGCGAACAACTTGCCGCTTGGAGATGTGCAGGCCCATTCCGTTCAAGATGGCTGTCAGCCGTTCACTCGTCATCTGCCCCTGGAAGTGACCTGCGGCAATGAAGCGACGAAGCTCGGGGCCAAAGCCACCCAGAATGCCCGGCGGCAAAGGCGCCAATATCCGCTCGCCCGTCGCCGTCTCCCAGCGTTCGCGGCGATAGCGCACCACCTCGACGCTGATCTTCAGATCCTGCACCAGCACGTCTTCGTAGCCGCGAAACCTCGATCCGGCAGGCGCATCCGCCTTCAGCTTCACTTCTGACGTTACAGCCAGCTTGTCACGCACCGATCCCCGGCCGCGTTTACGGCCTTTCTTGCTCTTCGGCTTCGATGTTGCCTGCTCCATCCCTGATGGCTTCGTCTTGAACTTCGGTCGCGGCGGCAGCCCTTTCAGCCGCGCGATCTCGTCCTTCAGCGCGAGATTCTCGGCCTTCAGTTCGGCATTCTCTATCGTCAGACGCTCAACCGTCTCCTGAAGCGTGCCGACCTGCGCCGCCAGTGCACCGACCACACGCCGTAAATCGGCAAAGCCGCTATCGTCGTCAGGGCCAGATCCACCAGAAGTCATCCAAAGTGTGAATCAGATCGAAAACGATTTGTACACCCCGTGCCCGGAAATCTGCCCCGGTTACGCGAGCTTCCAGCTTAGCCGTTGAAAACTCACGCTGATGTCGCGCCAGCCCACCCCCTAGCCCCCTCCCGCCTGCGGGAGGGGGAATGTCCTGATTCCACCCCGGAAAACCGCTCAAATCCGCATCTGGTTCATCAGTCCCAGCGTCGCGGCATAATAGTCCTGATCGGCGGCGGCGGCCGGCAGATTGCGGTTCAGCAGGCGTCCGGCGATGGCGGTGGCGCCGGCGGAGAGCGCATAGGGCGCGGTTTCGCCCGTGACCACATTCACCCAGGCGGGCAGCGGCCTGCCCGCGCGCACGAGGGCGAGCCAGTAGCGCGCGATCGAGTCGCAGGCGGTGCGTCGCCCGCTCATCAGGCAGTAGAGCGGCACGCGGATGCCTTCGAAGCCGAAGACCGGATCGCGTCCCTCCGCCGGTTCGACCACGCCCTTGCCCTTGATGTCGACCCAGTCGGCGGGAAGGCCGGAGGGGCCGAAGCGCGCGGCCTTCAGGATCTTCAGCCCATCGGCCGCCAACGGACCCCAGATGCGCGGTTCCAGCCGGGCGAAGGCGTCGATCGCCGGCCAGACATAATAAGAGGGGTTGACGATCACCCGATCTGCCTTGGCGAAGCCGACAAGGCCGGGCAGCAGCAGGGTGAAGCCGTGGCGCTGCACGATCAGCTTCTGCGCGACCGCGCCCCGGACCGCTGCCGACTGCTGCAGATAATCCGCCTTGCCCCAGCGGCGACCCGCCATCAGCAGCGCCCAGGCGATCAGCAGGTCGCCGTCGGTCGCGTTGTTGGGATCGGCCACCGGATCGGCGCGGCCGGGCGTGTAGCGCCAGCTATGCAGCGCCATGTCCTTGCGCAACAGCGTCTGGGCGGTCCAGCGCGCCATGACGTCGAAGGCCGCACTGTCGCCCGCCGCCTGCGCCAGCGCCATGCCATAGCCCTGACCCTCGCTATGGCTGACGCCGCCATTGCCATTGTCGACGATCCGGCCTTCTGGCGCCAGGAAGCGGGCCTTGTAGCCTTGCCAGAGCGCGGGATCGAGCATCAGGCCGTCCATGGATTTGGCGGAGGACTTGGCGCGGGCGCAGCCGGTCGTCAGGGCAAAGGCGAGGGCGGTCAAGACCGTCCGCCGTTCAAATCCCATGACGCAGTTCGATATGCCCGCCCTGGCTGCGTGAAATCCGGGTGCTGAGCCGTTCGCCGCTGCCCATCTGCCGGAACCATGCGTCATAGGCTCCCTCCAGGATGAAGGGGGCGACTCCGGCCCATATGCCGTCGGCATCGCCCTCCAGCCTTTCGGGCAGGCCGTCATGGAAGATGTCGATTCCTTCATCGTCCAGTTCGAATCGGACGCTGCCCCAATGCAGCCTGTCCCAGACCATGTTGCCGTGCTGGGTCAGCCTGTCCATATCCTTGGCATTGACGATCGGATGGCTTTTGGCAAGCCGCGCGCCGACCGCGCGGAAAAAGCCCTGCATCTGTTCCGCCGTGGCGGCGGAGGCGATTTCGCCGAGGATCAGGCTGACGAAGCGCTGGGCGGCCTCCCCGCCGGATGCGAGCATGGCGATGTCCTGATTGCCCGCCATCGGGAAATCCTTCACGAACAACATCAATTGCCTCCGATATTCTGCTTGAGCCCGATCAGTGTCTTGAACTCCTTATATTCACCGAAAGTGTTGATATTCAGTTCCCCGCCCAGCCGCGTGTTCGGGCTGACCCGATAGGAAATCGCGCCGGCCGCCGACAGGCCGAAGCCGGTCTTGCTGATGCTGTCATAACGGGAACGGACGTCGCTGTTCTGGCTCTTGAGGAAATCCAGCACGCCCTGCGCGCCCGGCTCCGTCGGATAGACGGGCTCTCCCTGCTGATCGTAGCTCTGATAGCCGGGCGCGACGCTTGCCTGGATGCTCATGGGGCCGTCATTCGTCCAGTAGCGGATCGGGAAATTGACGCTGAGGAAGCTCTGCGGGCTGAAATAGCCGCCATGGCCGTAGGTGAAGTAATTCTGGTTGTTGTCGTAATTCTGGTAATTGACGTTGAAGCCCACGGAAACGCCCGAGCGCGCATTCTGCCACGCCCGCAAATAGCCGCCGGCATTGATCTCCACGCTGTCATTGTCGCGCACCGCCGTGCCGTCATAATGATAGAAGGAGCCGTCGGCATAGACGCCATTGCCGTTGCGGTCATAGGACAGGGACAGGCCGCCGCCGCTCTTCATCACAGCGCCCCAGAAGGCGCCGGTGCGTGGGTCGTCCGTGCCCGCATAGGCGATGATGCTGTCGGTCACGGGCTTGCGGTCGGCCCAGATGCGGGCGGTGGCATTGGTCGACAGGCGGGGCGTCACCTCGATCCTGCCGGTGACATGCTCCTTGGGGAAACCCAGCGGCGTGACGCCCGCTTCCAGCGTCAGCAGCTTGCTGACATAGCTGGCGGTGACGGCGACGCCTGACTGATGCTGCGTTTCGGCGCTGGTGAGCTGCGACGGCTGCTCGTCCACGATACCCTGCGCCTCGGGCGTGGCGTTGGTGCCGAAGCGGGCGAGGCCCGACCCGGTCGGGCGGCCCGAATCCAGCACGACCGCCGTTGCCTTGACGCCGGCCCGGCCCCCCGCGACGGGGGCGGAGAGGGAAGCGCTGCCAGTCATTTCGCGCAATTTGCTGAGGCCCGTTTCGCCCGAGCGCGACCGATAGCCTGTGTCGACGTCGACGCGCGGGCCGCTTTCGTCGGCCGATTGCTGCAATTGCTGATCGATCTCCGCCAGCACCGGATCGGCGGGGACGTTCGTTACGCCGCTGTTCCGATCGGCATAGGCCTGATCGGCATAGACCGGGTTGCCGTAGGAAGGCGCCGGGGCCGCCATTCCGGGAAAGCCGGCGGGGGCAGCATAGCCCGGCGCGGGCGGGTAGGCGGGCATGGCAGCCGGGGCGGGCGCGCCAAAGCCTGACCCCACGGGCGGCTGAGGGGCAAAGCCCATGGGCGGCGCATAGGGTGCCGACAGGGCCGCGGGATTGCTGCCGAGCGCGAACGGATTGACCGGCTGCGGCGCGGCCATGGCGCGGAAGGGGTTGGCAGATTGGGGCGCCGCCGCGAAAGGATTGCCGTTCGCCATGACGGCGCCGGGCGCCATGCCGGTTTCGCGCATGTAGAGCGCCCGGGCGGTCTTGAGGTAACGCGCCGCGTCCCCGTCATTGCCGCGCGTGCGGGCCATGCGGGCGGCCGCCATATAGACCCGGTAATCGGCCGGATGCATCTGGATCGCCTGCTGGGTGACGGCGCGCGCCGTTTCCATGTCGCCCGATGCGCTGGCCGTGTCGATCAGGCCCACCATCGCGTCGCGATCCGCCGGCTTCTGCGCCAGCAGCATGCGGAAGGTCTGCGCCGCCTGCGCGTTGAGGCCGCCCGATTGGTACAGCCGCGCCAGGGCGGAAAGGATTTCCTCATTGCCCGGCGCATCGTTCCATGCCGCCTGCAACATGTCGAAGGCCGGGGCGAACTGCCCCGCCTGCCGCATCCGGTCCGCCTGCGCGGCCGCCAGCGTCGCCTTCAGATTGCCAAGGCTGCGCTGGCCCTGAAGCGAGGGGCCGGCCAGCGCCGACGCCTTCTGCACGGCGCTCATGGCGATGCCGTCCTGTCCGGTCTGCGCCAGCACCCGCACCGCCGCGTCATAGGCGCCGGCGTCATTGGCGGGGGCGTCCAGCGCCTGCGCCGCCAGCTGGCCCGCGCCGCGCGCATCGCCCAGTTCCAGCATGCCCTGCGCCAGCGCGCCCATGCGGTCGGCGGACAGGCCGCGCATCTCCGACGCCTGGCGCAACATGGCGAGCCCCTGGCCCTGCGCGCCCCGCGCCCCAGCGGCCTTCGCCTGGGCAATGGTGGCGGATATGCCGAGGCCGGCGATGAAGTTGCGCATCTCCGCCGTGCGCTGCCCTTCCGGAATGCGCGCGGCGACGGCCTGCGCATCGCCGGTGCGTCCCGCGCGGTCCAGGATCAGCGCGGCGGCGTAAAGCGGTTCGGGCTTGTCGGAATAGGAAAGCTGGCGGACCAGCGCGTCCTGCTCCGCCACGCGGCCCTGCTGCTGAAGCAACCCGGCAAGGTCGTAGGCGACCCAGGGATCGTCGGGCGCATTGCCCATGGCGGCGCGCAGCAACTGTTCGGCGCGGGCGCTGTCCCCTGCGTCCAGGGCGGCGCGCGCCTCGTTGCGGGTGGCGCTGGCCTGGGCCGTGGCGGCTCCAGCGCCGGCCTTGCCCAACTGGCGGTAGAGTTCGGCCGCCTCATTATAGCGGCCCTGCCGTTCATAGACGCTGGCCAGCACCGATACCGCAGGCCCCTTGTCGCGAAAGTCCGACTGGCTGAGCGCGGTGGCGAGCCGCTCCGCCTGCGCGAGGTCGCCCTTGTCGAGCGCCGTCCGGGCGGAGTCCAAATCGGCATAGAAGCGCGCCGACTGCAATGCCTCGGCCCATTTGCCCGCGCCCCCCATGCGCGAGGCGCGGGTCAGCAGGTCGCGGGCCTGCGCGAATTCGGACTTGCGCAGCCGCACGATCCCCATGCCGCCCAGCGCGTCGGCGTCGTTGGGATTGGCGGATAGCGCCGTGCGGAAGCGGGCGGCCGCGGTGTCGAGCTGTCCGGCCTCCAGCGCGCGGAAGCCGGCGGCACGGGCGTCGCCGCCCCGGTCGGTACGGGTGGGGCGCGCGGGCGCGGTGCGCGCCGGGGCGGGCGCCGCGGTCTGGGCGGGAGGGGCAGAGCGCGGGGCTTGCGCAGGCTGCGGCCTCGCCGCGGCCTTGGGCTGGGGCGCATTGCCGGCAAGGCCGCGCCGCGCTTCGGCATTGGCGGGATCGATGGCCAGCACCCGGTTATAGGCCTGTCGCGCCAGGTCGCCGCGTCCCTTGGACTGCCAGTAGCGCGCCTGCTTGAGCAGCGGGGCGACACCCTGCACCTCCGCCTGCGCCAGGGGCATCGTCGCGATGGCCAGCAGCGGCAGGCCGAGGATGGAGATCGTCTTCTTCATGATCATTTCACCGCTTCGAGGCGCTTGGTTTCCTGCCGCTTGAACAGCAGATAGACCGGTGCGGAGATGAGGAAGGCGACCAGCAGGCCACCCAGGGCGATCAGGAACGGCCGCTGGCTCATCCAATAGGCGATCTTCATCCAGACCGGCAGCGATCCGACCCAATAGCCGTCGCCCACCGCAAAGCTCGCCATGCCTTCGCCGTCCACCACCGAAAGATCGCCCTGCACCTGCGCGTTGATCCTGGTGTCGTTGAGGCCGTTGACCAGCGCCGGCAGCGCTTCGGGATCGCTGGCCAGCAGCGCGACGACGCTGCGGTCGGTGTCGAAGGGCGACTGGAAGCCGACGATGCCGCTGAAGCTGTCGGACCCGGAGAAGAAGCCGTCGACCGTGCCGCTGTCGCTGCGCTCATAGGGGGAGAAGAGGTCGAAGGCCCGCTCCACCGGCGTGCGTTCGGTGACGCGCAGCCGGCCGTCCTGGTAAAAGACGGGCGCGCCGGAAAAGAGCGATTCCGACTGGGCGATCTGGACCGGGCCGATGACCAATATGTCCTTGCCCGTCATGCGCGCGGCATCGACCGACCGGGTGACGCTGGCCCGGATCGCGGGTGCGCCGGTCGCGTCCCCGAAACGGCCCATGACGTTCAGGAAGGCCTCGACCACGGCGGCCGTCGGATCGCCGGGCAGCAGGACGACCGTCTCCGCCATGTCGGGCCGCACGGTGAAGGGATAGCCCCCGCCCGCGAAGCTCGCCAGATTGGGCATGTGCAGGGCATGATAGGCGTGGCTGAGGTCGATCGAGCTTTCCGGCAAGATGCTGACGCGCACATTGTCGGGCAACATCCCCTCGCAGCGCTGCTTGGACTGGACCAGCAGATTATAGTCGAACACCAGCGAGTTCTGGCCGAACAGGTCGTAGCGCGGCAGCACGACGTCGGCGCGCGACGTATAGGCCGTGGGCCGTCCGCCGCCGAACCATTTGTCCCACCAATGTTCGCCGGTCAGCGGCAGGGTGGTCAGATATTGGCCGTTCATCGACAGGTCGAGGCGCGAGCGGGACTTGTCCAGCCAGGGGGCGGACGGATAGCGGTAGCGCAGGTCGAGCTTGGCCCCCTGCCGCGGCCAGAAGAACAGGTCGGGCGCGACATGGAAACCGGCGCTGAGCGGGCCGGGCGGCAGGCCGATGCCCTGCAGGGCATAGCGCGGCACGATCTCGCCCAGGCGCACCGGCCGGTCGGTCCGCAGCCAGCGCGGCGCGGAATAGCGGGGGAAGGAGGGCAGGCGCACGCCGTCCAGCGACGCGCTCGCCCCGCCCAGCATGCCCCGTCCGATGGCGAGCGCCGCGGCCGCCTGCTTCAACTGCTTCTCGTCGCTGCCGCTGACGACCAGCAACTGGCCCTCGCTGTCCACCGGATTGGTGATGATGGTGGCGGCGGGCCCTCCGGGAAGGTTGATGCCGGGAATGCGGCGGCCCGGCGTCACGAACAGCACGGCGTTGCCGGCGGGGATCTGGCCAAAGCTGGGCTTGAAGGAATAGCCGCGATAGCTGGCCATGCCGCCGAACCAGGATGCGGTGCTGGCCGCCGCCTCCAGCTCGCCATTGGTGGGCTTGCCCGCGAAGACGAAGGGCAGTTTCAGCGCCACATTGTCGTTGCGGTCGAAAAAGGGCGCGGGCAGGCGCGCGAGGTCGGGCTTCAACGGCAGCGACTGGGTGGTGATGTTCAGCACCGACCGCGTATTGCTGACATTGGCCCAGAGCGAGCTGTGGAAGGGGTCTTCGCAGTCGCGGGTGTAATGGCCGATGAAGCGCAGGTTGAGCGAATTGTCGCCCGGCAGGAACAGCGCCGGGTTGATCGGCACGGTCACCGTCTGCGTCGTGCCATCCGAAGGCCGAAGCGGCAGGGCGTTGACCACTTCTCCGTTCAGCAGGACGACGATCTGGCTGAGGTCGCCCAGCAGCGAGGGCGAGAAGTTGAAGGCCAGGGTCAGAGAGGCGCCGGTCACGACCTGGTTGCTGCGCAGGCCGAAGGGAATGCCATATTCGCCGCGCGTTCCGGCGAGGCGGATGGGGTTCTTGACCTGCAGGTCCTTGAGCAGCAGCCGCTGCGGCTTGCCGCCCGCCGCCGGGACCGGCGTGGCCGCGGCGGGGGTGCTTGCCGGCACGGCGGGAACCGCATTGGCGGAAGTGGTGGCGAGCGCCCCGGCGGCCGCGGCGGCGGCCATGGCGCGCATCGCCTTCTTCCGGCGGCGCGGCAGGCGCCATATGTCGATGATCGTGTCGATGCCCACGCTGAAAATATCCCTGATGGATTTGAGGCCGGCGACCGGCGCCAGCGGCTTGTCCGATTGCCACGCATCGGCGCGGCCCATGACGGCGCGCACCAGATGACGGGCATGCACCATGTCGAGCGGCTGGAAGCGCAGCTTGGCCCGGCCGTTATCCAGGCGAACCGTGTCGACCGGAATGGTCAGCGTCTCGTCGCCCATCGGCAGCGAGATGTCCGTGACCTTGCGCCCCTGGAGCGCGAAACCGTCCGGCAGCTCCGCCGCCAGCCCGCCCAATGAAATGTCCACGGTCGTCCCGTCGACGACATAGCCGTCGTCGAAATAGAGCGTCACGGGCATTTGCGCGGTGATGCGGATATTCTCGCGCACCTGCCGCTGTTCCCGTGCGACCGAAATCGCCGCGATCAGGATCAGCAGGCTGAAGCTCGCCCATGCGGTGTTCAGCAGCACCGTGTCCCACTGGGCGTCGAACAGGAGGGGGAAGTTCAGCTTCACGAAGCCGAAGATCACGCCGAACACCAGCAGCAGCGCGGTGATGACATGCGGCCGCACCGTGGTGCCGTCGAAATAGGTCTGGTCCAGCAGGCCGCCCTTGTCGGTCACGTTGAACTTGCCCTTGCGCGGGTTCAGCAGCGTGAACAGCGTCGGCTTCACCAGATGGAAGGCGAGCAGCGTTTCGTAGATCTCGCCCCAGAAGGGCCGCCGGTCGCCGCCCTGGATGCGCTCGCTCGACATGGTGGAGATGAACAGGTGCGGCAGCGCATAGGCGAAGATCAGCGCGGCCGACGCATGGATGATGTTCTGTCCGCCGATCAGATAGGCGAGCGGCGACGTCAGGAACACGATGCGCGGCAGCGGAAACTGGAAATGCAGCATCGCGTTCAGGTAGCAAAGCCGCTGGTGCCAGTTCAGGCCCGGCCCGAACAGCGGATTGTCGATCCGCATGATCTGCGTCATGCCGCGCGCCCAGCGGATGCGCTGGCCGACATGCAGCACCAGCCGCTCGGTCGCGAGGCCCGCCGACAGGCGGATGCCGATATAGGCGGTGTTCCAGCCCATGCGCTGCAGTTTCAGCGCGGTATGCGCGTCCTCCGTCACCGTCTCGCCGGCAAAGCCGTTGGTCTGCTCCAGCGCGGATCGGCGGATGACCGCGCACGACCCGCAGAAGAAGGTCGCGTTCCACAGGTCGTTGCCCTTCTGCACCGCGCCGTAGAACAGGTCGCCTTCGCCCGGCAGTTCCTTCACATTGCCCAGGTTCCGCTGCACCGGATCAGGCGAATAGAAATGGTGCGGCGTCTGCATCAGCGCCAGCCGCGCGTCCTTCTGGAACCAGCCGACCGTCATCTGCAGGAAGGCGCGGGTGGGGACGTGGTCGCAGTCGAAGATCGCGATCAGTTCCCCGTCGGTCTTCTTCATCGCGGCGTTCAGATTGCCCGCCTTGGCGTGCAGATTGTCGGCCCGCGTCAGGTAGCCGCAGCCGGCCTGCCGCGCGAAGGCCCGGAATTCGGGGCGGCGGCCGTCGTCCAGGATATAGACGTGGAAGCGGTCGCGCGGATAATCCATGTCCATCGCCGCGAAAACCGTGTTCTGGACGATCGCCAGGCTCTCATTATAGGTGGGGATATAGACGTCGATGACCGGCCATTGATCGGGCTCGCCCTCGATCTCCACGACCGGGCGGTCCAGCGGCCAGCTCGTCTGCAACAGGCCCAGGACCAGGATGACCCAGGCGTAGAGTTCCGCCAGATAAAGGCCGGTGCCCAGCAGGGCCGCGGGCAGGCTGTCGAAGTCCAGCGTGTGCGTCGTGCGCCAGAACAGATAGCGGGTGGACACCAGCAGCGACAATATGCCGATGGCGATGGTCGACCGTTTGCCGGGCGAACGGTTGAACAGGATCACGCCCGCCATGGTGGTCAGCGCGAATATCCACTGCGATTCCAGGTCGAGCGGCACCGTCACCACGACGATGACGACGGCAGCCACGAAGAGCCCCGCCGCAAGCCTGAGAAGGGCCTGCGGGGCGAGTTGGGAAGGGAGGGACATCAGGCGTCTCCTGTAACCTCGATGTTCGCCTCTCCCGGGGCGGGTTTCAGTCCGATGCGCTCTTCCACGGCGTCGGCGAACAGGCGCAGGTCCTGCAACGCGGCGCTCGGCGGCGCATATTTGCTGATGAGTTCGAACCGCGCGAGCGCTTCGTTGACGGCCTCGTCGCGGCGGATGGTGGCCAGCAACTGGTCCCCGAACAGGTCGCGGACGAAGCTGTGGCTGTGGCGCGACAGCTTCTGCCGGTCGTCCAGCTGGTTGAGGACGAAGACGGTGCGGTCCAGCTTCATCGCCGGGGCCGTCTCGCTCAGGCGGTTGAGCGTGGCGAGAGAGGCGGCAGTGGGCAGTAGGGGACAGATATGCAGCACGCAGCGGGGCATCAGCAGTTCCAGCAGGTGCCGGTCCTCCGATGCGACATCGACGATCCAGATATGGCCGGGATCGAACATCCGCTCGAACTCCCGGTCCACCCGGGCCGCGAAGGCGGCGGAGCGGCTCTGGCCATGGCCCTGCATGACGCTGACCCCGAAGGCCACCAGCGGTTCGCCGCCGCCCGCGCCCCATTCCGGCACGGCCTGCGCCGGCATGAAGCCGAAATGCATCTTCAGCGAATCCTGGAAGGTGCAGTCGAGCGCGTTGACCTCATAGCCCTTGCCGGCAAGGTGCAGGGCGAGCTGGGCCGCCAGGAAAGTCGTGCCGGTGCCCCCCTTGGGCGATTGAAGCAGGATGACGGCCATCAATCCAGCTCCGAGAAGCGGTTGAAGAATTCCTTGAGGTCGACATTGTTCGTCGGCGCCGCCCGCCGCTGGGGCGCGCCATATTGGGCGAAGATCTGATTCGGCGCGGCCGGGGGCTGCGATGTCCTGGTGGCGGGGGCGGGCCGTTCGTCCTGCTGGACCTGCCGGACGGGCAGCCGTGCGGCGTCATCGCCCACCACCTTCTGGTCGCCCAGCACGGCCGCGAAAATGGGCCATAATTCCGTTTCCGAGAACCGGTCCTCAAATTCGCGATAGGCGAAGTCCTTGCGGTTCAGCTTCTCCAGCAGTTTGCGAGCATCGCGGCGCATTGGCCCCCCATATGCGTGAACGGTAAGTAGTTTGTTGCTTATAGCTAATTTACTATATCTTTCTTAATAGAATGACAGTGGGATGCGACAAAAAACTGAAAGCTGATATGGATCAAGAAAGATATGCCGATCGTTTCGCTAATAGACTGTTTCTGAACGGTATATGTCGGCAAATACATTCCAGCGGGCTTTTCCGTCATGTCTCATCCGTAACGATCACGGGCAGCAAGGATCGGTTTTGTGCCAATGAGATACAGGTGCGGCTCGATTCATGGCATTTTTTCCACCTGAACCGGATTGGATTATAAAGGGAATATCATGATCGGGCGGCTGACGGATAAAGGCCGGTCATTTCCCTTGCGACCCGGACAAGTGTTAAACAAGCTGGAATCACTGGCGCATCATCGCCGGATAGGCGACTTCATCAGGACCATATCATGAAGTGGTGGCCGATCCCGCAAGACGGGGATCGGGCTTTACTACAAACCCTCGGCCTCGACCCAATGGGCGCCCGTGATCTCCCGGGCCAGTTCCCAAACCTGGCGGCGGATGTCGGGAACGGCGACGATTTCCCAATGGGCGCCGCGGGTCATCGGGCCGACGACGAAAAGGCGGGGCTGGGCCGATCCGTCGCGGGCTATGGCATGGCATTGGCGGTCGACATCGATGCCGATCGCCAACGGATCGGGACGGATGTCGCCGCGCGATGCCAGGCGACGCAGCAACGGATCGTCGGTGCGCCGCAGGTCGCCCAGCGGGCCAGTGCAATTGACGACCCTGGCGAAGGCGACGGTCTCGCCCTCTTCCCGGCCACGACGACGCAGATGCACATGGATCGTGCCGCCCTCCGGAACGGCCTGCACGACTTTCGCGGCGCGGATTTCCAGCCGTCCTTCCGCCTGCATCGCCGCCAGCCGCTCCGCCACCTGCGGTGCGATGCGGTGGCGGTGCACGTCCCAATAGGGGCGCAGGTGGCGCAGGAAGCGGCTGCGCTCCTCCGCGCTGGCGGCCCGCCACATATCCTGGGTGAAGCGGCGAAGCTCATCCACGGCATTGCGCCAGCCGATTTCCGCGCTGCGTCTGCGCAGCGTCCGGACCAGCGCGGAAGCGGCGCCCTTCGGCCGGTCGCTGCGCGGCGCATAAGGGGGCGCCGGCGCATGGCTTTGCGGCGCCAGCCCACGGCGGGATAGGGCGACGATCCGCCCCCGGAATCCGGCGCGGTCCAGGCTGAGCGCGCAATCCACCGCCGTCAGCCCGCTGCCGAGCAGCAGCACCCGATCGCTGTCCTGCAAGCCCGCCGCGATGGTCGCCGCCCAGGGATCGTTCACATAGACGGCGTTCTCGGGGCCGTCCCTGTCGCGCAATCCGGCAAAGGCGGGCAGGTCGTGCGGCGGCAGATTGCCGGGCGCCAGCGCCACGATGTCGGCTTCGATCCCGCCCCCGGAACGCAGGACGACGCATATGCCGTCGTCGCGCAGCTGCAGGTCGACGGCATCGCCGTTCAATATGGTCAGCCTGTCCGCGGCCTGCCCCCGCATCTCGTCCAGCATGGCGCTGAGATAGGCGCCATAGTCGCGCCGGGTGGCGAAGCTGCCTTCCTGGCCCAGTCCCTGCTGCTTCAGCCAGTCGGTGAAATGATCGGGGCTGTCGGGCAGGGCGCTCATATTGGCGGCGCGCACGTTGAGAACATGGCCGGCATGCGCCGCTCCATAGGCGAGGCCCCGGCCCATCCGTTCTTCATGGCGCTCCACCATCGTCACGCGCAACGCACCATGACGAAGCAGGTTGATGGCGAGCAGCGTGCCGCTGAACCCTCCTCCGATAATGGCGGCGTGATCGACCTTCAGCATGGATCAGGCATTTTTCCATAACAGCGGTTGGCCCGGATGGCGCGGCGGACCATGGAAGAAGCAGGATCGCAACTGTCCCAACCCCTTCCGCCCGAACGCATTTCCCAAGCCTAGGAGCGGACAGGCAATAGGGGCAAGCCCCATTGTGGACAAGGGTCGCGGCAATGCCGATCCGGCGTCATGGAACGCCGTCGGCAATATGCTGTGCAACGGCATTTTGACGCATGGGCGGCCGCTCGCTACGGAGGCTGGCATGATCGCACTGCTATCCCCCGCCAAGACGCTTGATTTCGAACGCGCGCTGCCGCCCCTGCCCGTCACCACCCCGCATTTCGCCGAAGAGGCGCGCGGCCTGGCCAGATCGGCCGCCAACCTTTCGCAGAAGCGGTTGTCGGAGTTGATGCATATCTCGCCGCGCCTGGCGAAGCTCAACGCGGACCGCTTCCGCGATTTTGCCGACTTGCCCGAACGGCAGGCTCTGTTCGCCTTTGCCGGCGATGTCTATACAGGTTTCGAAGCCAGTACGCTGGACGAAGCGGCGGTCGCCTTCGCGCAGGACCATGTCCGGATGCTGTCGGGCCTTTATGGCCTGTTGCGGCCGCTGGACGCGATCCGGCCCTACCGGCTGGAGATGGGGACGCGCTGGGCGCCGCGCCACAAGAAGCTGACCGACTGGTGGGGCGATCGCATCGCTGAACTGCTCCGCGGGCAGATCGCGGAGGAGGGGTCGGGCGTGGTCCTCAACCTCGCCAGCCAGGAATATTTCGCGGCGGTGGAAGGCAAGCTGGCGGGCATCCGCATCATCGACGTCGATTTTCGCGAGCCCGGTCCCGACGGACCGCGCTTCGTCAGTTTCAATGCCAAGCGCGCCCGGGGCATGATGGCCCGATGGATGTGCGAGCATCGCATAACCGACGTCGATGCGATGCGCGGCTTCGACAGCGACGGCTATCGCTTCGATGCCGGGGAGAGCGAGCCCGATCGCTGGCGCTTCACTCGGACCTGAGCGGGCTTACCGCCGTTCCGTTGCTACGACCGCCCGGATGGCCGGATGGGAAGCGAGATCGTGATCGCTCGCTTCCCGTCCATGATCAGGATTTGGCGGTTGCGGCTTCGGGCGTTTTTTCCTCGCCGCCCAGATGCGAACTGGCTGCTTCCAATGCCGCCTTCAGCGACTTGGGCTTGGCGGTTCCATTGGCCTTCGCAGGAGCGGCCTTCTTTACCGGGGCCTTTTCCTGCGCAGGCGCCTTGGAAGCGGCGGCAGCCTTGCCGTCCGCCTTGTCGCCCTTGGCGGCGGCGATCGAAAGGCGCTGGCGCGGCTCCTTCCTGTCCTTACTGGCGGAGGCCGGCGCCGCGGCGCGATTGCCGCGGTTCGATATGACGGGGGCGGGCCCATCCTTCGCCTTGTTCGTCTTTGGCGCTGCGGCCTTAGCAGGCGCCGCGGCCTTCGCCGGCGCATCGGACCCGGCGGCGGGAGCAGCCTTTTCCGATGATTTGGGCGCGGCGGCCGGGCTTGCCGGAGTGGCCGCTGCCTTCGCAGGGGCTGCGGCCTTCGTAGCGACGACCGGCTTACGGCCCAGGCCGGCCTTTTCCGCGACGGCGCGACGCGCCTGCGAATAGCTTTGCGCCACCAGCGGATAGGTGCTGGGCAGCTTGTAGCGTTCCCGATATTGTTCCGGCGTCAGGCCATGGGCGGCCAGATGGCGCTTCAAGGTCTTGTACGGCCTGCCGTCGATCAGGCTGAGGATATGATCGGGCGAGGCGAGGCTCTTGCGCACCGAAACCGCAGGCGTGAAGGTTTCGGCAGCGGGCTCGGCAATGGTCGCCGTGGCATTTTCCGTCAGCGCCGTGCGGGTGGTCTTGATCAGATCGGCCAAGCTTTCGCTCGGAACGCTGTTTCGCGAGACATAAGCGCTGAGCAACTGGACGGTAAGGGCAGTGATGTCGTTCTTGTCTTCGTCGGCCATGTGAGCGAACCCGTTTCAGGAGGATGTTAGCGCTATTTGCGCAAATCGACGCAGATTGTAAATGTCGGATTTCCAGTAAATGGTCTTCTATGCCTGTATTTGCCGGCAATCGATCCAATGTCGGAAAGTCGATCCCGTTCCATGATCGTCAAATCGGCGTGCGTGATCGGGCATCAATCCTTCTCAATGACATCGGTCCTGGGCATGAGGCGGCAGTCGCGCCAGTTCCGGTCGCCCCTGGGCACGAACGACACATAGTCGCCGTCGATGATGAGGGCCGCCCGGGGACTTCGATAATATCGGCCCAGCGATATTGCCCCGCGTTTGAGCGTGAGCTGCCCGTCCTTCCAGACGACCGTGGCGCGGTCGGCATCGGCGCGGACGGAAAAGCGCCGTCCGGCGGCGCACTGGACCTCCATGTCGGCGTCCGGGCGTTGTGCGCCTGCCGGCGCGAGGGTCGCGGCGGCCGCCACTATGGCGGCCATCGGCATGAGGGCGCCGGGGAAAGAGCGGCATGTCATTGCTGGAGCCTTGTTGGAACGGACTTCCTCCCTAACTCGCCGTCGAGTCGTCGGTTCCTGTGGCGAGGGCGTTGGCGATCATGGCGGCCAGCGTCTCCTCCGCCCGCTGCTTGACGCCCGCATCCTTGGACAGCAGGTCGTGCCTGATCCATTGCGGCGCCCGACTGAGAATAGCCATGATCAGATTCGTCGTCTTCTCGTCCATGCAACCGCTATGCGGGCCCTGTTTGCTTCCGGCAACCGCAAAAGGAATCACCCAGATCAAGCTGCGCCTTGGGCGTCGCGGACAATGGCCGCCGCGGCCATGGCGGAACGGCTCCGCGCCTTGACCGATGTTGAACCTGCGGGCGCTGAGTTGTTGCGGCGTGTCGCGAATTTTCGATGGGTTTGCCACGAAGCATGTCAGGCTATGAACCATGTCCGAACAGGTCGACGAAGATGCTGTTGCACCTCCATCCTGTTTTCAGCAATGATATTATATGAGAAATATTATTCGGGCATGGTCCGACCATTTATGGCGTGGCAGCGAGGCGTGTCGGCCCCGCTGCCAAAACGCGGGGGAAGTCTTCAGTCGTCAATCCGAATTAAATCACCGGATGAACGGGTCTGGGCCGCCCACGGCGCGGAGGTCGAAGGGGCTCTTGATGGAGCATCGATCTTCTCGTGCCTGTAGAAGGGCTCGACGACAAGCTTGTTCCTCTCGCTATCGAGGTTGCGTTGCAGTTCCTGCGACTATTCGTCCGACGTCTCCCTAAGTCGATGGGAAAAAGATCGATGAGGCCCGATTCCATGAGGAACGATTTACCGCTTGGCCAAGCCGCGGGGCATCGATGCTCGCAGCAGCCTGTTCATTGCCGAATGGCGAATGCCTTGCGCTTTACCGTGAATGTCTCGCGACGGCGGAGCCAATGCTGCACCGGCCGGTCCAGCAGGGCGAAGCCAGGGATGGACGCAAGCATGGCCATCGGCAGCATGGTGATCGCCAAGGCAATATCGCTTGCGGCCCCGGCGCCTGACCACCTTTCCATGAATGTGATCATCGGCCGGTGAACGAGATAGAGAGCGAAGGAGGCCGCTCCCAGCGATTGCAGCCCAGGCTGGCGGAGCAGATGCGATAATGCGCCCTGACCATGGGCGAATATCAATATCAGGACAGCCATCGGCGGCAGGAAGATGAGCTGGTAGCGAAAAGCGAGGGGAACTGCGAACCATTCCACGGCGACCATGGTCGCCGGCAGCGAAATGGCCGCAAGCGCTTCCGTTGCGCTCGTCGCCCATCGTCGTCCGATGCCCGATCGCTAGGCCCGGCACAGCAGGATGCCCGCGATGAATTCGAACAGCCGGGTAAGCGGGAACACATAGAAGATCCAGTCCACCCATGGCGAATAACCCGCGACCGTAAGGGCTGTAAAACAGCTTCCCGCCACGATCAGGACCATGCCGGCGATGAAGACCGCGCGCAGCACCGGCTCGCGCCATTTCAAAAGCCATGGGAAAAGCGCATAGAAGAACAGCTCGTCGGACAGGCTCCAGGAGGGGCCGTTGAGCGAATAATGGACCAACGGGTCTGGAGACCAGCTATGATCAACTGGACGGTCGAAGTGGGCGCAACCGACGATGCCAGCGATATTCGCACGACGTTGCGCATACCCTTTAGCTTGAACTAGACCAGATTTCGACCCGTCGGTTCGGCCGCTCTGGATCTGTGTTTTCACCGCCTTTTCCGGGTCGGCAGAGGATTGCTCCTGCTTGGAATATGCTCTGGCGCGGCGATCCGGTTATATCGGATGGGCGGGACACTCTACTGCGCGCCTGGTCGGACCCTGCCCTGTTCTGCCGCCGCTTCGCGCCATTGTCCCTGCGCGATGCCGTTGAGCGTCCAGTCCCCGATCCGCCACCGCACCAGCCGCAAAGTCGGGTGCCCCAGGGCAGCCGTCATGCGCCTGACCTGTCGGTTGCGTCCTTCGCGGATCGTCAGGCTCAGCCAGCAATCCGGCACGCTCTTGCGAAACCGGACCGGGGGATCGCGGGGCCAGAGGGGGGGCGCGTCGATGCGTTCGACCTGCGCGGGCAGGGTCAGGCCGTCCTTCAGGCGCACGCCACGCCGCAGCGCCGCCAGCGTCGCCCCGTCCGGGTCCCCCTCCACCTGCACGAGATAGGTCTTGGGCATCTTGAAACGCGGGTCGGCTATCCGCGCCTGCAGGCGGCCGTCGTCGGTCAGCAGCAACAATCCCTCGCTGTCGAGGTCGAGCCGGCCCGCCGGATAGAAGCCGGGGCGGTCGATATAGGCGGCCAGCGTCGGACGGGGCGGGCCCGTCCGTTCATCGCTGAACTGGCAGAGCACGCCATAAGGCTTGTTGAACAGGATCAGCGCCATGACGGATCAGTCCGCATCGAACGCCAGGCTGCCCTGGTCGATCAACGCCGCAACCAGCGTGACCACGGCGGCGGAGGCCGCGAGTTCCGCATCCACGACCATGGCCGGTTCCATGCACAGCCCCTCGGCCAGTCGCGCCGTGTCGCCGTCGCAATCGAAGCCATGGCCGTCCACGAACAGCAGCAGTTCCGGCTCTCCCTGGCGGATGAAGGAAAAGCGGCTGGCGGGATTGCGGCTGAGCGGCACGCCCTGAGCCAGAAGGGCGCGCACCGTCGCTTCGTCCGCCGGCTCATCCGGCCGCCAATCCATGTCCGCCGACTTGGGCAGGCTGTTGTAAAGGCCGAACCAGCGGGCGAAGGCGCGGCGGTCGGACAGCGCCTCCAGCACCATGGCATGCATCCGGTCGAGGGCCGACGCCGCGATCTCACCGGCATTGGGCTGGATGATGAGGTCGGGATCGGCATAGCGATCCTCGTCCACCATGTCGTCGGCCTGATGCCGGCACCAGTTTTCGATTAGTTCGGCGCGGGACGGCGCGCGGAAGCCGATGGAATAGGTCATGCAGTCCCCGCCCACCGCCACGCCGTCATGCGTGAAGCAGGGCGGGACATAGAGAATGTCTCCGGGTTCGAGGACATAGTCCCCCGTCGCCTCGAAATCGGGGATCAGGCGCAGGTCGTCATGCGGCAGCAGCGGCGTTGCGGAATCGCATCGCGGGCCGACGCGCCAGCGCCTCTTGCCCAGGCCCTGCACCAGGAACACGTCATATTGGTCGAAATGCGGCCCGACGCCGCCCCCGTCGGTAGCATAGCTGACCATCACATCGTCGATGCGCCAGTCGGGTATGAAGCGGAAGGGTTGGATCAACGCCGCGACATCGGGCACATGATGGTCGACCGCCTGCACCAGAAGTGTCCAGGCGTCGCCGAGTTCGGTGAAACGATCCTCCGGCAGCGGGCCGCTTTCCATGGCGAGCCTATCCGCCTGCCGGGTGATGAGGCGCGATTCGACGCCCTCCTCGCAGGCGAGGCCGGCCAGCTCGTCCGGCTCCAGCGGGTTGCGCCACGCGCTCCACGGGTTGCGGATCAGCAGCGGGCGCTTCTGCCAATGGTGGCGCAGGAACAGGTCAATGTCGAAACGGGCGAGGTGCATGCCCCGCCCATGCGCCGTCCTGCACCCGCTGTCAAAGAAAGGAACCGCGCCAGCGCGCCGTTCAGACGGCCCAGTTCAGGTAGAAGTCCTTGAGCGCGTGCGCATCATGGAGGGCGTTGTGCGGCATCCGGCTGTTGGACGCGGCGCTGAACCCCGCGCCGTTGATGAGTTCAAGGCGCAGCCCGTCCAGCCTGATCATCTCGGCCGGGCCGGTCACGAGCAGGGCGCAGAAATGGGCGAGGTCATCGGGCCAGTCGGCGATGATAAGCGGATCGCGGTCATGCGCCAGATAGGCTTCCAGATGCTGGGCGGCCTCCACCCGGTTCAACTGATGGTCGACGCCCGGCGGCACGAAGCGCAGATAGGGAATCACATTCTTCTCCACCCAGGGATGGATTTCGGCCGGCAGGGGAAGCGAGACGTAGAAATCCTGGTCTCCAATTTCGGGGACGAGCGCCAGGCTGATGAGGTCGCCGCCGAAGCCGTTGAATTCTGTATCGAGGAAATATCGCATCTCGCTCCTTTGACGCCGCGCCGCATTGCCGTAAAGCCCCCGCTGGCGGCGGACCCGCCGGGAGTAGTTGGTATGCAGGCACGCGAATTCATCGGAACGGCGCAGGTTCCCGGCGGGGAGGAACTGACCCTCTATCGCCGAGGCGGGGATTTCATGATCGTGCTCGACCGCAACGAACTGATGAGCAGCCGGATGAGCGGGTCGGAAGAGGCGCTCGCCAATCTGAGCTGCGAACGGCTGCGCGGCCGGGCGCGCCCGCATCTGCTGATCGGCGGCTATGGCATGGGCTTCACGTTGCGCGCGGCGCTGGCGGCGCTCGACGGCACGGCAACCGTCACCGTGGCGGAACTGGTGCCGGAGATCATCCAGTGGGCGCGCGGGCCGATGGCGGAACTGGCCGCGGGTTGCCTGGACGATCCGCGCGTGCGGCTGGTCCAGGCTGATGTGGCCGATCTGATCGGCACGGCGCGGGGGCTGTACGACGCCATCCTGCTCGACGTCGACAATGGGCCGGACGGCTTAGTGCGCCAGGCGAACGACCGTCTCTATTCGGCGCAGGGGATCGCGGCTGCGATCGCCGCGCTCAGGCCCGGCGGCATATTGGCGATCTGGTCCGCCGCTCCCGATGCGAGCTTCACCCGCCGCCTTTCCCGCGCTGGCCTGACGGTCGAAGAGGTTGCCGTGCGCGCCCGCAGCAACGGCAAGGGGCCACGGCACGTCATCTGGTTCGCCACGAAAAGAGCGTCCCGATAGCGCAAACGTCCGGGGTGACCCATGAACAGGGTCAGCGCGGCATGGGAATGCGCCTGCACGAACAATAGCAATAATGGTTCCGTCCTCTCATAAAAAAATCCCGGCCTCACGATCCGATGAGAAGGATCGTCCGTCATACGGGCTTATCGGCGACGTCGCTGGTGCAATTGTGCAACAAGGACAAGCTGTTGCGACCAATGAAGACCGACCGGCGGTTTACGCGGGACTATTCGAATTCTAAGTGCGGCACCCTCTGGATTTCGAAGCTTCTCGAAGGATATTGACTTGAAGAAGATCATCGCCATCGCCGCCGTCGCGGCTTCTTTCGCCTCTCCCGCCTTCGCGCAGGACGCGGTGCGCTCCAACTTCTCCGGCCCCTATGTCGGCGCCGTCGTGGGTGCCGACCATGCCGATCTCGGCGCGGACGCGCATGACACCGGGCTGCTCTATGGCGGCGTCATCGGCTATGACATCAACCTGCGGGGCGCGGTGTTCGGCATTGAAGGCGAATATGCCGATTCCGACACCAAGGATTCGAGCACCGACGTCTTCGTCGCCGGCGATCGCGTCAGCGCGCGCACCGGCCGCGATCTCTATGCCGGCATTCGCATCGGCGGCCAGGTTGCCGAAAATGTGATGCTCTATGCCAAGGGCGGCTACACCAACGCCCGTGCCAAGGGTTCCTATCAGAACGGCGCCACGATCCAGACCGCCTCGGGCAACCTTCAGGGCTATCGTCTGGGCGCTGGCGTCGAAACCAATGTGATGGGTTTCCTTGCCCGCCTCGAATATCGCTATTCGAGCTATGAGCGCGTCTTCGACGTGAAGCCCGAGCGCCACCAGGCTGCGCTGGTCGTCGGCTATCGCTTCTGACTTGGACGCGGGAGCGGCGCCCCATCGGGACGCCGCTCCCGCGGCATCTGGTTTGCCCGTTCAGCGAAATGATCTGGCGAGGATGACCAGCGTCGGATCGCCTTCCACCGGTTCGACCGCAAAGCCCTTTTCCCGCTCCAATTCTATGGTGCCGTGATTGTCGCGGCTCTCGATCGAGATCACCCGCCGCACGCCGCGCTTCTGCGCCTCGCCGGCCAGATGGTCGAGCACCGCCCAGCCGACGCCCCGGCCCTTATAATCCCCGCGCACCGATACGGCGACTTCGGCCGTGTCCATCGCATTGTCGCAGGCCAGGATGCCGGAGGCGACGAGTTCGCCCGTGGCGCCATCGAACGCCAGGATGCTTTCGCTGCGGAAATGGTCGGCATGGATCAGCGGGTCGAGTTGCTCATGACCGACATGGGGCACGGCGGAAAAGAAGCGGAAGCGTCGGTCCTCGTCGCTGACCTTGTCGAAAAAGGCCGCGAGCAGCGTCTCGTCGCTTTCCTCCGCAGGCCGGACATGGAGCTGGAGGCCCGACCGGGTCGGCAGGCTGAGGATGGTCTTGGCGTCGGTCATGAAACTGTCTCCCTTGTCAACGGCGCCAGAGTAGCTGTCGGACCGACGGCGCACCTTGATCCTCGACAATCTGGAAGGATCAGGGTGCGCCGGCAGGGAACCTCCAGGCCTTTGCTTTAGCGCGTTTTCCAAGCCAGCAGATGATCCCGTCTGCTGGGAAAACGCCTTAGGCGTCGATATTGCTCCGGAAGGTTTCGGGCAGGAAGATCATTCCCAGGACGACGGTCGCCGCCGCCACCACGACCGGGTACCAGAGACCGTAATAGATGTCCCCGGTCGCCGCGACCATCGCGAAGCCGATTGCCGGAAGCAGCCCGCCCAGCCAGCCATTGCCGATGTGATAGGGCAGCGACATGGAGGAGTAGCGGATGCGGCTGGGGAACAGTTCGACCAGCATGGCGGCGATCGGACCATAGACCATCGTCACCAGCAGCACGAGGTAGAAGAGCAGGGCGACGACGAGCGGCTTGTTGATCTCGGCCCGGTTCGCCTTGCCGGGATAGCCGACCCTGGCGAGTTCACCCTCGACGGCAGGGCGCGCCGCGACGGCAGGCTTGTCGCCCTCCGCCGCCCTGGCCGGGCTGGCGGGCGCGCCGATCAGTTGGGCGGTGAAGGCCACGAT
This sequence comes from Sphingobium sp. YBL2, assembly GCF_000943805.1. Taxonomy (NCBI): domain Bacteria; kingdom Pseudomonadati; phylum Pseudomonadota; class Alphaproteobacteria; order Sphingomonadales; family Sphingobiaceae; genus Sphingobium; species Sphingobium sp. YBL2. The sequence goes on from NZ_CP010954.1 coordinate 1,910,366, forward strand.
GGCCGCCTTCTTCGTGTCGCCCGAAAGCCGGGACGGGTCGGGCGCCGTGAAGCGCCTGCCGCCGACCGCGACCGTTGCGACTGTGCCGGGCGCGGCGACGACGTTGGTGTAGTTGACGCCCGCCTTGGCCAGTGCGTTCTTGACGATGTCGCAGCTTGTCGTGTCGAACTTGTTCGCGCCGACCGGATCGAACTGCGAAGAACATTCCGCCGGGTCGGCCGTGACCGTGACCGGGGCGGCTGCCTGTGCCCGGGCCAGCGCCGGATTGGCGGCGTCGGTGAGCAGGTGGAAGACCGGGAACAGCGTCAGCGCGGCCAGGGCGCAGCCCGAAAGGATGATGGGCTTGCGGCCGATGCGGTCGGACAGCCAGCCGAAGAACAGGAAGAAGGGCGCTGCCATGAGGAGCGCGATGATGATGAGCGTGTTGGCGGTCAGGCCGTCGATCTTCAGCATCTTCTCCAGGAAGAACAGCGCGTAGAGCTGGCCGCAATACCAGACCACCGCCTGGCCCGCGATCGCGCCGAAAAAGGCGATGAAGACGATCCTGAGGTTCTTCCACTCACCGAAGGCTTCCTTGATCGGGGATTTGGAGCCTGTGCCCTCCGCCTTCATTTTCTGGAAGACGGGCGATTCATGCAGCTTCAGGCGCAGCCAAAGGCCAAGGACGAGGAACAGGCCGGAGACCAGATAGGGAATGCGCCAGCCCCATTCCTTGAACGCTTCCTCGCCCACGCCCGTGATGGGCGATCGGACGGTGATCACGATCAGCAGCGCCATGGCGAGCCCTGCGGTCGCGGTGATCTGAATCCAGCTCGTGTAGAAGCCCCGCCGGTTGTCGGGCGCATGCTCCGCGACATAGGTCGCCGCGCCGCCATATTCGCCGCCCAGCGCCAGCCCTTGGAACATGCGCAGCACCACCAGCATGATCGGCGCGGCGACGCCGACCGACTTGTAGGTGGGAAGGCACCCGACCAGGAAGGTGGACAGGCCCATGACCAGCAGCGTGATGATGAAGGTGTAGCGCCGCCCGAACAGGTCGCCGATGCGGCCGAAGACGAGGGCGCCGAAGGGACGGACGATGAACCCCGACGCGAAGATCAGCAGCGCCATGATGAAGGAGGTGGTCGGGTTGAGGCCCGTCAGGAACTGCGCCGCGATGATCGCGGTCAGCAGCCCGTAGAGGTAGAAATCATACCATTCGAACACGGTGCCGAGCGAGCTGGCGGTGATGATCAGCTTTTCGCTTCGCGTCGCCTCATGATGTTTTGGCAGTCCGTCATATGTCGAAGCCATAACCGTCCCTCCTGTCAGAAATTATATTTCGCCGCGACGTCGAACCGGTCGACATGGCCGTTGAGATCGTTGACGAGCCGGCGCTCGCCATGCCGGTACTCGATGCCGAGATCGACGTTCTTCACCGGGGAATAGAAGAGGTTGCCGGCGACGCTCCACGCCTGGCGATTGAACATCGCTATGCCCGAAGTCGTCGCCGGATCGAGATCGTCGGCGTAGAAGATGCGCTGATAGCTGGCGATCAGGTTGACGCGCCATTGGTCGTCCAGCGCATAGCGGCCCGCGCCGAACAATGCGAGGTTGCGGACGCGGGCAAGTTCCCCATTGGCCTGGAGGACCGCGTCCGGGCCGAAGTTCAGGCCGAGATAGCGGCCGATCCCTTCGCCATAGCTTGCCTGGAACCGGATGTCGCTGCCATGCCTGTCGTCCAGGAAGATCTTGCCGGCGGCGCTGATGCCCCATCCCAGGCGGGAATCGACGATATGGGCTGCGCCCGTTTTCGCATTGTCGACGCGCAACTGGCGGCCCAGCACCGCAAGGTCGAGGAAACCGAACCCGCCCGCATATTCCAGCCGCCCGGTTATGTCGGGCGCATGGTCCTCGCCATTTTCGACGAGGGCGGGTGCGCCGGCGGTGGCGGAAGCCGTTTCCGGATTTTCCGCCGCCAGATGGAAGGCGAGGCCGTGGCCCAGCGGAAGGCTGTAGCGCACCATCGGCTGGCGCACGAAGATCAGGCCGTCCACGCCCCCGACATAGTCGGTGCTCTCCGGGAAGATCGCGGGGTTGGAGAAATTGGTGAAATCCTGCCCGAAGGTCCAGCGATCGAGCTGGATGAAGGCGCGCCGCATGGCGAGGTCATAGGCGTTGGTCGTGCGCTGCGTGCCCTGGCCCAGCGCCTGGGGCGTGCCGGGCGCGGCCTGGAAGTCGAATTCGATATAGGCCTTCAGCGCATGCTTGCCGAGCTTGGTCGTGGCATCCACCCAGAAGCGCGTCTGCTTGGCCGAGAAATCGGTGACATGGGTGGGGGAAGTCGGGGAGGCGGGATTGAAGACGGGAATGGACTGCGGCAGATAGAGGTCGCGCCCCAGCGTGTTGCTCGGATCGTCGCCGCCGCTGTAGCGGGCGCTGCTCGCGAGCAGCTTCACATAGCCGGACAGGACGACATTGCTATTGCCAGAGCGGAAGCCAAGCCTGGGCGTGCCGTCCGCCAGTCGGCTCATCTGCGCCGAAGCCTCCTGGCTCTTGCGGGTGGCGTCGGCGGCGGCGGCGCGGGTTTCGTCCTGCTGGCTGCGCGCGGCGGCGAGTTCCGTCCGGAGCTGGGTGATCTCGCTCTCCATCCGTTCCAGACGCGCGGCGAGATCCGCCTCCTTCATGGTCTGCGCGCCGGCCAACTGGGGCGCGGCGAGCGCGCTCGCCCCCAGCAGCACGCGCAATAATGGCCTGTTCGGCTTTGGCATCGACCTCTCCAGGATCCGGCTTGTGTTCCGGCTATGGTCAGGATCGCGCATGCCGCCGTGGCGCGACAGCCGAACCATGGTCGGACATGTTCGACCTTCGTCGGGGGTCCGATGTGCGCCTGCGGCAATTAGGATGCCGCCCACGGATCGGTAGCGATCAAGGAGAGGAGTGCGAGACTATGGACCAGGGCATTTACCCCGTTCCCAACCACTGGGCGAACGAAGCGCTGGTCGACGCCGCGCGATACCGGCAGATGTATGCGCGCTCGATCACCGATCCGGATGGCTTCTGGGCGGAGGAGGCGCAGCGCCTGGACTGGATGCGTCCTTTCAGCCAGGTGAAGGCGACCAGTTTTTCGGCGGAGGATTTCGGCATAAGCTGGTTCGCTGACGGCACGCTCAACCTGTCCGCCAATTGCCTCGACCGCCATCTGGCGGAGCGTGGCGACGCCATCGCGATCCTCTGGGAGCCCGACGATCCGGCAGAGCCCGAACGGCGCATCAGCTATCGCGCGCTGCATGAGGCGGTATGCCGCTTCGCCAATCTGCTGAAGGCGCGGGGCGTCAGGCGGGGCGACCGCGTCACCCTCTATCTTCCCATGGTGCCGGAGGCGGCGGTCGCGATGCTGGCCTGCGCGCGGATCGGCGCGATCCACTCGATCGTCTTCGCCGGCTTCTCGCCCGAAGCGCTTGCCGGCCGCATCGAGGATTGCGCGAGCCGCATCGTCGTCACCGCCGACGAGGGCCTGCGCGGCGGCAGGAAGGTTCCGCTGAAGGCGAATGTCGACGCCGCCCTCGCCCATTGCGCGGATGTCGATACCGTCATCGTGCTGCGCCGCACCGGCGCCGATGTGGCGATGGTCGGGGGGCGCGACATCGACTGGGCCACGGCGGTGGAAGCCCAGCCCGCGGAGTGCGAGCCGGAGGAGATGGGCGCGGAAGACCCGCTCTTCATCCTCTATACCTCCGGTTCGACGGGCAAGCCGAAGGGCGTGCTGCACACGACCGGCGGCTATGCCGTCTGGGCGGCGATGACGCACCAATATGTGTTCGATTATCGCCCCGGCCAGATCTACTGGTGCGCCGCCGACATCGGCTGGGTCACGGGCCACAGCTATGTCGTCTATGGGCCGCTGATGAACGGCGCGACGACCGTGATGTTCGAGGGCGTGCCCAATTTCCCGGATGCATCCCGCTTCTGGCAGGTGGTGGACAAGTTCGGCGTGGAGATTTTCTACGGCGCCCCCACCGCCCTGCGCGCGCTGATGCGCGAGGGCGACGAATGGGTGCGCAAGACCAGCCGCAAGTCCCTGCGGCTGCTGGGCAGCGTCGGTGAACCGATCAATCCCGAGGCGTGGGAATGGTATCATCATGTCGTGGGCGAAGGGCGTTGTCCCATCGTCGACACCTGGTGGCAGACGGAGACCGGCGGCGCGATGATCAGCCCGCTGCCCGGCGCAGTCGCGCTCAAGCCGGGCTCCGCGACGCTGCCGATGTTCGGGGTCAAGCCCGAACTGGTCGATGGCGAAGGGCGGCTGATCGAGGGGGCGGGCGAAGGCTGCCTCGTCCTCGCGGATAGCTGGCCGGGGCAGATGCGCACCGTCTGGGGCGATCATGACCGCTTTTTCCAGACCTATTTCACGACCTTTCCGGGGCGCTATTTCACCGGCGACGGATGCCGGCGCGACGAGGACGGCTATTATTGGATCACCGGCCGCATCGACGATGTCATCAACGTTTCCGGCCACCGCATGGGCACGGCGGAGATCGAGAGCGCGCTCGTCGCCCATCCCAAGGTTGCCGAGGCCGCCGTCGTCGGCATGCCGCACGACCTCAAGGGGCAGGGCATCTACGCCTATGTCACCACCAATGCCGATGTCGAGCCGGACGACGCCCTGCGCGGCGAGCTGATACGCTGGGTACGCAGCGAAATAGGCCCCATCGCATCGCCGGACGTGGTGCAGTTCGCCCCCGGCCTGCCCAAGACCCGTTCGGGCAAGATCATGCGGCGCATATTGCGGAAGATCGCGGAAAACGACGTTTCCAACCTGGGCGACACGTCGACGCTTGCCGATCCCACCGTGGTCGATAATCTGCTGGCGAACAGACCACGGTTGGAAGAGGCGCAATAGAAACGATTCTCATCGCGGACGACCACCCGCTTTTCCGTCAGGCGCTGGCGGTGGCGGTGATGAAGGTCGCTCCGCGGGCCAGCATCATCGAAGCGGGGACGCTCGCCGGCGCCGTTCAGGCGGCGAGCGGGGCCACGGGCCTGCGCCTCATCCTGCTCGACCTGAAGATGCCGGGCGCGGTCGGCTATTCGGGCATAGCGCTGTTGCATGCGGAACAGCCGGACGTGCCGATCCTGGTGGTTTCAAGCGCGGACGGGGCCAAGGCGGCGGAGGAAGCCCAGGCGCTGGGCGCCGTCGGCTTCCTCTCCAAGGATAGCGACCTGCCCGCGATCGAGGCGGCGATCGCGCGGGCGTTGGGCGGCCACCGGCTCCCGCCCGCTCCGCCGCGACCCGAGGATGCGGTCCAGAAGGAGATCGCATCCCTGACGCCGACCCAGTTGAAGGTCCTGCTGGAGGTGCTGAACGGCAAGCTGAACAAGCAGATCGCGCACGACCTCATGGTGACCGAAGCGACGGTGAAGGCGCATATGACCGCGATCATGCGCAAGCTGGATGTGCAGAACCGCACGCAGGCGGCACTGGTCGCGCGCTCGCTGGGGCTCGATCTCAACCACTGACGCGGGCCAGGAAGGCCGAGATCGCCTCCGGCGCCGCAGGCTTGGCGATGAAGGCGATGTCGAGCATGGCGGCGCGGGTGGCGAGGCTCGCATCGTCCTCCGCCGTGACCAGCGCGGCGGGCAATCCCGGATGCTCCCGCCGCAGCGCCGCGATCAGGGCAAGGCCGTCCTCTTGCGTCCCAAGCTGGAAGTCGACCAGCGCGGCGTCGGCTGCGGACGCGAGCTTTCGGGCGGTCCTGCCTTCGGCGGCGGCCAGCGGCCGATGGCCGAGGCTGGCCAGCAGCGCCTCGGTCGCGGCTACGATCATCGGATCGTCATCGACCACCAGCACGGCCAGACCCCTCGCCGCCGGAAGGGGGGCCTGCGCCCCCGGTGCCGGTGCCGGCGCGGCTGGCCCGGTTGCGGCAGGCATCAGCAGGCTGAACCGGCTGCCCTTTCCGGGCACGGACCGCACCTCGATCCGCCCGCCGAGCAGCCGGACGATGCGGCGTGCAAGGGCGAGGCCAAGGCCGAGTCCCTCGACGTCCAGCGCGCCGAGCCGGGTGAATTCTCCGAAGATCGTCCCGATCTGGTCGGCGGCGATGCCGACGCCGCTATCGACGACGTCGATCCGGATCATCGAACCCCTGCGCCGGACGCCCAGTAATATCCCGCCCTGCTGCGTGTAGCGCAGGGCGTTGGAGACGAAATTCTGGAGGACCGAGCGGAGCAGTCCCGGGTCGGTATCGAGATGGCCGGAAAGGGGACCGGTCAGCAGGCGCAGCCCCTTCTCCTTCGCCATCGGCGCGAATCCTTCAGCAAGGCTGGTGAGAAACGGCGTAAGGTCGATCGGCTCCGGGCTGGGCTCGACACCGCCGGCATCGAGCTTGCTGATGTCGAGGAGAGCGCGAAGCAGCCCTTCCGCCGCCATGATCGCGCTGTCGATGCGTTCGGCAAGGATGTGCGGCGTTCCTTCCACCTCGCGTTGCAGGGCGGCGGTGAACAGCCGCGCGGCGTGGAGCGGCTGAAGCAGGTCGTGGCTGGCGGCGGCGAGGAATCGGGTCTTGTCCTTCGTCGCCTCGGCCAGGCGCAAATTGGTCTCGTTGAGTTCGCGTGTGCGGTCGGCGACGCGGGTTTCCAGTTCCCCCAATGTGCGGCCCAGCTCGTCGCGGATGCGTGCATCCTCGGTGATGTCGATGAAGCTGGTGACATAGCCGCCGCCGGGCATCGGCCCGCCGATGGTCTTGATGACGCGGCCGTCTTTTCGCCGCCGCTCGAAACTGTGGGGCAGGCCGCGGCGCATGTGCCGCAGGCGTTTCCTGACGTGGAACTCTATGTCCTCGTCGCCGAAATCGCCCAGCCGCCCATTATGGCGGATCAGTTCTGCGATCGGCACGCCCACCCGCAGGAAGCCGGGAGGAAAGTCGAACAGGTCGAGATATTGGCTGTTCCATGCGATCAGGTTCATGTCGGCGTCGACCACGCTGATGCCGGCATCGATATGCTCGAAGGTCGCGGCGAGCAGTTCGCGGGAGAAGCGCAGCGACTGGCCGCGCTCGCCCAGCAGCCGGGTAACGTCGGAAAGGCTCATCTGCCCCCCGGCCAGTGCCGAGGCGACCAGCGCGCGGGCGGAGGAAGCGCCGACGACGCGCGCGATGAGCGTGCGGGCGCGCTGCGCCGACCGCCTGTCGATGGGCGTGCCCCGCATGGCCGCCGGAAATTCGCGGGCAGCCTCCTCTTCACCAATGAAGCTGGCGGTGAGCTGCGCCAGTTCGGCCAGGTCGGTGATCGGGCGCTGGCTGCCCAAGCGGGGCAGGACGGGCGCCTTCACCTTGCGCGCGGCGACCAGGCCGAAGACCAGAAGGTTCGCGCCCAGGCTCCACGCCACGCCATGCACCAGCGGCGAGGCGGCGCCGATGCCGAAGAGGCGCAGGGGATCGGCGGCGCTTCCCTCCAGCGCATCCAGCCAGGCGGGCGGCAATATGGGCGGCAGGGCGAGGGTGTAGAACCAGATGACAAGGCCGACGGCAAGGCTTGCCCGCGCCGCCAGCGCATCGCGACCCGGCGCATAGGTGGCCAGGATCAGGTGCGGCGTGAACTGCGCCATGGCGGCGAAGGCGACAAGGCCGATCGAGGCGAGCGACTGTTCGGCCGAAACCAGCAGCGCCCAGGCGAGCGCCGCCGCGATGATGGCGAGGATGGAGAGGCGCCGCACGAGCAGCATGCGCCGGCCGAGCGCCCCGGCGCCCGCTTCCCCGCCATTCTCGCGCGCGAGCAGGGTGGGGAAGAGGAGGTCGTTCGAGACCATGGTCGCGAGCGCGGTCGAATCGACCACGACCATCGACGCCGCCGCCGCGATCCCGCCCAGCAGGGCCAGGGCAAGCACGATGCCCTGTCCGGTCATTCCGGGCAGGGCCAGCATGTAGAGATCGGGTTGGGCGCCGCGCAGCAGGCTTGCGCCGGCCAGCGCGATGGGCAACACCATCAGCGCCATCGCGCCGAGATAGGCGGCCAGTCCCCAGCGCGCGCCGACAAGATCGCCCGTTTCCCGCGCCTCAACCAGGCCCATGTAGAATTGCCGGGGCAGGACGATGACGGTCATGGCGGAGATGAGGAAGATGATGCCGACCTCGATCGACAACCGTTCCGGCCGGAAATTGGCGGACAATATGGCGACGCCGCGGCTGAGGTCCGTCGGGTCCGCCTGTCCCAGCAGGACGAAGGCGAGGACGGCCACCGTGGTCAGCGCGACGATCTTGAGGAGGGATTCGATGCCGATCGCATAGACCAGGCCTTCGCTGCGCCCCGCCAGTTCGAACCGGCGGGCGCCGAACAGCATGGCGAAAAGCGCCAGCAGCCAGGCGGCGGTCAGCATGGTCAGCGTCGCGACGGGGCGGCCCGTCACGATGGAGATCGCGCTGCCGATGGAGCGGAATTGCAGCGCGACATAGGGCACTGTTCCCAGCAAGGCGATGACCGTAACCAGACGGGCCACGACCACATCGTGACCGAAACGCGCGGCGATGAAGTCGGACACGGTGGTTGCCTGTTCCTCCGCCACCGCCTCGGCCAGCCTGCGCAGGAAACGGGGCGCGACGATCAGCAGGCAGATCGGCGCGAGATAGATGGGGAGGTAATGCCAGCCGTCGCGTACGGCGCTCCCGACCGCGCCGTAGAAGGTCCAGCTTGAGCAATAGACGCCCAGCGCCAGCGCATAGGCGCCGTGGCGCACGTCATAACGGCCGAGCGCAAGGCCGCCGCGCCTTTCGACGATGGTGGCGATCCCGAACAGCAGCAGGACGATCGCGAGCGCGAGAAGGGCCGCCGAAAGCAGACTCATGGCCCATCTCTACTGGCTCGACGACGCCGGAACAATGCGCCGAAGAGGTCGTATTTCCGCCGGTGCGCGGAGCGCCCGGTTCCGGCAATTCCGCCTTATCGGTCGCTGATATTGGAGCCCGTCGCCTGATTATCCGCGCCCGGCGCGTTGGGCGGCACCTCGCCAGATCCGCTGGTCGGCAGCGGTCCTGCGGCGCCATTGCCCGGCGCATCGTCCGCGCGGTTGATGGCCGATCCGTTGACTGCATTCCGGTCGGACGGGGTCTCGCCCGAACAGGCCCCGGCAAGCAGGCTGCCTGCGATCAAAAGCATACGGACCATCCTTTCCTCCTCTCTTGGCATGCGCACCAGCGTCCCGCGAGCCGATCACCGACCTGCGCCTCATCAAACGCGACCGGGCGCCGGGCGATCCTGTCCCATCGATGACGCAGGTTAGGGCGCGGTCGGGTTTCGGGCCCTGCTCCAGGTCTTGGTCTTACCGCCGCCGCAATTGGACGACCGCTTCGTCCAGGGCGGACAGGAAGCGGGACCGGTCGGCCTTCGCGAACGGCGCTGGTCCGCCGACGCCGTCCGCCAGGATGCCGGCGCGCAAGTCCGCCTTGATCGCCCGTACCGCCACGGCATTGCCGATGGAGGCAAGGGTGAAGGGCTTGCCCGTGGGCGCGATCACTGCACCGCATCCAGCCTTCAGGCATCGGTCGGCCAGCAGGATGTCCGCGGTGATGATGATCGAGCCGGCGTCCACATGCCCGGCGATCCAATCATCCGCCGCATCGAAGCCCTCGCCCACAACGATGCGGGAGACGAGCGGATGCGCCGGCACCCTGATGGGACTGTTGCTGACGACGATGACCGGCACGCCATGGCGCCAGGCGACCTTGTAGGTCTCCTCCTTCACCGGGCAGGCGTCGGCATCGATAAGGATGTTGGGCGTTTTGGTCTGGGACATGGCTGCCGCTCCATGCACCGCCTGATGGGCGCCGCGCAAGGCGGGATGAATGCGTGATCTAATCCGCCGGGCGCATCGGTTCGCCCTCCGGCGGCATGGCGCCCGTGGGGGGTCGCGACGCCGGATCGGGCGCGTCGATGCTTGAATGGATCATCAGGCCGACGATGACGACAATGCTCAACAGGATCGCCGTCAGCAGCAGGCCCATGCCAAGCCTTCTGCGTCGCCCGCTCATCGCCTGTCTTTGGCGCGGGGCTCGGGCCGCGCCGGCAGTTCATCCAGCTTCGCGAGCAGGTCCTTGAAGAGGTCGTCATCCTGTATGGGAAAGTGCCGCCGGAATCCTTGACCGAGAAGCTCAAGGTCTTTCGCTGTCAGCAGGCCAATGGAAACGATCTGGTCCGGCACGGCATCCTCCTTATCGCTGGGAACTGCGGCGGAGCCCGCAAGTGCCAAGGATTCCACCTGCGACATGAAATCTCTCCCGCTCCCCCGGCAGCAAGCCGGGGGAGCGGGCATTCCCCTTTCAGGAGATGGCCGCCATTTCCTCCTGTCCCGGCGCAGCCGACCCGACCCGCCGGCCGAAGCGGGCATAGAGCGTCGGCAACAGGAACAGGGTCAGCAAGGTTGCGGAAACAAGGCCGCCGATGACCACGGTGGCGAGCGGCTTTTGCACCTCCGCGCCGGGGCCGGTCGCCAGCGCCATGGGCACGAAGCCGAGCGAGGCGACCAGCGCCGTCATGACCACCGGCCTCAGCCGCACCTTGGCGCCTTCACAGGCTGCCTTGCCGCGATCCATGCCGCGCGCCATCAGGTCCTGGATCGACGTCACCATGACCAGCCCGTTGAGCACGGCGATGCCGGACAGGGCGATGAAGCCCACCGCGGCCGAGATCGAGAAAGGCATGCCGCGCAGCGCCAGCGCCAGAACGCCGCCGACCAGCGCGAGAGGGATGCCGGTGAAGACGATCACGGCGTCCCGCACGCTGCCGAGCGCCCCGTAGAGCAGCAGGAGAATGAGCGCGAAGCAGGCCGGCACGACCAGCAGCAGCCGTTCCCGCGCCGATGCCAGATTTTCGAACTGGCCGCCCCATTGGAGATAGGTGCCGGCGGGCAGCCGCACGTCCCGCGCGATCCCCGCCCGTACATCCGCGACGACCCCGGACACGGCGCGCCCGCGCACATTGGCCTGCACGACGATCCGGCGCTTGCCGTTTTCGCGGCTGATCTGGTTCGGGCCGTCGACCAGCGCGATTCGGGCGACGCTTGCCAGCGGCACGAAGGCACCCGCCGGAGTGGGCACCGGCACCTGGCCCAGCGTCTCCAGATCGGTTCGCGCCTCCTCGCCCAGCCGGATCGTGACGGCAAAGCGCCTGTCGCCCTCGAAGATCATGCCCGCGTCGCGCCCGCCCACCGCGGCGGCCAATATGTCCTGCAACACCCGCGCGCTGATGCCCAGCCGCGCCATCGCATCGCGATTGGGTTGCACGTCGAGAATGGGGAGGCCTTCGGTCTGTTCCACCCGCACGTCGGTGGCGCCCGGGGTCCGCCGCAGCACGGCGGCGATGCGATCCGCCGTGCCGCTCATCTGGTCGACATCGTCACCGAAGACCTTGATGGCGATGTCGCCGCGCACCCCCGCGATCAGCTCGTTGAAGCGCATCTGGATCGGTTGGGTGATCTCATAGGCGTTGCCCGGCAGCATCGCGAGCCGCTGCTCCAGCCGTTCGACCAGATCCGCCTTGGCGAGGCGGGGGTCGGGCCATTGCGCGCGGGGCTTCAGGATGACGAAGGTGTCGGTCGCATTGGGCGGCATTGGGTCCGAAGCAAGCTCGGCCGTTCCCGTCTTGGAAAAGACGAAGCGGACTTCGGGCTCGCCCGCGACGGCGCGTTCGACCGCGAACTGCATGGCCTGGCTCTGGTCGACCGAAGTGCCCGGAACGCGGACCGCCTGGACGAGTATGTCGCCCTCGTCGAGCTGGGGCAGGAATTCCTGCCCCAGCATCGAAAAGCCGGCGATGGCCGCCAGAAATGCCGCGACCCCGATTCCGATCGTCCGGCTGGGCCGGCGCATCGCCGCTTCCAGCCCCGGCCGATAGCGTGCGTTCAGCCAGGACATGATCCGCCCCTCCTTCTCCTCGACCGGCTTCGACAGCAGCAGGGCCAACATGGCCGGAACGAAGGTCAGCGAGAGGATGAAGGCGAAGCCGAGCGCGAGGATGACCGTCATCGCCATCGGCGTGAAGGTCTTGCCCTCCACCCCGTTCAGCGTGAGGAGCGGGACATAGACGAGGATGATGATCGCCTGGCCGTAGACGGACGGGCCTATCATCTCGCGCGCGGCCAAGGCTACGGCCGACAGCCTTTCTTCAGGGTTCAGCGTCCGGCCACTGTCATGCTGGTGCTCGGCGATCCGGCGCAGGGCATTTTCCACGATGATGACGGCCCCGTCGACAATGAGCCCGAAGTCGAGCGCGCCCAGGCTCATGAGATTGGCCGAGACACCGCCGCGCAGCATGCCGAAACTGGTGAGCAGCATGGTGATGGGGATGACCAGCGCGGCGATCAGCGCGGCTCTGAAATTGCCGAGCAGGGCGAACAGCACGACGATGACGAGCAGCGCGCCTTCGGACAGGTTCTTCGCCACCGTGCCGATCGTCGCGTTGACCAGCGCGGTGCGATCCAGCACGGGCTCTACGATGACGTCGGTTGGCAATGAGGCATTGATCTCGTCCAGTCGCCCGGCGACGGCGGAGGCAACGGCCCGGCTGTTTTCCCCGATCCGCATGACCGCGGTGCCGACGACGACCTCCCGTCCGTTCTCGGATGCGGACCCCATCCGCAGCGCCTGGCCGGTCCGCACCGTCGCGACCTGATGGAGCAGGATGGGAACGCCTTCCCGCGTCGCGATGACCGTTCGGCTGAGATCGTCGGCGTTGCGGATGCGGGCATCCGACCGCACCGTCAGCCCTTCGCCGTTGCGGTCGATGACGCCCGCGCCGACGGCGCTGTTATTCTCCTCCAATGCGGTCGCCAGATCGTTGAGGCTCAGGTTCAGCGCCGCGAGCCGCTGGACATCGGGCGCGACCTGATATTGCTTCACATGGCCGCCGATGGAATCGATGCCGGCGATGCCTGGCGTGTTCTTGAGCAGCGGGGCGACGATCCAGTCCTGCACCGTGCGCAGATAGGTCGCCTGATCGGACTGGCCGACCAGCCGCTCGCCCTCCGGCGTGATATAGCTGCCGTCGGGCTGGATGCCGGGTTCGCCGGGCGAGTGTCGATCATCCTTGCGATGGGCCAGATGGACCGTCCACATATAGACTTCGCCAAGGCCGGTGGCGATCGGGCCCATTTCAGCCGTGACGCCGTCCGGCAGGCTATCCTCCGCGCTGCGCAGCCGTTCGGCAACCTGGGCGCGGCCGAAATAGATGTCGGTGGAATCGGTGAAGACCGCCGTCACCTGGGCGAAGCCATTGCGGCTCAGCGATCTTGTATATTCCAGCCCCGGCACCCCCGCCAGCGCGGTCTCTATCGGGAAGGCGACCTGCTTTTCGACCAGTTCGGGCGACAGCGCGGGCGCGCGGATATTCACCTGCACCTGGTTGTTGGTGATGTCGGGAACCGCGTCGATGGGCAGGCGGCTGAGCGCCCAGCCGCCGATCGCGGCCGCGATGAGGGTGACGAGCAGCACGAACCAGCGCCGCTCGACCGAAAAGGTCACGATACGCCCGATCATGGTTCAATCCTCATGCGTGGCTTCGCTCTTCCCGAGCTCGGCCTTGAGAGTGAAGCTGTTGGCGACGGCGATCTGCTCGCGCCCGGTCAGGCCCGACAGGATCGTGACCGCGTCGCCGCCTGGCCGGCCTGTAGTGACCGGCACGGCCCTGAACCCCTGGGCTGTGCGGACGAAGACCGAGGGCCGCCCTTCGACCGTCTGGACCGCGCCGGACGGCACCGTCATGCCGCCCGATTCGCCCGTCACCGCGATGGCGGCGGTGACGGGTTCGCCGATACGCCACTGGCCGCCGCGATTGTCGATAATGGCCAGCACGGGGACGAGGCGCGTGCTCTCATCGAGCACCGGAGAGACGAAGCCGATGCGTGCGCTGGTCCTGCGGCCCGGCGCGGTGATGTCCACCCGCGCGCCCGGCCGGACGCGGCTCGCATCGCCAGGGGAAAGCGACAGGCGGACCGCCAGTTTAGAGAGATTGGCGACGCGATAGAGTTCGGCATCCTCGGCGACCATCTGCCCCAGCGTCACGGTGCGGGTGATGACCTGGCCACCGATCGGTGCGGCGATGCCCAGCCGGTTGAGCCCACCGCCCCCGCCCCCTGACGCCGCAATCCGCTGCCGGGCGAGGCGCAGCGCGATCCCGGCCTCCGTCGCGGCGGTGCGTGCCGCGACCAGATCCTGTTCGGGCGAAACCCGTTCGGCAAACAGGCGCTGTTCCCGCCGCAAATTGGATTGGGCGAGCGCCAGCCGCGCCTGCGCCGCTTCGGCCTCCGCCTTGAGCGAGGCGATCTCGCGGCTTTCGATCACCGCCAGCATGTCGCCCTTGCGCACCCATTCGCCCAGATTGCGGCTGAGGGCCACGATGCGCCCGCCGATCGCGGCGGAAACCACCTGCGTCCCCTGCGGATCGCCCTCTATGGTGGCGGGCAGGGTGATGGCGCCCGCCCCACCCGGGGTGGGCCGGGCGAGTTCGATGCCCGCGGCGGCGATCTGCTGCGCGGTGAGGCGGATCAGCCCTTCCCCGCCGGCATGCGCCTCCCCTTCGGCATGGCTTTCTTCGGCAGGCTGGTTTCCGCAGGCGGCGACCGTGAATGTCAGGATTGCGGCCATGACGGTCCGCTGGAGGAGGTTCATCGATCGTCTCCCTGATCCGGCGCGCGAGCGGTCAATCGCTCCAGCTGCGCTCGTGCATTGTGATAGGCGAGCAGCGCCTCTATGGCGGCTGCCTTCGTTTCGGTGAGCGTGCGTTCGGCATCGAGCAGGTCGAGCTGACTGAACTTGCCCTCGCGATAGCCGATGCGGGCGATGCGGGCGGCTTCCTCAGCGGCCGCAAGGGCGGGTCCGGTCGCCGTCTCCGCGCCGATGGCGGCGTTCGCGGCCTCGGCCTGCGCCTGGGCTATCGCCTGGGCGACCTCCTGCGCGGTGGCTCGCCGCTGGGCTTCGGCGCGACGCTGCTCCGCCAGGGCCTGCCCGACCGCCGCCTTGCCGCCGTTGAGGAAGGGGAGGGGCAGCGACAGGCTGAAAAGCGCTGCGCTGTCGTTGGTCGCTTCCAGTCGGCGGACGCCCGCGCCCACCGTCAGATCGGGAATGCGCTGGGTTCGGGCAAGCCGCACCTGCGCGCTGCTCGCCGCCAGATCGGCGTTGGCGGCGGCAAGCGCCAGCGTCTCTGTCAGCTCCAGGGGCTGCAACGGGCCGGGGGCTGTGCCGATGCGGTCGAACCAGCCTGCGTCGAGAGCGCCGGGGATCGCCTGCCCGATTCGCTGGGCCAGGATGAAGCGGGCCGTTTCCGCCGACCGTTCCATCCGCACGAGAGCGGCCTGCGCATTGATCCTGGCCAGCTCGGCGCGCTGCACCTCCATGGGCGAGGCGCGGCCGGCACGCAGGCGGACATGAGCGGCATGCAAGCCTTCCCCGGCAATCCGAAGCTGGTCGCGCGCATTCGCCAGCCGCCGCTCCGACGCCGCGGCCTCCGCATAGGCCCGCGTCACCGCGAACCGCAGGTCGACCCGCGCAACCGCCTGTTCGATGAAGGCGCGATCGCGCTGGGCGGCCGCGATGGCAAGCCGGGCCGATCGCTTTCCGCCCAGTTCCAGCGGGAGGGCCAGCGAAGTCGTGGCCTCCAGGCTTTTCGTGTCCGAATAGAGGCCGGTGCCGGCCACATTCTCGGCTTCGACGGTGAGGATGGGGTTCGGCCGCAGACCGGCCGCTGCCTGCGCGGCCCTGGCTGCATCGACGCCGGCCCCGGCCGCGTCCAGCGAAGGGGCAGTGGCGCTGGCGAGATCGAGCGCCTGCTCAAGCGTCAGGCCGGGCGGTGCTTCGGCCGTCGGCGCGGACTTCGCCTGCGCGGCGGATAGGGGTGAGGTGGCGGCAAGCAACGCCGCCAGCAAACGGTTCATGTTCGGAAACTCCTGACAACGGATGACCGCCTGCGCGATGCGCAGGCCGGGCGGCAGTGGTCAGGCGATCGGCGGTCTCAACTCGCTCCGCGGAGGTGCGGCGCCATGGATGGTGGGCGTCCAACGCAGCTTCACCATCCGATGGACCGGACCGGACGTGATTTCCGACATGGCGACAGCGGCCGCGACATGATGCCCATGGCATCCCCCATGTTGGTGAGGATAGGCGCGGTCGGTATCGCCGGACGTCTGTCCCGCATCGCCGCCGTCATGCGTTTCGGCAGCCGCTGGTCCTTCTGCGTCGATGCAATCGATCGGCTCCATCGCATGCGCGACCGATGCCGTCGTAAAGGACAGCGCCAGCGCGAGACAGGCGAATAGGGCGAGCAGCCGGTTCATGCGCCTGCCTTTAACGAGCATTTTCGGGCTGGTTGCAAGGGGAGAACGCTACCCCGCAGCGCGTTTTTCGGCATGGCGATGGATATTCGAGCGACGATTCCGCCATGCGGGCGCCTCATTTCCTGGAGGAAGCGGCTATGTTTTGACGGCTACTGCCTCGTTGAAGCGGAGCGCGGGACGCGAAGCACCGTCAACCGGTGCGGGGGTGAGGCTTGTCGGCCTGAGGCTTATGATCAGGGGTCTCCGTCAGGCATGTTGTTCCTCCAGCGCACGCGTTTGCAGGCGATCTGCCGCTGGCCTGCCTATACGCCTGCTATCGTCCAGAAGGTTCGACAGGACTGACAGGGAAGGGGAGCGATGGTCCGGCTTCCGGACATGCCGGCCTGCGGTCATGGCATCCTCCTGCAGCGGGCTGAGCCGGAGCATGTCCCTGATGCGGTCCGCCAGTTGTCGGGCGCGTTGTGAGGGCTTGGAGGAAAGGGCAACCTCGTAGGAGATGGCTGGCAGGGCCGGCAGCAAGCCGGTGAAGCCGGGTGTCGAATTGTCCGCGAAGAAGCGCGAATGCGCCGTTATCTCGATGCCGCAGGCCACCGCCGCACGAAGCGAGGCAAGTTTGGAGGATTAAACGACGACTTTGAACCGTCGACCCGCCTTGTGAGCGTGGAGAAGATCTTCTCCCGATAGAGGCATGGCTCCTCCTGAACCATCCTATGTCCTCTCGCAACAGGCGCCGAACGCCAAGCTGGTCCGTTGTCCCGAGACCGGGCATGGCTTCCTGTTCCAGGAAATCGAGGACTTCGTTGCCGAAAGCGATCGCTTCCTGGCCTAGGCGGATGGAGCGGCGGCACCGGCTTCCGCCTGTGGAAGCACGACCCATGTGGCAGTCCGGGGCGGTTCGCCCCTCGGGAATCGCCTAGCCCCGCCGCCATTTGTCACGCTCGGCAAAGACGCGGGCGACTTCCTCCATATGTTCCGCGCCCCAATTGGACAGGGGCGCCAGGGCATCGGCCAGGCTGCGGCCCAGTGCGGTCAGCGAGTAATCGACCCGGGGCGGCACTTCCCTATAGTCCGTCCGGACGACGATGCCGTCGCTCTCCAGTTCCTTGAGCTGCTGGATGAGCACCTTGTCGCTCACGCCGCGCACGGCCCGCTTCAGTTCGCCATAGCGATTGGGCGCTTCCAGCAGGAAGTAGATGATCAACGGCTTCCACTTGCCGGCGATCACCTTGAGGGTGGCGTCCAGGCCGCAGGAGAAGCCCGGCATGCAGGATGGTTGCTCGGACATATTTTTGATACTTACCAAAAGGTGCATACTTGTCCATAGGAATGTGCCTCGCCAGCTACGCATCACCTGAACAAGGAGACGCGAAGATGAAGAGATTGAATGGCAAGACGGCGGTGGTGACGGGCGGCGCAAGCGGCATCGGTTTCGCCACGGCGCAGCGTTTCGTGGAGGAGGGCGCTTTCGTTTTCCTCTTCGGACGTCGGCAGGAAGCGCTTGATGCGGCCGTCGCCCGGCTTGGCGGGAACGCGGTCGCCGTGCAGGGATCGGTGACGAGCCCTGAGGATCTCGACCGGCTGTTCGCCGCGGTGGAAGCGCGGCGGGGCCAGCTCGACATCGTGGTGGCCAATGCAGGCACCGGCGAGTTGGTGCCTTTGGGCGAAATCACCCCGGAACATTATGACCGCACGTTCGACGTCAATGTGAAGGGCGCGATCTTCACGGTGCAGAAGGCCTTGCCACTGATGCGGGATGGCGGCGCGATCATATTGACCGGCTCGACCACCGGAGAAATGGGAACGCCCAGCTTCAGTGTCTACAGCGCTTCCAAGGCCGCCGTCCGCAATCTGGTAAGGAGCTGGGCGCTGGACCTCAAGGGCACCGGCATTCGCGTGAACGTGCTCTCGCCCGGGCCGACGCTCACCGATCTGGCGCTCGACGTCGTCGGCAGGGAGGCTTTCGAGGCATTGGGTGAAGCAACGCCCCTCGGGCGCCTGGGCGATCCGTCGGAGATTGCGGCCGCCGCGGCGTTCCTCGCGTCGGGAGACAGCAGCTTCATGACCGGCGGCGAGCTGTTCGTCGACGGCGGCCTGGCGCAGATATGAGCGGGCGCCGGGCGTCATCGGGGTCTTGACAGGAACAGGCGCCGACCCCCCCCCCCCCGGGGGGCCGGCGCCGTCCGGCAAGCGGGCCTTTCAGATCTGCACTTGCCCGCCGTCCACGAAAAGTTCGATCCCGTTGATGAAGCTCGCCTCGTCGGAGGCGAGGAACAACACCGCCCTGGCGATTTCCTCCGGCTGTCCGACGCGGCCGGCCGGGATCAGTCCCGCGAGATATTCCTTGGTTCCTTCCGCCTGTTCGCCGCCGCCGAACAGTTCATTGAGGCCGGCGGTCTCGGTCACGCCGGGGCTGACCGCGTTCACGCGGATGCGGCGGTCCTTCAGGTCCAATATCCAGTTGCGGGCGAAATTGCGCACGGCGGCCTTGGTGGCTGAATAGACGCTCAGCGCCGGCGTGCCCGCCACGCTGGTGGTGGAGGCCGTCAGGACGATGGATGCGCCGTCCTTCAGCAAGGGCAAGGCCTTCTGCACGGTGAACAGCGCGCCCTTCACATTGGTGTCGAAGGTCCGCTGATAATGGTCCTCGCTGATCGCGCCCAGCGGGGCGAACTCGCCGCCGCCCGCATTGGCGAAGAGGACGTCGATCTGTGCATGGTCCTGCTGTACCGCGTCGTAGAGCCGGTCGATGTCGGCCAGGTCCGCCATGTCGCCGCGAACCCCCGTCACCCTGCCGCCGATGGACCGGACCGCCGCATCGAGCGCATCCTGACGGCGGCCGGTGATGAACACCGATGCGCCTTCCCCGGCAAAGGCCTTCGCCGTGGCCAGCCCGATGCCGCTCGTGCCGCCCGTGATCACCACCACCTTGTTGTCGAACTTGTCCGTCATCGTCTGTCTCCTTGAGCATTTCGGCAGGATCGCCTTTGCCCGATGGAGATAGATTCGGGACGATAAGGCTTGTAGTCGGCAGAAATGGCACTTAGCGTTCCTTAAGAGGAACGATGATGAAGATTGATCTCAATGACTATGCCTATTTCGCGCAGGTTGTGGCCCATGGCGGTTTCGCGGCGGCCGGCCGCGCCCTGCGCGAACCCAAGTCGAAACTGTCCCGCCGCATCGCCGGTCTGGAGGAGCGTCTGGGGCTTCGGCTGATCGAGCGGTCCAGCCGCCGCTTCCGCGTCACTGACACAGGCCAGTCCTTTTATGAGCGATGCCGCACCATCCTGGCCGAAGTGGAACAGGCCGAAGCACTGGTCATGCAGGCGCAGGCCGAACCCCATGGCCGGGTTCGCTTCAGTTGCCCTAACGGCCTCGTCGAAATCGTCTCGGACCTGGTTCCCGCTTTTCTCCGGCGCTATCCCGGGGTCCGCCTTCAAATCGTCGCGACCGACCGGGCCGTGGACCTGATCGAGGAACGCATCGACGTCGCCCTGCGGGTGCGCACGACGCTGACGGGCGATGCGGCCCTCACCATGCGTTCATTGGGGAAATCGACGCGCATTCTGGTGGGCAGCCCGCAATGGGCGAGCCGCCTTGCCGATATTGCCGGACTGGCCGATCTGCCCTGCCTGGGTACGAGCGATGCCGGCGATGAAAGCGAATGGCATCTGGAAACCGACGACGGGCGTTCGCATTCCATCCGCTTTGCGCCCCGGCTGGGTTGCGAAGACATGCTGGCGGTGCGGAAGGCCGCGGTGGAGGGCCTGGGGATCGCCCTGCTTCCCGACCATATCTGCAATGCCGCGCTGGCGGAGGGGCAGCTTGTGCATATCCTTCCCGCATGGCGCGGCGTGCAAGGGATCGTGCATCTGGTCTTCACGACCCGGCGCGGCCTGCCCCCGGCGGTCAGGGCCTGGATCGACCATCTCGCCGCCGGTTTCCCGCGGGGGATGCTGGCCGCGCAACCGTGATCGCCCTGGCGTTCCGGCTGTTTCCGCCCCGGCGATCCCGCCGCAGAAAATCCCCGCCCCGGCGAGCGGGGCGGGGACCGGTGCGACCCGATTCCTTCGTGACCGCTGGCGCACTAACTTTCCCTGCATCATGCGCAAACAACATGGATTAGGCGGTCCGGCGTCCTCGGCCCTCATGTCGGATTTTTACAATCCGAATCGGGTGGATTGCGCAAGAGCAGCCCTGCGACCCGAAGGGCTTTCATGCCTTTCTCCTTGGCTCGGCGGCTTCGGCTGCCGGGCCAGTTTTTTGGGAGTGCCGGCCCCCTGTCGGTGGTCATGGGGGCATGGGAAAGGGGCGGGCGCTTCCATGACCCATGGTGCGCGCCCGGCTTCCCTCATCGCCGTCTTTGGGTCGCCCGCTCCTTCAAAGGGCACGGTCCTGCGCTAAAGAAATCTAATAGGTCCCCCAGCATTGCTTGTGAGACTAATCTCTACCATTAAAATAGATAATGGCCATTCCATGCCGGAAGGATGAGTATGAAGCCGTTACGTGCCCTGATAGATTCCTGGCTTCGCTTGCGCGATGCCGCCCGCCGCGAATTTCTGCGTGATCCGAATGTGATCCTCTTCGAGCGCGCACCGCAGCAGGAAAGCGCCGGTGGTCGCTGAGGGCTGGTCGCGGCGTGGTTTTCTGGCGGCGGGCGCGGCGTCCGGCCTTTTGCTGGCCGGCTGTGGCGCCGGGCGCGACAGGCCCCGGCTGCGCGCCGCGATCGTCGGCAAGGGCGAGACCGACATGCGGTTGCTGTTCAAGGCCGCTGGCATCCCCCGGCAGGATTTCGACATCCACTATAGCGAGTTCCAGTCGGGACATCTGGTGGTGGAGGCGTTGAACGGCGGGTCGCTGGATTATGGAGGAATGAGCGAGATTCCGCCGATCTTCGCGGCCGCCTCTACGATCCAGAGCTTCCGTCAGATCGCCGTCCTTCACGGCGACGTCAATAATCAGGCGGTTCTGGTGCCCAAGGGATCAAAGGCGCGTTCCATAGCCGACCTGAGGGGCAAGCGCGTCGGTTATGTGCGGGCAACCACCTCGCAATATTTCCTGATCCGGATGCTGGAGGAAGCGGGTCTTGGCTGGGGCGACATCACGCCCGTGGCCATGGGCGTTGCCGACGGCGCGGCGGCCTTTTCCCAAGGCGCGCTGGACGCCTGGGCGATCTATGGCTTTCCGATCCAGCGGGCCATCGCGACCGAGGGTGCGCGGATATTGCGCACCGCTTACGGCATCCTGTCGGGCAACTATCTCGTATGCGCCCATGCCGATGCGCTGGCCGACGCGGAAATGTCCCAGATCATCCGCCAATATCTGGCGCTGGTGCAGCAGGCCTATGGCTGGGCCGTGGCCAATGAAGCCGAATGGGCGGGCATCGTCGCCAGGGACATCGGCGTTCCGCGCGATTATGTGGTGGACCAGTTCCGCCGCAAGAGCGACAGTTACGAACTGCGCCCCGTCACCGATGCGGCCATCGCCTCGCAGCAGCAGGTGGCGGACCTTTTCCTCGCGCAGAAGCTGCTGCCCAAGCCGGTCGATGTCCGACCGCTCTGGGACGCGAGATTTAACGATTCCATACCGAAAAGAGGCTGAAAATCATGGTCCGCCACCCACCCGCCGCCTCAGGCCGCCGGGTGGGAAAGGCCGATCGCGCTCGCCATTCCGGCAGGACGCCAGGGAAGCCGGTGGTCATGCATGAAAAGCAGTAAGGCCGCGACACGGTCGTAAGGCTTCGCGTCGGCATCTCGGCCATTATGCTCCCGCCAAAGCCCGCCACCGCTGCTGCCGGGCACTGGAACATGCAGGCTCTCCGCCAGTTGGCTCCTTTTACGGCTGACAGGAGAGATCCATGATTCCCCAACATATTCCCGACGGCAAGGATCAGGTTGACGGGACTGGCGCGTCCGTGGACGACCTGCCCGCAGCGGGTGGTCGAGACCCGCATGGGGCTGTCGGCAGCGGCTCACATCTCACCCCGGACCGCAAGCCTGACATCAGCACCCCACCCGCAGCGGGCACTGACAATCGGGGCAAGCGGCCGAAGGAGGGCGTTGGCGAAGTCGAAGGCAGCGGTGCAGGCGCGGGCGGCGGCGGGAATCCCGAGGATTTCGACAGCGACACCGCCGGAGGCGGCGCGGCGCAGTAACGGGCCCGCCGCGCCTTGCGTCTGTGCGAAGACATGCCGGATGGCCTGGTCGCGGTCTGACGCAACATATATGTCCCGGCGATCCGGCCACCGTCAAAAGGCGGTCTTCTCCTCCAGATGCTGCTCGACATCCGCGCGATCGATCCACAATGTGCGGAATTTCTTGTCGGCCAGCAGTCGGAGCTGGTCGCTGTTATGCTTGGAGCCCGGCTGGCTGGAATTGCCGTAGCTCATCAGGCCCACCGCCTTCATCGGCGTGCCGAATTCGACCATCGACACCCAGGTTTCGCCGTGGACGGGCGTGCGCTCGCCATTCTTCATCGGCCCCCAGGTGATCGTGCGAAACACGCCGGTGTTGCCGAAGCCTCCATTGGCCGGAAGGTTCACGTCGCCGATATGGAAGCGCGAGACTTCGCCATATGGGCGGTCGACCGCGCCATAGACTTCCCTGGTCTTCGCCACCGCCTGCTTCAGCATGGCGACCGCCGCCGCCGGGGCCTTCAGGCCGCGTGGCGTCTCCAGCGGATCGTCCAGCGTCCATTTGACGGCATAGTTGGATTGATCCGTGAAATTCTTCGGCGCGAAGATAGCGGCCCAGGTCTCGAACAGCAGGGCAGCACGGCTGTCGGGTTCGAAGCGACGGTCCCAACCCTTGAGCAGCGTCACGGCCGTCTGCACATCGGGATCGGCGGAGGCCGACGCGGCGGCCAGCAGATCGGGCAGCAAGCGTTCCGCCATCAGCGATGTCGTCGTCACCTTGCGCGCCACGAAATCCTCGAAGCCGATCTTGTCCGTACTGCTCATCAGCTTGACCGACATCTGCGCACGCTGGCTCATCGGTCCCACCGGCGCGACATAGGCGGGGAAATCCCTGGGATCGAGCGCACGGGGCCAGGTGGCCAGCCATGGCGGATCATTGGCGTTCTGCACGAAGCCGCTGGCGGGATCGAGCACCTTGGGCATGTCGTCATAGCTGTGGACATCCTTCCACAGCGTTGCGGAGGTGTCGCCGGGAACGGGCGCGGACCAATAGCTGAGGTCGCCGTTCGCATGTCTGGGCAACAGGCCGTTGTCGAGATAGAGGATATGGCCCGCACGGTCGGCATAGATGATGTTGAACATCACCACCTGCATCTTGCGCAGCGCCTTTTCGAAGCCGGCCCAGTTTCGCGCCTTCCCCATTTCGAGATATTGCTGGAGCACGCCGGGGCGGTCCAGCCCGGCCACCTTGAGCGCGATGGTCGTTTTGCCGTCGGGCAGGGTGAAGACCGGGCCCTGCACGGCGCTCTTCTGTTCGAAGCTGACGGTTTTCAGCGATCCGTCCGCCTGTTTCACCTTGTAGCTTTTCGTGACCGACCTGAACGGCAGAACCTTCCCGTCGAAGCGATAGCCGCTGCCTTCCAGCGTCAGCCTGTAGCTGGTGAAGCCCTGCATCGTATTGACGGTGTTGGTGAAGCCCAGGTCATTGTTGAAGCCGAAGCGCAGCACGGGCAGCCCCACTTGCGTGGCGCCATAAATGGTAAGGCCCGGCGCATTGATCTGCGCCTCATAATAAGTGAGCTGGCTTGGCGCCCAGGGCAGATGCGGATTGGCGAGCAGCATCGCCTTGCCGCTCGCCGAGCGGGACGGCGCAACAGCCCAGGCGTTCGATCCGCCCGCTTCGTTGATCGATGGATCGCTCAACACCTTCCGGTCGGATGCGATATAGCCGAAGTTCATCAGCCTTTGCGCATGACCGATGATGTCCACCCCGGTCAAGGGGAGCACGACCTTGACCTCCGGCGCGATCCTGTCGGGATGCGCGGCGGCATAGGCATTCACCCCGGCGGCGAAAGCGTCGAGGTTCTTCCGCATCTGCGGGGTCTGCTGCCTGAACCATGATTTCGACCGTTCGGGAACGTCGTTGGCGATCAGCCATTTATCCTGGCTCTCATATTTCGCCCCCCAATATTCCGCGGCCCGGGCGCGGCTTTCGCCATACATGCGCAGCAGCAGATTGCCGTGGCTTTGCGCCTGGGCATAGCCGAAACCGTAGAAGCCGCCTTCTTCCGTCCTGGCATAGATGTGCGGCACGCCGAAGCTGTCCCACAAAATCTCGCCCCCGCCCCATTTGGCCGAAGGGGCGGCGACGGAGGCAGTCATTGCGGAGGAAGCGGCCAGCGCCGCCAGCCAGATCGTCATGTGGCGCATCGCCATCATCTCCTGTCATCGCGGAAAATGCGCCGCCTCTGTGGGAAGGCGGCGCATCAGTGTCCTGGTGGGTTAGAAGTTCAGTCCGACACGGGCATAATAGAACCCGCCGGTGAAGCCGATGGGCGAAGTGCCGGGATAGGCGCCCTGGCCCAGCGTGGCGCTGATCTGCCCGGTTTCGTCGGGATAGACGTTGAACAGGTTGTTCGCGCCGACGGCCAGGTTGACCAGCGGCGTGACCTGCCAGCCCAGTTCCATGTCCGTGATCCACTTCGCGCCATAGCTGCGGTCGTTCGGATAGGTCGTGACGCCGCCGCTGGTCACGCCGTTCTGCAACACCTGGAACTTCCCGAAGCGCGTCAGGCGGGAGGAGAGCGTGAAATCGCCCAGCGTCGCGAGATTGCTGATCGACAGCTTCGTGCGCGGCAGGTTGGTCGTCATATTGCTGCGCCGGGCGCGGTCGAACAGTTCGAAGCTGATCGTGCTGAGTTCCGACGGGTTGTCGATGATGTCGGTGATCCTGGTCTTGTTGTAGTTGTAGCCAAGGTTCCACTGCATGGCGAGCGCATCGAACAGGTTGTGTTTGTATGAGGCGACGATGTCGATGCCGCGAGTCCGGGTATCGATGGCATTGGTATAATATTGGGCCGACAGGGTATTGGCCTGCGATGCGGGAATACCGCTGGCGATCAGGATGTTGGAAACCGCCGTGCCGGTCAGCGTGCTGGTGATGGTGATGCGGTCGTCGACGTCGATCTGATAGGCGTCGATCGTCAGGTTGAAGTTCGGCAAGGGGGTCAGCACAACGCCGCCCGATATGTTGAACGATTTTTCGGGCTTCAGCGGCTTGGCGCCCAGCGCGACCGCCGCCGGATCGTCCACCGCCAGCGTCTTGATCTGAAGCAGGACGTTGTTCACGCCGTTGACGGTGCGGAACTGGTTGGTCGTCTGGGTATAGATCTGCTGCGCCACCGCCGGCGCGCGGAAGCCGGTATTCGCCGCTGCGCGCAGGGCGATCCACGGTGCGATGGCATAACGGCCGTTCACCTTCCAGATCAGCGTATTGCCGCTGCCGTCGTCATAATGCTCGAACCGGGCAGCCGCGCCGATGGTGATGTCCTTGCTGGGGTCCCAGGCGACATCGCCATAGACGGCATAGTTGTCGCGCGACATATAGGCGGCGTCGCTGGGCTGGAAGCCGGCGGAACTCTGCGCGCCGGGCGTCATGCCCGACGAGATGAAGGTGCCGACCGCATAGCTTGCCGGATCGCCCGCGAAGGTCTGGTAGCGCTCGTGCCGCTGCTGCGCGCCGGCCGACACCTGGAGGTTGCCGCCGCCGACGTCGAAGCCGCGCGTCAGGTCGAGCGAGGTGACGAACTCCGACGACTTCAGCGTGCCGATGTAGAATTCGGTGGGGCTGAGCGCGCCCAGCGTGGGATTGACCGTGCCTTCGGAAGACTGGCGGGCGCGGTTGCGGCCGTAGCCGGTGGAAAAGTCCCAGTCCCATCCGGACAGTTCACCCTTGGCGCCGACGGTGAATTCGAAATCCTCCTCGTCGATCATGACGTGCGGGCGATAGCCATTGGGGTAGATCGCCATCACATTGTTGACGTCCTTGGGATAGCGGTAGGAATACCACAGATCCGACCGCCGCTGGCTGTAGGTGCCGAAGGCATAGAGCTGGACGCCGCCAAGGTTGTAGCCGGCGTTGAGCGCGGTATTGATGCTGCGGGAGGGCATGACGCCGAAGCTGGTGGTCACGATCCGCTCCTTGTCCACGGCTGCGGCATCGCGCGGGTCGAGCTGGCCGCCGATCAGCGGATAGAGGCAGGTGGTCGTCGCCGTCACCGAACAGTCGGCCAGCGGCAGCGCCCGGTTCGACATCTCCTGCTTCTTGAGGTTGAGGGAGAGGTTGGCGAAGCCGCTGTCGCCCAGCTTCATGCCGAAGTTCAGGTCCGCCTGGTACAGTTCGCCGTCGGAACGGTCGAAATTCTGGCCGGCGGTGACGTTCGCGGAACCGCCCTTGGCGTCGTCCTTCAGGATGATGTTGATGACGCCCGCAATGGCGTCGGAGCCATATTGCGCCGCCGCGCCGTCGCGCAGCACCTCGATATGATCGACGGCGGATGTCGGGATCATGTCGAGGTCGGAAGGGACCGATCCGTTGTAGAGGGTGGATACCGCGTTGATGAGCGAGGTCTTGTGGCGGCGCTTGCCGTTGACGAGGATCAGCGCCTGATCGGGATTGAGACCGCGCAGACCGCCGGTCGCGATGACCGTGGACGTCGCGCCGCCGGCCCGCACCGGCAGGTTGAAGGATGGCACCAGCGTGTTCAGCGCCTGGAAGACGCCGGCCTTGCCCGTCCGCGTCAGGTCCGCGCCGGAAATGACGTCGATCGGCGTCGGGCTGTCGGTGACGGTGCGCGCCTGCCCGCGCGATCCGGTGACGACGATGGCGGGACCGTCGGGTTCTTCGGTGCTCGTGGCGCCGGCTTGAGGGGCAGGGCCTGCGCCGGCCGACTGAACGGCGAAGGGCAGGGCGGTGACGCCCAGGCTGGCGACCTCTACCGCGCGTGTCTTCTGCGCCCGGGCGCTCAGCGCCAGCGCCATGACATTGTTGTTCGACAATGTGATCTTCAGACCCGACCCCGCGATCAGCCGCTGGAGCGCGACGTCGGGCGCCATCTTGCCATTCACCGACTGGGCGTGCAGCCCGGCAACCTGATCATAGGGAAAGAGAAGCTGGATGCCCGACTGCTTGGCAAAGAGCGTCAGCGCGGTCTGCATCGATTGGGCCGGGATCTTGAACTGCGTCGGTTCGGCGGCGGCCGCCGACTGCGCGCTCCATGCAATGAGCGCCGCCGTTGCGCACAACGACAGGTTCCGAAAATTCTGCGTCATCGTACCCCCTGTGAAAATTTGCATTGTCAGTGGTGGATACGGAGGCCGATCGCGTTTCTGCTAACGACGCTTGAAAATATCTCATTTTCGTGACGTCGAGGCTCATTCTATCGAATGAAGACCGCTGCGCCGCCAAAGAGACGAAAGCGTAGGGAGGTATCGACAGGAACAGGGGACAAGCGTGGACGTGGAATCGATCAGGGCGAGGCTGGATTGGTTCAAGCAGGCCATCCTGCCGCATGAGGGCGCCTTGCGTTCGCGGCTGCGCAGGGTCGTATCGCGCAGCCACGATGTCGACGATCTTGTCGCGGAATGCATGACCCGCGCCTATGCGAGCGGCGACATCCACCGCGCGCATAGCGGAAAGGCCTTTCTGTTCCAGATCGCGCGCAACCTTCTGATCGACGAGGCCAGGCGGGAAAAGATCGTCTCGCTCGAACTGGTGGCCGAACTCGACGTGCTGCAGGCCGACAATTCGACGGAGGAAGCGCTGCAGGCGCGTGACGAACTGCGTCATCTGCAGGCCATTCTGGACACGCTGCCGCCGCAATGCCGCCGGGCCTTCATCCTGCGCCGCGTGCACGGGAAATCGGTCAAGGACATAGCAGAGGAAATGGAGCTATCCGTCTTTACCGTAGACAAGCATTTGACGCGGGCGGCCGTGAAGATAATGCAGGCTATCGGGCAGTTTGAGGGTTCTGGATTTGGCTGGTCGCTACAGAAGCGCGGAGGACATGCAGGCGATCGAGGCCGAAGCGGCTCGTCTGTACCTTAAGGCGCGGGCAAGCGACGCCGCGGAAGACTGGGACCAGGCCTATGCGTGGGTGGCGCAGGATCCCGCTCACGGCTTCGCCTTCGCCAAGGCGGAGGCGGGCTGGGAACTGACCGGCCGGTTGCAGGAGCTGCCTGTCGGCGGGGACGATCAACCGGCCCCCGTCCCATCGGTTTCTGGCGCCGAGGACGCCGCCGTCCCGCTGATCGGGCGGCGGGGCCTGCTCGTCGGCCTTGCCGCTGCCGCCGCATCGATAGGGGTGGCGGCGACAGTGACGCTCAGGTTGCTGGGTGCGGTCGACCGCTATCGCACGGCGCTGGGCGAGACCCGCACGGTCAAGCTGGCGGACGGATCGCTGGTTCACCTCAATACCAACAGCTCGGTCGAGGTCGCCCTGCGGGACGACATCCGGTCGATCAAATTGCTGAAGGGGGAGGCGCGCTTCGATGTCGCCCACGACGCCAGGCGGCCTTTCATCGTCAATGCCGACGGCACGCTGGTCCGTGCGGTGGGAACCATGTTCAACGTGCGCCTGCGTCCCGACGTCACCGAATTGACGGTGATCGAGGGCATGGTGGCGGTGCGCAACGGAGGCTCCGCCGTCCGCAGGATCGGCAGCGGACGCAGCGCCGCCGTGCGCAGCGGCAGCATTGCCGTCACCCATCTCGAGCCGGCCAAGATGAAGCAGCGGATCGCCTGGCAGGAAGGCATGGTCGAATTCGATGGCGATACGCTGGCGCAGGCGGTGGAGGAGTTCAACCGCTACCGCTCCAACCCCATGGTGATTGGCGATCCCGCCATTGCCAGCCTGCGGATCGGCGGCGCCTTCCGGCTGGACCGGTCGCAGGATTTCGTCCAGGCGCTGGAGAGCGGCTTCGGCGTGCGCGCCGTCCCCGGCAGCGACAGTTCGATTATATTGGTGTCCGCCGAATAGCATTAGCAGAAGGCGGCGGGCCGTCCGTATCAGCAGGGATGGAACATGTTTCGTCTCTCCAGCCGGCCAGCCTGTCCAGGCAGGACCGCCTGCGCTCCATCCTGGGCGGGTCGATCGGCAATCTGATCGAATGGTATGACTGGTACGTCTATTCTGCCTTCACCCTCTATTTCGCCCCCGTCTTCTTTCCTTCGGACGACAGCACCGCGCAACTGCTGAACGCGGCGGCGATCTTTGCCGTGGGCTTTCTGATGCGCCCCATCGGCGCCTGGATCATGGGCATCTATGCCGACCGAAGGGGCCGGAAGGCAGGTCTGACCCTGTCGGTCATGCTGATGGCGGGCGGTTCGCTGATGATCGCGGCGATCCCCGGCTATGCGTCGATCGGCGTGATGGCGCCGCTGCTGCTGCTGTTCGCGCGCCTGATGCAGGGGCTGTCGATCGGCGGAGAATATGGCGCCAGCGCGACCTATCTTTCCGAAATGGCGCAGCAGCGGCAGCGCGGCTTCTTCTCCAGCTTCCAATATGTGACGCTGATCGCGGGGCAGTTGCTGGCCCTGTGCGTGCTGTTGCTGCTCCAGCTTGCCCTGACGGAACATCAGCTCGAAAGCTGGGGCTGGCGCGTGCCCTTCGTCATTGGCGGGCTGATGGCGGTGGGCGTCTATCGCCTGCGCCGGGGCCTCAGGGAAACCGAGGCGTTCGAGCAGAGCGCGGCGGTGGAGGAGCAGCCGCGATCGAGCGGATGGAACCTCATTCGCCGCCATCCCCGCGAAGTGCTGCTGGTGATGGCGCTGACGGCGGGCGGTACGCTCGCCTTCTACGCCTACAGCACCTATATGCAGAAGTTCCTGGTGAACAGCGCCGGCTTCGGCCGGCAGACGGCGACCGCCATCATGGCCTCGGCCCTGTTCATCTACATGCTGCTGCAACCCATGGCCGGATGGCTTTCCGACCGGATCGGGCGAAAGCCTTTGCTGATCGGCTTCGGGGCGGGCGGCGTGCTGTTCACCACGATGATCTTCACGACGCTGGAAACGGTGACCTCCTCTTTCAGCGCCTTCCTGCTGGTGCTGGCGGGACTGGTCATCGTCACCGGCTATACCTCGATCAACGCGATCGTGAAGGCGGAACTGTTCCCGGCCAATATCCGCGCACTGGGCGTCGCGCTGCCCTATGCGCTGGCGAACACATTGTTCGGCGGCACGGCCGAATATGCCGCGCTCTGGCTGAAACATGCCGGAATGGAGGGCGGCTTCTACTGGTATGTCACCGCCATGATCGGGGTCTCGCTGATCGTCTATCTGCGCATGCCCGATACCCGCAACACCAGCCGCATCTAGCTGTGGAAAGAAGGGGGAGCCCCATGAAGACCAAGATCCCGTCCCTGTGCCATATCCTGCCGGCGATGCTGCTCTGCCAGCCCGCCGTCGCCCAAGACGCGGCGCCGGCGGAACCGCCGTTCACCTCCGTCCAGACCGCCGATTTCGCCATTGCCGGTTCGCTGTCCAACAGTTGGGCGGATTTCGACAATGACGGCGATCTCGACCTGGCCGTATCGTTGAAGGGCGGCGACATCCGTCTATACCGCAACGACAAAGGCCGCTTCGTGAATGTCGGACCGGAATTGGGCCTGCCGACCTCCGGCCCGGAAATGCGGGGCGTCGCATGGGGCGATTATGATGGCGACGGGTGGATCGACCTGCTGGGCGGGGCCACCATGCCGGGCGATCTGAGCCTTGTCTTCCACAATGAGGGCGGGCGGAAATTCACCAATGTCGCCCCGGAACTGGGCCTTACCATCCCCAACCGTTCAGCGCGTCAGACGAGCTGGGTCGATTATGACAATGACGGCGACCTCGACGTCTATGCGGCCAACCGCATCGGTCCCAACAGCCTGTTCCGCAACGATGGCGGCAGGTTCGTGCAGGTTTCGCAGGGTGCGGGCATATCCGACCCGCGGCCGACGGTGGGCGCCTGCTGGTTCGACTATGATCGCGACGGTTTTCTCGACGTCTTCCTCGCCAACCAGTCGGGCGCGGCGGACGCGCTCTGGCGCAACAATGGCGACGGCAGCTTCACCGACGTCGCCCCGCAACTGGGCATGGACAATCCGGGCCGGTCGAAGGAGGAAGGCGGGGTCGGCTGCGCCGTCGGCGACTATGACAATGACGGCTTTCTCGACCTGTTCGTGCCCAATTACGGCATCAATACGCTCTATCATAATAATGGCGATGGCAGCTTCACCAATGTCGCGAAGGAATTGGGTGTCGCCATCGACAATCACGCCGTCGGCGCCGCCTGGGGCGACTATGACAATGACGGCTTCATCGACCTTTATGTCACGTCCTACCACGGCCCGCGCGATCAGCAGCAGCCCAGGGACAGCCTGTTCCACAATGAAGGCGGCAGGGGCTTCCGCCAGGTCCTGACAGAAAAGTCCAGGCTGAACGTCGGGGACCATGGGGTGCAGTGGGTCGATTATGACCGGGATGGAGCGCTCGATCTCTCTGTCATGCGCGGCTATACCAGCCAGGGCGGACATTTCCTGTTCCACAATGATCTGGATCGCGCGGCGGCCAAGCGCAGCCTGTCCGTCACGCTACTCGATGCGAAGGGGTGCTTTACCCGCATGGGGGCGGAAGTGCGCCTGTATGACAAGGCGGGCAAGATCCTCGCCACGCGCCAGCTTTCGACCGGCGACGGCTATAATTCGGAAAATGCGGCGCCCCTGCATTTCGGCCTGAAGTCGATGGAAGCGGTGAAGGTGGAAGTCACCTGGATGGCTCGCGAGGGGCGCAAGGTCCAGACGCTGCGTAACGTAAATCCGGCGCGCTATCTGGGCAAATCTCTCGTGATCAGGGAACGGTAGCGCATGACCGTTCCGGAAGGGCGATGGGGCGTCACCTATCGCCCTTCCGCGGCGACGCCTGTCGGCTGAAACCGGCGCGTCCGGCAGAAGTCAGGATCGAATCGTTCTGCGGGGCATGGGCGCGGCTGCACAGCACGTCGCGATAATGGCGCTCAAGCGGATTGTTGCGGGTAAGCCCGGGATTGCCGGTGGCCTCCACCGCCAGCGCGACGGCATCGATGGCGTTGCCGGTGATGAGATATTTGAGGAGTTGCGCGTCCGACGCGGAAGGCGGCGACCCTTCATCGGTACGGCGGATCAGGTCCTGCAGCAATATCCTGTTGTTCAGCAGAAGCGCGTCCATGCGGCCCAGCAGTTCCTGATAACGATAAAGGGAGGATAGGGGCGCCCCCAGATTTGTCGGTATGCGGCTGCTCGCAAATTCCGCAAACCAGTTGCGCCCTTGTTGCGCCACCGCGTCGTAGAGGCTGCCCAGCAGGCCGACCATCCATGCGAGCTGGAGCGAATTATCCTCGTTCCATTCCTCCGGCCGCCGCAAGTCGACGGCGTGGTCGAACGGAATCGCCACATCGGTCAGGATGACGTCGTGGCTGCCGCTTGCGCGCATCCCCGCATGATTCCAGGTTTCCTCTATGCGTATGCCCGGGCTGCCTGCCGGCACGAGGAAGTAGCCGACAAGCGGATCGTCGCCCTCGGTACGGCCCCAGACGATCATGTAGCTCAGGATCGGGCTTCCGGTGGAAAAGAGCTTGTGACCGGAAATCCGCCAGCCTTCCCCGTCGCGCTTCCCCGTGGTGGCCGGCAGGCCGCCGCGCGTGGGCGTGCCCAGTTCCGGCTCAACACGCAATGCATTGGAAAGCGCCCCCCGCGATACTGCTTCGGCCTCGACACGGCGGCGCAGATGTGCGGGCCAGCGGTCCTTGCCGCGCACGCCGGCGTGGGTCAGATACTGCATGATGAGGACCAGCGCCGTTGAAGGGTCCCCCTTCGCAATCTCCCGCACGACTCGGCTGGTCTCCGCAAGGTCCGCGCCCCGGCCACCTCTTTCGGGCGCAATCGTCAGCGCCAATAATCCATGCTCATGCAAGGCGGCGAAATTTGCAAAGGGAAAGGAAGCGTCGCGATCATGATCGGCGGCGGTTGCAGCGAAACGCTCGCGCAAAATGGCCAAAACTTCGTCCGGGACAGGAGTGGGCCGCAAGTCGGATGCTGTCGCCATTATTTCCCCAGCGCTATATCAAAAAAGGACCGATTGCCGATGGCTGATCGACGTCTTTCCTCGCCGCTTCCGCCCGCTGCCGGAACTCGACAACATCTCCGATCAGGCGAGCGATCAACCCTGTCGAGCCACCATGAAAGCCAATGGACGCAACAAAAGGGCGCGTCAATTTTATATCATAAATCCCAATATCGCATTTTCTCATTGGGGCAGGCGCCTGATGTTCCCCACCGGCTTCTCCTCCAGCCATAATCGGAATCCCCATGAAGTGTCGCCCTGAATTCGGTCGCCCCCGGTGAGCCATTAAATTCTCGAGTTCATGCTTGAGAAAAATTCAGATGTGAGCGCGGGCAGCCAGGTATATTCCCTATGCCGATCCTTGAGCCTGCCATGCCGACATCGGCTTTGGAGGCAGGAACATCTTGGCTGGAGCAAGCGAGCATGTTCATCGCAACTTCTATCGCGATTTCAAAATGACAACCCATCCTTATCCTGTATCGCCCGCCCGAGCACCGGGCCGGCCGCACGGCATTCATGAGCAACTTGCGCGGCAGGCAGTGCTGGAACACGGACCCTTCGGCAAGAGTCGCCGTGCCGGGGAACTGACATGTCCTTGATCATCGCCAGCCAGTTGGAACCTGATTTCAACCGCAGCCTTGGCCTGCACCCGTCCGCCCCGACCCTGATCGACGTGGCGGAGGATGAACCGTGGACCGCCGCGAACGAGGCGGACATATTGCTGGTGCGGCCTTCCCTTGCCTGGCGGCGATCCACACAGGAGGCCCGGCCGAAAATATGGCCGGGGCGGCTCAAATGGGTCTATAGCGCCTCGGCCGGGGTGGATTTCTACCCCGGCTGGCTGCTGGACGCCCCGCTCGTCACCTGCGGTCGCGGCGTCGCGTCGGAGGAGATCGCGGACTATGTGATCGCCGCCATCTATGCCCATGCCAAGAATCTGGAGGCGGCGACTGCCCGTTCGCGCGATCAGTGGGTTCCTCGCCCGCTGGGCCGCGTATCCGGGACGACCATCGGCATCGTCGGGCTGGGCGCGATCGGCGCAGCGGTGGCGCGGCGCGGCCTGGCGCTGGGCGCGCAGGTCATCGGCCTGCGGCGAAGCGGCGCGCAATCAGGCATCAGCGGCGTGCAGCATGTCCGCGACCTGGAAACGCTGGCGGCGGAGGCGGATCATATCGTCATCGCCGTGCCCGGAACGCCGGAGACCCGCCACCTCTTCAACGAAGCCCTGTTCGCCCGGATCAAGCCCGGCGCGCATCTCATCAACATAGCGCGGGGCTCGGTGATCGATCAGGAGGCGCTGATCGATGCGCTGGACAGCGAGCGGCTGGGTTTCGCAACGCTGGACGTCACCGATCCGGAGCCGCTGCCCGAGGGGCATGCACTCTACACCCATCCGCGCGTGCGGCTGACGCCGCATATCTCCAGCAACTACAGCCTGATCCGCCACCGCTTGCTGGAGAAGGTGAACGACGATCTGTCCCGCTTCATCCGCGGCGAAAAGCCCAGCGACATCGTCGACCCGGCGCGTGGTTATTAGGAAGGAGCCGCATCAGGACCGATCCGGAGCGATGCCGTCGAACATATCATCATCGTCATGCTGAACCGGTTTCGGCATGGCGGTTCGGCGGCGACAATTTGCCGTCCGGCGCGCCAAAGCGATTTCCAGGCAATGACTGGCCAATCCATAACGACAACTACAGGCTAAAAGCTGCGATCCGGTCAATCGGATCCGAAACCGCGCTACAGCGTCTGCACCGTTTCCCGCGCCAATTCGGCCAGCCGATGCGCCGCCTTGTCCAGTTTTTCCCCAGCCCGCAGGATCGCGGCGACGCGCGGGAGTTGCGGCAGGCCGTCATGCTCCAGCACCTGGTCGTTCTCCAGGAACAGATGCGTGCGGCAGGTAATGCCCAGGCCAGCCCCCACCGCCGCCTTCAGCGTCGCCAGATTGGGCGTCTCCACCGCGATCCGCCATTGCAGCCCGCTATCCTCCAGCGCCCGGATCGCCGCCTCCCGGAAACGGCAAGGTTCCTCCAGCACGGCGAGCGGGATCACCTCCCGCTCCGCCAGCGCGGCCTCGCCATACCAGCTCATCGGCGCGACCGTCACCGCATGCGGATCGTTGGGCGCGGCGAAACCCAGCAGGATGTCCAGCTCGCGCCGGTCGAGCAATGTCTGCAACTCCGCCGTGCCGGCGACCCGCGCATAGATCTGCGCATCGGGATGCAGTTCGGAAAAGCGCGACAGCAGTCCGCTGAGCAGGCTGTCCGCGAAATCCTGCACCATGCCGATGCGCGCCGGGCCGGCGAAACGGCCTGCGCTGACCGCCGCGACCGCCTCGTCATGCAGCATCAGCACCCGCCGCGCATAATCGAGCAGCACTTCCCCGGCAGAGGTCAGGTTCAGCCGCCGGCCTTCCCGCAGGAACAGGGTCTGCTGCACCAGTTCCTCCAGCCGCTTGATCTGGAGGCTGAGCGCGGACTGGGTCACGAACACCTGCTCCGACGCGTTCAGCATAGACCCCGTGTCCACGATGGCGACGAAGCTGCGGAGCAGATTGGTAGGCAGATTGACCGGCATGAAAACCTCATAGCAAGGGAAGCACAGCCGATCCGAAGCCGGGAACGGAGTCGCAGCCTTATCGCGAAGACTTATATATCAATCAAAATAGTAGAGATTTAAAGAGGGCATAAAAATCTTGGCCACAACGATCCGGACGCGCAAACCCGCCATTTTCTGCGGTCGGACGCGTCCGATTCAGGCTCAACCGGTTCAAATGAGCGCTGCTCATAGGTCGGCCAATTAAAACTTAATTGAAACAGTAGAGAATTCATGTTGGGCTTTCCCTCACCTATCGAGAGGGCGAGTTGATGACGGTTTTGACGGCGGACAGGCGCGGCCATGCGCATGGCGGGGTGCAGAAATTTTCCCTGGCGCGCTTCGGCGGACGCTGGCTTTCGCCTGTCCTCCTGCTGCTGCTGTGGGAATTGGGGTCGCGCAGCGGCCTGATTCCCGAACGCACGCTGGCCGCGCCCTCGGCCGTTATCGGGACGCTGGTGGAGATGCTGCTGTCGGGCGAATTGCCCGCGAACCTGCTGGTGTCCTTCGCCCGAGTCGCCGTCGGCCTGCTGATCGGGGTGGGGCTTGGCCTCGC
Source organism: Sphingobium sp. YBL2 (assembly GCF_000943805.1). Taxonomy (NCBI): domain Bacteria; kingdom Pseudomonadati; phylum Pseudomonadota; class Alphaproteobacteria; order Sphingomonadales; family Sphingobiaceae; genus Sphingobium; species Sphingobium sp. YBL2. The sequence goes on from NZ_CP010954.1 coordinate 1,946,865, forward strand.
CCTCGGTCTGGTCGCCGGACTGTCCCGCACCGGAGAACTGGCGGTCGACCCGCTGATGCAGATCAAGCGGACCATTCCCGTGCTGGCGCTCACGCCGCTTTTCATCGTCTGGTTCGGGATCGGGGAAACGCCCAAGATCGCGCTCATCGCCTTCGCGGCGGTCTTTCCGGTCTATCTCAATCTCTACAGCGGCATCCGCGGCGTCGACCTGCGCCTGCTGGATGCGGCGAAAAGCTTCGGTCTCAGCCGTTGGGAGCAGATCTGGCACGTCGTCCTGCCCTCCGCCTTGCCTTCGCTGCTGGTCGGGCTGCGCTATGCCCTGTCGGTCGCCATATTGGTCCTGGTCGTGGCGGAGCAGATCAACGCTTCGGCGGGGCTCGGCTATCTCATCAACAATGCCCGCGATTTCATGCGGACCGACATCATCGTCGTCTGCCTCATGGTCTATGCCATTCTCGGCCTTGGCGCCGACTGGCTGGTCCGCACCGTCGAAGCCCGCGCCCTGATCTGGCGCCCCAGCATAGTGGAGCAATAAGCATGGACGCCCGTCTCGGATTCACCGCCCTGCAAAGCGCCGCCGGCCACAGCGATATTCCGCATCCCGAACCGGTGGTGAGGCTGCGCGATTTCACCCGACGCTTCGGTCCCAACACGATCATCGACGGCCTGGACCTCGACATCGCGCCCGGCGAGTTCATCGCGCTGCTGGGTCGTTCGGGTTCGGGCAAGACCACCCTGCTGCGGACCCTCGCCGGGCTGGACGAGGTGCGGGGTCAGGATGTGGAAGTCCCCGATTCCCGCGCCGTGGTGTTCCAGGATGCGCGGCTGCTGCCCTGGAAGCCGGTATGGAAGAATGTCGCCCTGGGCCTCAAGGGCGACCGGGTGCGCGACCGCAGCGAAGCCGCGCTCAAGGAGGTCGGCCTTGGTCATCGGCTCGACGCCTGGCCGCTGACGCTCTCCGGCGGGGAGGCGCAGCGCGTCGCGCTCGCCCGCGCTCTGGTGCGCGAACCCAAGCTGCTGCTGCTCGACGAGCCCTTCGCCGCCCTCGACGCGCTGACCCGTTATCGCATGCACGACCTCGTCCTGTCGCTCTGGCGCGCGCACCGGCCCGCCGTGCTGATCGTGACCCATGATGTGGAGGAGGCGATCGCGCTGGCCGACCGGGTGCTGGTGCTCGACAAGGGGCGCATCGTCGCGCAGGAGCGGATCGCGGTTCCGCGCGGCGAACGCTCCGCTATTTCCGGGCGGCTGCGCGAAAAACTGCTCTCCTATCTCGGTGGCGAGGATCATGGCGAGGGCGTCGTTCCTTTCGCGCCTATTGCCGAGGCAGCCGAATGAACGCTGTCTCGACCCTGCAACGACCCGTCGAGGGCGCCGCGGACATCGGTCGCCTGCGCGGCTTCGTCACCGCCTTTGCCGACCTGCTGGCGGCGACCCGCGATGAAGGGGCGATATTGGAAAGCGGACGCGCCCTGCTGAGCCGCCTGATCGCCAGGGACGACTGGCTGCCGGAGCAATTCACCCGCCCGCATCCCGACCGCTATCAGCAATATCTGCTCCATTGCGACAGTCGGGAACGGTTCAGCGTCGTCAGCTTCGTCTGGGGGCCGGGCCAGTCGACCCCGATCCATGATCACACCGTCTGGGGCCTGGTCGGCGTGCTGCGCGGCGTCGAAAAGGTCGAGCGCTTCCGCCAGTCGCCCGACGGCCGGCTGATCCCCCATGGCGAACAATTTCTGCGCGAGGGCGAAGTCGACGCCGTCTCCCCCCGCATCGGCGATATTCATCGCGTGACCAACGGCCTGCCCGACCGGCCGTCGATCAGCATCCATGTCTACGGCGCCAATATCGGCGCGGTCGAGCGGGCGACCTATGCCGCCGACGGCACGCCCAAGACCTTCATATCGGGTTACGCCAACGGCGTGATCCCCAACCTCTGGGACAGATCGAGAAACGCATGACCACCGATACGCTGGACCGTATTCAGACTGCCACGCCGCAGGATATTCGCCGCGCCCTGCTGGTGGGCAGCGAGATCGCGCTGATCGACGTGCGCGAGGAGCATGAATTCGCGCAGGGCCACCCCCTCTTCGCGGCCCAGATACCGCTGCGCCGTATCGACGAGGAAGCGCGCTGGCGCATCCCCCGGCTCGACACGCCGATCGTCGTCTATGACAATGGCGAAGGTCTGGCGCGCAAGGCGGCCGTGCGGTTCGAGGGGCTGGGCTATACCGACGTCCGCGAACTGGAAGGCGGCCTCACCGGCTGGCGCGAGGCGGGCTATGAGCTGTTCGAGGATGTGAACAGCTATTCCAAGGCCTTTGGCGAACTGGTCGAACATCGTCGCCATACGCCCTCGCTGGCAGCGGAGGAGGTGCAGGCGCTGATCCGGGAAAAGGCCGACATCGCGATCCTCGACGCCCGCCGCTACGACGAATATAACACGATGAGCATTCCGACCGGCACCAGCGTGCCCGGCGCCGAACTGGTGCTGCGCGCCCGGACCATCGCGCCCGATCCCGATACGACGATCATCGTCAACTGCGCCGGCCGGACGCGGTCGATCATCGGCACGCAGTCGCTGGTCAATGCGGGCCTGCCCAACCGCATCTTCGCGCTGCGCAACGGCACGATCGGCTGGACGCTGGCCGGGCAGGAGCTGGAGACCGGCCAGACCCGCGTCGCGCCGGAGGTGGACAATCGCTCGGCGGAGGAGGCCCGCGCCCATGCCCGCGATGTCGCTTATCGCGCCGGGGTGAAGCGCATCGGCTGGGGCGAACTGGAGGAGCTGAAGGCGGACAAGGCCCGCACCCTCTATCTCTATGACGTGCGCCAGCCGCGCGAATATGAGGGCGGCCATCTCCCCGGCTTCCGTAACGCGCAGGGCGGCCAGTTGGTGCAGGAAACCGACCATAATGCCCCGGTGCGCGGCGCGCGCATCGTCGTCACCGACGACCTCGGTCCCCGCGCCGACATGACCGCCTCCTGGCTCGCGCAACTGGGGTGGGAGGTCTTCGTGCTCGACGTCGACTGGTCCGCCGTGACGCTGGAGAAGGGGCCGGATGGCGCGCCCGGCCCGCGCGGGCCGGAGGGCCGCTACAAGCGCCCTTATGAAGGCACCGACAACAAGGCCGCCGCCATGCAGGCCTATCTGGACTGGGAATATGGCCTCGTCGCCCAATTGGAGCGCGACGGCACCCACGGCTTCTTCGTGATCTGATCGGGAAGGAAACGATCATGAGCGTCAAGTTCATCGGCTATATCGGCTTCAACAACAGCTCCGAAATCCAGTCGGCGGTGCGCAGCCGCGCGCTCGACAGGGATTATGTCGAAGCGGCGGCGAAGGCGCAGGAGGAGGGCGGCTTCGACCGCGTGCTGATCCCCTTCAGCTCCAACAGTCCGGAAAGCCAGATCGTCGCGGCCCATGCGGCGGCGATTACTTCGACCCTGGGCTTCCTGGTCGCGCACCGGCCCGGCTTCACCCAGCCCACGGTCGCGGCGCGCCAACTGGCGACGCTGGATCAATTGTCGGGCGGCCGCGTCGCCGTCCACATCATCACCGGCGGCGCCGACGAGGAAATGGCGCGGGACGGCGACACCAGAAGCGTGAAGGCGGAACGCTACGCCCGCACCGACGAATATCTGTCGATCCTGCGGCAGGAATGGACAGCGGCCCAGCCCTTCGACCATCAGGGCAGGTTCTACGACGTCAAGCAGGCGTTCAGCGCCGTCAAGCCCGACAATCTGCCGGTCTTCTTCGGCGGCTCGTCGCCCGAGGCGATCGAGGTCGCGGGGCGCCATGCCGATGTCTATGCCCTTTGGGGCGAAACGCTGGAGGCGGTGCAGGACACCGTTCGGCAGGTGCGCCGCTCGGCGGTGCGCTATGGCCGCGATCCCGGCTTCTCGCTGTCGCTGCGTCCGGTGATTGCGGATACGGAGGAAGCGGCGTGGAAGCGCGCGGCGGAGATCGAGGAACAGGTGCGTGAGAACCGCACCGCCGCCGGGCTGCCGCTGACGGGCCACCGCCCGCCCAATGCGGGGTCGCTCCGCCTGCTTGAAACCGCCAGCGCCAACCGGCGCGACAAGCGGCTATGGACCGGCGTCGCCGCGCTGACCGGCGCATCGGGCAACAGCACGGGGCTGGTCGGCACGCCCGAGCAGGTGGCAGACGCCATGCTCGATTATTATGACGTCGGCATCGACCATTTCCTGATCCGCGGCTTCGATCCGCTGGCGGATTCCATCCTCTATGGCCGGGAACTGCTCCCCGTCGTGCGGCGCAAGGTGGCCGAGCGCGAAAAGGCCGAACTGGCGCTGGCGGGCTGACATGGCGAAGAACAGGGGTGCGATCATCGCGGTGGCGCTGGTGGCGGTGGCGGGCTTCGGCCTTGCCGCCGCGAAATTCGGTGGCGGCGACGACAAGGTGCTGCGCGTCGCCAACCAGAAGGGGCAGGTCAAATCCATGATGATCGCCTCGGGCGTTCTCAAGGATGCGCCCTACACGGTCGAATGGTCGGAATTTCCCGCCGCCCAGCCCTTGCTGGAAGCGGTGGGCGGCGGCGCCGCGGACCTCGGCCTTGCCGCCGACGCGCCCTTCATCTTCGCCTATCAGAGCGGCAGCCCGGTCAAGGCGATAGGCATCCAGACGCCCTTCGCCCAGGCTGGCGAAGCGCTGGCCATATTGGTGAAGAACGGATCGCCCGCGCATTCGATACAGGATCTGATCGGCAAATCGGTGGCCACGACGCGCGGATCGATCGGCCATCACCTGCTGCTCCAGGCGCTGGAGCGGGCGCATATTCCGGCGGATCGGGTGCGCGTCACCTTCCTGCCGCCCGGCGACGCCAAGGCCGCCTTCGACAGCGGTGCCATCGACGCCTGGTCCATTTGGACGCCCTATACCAATGTGGCGATCAAGGAAGGCGCGCGGGCTGTCGTCGATGCGAAGGATTATGGCCTGCCGGTCTATATCGACATCGCCCATGGCGATTCCATCGGCCCCAAGCGCGCCCTGCTTGCCGATTTCCTCCGGCGGGAGGCGAAGGCCGTCGAGTGGGCCCGCGCGCATCCGGACGAATTCGCGCAGGTGCTGGCCAAGGAAACCGGACTGCCGCTCGACATCGCCCGCGCCAGTTTCGACCGCAACAACCGCGTGGCGCGGCCCATCGACGGCAAGATCGTCGCGCATGAGCAGGACATCACGCAGCGCTTCCAGAGAGCCGGTCTGACCGAGGGCAAGCGCCCGGTGGCCGACGCCTTCGACCGCAGCTTCGGCACGGGCGGATGAAGCTGAGCTTCGTCGCCGCCAAGCATATCTAAAATTCAGATTTACTCATGAATCGGCTAGCGAAGTCATTTCTCAAGCATATCGATAGTAAATAGATGGTCCCCGGAAACCGGGGGATATATTCATGAACCTTGACCGCCTTTATCTGTGCTCGACCGCGCTTGCCGCGGTACTTCTGACGTCGGCGCCCTCGCTCGCGCAGACCGTTGCAACACCTGACAGCGCGGATGCCGAGGCGGCCGATTCGAGCGCCATCATCGTGACCGGCGTACGCGGCGCGCCCCGCACCGTGGCGGAAAGCCCCGCGCCCATCGATGTGGTCGGCGCGGAGAAGTTGCAGGCCACCGGCTCGGCCGAATTTGGCGAAGCGCTGTCCAAATTGCTGCCCTCGCTCAATTTCGGCGCGACCCATGCGGGCGTCTTCTCCATCGGGCGCCCCGTCACCAATCGCGGCCTGGCGCCCGCCTACACATTGGTGCTGGTCAACGGCAAACGGCGGCACAATGGCGCCTTCCTCAACAATTCGACCGCCGACACCTCGGGCGCGAACCCGGTCGACATCGACCTCATTCCCACCAGCGCGATCGACCGGATCGAGGTGCTGAAGGACAGCGCCGCCGCCCAATATGGCACGGACGCCATAGCCGGGGTCATCAATATCCAACTCGCGAAGAAGGAAGGGCTGAGCGGCGATTTCACCTATGGCACGCTCTACGACGCCAATGGCAGGCCGGACAGCTGGAAGGGTACGATCCGCTACGGCACGAAGATCGGGGAGGATGGCTTCCTGACCCTGAGCGGCGACATCCGCAAGCGCGGCGGCGCCTGGTGGAATCTGCCCGCGACCGACGCGAACATCTACGGCCTTCCCGCCAACCGCACGGTGGACCAGGTGGCGGCGACCAGCGGCCTCACCCGCGATCAGGTGCTGGCCAATGTCGCCGCCGCCAATGCCCGCAACGCCCAATGGAGCCGCGACGGCGCGCATAATGGCGACCCGCAGATCAAGGCGTTCAACCTCTCCTATAATGCCGAACTGCCGGTGACGGAGAATGCCACCCTCTACAGCTTCGGCACCTATGGCGAGCGCGACGCCCAGATCGGCAATAATTTCCGCCGCCCCAACAGCACCGCCAATTTCACCGCGCTTTTCCCGGACGGCTATTATCCGCTCAACAATATAGACGAGAACGACTTCCAGTTCGTCGGCGGTCTTCGGGGGAGGCTCTGGGGCTGGGACTATGATGTCAGCTCCTCCTTCGGCCGCAACTACAGCCATCAATATTCGAAACTGTCCGTTCGTCCTTCGCTGGGACCGACCAGCCCGACGAGCTGGCCCAATCTCGCCAATTTCGAGTTCCGGCAATGGACCCATAATGTCGATCTGCATCGGGAGGTTGAGATCGGCCTGGCCCAACCGCTGCAAATCTCCATTGGCGGCGAATATCGGCTCGACCGTTTCCGCACCTTCGCGGGCGATCCGCTGGCCTATGAACCGGCCACATACAGCTTCCGTCCCGGCGACCAGCAATATGACTGGAATGTCGGCGTCACCGCCTCGCCGGTGGTGCAGGGGGGCATCGTCCTCTCCCCCGCCGATGAAGCCGACATCAGCCGCAAGGTCTATGCGGGCTATGTCGATCTCGGCATCTATCCGCTCGACGCCTGGTATATCGGCGCCGCGATCCGCGCCGAACATTATAGCGACGGTTCGGGCAGTCCGGTCGGCCTGAAACTCAACAGCCGTTATGAGGTCAGCCCCACCTTCGCCGTTCGCGGCACGGTGGGCACGGGCTTCCGCGCGCCGTCGCTGACGCAGATCGGCTATGCGCAGACCGATGGGCGCACCTCCTCCTTCTTCAACGCGCAGACCGGCCAGACCGAATTGCGCCCCACCGTCGCCAAGCTGGTGACGGCGGATTCCGCCGTCGGCCAGCTGCTGGGCGCGAAGCCGCTCAAGGCGGAAAAGACCTGGAATGCCGGGCTGGGCTTCGTCTTTACGCCCACGCCGTCCCTGTCGGTGACGCTGGACGGCTATTATATCCGCATCAAGAACCGGATCGAACGCACCGGCCGCCTGTTCGGGCCGGGAATTTCCGCCATCCTCGCCGCCAATGGCCTGTCGGACATCGAACAGGCCGAATATTTCATCAACGCCGCCGACACCACGACCAAGGGCTTCGACCTGGTGGCCGATTATTCGAGGAACCTGGGCGATCTGGGCAAGCTGGGCCTGACCTTCGCCTTCAACTATTCGAAGACCAAGGTGACGGACGTCGTCGCCACCCCGTCGCAACTCTTCGGTCCCACCGGCGCTTCGCTGCTGGGGGCGGGTTCGGTCTTCTTCGGCGGCGACAAGATCGGTGAGCTGGAAGTGCTCCAGCCGCACACGAAACTGGTCAGCACGCTCAACTGGAGCAAGGGCATTTTCGGCTTCAGCCTCACCGCCACCCGCTACGGCAAATATACGCAGCGCACGGCGGCGGGCGACGACCGTCATTTCGGGGCGAAGGTCATCACCGACGCCAGCGTCAGCGCGAAGGTGACGGAATTCGCCACGCTTTCGGTGGGCGCCACCAATCTGTTCGACGTCCGCCCGGAAACCAACGGGCCGGGCAATCCCCAGACCGGGCAGGGCTATTACGGCCCGTCGCCCTTCAACCCCGCAGGCGGCTATTATTATGGACGGATCGCGCTTGCTTTCTGATCGCCGGACCTTCCTGGCGGGGGCGGCCGCCCTCGGCCTCGCCGCCTGCGCGGGGAAAAGCGGCCGCACGAAACTGGTGCTGGGCGACCAGGTCCATCTGCTGGAGTCGAAGGCGGAGGCGGCGGGCGCCCTGAACGACCTGCCCTATGATGTGCAATGGGCGAATTTCGTCGGCGCCGCGCCGCTGCTGGAGGCGCTTAACGCCGGGGCGGTCGACACCGCTCCGGCGGGCGACCTGCCGGTCGTGCTGGCCGCCTCGGCCGGCGTGCCGCTGAAGATCATCGCGGGTTCGATTTCATCGACCAGGGACATCGGCATTCTCGTGCCCGGCGACTCTCGGATCCGGTCCGTCGCGGGCCTTGCGGGCAAGCGCGTGATCGTGTCGAGCGCGAGGGGCAGCATATCCCATTATCTGCTGCTCGAAGCGCTCAAGGAAGCGAAGCTCGACCGGCGAAAGGTCGACATCGGCTTCATGCTGCCCAATGACGCCGCCGCCGCCTTCGCCGCCGGGCAGATAGAGGCATGGGCGACCTTCGGCACCTACCAGCTCGCGGCCGAACAACGCGGCGCGCGCGTGCTGCGCGACGGGGAGGGGATCAACAGCGGCCTGACCCTGATCGCCGCGTCGCAAGCGGCGCTCGACAACCCGGCGAAGCGCGAAGCCCTGCGCGACGTCCTCGCCCGCCTCCGCAAGGCGAGCCTGTGGTCGCAGGCGCATCCCGCCGACTACGCCCGTATCTTCGTCCGGCAGACGAAGGTCGACCCCAAACTCGCCGCCCTGATCGTGGAACGGCAGAACCCGCTGCTGATCCCGCCTGACGCGACGGTGGTGAAGCCGTTGCAACGGGTGGTCGACCGCTTCCATGCCGATGGCGAGCTGCCTGCCCATATCGACGTCGCCTCGATCGTGGACGCAGGCTTGTTCCCCGCATGAGCGTCGCCAATCGATCGATAAGTCATTCTCATTGGGCGGTGTCCCGCCGCCTCCCTAAAATACCGCGCAAAGGAGCAGCGCCATGGCCACAGTCTTGAAGGACGACCGTTTCCGCCAGTCGGGCATCAGCGAAGCGGAATGGAAGGTCCGCGTCGATCTTGCCGCTTTCTATCGCCTGTCCGCCCTCTATGGCTGGGACGATTTCATCTACACCCATATCTCGGCGCGCGTGCCGGGGCCGGAGCATCATTTCCTGATCAACCCCTTCGGCCTGATGTTCGATGAGATCACCGCCTCCAGCCTGGTCAAGGTCGACCTCGACGGCAATGTCATCGGGGAAAGCGACTATGGCATCAACTATGCCGGATATGTGATCCACAGCGCGATCCACGGCGCGCGGGACGATGCCCATTATATCGCCCATTTCCACAGCGCCGACGGCATGGCGGTGTCGGCCCATGCCGAAGGGCTGCTGCCCCTCAACCAGCGCGCCCTGGCCCTGATCCCGCGCCTTTCCTACCACGATTATGAAGGCGTGGCGCTCAATCTGGACGAACGCGAACGGCTGGTGGCCGACCTGGGCGACACCAATGTCATGCTGCTGCGCAATCACGGCACGCTGGCGCTGGGTTCGACGCCGGGCGAGGCGTTCAGCGGCATCTATCATCTGGAGGAAGCCTGCAAGGCGCAGGTCCGCAGCCTTGCCGTGGGCCGCGACAGGGTGCTGATCGCCCCGGAAGCCGCGCAGGAGGAAGTCCGCCGCCAGATGAGCCGCGAGCGCAAGCCGGTCGAAGGCGCCAGATCGCATTACGACCTCGTCTGGGAGGCCGCGCTCCGCAAGGCGCAGCGCCAGTCGCCCGGCTTCGACGCCTGAGGGCATGGCGCAGGAAGGATGCGCGGCTGTGTCCGCCGCGCTCCTCTCCTTGTCGGTGACTGTCCGTTGAGCGCGTGCCGGGCGATGCGCGCATCGGCTTGCGCTCGGTTGAAACCCTATGCGGTCGATTAGGCCGGCGAACGGATGCGCAGCGGGCGCGGGCCTGCATTCAATCCTCGAAGGAGATTTCCAGCGGCGGCAATCCGGCGATGGACGCGACCAGCCTGTCGCCTCTTCCTATCGGCCCCACTCCAGCGGGCGTACCGGTGAAGATGAGATCGCCGGGGGCGAGCGTCACATAGGTCGAAAGATTGGCGATGATTTCGGGCACCGACCATATCATCTGGGACAGGTCGCCGGACTGGCGAAGCTCTCCGTTGACAGCCAGCGAAATGGCCCCCGACGACGGCGGCAGGCCGGGGCGCAGGTCTCCGACGGGTGCGGAATCGTCGAACCCCTTGGCCATGTCCCAGGGGCGGCCCGCCTTCTTCGCCTCCGACTGCAGATCGCGGCGTGTGAGATCGAGGCCGACAGTCCAACCCCAGATGGCGGCGCTCGCCTGTTCGGCGCCGATCTTCGCACCGCCCGAACCAAGCGCCACCACAAGCTCGACCTCGTGATGCAGATCGCTCGTCAAGGGCGGAAAGGGAAGGCGCGATCCATTCGCCGCGACGGCGTCGGAGGGCTTTGAAAAGAAGAAGGGCGGCGCCCGGTCCGGATCGGACCCCATTTCCCGCGCATGGTCCGCGTAATTCTGACCGACGCAGAATATCCTGCGAACGGGAAAGCGCTCCTGCGATCCTTCTATGGCGATGGTTGCGGGGGAAAGCTTCGGGATCGCATGCATGGCCAGTCCTCATTCTGCCGGGCGCCGACGAAAGCGGGAGGATGCGATCCTCCCATGGCGCGCTGCCCCCGATGAGCACAGTTGCCCCCGATCAGGCAATAGCCCTGCTGTCGCGAAAGGCGTTGGGAAGGTTTTTTGCGGGCAGGGGCACCCAAAGCCCAGCTTCACGGCCTGCAATTTCCGGACGGCCCCAAGCCAAGGGGCGCTTCGGTCTCTGAGGTTCAGCCTCGTGGCGGCCGCGTCTCGGGAAGCGTCAGCAGCACGGGAAGCACCGCCAGCGACACCAGCGCGATCATGATGCCCGGCGCCGCGGTCGATCCTGTTCGCTCCGTCAGCAGTTGCGCGAGCCACGGCGTTAGGCCACCGAACAATGCGGTCGCGGTCGTGGCGCCAAGGGCTAGCCCGCTCAGCCGCCCTTCGGCCGGAACCTGTTCGGCCGTCGTCACCGCGCCCACGGCACTGACGCCGCCGGCCAATGCGGCGAGCACCACGGCGCCGGCCAGCGCCGAAGACGTTCCCGCTCCGGCGAGCAGTCGGAAGGACAGATAGGGCAGCGCGGCCGACAGGACGGCCAGGGCGACGAGCACCGGGCGACGCCCGAACCGGTCGGCGGCCAGGCCCACAAATGGCGTCACGACAATCACCGCGACCGCCGCGACGGTCGCCAGTTTGAGCGCCTCCGCCTCGCCGAGCCCGCCAGACGAGACCAGATGGATCGGCAGGTAGGTGATGCCGACATAATAGGTGATCGATCCCAGGGCCGAGATGGCGAAGCCCCTCGCCACGCCTGCTCCATGGCGCGATACCGCATGACCGAGCGGCCTGCTCACCAGCGTCCCTGCCGCGCGATGAAGCGCGAACTCGGGCGATTCCCGCATCGCCGCGCGGGCCACCAGGATCGTGCCCGCCAGCGCCGCGCCGAACAGGAACGGCAATCGCCAGCCCCAGCTTTCAAGCGCCGGAGCGGGAAGAAGGCTCACGGTCAGCGCCGCCGCGCCCGCGGCCAGCAACCCGCCGACCTCGCTGGTCGCCGCCGCCATCGACGTGACGAGCGCGCGACGATGCGGCGCCGCGCCTTCCAGCAGATAGGCGACGACGCCGGTATATTCGCCCCCCACGGCAAATCCCATCACGCACCGCAGGGCCAGCAGCAATATCCCGGCGAGCGGGCCGATCTGCGCCACGGTCGGCAGCAGGGCGCTCAGCAGCATCGCCACCGTCATCAAGGCCATGGACAGGAGCAGCGTCGCCCTTCGCCCATGCCGGTCCCCGAAATGCCCGAACACCATCGCGCCCAGCGGCCGCATCAGATAGGCGACCGCAAACCCCGCCAGCGTCGTGAGCATCGCATTCCCGCCCACGAAGAACACGCGCGCCAGCACCGTGGCCAGGTAGAGGAACAGGGTGAAATCATACCATTCGACCACGGTGGACAGCGCCGCAAGGGTGAGCGAACGGCGGTCAAGTGGTTCAGAGGCGGGCATAAGCCATCCTTATCACCATCCGGCATGGCGGCAATCGCCGCCCCGACCTTTTGTGGAACGGGCGCGATGGACCGGTTGTCCGCCCTTCAGGAAAACTGGCCCGCGGCGGCGGGCGATCCGATGCGCTGCGCGAGCGCCCGCATCAGGAGCGAGCTTGACGCCGGATCGCACCGATCATAGCGTCCGCGACGGTTTGATGTTGCATTCGGAGACCTACTCCCATGGAAGAAAGCGCCAAGGAGCGTCCCCCCGGCTATCGATATTCGCGGCGGGGCACTTTGGCGCTGATCCGCGATCTTTCCGTCATCGACGATCGCCGCAACGCTCTGCTGCTCGTCCTCCAATGGGCAATAGCGATCGGGGCCGGGGCGATCGCCATCCATGTCGACCGAATTCCGGTTTACCTGCTGGCCGGCATCGTCATCGGAACGCGCATTCAGTGCCTGGCAGTGATGATGCACGATGCATGTCACGGCATGCTGTTCAGCAATCGGCGCCTCAACGACCTGATAGGGGACATATTCGTCGCCTATCCGCTCGGCTTCAGCGTCGACCTGTACCGCGCCAATCACCTGCATCACCACCGCTACACCAACACGCTGCGCGACCGCGATTATCGTGTCCAGCGGCGGGATTCCGACCAGCATTTCCCGAAAAGCGCCGCTGCCATGGCCTGGCTGCTGGTCCGCAGCGTGACCGGGCTCAACCTCTATCGCATGGCGCGGGACAGCCGTGTCTGGGCGCCTTTCGCCAATTTCCACAATCCCGGGCGCTTCGGTTATGATTTTCCCCTGGGCCTGCGCATCCGCTATGTGCTGTGGGCGCTGCTCTTCTACGGCCTGATCCTGTTGTCGCCCTATCGCTGGAAGATATTGGGGCTCCTGCTGATCCCGCAGTTCATCTGGGCGAATGTCTTCAATCGGATCCGGGCAATGGCGGAGCATAACGGCGTCTCCGACGAAAGCGAGCTGAAGGGCACGCGCACGGTCATCCCCACCCTGCTCGACAGGTTCCTGATCGCGCCCTTCAACGTGAGCTATCACCTGGAACATCATCTGTTCCCGTCGGTGCCCTGGCCCAATCTGCGCCGGCTGCACGCGCATCTGATGACCGATCCGGTCTATGCGGCGAAAGCGCACGTCACGCAGAGCTATTGGGGCGTGATCCGGGAGTTGATGCCGCCGCCCCTGCCGGCAGGGGAAGGCGAACTTGTCGCCCGCCCGGAAGTAAATCCCTGATGCCGACCTGTTTTCGCGCCTGACGCCCGGCGCTTCTTGCCGATGAAGCGCGAAATCCCGGCGCCGCCCGACTATTTTGGTTCAGGACCGGGCAACGGCGCGGCCCCATCCACTTGAAGTCGCATTTTCATTATCTATCGCCCGTTGCAGCTGTCGGCGTACCTTCACGGCCGCCAGATCGTTGGACAGCAGCATGGGTTTGAGGTCGAAGAATTCCTCGCCCCCCATCTCCCTTTGGCTCGCGGCGATGATGGGGCCATCTTCCGTCTCGAACGCCGCGTGCATGGCCGCCGTCTTGAACCTGTTATAGTCTCCATCCTCTTCCGCATGGTTTCGGCGCGTGGCGAAGAAATAATGGGTCTCATTCTCGTCGCCGGGCGTGCAGCTGTGCAGGTCATATTGGCTGACGCCCTGTTCGAAGGGCACATCGTCCTGCGCGGCCGCGATCGACAACTGGATGTTGGCGGGCGCCGTCCATGTGACGCGGATGCTGTGCCGCGCCGTCTCCTCCGGGCGGGGCAGGAAGGGGGCGAAGATTCCGATGGGCGGGGTCTGGCTGTAGTCCCAACTGGCCGAAACGCTGTGATCCGTTTCCTCCACCTGCGGGATCAGCGGCGACAATTGTCCGCGCGTCGTGATGATCTCGCCATGGACGTAGTCGACATGGCTGAGGTCCATGACATTGTCCAGGATCAGCCGGTAATCGACCGGCAACTTCATATAGGTGTGGCCGACGCCGTTGGCATGGCCCTCGTCCAGCGGCGCGAAGTCGGGCAGCAGCGCGGGATCGGCGGCCTCCTCCGCCATCCAGATCCACAGGAAGCCGTGCCGTTCGATCAGCGGAAAGCTGCGCACGACCTGTCCCTTGGGCAATTGGCCGCGGCCGTGCGGGTTGTGGACGCAATGCCCGCCCGCGTCGAACCGCAGTCCATGATAGGGGCAGGCGATGGCGTCGCCCACCCGGCTGCCCATGGAAAGCGGGGCGAAGCGGTGCGGGCAGCGGTCCTGAAGTGCGACCGCCTCTCCCCGCGCATCGCGGTAGATCAGGATCGACATGCCCAATATCCGGCGGTGGAAAAGCTGCGTTGCATCGACTTCGCTGGAGAGGGCGGCGACGTACCAGGCGCGCTTGAGATACTGGCTCTTTGCAGACATGATGATCCTTTTCCCATGGTCGCCGCACGGATGGCGGCTGATGCGGATCGTTCAGCAAGCAGCGTGCCAGATTGTGCGTCTCCGCTCCGTCCGTTCCGCATAAGCGGGCCGAAATCCCGTTCTTCCCGGACAAGGGGTGGGAAGGACATGCCGCGCACGACCCCCTGGATGGGGGTGGAACAGGATCGGACTGTTGAAAATCATCTGCTTCTTCCCCTATGGTTGTCGAATAATCGACAGGAGTGGGGCATGGCGCGGGCAGGCGGATCGGCATCGGGCAAGTCGGGACTGGGGACCGCATTTCACGATGGGGGAGTCGCGCCCACCGGCGACCGCGACCTTGCCGACCTGCGCGACAGCTTCCATTTCGACCCGGCAAGCGCGGAGATCCGCCTGGGCAAGCGGCGGATGCTGCTGGTCGACGACATCGTCCTGGGCCAGTTGCGGCGCGAACTGGTGCGCGCGCTAGGCTATGAAAGCGCGCGCATGCTGATGTCGCGCATCGGCTATGGCACCGGCGTCGCGGATGCGCAGCTCGCGCAGGAATTGCGGCATCGCGGCAGCCTGGAGGACATCTATCGCGCCGGTCCGCAATTCCATGCGCTGAAGGGGGCCGTGCAGGTCGAGGAACTGGCGTTCGAGGCGGATTTCGAGGCCGGGCGCTTCTACGGCGAATATGTCTGGCACAATTCGGCGGAATGCGCGTCCCATGTGCAGGAAATGGGCATCGGCGCGCATCCGGCGGGATGGCAGCAGGCGGGCTATGCATCGGGCTATGCCTCCACCTTCTTCGGTCGGCCGATGGTGTTCCGCGAACTGGAATGCATCGCGATGGGGCATGACCGCTGTTATCTGGTCGGGCGGCCGGCGGACGAATGGCCGGACGCCGACGCCGAACTGCGCTGGTTCCGCGCCGACACGTACAGCCGTCGGCCGGTGCCGCCGGACAGCGCAGGGCCGGTGGACGTGGACCTGCATATGGGCGCGCGCGCGATCGTAGGCGCGTCGTCCGGCTTCAACACGGTGCTGCATCTGGTGGACAAGGTCGCGCCCACCATGGCGCCCGTGCTGTTCCTGGGCGAAAGCGGCGTCGGCAAGGAAGTGTTCGCGCGCGAACTGCACAAGCGCAGCCGGCGCGCCGACAGGCCGATCGTCGCGGTCAATTGCGCCGCCATTCCGGAGACATTGCTGGAGGCGGAATTGTTCGGGGTGGAGAAGGGCGCCTTCACCGGCGCCGTCGCGACGCGCCCCGGCCGGTTCGAGCGGGCCGCCGGCGGCACCCTGTTCCTCGATGAGATCGGCACGCTGTCCCTCGCCGCGCAGGGCAAGCTGCTGCGCGTTTTGCAGGACGGCGATTATGAGCGGGTGGGCGGGACGAAGACGCTGACCGCCGACGTCCGCCTGATCGCCGCCACCAATGCCGACCTGCGCGCCGAGATGGAGGCGGGCCGTTTCCGCGCCGACCTGTTCCACCGGCTGAGTCCCTTTCCCGTCTATATCCCGCCGCTGCGGGAGCGCCGGGCGGACATCCCGGTACTGGCCAATCATTTCCTTGCCCGCCTCTGCCAGCGGCACGGCCGCGGCCCGCTGCGCCTGGAGGCGGAGGTCGTCCGCGCCTTCCACGACTATGGCTGGCCGGGCAATATCCGCGAGATGGAGAATCTGGTGGAGCGGGGCGTCATCCTGGCGGCGGATGGGGAGGCGATCGGCCTGCACCATCTGACGCTGGGCGTGGGCAACCGGACAGAGGGCTTCGTGCCCGACCCGTTCCGCGATTTCGTCGCGCGCCGTTTTCGCCAGCATGGCAGGGGCGCTGAGCAGGATGTCGCCGCGATGCTGCTCGACAGCGGACTCAGCCAGCAACAGATCGCGGATCAACTGATTGCGGCCGCCCTGTGCCGCAGCGGCGGCAATGTCAGCGCCGCCGCCGCCGCGCTGGGCATGACGCGCGCGCAGGTGCAATATTGGAAGGGGCGGCGGGGCGGATGAAGGGCCCCGCCGGAAATCAACGGCCGTGGCCGAACGGCCGTTCCGTCACCGTCTTCACCGCCTGCCGGAAACCGTCGATCAGCGGCGATTCGTCGCCGGAACGGTAGATCATGCACAGGTCGAACGCGGCCGGACCGTCATCTTCGGCCAGCGGTACATAGACCACGTCCGGCAATTGCAGCGTCCGCGCCGATTCCACCGCCGCCGCCAGTCCCACGCCGCTCGACACGAAGGCGACGGCCGTCACCACGTCGTCGACCGTCTGCACGACATTGGGTTCGATGTTGAGGTCGTGAAAGGCGCGCAGCAGGAAATTGCTGAACCCGCCCGACTGGCTGGCGCGGGGATAGAAGATCATCGGTTCCCCCGCCAGGTCCGACAGGGCGATGGATGCGCGGCCCGCCAGCCGGTGGTTGCGCGGCATGGCGATGATCATCGGCTCGTGCACCACGGTTTCCCATTGCAGTCCGGGATATTCCAGGAAGAACCGGTTGAAGCCGATGGCGATCCGCCGTTCCTGCAACGCCTTCACCTGTGTGTCGCGGTCCATATTGTGCAGGATCACCTCGACATTGGGATAGCGCTTTCGGAAATCGAGCACGATGCGCGGCACGATGTCTAGCACGGCGGACCCGAACACGCCCACGTCCAGCCGGCCGAGCGCGCCCTGACCGATCAGTTGCGTCGTGGCGCAGGCCTGCTCCACCAGGTTCAGGATGTTGACCGCCTCCGTATAGAGGGCCTGCCCGGCGGCGGTGGGTTCGACGCCATGACGCTTGCGCACCAGCAGGGACACGCCCAGCACTTCCTCCAGATACTGGATCTGGCGGGTCAGCGGCGGCTGGGACAGATGGAGTTCCTGGGATGCGCCCCGGATGCTGCCATGGCGCACGGTCTCCACGAAATAGCGCAGGTGGCGGATGTCGATGCGGTTCGCGAACATGTCTTGCGCCTTTCGATGCCGTTCGAGATATGCCTTACAGGTATCTCAAAGCGTATAAAACAGTATTATTGGGTAAGGCTATCCTTCGTTAGAAGGTCAGGCAACGACATGGAGAGGACAGTTGGCGCATTTCCAGCATTTCATCGACGGAACCTTCACGCAGGGAACGTCCGGCAGGACTTTCCCCAAATATCGGCCCAGCGATGGCGCGCTGATCGGCCATGTGCATGAGGGCGGCCGCGCCGAAATCGACCTGGCGGTGCAGGCGGCGCGGGCGGCGCAGAAGGGCCCCTGGGCAAGGCTGACGGTGGACGATCGGTCCGACCTGATGCGGGCCGTCGCGGACGGCATCGTCCGGCGCTTCGACGATTTCGTGGCGGCGGAAATGGCCGATACCGGCCAGCCCCGGTCGATGATGGAACATGCCTTCATCCCGCGCGGCGCGGCCAATTTCCGGATCTTCGCCGACGTCGTGAAGAATGTCGCGACCGAGAGTTTCCAGACGCCGACCCCGGACGGGCGGGGCGCGCTCAACTATGCGATCCGCAAGCCCAAGGGGGTGATCGGCGTCATCTGCCCATGGAACGCGCCGTTGCTGCTGATGACGTGGAAGGTCGCGCCGGCGCTCGCCTGCGGCAACAGCGTGATCGTGAAGCCGTCGGAGGAGACGCCGGGCACCGCGACCCTGCTGGGCGAGGTGATGAACGATGCGGGCGTGCCCGCGGGCGTCTATAATGTCGTCCACGGCTTCGGCCCGGACAGCGCGGGCGGATATCTGACCCAGCATCCGGGCGTCGACGCGATCACCTTCACGGGGGAGACGCGCACCGGCACCGCCATCATGCAGGCGGCGGCGCATGGCCTGCGTGACGTGTCCTTCGAATTGGGCGGCAAGAACAGCGCGATCGTCTTCGCCGACGCCGATCTCGACGTGACGCTGGAGGCGCTGGGCCGATCCGTCTTCCTCAATTGCGGGCAGGTGTGCCTGGGCACCGAGCGGGTGTTGGTCGAGCGGCCGCTGTTCGAGGCGCTGGTCGCGGGTCTCAAGGAAAAGGCGGAGGCGCTCAGGCCCGGCGCGACCTTGGGCCCGCTCATCTCCGCCGAGCACCGCGAAAAGGTGCTGTCCTATTATGAAAAGGCCGTGGCGGAGGGCGCGAGTGTCGTGACCGGCGGCGGCGTGCCGACCATGCCCGAGGAACTTTCGGGCGGCCATTGGGTGCAGCCGACGATCTGGACCGGCCTGGCGGACGAGGCGTCGGTCTGGAACGAGGAGATTTTCGGTCCCTGCTGCCACATCCGCCCCTTCGACAGCGAGGAGGAGGCCATCGCCGTCGCCAATGCGACCGATTACGGCCTTTCCACCGCCATCTTCACGCGGGACCTGTCGCGCGCGCACCGCGTCGCGGCGGAGGTCGACGTGGGCATCACCTGGGTCAACAGCTGGTTCCTGCGCGACCTGCGCACGCCCTTCGGCGGCACCGGGCATAGCGGCATCGGCCGGGAAGGCGGGGTCCACAGCCTCGAATTCTATACCGAGCTGCGCAACATCTGCGTGAAACTGTGACCGTGCTGGACGCGGCCGCCATCGCCCGGCACGGCGACGAACTGTACGAGGCGCTGGTCGCCGGCGCGACTGTCCCCAATCTGCGGGACCGGGTGCCGGGCATCACCATCGTCGATGCCTACCACATCCAGGCCCGCATGATCGGGCGGCGCGTCGCCGCGGGCGAGACGGTCGTCGGCAAGAAGATCGGCGTCACCTCCCGGGCCGTGCAGAACGCCATCGGCGTGTTCGAACCGGACTTCGGCATATTGACCAGCGCCATGGCCTATGACGATGGCGCGACCGTCCCGATCGAAGCGCTGATCCAGCCCAAGGCGGAGGCGGAGATCGCCTTCGTCCTGAAACGCGACCTGAAAGGCCCGGGCGTCACGGCGGCGGACGTGCTGGCGGCGACGGACCATGTCCGCGCCTGTTTCGAGATCGTCGACAGCCGCATCACGAACTGGGACATCCGCATCCAGGACACGGTGGCCGACAACGCCTCCTGCGGCGTCTATGCGCTGGGCCGCGAGAAGATCGATCCGCGCGACGTGGATCTGGCGCTGGCCGGCATGTGGGCGGAACGCAATGGCGAGCAGGTGGCCGTGGGCGTGGGCGCGGCCGTGCAGGGATCGCCCGCCAATGCGGTCGCCTGGCTCGCCAATACGCTGGGCCGGCTCGACATGCCCTTCCTGGCCGGGGAGGTGATCCTGTCCGGCGCGCTGGGGCCGATGTTCCCGGTGGGCGAGGGCGACCATATCGCCATGCGCATCGGCGGGATCGGCGATTGTTCCCTGACCTTCGGCCGGAGGACCGCCGATGCTTGATGCAGCAGCCATCGCCGAACTGGCGAACCGGGTGGACGGCGCCCAGTCGAACCGCCACACCATCGCGAAGCTGACCGACGATTATCCGGGCATGACCGTCGATGACGGCTATGCCGTGCAGGACGAATGCCTGCGCCGCTGGCAGGCGCGGGGCCGGGCGCTGATCGGCTACAAGGCCGGTCTCACCTCGCGGGCCAAGATGATCCAGATGGGCGTCGACGTGCCGAGCTTCGGCCTGCTGATGCGCGACACATGCGATGCGGAAGGCGGCGTGGTGCCGACCGCCGGGCTGATCCATCCGCGCGTCGAGGGGGAAATCGCCTATGTCATGGCCCGCGACCTGTCCGGCCCGGCCGTTTCCATCAATCAGGTCCATGCCGCGACGGACTTCATCCAGCCCGCCATCGAGATCCTCGACAGCCGGTTCGAGAAGTTCAGGTTCGACCTGCCGAGCGTCGTCGCGGACAATGGCTCCAGCGCGCGCTTCGTCATGGGCGGGCGGATGCGGCGGCCCAATGATGTCGACCCCGCGACCATCGGCATCGTGCTGGAAATCAACGGCGAGGCGGCGGCGCTGGCCTGTTCGGGCGCGGTGCTGGGCCATCCCGCCCGCGCCGTGCAGATGCTGGTCGCCTGGCTCCATGAGCGGGGGCGGATATTGCCCGCCGGCTCGGTGGTGCTGACCGGCGCCGCGACGGAAGCGATGCCGATCGCGAAAGGCGACATCGTTTGCGCCCGCTTTCAGGACATGGGCAGCATCAATGTGAGGATAGACTGATGCCGATTATATCCGTGGTCATTGGCGAAGGCCGCTCGATGGAAAAGAAATGGGCCTTCATCCGCGCCCTCACCAGGGCGACGGTCGAAACCATGGACGTGCGTCCCGACCAGGTGCGCGTGATCCTGAACGAAACCCCCTTGGACCATTATGCCGTCGCCGGCGTGACGTTCGGCGAAAAGGCGCAGCAGGGACAAAGTTGATGACCAAAAGGAAATGCGCCATCATCGGGCCGGGCAATATCGGCACCGACCTGCTCTACAAGCTGCTGCGTTCCGACAGGCTGGAGCCGGTCTGGATGGTCGGCGTCGATCCGGCGTCCGAAGGGCTGGCGCGGGCGCGGGAGCTGGGGCTGAAGACCACCGATGCGGGCGTCGACGGCCTGGTGCCGCATGTCGCCAGGGACGGCGTGAAGATCGCGTTCGACGCGACGTCGGCCTATGTCCATGCCGAAAACAGCCGCAAGCTGAACGAGCTGGGCGTGCTGATGATCGACCTGACGCCGGCGGCCATCGGTCCGCTTTGCGTGCCGGCGGTCAACCTGGCGCAGCAGGCGCGCGACGGCGCGGTCAACGTCAACATGGTGACCTGCGCGGGTCAGGCGACGATCCCGATGGTGAACGCGGTCAGCCGCGTCCAGCCGGTCGATTATGCGGAGATCATCGCGACGGTGGCGTCCAGGTCGATCGGCCCCGGCACCCGCAAGAATATCGACGAATTCACCCGCACCACCTCCGCCGCGATCGAGAAGGTGGGCGGCGCGGCGAAGGGCAAGGCGATCGTCGTCGTCAATCCCGCCGAACCGCCGCTGATGATGCGCGACACCGTCTATTGCGAGACCGCCGACGAGCCGGACCGGGACGCGATCGCCGCATCCGTGCAAGAGATGATCGCGCAGGTGCAGCGCTATGTGCCGGGCTATCGGCTGAAGAACGGGCCGACCTTCGAGGGGCGCAAGGTCTCCATCTTCCTGGAGGTCGAGGGGCTGGGCGACTTCCTGCCCCGATATGCGGGCAATCTGGACATCATGACCGCCGCCGCCGCGCGCACGGGCGAGATGTTCGCGCAGGAGATGATGGAGAGCGTGCAATGACGACGACGGCGCAGATCAAGGGCCGGAAGGTCAAGCTGCATGACATGTGCCTGCGCGACGGCATGCATTCGATGCGGCACCAGATCAGCCTGGACCAGATGATCGCCATCTCGACCGGGCTGGACGAGGCGGGCGTGCCCCTGTTGCAGGTGACGCATGGCGATGGGCTGGGCGGTTCGTCGCTCAACTATGGGCGCGGCGCGCATAGCGACCGCGACTATATCACCGCCGTCGCGTCCCGCATGAAGAACGCCACCGTGTCGGTCCTGCATGTGCCGGGCATCGGCACGCTGGACGAACTGCGCATGGCGGCGGATTGCGGCGCGGGCTGCGTCCATGTCGCGTCCCACTGCACGGAGGCGGACGTGACCGAACAGCATATCGGCCTCGGCCGGAAGCTGGGGCTCGACACGGTGGGCTTCCTGATGATGGCGCACATGACCTCGGTCGAAACGCTGGTCGAACAGGCGCTGCTGATGGAAGGCTATGGCGCGACGACCGTCTATTGCGTCGACAGCGCCGGTTACATGCTGCCCGAAGATGTGACGGCGCGGATCGGCGCGTTGAAGGGCGCGTTGCAGGCGGAGACGGAGATCGGGTTCCACGGCCATCACAATCTTGGCCTTGGGATCGCCAATTCGCTGGCCGCCGTGGCGGCGGGCGCCAGCCGGATCGACGGGTCCGCCGCCGGTTTCGGCGCTGGCGCCGGCAACACCCCGCTGGAGGTATTCGCCGCCGTGTGCGAGCGGATGGGGGTGGAAACGGGCGTCGACACCTTCCGCCTGATGGACGTCGCGGAGGAGCGGGCGCTGCCGATGATGGCGAAGCCCCCGCGCGCCGACCGGGACAGCCTGACGCTGGGCTATGCCGGGGTCTATTCCACCTTCCTCTACGCGGCCAAGGATTGCGAGCGCAAATATGGCCTGCCCGCCCGCGACCTGCTGGTCGAACTGGGCCGCCTGAAGATGATCGGCGGGCAGGAGGACATGATAGAGGATACCGCCCTCACAATGGCGAAGGAGCGCGGGCTGATTTCGGCCTGACGCCCGGTTTTCAGATCGGAGTGAAGAGCATGTCCGTTCCGGGCAGGAATTTCGGCGCCCATTGCGTGGTCGTCGGCGCGAGCGGCGCATTGGGCAAGGCGATCGTCGCCGGGCTGGTGGCGCGCAAGATGCATGTCGTCGCGGTGGCGCGGTCGCGCGAGCCGCTGGAGGCGCTGGTCGATCGCCATGGCGCGGGCGTGGTGATGCCGGTCGTGGCCGACTTCGCGTCCGACGATGCGGTCGATGCGCTTCGGGCGCGGCTGGACCGGCCGGTCGCCATGGTCGTCCATGCGCCCGGCGTGCCGGTGGCGGGCGGCATTCGCGCCGCGCCCACCGACGCGCTGGTGGAGGCCTGCAACATCAAGGTCGGCGGCTTCGTCCGGCTGGTGCGCGCGGTGGAGGACCGACTGCGCCGCCACAGCCGCCTCGTCGCGATCGGCGGCCATTACGGGTTCGAGCCGACCGCCTATGCCGCCACCGCCGGGGTCGCCAATGCGGCGCTCGCCAATGTGGTGCGGCAGATGAGCTGGGCCTATGGCGGGGAGGGGATCACCGCCCATCTTGTCGCCCCCGGCCCCGCCGATACCGATCGGCTGCACAAGGTCGCGGCGGCGCGGGCCTCGGAAAACGGCGGCTCGGTCGCGGACGAGCTGGACGCGATGCGCGGCGAATCCGCCATCGGCGCGCTCACCACCCCGAGCCAGGTCGCCTGGGCCGTGGCGATGCTGCTCGATGCGGAGGCGGACGCCATGGCGGGCGCGGCGATAATGCTGGACGCGGGCCGCCGGCGCGGCCTGCCTTGAGGAAGGAGAAGCGGCATGCCCATCGTGCAATTCCATCTGGTGGCGGACCAATATCCGGAAGAAGCCGTCGCCGCGCTGCTGGAGGCAGCCTCGTTCTTCTATGTGCAGGCGCTCTATCCCACGGTTTCGCCGCCGCCCCTGGAGCGGGTGCGCGCTTTCGCCACGAGCGTGCCGGCGCATCGCTGGGCGACGGGCGGCCGGCTGGTCAGCGATGGCGGGGCGGCAGCGCCCTGGTTCACCTGCATCGCCCTCGAAGGCCGCCCGACAGAACAGTTGCAGGCCCTGGCGGCGGGGTTCACCGACCTTGTCGAACGCCATCTGGGCTGCGACCGGTCGCTGATACGCGGCACGGTGATGCCGGTCGCCCCCGCGCTGTGGAGCATCGGCGGCGTTCCCGCCAGCGAGGCGCGCGCGTCCGAAGCGTCGCTGCGCGCCGGATGACGGGCCAAGGATGATGGGCAGGGGTGATGCGCATGGAGTATCACAGGCGAGCGGAAAGGGTATTTGTCGGTAATTCACCCCATGATTATGATCGGTGAAAAGAACAGAATGACTGGCAGGAGAGAGATCGGATGGACGATCGCGATGTTGAAGGCCTGACCCAAGCGGCGCCGTTTCAGATAGAGATAGGGGGCGTGCGCTTTCCCTGCCGCGCCGACCAGAGCCTGCTGGCGGCGATGATCGCGTCCGGACGCAAGGCGCTGGCCGTGGGATGCCGCAGCGGCGGGTGCGGCGTCTGCCGCATCCGGATACAGGCGGGCCGCTGTTCCACCGGGCATATGAACCGCGCCGTGGTGAGCGCCGCCGATGAGCAGGCGGGCATCGTCCTGGCCTGCCGCGCCTATCCGTCGAGCGATATTCGCGCCGTGCCGTTGCCGCGCGCATCCTTCGGCGCCGCCCCGGTCGGCCGCGCCGCATGAGCGCGATTGCGGAGATCGGCGCCCCCGCGGCGCAGGCGGTGGAGCGGATGCTGTCCGCCGGCCGCGCCCGCGCGGAGGCGATCGGCGCCCGCGTGCATGTCGCGGTCGTGGATGGGGCGGGCAATCTCGCGGGCTATCTGCGGATGCCGGGATCGTTCCTTAGTTCAGGCGAACTGGCGATCGACAAGGCCTATACCGCTGCCAGCTTCGCAATGGCGACGCGCGATTTCGGCGCGCTGCTGGAGCGGGCGCCCCGCCCGGTGCGCGACGGTTTGCTGCGCCGGCCGCGCCTGACGGAAGTTCCGGGCGGCTGTCCCGCCGAGGTGCAGGGGCGCCTGATCGGGGCGGTCGGCGTGTCGGGCGGCAGCGAAGTGGAAGACGAGGACATCGCCGCAGCCGCCCTGGCGGCCATGCTGCGCGACGATATTTCTGGGAGAGAATGAATGGCGATTCGTGGATTGCTCCGGGTCGGCGAAGTGTGCGTCAGGGTGTTCGACATCGACGACGCGCGCCGCCACTATGGCGAGCGGATGGGTCTTATCGAAACCTATCAGGGCGACCCCGACAAGCTCTATTACAAGGTCGCGGACGAGCATGACTGGTATTCGCTGGTCCTGGAGAAGGCCGATGCGCCCGGCGTCGAATATTTCGCCTTCCGCACCTATGAGGATGCGGAGATCGACCATTTCGCCGCGGCGCTGACCGAATATGGCCTTGCCGTCGAACATGTCGAGCCGGGCGTGTATCCCAAGAGCGGCCGGCGCATCCGCTTCACCCTGCCGTCGGGCCATGTCATGCACATCTATGCCGACAAGGAGAAGATCGGCAACGGCATGCCGACCCGCAACCCCGGCACCATTCCCGACGAAGGCTATATTCGCGGCTTCCGCTGCGTGCGGCTGGACCATGTGCTGCTGGGCGGACCCAACATCGTCGAGAACAGGGACATCTTCACCGGGATATTCGGCTTCACCGTCAGCGAGGAACTGGTCACGCAGGGGGACGAGACCCGGCTTGCGGTCTTCCTTTCCTGCTCCAACAAGCCGCATGACATCGCCTTCATCCTGCAACCGGATGGCAGCCGCTTCCACCATGTCTCCTTCCTGCTGGATTCGGTGAACGACCTGTTCCACGCGGGCGACCTGATCGGCAAATATGAAATCCCGGTCGACGTGTCGGTGAACCGCCATGGGGTGACGCGCGGCGCGACCATCTATTTCTTCGATCCGTCGGGCAACCGCAATGAAGTCTTCACCGGCGGCTATGTCCATTATCCCGATACGCCGACGCTGACCTGGGACACCAGCCAGTTGGGCAAGGCCACTTTCTCGCAGGACAATATGCCGCGCGAGAGCTTTCTGAACGTTCTGACCTGACGGTCATCGACAAGACAGGCCGCGACAAGGCGGCCGATACATAAGGGACAAGGGGAGTTTTATCATGAAGTCTGGAATTTCGAACGGCGCGTCCGCGCTGGCGGTGGCGCTCGTCCTTTCGACATCGGCCGCGATGGCGCAGGACGCCGCCGCGCCGCAGGAGAATGTCGGCCTCCAGGACATCGTCGTCACCGCGCAGAAGCGGTCCGAAAGCGCGCAGCAGGTGCCGATCGCCATTTCCGCCGTCACGTCGGAAGCGCTCCAGTCCAAGGGGCTGACCGACATCGCCAGCATTTCCGGACAGGCGCCCAACGTCACCCTGAAAAGCTCCGGCGCGTTCGGCGGGTCCAGCTCGACCCTCTTCACCTATATCCGCGGTATCGGCCAGAATGATTTCGGCTTCAACCTGGAACCGGGCGTGGGCGTCTATGTCGACAATGTCTACCTCGCCCGCAACATCGGCGCGAATGTCGACCTGCTGGACCTTCAGCGCGTCGAAGTGCTGAAAGGACCGCAGGGCACGCTGTTCGGCCGCAACACCATCGGCGGCGCGCTCAACATCGTCACCTCCGATCCGGGCGACGAATGGAAGGTGAAGGGCGAAGTCACGACCGGCCGCTACGATCGCATCGACGTGCGCGGCGCGCTGGAAGCGCCGTTGGCGCCGGGCGTGCTGCACATGGGCCTCGCCTTCTCCACCAAGCATCGCGACGGCTGGCAGAAGCGCATTCCCTATGAAGGCGATACCGGCAACAACCCGATCTGGCTGCTGGCGACCGGCGGCGCGTCGGGCGGCCCCGCCAACGGCAATACGGACGGCGCGATCCTCTTCCCGACGACGGCGAAGGACAGGCCCGACCGGTCGGGCAACATGAACCAGACCGCCGTGCGCCTGAAATTCCTGTTCACGCCCAATGACAGGCTCACCATGCGGCTGATCGGCGACTATCTGAACGTGGATGAGCAGGCGACGCCCTTCTCGCTGCTGGCGGTCAACCAGAATGCCTATGTCGCGCTCTACAACACCTGCATCTCGGGCAATCCGGCCTTCTACGCGCCGGTCGCCGCGCTGGCGGGCGTGCCGGCCGCCGGCGTGACCGACCTGTGCCAGGGCGTGCGCGGCAATGCCGGGTCGCCGGCCGGCATCCAGCCTTCGCTGGAAAGCCAGGCGGGGCAGAACCTGCCCTATGACAACCGCTATGTGATCCGCAACGCGGACGGCAGCATCAATCCCGATCTCAGCTACGCCAGCGGCGCCAATTACAACAAGATCGACAATTACGGCATCAATGGCCAGATCGATTACGACCTGACCGATGCGCTGACGATCAAGTCGATCACCGCCTATCGCCGGCTGAAGTCCAAATTCGGCGCCGACATCGGCGGCGCGCCCTTCTCCGCGCTCGCGCCCACCTTCGCGGATTGGGAAAACCAGCTTTCGCAGGAAGTGCAACTGGTCGGCAATATATGGGAAAACCGCTGGAAATTCGTGCTGGGCGGCTATTATTTCCATGAATATGGCCGCCACGCGGACCGGGTGCCCTTTATCGGCGGCATGATCCAGATCGTGTCGAACGACCGTTACGACACCAAATCCTATGCCGCCTTCATGCACAACAATATCGATGTCATCCCCGACAGGCTGGGGCTGACCCTCGGCATCCGCTATACCCGCGACGACAAGCGCTTCACCGGCACGCAGCGGGACGAAAACGCCTTCGGCCTGCGCTTGACCCAGGCGCCGCCCGCGCTCGTCCTGCCCGATCCCAACGACATCTACCGCGTCTATCCGCTGGGCGAAAACAGCATGTCGTTCGAAAATGTCTCCTACCGGATCGGCGCGGAATATCACATCAACCGCCGGGTGATGGCCTATGCCTCCTACGCCACGGGCTACAAGGGCGGCGGCTGGACCACGCGCCTGACGCTGCCCAATTTCACCGTCGTCAACGGCGTGCCGGTCAAGCTGCCCGCGCCGACCTTCGGCCCGGAAAAGGCCTATACGACGGAAATCGGCATCAAGTCCGAACTGTTCGACCGCCGCGTCCGGCTGAACGTCGCGGCCTTCAACACGGAATATAACAGCATCCAACTCACCTTCCAGAACGGGTCGTCCCCGGTCACCGCCAATGGCGGGGACGGACGCATCCGCGGCGTGGAGGCCGAGCTGAACCTGGCCCCGGTGCGCAACTGGACGCTGGACGCCAGCCTTGGGTATCTGGACGCGGAATATCAGAGCATCCTGCCCGGCGTGCCGCTGACGGGGAAGGAGAAGTTCGTGAACACGCCCAAATGGCAGGCGCAGGCAGGCACCGCCTACACTTTCGAGACCAGCGGCATCGGCAGCTTCACGCCGCGGGTCGACTGGACCTATGCCAGCAAGACCTATAATGACGAGGCGAATACGCCGGTGCTGGCCACGCCGGCAGGCAGCTTCTTCAACGGTTCCGTCACCTGGCGCGCGCCCGGCGAACGCTACGAAATTCAGGCCGGGGTCACCAACATCGCCGACCGCCGCGCCGTCGTGTCCGGCTACACCAATGCGGAGGCGATCTATTCGGGCGTATTCAGCCGCCCGCGCGAATGGTTCCTGACCCTGCGCGTGCGCAACTGAGGACAAGGGGGTTCCCGTGGCCGGTCGGGCGTCGCGGGACAGAGGGCGCAAGGGACGGTTCCCGCGCGCGGCCTGCCATGACCGTCCGGATCGGCTGCCTCCGCAGCCCGGTCCGGGCGGTCCTTTTTTGGGCGGGAAGGGGCGGGCGCGATTTCGACAAAATTGTCGACGGCGGCCCGCCCATGACAAAATTGTCGATGCGGCGTGCGCGAAAAGTCCGGATTTCCGGGAAAATCGAACTGGCATGGGCCTTGCTAAACAGAAAGGACAAGGCAACAGCCGGGAGAGGAAGATGGCGGAACGACCGCAATCCGACATATTGGACGCGAAGTTCGTGCGCGTCCGCAACCGCCGCGAAAACGGCCTGATCGAATTCGACTTCGCCATCGGCGCCCCGGAAATCTTCGTGGAACTGCTGATGCCGACCGCGGCGTTCGAGGAATTCTGCGCCGTCAACCGCGTGACCGACGTGACCGGCCAGCCGCTGGAGCAGGACGATTTCGACGCCCGGCTGGCGCGGGTGCTCGCCGGCGAAGCCCGATAAGCAAGAGAGGAGAGACCGACCCCATGCAGATGGACCTGCGCACCGTCACCATCGCGCCGCAGCGGCAGACCTATGGCCATGTCGCGCGCCATATCGGCGGCGACAAGCCGGCGTCCCGCTATCAGGAGGGCACGATCGGCCTCCAGACCACGGGCAACCAGCATTATCGTCCGCTCTGGGACCCGGCCCACGATTATTTCGACGAAAGCCGCACGAAGCTGAAGATGGCGGACTGGTACGCCTTCCGCGATCCGCGCCAATATTATTACGGCAGCTACGTCCTGGCCCGCGCCAGGCAGCAGGAAGCGGCGGAGGCCGCCTTCGACTTCGTGGAGACGCGTGGCCTGGCCGACGCATTGCCCGACGACATCCGCGCCCTCGCGCTCGACCTGATCCTGCCGCTGCGCCATGTCGCCTGGGGCGCGTCGATGAACAATGACTTCATCGCCGCCTATGGCTATGGCACGGGCATCACCCAGCCGGCGCTTTATTATGCGATGGACCAGCTGGGCATCGCGCAGTTCGACACGCGCCTTGGCCTGCTGCTCGCCGAACCCGAAGCGCTGGACGCGGCCAAGGAGGCATGGCTGCACGACGTGCGCTGGCAATCGCTGCGCCGCCTGGTCGAGGACTTGTTCGTGGAGCAGGACTGGTTCGAACTGTTCGTAGCGCAGGATCTGGTGCTCGACGGCCTGCTCTATCCCCTGGTCTTCCAGACGATCGTCGACGGCGACCTGGCGCAGCGCGGCGGCGCCGCGGTGGCGATGGTCACGCAGTTCCAGAATGAATGGGCGGCGGAAACGCGCAAATGGGTCGACGCGCAGATCAAGGCGGCCTGTGCCGACGATGCGGGCAATGCCGCGCTGATCGGCCAGTGGATCGCCAAATGGACGCCGCGCGCCGCCGCGGCGCTCTGTCCGCTGGCCGAAATGGGGCTGGGGGACCGGTCCGCCGCCGTCATGGACGAACTGTGCGCCGCGCTCGACGCCCGCGCCGCCAGGGCGGGGGTCCGCGCATGAGCAGCACCGTCTTCCTCGCGCTTCAGGCCAATGACGACACCCGCCATGTCATCGACGCGATCATGGCGGACAATCCCGCCGCCAGCCTGGACCCGCAGCCGGCGATGGTGCGCATCACCGCGCCGGGCACGCTGGTCGTGCGCCGCGAAACGATCGAAGAGCTGATCGGCCGCGATTTCGACCTTCAGGAACTGCACGTCAACATGATCTCCCTGTCGGGCCGCGTGGACGAGACCGACGACATCTTCACTCTGAGCTGGGACCGCTGAGCCATGGACATGCCCGTCACGAAGAAGAAGAAACTCGGCCTCAAGGAACGCTATGCGCTGATGACGCGGGGCCTGGGCTGGGAACCGAGCTATCAGCCGATCGACGACATCTTCCCGATGGACCGGTTCGAGGGGATCAAAATCCACGACTGGGACGCATGGGAAGACCCGTTCCGCCTGACCATGGACGCCTATTGGAAATATCAGGCGGAAAAGGAGCGGAAGCTCTACGCCATCGTCGACGCCTTCGCTCAGAGCAACGGCCATCTCACCCTGTCCGACGCGCGCTACATCAATACGGTGAAGCTGTTCGTCAACGGCTTCGCCCCGCTGGAATATATGTCGCACCGGGGGTTCGCCCATATCGGGCGGCAATTCCGGGGCGTCGGCCCGCGCGTCGCCTGCATGATGCAGTCGCTGGACGAAATGCGCCATTCGCAGACGCAGATCCACGCCATCAGCAATTATAACCGCTATTATAGCGGCATGGCGGAGTTCCGCCATCATCACGACTATCTGCCCTATCTTCAGGTGCCCAAGAGCTTCTTCGAGGATGCGGCGACTGGCGGCCCGTTCGAATTCATCGTCGCCATCGGCTTCGCCTTCGAATATGTGCTGACCAACCTCGTCTTCGTGCCCTTCATTTCGGGCGCGGCCTATAATGGCGACATGGGCGCGATGACCTTCGGCTTTTCCGCCCAGTCGGACGAGGCGCGGCACATGACCCTGGGGCTGGAGGTCATCAAGTTCGTGCTGGAGCAGGACCCGGTCAATGTCCCCATCGTCCAGAAATGGCTGAACAAATGGACCTGGCGCGGCGTGCGGCTGCTGACGCTGGTCGCGATGATGCAGGATTACATGCTGCCCAAGCGGGTGATGAGCTGGGCGGAGGCGTGGGAAATCTATTTCGAGGAGAATTGCGGCGCCCTGTTCCGCGATCTCGCCCGCTACGGCATCGTCATGCCGCCCTGCGTCGAGCAGATCAGGCTGGAGCGCGACCACCTGTCCCATATCGCATGGTGCCATTTCTATCAGGCGCGCGGCACCAGCGACTTCCATGTCTGGCTGCCGTCGAAGGAGGACATGGACTGGCTGTCCGCCAAATATCCGGACACGTTCGACCGCTATTACCGTCCGCGCTATGAATATTGGGCGAAGTGCGAAGCGGAAGGAAAGCCGTTCGAGGCGACGGCCGTGCCGATGCAGTGCCAGGTCTGCCAGATTCCGATGATGTTCACCGAACCGGGCGATCCGCTGACACTGTGCCAGCGCCATGCCGACTACAAGGGCGAGCAATATCATTTCTGTTCCGACCATTGCCGCGAAATTTTCGAGGATGAACCGGAAAAATTCATCCAGTCGAAGATCGCCGGGCATGAGGTCTTCAAGGGCAACGCCTTCCGCCCCGGCACGGACCCGACGGCCGAGGGCTTCAATCCCGCCGCCGAGGCGCTGGCTTTCTTCCGCATCGAACATGGCCGCGACAACGGCCTGCACAACGGGTCCACGGATGAAAGGAACTTCGCCATGTGGCGCGGCCTTGCAAAGGCCAACGACTGACAGCCGGCCACACCGCCCTCACGGAAGGGATCATATTCCAGGAGAGACATCATGGCCGTCAAAGCCATCGACACCTATGAATTCGAACCGGCCGACAAGGCTGAAAATTTCCACGGCGCCTGCGTCATCTATGCCGGCTGGGACGGGCATCTGCTCTTTTCCAGCCCCTATGCCTGGCCGTTGCCGCCGGACCTGCCCTTCGCGCACTTCATCGCCGGACCCATGGCGGAGATTTTCGGCCAGCATCCCGACTGGGCGGGGATCGACTGGAACAGCGCCGTCTGGACCCGTAACGGCGAAGCCTTCGCCCCCGACATGCAGGCCAGCATCGCGGCCAATGGCCTCAGCCACAAGGATGCGTTGCGCTTCCGCACGCCTGGCCGCGACGGCCTGAACGGAGCCGGCATCTGATGAGCTACACGCTGACCATCGAAACCACCGGCGACGAGGTGGAAGTGGCGGAGGGGCAGACCATCCTCGACGCCTGCCTGCGCGCGGGCATCTGGTTGCCGCATGCCTGTTGTCATGGCCTGTGCGCCACCTGCAAGATCCAGGTGACGGACGGCGAAATCGACCATGGGGAGGCGTCCAGCTTCGCGCTCATGGATTTCGAGCGCGACGAGGGCAAGGCGCTGGCCTGCTGCGCCCGCCTTGAAAGCGATGTCAGCATAGAGGCGGATATAGAGGAAGACCCCGACGCATTGGGAATCCCGGTCGAGGATTTCGAGGGCGTCGTCACCCGCATTGATCCGCTGACCCCGACCATCAGGGGCATCCATGTCGCGCTGGATCGCCCGATCCGCTTCCAGGCGGGGCAATATGTGAACCTGACGGTGGGGGAGGAGGGGGTTCTGACCCGCGCCTTCTCCCTCGCCAGCAATCCCCATGCGCCCGGCGCCGTCGAACTCAATATCCGCATCGTGCCCGGCGGCGTCGGGACGACATGGATACATGAGCATCTGAAGGAGGGCGACCGGGTGAAGCTGTCCGGCCCCTATGGCCGCTTCTTCGTGCGCCATTCGGCGAAGGCGCCCATGCTCTTCCTGGCCGGTGGT
Organism: Sphingobium sp. YBL2; assembly: GCF_000943805.1. Taxonomy (NCBI): domain Bacteria; kingdom Pseudomonadati; phylum Pseudomonadota; class Alphaproteobacteria; order Sphingomonadales; family Sphingobiaceae; genus Sphingobium; species Sphingobium sp. YBL2. The sequence goes on from NZ_CP010954.1 coordinate 1,979,767, forward strand.
TCGGGCCTGTCCTCGCCCCGCTCGATGATCCTCGACCTGATCGCCCGCAACGAGACGCTGCCGATCACGCTGGTCTATGGCGCGCGCAGCCGGGAGGAGCTTTATTATCATGAAGAGTTCGAGGCGCTGGCCCGGACCCATGCCAATTTCCGCTACGTCCCCGCGCTTTCGGACGAACCGGCGGACAGCGGCTGGACGGGTTTTCGCGGCTATGTCCACGAAGCCGCCAGGGCGGCTTTCGACAATGATTTCCGCGGACACAAGGCCTATCTTTGCGGTCCGCCGGTGATGATCGAGGCCTGCCTTGCCACGCTGATGCAGGGGCGCCTGTTCGAAAAGGACATCTACACCGAAAAATTCTTCTCCGCCGCAGACGCGCAGCAGGTTCGAAGTCCGCTTTTCAGGCGCATCTGACCGGATATTGCGCTAGGATCGGGCTGAAAGCGGCGAAACGGCCGGACCGGCGAGGGGAGAAGGGCAAAGATGGCGAGCAAGGCGCTCGACGACCGATCGGGCCGGATCGACCTGTGGTCGAAATTGCGGTTCGACCCCGGCACCGGCACCGTCTGGCTGGACGAACAGCGGATGCTGCTGCTGCACGCCGGGTCGCTGGGCGCGCTGCGGGCGGAAATGGTGCGCACGCTGGGCGAAGGCCGGGCCGGCGCGCTGCTGATGCGCATGGGCTATCAATCCGGCATGCAGGATGCGGAGATCGCCCGCAAGATGGTGGGCGACCGCGATTATGAGGAGGTCTTCCTGCTGGGCCCCCGGCTGCACAAGCTGGAAGGGCTGGTGCAGGTGGAGACCATCCGGTGCGAGCTGGACCTGGACGCCGGGCGTTTCCACGGCGAGTTCCGTTGGACCGAAAGCTGGGAGGCGGAAAGCCAGATAGTCCATTTCGGCATCGGCGAACACGCCACCTGCTGGAACCAGTTGGGCTATGCCTCCGGCTATGTCAGCGCCTTCATGGGCCGCCCGGTCATCTTCCGGGAGACGATGTGCAAGGCGAAGGGCGACCCGCATTGCACCATCGTGGGCGAGATCGCGTCCGACCTGCCCGCGGACGACCCCTATCTGAAGGCCATGCACCCGGAGGACATAGCCGGCCAGTTGCGCGCCATGGCGGAGGAGATCGGGGAACTGCGCGCATCCCTGCGGCGGGAAAAGCAGGCCGGATCGCTGATCGGCCAGTCGCCCGCTTTCCTGAAGTCGATGAACCTGCTGCGCCGCGCCGCCGACAGCAGCATCACCGTCCTGCTGACCGGGGAAACGGGCGTCGGCAAGGAAGTGTTCGCCCATTGGCTGCACGACAACGGGCCGCGCCGCGACAAGCCCTTCGTCGCGATCAATTGCGGCGCCATCCCCCATGACCTGATCGAAAGCGAGCTGTTCGGCGTCGAGCCCGGCGCCTATACCGGGGCCCAGCGGCAGCGGCTCGGCCGGTTCGAGCGGGCGGACGGCGGCACGCTGTTCCTGGACGAGGTGGGCGACCTGCCCCTGCCCGCGCAGGTCAAGCTGCTGCGCGTGCTCCAGACGGGGGAGGTGGAGCGGCTGGGCGGCGACAGGCTGCGCCATGTCGATGTCCGCATCGTCGCGGCGACCAATGTCGATCTGGCGTCGGCGGTGGCGGCCCGGACGTTCCGCGCCGACCTCTTCTACCGGCTCAACCCCTTTCCCGTCGCCATCCCGCCGCTGCGCGATCGGGCGGCCGACATTCCGCTGTTCGTCGAGGCGCTGGTGGAACGGCTCACCCGGCGGCACGGCAAGCCGGTGCGCGGCGTGTCCGACCAGGCGATGCGCGCGCTGATCGCCTATCGCTGGCCGGGCAATGTGCGCGAGCTGGAGAATGTGCTGGAGCGCGGCGTGCTGCTGGCCGAACCGGGCGGGCGGATCGACGTCGACACCCTGTCGATCGTGCTGGAACCCGACAGCCGCGAACAGGCGCATGTGCGCCCGGACGGCAGGCTGGCGGTCACCGGCGCGCCGCTGATACCCGACATCGAAAGGGCGCCGCTGCTGCTGGCGGATTATGAGGCCGCGCTGGTGGAGGAGGCGCTGCGCCGCGCCGGGGGCAATGTCGCGGATGCGGCGCGCATGCTCGGCATGTCCCGGCGGCAGCTCGACTATCGATTGAAGCAGGCGGGCGGCTGAACGCCGCGAACGCCCTTCATTCCCCGGGGCGGTCTGCGAACTTGCCCAGCATGTCCTCGCTATAGCTATGCTCCGGATAGGGCAGCATCTGTGCCAGCCAGCCGGCATGGGCGGCCTTGAGCTCGGCGACCTTGCCGGGCATCGCCGCCTTGCGGTCGGCGCGTTCGCGCTCATCCTGCGACAGGTCGAACAGATAGTCCCGCCCGTAGGACCGCAGATATTTCCACTGGCCGCTGCGCACTGCGATCTGGTCGCCGGCGCGGTGGCGCCAGAACAGCGTGCGGTCGGTCCTGCTGTCGACGTCGCGCAGGAAGGGCATCAGGTCGATGCCGTCCAGCCCCTCCACCCGGCCGGGGTCGCCGCCCGCCGCCGACAGCAGCGTGGGTAGCGCGTCCATCGACATGGTCACCTGCGCGCTGTCGCGCCCCTTGGGCAGATGGGCGGGCCAACTGACGATCAGGGGCACGCGGATGCCGCCCTCCAGCAATTCGCCCTTCATCCCGGTCAGCGGCCAACTGTCGGAAAAGCGCTCTCCGCCATTGTCGCTGGTGAAGATCACGATCGTGTCCTCCTCCAGCCCCAGCCGCGCCAGTTCGGCCAGCACGCGGCCGACATTGGCGTCCATGCTCTCCATCATCGCGGCATAGGCGCGGACATTGCCGCCGTCCATCTGGCGCGGATCGGCGGTGGCGCTGCCCTGGGCGGCGTCGCCGGGGCCCTGCCAGGGCCAATGGGGGGCGGTGAAGTGCAGGCTGATGAAGAAGGGGCGGTCCTGCCGCGCCGCCTGCTGCATCCGATCGATCGCCTTCGCGCCCAGCAGGTCGGTCAGATAGCCGGGGCGGTCGATTTCCGTCCGGTTCTCGAACAGCTTGCCCATCTCATGGCCGTTGATGCTGGTCGCATGGGCGAAATAGTCGGTGCCGCCCGACGCTATGCCGAAGAAATAGTCATAGCCGTGATCGAGCGGGCTGGAGGCCGGCAGTTCCCCCATATGCCATTTCCCGACCAGCGAGGTCGTGTAGCCCAGATCCCGCAGCAGGCCGGGCAGGGTCCTGGTGCCGCGGGGCAGGGACAGTTCGGCGCCGTTGAAGGCGATCGGCTCCTCCAGCCCGATGCGGAACCGTCCCTGGTAACGGCCGGTCAGCAGGGCGACGCGGGTGGGTGAGCAGACGCAGCTATTGGCATAGGCGTTGCCGAACTTCACGCCCCGAGCGGCAATGGCGTCGATCGCCGGGGTCCGGATGTTGCGGCTGCCATAGCAGCCCAGGTCGGCATGGCCCATGTCGTCGGCCATGATATAGAGGATGTTGGGCCGGCGCGGGCCGGATCGCCCGCCGCGGGCGACGGCGGGGGCCGCCACCGCCGAACCCAGGGCGGCGAGCGCCGCCCGGCGCGTCATCGCGCCGGTCATCGATGTCTTCATGTCGTCAAACCTCCTGTCCGGTCACCAGCGCGTCGACAGCGTCACGCCGTAGAGGACCGTTCCTTCGTTGGGCACGCAGGTGTTGGTGTTGCTGAGGCCGTCGAACGGCTCCTTGCGCAGGCAGGTCTTTTCCGAGGTCAGATTGTCCGCGTAGAAGGAAATCTGGTGCCGCCGGTCCCGCCCGAAATCGAAGCCGATGGAGGCGTCGACGAAGAAGCTGGGATCGATATAGCCGCTGCGCGCCTTGGTCAGTTCATTATATTGCGCGCCGACATAGCGGCCGCTGAGCCGCCCGGTCAGGCGATTGTCGCCCAGCTCGACGGTCTGGCTTGCGGTCCCGTTGAACGACCAGCGCGGCGATTGCTGGAGCGGCGCGCCCTTGAGCGCGGTCTGCGGGGTGAGCGCGCCGACGTCGATCACCTCGGTGTCGAGGAAGGCGCCCGCCAGGTCCAGTTCGAAGCCGCCGCCGGGCGCGATCTTCGCCTCTGCCTCCACGCCGGTCAGCCGCGCCTTGGGCAGGTTGATGAAGGCCGGGCCCAGCACCGGCACCTGGCCGAAGGTCTGCAGGTCCTTCCAGTCGTAGCGGAACGCCGCGACGTTGATCTGCACCCGGCGATCGAACAGGCGCGACTTGAGCCCGAGTTCATAGGCGTTGAGCGTTTCCGGGCGGACCGGGGTGTTGCCGGTGCCGTTGAACACGCCCTGGGCGCGGATGTCGAAGGAACCCGACTTGAAGCCGCGCGAATAGCTGAGATAGGCCATGACGTCGGTCGCCAGTTCGTAATTGGCGGAGATTTTGCCCGCCAGCTTGCTGACATCCTGCTTCAAGGGCGTGAGCGGGCCGTGGCAGCCGACCACGCCGGCCGCGCAGGGCAGGGTGAAATTGGCGGCGAGGCCGGTCAGGAAGCCGCGCGAGAAGAAGAAGTCGGCGGGCAGGCGGGCCGCGCCGGGCAGGCCGGTCACGCTGTCGAGGGCGGTGATCACGTCGCGCAGGCCCTGCCGTCTGTCATTGGTCCAGCGCAGGCCCGCGCTGATGTCCAGCCGGTCGGTCAGCGCATAGTCGAGTTGCCCGTAGAAGGAGGCGATCTCCGCCTTCTGGTCGATGGCGACCATCGGCACCACCGCCAGCGTCGGCGGTCCGGCGAAATTGTTGCGCACGATGGTGGCCAGGCTGTCCTTTTCATAGGACCAATAGGCCCCGGCGATCCATTTCAACGGCCCGTCCGCGCCGGAGGTCAGCCGGACCTCCTGCGAATAGACGTCGTAGAGCGCGTCCTGGAACACCTGGACCTGGGCGTAGGGCAGGCCGCCGCCTTCCTCCGCATAGAGAACCTTGGTGCGGTCGAAGGCGGAGATTGCGGTCAGGGAGAAGCCGCCGAAATCATGGCGCAGGCGCAGCGATCCGCCCTCGAAATCGACATCGGCCAGATTGCTGCCCGCGTCATAGGCGTCGCGCCAGCGCGACAGGGAGGGATTGAAGGTCAGGCCGCCCTTGCCGGTCGACACGCAATTATTGACGCGTTCGAACTGTTCGACGCCCAGATCGTTGGCGGGGCATGGGGTGACGCCGTCGGGCAGGAAACGGCCGACCGCCTTGCGCGGCGGACGCGATCCGCGATTATAGCCGACATGGCCCGACAGCAGCAATTCCGTGTCGTCATCGGGTTGCCAGCCGATGCCGAAGCGGCCGGAATAGCGCTTCGTCGACCCGATCTTCTCGCCGGTCGCGACATCCCGGAACACGCCGTCGCGGGTCTGCACCTGCCCCGCCACGCGGATGGCGAGCGTATCGGTCAGCGGCACGCCGATCGCGCCTTCCACATCGATCCGGTTGAAGCGCCCGGCATTGATGCGGGCATAGCCGTTGAAGCCCTGGCCCGCGTCGGGCCGGCGCGACACATAGTTGATCGCGCCGCCGGTGGTGTTGCGGCCGAACAGGGTGTTCTGCGGCCCGCGCAATATCTCCACCCGTTCCAGGTCGAACAGGCCGAAGGTGCTGGAGAAAGGCGTCACCAGCGACACCTCGTCCAGATACTGGCCCACCGCCTGTTGCGCCGTAAGGTGGAAATTCTGGGTGCCGACGCCGCGGATGGAAATGCCCGCATTGACGGCAGAGCTCTGCTTGAAGCTCAGGTTCGGGAATTGCCGGACCAGATCGGTCGGATCGGCGATCCGCCGTTCGGCCAGGGCCTCTCCGCCCAGCGCGTTGATCGCGATCGGGATGTCCTGGACATTTTCCGCGCGCTTCTGCGCGGTGACGACAATGTCCTGGATGCCGGACGATCCGGCATCGTCCTGCGCGGCCGCCATCGCCGGCAGGCGGAGCCCGGCGAGCAGCGCCAGCCTCGGCATGCGGCGCGCCAGATGTCGTTTCCCGTTCATATCTCCCCCTCCATGATCTGGCCGATCATCCGTCGGCCCCGCTTGTTCCGGGTACTGTCGCCATAAGGAGGCGGCAGGACAATGGGGCTCGACCTTGCCCGGTGACAAGGTGCAGCCTATACCCTGGTGCAGCGCCCGCAGAGGCGCGGCAGCAGCAGGGGGGAGAGATCGGCCATGTTCCGTTTCACGCCGCGCCAGTTGGAAATCTTCCTGGCGGTCGGCCGGGCGCAGTCTTTCCGTCAGGCGTCGGAAAATCTGCGCATATCCCAGGCTGCCGTCAGCGAGCAGATGCGCGCCTTGGAACAGCAGATAGGCGCCACCCTGTTCCACCGCAGGGCGGGACGCAGCATGCGCCTGACAGCCGAAGGCGAACGCTTCCAGGAAGGCGTCAAGACCTTCGTCCAGAAGGGGCATGAGCTGGGACGGCTGTTCCGCGGGGCGACGCCGCAGAAGCTGCGCATCTTCATCGGCACCTTCCTGCTTAACGAATATGTGCGGCCCGCGCTGCCGCGTTTCCTGATGGAGAATGCCGACATTGCCCTGGATTTCGTCCACAACGCGTCTGGAGCGGATGTCGACGACCAGGTGGCGCGGGGCATTCTGGACTGCGCGATATTCTCCCGCGAGCAATCCGATCCGCAAGGCGGGTTCGAACCGATCTTCGCAGAGCCGGCCTTCGTCTTCGCCACGCGGGAGCTGCGCGACCAGGCGAAGCTAAGGGGCTTGCAGTCGCTCCCCTTCATCAGTTGGAACATTCCGCCGCTGCGGACCTGCGACCAACTGCGCATGCTCGCATCGGCCGGAGTCATGCAACCGGTTTTGCACAGCGAGGTGCAGCATCACGAGGTTGCCGTGGAACTGGCCACGCAGGGCGCGGGGGCCGTCATCATGCTGCATTCCACTGTGCAGAGGCTGGATCGCCAACACCGCCTGGTGCCGATCGTCAAGGTCGGCACCTGGGAGAGGCGGCTGTTCCTCTCCCAATCTCTCGATCAGGGCACGCGCGACCGCCTGGCTTTGTTCTTTCGCGAAGTCGTCGGCAACGGGGAAGCGCGCCGTGGATGATTTCGATCCATCAGCTCTTCGATCGAAAGGTCCCAGTCACTTGCGACAGGATGGCGTTCTTCAGCTACACAACGTTCACGCCGGCAGATCGGACGCACCAATATCTTTTGCGCTACCTGTCCTTTTGGGCGACCATTGGCGTTTCCCATGGGTGCCTCTGATCCTAACAACGACTGCCTCCAATCTTCACCGCAGAATTGCGGTCGGCAGCCCAAATCGCAAGCGTCAATATGCGGCGCCTGTCTCAGTTCGCGCGGGCCGCCGGTCGATCTCGGGCATGGCATAGCCCAGGGTCGGAGCAACGCGCCGGACCAGCGGTTCCCATTCCTGCCGCGCCGCGACATATGCCTCGATGCCGTCCGCCTTCACCGCGATCCCGGCGTTTCTGAGCGTCCGGGTCGCATGCAGATAGCTTTGGCGGAGGCGCTGGACCTCGGCGGCGGCATCGCTGCGGACGTCGGCGGTCGGGAAGTTCGAATCCAGCGTCTCCAGCAGCAGCCGGGCGCCGCGTCGCATCGAGGCGGCCGGGGCGAAGGCCGCCGCAGCGCCATGGCGCCGCGAATCCAGCGCGGTTTCGATCAGGGTAGCCGCGTCGAGCAGGACGAAGGTCAACCGCGACACGGCGTAGAGCGGCTCCTCGAAGCGGAAGTAGAACAGCAGCGGATAGAAATGGTGCGCCTCCTTGGTCGCGGCGAGCGATCGGGCGAGATTGCCCAGTTCGCTGGCCGCGTTGCTCGCCTCGCCTTCCGGCATGAGCCGCGCCAGCATCACCGCCGCATCGCCGGTTCCGTCGGTCATCAGGTCAACCGCGAGCGCCAGGACATTGCGTTCGCGCAGGCCGGAATAGACCTGGACGAGATAGCTCAGCACCAGTGACAGCACCGACGCGCCGATCAGCGAATTTATGAGGAAGAGCAGGCGCGTGCCGGTCGTGTGCGGCGAATAATCGCCGCCCCCGACGATCGACAGACTGTTCCCCGCGACCAGAAGCGCTGTCACGAAGTCGGTCGGGGACTCGCCGCTGGACGGCCGGATCGCGGTGCCGAGTTCCGGCCGGATCACGAGCGCAGCGCCCAGCGAAAGGCCGACCGCCCAAAAGCCTATCAGCGAAACGACGATGAGCGGGCCGGCGAATGAGAGCATCGTGCCGCGACGCCTGCCCAACAGCCCGGCGATACCGTGGAGCAGCGCCCACATCCCACGGTTCCAGTGGGGCGCGAGCAGCCCGGTGCCCGCCCGCGCATAGAGCACGGTCAGGAAGATGTCGGCGAGGAACAGCAGGATCAACGCCGCGCCGAATATCTGTTCGATGATCATGTCCTACCCTCAACAGGCGCAATCGGGCAGCCGGGGATCTGCGCCCGGTCGGCAGTCCGGTTCCTACCGGCGCGGTCTCTCGGCTCCTCGACCCTTATATGGCGGCGGCATCCCGGTGAACCGGTGGCGCGGACTTCCGCAGGGCCTGGGCGACCGCTTCGCCGACGCCGCGCGCGCTCGCCGGGTTCTGGCCGGTGATCAGCCGCCCGTCCTCCACGACATGCTTGCCGAACGGCAAGACAGCCTTGGTGTAGCGCGCGCCGCGCGCCTTCAATTCTTCCTCCAGGTTGAACGGCACGATGTCTTCGCGATTGTCGGCCTGTTCCTCGGCCCAGGAGAAGGCGGTCAGGTCCCTGTCCTGCACAAGCCAACGGCCGTCGCCCAGCCTTGCCTCCATGAACCCCACCGGGCCATGGCAGACGGCGGATACGATCTTCCCGCTGTCGTGGAATTCGGCAAGGAGGCGGCCAAGCTCGGGCGAGCGGAAGTCCCACATCGTGCCATGGCCGCCCGCCAGATAGATGGCGTCATAGTCCGCGACGCTGACCTCGCCAAGCGGCAGGCTGTGGTTGAGGCGGTCCATGAACTGCCTGTCACGATAATGGCGGGTGACGCCGCCGCCAAGGCGGCTGTTGTGCCCCATTTCGGGCATCATCAGCCCCTGGGGATCGAGCGGGACCCAGCCGCCCGACGGGCTCGCAATCTCGCTTTGGAAGCCGTGCTCCTCGACCGCATCCCAGAAATGGGTTAGCTCCCCAAGCCAGAGGCCGGTCCTGAACCCCACTCGATCATATTGGTCGACATTGGTCACGACGATAAGGATTTTGCCGGTTCGATCCATGATCATCCCTCATTCATTCAAATTGCGGCCGGGCTCCGCTGTCCGGCGGAGCTGGCGGCGCTGTCGCCGGCGAACGCCTTCGCCGGGCCGGGGATTGGCGACGCTAGGCGACCAGGTGAGGAACAGCGTCCGCCGTCTGGCCCTCCGCCCGATAATCCGGCGGAATGTCGAAGTCCTCGCGGGCAAGCCCGCGTGAGGCCTGCGGTCCCCGCGGAAGGCCCGACCGATCGGAATAGTCCCGCTCCCCGGAATGTGGGTCGCGGCGGTGCACAGCCTTGACGCCCGTATAGGCGATGATGTCGAGCAGGGTGATTCCCGCCACCAGGGCGATGGCGATCGCGGCATTGCCGCGCTTGGGATTGTCGCGGTGCAAGCCGGTTGCCAGGGTGGCCAGGTCGAGCGCGTCGCCGCCGATCCGGGCTGCAAGCCCCAGCGGCTTGTCCACCGACAGCGTCGGGATCGCGCTGGCCAGTTCGCGCACGCCATAGGCGCGGATCAGGCCTTCCTTGTCGTCAAGGCCCAGCGCGCGGGCGATGCGCCCGGGCGCCACCAGTTCGGTGATGCCCAGGCCGATGGAGAACCAGCCGAGCGCGCGCGCCAGCCGGTCGGCACTGCTCATCGAACTTGGACCCTTCTGCTCGACGCGGGGGTCCCCGTCGGAGCGCGCGATACCGGTGAGATTGGTGAGAGGCATGGGTGCTTCCTTCAGGGTTGGAGCATGACCTTGATGCAGCCATCCGCCTTGTCGCGGAACGTGGCGTACATCTCGGGACCTTGGGACAGGTCGACCTTGTGGGTGATGACGAACGAGGGGTCGATCTGGCCGTCCTCGATCCGGCGGAGGAGATCGCCCGTCCAGCGCGGGACGTGCGCCTGCGCCATGCGGAAGGTCAGGCCCTTGTTCATGGCTTGCCCCATCGGAATCTTGTCGACCAGGCCAAGATAGACCCCGATGATCGAGATGACGCCGGCAGGCCGGCAGACATAGATCATCTCGCGCAGCACATGCGGCCGGTCGTTCTCCACCATCAGCATCTGCTTGGCGCGGTCGATCAGCGTGTCCGGCTGGCCCAGATTGACATGGCTCTCGGTGCCGACGGCGTCGATGCACTTGTGCGGCCCCTCTCCGCCGGTAAGCTCGTTCAGCCGCTCGACGACGCTTTCCTCCTCGAAGTTGATGGTGATGGCGCCCGCCGCCGCGGCCATGGACAGGCGTTCGGGAAGGTGATCGATGCCGATCACCTGCTCGGCGCCCAGCAGGATGGCCGATCGGATCGTCATCTGGCCGACCGGGCCGCAGCCCCAGACCGCCACCGTATCGCCCGGCTGGATGTCGGCCTGAACGGCGGCCTGCCATCCCGTCGGCAGGATGTCGGAAAGGAAGAGGAGCTTCTCGTCCTCGATCCCGTCGGGCACCTTGATGTGCGTGGTGTCCGCGAACGGCACGCGCAGATATTCGGCCTGACCGCCCGGATAGCCCCCGGTCAGGTGGGTGTATCCGAACAGCCCCGCCGTCCTGTGGCCGAAGGCCTTGTCGCCCAGTCCGCCCTTCCGGTTCGTCCGCTGACAGACCGAGAAGTTGCCGCGCCGGCACTGGTCGCATTCACCGCACTGGATCGTGAAGGGTATGACGACGCGGTCGCCTTTCTTGAGCGAATCCTTGGCCGCGCTGCCCACTTCGACGACTTCGCCCATCGTCTCATGGCCCATGATGTCGCCGGGCAGCATGGCAGGGATCAGATTGTGGAAAAGGTGAAGGTCGGAACCGCAAATCGCGCAGCTTGTAACCTTGATTATGGCGTCGCGGGGGTTTTCGATCGAAGGATCGGATACGGTATCATATCGGATGTCCTCCTTGCCGTGCCAGACTAGGGCTTTCATGCCGGTCTCCTTGGTTGGATGGCGCCCATCTGGGGCTCGCCCCGCCCGCAACCCATAAGGGCGATCCCTAGGGAACCTTCCCCGGTCAGCGGCTTTTGCCGACTGGGCGGCAAGCGTTTGAGGAGAGCCGGCGCCGTGGTGCAAGAGTTACGACCAACGGCCGCCCGGGAAGGCAATGAAGCGCTCTGTTCAGACGACGACGGGCCGGCGCGCGACACCAGCGAATGGCGGCGGTTCGCGGACGCCCTTCGCAGTAGCGAAGCCCGTCTGAGGGCGGCGACAGAACTGGTGGGCATCGGCATCTACTCGTGGAACCCGGACACCGGATCGCTGGAGTGGGACGAGCGGCTAAGGGCGATGTGGGGCCTGCCTGCCGATACGCCGGTCGACATGACGCTGTTCGAAGCCGGCATTCATCCCGACGATCGCCAGCCGGTCCGCGATGCGATCGCGCGCTGCGTCGATCCCCGTGGCGACGGCAGCTATAATGTCGAATATCGCGTGATCGGGAAAGAAGACGGCATCACGCGCCGCATCGCCACCTCCGGCCGCACCAGCTTCGCCGACGGGCGCGCGGTCGGGTTCATCGGCGCCGCGATCGACGTGACGGCGCAGCGGCGGGCGGAGGCCGCGATCCGCGCGAGCGAGGCGCAATTCCGCAGCTTCGCCGCGCATAGCAGCAACCTGATCTGGATCGGCGATCCGGTCGCCGGCGCGATCATCTACCGGAGCGCCGCCTATGAGCGGATCTGGGGCGTGCCCTGCCAGGAGGCGGCGAGCGACTTCGCCGAATGGATGAAGGACGTGCACCCGGAGGATCGCCCGCAGGTCGGCCACGCCCTCGCCGCCGTGAAGGCCGGAGACGTCGTGCAGTTCGAATACCGGATCGTGCGGCCCCGCGATGGCGCCATGCGCTGGCTTCGGGACACCAGCTTTCCGATTTTCGACGAGGCGGGCGCTGTGACCCGGATCGGCGGGATCACCGAAGACCTTACCCAGGACGATGTCCGCCATGTCTATGTGGTGAGCGGCAAGGCGGCCGAGGCCCGCAAGCTGAGCGCGCTGGTTCGCGCGCTGGGTTATCGCGGACGGACGTTCGACAGCGGTTCCGCCTTTCTCGACATGGCGCCCGTCCTCTCGCCGGGCTGCGTGCTCCTGGACCTGCGCAAGGGGCGGGACGAGGGGCTGTCCGTGCCACGCGAGCTCAGGGCGCGGGCGATCACGATACCCACCATCGCGCTGGATATGGCGGGTGCGGATGTGACGTGCGCGGTTTCCGCGATGAAGGCGGGCGCCGTCGACTACATCCTTGCCGGAGACGAGGCGTCGATGCGCGCCAGCCTTGCCGGCGCCATTGCGGAGTGCCAGGCTTCGGCGCGGGCGCCAACGCGGGACGAAAACGCCAGCGCCCGCATCGCGCGACTGACGCCCCGCGAACGCGAGGTGCTGGTCGGCCTGGTCGACGGCGGGACCAACAAGATCATCGGCCAGAAGCTCGGCATCAGCCCCCGGACGGTCGAACTGCACCGCGCCCAGGTGATGAATCGGCTGAACGCGAACAGCCTGACCGAACTGCTTCAGCTCGCCCTGGCCGCCGGGATCACGCCGGCGAGCGGCGAGGGCGGCGAACAGCGGGGCGTCACCTAGGCTCAGAACCCGCCAGTAATGGGTCCTGAGCCTGGGCCCGTCTGCGATGGCCAGCTTCGATCTCCATGCCGGCACAGGCCCACCCCACCGGGAAATTCTCACGAAAACCGGCCCGTTCGCCGGCTCGGGGCCCTCGAATACAACCGATCTATGATCATTCTTCGTGATTGACCGGGCAAGTCTCATTGGTGGCGGTCGCCGGTCGCCGCCAAAATGGGGGAGGTGCACGGCGAAGGAGATCATCATGGCCACGACAGTCAACGAAACGCTCAAGGCTCGCTATGCCGCTTTGCAGGCGGAGCGGGAGAGGAGCTGGCCCCCGGCCCAGCTTGAGGGCAATGCCCGGCAACGCAAGCAGTTGCTGGACCGTTTCGATCCCGCCGCCGTGGCCCAGCCGGGCACCGCGCTGCCGCCTCTGTCCTTCGTGGAGGTGGGGGGCGATACCCTCGGCCTGGACGAACTGACCTCAGGCGGCGCCGCGCTGTTCCTCTTCTTCCGCTATGCCGGTTGTCCGGCCTGCAATATCGCCTTGCCCTATTATGCCGATGCGCTGTTCCCCGGCCTTCGCCAGCGCGGCATTCCGCTCGTGGCGTTGAGCCCGCAACCGCCGTTGCTGCTGCGGGAGGTCAAGACGCGGCACGATCTGCCCTTTCTCGTCGCAACCGACGCGGATAACGCGCTGGCGCGGCTGCTGAACATCAGTTTCCAGCCCGATCACCGTCCCTCGCCGCCGCCGGCCGGCTGGATCGGTGAAGTGACGGGCACGGGCAGTTGGGAACTGCCCCAGCCCGCTTTCCTGCTCGTCGGCGCGGGGCGCGTGCTGCGCTGGTTGCAGGTCAGCCCCGACTGGCTCGACCGCCCCGAAGCGGAAACCGTCCTCCACCATGTGGACCAGCATATCGGCTGACGGAACGCCTCGCCTTTCCCATGGCCAATGCGGGGAAGGCGAGGGGACGGCCCGCCTCCTCAGGCGTCATGGATCGATCGTTTCACAGCGGCAGAACCGGCTCATGCGCCGGCATCGCTCCCCGCCCTGTCCGTCATTCACGCCCTGTCGGACGCATGGCGTTCGGCATAGCGGCGCGCCGCGATCTCGGCGCCTTCGCGCAGCAGCGGGCCCAGCTGCCAGAAGTCATGCAAATGGCCGGTGCTGCCCGGCTCCGGCTCCCGGTCCCAGCCATGGTCGTGGCGCAGCCGCCCCAGATGCCCGGACGCCAGGATCGCCTCTGGCGAGATCGCTTCGGCCTGCCTCTGGTCCGGACCGACATAGATCGCGTCGGCTTCGCAATGAAGCTCGCACAGGAAACAGGTCTGGCATTGGTCCAGCCGCGCGATCCGGGGCGCGCCATCAGGCCCGGCATCCAGCACATGGGTGGGGCAGGCCGAAACGCATGCCTGGCAGGCGGTGCACCGGTCTTCGAAGATATGGGCGATCATGCGGCGGCTTCCTGCAAGGCGGGGGTTTCGAAACGGGTCCAGACCTTGTCGGTGCCGCCGGTCAGCAGGCGGCTGGCAAGCGCGGCGTCCGTCGCGGGGCGGTCCGCACGCATATGCATGCCCCGGCTCTCGTCGCGTCTATGGGCGGCCGCGGTCACCCAGCGCGCAGCGGCGATCATCGCGGCATGTTCGCGCAGCCCGACCCTGTCCAGCCCCACGCCCTGGCCATGATCGGCCAGCAAGCGCCACGCGCCGTCCAGCGCGTCACGCGCCCGCGCCAGCTTGGGCGCGCTGCGCCAAAGGGCGTCGTCATAACCGATGGTGGCATGCTGAACGACCGGCAGGACCGCCTTCAGATCGACCGGGCGCGGGGAAGCGGCCGGGCGCAACCCCGCCTGGCCGACGGCCCGCGCCGCCGCGCCCAGACGCCGCCCGTCGCGCTTCGCCCGTGCCGCCGCGGCCGCACCGGCGATCCGGCCGGAGGTCAGCGCCCAGGCGGCATTTTGCGCGCCGCCGCCGCTCGTCGCCCCGGCGACCAGTTCCCGGGTCGCGCTGTCGCCGGCGGCATAGAGTCCGGACAGGCTCGTCTGGCAATGCGCGTCCACGACCTGCAACCCGCCGGTCCCCCGCACCGTGCCTTCCCCGAACAGCTTGATCTCGAACCGGTCCCGGAAAATATCCAGCCCGCGCCGCTCGAACGGCGTGGGGGAGGCGGGCTGGATGCGCCGCAATATCGGCTTCAACCCGTCCGGCGCATCGCTGAGGTCGGCGATGACCGGCCCGGCCAGCATGGCGCTCGCCAGTGCCCTCAGATGCGCGCCTTCCCCGCCTATGGGCGGCGGAATGTCCAGTTCCCGGCCGTCTTGGTCGAAGAAGCGCGCGGCGAAATAGGGCAGGGTGCGTGTCGAGTTCCACGCGGGGGAGAGGGAATAGGAAACGGAAAATTCCATGCCGGACAGCGCGGCGCCCGCCTCCGCCGCCATCAGCAGCCCGTCGCCGGTATTGCCATGGCTGCCGATCAGCCCGGAACGGAAGGCGCATCCGCCCGTCGCCATGATCACGGCGCCCGCCCGGGCCCGCCATGATTGCCCCGTCAGGCGCCCATGCCCGGCCGCGCCCGCGACCGATCCGTCGTCATGCACCAGCAGTTCCAGCGCCGGATGATGGTCGAGGATACGGACCCCCGCATCGGTCGCGTAGCGCCGCAGGGCGCGCATATATTCCGGGCCGCGCACGCCGGGATAGAAGGTGCCGCCCCTGCCGTCGCCGCCAAAGGGATAATAGCGGGCGAGCGTGGGCAGGGCGATCCAGCTTTCCTCGATGATGCGCGCCATCCAGTGCCGCTCGGCCAGTCCGAAGCTGCGCGCATGGCGTTCCTCGACGGCGGCTTCGCGCTTGCCGGGTTCGGGGGCGACCCACCAGTGATTGGGGCCGCCCGTCGCCGTGACGCCGCTGGTGCCGACGAATCCCTTGTCGACTAGCAGCACGTCGGCGCCCGCCTGCGCCGCGGCGATCGCCGCCCAGCAGGCAGCCATGCCGCCGCCAATGATCAGCACGTCGGCCTGAAGGTCGATCCCTTCCTCCGTCATTCCGCGGCGATCGCGTGCTGTTCCCGCGCATGCCGGTTTTCCGGAACCGGCAGGCCCAGATGTCCGCGCAAGGTGCGGTGCGCATAATCGTCGCGGAACAATCCGCGCGCCTGCAGGATCGGCACGACCCGCTCCCGGAACAGCCTGAAATCCTTGGGCCGCGTCACTCGCAGCAGGAAACCGTCGGCGGCGCGCCCGGTGAACCAGCGCTCGATTTCGTCCGCTATGGTCTCGGGCGATCCCACGAAGTCCGTCCGCCACTGGCCGAAGCGATAGGCCGCCTGGCGCAGCGTCAGTCCTTCCTCCCGCGCCACGCGGATGATCCGTTCGGCATGGCCCTTGTAGCTGTTCAGCGTGACGCCGCTCAGGTCGGGGAAGGGCGCGTCCAGATCGTAGCGGGAAAAGTCGTGATAGTTGAACGCCCGCCCGATCTGCACCAGCAGCTTGCCGACGTCGAGCGCTTCCTGCGCGGCCGCGGCGATGGCCTGCGCCTCTTCGTCGGTCTCTGCGATGATCGGCGCCAGTCCGGGCAGCACCTTGATCAGGTCGGGATTGCGCCCCAGCGCCGCCGCCCGCGCCTTGATGTCCGCATAATAGGCCCGCCCGGTCTCGAAATCCTCCGCGCTGGTGAAGGTGCCCTCGGCAATGGCCGCGCCCAGGTTGCGGCCCTCATTGCTGTCCCCCGCCTGGAAGATCACCGGCTGTCCCTGCGGCGACCGGCTGAGCGCCAGCGGCCCGGCGACCGAAAAATGCGCGCCCTTGTGGTCCAGCCGGTGCTGCTTGGCCTTGTCCAGGAAAATGCCCGCCTCGCGGTCGCGGGGGAAGGCGTCGTCCTCATAACTGTCCCACAGGCCCTGCACCACATCGACGAATTCGCGGGCGCGGGCATAGCGCAGCTTGTGGTCGAAATGCTCCTCCCGCCCATAATTGCGGGCGGCGCCCTCCAGCCCGGTGGTGACGACATTCCATCCGGCCCGGCCCCGGCTGATCTGGTCGAGCGACCCGAATTGCCGCGCGACATTATAGGGCTCCCAGTAAGAGGTGGTGAGCGTGCCCACCAGCCCGATGCGCGACGTCGACGCCGCCACCGCCGACAGCAGGGTCAGCGGCTCCAGCCGGTTCAGGAAATGCGGCGCGGTATCGGGCGTGATGAAGGGCGAATCCACGATGAAGACCAGGTCGAACTTCGCCGCCTCCGCCGCCCGGGCATTGTCGATATACCAGTCGATGTCGATGCTGGCGTCGCCCGGCAGCTCGGGGTCGAGCCAACTGACATGATCCGCCCCGACCCCTTCCAATATCGCGCCAAGATGCAATTGCCGCTGCGCCGTGTCCGCCATGTCCAAATCCTCCGAATATGGGAAAAGTCTAGACCAGGCGGTGGGACAGTGACCAACGAGGCCTTCTCATAGGCTGTTTGAAGCTTCTGAACGGAACCGCTTATTTCGCCTTGACGGCGACCGCCTCGATCTCGACCAGAAAGCCCGGATTGGCGAGAGCGGCGACCTGCACCGTCGACCGGGCGACCTTGTTGGGCTGCGCCGCCGTGCCGAAGAACTGGGCGTAGCCTTCGGAAAATCCCTTGAAATCCTGCTTTCCGCCCAGCTTGGGATCGCCCACCAGAAAGACGGTCAGCTTGACCACGTCCTGCAGGCCATAACCCTGTGCCGCCAGCAGCGCCTCGATCTTGCGGAAGATGCCGACCGTCTGCGTCCGCGTGTCGCCATAGGCGGCGGGTGTCGTGGGGTCGGCCGCCTTGTCGGCCACGGGCGGCACCTGCCCGCTCAGATAGAGCGTCTCCGCCCCGGCGGGCACGGTCACGCCGGTCAATATGGGCGATGGGCCCTCGGCGCCATGCCGGACGACCTCCGACGCGGCGTGGGCGCTGCCGGCGCCGCCGACCAGCAGGCCCAGCGCGGCGAGGGGACGGATGAGGGGATGGGACATGATGGAAACTCCTTCTTTCAGGCGTGACGGGGGGTGACGTTTGCGGGTAACGGTACCAGAGTATCGGCGGCGCGCCGGGCGGAAAGCACCGCGCCTTCCTGCCAATGGCCCGAATATTGGGACAAATGGCTGCCCGCGAACAGGAAAGGGCCATCGGGCTGGTTGAGCAGGCGAAAATCGTCCAGGCTGTTGCCGTCCGCATGCCAGTCCAGCCAGGGCCCCAGATTATGGGGCGTCTTGCGCCAGTTGACGACGACCGGGGATTGCAGGTCCGCGCCATGGCCGGGATGGATGCGATCGACTGCGGCGCGGGCCAGCGCGATCTGCTCCGGGATCGGCCGCGCGGCAAAGCTCTTCGCCGCGTCCAATGCCATATAGGCGGCGAGCAGGACCGCCTGCGGCTGCTGGAAACGGTCGGACGGATACCAGATGACGGAGGTTTCGCCGCCGACGAAGGACAGGCCGCCATAAACCTGCTGCTCTTCCCAGAAGGGACGGCTCTGGAAGGCGACCTTGACCGTATCCTGATAATGAGCGGCGGCTATCGCCCGCTTCACTGGCGCGCTGAAATCGCCCTTGATGCCCGCCAGCACCGGCAGGGGCAGGGTGATGATGGCGCGGTCGGCCCGCACGACCTGCGCGCCGCCCTTCGCATCGCGCCAGACGATGCCGACGCCCGCGCCGGCCCGCCTGACCTCCACTATGTCCGCCCCGGTGACGACGGGCCTGCGCAGCGATGCGGCCAGCGCGCGGGGAATCCGGTCCATGCCGCCGACGGGCGCCAGCATGGTCGCCTGCATGTAGATCTCTTCCTCGAACAGCAGGCCCGCCAGATTGGGATTGGCGAGCAACTGGTCGAGCGTTCGCGGCGCCACCGCCTGCTGCACCTCGTCGAACGCGCCCGGCGGGCGCGCCAGCCCCGACCGCGCGCTGCCGCCATAATGGCCGTCCGCCGCAAGGTCGCCATAGCCGGTGAGGAAGCTTTCCAGCGCCTTGCGCGTCGGCGCATCGATCGTCTGGTCGAACGACCCGGCGCGCAGTCCCTTTTCCAGCAGGGCGGACAGATGCCCGCGCAGGTCGTTCGCCGCCTGCCGCAGCCGCAGCGGCCCGTCCGCATCCGCGATGAAGGCGCTGCGGCTGCTGTTCACCAGCACCTCCAGCGGCACATGCAGGTCCCTGCAGAGGCCCAGAACGCCGTCATGATGGCTGGGAATCCGCGCCGCGCCCGCATTCAGGTACAGCCCGTCGCCAAAGCCGACCCGCTGCGTCGTCCCGTCTGTGTCGGTAAAGCTGTCGCCGCCGCGCAGCGTCCACACCCGCCCGCCGACGCGCTCGCGCGCCTCCAGCACGGTGACGTCGACGCCGCGTTGCTCCAGTTCCCTTGCGGCGACCAGCCCGGCGATGCCCGCGCCCAGGATAACGACGCTCCCCACCCCGTCCGTCCGGGTCGCACCAACGACCGGAGCGGGAAGCGCCGCCGCGAGCGTGGCGCCGCCCAGCGACCGGAGCAGGGCGCGCCGGTCGAGCGACGCCACGCCCTTAAAGCTCCGCCGAGACACGGAGATACCAGAAGCCGCCCAGCACGCCGAGCGGCGAGGCGTCGGGATAGACGAACCCGCTCGCCGGAGCGCCGGTGGAAGGATAGAGCAGCCGGGTCTCGCGGTCGGGATAATTGTCGAAGATATTCTCCCCGCCCACGGCGATCCGGAACTTGTCCGCGACTTTCACGCCGACCTCCAGATCGAAGGAGACTTCCGCGCCGAAAGTCTTGTTCCCGCCATTGGAGGCAAGCTGGTTATTGGTGAACTTGCCGAAATAATTGGCGCGGGCGACGACATCGACCGGTCCTGCCTCCGCCGTCTGGGTGAACACGCCGCGCCAGCGGGGCAGCAGCGTCTCGATGTCGCGCTTGCGCTCGTCGTCGATCAGTTGCAGGGACCGTCCGCCCGGCAAGGTGATGGTCCGGCGATAGCTGAGCTTCGTACGGTTGTAATTGACCGCCAGCGACGATCCCAACTTGCCCCAGCCCGTATTCGCCCGATAATTCGCTACAAAGTCCACGCCCTGGGTCCGGGTGCCGAAACCATTGGTGAAATATTGGACCGCGCCCAGCGAATTGGGATCGACCACGCCCAGCGCGGCCAGTTGCACCCGATCCGCATCCGTCACCGAAACCCGACTGGTCAGTCCGATGCGGTTCGTCACCTTGATATTATAATAGTCCGCCGTGATGGTGAAGGACGGTGTGGGCGTCAGGACAAGACCGCCGCTGAAATTGACCGACTCCTCGGGCTTCAATGCGGTCGCGCCATAATATCTGGCGGCGGCGTCTTCGGGCGACAATGTGGCGATCTGCACCGGCACCGGATTGGTACCGATGAAGGAGGTCTGAAGGTTGCGCAGGTAAAGCTGCCCCGGCGTGGGCGCGCGGAAGCCGGTGCTGGCCGCCCCGCGCAACGCGATGGCGTCGCTGAACGCATAACGCGCCGTCGCCTTCACATTGGTGGTGCCGCCAAAGTCGTCATAATGTTCGTAACGCACCGCCCCGCCCAGGGTGAAGCGCGGCGTCACGTCCACCTCCAGGTCCAGATAGGCCGCCTGGCTGGCGCGCGACCGGTCGACGATCGATGTCGGGCCATAGCCGGGAAAGCCGTTGGAGCCGACCGGATGCGTGACGAGGAAGGTCGAACCGTCGGCGCGCCGCACCGTCTGGGACGCATAGATGCCCTGCGTATAGGACGCCGCGTCGCCCGCGCCGATCAGGAAGCTCTCGCGCCGATATTCGAAGCCGCCCGCAATGTTGAGTGGGCTGGCAAGGCCGATCTCCAGCGGATAGCTAAGGTCCAGATTGGCGTTCAGCTCGCGCTGCTCCAGCGACCCGTCATAGAAGTCGGTCGGTGAATCCGGCCCCAGCGACGGGTTGAACGTGTCGCTGATATAATATTTGATCCGGTTCTGGCCGTAACCGATGCTGGCGTCATAATGCAGTCCGCCGATTTCGCCCTTATAGCCGCCGACAGCGGAAATGTCCGTATTGGTGCTGCGGAACCGCGGCGTGAAGCCATTGGGAAAGATATTGGCGTCATTCCAGGTCCGCCCATCGGCATTCCATGTCCCATCCGCATTGCGGTCGAGATAATAGAGCGAAATCGACTTGCCGAAGGTGAAGGGGCTGCCGGCCGGCCCTGTCGTCGTCACGGCGATCGGACGCCGATAGTTGAAGTCGATGACCTGATCCGAATAGCCGTAATTGCCGAAGAAATAGAGCGCGTCGTCGCCCAGCGGCAGTTCTGCGTTGACGAAGAAGCGATAGGCTTCGGTGTCGGGACTGCCGAACCTCGTCACCGGCTGCTTGACGTCATAGCCCAGCGTTTCCAGAACCACCGCGTCCGGACGCTGTACGGCGCGATTGGTGTCATGGGCGTTGATATATTCGCCGGTCAGGTTGATGAAGCCGCCTTCATTGCCCAGCTTCAATCCCCAATTGCCCGACAACTGGATGTCGCGCCCGTCGCCCTCATAATATTCGCCATAGCGTGCGTTGAGGCTCAGCCCTTCCGCATTGCTCTTGAGCGCGAAGTTGATGACGCCGGCAATCGCGTCCGATCCATATTGGGCGGCGGCGCCGTCGCGCAACACCTCGACCCTCTGGACCGCCGCGCCGGGAATCTGCGACAGGTCGGCGCTCTGCGACCCGGCGGCGAGCGACCCGCCGCTCACCTGCACCAGCGCGGAACGGTGGACGCGCTTGCCGTTGATCAGCACCAGCGTCTCGTCCGGCGGCAGGCCGCGCAACGTCGGCGGCCGGACGAAGGCCGATCCGTCGAACAGCGCATTGCGCTGAAGGTTGAAGGAGGGAACCAGATTCTTGATCGCGGCCTTGATGTCGCTGGTCGCCTGCGATGCCAGGTCGCCGGCGCTGAAGACGTCCACCGGCACGGCGGATTCGCTGACCGTGCGATCCGTCCGGCGCGTACCCGTGACGATGATCGCGTCGCGTTCACTCGCGGCCGCCGCCGCCGCATTGTCGGCGGGCTGCGCCTGCGCGCCTTGGGCAAGCGCCACCGCCGCCAGGGCCACGCCGGCCCCGGCCCAGATTTTCACCGAATGCATGAAGTCCCCCTGCTTATGATTTGTCGCATGATCCGCGCGGGCGGGACATGGCTTCGGCCCCGTCCCTGCGCTGAATTATCTACTATATCGGTAGATTATTGAGGCAATCGAGTTTTCGTCATAGATGGAACGGTGCGGAATATAGGGCGATTTCCGGACGATCGATCCCGTTCCGGTTCGCGATCCGACCGGCGGCAAGGGGGAGCGACCTTGCCGCTCCCCTCCGTCAAAGCCCGGCCTGCGGTCGGCCCGCGGGCGATCAGGCGGCGCTCTTTTCGGCCGCTTTGCTGCTGTAGCGATTGTCCGGCTGGGCAAGGCCCAGATGTTCGCGGAAGGTGGTGCCTTCATATTCGGTGCGGAACAGCCCGCGCGCCTGCAGGATCGGGATCACCCTGTCGACGAACAGGTCGAGCTGTCCGGGCAGCGGCTCGAACACGACGAAGCCGTCGGCGGCGCCGCTTTCGAACCATTGCTGCAACCGGTCGGCAACGGTCTCGGGCGACCCGACGAAGGCGCCGCGCGGCGTCGCCAGCCTTTCGGCCACTTGCCGCAGGGTCAGCTTTTCGGCGCGCACCAATGCCAATATCCGCAACGTCGCGCTCTGCTGGCTATTGATGCCGATATGCTCGACGTCCGGGAAGGGCGCGTCCAGATCATATTGGCGGAAATCATGGTCGTTGAAGGTCCGCGACAGGAAGCCAAGGCCGGTATCGATCGATTCCAGCGACGCCAGTTCGCGATAACGCGCCTCCGCATCCTCGTCCGTCTCTCCGACGATCGGGGCGATTCCCGGCAGGATGAACAGTTGGTGCGGATCGCGGCCGAAACCCTTGGCCCGCGCCTTCACATCGGCATAATAGGCCCGGCCCGCCTTCTCGTCCTCGGCATGGGTGAAGATGACCTCCGCCCGCTTCGCCGCGAAATTGCGCCCGTCGTCCGAAGCGCCCGCCTGGAAGATGACCGGCTGGCCCTGCGGCGTCCGCTTGATGTTGAGCGGCCCGCGCACCTGGAAGAACTCGCCCTTGTGGTCCAGCCGGTGGAGCCGCTCCGGATCGACGAACTGGCCGCTTTCCTTGTCCGCGACATGGGCGTCCTCCTCCCAGCTGTCCCACAGGCCCTGGACCACGTCCAGATATTCCCCGGCGATGCGGTAGCGCACGGCATGGGGCGGATGCTCGGTCTTGCTGAAATTGGCGGCGGTATCGCCCAGCCAGGACGTCACGATGTTCCATCCCGCCCGGCCGCCGCTCAGATGGTCGAGCGAGGCGAACTGGCGCGCGACGTTGAACGGCTCGGAATAGCTGACCGTCAGCGTCCCCACCAGCCCGATGCGGGATGTGGTCGCCGCCAGCGCGGACAGGATGGTGATCGGCTCGAAGCGGTTGAGATAATGCGGACTGGACTTCTCCGTGATCGACAGGCTGTCCGCGACGAAGAGGAAATCGAACTTGCCGCGTTCGGCGGTGGCCGCCTGCTTCTGGTAAAAGGCCAGGCTGGTGCTGGCATTGACGTCGCGGCCCGGGTGCCGCCAGTCGTTCCAGGTGCGGCCGACGCCGTGCAGGATGAAGCCGAGCTTGATATGACGGTGCTGGGACATGATCGGTTCTCGCTCAATGATTGGCGCGGACCGGTCTATTATTCCGCCCATCGGCCGACCAACGCATAATGGTCGCCCATTTATCGATTCTGCAAAACCATTGAGCGCGGCTCGTAATTGGGCAGCGACGGCAAATATGCCGGATGCGGCAACTCCCCGGCGCGCGGTTCCAGCTTCGCCAACACTGTCCACAGCCACAGCGCATCGTTCGCCGCGCGATGGCGGGCCGGGCAAAGCCGGTCCGCATGCCGCTGCGCCGCGAATATGTCCTCGCTCGTCACCGCCAGCGCGTCGAGCACGGCGGAGACATGCTCGATCGGACGGGCGCTTTCCCGGCCGGCGGCCTTCGCCAGCATATCCCACCAATAGGCGTCGATGCCGCTGTCCGCGACAAGGCGCCGTCCGCCGACCGCCCGGTCGAGTTCGGCGAAGACCCGATCGGCCGGCATGCCCTCCTGCTCCAGCTGCTCCGGGCTTATGCCGTGCAGGTCCAGCGCTTCCCGCGTCCAGTCCCATGCGCGCCAGTCGGTCAGGGGACGGATCAGCCAGGACCGGGCGCCTTTCGCATCGGCTATTCCGACCTCGATGGGAAAGGACCGGCCATGACGGGGAAGGCAGCTCGCTTCGAAATCGATCGTCACATAATCCATCGGCGCGATCTCCGTTATTCCGGCAATTGCCACGATCCCGACCGGATGTGGCGACGCTCCTTCCGTTCCGATCTACAGGCTTCGGACGGCGAACAGTTATTTTCTCTGCCCGAAGAACCATGAATGATTGGAATAGGAGGGCCGATGAATTGTTGCGTCAAGGCAATGATATTGAAGGACCCGTATTTCCACATGGATGAGTATTGCCAATAATATTCGGATATTCAAAGCATGCCGACCAATCATCATAACCCGATGGCGCATCCATCCCTTAGCAATGGTCCTGCACGGAAATCGTCCGGCGACCTTGAAAGGTGATGATATGTCCTCCGCAGCAGCAGATATTCTGGACCGCGCCGATGGGATCATCGGCATCCGCCCCCTGCAACCGACCATCGGCGCCGAAATCGACGGCGTCGATCTCAGCAGGCCGCTTTCCCCCGGACAGCGCGACGCGATCCGCGCCGCCCTGTTGCGCTACAAGGTCGTGTTCTTCCGCGACCAGCCGCTGACCAATGAACAGCATGCCGCCTTCGCCGCGGCCTTCGGCCCGCTCTACACCCATCCCAGCACCACCGCCGATTCCAGGATCGCGCCCATCCACAAGATCGCGGCGGCCGACGCGGCCCGATATGAAAAGCGCATCCATCGGGACGTAAGGCCGGGCGACGCCTATCACAGCGACACGAGCTGGCGGCTGGTGCCGACCTGGGGCGCCGTGCTGCGCGCCGTCACCCTCCCCGATGTCGGCGGGGACACCATCTGGGTCGACGCGCATCTCGCCTATGAAGGGCTGTCGGACGACGTCAAGGCGCGGCTGGAGGGGCTGCACGTCACCCATGACTTCCGGGAAGCTCTGGTCGGCGCCGGGCACGACTATCCCATCGTCGCGCATCCCGTCGTGCGCACCCATCGCGAAACCGGGCAGAAGATCCTCTGGGTCAACTATACCCAGCGGCCGCAGATATTGGGCGTGGAACTGGCGGAGAGCCGCGAATTGCTGGAGGAGATCGTCCGGCAATATAAGCGGCCCGAATATCAGGTCCGCTTTTCCTGGCGTCCCAACTCGGTCGCCTTCTGGGACAATCGGGCGGCGGTTCACTATGCCGTGCGCAACTATGGCGATTTCCCGCGCGTGCTGGAACGCATCCTGATCGCGGACGAACCGCTCTACGCGAACCTCTGATCCTTGGCGGGCCGGTTGCGGCTGCCGCCGCCGCCGGTCCCGGAGACGCCATGACGCGCACCATCCTCTCCCGGCGCAGGGTTCTTCTTCCCTGGATCGTCCTCTTCGCCCTGATCGCGCTCGCCGCCATCGGCTTCGCCTCGCTCCGCCCGCATGGCGGGGGCGATCCGGGCCGCCCCGTCCTGAAGATCGGGGATCAGCGCGGCGGCGCGCAGGCGTTGATGCGCGCCGCCGGCGAACTGGACGATCTGCCCTACCGGATCGAATGGGCGCAGTTTCCGGCAGCCTCTCCCTTGCTGGAGGCGCTGGCGGCGGGCGCGATCGATGTGGGGGGCGTCGGCGCTCCGCCCTTCGCCTTCGCCTATGCCGGCGGCGCGAAGATCAAGGCGGTCTTCGCCTATCGTCCGCAGGGCCCCGGCGTTGGCCGCGCCTCCGCCATCGTCGTGCCGAAGGACTCGCCGGTCCGGTCCGTGGCGCAGCTCAAGGGGCGCAAGCTTGCCACCGTGCGCGGTTCGGCCGGGCAGGATCTGGCGCTCCGCCTGATCGAACAAGCGGGCCTTGCGTCGTCCGATGTCCGCTGGACCTATCTCGACAACGGCGCGGCCAAAGCGGCGCTGGAAAGCGGCGCGATCGACGCCTGGTCGACCTGGGGCAGCTATGTCGGCATCGCGGTCATGGAAAATGGCGACCGGGTGCTGGCCGATGCCAGCGGCTTTCCCGCCCAGACGGGTTTCTTTGCGGCATCGGAGTCCGCGATCCACGGCAAGCGGCCGATACTGGCCGATTTCCTGGCGCGGCTGAGCCGGGCGCGGCGCTGGGCGGCGGCGCATCCCGACGCCTTCGCCCGGACGCTGGCGCAGGAGACCGGCCTGCCCTTCAAGGTCGCCCGCTTCTCCATCACCGCCTATATCGGCACGGCGGAACCGATAAACGATGCTCTGGTTCGCGAACAGGCCGAAATCTTTGCCCGTTACCGCCGCGCCGGCATCATCCCCGCGCTGCCCGACATTCGCGGCGCCTATGACCCGTCCTTCAACGCCACGACCCTGGCCCGGCGGGACTGACGCCCTCTTTTTTCATTTCGAAGGATCTCCGATGAAAAGCCTGCTTCTCGCCGGCGCCGCACTTTCCGGCGCCGTCCTTCCATCCTTCGCCGCCGCGCAGGAGCTTGCCGCCGCCGACGATGCGGAAGCCGCCGGATCGGCCATCGTCGTCACCGGCACGCGCCGGGGCGGGGGACGGACGGTGGCGGACAGCCCCGTGCCCATCGATGTCATCAGTCCCCAGGAATTGCAGGCCACCGGCCGCACGGGCCTCAAGGAAGTGCTGGGCAACATCATCCCCTCCCTCACCATGCCGGCGCTGGGCGGCGGCGGCACCTCGGCCAGCGTGCGCCCCATCTCCATCCGGGGCCTATCGGGCGATTATCTGCTGGTGCTGGTCAATGGAAAGCGGCGGCACACGACCGCGCTCATCAATAACCTTTCGCGCATATCGGGCGGTTCCACCCCGGTCGACATCGACCTCATCCCCACCAACGCCGTGGGCCGGATCGAGGTGCTGCGCGACGGCGCCGCCGCCCAATATGGGTCGGACGCGATTTCCGGCGTCATCAACATCCTGCTGGACGACGCGCCGGAGGGCGGCTCCTTCTCAGCCACCGCCGGGCAGCTTTACGAAAAGGGCGGCGCACTGGTGCAGCAGGGGCTAAGCTACGGCACCCGCATCAGCGGCGACGGCTTCGTCCGCATCGCCGTGGAGGGGAAGTATCACGACCGCGCCGACAGCTCCGCCGAACCCGTGCCCTATGTCTATCCTTTCGTGAACGGCGCCCCGGACCCGCGCGAAACCCATGCCGATCATCTGATCGCGGGCGGCTATGGCCGGTCCAACCGGGACAAGATCGTCAACGGATCGGTCAATGCCGAACTGCCCCTCGGCGCGCTGACCGCCTACAGCTTTTCCACCCTCAGCTATCGCGACATCGATGACAAGCGCGGCGCGATCTTCCCGGCGACCACCGGCTATGGCGGGCAGGCGAATGTGCAGGGCAAGACATCCCTTCCCGGCCTCTATCCCTCCGGCTTCCAGGCGCGCCGGCGCATCAAGGAATGGGACTGGCAATCCGCCATCGGCCTGCGCGGCGATCTGACGGCAGGCTGGTCGTTCGACCTCTCCACCAGCTATGGGCGCGACCATGTGAAGCTGGGCGCCGAAGGCACCCTCAACCCTTCGCTCGGCCCGTCCAGCCCGACAAGCTTCTTCATGGGCAAGCAGATACAGGACCTCTGGGTCAACAATCTGGAATTCACCCGCGGCTACGACATCGGCACGGCCCGTCCGCTCGACGTGGCCATCGGGTTCGAGCATCGCTGGGAGAAGTTCCGCAACCGCGCGGGGGAGCCGGACAGCTATCGCGACGGCGGCTATGTGATCCCCGCCGACGGAACGCCCTTCGGCAACGCCTATGGCGGGCGGTCGCCATCGCCGGGACTGGTTTCCTTCACCGGAACCTCTCCGGCGGACGAGGCGACGCTCAGCCGCAACAACATCGCCGCCTATGTCGACCTGTCGACCGACCTGACGCCCGGCTGGTTCGTCGGCGTCGCCGGGCGCTTCGAACATTATGACGACAGCGCGGGCGACACGGTGTCGGGCAAATTCTCGACCCGTTACGAATTCGCGCCCGGCCTTGCCGTCCGTGGCGGCGTCAACACCGGCTTCCGCGCTCCCTCGCTGGCGCAGGGCGGCTTTTCGACCACGCAGAACACGGCGACGATCATCGGCAATAACCGGGTCAGCACCACATCGAAATTCCTGCCGGTCGGCAGCATCGCCGCGCAGGCGCTGGGCGCCACCCCGCTCAAGCCGGAAAAGTCGCTCAACTATACGGCCGGCCTGTCCTTTGAGCGCGGCCCGTTCCGCCTCACCGTCGACGCCTATCAGATCGCGGTGGACGACCGCATCGTCAAGACCGAATTCCTCGGCACGGCGGCCAATGGAGGGGCGGCCATCCGCGCCATCCTGGTCGCCAACGGCATCGACGATGTCGACAGCGCCCAATTCTTCGCCAACGCCATCGACACCCGCACGCGCGGCATCGACGTCGTGACGGAATATACGCTGCGCACCGGCGCGCTCGGCAGTTTCCGCCTGAACGCGGCCTATAGCTATAACCGCACGAAAATCACCCATGTCGTCGACACGCCGCCGGAACTCGCCTCGCTCAACGTCACCCTGTTCGGGCGCCAGGCGCAGCGCGACCTCGTCGCCGCGACCCCGCGCACGAAGCTGGTGCTGACGAACGACTGGTCGCTGGGCCGCCTGCATGCGCTGGCGCGGCTGACCCGCTTCGGCCGCTATGTGGAATCGAGCAATGTCGCGACCGGCGACCGGCGCTTCGGCGCGAAATGGATCGCGGACCTCGATGTCGGCTATGACATCAGCGATCGGCTGACGCTGTCGGTCGGCGCGAACAATCTGTTCGACGTCTATCCCGACCGCCATGGCGTGATCGCCTATGACGGATCGGGCGCCTACGGCAATTTCGCGCCGTTCGGGCTGAGCGGCGGCTTTTATTATGGGCGCGTTTCGGCGCGCTTCTGACCGCCGCCGCGCTGCGGGCTCAACTGCTGGTCCAGCCGCCGCCCAGCGCCCTGAACAGGTCGACCTGGGCGAAGGCCACCACCCGGTTCGCCGTCGCCAGATCGCTCTCCGCCGCCGCCAGCGTCCGCTGCGCGTCCAGCACGGTCAGGAAATCGATCTGCCCCTCCCGCTGCCGGGCAAGGCTGATGCGGGCCGCCCGCCCGGCGGCCTCCCGCGCGGCCTTCAGCGTATCGCGGCGCTCCAGCGCATGGGCATAGACGGACAGCGCCGTCTCGGTTTCCTCCAGCGCCTGCAGCACCGTGCCGTCGAACGCCGCGAGCGACCCGTCGGCATCGGCCCTGGCGGCTGCGATCCGGGCGCGATTGGCCTCCTGATTGGGGAAGGCCCAGTTGATCAGCGGCCCCAGCAGCCAGCGGAACGGCCCGCCGCCGAAAATATCGCCGCCGCCCACCGCCGTCGTGCCGATCGATCCGCCCAGCGTGATGCGCGGATAAAGGTCCGCCGTCGCCACCCCGATCCGCGCCGTGTCGGCGGCCAACCGCTGCTCGGCGGCCCGCACGTCCGGACGCCGGGCCAGCAGGGCGCGCCCGTCCCCCACCGGTATGGGCTGGCTGAGGCCGGGCGTCGTCTTCTGGTCCTGCACCGGCGCGGGCAGCTCCTGCGGCGTCCGCCCCGTCAGCGTCGCCAGCCGGAACAGCGCGCTGTCCCGGTCCGCGATCAGGCTGGGGATGATCGCCGCCTGCTGGTCGCGCAGCGCCGTCACGCGGATCACGTCCAGCCGGTCCGACCGGCCCACCTCGAACCGCGCATTGGTGATGCGGATGCTGTTGTCGAGCAGCGCCACCGTCTGCCGCGCCACGGCGATCCGCTCCGCCGAACTGGTCGCGTCGACATAGGCGCGCACCGTGTCCGCGACCACCGCCACGCGCACCGCGTCGGCGTCGGCCGCGGCGGCGTTGACGTCGCCCTTCGCCGCCTCGATGCTGCGCTTCACCCGCCCGAACAGGTCGACCTCATAGGCGACGTTCAACCCCGCATCGACGGTCCAGTTCTCGCGGTCGGCCCCCGGCAGCGTCTGCGCGGCCGACGCCCGGCCATAGCTGGGCGAACCGCTCAGGGTCGTCTGCGGCAGCCTGTCGGAACGGGCGCCGCGCAACTGGGCGCGGGCCTTTTCCAGCCGGGCGACGGCCACGCGGATGTCGCTATTGGCCTTCAGCGCGTCCTGCACCAGCCCGTCCAGCATCGGATCGCTGTAGAGCCGCCACCAATGCTCGTCGGCCTGCGCCGTGCTGACTGCTGTGCTGGCCGCCGGACTGGCCGCGCCGATAAAGGCCCCGGCAGCAGCGGTCGGGGTAGCCGGGGCCTTATAGTCCGGCCCTGCGGCGCAAGCGGTCAGGGCCGACGCGCCGAGCAGAAGGGGGAGGAGTGTCTTGATCATCATGCCGTTCCTTATTCGGCGGGTTGCAGCGCGGCGGGGGCCTGACCCTTGCCCTTGCGGGAAAAGCGGTCGCCCAATGCGCGGCACACGACATAGAAAGTGGGGGTGAAGAGCAGGCCGAAAGCCGTCACGCCGGTCATCCCGAAGAAGACGGCCGTGCCCAAAGCCTGCCGCAGCTCCGCGCCCGCCCCGCTCGCGATCACCAGCGGCACCGCGCCCAGGATGAAGGCGAAGCTGGTCATCAGGATCGGACGCAGACGGGTCTGCGCTGCCTGAACGGCGGCATCCACCGGCGAAAGTCCCTGTTCCTCTTCGGCCTGCTTGGCGAACTCGACCACCAGGATCGCGTTCTTCGCCGCCAGGGCGATCAGCACGACCAGCCCGATCTGCGTTAGGATATTATTGTCCATGCCCCGCAGGTTCACGCCCAG
Organism: Sphingobium sp. YBL2; assembly: GCF_000943805.1. Lineage (NCBI taxonomy): Bacteria > Pseudomonadati > Pseudomonadota > Alphaproteobacteria > Sphingomonadales > Sphingobiaceae > Sphingobium > Sphingobium sp. YBL2. The sequence continues at coordinate 2,010,468 of NZ_CP010954.1, forward strand.
CATGGCCGCGAACAGGCACATCGGCACGATCAGGATGATCGACAGCGGCAGCGTCAGGCTTTCATATTGCGCCGCCAGCACCAGGAAGACGAAGAACACCGCCATGGCGAAGACGACGCCCGCCGTATTGCCGGCGATCACCTGCTGATAGGCGACGCCCGTCCATTCCTTGCCATAACCGGCGGGCAGGGTGGAATCGGCCAGCTTCTCCATCGTCGTCAGCGACTGGCCCGAACTGTATCCGGGCGCGGTATCGCCGTCGATCTCCACCGCCGGCAGCAGGTTGTAGCGCACCACGCGATAGGGGCCGGTCTTGTCCCTGAAGGTCGAGACGGAACCGATGGGCACCATCTGCCCGCTGTTCGACCGGGTCTTCAGATTGGCAATGTCCGCCACCGTGCCGCGATGGTCGGCATCGGCCTGCGCGGTCACGCGATAGGTGCGCCCCAGCAGGTTGAAGTCGTTGACGAAGGCGGAGCCCAGATAGACCTGCATCGCTTCGAACACGCGCTCCGGCGGCACGCCCAGCAGGTCGGCCTTGCGCCGGTCCACATCGGCATAGACGCGGGGCGTGCCGACATCGAACAGCGTATAGACCATGTTGAGTCCGGGCGTCTGGTTCGCCTTGGCGATGAAGTCCTGGGCGACCTTGTTCAGCCCGGCATAGCCATGATCCTCACGATCCTGCACCATCAGGCGGTATCCGCCCGCCGAACCGATGCCCTGGATGAGCGGCGGCGGCACGAGCAGGATGCGGGCCTTGTCATAACCGGCGACGGCCTTGTTCGCCTGCTCCATGATCCCGGCATAGGTGACGCCTTCTTGCCGACGCTCGGCGAAGGTCTTGAACGGGAAGTAGATGGCGGCGCTGTTGGGCGCCTGCGTCTGCGAAGGGCCATGGAAACCGGCGAACATCACCGCGCCGCGTAGGCCCTTTACCGGCAGGATTCTCGCCGCGACCTCCCGCGTCACCTTGTCGGTGCGTTCCAGCGAAGCGCCGGAGGGCAACTGCACCACGGCCAGGAAATAGCCCTGATCCTGCGCGGGGATGAAGCCGCCGGGCGTCACCCAGAACAGGGCGATGGTGGCGGCGATCAGCCCCGAATAGGTCAGCAGCATCTTCTTGGGCCGCGCGACGAGGAAGCGGGTGAGGCGGGCATAGCCAGCGCTCAGCCGGTCGAAGCCGCGATTGAAGCGGTCGGCCGCCTGCCCGGCCAACCGGCGCCAGCGCGGCGCATTGTCCAGATCATGCCCGCCATTTTGGGCATGGGGCTTCGACTTCAGCAACAGCGCCGCCGCCGCCGGAGACAGAGTGAGCGAGAGGATCAGCGAAATGATCGTCGCGGTCGAAATGGTGACGGCGAACTGCTGGTAGAAAGCGCCCGAAATGCCGGTGATGAACAAAGTCGGCACGAACACCGCACACAGGACGAGGACGATGGCGATCAGCGCCGTGGACACCTCATCCATGGACACGCGGGCGGCCTCCAGCGGCGACATGCCATGCTCGATATTGCGCTCGACATTCTCGACCACGACGATGGCGTCGTCGACGACGATGCCGATGGCCAGCACCAGCCCGAACAGCGACAGATTGTTCAGCGAATAGCCCAGCCCCGCCAGGATCGCCGCCGTGCCGATCAGCGAGACCGGAATGGCGATGATCGGGATGACCGCCGCGCGCCAGTTCTGGAGGAAGACCAGAATGACGAGCACGACCAGGATCACCGCTTCGAACAGCGTGTGATAGACGGCGTCGATGGACTGGGCGATGAATTCGGTCGGATTGTAGATGACGCTATATTCCAGCCCCTTGGGGAAGCGCTTGGAAAGCTGCTCCATCTCCGCCTTCACCTTCTCCGCCGCGTCCAGCGCGTTGGAGCCGGGGCGCTGCATCGTCGCGATGACGACGGTGGGCTTGTTCGACAGATAGGTGTTGATGCCATAATCCTGCGCGCCCAGTTCGACGCGGGCGACGTCGCCCACCCGGACCTGACGGCCGTCCGCATCGGTGCGGATGACGATGTCCGCAAACTGCTGCGGCTCGGTCAGGCGGCCCTGCATCTCGACGCCAAGCTGGAAGGCTTCACCGCGATCATAAGGGGGCTGGCCGATGGAACCGGCGGACACCTGCACATTCTGGGCGCGCAGGGCCTGCACGATCTCGCCCGCGGTCAGGTTGAGCGCGGCGGCGCGGTCGGGGTCGATCCAGATGCGCATCGCATAGTCGCGCGATCCGAAAAGCTGCACGTCGCCCACGCCGTCCAGCCGCGCCAGCCGGTCGCGCACCTGCGTCAGCGCATAGTTGGAGATATAATCGCGGTCGAACGTCCCGTCCGGCGACTGGAGGTTCACGACCATCAGGAATTCCGGGGTCGTCTTGCGCGTGACGACGCCCAGCCGCTGCACCTCTTCGGGCAGGCGCGGGATGGCGACGGCGACGCGGTTCTGGACCAGCACCTGCGCGGCGTCCAGATCGGTGCCGACCTTGAAGGTGACGGTGATCGTGACCTTGCCGTCGCCGGTCGACTGGCTGCTCTGGTAGAGCATGTCGTCGACGCCGTTGATCTCCTGCTCGATCGGCGCGGCGACGGTGGACGCGACGGTTTCGGCGGATGCGCCGGGATATTGGGCGGACACCGTGACCGTGGGCGGCACGATGTCCGGATATTGCGAAACGGGCAGACCGACAAAGGCGATCGCGCCGACCACGGTGATGATCACCGCGATCACGGCGGCAAAGATCGGCCGGTCGATGAAGAAACGGGAGAGGCGCATCGGACGAATTCCTCGATGGCGTGAAAAGGGGTTCGCGATCCGGGGAGCGCGCGTTTCAGCTTGATTTCCTACCTCTGCCTCCGTTCGCCCTGAGCTTGTCGAAGCCTGTCCTGAGCGCCTGCCTTGCAGGCAGTCGAAGGGGGCTTCACTTCTCTTCAAGGAAAAGTGCAGGGCTTCGACAGGTTCAGCCCGAACGGGGAGGGCGTGATGCCTTAGCGCGCAAAGGTCGCCTGCGCCGCAACCGGCGCCGCCGCATCCACCGCCGCAACCGGCGCCGGAGCCGCCTTGATCGCCGCCGGCTTCGTCGCGACCTTCGCACCCGGCATGGCCGCCTGAATGTTCGACACGATCACCCGGTCGCCGGGCGTCAGCCCCGCGCGGATGATGCGCAGCCCGTCCACCACCGGACCCAGCTCCACCGGCTTCGCCGCGACGCTGTCGTCCCGCCCGACCACCAGCACGGTCTTGCGCGCCTGATCGGACTGGATCGCCTCATCCGGCACCAGCAAGGCATTGACCTTGCCGCCATTGGCCAGCCGCATATTGCCGAACAGCCCCGGCGTCAGGAACATGTCCGGATTGTCGAACACGGCCCGCACCCGGATCGTCCCCGAACGCGGATCGAGCCCATTGTCGGTGAAGTCCAGCCGCCCCTTGTGCCGATAATCCGCTTCATCCTGCAACCGCACCTCGACCGCCCCGCCAGCGCCCCTGTCGCGCTGCGACTTCAGATACAGCGCCTCGGACGCATCGAAGTTGAAGTAAATGGGATCGAGCTTGTTGACCGTGGTCAGCAATGTCGCGCCCGCCCCTTCGCCCGCCGAGACGAGATTGCCGATATCGACCCGCCGGTCCGAAACCCGCCCCGAAATCGGCGCGCGGACCTGCGTGAACTCCATGTCGAGCGCCCGCTGCCGCTCCCGCGCCTGCGCCCCCGCCAGCGCGGCCTGCGCCGCCTGCAACCGCGACCGGAGCGAGTCCACTTCACTCGCCGAAACCGCCTCATCCCCCGTCAGACGCTGGACGCGGCTATAATCATTCTGCGCCAGCAGCAAGGCGCTGCGGGCGCTCGCCGTGCTGGCCTTCGCCTCCGCCAGAGCCGCCAGGAAGGGCCGCTGGTCGATGGTGAAGAGCAGTTGCCCCGCCTTCACATAATCGCCGTCCCTGAAGTGGATCGCCGTCACCGACCCCGACACGCGGGGACGAATCTCGACCGTCTGGCTGGGCGCGAAGCGTCCGACATAATCGTCCCACTGCGTCACCGCGCGGGTCAGCGGGGCGGAGACGCCCACGGTGACCAGCGGGGTGGCGGCCGCCTGCGCCTCGGGCCTGTCGATCAGCTTCCACGTCACGCCGCCCAGGATGGCGAGCGCGATCACGCCCAGCGAAACATGGCGCTTTCGCCAGCGGGCGAGGGGGGTGGCCGACCTGGTGTCGACGTCGATGGGGGTGTGCATGTTCATGGTGTCAGCTCCGGGAACCTTGGAAGCGCCGTTGCGCGCTGATGCTGGCCAGCAGCGTTTCGAGCTGGCCCTCGTTGAATCCGGCCTTCAAAAAGGCCTTCAGGAAGGAAGGACGGACCGCATAGCCGCGATGCCAGGCGTCGACCGCCAGACGGCGCAGGCTCTCCAGCCGCTTGTTGGCAAGGCGCGGATTGGCCCGCTCCCCAAATATCCAGCTTTTCACCCGGTCCCAGCGGTCCGGCGCGCGCAGCGACGACAGGCCGTCCCCCCGCGCAAGCTGGATGATCTGCCATTCGACGGGCGCGAAACCGGCGTTCGCCGCCCTTTTGACGCCAATCGCTCCGCCATCTTCGGCCAGCGTGGCAAGTTGCAGAAATGCCATGGCAATTCCCCTGTGCATGACGCGCAACCGGGAATCGGGCCGACGCATCGTCGTCCGCTGCGAGCCATCCCGGCCGAACGTGGAAAAAAAACCTCTCCGCCGCGCGACCGGCGGGCCGCGCGTCGAACAATGGAATGATGGTCAGGTCGCGCCGCCCTGTTGGGCTGGTCGCGTCAGGTCGTCAGCGACGACAGGATTTGAGAAACGTCCGCATCATGTGACCTCTTTTGGAGAGCAGGTCTATTCAATACTGACTGGTATATAATGCGGTGCAGCAGCAGGGTCAACAGGCTTTTTATACCGTTTGGTAATTTTTCGGTATGGAATTCCGGAAAGCCCGGTTTTCCGTCACTTCCCCGGCCAGACGGCCAGCGTCGTCTCCACCAGTTGCTCCAGCAGTTCACGCGACATCCCCGCGCTCGCATGCACGGCCATGCCCTGCACCACGGCGGTCAGATAGGTGGCCAGCGCCTTCGGCTCGATCGTGTCGGGAAAGTCGCCTTCCTCCCGCGCCCGTTCCAACCGCGCCACCAGGGCCGCGTCGGAGGAGGCGCGGCGGGCGATGACCTCGTCGCGGATCGACTCGGCCTGCGTGGCGCAGGCGACCGCGCTGATCACGCCCAGGCAGCCATGCGGATCGGTCGTCCCGGTCTGGATCGCCAGCGACCCGCGCAGCAGCCGTTCGGCCACGCCCTTTGCGGTGGGTTCGTCCAGCGCGGACTTGATGTAGCACAGCTTGTCGCGCTCATAGAGGTCGAGCGCCTTGCGGAACAGCGATTCCTTGTTGCCGAAACAGGCGTAGAGGCTGGGCTTGGTGATGCCCATCGCCTCGGTCAGTTCCGCCATGGACGCGCCTTCATAGCCACGCCGCCAAAAGACGGTCAGCGCGGCACTGAGCGCTTCTTCGGGATCGAACTCCCTCGGGCGTCCCCTCGCTATCTGAGTCTGTGTTTCCATACCGAGCGGTATATAGTGAGAGTTGCGCCCATCGTCCAGACCCGGCTTCTACGGAGCGCCACTTTGCCCTATCAGCCGGAAAAAAGAGAGTAAAGCGCGCATGCAGACCCGCCTTCTTCAATATTTCCTGGCCCTGGAGAGGGAAGGGCATTTCGCCCGCGCCGCCGCTGCCTGCCATGTCTCGCAGCCCACGCTCTCGGCCGGCATTTCCGCGCTGGAGGCGCAACTCGGCAAGCGCCTGATTCAGCGCAACCGCCGCTACGCCGGGCTGACCGAGGAGGGCCGGGCGATCCTCCCTTGGGCGCAGCAGCTTGTCGCGGCGGCGGACAATCTGATGCAGGCGGCGGCGGTCGCCAAGGGCCCCTTGCAGGGCGAATTGCGCCTGGGCGCGATCCCGGCCGCCATGCCCGCCGTCGGCCCGCTGGTGGAGGCGCTGCTGGAGCGGCATCCCGGCCTCAACATCTCGGTCCGGGCGCTGACCTCGCGCAAGATCGAGCGGGAGCTCGCCGCCTTCGAACTGGACGCGGGCCTCACCTATCTGGATTTCGAGCCGCCCTCCCACATGCTGGCCGCGCCCCTTTATGTCGAGCGCTACATGCTGGTGGCGGCGCGGGGCGTGCTGGATGAAAAGCGCCCGCCGGACTGGGAGGATGTGGCCGCCCTGCCGCTGTGCCTGCTCCATCAGGGCATGCAGAACCGGCGCATATTGGACGCCCGGCTGGGCGAACGGGGCCTTGCGCTGCGCCCGGTGGTGACGGCGGACAGCTATGTCGCCCTGTTCGCGCTGGTGCGGCAGGGGCGGCTCTGCTCCATCGTGCCGGACAGCCATGCGATGCTGCTCGACGGTCTGGACTGGGTGCGCACCTTCGCGCTGCCGGACGCGGAGGAGGGGAGCCGCATCGGCGTGATCGTCTCCGACCGCGCCCCGCTGGGCCCGCTGGCGCAAGCGGTCCTGACCGTGGCGCGGGACATTTCGGACAGGATGGGGCTGGGTTGAAACGCAGCGCGCCCGACCCGAACGGGATCGGCTGATCCCGTAGAGCGGCCGGACAAAAATTATTCCCCATCCCCCAACACAATCGCATCGATCCGCCGCAACATGGCGACGAACGACTCCACCTCCTCCGCACTGAAATGCGAGAATATCCCGCTCTCCAGCTCCAGCGCCCTGGGCGCGATGGCCCCATGCAACCGCCGCCCTTCCTCCGTCAGCGCCAGCAGATGCGACCGCCGGTCCTCCGCATTGGGCAGGCGCTGGACAATCCCCTGCCCGCTCAACGCAATCGCCGCCCGGCTGACCGTCACCTTGTCCATGCGGCTCCGGGCGCAGATCTGCTGCTGCGTAACGCTGCCAAGCTCCGCCACCCAGGCAATGACCCGCCATTCCGCAATGCTGATCCCGAACAGCCTCTCATAACTTTGCGCGATGGTGTCGCTCAGCAACGCCGCCGTGAAGGACAGGCGATAGGGAATGAACTGATCGAGGCGCAGCGTCTTGGCGGTCATCCACAACTGGTAACATTTGATACTTCATCGGCAAAGCGCTATGATGGTAACAATTGATACCACAGGAGTCGCGCCGAAATGGGAGAGAGCAGGCCATCCGCAGCCGCCATGCTGACAGGCTTCGGCAATCATTTCGCGACGGAGGCGGCGCCCGGCGCCCTGCCCGTGGGCCGCAACTCCCCGCAACACGCCCCCTATGGCCTTTACGCCGAACAACTGTCCGGCACCGCCTTCACCGCGCCCCGTGCGGAAAACCGGCGAAGCTGGCTCTACCGCCTGCGCCCCGCGGCCAATCACCCGCCCTACCGCCCCTATGAGGCCGAAACCCTCCTGCGCAGCGGCCCCTTCGACGAAGCCCCCCCGACGCCCAACCGCCTGCGCTGGGACCCCCTGCCGCTCCCCGAACGATCGGTGGATTTCCTCGACGGCCTCATCAGCTATTGCGGCGCGGGCGATCCGGCGGCGGGCGAGGGCCTGGCCGTCCATCTCTACGCCGCCAACCGCCCGATGGAAAAGCGCGCCTTCACCAATGCCGACGGCGAAATGCTGATCGTGCCGCAGCAAGGCAGGCTGCGCCTCACCACCGAAATGGGCGTGATGGATGTCGCGCCGGAACAGATCGCGCTGATCCCCCGCGGCGTGCGTTTCAGGGTGGACCTGCCCGACGGAACGGCGCGGGGCTATGTCTGCGAAAATTACGGGGCCTTGTTCCGCCTCCCCGACCTCGGCCCCATCGGCGCCAACGGCCTCGCCAACGCCCGCGATTTCGAAACCCCCGCCGCCTGGTTCGAGGATGACGACAGCCCCCACGAAATCGTCCAGAAATTCGCCGGCCAGCTGTGGACGACGACGCAGGACCATTCCCCCTTCGACGTGGCGGCCTGGCACGGCAATCTCGCGCCCTGCCGCTACGATCTGCGCCGGTTCAACACGATGAACACGGTCAGCTACGACCATCCCGATCCGTCGATCTTCACCGTGCTGACCTCCCCCAGCGACCGGGCGGGAACCGCCAATTGCGACTTCGTGATCTTCCCGCCGCGCTGGATGGTGGCGGAGGACACATTCCGCCCGCCATGGTTTCACCGCAATGTGATGAGCGAATTCATGGGCCTGATCCACGGCGTCTATGATGCCAAGGCAGGCGGCTTCGCGCCGGGCGGCGCGTCGCTGCACAATTGCATGGCGGGCCACGGCCCGGACAAGGCCAGCTATGAAGGCGCGCTGGCCGCCGAGTTGAAACCGCACCGGATCAGCGACACCATGGCCTTCATGTTCGAAAGCCGCTTCGCCTTTCGCCCGACCCGCTTCGCGATGGAAACGCCGCTGGGCCAGTTGGACTATGACGATTGCTGGTCCGGCTTCACCAAGGCGCAACTGCCGCAAGGGGCCGGCTCAAGAGAAGAGGAGGGGGCATGAGCTTCCCGCAGATAGACGAAACCCATGATCCCGCCCGGTCGAGCTGGGTCGAGGGAGCCGATGGCCATCCCGACTTCCCGGTCCAGAACCTGCCCTACGGCATTTTCTCGCCCCCCGGCGGCGCGGCGCGGGCGGGCGTCGCGATAGGGGAGCGGATTTTCGACCTGCGCGCCGCCGCCGAAGCGGGCCTGCTTCCCGCCGCCGCCGCCGCCGTCCTGCACGGAACCACCCTAAACGCCCTGATGGCGCTCCCGGCGGCGGACCGGCTGGCGCTGCGCCGCTGGCTCAGCGCCCTCTTCAGCGATGAAGGACAGCGCCACGCCGTCGAACCCCTGCTGCACCGGGCGGCGGATTGCGCGCTGCACCTGCCCGCCGCGATAGGCGATTATACCGACTTCTATGTCGGCATTCACCACGCCACCAATATCGGCAAGCTGTTCCGCCCCGACAATCCGCTGCTGCCCAATTATAAATATGTCCCCATCGGCTATCATGGACGGGCATCCTCCATCCGGCCGTCAGGCGTGCCGGTGATCCGCCCGCAGGGCCAGCGCAAGGCCCCCGATGCCGATGCTCCGGTGGTGGGGCCCAGCCAACGACTGGATTATGAGCTGGAACTGGGCATCTGGATCGGCGCGGGCAATGCGCTGGGGGAGCCTGTGCCGATTGCCGAGGCGGCGAACCATATAGCGGGCTTCTGCCTGCTCAACGACTGGTCGGCGCGCGACTTCCAGGCATGGGAATATGTGCCCCTGGGCCCGTTCCTGGCCAAGAATTTCCAGTCCACCATCTCCCCCTGGGTCGTGACGGCGGAGGCCATGGCCCCCTTCCGCATCGCCCAGCCTCCAAGGCCGCAGGGCGACCCGCAACCCTTGCCCTATTTGTGGGACGAACAGGATCAGGCCCATGGCGCACTGTCCGTCGATCTGGAGGTCCATCTGTCGAGCGCAAACATGCGGGCGCAGGGCCTCGCGCCCATGCGCCTCTCGCGCGGCCCCGCTTCCTCCATGTACTGGACCGCGCAGCAGATCGTCGCCCATCATGCGTCCAACGGCTGCAACCTCAATCCCGGCGACCTGCTGGGGACGGGCACGCTCTCCGGCCCGACGCCGGACAGCTATGGCAGCCTCATGGAACTGACCGAGGGCGGCAAGACGAAGATCCTCCTGCCGACCGGTGAGGAACGCGCCTTTTTGCAGGATGGCGACGAACTGGCGCTTAAGGCGGTGGCGCGGGCGGATGGCTATGTCCCCATCGGCTTCGGGGAATGCCGCGCCCTGATCGAGCCGGCGCGATGAGCGCGCTCACCCTCCACGGCTATTGGCGTTCGACCAGCTCCTATCGCGTACGGATCGCGCTGAACCTGAAGGGCGTGGCCTATGATCAGGTCACGCACGACCTGCGCACCGGCGCGCAGCGGGAACCGGACTATCGTGCCCTGTCCCCGCAAGGGCTGGTCCCCGCCGTGGAGGCGCAGGGTTTTGCGTTCACGCAAAGCCCCGCCATTCTGGAGTGGATCGAGGAACGCTGGCCGCAACCGCCCCTGCTGCCGCCCGATGCGGAGGGGCGGGCAATCGTGCGCTCCATGGCGGCGCTGATCGGCTGCGACATCCATCCGCTCAACAATCTGCGCGTCCTTCAGGCGCTGAAGCAGGATTTCGGCGCGGACCAGCCCGCCCTCGACACATGGATCGCCCGCTGGATCACGGACGGCTTCGCCGCGCTGGAGGCATGGGTGATGCGCCATGGCCGGGGCTTCGCCTTTGGCGATCGGCCGGGGCTGGCGGACTGCTATCTGGTGCCGCAACTCTATTCGGCGGAGCGCTTCCATGTCGACCTGTCCGCCTTTCCCGCCCTCGTCGCGGCGGGGGAAAAGGCGCGGGCGCTGGACGCCTTTGCAATGGCCCATCCGTCCGTCCAGCCCGACGCCGATCCATGAGCGAGGACGAACGGCTGACCGCGACCCCGCCGGGCGTGGCCCTGGCTCCGCTCGACAGCATAGCGGACGGCAAGGCGCGCAATTTCGTGATCCAGATGCGCAAGGGCCGCTTTCACGGCTTCGTCCTGCGCATCGGGAACGAAGTCCGCGGCTATGTCGACCGCTGCCCCCATATGGGCCTGCCCCTGGCACAGAAGCTGGACGATTATCTGACGCCGGACGGCGCCCTGATCGCCTGTAGCTGGCACGGCGCCCTCTTCGCGCCATCCGACGGCGCATGCCTGGGCGGCCCCTGCGCGGGCGCTGCGCTGATCCCCTGGCCGGTGACGGTCGAAGACGGAATGATCGTGACGGCGGTTTGATAGATAATCTCTATCAAACATGATCGTCTTCGATTTGACGCCACTCCCGCCAGCGCGCAGCATGGCGCGCAGGAAAGGGCGGAAAAGATGCAGCAGGAAGACGCGACGAGGCTGATAGAGGACTGGACCCGGACCCATGGCCGCACCCGCGACCGCCTGCTCCCGCTGCTGCACATGTTGCAGGAAGAGATAGGCTTTATCGATGATGCAGCCATCCCCGCCATCGCCACCGCACTCAACCTCAGTCGCGCAGACGTTCATGGAGTTGTGACCTTCTACCATGATTTCCGCCGAACCCCCGCCGGCCGGCATGTCGTAAAACTCTGCCGCGCCGAAAGCTGCCAGGCCCGCGGCGCCACGGCAATCGAGAAGGCCGCAACCGATCGGCTGGGCGTCCCCATGGGCGAGACGCGCCCGGACGGACAGGTCACGCTGGAACCCGTCTATTGCCTCGGCCTGTGCGCCGTCGGTCCCAACGCCCTTGTCGACGGAAGGCCGGTCGCGCGGATCGATGCGGCCACGCTGGACCGGATCGCGCAGGAGATCGCGGCATGAAGCGGGTCTATGTCAGCCGGGACATGGCCTCCGTCGCCCTGGGCGCGGACGAGGTTGCCCACGCCTTCGAAGCCGCAGGATGCGAGGTGGTCCGCACCGGCAGCCGGGGGCTCTTTTCCATCGAGCCCTTGGTCGAGGTCGAAAGCGAGGGGAAGCGGATCGGCTTCGGGCCGGTCGGCCCCGCCGACATAGCGGCCGTACTGGACGGCAGCCATGAAGCGCGGCTGGGCGACGTGGCGGCCTTGCCCTTCTTCGCCGGGCAGCAACGCTTCACCTTCGCGCGCTGCGGAGTGATCGATCCGCTCAGCCTGAAGGACTATGCCGAACATGGCGGCTGGCGCGGGCTGGAAACGGCGCGCGGCATGACGCCCCAGGCGGTGGTGGATGCGGTGAAGGCATCCGGCCTGCGCGGGCGGGGAGGGGCGGGCTTTCCCACCGGCATCAAATGGCAGACGGTGCTGGATGCGGTTTCGGACGCCAAGTTCATCGTCTGCAATGCCGATGAAGGCGATAGCGGCACCTTTGCCGACCGGATGCTGGTCGAAGGCGATCCCTTCTGCCTGATCGAAGGAATGGCGATAGCCGGTCATGCCGTGGGAGCAAGCCACGGCTATATCTATATCCGCAGCGAATATCCCTTCGCCATCGCCGCCATGCGGGAAGCGATCCAACTCTCCGCCGAGCGGACCGCGCCTTTCACGCTCGAAGTGCGCGTCGGGGCGGGCGCCTATGTCTGCGGCGAGGAAACTGCGTTGCTTGAAAGCATCGAGGGCAAGCGGGGACAGGTGCGGGCAAAGCCGCCTCTTCCGGCGCTGGCGGGGCTGTTCGGACGACCGACGGTGATCAACAATCTGCTCAGCCTGGCGGCGGTTCCCTTCATCCTGGCGGAAGGGGCGAAGGCCTATGCGGACGTCGGCTTCGGCCGGTCGCGCGGCACCATCCCGGTGCAGCTTGCGGGCAATGTGAAGCATGGCGGCCTCTATGAGATCGGCTTCGGCATCACGCTGGGCGAACTGGTGAACGACATCGGCGGCGGCACGGCCAGCGGGCGGCCCGTCCGCGCGGTGCAGGTCGGCGGCCCCCTTGGCGCTTATTTCCCGCCCAGCATGTTCGACCTGCCCTTCGATTATGAGGCTTTCGCGCAGGCTGGCGGGCTGATCGGCCATGCCGGGATCACCGTGTTCGACGACAGCGTCGACATGGCGCATATGGCCCGCTTCGCGATGGAATTCTGCGCGGTCGAAAGCTGCGGCAAATGCACCCCTTGCCGGATCGGGTCGACGCGGGGCGTCGAGGTGATGGACCGGATCATCGCGGCGCGGGACAGCGCGACCGTCGTTCAGGCCGGACGCAATTGGGAGGGGTATCTCCAGAAAGCGCTCAATTCCCGCACGCCCGACCGGATCGATACCGGGCTGGAGGCGCAGACGGCGTTGCTGCGCGACCTTTGCGACACGATGAAACATGGCTCGCTCTGCGCGCTGGGCGGTTTCACGCCCTATCCGGTGCTGAGCGCGCTCGATCATTTCCCCGAGGATTTCGGTGCCAAGTCGCCGGTGAAGGAAGCTGCGGAATGAGCTACACGCGCGAAACCGACCATGGAACCCCGCCCGCCATATCGACCGGCAGGAGCGTGACCCTCACCATCGACGGCGATACCGTGACGATGCCGGAAGGCACGTCGATCATGCGGGCGGCCTCGCTGACCGGCTGTTCGATCCCCAAGCTGTGCGCGACCGACAATGTCGAAAGCTTCGGTTCCTGCCGCCTCTGCCTGGTCGAAGTGGAAGGACGCAACGGCTATCCCGCCTCCTGCACCACGCCGATTGCCGAGGGCATGGTGGTGCGGACGCAGAGCGAGCGGCTGAAGCAGTTGCGGCGCGGGGTGATGGAGCTGTACATCTCGGACCATCCGCTCGACTGCCTGACCTGCCCGGCCAATGGCGATTGCGAATTGCAGGAGCAGGCGGGCGCCGTGGGCCTGCGCGACGTGCGCTACGGCTATGACGGCGCGACCAATATGGGGCAGGCGAAGGACCGGTCGAACCCCTATTTCGACTTCGATCCCAGCAAATGCATCGTCTGCTCCCGCTGCGTGCGCGCCTGCGACGAGGTGCAGGGCACATTCGCCCTGACCATCGAAGGGCGGGGCTTCGACTCCAGGGTTTCGCCATCGCAGGGGCGGGATTTCCTCTCGTCCGAATGCGTGTCCTGCGGCGCCTGCGTCCAGGCATGCCCGACCGCGACCCTGACCGAGAAGAAGGTGGTGGAGATCGGCACTCCGGATCGCGCAGTCGTCACCACCTGCGCCTATTGCGGCGTCGGCTGCACCTTCCGCGCGGAGATGCGGGGCGAGGAACTGGTCCGCATGGTGCCGTGGAAGGACGGCAAGGCCAATCACGGGCATAGCTGCGTCAAGGGCCGCTTCGCCTGGGGCTATGCCCAGCACCGCGACCGTATCCTCAAACCCATGATCCGCGCTTCGGTCGACGAACCCTGGCGCGAAGTGTCGTGGGAGGAGGCCATCGCCCATACCGCCAGCGAGTTCCGGCGCATCCAGGCAAAATATGGCACGCGCAGCATCGGCGGCATCACCTCCAGCCGCTGCACCAATGAGGAGACCTTCCTCGTCCAGAAGCTGATCCGCCAGGGTTTCGGCAACAATAATGTCGATACCTGCGCGCGGGTCTGCCATTCTCCCACCGGCTATGGGCTGAAGACGACCTTCGGAACCTCGGCGGGCACGCAGGATTTCGACAGCGTGATGCAGGCCGACGTGATCCTGGTCATCGGCGCCAATCCGACCGACGGCCATCCGGTCTTCGCCAGCCGCATGAAGAAACGGCTCAGGCAGGGCGCCAAGCTGATCGTCATCGATCCCCGGCGGATCGATCTGGTGAAGTCGCCCCATGTCGAGGCTTCCCATCATCTGCCGCTCCGGCCCGGCACCAATGTCGCCATGCTGACGGCGCTGGCGCATGTGATCGTGACGGAAAAGCTCTATGACGAGGCGTTCATCCGCGATCGTTGCGATTGGGATGAGTTTGCCGAATGGGCCGATTTCGTTTCCGAACCGCAGCGCTCGCCCGAAGCGGTCGAGCCCCTTACCGGCGTCAAGGCGACGGAGGTCCGCGCCGCCGCCCGGCTTTATGCGACCGGCGGCAATGGCGCGATCTATTACGGACTGGGCGTGACCGAGCACAGCCAGGGCAGCTCCACCGTCATGGCCATCGCCAATCTCGCCATGGCGACCGGCAATATCGGGCGCGAAGGCGTGGGCGTGAATCCCCTGCGCGGGCAGAATAATGTGCAGGGTGCCTGCGACATGGGCAGCTTCCCGCACGAATTTTCGGGCTATCGCCATGTCTCCGACGATGCGGTGCGCGGCCAGTTCGAACAGGCCTGGGGCGTCACGCTGGATGCGGAGCCGGGGCTGCGCATCCCCAACATGCTCGATGCAGCGACGGACGGCACGTTCAAGGGCATCTTCATCCAGGGCGAGGATATTCTCCAGTCCGATCCCAACACCCATCATGTCGCGGCGGGGCTTGCCGCGATGGAATGCGTCGTCGTGCAGGACCTGTTCCTCAATGAGACGGCCAATTATGCCCATGTCTTCCTGCCGGGATCGACCTTCCTGGAGAAGGATGGAACCTTCACCAACGCCGAACGCCGCATCCAGCGCGTGCGCAGGGTGATGGCGCCGCTCAACGGCCATGCCGATTGGCAGATCGTCCAGTTGGTCGCGCAGGCCATGGGGCTGGGCTGGTCCTATGCGCACCCTTCCGAAATCATGGACGAGATCGCCGCGCTGACGCCCACCTTCGCGGGCGTGCATTATGACCGGCTGGATGCAGAGGGATCGCTGCAATGGCCTGCCAATGATGCAGCGCCCGACGGCACGCCAACCATGCATATCGGCGGCTTTGTGCGGGGGAGGGGCAAGTTCGTCGTCACCGACTATGTGCCGACCGATGAGAAGACCGGGCCGCGCTTCCCGCTGTTGCTGACCACCGGGCGCATCCTCAGCCAATATAATGTCGGCGCGCAGACGCGGCGGACCGCGAACGCGGCCTGGCATCCGGAGGATCGGCTGGAAATCCATCCCAACGACGCCGAAAATCGCGGGATCAGCGATGGCGACTGGGTCTCGCTCAAGAGCAGGGCCGGGGAAACCAGCCTGCGCGCCCTGATCACGGAGCGGGTCGCGCCGGGCGTGGTCTACACCACCTTCCACCATCCCGACACGCAGGCCAATGTCATCACCACCGACTATTCCGACTGGGCCACCAATTGCCCGGAATATAAGGTGACGGCGGTCCAGGTCATGCGTTCCAACGGACCGAGCGACTGGCAGCGCGACTATGCGGAGCAGGCACGGCACAGCAGGCGCATTGCGCCCTTGGAAGCGGCCGAATAGGATCGAGCGCATGAGCGATGAAAATGAAGTCATGTCGACCGAGGACCGCCTGATCTACATGGCGAACCAGATCGCGCGCAATGTCGCGGCGTTGGGCGAGGCGGAAGCTGTCGCCATGACGGCGGACCATATCCGTGCCTTCTGGGATCCGGCGATGAAGCAGCGCATTGCTTTGCTGGCGGCCGCGCGTCCCGGCGCACTGTCTCCGATAGCCGCCGCCGCTGTCGGCCGGGTCGTGGCGCTTTGAGCGCCGCGCCCGAAGATCGGCCCTTCACCTTCAGGCACATAACGCCGGCAGGCCCCATCACCCCGGTGACGCGGGAATTGGCAGAGGAAGTGCCGATCGCCATCGAATTCAACGGCATCGGCTATGCCGTGTTGATGGCTACACCCGCCGATGTCGAGGAACTGGTGCTGGGTTTCACGCTGGCGGAGCGGTTGATCGGCCGGGAAGATGCGCCGTTCGAGGTGGATGTGCATGCGACCGAACAAGGGATCATTGCCCGGGCGACCCTGCCGGAGGAGCGAACGGAGGCCTTGCTGAGCCGGGTGCGGCATCGCGCCTCGGAATCGTCCTGCGGAATTTGCGGGGTGGAGAATCTGGAACAGGCGATCCGGCCCCTGCCATCCGTCACGGTTTCGACACGGGCCGACAAACAGGCGGTTTTTCGGGCGCTGGGGGAATTGAAAGGACATCAACCGCTCAATGCGAGAACCGGCGCGGCCCACGCGGCGGCGCTGGTGGCGGCAGACGGCACGATCCGCCTGGCGAGGGAAGATGTCGGGCGGCATAATGCGTTCGACAAGCTGATCGGCGCGATGTGGCGGCGTGGATGGACATGGGATGGCGGCTTCGCGCTGCTTTCCTCGCGCTGCTCCTATGAATTGGTGGAGAAGGCCGTGCTGGCGGACTGCCCCCTGCTGGTGACGATCTCCGCGCCGACGCGCCTTGCAGCCGAACGGGCGGCGGGGGCGGGGCTGGCTCTGGTGGCGCTGGCGCGCGCTGACTCCATCCTGTTATTCGGGGAAGGGGGGCTGGACCTCGATCAGTGAAGAAGCGCAGGGCTTCTGCCGCGATACTGGTTTCGCGGGAATCCGGATGCGCTCCAGGGCCGGGCCCTAATTCGGCTGCCCGGCGGATCGGAAGCGCAGGCGGATCGTTCCGTTCGCCGGCACCGTCATGGCCCAGACCTGCTTGCCCGGCTTTTTCGTCAGGCGACCGCTGAAGCCGCTGAATAGCCGTCCGCCGTTCGCTGGAAAGTCGATCTCGAAACGGATGGGGAAGGGATTGGCGTTGCGCACGACAAGGTTGTGATGGAGGATGCCCTTGCCCGCCTCTTCCTGTTCCGGTTCCAGTGTCAGGTTGCTGGCTTGCGCGAAGGACCATTCGACTTCCTCGTCGACGGTCTTGTCGCCTGTGGTGCTTTCCCCGACATACATGCGGCCCCAGGGGCTGTCCTGATAGAGAACCGCGCGTCCCGCCGGAAGGGGATCGCCCAGGCCATCCTTCCTGCCGTTGCGGAAGCGGAACAGCATCCGGGGATCGTCCGGCTCTTCCCACCTCATCTCCGTGCGATAGACCAGGCTGCCCTTCACCTTCTGCTTCACCAGAAACGCCACCTGCTTCTGTGCACGGGCGGCGACGGTGACGGGAACGGGAATGCGGTACAGCTTGAGGTCGCCCAGATTTTCCGCCCTGGCGACCACGGCGACAGGAGCGGGGGCCGACAGCATGCCTTCCTGCCGCCGCTGGGCCGTCACGACAATGTCTTCGCCCGCCATCATCATGGCCATGGGCGGCGGTGCAGGCGGCGGCGGCGTGCCGCTGCCCAGGTCGCTCGTCGTCCCGGCGGGCCAGCAGGCGCTGAACCTGTTCAGATAGCGGGCTTCTTCACGCGCCCTTTCGCCGCTGTCGTCGCGGCTGTCCTCCGAACGGTTCACCCTTCCGGCTATGGCGGAAGCGGTTGCATCGGCAAAGCTGGTGTCGTCCGCGCTCGCCAGCGTCAGCCAGCCGAGCAGGTCCAGCGATTGGCCGTGCGGGGCCAATGTGCCGACATAGGTCGCATCCCAGTCGAAGCCGGTGGCGATATAGGCCAGGGTGATCGTCGCAGGTCCGCCGGGCTGGTCCCTGGTCGTCATGGTCAGCACCGGCTTTGCGGAGAGGGTCGCGGGCGCCCCCGGATAGAGGAGCGTCTGGTGCAGTCCGGAGCAATAGAGCGCCTCCACGCCTCGCATGGTCGTCACCACCAGACGGTCGGCGGCGGATCGCACGGTCGCGCTTTCCTCGACCGTCCTGCCGCTTGCCGGGTCGGTGCGGCGAAGGATCACCCGTTGCCCGGTAAAGGCGTCAACCAGCCCCTTTTGCGACAGCAGCGCCGCGTCGCGATTGCGCTCCCGCGGGGGCGCGCCAAAGAGGATCGCCGATTGCGGCACGATGCCGCTCGCCACCCCCTCGAACCGGATCACGGCTTCGCCCGGCGGCAACATAACCGTGCGCGTCTCCGCGATCAGGGCGAAGGCGCCGGGCTCATCGCGGTCGAGCGGAGCCTCTCCCCGCTCCGGGTCGCGGTAGAGCGTGACCGCCACCTTGTCCGGACCGCTGGAGATCACGACCGGCAACTGCGCCCTCGCGGCCAGGGGCGCCCAAAGCGGCAGGATCATCAGCCACAGCCACAGGCGGGGCATGGCCGCGCTTACCAGGGGGTGAGGAAAGTGGCGGTCAGTTCGACCTTGCCATTGGCGGGCACCGGCACCACCCAGCGCCGCAGGTCAGCCGTTTCCTGCACGCCGGGAATGCTCTCCTCCGGCACGCGCAGGTCGCGCCACCACCACCATTGGGACAGGCCGGACTGGACCACGTCGACATTCACCGGCACCGGCTTGGCATTGGTGACGATGTAGCGCATCCGCGTGCGAAAATATTTCTGCGGCCGCTCGACATAGCCTTCCGCCTTTGTGCCGTCGGGATAGGCGACGCGCCAGCGCTCGGTCTTCGTCCATTCGTCCGTCGTGATCGTGTCGCGCTGCTCGACCACCGGCTGCACCTTCACGTCGAAGGCGTCGCCCGTTCGCAGGGCGAGGGTGGAGCCGCCGGGCGTGTGCGGAATGCCGCTTTCCCCGATGAACTGGGCCTGCCCGCGCGCATCCCGCATATAGACGCGAACCGTGCCCGCGGGCAGGGCCGCGCCGATTCCGGAAGCCTTGGCATTGGAGAATTTGAGCACCGATGCGGCGCTTTCCGCCTGGTCCTTGCTTTCCATCCAGTTGCTGCGGAACTCGTAACCGCGTTCCGCCGGCACGCCCGATGCGTCGAGGAAGCTCACCTGCTTGGTCTGGGCATTGGCGATCGTCGTGCGACCCTCGATCGGATAGACATGGAAGTCGCCCAGTTGCTCGCCGCCGCTCTCCGTGCCGGGCCGGTTTCCGCGAGGCTGGGGCCGGCCGCCATTATAGCCGCCATAAGATTGCTGCACCTGTCCGACTTCCCCGGCGACCAGCAGGGCGCGGGCGTTGGCGAAAGCGGTGCCGGTGCTGTTGTTGAGCGTGATCCAGCCCTGCATGTCGAGCTTGCCCGCTTTCTCGTCGAACAGGGCGACATAGTCTGATTTCCAGCTCATGCCCGGCGTCAGGTAGCTCAGCGTCACCGGCCTTGCACCGCCCTGCGGCGCATCCATGGTGACGCTCAGCGTCGGGCGCGCGCGCAGATTGGGCGGAATGGAGGAGAAAATGACCCGCACAGGCAGACCGTCGTCGCGCAGCACCTCGATCCGCTCACCGATCTTCAGCACCACCCCGCCATTGGCCGCCAGCACCATTGCCTGTTCCCGCGTTTCCGCGCCGGTGGCTGGGTTGGTGCGCAGCAGGGTGATCGTCTGGCCCACCGCCTTTTCCATCAGCGATGCGGGTGACAAAAGGTCATAGTCGAAATTCTGCTCGACAATGCCGATGCCTTCTCCCGACAATGTCACCGTTTCCGGGCGAATGCGCGCCGAGACATCGGGAAATTCCTGCCGGGAGCGTCCGGAGGGCAGGGTGATGCGGCGGAGGTCCTGCACCAGCGCCAGATCGTTATTATAGATGGTGACGGACAGGTCGCCCTGGGCATTCGGCGCGGAAGGCTGAGCAAAGAGCGCCTGGGGAGCCAGGACCGCAACCGAGATTATCGCAGGACATATCAGACGCATGAAGCCCCCCTCCGCCAATCCTGCAAGACATGCCGCAAAAACAAAGGTCGTTCCAGAGGCATAATCCCGGAACGACCTTTGTCGCCTTTCAAGATGACGGTGGTGCAGGGCGGACAGGACTGCGCCATTCTTCCGCCCCGCTCGCGAAGGCGTCCAGCCCGCACCCGGCCCGCCGCCCTTCCATCCGTTCGGATGCTGCGGAGGGAGGCGCCAGTCCGTCGCTCAATGCAGGCCCGAACCGCCGCCAGCCAGTTCCTTGGCGATGGTGCCGACCATGTCCTTGGCATCGCCGAACAGCATCTGGGTGTTGCTGTTATAGTAGATCGGATTGTCGATTCCGGCGAAGCCCGCATTCATCGAACGCTTGATCACGAAGACCGACTTGGCCCGATCCGCCTCGATGATCGGCATGCCCGCGATCGCGCTCTGCGGATCGTCGCGCGCCGACGGATTGATCGTGTCGTTGGCGCCGATGATCAGCGCCACGTCCGCCTGCGGCAGTTCGGGGTTGATGTCGTCCAGCTCGATCAACTGCTCATAGGGCACGTTGGCTTCGGCCAGCAGCACGTTCATATGTCCCGGCATGCGGCCCGCGACCGGATGGATCGCGAACTTCACATCGACGCCCTTCTTGGTCAGCGCCTGATACAGTTCGCTCACCTTGTGCTGCGCCTGCGCCACCGCCATGCCATAGCCCGGAATGATGACGACGCTGCTGGCGTTTTCAAGCTGCAACGCCGCTTCCTCGGCCGAGGCCGAACGGACAACGCGGTCGTCCTTGCCGCCCGCCGCGCCGGCCACGACCTTGCCGAAGCCGCCGAACATGACATTGGCGAAGCTGCGGTTCATCGCCTTGCACATGATGACCGCCAGGATGAAGCCCGACGCACCGTCCAGCGCGCCCGCCACGATCAGCAGCTTGTTCCCCAGGGCAAAGCCCATGGCGCTCGCCGCAAGCCCCGCATAGCTGTTGAGCAGCGCGATCACGGTCGGCATGTCCGCCCCGCCGATCGGGATCACCAGCAATATGCCGAACAGCAGCGCCAGCGCCACGAAGGCGGGGAACAGCCAGGTCTGCGTCGGATCGAGCGCGAGCATCGCGGCGATCACCAGCGCCGCCAGCGCCACGGCGCCGTTCACCACCCGCTGCCCGACGAAGGAGACGGGACGGCTGCCCATGATCTCCTGCAACTTCGCGAAGGCGATGACCGATGCCGTGCAGGTCAGGAAACCCAGCAGCATCTCGAACATCAGCGCCCACATGATGAAGCTGCCGGCATATTCGCCATGGGCGTGCTTGTAATATTCCGCCGCGCCGATCAGGCCCACGGCAAGCGCGCCGAAGGCGTGGGAGATGGCGGTCCGCTGCGGGATCGCCGTCATCGGCATCAGCAGCGCCATCGGGATGCCGGCGGCCGCGCCCGCGACCATGGCGATGAGGATCAGGTTGTAATCGACCACCTCATGCTGGACCAGCGCGCCGACGATGGCGACCAGCATGCCGATCTCGCCCGCGCGCACGCCCCGGCGGGCCGTCGACGGGTGGCTCATCCACATCAGCGCCAGGATGAACAGCGACGATGCGATGATCGCCGCAAAGGGTACGAATGCGTTCATCTCACTTCCCCCGCGGCTTGAACATCTTGAGCATGCGGTCGGTGATCATGAAACCGCTGACCAGATTGACCGTGGCGCAGAACACCGCGACGAAGCCCAGCGTCTTTGCCAGCGGCGTCGCGCCTTCCTCGCCCGTGATGCTGATCGCGCCCACGATCACCACCGC
Organism: Sphingobium sp. YBL2; assembly: GCF_000943805.1. Lineage (NCBI taxonomy): Bacteria > Pseudomonadati > Pseudomonadota > Alphaproteobacteria > Sphingomonadales > Sphingobiaceae > Sphingobium > Sphingobium sp. YBL2. Next base: position 2,032,216 of record NZ_CP010954.1, read on the forward strand.
TGCGATGGCGTTGGTCAGCGACATCAAGGGCGAATGCAGCAGCGGCGACACCTTCTTGATGAGCTGAAAACCGACGAAGGCCGCCAGGATGAAGACGAACAGATAATCGGGATTAAGCGAACTCATGACAGTGCCCCCGTCAATTGAAGCAGCCTTTCGCTGACGACTTTCCCACCCTGCGTCACGCGGATGGCGTTGCCGATTTCCTCGTCCAGCACCGGCGCGTTCCGGTCCTTGTTCCAGAAGGCGGAGAGGAAGTTATAGAGGTTGCGCGCAAACAGGGCCGATGCGTCGGCGGCGAGGCGCGAGGGCACATTCTTGTGCCCGACGATCTTGACGCCGTGCCGTTCGACCACTTCGCCCAGCACCGCGCCCTCGACATTGCCGCCCTGCTCGACGGCCAGGTCGACGATCACGCTGCCCGGCTTCATCGACGCGATCTGCGCGTCTGAAATCAGGCGCGGCGCGGGCTTGCCCGGAATCAGCGCGGTGGTGATGACGATGTCCTGCTTGGCGATATGGCCGGACACCAGCTCGGCCTGCGCCTTTTGATAATCCTCGGACATTTCGGTGGCATAGCCGCCCTTGCCCTCGCCCTCGATGCCCGCGACGCTCTCGACGAAGATCGCCTTTGCGCCCAGGCTCTCGATCTGCTCCTTGGTCGCGGAGCGCACGTCGGTGGCGGAAACCTGCGCGCCCAGCCGCTTCGCGGTCGCGATCGCCTGCAGGCCCGCGACGCCGACGCCCATGATGAACGCCTTTGCCGGCGACACCGTGCCCGCCGCCGTCATCATCATCGGGAAGGACCGGCCATATTCGGCCGCCGCGTCCAGCACCGCCTTGTAGCCGGCAAGGTTGGACTGGGAGGAGAGAATGTCCATCGACTGCGCGCGGGTGATGCGCGGCATGAACTCCATCGCCAGCGCCTCGAAACCGGCGGCGGCATAGGCGTCGACCCGCGCCCGCTCGACAAAGGGATTGAGGCCCGCGACGATCCACGCGCCGGGCTTGGCGCCCGCGATGCTGGCCACGTCCGGCCCCTGCACGCCCAGGATGATGTCGGCATCCGCCACAGTAGCGACGCGATCCGCCACCGTCGCACCCATGGCGGCATAGTCCGCATCGGATATGGCGGCGGACAGGCCCGCCCCTGCTTCCACCGCGACTTCCGCGCCCAGCGCCTTGAATTTCTTGACCGTTTCCGGCGTGCCGGAAACGCGGCGCTCACCGGGCGCCATCTCTTTCACTATGCCGATCTTCACTGCATCCACCCTCGTCCCATGTTGGCAGGGCTCTGGCGCGGCCAAAAGCCGTCCTATCCTCAGCCCATACTAATATGCCCATTATCGACCCCTATGAATCGCAATACCGCCAAACCGGAAAGAATCAAACAAATAATATGCACATAATAGGACAGGATGTATGAGGAGTGCCCTTTTGCCGGCAAATTCGCTATGGGCGGTCGGACCCCAGACGAGGAGTAAGATGAGCATCCGCAAGCAGAATTCCCGCGAAGGACTGGTGACGGCGGCCGTGGCGAAGCTGCGTGACATGATCGTCGCCCAGCCGCCCGAAGCGCAGATCGGATCCCTGCCCGATCTGGCGAAGGCGCTGGGCGTGGGCATCGTCACCGTGCAGCAGGCGGCGCGCGTGCTGGAGCATGAGGGTTTCCTGAAGGTTCGGCGCGGCCCCGGCGGCGGCTATTACGGCACCCGGCCCGATGCGGAGGGTTTGAGCCAGGCGATTTCCGGCTTCCTGGCGCTGCATCATTCGGCGCATCCGGAGGCCATCGACATCATCACCCTGCTCGACTGCGAACTGATGGCGGCGGCGGCGCGCGCCACGGACGAGGCGCTTCGGCAGGAGCTTGCGGCGCTGGTCAAATCCATCGACGGGCGCAATACGGCGCGGCAGCGCGGCGCATTCGACCAGAGCATGCTGGACATTCTCTACCTGATGGTCGACCGCCCGCTGATGGAACTGCTCTCCCGCGTGGCCGTGCACCATTATGCCGAATATCCGCGCGGGCCGGTCTATGGCGGAAGCGAGGGCAAGCAGCGCTGGAAGCGGGAAAGACGCGCCATCATCGCCGCGATCCTCGACGGCGATCCGGAGCGCGCCCGCTTCGAAGCGCAACGGCGCCGACGGGAGATCATGCGCCAACTCGACGCGGCCATCTGAGGAGGCCGGCTCGGGCAAAGATGAAGCGCCGGTCCCTTCATCGGGAACGGAGGCTTCGCGGGCATTTAAGGATGTGCTAGCGCCGCCACGATGACAAAGCCTGTGCCGCCTTCTGGACCGAATGACGAGCCATCGTCGCGCCGCCGCCAGATATTGGAGATCGCCGCCCAGCTATTCGCGAAAAAGGGTTATCGCGGCACCTCCATGCGCGACATCGGCGAGCAGGCGGGCGTGCTGGGCGGTTCGCTTTACCATCATATCAGGTCCAAGGACGCCTTGTTCGTGGAACTGCACAATGCCGCGCTCGACAGGGCGGAAGAACGCATAGCCGCGGCCGTGCGGGCGCAATCCGATCCTTGGGCCCGGCTGTACGCGGCCTGCGCGACATTGTTGGACATCCAGCTTGCCCCCGGCTCCCTCACCACGCCGATGATGAACGACTTTCGGGAAGTGCCGGATGATGTCCGCGAACAGCTGATCGCGCGGCGCGACCGGTTCGAAGGGCTGTTTCGTTCGCTGGTCGAGGAACTGCCGCTGCCGGCCCCTATCGACCGGTCGATCTATCGCAACCTGCTTCTGGCGCAATTGAACGCCACCGCCGACTGGTACCGTCCCGGCAAGCTTGCTCCGGCGGAGATTGCGGCGCAGATCGTCGCCGTCTTTCGGCATGAATGATCTCTGCCCCGCCGGGGGAGGGCGTCCGCGTGCTAAAATTCGATGGAAATCTGCACCTTGAGCTTGCTCACCCCGGCCGCTTCGGCAATGCGCGTCTTCGCCTGATCGATGACCTCCTTCAGCGACCGGGCATAGGCCTCCGCGCCCGATGCGTCGGTTTCCCGGAGCGGCGGACGCCCCTTGCCGTACAGCAGCTGTTGCTCGGACAGGCCGAAGACCGCCGCAAGAATGCGCAGATTTTCCCTTCTCGGGGTCGTCCTGCCTGTCTCCCATCCCCAGATGGTGGGCTTGCTGAACCCCGTCCGCTCGGACAATGCCGTGCGGCTCAGCCCCTTTTCATGCCGCAGCCGCAGCAGGCGTTCGCCCAATCCTTCGGCGGCGGCTTCCTCCGGCGGATCGGCGGCAGGCTCCACATCGTCGCGCCCTGGACTGCGCAGCCTGATCGCGCTTACCGCGCCCTGGGGCAGCGACGTTTCGAAACGACAGCCGAACAGGGTCTCGTTCTGCCAGACGACACGGGCCACGACCCGGTCGGCATCGGGCAGGGACAGCATGATGCTCTGCCCGATCTCCAGCGTCGACCTGGTTTCTATCAGCATGCCGGCGGTCGAGATGTCGTGGATCACCACATTCGTGCTCGCGCCGTCGGACGTGCCGGGAAGTTCCAGGCGAATGCGCCAACGCGCGGCGTCTCGCCTGTTTTCGGACTCGGGTGGCTGGTCGACGATCGCTGGTATGGGCATTTTCCGACTATTCGCACCGGCGGGTTTCCGGAATGTTAATAAGTCGGTCGTGGACCTTGGGGATTGCCGAATGGCAGGGGATGCGCCGCGATTGACTGTAACAGATGTTTGGTATAGCAGAGGCCCGCGATTTCCAGGAGAGTCCCGATGTTCAGCTATGTTCCCCCGATAGACGATTATCGCTTTCTGTTGACGGAGGTTCTCGGCTTCGACCGGACAATGGCGGACATTGGAAAGGAGGTCGATGCCGACCTGGCGGTGGCCGTCCTGGAGGAAGCGGGCCGGATGTGCGCCGACCGGCTGCACCCGCTCAACCGCCATGGGGATGAGGAGGGAAGCCATCTCGTCGACGGATCGGTGAAGACGCCGGAGGGTTTTGCCCACGCCTGGCGGGACTTCGCGGCTGCGGGCTGGGCATCGCTATCGGCGGAGCCGGAATATGGCGGGCAGGGGCTGCCCTTCATCCTCCAGCTCTGGCTGGACGAGATGCTGTCGGCGGCGAACCTGTCCTTCGGCCTGTTCCCGGGCCTGACACGCGGCGCGTGCGAGGCGATCATCGCCCATGCCAGCGATTCGCTGAAGGCCACCTATCTGCCGCGCATGGTGAGCGGCGAATGGACCGGCGCCATGGCGCTCACCGAAAGCGGCGCGGGCACGGACCTGGCGCTGCTGAAGACCAAGGCGGCGCCCGGCGCCGACGGCAGCTACGCCGTCACCGGGCAGAAGATCTTCATTTCCTCGGGCGATCATGATTTCGGCGGCAACATCGTCCATCTGGTGCTGGCGCGCCTGCCCGATGCCCCGGCGGGGGTGAAGGGGATCAGCCTGTTCCTGGTGCCCAAATATCTGCCCGACGCCGATGGCGGCTTCACGATCCGCAACGCCATGTCGGTGGGCGCGCTGGAAAAGAAGATGGGCATCCACGCCCAGCCGACCTGCGTGATGAACTATGACGGCGCGACCGGCTGGCTGGTGGGGGAACCGAACAGGGGCCTGGCCGCCATGTTCACCATGATGAATGCCGAGCGCCTGATGGTCGGCATTCAGGGGCTGGGCATTGCCGGCGCAGCCTATCAGCAGGCCGCCGGCTATGCGAAGGAGCGGCTCCAGGGACGCAGCGCCGATGGCGCGCGGGGTCCGGTGGCGATCATCGAACATGCCGATGTGCGGCGCATGCTGCTCAATATCCGGGGTTTCGTGGAGGCCGGACGGGCGTTGGCCGGGTGGACGGCCTTGCAACTCGACCGGGCGCATCATCATCCCGATGCCGCTGAGCGGGCGAAGGCGGATGCCCTGGTCGCGCTGCTGACGCCGGTGGTGAAGGCGGCCTTCACCGACTTCGGCTTCGAAAGCGCGGTGCAGGCGCAGCAGGTGTTCGGCGGGCATGGCTACATCCGCGAATGGGGCATGGAGCAATATGTCCGCGATGCCCGCATCGCCCAGATTTATGAGGGCACCAATGGCGTGCAGGCGATGGATCTGGTCGGACGCAAGCTTCCCATGGCGGGCGGCGCGGTGGTCGATGGCTTTTTCACCCTGGTGGACGCGGATCTGGAAGCTGGGGCGGGGCTGGACATTGCAGCGAAGACGGGCGACGCGCTCACCCTTCTGCGCGGCGTAACCGCGTCGCTGCGCGGCGCGGGGGTCGACGCAGCCGGAGCGGCGGCGGTCGACTATCTGCGCCTTTTCGCGCTGGTCTCCATGGGCTGGATGTGGACGCGCATGGCCACCGCCGCGCGGGGGGATGCGCCGCTGCATGCGGCGAAGCGCGCGCTGGCCGACTATTTCGCGCAACGGATGCTGCCGCAGGCCCAGGGGCTGGCAGCCGGCATCGCGGCGGGTGAGGCCACGATCATGGCGCTTGGCGCCGACGCCTTCTGAACGAAAGGATCATCATGGCCGTCGAGATGACCCGGGCGGGTGCGACCATCGTCCTGCGCCTGTCCAACGGGCCGGTAAATGCCCTTTCGGTGGGCAACGGCTTTGTCGAGGAACTGGGGGCGAAAGTCGGGGAAGCGGCGAGCGATCCCGCCTGCCGCGCCATCGTGATCGCCGGCGCCGGCCGGATGTTCTGTGGCGGCGCCGACATCGGCGATTTCGACGGTGATCCCGAGCAGGTCGACCGGCTGCGGCATCTGATTGCGACGGTCGAGGCGTGCGCCAAGCCGGTGATCATGGCGATCCACGGCATGGCGCTGGGCGGTGGCCTGGAACTGGCCATGGCGGGCCACTACCGCGTTGCCCAGGCGGGAAGCCGCCTTGGCCTGCCCGAAGTGACGCTGGGCCTGCTGCCCGGCGCGGGCGGTACGCAGCGCCTGCCGCGCCTGATCGGGGCAGGCGCAGCGCTCGACATGATGCTGTCGGGCAAGCCCGTGACGGCGGAGCGCGCATTGTCGGCGGGACTGGTCGATCAGTTGGTGGACGGCGATGTTGTGGAGGCGGCGCTGGAGGTGGCGCGCAACGTGCCTCCGCTGCGCCGTTCGGGCACGCTGCCGGTGCCTGCCGACCTCGCCGGGGCCGTCGCGTCGCGCCGGGCGAAGCTGCGGGCCGGGCTGAGCCAGGCGCCTGCCCGGATCGTCGATTGCGTCGCGGCGCTGTCCGGCGATCTGGCCGCCGGTTTGGCGCTGGAAGCGGCGCTGTTCGGGGAATTGCTGCGCTCCGAAGCCTCTCGCGGCCTGCGTCACGTATTTTTCGGGGAGCGGACTGTGGCGCGCATTCCCGGATTGGCGCCGGACGTGCGCCCCCGTGACGTCGGTCATGTCGGTGTTGTGGGCGGCGGCCTGATGGGCACGGGCATCGCGCTTGCGCTGTTGAATGCGGGCCTGCCCGTAACGATGGCCGAACTGCGGCCCGAGGCGCTCGCCAAGGCCGAAGCCACCATTTGCAAGACGATCCAGCGCGATGTGGAGAAGGGCAGGATCGGTCAGGACGTGGCCGATGCGCGCATCGCCGCCTTCACGGCGGCGACCGAACTGGAGGCGCTCGCGGATGCCGATCTGGTGATCGAGGCGGTGTTCGAGGATATGGGCGTCAAGAAGCAGGTCTTTTCCGCGCTCGATGCGATCGCCCGGCCGGATGGGATATTGGCGAGCAACACATCGACGCTCGACCTCGACGCCATCGCCGCGCTGGTGGCCGATCCGTCGCGGGTCGTCGGCCTGCATTTCTTCTCGCCCGCCAATATCATGCGGTTGCTGGAAGTGGTTCGCGGCAGGGAAACCGCGCCGGATGTGCTGGCGACCGCGATGGCGCTGGGCAAGCGGATCGGCAAGGTCGGCGTCGTGTCGGGCGTGTGCGACGGCTTCATCGGCAACCGCATGTTCGAGGAATATCTGCGCCAGGTCTGGTTCCTGCTGGAGGAAGGCGCGCTGCCGCAGCAGATCGACGCCGCCATGGAGCGGTGGGGCATGGCGATGGGGCCGTGCCGGACGATGGATCTGGCCGGACAGGACATCGGCTGGGCGATCCGCAAGCGCCGTATGGCGGAACAGCCCGACCGGCCCTATTCGGGCGTGATAGACCGCATCTGTGAACTGGGGCGGTTCGGACAGAAGACGGGCAAGGGCATCTACGCCTATCCGGATGGCCGGACGGCGGAAACCGATCCGGAAATCACAAGGCTGATCGAGGATTACTCCGCCGAGACAGGCCTTGAGCGGCGCGCGTTCAGCGATGAGGAAATCGTCGGCCGTTGCCTGCTGGCCCTGGTCAATGAAGGCGCGCGGATCGTGGAGGAGGGAATCGCCTATCGTCCCGTCGACGTCGACATGATCTACATCCATGGCTATGGCTTCGGCCGCGAACGCGGCGGGCCGATGTTCCAGGCCGACATCATGGGCTTGTCCACCGTTCTGGACCGGCTTCGCGCCCTTGCCGCCGGCCGTAACGGATGGGCATGGACGCCCGCCCCGCTGATCGAGCGGCTCGCTGCCGAGGGTGGGCGCTTCGGGGATCTCAACATTCAGGACAGGAACAGCATATGACGGATGTCTTTCTGGTATCGGCGGCGCGGACGGCCATCGGCAGCTTCGGCGGCTCGCTCAAGGACCAGAAGCCGGGCGAACTGGGTGCGCATGTGGCGCGGGCGGCGATCGAGCGCGCGGGGCTCGAGGCGAGCCTGATCGGCAATGTCGTGCTGGGCAATGTCATCCCTTGCGAGCCGCGCGACGCCTATGCCGCGCGCATAGCGGCGATCGGCGCGGGCATTCCGCAGGAAACTCCGGCGCACAGCGTCAACCGCCTCTGCGGATCGGGTTTGCAGGCGATCCTTACTGCAGCCCAGTCGATCATGCTCGGTGACTGCGACATCGCGCTGGGCGCGGGCGTGGAGATCATGAGCCGTGCGCCTTATTTCCTGCCCGCCGCCCGCTGGGGCCAGAAGATGGGCGATGCGGTGGTGCAGGACGGGTTGACCGGCGCGCTGACCGATCCCTTCCACGGCATCCATATGGGCGTCACGGGGGAGAATGTCGCTGCCCGCTACGGCATTTCGCGGGAAGACCAGGACGCGCTCGCCCATGAAAGCCAGAAGCGGGCGGCGAACGCCATCGCGCAGGGCTATTTCAGGGAGCAGATCGTGCCGGTGGAGGTGACGGTGCGGCGCAAGCCGGTGCCGTTCGACACCGACGAATTCGTGCGCGCCGATGCGGCCCCGGAGGATTTCAGCAAGCTGAAGCCCGTCTTCCAGAAGGATGGGACCGTGACGGCCGGCAATGCGTCGGGGATCAACGACGGCGCCGCCGCCGTGGTGCTGGCAAGCGGGGAGGCGGTGAAGGCGCAGGGATTGAAGCCGCTCGCGCGACTGGTCGCCTATGGCCATGCGGGGGTCGATCCGGCCTATATGGGCATCGGCCCGGTGCCCGCCACGCGCAAGGCGCTGGAGCGGGCGGGGATGGGCGTGGGCGATCTGGACGTGATCGAATCCAACGAAGCCTTTGCGGCGCAGGCCTGCGCCGTCTCGCGGGAGCTGGGCTTCGATCCGGCAAGGGTCAATCCCAATGGCAGCGGCATTTCGCTGGGCCATCCGGTGGGGGCGACGGGCGCGATCATCACGACCAAGCTGGTCTATGAACTGCAGCGCACCGGCGGCCGCCTGGGCCTGACGACCATGTGCATAGGCGGCGGCCAGGGCATCGCGGCCATCTGGGAACGGGTGTGAGGCCTGGCTCGCCCATGGCCTGACGGACGAACCGTCAGGCCATGGGCTTGCTCACGGGCGAAGGGGCGAAGCCGCCCCGCCGCTTATTTTGCGCTGAGATCCAGCGCGACGTCGACGATCATATCCTCCTGACCGCCGACCATCTTGCGACGGCCCACTTCCGCAAGGATGCTGCGCGCGTCGAGGCCATAGTCCTGCGCCGCCTTTTCCGCATGGCGCAGGAAGCTGGAATAGACGCCCGCATAACCCAGGGTCAGCGTTTCGCGGTCCACGCGCACCGGCCGGTCCTGCAGGGGGCGGACCAGTTCTTCGGCGGCGTCCATCAACGCATAGAGATCGCAGCCATGGTTCCAGCCATAGCGGTCCGCTGCGGCAATGAACACCTCCAGCGGCGCATTGCCGGCGCCGGCTCCCATGCCGGCCAGGCTGGCGTCGACGCGGACCGCGCCGTTCTGCACGGCGACGATGGAATTGGCGACGCCCAGCGAAAGATTGTGGTGGGCGTGCACGCCACGCTGCGTCTCGGGCTTCAGCACGCGATCATAGGCCTGAAGCCGCGCCGCATATTGCTCCATGTTGAGCGCGCCGCCGCTGTCGGTGACATAGACGCAGTGCGCGCCATAATCTTCCATCAGCTTGGCCTGCTGCGCCAGCGCATCCGGATCGGTCATGTGGCTCATCATCAGGAAGCCGGACACGTCCATGCCCAGGTTGCGCGCCGCCTCGATATGCTGCTTCGAAACATCCGCCTCCGTGCAATGGGTGGCGATGCGCACCGACCGCACGCCCAGATCATAGGCATGCTTCAGATCGTGCACCGTGCCGATGCCGGGCAGCAGCAGCGTCGTCAGGACGCTATGTTCCAGCACGTCCGCCACGGCGGCGATCCAGTCATGGTCCGTATGCGCGCCGAAACCATAGTTGAAGGACGACCCGCTAAGGCCGTCGCCATGGGCGACCTCGATGGCGTCGACCTTGGCGTCGTCCAGCGCCCGGGCGATCTTCTGCACATGGTCGATGCTATATTGGTGACGGACGGCATGCATGCCGTCGCGCAGCGTGACGTCCTGGATGTAGAGCTTGGTCTGGGTCGGATCGAAGGTCATGCGACGGCTCCTTCATGCATGCGGACGGCGATCTTTTCGGCGGTGCGCAACGCGGCCGAGGTCATGATGTCGAGATTGCCGGCATAGGCGGGCAGGTAATGGGCGGCTCCCTCGACCTCCAGGAAGACGCTGACCTTGAGGCCCGTGAATTCCCCGTCCATCTCCGGAATGCGCAGGGGACGGTTCGATCCGATATGTTCGAACTGCACCGCCTGCTTCAGCCGGTATCCCGGCACATAGGTCTGCACTTCGGCCACCATGCGGTCGATGCTGGCGCGGATCTCGTCCTGGCTGGCGTCGTCGCACAGGCAATAAACGGTGTCGCGCATGATCAGCGGTGGCTCGGCGGGGTTGAGGATGATGATGGCCTTGCCGCGGCTCGCCCCGCCGACGTCGACGATCGCCTGGCTGGTGGTCTCGGTGAATTCGTCGATATTGGCGCGCGTGCCGGGACCTGCGCTCTTGGAGGCGATGGAGGCGACGATCTCGCCATAATGCACCTTCGCGACGCGGTTGACGGCATGGACGATGGGGATGGTCGCCTGGCCGCCGCAGGTCACCATGTTGACGTTCGACGCATCCAGGTTGGTTTCGCCGTTGACGGGCGGAATGGTGTAGGGGCCGATGGCCGCGGGCGTCAGGTCGACCACCCGCTTGCCATGCGCCTGGAGCAGTTCATTGTGCCGCTTGTGCGCGCCTGCCGACGTCGCGTCGAACACGATGGCGATGTCCTTGAAACCCTCCAGCGCGATCAGGCCGCCAATGCCCTCCGCCGTGATGGGCACGCCCATGCGGGCGGCGCGCTTCAGCCCGTCCGATTCCGGATCGATGCCGACGAAGGCACCCATTTCCAGCGTCTCTGAAAGACGCATGATCTTTATCATCAGGTCGGTGCCGATATTTCCCGATCCGATGATCGCAACCTTGGTTTTGGCCATATCCTTCAAGCCTTTTCGTAAAGGAAACGCATGTCGCCGGCGCCGGGTACGGGCCGCCTCACAGGGCATCAGAATAAGGGAGCTTTGTACTTGACGCCACCGGGCCAAGCTGTGATCTTCTCACATCATGAGAAACAGGACGCCGCAAATCAGTTCGCTCAAGCGGACCCTGGCCATGCTGGAGGGGGTTGTGGCCGATGGCGGGCAGAACAGCGTTTCCGCGCTGGCGCGGTCCATCGACATGCCCGTGGCGACGGCCCACCGGCAGGTGACGACGCTGGTCGAGGAAGGGTATCTGACGCCGGTCGGGCGCGGACGGCATGTCGCGGGCGCGCGGCTGCTGCGGCTCTTGCAGCGGCTCGACGAAAAGCAGTTGATCGTCAACGTCGCCGCGCCCGCCATGCACCGGCTGGCCGTGAAGGCGCGGACGATCGTGCAGCTGGGGACGCTGGAAAATGACATGGTCACCTATCGCCTGAAAATCGGCCAGGGGGCGGCAGGACTGTTCACGCGGGTGGGAATGCAGTTGGAGGCCTATTGCTCCGGCATGGGCAAGGTGCTGCTCGCCCATCTTCCCCCCGGCGAGCGGGATGCCTATCTCGCCAACGGCCCCTTCGTTGCCCTTACTCCGCGCACCATCGTCGATGCCGGCGCCCTGGCATGCGAGCTCGATCTGGTGGCGCGGCAGGGATATGCGATCGACGATGGAGAAATTGCCGAAGACCTGACCTGCGCGGCCGTTCCGATCCGGAGGCCGGACGGCATGGTGCCCGCCGCCATATCCATATCGCAGTCGATGAGCGCGAGGAAGATCGGGCATGACGAGGTGATCGAACTGCTGCACGCCACAGCGCGGGAGATCGAGCAGGTGGCGTTCAACGCAGCGGAATGAGGCGCCACCGACGACCTGCGCCGGAATTCACGCAGCGCGTCCTAGCCCTTGTCGATGATCTCGCGTACCCGTTCCGCCAGGCTGCGGAAGGTGAAGGGCTTGGCCAGCAGTTCGACGCCGCTGTCCAGCCGTCCGTCGCGCATGATCGCATCCCTGGGATAACCCGATGTGTAGAGGATGCGCAGCCTGGGCTGCCGGGCGCGGGCCGCCGCGCCGAGTTCGCTGCCCGACATGCGGGGCATGACGACGTCCGTGATCAGCAGCTTGATCGGCTGGTCCTGCTTGTCCAGCAGGGCAAGGGCGGAAGCGCCGTCATGCGCCTCCACCACCCGATAACCCAGCTCGCGCAGCGTTCCCACCGTATAGGCGCGAACATCGTCGTCATCTTCGACAACCAGGATCGTTTCCGACGCGCTGCCGAAGGGTTCGCGCTCGTCCATCGCATCGGCGGGCGGTTCCGCGCTCTGGACGCTGCGCATCAGCAGCAGCGTCACTGTCGTGCCTTCCCCCAATGCCGAGTCGATCAGCACGCTGCCGCCGGATTGCTTGGCGAAGCCATAGACCATGGACAGGCCAAGGCCCGTGCCCTTCCCGACCTCCTTGGTGGTGAAGAAGGGATCGAACACCTTGGTCAGGGTGTCCGCGTCCATGCCGGTGCCGTTGTCGCTTACCGTGATCGCCACATAATCGCCGGGACTGACATGGCTTTCGTCGCTCTGGTGCGCGGCGACCTGCCGGTTGCCTGCGGCGATGGTCAGCGATCCGCCCTGCGGCATGGCGTCGCGGGCGTTCACGGCCAGGTTGAGGATCGCATTTTCAAGCTGGTGCGGATCGGCCTCTATGGTCCAGACGTCGTCCGGCGCCTCGATGGCGATGGCGACCGCTTCGGTGATGGTGCGGGTGAGCAGGTCCGACATGCCGGCCAGCAGGCGGGGCACCTCCACGGCACGGGGGTCGAGCGGCTGCCGGCGGGAGAAGGCAAGCAGGCGCTGGGTCAGCGCCGCTGCCCGTTCCGCACCGCGCATGGCATTGTCCAGCGCGCGGCCCACCCTGGGATCGGCCGAATTGTCGAGCCGCCGCAGCGCCATGTCGACGCTGCCGGTGATGATGGTCAGCAGATTGTTGAAATCATGCGCGATGCCGCCGGTAAGCTGGCCGACGGCCTCCATCTTCTGCGCCTGGCGGAGCGCATCCTCCGCCCGCAGGCGTTCGTCTATCTCCTGCGCGACGCGCTGCTCCAGCGTGTCGTTCAATTCGCGCAGCCGCGTTTCCTGAAGCTTCGCATCGGTCACGTCATAGATGACGCCCAGCAGCCGGTAACCGCTACCCTCGCTGTCGCGCATCGCCTCGCCACGGCGGGCGATCCAGCGGTCCGCGCCATCGTCGCTGCGGCGGATGCGGAACACGCTGTCGATGCTGGCAGGTTCCGCACCGTCTTCGGGTATCAACGGCTCCTCGTCCTCGCACACGACCGCGTTGATCGTCCTGACCGGCAGCCGGTCGGCGGGGTGGAGGCCGAGCAGCCGGCAGAATTCGCTGGAGACCGACACTGTCGCGAAGCCGTCCCGATATTCGAACGTGCCGATCCCGCCGGCGCTCTGCGCGATGCGGAGCCGCTCCTCCGTGCGCTTGCGGTCGGTCACATCGACCAGCAGCCCGGTGAAACGTATCGGCTCGTCCTGATCGTCAAGCTGGCTCCGGCCCCGGCCGTGCATCCATAATATCGCACCGTACGGAGCGATGATGCGGAATTCCTTGGAGAAGAATTCGGAGCCCGCCAGCATGCCAGCGACCGCGATGCGGATGCGGGCGCGATCCTCCGGATGGATGGCGCGGAAGAAGGCGGCGGTCGGCAATGGCTGGTCGGCGGCATCGGCGCCCAATCCGTACAGCTCGGCAAAACGGGCATCGACGGTCAGCCGGTCCCGGACGATGTCCCAGTCCCAGGCGCCGCTGGCCCCCGCCGCCGCGAGCACGGCGCGCAATTGATCCGCGTTTCCGATGATCGCTTCGTCAGCCATCCTCGCCCACGATGCGCGAGATGAACTCGTCGAGCAACTGCTTGAGCGTCGCGAGCGAAGGAATGTCCATCAGCATCGCGATATAGCCGCGAATGTCGCGCTGGCGCACCGCAAAGTCGATGTAGAGAAAGAGGACCAGCCCTTCCGACCCTGTCGTTTCGTCGATTTCGAACAGGGTCGCGCCATTGCCCCGCAGCACTTCGGGGATGGTCATGGACAGCGACCGCTTGAGCATGTTGGCCATGGTCGCAAGGCAGCTGTTGAGGATGATGTTGCCCGTCTCGGCCAGCGCCTCCTGCTCCATCTCGACCGCTTCCTCGGCCGAAAGGGCGCCGCCCGTCACCGCCCGAACCAGCTCCAGGCTGTTCGTTTCGGGGAAGATCAGCAGGGCCCGCCCGCAAAAGGGACCCGAAAAATCCTGCCGCACCGCGATCAGGTCGACCACTTCGCGCTCGCTGATCAGGCGGGCGGCGCGGCGCTGGCTCACGACCTCCACCGAAGGGACGGACAGGACGACCTGGTCCCCGATCATCTTCCTCAAGGAAGAGGCGGCGCGGCTCACGCCGATATTCACGATCTCGGTCAGGGCGTCCTGTTCGAGTTCGCTCAGCGCGACGTGGCCCGTTATCATTCCTGGCTGGACCTCAGCTTGAGCGCAGCGCCGGTCAGGAAGCCGGCAAGGCCCTCGCTGGTGACGGGCTTGGCGATGAAGGCGGCGCCGATCGCCCGCGCCTGCGCGATGATCTCGTCCTGGATGTTGGCGGTGATGATCGCGATCGGCATGTCCGGCCTCAAAGCGCGTATCTCACCTGCAAGTTCCAGCCCATCCTGTTCGGTCATGTTGAAATCGATGAGAGCGACTTCGATCCGCTCCTTGCCCAGCAGTTCCAGCGCCTGCGCCCCGCTGCCGGCCTCGATTTTCTGCCAGTCGGGCTGAAGTTCCGCCAATGCCTTTCCCGCGACGATCCGCGCGAGTTTGCTGTCGTCCACGATCAACACGGTAACGGGCATTCATGACTCCACTCAATCTCGACCCGGTCGGGCCTTCAGCTTCTTCTATAGAAAGGAACCGCAACCGCAGATATGAAATTGTTACACCTTGATCCGCATTGGCGATGCAAAGGCGATTTCCCGCAGGAACGCGCTTTCGGGCGGGCCGATGACGGGCCGGCCGGCGGCGAGGACCAACTGCACCACGGCAAGATGCGCCCGCGCCAGCCCGGCAATGTCGATCCTGTGATGGGGATGCTCCAGCAGCGCGGCCAGCAGCGGTTCGGCGTCCTCCACCGTCGCAGCGCCAGAGAGGATGATCCGGTCCTCCTCCACGACCACGCTCATGCCACCAGCTCCGGCAGGTCCAGCACCAGCAGCACGCTGCCGTCGGACATCATCGCCGTACCCGCCACGGCGGGCATGGCGGCCAGCAATCCCGTGCTTTCGCGCACGACGGCGTCGAACCGCTCCCCAAAGGCAGCCACGCGCAGCGCGGTGCGGCAGGGTCCGGCATCGGTCACCACCAGCCGGGCAAGCGCGCCGCTCGTGGGTTCCAGCCCCAGCAGCGCCGCCAGGTCCAGAACGGGCACGGTCCTGTCCCGCAATATGCAGGCATGCGCCTGACCGACCGGCTGGACCGCGCTGGCGTCGATCCGCGCGGTTTCAACGATCTGATCCAGCCTGACGCCGAGCTGACGGTCCCCCGCCGCGACGACCAGAAGCGGAGTCGTGATCGCATTGGCCGGCAGGCGCAGGGTGATGCGCGTGCCCCGGCCGACATCGCTCTGGATCGCGATGGTCCCCGCCAGCCGTTCGACCGCCGCCCGCACGGCGTCCATGCCGACACCCCGGCCCGACAGCATGGTCGCGCTTTCGGCGGTGGAAAAACCGGGGAGGAAGACGATATGCAAGGCTTCCGCGTCGCTGAGCGCGGCCGCCGCCTCGCCGCTCATCAGGCCCTTGGCGACGGCTGCCGCCCGCATCGCCTGCGGATCGATCCCGCGCCCGTCATCGGTCAGAACGATGGAGATATGGCCGCCATCCTGCCGGACGGCAAGCCCGATCCGCCCTTCGGCGGGTTTCCCGCTGGCCACCCTCTGCCCGGCCGGCTCCAGCCCGTGGTCGACGGCGTTGCGCACCAGATGGAGCAGGGGTTCGAACAACTGGTCGGCCAGTTGCTTGTCGACCTGCGCCGTCTCCCCCTCGATGGTGAAGCGGATCGCCTTGTCCACCATGGCCGCGGCCTCCCGCGCCAGCCGCGGCAGGCGGCGCAGCACGGGTTCGAGCGACACCAGCCTCACCTGCGCGACCGAGCGCTGGAGCTGTCCGGCGACGCGGGCGATCTCGTCCTCCGCGGCACGGAGTTCGGCGGCGAGCAGCGGATCGATGGCGCGCAGGCGGGCCGCTATCGGTTGCAGCGCACGGATCGCGACGGCAAGTTCGCCGCTCTGGTCGGCCAGCCGGTCGAGCCGGGCCGCCTCGACCCTGAGCGTGGCCGCAAGTTCGGCGGCATAGGGGGCAGAATCGCTTGCCGCTGGCGACGGATTGAACGGCGCGACCGCAATCTGATCGGGCGCCAGCCGGAACGCGGCGCGCACCTGCGCTTCGTCGGCGGCGCTCAACCCCTCTATGGCGGCCATGCAGCGGAACGGCTCGCAGGTGGCGAGGTCCGGCCAGGCATCGCCGGCGGGCAATATGGCGATGCCCAGCAATTGAGGCACATTCTCGACCATGGACAGCGGGTCCTCGCCCCGGAAGAAGCAGTCGGGATCGGGGGTATAGCGGAAGGCCGTTCTCGCCCGGCCGGGGTCGACCATGGCCAGTTCGGCGCGGCTGCGCAGGGCGGCGATCCAGTCCTGATCAGCCGCGACCCGCGGTGAGACAGGCAGGGGAAGGTCAGCTTCACCGGTTTCCCCGTCCCCTGCGATCAGGGCGATCAGGCGGTCCGAAAGGCCGGTGGCGTCGGCGTCCAGCGAAGCGGCGCCCTCCATGGCGTCGATCCAGCGGTCGGTCTGGTCGATCGCCCGCATCAACAGGTCGAGCATGGCTTCGTCCAGCGCCCCGTCGCCTTTCCTCGCGCCTTCGAGTCGGGCCTCTGCGACGTGGAGCAGCCGTTCCGCCGGTGCCATGTCGAACAGGGCGACCGACCCCTTGAGCGTATGGGTGGCGCGGAACAGCCGGTCGAGCGCCGGGCGATCCCGTGCGTCGCGGCCAAGCGCTACCAGGGCGGCATGCGCATCCGCCACCAGATCGCGTCCTTCGAGCAGGAATTGTTGAAGCAGCTCGTCCATCAGCGCCGACGATAGACGATTGCTTGGCGCAAGCGAACCAGATCGAAGCGCTCGTCGATCCGGGCCATGGATTCGCTATGGCCGAGCAGGAGATAGCCGCCGGGAAGAAGCGCCTCGTGCAGATGCCGGGCGGCGGCGATGCGCGATTCGTCGTCGAAATAAATGAGCAGGTTGCGGCAAAGCACGATGTCGAAGCGGCCCTGGCTCGCCACCGAAGCCGCGTCGTTCAGGTTCGCCTGGGTGAAGAGCACGGATTCGCGCAGGTCCTGGACGATCCGTCGGCGGTGCTGATGCTCGCGTTCGAAATAGGCCGCGAGCATGTCCGCCGGCAGCCGGGCGAGGGCGCGCGCGCCATATTGGCCGTCCCGCGCGGCATCGAGCGCGTGGGTGTCGATGTCCGACCCGACGATCTCGACATGATAGGCGTCGACCAGCGGCCATCGCTCCAGCAGCCAGAGCGCGATCGAATAGGCTTCCTCCCCGGTCGAGCAGGGAAGGGACCAGATGCGGATCAGGTCGCCGGGCCGCTTTTCCGCGGCGATCCTGGGCAGGATCTCGTCCGCCAGCGCGGTGAGCTGATGCTCCTCCCGGAAGAAATAGGTCTCGTTGATGGTGACGGCGTTGATCAGCATCTGCCGCTCGTGCGCATCGCGCTCCAGCAGCAGGAGGTAGCGGGCGATGTCGGTTGTCGCGGTCCGGTCCATGCGGTGCGCGACCCGGCGTTCGAGGTAGAAGCGCTTCTTCTCGTCGAACTTCATGCCGGTCAGGCGGTAGAGCAGCGCCGTCAGCCGCGTCAGCGACGATCCCGCAAGCAGCGTTTCGGGCGCCTGCGTCATCCCTGCGCCCAGGCGAGGAGCTGCGCCGCCAGTTCTTCCAGCGGCAGGACCAGATCGGCGCCGCCCGCGGCGACGAGCGCGCCGGGCATGCCCCAGACGACGGAGCTTGCCTCGTCCTGCGCCAGCACATGGCCGCCGTCCCGGTGGAGGGCGGCCATCGCCTCCGCCCCGTCATGCCCCATGCCTGTCATCAGCACGGCGACCAGCGCCCCTGGCGGGAACAGCACGCGCGCGCTTTCGACCAGCCGGTCCGCGCTGGGATGCCATAGCCGATCCGCCCGCATCGGGGCGGCCAGTATCTGGGGCACGCCATCCCGGCGGGAGAAGATCAGGTCCGCGTCTCCCCGCCCGATATAGGCGGTGCCGGGGCGAAGGGGGCGGGGCTGCCGCACCTCCTCCACCGCGATGGCGCATCCCCGGTCGAGGCGGCGGGCCAGCGGCCCGGTGAAGCTGGACGGCATGTGCTGGGCGATGACGATGGGCCAGGGGAAGTCGGCAGGCAGCGGACCGAGCAGCGCGTCCAGCGCCGACGGCCCACCGGTGGAGACGCCCACCAGCACCGCCTCTATCCCTGAAAGCGCCTCGGCTTTCCCGTGCGAAGGAAGGCGGGCGGGCCGCCTGCGGGGTGGAATGGCTGTCGCGGCCTGTCTGGGCATGGACGGGCGGATGGGAGCAGCGGAGCCGCCCGCAAGGCGCGTGGCGGCGGCGCGCCGCCGGACCCGCTCGGTCAGCCGGGCGCTGCGCGGGATGCGGGCGCTGGCGGCCTCGCGGACCTTGGCGACAAGCGTGGCCGCGATTCCTTCGATCTCGATCGACAGCGGTCCCCGCGGCTTGGGAATGAAATCGACCGCGCCCAGCGCCAGCGCTTCCAGCGTCTCGTCCGCCCCGGCTTCGGTGAGGGAGGACAGCATGACGACCGGTGTGGGCCGCTCGACCATGATGCGGTCCAGGCAGGCGAGTCCGTCCATTCCGGGCATGTGAATGTCCAGCGTCACGACATCGGGCTGGAACGCGCTGAGCTGTGCCAGGGCTTCGTCGGCGTTGCGGGCCGTGCCTGTCTCGAAATCCCCGGCTTCGGCGAAGATTTCGGTCAGAAGCTGCCGCATCAATGGGCTGTCGTCGACGATCAGCAGTCGGATCATGGCGCTGGCGTCGGCTGGCGGCGGGCGATTTCGGCCATAAGGGCTTGCTCGGCTGAAGAAAGCAACGCTGCCGGCTGGACGACGAGCAGCGTTCTGCCGCCACCGTCCGAAGCGTGCAGCACCTCTCCGAAAATCCCGTCGGCCAGCGCATCGGGAAGGGGTGCGGGAACGAGCATGCTGCGTTCGACGGCAAGGACGGTGCGCGCTTCGTCGACCAGAAAGCCGACGCGCCGGCCGTCGGTGCGCAGCACGATCAGCCGTCGCCGCGCTCCGCTGGCCGGGGAACCCGTCAGGCGCATGACTTGATCGACCACCGCGAGCGGTTCGCCGCCAGCCGCCGCCAGACCCGCCAGCCACGGCGGCGCACCGGGCAGCGTGGTCAGCCGCTCCGGCGGCCCCATCACCTTGTCGATGGCCCCGACCGGCAGGGCAAGGTCATGGGGACCGATGCGGACGAGCAGCAGGGACATCCGCTCGCTGGAGGGGGAGGATGCAGGCGCGGCTTTGCCGCTTCGCTGATCCTTCGTCACCGGCAGGCGCGCGGCGGGATCACGCAGCAGTTCGTCGACCGCCAGGATCGACACCAGCCGGCCGCCGCCCTCCGGACGGCAAATGGCGCTGATCCGCGCCTCGCCTTCCGTCCGCAACAGGGCGGTGGGCAGGCTGTCGATCCGCCCGGGCGACACGCGCAAAAGTCCTTCAACATGATCGACCAGCAGTCCCAGATTCTGCCCGCCGAGCGCCACCACGACGATGCGGCGGCGGGCACGGTCCGTCTCCGCCCCATCATCGCCGGAAAGGCCCAGCAGCGCCGGGAGCGACAGCACGCCCAGCGACCGGTCGCGCCACCGGATCGTCCCCACCACGGCTGCATCCGCGCCGGGGAGCAGCGCCACGTCGCGGGGCATGCGCAGCACTTGCGCAACCTCCTCCAGGGGCAGGGCGAAGCTCTGATCGCCTATCGCCACGCGCAGCAGCGCCAGCCGGTCGTCCCGCATGGCGTGCCGGACAGGTCGTGCCATGGCCCCGCCTGCGCTGGCGCGTCGCGCACTCGCGCGCAGGGGAAAGGCCTGTGCGATCCATTGGTCGAGGGGGAAATCCTCGATCCTGCCCGCCTCGTCCCCGTCGGACCTTTCCACCGCATCGATGGCCAGGGCGATGGGATCGCTGCCCCCCAGCACCAGCAAATGGCGCGCCGCGCCCAGCGCTTCGCCGCCGGTCATCGCGGCCGGGGAAAGCACCGCGATCGTCTCTCCCCGCACATTGCCCAGCCCCAGCAGACCCGGCGGCGCCAGTGGAACCGGCGTCAGCCGCGGCAATCGGGCGAGTTCGCGCACGCGGCCCGCCGCCACGGCATAGCGCCTGTCACCGGCACGGAAGACGAGCCGGTCGCCCGCCGTCATGCGCCGGACTCTCCGCTGTTGAGCGAGGCGGCGAGAGAGGCGATGTCTTCAATGGCCGCAGCCAGCATTTCCGCGCTCTGCGCCTGCTGGTGAGCGGCAGCGCCCGCCTCCCGCGCTGCTTCGGCCGCCAGTTCGGCCGCCTTGGCGATCTGCTCGCAGCCGCTTCGCACCTCTCGCGCGGCGTGCTGTATCGCCTCCGCGCCATCGAGGATCACGCCATTGTCGGCGCGGGTCGCGTTCAGCTCCGCAGCCATGCCGGCGAAGCGGGCAAGCAGCGCTTCGTTGCGCGTCGTTTCCGTCTCCCCCGCCGCGGCGATCTGGTCGAGCGTGCGCTGCGCGATCTGAATGCCTTCCTGGATGGCGCGCACGACATCCTTGCCTTCTTCGGCATTGGCGGCCAGGCTGCGCGCCAGTTTCCGAATGTCGGCCGTGACGGTCGTGAAGCCTTCGCCCGCTTCGCCGGACCGGGTCGCCTCCACCGCGCCGCTCACCCCCAGCATGTTGGTCTGCAGCGCGCCGAGCGCCAGCGTGTCGGCCACCTTCTCCGCCCGCCGCGCCGTTTCGTTCAGCCTGCCGAGCAGGTCCAGCACGGCGCGCGTGTCTTCGACGGCGGCGCCCACGCCGTCGATCAGGCCGGTCAGTTTCGCGCTTCCTTCCCCGACCGTCGCGACCAGCCCGTCCAGGCTTTCGACCGCGCCGGCCGCCCTGTCCTTTGCAATGGTGGCGCTGGTTTCGATCTGCCCCATGGCGGCGCTGGCCTGCAATGTGGCGGCGCTTTGAAGCTGTGCGCCGCGCGCAATCTGCTCGATGGCGATCTGGATCTGGCTGGATGCGCCCGACAGCTCCTGCACCGTGGCGGATAATTGTTCGGCGGCCACGGCGATCTGCTCGACCTCCTGCGAACCGGCCCGTTCCGTCCCCAGCGCGCCGCTCAGCGCCGCCAGCGCTTCCGCCGTCTGCTGGCTCTGCTCCAGCGAGGCGGCCTGCTGCTCTATCGCCTGCTGCGCCTCGGCCGCGGCGGCGGACTGTTCCTCCGCGGCGCTAGCGACCTGCTCGGCCCCGCGTTCCGATTCCGTGGCGGCGACCTCGGCCTGGAGGGCGGCGGCGGCGATCTCCTGCGCGCCGCCCAGAACGGTGGCGAGGGCGTCCCGCGCTTCTTCCAGGGCTGTGCTGACATGGCTGCCGCTCCGCGCCTCCCCGCTGGCGCGTTCGCTGGCCGCGCGGACCCGCGCCGCAATCGCGCGGACCTCCGCGACGATGCCCGTCGCAATCGCGCGGATGTCGGTCGCGCTGGCCTCCGACGCTTCGGCCAGTTCGCGAACCTCGTCGGCAACGATGCCGAAGCCCCTGCCGCTGTCCCCGGCGCGGGTCGCCTCGATCGACGCGTTCAGCGCCAGCATGCCGGTCTGTTCGGCCAGGTCGCCCATGGCGTCGCCCACCGCGCCGATGCGGCCGGCGGCCAGTTCCAACTGCTCTATCACCGTGACCGAGCCAAGCTGGCGGCGGGCGTTCAACTCTATCGCCGCGACGGAAGCATCGATCTGTTCGGAGATTTCCTTGAACGACGCCTCCAGCCTTTCGGTCTGGCTGCGCGATGCGGCGGCGCGGATGCTCGCTTCCCGAAAATTGGCGCGCAGATGGCCGACGAGGCCGAGCGACTCCTGCGCGGCGCTGGCCGCCTCCTCCGCGCCGCTCGCCATCTGCTCGACATTGCGCTGGAGTTCGGCCGCGGCGGACGCCGATTCCCCCAACCCGCTGGCCAGTTCCTGCGTCGCCTGGTCGAGCCGCTCGACCGCAGTCAGGGGCTTGCGCCTGCGTCCCGGCCGTGCAGGGAGCCGTTTGGGCGGGCTGGACCCGATGGGGGCCACGGACTTGTCCATTGCCGGCCTGTCGTCAGGAGAGGATGCGACCGATCTGCCACGGCCAGCCTTGCCGAGCGCAGCCTTTTTCACCAGGGCCATGGGTAACTCTCTTCCTCGCTTCGATTTCCTACCCGCATAAGCGAGGCGGAAGGCGCACGCCATATCTCCGTGAAAAATGGCAGGGGTGGACTGGCGGAACCGCCGTTTCGCGCAGCCCGCTCAGGATTCCTCGCTCAGCGCGGCGGGCACGTCATAGCCCCACTCCGCATATTTGCGGGCGACGACCGATGTCATCAGCGCGAGTTCGGGGGAGCGGTCGCCGGGACGATGGCTCAAGATGATGGGGGACGTGGCGGGTTCGGCCAGTTCGCGAAAGGCGACGTCGTGGCTGCGCGCCCGCCGGACTGATTCGGGAACGATCGCCATGCCTTCCTCCGCCGCGACGAGGCCGATGGCGATCTGAAGCTCGCGCGCTTCATGGACGATGCGCGGCTCAATCGCCTGGTCGCGGAACAGGGAAATCACTTGATCGGCATAGCTGGGGCGGGGCGCGCGGGGATAGACGATCTGCGGTTCGTCCGCCAGTTCGCGCAGCGAAATCGGCCCTTCGCCGCTTGCCAGGGGATGGTCGATCGGAAAGGCGGCGACCAGCTTTTCATCGCGCAGGATGATGCGGCGCACGCCCGGGTCCTCGAACCGGATGCGGCCGAACCCGACATCGATCCGCCCTTCCTTCAGCGCGGCGATCTGGTCCAGCGTGGTGCTTTCCACCATGACCAGTTCGACATTGTCGGCGACCTTGCGGAACGCGCGGATCAATTCGGGCAGCCGCGCATAGATGGTCGAGGCGACGAAGCCGATCACCAGCCGCCGCCGCCGGCTGGTCGCCGCCGCCTTCACCATCGCCTCCACATCTTCCATGCGGCTCAGCACCTGCACCGCCTGCGCATGCAGCAGGCGCCCCACGCCGGTCAGCCGCAGCGGACGGCTGGCGCGGTCCAGCAGGGGCGCGCCGACATGCGCCTCCAGCTGCTGGATCGCGCGCGACAGCGGCGGCTGCGCGATGTGCAGCCGTTCCGCCGCGCGGTTGAAATTGCCCTCGTCCGCCACGGCCACGAAGTAGCGCAGAAGGCGCATGTCCAACATGATGATACCTCCGGAGTATGACTTTCCGGCCGCGTCGACCTTGAACCGCCGACGGCCGGGCAGACGGCCTTGCCTGAAACCGTAAGCTTTCAGGAGATTCGTCGCAATGTCCGCATCGGGACCGGGACGATACTTTCGTCGTCGATCGGCCGCGCCGAAGGCATGCGGCCCGGTGCCGGGCCCATCTGGGCAGAGGGGCGCTTTTGCGTGAAGTCGTGGCTCCGGCGCGCCAGTCGGCGGCGCCCGGCGCATCTCTCGCGCGGCTCCATGCGTTCAGGGCGGAAGAAGGAGACGGACATGGCAGAGCTGAGTGCAATCAAGGAACATATGGACATCATCGGCGCCGACGGCGTGCACATCGGCACGGTCGACAAGGTGGAAGGCGACCGGATCAAGATGGTCAAGGCCGACAGCGGATCGCATGGGGACCATCATCATTTCATTGCCGGCGGGCTGGTCGCCGCGGTGGAAGGGAACCAGGTCAGGCTTTCGGCGTCGGGTTCCGCAGCGGTTCTCCTGGAGGAGGAGGAAGGCGGCGAAGCGATCATGGACGACGGCAACTGACCCAGGCCGTAGAGCGGAGGATCGTCATGGCTGCGGATGCGCAAAGCGATCATAGGGCCGAGGTCGGGAACATGACCGATGAGGAACTGATCGACAGCTGGGAAACGGCCTCGGACAAGGAGACGGAGAATCTGTCCCCCTTCCTTCAGGCCGTGGTCGAGGAAATGGATCGGCGCAAGATCGCCTTCTCCGTCGATCCGGGAGGCGCATGATGGCGGGCACCTTCAGGAAAGGCGATCCCGTGACGTGGAAAAGCCATGGCGGACAGGCCCATGGCAAGGTGGTGAAGAAGGTCACCGAAACCACGCGGATCAAGGGCCACAAGGTGGCCGCCACGCCGGGCAATCCCGAATTCATCGTGGAAACGGACGAGGGCAAGCGGGCTGCGCACAAGCCCGATGCCCTCAGGAAGCGGTAAGCGCCCCGCGGGTCGCCTCAATAACCGACCGCATAGCCCATGCGGCGGGGGTCCGCCCCGCCCATGCGCGCGCCCGATGGATCGACCGCTATGCCCTGGACGCTGCCGATCGCATAGGGGCCGACCTTCTCGATCCGGTGGCCCATGGCGGTCAGCCCTTGCAGCACCGGATCGGCAAAGCGGCCCTCCGCCTGCACGGTAATGGCAGCGCCGGGCCTGTAGAAATTCGGATCGGCATCGAGCGCGAAGCGCGGCGCCTCTATGGCTGCCTGGATCGGCATGCCGCGATCGACCATGTTCACCAGGAACTGGAATTGTGTCTGGCCGATCGTTTCGCCGCCGGGCGATCCGAACACCAGGTGCAGCCGGCCCTTGTCCAGAACGATGGTGGGGCCGTTGCCCAAAAGCGCGATCCTGCCCGGCGCGACCTTGTTCGGGTGCCCGTCATAGGGTGCGGTGGACCCCAGCCTCAACCCGTTGTTGAAGAGGATGCCCGTATCGCCCATCACCAGAAAAGTGCCGAAGCCGCCGCCAATGGTGGTCGTGACGGCGATGGCGTTGCCGTCCGCGTCGACGGCGGACAGGCTGGTCGTGTCGCCCCCTCGCGTGCGGTCGTCGCCCCGCGCCGCGAAGCGCGGCCGCGCCTGTTCCAGCGCCGCCCGGTCGAAGGCGGCGGCATCGCCCCCCTCCGGATAGAGACCCGCCCGGGCGGGATCGATCAGCCTGCGCCGTTCCGCCGCGAAACGCTTGGAGAGCAGGCCCTCGACCGGCGTCTGGGCGAAGCGGGGATCGGCGGCGTAGCGATAGACATCCGCCTTGGCGACCTTGATCGCCTCGATCAGCAGATGAGTGAGCTGCGGCCCCTCGGCGGGCAGGGCGGCCAGGTCGAAACCCTCGACCAGATTGAGCTGCTCGCACAGTTCCAGCCCGGTGCGGGAGGTCAGCGGACTGCTATAGACGTCCAGCCCGCGATAATGGGTGCTGACCGGATCGCTCCAGCGCGGCTGATAGGCCTTGAGATCGTCGAGGCGCAGCCAGCCGCCGGTTTCGGTCGAAAAGCGCGCAAATTCCTGCGCGATGGGGCCTGAGTAGAAATAGTCATAGGCGGCTTGCAGGGCACGATCCCGGTCCGCGCCGCCCTTCAGCGCCTTCGTCTCGGCATCGGCCAGCGCTTGCAGCGTGCGGGCGAGATTGGGATTGCGGAAGATCGAGCGGGCCGCAGGCGGCTGTCCATCCGGCAGGAACAGGGCGGCGCTGGTCGGATAGAGGCTCAGCGTCTTTTGCGCCCGGCCGATGAACAGGGCGATGGACGGGTCGAGCGGGTGGCCGTCGCGGGCATAGCCGATCGCCGGCTCCAGCAATGTGGCGAGCGGCAACCTGCCGAATCGCCGGGCAAGCGCGATCCAGCCGCCAAAGGCTCCGGGCACCGTCAACGCCTTCGGGCCATGGTCCAGCGCCTTGGGATCGACCTGCGGGTCGAGCAGGCGCGGCGCGCCGCCGGTGAAGGCGAGCGAGTGGACCTTGCCCGCCTTGCGGTCGAGGCAGGTGGCGAAGCCGTTGCCGCCCGCGCTCGATGCCCAGGGTTCGACGACATTCATCACCGCCATGGCGGCCACCACCGCGTCGGCCGCGCTGCCGCCCTGCATCAGCATGCGGGTTCCGGCCATGGCGGCCAGCGGATGACCGGCGGTGACGCCGCCATGCGGCATCGGCACTTCGACACGGTGCGCCGCGACGCTCGTTCCGCCGGAGCGGGGCGCGTCGGGGGCGCGGGCGCCCGATTGCGCGCGGGCGGCGGATGGAAGGCCCGTGAGCGCCAGTCCCGCAAGCCCGGCGGCCAGCAATTCTCGACGGTCGAGCGCTTCCGGGCGCCGGGGCTTATCGGGAGCGGACATGGGTCAACCTTCGATCCTGGGGGCAAGGGAAAAGGGGATGCGGCGCCGGGAGCATGGCGCCGCATCCCGCCGCATCAGAAGGATTTCTTGATGCTGGTGTACCAGTAGCGCGCCTGCGGCTGGTAGAGGTTCGACAGATAGCCGCCCGACGCCAATGGCGGGTCCTTGTCGAAGATGTTGCGCGCGCCGATCTGGATGCTCGTGTCGTTGAGCGGCCCGCCATTTTTGAACGTATATTGGGCATAGAGATTGACGGTCGTCTGTCCCTTCACGATCCAGGGATTGGTCGAGCCATCGCGTACCGCATTCTCATATACGCTGTCGATGAACTGCGTATAGGCGCCGATCTTGACCGGCCCCAGCGTCCAGTCGAGCGTCGCCGCGATCCGCCAGCGCGGCTGGCCGTCGCGGCCCACCACGTCGCCGCCGCCCTGGATCGGCACGCCCGCATTGACCAGGCCCGCGGAGCGCCCGTCGATCACCGCCGTCACCCCTGCCGGAGCATCGACATAATAGCTGATCAGGCGCGATGCGTTGACGTTGAGGGAGAAGGTGCCGATCGATGCGGTCGGCAGCAGATAGTCGAGGTTGAAGTCGATGCCCTGCACCGTCACCGGCAGCAGGTTCTCGAAATTGGCGACCACATAGAGCAGCTCGCCCACCGGGGCGAGTCCGGTGCCCGCCACCAGCGCCACGTCGTCCGCCGTGGGATCGCGGCGCACGACATTGGGATTGCTGCTGCCCTGCACGCGCCGCAGATAATCGAGGTTGAGGCCGTTCTGATAGTCGAGCAGGCCGACCACATTCTTCTGCTTGATGCGCCAGCGGTCGACGGTGAACGTCACCTTGCCCCAGCCGTCGCCCAGCGGCGGGGAAATGACCGCGCCAAAGCTCCAGCTTTCCGATTCCTCCGGCTTCAGATTGGGATTGCCGCCGCTGCGCCGCAGGACGGAGATGCTGCGGTTGCACTGGGAGAAGTTGGCAATCCGCCCGGCGCGCAGGTCCGCTTCGCAGAGCACATAGTCGATGCCGGTGTTCACGCGGTCCAGCGTGGAGGTATTGATCACCTCAAGGTTCGGGGCGCGGAAGCCCTGCGACCAGGAACCGCGCAACCGCATGCCCTGAAGCAGTTCCCAGCTTCCCGCGATCTTCGGCTTCGCGACCGATCCGACGTCGCTATAGTCTTCATAACGTCCGGCGATCTGGAAATCGAGGCTGCGGAAGAAGGGAACCTCCATTTCCGGACTGAAGATCGGGATGGCGAGTTCCGCATAGGCGGACTTCACGTTGCGCTTGCCGCGCACGTCGGGGCTGGGACTGGCGCCGCCCAGGTCGGAACCGTAGAAGATGCCGGTGACGGCATCGGTATAGGTGGTGTCGACCCCGCGAATGCCGCCCTGATAGGGGGAACGATTGTCATGATAGGTTTCGCGGCGATATTCGACGCCTGCCGCGATGCCGATGCTGTTGTCCGCCCACAGGCCCAGCAGATGGGCGTTGGAAATCTTGAAGTCCCACAGGGCCAGCGACGTGCGTGTCTTGCGCGCCGCCTTGATGCGGAAGCTGTCGATGGTCGCGTCGCTGTTGGGCGTGCAGTCGCCGATGGACGGCGCGTCGACGCAACCGCCGTTGAAGGGGTTGTAGGCGTCGGGCGTCGTGCGGTTGATCGCGGCCTGCAGCAAAGTGTTGGAGAAGTTCTCCTGCGTATCCGCGGCGGTGGCCCATGTATAGAGGCCGGCCGTATCCCAGTCCCAATTGCCGATATTACCCTTCAGGCCACCCAGGAAGCGATATTGATAATTGGTCACCTCCACGCTGCGCGACCCGACATCGACATAGCTGAGGGACGTGATCTGGACGGGCAGGCCCGTCGCCGGAACGACGGCGGTGCTGAGCCCGGGCAGGCGGTTGGGGGAACCGATGGGCCCAAGCGGATTCCAATAGGCGTTGGCGGCGACGGTGATCGGGATGTTCGCCAGCGAACCCGGCGCGCCGATGATCGCTTCCGTCTTGCCGCGATAGAAGCCCGCTTCGCCATAGAGGGTCAGGTTGTCGGTCAGGTCGAAATGCCCGTTGGCGAACAGGTTGATGCGCTTGACCGAAGGCTGGGTGGTGAGGTCGTCGAACGTCGCCGGCGAATTGAAGCGCAGGTTGGAATCGACGTTCGCCATTTCCGTCGCGCCGTTGCCGTCATCATAGCATGTGCCGGTGGTGCCCGACGGGATGCGGCATCCGCTGTTGGTGCTCGGTTGGATGTGGAACTGGCTGGAACTGTTGGTGAAGGCGACGCCGTTGCTGGTGATCGTCCGGTTGAGGAAGGTGCCGTTGGCGGCGGGGCTGAGCGCGCGGAACGTGCCCCAGGGCGTGCTGGTGCTGGTGCCGTTGAACGCGGAGACGCCGGCGAAGCTGGTGCCCGCCACATAGCCGCGCCGGTCGACATTGGCGGTATAATCCTGATCGCTGAGATAAAGCTTGGACTTCTGCGCATAGCCGGCGAACAGGGTGATGTTGCCGCGTCCTTCGCTGAAATCCTTGCCGATCAGGCCGTTGACGGTGAACTCGCGAAGATTGGTACCTTCCGCTCCGCCATATTGCGCGTCGAACTTGGCGCCGTTGAAATCGGAATTGAGGACATTGTTGACGACGCCGGCAACAGCATCCGAACCGTAGAGAGCCGCCGCGCCGTCGCGCAGCACTTCGACGCGCGCTATGTTGCCGACGGGAATTGTGTTGGCGTTATAGCCGAAAGTCGGGACGCCGGAATCGATGACGCCGGTGATGGCCTGTGACGTGGGGTGCAGCACGGTGCGGCGGCCGTTGATCAGCAGCAGCGTGTTGCCCTGGCCCAGGCCGCGCAGCGATACGGTGGAAACGTCGCCGCGCGCCGCGTTCGCATTGCCGCCGCCCAGCACCTGTTCGTTGAAGGTCACGCCGCCCAATTGCGGGATGGACCGGAAAAGATCGGCGCCGGACACTGCGGCCACCGCTTCGATCTGCTGTTCGCCCACCACGCTGACGGGCAGCGCGCCGGTCGTGTTCGCGCCCCTGATCTGGGTGCCGATGACGACGATCTCGGCGTCTGCTCCGCTGTCCTGCGGAGCGGTGTCGGCTGCTGTCTGCGCGTGAAGCGCCCCTGCCGTCAATGCCCAAAGGCTGGCTCCCGCCAGCGTCGAAATGCTGTTCCTACTCACCCTCATCTTGCTGTTCCCCTGTGATGAAGCCCGTCCGCCGATCCCTTCGGCGGACGGGCTTTGCGCGGTTCAGCTATCGGGCAGGTGCGCGCCGATGAATCCCGTGCACGACAGGCGGTTGTTCTTATATATTGGGAATTGGCCCAGACTGTGCATTCGCGGATCCCCCGATAGCTGGAGTTCCGGCATCATCCCCTGTGGACCATGTTGTTTCCGGCCCCACGCCGGCAGCATGCATTGACGGACGAAACGCCCACTATCGCATCCGTTCGGGAGAGTAGAACTGATCAGAACATGATTTCCGCCATGGCCGGATGAATATTTTTAAAATTCCATGAAATTTCCTGAAGCATAGTGGAAAGCGGGATCATTCTCGTTACAGGGAAACGACCGGCAAGGCAGATGCCTGCTTTCCCTCGGGTAGCGCTGACTATGCCGATTACAGGGGATCTTCGTTCATGACCGATACTGCAGGGCAGGGATTGAGCCGTCGCGACTTCGCGGCATTGGCTGTGGGGGGCGTCGCCCTGGCCCAGACGGGAGCCTCCGCGCAGGACGCGGCGCCCGCCGCCAGGGCGCCGCTGGAGCCGACCCGGCTGGTGAGCGCCGGCGAAACGCTGCGGCCGGAGATCGTCGGCAATTTCGGCATCGTCGCCGCCGGGCGTCATTATGCGGTGGCGGCGGGGACGCGCATATTGATGGCGGGCGGCAATGCGACGGACGCGGGCGTCGCGGCGGTGTTCGCGGCCGCCGTGACGGAGATTTCGCATTTCGGCTTCGGCGGCGAAGCGCCGACCATCATCTACGACGCGAAGGCGAAGAAGGTTTCGCTGGTGAACGGGCAGGGCGTCGCGCCCATGCTCGCCACGCCGGACAGGTTCGCCAGGGCGGGCGTCATCCCCGGCAACGGCCCCAATGGCGGCACGGTGCCCGCCATGGTCGACGCCATGGCACTGGCCTTGCAGCTCAACGGCACGATGACGCTCGATCAGGTTCTGCAACCCGCCATCGAACTGGCCGACGGTTTCGTCATGTATAACTTCCTGGCCGAAGTCTTCGCCAGCCAGAAGAAGGCGACGTCCAAGTGGAAGGACGCCTATGACACCTATTATCCGGGTGGGGCCTTGCCGAAAGTGGGCGAGATATTCCGCCAGCCCAATCTGGCGAAGACCATTCGCATCATCGCGGAAGCGGACCGGGCGGCCTATAAGAAGACGAAGGACCGCAAGGCCGCGATCCAGGCCGGGCGCGACGCCTTCTACAAGGGCGACATCGCCCGGCGGATCGGCGCGGCGATGGAGCGCGACGGCGGACTGATGCGCTATGAAGACCTCGCCGCCTATAAGGGCAAGGTCGAAACCCCGACGATGACCAGCGTCTTCGGCTATGAAGTCTATAAGGGCGGTTTCTGGAGCCAGGGCCCGGCCATGCTGATGGCGCTCAACATTGCGGAGGCGGCGGGCATCGCGTCGATGGAGCCGGGGTCCGCGCCCTATCTCCACATCGTCGCGGAATCGATCAAGCTCGCCTTCGACGACCGCAACGCCTTTTTCGGAGACCCGGATTTCGCGACCGTGCCGATGAAGGGCCTCTTGTCCAAGGCCTATGCCGCAGAGCGCGCGAAGCAGATCGGGCCGAAGGCTTCGCTGGAGCATCGCTATGGTGACCCCTGGGCGTTCGAGGGCAAGGCTCGGACAACGCCCGCCTTTACGCCGCATATGCTGAAGGCCCCGCCGCGCCCGACCGCCGACACCACCGCCATCGAAGTGGTCGACAAGGACGGCAATCTGTTCAGCGCCACGCCCAGTTCGGGCTGGTTGCTGGGCGGCGCCTATATCGCGGGTGACACTGGCGTGCCGATGAGCAACCGCTTGACCGTCTTCGACCTCGACCCCGAAAGCCCCAATGTGCTCGTCCCTGGCAAGCGTCCGCGCACGACGCTCTCGCCCTCCATGGTGCTGAAGAACGGCGCGCCCTATCTGGCCATCGGCACGCCGGGCGGCGACAATCAGGACCAGCAGATCATGAACGTGCTGCTGCGCGTGCTGGCCTTCGACCAGCCGCTCCAGGCCGCGATCGAGGCGCCGCGCATCAACAGCAACCATTTCCACGCCTCCTTCGCGATCAAGAAGGATGAACCGGGCGTGCTGGAGATCGAGAATCGCGTGCCGCAATCGGTCCGCGACGATCTGGCCGCGCGCGGGCACAAGCTCGACGTGCTAGGGCCGTTCGCCGTCTCCACCGGCATCGTCGCGGCGGGCGTCGTGCCTGGCAGCGGCACCTTGCGCGGCGGGGCGGACGTGCGCCGCGAACGCTATGTCTTTGGTTGGTAAGAGGGCGCGTACATGAAGTCTCCGCTGAAGCTGTTTTCCATCGCCCTGCTTTCGGCCTGCGCCGTGCAGGCCTATGCCCAGCCCGCCAATCTGCCCCCGCCGGGTGGGGAAAAGCCCATCGCCTTCGACGTGCATGAGGGCACCTCCATGGCCGTCTCCGTATCGCCGGACGGCAAATGGCTGGCGGTGGACCTTCAGGGAAGCCTCTGGATCATCCCCGCCAGGGGTGGCAAGGCGAAGCGCATCACCGACTATTTCAACGATGCGCGCCAGCCGGTCTGGTCGCCCGACGGATCGCGCCTCGCCTATTTCGCCTATCGCGACGGCGGCTACGATCTCTGGACGATCAAGCCCGACGGCAGCGACATGCGCAAGCTGACGCTGGGCGCGTGGGATGATCGCGAACCGGCCTGGTCGCCCGATGGGAAGACCATCGCCTTCTCCTCCGACCGCAGCGGCAATTACGACATCTGGACGCTGGACGTCGCCAGCGGGGCGGTGAAGCAGATCAGCAGCAGTCCGCGCGAGGACCGGATGCCGAGCTGGTCGCCCGATGGCGCGAGGATCGCCTATGCGGGGATAGAGGGCAGCAGGACGGCGCTCTATTCGACCGCCTTGACGGACGGCAAGGAAAGCCTGCTCAAGCAGGTCGAGGGCAGGGTGGATGCGCCCTCCTTCGGCCCCGGCGGCGAACTCGCCTATGTAGTGCAGGACGCGAAGGGCAGCCACCTGGAGGTCGATGGCAAGGCCGTCAGCGGGACCGAGAATGTCTTTCCCTTCCGCATAAGCTGGGGGAGGGGCGGCTATTATTACGTCTCGGACGGCAAGATCAGGCACCGGAGCGGCGGACGCCTCTCCACCGTCGATTTCGCCGCCACGCTGGAGGTGGTGAAGCCCAGCTATGCGCGGGCGAAGCGCGACTGGGATTCCACCGCGCCGCGCAAGGCGCTGGGCATCGTCCATCCCACCATTTCGCCCGACGGCAGCCGCATCGCCTTCGTGGCGCTGGGCGATCTCTACCTTATGTCCTCCAAGGGCGGCGTGCCGGAGAACCTCACCAAGGACGCCGCGCTGGACGCCGATCCCGCATGGTCGCCTGACGGGCAGAGCATCGTCTATACCTCCGACAAGGGCGGCGGCTTGCCGCAACTGTGGATACGCGATCTCAGGACCGGCAAGGACCGCAAGCTCACCGACATGGACACCCAGCCGCTTGGCGCGGCCTGGTCGCATGACGGCGGGCGCATCGCCTTCCTCGACGTCGACGGGCGCTGGGGCGTCGCGGGCGTCTGCGTCGTCGACGTGGCGAGCGGGAAGGTGACGCGGCTTCAGGCATCGCTCGGCCAGCCGGGCAGCCCCACCTGGTCGGCGGACGGCAAATATGTCGCCATCGCGCTCTCCTACAAATATTCGAACAGCTTCCGTGAGGGCACCAACCAGATCTACGTCATCCCCGCCGATGGCAAGGGCGAGCCCTTCTGGCAGGTGCCGCAGGACAATGCCGGAACCGACACGCGGGGCGGCGGCGGTCCCGCCTGGTCGCCTGACGGCACGAAGATGGCGGCGATCTACGAAGGCCTGCTCAAGATCTGGCCCGTCGCCGCCGACGGCAAGCCGATGGGTCCGCCGCGCAGCTACACCTCCGAAATCTCCTATTTCCCGACCTGGACCGCTGACAGCCGCACCATCCTCTACCAGTCGTCGGACAAGCTGAAGGCGATCGATACCGAAACCGGCGTGATCCGGGAGATTCCGGTCGACCTCAGCTACCGCCTCGCCAATCCGACCGGGCGGATGGTGATCCACGTCAGCAATCTGGTCGACTCCGTCCGCGACGAGACCCAGCATGACAAGGACATCGTGATCGAGGGCAACCGCATCGCCGCGATCCGCGATCATGATCCGGCGCTGCATCAGGCGGAGCATTTTGTCGACGGCACCGGCCTGACCGCCATTCCCGGCCTGATCGAGCATCACGCCCATCTGCAAAAGGATTTCGGCTCCAATCTGGAACGCGCATGGCTCGCCTACGGCATCACCACCGTGCGCGATCCGGGCAATCAGGTCTATGACGCGATAGAGGACCGGGAGGCAGCCGAAGCGGGCGTGCGCATCAGCCCGCGCCTCTATGTCAACGGGCCGCTGTTCGAATGGCAGCGCGTCTATTACAAGATGGGCGTCGCCGTTTCCGGCCCGGCCCATCTGGAGCGGGAGCTGGAGCGCGCCCGCATCCTGAAATATGACATATTGAAAAGCTATGTCCGCATGCCCGACATCTACCAGCGGCGCATCGTGGAGGCGGCGCACCAGATGGGCGTGCCGGTCACCGGCCATGAAATCTTCCCCGCCGCCTATACAGGCGTCGACGCGACCGAGCATCTGGGCGCCACCAGCCGCCGCGGTTATTCGCCCAAGCAGGGGCCGATGGGCATGGCCTATGAAGATGTGATCCAGCTTTTCGGCAGGAGCGGCCGGACGCTGACACCCACCAATTTCGGCGCCCTGACCAATTATCTGGAGAAGAACCCGTCCTATCGCGACGATCCGCGCATCAACCTCTATCCGCTCTGGGCGCGCAAGACGGTGACGGAAAGCGATCCGATGGCGGCGCTGTTGCGGCCGATGATGGCGGGCAGCCTGACCAGCCTGAAGAAGATGTTCGATGCCGGCACGCTGGTCGCGGCGGGCACCGACACGATGATCGCGACCAACCTGCATGCGGAGCTTTCCTCCTATGTGGATGCGGGGCTGACGCCCTTCCAGGCCTTGCAGACGGCGACGGTCAATTCGGCCAAGTCGCTCAACCTGGACGCGGGGACGCTGGAGGCTGGCAAGCTGGCGGACATTACCCTCCTCGCGGGCGATCCGCGGGAGAATATCGCGAACACTTTCAATGTGAGGAAGGTGATCGCCAACGGAAAATATTATGACGTCGCAGAACTTGTTTCCGGCGGGCAATGATACCGCAACATAGGCATGGAGGATTTTCCTTCCCGCCTCGTTCATCGGGATACAGGCATCAGCAATATGGGAATGGGGGCGTTCATGGCAAATCCGTCGGCGTTCAGGCTTTCTCTTGTCGGCATCATTGCCGCCGCTTCCTTGTCATCGACGGCCCATGCCGCGCCGGTGGAGCATAAACAGGCCCCCGGCGCGATGATCGCCAGCGCCGCCGTGGTCCCGCCCGGCAGCACGCTCTATTTCCTCTCCGGCGCGACCGGCGCGCCCATCGACCCCAAGGATACGGAAAGCCCCGGCGCCTTTGGCGATACCGAGGCGCAGGCAATGTCGATCTTCACCAGGATGAAGGCGCAGCTTGCGGAAATGGGTCTCACCATGGGCGATGTGGTCAAGCTGACCGTCTTCCTGGTGGGAGACCCCAAGCTGGGCGGTAAGATGGACCGCGACGGCATGACGCGGGCCTACAAGAAATTCTTCGGCACGGCGGAGCAGCCCAACCTGCCGACGCGCTCGGCCTTCCAGATCGCGGGCCTCGCCCGGCCGCAGCAATTGATCGAGATCGAGGCGATCGCTGCCAGGGGTAACTGAACTTCCGCCGCCGCGCACAGGGGGTATTATGGAGAATAGCATGCAGCCGAGCCGCCGCCAGCTTCTGGGCCTGATCGGCAAGGCGGGTGGCGCGGCGGCCATGTACCAGGCGATGACCGCGCTGGGCCATGCCGCCGAAACCCAGTTCGACGGTCCCCCCGTCCTCTCCGGCGCGAAGCCGGGCGCGTCGGTCGTCGTGCTGGGCGCGGGCCTGGCCGGCATGGTCGCCGCCTATGAACTGGAAAAGGCCGGCTATCAGGTCAAAGTCCTGGAGTTTCAGGACCGTCCGGGCGGCCGCAACTATACGCTGCGCGGCGGCGACACCTTCACCGAAAGCGACGGCACTGTGCAGAAGGTGCAGTTCGCGCCGGGCAACTACATCAATCCCGGCCCCTGGCGCATCCCGCATCATCACAACTGCCTGCTGCATTATTGCCGGCAGTTCGGCGTGGCGCTGGAGCCGTTCATCCAGCTCAACCATAATGGCTTCATCCATTCCAGCGAAGCCTTTGACGGCAAGCCGCAGCGCTACAAGGCGGTGGCGACCGACTTCCGGGGCCACACATCGGAACTGCTGGCCAAGGCCGCGAACGCCAAGGCGCTGGACGGCAGCGTGAGCGCGGAGGACAAGGAGAAGCTGCTGGAGGCGCTGCGCCATTGGGGCGTGCTCGACGACAATATGGCCTATACCAGCAGCGTGGCCGTCTCCGCCCAGCGGGGCTATGACCGCCCGCCCGGCGGCGGCGTCGGCGGTGCTCCCACGCCCTCCCAGATCGCGAAGCTGGGCGACGTGCTCGACCCGCAGGTCTGGACGGCGATGAGCTTCTATTTCAACTATGTGATGCAGACGACCATGTTCCAGCCGGTGGGCGGCATGGACATGATCGGCAAGGCCTTCGCCAAGCAGGTCGGCAAGCTCATCACCTATAATGCCAAGGTCACGAAGGTCGCCCAGAACGGCAAGGGCGTGACCGTCAGCTACAGGGACGTGCCGAGCGGCAGGATGAACAGCGTCAGCGCCGACTGGTGCGTGTGCACCATCCCGCTGTCGATCATCAGCCAGGTCGAGATGCAAGTGGGGCCGAAACTGGCGGCGGCTATGAAGGCGGTGCCCTATGCCGGCCAACTCAAGATGGGAATGGAATTCAAGCGCCGCTTCTGGGAAGAGGACGACAATATCTATGGCGGCCACAGCTTCACCGACCAGCCGATCGCGCAGCTATCCTATCCCAACGACCGCTTCTTCGCGCCGGGACCGGCGGTGCTGCTGGGCGCGTTCGCCCGCGATGCGGGTGCGTTCGAACTGACCGGCATGACGCCGCAGGAACGGATAGAGGCGGCGCTGGCGCAGGGCGAAATCTTCCATCCGCAATATCGCAAGGAATTCCTGAACGGCGTTTCCGTGCCCTGGAGCCGCGTGCCCTGGATATTGGGATGCACATCGCGCTGGAGCGAGGAGAACCGGGAGGCGCATTACCAGAATCTGGTCGCCATTGACGGGCGCGTGGTGCTGGCGGGCGAACATGCCAGCTATTATGGTGGCTGGATGGAAGGATCGCTGCTCTCCGGCCTCGACGCGATCACGCGCATCCACCAGCGGACGCAGGCGGCATGAGCCCGCGCCGCGCCCTGATCCTCGTCCCGCCGCTATTGGCCCTTCTCGCCGCGCCGGGCCATGCCGACACGCCCGGCGGCGTGCAGGCGAAGAACAAGGCGGTGGATGGGGAGAAGGTCTACAGGCAGATCTGCGCCGCCTGCCACATGCCCAATGCCATGGGCAGCGGCGGCGGCGCCATTCCGGCTCTGGCGAAGAACAGGAAGCTGGCCGATCCCGCCTATCCGGTCACCATCGTGACGAAGGGCAAGGGCGCGATGCCGCCGATGAGCGACATGCTCTCGCCAGCGCAGGTGGCGGCGGTCATCACCTATGTGCGGACCCATTTCGGCAACGCCTATCCCCAACCCGTCACGGAAGCGGACGTGAAACGCATCGCCAGGCCCGGCCGAAGCGCGGAGTGACAGGAAAGGCTGTTCCTTCCCGCGCACCGCGAAAACCCTTAGCAATTTCCCCTTAATTGATTCGCTTCCTCGCCTCACATCTAATCAGTTTGGATGAAGTGAAGGGGAAGCCATGCAAGTTGCTGTCCAGTCGAAGCCGCAGGTGAATACCCAATGCCGTCCGCTTGTCGTCGATCTGGACGGCACGCTGATCAAGGGGGACTTGCTGGTCGAATGCCTGATCTCGGCCTTCAACGACAGACCCCGCACCATCCTCTCGTCCTTTCTGCGCATGGGATGGAACAAGGCGGCGATCAAGGCGGAACTGGCGGACAGCCCCGATTTCGATCCCCATTACCTGCCCTATGACGATCAGGTGCTCTCCCTGATCCGCGCGGCGCGGGCGGAGGGAAGGCCGACCTACCTCGCCTCGGCGGCCGATGCCCGGCTGGTGTCGCAGATCGCGGATCATCTCTGCCTGTTCGACGGTTGGTTCGCGTCCGACGGGACGACCAACCTGTCGGGCAGGGCCAAGCGGGACCGGCTGGTCGCGGAATTCGGGGAGGGCGGCTTCGACTATATCGGCAATGCCATGGTCGACGTCCCGGTCTGGGAGCATGCCGCGCAAGGCTATGCCGTGCGCGCGCCCACCGCCGCCTTCCGCCATATGCAGCGCAGGGGCCGCCCGCTCAAGGCCCTGGCGGAGGAAGGGGCCAGCCCCGGGCTCTGGCTGCGTCAGTTGCGCGTCCACCAATATGTGAAGAATGCGTTGGTCTTCGTGCCGCCGCTGATCGGCAATGAGATCACCCGGCTGGCCCTGCTGCAAAGCCTCTGCGCCTTCGTCGCCTTCTCCCTGATCGCGTCGTCCATCTATATCGTCAACGACATCGTCGACCTGCATGCCGACCGGCGGCACCCCAGCAAGCGCGGCCGTCCGCTCGCCAGCGGGCAGTTGCCGATCGGGGCGTCGCTGATCGTGTCGGGCCTGCTGCTGACTCTCGGCCTGCTGACGGGGGCGATGGTGTCGCTGCCGCTGCTGGGCGTGCTGTTCGGCTATTTCGCGCTTACCAGCGCCTACAGCTTCGTGCTCAAGCGGAAATTCCTGATCGATGTCCTGGCGCTATCCCTGCTCTACGCCGTGCGGGTGATCGGCGGCAGCGCGGCGACGGGGATCGTCATGTCCGACTGGCTGCTCGCCTTCGCGGTCATGTTCTTCACCAGCCTGGCGCTGATCAAGCGCTACACCGAACTCGCCAAGCGCAAGGACGCCGATCTGGGCGACGCCAGCAACCGCAATTACAAGGTCAGCGACATGACCATGGTGATGTCGATGGCGGTGGCTTCCGCCTATGTCTCCATCACCGTGCTGGCGCTTTATTTCACCTCGCCGGCCGTCAACGGCTCCTATCGCCATCCCGACCTGTTGTGGATCATCTGCCCGATCATGCTCTATTGGGTGGGGCGGATGCTGATGCTGGCGCATCGCCGCCTGATCCACGACGATCCGGTCGTCTTCGCCCTGCGCGACCGCATGAGTTCGGGCATGGTCTGCCTGGTCCTGCTCATCATGTTCGCGGCGCACTGATCCCATCCCCGGAGGAAAACCTTGCCTGCCCAAGCCCTGGCTGAACATCGCGCGGCCGCCGGCCTGCTGTGGCCGCTTCTGGTCCTGACCTGCGTGCTGCTGTCCTCCGGATCGCAGGTGCTGATGAAGATCGGCATGAACGGCGTCCCGGTGCAGAATGCGCTGGCGCGCGGATCGGCGATCGAGATCGCGACCACCATCGCGACCACCCCCCTGGTGATCGTCGGCATGGCGATGTTCGGCCTCAGCGCCGGGGCGTGGCTGATGGTCCTGTCCCGCATGAACCTGTCGCAGGCCTATCCCTGCGTCGCGCTCGGCATCGTGGTCACCGCCATTTGCGGCTTCTGGCTGCTGGGGGAGGCGATTTCGCCGGCGCGTCTCGGGGGCATCGGGCTGATCGTGGCGGGCGTGCTCGTGACGGGGCTGAGCTGAGATGGCCGCGACCGCGCTTGGCGCGCCCGCCCGCCGCATCTGGCCGATCGGCGTCGGCCGCGTCGACCTGGTGCTGGTCATCCTGCTCAGCATGACGGCCATGGCGATCTGCCTGTTCAACGGCAAGGCGCTGTCGCCGCAGGTCTATGACACGTTCAACATCTATTTCCAGGCCGATCCGCCCCGCGTCATCTCCAACATGACGGAGCGCTGGAGCCCGTACCAGAACCGCACCGTCGCCCATCCGCTCTTTTCCATAACCGCATTGTCATCGGTCAAGGCGCTGGCCTTGCTGGGCCTGCCGCCGATGCAGGCGATCGGCCTGCTGCTGATGCTCGCCGCCGCGGTCAGCGCGGGGGGTTTCCATGTGGCGATGCGGC
Source organism: Sphingobium sp. YBL2 (assembly GCF_000943805.1). Lineage (NCBI taxonomy): Bacteria > Pseudomonadati > Pseudomonadota > Alphaproteobacteria > Sphingomonadales > Sphingobiaceae > Sphingobium > Sphingobium sp. YBL2. Next base: position 2,071,948 of record NZ_CP010954.1, read on the forward strand.
TGATGGGCCTTGCCCCCGCGGCGGCCGCCGGCTTCACCCTCGCATTGCTCGCCAGCGCCGGTTTCCTCCACTGGTATGCCTTTATCGAAACCTATGCATTCAGCGCGACCGGCATCGTGCTGATGCTGATCTTCACCTGTTCGATGCGGAGCCTGCCCCGCGCCGGCTGGATCGTCGCTTCGGCGGCAAGCGTCGCGATGCTGATCACCAATTGGGGCCTGGGGCTGGCGGCCGCCTTCTTCCGCCTGCCGTTCCGCCAGTTCCTGCTGGTCAGCGGGGGCGCCTTCCTGCTGGTGTCGGCGGTCTCCGCGGTCCAGATGAAGCTGTTGCACCGCGCCGCCTTCTGGCTCGACCCGCGCATCATCGTCAAGGAAAAGACCTATGCCGGACCGAAGATGCACGCCGCCGGCATGGCATGGCACCCGTCCATCAGCGCGCGCAACGCCCTGCTGATGCCGGGCGTCGTGCCATCGCCGCAGCGGGCCGACATGCAGACGGAGATCGGCTCCTCGACGGTCGTGACCAATCAGTTCGCGCCGCTCGGCCAGTGGGGCGTCGCGGGCGGCATCGCCGCCGCCGCCTGGCTGGTCCTGCTGGCCGGAGGCGTCGCGGGAACGCTGGCCGACCGGCAGAGGCGGCCCATCGGCCTGGCGCTGGGCCTGTTCCTGGCTTCGAAGATACTCTTCCACAGCGTCTATGGAGAAATCACCTTCCTTTACGCGGCGGACATCGCGGTTGCCGCGCTGGCTTTCGCGGCGCTGGGATGGTTCTCCCCCTATCGCAAGGCAGTCGTCGGCGCGCTGATCCTCTTCATCGCCGTCGGTTCCATCCATAATGAGCGGCAGTTTCTGACCGCGGCGAAGCTTTCCAACCAGATTGCCCTGGACAAGCAGCATGGCCGCGCATCCGGCATCTGAGTCAGATGCTGAACCGCTTCGGCAAGGACTGCCGCATGCCTTCGTCGCTATAGAGCCACATCCGGCCCAGACTTCCCGCCCGGTCGTGAAGGACCAGCGATCCGAACAGGGAGAACAGCATCAGGAAGGGCGTGACCCATAGAAAGGCATGATCCCCCAGCGGCAGGACGGACAGCGGCATGGACAGCGCGGCGATGACCAGCCCATGGCCGAGGTAGATGCTGAGCGTTCGCCGCCCGAAGAAGATCAGCGGCCCCTTCAGCCACGAAATCCGGCTGAGCAACAGGGCGACGCCGACTGCCGCCATCAGGCCCGCCATGGACAGGCCGATCTGCGCGCCGGGATGGCACGTCAGCATCGAAAGGGCCGCAAAGCCTGCCGTTCCGCCCACGATCAGCGTCGCGGCATGGCGCGGCGCCCGCTCCGCCAGCGCCCGGCCATACCATGCCCCGCCGATGAAGAAGGGCGCATAGAGCAGGCCGTTGCGCCACGGATACTGGGGCAGTTCCGCCACCGGCCCGGCCGACAGGACGCAAAGCAGGAAGATCGCCGACAGATGGACGGGACTTCGGAAGCGGGCAATCGCCTTGGCAAGGACCAGATAGATCGCCATCAGCCACAGGAACCATTGTCCGCTGGGCGGGATGATCCACATATAGATGAGCTGCCATTTGGAAAGGCCCAGCGGCTTCAGCCCGTCGGTCGGGTCGAAATAGCGGAAGAACAGCCAGTAGATCACGGTCCACAGGCTGTAGAGCCAGACGAGATTGGCCACCCGGCCGGTCAGCAGCCGGCCCCAGGACCGGCTGAGCGCCCCGGCGGCGAACAGCCCCGCTATGGCGAAGAACAGCGGCATGCGGACCGGCTTCGCCAACGCATCGAGCGTGGAAAAGACCGCCCAGCCATGGCCGATGGAAGCACCCGTCAGCGCGGCATGATGGAAGACGACCAGCAGGATCGACAGGCCCTTGGCCACGTCCAGCCAGTCTATGCGTCCCTCATCCTCCTTCACCGACCCGTGCGCGACCCTGTTTTCCTTGCGCATCTGGCTTTATCCTTATCGTCTCACCTTCGAACCTCCGCCCGGCTGAGATCGGGCAATAGGATGACCTTGGGCTGCCGGTCGAACAGCCTTGCAAGCAGGCGGCGCAAACAATGGTTGGCCGGCCCTTCGACGAAGCGATGGGACAGCGCCGCGATGCCGACCGCCAGCAGCAGCGATGCCACGGCGCGCGGCGCCGGCGGCACCGGCAGATATCCCGCCAGATAGAAAGCGGGCATGTGCAGCAGATAGAGCGAGAAGCTCCACGCCCCCAGCCGCCGCATCGCGCCATTGCCCCACAGCCAGTCGTTCAGCCGATGGTCGATGGTCGCGCTGTGGATGACGCAGGCGCAGAGCAGGACCTTCGCCAGATCGCCATAATAGCCGATATGCTTGGGGTCGCCGCGCGTCGACGGGAAGAGGAAGGGTTCGGCCCACGCCGGCGACAGCAGGATGGCGGCCAGGAAGGCCAGGGCGCTTCCCAGCACGAGCATGGCGAGCGGCGGGCGCGGCGGCGCCGCCTTCATCAGCAATGCCGTGCCGATCCCGGCGATGAAGATGTGCAGCTTTGCGAAGACGGAGAAGCCCGGCGTCCAACTGCTGATCGCATAGCTCAGGCAGATCGCGGTCGCCAGCGCCAGGAAGGCGACCGGCCTGTTCGGGCGGCTGCTGTGGAACGCCATCCAGATCAGCGGAAAGAGGAAATAGAACTGGAATTCCGGGCCGATGGACCAGAAGATCGGCTGCGCGCTGGTGAAGCTGAGCAACCGCAGGAGCTGCTGGCCGTCTATGCGATAGATGAAGGCCGGATCGGCATAGCTGAAGAGGAAGAAGGACAGCAGCGACACCGCCAGATAAAGCGGCAGGATTCGCCCCGCCCGCGCCGCGCCATAGCGCAGCAGCGCCGCGACGTCGGGCTTCTGCCCCAGATAGAGATGGCCCATCAGGAAACCGCTCAGCACGAAGAACAGCATCACGCCATAATCGCCCAGGCGGTGATTGACCCAGGGCGGCAGCCCGACATCGGGAAAATGCGACAGCATCACGATCAGCGCCGCAAAGCCGCGCAACCCGTCCAGCGCTGGAATATGCCGCCCGCTCATGCCGGGGGCGTGCTGTCCGCTGCCCTCCGCCCGCGTGCGAAGCAGAAGCCGTAGAGCGCCCACATCAACGCCGCCGTCTTGATCGAGAGCAGCGAATTGCTGATCGGCAGGCACAGGATGAGGAACAGCATGGTGCCATGTTTCGCCATGCGGTCGCCCGGCGCCCTGCCGAACCCGGTGAGCGACAGCGCCAGCCAGAGGCCGAGCGCGATGAGCACGGATTGGGACTGGATGAAATCGGCCCATCCCGCATCGTCCAGCCGCGCGAATTCGGGGCTGACCCCCAGCAATGCGGCGGCATCCATCGTCCCCAGCGCATGCAGGCCGATGCCCAGCCGCCCGGCGAAATTGTCGCCATTGGGCATCAGCAGGCCGAACGCGTCCCCCAGCCAAAGCAGGCCCAGCATGACAGGCAGGTAGATCGCGCTCCAGCGGTCGGGCAGATAGCGGCAGAGCGGCAGATAGAGGCAGAAGAGCAGGATGACCGTCATCGCGAGCCGCCCGTCGCAGATCACCAGCAGCGCGAAGGTGGACGCCACCATGAAGGCCCGGCCCCAGCGCGACAGTTCGCGCCAGCAGGCCGCCGTGAAGATGGTGACGACGACCGCCCAGTTGCCGAGCGACACCGGCTCCAGGAACAGCGACGACCCGCGATGGAAACCGAAGCCGTTGAGCAACAGCCGCCCGCCCGGCCGTTCCGAACTCAGGAACAGCGATCCGCCCGCCCAGAAGGCGTCGGCGTCATATCCGCGCGTGTTCACATAATAATCGACCACGTTGAAGAAGGCGCCATATTGGTCCGGCCGCGCCAGTTCCCACATGCCCACCAGCAGGATGCACGCCTGCATGACGAGGACCGACCGGCGGAACAGGTCGGCGCGCAGCGCCGTGCCCAGCAGGATGAAGGCCGGGATCAGCAGCACGTCGCCCAATATCTTGGGATTGAACTGCGCCCGGATCGCGCTGGTCAGCAGCACGGCCATCACCAGCAGCGCGGCCAGCGTCCACCATCGCGCCGCCAGCGCGACCGGCTGGAACAGGCCCAGCAGCAATGCAGAGATGACGATGCCGCCCTGCATCACGGACACGATCGACCCGTTCATCGGCGCGACATGGCTGTTCACCCAGGCGAGGAACGGGTTGAACAGGACCGTCGCCGCCAGCAGCGCCATGGCCGCCACCGGCACGACCGCGCGCAGCATGTCCCCGGCGCCTTGCATCCGGACGTCTCTTTGCAGGACAAGCTCAGCCAAGGGCGACCTCCACCAGCCGGTCGGCCACATCGCCCCAATCCTGCGTCGGCGCTGGCCGCCGGCGCGTCTGGGCGGCCCTGGCGAAGGCCTGCACCATCCCATCGGCGTCGCCCGGCCGATAGCCGAAACGCAGCCCATGTTCGCCCACCGCGAAATCCGGGCAGACGGCGGGCAGGCCGATGGCGCCATATTGCATCAGCTTCAGGCTGGAATCCGCCAGATAGGCCGATGCTTCCGCCGGCAGATAGGCCGCGATCCCGACATCGGCATGCTGGATATAGGGCAGCGTCCGTTCGAAGGGCATCTCATCGTGCAGCACCACATTGGACGGGAAGGCGTGCCTGGGCGTTCCGATCATGTGGAAGGTGAAATGGGGAACCGCCTGCGCCAGCGTGCGGATCGCGCCCTCGTCGAACAGCATCGATCCGACCGCCACCGCATTATGCGGCCGGTCATAGGGGCTGACGGTCGGCCGGCGCAGGTTTCGCAGGTCGACGCCATGGGGAATGAAGATGCGCGGACAGTCGAAGCTGTCGAAATGCGGCAGCATGCTGCGGGCGACGACCACGACCATGTCGATGTCGCGCGCCTGCCTGTGCAGCGTCGTTTCGATGCATGGCGGCACGCCGGCGGTCGCCAGCAGGTCGGTCGCGCGATAGACGATCCGCGCATGCGGGGCGATGGCCCGCACCCGCCGGATCAGCGCGGGGGCGATGCCGGATTCGATGAGGATGAGGTCCGCCGTCGCCGCCGCCTCGTCCAGGGCGGGGCAGGCCATGCCCGCCCAGCGGTGGAACAGCCAGCCGGTCAGCGCATCGGGCACCGGCATCTTGACCGGATGCCAGCGGGTCCGCCACAGATAGGCGCGCAGGCCGTCCACCGTTTCCCAGCGGTTGGCGCGCGGGTCCAGCGCCGCCCGGCTGTCGCCGCGCAGCCGCGACAGCCAGCTGTAGCCGATGGACAGGAAGGCGACGTCATGACCCCGTTCGGCCAGTTTCTGGGCGATGAAATGCACGCTGGCGCGGCGCGCCGTGCGATAATCGTGGCGCGACAGGATGAGGATGCGGGCGTTGGTGACGCCATGGGGTGCGAGGGCGGCCGAAATGGGGATGTTCAATGGCGTCTCTCCCTGCGGCCGATGATTTCGTCGTAATAATCTTCCAGTTCCGCCATGTTGGACCGGATGTGGAAACTGTTGTTGACCCATTCCCGTCCCGCCCGGCCGAAGCTTTCGCACAGGTCCGCCGACAGCAGCAGCCGTTCCAGATGCGCGGCATAGCTGCCGGTGTCGCGCCGCTCCGCCAGCAGGCCGCTCTGCCCCGGCCGGATGGCTTCGCGCATCGGCCCGTCGTCGAAGGCGACCACCGCCATGCCCAGGGCCTGCGCCTCCATCAGCACGATGGGCAGCCCTTCGCTGTCGCCATTCGCGGCGCGGATGCTGGGCATGGCGAAGATCCTGTGCCGGGCCATGGCGGCGAACACCGCCTCTCGCGGCTGCGGGCCGGCAAATACCGGCTGGATGCCCAGTTTTCGTGCCTGATCCATCAGCGCCGGCTTCATCGGGCCGTCCCCGATGATGGTCAGCGGCTCCTCGCGCAGGCGGGGCGGCAGCTTCGCCCAGGCGTCGAGCAGGAAGTTGACGCCCTTCTTCTCGACCAGCCTGCCCACGAACAGCGCGCCCCGGCGCAGCGAGGGGGAATCCACCTGCGGCAATGCGGCGGGGTCGATGCCCAGGCGGATGACCCGCAGCTTGCCTTCGGGATAGCCGGCCTCCAGCAGGCACTGCCTGATCCAGTTCGACACGCAGATGATGCCGTCGACATAGCGCATCAGGACGGGCTTCAGCATCAGGTACCAGAGCCCCTCCGTGCGCCGCGCATGTTCGCGGGCGGTGACGGTCGCGTCATAGCCATGGGCCGTCACCACCAGCGGCATGCGCCGCCGCAGGGCAAGCGGCAGAATGCCCGCGCCATCCTGAAGGAAATGCGCGTGGATCAGGCCGGCGGAGCGTGAGGACAGTTGTCCGTCCAGATGGTCGTAATGTCCGGTCAGCCGACTGCTGATCCTTTTCCACTTTCCGGCGCCGGGTTCATGAAGCAGATGCAGTTGCTGTCCGTCCCGATAATGGCCGCCGACAATGTCGTCGGCCATGACGAAGGGGCGGTATCGGCGCAGCGACCGGATATGGTCCGCAATGAAGGTCTCCGACAAGGGCAGGAAACCGCGTCTGTAAATGGCGACCATCGGCATATTGTCTGTCCGCACTGGGAAGATCGGGTTCGGACCCTTGGGACATATCCTAGGGGTATTCCCTCAATTCGCTGCTGCTTGTGCGGCTGTTATATCCAAAGCCCACCCCTGTTTCGAGTAAGGCATAACACCTATGCAGCGGAACCTAACCCCTTGTGTCTCGGTGATAATTGCCGCCTATAATGCGCAGGATACGCTGGTTCGCGCGGTCAATTCGGCGCTGGCGCAGCAGGTGCCGGTCGAAGTGCTGATCATCGACGATGCGTCGAGCGACGACACGCTGCGGGTGGCGCGGGGCCTGACGCGCATGCACGACAATGTCCGCCTGATCGTCAGCGCGGAAAATGGCGGACCTTCGGTCGCGCGCAACAGGGGGCTGGCCGCGGCGCAGGGCGAGTGGATCGCGATACTCGACGCCGACGATGCGTTCCTGCCGGGGCGGCTGCAACGCATGACCGGGGTGGCGAGGCGGCATGAGGCCGATCTGGTGGCCGACAATCTGCTGTTCTTCGACTGGCAGGCACAGGCCGTGGCGGGCCGGGCGCTCAGGCTGGCGGACGATCATGTGCAGCAGGTCGGCGCGGCGGATTTCGTCGGCCAGTGCATGACCGGCCGTTCCCCCTTCGATTATGGCCAGCTAAAGCCGATCTTCCGCCGCCGTTTCCTCCATGCGCGCGGACTGCACTATCCGCCTCACCTCCGCCATGGCGAGGATTTCGCCTTCGTTCTGGACTGGCTGCTGGCCGGCGCGCGCTTCATGCTGATGGGGGAGGGGCTTTACCTCTTCACGCAGCGCATCGGTTCGATCTCCTCGGACAGTTCGGGCCAGTCGCGCACCATCCTCAACCTCCAGGCCATGCGGGACCATACGCTGGGCCTGCTCGCCCGCCCGCGCATCCGGGCGGACAGGGCATTGGCGGGGCTGTTGTCGAAACGGGCGGACGCGATCCGCGACCAGGCGATCTGGAACCGCGCCTATCCGCACCTGCGCGCCCGCCGGCCGGGGGCGCTGCTGATGGAAATGCTGCGCGACCGGCGCAGTTGGCCGATGCTGGCCCGTCATCTGGTCCGGCGGCACAGGGCGCGGATGCTTGCGCGTTAAGGCCCCCGCAGGCAATATTCAGCCTTCACGGCCCCCCGCAATGCCATCCAGCGCATAGCTCAACTGTTCGACCCTCTGCGCGAAAATCGCATCGCCGCTCAGGAAAGCGGGCGCGCCGACCAGCCGATGCAAAACCGTCGCCATGCGCTCCGTCCGCCGCCTGTCCCACCGCGTCATCGCGCCCCGCGCGGCACGCTGCGCCGGCAGGCGCCCCGGCAGCGCGCGCAGGTGATGCTTCACCTTGGGGCGCACCGATTGCCATAGCGCATTGCCCTCCCGCCGCATCATCCGCCGATAATGCGCCATGGCGCTATCCCTGTCCGGCCGCGGCAGGCGGAAATCCTGTCCGATGCAGCGCTGCACCTGCCCCTCATAATAGGCCCGCAGGCTGATCGAGGGCAGCGCCACCGGCTCATAGGGCAGGTCCAGCGACAGGGTCCAGTCCAGCCATTTGAAGCTGTTGATCCGCCGGGACGACGCAACGGGCACCCAGGGCACCCGCATCGTATCCGCGATGATCGCGGCATGCATGGAATCCGCGATCACCAGCCGCGCCGATCGGATGCGCTCTATCACCCGATGCGCGCATTGCCGGGGATCGACCAGTTCCACGCCCGCCAGCCCGCAGGCCCTTTCCCAGGGGCCTTCGTCCATCGCCTCATAATGGGGAATGAAGATCGTCCCGTGCCGTTCTTCCTCGGCCAGTGGCTTCAGCCGCGGCAGGGTCGACAGCAGCAGCGCACCGTCCGCGACCGCCCGTTCCGGCCGCCCGACCACCTGCGCCGTCAGCGGCCCGCGCAGCGCCGTCACCTTCCACCGCCCGCTGTCGAAATCGGCGGGCACGGGACGATAGCCGATGCCGCTGGAAAACACCCTGATCCGTTTCGCCTGCGGCATGTCGTTGCCGATGATCGTGCCGATGCCGCAGAACAGCTCGCCATCATCCTCGTCCGACCAGCGGCCCGGCGCGAGTTCTTCCCAGAGCCAGCCGTTCAGGTCGTCGCCGAAATTCCCCTGCGGCGCCCGGTAATAATAAAGCTTCACGCAGGCATCTCCCGCAGGGCCGCCGGGCGCAGCTTGCGGCGCAGGATTTCCGTCCAACAGCCGGGCAGGTCACGCCAGAGGTGCCGGTAGGCCCTTGCGATCATCGCCCGCTGGAGCCGGTCCATCAGGCCCAGATAAAGCCGCGGATGCATCAGGATCGCCGCCAGTTCCATCTGGAAGCTGCGTCGCCGCTGCTGCGTCAGCATCAGGCTTTGCGCATCGATGCCGTCGATCGCCCCCATCAGCTCGTTCGCCCGGATCATGGAAAGGATGCGCCGCAGGTTGCGCCCGCCCAGCCGCTCATGCGCGTCGCGATACAGGTTGATGCCTTCGCCGCGCAGGCTGTTGGCGGAAAGCGAGAAGCAGATGCCCCGCGCCCGATGCGCAATCCGCGCCCACATCAGCCAGTCTTCCCCGGCATAGCGCAGGCTCTCCTCGAACCGGAGCGATCCCACCGCCGACCTGCGCAGGATCACGGACGATGTCTGGCACAGATAGTCGCGCACCATCGACGATCCGCCGCTCGTCCCGACGAAGCGATAGGTGCCGCGCGTCCCGTCGAGCAGTTCGACCCCCTGCTGCGCGGGCAGCGCCTGGAAAAACGCCATGGCCGCGAACATGGTCGTCGGCGGCATGGCGCTGTCGCAGAAGTAGAAATCATGCGCCGTGCCCAAAGTGTCGATCCCCCAGGCCAGATGGTGCGTCGACCATTGATCGTCGGAATCCAGAAAGGCGATATAGCCGGAATCCGGCGATAGGGCGTCCAGGCCATGGTTGCGCGCCGCCGCCGGGCCGGCATTGGCCTGGCGAAGGATGCGCAGCCTGATCCAGTCGGGCAAGGCGAGATTATCGACATCCAGGTCGGCCGCGACCGGCGAACCGTCGTCGACGACGATCAGTTCGACTTCGGCGGGCCAGGGAAGATATTGGCAGGCGACCGACCGCACAGCTTCGCGCAGCAGCCCGCGCTTGCGCTGGAAGAACGGGATGACGACCGAAATGCGCTTCGGCATGGTCGTCCGGCGCCGGGCCATGCTGGGGTCAGGCCGCATCGGCCCCCCGCAGGGCTGTGGTCGGGGCTGGCGGGGGCGTATCCTCCCAATCCTGCCCGCGCCAGGCATCCTTCAGCGCATGGACGATGAAGCTCAGATTGCCGCGCAGATAGCGGTCCGCGAGCCGGGTCGGCTCCTGAAACAGCCGCCATGCCCATTCGAACCGCGCCCGCTGCACCCAGGCCGGGGCGCGCCGCACCCGTCCGGCGAGGAAGTCGAGCAAAGCGCCGCCGCACAGCACGGGCCGTCCGAACTCCGGCGCCCAGCGCGCCGCCCAGATCTCCTGCCGGGGATTGCCCATGCAGGCGAGCACCAGATCGGCCTTGCTCGCCCCTATGCGGTCGCTCAGGCCCGCTTCCTCCTGCGGGTCGAAGAAACCATGCTGCATTCCCACGATCGAGAGCCGCGGGCACAGGCGGCGCAGCGTCACCGCCGCGCGCTCCGCCACGCCCGGCGCCGCGCCGACCAGGAACAGCCGGAGCCCTTCGGGATGGTCCTTCAGCAGCGCGGGGATGAAGTCCGTGCCGTTGAGGTTGACGGGAAAGGAGCGGCCATAGCGCAACCGGCTCGCCAGATCGACGCCGATGCCGTCGTTCAGCACGAGCGCATTGCTCAGCGCCCCGGCCAGTCGGTCGTCCTTCCGCGCCAGATTGGCCATATGGGCGTTGCAGAAGGCGATGACCTTCGGCCTTTGCGCGCGGACATGGGACCGGATTTCCGCCAGCGCCTCCGTCTGGGAGAGAACGGCGACCTTCACCGGACCGATGGCCCGCTGGCGATGGCCCAATATCTGGTCGTAGATATGCACGATGCGCGCCGAGACCTCCGGCCAGCTATAGCCGCGCAGCGGTTCGGCCGCGTCCTTCAGGGCTCCCCTGACCCTGGCGGTGCGGAAATCCTTGAGCAGCCGCGCGGCCGACAGGAGATCGTCGAAATGCAGGAGCGTGCCGACGCCCAGCTTCTCGCAGGACCGGCGATGCGCCGGAATGTCGCTGGCGGCGGGATAGAGGCCGGCGGAAACCGCCTCGATCAACGATATGCCGAACCCTTCATAGGCGCTGGCGGACGCGAAGATGCTGCTGCGCCCGATCAGCGCGCGAAGCGCCTCGTCGCTGGGGCTGTCGTGGAATTCCACCTTTTGGGATATACCCTGTTCGACGGCGATCCGGCGCAGGTCGGACAGGGCGACGCCCATGGGCTTGCCCGCGACGATCAGCGACCAGGCCGGGTCCAGCGCATTCAACGCGGCGAACCAGCGGATCAGCCGATCGATCCGCTTGTTGGGGGCGATGCGGCCGAAATAGAGGATCGCCCGCGCATCCGGGTCGGCGGCGGCCGCGAACTTGTCGATGTCGACGCCATTTTCCACCAGCGTCAGCCTCTGGCGGCAGATGCGCGCGAAACTGTCCTGATCCGCCTCGCTACAGGCGATCGTCGCGTGGAAGCGGCTCAGCGACAGGCGGGATATGCTGTGGAAATAGACCTGCTTCAGCCGCTGCGCATAATCTGTGTGGAAGAAGCCGCCATGGGTGCTGAGCACCATCGGCTTCTGGTGCAGAAAGCGCGTGAGGGCCAGGAAATCGACGAAGAAATCCATGGCATGGACGTGGATCAGGTCGCAATCGCGCACATGGCGCAGCACCGCCGGCGCAATGGGATAGCGCCGTCCGCCGCGGAAGGGCAGGCGGACGACCTCCACCCCGCCGATCGTCTCCCGCGCGGGCAGTTCCGCGCCATCGCCGTCGAAGATGCGGTTCAGCGTGACCATGCGCACGTCATGGCCCGCCCGCGCCTGCTCCTCGCAGAGGTTGCGGGTGAAATTCTCCAGCCCGCCGATGCCCGGATGATATTGGCGGGAGATATGGACGATCTTCATGCCTGTTCCACGCTTCATGCCGTCACACGATCATGACCGTGCCGATCAACGGCATGCCCAGCATCGACAGCTTGTTGATCGTGGACTTGAGGTCCGCCGTGGTGGTGGCGTCGCGGCTGACGGCCAGTATCGCCACCTCCGCGCCGGCCGCTGCCAGGGCGAGGTCCTCGACATGGCTGGCGTCGACCAGGCACAGGTCGAAATCGGCCATCATGTCGGCCAGGTCCCGGCTGTCGGATGCGGCCGCCAGCAGGGACAGTCTGGGGATCGAGGCAGGCCGGACGAAGGCGTGGAGGTCATCCTCCGGATCGGTGGGCGTGACCGGCGTCTGGCCGAGCAGCCGGTGCTGGACGAAGTCCGACTGCTTCATGTCGACGAGCAGCGTCCGCAGCCCGCTCAGCGCCGCCGACACCGCGACATTGGCGGTCAGGATCGCCGCCTCGTCGACCGCGCCGACCGTGAGGACCGCGATGGAGGAGGGCGCCCGCCCGTCCGCCAGGCGGAGCGCGGCCAGCGTCGACTGTATGTCGCGCGCCTGCACCGCCAGCCGGTCTTCCGGGTCGCTGATCGCCACGACCAGCGGATCGACCTGGATCGGCCCCACGGCATTCATCTCGGGCTTTTCGCCCGGGCCGGCGGCGATGAAGATCGCGCCGGGCTGCTCGCTTCTCTCTGTGGATCGGAGTCTCATGACCATTTGGCTCCTTCAAGGCGAAGTTGCTGTCCGATGTGACGGAGGTCGGCCTGTCCCAGCACGGGCACGCCGGTCAGATATGTCATCGCATCGCGGCTGCGGACGCGGGGTTGTAGCCATTCCAGCAGGACCGCCGTGCCGATGGCGAGCATCAGGCCCAATATCGTCATCATCAGCAGCCGCACGGGAATGTTCGGCGCGTTCGGCAGCAAGGGCGCCTCTGCGGCGTTCAGATGCAGCACGTTCAGCGAAGGGATGCTGCTCTTCGCGCGCAGTTCGGCCATTTGCTGCGTCTCGGTCTCATATTGCTTCTTGGCCGATTCCACATTGCTTTCCAGCACGTTGAGCTTGCCCCGGTCGCCCGCGAGCGACAGCATGCGGGCGCGGTGCTGGTTCAGCAGCGACTGCATGGCGCCCCGGTTGGCCGCGGCGGCGGAACTGGCCGCGGACAGGCTGCCCGAAGTCTTGGCCGTTTCCTGCGCCAGTGCCGCCCGCAACTGGGCAAGCTGGGAATTGGCCGCCCGCATCAACTCATGGCTGGGCCCCAGTTCCGCCGACATCTGGCGGATTTCGGCCGACTTGGTCGCGATCTGCGCACGCAATCCCTGGACCACCCCGCTCGACTGCACTTCGGGCATGCTCGCCCCTGCGGCGGCGCGGGCGCCCGCATCGGCGGCGGACGCTTCGGCGGTGGACAATTTGGACGACAATTCGCTCAGCCGCGTGCTTTCCGCATCGATCGCCCCGGTGGAGACAATGCCGTGCTCGCGCTGGAACTTCGCCAGTTCGCTCTGCGCGCTTTCCATCCGCGCCTCGGATTCGCTGAGGCGGGTCTTGAACCAGTCGGCGTAGCGCTTGGCGAAATCATTGCTCATCGACAGGCGGGTCTTGTTGAACGCATCGGCAAAGGCATTCGCCATCTCCGCCGATCTGGCCGCATCGGTGCTGCGATAGGCGATGTCGATGGTGCTGCCCGCCGGGCTGGGCGTGACCTCCAGCCCGCTCTGGACCCGCCGGTTCAGCCAGCCCTGGAAGGTCTGGGTTCCGTTGGTCTGGTCGAACCACTGCCTGCGCAGTTCGGGTTCCTTGTCGAGGCCCAGCGCGCGGGTGACATGGCCGGTGATCGCCTCCCCGCGCAATATCTGCGCCTCGGTCGCCAGCATGGCGGCGGGTTCGCCGGCCGCGCGGGTCTCGCCCGGCAGCGGGTCGGGCGCGCGCGTGTCGAACAGCAGCGTGGCCGACGCCACATATTCGCGCGGCGTCATCAATATCCAGATCGCGGTCAGCAGCATGACGCTGCAGAATATCCCCGCCACCAGCCGCCAGCGCTGCAATATCGCGCGGAATATGTCCAATATCAGCATAGTCACTATCCTATTCGATGGCGATCCGGCCTATTCGGCGGCGATCGGGCGATGAAGATCGTTCATGCTGATGATGTTCTCATCGATCTTCTCGCTGTTCTGCGCGGCGAACAGCATGGCCAGCATGAATTGCGGCGCCAGACTGTCCTGGAAGGCGATGCGATCCTCTGCCGCATCGATGATCAGCGCGTCCCGCAACTGGGACAGGATGCGCTCGCCCCGTTCATCCGCCAGCGCGTGCCGGGTGATGAAGCCGTGAGCGGCGGCGGTGCGGGCGATGGTTTCGATCATGCTCCAGTGCGGGCTGTTCGTCGCGATCACCTTGCGGAACAGCGCGGCGTCCTCCGCATTGGTGAGCGCCCAGTCATTGACGGCCCGCGCCACCCCGGCCAGCGTCGCGGGCAGGTCGACCTTCCGTTCCTTCCGCTTGATCACCTCGAAACAGGCGAGGGCGCAGAACAGCCGGACATGATAGGGCGATCCGCAGGCGAGATGGGCGATGGTCTCCCGGCTGGCATCGGTGAAGCCCATGCCGATCGACCCCGCGCCCTTGGCGATGATGTCGAACACCGCCTGGGATTCGATCCGCGAGATCGGGATCACCGACATGTGCCGCCGCAGGGACGCATGGCCCGCGATCAGGGCATCGACCCCCGCCGCGATGCCCACCGCGACGATATGAACCGGCATGGCCGCGTCGGACAGCATCTTCATCAGCCTTGCGACGTCATGTTGCACGGCGCCGTCGGTGATGCGGTCGAATTCGTCCAGGATCAGGATGAAGCGGCGACGGGCGCGCGGCGCGATCTGTTCGACCACGTCCCGCGGATTGACCGGACGGTCCGCGGGCCAGTCGACCGGCGCCCCGGCCAGGGCATCGACATAGGGCCTGATGAGCGCCCCGAAATCCTGATCGGGTTCGCACGCCGAATAGAGCACGACGAAGCCCCGGTCGTCGGCCATATTGGCGAAGACCCGCGCCAGCGACGTCTTGCCGGACCCCCGCGCGCCGTAGATCAGGGCGTGATTTCCCCGATCCAGAACGCCCTCGACCAGCAGTTCCAACTGTTCCTGCCGGCCGTGAAGATGGCTGGAACTGGTGACGGGCTGGGTCGAGTTGAACCCCTTGCGGATGGCCGACCGCAACATGTCGGCCGTCGGGGGCGCCGGCGTGGCGGGTTCGGCGGCGGCGGCGGCGCGGATGGCCGCCATGCGGCGCGCCAGCTCCTTGCTCTGGGGCTTGGGCTGGGGCTTGGGCCTCAGCCACCGCGCTATCCAGGAAAACAGGGACATTTCGGGTTCCTTCCCAGCCTGATCAGAAGATGCGTTCCTGGACGGTGAAGACGTCGCCCGGCTTCACCAGCATGTCCAGGTCGGCGCGCTTGATCCTCTGGTTGCCGCGGTTGAGGCTGATCTTCTTTTCGGACCCGCCCAATGTCGGTCCGCCCGCCTGCGCCAGCATCTGGCGCAGCGTCATGCCGCTTTCATAGGTGATCTTGCCCGGCTTGTTGACCTGGCCGTAGATGAAGACGTCCTCCGCCTTGGGCACGAACAGCGAATCCCCGGGGCGGAGCATCTGCCCGGTTCCCGTCGCGCTGTTCAGGTCTTCCAGCGGGATGCGGCGGTCTTCCTCGCCCTGGCGCTGCAATATGGCGTAATCGGCGGCATCGGTCCGCGCGCCGCCGGTGCGGGCCAGCATCATCGCGATCGTCTGCGGCCGGTCCAGCGGATAGACGCCGGGATTCTGGAGATTGCCGAAGACGGTCACCGCCCGGCTGACATAGCTCACCACCTCCACATTGACGATCGGATTGACGAAATATCCGCCCGCCTTCAACTGATCGCGCACCTTGGTCGCCAGTGCATTGGCGGTCACGCCCTGCGCCACGACTTCCCCGACGCTGGGCAGGGTGACGCTGCCGTCCTCCTTGATCCGGGTTTTGACGTCGAACGGATAGGCGCCGAAGACGGAAACCCTTATCTCGTCATTGGCCCCCAATATGTAGCTGGACGCCAGCGCCGCGCCCGGCGCGGCATCGGCCGCCACCGCCGGAACGGCTGCGGAAAGGGACGCAAGGATCAGGACGGAAAGGGCAGGGAAGATCGGTTTCATGGCCAGTACCTCATAGATCCAGTCCGACGAACAGCAGTCCCGACGTGCTTTTGTACCGGAACTGGTCGACGGCCGTTGTTCGCCACTCATGGCGTATCTCCGCCCCGGCATTGAGGCGGCTGCGCAACTGGTAACGATAGCCGGCAAAGACCGCGCGGGTGCGGTCCGACCGGCGCAGCAGCGGTGTGTCGAGCTGCAATTCGCCCTTGAACGATCGGCGGCTGTAGCTTCCGCCCGCCGACAGGCCGGACCGCGCCCCCAGCTTCAGATTGCCGCGCAGGGTGAAGTCGGTCTGCACGATATAGGTCGCGCCCGTATTGCTCTGATTGCGGGAGCTGCGGTCGACATCCAACAGGATCGACAGCCGGTTGGAGGGGGTATAGACCGCCTGCGCCTCCACCCCCAGGCCGGAGAAGTCTGCAATGCCGGGCGCGCGCGGCTTGGTCTTGAAATAATTGGCGCCCAATTGCCAGCTCAGGCGCGGCGCCACGGCCCGGCGGAAGAGGATGCCCGCGCGGTAATTTTCCGCGCCGTCGCGCAGGCCGGGTATCGCTTCGTCGGCATTGGGGCGGCGGAAACGCTCATATTGGAACGTCGCGCGGATTTCGCCCAGGCTGGCCTTGGAATAGCCGATGCCCGCCATCGCCGTGGACGTGTCGATGTCGAATATCCGCCGCGAAGAGGCGCTGTTGCTGGTATTCAGATAGCCCACGGCGGCCACGGGGAAGAAACCATAGGGCTTCTCGCAGTCGACCGCGACCCTGTAATCCTGCGTCCGCTGCGTATTGCCGACGACCACGCCCTGATCGGAAAGGTTCGATTGCGCAAAATTCAGCCGCGCCCTGGGCTGCACATGGCAGTAACCGGATACGGACAGATCGGCATCGGCCTGAAGACTGATCCTCTCCCGATCGAGAAATTCGAAACGCTGGTGGAAATCATAGCCCGCCGACCCGATCACCGTCAGCCGGTGAAGACCGAATTGCCGGCGGTAGGTCACGTCGACGCTGGGCGTGATGCGCAGGTCGTCCTGCTCTCCGGCGACCAGGTCGTCATTCTGCCGCAGGATGTTGCTGTCGTAGAGCAGGCGCACGGTCGGCCGGACCCGCAATCCGTCGGGCGGAACCTCCACCTCGGTCTGGGACAGGGCCGCCTGCGGGATCATGAGGGCCGCCGTGGCGGCTGCGCTCATGACGGAAAACTGCTTCATCATGGCTCCCTTGCAACGATATATTTGCTGAGCACCGCGGCCTGCGGACGGGGGCCGCCGGTCGGCTGAACGCTCATCGGATAGCGGGCGCCCCACCATGCGCCGCCCGCCCAATAGGTCCATCCCATCCAGACGTCGCCATTGGCGCGCAAATGGGCGAGCAGAACCTCCAGCCCACGCAGGCAATTGTCGTCCGGCGGCGCGCCGAATTCGCCCAGGAAGCCGCGATGGCCATTGGTCCGCAGCCATGTCGTCGCACCCGCCAGCCGCGCGTCGATCAGGTCCGGACTGACGCAGCTCGTCGCCGTGCCGGAACTGTCGGCATCCAGATATTGGTGCATCTCGAACGCATAATTGCCGCCGGGATCGCGAAAATCGGCGAAGGCGAGCGCGTTGGAGTTCGATCCGCCCGTGGTCCAGCTATGCGCGCCGCTATATTTGGAACCCGGCACGAGGATGAGATTGGCCGCCCCCGTCCGCCGGATCGCCGCGACGCTGCCGTCCGCCAGCGACCGCCAGGCGGCGGGCGTCATGCCATAGGGCTCGTTCATCAGGCCGAAGGCGACGGCGCCATTGCCCTTGTAATGCTCCGCCAGCCGCTGCCACAGATCGGCCAGCATCGCCGACCCATTGGAAATCTGGTCCAGCCGCTGGCCGTCGTACCGGCCGTAATTATGCACGTCCAGCACGATGGTCCGGAACGGCGCCAGACTGGCGAACGACTTGTCGATCAGGGCCATCTCTGTCGTGGAAAGCGGCTTCAGCGGCTCCGGCTGCACCCGTTCCCAGAGGATCGGCACGCGGACGATCTGCATCCCCATGTCGATGAAGGGCTGGGCCGTCCTTGCGTCGGGATAGACATAATCCTTGCCGAAGACGCCAGGCTTGCGCGCGGAATTGAATTCCCCGCCTGCTATGTTGACGCCTGACAGGGGCGGTTGCCCGGCGGCGGGCTGCTCGGCGGTCAGCGGCAGGGCCAGCAGCATCAGCAGCGGCGCCATGGCGAGGCGAGTCGCCACACTCATCGGATGAAGCCCCTTTGTCGCCATGGCGATGCGCCTGCTTCCCCGCTAGGTGCTGAAGGGAAGGAGACATGATGAGCGCGAAAGGCGACCTGCTCGCAAAGGCCCCAGCCGGCGACGCCCCCGACAGGACGGCGGCGGACGCCCTGCCCTGGTTTCAGGGCGCGGACAGCGTGCCGACCCATTTCGGCATGGTGGGACTGCTCCAGGAAAAGGGGATGGTCGTGGATCTCGGCGCGCCCCAGCCGGGCGGCACGCGGCCGATCCATTACCGGCGGTCTTCCGGCGCGCTGCTGTCGATTTCCGTCCCGCTTTCCATGGCGGTCGCGGCGGGCGATTTCCTGCTCGTGAAGTCGCTGACCTGCCCCGACGGCGCGGTGCGGCCGGTCGCGGTGCGCCCGCCGGCCAGCCCGGACTGGATCGCCATAGCCGATCTGGAGGGCATATTGCGACACTATGGCGCGGGCGCATCCCGCTTCGTCCGATGGAGCGCCGGGGCGGGCGCGGCCTGCGGCATTGCCGCGCTGTGCGGGGTTGCGGCGCCCGTCACGGCGCTGGCGGGCATGGTCGCGGGCGTCGCGGCGTTTGGCCTCCATCGCCGGGACCGGCGCGACCGGGGCCGCGTCAGGCGCCTGATCGGCTGAAGCGCTCATACCAGCAGCCCTTCATTGCGATACCAGGCGACGGTGCGGCGGAAGCCCTCCTCCAGCCCCACGGCGGGCCGGAAGCCCAGCGCCTGTTCCGCCCGCGCGATGGAAAAGGCGCGGTTATGCTTGAAGAAGGTCAGGCGGCGGCGGTGCAATGGCGGCTGCACCCCCAGCGGCGCGCAGAGCAGTTCGCAGCCATGGGCGGCCAGGTTGACCAGCCCATAGGGCACGGTGCGCCGGGGCGCGGGCACGTTCAGCACATTGGCGGCGGTCGCGACATAGTCGCGCAACGGCAGATAAGTCTTGCCGCCGATGATGAAGGTGCCGCCCGGCGCCGCGTCGCTCGTCATCGCCAGCAGGAATCCGTCGACCAGATCGTCGATATAGACCGGGTGGAAATTCGGCCGCCGCGATCCGATGAACAGGAAACGGCCCTGCTGCACCATGCGGAACATCTTCAGCATGCGCGTGTCGCCCGGCCCGTAAATGGCGCAGGGGCGGATGATGACGACGTCCATGCCCGGCTGCATCATCGCGTCGCGGCACAGGTCCTCCGCCAGCAGCTTGCTTTCCTGATAGGGGTCGCGCGGGTCGAAGGGCGCGTTTTCGTCCGCCGGCGTCTCCGCCACATCGCCATGCACGCCGATGGACGAGCAATAGACGAAGCGCGCCACGCCTGCCCTGCGCGATTCCGCCAGCAACGCTGCCGTGCTGTCGCGATTGGCGCTCAGGAACTCCTCCCGCGCGCCTTCCGACCGGTACATGGCGGCGATGTGGAAACAGGCCGTCGCACCCTCCACCAGCCGGGCGAAGGCATCGGTGTCGGTCAGCGATCCGCCGATCCATTCGATGCCGCTCTCCCTTTCGGCGGCGCTGGGCGGACGGCGGGTCATGGACCGGACATGATAGCCCATGCCGATCAGCCGCCGCGCCAGCGCGCCGCCGGTGAAGCCGGTCGCGCCGGTGACGGCGACGATGGGGCGTCCGTCCGCGCTCATGCCTTCCTCTCCCGGTCGAAGCGCTGGAGCACCGGATTGCCGATCAGGCTGGTGACGCCGATGCGGCGCAATCCTTCCTCCACCATGCGGACCGGCTTCCCCGCAAGGCGGTGGAGGCCCATGGGCGCGCTGAACTGCTTGAAGCGGCGCCGGGGCGCGAAGCCGTTGCGGCGGAAGGCCTGCTCGATCCGGGCCGGCCAGAAGCTGCGATAGGTGCGCGTGTCCTTCTCGATCAGCCGCTTGATCGGGAAGGTCGCCGCCGACAGCGCATTGGCGCCCATCAATGTCGGATAATCGACGATGACGCTGTAGCGGGCGACGCGACAAAGTTCGTCGATCAGCCTGTCCGGATCGTCGATGTGCGCCAGCAGCCTGATGCTGGTGACAAGGTCGAAACGGCCGTCCGGGAAGGGCAGGGCCAGCAGGTCGCCGGTCACATAATCCACCCGGCCGGCATCGGCGCCCTGCAACAATTGTTCGGCGCAATCGG
Organism: Sphingobium sp. YBL2; assembly: GCF_000943805.1. Lineage (NCBI taxonomy): Bacteria > Pseudomonadati > Pseudomonadota > Alphaproteobacteria > Sphingomonadales > Sphingobiaceae > Sphingobium > Sphingobium sp. YBL2. The sequence goes on from NZ_CP010954.1 coordinate 2,092,125, forward strand.
CCGTCGAGCCCAGCACCGTCGTCTGAATTCCCATGTCCAGCAGTCCGCCGACAAGCTGCCCATGGCCGCCGCCGACATCCAGCGCGCTCTGGTGGAGGGGCGGCCCATCGTCGACCAGATCGCGCAGGCCGCGTTCCTGGATGTTAAGCAGATAGGCGCCCGAAGGCCCCGCAAACCGGCGGGCATATTGGACCGACCCCGTTTCCAGATCGGGGGGAGGAAGCAAACCAGTCATGCCGCACCCGCGGTTGCTGCAATGCCAAAGAACGCAGGCGGACATGACTGGCCTGACGGCACGCACCGCCCGCGGGGCGGCAGGGGCCTGACCACGGACGCACCTTTCGTGCCGGGAAGGGCCTGCTTCCCGACATGGGGGCAGGCACGCCGCACGGTTGGGTGCCGCCAGCTGTAGACGTGGAAGCTGCTGTGCGTGGGGACGGGGGTCAGGCGTCGCTCGATCTCACGGGCGATTTCGGGGCGCACGCCCATGGGATTGCGCCACTGATAATCGGACACGATGACGACGCCGTTATCGGTGCAGTCGATGACTTCGGACAGGGCCGCCGGGCTGTCGATCAGCGGACGGCCGGTGCGGAAATCGCTGTTGAAGTCGGTCGGCGGCTTGAGCTCGCCCAGCCGGCTGTGGCTGATGAACAGGTCGAACGGCCCGATATGCGCCAGGGTGCGCAGGTCGTCGCCGGTGACGAGCAGGCTGCTGCCTTGCGCGATCCGCCGCAATTCGGGCGCCGCCCTGTCCCATTCGCCGTCGGGCACCGGCGCGGCAAGGGCGGCGGGCCCTTGCGCAAGGGTCGACGCCATCAGCCGGGCGGAATGGCGGTAGGCGACGTCGCCGCCCATCAGCAGCAGCATCGCCGCGCCCGCCAGCAGGGCTGGACGCAGCGTTCCGCCGCCGCCGAACCGTTCGACCAGCGCGCCGATTCCCAGGCCATAGGCCATGCAGATGAAGGGAAAGACATAATAGCTGTAGCGCCACGCCTTCATCCCCGCGAAACTGTGGAGCGTCAGGCACAGCATCGCCATGATCGCGCACAGGCTGGCCAGCGAGGGATTGCGCCGCCACGCCGCCGCCAGCGCAACGGGCCAGAGCAGCAGCATGGCGGGCATCTGCGCCCGGAATTCGCGCAGATAATAGAAGGCGTCGTCCTGCGATCCGGTCGCCCAGCGCTCGGCATGGCGATAGCTTTCCAGCGCTGGCCCGGCCTGCGACAGGGCGATGGTTGCGCAGGCCAGCGCGATTGCGCCCAGCACGATCAGGTGCAGCGGGCGCATCGCGGCTATCGTCGCGCGCTGGTCGAACAGCAGCCAGCAGCCCAGGGCCAGCGCGGCAATCGCCGTCACCGGTTGCAGATGGGCCGCTATGGCCAGGCAGAGCGCCGTGGCGGCCAGCCAGCCGGGCCTGAACCGGCCCGCAGGCCGCGTGGCGAGGAAAAGGCTTCCCGCCGCGGCCAGTATCATCAGCGCGTGCAGGGCGTAGAAGCGGGCGAAATGCGCGATGTCGAGCGTATAGCCGGCAAGGCCGAACAGCGCGGCGCCGGCCACCGCGCTCCATATGCCGCCGCTCTGCCGCAGCCAGTGGAAGACCAGTCCGACGCTGATGCCCGAAAAGAGCAGCGAGGGAATGCGCGCCACCCAGAGGTCGGATCGCCCGAACAGATCGAAACTGCCGCCGACGATGGCGGTGAACAGCCGCGCCCGTTCGTAACGGCCGTCCAGGATCGCGAAGCTGCCGTCCGCGGCCCAGCTGCGCCCCGCCAGCAGATGGTAGAATTCGTCGATATGGGCGGGGCGCGTCTGAATGGTCAGCCCATAGACCAGGCAGGCCAGCAACCCGGCGGCCAGGGCAGGGGCCGCTCCCGGCAGGGCCATGGACGCGCGCCGGCCATCCTGCGACGGCAGGGCGGCGTGCGATCCCAGATGCTCCGATGTGGTGGCCATGAATATGATCTCATATCCGGCAAAAGCCGACAGGATGTTCGATGGCGCAAGAATTCGATCTAACCGAATTTAAGTCAATATAGGGGAGAACGCCTAGCCGTAGGTATGACTACATAATGGTATGTTTCTGAAATTTATGTGAATGTGTTTCCAAGGTCGCTGAATCGATTGGCGTTGAACCCGATTATGGAAATCATAGGGGGCATCGCCGGCAATATTATATAATATTGTAGGAATGGACGCATGGTCGATGTTTCGATTGTCGTTCCTCTTTATAATGAAGAGGACAATGTACGGCTTTTGCATGAAGCGATCAGCAATGCATTGACCGACTTCCGGCCCAGCTATGAAGTCGTGCTGGTCGATGACGGCAGCAGGGACGCGACCTTTATCCGCGCGGCGGAAGTCGCTGAGCGGGACGGGCGCGTGCGCATCGTCAAGTTCCGCGGCAATTACGGCCAGACCGCCGCGATGGCGGCCGGCATCCAGAATGCCCGCGGCGACATCATCGTCACCATGGACGGCGATCTGCAGAACGATCCGCTGGACATACCCCGCATGGTCGAACTGATCGACGCCGGGCACGACATCGTCGTCGGCTGGCGCAGGAAGCGGCAGGATGGCGGGCTGCGCGTCTTCGTGTCGAAATGCGCCAACCGCATCATGGCCCGGCTGATGGGCGTGGCGGTGCGGGACAGCGGCTGTTCGCTGAAGGCCTTCCGCAGCATCCTCATCAAGCAATTGCCCATGTATGGAGAAATGCACCGCTTCATTCCGGCCCTCTCCCGCCTGGCCGGGGCGCGTCTGGCGCAGATCGAGGTGCGGCACCATCCGCGCCAGTTCGGCGTCTCCAAATATGGCTTTTCCCGCATCTACAAGGTGATGCTGGACATCGTGTCGATCCGCATCCTGCTCAGCTTCGTGCGGCGGCCCATGGCTTGGCCGCGCCATATGATCGTCGGCATCACCCTGCTTGGCCTGCTGTCCGTCGCGGCGGCGGTCTGGGGCGGGGGGCTGGCGCTGCCGATGCTGGCCATCGGCGTGCTCTGGCTGTCGCTGGCGCTGTTCCTGCTGGGATGGGCGGTGATCGGGCAGATGCTCGCCAGCCTGACCGGCAATGTTTCGGGTTTCGCGTCGCTGGGCGCGAAACTGTCGGCCCAAATCAAATTGGGGGATTGAACAATGGTTGCCACGGCAAAGCTGGACCTGGTCGAAGTCATGGACATTTCCGTCATCGTCCCGGTCCTCAAGCGTTTCGACGATGTCGCCCGCGTCTATGCCGAATATCGGGACAGGGTTGCATCCTCGGGGAAAAGTTACGAGTTCATCTTCGTCATCGACGGGCAGCCGGACTATCCGGTCGCCACGCTGGAACAACTGCAACGCGACGGCGAACCCATAGAGATCATCCGCTTCGGCCGGGAGTTCGGGGAATCCGCCTGCCTGCGCGAAGGCATCCGCCAGTCGACCGGCCGGCACCTGCTGTTCCTGCCCGCTTATTTCCAGATCGGCGGCGCGGCGATCTCCGAACTTCTCGACCATCTCGATGAAGCCGACGTCGTCGCCGCCCGCCGCGACAGGCGGGCGGACGCCATGTTCAACCGGCTGCGCGGCTGGGGCTTCCAGAAGATGGCGCGCTTCGCCGGGGCCAAATATGACGACCCCGGATGCCTCGTCCGCGCCGTCCACCGCAGCGTCTTCGACGAAATCCCGATCCAGGATGAGAAGCAGCGCTTCCTGCCCCTGCTGGCGGAGGTGCATGGCTTCAAGGTCGTCCAGCTCACCCTGCCGCAGGCCGAAAGCGACGCCGGCCGGCCGCAACACAAGCCGGGCGTCTATTTCGACGTGATGATGGACCTGATGGCGGTCGGCTTCCTCGTCCGCTTCATGCAGCGCCCCTTCCGCTTCTTCGGCACGGTGGGCGCGGCGTCGATCCTGAGCAGCCTGTTCCTGATGGCTTTCCTGCTGTTCCAGCGGGAGGTCAGCAATATCCCGCTGGGCGACCGCCCGCTGCTGGTGCTGGTCGTGCTGCTGCTGGTGCTGGGCATCCAGATCGCGGCGATCGGCCTGATCGCGGAGATCGTCATCTTCACCCGCGGCGACGGCAAGCAGCATTATCGGATCGAGAAGATCGTGGAGCATGTGTCCGCCGATGCCTGAAACCGTCATCATAGGGGCGGGCATCCAGGGCGCCACGCTGGCGCTCGCCGCGCTCGAACGGGGCGTGTGCCCGATCCTCGTCGATCGGGACGACCAGCCCTCCGGCGCGTCCGTCAACAGCTATGGCATCGTCCATGGCGGGCTGCGCTACCTCCAGTCGATGAACATCCCCCGCTGGGTGCGCAGCCGCCGCGCGCAGAACTGGTATATCGACCGCTACCCCCATCAGGTGCGGCCGCTGCGCTGCGTGATGCCGCTCTATGCCGGCGCCCCCCGCTCGCCCCGGCTGTTCGCCCTTGCGCGAGGCTTCGACCGGATGCTGCGAACGGCGCTTGGCCAGCATGTGCCGCTTCCCGAAGATGGCGCCTGTTCACGGCAGGAGGTCTTGCAGGCCTATGACGTCGCATCCCATGGCCTGCTGGGCGGCGCGGTCTGGTACGATGCGCAGTTGCTGAACCCGCCCGCGCTGTTGAGGGAAATGCTGGCCGAAGTGGAGCAGCGCGGCGGCGTCGTGCTGCGCTCCACCGAAGTCACCGGCCTGATCGAGCAGGGCGGCCGCCTCCAGGCCGTCCAGTTGCGCAACGCAAGCGACGGGCGCGAACAGAGGATCGCCGCCGACCGGCTGTTCGATTGCGGCGGCGCGCAGGCGGGGCGCTGCATGGGGCCGGCGCGCCGGGTGCCAAGCGCGGCGGTCCTCGCCTTCAACCTGCTGATGGACATTCCCGCGCCTCCCGCCAGCGACGCTTACGCCCTGTCGCCCACGCCGGGGCGCGGACGCAGCTTCTTCTTTCGCCGCTATGGCGCCGCGACGCTCGTCGGCACTTTCTACCGTCCCGCGCCCGGCATCCTTTCGCCCGAACCCACGGCGGAGGATGTCCGGTCCGCTCTCTCATCCATCCGCCAATGCCTGCCCAATGTCGAACTGGACGAAGGATCGGTGCTGGCCACCTATGCCGGCCTGCTGCCGGACCGCGACGGCAGCGGCCGGGCGCTTCATCCAGGCGACCGGCATCTGCGTCCGGGGCCGGAGGGCTATCACATGCTGGTCAGCGGCAAGCTGACCACCGCGCCGCTGCTGAGCGAACAGGTGGCGCGCCGCCTGTGGCCCGCCGCGCCCTTGCCGCGAGCCGGCGGATGGCGGCCGCGCCATGCCTGAGCTGATGATCGACGCGCACGTCCATCTGCATCCCGGCGACGATCCGCGGGACCGGCTGATGCAGGCGCATGGGCGCATGATGGCGGCCGCCGGGAAGGACTGCCTGCCCGTCTTCATGCTGGCGGAGCAGCAGGGCTGCGACGCGTTCGGAATGCTGAAGGCATCGGCGCGGTCGACCGCGGAACCGGAAAGCCTGTGGCTGGAAACCGGTTCCGCCGACATATTGGTGCTGGCCGGCCGGCAGGTCGTCAGCGCCGAACGGCTGGAGATACTGGCGCTGGCCACCGCCGCCGGTTTCGCCGACGGCGCGCCGGCCGAACAATTGGTCGCGGCGATGGGCGCGGCGGACGCGCTGACCATCCTTCCCTGGGGCGTCGGCAAATGGGCCGGCGCGCGAGGACGGCTGGTCGACAGGCTGCTGGCCGGCGATCCGGAAGGCCGGTTGCTGTTGGGCGACAATGGCGGGCGCCCCGCCTTCTGGCCGGAACGCCGTTTCCGCCACCGGACGGTGCTGCGCGGATCGGACCCCTTGCCATTGCGCGGCGATGCGCGGCGGATCGGGACTTTCGGAACCATCCTGCATGGCGGGCTTTCGGCCGACCGGCCCGGACGCGACCTGCGCGCGCTCATCCGTTCGGCCGGGCGGCAGGCGCGGCATTATGGCGCTCCCGCAAGCCCGCTGCATTTCCTCGGCAACCAGCTTCGCCTGAGGATGGCCTCATGAAGATATTGATGCTGGCGCCCCAGCCCTTTTACGAGGAACGCGGCACGCCCATTGCCGTGCGCATGGCGGCCGAAGCTCTGGCGGCGCAGGGGCATGAGGTCGCGCTGCTGAGCTTCCATGAAGGGCGTGACGTGCCGATGCCCGGCGTGCGGCATCACCGCATCGCTGCCCCGCCGGGCGTCCGCAATGTCCCCATCGGTTTTTCGCTCGGGAAGCTGGTCTGCGACCTCTGGATGTTCTTTGCCGCGATCGGCCTGCTTCGGCATTATCGCCCCGACGTCATCCATGCCGTCGAGGAAGCGGCCTTCTTCGCGCTGCCCTTGTCCCGGCTGTTCGGAACGCGCCTCGTCTATGACGCGGACTCGATCCTGAGCGAGCAGATCGTCGAAAAATGGCCGCGGGCCCGCGCCATCGCCTGGATCGTCGAACGGTGCGAGCAATTCGCCTTCCGCCGCAGCGACCTGGTGATCGCCGTCTGCCCCGCCATCCAGCAGAGCGCCAGCCGCTCCGCAGCCGCCGATCGCATCCACCTGCTGCCCGACGTGGCGATGGAAGGGCCCGCCACGGCGGCGCCGGTCGAAGACCTGCGCCCGAACGCAAAGGATCGCCCGCTCGCGCTTTATGTCGGCAACCTCGAATCCTATCAGGGCGTCCACCTGCTGATCCAGGCGATGGCGGCGCTTGCGCCTGCCGAGCGTCCCGCGCTGGTCGTGATCGGCGGCAAGGCGGATCATGTCGCGCAGCATCGGCAACTCGCCCTGCAATGCGGGCTGGAAGGCGATGTGCGCCTGCTTGGCCCGCGCCCGCTCGATGGCCTCGGCCGCTATCTGGCGCAGGCCGACATCCTCTGTTCGCCGCGGCTGAAGGGCCGGAACACGCCGATGAAGATCTTCTCCTATATGGCGTCGGGCAAGGCGCTGCTGGCGACCGACATCGAAAGCCATTCCCAGGTTCTGGACGCGCGTTGCGCCATGCTGACGCCCGCGACGGCGCAGGACCTGGCGCAAGGGTTGCGGCGGCTCTGCGCCGACGACGCGCTGAGGGCGAGGCTGGGGGAGGCCGCCGCCGCAAGGGCGCGGCTCGACTATGGCCATGCCGCCTTCGTCGACCGGCTACGGCGCGCCTATGCCGTGCTTTCGCCGGATGCGGGCACGCCCCCTTCGCCCACCGCGCTGGAGGCCGCATGACGGCGGTCGGCGCCAGCGCGCGGGCGACCAACAAGGCCGCCTCCAGCCTGTTCGCCGCGCTGGGCTTCGGCCTGTCGGGCGCGGCCTTCACCCTGGGCATGCTGCTGCTGGCGCGGGAACTGCCGGTGGAAGCTTATGGCCGCTTCACCTTGGCCGTCGCCCTGTTCAATATCTTCGGCCTGCTGACGCCGCTGGGCGTCGACCAGCTGTTCCTGCGCGGACCGATGCGCGCGGGCAAAGGATTGCTGGCTTTCCTGATCCTCTCGGGCCTTGTGGTGGGCGGACTGGTGGGCATGGCCGCAGGCCTGCTGGGCGGACTGCATCCGGCGGAGGCATGGCTGACCGCGCTGGCGATTGCCGGCGGCGGGCTGGTCGCGGCGACCAGCACCGGCCTGCGCGCGCGCGCCGTGCCCGGCGCCTCCATGCTGCTTGCGATTTCGGCCAGTTTCGTCCTGTTGCTGGCCGGGACCGCGGCGGTCGCCTTCGGCCTGAAGGACGGGACGGCGCCTCTTGCCATATTCGCCGCCGGAAACATCGTCTTCGGCGCGATCGGCTGGGGCCTTCTGCGCCGCAGGGCGAAGGACGGCGATGCCGTCCACCCCGCCCGCCGCTGGCGCGAGGCGGGATCGATGCTGGGCCTCGTCGCCCTCGGCACGGTGTCGCTTCAGGTCGAACGGATCATCATCCCGATCCCGCTGGACCTGAAGGAACTGGCGCTGTTCGGCGTGCTGGCGTCAGTCGCGATCTTCCCTTTCCGCCTGCTCGCGTCCGGCGTCGGCTTCACCCTCGCCCCGCGCCTGATCGGTGCGCAGCGGGCGCGCCGGCAGGCCGTCGTGCTGGCGGAGGCCAGGCCGCTGCTGGCGGTGATCGTCGTGGCGACGGCGGGCCTTGTCGCCTGCGGCCCGTGGATCGCCGCCATGGTGACAGGCGGCCTTTATGCCATCGGCCCGGCCCTGATCCTCGCCGCCTGTGCGAACGGCGTGGGGAAGGTCGCCATGGCCTTCCCCCGGGCGATGCTCACGGCGGCGGGATCGCCCGCCGATCTGGTGCTGCTCAACGGATGGGGGGTGGTGGGTCTGGCGCTGACGGTCTGCGGCGCGCTGGCCGGGGCCGCCTGCGGAATCACCGGGCTGCTATGGGGGGCGACGCTGGGCGGCGCGATCCCGACGCTGTTCACGCTGCACCTCGCCTGGCGTCGGCTTGGAAAGGATTGAGAAATGACCACCCAGATGGGCTTTGCTGAGATGATGCAGTCGCTGCACGCCGGATCGGCGGCGCTCGACTACCGCAAGACCGGCCGGCTGCTGCGCGAGATGGAGGCGCAGGCCGGCGTGCACGTGGCGTTGATGGGCAATGTCACGCTGGACCTTCTCACCCCCTTCCTGCGCGTGGAGGCGGCGAAGGTCGGCCAGATGTCCGCATTCCATGTCAGCCCGTTCGGCCAATATATGCAGGACCTGCATGGCGAGGCGCTCCAGCGCTTCGACCCCCATGTCATCGTCCTGCTGCTGTCGGCGCAGGCGATGCGGCCCGACGCCTTCGAACGGTTCCACCAGCTCTCCGTCGAGGACCGTCATCGCCTGCGCGACGACATGATGGCGGAGGTGGAGGGCTGGATCGACAGTGCGGTCATGCGCACCGCGGCGACGCTGATGGTCGCCAATTTCCCCTGTCCTGCCAGTGCGCTGGGCGTCGCGGACCTCAGCAGCGATTATGGCGAGCGCGAATTCTTCCTGGACCTGAACCTGGCGCTGCTCCGCGCCGTGCGGGCGCGCCCCAGGGCCATGATGCTCGACGTGGTCGAGGCGATGGGCCGGGTCGGCACCCGCCAGGCGGTGGACCGCCGGATGCACTATATCGCCGGATTGGGCTGGACGGACGCGATGATGCGGGAATTCGGCGCGGTCTTCGCCCATGCGCTGGTCGGCGCGCTCGGCGCCGCGCGCAAATGCCTGGTGCTGGACCTCGACAACAGCCTGTGGGGCGGGGTGGTGGGCGAGGACGGCCCCCATGGCATCCGCGTCGGCCGCGGCGACATGGTGGGGGAGGCGTTCCGCGCCTTCCAGCTCAGGATCAAGGCGCTGAAGGAACGCGGCATCCTGCTCGCCTTGTGCAGCAAGAACAATCCGGAAGATGTCGAGGAAGTGTTTCGCCTGCGTGACGACATGCCGCTGCAATTGTCGGATATGGCGGCGACGGCGATAGGCTGGGACAGCAAATATACGGGGATCGGGAAGATTGCGAGGCAGCTCAACATCGGTCTGGACGCGCTGGTGTTCCTCGACGACAACGCGGCGGAGATTGCGGCCGTGCGGCAATATTGCCCGGATGTCCATGCCGTGCTGCTGCCGCCCGATCCATCCGACTATGTCGACATATTGGACGCGCTGCCCTGGTTCGAGAAAAGCCGCCTGACGGCGGAGGACAGGGCCAGGACCGAACATTATGCGCTGGCCGCGGGGCGGGATGCGCTGTGCGCGTCCTGCGACCCGATGGACTATCTGCGCGGGCTCGAGATGCGCGCGGCGATCCGCGACGCCGGGCCGGCCGACCTGTTGAGGGTGCATCAGCTCTTCAACAAGACCAACCAGTTCAACCTGACCACCGGCCGCCCCACCATGGGGGAGGTGGAGGCGATGATGACCGACCCGGCATGGCAGCTCATCGTGGCGGATCTGCGCGACCGCTTCGGGCAATTGGGCACGGTCGCGATCTGCGCCCTGAGGCGGGAGGGCGCGGCGCTCCATATCCGGCATTTCCTGATGAGCTGCCGCGCCATGGGCCGGGGCCTGGAACATGCCGTGATGAACGATGTCAAGCGCCGCTTTCTGGAAAGCGACGCCGCATCCCTGCACGGCAGCCATGTTCCGACGGCCAAGAACGGCCCGGTGCGCGGCTTTTTCGACGATCAGGGCTTTGCCGCCGCCGATGGCGGCGACCGCACCGACTATGCGCTTTGCCGGGCGGATGTCGCGTTCAGGGATTGCGACTGGATCATGCTGGAGATGAAATAATGGCTGTGAACATGGACGACCTGCTGAACCTTGTCGGCGACATCATCGAAGTCGATCCGTCCCGGATCGACCTGCGCCTCGACCGGGACGACGTGCCCGGCTGGGATTCGCTGGCCCATCTGCGGATCATCACCGCGTTCGAGGCGCAATATGGCGTGCGCCTCAGCATGGACCAGATCGCCGAGATCCGCACGGTGGAACAATTGTCGCGGACATTGGGCGAGGCGTGACGCCATGCGCATGGGTGTCGCCATACGCCGCTTCGCCATTCCGGGCTTCGTGCACAGCCTCTACCATCTGTTCGCCGGGCGCGCGATCGTCAGCCCGCGCGCGGAACTGGAATGGAGCAGGCTGCTGAAGATCGGCCGCAGGTCCCAGATCAGCTCCTTCGTGAAGATCAAGGCGAGCGAAGGGCCGGTGCGGATCGGGGAGCGGACCGACATAGGCTGCGGCGTGTTCATCGCCGGGCACAGCCATGGCATCGTCATCGGCGACGACTGCCTGATCAGCCCGAACGTCTCCATCATCGGCGTCAATTACCGCTATGACCGCGCCGACCGGCTGATCCGCGAACAGGGGTTGCAGTCGGGCGGCCCGACCAGCATCGGCAACAATGTCTGGATCGGCGCGGGCGCGGTGATCCTGGACAACAGCCAGATAGAGGATGGCGCGATCATCGCGCCCAATGCGGTGGTGTCGGGCCGGGTGCCGGCCATGTCGGTCATGTCGGGCAATCCCGCCAAATTGGTGTTCACGCGCCGATGAGACTGTTCGTCACCGCCCGGCTCGACGACCTCTATGCGCGATGGACCCGCTGGCGCCTGCGGGCGGCGGGCGGCAAGGCGGGCCGGGCCTTGCGGGTGCGCGGCGGCGTCCCCTATCTCGCCGGGCAGCTTATCCTGGGGGAGGCTGTGCGCCTGCGCAACGAGCCTGCCCGCATCAGGCTGAAGACCGCCGGAAGCGGCCGGATCGTCCTGGGCGATCAGGTATCGCTCAACAGCGGTGTCACCATCTTCAGCGCCGCCAGTGTGGAGATCGGCGCCTTCAGCCGGATCGGGGATCATGCCAGCCTGTTCGACACCAGCTTCCATGCCGTGCATGAAGGGCATGCCGCCCGGCCCCGGCCGATCCGCATCGGCCGCAATGTCTGGATCGGGCGCAACGCCACGATCCTGCCGGGCGTGTCGATCGGGGATCACAGCGTCATAGCCGCGGGCGCCGTGGTGTTCCAGGATGTTCCCCCCCGCCAGCTCTGGCGCGGCAATCCGGCCAGTTTCGTCAAGCATGTCCGCGCGGGCGACGATTTCATAAGACAATAAGGGAAGCATCATGTCCGCAACCACGGGCGGCATAGCCGGGAAAATCCGATCGGGCATGGCCTGGTCGCTGGTCGAAAGCTGGAGCGTGCAGGCGCTTCAGTTCCTCGCCTTCATGATCGTCGCCCGCTATGTCGACGCCGCGGCGCTGGGCGTGGTCGCCATGGCGCTGCTGGCGGGGCAGTTCTTCCAGATGACGGTGCTGTCGGGCATCAGCGCCCCGATGGTCAGCGCCGGGCGCGACGATCCCGACCTGGACGATACCGCCTTCTGGATCGCCTTCGCCCTGGGCGCGCTGATGCTGCTGCTCACCCTGGCCTGCGCCGGCGTCGCGGAACGGGCGTTGGACCAGCCGGGCCTGGCATGGGTGCTGCGCTGGCTCAGCATCGCCAATTTCCTTTCCGCGCTGAACGTCGTGCCGCAGGCCTGGCTGACGCGGGCGCTGATGATGCGGCCGCTGGCGGTGCGATCCACCCTGTCGACCATGGCGGGCGCGCTGGTCGGCATTCCCATGGCGATGGCTGGCTATGGGCTGACGGCGCTGGTGATGCAGAATCTGGCGACCGCCCTGATCGGCGCGGCGATCCTCTGGGCGGCGTGCCCCCGGCGGCCGCGCTTCCGCTTCGCGCGGCAGAAGGGACGGGAAATCTTCTTCTACAGCCGTCATGTGACGCTGACGGGCATCGCCAATTTCTTCAATTCCAACTCCGACGTGCTGATCGTGGGCGTCGTGCTGGGCGCGGCGGCGGCGGGCGTCTATACGGTCGGCAAGCGCGCGCTGCTGGCCGCCAACCTGCTGCTGGCGCGGGCCCTCTCCCGCGTGGCCTTCCCGGCCTTCTCCCAGCTCAAGCACGATCCGCCGCGACTGGCGGCCGCCTTCCTCAAGCTCGTATCCGCGACATCGCTGATCACCACCCCGGCCTTTGTCGGCATGGCGCTGGTGGCCGATCCCTTCATCCATCTCGTCTTCGGATCGCGCTGGGCGGGGGCGGTGCCGGTGATGCAATATCTCAGCCTCTTCGGCGCGCTCCAGGCGGTCGGCATCTATAACCAGTCGCTCATGCTCGCCCTTGGCAAGCCGCAATGGCAGACATGGCTCGCCGCCCTCTATGCCGTGGTGAACTGCACCCTCTTCTTCGCGACGGCGGATCAGGGGCCGGGCGCGATCGCCGCCGCCTTCACCCTGCGCGCCTGGCTGCTCTACCCGCTCTCCGTCCTGGGCGTGGTCCTGCTGCTGCCGATCGGCTGGGCCGATTACTGGCGCGCCGTTCGGCTGGGGCTGTTCGCTTCCGCGGCCATGGCGGGATGCGTTCTGGGCGCGCGGCCCTTTCTGGTCCAGATGGCCCCGGCCGAAGCGCTGACCGTCACCATCCTCACCGGAGCGCTGGCCTATGGCGTTGCGCTCCTGTTGCTCGGGCGAAACGCGCTGGTTCAGCTCCTGATGTTCGCCAGGGGCCGCTACGGCACGGCATAACCTATGTTAATATATTGCTCTTGCGCGATTTTATTGCCGTAAAGATGTAAAATTCCGTAGCAATACCTACTAGGCAATCCGTGACCATGCTGTTACCACTATTGCAACGCAGCAATTCCCCTTAAGCTATTTCCCTTAGGAAGGGCTGGCTTATGGGGATGACGCATGAGCGGAGTCGGGCCGATCCCGGCCTGCTCCAATAAAAACCAAGGTCGCAAGAAATAGTTCTGGGCTATAAGCGCGGAGTCAAAGACTATGCTTGCAACCGGTGCCGGGGAGCGCCTTCAGCGGCGTTTCTCGCTGGCATTCATGCGTAATGCGTCGCGACGGTTCGTCCCCGCCGCGTGGGCCGCGTGGATTGCCGAAGTGCGCTGGAGCGGCCTCGGCAAATATATCGCGTCGCTGGTCATCGTCTTCCTCGCGTCCTCGTGGATTTTCCGCAACGGCGTCGCGTCGCTGACCGCCGGGGACTATGCCGTCCTCACCCTGATCGTGATTTCCGTCGCCACCCTGATGGGGATCGGCCCGGGCGCGGTCACCACCGCCGGCCTGCTGACGGTCATCTACGCCATTGTCGACGTGAAGATCAGGGGCGGAACCGGCGAGGACGGCCTGGCTTTCCTGCTGGTCATGGTGGCGGCCAATGGGGTGGCGCTGAAATCCACCTTCTGGCGTGCGCGGGCGGAACGGCAGGGCGCCTATGTCAACCGCCTGACAGAGCAGTTGAAGCTGCTGACCGACGGATCGGTCAACTACGCCCTCTACATGACCGATGTGGAGGGGCGGGTCGTCCACTGGAACCGGGGCGCCGAACGCTTCACCGGCTGGGACAGCCGCGACATCGTGAACCGCCCGGTATCGCTGCTCTATTCCCATCATCCCGGCATGGAAGACAATATGGCCGAAGCCTTCGCCCTGGCCAAGGAGCATGGCAGCTGCGAATTCGACTGCCATTTCATCAGGAACGACCGCAGCAGCTTCATGCAGAACTGCGTGGTGACGGCGCTGCGCGACAACAAGGGACGGCTTCAGGGCTTCGCCAAGCTGGTGCGCGACGTGACGGCGGAACGGGCGCAGGAAGTCGCCCTTCAGGAACGCGAAGCGGAATTGCGGTCCATCCTGGAAACCGCCCCCGACGCAGTGTTCGTCGTCGATATTTCAGGGCGGATCGACTATATGAACAGCACCGCCTGCCGCATGTTCGGCTATAATCTTTGCGAGCTGGAAGGCGCGGAATTCGATCATCTGCTGACCGGAGCGCAGCCGCCGCGAGAGGTCCGCGACGAGCCTCTCCATGTGGAGAGCGACGGGCCGCTATCCTATCCGCGCAGGCTGATCGGGCGCCGTCGCAACGGCTCCAACTTTCCCATCGAGATGAGCTTCGTGAAGATGGAGGGCGCGCATGAGACGCACTATACCGCCTTCATCCGCGACCTCACCGAACAGGATGCGACCAAGGCGCGGCTGGAACTCCTCCAGACGGAGATGCTGCACGGCACCCGCTACAGCGCGATGGGCGCGATGGCCTCCATGCTGGCGCATGAGCTGAACCAGCCGCTGACCGCGCTCGCCGCTTATATGGAGGGCAGTTCGATCCTGCTGATGCGCGGGCAGGAGGCGGACCGGCCGAAGCTGAACCGCATCTTCCGCTCCGCCGCGCAGGAAGCGGTGCGCGCCGGCGCGATCATGCGCCGCCTGCGCGATTTCGCCAGCGACGGAGAGGCGCTGCTGGAAATCCACGACGCGCAGGATGTGGCGCGCAGCAGCCTGGCGCTGATCGCCGCCATGGCGGAGGCGGCGGACGTCACCGTCGAAATGGACGTCGCGCCAGGCACCGGATCGATCTTTGCCGATCCGATCCAGATCCAGCAGGTGATCGGCAATCTCTGCCGCAATGCCATCGACGCCATGCGCGAGGAGCCGGAACGGCGGCTGACCGTGCGGGTCGCGGCGGCGGACGAACTCACCACGCATTTTCTGGTTTCCGATACCGGCTCGGGCATTCCGCCCGCGATCAAGGACCGGATTTTCGATGCCTTTGTCAGCAGCAAGGAAGAGGGGACCGGCGTCGGCCTGTCCATCTGCCGCACCATTGTCGAAGCCCATGGCGGACGGATCTGGCTGGAGCCGAGCGTCACGGGAAGCTGCTTCGGTTTCAGTCTCAGACGCAAGAAGGGAAACGCCATTGGAACCCACTAAGCTGATCCACATCGTGGATGACGAGGATTCGGTCCGCGCCGCGACCGCCTTCCTGCTGGAGCTGGAGGGCTATACGGTCCGCACCTGGCAGCGCGGCACGCATTTTCTGGCGGCCGCCGCGAACGAGCCGCTGGGGTGCGTGATCATGGACCTGCGCATGCCGGAAATGGACGGGATAGAGGTGCAGCGGCGACTGAACGAGGCGGAACTCTATTTCCCCATCATCATGCTGACCGGCCATGGCGACATCGCCTCCACCGTGACGGCGATGAAGATGGGCGCGGTCGATTTCCTGGTGAAGCCGTTCGAGCGGGAGACGCTGCTGCGCGCGGTCGAAAATTGCTGGACGCTGTTCCAGGATACCGGCGCGCGCCGCCAGCGGGCGGTGCGCGCAGGGGCCATGGTGGAGAAGCTCACCCCCAGGGAGCGCGACGTGCTGTCGGGGCTGACCATGGGCCTGCCGAACAAGCATATCGCGCTGCAATTGGGCATCAGCCCGCGCACCGTGGAAATCCACCGCGCCAATCTGATGTCCAAGCTGGAGACGCGCAGCCTGTCCGATGCCTTGCGCGTGGCGTTCGCCGCCGGGATCGGCAGGCAACTGGATTGCTGAGGAACACGGGCCGGCGATCGGCGGGCCGTTGTTTCCGGCCCGGATCGGGCCATCTCCCGAAATGGACCGCCCTCCGCCGCATTTCGCGGCCGGATGAGCGATAGGAGCGGTTCGACCGGCCATATTCCGATCGAACCGCTCCACCGCGCCCGGATGCGGAGCCTTCGTCCTCCGATCCCCGGCGCGTCGCTGCCTTCTCCTCTCTCTCCTGAAACTTCAGCGCCGCCGTCCCGCCGGCGATCTGATCGTGAACAGGGCATCGTCGGGCGCCGCCCTGCTCTTGACGACCTGCAATGGCGATCCGCCATAGGGGGGGTGCGGCAGGCCCGATTGCCTGTCCTGGCCCTCCACCCGGGCGGATGATTTCACCAGCCGCAGCGATGCCCGTTTCGCGCCCTGCGCCGACCGGCGCCATGTGCGTCCTCTCCGCTTCCGCCTGATAAGGTCCCAGGTGAGATAGGGCAGTGAAATGACCAGAAGATAAAGCGATGCCGGCAACCACAGCAGCGCGAAGAGCCGATCCCGCCACCCAATCCTTACAATGTTCCGCGACTTGTTCTGCAATCGCCAGAGATTACAGGACCCAAGCATCCATATCCCGGAGACGACCGCCATCGCGATAATCATTGCCATCCTGTTCCATCATCCAATCGCAGCTCTTTCGGCTGCTTCGCGAAGCTGTCCTGTATGAACTATAGATGAAAGGCGTCATCTGTCATCTACGCAGGAATACGCACCGGCTGATATTTCGGACCGTCGATCAACCCTCTGTATTCTCCCGGATTGCACCTGAAGCGACATTATGTCTGATTTAGCGCTGATAAGGATCAGGTCGCCGGAACAGATATTCTGCATCAACTGGGTTTCGATCGAATGCGTGCCACGGGCACGGAGAATCCTCCAGGCGCGCAAAATGAGGTGTGCATGTCGAGAATTGACCTGGCGATGGCGACCCGTCCTGCCGGCGGACGGGGCCCTGCCGCGGCGCATCGCGCCTTGCGAATCTGGCTTTGCCTAGCCCTGGCGCTGTGGGACATGGTGGCGTTGACATGCGGGCTGAGCGTCGGACTGGCGCTCGCGCCCGTGGCCGGGGGGCTTCGCGACAGCGGCGCCTCCGTCGCGGCGCTGCTCATGGCCTATCTCATCATCGCCTTTCACAATCAGGCCTATGATCCCCGCGGCCTGACCAATGCGACGACCAGTTGCCGCAATGCCGCACGGGCCTTTGCCGGCACAGTGCTGATCTTCTTCCTCGTGCTGTTCGCGGTGAAATCGACCTCGACCTTCTCCCGCGCCGCCGTGCTGGCGGGGCTGGGCTGCGCGGGCGGGCTGCTGCTGGCGCAACGGCTGCTGCTGAGCCGCCTTCTCGAACGCCATTTCGGGGACCGGCTGTTTGCCGAACTGCTGATCGTGGACGACTGCCCGATTCCGGAAAATCCGGGCCAGATGGCTCTGGTGGACGCGCAGGCCATCGGCCTTCGCGCCGATTTGGACGACCCCTATATGCTGCACCGGCTGGGCATGTTGCTGCGCGATCACGACAGGGTGGTCGTCGCATGCCCCGCCGACCGCCGCGTGACCTGGGCGCAGATGCTGAAGGGCGGCAATATATTGGGCGAGATCGTCTCTCCCGAAGTCGAATCCATGGCGCCGCTGACGGTCGGGCGCTGGCAGGACATGGCCACGCTGGTGGTGGCGCGAGGGCCGCTGAACCTGGCGAACCGGGCGACGAAGCGGCTTCTGGACCTGTTCGTCACCGTGCCCCTGCTGATCGGGCTGATGCCGCTGATGATCGCCGTTGCCGTTGCGATCAAGCTGGATTCGCCCGGCCCCGTCTTCTTCCGTCAGCAACGGATCGGGCGGGGCAACACCCTGTTCAGCATCCTCAAATTCCGCAGCATGAAGGTGGAGCGATGCGATATGGACGGCGTCCGCTCGGCCAGCCGGACGGACGACAGGATCACGCGCGTCGGCCGCTTCATCCGCCGGACCAGCATCGATGAATTGCCGCAGCTCATCAATGTCCTTCTGGGGGAGATGAGCCTTGTCGGGCCAAGACCTCATGCCATCGGGTCGACGGCGGAGGACATATTGTTCTGGCGCGTCGACCGCCAATATTGGAAAAGACATGCGCTGAAACCCGGAATAACCGGTCTCGCGCAGATTCGCGGGTTCAGGGGCGCCACCGAAACCAGGGCGGATATTTTGCAGCGGGTGGAAGCCGATCTTGAATATATGAATGGCTGGAGCCTGATGCGCGACATCGTGATCCTGTTCGGCACCGTTCAGATTCTGGTGCACAGAAACGCCTTCTGATCCCCGGCAAGACTGCATTTCCGATCGATACCCTCCCCGGAACCACCGAATGCGCATTTCCCCGCAATGGGTAAGTGATCACACCGAATGGATCATCGCCGCCGCGCATGAAATAAATCTTCCATTATTGGGGAGCATCATGGATCGACGGACTTTCCTCGCCGGCGGGCTGGCCGGCACGGCATTGGCGGCCTGTCAGCGCGACAATGAACCGCGCATCGTCCAATCCTCGCGCAGGCCGATGGTCGGGCGCCGGACGTTGCGCGCCGATGTCGTCGTCTATGGCGCGACGCCGGCGGGCATCGTCGCCGCCGTCAGCGCCGCGCAGATGGGCGCGTCCGCGATCATCGTCGGCGGATGGCGGGAACGGCAGCCGGGCGGCATGCTGTCCGGCGGGTTGAGCTGGACCGATTATCGCGACATCGACGCCTTTGGCGGCCTGGCCCGTGCCGTGATCGAACGGCTCGCCGCGGCGGGCGGCATGCCGCGCAACCGCTATGCCTTCGATCCCGCCCTTGCCGTGCCCCTGTTTGAGCGCATGACGACCAGTGCGGGCGTGCCGATGGTCTGGTCCGACGGTGTGGAGGACGTCAAGCTCGTCGATCGCCGCATAAGCGAATTCTTCCTGCAATCGGGCAGGATCGTGCGCGGGCGCATGTTCATCGACGCCAGCTATGAAGGCGATCTCATGGCGCGTGCCGGCGTCGCGTTCAAGGTGGGGCGGGAGGCGGCCGACGCCGCCAATCCGCTCAACGGCTATCGCGGCGCGAAAAACGGCCATCTGGTGCGCGGCGGCCGTCCCGAAGAGGACAGCATCGCGCCGATCAGCCCTTTCTGGAATGGCGAGGGCGGCGCGCTGCTGCCGCATGTCGCGGCGGCGCCCGATCTTCCCCTGGGCGCGGCGGACAAGGCGGTGCAGGCCTATTGTTTCCGCCTGACCATGACCAACCGTCCCGACCTGCGGCAGGACCTGCCCGCCCGCGCGCCGGACGGCTATGACGAATCCCGCTACGAACTGCTGTTCCGCGACCTGGACGCCCGCCGGCGCAAGGGGCAGATATATGGACGCGACTGGACCTTCGCCCGCGATCTGGTGAAGGCGGATGAGGTCGCGCCGGGCATTTATGACGTCAACAACCGCGCGCTGATGTCCATCGATGCCGTGGGCCTCAGCCACGACTATCCCCAGGCCGACTATGCGACACGGGAGAAGATCTGGAAGGCGCATGAAGCCTATCTGCGGGGCTGGTTCCACGCCATGGCCTATGGCCGCGACCCGCGCATTCCGCCGGGCCTGCAACACGAGGTGCGCGAATGGGGCCTGGTTCGGGGCCGGCACATCCATCCGCATCCCAACGACCTGCCGGGCTGGTCGCCGCAACTCTATGTCCGCGAAGCGCGCCGGCTCGACAATGGGCTGAACTGGTCGGGCAGGGACCTGTCGGACGTGGACGGCGCGGAGCCGCGCCGCAAGGGCATCGTCGCCATGGGCTCTTATTGGCAGGACAGCCATTCCACCCGGCGCATCGCGGTGCAGGACGGGGCGGGGCGATGGGGCATCTGCAATGAAGGCTCGATCATGTTGCGGACCGGCGGGAAATATGAACGCTCGCCCCTGCCGATGGACCTGATGCTGCCGCACCGGGACCAGTGCACCAATCTCATCGTCCCCTTCTGCGTGGCGGCGACGCATCAGGCCTTTGCCACGATCCGCATGGAACTGACGTCCATGGCGCTGGGCGAAGCGGCGGGCAGGGCCGCCGCCATGGCGCTGGGCGAAGATAATGTGCGCGACGTGCAGGACGTGCCGATGCCGGAACTCCAGGCCGCGCTGGTCGCCAATAAGGGCGTCATCCACGGCGTTTCCGCCTTCGAGGATTATCGGCGGCGGCTGAAGTTCCGGCTGAACCGGATGCTGGGAGGCTAAGGACAGAGGGGCCGATCCGACGGCATGGGATCAACCCCTCCCTTCCACCATGTTACCGCGCCCGCTTGAGCATGCCGTGCATGTCGATCCACCGCACGAAGGCGTCGAACCAGCCGGTGCTGGTGGTCGCCTTCGGATACATGCCGAAGCCGTGGCCGCCCTGTTCGTAAAGGTGGAATTCCACCGGGCGATGCGCCGCGCGCCAGTCGTCGATCAGCTTGAAGTCGCGATTGCCGAACAGCGGATCGTCGGCGGCGATGGCGGCGAACATCGGCGGCGCGTCCTGCGGCACGGTCATGCTGCCCAGCGGACCGTAGATATTGCCGATGAAGGCAGGCTTCGCTTCCGTCGTCGACAGCGTCGTCGCCATGGTCAGCATCGCCCCGGCGGAAAAGCCGATCATGCCGATCCGGTCCGGGTCGACATGCCATTGCGCCGCCCGTGCGCGGATCAGGCGGAAGGCGGCGGTTGAATCCGCCAGTTGCGGAGCAAGGTCGGTCGCTGCCGAGGCGGGAGCGGGCAGCGGTGTCCTGGCCACGCCGGAGAACATCTCCTGCATCGACCGTTCGAAACCCGCCATGTCGGCGGGCGTCTGGCGCAGCCGATATTTCAGCACGAAGGCGGCAACCCCCCTGGTTGCCAGCGCCCGCGCGACGTCATAGCCTTCATTGTCCATGGAAAGCGTGCGGAAACCGCCGCCCGGCGCGACGACGACCGCCGCGCCGGAAGCCTTGGCCGGATCGGGCAGGAAGGGCGTCAGCGTCGCAACGGTGACGTTGCGGGCAAAGCGGCTGCCATATTGGCGGTGCCAGCTTTCCTTCGCCGTGGCGCCGGGAAGTGCGCCGGTGCCCAGTTCGATCGCGTCGGGCTGGGCCGGGGCGGCAATCGGCGTCATCCTGTCGTCCTGCGCCTGACCCAGCGCCGGAGCAGCCAAGGCGCAGGCGGCGATGCCGATGGCGAAAGCGCGGGCCGCCGGGAAGCGGAAGGGGCGCCGCAATGCCTTCCGGGCAGATAGATGCTTCATCTCATCCTCCTGTGATTATCGATCCTTATTGCAGGTCGAGCACGACCACCGACTTGGGCGGCAGCGCCACCGTCAGCGTGCCGCCGCTCACCTGCGCGCCGGTGAAGGCGGCGGGCTTCACCACCTCCGGCGCGTCGAAGCTGTTGTGCGAATTGATCGCGGGGGCGGTCAGGATGCGGCCCGACACATTGGCGGCGTTCAGCCCGTCCAGCTTCACCGTCACCACATTGGTCTGGCTGGGATCGAGGTTGGAAAGGCCGACATGGACCTTGCCGTCTCTGGCCCGCACCGCCGATCCGCTGACCGCCGGCATGACGAACCTGTCCTTGTTGTACCAGGGCGTGTCGATGTCGATCGGCAGCACCGTCGCATCCTGCCAGGGCTTGTACATTTCGAAGACATGATAGGTGGGGGTGAGCACCATCTTCTTCCCTTCGGTCAGGATCATCGCCTGCAACACATTCACCATCTGCGCGATGGCGCTCATGCGCACGCGGTCGGCATGTTTGGCGAAGATGTCGAGATTGACGGAGGCGACCAGCGCGTCGCGCAGCGTGTTCTGCTGCCGCAGGAAGCCGGGATTGGTGCCGGGGTCGGGCGCATACCATGTGCCCCATTCGTCCACAGCCAGGAATATCCGCTTCCGCGGATCATATTTGTCCATCACCTTGCTATGGCCGGTGATAAGCTCGTCCATCTTCCATGTGGCGGCCAGCGTGTCGGCCCATGCGGTCTCGTCGAAATTGACCGGATCGGCCTTGGGCGGCCAGCCGCCCTGGGGCAGGGTGTAATAATGGAGCGACAGCGCATCCAGTTGCTTGGCCGCGTCGCGCATCATCACTTCGGTCCAGTTATAGTCGCCGCCGTTCGCGCCCGACGCGATCCGCACCAGCGTCTTGCCCGCCGGAACCTTCAGGAAGGTCGAATAGCGCTTCGTCACGTCGGCGGCATATTCGGCGCGCATGTTGCCGCCGCAGCCCCACAGCTCATTGCCGATGCCGAAGGCGGGCAGCGCCCAGGGTTCCTTGTGCCCGTTCTTCGCGCGCTCATCGGCCAGGCTGCCGGCGGGCGCGGTGATATATTCGACCCATTCCGCCATTTCCTGCGGCGTGCCGTTGCCGACATTGCCGGAAATATAGGCTTCCGCGCCGACCTGCCGCAGCAGTTCGAAATATTCATGCGTGCCGACCGAATTGGGCTCGGTCACGCCGCCCCAATTGGTGTTGACCTTGATCGGGCGCTTGCCCTTCGGGCCGACGCCCTCCCGCCAGTGATATTCGTCCGCGAAGCAGCCGCCCGGCCAGCGGATCACCGGGACGGAGAGGTTGCGCAGCGCCGCCACCACATCGTTGCGGAAACCATTGGTGTTGGGGATCGACCGATCATTGCCGACCCACAGGCCGCCATAGATGCCATGGCCCAGATGTTCGGCGAATTGCGTGAAGATGCGGCGGTCATAGACCGGGCCGGGCCGGTCGGCATGGATGGTGGCGGTGGTCGGCTTGCCGGCGGTGTCGGCGCTGGCGGTCGTCGCCGCCAATGCGCTGGCGCAGAGAAGCAAGGCGGCGGTCGTGCGGCGCAGGGTCTTGATCATGGTCGTCCTTTTCGGAAAATGGCGGCGGAATGGGCGAAACCTATTTGGGCAGCGGGATCATCCGGGCGATGCTGTAGCGGGCCTGCTGGACCTGCACGCCGTCGTCCGGCTGGCCGCTGCCGACGCTCAGGCCATAATCGCCCGGTATCAGCCCGCGCTCGCCCGTCATGGTGACGAAGCTGAGGTCGCGGGGGCTCAAGGTGAATTCCACCTTCCGGGTCTCGCCGGGCTTCAGCGTCACCCGCTGGAAGCCGCGCAGGGCAAGGCGAGGCGCGCCCTCGAACCGTGAGGGCGTGATGTAGAGCTGCGCGACATCGTCGCCCGCCCTTGCACCCGTGTTCGTGATGGCGGTGCGCACCTTCAGGCCATTCTCGACCGAACCGTTCACCGGCTCGACCGTCAGCGGGGCGTAACGGAAGCTGGTGTTGCTGAGGCCGTGGCCGAAGGGATAGACGGGCTTGCCCCTGAAATAGCGATAGGTGCGCCCCTCCATCCCATAGTCGGTAAAGGGCGGCAGGTCAGTGACGCTCCTGTAGAAGGTGACGGGCAGTCGGCCGCCCGGATCGGCCTTGCCCGAAAGGACATTGCCGACCGCCAGCCCGCCGGATTGGCCCGGATACCAGGCTTCGACGATGGCGGCGGCATTCTCCTTCGCCCAGGACAGGTCGATGGCGCTGCCATTCATGGCGACGACGACCAGCGGCTTGCCCAGCGCCCTGGCCTTTTCCAGGAAGGCGCGCTGGTCGGCGGGCAGGTCCAGCGTCGTCTTGTCGCCGCCGTCGAAACCCTCCACCTTGACGGGCATCTCCTCGCCCTCCAGGTCGGAGGTCAGGCCGACCACGGCGACGACGACATCGGCATCCTTCGCGCCCGCTGTCAGATCCCGGTCGAGATCGTCGGTAACCCGCTTCCAGAAGATCGCCGGGCTGGCGGCGACGCCGCTCTCTCCCTGCAGGCGGATGGCGTAGCGCTCGCCCCTGGTCATGCGCACCTCGACCAGCTTCAGCGGTTCCGCCCAGCGCGAATATTCGCTGGCGGAGACGACGGGCTTGCCGTTCAGCGAGACCTCGCCCTTCACTCCGGTCAGCGCCAGCCGATAGAGGCCGGTTTCCGGCGCGACCAGATAGCCGCTCCAGCGGACCCGATGCTGGTCCGACACCTGTTTGAACTCGGCCGCCCGCGATACGATGCTGGTTTCGGTCCGCGTCAGCACCGGCCGGGCTGCAAACTGGTCCTTGCCCGTGGCGTTGAAATATTCGGCCTTGATTCCCGGCTTGCCGTCCGGCGTCAGCAGCGCGGTGCCGGGGACGAGGTCGCCGTCCGTGATCGATGGGCTGAAGGGGATCACGGTCACGGCACCCGCGCCCATGACCTGTTTCAGGCCCTCCGCGACCGAAATGGGTGGAGCGCTCTTGGCCGAGGAATAATTGCCGCGCAGCACGCGGGTCGCATCCGCCAAAGGCCCAGCCAGCGCGATTCTCGTCCCGGGCTTCAGCGGCAGGACGCCGTCATTCTTGAGCAGCACGAGGCTCTTTTCCGCGGTGCTCAGCGCCAGCGCCTGATGATCCGGCGTACCGATCGCGCTCGGGGGGATCGCGTTGGGCTTGCGGGAGGACAGGCCCGGCAGGTCGCCATTGCGGTATCGCGCGGAAAAGAGCCGGACGAGCGCGGTGTCGATGTCGCCCATGCCGATAAGGCCCCGCGCCAGCGATTCCTTGTATCGATCGCCAAGGTCGGTGCGTCCGCCCAGCGTCGCATTGTTGCATTCGCTGTCGACCCCGTAGCGCAGCGCGACGGCAACGCCGGTGGCGGCGTCGGGCGCATATTTGTGATGCTCGTAAATGTCGACCACGGCGTCGCAGTCGGACACGACATAGCCCTTGAAGCCCCATGCGCCGCGTAGATAGTCCTGCAACAGCATATGACTGCCGCAGGCCGGTTGCCCGTCGACGCGGTTATAGGCGCACATGATCGACCCGGCCTTGCCCTCAACAATGGCGGCGCGGAAGGCGGGCAGGTAGGTGTCCTCCAGATCGTGCGGCGTGGCGAAGATATTGTCGGTGTGACGGCTGGGTTCGGGGCCGCTATGGACCGCGAAATGCTTGGGCGTGGCGACGACCAGAGGCAGGTCCGGATCGTCCCCCTGCATGCCCTGGACGAAGGCGACGCCGATCCGCGCCGTCAGATAGGGGTCTTCGCCATAGGTTTCCTGCCCCCGGCCCCAGCGCGGATCGCGGAAGATGTTGATGTTGGGCGACCATGTGTCGAGGCCCGTGCCGATCCGGCCGAGATGCCCGGTCTGCCGTCCCAGCCTATGCAGCGCCCGGACCTCCGTGCCGATGGTGGCGGCGACCTGCCTGATCAATGGCGCGTCGAATGTGGCGGCAAGGCCGATGGGTTCGGGAAAATTGGTCGTGGGCACCGCCCCGATCGCGCCATGAAGGGATTCGGTCCACCAGTTATAGGCCGGGATGCCGAGGCGCGGGATCGCGGGAGCGACGTTCAGAAGCTGCCCGACCTTCTCGTCCAGCGTCAGCCTGTCGACGATCTCCCGCGCCTTGCCGTCGGCCTCCGCCCATATGTCCGTGGCCTGCGCATGGACAGTTGCCGGGGTCGCGAGGCACAATATCGCGCCGGCCGCGCGCAAGGCGAAAGCGGTCTTCATGATTATCTCCCCAAGAAGCGCGCTGTTTTCAGCGTCGCTCGATATGTCTCGTCCGGTCGGTGGGCGCGGGAGATGGCACTTCCCCCGCGCCCGGCGCGCTCAATGGGCCGCGCCGTCCTTCGTCCCCTTGGCGACGAAGGGATTGATGGTCCGGATCGTGCCGTCGGGATTATAATGCAGTTCGGTCACCTTCACGTTGCGCAGGCGGGTCTGGCCCGACAACTGGCTGTCGGCATAGAACAACCACCATTTCCCGTTCCATTCGACGATGGAATGATGGGTGGTCCATCCTTCCACCGGCTCCAGGATGCGGCCCTTGTAGGTGAAGGGGCCATAGGGTGAATCGCCGATGGCATAGACCAGATAATGGGTGTCCCCGGTCGAATAGCTGAAATAATATTTGCCCTTATATTTGTGCATCCACGACGCCTCGAAGAAACGGCGGTCATGGTCGCCGCCCAGCAGCGGCTTGCCCTTGTCGTCCAGGATCTGGATCGCGCGGGGCGCTTCGCTGAATTCCAGCATGTCGCCGGTCAGCTTCGCGACGCGCGGCGCCAGCGCGGGCTTGTCGTCCTGTCCCAGATCGGTCTTCGACCCATCGGGATCATATTTGCCGTCGACATTGCGCTGAAGCTGTCCGCCCCAGATGCCGCCGAAATACATATAGCTCGATCCGTCATCATCGGTGAAGACGGCGGGATCGATCGAATAGCTGCCCTTGATCGGCTGCGGCTGCGCCTTGAACGGACCCATGGGGTCCTTCGACGTGGCGACGCCGATGCGAAAGGCGCCCTCCTTGTCCTTGGCCGGGAAGTAGAGATAATAGGTGCCGTTCCTGTACGCAGCGTCCGGCGCCCACATCTGCTTGTCGGCCCAGGGCACGTCCTTCACATCCAGCGCCACCGGGCCGACCGTCACGGGGCCGCCGATCCTGTCCATCGACAGGATGCGATAGTCCCGCATTTCGAAATGGCTGCCCAGATCGTCCTCCGGCGTCGGCCCGTCGATGTCGTGGCTGGGATAGACGTAGATCTTCCCGTTCCACACATGGGCGGACGGGTCGGCGGTGTAGATGTCCGTGACCAGCGGTTGCGACAGATATTCGGATGCGTCGCGCTTCGCTTCGGCCTTCGGCTGGGCTTCGTTCGCCGGCTGCGACTGCTGGCATCCGGCGGCCAGCAACAGGGCGGCGAGCGGCAGGGCTTCCAATGCGCGCAACTTCATGGGCATGCTGATCCTCTCTGGTTATTCCCGCAACGATAGCGCTACCATTTTGCGAAGGCAATCTTGTACGACAAATTATATGGCCGTCAGACCGGTTGCAGTCCATGGGCCACGATCTTGTCGATCAGATCGCGATGGCGCGGCAGGCCGGCGCGCAGCTTCGCCGTCATGGCGGTATTTTCCCGCCGGGCGCGGTCCGCCAGATGGGCGTCGCGCGCCAGGGCGGGCCGGTCGACCTCTGTCCGGAATCCCATGCCGTAGAGCACATATTGGTAGCTCGCCGCCGGGAAGACCTCCTCCACCCGGTCGAACTCGTCGAGGAACCAGGGCGATTGGTAACGCCAGAGCAGCATCAGTTCCTTCAGACGATCGGGAATGGTCTCCTCCCGGACATTGTCGCGCCAGAAATCGCTGTCGGTGCGCTTCGTCAGCACATAATGCAGCTTCAGGAAATCGATGATCCGCCCCCAGCGATAATGGGTCGTGGCGTTGAATCGCGAAGCGATGATGTCCATCACCTCGCGGCAGGCGGGCATCTGCTCTGCGATGATCTTGGCCGACAGTTCGATGAGGACGATGGCCGACGCCTCCAGCGGTTCGAGGAAGCCCGCGGCCAGGCCCACGGCGACGCAATTGCCCTTCCAGAAGGTTTCGCGATGGCCCGAACGGATTGCGATTTTCCGCGCGCCCAGCCCTTCGGCCAGCGGACCGATATAGGCGCGCAGTTCCCGTTCCGCCTCTTCGTCGGAAATATGGTTGCTGGAATAGACATGGCCGATGCCGCGCCGGGTCGGCAGGCCGATGTCCCAGATCCAGCCCGCGCTCTGCGCCGTGGAGATGGTGTGCGACGCCATCGGGCTGTCGGGCCGCTCATAGGGCACCTGCATGGCGAGCGCGGTGTCGCAGAACAGCACGTCGTTGCAGTCCCTGAACGGCACCTTCATCGCGCCTTCGATCAGCAGCGCCTTGAATCCGGTGCAGTCGACGAACAGGTCGCCCTCGATCTCGCCGGCCTGGGTGGTGCGGATGGCGCGTATGTCGCCATCCTCCTTCATCAGCACCTGCTCCACATCGGCCAGGACATGACGCACGCCCAGCTTTTCGCAGCAATGGCGTTGCAGGAAGGGCGCGAACTTGCCCGCGTCCAGATGATAGGCATAGTTGGCCAGCGCGTCATATTCGGCGGTCGCGATGGTCTTGGGTGCCAGGCCGTCGTCGCAGATGCGGCCCTGCGAACAGACGCTGTCGCAGAAACTTTCATCCCCCTCGCTCGCCAGCCAATGGGGGGCAAGGTTCACCTGCCCGAAATTCTGGGGCAGCATCAGGGGGTGGTAATAGCCGTCGTCAGGCGTTCCCGTCGTCCAGCGGGCGAAGCGCGCGCCTTGCTTGAAGGCGGCGTCGCATTCGCGGAACAGGTCGGTTTCGGAAATGCCCATGCGCGACAGGGTGGTGCGCAGCGTCGGCCATGTCCCTTCGCCCACGCCGATGATCGGCGTGTTGGGGGATTCGACCAGCGTCACGGTGAAGCCGTTGCCGATGCGGCTGCGATGGCGGGCGGCGATCACGCCGGCGGTCAGCCATCCGGCGGTCCCGCCGCCGACGATCACGATGTTGCGGACGGGATGAACCATGGCGACAGCCTTGATAGGGAAAGCGGGAAGGAACGCCAAAAAGGGAGGGGATGTCAACCGACATCCCCCCAGGGCGAGACAGGTTAGAAGCGGTAACGAACGCCTGCGGTGTACCGCCGGCCATAGGCATAGACGTCAAGCAACTGGTTGCTGAACCGGCCATGGGTGCTGACCGTTTCGTTGGTGAGGTTCAGCGCCTCGCCGAAGATGGTCAGTTGCTTCGTGATGTCGAAGCTGGTGCTGAGGTCGACCTGCAACGCCTCGTTCACGAAGGTCGGTTCGGCGCCGAAGGCCGAATTGTTCTGCGCCTGGCCGAAGGCCTGCAGATATTTGTCGCGCCAGTTGACGGCGGCACGGATCTGGAAGCCGTTCTTGTCGTAGAAGCCGACGAAGTTCGCGCTGTTGGCAAGGCCGGTCACCGCGAAACCGCTCTGCGACAGGTCGGTCCTGTCATAGGGCTTGTTCGTATCGACGAAGGTGGCGTTGGCATTGAAGCCGAAGCCGCTGTCGCCGAAGACATGCTGCCATGCCAGTTCCACGCCCTTGATCGTGGCGGACGGGCCGTTGACCCGCTGCGACACGGTGAAGACGGCCGGCTGGCCCGTCGTCGGATCGACCACGCCGTTGATGGTCTGGCGCTGCGTGCCGGCAACGATGAAGTTCGACACATCCTTGATGAAGAAGTTCACCGCCGCATAGGAGTTGCGCTGATAATACCATTCCGCCGCGAAGTCGAAATTGTCCGCGAGGAAAGGCTGCAATCTTGGATTGCCCCCGGTCGCGGTCAGCGCGCCGACGCGCTGGCCCACACCGACGTTCAGAACGGGCGTCAGGGTGTTGAGCGAAGGACGGGTCAATGTCCGCGATGCGTCGAAGCGGAGGTGGAAATTGTTCGTGACCTCCAGCTTCATATCCAGACTGGGAAGCAGATAGGAATAGCTGCTCTTCGTCGAGATCGGCTGACTTTCGGAGAAGGTGACGTTGAGGAGCGTCGGGTCGGCGGCGCTGCCCGTAAGGGCAATGGGCAAGCGACCGACGCCGCTGGACGTCAGGTTGGTGATCTCCTCGCGAACCCCCGCATTGAAGCGGAAGGGCATCCCCGCAATCTCATGTTCGAAATTCACGCTGACATAGGCGGACCAGGTTCGTTCCCTGATGTCCTGGACGCTGCCGGGATCGAGCGCGAGGTCGAAGGCTCCCGTGAAATTCGGCCCGACCGTGGGATCGGCATAGTTGAAGCCCGGGATGTTCGTCGTCTGCGGATTGCCCAGCCCTTCCAGATATTCCTGATAGGCGCGCGGGTCATAGGCCAGCAGTTCCGGCGGCAGATTGCCGGAGAAGCCCGGAATCCAGTTGTTCAGGCTGATCGGACGGCCATAAAGGCTGGTCGGGATCGGCACGCCCGTATTCCGGCCCGAAGGTGTGCCGTAGCCCGCATAGGCCTGCCAGAAATTATTGGCGAAGGTGTTGCGGTTCTCCAGCCGGAAGCGGTCCTCCATATAGCGGCCGCCGAACTTCACGCGGAAGCTGTCGTCCTCCCAGGTGCCGCCGAGACGGAATTGCTTGATCTCATCGGAGTTCTTCTGGACCGACCGCACGGTGACGTGCGAACCGATGATGGTGGGATCGCTCCAGCGCGACTGATCGCCGGCCGGGCCATAGGTCGTCAGTTCGGGGAAGCTGTTCTTGCTGTCGCCGGTTACGCGGACGCCCAGCGCCGTGCCGAGCAGGCCGCCATAGCCGATGTCGCCATTCTCGCTGCCGATACGGTTTCCGGGGTTCTGCCGGCTCTTGGCGTAGGAGGCGTCGGCTTCGAACTTCAGATTGTCGGTCGCATCCCATTTCAGGTTGACGCCGACCTGATTGGTTTCCAGCAGACGGCTGTCGCGGCCGGCCGTGAAGTCGGTCGGCGTGCCCGCCTGGATGAAATTGATCGTCGTGCCGTTCTCGTCCTGCTCCACATTGCGCAGGTCGCCCTGGTTGAACCACATGCCGAAACCGGAAATGTCGGTCACGATCTTCTGACGCGAATAATTGTCGTCGATGGTCAGCAGCACGTCGTCCGAAGGCTGCCACTGGAAGGCGATGCGGCCGTCGATGCGTTCATCCTTGGTATAGCGCTGGTCGGCGCCATATTGCTGCTGATACCAGCCGACGACATTCTGCCGGTTGGTCGGGGTCGCCCAGGCGGCGGATTCAGTATCCGACGTCGGGGAACAGCTTGCGGCGGTGCTGCCTGCAAGCTGGCACGGCGCGAACCGGCCGCCCTGCCAACCCGAAACATAGACGCGGTTCACCTGGGTATCGCGACGGGTATAGACCGCGTCGACAAGGATGCCCATTGTGTCGTCGGCAAAGGTGGTGCTGAACAGGCCGCCGATCGTCGGCACGATCTTGCCGGCATCGTCCTGGACCGATCCGGCCGCGCTCATCGCGACGCGGGTGCCGGGGTGATCGAAGGGCTTGGGGTAGGAGATATTGACGGTTGCGCCGATCGAACTGCTCGACAAAGAAACGTCGGGCGTCTTGAGGACAGCCAGCTGGCCCACGAAGTCCGATCCGACAGTGGTGAAGTCGACCGATCGTCCGCCGGTCGCCGTCGAAATCCTGCGGCCGTCGATCAGCGTTTCGTTGAAGTCTCCGGCGAAACCGCGAACGGTGATGCCGTCCGGCTCGCCACGCGAACCGGCGCGATTGATCGATACGCCCGGCAGGCGCTGGAGCGACGCCGCGACGTTCGAATCCGGGAACTTGCCGATGTCTTCCGCAGAAATGACGTCGACGACGCCGGAAGAATCGCGCTTGATGTCGAGATTGCGCTGCAATGAGCCGCGAATACCGGTGACGATGATGTCGGCATCGCTGGCCGGCGCGGCGTCCTGGGCCGTGGCCGGAACGGCGATGGCCAGGACCAGCAGGCTTGCCGTCGCCGCAAGCGCGGCACGGCCGCGCGCCGGTTCGGCCTTGGTCATTCTATACGTCATGATCCTCCCCTTGTTCAGACAATATCTCGCCCGAACGCCGCGGCACTATTGCTGCGGCGATCATGTTTTCTTGATCAGGGTGATTTGTCCCGCTTTTCTAAGCGGATTTGATCATCCTCACCCAGGTCTTCTTTTTTTCTGCTGAAAATGGTAGCGCTATCTAAACGCGCGATCAAGCGGAATTGTAGGCGTAATCATTATCCGCCAGGATGCAGCCTTCGCATGGGGAAAAAGCCGGCCGAAGCGGCAAGCCGAGCGGCCGTCAATAAGGTGGGAGAGGATATGGAAGAGGTGGAACTGCTGAACAGCGAACTGCACGCAACCTTGCGGATGCGGCCCGCGAATGAGGGACGCGATCCCTTCGTCCGCATCGTGGTCGGCGAATTTGCGGCTGCGGCCGCTGCCTGTCCCCTGTTGTTTTCCAAACATGCGGAGACGGGCGCTTTCTATGCCGGGGCGCTGATGGGCTTCAAAAGAGGGGAATGTCTGATCGATTCGCCCGACGGCCGACCGGCCTTCCGGCCGCTGGAGGCGGATCGCGAGGGCTTCTTCGCTCTGGGGGAGAGCATCGCCTTCGATCCCGCTCATGACCGTTTTGCCGGGCGGGAGGGCGAATCGCTGTTCGATGCGCAGGGCGCGCCGACGGCATCGCTGAAGGCCGTGCAGAATGCCTTGGGCCGCCTGATGGCAGGGGCCGCGGATACCGACGCCTTCATCGCGGAGATGCTGGCCCATCGCCTGATCGAGCCGATCGACATCTCTCTCAACTTCGATGATGGGGAAAGGCTGCGACTCGACGGGCTTTACACGATCAGCCTGGATGCGCTTGGCGATCTGGACGATGCGACGGTGCTCAAGCTGTTCCGTGCGGGGCATATGCAAAGCGCCTATGCCATGATCGGCTCGCTCCGGCACATCGCGCTGATGGCGCGCCGCCGCAATGAACGGCTGGCGGTGCCGGCCTGAACATGGGCGACGCCAGCCCCGTGATCGAGGCGTTCGCGGCGGCCGATATGACGGCGGCTGACGATCTGCGCGCATTCGCCGCCCTGTGCCGACCCGCGGTGATCCGCGGGCGGTTCAACGACTGGCCGGCAGTGGCGGCCGGCGGGCAGGGCGGGTCCGCGGCGCTGCACTATGTCGCCCGATTCGCCGCCAGTTCGAGCGCCGAATATTTTACCGCGGGCGCCGAGCTTGGCGGACGTTATCATTATGGCGACGGTCCCGGCGGCTTCAACTTCACGCGGGAAACGGCCAGTATCGGCGATGCGCTGGGCCGGATCGCCGCCAATGCCGAAAGCGGGAGCGAAACCGCCTATCTGGGATCGCTGCCCGCCGATTCCCATTTTCCCGGTTTCGCGGAGGAGAATCCCTGCAATTTGGTGGGCGCTGGCGTTCATCCGCGCCTCTGGATCGGCAACCGGTCGACGGTCGCCTGTCATTATGACAGTTACGACAATCTCGCCTGCGTGGTGGCGGGACGGCGGCGCTTCACCCTTTATCCGCCGGACGCCATCGGGGATCTTTATGTAGGGCCGGTGGACCATACCCTGTCCGGCCAGCCCGTTTCCATGGCGGCGGGCGCACCCGATGGAGCGGCGACCTATCCCCGTTTCGCGGCCGCGCGGGCAAGGGCCCTCGTCGTCGATCTCGCTCCGGGCGACGCGCTTTATCTGCCCAAGCTCTGGTGGCATCAGGTAGAGGCGCTCGACGACGTCAACATCCTCGTGAATTATTGGTGGGACGGGTTCGCGGCGGGCCCCGATTCGCCCTATGCGGCGATGCTGCTGGCGATGATCGCCCTGGCCGAGCGGCCCGAGCGTGAGCGCGCCGCGTGGCGCGCCTATTTCGATCATTACGTCTTCCGGCCGAACGGCCATCCGCTGGCGCATCTGCCGGAGGAGCGGCATGGCGTCCTGGGGCCGCTGGCGAAGGGCAATTATGGCCGCATCCGGACATTGGTCATGCGGATGCTGCGGGGCGCCTGAGCCTGGAAGACAGGAGCTTGAAGACAAATGACATGCGATGGAAAGGGGATGATGTGAAGAAGATGATCATGGCCGCGATGGTCGGATCGGCATTGGCGATGAGCGCCGCGCCCGGCGGGACGCAGGTGGCGACGGGCGGACCGCCGGCGGTGGCAGGCGCGAAAGCCGTGACCGTGGAGCGGATCAAGGTGCATGCGCCGTCCATCGAAGGCAATCTGGAGGGGGAGGCGGCCGACCGCGACGTCCTGGTCCTGTTGCCGCCCAGCTATGGCCGCGAACCGGGCCGGCGCTATCCCGTCATCTATGCGCTGCACGGTTATTCCATCGGAGCGGAACAATGGACGAAGGAAATCCATGTCCCGACGACTGTGCAGAATGCCTTTGCGAAGGGCTCGCGGGAGATGATCCTGGTGCTGCCCGATTCGAAGACTGTCCATAATGGGTCGATGTATTCGGGATCGATGACGACGGGAGACTTCGAAACCTTCATGGCGCGTGATCTGGTCCGCTATATCGACACCCATTACCGCACCATCCCCCGCCGCGAAAGTCGCGGCCTGGCGGGGCACAGCATGGGCGGTTACGGCACCAGCCGCATCGGCATGAAGCATGCCGACATGTTCGGCGCCCTTTACATGATGAGCCCCTGTTGCCTGTCCCCGCGCAGCGCCGGGCAGATGGACGCGGCAGCGTTGAAGGCGCTGGAGGCGGTGAAGACTCCTGCCGATTCGGCTGCCTTGCCTTTCCTCCTCAGGGCGCAGCTCGCGACCGCCGCGGCCTGGTCCCCCAATCCCGGGAACCCGCCGCTCTATCTGGACCTGCCGGTCAAGGACGGCCAGGTGCAGCCGCAGGTTCTCGCCCGCTGGGCGGCCAATGCGCCCCTGGCCTTTGTCGACCAATATATCGGCAATCTGCGCCGCTACAGGGCGATTGCCATCGATGTGGGCGACAAGGACGGGCTGAAGGACGACGCACGGGCGCTTCACGAAGCACTCGACCGCTATGGCATCGCCAACAGCTTCGAAATCTACGACGGCGATCATACGAACCGGGTCGCATGGCGTTTTCAGGACAAGCTGATCCCGTTCTTCGCCAGCCATCTCGATTTCGGAACGGCGAAATAGGCGCCTTTCTGTGGTAGCGATAACAAATCCAGTTGCCGCCGGAGGAAAATGGATTATCCCTGCGCGTGACGGCCTGGGACAGGGCCGACAGGACAGGGAGGAGCGAACGGCCTATGTTTTCCCGCAACATCATCTGGCACTTGGGTTTGACCGTCAGTCTGGTCGCGCTGAGCGCGGCTCCGGCGTTGGCCGCGCCGCGCTTCGACCCCATGTTCGGCGATCATGCCGTCATCCAGCGCGATCATCCGGTGACGGTGACGGGCAGGGCCGATCCCGGCGAAGCCGTCTCGGTCACGCTGGCGGGTGAGGTCCGGCAGGTCCGCGCCGACAGGGAAGGCCGTTTCGCGGCGCAGTTCGGCCCGCTCGCGACCGCAGGATCGGTGACGCTGGAGGCCCGCGCTCCGTCGGGCAGCGCGGTCGCGCAGGATGTGGCGGTGGGCGACGTCTTCCTCTGTTCGGGCCAGTCGAACATGGAGCTGGAGGTCCGCAATGCGCAGGATGCGGTGGGCCAGATCCGCGCTTCGGCCGATGACCGATTGCGCCTGATGCTGGTGCCGCGCGCTGTGGCGGACGATCCGTTGCGCGACTTCCGGCAGGCGCCGTCCTGGCGCCCGGCCGGACCGGACAGCGTGGCCGATTTCTCAGCCGCCTGCTATTATATGGCGCGGGAATTGCGGAAGGCGGCCGGCGTGCCGATCGGCGCCATCGCCAGCAGTTGGGGCGGATCGCGGATCAGCCCGTGGATGGGCGCGCGGGCGCAGGCGGCGGTCGGACAGGCGGCGCAATCGGCGCTCGTATCGCTGCATGGGCGCGATCCCTTTGCGGCGGAGCGGGCGGCCAGCGCCGAATGGGAAAAATGGTGGCGCAAGGAAACCGGGGATGCCGCCGGCAAGGAACCCTGGCAGCCGGACAGCAGCATCGCATGGCAGGACGTGCCCAGCATAGGCCCTTGGGAACAATGGGGCGTTCCCGCGCTGGCCGACTATAATGGCATGGTCTGGTTCCGCAGGGAGATCGAACTGACGGCGGCGCAGGCGAAGCAGGCGGCCACCCTCTCCCTCGGACTGCTGGACGATGTCGGCCGGCTGTGGATCAATGGCAAGCCGGTGGCGATGAGCGCCCGAAGCTGGCAGCCGAGCATGTTCGACGTGCCCCCCGGCGTGCTGAAACCGGGACGCAATGTGCTGATCGTCAATGTGCAGGACAACTATGCCAATGGCGGCTTGTCCGGCCCGGCGGAGGTCATGAAACTGGGGCTTGGGCAGGGGCAGGGCGGGGATCTGCCGCTGGGCGACGGCTGGCGCTATGCGGTGCCGGCCAGGTCGCCGGCGGGCGCGCCGCGCGTGCCGTGGGGCGACACGACCGGTTCAGGCACGCTCTACAACGGCATGATCGCGCCGCTGGGGTCGATAGGGTTGAAAGGCGTCGCCTGGTATCAGGGCGAATCGGACGTCGACCTGCCCGGCTATGACGACCGCATGAAGGCGATGATGGAGGATTGGCGGCGGCAGTTCGGTTCGCCCGACCTCGCTTTCGTCGCGGTCCAGCTTGCCGCTTACGGCGCGCCGGTGACGCAGCCGGGGGAAAGCGGCTGGGCGGCGATGCGCCAGGTGCAATATCAGGCGATGGCGCGGGATGCGCATGGCGGCCTCGCCACGGCCATCGACCTGGGCGACCCGTTCGACATCCATCCGGGCGAAAAGCAGGAGGTCGGCCGCCGCCTGGCACGGGCGATGCGCGTCGTCGCCTATGGCGATCCGGTGTCGCGCACCGGCCCGCAGGCGGCGCGGGCGGTGGCGACGACGGACGGCGGCGCGGCGGTCGAGTTCACCGGGCTGACCGGCGGGCTGCATATGCGCAGCGCGAGTCAGGCCATCGGCTTCGAACTGTGCGGAGCAGCGGCCGGAAGCTGCCGTTTCGTACCCGGCCGGGTGGAAGGCACGCGCATCGTGCTGGCGGGCGACGGCCTGCCGGCGACGCGCGTGCGCTATGCCTGGGCGGAATCGCCGGTCGTCAACCTCTATGATGAAGCGCCGCTGCCGGTCGGATCGTTCGAGCTGCCGATCACGCGGTAACGGATGGAGGGGGGATCAGCGCAGCAACGCTGCGTCCCCCCAGCTCACCGGAACGGCATTGCCCTTCGCGCCGTCGGCGCGGGCGACAAGTTCCAGCAGCTTGATCCCCTTCACATCCGCGGCGATCGCCTGGGCCGGCGCGCCCCGGCGCATCGGCGGCGTGCTGGCGAGCGGCTTGCCGTCGCCATAGAGGAAGAAGCGCACCGCCTGATCCCCGTCGAGCGCGCTGTCGTCCACGCCGACTTGCGCCGCAAAGCGGGCGAAGCCGGCGTTGCGCACTTCAAGCCGGCTGTTGGCCAGAATGCCTATGCCCGAGCCATAGGTTCTGCCCGCGATGACCAGCGGCTGGTTATAGGGGGTGAAGTCCGCCATCGCGCCGCCCCAGCCGGCATACATCGGCCGCTCCCCGATCCCGCGCGTGCCGCGCCAGTTGGGAATTGAACGATAGATGGTGGGATCGGGTTCGGGCTGCACCACGCCGTCCGCCGCCGGATTCACCATGCCGGGCTGTTCGGACAGGTAGAGGCCGCCGGCCAGCGTCCGGTCGCCCCTTGCGCGGAACACGACCGTTTCGCGGGGAGCGATGCGCAGCTTCATGTCATGCGTGAAGCTGCTCTTCTCCCCCGTCCAGAGATTGGCGAGCGCGATGGGGCGGTCGGCGCGGAACTTCAGGTGATCGGCGGTCAGGATCGCGTCCACCGGCGCAAGGCCGCGATTGAAGAGGGCGACCGCCTTGTCCCCGTTGGCCAGCGTCTTGACGAGGATCTGGAAGCCGTCCGCGTCGAAAGCCATGACCGCCTGATTGCCGGCCGGGTCCTGGTTGAGCGCGATGATGTCGGCATTGCCGAAAATGTCGATCAGCGGCTGCGGCGTGACGCGCAGGTCCGCGCCGATCAGCAGCGGCGCGTTCATCATCGCCCATAGCGAGAAATGCGACTTCGCCTCGATCAGGTGGTTCGCATCGAAATCACCCTTGCCGATGAAGAGCATGTCGGGATCGTTCCAGCCTCCCGGATGCGCGTATAGGGCACGGCGGGCGGCGCTGTCGTAATTGGTGAGCATTCGTCCCCAGTCCGGCGAAATGTCGTCGCTGGTGCGCGATATGTTGCCGACATCCTTGCCCCAGCTCCGGACATTGGCGCTGCCCCAGATGCAGAGCGAGAGCATATAGTCGCCATCGGGATTATATCGGGCGAGCGACTGGTTGATGTCGGCGAACAGCGCCTTGACCGCCGGGATGTTCGACCGGCTGATGCTGTGCTGGTCGATCAGCGGCGCCAGGGCGCGATATTGCCCGCTCTTCACCCGCTCGGCGTCGGCGGCGTAGGCGCGGATGCCGCAGCCGTCGACCTTGATCGCGTCGAAGCCCCAATCGGCGAAGAAGAGGCGGATATCCTGGTCGGTATGGCCGTAAAGGCCGACTTCGCGTTCTGCGACGCTGCCCTCGGGAAGCTGCTCGCTGCCATCGGCATAGGCTTGCGAGCAGATATTGCGGCCGAGGTCGGAATAGATGCCGGCCTTGAACCCCATGGCGTGCAGCCTGTCGGTCAGCGGGCGGAAGCTGGGATCGCCCTTGACCCGCGCGGAGGGGAATTTGTCGGTGCGGATCATCAGCTTGCCGTCGCTCACCCGGCGCCTGATCCACCAGCCATCGTCGATGTTGATGTAACGATAGCCCTTCTGCGCGAGGCCGGTGTCCCGGATACGCTCAGCCGAGCCCATCAGCTTTTCCTCGTCCACATGGGTGAAGAAGGCGTTCCAGCTGTTCCAACCCATGGGCGGCACTTGCGCGCTGCCCGCCCGATAGGCGGACCAGCGGCCGGTGGGGGCGAGCGGGTCAGCGGTCTGCACCGGCGACTGCGCGGAAAGCGCGGTGCCGGCGCACAGCGCCACGGTCGGCAGGAGGAAACGGCGCAGGGTCATGCAAAATCCTTGAGCGTCAATGTGACCGGCAGGCCGGCCTTGAAGGTGAGGGGGCGGCTCTTCGTCCCGAGGCGGATGGTGCGATGCCCGCTGAGTTCGGGGCGCATGATGGCCCTGTCCAGCCGCCCATCGCGCCAGTGGAGATCGATGCCGCAGCGGCCCCGCGCCCGCAGGCCGGTGACGCCGCCGGTGGGCCAGGCCGCAGGTAGCGCGGGCAGCAGGTCGATGACGTCGCCATGGCTGCCCATCAGCATTTCGACGATCCCAGCCGCGCCGCCGAAATTGCCATCGATCTGGAATGGCGGGTGGGCGTCGAACATATTGGGATAGGTGCGCTCCGACCCCAGCAGGAAGCGCAATATCTCATGCGCATGATCGCCCTCGCGCAGGCGCGCCCAGAGGTTGATGCGCCAAGCGGTCGCCCAGCCGGTCGCACGGTCGCCGCGGATTTCCAGCGTGCGGCGCGCGGCGGCGGCGAGCGCGGGGGTGCCGTCCGGCGTGATCTGGCGCGAGGGGTGCAGGCCGTAAAGATGAGAGACGTGGCGGTGATTCTGTTCGGGCGCGTCGGCGTCCCAATCCTGCTGCCACTCCTGGAGCTGGCCCTGCCGCCCGATCCTGTAGGGGGCGAGCCCGTCGTGCGCGGCCTGCATTTCGCTGACAAGGGCGGCGTCCTGGCCGAGGATCTTCGCGGCCTCCATCGTCCGGGAGAAGAGGTCGCGCAGGATCGCCATGTCCATCGTCGGCCCGGCGCAGACGGTGCCGCCGTGGCCGTGCGGGTTTTCGGGGCTCATCGACGGATTGGTGACGAGGAAGCCGGTCGCCGGATCGCGCTGGAGCGTGTCGAGGAAGAAGCGCGCCGCGCCCGTCAGCAGCGGGTAGATGGACGCAAGATAGGCGCGATCGCGGCCATAGTCATAATGATCCCACAAATGGATGCAGAGCCACGCCCCGCCGGTCGGCCACAGGCCGAACTGCGCACCGTCGATCGGCGCGGTGGCGCGCCAGAGGTCCGTATTGTGATGCGCCACCCAGCCGCGCGCGCCATACATGGTCCGGGCGGTGCGCGCGCCCGTGACGGCGAGTTCGCGCACCATCTCCACCAGCGGCTCGACACATTCGCCGAGCGCGACCGGCTCGGCTGGCCAGTAATTCATCTCGGTATTGATGTTGATCGTATATTTGGAGCCCCAGGGAGGATTGAGGCTGTCGTTCCAGAGCCCCTGCAGGTTTGCGGGCTGACCGCCGGGGCGCGACGAACAGATCAACAGGTAGCGGGCATAGTGGAAATAGAGCGCGGCGAGCGCGGGATCGTCGCTGGTCTGCGATGCGGCGATGCGCTGGTCGGTCGGAAGCTGGGCGGCCGGCGACGTGCCAAGGTCCAGGCTGACGCGGCGGAACAGCCGCCGGTGCGCGGCGGCGGCATCCGCGGCGATGGTCGCGAAGGAGCGGTCTTGCGCACGGCCAAGCGTCGCGGCGGTGCCGGCGACGGGATCGCCGCCGACATCGTCGAACCGCCTGAAGCTGGTCGCCATGGCGAGGAACAGAGTGACCGACTTCGCGCCCCGGATGCTGAGGCGGCCGTCTGCGCCGTGGGTGGCGCTGCCGCCCTCCACGCGGGCGGTCAGGCGGGCGGCGAAGCGGAGCTTGCCCTCCATCCCCTTGGACGCGCCGTTGCGACCGGTGAGCAGCAGGCTGGTGGCGCCGTCCGCAGCGACCTGAACGCCGCTCTGGGAGGAGCGGAGGGAAATGTCGACGTCGAGCCCGCCGGTCGAGGAGAGGCGGACGGCAATCAGATTGTCGGCGGGGGAGGCGACCACCTGACGGACATGGGCGGCGCCGCCGGCGGTGAAGCGGGTGGTTGCCATCGCGCTGTCCAGATCGAGTTCGCGGTGATAGGCGGCCGCCTGCCCGACGTCCGGAAAATCGAGGATCAGGTCGCCCAGCGTCTGATAGGGCATTTGCGCCAGCGGCTTTGCCATCAGCGTCTTGTTGGCCAGCGCTTCGGCCTCCGCGATCCTGCCCGCGAAAATGAGTTCGCGCACCTGGGGCAGGTTCGCCTTCGCCTCCGGATTGACCGGATCATAGGGCTGGCCGGCCCAGAGCGTGCCTTCGTTGAGTTGCAGCCTTTCCCGCGCCACCCCGCCGAACACCATCGCGCCAAGGCGTCCGTTCCCGATCGGGAGCGCTTCCGTCCACGTCGCGGCGGGCTGCCGATACCAGAGCGTCAGCGGATGCTGCGCTCCAGGTGCGGCGTCTGCCGGCCGTGCGGCGGCGAGCGCGGCGGTGCCGGCGGCCATCGCCATCATGGTGTCACGGCGGCTGAGGCTCATGGCCGCACGCCCTGCGGGAGCGGCATGAGGGTGAAGCTGTCGACATCGAGATAGCCGCCGGCTGGCGCGGGATTATAGCAGGAAAGCGCGATCTGCTGCCCCTGGAAGGTGCCCGTGCGCCAGTCGAAGGCGAGCGGGAAGCTGCCGCCCACCTCCGCCCATTTCCGGTTGTCGAGGCTGTAGGCGACACGGCCCAGCTTCGCGTCGAAATCCATGTCGGCGCGCAGCCAGAGCGTGCGGCCGGCAATGGACAGGGACGGGACGCGCACCTCTGTCTTCGGCCCGTCCATGGTGCTTTCGGTCAGCATCATGCGCAGCGCCTTCGCACCCCCTGCGCCGCCGACGACCGAGAGTTGGGCGCTATATTTGCCGAAGCTGCCAAGGCCGCAAATGTCGCCCGGCCTGATGCCCGCCGTGTCGAGCTTCGTCACGGCGCGCATCCTTGGCCCCTGCGCCTTCTGCGTCAGCGTGTTGCGCGCGGTCCAGATGCCGTCGGCCTGCGTGGCGTGGAGGCGGAGGAAGCCAAGGCGCTGCGTCAGCGACCATTTGCCGTCGTCAGGATTATGATTCCACTGCCATTGCAGCCCGAGCTTCGATGCGGAGAAATCGTCCGAGGCGGGCGGTTCGGCAAAGGCATGGCCCTTGATCGGCTTGGGCGATCGTTCGGGAACGTGATCGGGCCTGTCGGGCGTTCCCCACCAGGGCCAGTCGTCCTTCCAGAAGATCGGGCTGATGTTGGTCATGCGCCCGATCGCGCCGGCATCCACCATGACGAAGCCGTACCAGCTCCCGTCGGGCATATCCACGATCGCGCCCTGATGACCGCCGGTCCTGTCGTCGATCGATGGCTTGGTTTCCCACGGTCCCCACAGGCTGCGCGAGCGGGAGACGGTCATCGCCAGCTTGCCGGGAATGGCATTGAACAGATAGTACCAGCCATTGTGGCGGATGATCTTCGATCCTTCCGCGCCCTTGTTGTAATAGGTGACCTTCGCGGCGGTGACGGCGCTCAAATCCTTGTTGAGCGTCAACAGCGTCACCGTGCCGTCGCTGCCGATCGAGGTGCCGAGATAGGCCGTTCCGTCGGCATCGATGAACAGCGCGGGGTCGAAGGCTTCGCGGTCGATCGCCCGATACGTCCACGGACCTTCGATCGTCGACGATCGATAGATGCGCGTCCTGTGCCCGACCGGCGTGACCGCCAGATAGAACATGCCATTATGGCGGCGCAGGCTGGCGGCATAGAAACCATGGCGATAGTCGCCGCCATCCTTCAGCTCATAGCGCGGGTCGCCATCGAGCCGGTCGACCACATGGCTGACGATCCGCCAGTTCACCAGATCCTTCGAGTGAAGGATGGTGACGCCGGGGGAGTTTGCGAAGGTCGTGGAGACGAAATAGAAATCCTCGCCAACGCGGATGATGTCGGGATCGGGATAGTCGGCGAAGAGGACGGGATTGCGATATGTGCCGTCGCCCTGATCGGCGCGCCAGACCTGCGCGGGCGCGGCAAGGGAGAGGCTGGCGGCCAGCGCGACGGCGACCGGGCGGAGCATGGCGCGCTTCCTCATGGGGCGGGCGTGTAGTGATAGGGGCCGACGACCGTGCCCACGAAGCCCCCGGCCTTCCGGGTGCTGAGCAGCGTGGCGTCCACCCCCTGCTTCAGCGTCCGGGTCTTGCCGCCGGCGCCATAGTCGAACGCCATCGTCCCACCGGTCACGCGCATGGTCAGGGTCACGGGTCCGTTCGTGGCGACGGGGGCAGAGGCGACCAGCGTGTCGGCGTCGGCCGCATCGCGGGTGTAGAGCGCGACGACGGGCTGGCCGGCGATGCGGGTCAGGCCGAAGAAGAGGTTGCTGCGGTCGCTCTGCACGGCGGCCAGCCCGGCGCGGTCGCCGTCTTTGACCGGCGTGTAGCGCAGCGTGGTGGAGAAGGTGGCATTGGCATGCTGCTGCCGCCGCCCGATGAAGGCAGGGACGCCGTTCAGGTCCCCGATGGCCGCCCCGCTCTCCAGTTCCAGCGCGCCGTCCCTGATCTGGTAGAAGGGCTTGTGCGGGGTGCGAATGCCGATCCACTGCATGGGCAGGCGCGTGCCGTTGAAATCCTCGACATAGGAAAAGTCGCCGCTCGTCGGGATCGCCGGCCTGGGCTGCGGCGGAAGGTCGGGGCGCTTCGCTGCATGGGGGATCGCCTGACCGCGCGGCAGGATGATCGGCCAGCCGTCCTTCCATGTCACTGGCAGCAGGAAGGTTTCGCGGCCGATATTGTAATGGTCGTCGCCATCATAGGGACGCACGGCCAGGAAGGTCGCCCACCAGTCGCCCCTCTGCGTCTCCACCAGTTGGGCGTGACCGGCCGATCCGATGAAGTTCGACCGCGCGGGGTCAAGATCGCGCTGGGTGAGGATCGGGTTCCCCTCATAGGGCGTGTAGGGGCCGCGCAGATCCTTCGAACGGAACACGACCTGCGAATGGTTGACGCTGGTGCCGCCTTCGGCCGCGGTCAGATAATAATAGCCGTCCTTCCTGAAGATATGCGGCCCTTCGATCCAGACCGGCTTTTTGCTGATGTCGACGCCGCCGTTGATGAGTTGCGTGCTTTCCCCGACCATCTTGCCGGCGCGCCAGTCATATTCCTGAATCCAGATGGCGCGGTGCCCGTCATAGCGGGGCGGTTCGTTGGGCGCGCGGTTGTTGACGATATAGGCCTTGTCCCCCTCCCAGTAGATGGAGGGGTCGATCCCTTCGAACGGCAGCCATATGGGGTTTGACCAGGGGCCGGCGGGGTCCTTCGCCGTGATGATGAAATTGCCCCTGCATTCGACGCAGGTGTTGACGATGTAGAAAGTGCCCTCGTGCCAGCTGATGGCCGGCGCGAATACGGCCTGCGAAATGCGGCGACCGTTGAAGTCGAGCTGTTCCGGCCGGTCGATCGCATTGCCGATCTGCGTCCAGTTGACGAGGTCTTTCGACCTGAAGATCGGCAGGCCCGGATAATGGGCGAAGGAGGAGTTGACGAGATAATAGTCGTCCCCCACGCGCATGACCGATGGATCGGGATAATAGCCGGTCAGGATCGGGTTGCGATATTCACCCGGCTTTACCGCGATCTTCTCGATCGACTTTCCTTCATAGGCAAAGCGATCGAACCGGGCGGGCGCCGCCTCGGCGGTGGCGGCGCCCAGCATGAGCAGGGAAAAGGACAGCAGCGCAGAAGGAAGGGGTAAAAGGCCTAAGGTCCGGTGCGTCACGATCAATCTCTCCTGGAAGTGCCGACCATCCCGTGCGGCTCGCTTATTGATAGCGCTACCAATCATATGTGTCGAGCGGGATGCTCAGTTCCGCGCAGGGCGCGCCGTTACTCCGGCCTCGGTCTGCACCACCGGTTTCAGGGTGCCGTCAGGATTATATTCCAGCCGCTCGACGGTGACGGCCCGCCGGCCGATGGCGCCGTTCAGATCGCCGATCGCAAGCGTGGCGTTGTGCAGGAAAATATACCAGTCGCCCTTAAATTCGGCGATGCCCGGATGGATGGTGAAGCTGTACTTGCCAGAGCCGGTGAGTTCGCCGCGATAGGTCCAGGGGCCGTCGAGGGACGTTGCGGTCGCATAGGATATGCGTTCGTCCCGATGCGTCGCCCTGTCGAGGGAGGCATAGGTCAGATAATAGAATCTGCCGCGCTTGTGCAGCCAGGGGCCTTCCTCGAAATGGGGCGGAGTGATCTCCCTGATGGGTCCGTCCAGCTCGATCATGTTGGACTTCAACTTCGCGATATAGGCCTGACGATTGCCCCAGGCGATCCAGCTCGTGCCATCGTCGTCCGTGAAGACTGTGGGATCGATGTCTTCCCAACTGTGGGTGCCCTTTGGCGTCATCTGGTTGGTGATCAGCGCCGAGCCCTTCGCATCGACGAACGGGCCGGTCGGCTTGTCCGAAACGGCGACGGCGATCGCCTTGCCCGGATGCGTGTTGTCATGCTCGACCGCGGCGTAGAACCAGTAGCGGCCGTTCTTTCGGATGGTCTGCGACGCCCATGCATCCTTCTTCGCCCATTTGAAGTCGGACACCTTCATGATCGGGCCATGATCGGTCCAGTGCCGCATGTCCGTGGTGGAATAGACCAGCCATTCCTTCATGTTGAACATCTCGTCCCGCTGCGCCTCGTCATGGCCGACATAGAGGTAGAGGCGGTCGCCATCGACCATCGGCGCGGGATCGGCGGTGAACTTGT
Source organism: Sphingobium sp. YBL2 (assembly GCF_000943805.1). Classification (NCBI taxonomy): domain Bacteria; kingdom Pseudomonadati; phylum Pseudomonadota; class Alphaproteobacteria; order Sphingomonadales; family Sphingobiaceae; genus Sphingobium; species Sphingobium sp. YBL2. The sequence continues at coordinate 2,136,959 of NZ_CP010954.1, forward strand.
CGCGGATGATGGGATTGGACCCCGGCGCCGCGTCCTGCGACAGGGCAGGCGCGGCAATGGCGGCAAGGGTGAGGAAGGGAAGCAGCGACCGGCGCATGGATGGACAGTCCTCTTGATGTTCAGCTCAGGATGATGCGGCGCGCCGCGCCCTGCGGATCGTCGACCATGCGGCATTGATTGTCGAAGACCATGGTCGCGCACCGCGTGGCGTCGGTCGGCGTCCAGTTCAGGCCCGGCTGGCTGGGATTGCCGGTGCGGGCGAAATTGGCCCAGGCCGTCGCCATGGTGCGGGCCAGCTTCCGCGCTTCGGGCGTATTGCCGGTGCCCTGATCGCACAGCGCTGTATTGTCGAACACGAAGGCAAGGTCGGCGGTGTGCCATGCGCCAGCGACTCCGTCCAGCTGGGGCGACTGCCACTGGAAGAGATATTGGTACATCGGCGCGGCGCCCGGCTGCTTGTCGCGCAGGCCAACCATGGTCTGGATGCGATTGCGGTAGCCCAGGGAGTCCACGCCGTAGGAGAGGGTGCGGATCGCCTTTTCGGGGTGGTCCCGCTTCATCTGGGCGATAAGCGCGTCCGCCTTCCGTGCGCCATAGCGTTGGCTGAGGTCGGCGCGCCATTCCGCCTCGCCGGGATTCTGGCCGAACCGCATTCCCTCTTCGCTGGTGTTGCCGATCAGCATCGGCACATCGCGGGAAACATCGGGCGCCACGTCGAAGAAGGACCGCACCGTGATGACCCGGCCGTCCATTGTCGGATTCCAGCCCACGCGCGGAGTGGTGGAGGGGCCGCCTACCCCGCGCGGGCCGTTGACCTGCTCGGCCACCTTGTTGCCCGCGGCGAAAAGCGTCGCCCAGTCCATCCTTTGCAGCGCGCCGATGTCCCGCGCGCCGATACCCAGTTCCTTGACGACCCGGCGCGAGAAATCGCGCGATTGCTCCAGCGTCGGAATATTGCCGCCGCCGCCCGATTGCGCCGCCGCGCGATGGATGAGACCCTTGCCCGACGGCATGCCCATCAGCGTCGTCACCTTGGATGCGCCGCCCGACTGGCCATAGATCATGATCCGGTCCGGATTGCCGCCGAAGGCCGCGATATTTTCCTGCACCCAGCGTAGCGCCGCGATGCAGTCGGTCATGCTGACATTGACCGATTCCTCATAGGGCGCGCCGCCCACCTCGGTCAGGTCCAGAAAGCCCAGCACGTTGAGGCGGTGGTTGATCGACACCTGCACCACGTCATGATGCCGCGCCATCTGCGCGCCGTCGTGAGAGGCGAGTTCGTAGGAGGAGCCGAAGGCGAAGCCGCCGCCGTGGAAATAGACCATGACGGGGCGATTGCCCGACAGCGAGGGCGTCCAGATGTTGAGCTTCAGCATGTCCTCGCCAAGGAAGCCGTCGGTCCATTGCTGGAGGAAGGTGTGTTCCTTCGCGCGAAAACTGTGCAGCGTCTGCGGGCAGTTCGCCCCATAGGCGAGCGCGGGATAGGGATCGGTCCAGGGCTTGGGGGGCCTGGCGGGAAGCCAGCGGTTCTCTCCCCCCGTATCGTCGCCATAGGGTATGCCCTTGAAGGTGAAGACGTCTCCGGCGACATAACCGCGCACCGGGCCATAGCGCGTCCTCGCAATGGCGTTGCGCGGCGTGGTGCAGGTTCCCGCACCGCCCGAAACGGCGGTCGAGCGCGGAGCGGCCGCTGCTTCGCCACCCAGCAGCGCCGCCGCGCTGCCCAGGGACGACGCCAACAGCGCCTGACGTCGATCGAAAAGCATGGCCCGCTCGGTCATCCAGCATCCCCTTGTCGATTATGATGCCGGTGTCCTGCTGATCGACCGGCGCTAAAATCCTATACGATCCAGAGGGCTGGTCAATAACTCACACAAATATTTTATGCGCCGTCGCCCGCCGGGGGATGACCCGGCGAACGCCTCTCGCCGCGCTCCGGCATCTCCGCCGATCCATGTCCTCTTTGCCCCTTTGCCGCAGGCGATCCTTGGCTTAGATCACCGTTTTGGGTTTGTCGAAGACATGGGGTGGGCATGGCGAAACCGGAGCGTCCGGCGCGCGGGGCGACGATCGTCGATGTGGCGGCGCGGGCGGGCGTGTCGTCGATGACGGTGTCGCGCGTCATCAATGGGCGCGCGGGCGTGAGCGCACAGGCGCGCGCGGTGGTGGAGGAGGCGATCAAGGCGTTGGCTTACACGCCGAACGTCGCGGCCCGCAGCCTGGTGACGTCCAGCGAACTGCGCATCGGCGTGATCTATTCCAATCCCAGCGCCGCGTTCATGAGCGAATTTCTGACAGGGGTGTTCGAGGAAGCGTCCGCCTGCAGCGCGCGGCTTGTGCTGCTGAAGGGGGAAGGGGGGCGCGCTCCGTCCGCCGCCGCGCTGGAAGACTGGATCGAATCGGGGATCAGCGGCGTGCTGCTCGCTCCGCCGCTGGGTGAAGCGCCGGATGTGCTTCGCGTCCTGCGGGCCAGAGGCTGCGTCATGGCGGCGGTGGGCGCATATCAGTCCCCCGATACGATTTGCGTGCGCATCGACGATCGGGCCGCGGCCTATCAAATGACCGGGTTGCTGCTGGACATGGGGCATCGCCGACTGGGGTTCATCCTTGGCAATCCCGATCAGGCGGCAAGCGCCGAACGCATGGCTGGCTTCTACGCCGCCGTCCGGGAACGGGGCGGGGTGGAGGTGCAGGTCGCGCAGGGCGATTTCACCTATATGTCCGGCCTCGCCGCTGCCGAGCAGTTGCTGGGCGCGGCCAGTCCGCCCACGGCGATCTTCGCGAGCAATGACGACATGGCGGCGGCCGTCGTGTCCGTGGCGCACCGGCGCCATCTGGACGTTCCGGCGGAACTGACCGTCGTGGGGTTTGACGATACCACAGCCGCCCAGACGCTGTGGCCGCCGCTGACGACCGTGCACCAGCCGGTGCGGGATCTGGCGGCGGAGGCCCTTAACCTGTTGGTGGCTCAGATCGCGGCGGGCGCCCGCCGTTCCCGCGTTCCCCGCGAGAGGATTCTGGAGCATCGGATCGTGCAGCGTCAGTCCACCGGAGCGCCGAGCTCTTCCTCCACATAGACGAAGCTGGCGAAATCCGCCGGATGGGCCTGGCCCGACAGGTCCTGGCAGGCCATGCCGATGAAGGCGCCGGTGAAGTTGGGCAGGCCGGGGTGGGTGACTTCGTCCGACAGGATGCTGGCGTCGTGGACATCCGGAAGGATATGCCAGTCCTCCCCATCGGGCCGCCAGGCGAAGCGCAGCCGGTCGCCATCCACGGCGGCGCGCAGATCGATCGCGCCGTCGGGCAGCCGGTCTGCGACGATGTCGAATCTGTTGCCCTCCGGATTTTCGGGCGAAGCGGAGAGGATCTGGAGCTGCCGCCGGCCTTCCTCGGCGCTGACGCACAGATAATAGAATTTGGTGCTGTTATAATAATAGATGAGGCCCGCCGCCTGCTGGAAGCTGCGGGGCTCGAAGGAGAGCGAGGTCGTCGCGGTGAAGCGGAAGGCGGTCTGCCGCCGCGCCACCAGCGCCTGCTCGAACAGGCTGCCGACCGTTTCACGCCCGTAAAGACGCAGGAAGCCGGGCCGGACCGTCAGGCTGAACAGCCGTTCCGGGGCGGGGCTGCGCAGCCATTGCAGGTCCTGCGGCAGTTGGGGAAGGTCGAAGCGGCCGTCCCAGCGTTCGATGTCCCATGGGGCGGGCGGCAGGTCCGGCGCAGGCGGCGTCCGGTCGGGCTGCGCGTCCCCGTTGACGGTGCGCAGCCAGCCATCCTCGCCCCACAGCATCGGTTGTATCGCGGTTTCGCGGCCCATGATGCAGCGTTCGCGCCCCGGCAGGGGACGGCCGCACAGATAGGCCAGCCAGGTGCTGCCATCCGCCAGTTCCACCAGATCGCCGTGGCCGGCGCGGGCGATGGGCACGTCCTTGCGGCCCGCGCTGGTCAATATGGCTCCATCCGGATGCACTTCATAGGGGCCGAGCAGGTCGGGCGCGCGCGCCATGACGACGGCATGATCCCAGCCCGTGCCCCCTTCGGCGACCAGCAGATGATAGAAGCCGCCATGCTTGTAGAGATGCGGCCCTTCGGTAAAGCCGCGCTCCGTGCCCCTGAAGATCAGCGTCGGTTCGCCGACCAGCTTCAGCGCCGCGCGGTCCAGTTCCTGCGCCTGTATGCCGGCGAACCGGCCATGGCCGGGCCGGTGGTCCCACAGCATGTTGAGCATCCAGCTGCGCCCGTCATCGTCATGGAATAGCGCCGGGTCGAAACCGCTGCTGTTGAGGTGCACCGCGTCCGACCATATGCCGTCGACCGTTTCGCAGGTGACGACATAATTGGGGAAGTCGCGCAACGACATGCCCTTCGCCCCCTGAACGGTAGTGGCGCCGTAACGCTTGACGTCCGTGAAGACCAGCCAGAAGCGGCCGTCCGCATGGCTGAGGTCCGGGGCCCACACGCCGCAGCCGTCGGGATCGCCGCGCATGTCGAGCTGCGCCGCGCGGTCGAGCGGGCGAGCGACGAGCCGCCAGTTCACCAGGTCGCGGCTGTGGTGGATCTGCACGCCCGGATACCATTCGAAGGTGGATGTCGCGATGTAGAAATCGTCGCCCACGCGCACGATCGACGGATCAGGATTGAAGCCCCGCAAAATGGGGTTGGAAATGTTTGTCATCGAGGCTTGCGCACCAGCGTCCACAATATGGCGGCGCCGACCAGGTCGAGCACGCCGAGCAGGATGAAAAAGGGCTCATAGCCGACCCGGTCGACCATCTGCCCAAGGGAAAGGGAAAAGACCAGCACGCCCAGATTCCCGGCCAGGCCCGCCATGCCGGCGGCGGTCGCCACCTCATTCCTAGCGAACAGGTCGGACGCCATGGTGATGACCGTCACCGACAGGGTCTGATGGGCGAAGCCGCCAAGGCAGAGCAGGGCGATCGCCGCATAGGGATTGGTGGCAAAGCCGACAAAGGCCATGCCGGTCATCAACAGGGCGCCAAGCGTGAAGGCCCAGCGCCGCGCATCGACAAGGTCGATCCCCCTGCGCTGGAGGAAGGCGACGACGGCCGGGCCGAACAGGCATCCAAGGTCGGCGGCCAGGAAGGGCAGCCAGGCGAACAGCGCGATTTGCCCAAGATCGAAGCCGCGCACGCGCGCAAGGTAGAGCGGCATCCAGAAGGACAGCATGCCCCAGACCGGATCGGCCAGCAGGCGGGGAAGCGCTATGCCCCAAAGGTCGCGCCGCCGCGCAAGGGCGAGCACAGCGGGTTTTTCGGCGCGAGCGGCCAGGCGCTGTTCCTGGTTGTTCAGGATATAGTCGCGCTCCGCCTGACTCAGCCGCCGGTGCCTCATCGGGCTGTTGTAATGGAGGAACCAGAGGACCGACCAGATGAGGCCTATGCCCCCCGCCACGACGAAGGCCAGCCGCCAGCTATGCACCATGACGGCCCAGGCGACGAGCGGCGGGGCGAAGACCGCGCCGAAGGAAGCGCCGATATTGTAGATGCCGCCCGCGATGCCGCGTTCCCTGGAGGGGAACCATTCCGCCACCAGCTTCTGGCCGGCGGGCTGGGCCGATCCTTCCGCCAGGCCGAGCAGCCCGCGCAGCGCGGCGAATCCGAACCAGCCATTCACAAGGCCATGCGCCATGGTGACCAGCGACCAGACCGCGACGCATATGGCGAAGCCAATGCGCAGCCCTACGCTGTCAAGGAAATAGCCGGCCGCCGGCTGGAGCATCACGCCCAGTTGGAAGGCGCCGGTTATCCAGCCATATTCGACGTTGCTGATCTTCTGTTCGGCAAGGATCACGGGCGCGGCAACGCCCAGCACGGAACGCGACAGATAATTGATGACCATCGCGCCCACAAACAGGCCGATGATCGTCCAGCGGAACTTGCCGACCAGCGTCAACATGGCGGCCTGCTCCAGCGCGAGCCGCGAAATCGCCTGGGTTTTCGGGCGATGGGAGCCGGGCCGCCGTCCTCCACGGACATGGCATGGCGGCGGCATTTGTGGTTCGAAAGCAACATCCCCTCCCGATAATCTTGTATGAGTATTGACAATAATCCTCCTCCAATCAATAGGCATTGTTAGCGCTAACTAAAAATCAGTCGATTCCTTGTTATCGTTTGACGGTGAAGGCGCGCGGCCGGGGCGACAGCCCCGCATTCAGATGCAAAGCATCATTTTATTGGGGAGAGCAGGATGTCGGATTTCCAGTTTCAACGCCGTTTGATGCGCGCGGGTTGCGCCATGGCAAGCATGGTCGCGCTCGGCATCGGCCTTGTCCATGCGCCCGCTTTCGCTCAGGCGGCGAGCCAGGCTTCGGCGCCCCAGAATGGCGAAGAGCGCGCCAGCACTTCGGACATCGTGGTCACCGGATCGCGCATCAAGGCCAGCGGCTATACCGCGCCGACGCCCACGACCGTGATCGATGAAACGTCGATTCAGGCCAATGCGCAGCCCAACATCTTCACCACCATTGCCCAGTTGCCGTCGCTTCAGGGCTCAAGCGGCACCACGGTCAACACCTTCAGCACCTCAAGCGGCCAGCAGGGCCTCAGTTCCTTCTCGCTGCGCGGCGTGGGCGCGATCCGTACCCTGACGCTGATCGATGGCCAGCGGGTTGTCGGCGCAAACGTGACCGGCGTTCCCGACGTCAGCCTGTTCCCGCAATTGCTGATCCAGCGCGTCGACGTGGTGAATGGCGGTGCGTCGGCCTCCTACGGATCGGACGCCGTGGGCGGCGTCGTCAACTTCATCACCGACACCCGCTTCAAGGGGCTGAAGGGCAATATCCAGGGCGGCATCAGCAAATATGACGACAATGAACAGGTGCTCGTCCAGCTTGCGGCCGGCACCAGCTTCCTGGACGATCGCGCGCATCTGGTCGTCAGCGGCGAATATGCCAATGAAGACGGCGTGGGCGGCGGCGACTGGGGCATCGGCCTGGCCGGCGGCCGCGACTGGTTCAAGCAGACCAGCCTGATCGACCGTGGCGTCATCAATGACGGATCGCCGCGCTATGTGCTGCGCGATTATGCGCAGGCCTATAACTACACCAAATATGGCCTCATCACCTCCGGCCCGCTGCAGGGCACGGCGTTCGACCAGAACGGCAACCCGTTCCAGTTCAACTATGGATCGAACGGCGTCCCCGCGCGTGACGGCACGACCAATGTGCGCGGCTGCTTTCCCGGCTTCTGCCTTGGCGGAGACCTGTCGGGCAATGTCGATGCGGGCCGTTCGCTCCAGTCGTCCATCGAACGCATCAACACTTATGCACGCCTCGGCTTCGACTTTGCCGACAATGACGAACTCTACTTCACCTTCAACTTCGGCCAGGTGAAGACGCAGAACCAGCCTGTGGGCGGCATGAACAAGCCGGGCCTGACGATCCAGTGCGCCAATCCGTTCGTGCCGGCGTCGATCAAGGCGGCCTGCGCGACGGCGGGCATCACCAGCTTCGGCTATGGCACCAGCAACGCCGCGCTGGGCAACACGCAGGTCAACACCGACCGCCGCCAGTATCGCGCGGTGATCGGCGCCAAGGGTCAGTTCGACTTCCTGGGCACCGAATGGTCGTACGACAATTATTATGAGCGCGGCACGAACTATACCGACATCGATGTGTCGAACATCCTGCTCACCAACCGCTTCAACGACGCGATCAACGCAACCACGCTGAACGGCGCGGTGGTGTGCGCCAGCGCCGCGGCGCGGGCGAACGGATGCCAGCCGCTCAACATCTTCGGCGGCAACCCGTCGGCGGCTGCGCTCGCCTATATCATGCCGGAGAACGGACCCCGCCAGCGGACCCGCCAGACGCAGGACGTGGTCAGCATCAACATCTCCGGTTCGCCGGTGGAACTGTGGGCCGGGCCGCTGTCGATCGCCTTCGGCGGCGAATATCGCCACGAATTCTATCGCGTGAAGGCCGATCCCTATGGCGTCGGCACCAATTTCCAGCCGAGCGAACCCGACTATCCGTTCGATCCCACGCTGCTGCCCGGCGGCAACAACTGGTACGCCGGCAATTACAAGAGCGGCGGCGGCGCCTATGGCGTGAAGGAAGCCTTTTTCGAGGCCGATCTGCCGGTCCTCAACAGCGACGCGCTCGGTCGCGCCAACATCAACGGCGCGGTGCGCGTGACCGACTACAGCACGTCCGGCACCATCTGGGCATGGAAGGTCGGCGGCACATGGAACCTCCCGATCGAAGGATTCCGCCTGCGCGGCGTGACGTCCAAGGACGTCCGCGCGCCCAACCTGTCGGAACTGTTCGCCGCGCCGGTCACCACGACATTGCCCAATTTCTTCGACCCGTTTCGGGGCGTCAATGTGCTCGCGATCCAGAACAGCATCGGCAACCCGAACCTGCGTCCGGAAACGGCGCGCAACACGACGGCGGGCATCGCCTTTTCCGGCGCGTCCTGGCTGCCGGGCCTCAGCGTTTCGTTCGATTATTACAAGATCAAGATCAAGGACGTCATCTCCAGCCTGGGCGCGGGCGACATCGTCAACCTTTGCTTCCAGAATGTCCGTCCCGAAACCTGCAGCGCGTTCAACCTGAACAACCAGCAGGGGCCGAACTTCATCAATGTGCAGGCGTTCAACCTGGCGTCGATCGATACCAGCGGGTTCGACATAGAGGCGAGCTACCAGTGGCGGCAGCCTCTGGGCCTGCCGGGCACCCTGACCCTGCGCGGCCTTGCGACGCATGTCAGCAAGTTCGTGACGGACTCCGGCCTGATCGGCACGATCCCGGTCGACAGCGCGGGCGTCAATACCGGCAACACGCCCGACTGGAAGTTCCTGGCGATCCAGAGCTACGAGAATGAGAAATTCTCGTTCATGATCCAGGAGCGCTGGTTCAGCGACGGCGTGCTGGGCCACCAATATGTGGTTTGCCAGCCGGGCACCTGCCCTGCGTCCACCAACAATCATCCGACCATCGACCAGAATTTCATGCCCGGCGCCTTCTACATGGACATTGGCGGCACCTATAATGTCACGCCGCAGGTGACCGCCTATTTCAAGGTCGACAACCTGTTCGATCGCGATCCGGCCAAGTCGCCATTCTTCGTCAATCCCGCGCTCTACGATGTCGTCGGGCGCATGTATCGGGCAGGCGTTCGTTTCCGTTTCTAGGACATGGTGCGGGAAATCGGGAACCGGTCTTCTGCTCATGACCAGGTCAACGTCTGAATGAAGACCATGCTGTCGGGGTCGAAGCGACACCGGCAGCATGGCGATGAACTGGGGAGAGGTTTGCGTCCAGAGCTTTGCCTGGGCCAGGGCAGCGGCGGTTTTCCCCTTCCCCCGCCTTGCCCCATGCCTCTCCTCCCTCTTCTTCCGCGGCATCGGGCCGCTTGCGCCGGGCCGTCAAGCGCGCAATCCCTTCCTTCCACCGGGAATATGTGGTAGCGCTCCCAAAATAAGAGGCGAGAGGGTGGGATGGCAGGGGATATTTTTCCGTCGCTGACGAACATATTGGCGCCCCACGGGCCGCCGGTCAGCGCGAAGCTGCTGAGTTTCGCTCCCGGCGACTACAGCATCCATTTCTTCCTGCAACTCGCGCTCATCGTCCTCGCCTGCCGGGGGGTGGGCTGGTTCTGCCGCAAATTCCTGGCGCAGCCCCAGGTAGTCGGGGAAATGATCGCCGGCGTGATCCTGGGGCCCTCGCTGTTCGGCGTCGTCGCGCCCGACCTGCAGGCGATGATCTTTCCCAGGGAAACCAACAATGTGCTATACGCCGGCGCGCAGTTCGGCGTGGCGCTTTACATGTTCCTCGTCGGCCTGACGCTGCGCCTGGATCATTTCCAGTCGAAGGCCCGGAACGCGGCGATGGTGTCGGGCGCGGGGCTGTTCGCGCCTTTCGTCATCGCGATCCTGATCACGCCCTGGCTTGTCACCGTTCCCGGCCTTTTCGCGGAGGGCATAGGTCAGGGCAGCGCGACGCTCTTCATGGGCGCATGCATTGCCCTGACCGCCTTTCCGATGCTGGCGCGGATCATCAACGAACGCGGCCTTGCCGACAGCCCGCTCGGAACCCTTTCGCTGACGGCCGGGGCGTTCGACGACGCCGCATCCTGGTGCGTGCTGGCCGTGGTGCTCGCCCTGTTCGGCGGCGGCAGCGGCGTTGCCGTTCTGGCGATCGTCGGCGCCTTCCTCTATGTCGGTTTCCTGCTGCTGTTCGGTCGGCGCCTGCTTGCGCCGCTGGGGCGCGCGGTAGAGGCGCAGGGCGAAATGAGCATGACCGTGCTGGCGATCACGCTGGCGCTGTTCTGCCTGTCCGCCTTCATCATGGACGCGATCGGCATTCACGGCATATTCGGCGGCTTCATCCTGGGCGTATTCATGCCGCGCGGTTTGTTCGTGGAGGAACTGAGGAAGAAGGTCGAACCGTTGGCCGTCGTCATCTTGCTGCCGATGTTCTTCACCTATTCCGGGTTGAACACGCGCCTCGACATGGTGAATTCGCTTTCCTTCCTGCTCATTGCGCTCGGCATATTGGTCGCCTCCATCCTTGCCAAGTTCGGCGCCTGCTATGCGGCGGCGCGCCTGTCGGGCGAGGATAATCGGACCGCGCTGGGAATCGGCGCGCTGATGAACTCGCGCGGACTGATGGAACTCATCATCATCAATATCGGCATTCAGAAGGGCATTATCGAACCCGCCCTGTTCTCGATGCTGGTGTTGATGGCGATCGTCACCACCATGATGGCGGGGCCGCTGTTCGAGATAGTCTATGGAAGGCGCGCGCGGGCGGAGGGGGAATTGGGTCGGCTGGGGGCCGCGGCCTGATCTCCCTGTCGTGAGCCGCCCCTAAGGTGTGTGGGGATTCAGCTCAGGGTGGAGCGAAAATGGTGGATTTCGAGAACCTCGAAACGAGGCAGGTGACTCGTTTCGACGCAGCGTACTCAAAGTACGTGAGCACTGGAAGCGCAGAAAGCCGTCATTTGCAGCCCGCCATGGGCTGAATCCCCACACACCTTAGACCGGCCGAACCGGCACGACCGCGAGCATATCGGAGGATGTGAGGAAAAGGCGTCGCCCGGCGGCGTCCAGCGCGCAGTTCGCCACCGACTTGCCCGTCCCGATCAGCCCCAGCGCCCTGCCGTCCGGGGCGAGTATGTGGACGCCCCCCGGACCTGTGGCGAAGACATGCCCATTGCGTGAAACCTTGATGCCGTCCGGCAGGCCGGGCAGGCCCTTCTCCTGTTCCGCGCGCATGTCGTGGAACAGGCGCTGACCCGTCGGAAAGCCGCGTTCATCGAGCGAATAGGCCAGAACCTCCGGCCGCTGCTCATCGGACAGTGCAAGATAGAGCGTCCTGCCGTCCGGCGATACCGCAACGCCATTGGGGCGGCGGTGACTGCCGTCCAGCAGCGACAGCGCTCCGTCCGGACCCAGCGCATAGAGGCCGCAATGCTCCAGTTCCCGCAACGCAGACCTATCGCCATCCGTCAGCCCATAGGGCGGGTCGGTGAAATAGATCATGCCCGACGGCGCGACGCACAGATCATTGGGGCTGTTGAAACGCTTGCCCTGGAACCGGTCGGCCAAAATGGTCCGGGCGCGCGTGCGCAGGTCGATTCGCACGATGGCGCGCGTGCCGCTGTCCGCGGCGATCAGCGCGCCGGAGGAATCGATCGCCAGACCGTTGAGGCCCGGCTCCCTGATGCCGGGCGGCACGGGGCCTTGCAGGCCGGAAGGCGACAGGAACGGACGCACCCCATCCTTCGGCCGCCAGCGATACAGGATATTGGACGGCGGATCGTTGAACAGCAGGCAATTGTCCCGCGGCGCCCAGACCGGACCCTCGGCCCATTTATAGCCCCTGGCGAGGACGGTCACGGACGCGGATGGCGCGACGATCCGGTCCAGTTCGGGGTCGAGCCGCCGGATCGAGCCGATGGGGGCGGCCACCGCCGCGCCCAGCCGCGCGCCGACGGGCAGGCTCGCCAGACCGGCCAGGAACATCCGGCGCGACGTCATGCCCTTATGGCGACCTCTCGCCGCTCGGCCGCCGAACGGTAGATCGCTTCGATCACGCGCATGTCGGCAAGGCCTTCCTCGCCCGGCACGATGGGGGTCGTGCCGTTGACGATGCATTCGGCCATATGATCGAGCTGCCCCGCAAACTGGTTCTTGGCCGCGGGCGGGAGCGTGCGCGGGGTCGTGACGCCATCCTTGCGGATCGACATGCTCTGCCCCTGATAAGGGGTCGCCGGTTCCATGTCGATCCAGCCCTGCGTGCCGATGACGCGATAGCCATTATGGGAGGAACTATAGCTGGAGATGCAGTTGGCGACGATGCCGGATGGAAAGCGCAGCAGGAAGCTGATGCGGTCCTCCACCGTCTTGAAGCGGGGATCGGCTTTGTCCGTGGTCTCGACGGCGCTGACCGAAACCGGCTCTTCCCCGGTCAGGTAACGGGCTGCGTTCAGGCTGTAGATGCCGATGTCCATCATCGATCCGCCGCCCGACAACGGTCGGTCGAGCCGCCACTGGTCCGGCCGGGCCGGGAAACCATGTTCGGCGGTGATGAGGCGGGTGGGGCCGACATGGCCGCCGCGCGCCAGTTCGATGGCGAGCCGGTTATAGGGTTCGAACCGCGAACGATAGCCGATCATCAGCTTCGTCCCCGCCTTGCGGCAGGCGGCGATCATCGCCTCGCACTCCGCGACGGACACGGCCATGGGCTTTTCACACATCACATGCTTGCCCGCCTGCGCCGCGCGGATGCTATATTCGGCATGCATGCTGTTGGGCAGCACCACATAGACGACGTCGATGTCCGGATTGTCCCGGATGCGATCGAAATCGGCATAGCTGTAGCGGTGGGTCGCCGCTATGCCATATTGCGCGCCATATTGGTCCAGCTTGGCCGGCGTGCCGCTGACGAGGGCGACCAGCCTCGCATGCTCGCAACCCGCGAAGTTCGGCATGATCTGGCGCGTGGCGTAGGAACCCAGCCCGACAATGGCATAGCCGATCTTGCGCGCCGGCGCCGCGCCGGCGCGCGTTGCCATGCCGGCCAGAACCATTCCGGCGCCAAGGCCGCCCAGGATTTCACGACGGGAAGTGGTCGCCACGCGAAGCTCCCTTTTTTCTGGAGGATGAATGAGGGGTCAGTCGGCGGCGCGGCCAAGCGCGGGGCGCAGCCAGCCCAGATTGCGCGCGACGATGGCCGCCTGGGTGCGGTTGCGGACGTTCAGCTTCCGCATCAGCGCCGTCATATGAACCTTCACCGTGGCTTCGGCCATGCCCAGTTCATAGGCGATCTGCTTGTTCAGCAGGCCCGAATGAACGCAGCGCAGAACCTTCATCTGGGTGGGGGTGAGCTGGGGCGGTTCGGCCGTCCTGATGCCCTGGGGCCTCTGATCCTGATGACCGAGGCTGTCATGCAGATCCAGCGCGATGTGCATCCTCTCTCTCCCTGTTTTGCCGGGCGCTGTCCTGCCCGGCGCTATTCTACCCGGCCTATTCCGCCAGGCTTGCCGAGGCAGCGCGGTTCGCGCACTGCCATGTCGGATTCGATAACGCTAACATACCGGAATCGGTCAGACAGCTTCAAGCGAAAAATGCGATATACGACCCCATATCTGTGGTTTTGCGCTGAAATCATGGCTATGACCTGTCTAACAGGTTTAAGCAGCGGCTGATCTCCGCATGGCCCTATCACCATATAGAAGAGAGGGGAGAGGATGGCGTTAACATCAGTTATGGCGGCGGTGGCTCCTCATCCGCCGGTCGCCCGCGTCGGTGCGGGAGCAGGCGCCGCATGAGCCCGGCGGACTATCGGCTGATCTTCTCGGCCATTGCCGGCATCGCGCTCTCCATCACGCTCATCATCCGGGGGCGGCTGCATCCGTTCGTGGGCCTGCTCTGCGGCGCCTTCACCGTGGGGCTGCTGGCGGGCCTGCCGATGGAGGAAACCGCAAAGGCGGTGGAGAAGGGCGCGGGCGCCATCCTGGGCGGCACGGGCCTTGTCGTCGCGCTTGGCCTCGGCCTTGGCGCGATGCTCCAACTGTCGGACGGCGCAGGCGGACTCGCGCGCGCTGCGCTGCGCATTTCAGGCATTGGGGGCGCGCCCTGGGCCAGCCTTTTCACCGCCATCGTGATCGGTCTGCCCCTCTTCTTCGAAACGGGGCTGGTGCTGCTGCTGCCGATCGTCGCTTCGGCGGCGGCGGCCTTGCCCAATGGGCAGAACAACGACACGGCCAAGCTCCGCCTGATGCTGCCCGCCCTGTCGGGCCTGTCGGTGGTCCATGCGCTGGTGCCGCCGCATCCCGGCCCGTTGCTGGCCGTGAACGCGCTGGGCGCCAATCTGGGCCTGACGCTGGTCTATGGCCTGATCGTCGGCATCCCCACCGCCATCATCGCCGGCCCGCTGCTGGCCCGCTTCACCGCGCCCGGCGTGAAGCTCAGTCCTCCGCTGCTCGATCCCGTGCGCGTCGATGTCGCGACTCCTTCCGTCGGCCGCGCACTGGCGGCCGTGCTGCTGCCGGTCGTGCTGATCGCGGCGGGGCAGGCGGTCGCGCTGATGCCGCCGGACATGGCGACGCTGTTCCACTGGCTGAGCTGGATCAGCGATCCGGTCGTCGCGCTGCTCGTGGCGGTGCTTGCTGCATTGCCGCTGCTGTTCGGGCGACGCATCGCCGACCGCAGCATCCAGAACGCCATCTGGACGGAGGCGATGACGCCCGCCGGGGGCATCATCCTGGCCATCGGCGCGGGCGGCGCGCTGAAGCAGGTGCTGGTGACGGCGGGGCTTTCCGACATGTTGGTGCGGCTGGCGCAGGGCGGCGCGATCTCCCCGATCCTGCTTGCCTGGGGCGTGTCCGTCTGCATTCGCCTGGCGACCGGTTCAGCCACGGTGGCGACGATCACCACGGCAGGCGTCATGGAGGGGCTGGTCGCCGCATCCGGCGTGCAACCCGAATGGATGGTCCTCGCCATCGGCGCGGGTTCGCTGTTCTTCTCGCACGTCAACGATCCCGGTTTCTGGCTGGTGAAAAGCTATCTTGGCACCGACATGCCCGGCACTTTCAAGACCTGGTCGATCATGGAGACAGTCGTCGCCGTCGTCGGCCTGCTGCTGGTGCTGGCGGCGAGCAGTATCTTCTAGCAAGGGGGGCAGCCATGACTTCGACAGACAGGCAGGTGTCCCGATGACGCAGGCGCGGCTTTCCGACCATGCCTATGCCGGCATTGTCGAGATCATCAAGGCGGAAGGTCTGGAGGTCGGTGAACGCCTGCCCTCCGAATCGCGGCTGGCGGAGATGTTCGGCGTCTCCCGCGCCATCGTGCGGGAAGCTTTGGTGCGGCTGGCGTCGGACGGCATAACGGAGGCGCGGCGGGGCGCCGGCTCCTTCGTCAAGAGCCGCCCGTCGGAACGGCTGACGGCCTTCATGCCGCTCAGCGAACTGCCGACGACGCTCGGCAGCTATGAGGTGCGCTTCGTGCTGGAGGCGGAGGCCGCGCGCCTCGCCGCCACCCGGCGGACGGGGCATGAAATGGCGCATATCGAAGAAGGGCTGGCGCTGTTGAGCCAGGCCCTGCTGTCCAGCGAGCCCGCCCATGCCGAGGATATGGAACTGCACCGCCGCATTGCGGAAGCGACCGGCAATCCGGCCTTCGTCATCACCTTCGATGCGCTATATGGCGATGTAGAGAAGATCATGCGGGCGGGCGTCGACATCTCCCGCTCCCGCCCGCCGGAGGTGATCGCGACCATGCTGCGCGAGCATGAGCTGATCGTCGACGCGATCCGCGCCCAGGACCCGGAGGGCGCCGCGCTCGCGATGCGCTGGCATTTGTGGGAAGGACGCCGCCGCCTGATGCCGTGAAGGCAATCAGCGCAGCCAGTCCAGCGTCAGATCGCGCAGCGCGCCGGGCGGCGTGTCGGTGGTCAGGATCATCGCGCCCTCGTCCGGCTGCGGCCGTTCCAGCGTCGCCAACTGGCTGTCCAGCAGGCTGGCGGGCATATAATGGCCGGGGCGGTTGCAAAGGCGCGCCAGCAACTGGTCCCGGCTGTTTTCCAGCAGGACAAAACGCACAGGCGCGCCGATCGCCGTGCGCAGCCGGTCGCGATAGCTTCTGCGCAGCGCCGAGCAGGCAAGGACCGCCGCGCCGTTCGCCGCTATCGCATCCGCCGCCGCTTGCCCCAGACGGTCGAGCCAGGGCCAGCGATCCTCGTCGGTCAGCGCCCGCCCGCCGCGCATCTTCTCCACCGCATCGGTCGAGTGGAAACTGTCGCCCTCCAGAAAGGGACAGGCCAGCGCTTCGGCCAGCAGGGCGCCCAGCGTCGACTTGCCGCAGCCGCTGACGCCCATGACGATGACGGCGAGCGGCAAGGAGGGGGCAGGATCGGCGGATGATGGCAAAATGGCGTCCCTGGCAGGCGGGCGATGGCGCCCTGATGACGCACCGCCCCGATGTCCCTTCGCTATAGCTTTGCCGGCAGAGGCATGAAAACTACGACCTTTGTCGCAAGTGCCAAGCGCCGGCCCCGGCCTTAGCCATGGGTCGAGGCGACAACTATCTCGGGAGACGGTGATGATCGGACGCGCCATGATGGCGGCTCTGCTGGCGGCGACGGCCCTGGCGGGGGCCGAACAGGCACAGGCGGAGCAGGCATCCTCCGCGGGCCGCTCGGTCTTCCCCCTTGCCCCCGACGAACCCGATGCCGTCACCGTCAGGGCGAAGGGCGACGGCCGCGCGGACGACAGCGCGGCGATCCAGCAGGCGCTCGACAAGGCGCGGGACAGGACCGGCCATGGCATCGTCTTCCTGCCGTCCGGCACCTATCGCATCACGCGCACGCTGGTGATCCCGGCGGGCGTGCGCGTCTATGGCGTGGGGCCGACGCGCCCCGTGATCCTGCTGGGCGCCAATACGCCCGGGTTCCAGCAGGGCGTGTCGACCATGATCGTCTTCGGCGGCGGCGACCAGTATAATGTCGGCCAGGTGCCCGTGCCGGTGCCGACCGTCGTCCCGCGCGAAAAGGTGGTGCGCGACGCCAATTCAGGCACTTTCTATTCCTCGATGAGCAATGTCGACATAGAGATCGCGCCGGGCAATCCGGCGGCGGCGGGCGTGCGCTTCCGCATGGCGCAGCATGCCTTCCTCAGCCATATGGAATTCCGCCTCGGCACCGCCTTTGCGGGCGTCTATCAGGCGGGCAACGTCATCGAAAATGTCCATTTCCAGGGCGGCCGCTATGGCATCGTGACGGAAAAGACCTCGCCCGCCTGGCAGTTCACCCTGCTCGATTCCACCTTCGACGGCCAGCGCGACGCCGCCATCCGGGAACATGAGGTGGACCTGACGCTGGTCAATGTCGCGATCCGCAACACGCCCGTCGGGATCGAGATCGACCGGGGCTATGGCGACAGCCTGTGGGGCAAGGATGTCCGATTCGAAAATGTGTCGAAGGCGGGCGTCATCATCTCCAATGAGAAGAATGTCTTCACCCAGGTCGGCTTCGAAAACGCGCTGGCGGTGAACAGCCCGGTCTTCGCGCGCTTCCGCGACAGCGGGCAGGCGGTGAACGGCAAGGGCAGGGCCTATAGGGTGGCGTCCTTCTCCTACGGCCTCGCCGTGCCCACGCTCGGACGGACGGGCGAGTACAGGACGGAAGCGGAGGTGGAGGCGCTGCCCGCCATGCCCGCGCCCAGGACGCCCGCCATCCGCGACCTTCCGGATATGGCGCAATGGGTCAACGTCCGCACGCTGGGCGCGATGGGCGACGGCAGGGCGGACGACACCGCCGCGATCCAGAAGGCGATCGACAGCCACCGCATCCTCTATTTCCCGACCGGCTTCTACAAGGTCACCGACCGGTTGAAACTGCGCCCGGACAGCGTGCTGATCGGCTTGCACCCGGCGATCACGCAGCTTTATATTCCGGACAACAATCCCGGACATGCCGGCCTCGGCACGGTGCTCCCCATATTGGAAAGCCCCAGGGGCGGCGACAATATCCTGTCCGGCCTCGGCCTCTTCACCGGCCGCGTGAACCCGCGCGCCTCCGCGCTGCTGTGGCGCTCGGGCGAGAACAGCCTGGTGGACGACGTCAAGATCATGGGCGGCGGCGGCACCCCCACCGCAGACGGCACGACGCTCGGCAGCCTGCGGGTCCACACCGGCGATCCCGTCACGGACGACCGGCTGGACGCGCAATATCCCAGCATCTGGGTCACGGACGGGGGCGGCGGCACCTTCGTCGATGTGTGGAGCCCCAACAGCTTCGCGCAGGCGGGTTTCTATGTCACGGACACCCGCACGCCGGGCCATGTCTATGAAATGTCGGTCGAACATCATGCCCGCAATGAATTCGTGCTCGACAATGTGCATAATTGGGAGTTCCTGGCGCCCCAGACCGAACAGGAAGTGGGCGACGGGCCCGACGCCATCTCGCTCGACATCCGCAATTCCAGCAACCTGCTGTTCGCCAATTATCATGGCTATCGGGTCACGCGCACCTATGCGCCGGAGGAAAGCGCGGTGAAGCTCGCCAATTCGGGCGACATCCGCTTCCGCAACGTCCACATCAACGCCGAAAGCGGCTATGCCACCTGCGACGACGAAGGCTGCGGCACCTTCCTGCGGGCGAGCAAATATCCGTTCGACAATGCGATAGAGGATGTGACTCGCAAGCTGTTCGTGCGGGAAAGGGAGTTTGCGAAGCTCGACATCGGACCGGCGGGCAGCACCATCCCCGCCCCGCCGCCCGGCGGCACGAAGGTCGATAAGCTGGAGGACGGCTTCTGGTCGATCTCCGGCGCGGCGGTGGACCCGCAGGGCGCGCTCTATTTCATCGACCGCCGGTTCCAGCGCATCCACCGCTGGAGCGAGGACAAGGGGCTGGAGATCGTGCGCGACCATGCGCTCGACCCGGTGAACCTTGCCATCGACGCATCGGGCCATGTGATGGTGCTGTCCTCCCTGGGGCCGAAGGCGGGCGTCTATTCCTTCGATCCGGCGGGGCCGAAGGATGCGATGACGCCGATCCGGCCCACTCCGGTGCGCAACGCCGCCGCCGCCCGGACATTGCTGCCGGTCAACTGGTGGAACAATGGCGAGTTTCGCGACCAGCTCGACTTCGGGACCTATCGGTTCACCACATTGGCGGAGATGTTCGCACGCGACGTGGGAACGCCCAAGGCGCAGGAATATCTGTCACCGGACGGCAGCCTGTCGCTGCCCGCCTTCCGCACCTGGCAGCAGGGGCCGGTCGACCATAGCGGCTGGCGCTGGTCCGACAGCCTCAACGCTTATGGTTTCGTGTCGGGCGAGCCGGGCGAGCGCCTGTTCGTCACCAATGCGTCGGAAAATGTCACCTATAGCGGCACGGTGGGCGCGGGCGGCGCGCTGACCGATCTTCGCCGCTTCGCCAATCGCGGCGGGGAAAGCGTGGCCGTGGACGGCCGGGGCCGCGTCTATGTCGCGAACGGGCAGATCTTCGTCTATGGGCCGGACGGCAGGGAAAGCG
Source organism: Sphingobium sp. YBL2 (assembly GCF_000943805.1). Lineage (NCBI taxonomy): Bacteria > Pseudomonadati > Pseudomonadota > Alphaproteobacteria > Sphingomonadales > Sphingobiaceae > Sphingobium > Sphingobium sp. YBL2. Next base: position 2,156,466 of record NZ_CP010954.1, read on the forward strand.
GCCGGATCGACGTGCCCGATCGTCCGTTGCAGATCCTGTTCGGGGGCCCGGACAGGCGCACGCTGTTCATCCTGACGCACCACGCCCTCTACGCGGCGAAGCCGTAGGAAAACGCCGCCACGGCGCGCCTACGACCTATGTCGTAAGTGCGGCGCGGCGGGCCGGGGGCTAATCTTTGCGGCATCGCCGGGCATGGGCGCAGCCGGCCGGCAACGGGCGGCCAGATATAAAAGGGGAAGGATCAATGAAAGTGACGATCGCAATCCATCGACATCTGGCCGGCGTCAGCCTCGCGGCGGTGGCGAGCATGGCTCTGGCCGGCGCGGTCCGGGCCCAGGACGCGGCCACGCCCCCGACGGCCGCGCCCCAGGCGCAGACGGAGGATGCGGGCGCGGCGCGCAATGCCGACATCGTCGTCACCGGGTCGCGCATCACGACCAGCGGCTTCAACGCGCCCACGCCAACCACGGTGATCGGTGAGGAGCAGATCGCCAACAATGCGCAGCCCAATATCTTCAACACCGTCGCCCAATTGCCTTCGTTGCAGGGATCGACCGGCGCGTCGACCGGCACCTTCAGCACGTCGAGCGGCCAGCAGGGCCTCAGCTCCTTCTCCCTGCGCGGCCTGGGCCCGATCCGCACCCTGACCTTGCTCGACGGCCAGCGCGTCGTCGGCGCGAACGTCACCGGCGTTCCCGACATCAGCATGTTCCCGCAGCTTCTGGTGAAGCGCGTCGACGTGGTGACGGGGGGCGCGTCGGCCTCCTACGGCTCCGATGCGGTCGGCGGCGTCGTCAACTTCATCACCGACACCCGTTTCGAAGGGTTCAAGGGCAATATCCTTGGCAGCATCACCAAATATGGCGACGATGAAACCGCGCTGGTGCAGGCGGCCTGGGGCAAGTCCTTCCTCGACGATCGCCTGCATGTCGTGCTGAGCGGCGAATATGACCATGAAGGCGGCGTGGGCGCCGGCGACTTCGGCACGGACCTCGCCGGCAGCCGCGACTGGTACCGCGCGACGACGCTGATGAACACCGGCCAGCTCAACAACGGCCTGCCGCAGTTCAACTATCGCGACTATGCACAGCCCTATCAATATGCGCGCTACGGCCTCATCAACAACGGCCCGTTGCAGGGCATCGCCTTCGACCGGAACGGCACGCCCTATAATTTCAACTATGGTTCGGGCGGCCAGCCGCTCGGCAACGGCCAGGTCAGCAACTGCTTCCGCGGCAACAGCTTCTGCCAGGGCGGCGACCTGTCGGGCGCGCCGGGTTCGGGCGCCTCTCTGAAATCGGCGCTGGAGCGCATCAACGGCTACACCCGGATCGGCTACGACTTCGCCGACGACAATGAAGCCTATGTGACGGTCAATGTCGCGCAGGTGAAGACCAGCAACCAGCCCAGCCCCGGCTATAACCGGCCCAGCCTGACCGTCCAGTGCGCCAACCCGTTCCTGCCGCAACTGGTGCGCGACCGCTGCGCCACGGCGGGCATCACGGAATTCAGCTTCGGCAGCAGCAACGGCGCCTTCCCCGATCCCCGGGTGCACACCGACCGCAGGCAATATCGCTTCGTCGGCGGGCTGAAGGGCAAGATCGGCGTCGGCGGAACGGACTGGAACTATGACGCCTATTATGAACATGGCATCACCATTTCCGACATCAGGGTGCGGGACATCGTCCTCCAGAACCGCTATGTCGCCGCAACCAATGCGATCACGCTCAACGGCGCCGTCGTCTGCGCCGATCCGGCGGCGCGGGCGGCGGGTTGCCAGCCGATCAACATCTTCGGCGGCTTCACCCCTTCGGATGCGGCGCTGGCCTATGTCGCGCCGCATGAGAACGGACCGTTCCAGCATACGAAGCTGACGCAGGACGTCGCCAGCCTCAACTTCTCGGGCAATCCGTTCGAACTGTGGGCTGGGCCGGTCTCGGTCGCGTTCGGCGGCGAATATCGCCGCGAATTCTATCGCGTGAACGCCGATCCCTATGGCGCGGGCGTTTCGCCGCTCAGCCCCAACAGCCCCGACTATCCGGCCGATCCGCTGCTCAATTCGACGCTGGGCAGCAACTGGGCGGCCGGCAACTACAAGAACGGGCGCGGCAAATATGAAGTGTGGGAAGGCTATCTCGAAGTCGACCTGCCGCTGATCGACAGCGACGCCATGGGCCGCGCGAACCTCAACGGCGCGGCGCGCGTCACCAACTACAGCACGTCGGGCACGGTCTGGACGTGGAAGGTCGGCGGCACCTGGGACACGCCGCTCGACGGCATCCGCCTGCGCGCCGTGACCTCGCGCGACGTGCGCGCGCCGAACCTGTCGGAACTTTTCGCGGCGCCCACGGTGACGACGCTGCCCAACTTCAACGATCCCTTCCGCAACCAGGCGGTGCAGGTGTTCCAGAACACCATCGGCAACACCAATCTGAAGCCGGAAGTGGCCCGCAACACCGAACTCGGCATCGTGCTGGCGCGGCCGTCATGGCTTCCCGGCCTCAGCCTCTCCTTCGACTATTACAACATCAAGCTCAGCGGCGTGGTCTCCACCCTGTCGGCGGACCAGATCGTCCGCTTCTGCTTCGAGGGCAACCAGGCCTTCTGCGGCGGCTTCCAGCTCGACGGGCCGCAGGGCACCAATTTCGTCAATGTCCAGCCCTTCAACCTCGCTTCCTGGAAGACCAGCGGCTTCGACATAGAGGCAAGTTATCAGTGGCAGCAGCCGCTGGGCCTGCCGGGCAGCTTCACCGTCCGGGCGCTGGGCACGCATATCCGCAAGTTCATCGTCAATGCGGGCATTGCGGGCGTCGACCCGGTCGATCAGGCGGGCGCCAACAACGGCAATACGCCGGACTGGAAATGGCTGGCGGTCCAGACCTACGACAGCGGCCGGTTCAGCTTCACGGTGCAGGAACGCTGGATCAGCGACGGCACCTTCGGCAATCAATATGTCGTCTGCCAGTCGTCCTGCCCGGCCTCGACCACGAACCACCCGACCATCGACTATAACCGGATGAAGGGCGCCTTCTACGTCGACATCGGCGCGACCTTCAAGTTCGGCGAAAACCTGTCGATCTACGGCAAGGTGGACAATCTGTTCGACAAGGACCCGGTCGCCGCGCCGCAGACCAACACCGGCCTGGACATCAACCCGGCGCTCTACGACACGCTGGGCCGCATCTACCGCGCGGGGGTTCGCTTCAACTTCTGATCTGCCACTCTCTCCCCCACCTCGTCCCGGCCTTCACCGGCCGGGACTTCTTGTAACTGGAGTATGTCGATGGTTCGTGGATTGAGCGGGGCCTGCGCGTCGGTGCTGCTGTTGCTGGCGGCGGCTGTACCCGCTCACGCTTCTCCATCCGTCTATACCGTTGCGCCCGACGAGCCGCGCGCCGTCACCGTCAAGGGCGCGGGGGACGGCCGGGCGGACGACAGCGCGGCGATCCAGCGCGCCATCGACGCGGCGGCGGAAAAGGGCGGCGGCGGCATCGTCTTCCTGCCGGCCGGCACCTATCGCATCAGCCGGACGATCTTCCTCTGGCCGGGCGTCCGCATCTTCGGCATCGGGGAAAGGCGCCCGGTCATCCTGCTCGGCCGGAACACGCCGGGCTTCCAGCGCGGCGTCGCCCATATGCTGATGTTCACCGGCAGCAAGCGCCAGACCGACCGGGACACGCCGCCCGCCGCCTTCCCCCCGGCGGGCAGCGTGCCGTTCAACAGGACCATCGCGGACGCCAATCCCGGCACCTTCTATTCTGCGCTCGGCAATATCGACTTCCGCATCATGGACGGCAATCCGGCGGCCACCGCGATCCGCTTCCACTCCGCCCAGCACAGCTTCGTCAGCCATGCCGATTTCGACATCGGCTCGGGCCTCGCCGGCCTCTACCATGTGGCGAATGAAGCGGAAGACCTGCATTTCCGGGGCGGGCGCTACGGCATCCTCGCGGAAAAGCCGTCCCCCGCCTGGGGCTTCGCGCTGGTCGACGCGACGTTCGAGGGACAGCGCGACGCCGCCATCCGCGAGCATGAGGCCGGCCTGACGATGGTCAACGTCGCCTTCCGCAACGTGCCGGTCGGGATAGAGATCGACCGGGGCTATGGCGACTGGCTCTGGGGCCAGGACCTCCGGTTCGAGAATGTGGCCAAGGCGGGCGTCGTCATCTCGAACGAGAAGAATGTCTATACCCAGATCGGCTTCCAGAATGTGCTGGCGGCCAACACCCCCACCTTCGCCCGTTTCCGCGAAAGCGGCCGCACCGTCGCTGGCAGGGGGCAGAACTACAGGATCGCCTCCTTCACCCACGGCCTGACGCTGCCGGGCGTCGGCCGCATGGGCGAGTACCGGACGGACATGCAGGCGGAAGCCATGGGCGCGCTGCCGGCCCCGTCCGCTCCCGCCATCCGCCCCTTGCCGCCCGTCCCGGAATGGGTGAACGCCCGCACGCTCGGCGCCAAGGGCGACGACAGGACCGACGACACCGCCGCCATCCAGAAGGCGATCGACAGCCACCGCGTCGTCTATCTGCCCGCCGGCTTCTATCATGTCAGCGACACGCTGCGCCTGCGTCCCGATACGGTGCTGCTGGGCCTGCACCCCAGCCTGACGCAGATCGTGCTGCCCGACGGCGCGCCCGGCTGGGCAGGGGTGGGCGCGCCCAAGGCGCTGGTGGAAAGCGCGAAGGGCGGCGATGCGATCGTCGCGGGCCTCGGCCTCAACACCAACGGCGCCAATCCGCACGCCACGGCGCTGCTGTGGAAGGCCGGCGCCCACTCCATGGTCAACGACGTCAAGTTCCAGGGTGGCCACGGCACCGACCGCTTCGACGGCAGCCGGGTCAATCCCTACAACAACAATGCCACCGGCGATCCCGATTCCGCCCGACGCTGGGCCGGCCAATATGCCAGCCTCTGGGTGACGCAGGGCGGCGGCGGCACCTTCGCCAATATCTGGAGCCCCAGCACCTTCGGCCATCCCGGCATCCTGATCTCCGACACGGAAACGCCCGGCCGCCTCATCCAGGCGTCGGTCGAGCATCATGTCCGCACGGAAATCGGCCTGAACCGCGTCGCCAACTGGGAACTGCTCGCGCCGCAGACGGAGGGTGAAGCGGGAGAGAGCGGCGACGCCGTGGCGCTGGAAATCAGGGACTCGCGCAACATATTGGTCGCCAATTTCCACGGCTATCGCGTCACCCGCACCAGGGAGCCCGCACCCGCCGCCATTACCCTCTATAATTCCCATGACATCCGTTTCCGCAACGTCCATGTGAATGGCGAAAGCGGCCTTGGCACCTGCGACGAAAATGGCTGCGCGACCTTCCTGCGGCTCACCAAATTCCCGTTCGAAAACGCCATTCGCGACGTCACCCATGGGCTGGACGTTCGCGAACGGGAGTTCGCCGTGCTGGACGTCCCCGCCCGGCCGGAGCCGGTGAAGCCCGCCAGCTTCCTGGGCGGCAGGGTGGAGAAACTGGCAGACGGCTTCCATTCGGCGGGCGGCGGCGCGGTGGATGCGCAGGGCCGGCTCTATTTCATCGATCGCCGCTTCCAGCGCATCTGGCGCTGGTCGGACGAAGGCCGGCTGGAGATGGTGCGCGACGCCTCGCTCGATCCGGTCAACCTCAGCATCGACCGTTCCGGCAATCTGCTCGTCCTCTCCTCCTACGGGCGCAACGGCACGGTCTACAGCGTCAGGCCCGGCGCGCCCGACGGCGAGATCAGCGTCATTCCGGCAACGCCCGTCGCGCCCCACGCGGGCAGGGCCACGGTGCTGCCGGTCAACTGGTGGAACAATGGCGAGTTCAGGGACCAGATCGATCCCAGGACCTACGAATTCACGACGCTTGCCCAGATGTTCGCCCGCGACATGGCGGCGCCCAAGGCGCAGGAATATGTCTCGCCCGACGGCAGCATCGCCCTGCCTGCCTTCCGCACCTTCGCGCAGGGTCCGGCCGACCATCGCGGCCTGCGCTTCTCCGATTCGCTCGACAGCTATGGTTTCATCCAGGGGGAGCCGGGCAGGCGCGTCTTCCTCACCAATGGTTCGGAAAACCGCACCTACAGCGGCCTGGTGGGCGCGGGCGGCGCGATCACCGACCTCAGGCCGTTCGCGGATCGCGGTGGGGAGGGGGTCGCGGTGGACCCGCAGGGCCGGGTCTATGTCGCGAACGGGCAGGTCTTCGTCTATGCGCCCGACGGCAGGGAGGTCGGCCGCATCGACGTGCCGGAACGGCCCTTGCAACTGCTCTTCGGCGGGGAAGGCGGCCGAACCCTCTTCATCCTGTCGCACCACGGCCTCTATGCGGTGAAGCCGGGGCGCGGGGGCTAAGCTCCGGACCGCCGCCACCGTGGAGCCGCGCGAAGCTGCCGGGCGGACAGCCCAGCCGCTTGCGGAACGCGGTGCTGAAGGCGCTGGCGGAATCATAGCCGATTTCCTCCGCGATCCGGCCCAGGGACCTGTCGCCCCGCAGCAAGGCGTGTTTGGCGATCGCCATGCGCCAGCGCGCAAGATATTCGATCGGGCCGCAACCCAGCGCCTCACCGAAGCGCGCGGCGAAGGCGGAACGCGACATGCCCGCCACGCTTGCAAGCTGCGCGACGGTCCAGGGCGCGCGCACATCCTCATGCATGGCCCGCAGCGCGCGGGCCAGCGCGGGATCGCGCATCGCGCCCAGCAGGCCCCGATGGTCCGCTTCCCCACCGCCCGGCCGCCAGCGAAGCGCCTCCACCAGCAGCATCTCCAGCAGGCGCCGGGTGATCAGTTCCTTGCCCGGATGGCTGGACAGGCATTCGTCGGCCAGCATCCCGATCAACTGGCCGAAGCGCGTGGCGCGGCCCTGCGCTGCCGGGATATGGATCAGATCGGGAAGCAATGACAGCAGAAGGGGGGCGTTGGCCCGCTCGAACGCGAAGCTGCCGCCCAATGCGATGAAGTCCGGATCGCCTGGCTGATCCCCGTGCCGCACCGCTTCGCCGCGGGGTTCCACCCAGGTGCAGGGAAGACCCGCTTCGCTGCTCAAGGAAAAGGGCGGGGTGGTCGGCATCAGCAGGAAGTCGCCCTGCGCCAGCCGAAGCGGTGCGCCCCCTTCGAAGGCGACCCAGGCTTCCCCCGCAAGGATGATCGTGAAGCCGGGCGCGTCATGCGCGCGATAGCGAACGCCCCACCGCCCGCGCCCCGTGATCGGCTTGGCGATGGCGGCGCTGGGTCCAAGCAAGGCGATGATGTCGCTAAGGGGATCCATGTTATGGACGATCCGTAATCTTATATGGATCATTGATTATAGATCGTCCGAAACGGTCCGTCTATCGGTCATGCATCGACATCGAGCGAGGCAGACGATGAGCAAGACGATCCTGATCACCGGCACTTCTTCGGGCTATGGCAAGGCCACGGCGCTTCATTTCCTCTCGCAGGGATGGAATGTCGTCGCAACCATGCGACGGCCCGACCCGGCCCTGTTCGGCGGCCATTCCGAACGCCTGCGCCTGCTGCCGCTGGACGTCACCAGCGAGGACAGCATAGCCGCGCTGGTCGCGGCCGCCGGCCGGGTCGACATAGTGGTCAACAATGCGGGGATAGGCGGCGTGGGCGCCTTCGAAGCCATGCCGATGAGTCTGGTCCGCCAGCTCTTCGAAACCAACAGCATCGGCACCATGGCGATGTGCCGCGCATTCATACCGCAGATGCGCGAGCGTGGATCGGGCATGATCGTCAACGTGACGTCCACCGTGGCGTTGGGAGCCTTTCCGCTCGCGGCGGCCTATAGCGCGACCAAGCATGCGATCGAGGGATTCACGGCTTCCCTCGCGCATGAACTCGCCTATTTCGGCGTTCAGGTGAAACTGGTCGAGCCGGGCTATGCGCCCACCACCCGCTTCGGCGCGAACGCCATCATCCCCGTGACCGACCTGCTGCCCGGCCGATATGCGGATTTCGCGCAACCGATCCTCGCGGCCTTCGCGTCGCCTGCCCTGACGACCAGAGAGAGCGACGTCGCGCAAGCCGTCTGGACCGCCGTTCATGACGGGACGGGTCAGCTCCGCTTTCCGGCGGGCGCCGACGCGGTGGCGCTGGCGGAGGGACGCTGATCCTGTTCCGGCGAACCCACGCCCCAGCTCAGCAACACCCCGCCCAAGATCATGGCCATGCCGGCAAGATGGTATCCGAACAGCGGTTCCCCAAGGATCAGGGCAGCCAGCACGGCCCCGAACAGCGGCAGCAGGCTGATCGTCTGTCCGGCGGCGCTGGCGCCCACATGGCTGACCGCGGCGTTGAACGACATATAGGCGATGATCGAGGGAAAGATCGCGACATAGGCGATGGCGGCCATCACGCTTCCGTTCCAGTGCATCCGCGCGATCGCCTGCGTCTCGCTCAACGCGCCCATGCCCATCGCCAGCGCGCCGATGGCGAAGGTCACGAACAGAAAGACCAGCGGGGCGATGGGCGGGCGCAGGCGCAGGCAGGCGGTATAGACCGCCCATGCGCCACAGCCGCATAGCACCAGCAGGTCTCCGATGCCCAGGCGCAGCCGCAGGATTTCGGACAGATCGCCCCTGAACACGATGAATGTCACGCCCAGCGTCGACAGCGCAATGCCCGCGACCCGGCGGAGGGGCGCTCTGTCGCCAAAGGCGATGCGGCTCACGATGACGACGAATGTCGGGATCAATCCCTGCAACAACAGGCTGTTGGCCGCCGTCGTGTGGCGAAGGCCCGAATAGAGGAAGCCGTTGAACGCAGCGACGCCGGCCAGCCCCAGGAACAGGATCGTGCGCCAATGGCGGCGGATCAGCGCGCGCTGGGCCATGACGGGACGCCACGCAAAGGGGGCCAGGATCAGCAGCGCCAGCATCCAGCGGCCGAAGGCCAGCGTCAGCGGCGGAATTTCGCCCCGTACCGCGCGGCCGACTATCGCATTGCCCGCCCAGAACGCCATGGTCATGCCCAACATGGCATAGGCCCGCACCTGCAAGTTCAAATCCTGCCGCCCTTTCCTTTGGAGCACGCCGCGTCAAATCGGACGCAGGTCGCGCGCTCCAGTTTTCCGTTGTCGCATCCTTTCAGGCCGAAAACCGGTTCCCACCCTTCGACAGGTTCAGGACAGGCTTTTCTGCACGACGCACGCCAACTTCGGTCAGCCGTTCCTTAGGCGGGCAGGGGCCGAGAGGCCAGCCTGCTTTCGCTCCTGTTTTTCGCGGCCGTCTGCTTCGGCTGGCGGCGGGGCAGCGGGCTATGCCAATATCTTGAACGGCTGCAACTGGGCGAACAATGCCTCGCGGCTCCTCACGCCGGTCTTGGAATAGATGCGGCGGATATGGGTTCTGACCGTTTCCAGGGATATTTCGAGATTTCCCGAAATCTGTTCGGCGTTCATCCCGCTCATCATGGCGCTCAATATCTTATACTCGCCATTGGTGAGCCGATAAATGTCCTTGACGTCGCCCGACACGATCGACTGGTCGATGAAATGTTTGGCGGAAAAGAACATGATGCCGATCTGCTCGCCCTGTTCTCCCCGCCCGCTTGCCCCGATCGGCCTTCCGCGAAGGATGAGATAATCGTCCGCAACGGGTAGAATGACCATGGAGGAAGATGCGTCGGACCCGGCATGGGCGGCGAACAGCTTGAGCCGTGCGTGGTTTTCCGGTTGCAGGGCGAAGAGGCGGCCGTCCTGTTCCTGCAATTCGGACGAATGCTGCAGCAGGGCTGTGGCGGCCCGATTCTGCCAATGCAGCCGCAAGGAGCGATCGATTATCGCGTGCGGAATGGGATCGGCGTCGACCCAGCTCGCAAAAATCGATTCCCCATCCGCGATGGAGCCTTCAGCCACACATACCCCCCGGCAGCAGCCTCTCAATCTTGATCTATATCGGTCGAATCGACAGCTATTACGTCGGATATAGAGAAATTGAATAAATTGTCCTTAACAAATTAACAGCCCTTTGTCCCGATCTCGTACATGATCGAGGCGATCTGGGTCGATCTGGCGGAAACTATGCCTTTCATCCGCCTGAATCCGCGACTTTGATGATCGAAGGGCAAGATGCGCTTGTTGCCTGTTAACCATTAAAGCGGCGTCATACCCAATATTGAGTATTAACTTTCGTTAGATATATATTAATACTTTCGACCAGCTCCAGGGGTGGGGAAAGAGAGTCGCGCGTCCTCCCTGAAGTTACGGTCCGGAGCAAACCCATTGGAGACGGGGGCGGTTCTGGCCGATTTTCGTAACAGATGGGGAAGTATTCCATGAAGAAGATGATCCTTGCCTCCGCGGCAGCAATGCTTGTCGCGAGTCCGGCCCTTGCGGCCAACTCGGCCACCGACCAGTTCCAGATCAATGCGCAGATCCCCGAAACCTGCACGATGCAGAACGTCAATGACGTGAACCTCGGCGCGCTGAACATTTCCACGACGGCCGGCAATGGCGCCCTGCTGCTCAGCAGCGATGCGACGCAGAACACCAACCAGTTCTGGGTGAGCTGCAACAAGCAGAACCAGATGACCCTGTCCGGTCCCGCGACGCTCCAGGGTTCGCGCGCCTTCCAGGCGGGCGTCGACGACGCCGGCTTCACCGACAAGCTGAACTACCGTGTCGAGGCTCTGAACTATTTCACGAGCGGTGCGCAGCCCAGCTTCTCCAGCGCGCAGGGTGCCCAGAACCAGACCAGCCGTGGTCCCGTTCACCGCCAGGTGCGGCTGGCTGCGAAGGTGCTGTCGTCCGAAAACACGCTGCGCCCGCTGGCCGGCAATTATACTGGCACCGTTACCGTCACCGTCCAGACTGCGCTCTGAGGCATGGCTTGGATCGGGATTCGCAGACGTTCCTGATCCCGTCGCCGCTCTGACGCGCAATCCATTTCAAGATTCAAGGAAATCCTTATGAAGAAGCTCCTTATGGCCGCCACGGCCGCAGCAGTCCTGATGGCCGGCACGCCCGCTTTCGCTGCCAACACCGACAGCGACACCTTCGACATCAACGCATCGGTCGCCAAGACCTGCACGATGGAGAATATCGGTGACATTCAGCTTGGCACCGTCAACGTCAACACCAACGCCGGCAGCACCGCGCTTTTCATCAACGACGTCGCCAGTAGCTCGACGAACTCCTTCTACGTGTCGTGCAACGACACGAACAGCATGACCATCTCGTCGGCCAATGCCGGTCGTCTGACCACCAGCACCCCGCTGACCGGCGCGGATGCGGGCTTCAAGAACACGATCAACTACTCGCTCGCCGCCGACAATTACCGTAATGGCGGCCTGCTGCAGCAGCCCGGTTTCCGCCGTTCGGCGCTGTTCGGCCTGGTCCAGCTCAACAACGGCGCCTCGCGCGGCGCGCTGCATCGCCAGGTCAAGTTCGACGCATTGGTCGATCCTCTGAACAACCTGGATGCTCGCCCCGTGGCTGGCACCTACACCGATACCGTGACGGTCACCGTCACCGCGAGCTGATCGCAGCATATCACGGGAATTGGGGGAGTCGTTCATGGCTTCCCCGATTTCCGCCGTTCATGATCGAGGGGGGAAGAGGACGATGTTCCTCAAATGGGTGAAATTCGTTCTGCCGCTGCTTCTGCTGACGGGCATGGCGACCGGCGCTCAGGCTGCGCGGGTCACGCCGATGTCGGTGGATCTGGAGCCGCAAGGTACGCGGTCCACGGCGCGGATCGAGGTCGCCAATAATGAAGACCGCCAGTTGCCGATGGAAGTGCGCATGTATCGCGGCGTCATCGGGGAACGCGGCGAACTGACGCTGGAGCCCGCCGACGACCGGTTCATGGTCTTCCCGCCCCAGACGCTGATCGCGCCCAACGGCAAGCAGGTCTTCCGCATCCAATATCTGCCGGACGGCCCGCTGACGCAGTCGGAGGTCTATTATGCCGCCGTCAGCCAGATCCCGGTCCAGCTTCCCGCCGAACAGTCGCGCATCCAGGTCGTGATGCGCTTCAACGTGCTCGTCAACGTCGTGCCCGACGGGACGACGCCCGATCCGGTGGTCGCCCAGATCGCACCGATTTCCCGGGAGGTCGAACTTGGTCCGGACGAAAAGGCGCCGGAGGACAAGGATGTTCGCAAGACCAGGACCGAAAACGGTCTGGAAGTGCGCATCGAGAACAAGGGCAATCGCTATTTCCCGGCCGGCCGGTCCGGTTGGACCATCAGCGGCGTCGATGGCGCGGGGAAGCCCTATAGCGCGGAATACAACGCCGCTCAGATGAGCGAAATGATCGGAATGGGAATCGTCGCCCCGGGTCGCGCCCGCGTCTTCTTCATCCCGACTCCGGAAAAGATGGCGGCTGGGGCGACGGTGACGCTGAAGCGCTGATCCATTGAACATGCCCGAGGGGGGGCAGGGTGAAACATCTACTCTTCAGCGTCGCCACAGGCGCATTGGTCGCATCGTCGACTATCGCGCTGGCGCAGGCGGCCGGGCAGCCAAGCGCAGGCGCGCAGCCCCCGGCTGCACCCGCACCGCCGGGTTCCGCGCCGCGCCCTGCGGACAAGGGCCTTCAGATGACCCTGCCCCTTTTGCGGCAGGGCAATGTCTATGGTGACGTCTCTGCGACGGTCTATATGGACGGCACAGTTCTTTTCGACCGCCAGTCCCTGATCGAGCATATCGCACCCCTGCTGTCGGAAAGCGGACGGATCAAATTCGCCGCCGTCTTGCCCGGCACGCCTTCCGTGTCGGTCGCGGACGCGGAAAGAGCGGGCGTCACCCTCATCTACGATTCGTCCGAATTGCAGGTGCGCGTGGATCGCATCGACGGGACCATGGTCGCTGCCCAGGCCTTGGGGGAGGCCGTGCGTTTCTCGCTCCCCGCGACGACGCTGGAGCCGGAGACGTTCAGCGCCTATCTGAACATGATCGGGGACATGCGGGTTACGGATTTCCGCGACTTCGAAAAGCCCGCGATGATCCTGCAGGGCGCCATGCGCTATCGCGGCGTCGTTCTGGAGTTCGACGGCGGTTACGACCAGGCGCTGACGGGCGGAGGCGGCTTCTACCGGCGTCAGGCGCGGCTGGTCTATGACGAATATCAGAAGCAGCGGCGCTGGACGGCGGGCGACCTTCAGCTCAACGGCCTGTCGATCACTTCCGGCACGCTGCTGGGCGGCATCGCTGTCGAAAAGGGCAGGCGGACCTTCACTGGCAGCACGCCGCTCGTCCAGCTTGGCGGGCAACAGGTTCTGCTGGACCGCGATTCGACCGTCGATGTGATCGTCGACGGCCAGCAGGTGGAGCGGTTCCAGCTCAATTCGGGCACTTACGACCTCTCCCGGCTCCAGGCCCAATATGGCGGCCGCAATGCCCAGCTGTATGTCACCGATGTCAGCGGGCGGCGGCAGATCACATCCTTCGACTCCTATTTCAACCCGTCCGATCTGGTGGCGGGCGAAACCGAATATGGCGCCGCACTCGGCTTCGTGCCGACCGACTTCCGCGCTCAGCCGATCTATGGTCATTCTCCCGCGCTGTCGGCCTATTATCGCCGGGGCATCAGCAACCGGCTGCTGCTCGGCGGCGCGGTGCAGGCGGGGGATGATGTGCAATTGGGCGCAATCGAGATAATTTCCACGCCGCGCACCATCCCTGGCCGCTTCGAATTCTCCAGCGCCATCAGCACGGGGCGGGGCACCGGCTATTCGCTGCGCGGCGCCTATTCGCTGCAATTCGGCTATGGCATCCAGGGCAAGCAATTGTCCGTCAGCGCCGATTATCGCAGCAGGAATTTCTCGACCCTGTCCGACGCCATCGGTTTCGGGCGCTTCCGAACCTTCACGCTGACCGCCAATTACGGCCAGCAACTCAGCGAGCGCACCAGCCTGGTCGTCGGCGGCAACTGGTTCGAGCGGGAGGGGTTGAGGGGAACCAAGCTCGCCTTCGTCGATGTCATGCACCGGGCGTCTCGCTTCCGGCTGACCGGTGGCGTGGAATATGGCAAGGACGTGTTCGGACGCAGTTTCGGCGCGCGCATCGCGCTGGTCGTGCCCTTCGGCCAGAAGACGCGGGCGGAGGCAGGTTATAACAGCCGCCGGGACGATGCGCGTCTCACCCTGACGCGCAGCTATGACGATACGGTCGGGTCCTTCGGGTACGACATCGCGGCGCGCAATTCGGACGGCATGGCTTCGGTCGACGGGTCGGCGACCTATATCGGCAACCGCTTCTATTCGCGCTTCACTACCATCTCTTCGGGCAATGGTTTCTCGCGCATCGACGACCGGCAGGACAGCCGCCTTCAGATCGGTACCTCGATCGCCATGGCGGGGAACAGCATCGCCGTCGGGCGGCCGGTTTCCGACAGCTTCCTTGTCGCGAAGGCGCATGAGGCGCTCAAGGACAAGCAGGTCGTGGTGGGACAGTCGGTGGACGACGGCAAGGTGGAGGCGCAAAGCGGCACCTGGGGTCCGGCCATGGACGGGCGGCTCAACAGCTATAACCGTCAGAGCATTCAATATGACCTGAAGAACGGGACGGAGGGCTATGACATCGGCACGGGCGTGCACACCGTCAATCCGCCCTATAAGAGCGGTTACAAGCTTGTCGTCGGCAGCGACGCCAACATCAGCGCGTACGGCTTCCTCTATTATCAGGGGGAGAAGGTCAGCCTGCTGGGCGGCACCATTTCGGCGGTGGACGATCCGGACTTCGAGCCGCAACCCTTCTTCACCAATTCGGCCGGCCGTTTCGCCACGCAGGGCCTTCGTCCCGGCAAGAGCTATCGCGTGGAACTGCGCAATCCGGACATGATGTTCACGATTCATGTCCCCGCCGACACGAAATCCTTGCTACAACTGGGCGATGTGACGGCCCGCCCCGCCACCGGGACACAGGAGTGAATATGATGCGCCGATTTTGCCGCTGCCTGGGTTTCGCATCGCTCGTCATGCCGGCCCATGCCTGGGCGGAATGCCAGCCCTCCTTCATCGAGGGGCCTCGCGAGGTCCGCCTTGCCGCCGGCGACGGCATGGACCAGCGGCAGTTGACCGAACCTTTCCGCATCATGATACGCAATGACGGCGACAGTGAATGCCGCCTGCGGCTTCGGGTGACGCGGGATCTGGGCGCATCCGACGCCTCTTTCCCCAACTACACACTGAACGGCCCGGGCGGAAACATCGCCGTGACCTCCGCCTCGCCTGCGGATGTATCCAGCGGTGGCGGCGTCGTCATTCTGCAGCCGCATGCGCGCAGCCCGGTCGGCTATACCGTCAACGTGCCGGTGAACTGGGGCATGCGAAGCGGCGATTATCGCCAGCAGCTGATCTTTGCCCTGTCGGAAGACATCGGCAACACGCCGCTGGATACGGCGCAGGTTCGGTTGAAGCTGGAAATTCCGGCGACGGCGCGCATTCGCTTCGCCGGCGTCGGCGGGGAAGGGGGAGCGGCCCGGATCGACCTGGGCGAACTGTCCACCACCATGCCTACGGTGTCGCAGCCCTTTGCGGTGCGGGTGCTCAGCACATCCGGCTATCAGCTACGTTTCGCATCGCAATATGGCGGAATGCTTCGGCGGACCGATGGGCCGGACGTCATTCCCTACCGGCTGTTCGTGGATGGCCGCGCCTTCAACATGGCGACCGGCGATCAGATCAATGTCGGTGAGCATACCGGGTCGCAGGGCGACGTGCATGCGGTTTCCATCACCGTCGATCCGGACCCGACCTGGCATGCCGGCAAATATACCGACCGGGTGACCGTCGCCGTTACGCCGATCTGATTGCGGGGTTGCCCGGTCCCGGCCGGATCAGAAATAAGTGATGGTGAGATTGATCGCCAACGGCGATTGAAGCGCACTATATTGCACGCCGATCGGGCGCATGCCGAATTTGGCGCCGACACGGTTGGCAACCGGCGTCCAGCCCGATGCATTGAGCTGACGCGAAAGCCCGGCATAGCTGAACCGCACCTGCTCGTTCGGCGCCAGTTCGCGATAGGAAGCGACAACCTGAAAGCCGTCCGCACTGTTGCAAAGCTCCATCACGCTTCCCGACTGAAAGCCCGCACCCTCGCTTAGCTGAACGGGATCGCTGTCGATCTCGCAATAGGCCGGAACCACGGCCCTGACAGCGAAGGATCCCTTCGCGGTCTCGGCCGCGGTGGCGGGGTTGGCCAGCAGCAATGCCGACGAAAAGATGGTGGACGCAGCGCATAGTCGAACGAATGTCATATCCGGCCCTTTCGGTTGCCGTTCGTCTAACATCCGCGAATTAAGGAATGCTTGATGCATTATCCTTAACGAACCGTCTCCGACGGGCCGAAATATGGCCGAAATCGGCTGAACGAAGAGGGGAAGGGTTTGGAGACGTTCCCGCTCTCGCGTTCAGCCGAGCGAAAAGCGGGGAAGTATCCGGATTTCGCCAACGCAGTGTATCACTTCGGTTCCGGCAGTTCATCAGTCAAAAATGTAAACCATCCGTTACGGACTTTCGACCTTTTGGGTGATGCCCGATGGAGGGGCTATGCGCTGATCCAGTCCCTGCGCAGCGCCTTGCCCGCGAGCGCCATGAACAGTCCGGCCAGCAGGTAAAAGCCCAGCGCCGCGACGATCGCATAGCGCAGGGCTTCGTGGCCGAATTGCGGCGTCAGCGCATCCGACAGCGCGCCGACGCTCCAGCTGCCAAGGCCCAGGCCCACCAGATTGTTGATCAGCAGGAAGGTTGCCGATGCGCTCGCACGCATATGGGCGGGCACCAGATGCTGGACGGCGGTCAGCACCGGGCCCAGCCAGACATAGACCAGCGCCTGCGGGATTAGGAACAGGCAGAAGGCGAAGGCCACGCTGTCCGACAGCACGCCGATGACGAACAGCGGCATGCCGACGATATAGCTGGCGGCGGGAACCCAGGCATAGGCGGCCCTGTCGCGTCCGCCGAGCCGATCCCCCAGCCAGCCGCCCAGCAATACGCCCGCCACGCCGCCGGCCAGCAGCAGTGCGCCGAGAAACTGTCCCGCACCCATCAGATCGAGGCCGAAGCTGCGCATCAAAAGGCTGGGGAGCCAGAAGGCGACGCCATAGCCGCAAAGCGACGAGCAGGCCGCGCCCAGGGCAAGCAGCCAGAAGCTGCGCTTGGCCGCCAATATGCCGAAGACGGCGGAAACCGGTATAGCATCGGCCTGCATGTCGGGGCGAGCCGGCTCCCGGACGGTGAGGCGGAAGATGGGCGCGATGATCAGGCCGGCCAGGCCGACGACAATGAAGGCCGTGCGCCATTCGACCGTCTGCGCGATATAGCCGCCCAGCAGCACGCCGCCCGCCGAGCCGAGCGGAATGCCGAGCGAGTAGATGGAAAGGGCGCGGGCGCGCTGGCCTTGCGGGAAATAGTCGGAGACGACGGCATAGGATGGCGCGACGCCGCCTGCTTCCCCCACGCCGACCCCGATGCGGAACAGGAACATCTGCGCGAAACTGCCCGCCATGCCGCACAGCGCGGTGAAGCCGCTCCAGACCGCAAGGCTGGCGGTGATGACCCATGTGCGGCTGGTGCGGTCCGCCAGCAGCGCCAGCGGGATCGCCAGCGTCGAATAGAGCAGGGCGAAGGCGATGCCGCCCAGCGCGCCGAGCTGCGCGTCGCTAAGGCCCAGTTCCGCCTTGATCGGCCCGGCGAGGATACCAAGGATCTGCCGGTCGAGGAAGTTGAAGGTATAGACCAGCAGCAGCATGGCGAGGACGATCGCGCGATAGCCTTTGCCTGCCGTTTCCTGCGCGCGTCCGGTCATGCTGCCGCTGGTCCCTTGCAAATTAGAAGCGGAAGCCCGCCGTGATCGTCCAGGTGCGCGGGTCGCCATAATAGACAGTCTGGATGTTGCCCACGCTGGAAAATTCCTGCCCGTCGGTCTTGTACAATTCCTTGAAGGCATTCTTCACCGCGCCGCGCAGATAATATTTGCCCTCCGCGAAATCGGCCTGAACATAGGCGTTGGCGATGGTATAGCCGTCTTCCTGAAGGCCGGGGCGGTTGTCCACCGACAGCCACTGCTTGTCCACGAAGCGCATGTCCCCGCCCAAGGTCAGCGACGCGCTGCCCAAGGGAATGCTGTAGTCCGCCGCCAGCCGCACCGTCATGGGCGGCGCGAAGGGGGGCTTGCAGGTGATGGCGTTGCCGGTCGGATTGCAGGAGAAGGCGGGCGCGCGGCGGCCGTCGTTGAACTCCTTGTAATCGGCGTTGAGATAGCCGACAGAAGCCGCGACGTTCAGGTTGCGCATGGGTTTTACCGAAGCCTCGAACTCGACGCCCCAGATGCGCAGCTTGCCTGCGTTCACGACGGGGAAGGAGCCGCCCGCGATGCCGGTGGTGCCGCCGCCGACACGGGCCTGGAAGTCCTTGTAGTCGGAGTAGAAGGCGGCCGCGGACAGATTGACCCGCCCGCCCAGGAAGCTGCCCTTGGCGCCCGTCTCATAGCTCCAGACCGTCTCCGGCTTGAAATAGGGGATGATGGTGGTGACGCCGTCCACCACCTGCGTCACGTCGCCCAGCCCGTTGACGCGGCCGTTGAAGCCGCCCGACTTGAAGCCCTTGGAAACGGTCGCGTAGAGCAGCGTCTCGCGCGTCGGCTTGTAGGATAGGGTCGCCATCGGCGTCCACGCGTCGAAATCGACATGGTCTAGGTCATTATAGGGCGCCGGCAGGCTGCCGGGGAAGAGGAAGGGCGCTGTCTGCGCGCCGGCGAGCACCGTATAGGTGGACCGGTTATACTCCTTGCGTTCCTTCGTGTAGCGCAGGCCTGCCGTGATCGAGAGCTTCCGGGTCAGATCATAGGTCATCTGGCCGAAGGCGGCGTAGCTCTTCACATTCTGGTGATCGTCGATGAAGCGGGTGAAGGTCAGCGGCAGGATAAGGCCGGGAGCGGCCTGAAGCTGAAGATAATTGTCGTCATAGCTTTCCTGATGGGACCGGATCGTCTCATTCAGATAATAGAGCCCGAACACGCCCGACAACGGGCCGCTGTCATATTTGAGCTGCAGTTCCTGGCTGAACTGCTTCTGATGCACGCCGACGAAGGCGTCCGCCACTTCCAGTTCGGTGGCGTCGAAATCGATGTAATAATCCGGGCGCAGCTTGCGATAGCCGGTGATGGAGGTCAGCGTCACCGCGTCGTTCAGTTCGACATTGGCGGTGAAGGACAGGCCCCAATGGTCGAGCCGCTGGCCCTGGCCCGGCGCCAGGCTGGTCGACGCCTTGTAATCATATTTGCCATAGGGATAGGCGGGCTTCACCACCGGCACCCCGATCACCTGGAAGGCGGAATTGTAGAGCACGTTGGTGAGCGGCGCGGTGGCATAGCCCAGTGTCGGCGCCGTCCGCTGGCGGGTATAGTCGCCCGACAGGATCAGTTCCACCCGGTCGCTGGGTGTGGCGCGCAAAATGGCGCGGCCGGCCTTGGTGTCGCGATCATTATATTTGCGGCCGGTCAGAGGATCGGTGACAGTGCCGGCGCGCTTGTCATAGACGCCCGCGATGCTGAGGGCGAGCTTGTCCTGCACCAGCGGCGCGGAGACATAGCCGTTCGCCAGCCAGGTGTCGTAACTGCCATAGGTCAGGCTGCCCATTGCCTTGAAGTCGGTGGTGCTGGGCTTGCGGCTGACGATGTTGACCGCGCCGCCAATGGTGTTCTTGCCATAGAGCGTGCCCTGCGGGCCGCGCAGCACCTCCACCCGCTCGACGTCGAACAGGTTCACCAGCGCGCCCTGGATGCGGCTGAAATAGACGCCGTCGACATAGGTGCCGACTGCCGGATCGAAGGTCTGGAGCGCGTCGGGCTGGCCGATGCCGCGGATGAAGAAGTTGGAATTGGAGGTGGAGCCGCGTCCCTGCACCAGATTGACGTTCGGCACCGCCCCCTGAATGCCCGACATGTCGTTCGCCTGGAGCCGGGCGATGCTTTCCGACGAGATGGCGGTGACGGACACCGGCACGTCGAGGATATTCTCCTCCCGCCGGCGAGCGGTGACGATGATCTCGCTGCCGCTGTCGAATGCGGGCGTTTCATTTTGCGCGATGGCTGGAAGCGAAACGGCGCCGCCCCATGCTGCGGAGGCGAGCGCGGCGATACGCAGGGAATGGCGAGCCTTCATGGACGGTTCCTCTCCTGAAATACGCCCGGAAATCCGGGTCGCGGGACTGTTCCTGCGATTCGATAATGAAAGTTGAACCAACTTTCAACTTGAAATAAGGACGCATGACGGGAACAGGCCGGATGCGGCAAAAAGATCACGGATGGGGAGGATGACGGATGACGGATTTGCTGGGCGAAAAGGACAAGACGCCGCGCACCGCCCGCGGGGAAAGAACCCGCCGGGCGCTGTTGTCGGCGGCGGCCGAGGAGTTCGGGGAAAAGGGCTTCCACGAAGGGTCGATCAGCGGCATCACCCGGCGGGCAGGCTGCGCGCTGGGCAGCTTCTACACTTATTTCGACAGCAAGGACGACATCTTCCGCGCGCTGGTCGCGGATATGTCCGGACAGGTGCGGGACTATGTCGGGCCGCGCATCGCGCAGGCCCGCGACGGGATCGATGCCGAACGGCTGGGGCTGCTGAGCTTTCTGGAGTTCGCGCGGAGCCACAAGGAAATCTACCGCATCATCGATGAGGCGGAGTTCGTCGACCAGGCGGCCTATCGCACCCATTATGAGAGCACGGCGTCTCGGATATTGGTCCGGTTGCGCGAGGCGGCGGCGCGCGGGGAAGTCTCCGGCGAGCCGGATGAAATCCATGCCTGGGCGATCATGGGCATGAACGTGTTCCTGGGCCTGCGCTTTGGCGTTTGGGACGACAGCCGCCCCGTTCAGGAGGTGGCCGCGATCGCCAACGCGCTGATCGAGCGCGGAATCGGAAGCGGCGGCAGGGATGGAAATCCTGACAACGCCTGACGGCCAATCTCCATGAGTCCTGGAGGCATTCCACCCATGATCTCATCCGAATTTGCGCGAGATCATCCGGAATAGCCTTAAATTGTAGCAATTGAGCAACTATCTTCTTCCTACCGCAGTCGATCCTAATCCAGGTTGCATTCCAGCCAGCGTCCCTCAACCCCGATCGCGCGTTCAGCGGCAGCGCCGATCTTACTGCGGTTCGGCGCGACTTCTTCCTGTGAGGGGATCGAGCAATGCGAACCAATTCGGCTATCATCCACCGCGCCCTCTGCAATAGCTCTGCACTGACGGCCTGTCTGGCGAGCCTCAGCCTGATCGCCCCGGCGGCGGCGCAAAGCAGCACTGCGCAGCAGTCCGACACGCAGACCGCGCCCGGACAGGCCCCGGCCCCCACGACCAACTCCGCCGAACCGAGCGAGGGCGACACGATCGTCGTGACCGGGTCCATCCTGCGCACGACGACGGCAGCGACGCCATCGCCCATCACCGTCGTCAATGCCGAGACGCTGGAACAGCGCGGCATCAACACCACGCAGGAGGCGGTGCAGCGGCTGGCGTCGAACAACGGCCCCGCGCTCACCAACTCCTTTTCCGCCAATGGGGCCTTTGCCGCCGGCGCATCGGCGGTGTCGCTCCGTGGCCTCAGCACCAACTCGACGCTGGTCCTGTTCGACGGCCTGCGCGCGGCCTATTATCCGCTGGCGGACGATGCGACGCGCAATTTCGTCGACCTCAACACCATTCCCGACGACATCGTCGACCGGATCGAAGTGCTGCGCGACGGCGCGTCCTCCACCTATGGCGCGGACGCGATCGCGGGTGTCGTGAACGTCATCACGAAGAAGCAGATCACGGGCATATCCGGCCGGGCGGAAGCGGGCATCAGCCAGCGGGGCGACGGCGCCAATCACCGGCTCAGCCTGACGGCGGGCTGGGGCGATCTCGATGATCAGGGATTCAACGTCTATATCAGCGGTTTCTACTTCGATCAGGCGGCGCTCTATAACCGCGACCGGCGCTATCCCTATAATTCGCAGAACCAGTCGGGCATCTGCCGCGACGGCGTGTGCGGACCGTCCATCGGGCCGAATGGAGGATCGATCAATCCTTCGACAGGCGGCTATTCCGGTTTTTCGACCACCACCGACGCCAGCCTGTTCGCCACCACCTTCTTCGTGGCGCCGGCCGGTCCGGACAATGCCGCCGAAACCGGCCGCTACCAGTTCCTCAACCCCGCCGCCGGCTGCATCGCCGGGGAGACGCCTTATACGCTGACCCCACAGGAATTCGCGGCGGACGCGCGTGCGCCCGGAACCGTATGCCAGGGCGATCTCGTCAATCAATATGGCGTCATCTCTCCCAATATCGAAAGATGGGGCGGTTCCTTTCGGGCGACGGGACGGATCACCGACGACATAGAGGCCTATTTCCAGGCGAATTTCCTTCAGAGCAATGTGAGCTTCACCGGCCTGCCCGCCAGCATCCGCCGCAACGGCCCGGCCGGCATCAACTTTCCCCGCTTCAGCACGGCGGCCGCCGCTGGCGGCGCCAATTCCGTCGGTTCGCTTGTCCTTGCCCTGCCGGTCTATGTCTGCCCGCTGATCAATAACTTGCCCGATCCCAATTGCACCGCCGCCAATCCGGCTGCCCGGCTCAATCCGAACAATCCTTTCGCGGCGCAGGGGCAGGTGGCGCGCATATTGGGGCGCATACCCAATATCCAGGAATATAATGAGACCCGCAGCCGCACCTATCGCGCCGCTCTGGGCGTTACGGGCAAGTTGTGGGACGACTGGGACTTCGCGGTGAATGGCGTCGCAATGCGCACCGACCTGCGGCGGACGCAGAACGGTTATATCTATATCCAGAATCTTCTGAACGTGATTGCCGACGGCAGCTATGATTTCGTCAACCCTTATGCCAATAGTCAGGCGACGCTCGATTATCTGTCGCCAGACAATGTGACGGATGCCAATTCCCAGCTTTATGCCGTGGAGGCGACGCTCAGCGGCAATCTGTTCGACCTGCCAGGGGGACCGATGCAGATCGGCGGCGGGCTTTCGCTGCGCTATGAATCCATCGATGCGCCAAGCGCCAATTCGGACGTCAACGGGCCGACGCAGCGTTATTTCGTCCTCAACGCCTTCGGCACCAAGGGCCACCGGACGGTCCGTTCGGCCTTTGTCGAGCTGAATGCGCCGGTGCTGGAGTCGCTCGAGATCAACGCTTCGGGCCGCTATGACGATTATTCGAGCGGACAGCACGCCTTCTCTCCGAAGGTCGGGGCGAAGTTCACGCCGATCCGCCAGGTCGCGCTTCGCGGCACCTGGTCACGCGGCTTCCGCATCCCCAGCTTCGCGGAGGCCAACGCCATTCCGACGACCGGCTTCGTCACGGCCGCTCAATCGCTGTACAACGACGCCTTCCTGTCGCAATATGGCTGTTCCCTGGCGACCTTCAACAGCTGTCCGGCCTATATCAGCAGCGCCAGCTATGGCCAGACCACGCTGGCCAGCCCCGACCTGAAACCGGAACGGTCGACCAGCTTCACCGCCGGCATCGTCGTGGAGCCGATCCGGAACATTTCCCTCAGCATCGACTATTTCAACATCAAGAAGACCGGCGCGATCACCACGCCCAGCAACCGCCCGGCGCTACTCGCTTATTATGCGGGCCAGGTGGTGCCATCCGGCTATAATATCATCGCGGATGCGCCCGCGCCCGACTTTCCCGGCGCGACGCCGCGCGTGGCCTTCGTGCAGTCGCAGCTTATCAACGCCAACACCATCCGTTCGGAAGGACTGGACTTCGCCGCGAGGGCGCAGATCGACCTCGGCCCGGACATTCGCTTCACCTCGGCGCTGGAGGCGAGCTATATCATCAATCTCAGCACGACATTTCCGGACGGCACGACGGAATCCTATGAAGGAACGGCCGGCAACTTCAACCTGACCGCCGGATCGGGCACGCCGGAATGGCACGGCAACTGGCAGAATACGCTGGAATGGGGGAAATGGACGGTCAGCGCGACAGCCGAATATTTTGGCGGCTATAATCTTTCCGCCGCCGACCAGGGGACGGAGCCGGGCGATTGCGGCCTGCTTTCCGCGCCTTTCGTGAAGTGCGACGTGCCTGCCTATATCACGGTCGACCTGACGACCAGCTTCAAGGCGTCGGATCGCTTCACCTTCTACATCAATATACTCAACCTGTTCGACGATCTGCCGCCGATCGACCCCGTCACCTACGGCGCGAACAACTATAATCCGGTCCAGGGTGGACTGGGAATATTCGGGCGCTCCTTCCGGGCCGGCGCGCGGTTCACCTTCTGAGAGTTTGGGAGGACCGGAGGAGGAATTCTCCGGTCCGGGCCCGGCATCTTCATATCCGCCCCCTGCGATCATTCAGCTTTGCCCAGCCTGCGGCACCCCAATCCATGGTTGCGCGTTGATCCGGTACGAAGAAAAGCAGCGAGGATGCCATGATGAAAATCGGAAAGAAATGGATGCTTGCAACGGGCCTCATGCTTGCGCTTGGCGCCTGCACGACGGCAACCCCCTATCAGCCGGCCGGGCAGAGCCGCGCTGCCCCCGGCGGCTATGCCGACGAGCAGATCGAGGCGAATCGCTTTCGCGTGACCTTTTCCGGCAACAGCATGACATCGCGGGAGACGGTGGAGCGCTATCTGCTCTACCGCGCCGCGGAACTGACGCGCCAGCGCGGCTATGACTGGTTCGTCATGGCCGACCGCAATACCGAGAGGCGCAGCCGGACCTATGTCGACCGGCCGTTCGCGCCGGGCGCCTTCGGCTATTGGGGCCCATCCTGGCGCTATTATGGGCGCGGCTTCGGTTGGCGGAGCTGGGATCCCTATTGGGGCGATCCCTTCTGGGACAGCCGGATCGATGTGCGCACCGTGGACCGCTATGAGGCCAGTGCAGAAATCGTGATGGGCAGGGGCCGCAAGCCCGCAGATAATGTCCGCGCCTTCAGCGCCGAAGAAGTGATGACGAATCTGGGCCCCAATATCGTCCGGCCCAACTGACCGCAGGCGGAATAAAAAAGGGGCGGCAGCGCCATGGCGCTGCCGCCCCTTCTACGATCCGGCTTAGCAGCTGGAGTTGCGATCGATGGCGCGGCCCGCAAGTGCGCCGGCGCCCGCGCCGATGATCGTGCCGGGAGCCCGGTCGCCGCGGGTATCGACCGCGCGGCCCAGCAGCGCGCCCGCGACGCCGCCCAGCAGCAGGCCGGTCGTGCCGCCCGACTTGCGGCAGCGATAGCCGCGGTCGTCGCGATAGGAACGGTAGTCGCGATAGTCGCGGCGGTCGGAATAGCGAACCCGCTCGTGGCGATCATGGCGGTGCCAGCCGCCGTCGCGGGCGAAGGAAGTGGCCGGAACCGCCGCGGAAAGGGTCGCGGCAGCGGCAGCGATGGCGAGCATGGTCTTGCGAATGGTCATGACTGGTCTCCTCTTACCTCGTCGTTGACCGCCTTATTCCATGCCGCACATGCGCCAATCCTGAACCGGCTTGTTATCAATGGTTAAGCTGGGGGCCGGCGCTATGCGGCCCCGGTGCTGCCGCGCACGACAAGGGCGTGGGGCAACATCAGGCGGGATTGCGGCCCGGCGCTTTTCTTTCGGAAGGATGGGTCGACCAATATGTCGACGGCGGCGGCCGCCATTTCCGCCTTGGGCTGGCGGATGGTCGTGATCTGCGGCCAGGCCGCGCGCGAGGAGGCCGAATCGTCGAAGCCCGCGACGGACAGCGACTGGGGCACGGCTATGCCGAGTTTCATCGCGGTGATGAGGACGCCGAGCGCCATGTCGTCATTGCAGGCGAAGACGGCGCTTGGGCGGTCCGTCCGGTCCAGCAGCGCTTCCCCCCGTTCCAGGCCGGAGCGAAAACTGAAGTCGCCGCGCAGCACCGCATCTTCATCGACCGCAATGCCGGCCTCCGCCATGGCCGCGCGGAAACCTTCCTCCCGCCGGGCGGACGCGCTGTGGCTGAGCGGCCCCTGGACCAGGCCGATGTGGCGATGGCCAAGGCCGATCAGATAGGCGGTCATCTCCCGCGCCGCGCCGCGATCGTCCATGCGCACCGCGCCAGAATCGGGCGATTCGCCGGATGGGGCGATCAGCACATGGGGCACGTCGGATTCGCGGAACAGGTCGATCAGCTCAGCCGCATCGCAAATGGGCGGGGCGATGATCGCGCCATCCAACCGGAGGCTCGCTATGCTGGCGCGGACATGATCCTTCCAGTCCGGCCGGTTCAGCTCGACCGGCTCCACCACCAGATGATAGCTGCGTTCCCGGCATCGCAGCAGCGCCCCATGCTGCACATCTGCGGCATAGCCCGAAACGGGATCGTCGATGAACAGGCCAAGCAGATAGGAACGGGAACTGGACAGGCTGCGGGCAAAGGCATTGGGCCGGTAATTGAGTTCCGCCACCACGCGCTGCACCGCTTCCCTGATCTCGGGTCGGACATGGTCCTCCCCATTGATGACGCGCGAGACGGTCTTGGGGGAAACGCCGGCGCGGGCCGCGACGTCCTTGATCGTGACGGTACTCATGGGCGGGTCTCCTGCGGCCGCGCGCACAGGGCCGCGAACTGGGCGATGAAGGCATAGCAGGCGGCGGGCAGGATCAGCGCGGGCAGCAATGCCGTCGCATCCGCCAGCGCGCCGGTCAGCAGTGGAACGATGGCCCCGCCGACCACCGCCATGCACAGCCACATGGATGCGACCGGCGCCTGCCATTCGTCTTCCGGCAGGGCGAGCGCGTAGATCGTCGGGTACATGATGGCGTTGCAAAGGCCCACGGCCAGCAGGGCGCTGGCGCCGGTGACGCCCGGCAGGACGATGGCGGCGGTCGTCAGGACGGCCGCCCCGAAGGACACGGCCATCAGCAGCCGCGCCTCCGCGATCCGCTGCATCGCCCATGCGCCCAGGAAACGCCCCACCATCGCGCCGCCCCAGTAGAGGCTGACCAGTTGACCGGCGAGAACAGGCGCCGCGTCCAGCCGGTCCGGCCGCATCAGGACGGTGGGCAGCAACGCGCCTATCGCCACCTCCGCGCCGACATAGACGAAGATCGACGCCGCGCCCCAGCGCAACCGGCGGGAGCGCATTACCCGGAACATCTGCCCGATGGAGGCGAATCGGCGCGATTCATCCTGCTCCAGCAAGGCGCGATTGCGGAAATAGGCGAAGGCCAGCAGTCCCGTGACCAGCGCCGTCCCCGTAAAGGGCAGGGCCGCGCCGACATGCCGCGCCGCCTGCGGGTCCAGCTCGCCAAGCAGCAGCGGCGCGCTGAGCAGCGGACCCAGGACGGTGCCGAACGAATTGAAGCCCTGAAGCAGCGTCAGCCGGCGCGCCGCGCCCCGCGAAGGTCCGATCACGGCCACGACGGTGTTGGACGCGATCTGAAGGAAGGTCTGCCCCGCCGAAACGAGCAGCAGCGCCCCCAGCACCATGGCGAAGGACAGGGCGTTCTGGGCCAGGGTCAGGGCCAGGCATCCCGCCGTGATCACCGCCAGGCCGGCGACGATGGCCCGCATGTAGCCGGCGCGCACGATCGACCAGGTGATCGGCAGCGCGAAGAGCATGTAGCTGGAATGAAAGGCAAGCTGGACCAGCAGCGCGCCCTTGTAGTCCAGGTCCAGCATCAGCTTGAGCTGCGGCACCAGCAGGCTGACGGACGATGTCAGGAAGCCCCCGGTGAAGAACACGCCGATGGACAGCCGGAAAAGCCGGCTGTCCACCTGCTCTTGATCGGAAAGGGGCGGGGATGACGTGACGGCCACCATGGAAAGAGGCTTTGGCTGAACCTTGGAGAATATAGTGAAGCCGCAAAGCCGTTCCGGCGCAATATGGCAATATATGACAACGATGTCAAAAATCATGTTGACATCGTTGTCAGGCTTGGGTCAATAGGCGCCCACAGACCATGTGGGTCCAGGGAGAGAGATGATGAAAAGCTTTGCGCTGGCCGCGAGCACCGCGCTTGCATCCGCAACCTTGTGGATGACCCCCGCCTTCGCACAGGATGCAGCGCCCCAGACGGCGCAGCCCGATTATGGCAGCGACATCATCGTGACGGCCACCCGTCGCGAAACCACGCTGCAATCCACCCCCATCGCCGTGTCCGCCTTCGGTCAGGCGCAGCTCGACCGGCAGCAGGTGAAGGACGTCACCGACCTCGCCCGCTTCGTCCCGTCGCTCCAGTTCAACCAGCAGGGCGACCAGTCGGCGGTGCTGCTGACGCTGCGCGGCATCGGCAACGACAGCGCCTATACCGAAGTGGCGGACCCCGAAGTCGCCATCTATGTCGACGGCATCTACTCGCCGCGCGCGCAGGGGGCGTCTGTGCTGATGTACGACATGGAGCGCGTCGAGGTGCTGCGCGGCCCGCAGGGCACCCTGTTCGGCCGCAACGCGACGGTCGGTGCGCTCAGCCTCATCTCCGCCAAGCCGAAGCTGGGCGAGTTCGGCGGCAATGTGGAGGTCGTCGCGGGTAATTACGACCGTCTGGGCGTGCGCGGCGCGATCAACATCCCGGTCACCGACACGCTGGCCTTCCGCGTCGCCTTCGTCACCGACCGGCATGACGGCTATGCCGATTTCCAGCCTGCGCCGGACGTGCCCGGCATCAACCGCTCGGCCTTCATCACCACCGGCAAGAAATATTATGCCGCCGACCAGCAGTCGGGCCGCGTCTCCATGCTCTGGCAGCCGAGCGAACGCTTTAGCTGGAACCTGTCGGCGGAAGGTTTCCTCGACAATGGCGCGCCGGTCATCGGCCTGCTCCAGACGCCGCGCCCCGGCACGAAGCGCTGGTCGACGCTCAGCGACACCGCGCCCGACACCGACCGCTATTCCGTCGCGGTGCGCAGCACCATGAACTACGATGTCACCGACGGCATCCAATTGAGCTATATCGCGGGCTGGTCGCGCATCGGCGGCTCGACGCAGACCGATGCGGACGCAGGCGCTCTGCCGCCGACGGGGCAGGTCGACGCGGACGGCAACGACCTGCCGCTCGGCGCCTTCGGGGAGAACCGGACGCTCTCCTCGCGCTACGATTTCCAGAGCCATGAGGTCCAGCTCAAGTCGACCGGCGAACAGGCGATCGACTGGATTTTGGGCGCCTATTACAGCCATGAGAAGAACCGCATCCGCTTCGACATCGACCAGCGGAACGGCTATCGCGACGGCACCTTCAGCTGGGCGGGCAGCTTCATCCAGGCGAATCGCCAGATCGACAGCCGCGCCGTCTTCGGCCAGGCGGTCTGGCATGTCAGCGACGCGCTGCGCGTCACGGGCGGCCTGCGCTACACCTCCGACAAGAAGGAGGATATCGGCGGGCGCAACGTGACCTTCTCCGGTTGCCCCGCGACCCTGCCCGCCGACGCGTGCCAGGGCGGCATCTTCGGCGCCTATCCGAACGCCACGGCGGATGAACTGGCCGCGCTGCTGCCCGGTTTCTCCATTTCCAGCAACGATGTGAAGGGCAAGTGGGACAAGCTCACCTATCTCGCCCGCGTCGATGCCGACCTGGCGGAGGATGTGCTGGGCTATGCCAGCATCAGCACCGGCTTCAAGTCGGGCAATATCCAGGACAATGCCGGCCTGACCGATCCGGAAACGCTCACCAACTATGAAGTCGGCCTGAAGTCGCGCTTCCTCGACCGGCGCGTCACGCTGAACCTCGCGGCCTATTATAGCGACTTCAAGGGCTATCAGGTGAACCAGGCCGTCACTTTCCGCGACGATGCGGGCAATGTCGTGCGCAGCCAGATGATCACCCAGAATGCGAAGGGCGCCAAGGCCTATGGTCTGGAGGCGGAAATGGTGGCGAACCTGACCGACAGCGACCGGCTGCAATTCTCCGGCACGCTCCAGAAGACCAAGCTGGAGGAACTGGAGAGCGTCGACGGGCGCCTCTACGACGGCGGCAAGCTGTCCTCCATCGCGCAGCTCAAGGGCAATGAACTGGCGCATGCGCCGCGCTTCTCCGCCACGCTCAGCTATGAGCATGATTTCGAACTGGCGAGCGGCGCGAAGATCACGCCCCGTTTCACCACCCATTATGAGACCAAGAGCTGGCTGAGCTACTTCAACGGCGATGCGAATCCCTTCGTCAATCCCAACGATCCGGCCGACAATATGCCGAACCGCGGCACCAACGGCACCGATTGGGACCGCCAGAAGGCCTATTTCCGTTCCGACGCATCGATCCGCTTCGTGTCGCCGGACCAGAAATATTCGGTCGAAGCCTTCGTCCAGAATATCGAGAATGGGAAGATCCGCACGGGCGCCGGTTCCTTCGGCGCGCCGCGCTACGACCCGGTATTCCTGTCCAACCTCCAGCCGCCGCGGACCTGGGGCGTGCGCGCCCGGGCCAACTTCTGACCGGCTGACGAGGAGAAGTTGAGATGACGGCCGACATTCCCTCCCCCGGTCGGATCGTCATCGTCGGCGGCGGAACGGCCGGATGGCTGTCCGCCGCCACCTTCTCCCGCACGCTGGGGATGCGCGACGTGACGCTGGTGGAATCCAGCGAGATCGGCATCATCGGCGTGGGCGAAGGGACCTTTCCCACCATCCGCTCGACCCTGGCGGGACTGGGCGTTGGGGAGGGGGAATTCCTCCGCTCCGCCGATGCGACCTTCAAGCAGGGCGTGCTGTTCGACGGCTGGGCCACGGGCGCGGACAGCTATTTCCACCCGTTCAACATGCCCATCGGCGGCGAGGATGAGGCGCTGCTGCCCCATTGGCTGGCGATGGAGGGACAGCGCGCTTCCTGGGCCGACAGCGTCACCGTGCAGGAACGGGTGATCCGCGCCGGGCGAGCGCCCAAGCGGGTGCAGGACCCGGATTTTTCCGGTCCGATGAACTATGCCTATCATTTCGACGCGGCGCGTTTCGCGGACTATCTGCGGACGATCTCGCTCGCCGCCGGTGTCCGGCGGATCGAGGGCATGGTGGCGCATGTCGAACAGCGGGAGGATGGCGACATCGCCGCCCTGACCCTCAGGGACGGGCGGCGGGTAGAGGGGGACATCTTCATCGACTGTTCCGGTTTCCGCGCCCTGCTGATCGGGAAGACGCTGGGCAGCGGCTTCGTCGGCTGCGGCGACACGCTGTTCAACGACCGCGCGCTGGCGATGCAGGTGCCCCATGACCGCCCGGACGCGCCGATCCGTCCCTATACGCTGGCGACCGCGCATGAGGCGGGCTGGACTTGGGACATCGGCCTCCCCGAACGGCGGGGCATCGGCTATGTCTATTCCAGCCGCCATTGCTCCGACGATGAGGCGGAAACCGTGCTGCGCCGCTATGTCAGGCCGGGCGGCGAGGCGCTGACCCCGCGCCAGCTTCGCTTCGCTACTGGTTATCGCGAGCGGCAATGGATCGGCAACTGCATCGCCATCGGCCTGTCGGCGGGTTTTTTCGAGCCGCTGGAATCGACCGGCATCATGCTGATCGAGGCGGCGCTGCGCATGGTGGGGGATTTCCTCCTGCCTGCCGGAAGCGCCAGCGACACCGCCGCCCGCAATGCCGCGGCGCGCCGCTTCAACAGGCTGATGACGGCGCGGTTCGAACGGATCGTCCGCTTCCTGAAGCTGCATTATTGCATTACCCGCCGCACCGACACGGCCTATTGGCGCGACAATGCCGATCCGGCCTCCATCCCGGCTGATCTGCAGGACCTGCTCGCCCAATGGCGGCACCGCCCGCCCTCGCGCTTCGATTTCACGGTCGATCTCGAAACCTTCCTGCCGCCCAGCTATCATTATATCCTCTACGGCATGGGTTTCGAAACCCGGCTGGCGGGCGGCATCGGCCGCTATCCCGGCGGGCAGGAGGCGCGGGCCGCCTTCGCCAGGGTGGCCGGGGCCTCCGGCGCCGCCGTCTCCCATCTTCCCGACCATCGTGCGCTGCTCGACCATCTGCGTGGGCGGCAACCCTCTGCAAGAGTATCCTGATGACGCGCAAACCGCTGATCGCTTCCCTGCTTCTTGGCGTCGCCGGCCTGGCCCATGCGCAGCCTTCCCCGCCGGTCCCCGCCGCCAGTGCCGGCAGCAACCGCGCCCTGTCGCCGGAAGCACGCGCCAGGGCGCTGGTGGCCGCCATGACCATCGAGGAGAAGCTGGCGATCATCCACGGCTATTTCCCGCCGCTCGCCCGGCCTTCCCAACCGATCGCCATGATCCCGTCCGCAGGGCACATCCCGGGCATCCCGCGCCTCGGCATCCCGACCCTGCGGGAGAGCGACGCGAGTCTGGGCGTCGCCAACCAGATCGAGCAGCGCAAGGGCGATACGGCGACGGCCCTGCCGGCCAGCCTCGCCACGGCGGCCACCTTCAACCCGGCGCTTGCCTATGCGGGCGGCGCGATGATCGGCGCGGAGGCGCGGGCCAAGACCTTCAACATCCTGCTCGCGGGCGGCGTCAACCTGACCCGCGATCCCTGGAACGGGCGGAATTTCGAATATCTGGGCGAAGATCCGCTGCTGGCCGGGGTGATGGCGGGCGAGCATATCAGGGGCGTGCAGAGTGCCCATATCGTCTCAACCATCAAGCATTTCGCGTTGAATTCGCAGGAAACCGGCCGCACCGTGCTGGACGCCCGGATCGACAGGGCGGCGCTGCGCGAAAGCGACCTGCTGGCCTTCCAGATCGCGACGGAGATCGGCGATCCCGCCTCCGTCATGTGCGCCTATAACAAGGTGAATGGCGATTATGCCTGCGAAAATGACTGGCTGCTCAACCAAGTCCTGAAGAGGGACTGGGGTTAT
Source organism: Sphingobium sp. YBL2 (assembly GCF_000943805.1). Lineage (NCBI taxonomy): Bacteria > Pseudomonadati > Pseudomonadota > Alphaproteobacteria > Sphingomonadales > Sphingobiaceae > Sphingobium > Sphingobium sp. YBL2. The sequence continues at coordinate 2,189,163 of NZ_CP010954.1, forward strand.
AGGGGCTGGGTCATGTCCGACTGGGGCGCGGTCCATTCCACCGGGAAGGCGGCGCTGGGCGGGCTCGATCAGGAATCGGGGCAGGAACTGGACGATGCGATCCATTTCGGCAAGCCGTTCGAGGAGGCTGTGAAGGCCGGCCGGATTCCCGCGGCCCGGCTGGACGATATGGTGGAGCGCATCCTCCATGGCGTGATCGCCAGCGGCCTGATGGACGATCCCGTCCCGGAAAGCCCGCGCCAGATCGACTATGCCGCCCATGCCGACATCGCCCAGCGCGCGGCGGAGGAGGGCATCGTCCTGCTGAAGAATGAGGGCGATCTGCTGCCGCTGGCGAAAAGCGCGCGGCGGATCGTCCTGATCGGCGGCCATGCCGATGTCGGGGTGCTGTCGGGCGGCGGATCGTCGCAGGTCCGCTCCGTCGGCGGGGCTCCGGTCGAAATTCCGCTGACAAAGGGGGCCGCCGCCTCCTTCGCGCGGATGACCTGGCATGCTTCCTCGCCGCTGAAGGCGATCCGCGCACTCGTGCCGCAGGCGGAGGTCAGCTATGTCGACGGCGGCGACCCAAGGGCCGCGGCCGAAGCGGCGCGTCGGGCGGACCTCGCCATCGTCTTCGGCTGGCAATGGCAGACGGAGGCGCAGGACCCTGACAATATGCGCCTGCCGGACAATCAGGATGCGCTGATCGAAGCGGTCGCCACTGCCAACCGGAAGACCATCGTCGTGCTGGAGACGGGCGGCCCTGTGGAAATGCCCTGGATCGCGAAGGTGCCGGCGCTGGTGCAGGCCTGGTATCCCGGCCAGCGCGGCGGCGAAGCCATGGCGAATATCCTCTTCGGGGACGTCGCGCCTTCGGGCCGCCTGCCCATCACCTTCCCGGTGCGCGCCGGTCAGGCGCCGCGTCCGGAACCGGCGGGCCTAGCCGAACTGCACGCGGCCGAGGCCCGCCGGGACGCCGGGGACAAGACCAATTACGGCATGACCGGCGGCGTGGCGCCCTTTGCGGTCGATTATCCCGAAGGTGCGGAGGTCGGCTATCGCTGGTATGCGATGAAGGGCGTGAAACCGCTTTTCCCGTTCGGCCATGGCCTGACCTATACCAGCTTCACCTATGCCAATCTGGCGGTGCAGGACGGCGCGGCGCTGACCGTCAGCTTCGACGTGACCAATGCGGGCAGCCGTGCGGGCGCGGACGTTCCGCAACTTTATGTGCAGGCGAAGGGGAGCGCAGGCATCGCCGCCTGGCGGCTTGCCGGCTTCGACAAGCTCAGCCTGTCGCCCGGCGAGACCCGGCGCGTCACCATGACCGTCGACCCACGCCTGATCGCGCGCTTCGAGGAAGGGAGGGGCTGGCGGCTCGACGGCGGCAACTATGCGCTGGCGGTGGGGCATCATGCGGGCGACGCCGCGCTGAAGGGCGTGGCGAGGCTTAATGCCAAGAGCCTGAAGCCCTGATGGGGGCGGTTGGCCCAAGTGCAGAATGTGCTCCTGCCTCCGCGGGAACGCATTGATGCCCGGACAGAAAAAATTCCGCTATTTCGCCAGCATGAAGGCGACCTTATTCCAGGAGACGACATGACCATCGGCCTTTCGCCCGTTTCCCTGACCGTCCTGACGGTCCTGCTCGCGGCATCCGCGGCGGCGCAGCAGCCCGCGGCCTCGGTTGCGCATCCCGAACTCTGGCCCAGGGTGGATGCCCAGCCCAAGCGCGACCCGGCCGTGGAAAGGCGCGTCGACGCATTGCTGAAGGCCATGTCGGTCGAGGACAAGGTCGGCCAGCTCATCCAGGTCGACATCGGCTCCATCACCCCCGCCGACGTGCGGACATACAAGGTCGGATCGGTCCTGAACGGCGGCAATAGCGGCCCTTATGGCGACGAATATGCTTCGCCCGCCAAATGGTTGAAACTGGCGGACGAATTCTATGAAGCCTCCATGTCCCGGAGCGACAGGGGCCCGAAAATCCCGATCATCTGGGGCACCGATTCCGTCCACGGCAACAACAACATCGTCGGCGCGACGCTCTTCCCGCACAATATCGGCCTGGGCGCGGCGCGCGACCGCGATCTCATCCGGGAGATCGGGCGCGTGACGGCGCTGGAGACGGCGGCGGCGGGGCTCGACTGGACCTTCGCGCCGACGCTGGCGGTGGTGCAGGACGACCGCTGGGGCCGCACCTATGAAAGCTATTCGGAGGAGCCGCAGATCGCCGCCGACTATGCCGGCGCGATGATCGAGGGCGTGCAGGGCAAGGCCGGCACCAGGGATTTCCTCGCGCCCGATCATCTGATCGCCACCACCAAGCATTTTCTGGGCGATGGCGGCACCGGCGGACGCGACCAGGGCGATACGCGCGTGTCGGAGGAGGTGCTGCGCGACGTGCATCTGGGCGGCTATCCCGCGGCGATCGAGGCGGGCACGCAATCGGTCATGGCCAGCTTCTCAAGCTGGAACGGCGCCAAGATGAGCGGCAACAAGTCGCTGCTGACCGACGTGCTGAAGGATCGCATGGGTTTCGACGGCTTCGTCGTGGGGGACTGGAACAGCCATGGGCAGGTGCCGGGCTGCTCCAATGAGGATTGCCCGCAGGCGATCAATGCCGGGCTCGACATGTTCATGTATTCGGGGCCGGGCTGGAAACAGCTTTACGACAACACGCTGCGGGAGGTGAGGGCGGGCACGATCCCGATGGCGCGGCTGGACGACGCCGTGCGGCGCATCCTGCGGGTGAAGATCCGCGCCGGGACGTTCGAGCGGGGGCGCCCCTCCACCCGCGCCTTTGCCGGCAAGTTCGACGCCATCGGCTCCGCCGGCCATCGCGCCGTCGCCCGGCGCGCCGTGCGGGAATCGCTGGTGCTGCTGAAGAATGAAGGCGTCCTGCCGCTCAAGGCCAATGCCGACATCCTCGTCGCGGGCGAGGCGGCCGACAGCATCAGCCAGCAGGCGGGCGGCTGGTCGATCACCTGGCAGGGGATCGACGTGCCCAATTCGGCCTTTCCCAACGCCCAGTCGGTCTGGAAGGGGATAGAAGAGACGGTGAAGGCCGGCGGCGGCACGGCGCGCTACGCCCCCGACGGCCGCTTCACGCAAAAGCTGGACGCCGCCATCGTCGTCTTCGGGGAAAAGCCCTATGCGGAGTTCAAGGGCGACGTTCCCAATCTGGAATACAGCCCCGGCGACAAGCGCGATCTGGAGATGCTGCGCCGCTTCAAGGCGGCGGGCGTGCCGGTGGTGGCGGTTTTCCTTTCCGGTCGGCCGCTTTGGGTGAATGCGGAACTCAACGCATCCGACGCCTTCGTCGCGGCCTTCCTGCCGGGAAGCGAGGGCGGCGGCGTGGCCGATATGCTGTTCGCCGGCGCGGACGGGAAGCCGCGCCATGATTTCCGCGGGAAGCTGAGCTTTTCCTGGCCGAAACGCCCGGACCAATATGTGCTGAACCGCCGCGATCCGGGCTACGATCCGCTTTTCCCCTTCGGCTATGGCCTGAGCTACGCCCGGCCCGGCAAAGTAGGGACGCTGGACGAGAGCCGCCCCGCCGGCATGGCGGCGGCGACGCCCGGCACCTTCTATGGACGCGGCCAGACGCCGCCCGGCTGGGCCATAGAGGCGGAGGGCGTCACACAGAGCGGCGTCGACCGCCGCGCGCAGGAGGACAGCCGTCGCTTCGTATGGAAGGGGGCAGGGCAGGTCGCCTTCGTCGCCCCCCGCGCCTTCGACCTCTCGCGCGAGAGCAACGGAGAGATCAGCCTGGTCGTCGAATATCGGGTGGACGCAAAGCCGGCGGGGAAGATGACCGTCGGCCTGCAAAGCGGGCAGAGCACGGTCGAACTGCCGATCGGCGGCGCATTGTCCTCCGCAAAGCCCGGGGAATGGTCTCGGCTCGTCGTTCCGCTGCAATGCTTCGCCAAGCGCGGCGCGGACATGCAGGCGGTCACCGCGCCGCTCGTGCTGCGATCCAACGGCGCTGCCGACATCAGCATTTCGGACGTGAAGCTGGACTATGTCAGCGTGCCGATGGACGCCTGTGGCGACGCGGCGCCGCACTGAGGGGAAGGAGCGATAAAGCAGGTTAAACCCTATTCGGTTGTCGCCCTGTGGTGAGGATACCGTCCGGACATGGCACGTTGAGACCCTCGAAGCAGGAGATCGACATGCAGAATGACGGACAGCGCGGCGAATCGACCCAGGACCCGGCGGAGGGCCGCAATGACGTGCCGCCGCCGGAAAAGGGTTCGCCCGGCGGCGATGCGGGCCAGGCCGACGATGAAGCGGCGGAGCGCGTGGAGAAAGCCGAGGACAGCGATCCCAATCCATTGGCGCCGCCCGTCAATACGGAAGCGGGCAGCTAGAGCAGATGGAGTCATCTGCTGGCTCGGAAAACGCGATAAACACAAACCTAGAGCAGTCGAGCCGATGCAATCGGATCGGAATCTGCTTTGGATATGGTGCGGAACTGCCCGTGCTGAGCCCGTCGAAGGGCGGGGCCGGTTTTCCGCCTGAAAGGATGCGATAACGGAAATTCGGATGCGCGTGCCCCGCCTCCTGCCTGACGCAGGGCGCTCCAGCCAAATGCTTCATCAACCGGAGAGCAGCGGGTAACGCATGCGCCAGTCGTCCAGCAGCGCCTCGATCGCGGCGATTTCCTGAAAGCTTCCGGTCGGCGCGGCGGCCCAGTTGCAATGCGGATGCGTCGCGCGGCTATAGAGCCGGATCGGCCCCACCAGCCTGCGCCAATGATGTTTGCTGCGTCCATGATCGCGCACCAGACGGGCGACGATCAGTTCGACGAGTTTGTCAGCCGTCATTCTCTTTTCCCTCGGCGCAAAGCCATTGTCCCGGCAGTTCCAGATAAGCCTCCAGCTCCCGCCAGTGCCGGTCCCATCCGGGTCCGCGCCGTTCTTCCGGCACATGGGCCTCCACCATGCGCCTGGCCCGCGCCACGACATTGCCGGCGGGTGCGCGCAAACGGTCGAGAATGTCCCTGATGCCGTCTGTCATGAAGATCGCCGCCGCATCCATCGCTGATAGGAGCAGGCGTGCCGGCTTTCAACTTTCCCGAACCGACTGGCCCGCCTGACCTCGATCAGGCAGAGGGAGCGCGCCTTTCGGTTCGTCGCGCAGCGGCAACAGCAGTCCGCAAAACATCCATCCACTATTGTCAATCATAATGATAGAGAATATGTCATGGGCAGGAGGTTTCCCATGCGCCCATATGCCCCTGAACTGACCGCTTCCGCGACGATCCTGACCGTGCCTGGCCTGATGAACAGCGGGCCGGGGCATTGGCAGACGATCTGGGAAGCCGAACTGCCCAATTGCCACCGCGCCGAACTGGGCAGTTGGGACGCCCCGCAGCGCAATAGCTGGATCGGCAATCTCAACCATGCGATCGATCGCATCGATGGCCCGGTCATTCTGGCCGCCCATAGCCTGGGCTGCCACGCCGTGACCTGGTGGGCCGCGTTCGAATGCCGCGAATGGAGCGAAAAGATCGTCGGAGCCCTGCTGGTGGCGCCGCCTGAACTCGAATCGGGCGCCGTCGACTCCCGCCTGCGCGGCTTCGCGCCGACGCCCAAGGCGCTGCTGCCTTTCCCCTCGATCCTCGTAGCCAGCCGCAACGATCCCTATATCTCCTTCAGCCGGGCGAGGCTGCTCGCGCAATTCTGGGGCAGCCGTTTTGCCGACGCGGGAGAGGCGGGGCACATCAACGCCGATTCCGCGCTGGGCGATTGGACGTTCGGACGATTCCTGCTGTCCCGGCTCGGTCAGCCTTTCGAAGATCAGGGAATGGATGGCCAGCGCATCGCCGGCGAGCGGGAACGCAGCGCGGAGGCGACGCTGCTTTACGGCGTCTGACCATTGCCTTCCTGTTGTTGAATGGCCGCTGGACGGAGGCGAAGCGGCGCGGTTGAGCTCTCCGCCGGCCTTCGCCTGTTCCTCCTCCCCACGCTTCGCGCGGGGAGGATGTCCGTTTGAAACGATGCGGCGACAGAAATGTCGAGCGCGCGGCCAGCGTCCGCTTCAACGCGGCGCGCCCTAAAACTTGACCTTCATCCCCAGGCGCACGGTCCGGGGCTCCACGACCCGGCTCAACCGCCCTTCCTGCGGACCCGTCATGTCGAAAGCGGGAATATAGGACTCGTAAAAATAAGCGATGTCCTTGTCCCGGCTGTCGAAGATATTCAGCAGCTCCCCATAAAGTTCGATCCGCTTGCCCTTCCACGCGCCGCGGGCGTTCACCACCGTGCTCCCCTTGTCCCGCACGCTATTGTCCTCGATCAGCGGATAAGGCCCCAGATGCCGCACCCGCAGGCTCGTCTCCCAGCGCCCCAGCACGACAGCCACGCCCGCCGAAGCGGCATTTTCGAAGGCATTGGGAATCCGGTCCCCATTGTCGTAGCGCGAATGGCTGGCGGTATAATTGCCGTCCAGCGCCAGCCAGGGCAGCGGCCGCCAGAAGGCGACGATCTCATAGCCATGCCGCTTGCTGGCGCCGGTCGGCTCGACCGCGTTGCTATCCCCGACGAAGCGCAATTCGCTGCCCACATTCAGCCACCAATAGGTCGCCGTCAGGCTGGCCGAACCGATCTGGACCCGCCCGCCCAGCTCCTTGCCGGTGCCGCGCACCAGCACCGGGACAGGCGTGTCGACATTCACCGCCCCCCGCACATCGTTGCTGTGGAAGCCACGGCCCCAATTGGCGTAGAGTTCCAGCGCGGGCGCGACCCGATAGGCGAGCGACGCCTTGGGCGACAACAGGCTGTCCGACCCCTTGCCTTCGCCCAGAGCGGCGGCGGCGGCATCCCTTGCCCGCACCGCATAGCGATAATGATCGCCGCGTAGTCCGCCCGTCACGCGCAGGCCGGGCAGCGGCTGCCACGTCACGTCGCCATAAAGCGCCAGCGACAGTTCCTCGACATGATAGCGGCCGAGCGAGGAGAGGAAGGCCCGGTCGGCGGTGCGCGACACCCCGACATTGCCCATATGATCATAGCGATCCTCCGTCCCGACGCCGAAGTCCAGCGTGGACCCCAGCGACCAGCGCTTCTCCGCCGTCGCGCCGATAATCCAGCGGCGGTCATATTGGCGGATCTGCGCGCTGCTGCCGTCCGGATCGGCATAGGTCGGGTTGGAATACATCGACCAGTCATAATATTGCGCATAGCCATTGGCGCGCCAGTCCGCCTGCGTCACCGCGACATTGCCGACGAGGCGCGTCGTCGCCCCCCGCGCCGAGGGATCGGGCGAGCAGAACATATCCGCACAGACCGGCGATCCGACGATCCGTTCCGGAATCTGCTCGGTCGGCCGCCATGTCGCGCGATAGGCATGCAGCGTTGCCTCCACCGCCCCCGCCCGATATTTGGCGAAACCGGCATAATGGCGCAGATGCTCCGGCTCCTCCCATGGCCCGTCATAGGCCTTGGCCTGCGCCACCAGCGTCAGTTCGCCCGGCCCGAAGCCCTTGATCGTGCCCCCCGCCGCGATCCGCCGCGAACCGTAGGAGCCGCCCTCCACCGACATCCACGGCCGGTCGAACCCGTCGATCGTCTTCATATAGGCGGCGCCCGCCAGCGCGAAGTCGCCGCCATCGGCGCGATAGGGGCCTTTCCGGAAATCCTCCCGCGCGATGATCTCCGGGATCAGGCCGTTCAGGTCCAGATAACCCTGCCCATGCCCGTGCGAGCGGAAATTCATCTGCACCCCGTCAATATAGGTGGTGAAGTCAGACCCATGATCCAGGTTGAAGCCGCGCAGGAAATATTGGTTCGCCTTGCCGCTCCCCGAATGTTGCGCCGCGACCATGCCCGGCACCGCCTCCAGCAGTTCCGCCACGCGCAGCAGCGGGCGGACCAGCAGGTCGGACCCGGCGACACTCCCCTCGCTCGCCGCCTGGGCGACGCCGATCTTCGCCTCGCCCCGGCCGAAGACGATGATCTCCGCCTCCGGCGCCTCCGTCTCCGCCAGAGCCGGGACCGCATGTGCCGCGATCAAACCCGCAGCCATTATCTTCCATTGCATTCGCATTCCTTCCGGCGTCTCGCGACATCCGGCGGAGCCTGACCGCCAGACAACGGCCGGCGCGCAGGGACGGCCGGACGCCAAAAGCGACCGTTCCCGCGAACCGATGCGGCCTCCACCGCTCGTTCGTCGCTCAGACGGAAAGACACCGTGCCGCGGCCATCCCCTGGGCCAGGGCAAGAGCGACCAGACGCCGGCAGGTCTCCTGGCTCGCGGGTCGTCGCATCGATGCAAGGCCTTCCCAGGCCTCGCAGGATTTAGCGTCCGGCCCAGTGGCTGGCGGCGGAAGCCTCGCTCCGCCGCGCATATGCATCGC